>CAVQRS010000004.1:0-1334337 GCA_963715345.1 uncultured Gammaproteobacteria bacterium
CGACGCATTGTCTTGGCTGCGCGTCCCGCGTGCCGCATACCCCTCTCCCAGGGCATGCAGGTTCATTCTGGGTTCTCCTGTAACAGGCGCGCCACCTCCTCGTCGGACAGCTGTTCGACATGGGCAATCAACTCATCCATGCGCATCTGCTGTGCCTTGTCCAGCGCGACGGCCAGTTGCGCCACGGTGGGATGCTGAAACAGGGCCGGTATCGGCAGTTCCACGTCGCGATCACGGTTGATGCGGCTGATGACCTGCGCTCCACGCAGCGAATCGCCACCCAGGGCAAAGAAGTTATCGTTCACGCCGACCTGCCCGCAGCCCAGCACGTCCCTGAAAAGCGCTGCCAGATACTTTTCATCCTCTGTTTCCGGTTCAGCATAGTTCTGGACCAGGGCCGTCGCGAGTTTTTCATGCAGGCTGCTGCGCTGTATTTTTCCGGTTGCCCCCTTGGGAATTTCATCCAGAAAAATGATGCGCGACGGCACCTTGAAATCCGCCAGTCGTGCGAACAGATGGTCGCGCAGGGCTGCCTCGTCTGCGGTAGCGCCAGCTCGCAACACTACTGCGGCTGCCAGGTCCTCACCCAGCGTGGCATGCGGCACGGCGAACGCGGTTGCCTGTGCGACCGCCGGATGATCCAGCAGGGCCTCGTCCACCTCCCGTGGCGAAATCTTCTCGCCGCCTCGATTGACGATCTCCTTCAGCCGTCCGGTAATGAACAGATAACCGTCCTCGTCCAGATAACCCTGGTCACCGGTGCGGAACCAGCCATCCGTATAGGCCTTGGCATTGGCCTCGGGGTTGTTTTCGTAGCCGGCGGTGACGCCCGCGCCGCGAATGACGATCTCACCACGGCGCCCCTGCTCCAGCATCTGCCCGGCTTCGTCCATGATGGCGATGTCGACGCCAGCCGCGATGCCCACCGACCCCGGCTTGCGCACGGCGGGCGGCAGCGGATTGCTGGCCATCTGGTGGGCGGCCTCGGTCATGCCGTACGCTTCGATGACGGGTGCCTGGAACAGGTTCTCGATTTCATGCAGCGTCCGCGGCGGCAACGCCGCCGAGGACGAACGGACAAAGCGAAACCGGTGGCCGGGCGCGGCTTGTCCGATACTCGCTGCCACGGCCGGCAATGGACTGGTGGATGGTCGGTACCGCCGAGTACCAGGTTGGCTGATACTCGTCGATCCAGCCAAAAAAACGGTCGGCATCGAAGCCCGGCGCACAGACCAGGCTGCCGCCGCCAGCCAGACTGGCGAGCAGGGCGCCGACCAGGCCGTGGATATGGAACAGCGGCATCACGTTGAGGCACCGGTCCTGCTCGCCCAGTTCCAGAAAACGCGCGATGTTCGCAGCCGATGACACCAGGTTGTCGTGGGACAGCGGCACGATCTTGGGACGCGAGGTCGTGCCCGATGTGTGCAGGATGAGCGCGGTCCGTCTGGGCAATATCGGCGTTGTCCGACGCAACGGCAATGCTATCCGGCGCAGGCACATCGAAGTGGCCCGCAGGCTGCGCGGTGTCCACCTGCAAATCGATCACGGTCACCCCCAGTTCGGCTGCCACGCCACGTGCCGGACTGTCGTCGTCCGCCAGCAGCATGAGCGCACGCGCGCCGAGATCCTGCAGATAGAACCTGAATTCCGCTGCCTGATAGGCAGGATTGAGCGGAGCGCACGCGGCGCAGGACGCCACCGCCAGAAATGCCGTGGCCATCTCCGGGCCATTGGGCAGCACGACCGCCACCCGATCGTCCGGCCCGATCCCAAGCGCCCGCAGGCTGGCCCCCACCTGGCGGACCAGGTCCCGCAAGCCAGCATAGCTCAGGCCTTGACGGCCCGGAGCCAGTATCGCGGTGCTTTGAGGCAAATGCACTGCCTGATAGTCGAGCAGCGCGAGCAGGTTTCCGTATGGGATTGCGGACATTGCCCGCTTGCTGTCGATGGCATCAGCCATATCCCGCCCCCTCTTGATTATTGAGAATTATGAAGTGGTCAGACTGTATTTTGCACCCCGTGCTGCATAGTATCTGACAAAAATGGATTCAGGGGCTCTTCTGCGCGAAATTATATGCAATGTGAGCGTTGTGTCTCACTGTGGGTCGTTGCGGCGACGATAAATCCTGTCGCGATACCGGTTCAATTACCCTGCGCCATTGTTATATGTGGGGCTCACTGTCAGCTCGACATTGAACGTACGGTATCGGAAGCGGCTATCGGCGATACCTCTATCCGCCAGCTGCCGGGTTCAATGTTGCGCTTTCTTTGCAGCACCGCCGCCACTCCGCCGTTGTTATCATAGTTGATTCCGTCGACCCAGAATTCCTTCCCGGGGCCTCCGATTTTCTGAATCTGGAACGATGCCGCATCGTTAATAGTTGCGGTGACACCGGAAGCGGCCGTTCCCGCACCGGGGTGGCCGCCGACCACAAATCCGTCCCGGGTGATTACCGGCTCTTCGATGCTGTGCAATAGCCAGGATACCTTGAATTCAGGTTTTGTCAGCTTGAGGCTGTCCTGGATATTGATGCTGTTCCGGTCAAGATCGAGCGCGAACGTGCGTGTGTAACGTTCGACGCGGCGGGTTCGCGCGCTGAAAGTGCCCTGGCCGCTCTCTGAGTTGGTATAGGCTGGCGTCAGATCCGCGTTGACCGTGAATCCCGATTCAGTGACATTCAGGCTGGTGATCGTGGCGGTATGATAGATGTCCGCCTTTCCCCGCCATTCATCGAGATCCAAAGGCGCTGGCTCTATACCCCAGCCGGAACCGATACGCCGCTGACCGCCGTCGTTTGCGATGCTGCGGGGGTCTGCCTGCTTCTGGGGCATGGGTACGGTATCTCGTGGGTCGGTCACGGTTACTACATTGTGTGCGATCGTCTGGTAGGCATAATTGAAATGGTGGTCAGAGCCATAACCGTCGTAGACCCCGCTATCGATCACCAGCGCGCCGTGATGAAAGATCGTGAACGAACCCTGGTCCAGGTGCGTATGGGACCAGTAGTTGTCGCCGGCTTTGAACGTGACATAGAGCGCATCCGCGTTCCAGTTGGAGCGAGCGACGAGCATTCCGATGCCGTCGAAGTATTTGACCCTGGGCAGTGCGTCGACCGCAGCCGGGTCGTACAGCGTACTGTCGGTCAGTGGCCCCCAGGGATAAGCGGTGGGCTGCAGCTTTTGGGGCGCGCCCAGAAAGGTGTAAGCTGCCTTGTGTTGGTATTCGATAGCAAGTGCGATTTGATCCGGGCTTTTTTTGTCGAAAAAGGCAGCATCCCCCCAGCGAAAATGCGTGCCGTCGGGCCGGGTCCGGTAAATCAGAAAGTCGAGAAAGCCGCGCAACCCGGACTCGGACGCAAAAAAGTCCTGGCCGGTCGCGGCACGCCAGGCGGCGGGAACCTGGTATACCGCGTTGCCTATGCCTATGCCGACGTACTCGCCGCCCTCGTGCCAGCCGCCGTTTTTGCCCATGATCTGACGCCAGACCGGCAGCACCCGTTTCAGCCATAGATCGCTGGTAAAATTCATGATCGGCGTGGCCTCCGGACTGTCCTTGTACACCGCGAGCGCGCAGTAGATGAGGTTTTGAAACGGACTGTTGTACAGATAAACATTATAAGGCGAAAGCCTCTCTTCGCGGATAACGTCGATCGCAGCGCGGCAGCCCTCCATGGTGCGCTGCCTCAGTTGCCGGCGTTGCGAATCCGACCACTGGTCATGGAGCCAGTCGTAGGCCACGGCGAGATCCTTGACCTGGTTGCCGCGATAGCCGAAATCGTGTTGCATCAGGTCCGTGAACAGCCCGCTCAGATCCTGGCTTCCCGGTTCTACAAACGCCATCAACGTTCTCGAGTACAGCTCGCCGCGTCCAGACTCGATCTGCCTGTCGATGCTGCGCCCAGTACCCGGGATTGTGCTCTCGGATCAGGTCGACCTGCCACTGCTCCGGGTGAGGCAGTCGCGGGTGGGCGAGCTTGAAGTTCGGCAGCGGCGTCGACGGCGCTTCCTCCGGCAATGCAAAGGTGTCCATGATGCTTTCATGGGCGACATACTCTTCAACCACCAGCGCGTCGTATAACGCGTTACCGCCGACGAAAAGCGCGCCGAAGAGGGCAAGTGTGATTGACAGGTGCAGCAGAGCTTTCATTTAGCACTTCCCATATCGCTCCCGGCCTTACGACCATGCCTTGTGTACCGCAAATTGATATAAAGATAGGACGCAAAAACCACCATGAAAAACTGAAACGACAATCGGGGAAAGTCGAACAGACTGCTGGTTAGCGAGACGATGCCGAATCCGGTGAGTGACAGCAATAGCGCCTGGGCACCCCGGTCGCCTCGCGACGCGAAAGTAGCCAGACCTCGCAAAGGCATGCTGATGAGCAACAGCAGCGCCAGCACACCAAACCAGCCCTGTTCAAACCACATGGATAACGGCAGGTTTTTGATGTGCCAGCGCAGATGATCGTCGCTGGTGAAAAACCAGTGATCGAGTCCGCGGTCGAAGCTGCCGTTGCGCTCAATCGGTTTTCTTGTGGATCGTGCAGGCGAACGTTATCAACATCGATGGCATGTGCGCCGGAGTTGAAGAATACAAGATAGACCGGCCGCATTCGCTGGCGCCAATTACGAAGCGGAAAGTTCTCAATGGTCGTCTCGTGTGATCTGCCAGGTTCCTGAACTCATCGACATTCAGCTCGCTTCGGTTGCAGCGGTAGGCATACAATAGTGCCTGTTCGCAAAGTAAAACAGTTATCTTTTGACGGGCTTCCCCGGCTCGCAAATCCAGCTGCAAGCTAAATTCGGCACCCGGGGGGAGTGCCACTTGCTGGATGACATAGTAGTCCCGGCCACCGCTGATGCGCAGGAAAGGATTGTCTTCTTCGTAGACAAGCTGGTGCGATGGCAGCGGTTTTGACACCAGTGAATCAATGAAATAGTAGCGTGGAAAGCTGCCCAATCCAGCGCCAAATACGCTACTCAACCCGCCACCGGGTTTAAGAGCAATGGCGTGCTGCCAGTGGGTGATTCTGGTCTGCAGATCAGCCCCAATAGTGTCGAACCGGCTCTGTATATACGGCGCGCGCAATATCGGCACAGATACCAACGCTATAACGGCGATGGTGGGCACGGCGATTTGGTAGAAGCCGCGCACCGAACGGATCAGGCGGACCGACATGACCAGCAAAAGAAGGCCGCATACGGCGACTGCAACCATGGTGATACGTGAGTAGGTGACCAGTACCGCATAGATTGCGACGATTAGTAGAGTGCCGGTGACCGCGACTGCGATGCGCCGGGGCAGGAATAGGCCGGCGGTCAGAATAAACGGAATCATCAGAGCCAGGTAGCCGTCGATCAGGGCGCCCCCGGTGTGCAACGCGGAGAACAAGCCGGTTGCCCGGTAGCTCTGCGCGAAGTCGAACAGGCCTGGGAAAATCATCCGTTCCCACAAGATCAACAGGAACACACAAATCAGGCCGGCCAGTGCGCCCGGGAAAAAGAAACGGTTGAAATCCTGCATTGACCGCAGTGCCGCACGCATAAGGGGCAGCAGAAGCATGGCCTCGAGAAAGGCCTTGCCGACGCGCAGCGCGTTGTACTGGCTGAGATAGGAATTGAAGGCGTTGCCGTCGATAACCGCTGGCGGCCACAGGCCGATCAAGAGGCTGATCACTATCGACGTCGCAAAAAGGGTGATTGCGAACCGGTGGCGGCGTCGAAGCCGCACTCTCTGCGTGGCGTTACCGTTGAGCAGTCCGCCAATCAGTGTAGCCAAAACAAAGAAGTCGAACTCCGTCACGAAAAACCATCCGGTTTCGGCCGCCTTGTCAAAGATGACCAGTAGTACCGGCAGGACGATCAGGAAACTCCACAGGGCGCGCTGCACCAGCACAGCGCAGACCACCAGGCCTATGACCAGCCCGGGACTTGCCAGCGGGTAGTGAGACAGCAGGGCTACCAGAAGCAAAATCAGCGCACAAGCGCAGATAACGCGAGCATTGGATATCGTACTGTAGTTCTTTGAAGGTGGCTCCACGGCAGGCGGTGCTTCCAAAGCGTGTGCGCGCGCCTGGCCGACCGCCGGTTCGCCCTGCCATTGTTGCAGGAACCAGGACAGTGCCAAGGTAGCCGCATGCGGACGATATTGCCGCGATGATCAGGTTGGTAAAGTCCGGGTGCTTGTTGATGACGAACAGTTTGCCGATTTCGAGAACGAACGCGATGCTGATTGCAGCAAATATACATACCCTAAGTGAACTTGCGGCGGACTGGCGGCCGCCGGTGCGTAATGCTTGAAAGACCAGGCCGATCGGCAGGTACAAGGCGGCATTGAAGATGGTGCTGCGCAGGGCCGCGGCCTCGGTGGAAAAGTAATGGTAATAAAATGGTATCAGCGACCTGGCGTCGAAGGACTGTAGCCCGTCAGCGATACCCTGCCACGGACCGCTGAACCAACCGTTCAATGCCATGCCGACCAACAGGTATAGCGGCAGCAAAAACAACGCCAATGTCCCCGCCCGCCTGACTATCGGAATAATCGAGACAGCACGGGACCATTTGCCGACGATGTAACCCGCGCTCACGCCCAGTGCCGCAGCAACGATGCCCAGCCCCTCGCTCACAGCGGAGGCAACGAAGAACTGCAGTACCTCGACTCCGGCGCCTAGCAAAGCGCCGAGAATGATAGCGGTAGTAATGCCGCCGCTGCCGCGCTTGTCGGAATACTGTAACAACAGTCCAATCGGTGCATAGGCGATGCTGCTGGCGATAAATGACGCCAGGCTTCTGAGAATACCGCCGCTGGAACTGTCGGCCATCAGCAGGCCGACCAGGTCGCTGTCCAGCCTTGCGCGGATCTCATCGAACGAGATCAGGATATCGAACGGGAACAGCGCCAGCGCGAGCAAGGCGATGGCATAGATGTACAGCGCCGAACGCACTGCGGTCTTACCGCCAAGCGAAATAGTCTGAAGTGACCTCAGCAGGTTGTTTCCGGCCAGCCACCAGGCAGCGATACCGAGTGCGCTACCGATGTGCTCGGCGATCAGATCGTTCTCGGAGACCGTACGCGGCTTAAAAAAGATTTGCAGGAACTCGATGGAGAAGGCAGCCAGGCTGCAGAAGGCCATGACGGCTATAGCACTGACCCAACTGTGCCTGGCACCCGCCGCATTTCCGTTTGCCATCAACAGAAAACCCAGTGGTATATACAGCAGGATATTGGCAACCCAGTCGCCGCGGGACGCGACGCCGAGCTCGAGATAGCGTATGTTCTTGAAGGCGTCGAGTGCCTCGGCGAAATTGTAATCGCGCAGTTCGAAGGGTATCAGGCTGCCGTACACAATAAACGCAAAGTAACCGACTATGATCATCGGTAGCAGCCTTGCAAGCTGGTGTTGTAAGCTGTTGACCATGGTGCCAGCGCCTTTGCCCAATGTGAACGACTGTAGTCGCAAGAGAGTAAGAGTAACTTTTTTACTTACGAGCAGGCCGCCGGGAAGTCTGTAGTATCACGCAGTAGCCACCTCGCGCTTGGCGGCTGCCTGCTTCAATCCCGCAGTTATGACGGGCTTATTCTTGGTATTCGCTTTTGTCTTCGTCTTCATCTCTCTTTTGGTGGGCACCTTGCTCCAAGCAGGTACCTTTAAGCTCAGCCTTACTTCAGGCAAATTCAGCACAACGTAAATATTCTTCAGTAAACCACGTCTTCGGGTAGTTGGACACTTTGCTAGCCTCTCGTCGGGTTTCGTCCACTTTATTCCGCCGGTGGTAGGTGTCAAGATTGGTGTGTCCTCCAGTCAATCCATTTCATCTTCGGCTGATCCAGATTCAAGATATATTTAAATCTTGCGCTAACTTCAGTGGAGAGAAGTTGTCATTATGACCCATCGTTAAGAGACGTAGATCGCCTGCAGTATCAACAGGCCGACAGCCCAAGCCAGCAGGGGTGTGATGATCCTGAGAAAAGTTACTGGAAAGTGCGGCAGTCTCTTCGGTTGGAACTCCGTGGCATTTCCCCGGGTTATTTTGCTGTGGGATTATCCTATAACCGCTATTATTCTCATTATCTTGAACGAGCATAGCGTTGCAGCGTATGGATACGAACCCGAGAGTGGAACCCCTGCCGCGCTTTGAGCGCTATCGCGATAACCCGGAGGAGCCCTGGCACCGGTCCCCCCGGGCCCGGCTGTTTGGCCTGGTGGCGGGCCTCACGCTGGTTGTCGGCGTGATCTGGACGCTGCTGCAACCGGTGGTCTATCGCAGCAGCGCCACCGTGTTGATGAGCGCGCCCAGCGCCATCGACGCCGAGGTCGCGGCGGCGGATATCCAGAGTGTGGCCATCCAGCGCAAGATTCTGCTCGGGGAGGACATTACCCGGCGGCTGGCCGCTGAGCTGGATGCCACCGGGGCAGCGGGTCTGGATGCCACTGAATTGCGGCACCTGCTGCGGGTTGACCCGGTGCCGGATACCAACCTGGTGGAAATGTCCGCCCAGGGCGCGGACGGGGAGCTGTTGCCGCGGCTGGTGGATACCTGGATCGATGTCTACCTGGCCGTGCGGGCGGAGGATATCGAGCAGCGCAAGGCCCAGACCATGCAGGTGGTGCAGGACGAGCTCGATGGCCTGGCGGTCAAGCTGGAGCAGGCGCGGGCGGCCCTGGATGATTACCGCGAGGAGCACGAGATCATCTCCGTGGAGCGGCAGGAGAACGAGGTGCTGGCCCGGCTCGACGGCCTCAACAAGGCCCTCAATAACGCTATCGAGGAGGAGGCCAAGACCAGGGCCTACCTGGACACCCTGCGCGAGGCCATCACCCGGGGCGCGCAGGTGGTGCCCCAGGGCGATCGCCGTGACGTGGAGGCCATGGACACGGAACTGCGGGAGCTGCAGGTCCAGATGCTGGAAATGAGCAAACGCTACACGCCGGAGTACATCGAGAAGCAGCCCCAGTTGCGGGCCATTCCCGAGCGGATCGAGGAGTTGAAAGCCAAACTGGCCCAGGCGCTCAGCCAGGGCAGGGCAGCGGAGCTGGCCAATGCCACCCAGGCCCATGCCGCGGCGCAGCAGACGGTTGCGGACCTGCAGCGCAAGCTCGACGAGCACAAACAGAGACGTGGCCCAGTTCAATACCATCTATGCCACCCACCAGGCCCTGGTGGAGGACCTGGCCGGCCTGGAGCAGTTGAACCGGGACACCCAGGCCCGGCTGGTGCAGGTGGAGGTGCGCCAGGTGGAGAAATATCCCCAGGTCTCGGTCATCGAACGCCCGGCACCCGAGAGCGAGCGCATCGGGCCGGATTACCTGTTGTTACTGGGCGGTACCCTCGGCGCCGCCCTGGGCCTGGGCATATTCAGCGTCTGGCTGCTAGGGGTTCCTCAGCCCGAAACGGGACCAGCCGGCCTATGTCACCCTGTCCGGTGTGCACCTGTACCCGCAGGAGGTGAGCGGGCAGCTCGGCTATTCCACCCAGCCCGATCCCAGGCTGTCGCAGGACAGTACGCCCAGGCTCGAAGAGCGGCGACGAGTAACAGCGGGTCGGATTGACGACGGGGATCGGAGGGCGACGGAGACGGCAGAATCCTCGGGGCTAGGCGGTGGAGGGCGGCTTCTGGTTGTAAGCCGGTCAGGCGCGGGGTAGGTTCAATGTCATGCCTGAATCGATGAGTGCGAAGCACCGGGCGCGGTTACCTCGCGTGGAGGTTGTTATAGAAATACCCCGGGGCAGCTTCCTGAAAAGGGGCAGCACCGGCCATATCGATTTTGTCTCCCCGCTACCTTGCCCGTATAACTATGGCTCAGTGCACGAGTATATCGGCGGCGAGGGCGATTTTCTGGATGCCCTGGTGCTGGGGCCGCGCCTGGCCGTGGGCAGCAGGGTCAGGGTAAATGCTTACGGCGCAGTCGGGTTGTCCGAACGTTTCATGTATGACGACAAACTGGTGTGTGCCAAGGCACCTGTTTCTGCCGCAGAGCGCAACCGAATCGTATGGTTTTTCCATACTTACGCGTTCTGCAAGGGCATTTTGAACGTGCTGCGCGGTCAGCGTGGGCGCTCGCGCTGCGAGGGCTGGGGTGATGCCTCGGCGGCCATTGCCCGGGCCGAGCCTGTTACGCAGCGGCAGCAGCAGCCCGTGATCAGGTTCTAGGGCAAGCGCGTTATGTAGCTGCCAGCGGCATCAGGTCGATCCTGGCGCTGAACAACAGCCTGTCTGTCCCGATCACCCCAAAACAGTCGTACACATGGTTTTCGGCCGCCGGGTCCGCATGGCGGCTCAGCAGGTGCAGCACGTCGTTACTGCGCGCCTGCCGCAGGCACTCGCGGTCCACGCTCAGGTTGTGTGATCGGTAGACCATGGGCTCGCGTTCAAAATCGTGGCCCTGCTGCCAGGCCCGTTCGAGCAGGGCGGAGGACAGGAGGGCGCAGGGGAAGGTTTCCGGGAAGTTGATACGCTCATCCAGTTCGTCGATGTAGTCCGATTGTTCCACCAGCGATCCGGACAGGAAATTCTTGGCGTTGCTGACGGTCAGGAATTTGCGCTTCAGGAAGATGTCCTGTGCCCCCGGGGCGGGATCCAGGAAAGTTCGGTCTGTAATCTTGTTCAGATCGCCCAGGCTGGCCAGGTCGATTGTGGCGGGCGATAAGGGCGTGCTGGATTCACGCTTGAATCCGGCGACCGCCAGTTTCCCGTCCGCCTTCAGGCTGACGCGGTTTCCGAGTACCGGATCGTCGTCGCCCTTCAGCTGTGATTCCTTGATCAGCACCTCGATATCCTGCCCCGGCAGCACGGCATTGACGAACTTGAACTCGTAGTTGCTGTAGCGCAGCTTGTGCGCTTCCAGAAGTGCGTTTTCGCCATTTGACGCACGATACTGGTGCATCTGATTCTCGATGAGACATTCGAGCTGGAAACCCAGGATAATCGGGCCACTGAAGGGGTTGGCGACAATCCGCTGCCACCGGTGCTTGTCGTGAAAGGGATTGAAATCATCGGTGGCGTTGCGGGCCACATCGATGTGAATGGGTTGGAAACGCAGCTTATTGCTCATGGCTGGCGAAGTGTCCCCGGGTGGTGGTTTGCCGACGCTTTGAGCAATCTAGTATAGGGCCAAGATCAGGCTGACGGGCAGGGCATTGCGTGCGATTTCCTGGTCCAGGCCTATCGTGGCCACCAATTTACGGGGCGACTGCCCTGGTATTACGCAGCCAGCCTGACCGGCACACACTCCCGCAACGCAGCGGCCGAAACATCCTGAAGATTTGAAACTGACAGGTAGTGCTCCAGCCCGGCAAACGCACCCTGGGCACAATCCGGCACAGCGCGGTGGATCTGGAAGCCGACGTCGAGGGCGGTGTGGCACTGGCGGTAAAAGCGGGCATTGCGCAGGGAGCTGAGGACCAGGGCGTACTGGTAGCCGAAGTAGCGGGAGTATTCGATGAGCTTGGCGCAGAAATCGCGTATCAGTTGAATGGTCCGCACGGCGGGGTCCACCACGAAGCGCTCCCACATGCAGCAGTCGTCTTCAGCCAGGTCCAGCTCCCGGAGCTGGCCCTCCAGCGGGATATTGGGGGAGATGCGGGCCCCGCCGATGCAGCGGCCATCCTGGATTGCCAGCAGTATGTGGCTGCGCCGGTCCAGTGCGTCCTCGGAGCCGTCGAAGTCCGGAATGCCGAGTTCCTTGCGGAAGCAGGCCTGGCGGAGCTGGTAGTACTGCTCCAGTAGTTGCGGGTCCTGGCTTACTATGAATTCAATCGACACAATCATTTCCTCTGTATTCAGTGACCAAGCTTGATACCGATGAAGCCGCTACAGGGTATTCGTTACTGCATTTGGGATTGCAGTAATCGGGCCAATGAAGAGAAAATATAATTAATTCAATAAGATAGAAATTTCGCCTCTGTTGAATGCCCGTGGAATAGGTAAAATTCCCGGTACTTTGGCGTCCATTTGTGGGCGATTGCCGACAGATAATCGGGCCAAAAATAAATATCCAATAAAATCAATAAGATGGAGTGTCGCCAATTTGCGACACGGGACTGGATCACTCGTCCTTGAACTGCTCGGGGTTGATATTGTGCCGCTTCAGCAGCTTGTAGAAGTCGGTGCGGTTGCGCTGGGCCAGCAGGGCCGCCTCGGCCACGGAGCCGCTGGTCAGGCGCAGTACCTTGACCAGGTAGTCGTGCTCGAACTGCTGCCGCGCCTGGCTGAGGGAGGGCAGGTACTGGTCTTCCACCGTCAGCGCCTCCCGCACCAGGGCCTCGGGGATGACCGGGGTGGTCGACAGGGCCGCGGTGCGCTGCACCACGTTCTGCAGCTGGCGCACGTTGCCGGGCCAGGGGGCCTGGATCAGGATATCCATGGCGGCGGGGGCAAAGCTGGTCACCTTGCCCATCTGGTAGGCGCCGGTGGTGCGCAGAAAGTGGTTGACCAGCAGGGGGATATCCTCGCGCCGCTCCGCCAGTGAGGGCAGGTGGAAATTGACCACGTTGAGGCGGTAGAACAGGTCCTCGCGGAACAGGCCCTCCCGCATGTCCCGCTCCAGGTCGCGATTGGTGGCGGAGATGATGCGCACGTCCACCGCCTCGCTCGAGGTGCTGCCCACCGGGCGAACCCGGCGCTCCTGCAGGACCCGCAGCAGTTTGACCTGCACCGGCATGGGCATATCGCCGATCTCGTCCAGGAACAGGGTGCCGCCGTGAGCGGCCCGGAACAGGCCCTGGTGTTCATTGACGGCACCGGTAAAGGCGCCTTTCACGTGGCCGAACAGCTCGGATTCCAGCAGTTGCTCGGGCAGGGCGCCGCAGTTGATGGCCACCATGGGGCCGCTGCGCTGCTTGTCGGCCTCGTGCAGGGCCCGGGCCAGCAATTCCTTGCCGCTGCCGCTGTCGCCGGTGATCAGCACGCTCACCTCGGAGCTGGCAACCTGCCGCACCTGGTTGAGGATCCGCTCCATCAGCGGGCTGCGGGTGACCACGTGCTCGCGCCACTCCTCGAAAATCTCGGCCTGGGTGGCGCCGGATTGCTCCAGCGCGGCGCGGATGGTCTTCAGCAGCAGTGTTCTTGTCCACCGGTTTGGTGAGAAATTCAAACACGCCCATCTGGGTGGCGGAAACCGCCTCGGGAATCGTGCCCTGGGCGGACATGATGATGACCGGCAGCCCCGGGTAGAAATGGCGGATCTGGGTGAACAGGTCCAGCCCGCTGGCGCCCTCCATGCGCAGGTCGGTGAGCACCAGGTCGACGGGGTTGTTGCGCAACACCTGCAGGGCCTCCGTCGGCGGAGGCGGCGGTGAGTATCGCAAAGCCCTCGGCCTCCAGCCGGATGGCCAGCAGTTTCAGCAGGCTGGCGTCGTCGTCCACCAGCAATAGGCGATCCTGCATGCCATCACTCCTCCTTGCGGGTGCTGATGGTGGCTTCCAGGTCGGTAATCGCCTGGATCTTCTGCTCCAGCAGGGTGTTCTGCGTCCTGCAATTCGGTCACCCGCTGTCTGCAGCGCCTCGTACTGCCAGCCGCAGTTCGTCCCGGCTGTGAAACCAGTTGATCCGGCTCTGGTTGTAGCGCTCGAGCAGACCGGCCAGTTGCCGCTGCGGCGTGGTCAGCGCCTCGTTCTGCTGCAGCTGCCGGAAAATGTCCCGGGCCGCCACCCAGCCGTCGTAGGCGTCCGACTGCTGGTTGAGCAGGCCGTAATAGAACAGCTGGTTCGCGTTCCCCGGGTCGGCCACGCCCTCCAGCGCGGTGGTCAGCTGTGCGGGGCTCATCGTGGATACGCTCTCCTGCCACCGCAGCCAGCGGCTGGACCGGCGGTGTGGGTGTTTTCGCCGGCGGCGCCTCCTTCACGATTTCGACCGGCGGCGGGGCTGACACAGCCGGCCAGAAAGACACACCAGCAGGGCGGCAGCAGTGCTAGCAAGCGGATTAGTGAGCGGGACATAGCACGCGAAAACACACGGGAAATGTTTGTGGGGCACCAGCGTGAGCTGCCCCACCCTGCAGCTCGATGCACTCCCGGGCCACACTCAGGCCCACGCCGGAGCCCTTGATCGGGCCGGTCCGCTTGGCGGTGCTTTGGTAAAAAGGTTCGAACACGCGTTCGCGATCCTCCGGTGGTATGGGCTTGTCCCGAGTTGGCTATCTCGATGATCAGGTTAGCAGCTTCTCGCCGCCACACAACGTCGATCAGGCCGCCCTCGGGCGTGTAGTTCACCGCATTGGAGAGCAGGTTGTCCAGGGTTGTCTTCAGTTTGTGCCGGTCCGCCACCCAGCTGTCCACCTTGTCGCTCACGTTCAGCTGCAGGTTCTTCTGGGTCGATGGTGATGCGGTAGTTGGCCAGTATTTCGTCAAACAGCGGCAGCAGGTTGATCTTCTCGAAGGTCAGCTCCTGGCTGGGCAGCTGGTTGTAGTCGACCAGGTTTTCGATCAGGCGCTGCAGTTCGATGGCATTGTCGCCGCACGATGTCGACCACTTCCTGCTGCTGCTGCGACAGGTGGCCGGTCACCTGTTCCGCCAGCAGGTCGGTGCCCTCCCGCAGGCTGGCCAGGGGCGTCTTCAGCTCGTGGGATATGTGGCGCTGGAACTGCTGCTTCTGCTGGTCGGTATCGTGCAGGCGCTGGCGCAGCCAGTCGAGCTTGCGGCCCAGCTCCGCCACCTCCTGGGGGCCCGGATATGCGCACGGTGTGGTCCAGGCCCGCGGTGCCCAGCTTGTGGATCTCGTCGGTCAGCTGCTGCACCGGGCTTGTTGATCCAGTAGGTGAAAAGCAGCAGCAGCGCCAGGGTGGCGAAGGCCAGGAAGGTCAGCTGTACATACAGGGCGTCGATGACGACCTCGGCCTGGGCCGCGGTGCTGTCCTGCAGCTCGTCTACCCAGGTTTGCAGCCACTGCTGCAGGCCGCGCCGGTGCTCGCTGATGATCGCAAAGCTCTGTTCCAGTCGCGTCTACCGCAGGGTGTCGCCTGCAGCGGCTCGCCGTCGGCGTCGGTCGGGGCTGGCTGGGCCAGGTCGAGCTTCTGCAGGGACTCCATCCAGCGCGACGGCATCGACGCCGTGGCCGGTCACCCGGGCCTGCAGGTCCCGCAGATGCTGCATCAGCAGCGCCCGCTCCTCCTGTGCCAGGCGTGACAGTTCAGGGTCGAACAGGGTCAGGTACTGGCGGGCGTGGCGCTCCAGTTGCAGCAGTTCGGCCTGGATCTCCTGGCCCAGACGGGTGACCTCGATGACCTCGCCGGGTACACCTCGCGGCTGTTGGCTGCCAGGTCTTCCAGTGTCTGTACCGTAAACAGAATGGCCAGACACAGCGGGGCCAGGGCGGTAAAAAAACCGACCAGCACGAGCTGCAAAACGGACCTGGGTTGCCAGAAAGACATGGATAACGGAGCTGCGGGATTTGGACAGGGGAGGAGATTGTAACGTGGCAGGCCGAAACCACAACTGTAATTGCAGGCCAGTCGCTGCCCAGAGTGCGGTACTGACGGCGGGGCGTCTAGGCGGTGGGGTCGCCTGGTCAGCGTTTCAGTTTGGCCAGCTGGTCCGCCTGCTTGCACAGCACTTCGCTCTCCAGGGCCTGCAGCCGCTCCAGTTCCTTGACCGCCTCGTCCCTGGCCGCGGACATGGCCGCTTTCAATTCGGCGATGGTCTTTTCGGCTTCCAGGTCGGCGTCCCGCTCGAGGCCGTCGAGTTTTTCCAGCTCCTCCTGGCGCGGCCTGCCGGGCTTCCGCCTGCATTTTCTTGATTTCCGCCAGTCGGGCTATCGGCGGACTCGGTCTGCTCCTGCAGTTGCTGCTGCAGCGTGGCCGTTTCCGCGGTGGCGGTTCGCTCGGCTTCCTGGCGTTGCTCCACCAGCCGCGCCGTTTCCTTTTCCGCATCTGACTGGGCCGCGTCGATCAGCTCCTCCAGCTCACCGACATCGATTTCCGCCTGCCGCTGTACATCGGCTATCAGCTGCTCCAGTCGGGCGATTTCTTCCGCGGCCCTGCGCCGGGTTTCGCGCATGTTGTTTTCCAGGGCGTTGATCTTCTCTTTCGCCGTGGTGTTGATCGTATCCTCGCAGGCTCGGAGGCGGGCGAGCTGGTCCTCCACATTGCGCTTGCTCTGCAGCTCCAGCTCCTCGAGCCGGGCTATATCCTCATCGCGCTGGCTCCGGGTATCCGCTTCAAGCTGTTCCAGCCGGCACATCTCATCCTGTGCCTTGTCGCTGGCGTCCATTGCCAGTTCCTTGAGTCGCGCGATCTCCTGCTCCGCGCCCGTGCCGGCGCGGACGAGCTCCTGCTCGAGTTCCCGCAGGCGTTGCTCTACCGCCTTTCTGTACTTCATGCCCCCGGGCCTGCAGGTCGGCCAGCTCCTGCCGGGTAATCTCGTCGATTTTCAGGGCCAGTGCCTTGAGACGCTTGTTTTCCTCGGCCTGGCGTCGTTCCTCTTCTGCCAGCGCCCTGGCTTGGCTCTCCGTTTCCTGCAACCGGCGGGCTTTCAGTTCTTCCGCCTTGCGCCTTGCTTCTGCCTGCTCCTGCGCTTCCCGCGCGGCCTGCGCGTCGGCCTTGGCCGCCTGTTCACGCTGTTGCCGGGCCTGCTCCAGTTCGTCGGTGCGGATTTTCTGTGCCTCGGCGGCCACGGCGGCGACCTGCGCCGCCCTGGAGGCTGCCTGCTGCCTGCTCCTCCTCGGCCTTCAGTTGATCCGCCGCGACTTTCGCCGCCTGTTGTTTCAGGTGTTCGCTGTCCTTGTCACTGGCGGGTTTGCCGTTGGTGCCTTCAGCGCGCGGGCGCTGGCGGCCCAGGCGGGCCGAACTGACCGGCCAGCTTCGGTCCACCAGGCCGGGCTGTCTGACCAGGAAGTCGCCGTTCAGGCCAAGGCTGGCGTGCTTTTCCCGGACGCTTTGGTGGCTGATTTCATCGCCTTCGATGGCGTTTCGGCGCCATATTCATGGTCCGCAACGCGGGCGGTGGACGTCACCAGTTCGATGACGGCACCCAGCTGGTTGACCTTCACAAAGTATTCGGCGGCGGCCTTGCGGTCGAGGTTGCTGCGCAATACGACGGTTTCACCGGAGAAAGATCTCTTCCAGCATGCCGCTGTCGCTGATTTTGAACAGCTCGACGAAGCCGGCTTTCACCCGCTCCGGATCGTGCTTGGGAAGTACCTCGCCCCTGAAGGTGATATCGAATTTTTTCACCCTGTCCTGCCCCGATTGTCGAATTATGGCGCACTTTTGATTGTGGCCTTGCTATGAATCTAGAGGGTTTGGAATGGGGTTCCAACACAATACTGGCGAAATCTACAGATTTTTGGGCTACATTGCAGATAGTGCGAAATCGGCGAAATCGGGGTGGATCTGGCATGAATTCATTGCTTTGAAATATCCCACCACGGGGCGGTCAACGGCGTGACCGGCTCCTGCCATGAGCTGCGCCTGGCAAGGCGGCCCCGGGCTGCTGGTGGATTGTGGCCTGTTCCAGGGGGCGGAGACCTCCGGCACGGGCGCGGGTGCCGACCATCTGGCCATCGATTTTCCGCTGGACCATATCCAGGCGCTGGTGGTCAGCCACGTGCATATCGACCACGTGGGGCGTATTCCCTGGCTGCTGGCGGCGGGCTTCAAGGGTCCGATCGTGTGTACCCCTCCCTCGGCGCGGCTGTTGCCCCTGGTGCTGGAAGATGCGGTGAAAATGGGTATTACCCGGGACGCTCGCATCGTGGAGCGTTTTATCAAGGCTATCACCGCGCGCATCGTGGCCGTTCCCTACAAAAAGTGGCACCCGCTGGTCGCGGGGGAGGGTGGCGCCATCGACATCAAGTTCCAGCCGGCGGGACACATCCTGGGGTCGGCCTATGTGGAGTGCGAGGTCAAATCCGCAGGCCAGCGGCACCGGGTTGTCTTTTCCGGTGATCTCGGGGCGCCACACGCGCCGCTGCTCGCGCGCCCCGCGGTCGCCTTACCGGGCGGATACCCTGGTGATCGAGAGCACCTATGGTGACCGGCTGCACCAGGGGCGGCGCGAGCGCAGCCTGCAATTGAAACAGGTGGTGGAGCGGGCCCTGAAGGACAACGGCGCCCTGCTGATCCCCGCCTTCAGCATCGGCCGCACCCAGGAAATCCTGTATGAACTGGAAGGGCTGATTCACCGCTACGGGGGTGACAAGGCCGGCCCGAATCGCTGGCAGGATATCGAGATCATCGTGGATTCGCCCCTGGCGGCTCGTTTCACCAAGGTCTATCGCCAGCTCAAGCCCTACTGGGACGCGGAGGCGCTCACCCGGGTCAGGAGCGGTCGCCACCCGCTCAGCTTCGAGCAGCTGTATACCGTGGGAGACCACGCCCAGCACCAGACCGCGGTGAATTACATCAAGTCCCGCGGCCATCCCTGCATCGTGATCGCCGCCAGCGGTATGTGCGCCGGCGGGCGCATGGTCAATTACCTGAAAGCGCTGATCGAGGACGAGCGCACGGATATCCTGTTCATCGGCTACCAGGCAGCCGGCACCCCGGGGCGGGATATCCAGGCCTACGGCCCGAAGGGTGGCTGGGTCTCCCTGGACGGGCAGCGCTTCGATATCCGGGCCGGGGTGCATACCATCAGCGGTTACTCGGCCCACGCGGACCAGAAGAACCTGGTGGATTTTGTGCGGCGCATGAAGATCAAGCCGCGGGCAGATTCGGATCGTGCACGGTGACGAGGATGCGAAGGCGGAGCTGCAGCGCAGGTACCGGGCGCTGGTGCCGGGTGCGGAGGTGAATATCCCGCGATAAGTTCGGATCAGGTTATTCGGTAAGTCACTTGCCACTTGCTTCGGTATTCACCGCTTCGTTTGCCTCAGGGGCAGGACCTCCGAGGGCTCGACTACCGGCTCGATCGGCGGGTGGGTGTCACGGCCGTAGGCGCGCAGGACCTTGCGGACATAATTTTGTGTTTCCGGATAAGGTGGTATGCCCAGGTATCGCTCTACGGCCCGCTCGCCGGCGTTATAGCCTGCCAGCGACAGACGCAGGTCGCCCCCAAAAAACGATAACAACCAGCGCATATAGGCCATTCCGCCGTGCAGGTTCTGTACTGGATTTGCCCTGTCCTTCACGCCGAAGCGCGCCGCGGTGGATGGAATGAGTTGCATCAGCCCCAGCGCATTGGCGTGGGAGTGGGCGCGCGGATTGAAATTGGACTCTGTCTGGATGATGGCCAGAATCAGTTTTGGGTCCAGGCCATAGTCCGGAGCAAGCTTTTGCACCCAGGAGACGATCTGTTGGCGCTCGGGGGTATCCAGCTTAAGACCTGCATCACCGTCCTGACCGAATATTGTCGCGATCGCATACGCATCGAAGCGGCTTTCATAGGTGCATCTGGGCTGCCTGCGTACAGACGGCTCGCCGACGAAAGCCAGAAACCTGCGCGCCTTCAGGTCGCCATTGGCCGCCGCTACCTCGAGCCAGGCGGCGGCCAGATCGGTATCCCGCGGCGCCCCGAGGCCATTGGCATACATCCAGGCAAGACGGCGCTGGGCAGGCAGGTGGCCAAGGCGAGCCGCTGCGCAATAAAGTTGTCTGGCGCGGCCATAATCCCGGCGATAGCCGATCGCGTGCTCATACTGGCTCGCCAGGTCGGTCAATTCCACGGGGTCGGGGTCGGCCAACAGCAGCTGCCAGTCGAGTATCGGGGTCGCGACCTGGGCTTTTGCAGTAACGGCGCACAACAGCAGGGCAGCCACCAGGGCTGCGCAGCTGGCGAAGTCCGGCCGTTGAATGTGGATCAGGCCTCTCATCTGGGAAAAAACTCGATCGGTATTTTTGTGGTTACCACATCCGCTCCGGGCTTGTTGCCGAAATCGATGCGGGAGACGAGCGCTGTCAAGGCTTCGTGCAGCGCGACTGAATTCAGTTCGCTGCTGAGGACGGTACAGGCCGTGACATTTCCCTGCGGTGCAATGGTTATGCTCATAACGAGCTTGCCCTGCAAGCTGGCATCCCTGCGCAGCTCCCGATTATACAGCGTGTACATGGCCCCCTTGTTGCGGTCCAGCACCTCCTGAATCTCTTCCTGGCTGCGCTTGATGGCAGGTCGAGTCGTCGAGACCTGCCCCACGGTCGTTGCACTTCCTGCCAGACCGCCGCCTGGCTGTGTCGGCCTGCGATCGGGTATACCGGACCGGCCGAGGACCGACTCGTGGTCGACACCGGCGACAATGCCGCCACTGCCCCTGGAGACATTCGCGCTCAGGGAAGAGGGTTGGGGGGCATCCCGATAGACCTCGTCGTCCATAGTGTTGCCCCCAACCGTCATTGCAGGCAGCTCGGGTGCGCTGGCGCGCAGGTCACTCAGGGCATCCTGCATGGCCAGCACCCCGCTGTTCGTCACCCTCTGGCGCGGTGTCTGCTCGGGAGCAACGGGGGCTGGCGCGGGTGCGGATTGCGAATCTGCCGGGTCAGGGGCTGCAGGCGCTGCCGCTGTCGGCATCGGTTCTGGAGTCGCTGCCGGAGCGAAGCCGTTCTGTACCGCCAGCAGGTATACCCGACGCGGTGGCAGTTCCTGCTCCCTCTCGGCTGCTGATTCCGGCAGGCGGATATAGGGCGCACTGGCGCCGAGCGCAAGGCTGACCGCCAGAGTCTGCGCCAGTATCCAGCGGAAACGATGGTCCTCCTCAGTCGCTGAGCGCCAGGGCGAATTTGCCTGCAGGGTCAGTGTGGACATTGCTCTATCCCGCGCCGGCCGGGCGCTGCAGCACCGACAGGGAAATGTTGCCATAACCCGCCCGGGTGCAGGTCTGCATCACCCTGCTCAGCACCGCGAACGGGATCGACTTGTCGCCCATGATAGTAAGCTCGCGTGCGGTCGCCGCCGTGGCCTCTTCGGTCTCTTCTGGCGCAAGTTGGGACCGCAGGGCATTTTTCAGGTCTTCAATATCGGGGCCGGTCGTCTGCATGACACCTTCGATGGCAATTACCGGGCGACCTTCCAGCAAAACATTTTCCCGGGTGATGGTTATCACCGGCGTATCCCTGGGCTGCTGGTCGGCAATGGATTCCGGCAGATTCACCAGGTTACCCCGCAACTGTCCCGCGTCGTCGCCGGAATGCACCAGGAAAAAGAACACCAGAATGGTGAAGACGTCCATCAGCGCCACCAGATTCAATGTCGGCCAGCGCCGTGTTTTTTCCTGGCGTCGACGGCGCCATTTAAACGGCGTTGCACCTCGCGGGATTCTGGTCATGGTGCGACGCGTCCCCGGTTAGCAGCCGGTGGGGCTTCCCCCAGCGCAATCAGGGGGAAAAGCGCTTCCTGTTTCAGCGTGTTTTCCTGTCGGTCCAGCTTGACACGCAATATGTCGAGGACCTGTATCAGCTCGTCATAGGGAATCTGCGGCTCCAGCAGCAGGGTCGCCCTGAGGCTTGCTGGATGGCGAGCCTTGAGGTCGGCCGCAAGCGCAGCCAGTGAGCCCAGTGCGTCGGTGTCATTCAATCTGGCGATTTGTACTGGCTGGGCTTGCCCGCGATAGCTCACCTCGATCATCTCCCGACGCATCGTAACCTGAAGTTGCAACGAATCTGGCACCGGTGGCTCCGCGCCCTGACTGACCGCTGGCTGCAGTTCGAGAATGCTGGTCCGGGAAAAGACCGCGGTGACCAGCAGGAACGGTACCAGTATCACCATCAGGCTGAGGAAGGCGGTCACATCCACCGTGTAAACATCCCGCCGCGTGGTTCGTTGCCAGCGCGGTCTCACGGTTGCAATGTCTCCAGCGGTTTTGCGCCAGAGACCAGGTTGGATAACCTCACCGTCACGATCTCGAGCGTATCGACCAGCTCCGATGTCTTGGTTTGCATGACAGCGTGTATCAGCAGCAGTGGAATGGCGACCATCAGGCCAAAGGCAGTCGTGTTCATGGCGATGGAGATACTGGCTGACAGCAGGTTGGCCCTGTCCGCCGGGGCCGCCGCAGCGACAATCGAGAAAGCCTCCGTAAGGCCGATGATAGTCCCCAGCAGGCCCAGTAAGGTGGCGATATTCGCCAGGGTTGCGAGGTAGTGGGTGCGTTTTTCGAGCCGTGGAACTACTTCCAGTAAGCCCTCTTCCATGGCCATCTGTATCTCTTCGCCGCTACCGTGGCGTTCGGCCCTGTTCAGGCCGTAACCCAGGATCTTGCTCACTGCGGCATCCGAATGCAGAACGACTTCCCGGGCGGCGTCATATTTTCCGCCTTCCAGCAGAGGCAGAACGCGATTCCATATCCCCTTGTTCCTTCGGCTGACAAAGCTGAGGTAAATATAGCGCTCGATAGCGATTGCGGCGCCGATGGCAAGCACCAACAGGATCGGATACATGAAGGGTCCGCCTGATTGGAAGAACCCAAATACTGTATACAACGTTGTCATGGCGAACTCCTTGTAGATTAAGGTACTGTGCCCGGGCCGGCACTCGTAGCGGTCGGGCTGTCCGGTGATGTCGGCTCGACACTGTAACCCCTTTGCTGCAACTCGAGCTCGCGCTGGAACAGATCGCGCTCCAGCCATTCTGTCTCTTCCCCGATGTCGCCTTCAAGGCTCTCGCTCGCGAGCGGCGCGCCTACCCGTTTCCACGGTACGATATAGAGCGTCCGGGGCATTCCCTGGTTGCCCTTTATCAAAATGGGCTCTTGCTCCAGTTGGTCCTGGGCGTGCGCGAAAACCGTCCACAGGGAAATTACAAACAGGACCACGCCGGCAGACGTTCTGGATTCACCGCGCCACCGTGCCTTTCCTGCGCTAGCGCGCATGTTGCAATTCATAGAGCTGTCGCTCACTTTTTTGCACCCAGGCGTCTCGCTGCGCGCTGCCAGAGCGCTGGGCATTGCTCCTGTAGATTTCAATCGCCTTTTGTTCAAATGACGCCGCCTGTTGCGCAAGAAGTCGCTCGTACTCAGCCCCTTCCCCGGCGGTCAGGCCGGCAGGGCGTTCTGAGGCCAGCAGGTCACGACCCAGCTCATCATACATGCTCGCGATCTGGTGGGTAGCCGCTGTCATCACCGGGTAAACGCCATAGTCCAGTGCCTTCTCATACGCCCGAAGTGCCTGCTTCATGGCCTCGATTTTCTGCGCCACGTGTTCCTGGACGGGAGCGACCAGCTTGATCCGACGGAAGGCGGCGAGTTGCTGCTCGGCAAGTTCCAGTGACGCCCGCGCAGCAGCTGCATGGGTCACTGCATTGCCGTCGGCGCGATCCAGGGCGATGATGGCCTGCAGCCAGTGGAGACTGCGCGGGACATCTCCGGCATCTCGCTCAAGGTCGACCAGCTGCTGCATCACCGCCACGGCTTCGGTGCCTGGCTGCGGGAAGCGCTGTAGATAGTCTTCGCAGGCGATGATGGCCTGTGAGACAACGCCTGTTTGCCGATACAGCTCGGCCGCTCGCAGCAGCGCCTCGCGTTGCACGAGCGCCGGTTGCTGGCTGTCCTGCCCCAGACGCAGGTATTCACGCGCTGCCCCGGGGTAGTCCTCACTGCTCTCATAGACATAGGCCAGCTTGCGTGTGACCTCGCCCTGCAGTGGGTCTTGCGGATAGTCCTCGCGGAATCGTTGCAAGGTGTCGATCGCATCCTGCCAGGACTCCAGCGCGATCAGGGTGCTTGCCGCGTCGTAGAGTGCACGGGAGCCGATCTCGCCCTCGGGCGCAAGCGCTGCAGCCTGTTGATACAGGTTCGCCGCCCGGGTTTTGTCGCCCAGCAGCAAAGCCTGTTCCCCCTGTTTGTAGAGAGCCGATGCCAATCCCGTTAGCAGTGCAGGTCGCCGTGCGTCTTCAGAATCCGTCAGCTGCAGCGCCTGGCGATAGGCAGAAGCCGCCCCTGCGTATTCCTGCCGTGCAAAAAGCGCTTGTGCCTTCAGGGACCAGGCGACCTGGTTCAGCTCAGCGGAGGTCGACCTTGTTTCCAGCACCTGCTCGCTGTAATCGATGGCTCTGCCGTAGTCCTGTTGTTCCAGCGACGCCGTACCTGTTTGGGCCAGTAGGCCCGGGGCTGCCGGGTGGTCCGGGTAGGTGTTTATAAAACGCAGGGCGCTGGCGCCTGCCAGCTCTGTGAGAGCCTGCCGTTCTGCCGCCCCGGCCTCCGGTAATATTTTCCCGGCAGCGCGCTGAACGCCCAGAGCCGCCTCACTGGCGTTTTCGTGTGGGCCGTATGACCAGGCGGTCTTCTCATATTCCTGCAGGGCTTCGCGATAGCGGCTGTCTGCATAAAGCAGTTCCGCCAGCTCGAAGTTCATCTGAGCTGCGGCGGCTTCCGTTGCATAGGCTGCAAGGTACAGTCGATACCAGTGCTCCGCATCGCGCAGCTGTGCATTGTCAACCGTGGAGTCCGCCGGAGCAGAGGAGTGGGCAGAGGAGTGGCGAGCCAGTTCCTGCAGGCTGGATTGGAGCGACTCCTGCACCTCGGGAAATTCCGCCGGCGAGTGGGCCGTCCAGAACTCGCTGCCGATGCCGTAGGTCTGCACGAACAGTGCTTCCACCTCCAGTACGCGTTGCTGGAAGCCGGCTTTGCGGTAGAGGTCGATGGCTTTCTCCATCAGGCGGGGAGCCCCGGAATCGAGTGGGTTGGTTTGCGCCAGCGCCAGCCAGGTAGTGGCGGCCGCATTCACTCGCTCCTGCTCGACATACCAGTCGGCGAGCTCAAGGTACACCTCGCGTTCGTAACTGCGCCCACCGTTTTCCCGGAAGTAGATTGCCACTGCATCCACGCCGCCGAGTTGCGCAAAGCTTCTGCTGGAGACGCGCAGCAGATCATCGGTTTGTTCACGGTCTGCGGGGCTCAGCGCGAGCCGTTGTGCCTGGTAATCCTGGCCGGGGTCGATGTGTTGCTCCAGGCAACTGAACAGCACGGGCAGGGCTTCCCGGTAGCGGTCCTGCTTGAAGAGACTCCAGCCCAGCTTGTAGAGCGATTGCTCATAGGCCGGCACCGACTCCCCCAGTTCGACCACGGATCGATAGGCTTCACCTGCTTCGGGATATCGGCCCTGTGCAAATAGGAGCTCTGCCTGTCGGAATCGCGTATCGGCATAGAGGCGCAGATCGGCGTCCGTTTCCTGTGCCAGCAGATGATCGATCGTCGCCAGCGCCTGCTGCGATCGGCCGCTCTCCTCGTAGGCCCTGGCCAGCTGGTAGAGCAAGGCGGTGTTTTGTGGCTCTTCGGGGTCTTTTGCCAGCAGCGCTTCGTAATAGTCGATTGCCTCTGCATAGGCTTGCTGTGCCTCCCTGTGCCGCTCTGCGGTCTCTCCCGGGATGGTTGTTGGAGATGCCTGCAAATCGGCTGCGCGCTCCAGCAGCAGGTCTGCGAGTCGGCGGCTTACGCGGTCGCGCTCCGGGCTGTCCGGGTAGCGCCGCAGGTAGTCGCGATACGAGGTGATCGCCTTTTCCCGACTCCTGTCCGCCCGGGCGGTGACAGCGACCTGATCAGGCGGAGCCGAAGCAGCTTCGCCGGATCGGTCGATATCGGGCGGCGTGGCGCAGGCGGCAGCCAGCGCACATGGGAGCGCCACTGCCAGGATCCTTAGCACCTTAAGGGTTGCTGCTCTGGTCATAGGTTTTCGCCAGTTCCAGGCTCGCCTGCTCCAGCAGGTCCTGCAGCATAAGTTCGCGTCGGTTCAGCTCATCCAGCGCCATCGCCCGGGTGTAATTTTCATAGAGCGCGATGGCGTCGCCGATACGCGCTCGCAACGCCAGAATGCGTCGGCGCAGCGCCTCGACACGCCGCTCCAGCTCCGCTTCTCCCGTGTATGCCCCATTTAGCCCCGCCATCCGCTCAGTGGTATTGGTAAGCGCTGCCGCCAGCTCACGCAGGGCGTCTCCCACCGGCACCGCACCCGGATCGAACATCGCCTCCGTCTCCTCGGCGGGCAGCAACCTGCCGAGCTGGTAGGCATAGGTATCGCGAGCGGCAGCACGCTTCTTTGGTACCCGGTCCGGATAGGCGTAGTCCTCTTCTCTTCGCTCTCCCGGGCGCCGCAGGAACCCGCCCGAGTCCGGTTTACCGAAAAACTCTCCTGAGCTCGGCAAGGAGAGGATCACGCTTTCGGGCAGGCCGGTTATTTCTGAACTGGGAGGCTCGCTGATGTAATTCGATATCGATGGCCGACTGGGGTATTTGCGCTCCGGAAGGGGCTTCAATGTGCGTTGCGACGGCGACTCTATCTCCGGCAGCCGGGGTATTCCCGGTGACGGGTCTTCTATTTGCTCACCTTCCCCACGCACCCGATCCTGCTGCCACGGGGTGTTATCACCTTCGCGGGTAAGGTCTTTATTCTGCTGGATAGCCGAATCGCCGGCCATGGGCGTTTTGGGTGATGGCGATGCCAGCGACGGCGCCATCGGTTCCGCTGGAATTTCGGTTTTGGGAAGCGAGTTGATCTCACCCAAACCCCTGTCTACCTCCCCCAGCATTGCCTGCAACTCGCTGTGGCCCTGCAGGGTTTCCAGGAAGCCCCGACTGGCGAGCAGGGGGCCAAACAAGCGGGTGCTCACCTGACCGGCACTACCGCTTTCCGCCGGGCCGCTTTCTCCGGCCTGCTGCAGCAGCAACTCAACGGCATCGCCATTTTCCACCGACTCTTTGGCAAGTTGAAGCTGTCTTAGCTCATTCGTGTAGACGTTCATCGCCTCTTCATAGTCCCGCGCGGCTGTTTGTAGCGAATTTAACTCGCGATGCACGGCGGGTACCACCAGCAGCGTCTCCAGTACGGCGGGATCGGTAGGCGAACGTCCACGCAGTTCTGTCCAGGAAACCAGCGCGGATTCATTACGCCCCTGCTTGTAGTCTATCCATCCGATGGCAAGCAATGCCCGATTCGAAAACGGGCCTTGCCGTCGCACCGCCTCCAGTTGCTTGCGCGCCTGCTTGTAGTTTTCCTCCCTGGCGAGGGCGTAGCCCAGGGCCAGCCGGGCTTTATCCCTGAGCGCAAGCAACTCCTCTCCCCGGGCGGGCATCTCAACCGCCATTTCCAGCGCGGGTATCACCTGCGGATAGTCTCCTGCACGCACGAGTGCGATACCCCGGTTATAGTGGGCATAGGCTGCCAGCTCGGGCGCTCCACGCCACTCGGCGAGTTCCTGAGCGGCTTCCAGGTTGCGATTGAGGGCCATCAGCACCGTGGCGCGCAGTAACTGGTAGTCGCCGACAATATCTGCCGGTAATTCGCCCTCGATATTTTCCAGCGCCTCCGCCGCTGCCTCGTTGTAACCCTTGTGGGAGAACGCCCTGGCAAGCTGATACCACGCCCGGTTCCTGACTGCTGGCGGTACGTCCTTACCCAATAGCGCATGAAGGTCGAACCCGGCCTCCAGATGCATGCCGTAAGCGAGTTTCATCTGGGCAAGCAACAGCCTCGCGTCATCCCCCGAGGACGGCAGCAGGCCCTGGAGTTCCGCCAACTCCAGGCGGCTGATAGCGGTGAGGTAATCCTGCTGGTACGAGTGGAAGAGGGCTTCGCCATAGAGCAGTTGCCGCAGGCGTTCGGCCTCCGGCGCGTCCGTGGCGGCCGCGAGGTGAAAACTCGCGGTGGCAAAGGGCAGCCACATCAGGAGTTTGCGTATTGTTGCAGGCAGCCGATATTTCATTATTTCTGCCACTCGCGAATGGTCAGGTCGGGTCCCGACTTCCTGTCCCCGGCACCCAGTTCCAGTTCAATATATTTTCGACCGCTCAGCTTGCTTATGTTGACACTGCGCTGTCGCTGGAACTTCTTGTCATGGTCAGTCCTTGCCGATAGCAATACTTCCAGTTGGTGCTCACCTTCAGTGAGTCTTCCCGTAAATAGCCGGTGAACCCCGCCCTTGAGCAGGGCGGCCGTCTCACCGCCGCTGTAGTCATGTCGCGATAGTGTTTCGCCATCGATCAGCAGCGTTATCTGCTCCGGGGCGACGTTGCTGCCCGCTGCGATCGAGACCAGCACCACCAATTGCTCGCCCTGGGAAACCAGTGACGATTCCTCCAGCAGCAGGATTTCCTGGTTGATCGCCAGAATTTCCTGCTTGATAGCCTGTATTTCGCTGTCGAGTTCGACAAAGCGGGCACGCGTACCGGTGGCCTCGTCAGCCTGGAGAGGCGCCTCGGCAAGCACAGGCAATACCGCAGAGGCAAAGACGATAAACAGCAGCCTGACGAGCCGGCTAGACGATAGACAAGATGGGCAGTTCATTCGAGAAAGTATAGATAACATGCTGAAATTCAACCACTTCTGCGCAGTGGCGCGGCAGATTCGCTTATTCCGGTCATGAGTGGGCGCCGGTGGCTGGAGTCGATGGTCCGACATATCGGCCGGCACGCGCTGCGGAAACCGTGATTATAGTTTATTGGTGATGGTACCGGTGGCTGGAGTCGATGGTCCGACATATCGGCCGGCACGCGCTGCGGAATACGTCGCTGATGTCAAGTTTATTGGTGGTGGTACCGGTGGCCGGACTCGAACCGGCACGCTTTTAAGGGCATCGGATTTTGAATCCGACGTGTCTACCAATTCCACCACACCGGCGCAGGGGGTGAAGCGGGAAATGCCGCCTCTGGAGAGCGCGCGATTATAGCAACAGGCGGTCAAAGTTCAATAAATTTTCCTTAACCCCGAAGTACTTAGGCTGTACACTCCCCGCCGGCTCGAACAGGGCTGCACATCCATTACCGGCCTGGGCCGGACACACGATCTGAGTATCGAAGGAGAAAAGAGCATGGCCATGAAATTGGTTAAGAAAACAGACGAATACAGCATCTACCTGCGCGGCGACAAGCGCTACGCGGTGGAAGATGCGCGCAAGAAGCCGGTCAATGGCGATGAGAAAGTGCGTATCCTGGTGGCGGAGGAGCTGCTGAAAGTGGCCGCGCCTGCGAAGAAAGAGGAGCCTGTAGCCGAGGAAGCTGCCGCTGAGGAGGCTCCGGCCGAAGCAGCGGCAGAGGTCGAGGCAGCGGCTGAGGAAACCGCCGAAGTGGAAGCGGCCGCAGCCGAAGAAGCACCCGCCGAAGAAGACAAGAAAGAAGACAGTAAGTCGAATCGCGACCTGACAGAGCCGGCCCATTGGCCGGCTTTTTTCACAGGAGACACGGAGCGCCGTGTAAAAGGGGTCTGACCCCCTTTTTTTATAGGGGTCTGTCCCCCTTTGTTGCTCCAACTTACCCGATTATGCAACGTACTGATTTCAGCTATGACCTGCCGCCGGAACTGATTGCCCAGCATCCGTTGCCTGAGCGCAGCGGCAGCCGCCTGCTGTTTCTTGACGGGCCGACTGGCGCCACGAGTCATCACAGTTTCGGTGACTTCCCCGATTTTATTGGCCCCGATGATCTGCTGGTGTTCAACAACACCCGGGTGATTCCCGCGCGCCTGTGGGGTCGCAAGGCCACTGGCGGCAAGGTGGAGATTCTTATCGAGCGGTTCACTGGCAGCCACCAGGCACTGGCGCATATCCGTTCCAGCAAATCACCGAAGGCCGGGTCGGTCATAGAGCTTTCGCCGGCCGAGGGGGCGGAACCCGGCCCCTACCGCCTGACAGTGACCGGGCGGGACGATGCCCTGTTTCAGATTTCCTCCGAAGGCGGGGTGCCGCTGCCGGATATCCTGCGGGAGATCGGCCATATGCCGCTGCCGCCCTATATCGACCGGGCCGACGAGGCGGCTGACCAGGAGCGTTACCAGACCGTCTACGCCGAGCGGGAAGGGGCGGTGGCGGCCCCGACGGCCGGGCTGCATTTCACCCGGGAGATACTCCAGCTGCTGGATGCGCGGGGCGTTCGCCGGGTAGCCGTTACCCTGCATGTGGGGGCGGGCACGTTCCAGCCGGTGCGGGCCGACCGCATCGAGGACCACGTGATGCACGCCGAGTACGTGGAGGTGGATGAGGCTGTCTGCGCAGCGGTGCGCGAGACCCGCGCCCGGGGTGGTCGCGTGGTGGCGATCGGGACTACCGCCGTGCGCTCGCTCGAGAGCGCCAGCGATGCGCAGGGAAACATCACGCCCTTCAGCGGTGACACCGATATTTTCATCTACCCGGGCTACCGCTTTCGCAACGTGGACGCGATGCTGACCAATTTTCACCTGCCTGAATCCACCCTGTTGATGCTGGTGAGTGCCTTTGCCGGCAGGGAACATGTGCTGGCGGCCTACGCCGAGGCCATCGCCAACCGCTACCGCTTTTTCAGCTATGGTGATGCCATGTTCATTACTGCCAATCGGGCGATACAGGAATCAGCATGAGTACACCCTGCCGTATGCAATTCGAGCAACTGGACAGCGATGGCGAGGCCCGTCGCGGCAGGCTGCAGTTCCCGCGGGGGACGGTGGAAACGCCCGCCTTTATGCCGGTCGGGACCTACGGCACGGTAAAGGGCATGCTGCCACGGGACATCCGCGCCATCGGCGCCGAGATCATCCTGGGCAACACCTTTCACCTGTGGCTGCGCCCGGGCACGGACATTATCGAGAAGCACGGCGACCTGCACGACTTCATGGGCTGGGACGGCCCCATCCTCACGGATTCCGGCGGCTTCCAGGTGTTCAGCCTGGGCGACATGCGCAAGATTTCCGAGGAGGGGGTGAAGTTCCAGTCCCCGGTGGATGGCGCGAAGGTATTTCTCGACCCGGAGACCTCCATGGCGATCCAGCGCAGCCTGGGCGCGGATATCGTGATGATCTTCGATGAGTGCACACCCTACCCGGCGACGGAGGAGGAGGCGCGGGCCTCCATGGAGCTGTCCCTGCGCTGGGCTGCCCGCAGCAAGGCCGCCCACGGCGACAACACCGCGGCCCTGTTCGGTATCGTGCAGGGCGGCATGTACCCCCGGCTGCGCAGTGAGTCGCTGGCAGGGCTCGAGGCCATCGGCTTCGACGGCTATGCCATCGGCGGCCTGTCGGTCGGGGAGCCCAAGGATGAAATGTTGCTGGTACTGGATGCGCTGCAATCGCAAATGCCGGCGGACAAGCCCCGCTACCTGATGGGCGTGGGTACGCCGGCGGACCTGCTGGAGGGCGTGCGCCGGGGTATCGATATGTTCGACTGCGTGATGCCCACCCGCAATGCCCGCAACGGCTACATTTTCACCTCCCGGGGTGTGCTCAAGCTGCGCAATAACCGCCACAAGGCCGACACCTCGCCCCTGGATGAAAACTGCAGCTGCTACACCTGCCAGAATTTCAGCCGGGCCTACCTGCACCACCTGGACAAGTGCAACGAGATTCTCGGTTCGCAACTCAACACCATTCACAACCTGCACTTCTACCAGGCCCATATGGCGGCTATTCGCGAGGCGATCACCGGACACCGGCTCGATGAATTCGCCCGGGAGTTTTACGCGCAACAGGCGCGAGGCATCTAGCGGTGTACACGCTGTGTTTTTATGTGCCGGTTTCCGCTGCGGATAAAGTGAAAGCCGCGGTCTTTGCCGCCGGCGCCGGGCGCATCGGCAATTACGACCAGTGTTGCTGGCAGGTCCTGGGGCAGGGTCAGTTCAGGCCTCTGGCGGGCAGTAGTCCCACCATCGGCCGTCGGGACGAACTGGAAGTGGTCGAGGAATACCGGGTCGAAATGGTGTGCAGCCAGGAGTGCATCGCGGCCGTCGTCGAAGCCATGAAGGCAGCTCACCCCTATGAGGAGCCGGCCTGGCATGTCCTGCAAGTGGTAACGGATCTGCCCGGCTGATGGTCGCCGCGCATGACCTTTTTGTGCGCCTGGACGGGGGACTGCCCCTGCGAGGCCTGGCCTGGGAAGGGCCCTTCGGAAAAGTCCCCGAGGCGGCTGTGCTGGTTGCCCTGACCACTGAAACTGCCCCCAATGTCATCCTTGGCCGCAGGGCCATGCACCTGCCGCTGCATCCGGGGGAAGTCGCTTTCCCCGGTGGCAAGCGTGAGCCCGGGGACGCCACTCCCTGGGTAACGGCCCTGCGGGAGGCGCATGAGGAAATAGGTCTCGGTAGTGACCTGGCACAGCCACTGGGCGAGTTATCGCCGTTGATCACCCGCACCGGCTTCGAGGTACACCCCTGTGTGGCGAGAGTGCCGGCGGGGCTTGACCTGGTGGTGGATCCCGGGGAATTCGACAGTGTATTTATGGCGCGACTGGAGATATTTGCCGACAGGGACCTGTTCCGGCTGGAGGCGATGTCCGATGGCGTACGCACGCGCATGGTGCCGCATTACCAGGTGGGCGATGACAATATCTGGGGGGTGACTGCCGCGGTATTGGCGCAGTTGGCCAACCTGGCTTTCGATGCGGGACTGGACCTTAAACGAAACTGGACGGTAACACCCTGATCAGGGTGTTACCGTCCAAACACTTCCTTGCTCCGTATACCTCTTAGAGCACAACGCTCACGTTGCTGGAGCAGGTCGAGGTGCCGGCCTCACACACCTGGTAGATATAGGTGGCGCTGCCCTTCAGGCCGATGTCGTCCGAGTAGCCGCCGTTGTTGGTCGCAGTCGCGATCTTCCGTCCATCGCGGTAGATGTCGACTTTTGCACTGGTGGCGCCCGACCAGGAAATAGAGGCGTTATGGCTTCCCTTGATTTTGTAGCCACTGGCTTGCAGGTCGATTCCCGCACTCGCTCCGCCACTTACCGTTCCAGCCTCGGTTTGAGCGCCGACAGTCAGACTGTACGCAGACTTTCCTGCAGTATTGAAGGCATTCACGCGATAGCTATAAAGCGTTCCGGCATCCAGGTTGCTGTCCACGAACGAAGTGGAATTGGCGTCTACCGTTCCCGCCTGTTGCCAGGAGAGGCTGCCATCCATTCGTCTCTCGACCGTAAAGCCAGACTCGTTGGTCGAGGCGTCGGTCCAGCTTACGCTGATGCTGTCCTGCCCAACTGCGTTGGCCGACGGCCCTGTGGGTGCGTTCGGCAATGACAGTGCTTCTCCAGTCCCGTTTTCGGACCGGATCATCAGGTAATCGACCAGCACCGAGTAGGAGGTGGGTTCGGACAGGTCACGGACATTGTCCTTGACCCGGATATACACGGTCCCGCTGATACCGGTGGGGAGGAAGAACTGCAGCTTCACCCGAGGTACTGTCACTCACCGTAAACATATTGACCCACTGTTGGTTGTCTGTTGAGTAGGCAAAGGTGAATGAATCTGTGCTCGCATTCGTCGTGGCTTTTGCAGTAAGCACCGTCGACTTACCGGATGCCACGTTAAAGGTCCAGGTGTGTTGCAGGTAGCCGTACCGGTTCTTGTCTCTGCGCTTGCCGGACAGGCGTTCGGTGATTCTTTCGGACACGCCATCCTGATACCAGGTGTCCTGGTAGGTTCCGCTGCGCGTGCCGGTGGTGCCTGCATCGGCTGTTGCCAGTTGCTCGACATAAGCCGGGGGTACTTCGGTAGCGGCACTGGCGACATTACTGTAGTCGGAGTTGCCGACGCTGCTCCAGGCCCGGGCGCGGTAGCTGTAAAGCGTATCCGGTGACAGGTTGTCGTCTCTGTAACTGGAGTTGTTGGCCTGCAGTGAGGCGATCTGGGAAAAATTCACGCCGTCCTGTGATCGTTCCAGCTTGAAGCCGGACTCATCACTGGACCTGTCGCTCCAGCTGACGGTGATCGCCGAAGATCCGGCCGGTGTCGCGTCCAGGTTGCCCGGGGCGGCCGGGGGTGCCGGTGGTGTCGGGGGCGGCTCGACCTGTCCTGGACCGGCCGGAAGCTGGCCACGGTCGCCGCTGTCGTGTTCAGGGTGCGGCTGTTGTCGTTGTTGCAGACGATGTTCCGGTGGACTTACCATTGTAGAGGACGTCCGGGTTGGAAAATTGGGCAACCCGGGTGCAGCCGCCGCTGCAGTTGTAGGCCATCACGGTGCGGAAGCTGTTGAACGGTTCCTGGTAGCCGTAGGCGTAGGGGTAGATGGCGCCGCTCGCATTGGCCGGGTCGTGGTGTGCGCCCTGGTTGTGGCCCGAGCTCATGGGCGAAGGAGTAGTAGCCGGTCGCGCAGGTGCGGTGAACCACGCTGAAAGCGTCGAGTGCGAAGCCTGTGGACAGGCTGGTCATCCGATAGGCGATGACCGCAGTAAGCCGGTTCGATCTGCTACCAGGCTGACGAGGTCGGCGCCGTGCTGTCGCGCAGGGAGTGCAACTCGTCCATGTAGCCATCACCGTTGCTTCGCAATCTGCTCAGGTCGGTACTCATACTGCTGGACTCAACGTAATTGGTCTGCACCGCCTGCACCAGGTTGAGCCGCGCGGTAATGCCGCTGTTGGCGTAGGCCTGGTTTGTCTCGGCTACGGCCTGGATGACCAGGGCCTCGGCACCTGCGGTGCCGTATATGGAGGCGACTCTTCGGCGTGTAGGCAACCAGTACGTCAATGGTGGGCACGCCGTCAGCTGCGACAGCGGTATCGCCAGACGTAGTCCCTGTCCCCGCAGTATCGGCTACCGGAATGGGGTCGAGCTCGGGAGCCGGATCGGATGGGTTCACCTCGCTGATCACGTGACTGCCGTTGGCGCGGGGTTCGAGCTTGAACAGCCTTTTACCGACTGCAAAGGTACCCGACATCGCGTCGCCACTCTGGCCAATGACCACCCTGTCCTTTGAGTTGCCGTTGGCGTGGCCGACCCAGGCGGACTTGCCGCCGCCGAAGTCGTACTCGATGTCGCGGACAGCCTCGAAGGAGACTCCGTCCGGCAACTCGACAAAGAAGCGGCCATTGCGCAGGCGGCCCTTGTTCACCTTTACTGCTTTGCTCATGCCGGCCAGGGCCTGCTCAGGCAGTTCGACCTTGACCTTGCCGGGTACCTTGGTGAAAAGCCCGGGCGGTTTGGGTGTCGCCGCTGCGTTGAAGCTGACCGCGGACGCGCCCGCCAGTACGATGGACAAGGCGGCCTTGCGCCATTGCAGTTTGATGCTGTTCATTGTTTTTGCCCCGTTTTTGCTGATCAATTTTTCCGATCCAGTCTCACCTGCACTGTGGTGCGAGGGAGCGACTGATCTGCCTCTCGATCAGGAATGTAGATTTTTTTTAACATAAGTAAAACGAATAACTGGAGAAAAGTGCAGATAATTGCCCGCGGTGTTTTCTCCGGTATCTGGCGACCGTGTTGGTTCTTATTGCAGGTCGCTGCCTCGCGGTTTGTCGCGCACGTGTAAGGCAGTAAGCTGGACCAGTTCCGAATTTGGTCAATTAAAACAATGAGATAACAATATTTGGAGGCCGCGGTGATCTCTGTATGGGCAGTTTTGTGGGAAATTACCGAATATCTGTCGCAACCTGTCGCCAATGGCAGACATGTTATTGAGGCGGACCGAAGTAAACTGTCATGAAATCAATCGGATAGCCTGTCGCTGATCGCCGACATGCCACGGCCAGAATTCCCCAAATGGTGTAGTGTCAAGCCTTCCCGCTGGCACAAACGGGTCATCTGCCTTAGGATGCGGACCTCTCTCGTAACCAACGGAACCGGACAAAACAGCCATGAAATACAGCCTGGGCGATACCAAGGTCAAACTGGTGGGTGAGGGACACTTCATCGCACCCAACGCGGCGGTGATCGGCAACGTCACCCTGCACGAGAACAGCAGCGTCTGGTTCAGCTGCGTGCTGCGCGGCGATGCGGAGCGGATCGAGGTCGGGGCCGGCAGCAATATCCAGGACGGGACCGTGCTGCACGCGGACCCGGGGTTTCCCATGGTGGTGGGCAGGAACGTCACGGTGGGCCACAACGCCATGCTCCACGGCTGCACCATCGGCGACGGTTCCCTGGTGGGTATCGGCGCGGTGGTATTGAACGGTGCGAAAGTCGGCAAGGGCTGCCTGATCGGCGCCAACGCGCTGGTGACCGAGGGCATGGAAATACCGGACGGTTCCCTGGTGCTGGGCTCACCCGCCAAAATCAAGACGCATCTGTCGGACGAGCAGCGCCTCGCGCTGATGCATAACGCGGATCATTACATGGGCAATGCCCGCCGTTTCGGCGCGGAGTTGCAGGAGCAGGAATGATCGAAGACGAACCGCAATCCCCCTGCATTTCGGTATGCCTGCTCGACGAGCAGGATATCTGCCAGGGCTGCTTCCGCAGCGCCGATGAGATCACCGACTGGTTGATGGCGAGCGCGCAGCAGAAGCGTGAGATTCTGGAGCGGTCAGTTGCAGCGTCGGGAAGCATCTTTTACCGTCAAGCTGCGGTGAACCTTGTATTCAGGCTTTCGGCATAGCTCTATGCGACTAATTGCTGTAGCTGGTAAACCTTGGTTCGTTCCCGCTATCGGCTCCGGCCGGTGAAGCGTTTTCGTTCGCTTCCCCGATAATCGCGAACGAAAACGCTTCCCCGGCCAGATCCTTGGGCCCGGCGTTTACCCGGAACGGTGATGGGTTTGGCAATCGGTTTAAAGGCCCAAACGAGGGTTTGGGGGGTGGGGGTAAAATTCGTCCGCGATTATCGGGGAAGCGGGCGAATTTTACCCCCACCTCCCGAACCCGCTAGCAGTAAGCCAAGCGCAGAACACAAGCACCCATTACAGAGCAGAGCAGGCAGCAAGCGCAGACAGCCCGTCAGCCGTCGGTCGTCTCGACCGTCAACCTCACCCGCACCGAGCGCACCACGTTACCTTCCAGTTCCAGGATCTCCAGGCGGTAGCGGCCGATGGCCAGGCCCGCATTGGCGTCGGGGAAGGACTCCAGGTTTTCCAGGATCAGCCCGCTGAGGGTTTTCGGCCCGTCGGTGGGCAGGTCCCAGTGCAGCGCCTTGTTGATCTCGCGGATGTTGGCGGTGCCGGCGATGATGTGGCTGCCGTCCCGCTGGGGGAAAATGTTGTCCGTGGTGTCGCTGAGATTGGACGTGAAATCGCCGACGATTTCCTCCAGGATATCCTCCATGGCGACCAGTCCCATCACCTCGCCGTATTCGTCCACCACCACTGCCAGGCGATGCTTGCTCTTCTGGAAATTCAGTAACTGGGTGCTGAGGGGCGTGCTCTCGGGTATGAAGTAGGGGGCCTCCATTTCGCGCTCCAGCGCGGCCCGGTCCAGGCCCTGGCGGTCGATCACCTTGCTGATATTGCGCAGGTGCAGTACCCCGGCGACATTGTTGATGTCGTCGCGCCACACCGGCAGGCGGGTGTGTGAGCTGGTCTGTATGCAGCGCAGTATGTCGTCGTCGGTATCATCCAGGTCGATGCCATACACCTCGTTGCGGGGCACGATGATGTCGTTTACCGATACTTCTTCCAGCGCCAGCAGGTTGAGCATCATGCTGCGGCGTTTGGCGGGAATCATGGCCCCACCCTCGGCCACCAGGGTGCGCAGCTCTTCCTTCGACAGGTGATCGCTGCCCGCGTTCGCCGGGTCCACGCCCAGCAGGTTCAGCAGGCCATTGGTGACCTTGCTGACCAGCCATACCAGCGGGTACATCAGTTTGAGTAGTGGCGTCAGCAGCAGCGTAGCTGGGAAGGCAACGCCCTCGGGGTGCAGCGCGGCGATGGTCTTGGGGGTGACTTCTGCGAAGATCAGTATCACCAGGGTGAGCGACACGGTGGCGATCAGAATGCCCGCGTCGCCCCACAGGCGGATCGCGATGACCGTGGCAATCGCCGAGGCGAGGATGTTCACCAGGTTGTTGCCGATCAGGATCAGGCCTATGAGCCGGTCCGGGCGCTCCAGCAGCTTGCCGGCCCGAATGGCGCCTTTGTGTTTGTTTTTCTGCAGGTGTTTCAACCGATAGCGGTTGAGCGACATCATGCCGGTTTCCGAACTGGAGAAGAAAGCGGAAAAGAGTATGAGCGCAGCGAGAACCGAGAAAAGTAGGCCGAGCGGGGCGTCGTTCAAATCAGGTGTGAACCTTTGGTATTCGTAGGCCGCCTATCTTGAAGAAAAACCGTGGGCAGGGCAAGGATTAGCGCAGCCCATTTCAGCCCCGCTGCAGCACCAGTTCCAGCACCAGTTTGCTGCCGAAATAGCCCAGTACCAGCAGGGCGAAACCGGTCAGGGTCAGGCGCACCGCGGTCTTGCTGCGCCAGCCCAGCTGGTAGTGACCCCACAACAGCACGGCGAGCAGCAGCCACGCGCCCAGGGTGAGCACGGTCTTGTGCACCAGGTGCTGGGCGAAAATATCGTCCAGGAACACAAAGCCCGAGAGAATGGCGACACTCAGCAGTATCTCCCCCACCCACAGCAGCTCGAACAGCATGGTCTCCATCAGCTGCAGCGGCGGCAGTATCTGCACCAGTCCCCGGGTATGGCGGTGCTTCAGCTGGTGGTCCTGGGCGGCGAGCAGGCCTGCCTGGGCCGCGGCGAGGGTCAGCACGGCATACGCGAGAATGGAGCTGCCTATATGCACCAGTATCCCGGTGGGCAGGTCGGTGCGAATGGGCGCGGTTTCCGGGGCATAGGTGGACACGATCACCGCCAGCGCGGACAGGGGAAACAGCATCACCAGCAGGTTCTGCAGGGGTCGGCGGATGAGCAGCACCAGGCAGATGAGGTTGATCACCAGGAAGAACAGTGCGGACACCTTGTAAAAGCCCAGTTCGACGCCCTCCCCGGCGAGAACGCTGAGCCAGACCACGCCTGCGTGGCACAGCATTGCCGCTACGGCCAGCCCGATGAACAGGCGGTTGATCTGTTTTCGTTGCTGGAAGATGTGCAGCAGCTGCAGCGCCGTGGCTGCCAGGTACAACAGGGCGGCGAGGGGGGCGAGAATCGTGACTGGCATTGGCTTGGGAGTTGGCCCCGGCTGACGTATACTTCGGCCCTTTGTACCCATTTGTCCCCCTGTAATCAATAGCGACGACTTTTCCCGAGAGATTTAGCATGTTCGAGAGCCTCAGTGACCGCCTTTCCCAGAGCCTTCGCGGTATTTCCGGCAAGGCCCGGCTAAGCGAAGAAAATATCCAGGACACCCTGCGCGAGGTGCGCATGGCCCTGCTGGAGGCAGACGTGGCGCTGCCCGTGGTCAAGGACTTCGTGGAGGCGATCAAGCAGCGCGCGGTCGGCCAGGAGGTCATGAAGAGCCTCAGCCCGGGCCAGGCCTTCCTGAAAATCGTCCAGAACGAGCTGGAAGAGGTGATGGGGGCGGCGAACGAGGGCCTCGATCTCGCCACCAAGCCCCCCGCCGTGATCCTGATGGCCGGCCTGCAGGGTGCGGGTAAGACCACCTCGGTGGCCAAGCTGGCCAAGTTGTTGAAGGAGCGCGACAAGAAAAAGGTGACGGTGGTCAGCGCCGACGTCTACCGGCCGGCGGCGATCAAGCAGCTGGAAACCCTGGCGGCGGAAGTCGGGGCGGATTTCTTCGCCAGTGATGCGGGGCAGAAGCCGGCGGATATCGTGCGCCGGGCGATCGAGCACGCGAAAATCCAGTTCAGCGACGTGCTGATCGTGGACACCGCCGGTCGCCTGGCGATCGACCAGGACATGATGAAGGAGATCGCCGAGCTGCATAAAATCGCCCAGCCGGTGGAAACCCTGTTCGTGGTGGATGCCATGACGGGCCAGGACGCGGCGACCACGGCGAAGGCATTCGGTGAAGCGCTGCCGCTCACCGGGGTGATCCTCACCAAGGTGGACGCCGACACCCGCGGCGGCGCCGCCCTGTCCGTGCGCGCGATCACCGGCAAGCCGATCAAGTTCCTGGGGGTGGGGGAGAAGACCGCCGCCCTGGACCCGTTCCACCCCGACCGGATGGCCTCGCGCATCCTGGGGATGGGCGACGTGCTCTCGCTGATCGAGGAGGCGGAGCAGAAGGTCGACAAGGACAAGGCCGCCAGGCTGGCGCGCAAGGTCAAGAAGGGCGGCAAGTTCGACCTCGAGGATTTCCGCGACCAGTTGCAGCAGATGAACAATATGGGCGGCATTACCAGCATGCTGGACAAGCTGCCCGGCATGGGCAATATCGCCCAGCTGGCCCAGCAGAAGATCGACACCAGGATGTTCGCCCGCATGGAGGCCCTGATCAATTCCATGACCCCGAAGGAGCGCCGCAACCCCGAGCTGATCCAGGGCTCCCGCAAGCGCCGCATCACCCAGGGTTCCGGCACCCAGGTGCAGGATCTCAACCGCCTGCTGAAGCAGCACAAGCAGATGCAGAAAATGATGAAGAAGATGAAGGGCGGCGGTATGGAAAAGATGATGCGCGGCCTCGGCGGCATGGGAGGCCCGGGCGGTATGGGCGGCGCCGGCCCCGGTGGCATGCCCTTCCGCTGATTCCCGCCCATAAGGTACGGAATTCACTAAAAAATTTGTGGAGGCAGGGGTTTAAAACCCCGGCCAATTTCCGTATGATACGCCACCTTTCCGGCCCAGGTGCCGGGTTTTGTCGTGGGCAATGTTGCGATTTAGCAGCAGATCCCATCTAAATTTCAGGAAATTACGCAAAATGGTAACAATTCGTCTTGCCCGTGGCGGCTCCAAGAAGCGCCCGTTTTACCACCTTACCGTCTCCGACAGCCGCAATGCGCGCAACGGTCGCTTCATCGAGCGCGTGGGTTTCTTCAACCCGGTCGCCCGCGGCCAGGAAGAGCGCCTGCGTGTCGACAGCGAGCGCGTGGCTTTCTGGCAGGGCCAGGGCGCCCAACTGTCCGAGCGCGTGGCCAAGCTGGTCAAGGACGCCGCTGCCGCCTGAGCGGGCGGTCGGGGGTTTGATGACTGGGCCCTCGCAGGACGACATACTGGTGGTCGGTAAGATTACCGGCTGCTATGGCGTAAAGGGGTGGGTGAAAATCCATTCCTACACCGAACCCAGGGAGAATTTCCTGGGGTTCGGCAAGTGGATACTGACTGCGTCGCGGTGCCTCCGAACCCATCGAGTTTGACGATGGACGGGTGCAGGGCAAGGGCCTGGTGGCCCATATCGCGGGGGTGGACGACCGCACCCTGGCGGAAGCCTACAGCGGACTGGAAGTGGCGGTGAAAGGCGACAGCCTGCCGGCGCTGGAGGAGGGCGACTACTACTGGAGCCAGTTGCAGGGGCTGCAGGTCTGGTGCCGGGATGTGAGTGGCGCCGGCGGTACCGAAGCAAGAGTTTTGCTGGGTACTGTGGATTACCTGATCGAGACCGGGGCCAATGATGTCCTGGTGGTAAAACCCTCGACAGACAGTATCGACGACAGGGAGAGACTGATTCCCTACCTGCCGGGCGACGTGGTCACGAAGGTTGACCTCGAGCGGGCAGAAATAGAAGTGGACTGGTTCCTCGAGGAATGAGGGGCCGGGCAGGGTAAGGAACCGGGGAGCAACAGGACACGATGCAGATCGCACTGGTGAGCCTGTTTCCCGGAAATGTTCGACGCGGTGAGTGACCACGGGGTCACCGGCAGGGCGGTCAGGCAGGGCCTGGTGCGATTGAGCCACTGCAACCCGCGCGACTACACCACCGACCGGCATCGCACGGTGGATGACAGGCCCTACGGCGGCGGCCCGGGCATGTTGATGATGATAGACCCCCTGCAGCAGGCCATTGCCGCTGCCAGGGAGGCGGTGGGAGGTAGCGCGAAAGTGATCTACCTGTCGCCCCAGGGCACGCGGTTCGACCACCGCAAGGCGGTGGCACTGGCGAGCGAGCCCGCGCTGGTACTGATCGCCGGCCGCTATGAAGGCGTGGATGAGCGCCTGCTGGAGGCCGAGGTGGACGAGGAACTGTCCATCGGCGACTACGTGCTGAGCGGCGGCGAACTGGCCGCCATGGTCGTCGTCGACGCGGTGACCCGCCAGTTGCCCGGCGTACTGGGACATGAATTGTCGGCACAGGAGGATTCCTTCGCCGACGGCTTGCTGGACTGCCCGCACTACACCCGGCCGGAGGTGTACCAGGGCAGGGCGGTACCGGACGTATTACTCAGCGGGAATCACGAAGAGATTCGCCGCTGGCGCCTGAAGCAGGCACTGGGCAGGACGCTGGAGCGGCGCCCGGATCTGCTGGAGGGCAGGGCGATGACGCCCGAGGAAGAGCAGTTGTTGGCGGAGTATCTCCGCGAACGCAATGTATCAACAGACGGCTAGCTGTGAAGCTACGAACGAAAATCAACAGGAGCGCACCATGAGCACCAACAAGATTATTTCTCAGATTGAAGCTGAGCAGATGCAAAAAGAATTGTCTGATTTCAGTCCCGGTGACACCGTGGTCGTTCAGGTAAAGGTAAAGGAAGGCGACCGCGAGCGTCTGCAGGCTTTCGAGGGCGTTTGTATCCGCAAGCGCAACCGCGCCCTGAACTCCGCGTTCACCGTGCGCAAGATGTCCCACGGCGTGGGCGTGGAGCGTACTTTCCAGACTTACAGCCCGATGGTCGACAGCGTCGCGGTCAAGCGTCGCGGCGACGTGCGTCAGGCCAAGCTCTACTACCTGCGCGAGCTGAGCGGTCGGGCGGCGCGCATCAAGGAAAAGCTGTAACTTTCAGCGTTACCTTAAGCGGTTATCGAAAGCGGTCCTTGTGGCCGCTTTTTTTTGGTTCTCGCGTTTTGTTGATGGCCGGGTTCTGTTTCGTTCGTCGGCGGGGTCGGGTGTTGTCCTGGCTCCACGGCTGCGGCCCTCCGGGCTTCCCTCAGTCGGTCGGGAGCCTTAAAGCGCTTCGCTGTCTCCCTCCACTCCCTCGGCGCTGCGCCTTTTACGTTCCGCGAGGCACACACCCGGACCCTCCGCCTGATACTGAGTGTCAAATCAAAAAGACTCAAAAGCAACCGCAGTGCTACTGCATCGTTATAGACTGGACTTATGTGCGGTGGAGGGCGGCGGGTATGTCCTGGCGGAATGTAAAAGGCGCAGCGCCGAGGGAGTGGAAGGAGACAGCGAAGCGCTTTAAGGCTCCAACCAAGCGCCTGCCTCGCTGATCGGGACTGAGGGAACCCCGGAGGGCCGCGGCCGTGGAGCCAGGACAACACCCGGACTCCAGCGCGACGTTGGAACCACGAAATACTTCTTAAGAACCTGCAAGTTACCAGCACCAGCCGAAAGCAGCAGATTTCATGATAGTGTACCCCCATGCCAACGGACGCCCTAATACACCCCGAAATCGAACGCTACATCGACGCCATGTGGATGGAAAAGGGGCTGAGTGACAACAGCCTGTGCTCCTATCGCCGGGACCTGCGGCAATTCAACGACTGGCTGGCGAAAAACAAGGGCAGCAGCATCACCCGGGCGGACCGCTCGTCGCTGCAGGCCTACCTGGGCGCGCGCCTGCAGCAGGGGCAGTCGCCGCGCTCTACCGCGCGGTTCATGTCCTGTGTGCGGGGTTTTTATCACTACCTGCTGCGCGAAGGGCGGATCACCGTGGACCCGACCCTGGACGTGGACAGCCCGAAACTGGGGCGGCCGCTGCCCAAGTCACTGTCCGAGGCGGAAGTCGATCGGTTGCTGCAGGCGCCGGACCTGGACGTGGCGCTGGAGTTCCGGGATCGGACCATGCTCGAGTTGCTCTATGCCTGCGGTTTGCGGGTGACGGAGCTCACCAGCCTGCAGCTGGTGCAGGTGAGCGTGAACCAGGGGGTGGTGCGGGTGTTCGGCAAGGGCAGCAAGGAGCGGCTGGTGCCGATGGGGGAGGAGGCGCTGCTGTGGTTGCAGCGGTACATGGCGGGGCCGCGGGCGGAGTTGCTGAAGGGAATTCCCTGCGATGTGGTGTTTCCCAGCCGCCGGGGCACGCAAATGACTCGCCAGACCTTCTGGTATCGTATTAAAATCTACGCCCAGCGCGCGGATATCAGGAAAGAGCTGTCGCCCCATACCCTGCGCCACGCCTTTGCTACTCATTTGCTGAATCACGGCGCGGACCTGCGGGTGGTGCAGATGTTACTGGGGCACAGCGACCTCAGTACCACGCAGATTTACACCCACGTGGCCAAGCAGCGAATGCAGGAACTGCATGCGCAGCATCATCCGCGGGGATGAGGAACTTAGCGGCCGGAAGCGGCTCCAATGCACGATAACGCTGGCCCGGATTGTTGCGGGCACCGGTTAACCGGGTGGGAGACGCCCACCAAAACAGAGGATACAACATGATCAACCCGATTCTTCGCGCAACCGTGGCTGCTCGCCCTGCTGGCAGTGGCCCCTGTGGCCGCCGCCGGCGAACCCGCAGACAAGGCGGTGGCCGATAAACTGCGCGCGGTGCTGGCGATGCCCGCCATGGGACTGGAAGTGGCCAGTGTCGAGACCAGCGAGATTCCCGGCCTCTACGAGGTGCAGTTCACCACTGGCCCGGTGGTGTACTCCACGGCCACCGGCGAGCACGTGATTCTCGGGGACCTGTTTTCCGTGGACGCCAAGGGCTATATCAATCTGACGGAGAAGCGGCGCGACGGCGAGCGCGCTGGCAAAAATGGCCAAGGTCGATGAGAAAGACATGATTATTTTCTCCCCGGAGGGCGAGCCCAGGGCGCATATCACGGTATTTACCGACGTCAGCTGCTTCTACTGCCAGAAGCTGCATAAGGAAGTGCCGGAGCTCAACAAGCGCGGGGTGGAAGTGCGTTATCTCGCTTATCCCGCGCGCCGGGGTGGACTCCCCCGGCTACCGCCAGCTGGTCACCGCCTGGTGCGCCACCGACCGGCAGGACACCCTGACCAGGCTGAAGAGCAAGCAGTCGGTACCGGAGAATGTCTGCGACGACAACCCGGTGGCCGCACAGTACGCAGCTGGGCCAGCAACTGGGGGTGCGCGGCACGCCGGCCATGATGACCGAGGACGGCACCCTGATCCCCGGCTACCAGTCAGCGGACGACCTGATGGTCACCCTGGGGCTGAATAAGGACTGATGTCCGAATGTGCGCCGGGGGCTTCGATCCTTCGCGCACATCGTTCCCGCCAGCCCCGGGCCGCGTTGACAGCATGGGGCTGACTCAGTACTGTTTCTCACCTTTTTTAGCATCATCACGGCCCGCAAGGGCGGTAAGCAGAGTTGTCAGTCGTGGACGAACAAGTTTCGGCGCATCGAGCGCCTGCCGCCCTATGTGTTCAATATCATCGGTGAATTGAAGCAGCAGGCCCGGGCGGCCGGCGAGGACATCATCGATTTCGGCATGGGCAATCCCGACCAGCCCACGCCGGACCATATCGTCGACAAGCTGGTGGAAACCGCGCGCCGCGGCGATACCCACCGCTACTCCCAGTCCAAGGGCATCCCGCGCCTGCGCAAGGCTATCTGTGACTGGTACCAGCGCCGCTACGATGTGAACCTGGACCCGGCCACCGAGGCGATCGTCACCCTGGGTTCCAAGGAGGGCCTGGCCCACCTGGCGCTGGCCACCACCGGTCCCGGCGACGCGATCCTGGTGCCCAACCCGTCCTATCCGATCCACCCCTACGGTTTCGTGATCTCCGGGGCGGATATCCGCCATGTGCCGATGGGCGAGGATGAGAACGAGTTTTTCGTCGAGCTGGAAAAGGCCATCCACACCAGCTGGCCCAGGCCGAAGATGCTGGTGCTGAATTTTCCCTCCAACCCCACCGCGCATTGTGTGGAGCTGGAATTCTACGAGCGGGTCATCGCCATTGCCCGGGAGCACTCCATCTGGGTGGTGCAGGACCTGGCCTACGCCGACCTGGTCTACGACGGCTATGTTGCGCCCGTCGATCCTGCAGGTAGAGGGCGCCAAGGATGTCGCGGTGGAGTTTTTCAGCATGTCCAAGAGCTACAATATGCCGGGCTGGCGCGTGGGCTTCTGCTGCGGCAACAAGGCCCTGGTGGGCGCACTGGCGCGCATCAAGTCCTATCTCGATTACGGCATGTTCACGCCGATACAGGTGGCGGCCATTGCCGCGCTGGAGGGTGACCAGACCTGCGTGGCGGAAATCTGCGCCATGTACCAGGCGCGCCGGGATGTGCTGTGCAGCGGCCTCAACGCCGCCGGCTGGCCGGTGAAACCGCCCAAGGCGACCATGTTCGTCTGGGCGAAGATTCCGGAGTTCTATCGGGCCATGGGCTCCCTGGAGTTCAGCAAGAAACTGCTGACCGAAGCGCAGGTGGCGGTATCCCCGGGTGTGGGCTTTGGCGAGTTCGGCGAGGGTTATGTGCGTTTCGGCCTGATCGAGAACGAGCACCGCACCCGCCAGGCGCATTCGCAGCATCAAGCGCATGATCAAGAACGACGGTTTCGCCTGACCGGCATAGCCCGCAACCCATGTACACAAACAGACACCAACTTATGAGCTCTGAAACCAGTAACAATCGGCATCTGCGGCCTCGGCACCGTGGGCAGCGGTACTTTCAGGGTGCTGCGCGACAATGCCGGGCGTGATCGCCGCCCGGGCCCAGGCGCCACTGCAGGTGATCCATGTGGGCGCCCGCCGCGACAATCCCGCCTGCGACCTGGGCGATACCCGGGTCAGCCGCGATATGCTGGCGGTGGCCCGGGACCCGGAGGTGGAGATCCTGGTGGAACTGATCGGCGGCACCACCGTGGCGAAGGAACTGGTGGAAACCGCGATTCGCCACGGCAAGCACGTGGTAACCGCCAACAAGGCCCTGATCGCCGAATTCGGCAACGAGATTTTCGCGCTGGCCGATGAGCACGGGGTGGAGGTGCGCTACGAGGCGGCGGTGGCCGGCGGCATCCCCATCATCAAGGCCCTGCGGGAGGGGCTGGCGGGCAACCGCATCGAGTGGCTGGCGGGCATCATCAACGGCACCGGCAACTTCATCCTCACCGAAATGCGCGACAAGGGCCGGGAGTTCGCCGACGTGCTGGCCGAGGCCCAGGCCCTGGGTTATGCCGAGGCCGATCCCACCTTCGATGTGGAAGGTATCGACGCGGCGCACAAGCTGGTGATCCTGGCCTCCATCGCCTTCGGCATTCCGCTGCAGTTCGAGTCGGTCTACACCGAGGGTATTACCCAGCTGACCACCCAGGACGTGGTGTACGCCAGGGAACTGGGCTACATCATCAAGCACCTGGGCATCGCCAAGCAGAATGGCGACGGGCGTGGAGCTGCGGGTGCATCCCACCCTGATCCCCGATGACCTGCTGCTGGCGGATGTGGACGGGGTCAAGAACGCCATCCTGGTGGAGGGCAATGCGGTGGGTCCCACCCTCTACTACGGCGCCGGCGCCGGGGCCGCAGCCGACCGCGTCGGCGGTGGTGGCGGACCTGGTCGACCTGGCCCGGGACCTGGGCGTCGGCCAGACCTGCCGGGTGCCGCCCCTGGGCTTTGCCCGGGCGCAGCCTGCGCGACCTGCCCATCGTGCCCATGGAGCAGGTGGTAACACCCTGGTACCTGCGCATGGAGGTCGAGGACAAGCCGGGTGTGCTGTCGAAGGTGGCGAGCATTTTCAGCGAGCAGGGCATCAGCATCGAGGCCCTGATCCAGAAAGCGCCGGCGCAGGGGCAGACCCGGGTGCAGCTGATCGTGATCACCAACAAGGCGGTCCAGGGCAGTGTGGACACGGCCGTCGCCGCCATCGAGGCGCTGGATACGATCGCCGGCAAGGTCACCCGCATCCGGGTGGAAGCACTGGACGGCTAACAGGCAGGGGATAGAAGCGCAACGTGAAATACATCAGCACCCGCGGGCAGGCGCCGGCACTCAATTTCGAACAGGTCCTGCTGACCGGCCTGGCCTGCGGATGGCGGCCTGTATGTGCCGGCAGACGCTGCCCACCTTCAGCCGCGAGGAGATCGCCGCCATGGCCGCGCTGGATTACCCGCAGCTGGCGCAGAAAATCATCAGCCCGTTCGTGGATGACTGCATTCCGGCGGACGACCTGCAAGCGATCCTCGACGAGACCTACGCCGAGTTCCGCCACAACGCGGTGGCGCCCATGGTGCAGCTCGGCCGCCAACCAGTGGGTGCTGGAGCTGTTCCACGGCCCCACCCTGGCCTTCAAGGATTTCGCCCTGCAGTTGCTGGGCCGCCTGCTGGACTACGTGCTCGAGCGCAAGCACCAGAAGGTCGTGATCATGGGGGCGACCTCGGGCGACACCGGCTCCGCCGCCATCGAGGGCTGCAAGCGCTGCAAGAATATCGATATCTTCATCCTGCACCCGCACAACCGGGTGTCGGATGTGCAGCGCCGGCAGATGACCACGGTGCTGGGCGACAACATCCACAACCTGGCGGTGGAGGGTAACTTCGACGACTGCCAGGCCATGGTGAAGGCCAGCTTTGGCGACCGCAGCTTCCTGCCGGCGGATCGCAGCCTGGTGGCGGTCAACTCCATCAACTGGGCGCGCATCATGGCCCAGATCGTCTACTACTTTTACGCGGCGGTGGCGCTGGGCGCGCCGGCGCGCCCGGTGGCGTTCTCGGTGCCCACCGGCAATTTCGGCGATATCTTCGCCGGCTACCTGGCCCGCCAGATGGGCCTGCCGATAGAGCGGCTGATCATCGCCACCAACCGCAACGACGTGCTGCACCGGGTGATGACCACCAGCACCTACGGCCGCCAGCCCCTGGCGCACACCCTGTCGCCGAGTATGGATATCACGGTGTCCAGCAACTTCGAGCGCCTGCTGTTCGACCTGTACGATCGCGACGGCGCCGCCCTGGCCGACCTGATGCAGCGCTTCGACAGCGGGGATATCAGTTTCAGCGAGACGGCCATGGCCCGGGCCCGGGCACTGTTCAGCAGCCACTGCGTGTCCGACGAGCAGACCTGCGAGCAGATCGCCAGCACCTGGCGCGAATGCGAGTACCTGCTCGACCCGCACAGCGCGATCGGCGTCGCCGCGGCGCTGGCGGCGGACCTGTCGCCGCGGTACCCGGTGATTACCCTGGCCACGGCCCATCCCGCCAAGTTTCCCGAGGCCATCAAGAGCGCCGGGCTGGACCAGGTGGTGAGCCTGCCGCTGCACCTGAAAGACCTGTTTGAGCGCCCCGAGCGCTTCGAGGTGCTGCCCAATGACCTGTCCGCGGTGCAGGACTTTATGGCAAAAACATCAACGCCTGAGCGGCGCCTCGCATGCAGAAGCTGATTCGCCGGCGGCAGGCTAACCCCGAGGGGTCGCTGACGGCTGCAGCAACTGCATCCCCTGCTGGCGCGGGTGTATACCGCGGCCGCGGCATTTGCGCTGCGCGAAGAACTGGACCTGGGCCTGGCCCGCCTGCTGCCGCCGTCGCGCCTGCTCAATGCCGAACGCGCCGCCGGCCTGCTGGCGGATGCCATGGCCGCGGACAGCCGGCTGCTGGTCATCGGTGATTTCGATGCCGACGGCGCCACCAGCACGGCGCTGGCGGTGTCCGTGTTGCGGAGCATCGGGCGCCGCACAGGTCGACTACCTGGTGCCCAACCGCTTCGACTACGGCTATGGCCTGACCCCGGAAATCGTCGAGCTGGCCGCCGAGCCGGCACCCGACCTGATCATCACCGTGGACAATGGCATCTCCAGCCTGGAGGGGGTGGCCGCGGCCCGGGCGCGGGGCATTGCCACCCTGATCACCGATCACCACCTGGCGGGGCGGGAACTGCCCGCGGCGGATGTGATCGTCAATCCCAACCAGCCGGGTTGCGAGTTTCCCAGCAAGAACCTGGCGGGGGTCGGCGTCATTTTTTACGTGATGCTGGCGCTGCGGGCGGAGCTGCGGCGCCGAGGCTGGTTCGAGCAGCGCCAGGAACCGAACCTTGGCCACTACACCGACCTCGTCGCGCTGGGTACCGTCGCCGACGTGGTGCCGCTGGATCGCAACAACCGGATCCTGGTGGCGGCGGGTCTGCAGCGCATCCGGGCCGGCCAGGCCCGCCCCGGCATCGGCGCCCTGCTGGAGGTCGCCTCCCGCAATCCGCGCACGGTCGTGGCCTCGGATCTCGGTTTCGCCGTGGGTCCGCGCATCAACGCCGCGGGGCGGCTGGACGACATGTCCATCGGCATCGAGTGCCTGCTGAGCAGCGACCCCTCCCGGGCCGCGGCCCTTGCGATGCAATTGCACCAGCTCAACCAGGACCGACGGCTGATCGAGGGCGACATGCAGGCCGAGGCCCTGCGGGAACTGGCCCGGCTGGAGCTGGACGAGGAGGGTGATCCCCCGGTCGCCATGACCCTCTACCAGCCCGGCTGGCACCAGGGTGTGATCGGCATCCTGGCCTCGCGCATCAAGGACCGCCTGCACCGTCCCACCATCGCCTTTGCCGACGGCGATGCGGGCCAGATCAAGGGCTCCGCCCGCTCCATCCCCGGTATCCACATCCGCGACATCCTCGATGCCGTCGCCGTGCGCCACCCCGGCCTGATCAACAAGTTCGGCGGCCACGCCATGGCCGCGGGCCTCAGTCTCGCCCGGGACGACTACGAGGCCTTTTCCCGCGCCTTTGTCGCAGAGGTCGAACGGCACGCCGAGGACGTGGAACTGCAGGCGGTGATCGAGTCCGACGGTGAACTGTCCGAGACCGACTTCGACCTGGAACTCGCCACCGCCCTGCGCTTCGCCGGACCCTGGGGCCAGCACTTCCCGGAGCCGGTGTTCGACGGTATTTTCCAGGTGGTAAGCCAGCGCCTGGTCGGGGAAAAACACCTGAAGCTGGTGCTCTTTCCCGCCGATGGCTCGGTGCTGCTCGACGCCATCGCCTTCAACGTCGATCTCGAGATCTGGCCGGACCAGTCGATCGAGCAGGTAGAAATCGCCTATCGTCTGGACGTCAACGAGTATCGCGGGCAGCGGTCGGTGCAGCTGATGGTTGAGCATATAGTGCCGCGGTGATTCGAAAACAAACGTATTTTGGACTCTAGCGGGAGATTGCTGTTCCATTCGCGGTGGAGCGCGGGGGTTGCCTCGCTCCACGGCTGCGGCCCTCCGGGCTTCCCTCAGTCGGTTGGGAGCCTTAAAGCGCTTCGCTGTCTCCCGCCGCTCCTTCGGCGTGCGCCTTTTACGTTCCGCGAGGCAACCCCCGCCCTCCACCGCAGTAAGTTCAGTTTATAAAGATTCAGTGGCACTGCTATTGCTTCGGCGATTTTGTTTGCATGCTCAATACCAGGCAGGGGTCCGGGTGTGTCCTGGCGGAATGTAAAAGGCCAGCGCCGAGGGAGCGGAAGGAGAGAGCCTGCCCCGCCTTATCGGGTACAGCGAAGCGCTTTAAGGCTCCTGACCGACTGAGGGCACCCCGGAGGGGCGCGGCCATGGAGCCAGGACATACCCGGACTCCGGCCGGCAATGGAACAGAACCTTTCTAGTCATTTAGCCGTGAACCGAAGAAACAAAAAGACCCTTGACCTTACAGTGACTGGAAGGTTTACATTGCCTTTAACAGTCAACGGAGGTGCCCATGAATATCTCGCAGGCAGCCCGGCAGAGCGGGCTCAGTGCCAAGACAATCCGCTATTACGAAGAGATCCGGCTGATCGCCCCCGCCGCCAGGGGTGAGAACGGCTATCGGCAGTACGACGCCAGGTCGCTGGAAGAACTGCGCTTTCTGGCGCGCGCCAGGGATGTGGGGTTCGACCTGGAAGAGAGCCGGCAACTGCTGGAGTTGCAGCGTGACCGGTCGCGCCAGAGCCGGCATGCCCGGGACCTGGTGATGGAAAAGAGCCAGAAACTGCAGCAGCGGATAGAACAGCTGGTGGCGATGCAGGCGGAACTGCTGGCGTTGGCCAGTCGCTGCAAGGGCGATGAGGGGCCCGATTGCGCCATTCTCGAGGATCTCGCCGCGGGGCAGGAGAGTGGGGCGTGAGCCAGTGTGAACACGACAAGGCCAGCGCTGCGGCAAAGCCGGCTGACGCTTGTTGCGCCCACGGCAGTGCCGCTCTTGGCTGTCACGGCCAGCCTGCTGCTGCGGGCGAAAGTTGCCATGGCGCAGTGCCCGCCGCCCCTGCCTGTCACGACAGCGCAGCGACTGCTGAAGACAGCTGTTGTGAAACTCCCGCCAGCCGGGACTACTTTTTCTGGGTCTGCCTGCTGATCGTCGCGATCGCTTACCCGGTGGGCGCCGTTATGCAGCACGACCACGAGTCTGCGCTCGGTATCTTTACCGGCGGTATTTTCGAGTTGTTCAACCAGATGTGGTGGGGTATCGCTATCGGGGTCGTCTTCGTCGGCATCCTGGGCCGGGTGCCGCGGGATCTCGTCATGGGCATGCTGGGGCGCGACGGCGGTTTGTCGGGCATGTTGCGCGCCACCCTGGCCGGGGTGTTCCTGGACCTGTGCAGCCACGGCATCCTGGCGGTGGGAATGAAGTTATATGAGCGGGGCGCCAGCGTGGGGCAGGTGATGGCCTTCCTGCTGGCCAGCCCGTGGAATTCCTTTTCCCTCACCCTGATCCTGTTCGGCCTGATCGGCGTCAGCTGGACCCTGGTGTTTATCCTGCTGTCGCTGATTATCGGGATCATCACCGGCCTGATCTTCGACGCCCTGGTCAGGCGCGGCCAGCTGCCGCACAACCCCTGGCAGGCGGAGCTGGGCGAGGCGCAGCCGCTCCCGGTATTGTGGCGGGAGTTCCGCCAGAGTATCCGCTTTTCCCTCAGTGGCAGCGGCAATATCCTGCGCGAGGGTTTCGAGGGGGCGCGGGTGGTGATCCGCTGGTCCATGTTCGGCCTGATCCTCGCAGGCCTGATCCGGGCCTTCATGCCGGAGGAGGCTTTCGCCACCTGGTTCGGCGCCACCATCGGCGGTCTGTGGCTCACCCTGCTGGCCACCACCGTCATCGAGGTCTGCTCCGAGGGTTCCACCCCGATCGCCGCCGACCTGATGAACCGCGCAGCAGCGCCGGGCAACAGCTTTACGTTTCTCATGGCAGGTGTGGCCACCGACTACACCGAGGTCATGTCGATCCGCGATACCACCCGCTCCTGGAAAATCGCCCTGTTCCTGCCACTGGTGACCGTTCCGCAGATCATGTTGATCGGAGCGGTGCTCAACCAGTTTTAAAGCTCTAGCTGAGCTGATTCACTACTTGCCACGGGATTGGCCGTTCAGTGCCTCACGCCCGGTGCGCAGCAGAAGTGGGATTCATGGACCCGCCGTAAATACGTCCATGTAGGCTCGTGTCGGCCATCCATGGCCTCCAACGGTCCAGGAATCCACACTCTCCGCTCGCACCGGGCTCACACCGCAGGCTCTCAATGCAGACTCTTCGAGAGCGGGTCATTTGATGCCATGAGAAGCTTCATCTAATCTCATTTGGACTATATATGCTTGCGTTTCCATGCATGAGCCTGCCTCTGTTGGGTAAAAAGTAGGCCGTATCCATGTTACAAAGAGATCTGTCACGTCTACATTGTTGAGGCCCAAAGTGAGCGGCGGAGAGGAGATCAGCGTGTAGCTGGACCGTTGGAGGCCATGGATGGCCGACACGAGCCTACATGGACGGATTCACGGCGGGTCCAGATACACCTGATCTCCTGTCCGGGGCGTGAAGCCGAGAACTGAACTGTCTGGGTTTAGACGCCGGTGCGCAATGAGAACCTAGCCACCAAAGGCCAATTCAAATCTGCCGGCAATATTGGTAAGATGCGCCCCCTTTGAACGCATCCGGTTATTCCCATGCTAGAGATCAACCCACTGGTACAGACACTCAAGGACATCGACGCGCGTACGGACGTGCTTAGGGGGTATCTTTGACTTCGATCTCAGCAAGGAGCGCCTCGCTGAAGTAGAGCTCGAGCTGGCGGAGCCCAGCGTCTGGGACGACCCGCAGCGGGCCCAGGAACTGGGGCGCGAGCGGTCTGCGCTGGAGGGTGTGGTGCACACCATCGAGCAGCTCACCACCGGCGCGGCGGATGCCGGCGACCTGCTGGAACTGGCGGCGGCGGAGGACGACAAGGAAACCGTCGCCGTGGTCGAGAAGGAAATCGACGGCCTGCTGGTACTGCTGGAAAAACTGGAATTCCGCCGCATGTTCAGCGGCGAGATGGACATCAACAATGCCTACCTCGATATCCAGTCGGGCTCCGGTGGTACCGAGGCTCAGGACTGGGCCGAGATGATGCTGCGTATGTACCTGCGCTGGGGTGAGGCGCAGGGTTTCAAGACCGAGTTGATCGAAGTGTCAGCCGGGGACGTGGCGGGCATCAAGAGCGCCACCATCCATTTCGAGGGCGAGTATGCCTTCGGCTGGCTGCGCACGGAGACGGGGGTACATCGCCTGGTGCGCAAGTCGCCTTTCGATTCCGGCAATCGCCGGCACACCTCCTTTGCCTCGGTCTTCGTGTCGCCGGAGATCGATGACAATATCGAGATCGACATCAATCCGGCGGACCTGCGCACGGATACCTACCGCGCCAGCGGCGCCGGCGGCCAGCATATCAACAAGACCGATTCGGCGGTGCGGATTACCCACAAGCCCAGCGGTATGGTGGTGCAGTGCCAGACCGAGCGCTCCCAGCACCAGAACCGCGACAACGCCATGAAGCTGTTGCGGGCCAAGCTGTACGAGATGGAAATCCAGAAACGCAACACCGAAAAACAGGCGATGGAAGACAGCAAGGCGGATATCGGCTGGGGCAGCCAGATTCGTTCCTATGTGCTGGACCAGTCGCGTATCAAGGACCTGCGCACCGGCGTGGAAACCAGCAACACCCAGGCCGTGCTGGACGGCGGCATCGACCAGTTTATCGAGGCTTCGCTGAAAAGCGGGCTGTAAGCGAGAACATCATGAGCGAGCAGGAACAGGCGGCGGCTAACCCCCAGGAAGAAAACAAGCTGATAGCGGAGCGGCGCGGCAAGCTCACCCAGCTGCGCGGCAAGCGCAATGCATTTCCCAACGATTTTCGCCGCACCGCCATGGCGGGGCACCTGCAGCGCGAGTACGGCGAGTCCAGCAAGGAAGAGCTGGAGCAGGCGAACAGGGAGTACGCGGTCGCCGGCAGGCTGATTCGCAATCGCGGCGCCTTCCTGCTGATCCAGGACGGCAGCGACCAGATCCAGCTCTATATCGACCGCAAGGGCCTCGCCGAAGAGGCGCTGGAGGAGATCAAGGGCTGGGACCTGGGGGATATCGTCGCCGCCAGTGGACCCCTGCACAAATCTGGCAAGGGCGACCTGTACATCAACATGCGCGAGGCAAGGCTGCTGACCAAGGCCCTGCGGCCCCTGCCGGACAAATACCACGGCCTGGCGGACCAGGAGTTGCGCTATCGCCAGCGCTACGTGGACCTGATCGTCAACCCCGAGTCGCGGGAGGTATTTCGAACCCGCTCGAAGGTGATCAGCTTTATTCGCGATTACATGGACGCGGCGGGGTTCATGGAAGTGGAAACCCCGATGATGCAGGTGATCCCCGGGGGCGCCGCAGCCAAACCGTTTGTCACCCATCACAACGCGCTGGACCAGGACATGTACCTGCGCATCGCGCCGGAGTTGTACCTCAAGCGCCTCGTGGTGGGGGGTTTCGAGCGGGTGTTCGAGATCAACCGCAGCTTCCGCAACGAGGGCCTCTCCACCCGTCACAACCCCGAGTTCACCATGCTGGAGTACTACTGGGCCTATGCCGATTACCGCGACGCCATGGACCTCACCGAGGACATGCTGCGCAAGCTGACGCTGGAGGTGCTGGGCGCCACTACCGTGAACTACCAGGGCGGCAGTTACGACTTTTCCCAGCCGTTCAGGCGGATATCAGTGTTCGACTCGATCCTGGCCTACAACGGGCAGATCAGCGCCGGGCAGCTGGCCGACCCGGATGCGGCGCGGGCAATCGCAACCGGCCTCGGGATACCGCTCAAGGACAGCTGGGGCCTGGGTAAGGTGCAGATCGAGATTTTTGAAAAGACGGTGGAACACCAGCTCGACCAGCCGACGTTCATTACAGCCTATCCCACCGAGGTGTCGCCGCTGGCGCGCCGCAGTGACGACGACCCCTTTGTCACGGACCGCTTCGAATTCTTTGTGGGCGGGCGCGAGCTGGCCAACGGGTTTTCCGAACTGAACGACGCGGAGGACCAGGCCCAGCGTTTCCTCGACCAGGTCGCCGAGAAGGATGCCGGTGACGAGGAGGCCATGCACTACGATCACGACTACATTCGCGCGCTCGAGTACGGCATGCCGCCCACGGCGGGGGAGGGGATCGGTATCGATCGACTGGTCATGTTGCTGACTGACTCGCCCTCCATTCGCGATGTGCTGCTGTTCCCGCACATGCGACCGGAATAGCCCTGCGGATGCCCGCGATGCCCTTCTCGCACAGGGGTAAGTGGGCTAAACTGGCCGCATTACGAGCCACCGAGAGACGCCTTTTGCCCACAGCCCGCAGCACAGCTTTCGCACCTATTGCCCTGGCTTTGTTACTGCAGGCTTGTGCAACTGCGCCGCCGGCCCCGCCAACCCAGGCGGCTGCGGCACCTGTAGCGGTTACGGAACAGGCAGCAGTGGCCGTTGCGCCCACCGCGAGCAAGGCCGACGTGCCGGAGCTGGAGCTCAACCTGCCCCAGCAGGAAAACTGCAAATGCGTCACCCCCGCCGCCGCCGACTACACCTTCCTGGAAAAGGGCTACCGGGCATTGCTGGACGGTGAGTACAAGGACGCCATGGAGCATTTCCAGCGCTATCAGCGGCTGGAGTCCTCACCCCGGGCGGACCTGGAGGCGGGCATTGCGATAGCCTACGTGCAGATGCTCCCGCGCAGCTCCTTTTACGACCCGGTGGTGGCGCGCAGCTCCTTCCGGGTGCTGCGGGAGCAAAACGCCAAGAAACTCGGGGTACACGACTACACCCGCCTGATGCGGCAGTCACTGCTGAACCTGCTGGAATTGCAGGACAAGATCGACGAGCTCAAGGGGAACAACAAAACCCTGAAGGAGGACCTCAAGAAACGCGAGGAGGCCCTCAAGCGCCTGCGCGACCTGACCCTGAGCCAGAAGGGAGCTGCACAGTAAAGGTCGAACCTTTGCCAGGCGCACTCTTCACCGTTATGTGCCCGCCCATCAACTCGCAGTAATCCCTGCAGATGGCCAGTCCCAGCCCGGTGCCGCCGTAATTCGCGCTGGTTGACGTGTCGGCCTGGATAAAGGCGTCGAATATCCTGCCCTGTTGTGCCTTGGTCATACCGATACCGGTATCCTTGACCGAAATCTCCAGCCAGCCCTCCCGCTCCGGCACGGTTCCGGCGCTGACGGTTATCACCCCGTTGTGGGTGAACTTGCTGGCGTTGCTCAGCAGGTTGGTGAAAATCTGCCGGAACTTGGCCGCATCGTTATGCAGGGTGGGCAGGCCGTCGAAATCCGGCACCACCAGCTCGTTGTCATTGTCGCGCAGCAGCGGCGCCAGGGAATCGCAGACCTGGGAGAGTATCTGCCCCGGCTGGAATTCCTCCACGTGCAGGGACATCTTGCCGGTTTCGATCTTGGACAGGTCGAGAATGTCATTGATCAGTGCCAGCAGCTGGCGGCCCGACTGGATGATTTTCTCCAGGTCGCGCTGGAACTGCTCCCGGTCTATCGCCTCCTCATCCTCCAGTTCGTCGTGCAGCATCTCGCTGTAGCCGATGATACCGTTCAGGGGGGTGCGCAACTCGTGACTGACGTTGGCCAGGAACATGCTTTTTGCGGCATTGGCCTCATCGGCGGCATCCCGGGCATTGCTGACATCGTCCATGGCGTTGCGCAGTTTGTCGGACATATCATTGAACGCCGTCGCCAGGTCGCCCAGTTCGCCGCTGTCCTCGATATTCTTGATGCGGTAGTCGAGGTCGCCGCTGCCGATTCGCTGGGTACCGGTCTTGAGTCGCTTGAGTGACTTGTTGGTATACCTCACCAGGAAAAAACCCAGGGTCGCGGTGAGGAAAATGGAGGCAAAAAAACCGATCACGGTAATACGATCGGTGAGGGCGATGGTGCGGTCGATGATATTGGCGCGCTGAACCGCGATAAACGCCTGGCGCTGCTCCAGTTCCTTCAGGCGCTGGCTGGTTTCGAGGTAGGGCAGGGGGTCGTCCATGTCGGCCTTGAAGGTCGGGTCGTTGTAATTGCGGTAGAACGCCAGCCAGCCCGCCAGCAGCACGATGCTGCTCTTTTGCAATTTCTGGTAGTCCATCTGGGTGACATCGTGGCTCAGGTCCCCCAGCTGGCTGATCTTGTCGCTGATCTGCTCCAGCTCGCCCTCGGCCTGCTCCAGCTCATCGGCTTCGAGCTGATCCTCGGTGGTATCGCGCAGGGTGGACAGCACCAGAATCTGCTGGCGCTGGTCGTTGAGCAGCTGCTCGATCTGGGTGGAAAGCTGGGCGGCAGTCACCGAGTTGCGGTAGGCGATCATACTTTCGTTACGCGCGTAGCTGCCCCAGAAATGGGTGCCCACGTTCACCGCGAACAGGATGAGAATGGTGACAAGCGACAGGGTGAGTCGACGGCGCAGGCTCATGGAGAGGCGAGGGCCTCGATTTTTTTGAGCAGCTCGGGAAAGTCCACCGGCTTGGTGGCATAGTCATCGCAGCCGGCCTTCAGGGCCTTGCGGCGATCCTCTTCCATCGCGTGGGCCGTGAGCGCGATGATGGGGATATGCATGATGCGTTCGTCCTGGCGGGCCTGGCGGCAGGCGGTCCAGCCGTCGAGTACCGGCAGGCTCATATCCATCAGCACCACCGATGGCGACTCGCTGATCATGAGGTCCAGGGCCTGTTGCCCGTCGCAGGCGGTGATCACCTTCAGTCCGGCCCGCTTCAGGCGCCGGTGCAGCATCTCCCGGTTGAGCTCGTTGTCCTCGACCAGCAGGATGGGCCCGGTCATTGCAGTGCCCCCTGCCGGGACGACGGCGCGGCGTGATTGAGGGCCTTCATTCTGACGGCCCGAGGATCTGGTGGACCACGATCGACTGTTCGATACCCTTGACGTTGATCTCCTTGCTGTTGCCGGCGCGAATCGCGACTTTCAGGCTGCGCAGGGTGCTGTCCGAGGCGAGGATATCGCCCCCTGCGGTGACATCCTCGATCCGTGAGGTAACGTTCATGGGATGTCCCACAAACCCGTATTTACTGCGTCGCTCCGAACCGATGTTGCCCGCGATCACGTCCCCGGTATTGAGGGCGATACCGGTATCGATCTCCGGCAACCCCTCGGCCCGGTTCCGGGCGTTGATGTCGGCCATCGCGGCCTGCATGGCCAGGGCGCAGTGCACGGCGCGGTCCGCATCGTCATCCCTGCGCTGGGGAGCCCCGAATACCGCGAGAATGGCATCGCCGATAAACTCATCGATGGTGCCCTGGTGGGCCATGATGATGTCCGTCATGGCCCCCAGGTAGCGGTTCAGAAGGGTGACCACCTGGGCGGGGGCGAGGTGCTCGCTGAGGGTGGTGAAGCCGCGGATGTCGGACATCAGGATGGTGACGCGTCGCAGGTCCCCGCCCAGTTCCAGGCCCTCCGGGCGCTCCAGGATATCGGTGACAATTTCATCCGACAGGTAGCGACCGAATGTGGCCCGGATGAATTTCTCGTTGCGCTCCAGTTGCTGCCGGTACTGCTCCTCCCGGTCGTGCCAGCGCTTGCGCTCGATCCCCGCCTTGATCCGCGCCTGCAGCAAAACCGGATTGAAGGGCTTGAACAGGTAATCGTCAGCGCCCGCCTCGATACACTCGATAATGCCGTCCATGTCCTGGCTGCCGGAGATGACGATAACCGGGGTCGCACGCCATTCCGGGTGCTCCTTGATCCGGCGCAGGACCTCCCGGCCGTCCATGTCGGGCATCATCAGGTCCAGCAACACCACGTCCACATCGGTTTGCCCGAGGGTGGCCAGGGCTTCCGGGCCGCTCGCCGCGGTCACCACGATATGGCCACTGCGGGACAGGTAGCGGGCAACCAGCTCGCGGTTTTCCTTCAGGTCATCCACCGCCAGGATAAACCCGGGGTCGGACGCAATCGCGCGTTTTGCCCCGCTGCCTGCCGGGCTGCCGTCGTCGTTGTTTGCCGCCTGCACCGCCTTGAGCAGGCGCGCCAGGGCTGCCTTGAGCTCGCCGAACTCTTCCCCGACGTCTTCGCTCAGCAGTTCCGCATAGCCGCGAATGGCGGACAGGACATTCATGATGTCGTGTCGGCTCACGGCAGCCTCCGGTGCAGCCAGCATCTCGTTGAGGCGCCTGCCTCCCTCGAACAGGTGGTCGAAGTCGTCAGCGGATTCCTGGCCCAGCTGCTCCCCCAGTCCCGCGAGCAGCTCTCGCAGTTCAGCCATCGAGCGCAGCAGCATCTCGCTCCAGAGGGCAGGTGTGGGGTTGGTGGAACCGGTGTTCACGGGAAGATCCTTGAAAATTGCGGCCAGCCGGGAGTATAACGAGGCTGGCGGCTGCGGGGAAACTCTCTGGAACCCGCCGTTTCGGCGCTGCGGACGGTACCGGTTCGCAAATTTGATCTCATGGGTGCGTTTTGGCAAAACTTTGGGTTACTATTCGTGGGTGGGGACAGAAACGGACCTGTCTTCTTTCACGGAACCTTACGGGTGTCTAGATGTTACAAAAAGTAGAAATATTTCAAGGACTTTCGCCGGAAGAGCTCGCTGCCCTGGAAAGCAGCAGCACGAGCCGTTCTTTTCCCAAGAACACTGTGGTAATCCACGAGAACGATCCCGCGGATTCCCTGTTCGTGATCGAGAGCGGTAAGGTCAAGGTTTACTGCAGCGACAAGAACGGCAAAGAGTTCATCATGAACACCCAGGGTCCCGGGGATTATTTCGGCGAACTGGCACTGCTGGACGATTCGGCCCGCTCCGCCTCCGTGCGCACGGTGGAGAAGTCGACCTTCTGCATCATCTACAAGGAAGATTTCAACCGCGTGCTGGATGAGCATCCCGGTATCGGGCGCAAGCTCATCCGCAACCTGTCCCAGCGGGTGCGCAAGCTGACCGCCGACGTTAAGAGCCTGGCCCTGCAGGACGTCTACGGCCGGGTGGCCAACGTGCTGATGGATCTGTCCGAGGAGCGCGGCGACGGCACCCTGTACATCCCCGAGAAGCTGACCCAGCAGGATATCGCCGACCGTGTCGGCGCTTCCCGCGAGATGGTGGCGCGCATCCTCAAGGACCTCACCATCGGCGAGTACATCCGCTTCGAAGGCCGCCACATCATCATCAACACTCGGTTGCCTGCCAAGTACTGACTTTTCTCTATCAGGGATGTAATTGGCTGCATCCCCTTCAGGCTTTATTCTTGTCCCTTGCCGCGACCGCCGCCGGCCTGGACCCCTGCTCGGTTGGAACCCCACGCCCTCACAGGGGCCCAGCCCGGCGACAGCCGCTACTTCCGGTGCGTGAATTCAGGGGCTAGTCTCGGTGGTTCTGGTCCCATCTTGTGGTTTGCGCTGGCTCCGGCACTTGCCTTGTGAGAATAGTCAGTTTGGTTCTGGTCCCATCCCGCGGCTACCACTGGGCGAAACCCCCGCTCGGTTGGAACCCCACGCCCTCCCGGGGGTTCCGCCCAGCGGCAGCCGCTCGCAGAGCCAAGGCAAGCTGATTGTAATGACATTCCAACTGAATAGATCAGAGCGATGCAAGCAGTCACCGGTGTGGAGGCCCCCTGGGAGGGCGTGGGGTTCCAACCGAGCAGGGGGCCTCCACACCGGGGACTGCGATTCCCCGGGCACTCGATACTCTGCGTCCTCACATGGAACCAGTCCGGCGACAGCCGCTGCTTGTGGCGATTCGATTTTGAGGGTAGTTACGTTTGTTCTGGTCCCATCCCGCGGCCACCACTGGGCGGAACCCCCGCTCGGTTGGAACCCCACGCCCTCCCGGGGGTTCCGCCCAGCGGCAGCCACTCGCAGAGCCAAGGCAAGCTGATTGCAATGACATTCCAACTGAATAGATCAGAGCGATGCAAGCAGTCACCGGTGTGGAGGCCCCCTGTGAGGGCGTGGGGTTCCAACCGAGCAGGGGGCCTCCATACCGGGGGCTGCGGGTCCCCGGGCACTCGCTACCTCGCGCCGTCCTGAAGACCCCGCTCATTTGAAGCTACTGGTTCCGGCACTTGCCTTGTGAGAATAGTCAGCTTGGTTCTGGTCCCATCCCGCGGCTACCACTGGGCGGAACCCCCGCTCGGTTGGAACCCCACGCCCTCCCGGGGGTTCCGCCCAGCGGAAGCCGCTCGCAGAGCCAAGGCAAGCTCATTGCAATGACATTCCAACTGAATAGATCAGAGCGATGCAAGCAGTCACCGGTGTGGAGGCCCCCTGTGAGGGCGTGGGGTTCCAACCGAGCAGGGGGCCTCCACACCGGGGACTGCGGTTCCAAGGGCATTCAGCCGCCTAGATAAATTGCTCAGTCGACTTTATTGACCGTCAGCCCCAACCGCCCTTTGGCCAGCCGGCCTTCAAGCTCGTCCCCGATGGCAACCGTGCTGGCATCGGTGACTACCTTGCCGTTGGCGTCGGTGATGATCGCGTAGCCGCGCTGCAGGGTGCCCAGGGGGCTGAGTGAGTCCAGCAACTGGGCCAGGTGGGCGAGTTGCTCGCGCGAGTGCTGCAGTTTCAGCCCAGTGGCTGCGGTCAGGCGCTGCCGCAGGCGCTGGAGGTCCAGCTGGAGCTGGCGCAAGCGGGGCAGGGGGGAGTTGGCCTGCAGGCGGCTCTCCAGCAGGGTCAGTTCGCTGCGGCGGCGGCGCAGCAGGTTGGTCTGGGCCAGTACCAGGCGCTGTTCCAGCTCGTCGAGGCGCTGGGCTTGTTCCCGCAACTGGGCCCCCGGGTGTTTCAGGCGCCGCTGCAGGTGGCTGAGCTCGAGGGCGGCGTCGCTCAGCTTGCGGCGGATCAGGCGTACCAGGCTGGTTTCGATAGCCTGCAGTTTCTGCTGCCACTCGCGCTGGTCGGGGCTCAGCATCTCCGCCGCCGCCGACGGCGTGGCGGCGCGGGCATCGGCGACCATGTCGGCAATGCTGAAATCCACCTCGTGGCCCACCGCCGCGACGATGGGCAGCTCGCTGTCGGCGATGGCCCTGGCGACGATCTCCTCGTTGAAGGCCCACAGGTCCTCGAGAGAGCCGCCGCCGCGGCCGACGATGAGCGCATCCAGTTGAATCTTGCCCTCCCGCTGCCAGCGGTTGGCGCGCGCGATGGCCGCGGCGATTTCCCGGGCGGCCCCCTCTCCCTGCACGGCGACCGGGAACAGGGAGACCTCGATGCCGGGGCAGCGCCGGCGCAGTACCGTCAGGATGTCGTGGATGGCGGCGCCGGTGGGGGAGGTGACAACCCCGAGGTGGGAAATGCCCGGCGGCAGGGGTTTTTTGCGGTCCGCGTCGAACAGGCCCTCGGCCAGCAGCCTGGCCTTGAGTTTTTCGAACGCGGCCTGCAGCGCGCCGGCGCCCGCCTGCTCCAGGTGCTCCACGATAAGCTGGAACTCGCCGCGCCCCTCGTACAGGGATACCCGGCAGCGCAGCCGGATGTGGTCGCCGTTGGCCGGGGTGAAGCGCAGGCGCTGGTTGCGGTTGCGGAACATGGCGCAGCGCACCTGGGCCGCACCATCCTTCAGCGAGAAGTACCAGTGGCCGGAGGAGGGCACCGTGAAGTTGCTGACCTCTCCCTCGACCCAGACAAAGTCGAAATGGCTCTCCAGCAGCATGCGCGCCTGGCGGTTGAGCTGGCTGACAGTGAGGCTGGGGGGTGGGCTTTGTGTATCGAACGGGTTGGGCAAGGGGTATTCCGCGGGAACTTTTGTTTACCTGGGCTAAGCCGGGGATTTATAATTGCACGTTTACCTCAATGCCGCCAGCCGGAGATCGACCCAATGCTGCGTATCGCCGAAGAAGCCCTCACATTTGACGATGTCCTGCTGCTGCCGGGCTACTCGGAGGTGGTGGCGACTCAGGTTTCACTGCAGACCCGGCTCACCCGCGGCATCGAGCTGAATATCCCGCTGGTATCGGCGGCCATGGACACGGTGACCGAGTACCGCCTGGCGATCGCGATGGCCCAGGAGGGCGGCATCGGTATCATCCACAAGAGCATGACGATCGCCGAACAAGCCGAGCAGGTGCGCAGGGTCAAGAAGTTCGAAAGCGGGATGGTGAAGGACCCCATCACCATCCAGCAGTCCGCCACGGTGGCCGAGTTGACCGAGCTGACCAGCGCTCACGGCATCTCCGGTGTGCCGGTGCTCAACGGCGAGGACCTGGTGGGTATCGTCACCCGGCGCGACGTGCGTTTTGAAACCAACCCGCAAAAACTGGTTTCGGCCATCATGACGCCCCGCGACAAGCTGGTTACGGTCAAAGAAGGCGCCAGTTCCGAGGAGGTGCAGCGTTTGTTGCACCAGCACCGGATCGAGAAAATTCTGGTGGTGAACGACAAATTCGACCTGTGCGGGATGATTACCGTGAAGGACTTCGACAAGGCCGAGAGCTTTCCGCTGGCCTGTAAGGACTCCTACGGCCAGCTGCGGGTCGGTGCCTCGGTGGGCACCAGCCCGGACACCGACGACAGGGTGCAGGCACTGGTGCGAGCGGGAGTGGACGTGCTGGTGGTGGACACCGCCCACGGCCACTCGCGCAACGTGATCGAGCGCGTCAGGATGATCAAGGCGGACTACCCGTCGGTACAGGTGATCGGTGGCAATATCGCCACCGGCGACGCCGCCATCGCCCTGGCCGAGGCGGGGGTGGACGGCGTGAAGGTTGGCATCGGTCCCGGCTCCATCTGCACCACCCGCATCGTCACCGGCACGGGCGTGCCGCAGATTACCGCCATAGCCAATGTCATGGCAGCGCTCAAGAGCACCGGCATCCCCCTGATCGCCGACGGCGGCATCCGCTTCTCCGGGGATATTGCCAAGGCCCTGGTGGCGGGCGCCCACTCGGTGATGATGGGCAGCATGTTCGCCGGTACCGAGGAGGCGCCCGGCGAGGTGGAGCTCTACCAGGGGCGCACCTACAAGGCCTACCGCGGCATGGGGTCGCTGGGCGCCATGTCGCGCACCCAGGGTTCTTCCGACCGGTATTTCCAGGACGCCAGCAAGGGTGCCGAGAAGCTGGTGCCCGAGGGTATCGAGGGCAGGGTGCCTTACAAGGGCCCGGTCTCGGCGATCGTCCACCAGTTGATGGGCGGTGTCCGCTCGGCCATGGGGTATACCGGCAGCGCCGACATCGAAGCCATGCGGACCCTGCCGGAATTCGTCCGGGTCACCTCGGCGGGCATGTCCGAAAGCCATGTACACGACGTATCCATCACCAAAGAGGCGCCGAATTACCCGGTGCGCTAGCGCTCGCCGGCTCCGGTCACTTCCGGCCCGCCCCGATCCGGGCGGCTTGCACAGCAGCAAAACCCAGGAACAGCTATGAGCGCAGATATTCACGCCCAGAAAATCCTTATTCTCGATTTCGGCTCCCAGTACACCCAGCTGATCGCGCGCCGGGTGCGGGAGGTGGGTGTCTACAGCGAGATCCGCGCCTACGACACGTCCGAGCAGGAGATCCGCGACTTCGACCCCAGGGGAATCATTCTCTCGGGCGGTCCGGAATCGGTTGCCGCCGACGCCTCGCCCCGGGCCCCGGCCTGCGTATTCGAACTGGGAATCCCGGTGCTCGGCATCTGCTATGGCATGCAGACCATGGCCGAGCAGTTCGGTGGCAAGGTGGCCGGCTCCCATATCAGTGAATTCGGCTATGCCCAGATAAAACTCGTTGCGGAAAACGGCCTGCTGCACGATATCCGCGACCACTTCGACCACGAGGGCAACGCCCTGCTGGACGTGTGGATGAGCCACGGGGACAAGGTGGTGGAACTGCCTGGGGACTTCGAGCTGATCGCCAGTACCGACAGCTGCCCGATTGCCGGCATGGCCCATCGCACGGAACCCTTTTACGGCATCCAGTTCCACCCCGAGGTCACCCATACCCTGCAGGGCAAGCGTATTTTCGAGCACTTTGCCCTGGAGTTGTGTGGCTGCCAGGTGCTGTGGACCGCGGCCAATATCGTCGAGGATGCCATCGACCGGGTGCGCGCCACGGTAGGCGGCGACAAGGTGCTGCTCGGACTTTCCGGGGGGGTGGACTCCTCAGTCGTCGCCGCCCTGTTGCACCGCGCCATCGGCGACCAGCTCACCTGCGTGTTCGTCGACAATGGCCTGTTGCGCCTGCACGAGGGCGAGCAGGTGATGGAGATGTTCGCCCGCAATATGGGGGTGAAGGTCATTCGCAGCGATTGCGAGGAGTTGTTCCTGGGCAAACTGCACGGCGTCGCAGACCCCGAGCAGAAACGCAAGATCATCGGCAATACCTTCATCGAGGTGTTCGATGACGAGGCGGCCAGGCTGAAGGACGTCAAATGGCTGGCCCAGGGCACGATCTACCCCGATGTCATCGAGTCCGCCGGCGCCAAGACCGGCAAGGCCCATGTCATCAAATCACACCACAATGTGGGCGGCCTGCCCGACGACATGAACCTCGAGCTGGTTGAGCCACTGCGCGAGCTGTTCAAGGACGAGGTGCGCAAGATCGGGCTGGAACTGGGCCTGCCCTACGACATGGTGTACCGCCATCCCTTCCCCGGCCCCGGGCTCGGGGTGCGCATCCTGGGCGAGGTGAAAAAGGAGTACGCCGACCTGCTGCGCCTGGCCGACGCCATATTTATCGAGGAACTGCACAGGGAGGGCTGGTACGAGAAGACCAGCCAGGCCTTCGCCGTGTTCCTGCCGGTCAAATCCGTCGGCGTGGTGGGCGACGCCCGTCGCTACGAATACGTCATCGCCCTGCGGGCGGTGGAGACGATCGACTTCATGACCGCGCGCTGGGCCCACCTGCCCTACGAGTTGCTCGAGCGGGTCTCCAACCGCATCATCAATGAAATCTCAGGCGTGTCCCGGGTCACCTACGATGTCAGCAGCAAGCCGCCCGCGACCATCGAGTGGGAGTAGGGTTCAGTGCTAACACATTGAATAATATATAAAAAATAATTCCAATCTTAATGTATCCTACATCATCAATGGCATTTTTAATAATATCGGAATCGCTTGGGAGCGTCGGTGGCATCGATACCATGAGTGAAGAATGGAAGCTGGCATGGTATCAGGGCAATTGAATTTCGTGTGCCCGGTGAGGTGTGGTGTCACTCCCATCCGGGCTAACCTACCGTCCTAACGACAAGGTTGTTACATTCCAGTCTCCCCAAAGTTTCTGCTAAATCGCCAAGCAATATGTAGCACTTGGTGCTATACTTTGGCGGAACTTAAAGAGGACCATGGATGCGAGTGCTTAAAAACCGGGTGTTCAATAAGTGGGCCGCCAAGGAGGGTTTGAGCGATGACACACTGCGGACTGCGGTTGCTGAAATGGAGCGTGGTTTGATCGACGCCGATCTTGGTGGCCACGTGGTGAAGAAACGTGTGGCTATTGGCGGTCGAGGCAAGCGCGGTGGGGTTCGCACACTGCTGGCGTATGCATCCGGCGATAAGGCAATTTTTATCTATGGGTTCGCCAAGAATGCACGGGCGAATATCAGTACGGATGAACTGAAGGCATTGCGACACTTGGCCAAAGAACTGCTGAGCTACAGTGACAAGGTATTAACTAAAGCCGTCCGGCATGGTGCGTTAGTCGAGGTGGAAGACAATGGGTAAATCGATCCTGGAGGTAGTGCACGACACTGCTAAAGACCTGCATGAAGCTGGTGCGATGAAAGACACCACATTGCGGGAGTTCGATGCGCTGTGTCTGCCACCAGTCAGGGAATTGACAGCAGCGGAGATCAAGCGAATCCGGATTAAAAACAAAGCGAGCCAGGCGGTGTTCGCCGCGTATCTGAATACGGGCAAGTCCACAGTGCAAAAGTGGGAGCAAGGTCAGAAAAAGCCAAATGGGCCGTCGTTGAAATTGCTGAACCTGGTGGCGGACAAAGGCTTGGAAGTGTTGGCGTAGTTTACCGGCATTACGGAATCGCATTGAGCCTCGACTTCCAAACACTCACCCAGTTGCGCAAAAGCCACCCCGGTTGGCGCCTGCTGTTGGCTGATCACGCTCCACTGATTGCCAGTTTCCTGGAGCAAAGCTTCGTCGGGCCCAACGTCCGACTCATGGCTCAGCCGACGTTGGAGTCGAAGCTCGAAGACTTGCTTTTTAACCTGCGCGAGATCGAGGGGGCAGAGGCCTATCCGCGTAGCGCCCGTGACTACCTCGACGACTGGGCGCAATACGAGAAAGGCTGGCTGCGAAAGTTCTATCCCCCGGATTCTGACGAAGCCCATTTCGACCTGACACCAGCTACCGAGAAGGCGATCGCCTGGCTAGAGTCACTGGCGCAACGCTCTTTCGTCGGCACCGAGTCGCGGCTGATGACGGTATTCGAGTTGCTGCGCCAGATGGTCGCGGGCAGTGAAACCGATGCCGACAGACGGATCCAGGAACTGGAGCGGCAGCGCGATGAGATCGAGCATGAAATAGCCCGGGTCCGTGCCGGCGAAATCTCGCTGCTCGATGACACGGCGCTGCGGGATCGGTTCCAGCAAGCCAACAGCACAGCGCGGGAGTTGCTCAGCGACTTCCGCGAAGTCGAACACAACTTCCGTCAGCTCGACATGCAGGTGCGCGAACAGATCGCGACCTGGGAGGGCCGCCGGGGCGAGTTGCTGACACAGATTCTCGGCGATCGCGATGCCATTGCCGACTCCGACCAGGGCCGCAGTTTTCGCGCCTTCTGGGATTTCCTGATGTCTCCCCGGAGTCAGGACGAACTGACCGAATTACTGGAAAAGGTATACGCGCTTGAAGCGGTGAACCGCCAGATCGGCGACCGACGCTTCAAACGCATCCACTACGACTGGCTGGAAGCCGGGGAGCATACCCAGCGCACCGTGGCCCGGTTATCGCAGCAATTACGCCGTTATCTGGACGACCAGGCGTACCTGGAGAACAAGCGCATCATGCAGTTACTCGACGGTATTTCGGCTCGCGCGCTGGCGCTGCGCGATGAGATGCCGGCGGGCGATTTCTCTACCATCGACGCCCCGGCGCCGACTGTGCACCTGCCGATGGAACGCCCGCTGTACAGTCCGCCGCACAAACCCGAGCTTGAGACGGAGATAGAGAGCGCCGATACTCGCACTATCGACACCGACGCGCTCTACGAGCAGGTCATAGTCGACAAGGTACGGCTCAAGGGGCAGATCCGCCAGTTGCTGCAGGTGCGCACACAAGTCACGTTGGGCGAGGTCCTCACGAAGCATCCATTGCAGCAGGGCCTGGCAGAACTCGTGGCCTACCTGTCTATCGCGGCGAATGATCGCCGCGCGCTGTTTGACGACGATCTTCCGGAGGAGCGGGTCACCTGGCGCGACGGTCGGGGCAAGCTGCGCCAGGCCGACCTTCCCTGTATCATTTTCACCAGACCGTAATATGACTATTGAAACCGACGATAATCGCCTCTCTCTGCTGCTGATCGCGTTGATGAAAGGGGTGCTCTATCAGGAACAGGACGTCCGGCTCTGGCAGCAACTACTCGACCTGCAGACCCGGGTGCGGGATTACGTTAGCGTGCTCGGACTGGAGCTGATGCTCGATGAAGCCGAAGGCTACGCCTGGTTGCGCACCCGCGGCGCCGACGATGAGAGCGAGGAACTGCCGCGACTGGTCGGCAGGCGCCAGCTCTCCTATCCAGTCAGCCTGATAATCGCGCTTTTGCGGCGCAAGCTGGCCGAGTTCGACGCCAGCGGCGGGGACACAAGGTTGATTCTCTCCCGAGACGATATTGTCGAGCTGCTACGCACCTTCCTGCCACCCAGCTCGACTGAAGCGCGGCTGGTCGATCAGGTCGACGCCCATATCAACAAAGTGATCGAACTCGGCTTTGCCCGCCGTTTGCGTGGTCAGGAGCAGATGGTCGAAGTGCGTCGCATCCTCAAGGCCTTTGTCGATGCCCAGTGGCTCAATGAGTTCGATACCCGGTTGCAAGCCTACCAGGCGCAGCTGTCATCCGATGGAGAAAGCGTTTGATGCAGGACCAGCTGCTGGACTTTGCGGATACGGACGAGTTAGCAGGCTTTCGCCTGCAGCGCCTTGAGGTCTACAACTGGGGTACTTTCGACAGCCGAGTCTGGACCCTTGAGCCCAATGGTGAAAATGCGCTGCTGACCGGTGACATCGGCTCGGGCAAATCGACCCTGGTCGATGCCGTTACTACCCTGCTGGTCCCGGCCCAGCGCGTTGCCTACAACAAGGCAGCCGGCGCGGAGGCCCGTGAGCGGACTCTGCGCTCCTACGTGCTCGGCTACTACAAGTCGGAGCGAAGCGACAGCGGCCATGCCGCTAGACCGGTGGCCTTGCGCGACCACGGCAGTTTTTCAGTACTCCTCGGTGTATTCCGCAATGCCGGCTACGATCAGGATGTGACTCTGGCACAGGTGTTCTGGAACAGGGACCGCAGCGGCCAGCCGTCGCGCTTTTACGTAGTCGCCGATGGCGCGCTCAGCATCACTGGCGATTTCGCCGGCTTCGGCAGCGATATCAACCAGTTGCGCAAACGGCTGCGCGATCGCACCCGCGTTGATGGTCCCTTCGACAGCTTTCCTCCCTACGAGGCGGCCTTCCGTCGTCGTTTCGGTATCGACAACGCCCAGGCGCTGGAGCTTTTCCACCAGACGGTATCGATGAAATCGGTCGGCAACCTCACCGACTTCGTACGCGAACACATGCTCGAAGCCTTCGAGGTGGCGCCGCGTATCGAAGCCCTCATCGCCCATTTCGAGGATCTCAACCGCGCTCACGAGGCGGTGCTCAAGGCCCGCGACCAGGTCGAACGGTTGACGCCGCTGGTAGGGGACTGCGAGCGCCACCGCGAGGTTGCAGGGAAAAGTCTCTTCTGGCGCGATTGTCGCGACAGGCTCCGGTTTTATTTTGCCGGGCTGAAGGCCGGGCTGCTCGACAAGCGTCTGGATAAGCTACGAGGTGACGCAGGGCGCCTGCAAGCCCGCACCGGCCAACTGGAGCAACGGCGCCGGCACCAGTTGGGTGACCGCGATGAATTGAAGAGCGCTATCGCAGCCAACGGCGGCGACCGGTTGGAGCGACTCAAGGCCGAAATTAGCGAGCGCAACACCGAACGGCAGAAACGCCAGGTGCGCGCCGATCGGTACGCCAAACTCGCCAATTCCCTCGCTCTGCCCCGGGTCGATACGCTTGAGCAGTTCCTCGCTAACCGCGGCATGCTCGATCAGCGTTTGGCTGCCGTCGGTACAGATGAAAGCCAGCTGCAGAACGCCCGCACCGAGCGGGCGGTGGAAATGCAGCAGCTGAAAACTACTCACGGAAAACTCCATGGGGAAATTGTCTCGTTGCAACAGCGGCGCAGTAATATCGACTCGCGCCAGATCCAGATTCGGCAGGCCCTCTGCGAAGCACTGAACCTGGAAGAAACAGCGATGCCCTTTGCTGGCGAGCTGATCCAGGTGCGTGCGTCTGAATCCGCCTGGGAAGGAGTCGCCGAGCGCCTGCTGCACTACTTCGGCCTGTCGCTGCTGGTGCCAGACAGCTTGTATGCGCAGGTTGCACAGTGGGTTGACAGCACTCATCTCAAGGGGCGTCTGGTCTACTTCCGTGTACGCATTGATCGCAATGCCGCTCCTGCCGAGACCCAGCCCGATTCGCTGGTGAGCAAGCTGGAAATCAAACCCGACACTGAATTTTACCCCTGGCTCGAACAGGAACTGGTCCGGCGTTTCGACTACGTATGTTGCGACTCGCTCGAGCGTTTTCGCCGCGAGCACCTCGCCGTGACACTTGCGGGCCAGATCAAGGCCGGCGGCCAACGGCACGAGAAGGACGACCGCCATCGCCTCGGGGATCGCAGCCGCTATGTACTCGGCTGGAGCAACGAAGGGAAAATTCAGGCACTGGAAGCGCAGGCGGCTGTGTTGGAGGAGCAGATGCAGGAGATCGGCGTCTTTCTGGCAGATTTGCAAAGCCGTCTAAGCGTACTTGCCGAAGAAAAATCCGGACTCGACCAGATCAGCATGTTCGTCGATTTCGATGAACTCGACTGGCAGCAGATCGCCCGGGCCATTGTCGAGCTGCAACGGGAGCTGGAAACACTCGAAGCCAGTTCCGATACCCTCAGGACCCTCACGCTGCAACTCGAAAAGCTGGAGGCGGCGATCTCCTGGACCGAAGATCAACTTCAGGAACTTAAGGGTGAACTCGTTCGCAACGACGAAAAGCAGTCCCAGGCCCGTAGCCTGCTCGACGCCTGCAGTCAGCAGCTGGAAGCCTGCCCGGACGACATACTCGCCGGCCTCGAAAGCACGCTGGAACCGCTGCGCTTTGAGGCGCTGGGTGAGCACCAGTTGACCGTGGAGTCCTGCGACAACCGGGAGCGGGAGATGCGCGACTGGCTGCAAGCCAGGGTCGACGCGGAGGACAAACGCCTGCAACGCCTCGAACAGGGCATCGTCGCTGCGATGCAGGACTACCGCCGCGAGTACCCGCTGGAAACCCAGGAGGTGGATACCAGCCTTGAAGCCGTCGAGGACTACCGCCAGATGTTGACCCAGCTGCAGGCCGACGACCTGCCGCGTTTCGCGGACCGATTCAAGGTGTTGCTGAACGAAAACACCATCCGGGAGATCGCCAGCTTCCAGTCCAAGCTCAAGAGCGAACGCCAGACGATTCAGGAGCGTATCGATCTCATCAATCATTCTCTGGCCGATATCGAGTACAACCCCGGCCGCTACATCCAGCTGGAAACCCAGGCCAACCAGGACGCCGAGTTACGCGACTTCCAGCAACAGCTGCGCGCGTGCACCGAAGGCAGCCTGACCGGCTCGGAGGAGGAGCAATACGCCGAAGGCAAGTTTCTGCAGGTCAAGGCAATCATCGACCGTTTTCGAGGCCGTGAGGGCATCACTGAGCTGGACCGGCGCTGGACGCGAAAAGTGACCGATGTGCGCAACTGGTTTCAGTTCGCCGCTTCCGAGCGCTGGCAGGAAGACGACAGCGAGCACGAACACTACACCGATTCCGGAGGCAAGTCCGGAGGACAGAAGGAAAAGCTCGCCTATACCGTGCTCGCGGCCAGCCTCGCCTACCAGTTCGGCCTCGAATGGGGCGCGGTCCGCTCGCGCAGCTTCCGTTTTGTGGTGATCGATGAGGCCTTTGGCCGCGGTTCCGATGAATCGGCGCGCTACGGTCTGGAATTGTTCAAGCGCCTGCACCTGCAACTGCTGATCGTAACGCCGCTGCAAAAGATCCACATCATAGAACCTTACGTCGCCAGCGTAGGTTTCGTACACAACCCCGAGGGGCGCGACTCCCAATTGCGCAACCTCAGTATCGAGGAATACCGCGCCGAGCGCGCGGCCCGCTCGGCATGAACCGCTGGACCACGCCGGAGGAGCTACGCCGGCAGCTGCTCAAATCGTGGGATCGTGGCCGCCTACTTACCGATCCGACACAGTTTCCGCTGCGGAAGCCCTTGCGTGGCCCGACCGCCGGCGATCTCGGCGCTCACTTCGAAGAGGTTCGCAACTGGGTTCAAAGCTGGGCACAACAGGAAGGTCAACGGGGCTTGGCACTGGAGTGGCGGGACATCAACTCCCGCGACATCGGCCGCAACCGTCTGCCGGCGGCAGCGCTGTTTGATCACCGTGACCTTGCGCTGGATTATATCGGCAAACGCCAGCACGGGCGCACATTCGACCGCCTGCGCGCGCAGATTCTGGGTAATTTTCCCGAGCTTGGCGACTGGATCGAGCAGCGCTCACTACAGGTCCTGGAGTTGGAAGCGCAGTGGCCGCGGCTGTTAGGGGTTGTGGACTGGCTGCGTGAACATCCGCGCCCAGGCGTATACATCCGTCAGCTCGAGTTGCCCGGCGTCGACACAAAGTTCGTGGAAGGGCAAAAAAAGGTGTTGATGGAATTGCTCGACCGGGTGCTTGCGCCGGGGCAGGTTAACCAGGATGCCCGTGGTATTGCCGGCTTTGAATCGCGCTACGGCTTTCGCTCCAAGCCGGCGCAGATCCGCTTCCGTCTGTTGGATTCGGCCCTGTACCTGCAAAGCCTTGATGATCTGCAGATACCGGCTGCGGACTTTGCCCGGCTCGCCTTACCGGTCGAAAGAGTGTTTATTACCGAAAACGACATCAATGGTTTGGCTTTTCCCGGCTTTTCCCGAGCAATGGTAATTTTCGGCCTCGGCTACGGTCTCGACAGTCTCAAGGGCGTGCGCTGGCTGCAAGAGCTTCCGATCCATTACTGGGGCGATATCGATACCCACGGCTTCGCCATGCTCGACCAGGTACGAAGTTATTTCCCGCAGACCCAGTCGCTTTTGATGGACCGGGCTACCTTGTTAGCTCACGAGATACTTTGGGGTTGCGAAGCCAGGCCGACCCGTACAGTGCTGCCTCATCTCAATATTGAGGAAAGCGCTCTTTATGAGGATTTACGTCTTGACCGTATCGCGCCATCTCTCCGTCTCGAACAGGAGCGTATTGGCTATGATTATGTTCAGGCTACGCTTCGCGCGTTGTAGTGGCCGCATGCGTCGGCTCAGTCTGAATGGGAGCAGCCTTAGGTTTCTGGCAATACCTGGGCATGGTATTTTTCATGGTATTGATCAGATCGCTAACATTAACTTGCTGAAAAGTAGAGAATTTAATTACCTGTTGATAATCGATTGGGAGTAGGCGGGCGTCCCGCACGGCCCGGCATCAACAGCCACTAGCTCTGTGGAACCCGGCCGGGGCTATTGCCGCTGCCAGACGGTGTTCCCGTCCTTGATGGTCTCCAGCACCACGATCTCGTTGATACGCATGGGATCGATGGTCAGCGGGTTGTCCGACAGGATCACCAGGTCGGCGCGCTTGCCCGGGGTGATGGAGCCCTTGTCACCGTCCTCGAAATGTTGCCAGGCGCCCCACAGGGTCACAGCCTTCAGCGCCTCTTCCGGTGTGAGCCGCTCCTCGGCCCCCAGCACCTTGCCGCTGCGCGTAACACGGTTCACGGTGGCCCACATCACCTGCATCAGGTTCGGGAGCGCGACCGGCGCATCCGTGTGACTGGTGATGCGCATGCCGGCGTTCAGCGCGGAACGCGTGGGCGATATGTGCTGCGCCTTCTCGGGGCCGATCAGCTCGCTGTGCCAGTCTCCCCAGTAAAACGTGTGCATGGGGAAGAAGCTGCCCACAATCTGCAACCCGGCCAGCTCGTCGAGCTGGTCGAGACGGGTGTACTGGCCGTGTACCAGCGTGTGGCGCCGGTCGCCGGGGCCGTATTTTTCCTGCGCCGGGGCAATGGCCCGGATCATCTGGTCCACTGCAGCGTCACCGTTGGCGTGCATCAGCACCTGCCAACCTTTGCGGTAGGCCTCATCCACCAGGTCGATGACCACCTGGTCGTCGGGGATGGCGGGGTAGCCGGCGTAGTCCGGCCCCTGGCCATCGGGTGGCAGCAGGTAGGGCTCGGTCCGCCAGGCGGTGCGACCCTGGGGGGAGCCGTCCAGGGTGATTTTCAGGCCGCCCACGCGATAGCCCTTGCGGTAGTCGGGGCCGTACCAGTCAGACGCCAGCGGCGTGCGGTCGCTGTAATCGATGTAGGACACCACGTCGATCGGAAAGCCGTACTTCTCGGCATAGGCCACCATGCCATCGTGGGCGGGGGCAAAAGCGCGACCTTCCTGGGCTGTGGTATAGCCGAAGGACATGGCCATTTCCAGGCCCTTCCGGGTGAAATACTCGGCGTCTTCGATGTTCCGGGGCGTGAGGTACTTCATCATGGCCGGGATGGCCGCCAGTTCCTCCAGCACCCCATTCGGTTCGCTGCTGCCCGGCCGGCGACGGATGATGCCGCCCTCCGGGTCCGGCGTATCCGCGTTGTAACCGATCATCTCCAACGCCTTGCTGTTGACTGACGCGAAGTGGCCGGAGATATGAATGGCCATCACCGGCATATCCGTGCTCACCCGGTCGAGGTCGTCCCGGTCGGGGAAGCGGCGCTCGGCGAGCACGGCGTCGTCGAAGCCCATGCCGAAGATCCAGCCCATGCGGTCGTCGTCTTCCGTGGACGCGGCCCAGTCGGACAGCGATGCAACCACGTCGTCGATGGTCTCCACATCGCCGTCAGGCGGAGCCAGCAGGTTGGCGCCCACCGCCTGCATTCCCAGGAAGTTGACGTGAACGTGGCCGTCGACAAAGCCCGGCGACAGGGTGCGACCGGCCAGGTCCACCTTGCGTGTGTCGGGCCCGACCAGGCTTTCCATGGCCGACAGGTCGCCCACGGCGTGGATGCGTCCGTCTTTCACTGCCACGGCCTCCACCGAGGGTTGTGCGTCGTCCACGGTCACAATGGGGCCGCCGTAGTACAGGGTGTCCACGATAATGGCGGGGGCTTCTGCCGGCGCGGGGGCAGTCTGCACCGCCGTTGCACCGGCGTCGTCGCGCTGGCAGGCGGTGAGCAACAGCGCACCCAGTGCCAGGGTCAGGGCAGTTTTTATGCGAGTGAATTGCACGGTCATATCTCCTTCGTTATCCCGGGGATTATCCATGAGCGAGGCGAGTGCTTTCGCTATCGGACTCGGTAAGGCTGCTTACTGTCGGGGCGCCTCTGCCACGCGCTGATCGACAGGTACGTCGCGGTATCCCCCGACAACTTGCCGCTCTTTCGAACTGTTGATCGTTGCTCCGTTTTCATAGAAGGTTCCCCTGTAAACGATACCCCTGACCTCATTATCCTTGAGTCGCATGGGATCCACCTCGAATGGATTATCGCGCAAAATAGTGAAATTGGCAGTTTTTCCAGCTTCCAGTGTTCCAATTTCCCCTTCGAGGTCAAGCGCCCGGGCAGCATTCACGGTCACGGCTTTGAGCGCGTCGTAAAGCGGTATCCGCTGGTCCTGGGAAAATGCAGAGCCCTGCGAGGTGACACGATTGACAGCTGTCCAGGCCAGTGTGAGCGGCTCGACCGGGGCCATGGAAAAGTCGGAATGGAAAGACAGGGGAATGTCCCGATCGACCAGAAGCCTCAGCGCCACCAGGTTTTCCGCCCGCTTGGGGCCGAGCCCGTACTCGGAGTACTTATCGGCCAGTGCCCAGAGGTAATAGGGGTTCACCGACGCTTCCATGTCCAGTTCAGCCATCTGGTCGGTCATGTCCCCGGTAAAGTAACCCATGTGATGGAGCGTAAAGCGGTGATCATTGCGCGGGCTTTCAGTTTGCATTGCACTCACCACATCGATGACCATTTGTTGCCCCAGGTCACCGTTGGCGTGGACGTGGATCTTGTAGCCGTTTTTCCAGTAAAGTTTCACCTGTTCCCTGAACAGGTCGAGGGGCGTCATCCATTCGCCCTCATGGCCATCGGTATAGCCGTCTTTCATCTGCATCAGCTGGGAGTAGATCGCGCCGTCGGCAAACAGCTTGACCTGCTTGGGAAGAAAATGGACGTTCTGCGTGTTGTACGCCGAATTGGTCGCCAGGCCTTCAATAAAGGCCATCGCTTCCCGGTTGCCCCCCTTCATGCCGTATAGCTGGGTGCCGCTGGGTATCAGATAGACGTCATAGGGCGGGTTGCCGGCCATCTCGTCCTTCAGCAATGACAGTTCCAGCTCGAAATTGGCGCTCGGAAAACCCGGCTCAGCGATCGTCGTGATACCATTCTGTCGCAGGATTGCAGACATACTCGCCAGCCCCTGGCGGTATTTTTCCGGTTTCAGCATGACAGGCGCCATGCGTGGCACGAGTGCCAGCCATCCCCCTTCGAAGAAGTGCCCGCTCTCCCAATCGACCTGGGGATTGCCGACAAAGTCTTCCTGCTTGATTCCCAGCAACGATATCGCGGCATCGTTGAGGTAAATCTCATGGAAAGAGCGATGAATGATCCCTACGGGTTGATTGCCCGCTATCTCATTCAGCAGGGCTCTGGAGAGGGCGCCGTGCCACAGCTGATGGTAGCCCCAGATAAAATAGAGCTCGCCTGGCCTCGCATTTTGCTTGATCGATTCGGCAATACGTTGCCGATACTGCGCTTCGCCCGATACACCCTTTTTTACCCCCGAGGGTAACGTCCAGTCATAGGGGGCAATGATCTCGTTCTGGAGCATGATGGCCGCCAGGGACGGATGCAAATGGGGCTCGATGAAACCCGGCATCAGGGTCGCGCCCGACAGGTCGAATTCAGCTGTTTCTTTCGAAGATCTCTGTTTGGCCTCGGCGAGCGCGCCGACGAACACAATTCGTCCGTCCTGCTCCAGCAAGGCTTCGGCAAAAACCGGCGCTTCTCCCGCCATGGTGAGTATCGGGCCGTTGTGATAGAGGGTGGCCTGTGCAGGCGCAGCCACAGCGAACCCGCTAACCAGTAGGCTTGAGCTCAGTGCTGCCAGGAGTGCAGCGGTGCGGGTTAGGATGTTCATGGTTTGCTCCTCGCAGGCAGTATCAAAGATATTTTTTTGCCAGTCGCGCCGCCGGAATACATTTGCAAAGATCGACGCTCCCCCGGCTGAAGCAATGGCGCGCCTCCCATTTTCCCCGACTTTCTGGCCATAGTCACTGTTGTCGGGTCGAGGCCCATAAACAGCGGCGGTCTCTGCCTGCGTTCTGCCTGACGCCGCGCATCGGCCTGTGCTGCTCGCCAGACGGGGCCGGGCAGCAGCATGCCGATACATCCACCGGCAGGCTTTCTGCGTAAGTTTGAACGACCTCCGTCACAGCAATTATGGCATACTGAATCCCATGTTCTGGGCTCTACTTTTTATCATCATGGCAGCCTGCGTCGTTCTCCCCGGCTTCTGGGTGAAGCGGGTAATGGCAAGGTACAGTCAACCCGCTGACCGCTATCGTGAACAGGGCAGTGGTGGGCAGCTTGCCCGTCATTTACTGGACCGGTTTGGCCTGGGTGATGTGAAAGTCGAGGAAACGCAGTCCGGTGACCATTACGATCCGGCAGCAAAGGCTGTTCGACTGTCACCGGGCAACTATGCGGGACACTCACTGACAGCGGTGACGGTTGCTGCGCACGAGGTGGGGCATGCCATCCAGGATGCACACGGTGAGACGCTGTTCCAGGCCCGGCAGAAACTCGCAAGGGCCGCCATGATTGCCGAGCGCACAGCAGGGATACTGCTGATCGCTGCGCCTGTGGTCTTGATCCTCACCCGGGTGCCGCAGGCGGGGGCGTTGACGATATTGATCGGCGTGATGTCGATGGCGGTGGGTACCCTGGTACACCTGGTGACGCTGCCGGTGGAGTTCGATGCGAGTTACCGCAAGGCCCTCCCGATTTTGGCAGAGGGCGACTACCTGCACGACGGGGATCTGCAGCATGCCCAGAAGATACTCAAGGCGGCGGCGTTGACCTACCTGGCAGGCTCACTGGCGAGCCTGCTGAATCTGGGCCGCTGGATTGCGGTATTTCGCAGATAGGCGTTCGACCGGAATGCCCGGTCCATCCAGGGCCTCGCCAGGCAGTGTCAGCGTTCGAGGTTTTGCAATAATGGGCTAAAGCGTCCGCTGCATCCCCGGTGGGCTCGCGCTATCTGCGCAGGGCCTGATCCTTTACCAGTGATTTCAGCTCATCGAGTTGCTGCTGCACCATAACCAGCTGTTGCGACATGTGTTCCCGTTCGTCGTGTGCCTGCTTGGTTTGCAGGGCATTTTTTTCCTCCCCCATGACCTCCAGTATCGACCCGATCATCATATTCAGAAACACGAAGGCGGTGAGAAAAATGAAGGTCAGGTAGTACACCCAGCTCAGGGGATATACGTCCATGGTGGCGTACATGATGTCGGTCCAGTCTTCGAAGGTGGCAACCCTGAACAGGGTCAGCATGGAGATCGCCACGTCGCCCCACAGTGCCTCGTCGATGGCGGCGAAGAACATCGATCCCATCGCGCCATAAATGTAGAAAATAATAAACATCAGCAGGGCGATGTAACTCATCCGCGGTATTGCCTTGAGCAGGGAGTCAATCAGGAACCGCAGCTCGGGTACTACAGACACCAGTCGCAGTACGCGAAAGACACGCAGCAGCCGGCCCAGAAGAACCGCCTCGGAGTTATCCAGGGGAATCAGGCTGCCCAGAACGACGATGGTGTCAAAAATATTCCAGCCATTGTTGAAAAAGCGTTTCTTGTCCTGGCAGACGGCAAACCGGAGTAAAATTTCCGCGAGGAAGAACAGCGTAACGGCCTTATCCATTACGATCAGGCTTTGTTCCACATAAGGCGGCAGCTCATAGGTCTTGGCGCCTATGGCCAGGGCCGAAAGAACGATAATGGAAATGACTGCAACCTGAAATATCTTGCTGGATTCTATCCGTTGCAGTTGTGCCAGGCGCGAGGCGGTGCTGCTATCCTGGGTCATGGAGTGCGACTCCTCGAGCGGGTTGACGGAGGTGGGAGTTTAATCATAAGACCTCAGGTTGGATAGATGGTGCAGTCTGATTCTGCAGTTCAAGCCTCGCGGGTTGCCCCCGGCGCTGTGGCGCCGACGTCGGTCGTTTAAAAATAGGCGCGCACCCCGAAAATCGCATTGACGCCTATCTGCGGGGCGAAGTCCTTCAGGTAGGAGGTGCTGTTGCGGATGTCCTCATCGAGCAGGTTCTGGCCCTGTAAATAGATCTGGAACTCGAGCTGGTCACTGGTGGCGACGGTGTAGGAAACCTCCGCGTTCAGCAGGTCATAACCGGGTGTCGGGGTTTCCAGCGCTGCAAGATTGTCCTGCTTGTAGGCGTGTATCCACAGCAGATAGGCGGCCATACCGGCGTGATCCCAGTCCAGTCCCATACCAATACGGGTGGGCGGTGCCAGCGGTACATCCGAGTTATCCGAGAGCTCTCCGTCCACGATGTCGCCAAAGGCGAACAGCTGCCAGTGCCCGAAGCGATTGGGTTCGAAATCGTAGCGCAGTTCTGCTTCTGCCCCGATGAAGTCGGCGTTCTGCTGTTGCCACACCAGCACCGGCAGGCCATCCTGCTCGCGTCCAGTATTCAACTGGTAGATATAGTCACTGAAGTTATCGCTGTAGATCGTCGCACTTCCCGTGAAGCCACCAACGGCGACACTCACCCCGCCTTCCACATGGAAGTTTTTCTCTATGTCCAGCGCAGGATCACCCACCTCGAAGACCTGCGTCGCGATATGGGGCCCATTGGCAAACAGTTCATCCACGCCGGGTGCCCGTTCCGCGTGGGCCACGCTGAAGCTCAGGTTGAACATGTCATTCAGCGCCCAGATTGCGCCTGCTGACGCGCTGAACGGCTCAAAATCAGCATCCGCCCGGGGCCCTGTCGCGCCTTCCTCCACTATCAGGGTGTTGGGCACTTTGGTTTTTACGTCCTCGTAGCGCAGTCCCAGGTCGAACTGCCACTGTCCCAGGTCGGCGCGCTCGACCCAGAACACGCCGGTGGTATCGGTGTGTGAGCTAGGTACAAACGCCTCCGCACCCACCGCCGAGAAATCAAGCTCCGTGTACTGGAGGCCGAAAACCCCCTGCCAGACTCCCCACTGATTGTGCTTCAGCTCCAGCCGCGCATTGTTCGTGTCGCTTTTGAAGACGGTGCCGACCTCCTTGCCTTCGAGTTCGGTGTGCTCGTACCGGGTATCGACGTAGCGCAGCTTGATCTGTTCGAGGCCGGGGAGGGGATCGCGGCCGGCGATCTCGACTTCGGTGCGCTGCGACTGCAGGTCGATGGAGACCGGCGCCGCTTCCTCCTCCTCGCCATGCTCCTCGTCATGCCCCTCCTCGTCATGCTCTTCCTCGTGCATGTGCGCATCGCCGGGAATGCCGTATTCCGACTTGTAGTCGGTGTAGGCTACCCCCGCCAGCCACTGCTCCCCGATCCAGCTGCCGCCCACGGTCCAGCCCTGGTTTTTCAGGAAGCTGTTTGACAGGGTGCCCCTGTCCTGATCATTCTCATCCGCGTGTCCCTCTTCCCCGTCATCCTCATGGTCGTCGTCCGGGTACAGATTGGCGTTGCCGGGGATATCATAGTCGTCGGTACGCCGGTGGAATGCATCGATGTGAAGGGCAAACTGGCCGCCACCGAGGTCCAGTCTACCCGCCGCGAATTCCTCCTCCGCGGCGGTATTGCCCTGGGCGGTGGCGCGTCCCTCGTAGCCGTTTTCGGGTATGGACTGGGGTATGGTGGGTGACACCATGTTGACTACCCCGCCAATCGCGCCGGAGCCGTAGAGCAGGGTAGAGGGTCCGCGCAGCACTTCAATCTGGTCCGCAAGAAAGGGCTCGACAGACACGGCGTGGTCCTGGCTCACAGCTGATGCATCACTGACGGCCATACTATTGCTGAGGATGCCCACGCGGGTGCCCTGCAGTCCACGGATCACCGGGCGCCCGATATTCTCCCCAAAACTGGCATTCGCGATACCGGGCGTCCGGGCCAGGGTCTCGCCCAGGGAGTTCGCCAGCTGTTGGCGCAAGGCTTCGCCCTGGAGCACGGTAGCGGATTGGGACAGCTCATCCGAAGCCCGCGCCAGCGGGTTTGCGGTAACGATAATTTCCTCGAGCGCTTCGTGTGTGTGGGCTGCCGGATCCTCAGCGTTAGAGGCCGGCTGGGCCAGGCTGAGCGTCGGGCACAGGTAGGCAGACAGCGCAGCCGCGACGCCGTATCGTATTGAAATGGACATGGTTCGACTCTCTCATAGATCACAAGTCACCGGCTCGGCGACAAAACCAAATAAACGGATCAGTCAGGTTTTCAGGTGTTCCAGGAGAAGGCGGGCGGCGCTCTGGCCAGGTGATAGTTGGTTCGGGAGGTCGGCGTCGCGGCGTTCGAGTAGGCCGGAAGCGGTGGTTGGTAGAGCTGCAATGACGGTGCCGCGCAGCTGCTGCTGACAGCAGTGCCCAGGCCGTGGCCGATAACACAACTTGCGCAGGGGTCGGACGTGAGCGAGTGGCTGTCGCCAATATCGTGCGCGAAGGCAATACCCTGCGCCGCCAACATCAGCAGCAGCAGAGCGAGGCGGGCGGAGCGACCCAGGTTAAAGAATGAGTTAGTCATTGCGGCGCAAGAAATATCACAACTGGATTGACTGTTCAACGTCATTTTCGCTCCGGCCGCTATTTGACGGGGTCGGGGCGGCGCCCGTTCCAGCGCATCAGGGCTTTTCCTGTGACCTCTCGAGCAGCGCCTTTAACGCCAGGTTTTCAAAATGGCGTTTGGCGGTTATGGCATAGAAGCGCTCCACCACATTTTGCAGCACGCAATATTTCTGCAGGGTCCCGTTTTGCAGCTCATCCTGCACGACTACCTCCGGTACGACCGCCAGACCGCCGGAGTCGCGCGCCAGCAGGCGCAGCATGGCCATGTCGTCGACCTCGGCATAGGGGTCGACTTCAATGGCGTGTTGCTCGCAGAGCAGGTCAAACTGGCTGCGAATCTCGCTGCTGGGTCCCGGCAGAAGCAGCGGAAGTCGTTCAAGATCCTGTGGAAAGCGGAACTGTTTCGCCGGCTTGCCGGGCGGGCCGACGATACACACACTTTGCTCCGAGATTTGCTGGCAGCGCCAGGGCGTTGACGTGTCCGCCGCCACGGCCCGGTTGGAGAGGATGAGATCGAGCTTGTGCACTCGCAGCAGTTCCAGCAGCTCCTCGAGACTCGCCGAGCGTATCACCAGCTTGACCTCCGCCTCGCCTATCACCGGCTGCAGGAAGTTCTCCTGGAAGTTGCGCGACAGGGTCGACACCGAACCGATACGCAGGCGCTGGAGTCGCTGCAGTTCGCCGCTCTCCGTCAGCGCCAGCAGTTCGCTGCCCAGATTGAAAATACTTTCGGCGTACTCCAGCACCAGATGGCCGACCTCGGTGAGCCTCAGTGAGCGGCCGTCGCGGGTAAACAGTTCGTGTCCGAGTTGATCCTGCAGTTGGCGGATCTGCGATGACAGCGCGGACTGCGATACATGCAATTGCTGTGCTGCACGCGTGAGGTGGCCCTCCTTGGCGACCATCCAGAAATAGAAAAGGTGGTGGTAGTTGAGTTGTCTCATGAAATAGTTCTCTATAAAAGAACGATAGTATCGAAACAATATATTATACAAAAGTAAAATTTCGCTTCAGTATCGCCTCATCCGGATTCGGTAACACACAAAGCAGAAGGGGGAGTGCGGTGATGGAGTTCTTTGGAGGTTGGCTGTTACCTCTCATATATGCAAGCGGTTGCCTGCTGGTATTCGGCCAGTCACGGCATCATTGGAAGATCGCGCGACTCACTGCGGCGGCGGCGCTGCTGGCGACAGTCCTGTGCGCGCTGGGAGCCTGGGTGTGGCTGCAGTTCGCGCCGCTGGCGATAGATTCAGTGGGGCTGACGGTGGCACTGCTGGTCGCCGTGCTCGGCTGGGTCATTATCAACTATTCCTCGCGGTACCTGAACGGAGAGCCCGACCAGCTGCGCTTTGTGCGCGCCATGCTGTTCACTCTCGCAGCCGTGGGGATACTGGTTGTCAGCCGGCACCTGCTGGTCATCGTGCTGGCCTGGACCGGCACCAGCCTGGGCTTGCACCACCTGCTCACATTCTACCGGGAACGCAAGGCGGCCCAGGTCGTTGCGCACAAAAAGTTCCTGGTGAGCCGCCTGGCGGAGTTATGCCTGGTAGTGGCCCTGGTGCTCGTATACCAGACAACGGGTTCCCTGACGCTGGACGGCCTGAACGCCTACCTCTGGGGCCTGGACAGCCTGCCGGGCTCTCTGCAGGCAGCAGCACTGCTGTTTTCCCTGGCCGCCATCCTGAAGACCGCCCAGTTACCCCTGCATGGCTGGCTCATACAGGTGATGGAGGCGCCGACGCCGGTGTCCGCGCTGCTCCACGCCGGTGTCGTGAATATCGGCGGGCTGGTGCTGATCCGCCTGGCGGAACTGATATCCCTGGCGCCGGCTGCCCAGGTTGTCCTGGTGGTGGTAGGCAGCCTCACCGCGGTGCTCGCCGGGTTGGTGATGCTCACCCGCATCAGCATCAAGGTGCGGCTGGCATGGTCTACCTGCGCCCAGATGGGCTTCATGCTGATGGAGATAGGCCTCGGTCTCTACGAACTGGCGCTTCTCCATCTCGTCGCTCATTCACTCTACAAGGCTTACGCCTTCCTCGGTGCCGGCGAGACGGTGCGCCTCGCGCGCATGAATGATTTCACGGTGCCCGGTCGGGCCTCGCGGTCGCCGCTGTGGTACCTGGGCGCCGTCGCCCTGGGGGCCGCACTGGTGGCCGGGTCCGCCGCCGCCTGGGAGCTGTTCCTGCCCGGGTTGGCCGTGCCCCCGGTGGCCCTGTTGATCGTGGCCCTTGGCCTGGCCTCCCTGCTCTGGCTGGAGCCGGGCTATACGCCGGCTCTGCTGCTGCGGGGTGTGTTGCAGGTGCTGGCGCTGACGCAGCTGTACCTGATCTGGCACCTGCTCTTCGCAGGGCTCGCCCCGGTGCCGGCGCACCCGGCCTCGCCGCTGGTGGCCTGGGTCGTGGTGTGCTTCGGCGTCCTCTACGGTAGCCAGGTGTGGCTGCGCTGTTATCCCGATGGCCGCTTTGCCAGGGCGCTTTACCCCTGGGCCTACTGCGGTTTCTATCTCGATGAAACCTTTACCCGCGTTACCTTCAAAATCTGGCCGGTCAAGCTGAGTCCCATTCAGGCCCAGACCCTGGTCAACCGGAATCCCGCACTGCAAGGAGAAGTATCGTGAATGCTCTCGTGACCCAGAAGATTGATGACGATTTGGTCCTGCACAACGCGATTGCATCGGCTATCGATACCATCGCACCCAGCTGGCCGCTGGATCGGATGATTGCGGTCAACCCTTACTGGGGGCGAATCCAGCAGCCCTTCGAGGAGGTGGCGGCGGCGCTGGCGAGCGTTGCCGGTTCACCCATGACCCTGCCACTTGCGCACTACCGTGAGGCCTGGCGGCGCGGTGAAATTACCGCGCTTGATCTGCAGCAGGCCCTTGGCGAAAGCGGTACGGGACTTGCTCCGGAGGATCTCGTGGCGGCGCTGGATAAGGAGTATCCGGCGCCCATCCCGCTGTCGCTGCTCAGCGACCTGCTCGATAGCCAGCGCGACCTGCACCGGGAACCGTCCTGGTGCGATAGCATTACCCACCAGGTGTCGCAGTTCTGTGCCGCGTATTTCGATCGCGACCAGGCCCACTGGCACCCGGACCAGACAGGCCGCCTGTACGCCAGTTGGCGCAAGAGCCTGATGGCGGATCACAGCGTCCCGCTGTTGATGCAGGCGCCCTACATCCCGGCACGCGCCAGCGCCCTGGCATCGGACCCCGTGCAGCAGATCGCTGATTCGCTTGCGTCACTCGCGGTACCCGGTCGCGATTGGACCAGTTATTTGCAGGCTGTTCTGATGAGGGTGAGTGGCTGGGCCGCCTGGTGCGCCTATCGGCGCTGGCAGGCGCGCCTGGACGGTGGCGACGATCAGACGCTGGTGGACCTGCTCGCGATACGCCTGAGCTGGGAAAGCCTGCTCGACGACGGCGGGCGAGGCGCAGGCTCGCCCTGGTCGGCCTGGCAAGTTCGCTGGCAGGAGCAGGAGCGGCGCATCGACGACGTGCCAACGCAGTTACACCTTGTCTGGCTGCGCGCGCAGGAGCTCAGTTACCAGCGCGGCCTCGTCAATCGGTTGCTGTCGGCGCCAGCGGTCGAGGTGGCCGAACAAGCTGCGGTGCAAGCCGCATTCTGTATCGATGTGCGCTCCGAGGTCCTGCGCCGCCACCTGGAAGCGCGCTCGCCCGATATACAGACACTGGGATTTGCGGGCTTTTTCGGTTTGCCCGTCAGTTACGCCCCGCTGGGTACATGTGCCAGGCGGCCACAGCTGCCCGGGCTGCTGGCCCCGAGCCTGGACATCACCGATAGCACAGGGGATGCCGCGCGGGATGCCGGGATCACCAGGGACAGGACCCGCCGTTTGCGCGGCACCCTTGGCTGGCGCACCTTCGAGTCAGTGCCGCTGTCGACATTTACCCTGGTAGAGGCACTCGGCCTTGGGTACCTGGGAAAGCTGGTCAAGCGCAGCCTGCCGGGCAGCAGTCCATTCACGTCGGATGACAGCCATGGTCTGGATGCCACCCAGGCCCGCACCGTTCGGCCGACCCTCGACGAGGCAACTGCCGGCGGGGTTGCCGGCCAGGCAAATGTAGCGGCGCAGGTTCTGGGTGCGATGGGACTCAAGGACAGGTTTGCCCGCCTCATCCTGCTGATCGGTCACGGCAGCCAGAATCGCAATAACCCGCAACGGGCAGGGCTGGATTGCGGTGCCTGCTGCGGCCAGACCGGGGAAGTGAACGCCCGGGCGTTGGCGGGCCTGTTGAATTCCCCGGCCGTGCGCCTGCAGCTTCGCGAAAGTGGCATTGAGATTCCGGACAGCACCTGTTTCGTGGCGGGTCTTCACAACACGACCACCGAGGAGGTCCTGCTGTTCGACCTCGACCAACTGCCGGCCAGCCATGGCGACGACCTGCAGCGCATCAAGGCGCAACTGCAGGTGGCGGGAGAAATGGCGCGCCGTGAGCGGGCGTCGACGCTGGGCCTGCGGTCGCTGGAGGACAAACCCCCGGCCCTGCTGCGGGCGGTGCGCGAGCGCGCTGACGACTGGGCACAGACGCGCCCGGAGTGGGGTCTGGCCAACAACGCGGCGTTTATCGTCGCGCCGCGCAGCAGAACCCGCGGCGTGGATCTGGGAGGCCGCAGCTTCCTGCACGATTACGATCACCGCGAGGATGCGGACGGCAGCCTGCTGGAACTTATCATGACCGCGCCGATGGTCGTGACCAACTGGATCAACATGCAGTATTTCGCCTCGACCGTGGACAACAAACGCTTCGGCAGCGGTAACAAAACGCTTCACAACGTCGTCGCCGGGCGGATAGGGGTATTCGAAGGAAACGGCGGTGACCTGCGCATCGGTCTGCCCTGGCAGTCCCTGCACGATGGTGAGCGGTGGCTTCACACTCCCCTGCGCCTTACGGTGGTCATCGAGGCGCCCAGGGATGCCATCGACAGCGTGATGGCGCGCCATGAAACTGTCAGGCAACTGGTGCAAAACCGCTGGCTTTACCTGATGCGCCTGGATGGCGACCGGATCGAAACCTGTCGGGACGGGGGATGGCAGGCATTACCCCGGTGAGTAGCTGGCAGGGCCGCGTTGTTGGACTTTTGACCCGGCACGACAAGGCGCGAATGATTGCACCCGCCCTGTCCACCCTCGGCCTTTCACTGGTGGAGACGGACGCCTTCGATACCGACCGCCTGGGTACATTCAGCGGTGAAGTGGAACGCACACTGACACCGCTGGAATGTGCCAGGCACAAGGCACAGCTGGCCTGTGAGTTGACGGGGCTGGAGCTTGGCCTGGGCAGCGAGGGCAGTTTCGGGGGTGGCCCCATGCCGGGCCTGGTCAACTGGGACCAGGAACTGCTGGTCCTGTGGGACCATTCCCGCGGGCAGGAGATCGTGGCCCACGCGGCCGGTCCGGTCGGGGTCGCCACGATTGCCCTGGAATCCGTAGCGGAGCTGGAGCACAAGCTGGCGCGGTTCGATTCCGAACAGGCATGGGTGCTCCGTCATCCGGGAGGGGTTATCAAGGGGCTGCTCGGGCAGGAGGCCATCCTGGAACAACTCGCGCTGGTCGGGCTGCCCGGTTCAGGCGCGGAGCTGGCGCAGAAGATCACTCTCGAGCCCGATCTGCGGGCGATGCACTGCCCGGAGCGACAGGTCTATATCCGGCAGGCCGCAGAGCAGCTTGCCCACAGGCTGCAGTCGTTCTGCCCCCGATGCAGTGCCGCTAATTTTTGGTTGGACGAGGCCGAAAGGGGTTTGCCCTGTGGTAGTTGTGGTACCCCGACCGAACTGCCGACCGCATTCATCCGGCGCTGCCAGGCTTGTGAATACGAGATCCGTGAGCCCGGCGATCTCGTCACTGCCGATCCAGGCGATTGCCCCTGGTGCAATCCATGAATTTTATTCGTTCTTGACGTTAAAGGAGAAAACTATGGCAGATGAACCAGCAAAGCAGAGTTACGGCTTGATTCGCGGCGTATTCAGTCCCGATGATGCCCGCGAATTGCTCCTGACCCTGATCGACAACAAGATCAGTTTTCACCAGCTGAACAACAGGAGTCGCCGGGAGCGCTTTGGTGAAATCGATCCCGCAGTGGTAAAACGCGTCGACGAGCTGCGGCAAAGCAAGGCGGATATCGCGACCCTGATAGAGGAAATGGGTGCGCTCGGAATGAAGCTGAACATAAACTGCAATATAGAGATTACGCCCGTTAAGGGGTGATGAACCTGTAAAAAGAGGGTCATGGCCCTTTTCTCTTTCGTTTCCAAGCGAGAAAAAGACGATATGCCCGGTGGCGCGCGGCCCTGTGTTTTGGTCGGGTCAACAGCAACGAGGTAGCATTCGTTGTAATGAAAGGGGATAAGCGTTCAGCGTCATCGCCAGGTTTGGTCATAAGTGAGTAAGAGCAAGTCTGCTGATCCCAAGCGGCAGAAGCTGTGATTGCGTCTTTAAAAACTCCTTCGATTTCTCTCGCTAACGTTCTAATCTTATTTATAAATTGCTGCTCGGCCATGGACCGAGCGCCCGAGCCTGGACGGATCTCGCCGACCAATGGCTGCTTGCTTGTCGACCCATCATCTGCGCTCCTGGGCCGAATCAGGAGGTGAAAGTCCCTGAGGATTAATTGTTGCGATTAGACGAATCGCATTGCGTGGCTATACTCAAACCACAAGTTCTCCATTATTCGGGGAGCGTCAAAATGAGAAAATCAATTTTAGTTTTGCCCGCAGCTGCGTTCCTGCATCCGCTTATCACTTCTTCGCGATATTGGCTTGGGCATCCTGGCCGGCGAAGTAAACAGCTGTTGTCGCTGGTAATACTTTTGGTATTCTCTGCACTCACGCTAGTCGCGTCTGCTGCGGTGTTGAAGGCCGGGACTGGGGCGCAACTGGTAGCGGCGATCAACATTGCCAACGGAAGTGTTGCCACCGATATCATCGAATTGACCGACGATATCGTCCTGACAGCCGTCGACAATGACAGCAGCGGGCCGAACGGACTGCCCGCGATCACAACAAGCCTGGTTCTGGTTGGTAACGGTCACTCCATTTCCCGAGATACATCCGCGCCCCAATTCCGATTGTTCGCGGTGCTCGGCGGGTTCTTCGGTTACGGTGAGTTGACACTTGACAATGTCCGTGTCGCCGATGGCGACCTGAGCAGTGCGGTGCCCCCGGCTTCCCCTTGCTTTGCGAACCTTGATATTTGCGGCGGGGCGATAATTGTGCTCGCTGGGGATCTCACTCTGCGTAACGGCGCGATACTTCAGAACAATGCGGCCTATTCCGGCGGAGGAATCTTCACGGCCGGAAGCCGCGTGCACCTTGCCGACTCTTACCTGCTTGGTAACCGGGCAGATTATGGCGGCGCTGTCGCGAGCCAGCCACTCTCGGCGGGAGAGTTGAGAATCAGGCATACTGAGTTTTCCGACAACGAGTCCGCCGTTGCCGGCGGTGCCATCTCCAACGGTACAACGATGGTAATTTCCGATTCGATCTTCACGGGCAATCGTGTCACAACCGCTGCTTCTTCCTTTGGCGGGGGAGGTGCCATCTATAATACTTCGATTCGTGGGCAGGCGCAGATTACCACCAGCCTGCTCACTGATAACGAGGCGTTCAAAGGTGGAGCAATCATGAATTTCAACGCCGCCGACCTGATCCTGCGCAACTGCGATGTAGTGGCCAACCGCGTGGGATTCGGGTCCGGCGGCGGCATCTATAACGATGGCAGCGGAGCCGTGCTTACGATTATCGACAGTCGCGTCAACGACAATGACGCGAGCGTTTTTTTTGGTTCCGGAGGCGGTATTTTCAGCGGTGACGGAGGCAGCCTCATCCTGGAGAATTGCGAGGTGACGCGCAACCTGGCGTCTAACGATGGCGGTGGCGCGGTAGCATCCGCAGGTCGCATTGCCAACAGCCGGATCGAGAATAACCGGTCTGTATCGGGCGAGGGCGGTGGCCTTTATCACTCCGGTCTCAAGGGACTTGAAATCATCGCCAGTTCGATCTCCGGCAATATGGCCCGCTATGACGGGGGTGGTCTCGCAACCTTTGTCGGCACTTCTAATCAGCCTGCTGGCATTTCCATCAGCGATAGCAGGATAAGCAGCAACACGTCTGAATTCGGAAGCGGCGGAGGAATCGCTAACACCGAGCAGGGCCGGGTGAGCATTCTCCGCTCTCTGGTCTCAGGCAATACTGCCCTGGCATCCGGTATCGGCGGTTTTGGCGGGGGGGTGTTCAGCGACAATACGCTTAGCGAAACGGTTATCAGCAATAGCACCATATTCAACAACACAGCAAGTAATGGCGGCGGCGTGTACAACAGCAATGCCAGCACGATGATGATCGATCATTCCACCATCACCAATAATGTGGCGAGTTCTCAGTCTGGCGCAGGCGGTGCGGTGGCTTTTGCGACGATGCACGTGAGTGATTCCATTATTGCAAACAACGTTGGCGGGGCAGACAGGCCCAATTGCTTCGACCTGGGGCTAATGGTCGATGATGGTGGCAATTTCACAAATGATGGGGGCGCGGCGTTATACCCGTGCCCTGCCAGTTTTACGGTGACGGAAGAACTGAACATTGGCTCGCTGGTGGATAACGGCGGCCCCACCCGGACACAGGCGCTGCTTCCAGGCAGTGCCGCGATCGATGGCGGCATGAACTGCAATGTACTTACGGATCAACGCGGTGTCCCGCGCCCCGTCGCTTGTGATGCGGGGGCCTACGAAGGCGATGTAGTCTTTCCACAGCTCCAGTTCGAGCTTGCAACATCTGACGTAGATGAGTCCCCTGGAGGCGCACACGAGGTGTTCCTCAGGCTTGATAACACAGCGGGTACTATCGAGGACGGCGAACTCGAGGTCTTCGTTACCATCGACGGCCTTGCCGCCGCCACCAGCGACTATGACCTCACCGCAGCGCCACCGCTCATCTTTGGAAATGGAAATTGGCCTGCGCCGGGTACTATTTCACGGCAGGCATTAGAGTTTAATATCCTGCCGGACTTCACCCTAGAGGGCGATGAGACCATAAGTCTGAATTTGCGCGGCGGGGGTTTCAGAGGCCCGGCCAGTCTGGCCAGTATCGACAAACACACTGTGACTGTCGCGGACGCGTTGGCAGACCTGCAGGTGGAAAAATATGTAGATGCCACCGATTTGGTCCTCCCGGGCGAGGCGGTTACTTTCGAGGTAAGGGTGAGGAACCTGGGTCCTACGGATGCAGCCAATGTGTCCGTTTACGACCCACTCGATGGGGTCGCCCTGGACATCGCCACGGCAAGTGTGACCGCCAGTGTTGGCGTGTTCAATCCCGCCACCGGTGACTGGAGCCTGGACGGAACACTGCAGGGCAATGGATTCGCACTTCCCGCCGGGTCCGAGGAGACGCTGACGGTTACTGCCCGGGTGACGGCCGCGACTGCAGGCACCATTATCAATACGGCCGAGTTGAGCCGCTACTTCCCCGCCATGTCCGCGGACCCTTATCCGGACAACGACGCGTCCCAGGTCAGCTTCGATGTATGTGACTCGATACCACCAGCACTGAGCATCGAGTTGAGCCGTGACACCCTGTGGCCGCCCAACCACAAGCTGGTGGCGGTCTCGGCCACTGTGACCGCCAGCGACGATACTGCCGCACAGCCAGACGTCGTATTGATCTCGGTAACTTCCAACGAACCGGACAACTCACTGGGTGACGGCGATGCCGAAAACGACATCGTCATTCTCAATGACACATCTTTCAGTCTGCGCGCGGAACGCTCCGGACTCGGCGATGGCAGGGTCTACACGGTCACTTACGAGGCAACGGACGAATGTGGGAACAGCGCAGTGAAATCCGCAGAGGTTCGTGTCCCCAAGAGCAGGGGCGGTTAACCTTAAGGTAAATCTGATTCTCATCTCACAGTATGAGAGGCACTAGATGAACATCAAACTGATCGCCGTCATAATTTTGACCTTCCTTGTTTCCGTCGCGGTGGCCGCTCCACCAGGCTCGGTTCAGGGGTTGAGACACCAAGTGGATGAGTTGGCCGGCTTGGTGGAGAACTTGCAGACGGAACTGGCAGAAACCCGTAAGGATCTGCAGTTGGTTAAGACCGAGCTCGCGGAGCTCAGGAATAATACTGTGCTTGGTCTGGATGGTTTTCTGAGGCTTGAGAAGAATACAAATGAAGTTTACACCGCACTATTCAGCGATGTGAATGTGCAAGTTGTAAATGGCGATGGGCTGACTGACATAGCCAACGGTCGCGGGAACCTCGTGCTGGGGTACAACGCCCAGGGAACAGCTCCCCTCGCCAGGCAAGGTTCACATAACCTGATCCTGGGGGACAACCAGGGATATTCGGGTGTTGCCCAGGTAGTCACGGCGCATGTCATTAGTAACCAGGATCTTAGTCTCGTCGCGGGTGGCAATATGGCAACAGACGTCGGCAATGACCAAACGGTTACCGTGGGTAAGAATCGAAAGGTACAAGTTGGAGGAGACTATCTGTTAGATAATGGGGCATCCCTGTTATTGAGTACCGGCATGGATGCGAATATAGAGATTGCCAATGACGCTGCCGTAACCATCGGTGGAAACACGGCACTGGTGACATCCGGTGACGCACAGTTGCTGGTAGAAGGAGAAGCTTCCGTTGAGGCAAGAGAAGAACTTCTTCTCGAAGTAGGTAATTCATCGGTCATCCTCAAGAAAGCTGGTGATATCAACATTGAAGGCAAGGACATTGAAATTGAAGCGTCTGCAAGACTGCATTTCAAAGCGCCGGTGATCGAACAGAACTGAGCATTAAATCATCGGGTCAGAGCCCTTTTTCGGCACGCGCCTCCCGCGTGGGCGAAAGATCGCCCGAAACGCTTCGATAGTCCACGGCGATGCAGTTCGCCGCGTTGTCCAGTCTTAAGCCCAGTTCGCGTTCTGACGCAGCAACGCTTGCCGCGTTTATCAGCACTTTCCCGGCATCATGAACTTATTCAGACCGGTCGTTTTTCTGATATTTACCCGCCCTTATTATTAACGGGCCACCCGTGGCCATAGCTGTAGGCTGGAACCTATCCGGGTTTTACCGATATGCCGTGTCGTCGTGGCTGCATGTAACTGCGCCCTTGACGGGACGGACCATCAAACTAAGCTGGTACCCGGTGCCACCGGCAGGGGGCATTTCTCGGGTGGGTCAATTTTGGGCGGCAATCGACAGAAATATGGCTAAACTTGACGTACAAGTGTCTGACATCGGGATCCGGGAATTGCGACCAATGACCCTCGATTAAATAATCGCCCCGACGGCTGTCCGCCCGTGGCGGTACAGGGTCACCCGGCACCTATTTCGATACTCAGGATAACAAGATAACCCTGAAGAGAGACGGAAACCCGCATGATAAACAGTAAGCAGTTAGTGACCACCCTGGCATTAGCGCTATGTCTGGCGCAGCCGCTGGCAATGGCCGAGGAAACCCGGGACAAGGTGGCGGTATGTGCCGGTTGTCACGGCCCGGAGGGACACAGCCGGGTACCTGACAATCCCATCCTTGCGGCGCAGCACGCTGATTACCTGGTGAGTGCGCTGCGGGCATATGTCAGTGGCGAGCGCGACTACGGCATCATGAAAACGCTGGCCGGGCGACTGAGTGACGGCGACATGCAGGACATTGCCGCCTACTACGCCGCGCAATCACCGACCCGCAGCGAGGCCACGGCCCGTGGCGATGCCGCGCGCGGAGAGGCCCGGGCGGCGATGTGCGTCGCCTGTCACGGTCCGGGCGGTCATAGCGTCATCCCCGCCAACCCCAGGCTGGCGGGCCAGCATGCGAGATACCTGAGCGGCGCGCTGTCTGCGTATAAAAGCGGTGCACGCAGCAATCCGGTAATGGCATCGATGGTCGCCGCTCTGAGTGAGCAGGATATTGAGGACATCGCCGCATACTTCGCGGCCCAGGCGCCGCAGGCGGCTGGTGCAGGCGCGACAGCAGGAGGGCAGCCGCAATGAAAATTCCAGTAGTGACAACCCTGTTCCTGGCCCTGCTCATGACCGGCGCAACCGGCTTTGGCCAGGATGAGGCCGCAGCCCGGGCCGTTGCTCCGGCCGGGTCCGGCAAGTCGCCAGTAAGTGCCCCGGTTACCGCGCAGAGAATCATTGATGCGGACAAGGAGCCGGGCAATTGGCTGACCCATGGCCGTACCTACAGCGAGCAACGGTTCAGCCCGCTGAAGCAGATCAACGACCAGAACGTCGGTGAGCTGGGGCTCGCCTGGCACTACGATTTCGGGACAAAACGCGGACTCGAAGCCACTCCACTGGTCATTGACGGGGTGATGTATGTCACCGGTAACTGGAGCGTGGTCCATGCCCTGGATGCCAAAACCGGCAAGCCGTTATGGCAGTTCGACCCGGAGGTAGACCCGGCCTGGGCCCCACACCTTTGCTGCGATGTGGTCAATCGCGGTGTCGCAGCCTGGGGCGACAAGGTATATGTCGGCACCCTCGACGGCCGCTTGATTGCATTGAACATGGCCACCGGCGCGAAAGCCTGGGAAGTGCTGACCATCGACCGGGCGTGGCCCTACTCGATCACCGGGGCCCCGCGGGTGGCCAACGGCAAAGTATTTATCGGCAATGGTGGTGCCGAGCTGGGAGTGCGGGGCTATGTCACGGCCTATGACGCCGAAACCGGCAAGCAGGTCTGGCGCTTCTACACCATCCCCGGCGACCCTTCGAAGCCCTTCGAATCGCCCGCCATGGAAATGGCAGCCAGGACCTGGAGCGGCAAGTGGTGGACCATGGGAGGAGGTGGCACCGCCTGGGATTCCCTGGTCTATGACCCGCAGCTCAACCTGTTATATATCGGCGTGGGTAACGGTGGTCCCTGGAACCAGGAAATTCGCTCGGCGGGAGATGGCGACAACCTGTTCCTGTCATCTATTGTCGCCGTCAACGCCGATACGGGAGAGTACGTCTGGCACTACCAGACGACGCCGGGCGATACCTGGGACTACACGGCGACCCAAACCATGATCCTCGCGGAGCTGAAGATCGGGGACAGGCAGCGCAAGGTCATCATGCAGGCGCCAAAAAATGGATTCTTCTACGTTCTGGACAGGGAAACCGGTGAGCTGCTCAGCGCCGAGCCCTATGTCGGGGTGACCTGGGCAAGTCATGTAGACATGACCACCGGGCGGCCGGTAGAGCGCCCCGGGATCCGCTATTACGAGGAGGGATTGCCCTCATTCCAGACGCCCTTTGCCTTTGGCGGGCACGACTGGCCACCGATGTCCTTCAGCCCCGACACGGGTCTGGCTTATATCCCCGCGATGGAAGTGCCGATGACCTATTTCCCCGATCGCTTTTTCGAGTTTGAACCCGGCTACTACAACCTGGGCGCGGTGTTGATAGACGCACCGCCGTCCCTGCAAAACAAGGCCAACCTGGACAAGTTTCTGAAAACCGTATTGGAGCGGGAGAAGGGCCTGAAACCAGAGCACTTGCAGGCGTTGTACGGCATCCTGGCGAAGCTGGAAGACCCGGCCCAGGCCATCACCGTGGAGGATCTCATGCAGGTTCATGCCCTCATGCGCATGCTGGTCAGGGCCCGCCTCATAGCCTGGGACCCGGTACTGCAAAAGGAGGTCTGGCGGGCGGAGCGGGTTGACGTCTGGAACGGGGGCACCCTGGTGACCGCGGGCAATATCGTGTTCCAGGGCACCGGTGCGGCCGAGTTCAGCGCGTATGCGGCGGATACAGGCAAGCAGCTGTGGACATCCGCCTCGGCCCAGACCGGGATCATCGCAGGTCCGGTAACCTATACCGTGGATGGTGAGCAGTACGTCGCCGTACTGGCCGGCTGGGGCGGTGCCGGGCCGCTCGCCCTGGGGCAGGTCGCTAACCTGTCGGGCGTCAACTCCTGGCGCCGCGGTGCTCTCAACCGGATTCTGGTATTCAAGCTCGGGGGCCAGGATTCCCTGCCACCGCTGCCACCCCTGATGCCGGTTCCGAAGGCCAGACCGGAAATGCCGGCAGTCGCAGTGGAAGTGGTAAAGACCGGCGAAATGCTATTTTCAAAACGGTGTGCCGTCTGTCACGGCGAGCAGGCACTGGGCGGCGGAGCGACGCCTGATCTGCGGCACCTGGACCTGGAAAAATACGAGCTGGGCCAGTGGTACGGTATCGTTATCGGTGGCACCGCGGCGCACAAGGGTATGCCCAACTTCAGCACAATATTTGGCGTAGACGAAGCCGAGGCGATACGGGCTTACGTGATAAAGCGCACCAATGACGAGCCCGCGGCGGCCCGGGCGGCGGCGGGAGGGCAAATGTAGGGGCCGGCAGCCCGGCCAGTCGCTACGGTAATTTCTTGTAGCCTGGCTGGCAGCGGGTGGGTGCTCGCGGGCTATACTGCTCGTGCTAGCCAGCGTATTGAATGTCCAGGGGAGAGCCACAGATGGCGCAAGCAGAACCGACGCAGGAGGAGATCGAGGTCCGCAAGGGCGCTCTGTTGCGCCTGTTCGATCGGCTGTTGCCCATCGTCGATGCCATCGCGGACAGTGTGCGGCTTGCGGGTGTGCTGGGGCTCCTGATGGTGGTCTGGATATTCGTATGGATGACCCGGGTGAGTGACTTTTCCACCCAAACCAGCATGCTGGTGAGTCTGGCCATCTGCCTGCCGGTGGTGGTACTGCTGTGGTACTGGTGGGGACTGGAAGGTTTGAAAAAATTGCCGGAAACAGTGGCGCAGATCGCGGGCAATGCAAGCTCGGAAGTACGCAGCCATATCCAGGGTATACGCGCCGGCGAGACGCGAAAACTGGTCAGTCACGTATCCCTGGGCAAGTTATGGGAATTGCGCTCACTGGCCGACGAGGCCCGCGAGCTGCTGGGTTCTTATGCGCGCGTGGGTTTTCTGGCGAATCCGCTGCTTCTGGTACTCCTGTTCCTGTCATTGCTGTCCCTGGTCCCACTGGGGCTGGTCAGCCTGGCGCTGGCGGTATTCACCCTCTTCTGAGGATGTAGGCCGTATCTCAATCGGCGCTTGTTCCTGCAGTAGCATCATCACCACAGGGTTTTCGCCGGTTAATGGCCCAGTCCGTTGCTTACGCTTTTGTCGGCCAATGCGGGAGGGAACAGGAGGCGGGTCAGGCCCAGTCGGTTTTGCGGCGTCCCCGCTTCCTGCTGCGCAGGTCGGGCTTTTCGCCCCTGTCATATAATGCTGAGACGAGACCGACGCCCGGGTGCCGTCTGTCTTCATCATGGTCGCGGCGGTCTTCATGGCGCACGTAGCTGCAGGTGCAGCGCGACATGTCGCAACGCTCCAGGGGCAGGGCTGGCGTCACCCGGTCCCTGTCGAGAAAGCGCTTGCCGTCGATAGCCTTCGCCGCGTCACAGGCAGTTCCGGAACATTCGATTGACGTCGCCCTGTAGGGGCTTCTGGCTGCCGGCGCGGTTCTTGTTTTCGATACTGGCCTGGCAGTATGCCTTTTCGCTCCGTCAGCGCTGCTGCTGTCGGCGATACCCGTGCTGGGTTGGAGTTTTAGAATGAAAGCACCGCCGGCCAACAACAGGGCGCTGAGAATGATCAATGTCGTGATAGTCATGGTGTCGTCCCCCGTACCCTATTTTTGGTACTTGCCATTACGTTAGTCCGGCAGACCAATGGATACAACGACTCTGCCTGTGTAAGCGCCAGTTTTGTGAGGGGATGCACATAACAGCCGCCCCCGGCCGGATTTTTTGCGAAAGTAGTCCTGGGCAAAACAACGGGCAATGGCATTCTCGCCGTGTTGCAATGCGCCTGTTTGTAATGCGGCTCGCCAGTCATTGACTGCAAGCGGGGATAGCTGGGGCAGTATGATCTCCTGCGTTACAATAGCCTGTGGACCGTCACTGAGGCCGTCGAGCTGGCAAGGAGTGGAACCGAATGAGTAACACAGAGGGCTCGATTACAGTCGAGCAACGTGAGCACCTGCTGTTGATCGGGATCAATCGCCCGGAAAAGTTCAACAGCTATACACCCCATATGGCGACGCAGCTGGCGGACGCCTACACGCGGCTCGATGAAGATCCGGAACTGTGGGTGGGTGTGATGTTCGGTCATGGCAAGCACTTCTCCGCCGGACTGGATCTCCCGAAATGGACCGACGCCATCGCCCGGGGAGGGGAGGAGTCGGATCGTTCCACCGGGGTCGACCCGATGGCACTGGGCCGGGCCTGTCGCAAGCCCATTGTTACCGCGGTCCAGGGCATTACCTTTACGTTCGGGATAGAGCTGGCCCTGGCCGGGGATATCGTGGTGGCCGCCGACGATTGCCGCTTCTCCCAGCTCGAACCTGCCAGGGGCATCCACGCCACCGGGGGCGCCACCTTCAGGTTTCCCGAGCGGGCGGGGTGGGGAAACGCCATGTATCACTTGCTGACCAGTGACGAGTTCGACGCCGCCGAGGCCTACCGCATTGGCCTGGTGCAGGAAGTCGTTCCCGCCGGAACCCAGCTCGACAGGGCCCTTGAACTCGCAGAGCGAATTGCCACCCAGGCGCCCCTGGCAGTGCAGGCAACCAAGGCCTCGGCACGGCGCTACCTGATGGAGGGCGTGGATACCTGCATTGCAGCCCTGGGGCCGGTGCAGGCGCATTTGCTGACCAGTGAAGATGCCGCCGAGGGGGTGCAGTCGTTTGTCGAGCGCAGGTTAGCCAGATTCAAGGGTCGTTAGCCTGTCTCGTTTCCCGGCTTTTGGCCCGTTGCCAAAAGACCTGTTGAAAGCGCTGTGACCGGCTAGTAATTTAGCCGGGAACAAAGACCTGCCTGGAGCTAATCGTGTACGTCAGCCGTTCATCTGCTGTGTTTTTCCTGACTCATCCCGACCGCAGCCCGGTGAGTTTGCTGCTGTGCATTAACCGGGTTGCCCTGCTCGCCGACAAGCCAGCGTGGTTGAGCGTGTGACAGCCGGCGACCAGGAGCGCTGGATGCTGCATGCGCTGGAGCTGGCGGACCGGGCCGCTGCCCTGGACGAAGTGCCGGTGGGAGCTGTCGTTGTGCGCGACGGCGAACTGCTGGGGGAGGGCTGGAACCAGGTGATATCCGCCGCCGATCCCACGGCCCACGCGGAGGTCGTCGCCCTGCGCGCCGCGGCCCGGCATGTCGGTAACTATCGCCTGCCGGGAGCCACCCTGTTTGTCACCCTGGAGCCCTGCGCCATGTGTGCGGGCGCCATGGTGCACGCCCGCATTGCCCAACTCGTGTTCGCCGCCGCTGAACCCAAGGCCGGTGTGGCCTGCAGTCGCTGCCAGTTGCTGGACGAACCCTGGCTGAATCATCAGGTCAGCTGGCGGGGCGGTGTGCTGGCCCAGGCCAGCAGTGACAGATTGCAGGCATTTTTCCGGGCCCGCAGGTAAGCGCACCCGAGCCGGCGCGAATCAACCAGATCCCGCAAAGATGCGCCTACAGGGCTGACAGGTTGCTGCCGCGCAGGACTTTCGGCAGGTAGTCCTCCATCTCCAGCGGCGGCAGTGGTTTGTTGTCGGAGATGTCCTGCCAGTTGAGGATATTGTGGTAGTGGCGGATATTCTGCACGTAGGTGGCTGCCTCCACCCCCCTGGCGTAGCCGTAGCGGGTGTTGCGGTAGTGGGAACTCTTTTGCAGCAGTGGCAGCCGCTCCATGACGTCCTGCCAGCGATTCGGGTCACCCCCCTGGCGCTGGGTGATCACTCTCGCATCCTCCAGGTGGCCCAGGCCGATATTGTAGGCCGCCAGGGCGAACCAGCCGCGATCGGGCTGCTTGATACTGCCGGGTAGCCGGCGCTTGAGGTCTTTCAGGTAGCGCGCACCGCCGCGCAGGCTCTGCAGGGGGTCAAGCCGGTCGGAAACACCCGTCTCCTCTGCAGTGGGCAGGGTCAGCATCATCAGGCCCCGCACCCCGGTGGGAGAGGTGGCCTCGGGGTCCCAGTGGGATTCCTGGTAGGCAATGGCCGCCAGCAGCTGCCACTCCATCTGGTATTCCTGCGCCACCTGCTGGATCAGGTCCTTGTACTGCGGCAGCTTGCTGCGCATATTGCGATTGAACGTGTGGGAGCTGATACGGGAGATACCGGCAGTGTGGCCGAAGTACTGGTCCCGCAGTTGCTCCAGGGTGCCATCCTCCTGCAGGCGCAGGAAAAACTGGTCGATATAGGCCTGCAGCCTGCCGTTGTCGGCCCCCGGTGCCAGGTACCAGACCATGTCCTGCTCCTGTTCCGGGATCAGGTCAAAGGCCACCTTGAGCCGCGGGTACAGGCTGCGCTGGACCGTGAATTCATTGGAATCGATGACCGCCAGCTCCGCCTGCCCGCTGTCCAGCAGTTCCAGCAGCTCCATCGTGTCGGCGCCTTCGACTTCTTCCCACTTGAGCTGCGGCGCTGCCTCGTCCCGCAGCCGGGCCAGTTCACCCGCGTGACTGGAGTCCGCCAGTACGACGATATTCCTCCCCGCTAAGTCCTCGACGGAGAGTGGGCGCCGGGTGCCGGCCACGTAAACCACCTGGGGCTTGAGCTTGTAATAGGCCGATGAATGCGGGAACAGGCCTGCGCGCTGTGGGGTCAGGGTCAGCCCCGCCGCGGCCAGGTCCGCCTCGCCCCGGTTCAGCAGCTGGAACAGGCCCTCCAGGGTGAAGGCCGGCTCGATCTTCAGGTCGACACCCAGGTCCGCCGCCAGCAGCCCGGCCAGGGCGTACTCGAAGCCGTTGGGGCCATCCCGGTCGATATAGTACGTGGTAGGGCTGTTGCGGGTCGCCACCGTCAGCTCCCCCCGGGACTGGATCCGGTGCAGGGCATCGCCCCCACCGTCGCAGGCGCTGAGCATGAATGCCAGGGCCAGCGAGAAGGCGAGGGCGGCTGTGATGACGCGCGAATGCATGGCCCCATTCTAGCCCCGGGCGCGCAAAACCTGACAGGCCTAATTGTGCCAACGGCCGGTTTTCCGGCCCCGCTGGGACAATACCGAATTAATCCGAGGAACCTTAACTCCCCGGGTACAAATACAGTACAATGCCGCCTCCAAATTTTCCCTCCACCCGGAGCTCCCCACAGCATGTTGACCTTGCGCGGCGCCCCTGTTCTGTCCGATTTTCGCCTGGACAAGCTGGCGCAGAAACTTGCCCTGATTCACCCCGACATCCAGCTGCTGCACACCGAGTATGTCCATTTCGCCGACCTCCAGGCGGAGCTGTCCGCGGCCCAGCGCGAGGTGCTCGAGAGTCTCCTGGAATACGGTCCGGGGTTTGCCGGCGGCGATGGCGCGCATCTCAGCGATGCGACCCTGCGCCTGGTGGTGCCGCGCCCGGGTACGATTTCGCCCTGGTCCAGCAAGGCGACGGATATCGCCCACAACTGCGGGCTGTCGCGGGTGCTGCGGCTGGAGCGCGGGGTGGCCTGGTACTTCGACTTGCCACAGGCCCTGTCGGATGCGCAGCGCGCGGCGGTGGACGAACTGGTTCACGACCGCATGACGGAGGCGGTGCTCGACAGCCTCGACCAGCCGGGCGAGCTGTTTCGCCACGCGGATCCGGCGCCCCTGGCGGAGGTGGACGTGCTGGGCGGTGGCCGGGAGGCCCTGGCCGAGGCCGACCGCGGACTGGGACTGGCCCTGGCGGACGACGAGATTGATTACCTGGTCGAAAGCTTCGTCACGCTGGGGCGCAACCCCACGGACGTGGAGCTGATGATGTTCGCCCAGGCCAACTCCGAGCACTGCCGCCACAAGATTTTCAACGCCAGCTGGAGTATCGATGGGGAGCAACAACAGCACTCCCTGTTCGGCATGATCCGCAATACCAATGAGTGCGGTGGCCAGAACGTGCTGTCGGCCTACTCGGACAATGCCGCGGTGGTGGCCGGGCACCACGCGGGTCGCTTCTACCCCGACCCTGTCAGCTGCGAGTACGGCTTTTCCCAGGAAAACATCCACCTGTTGATGAAAGTGGAGACCCATAACCACCCGACGGCGATCGCGCCTTTTCCCGGTGCGGGTACCGGGGCGGGCGGCGAGATTCGGGACGAGGGCGCGGTGGGCCGCGGTTCCAAGCCCAAAGTCGGGCTCACCGGGTTTTCGGTGTCCAACCTGCAGATACCGGGCTATGTGAAGCCCTGGGAGCATGACTACGGCAAACCGGGGCGCATCGTGTCCGCCCTGGACATCATGCTGGAGGGTCCGATCGGGGGCGCCGCCTTCAACAATGAATTCGGCCGGCCCAATATCTGCGGCTACTTCCGCAGTTTTGAAATGACCGCCCCGGGCGTTGCCGGGGACGAGGTGCGCGGTTACCACAAGCCCATCATGATTGCCGGCGGCTACGGCAATATCCGCGAGGAGCACGTGCAGAAGGGCGAGTACCAGCCCGGCGCGAAACTGATCGTGCTGGGCGGCCCCGCCATGCTGATCGGCCTGGGCGGCGGGGCGGCGTCCTCCATGGCCAGCGGCCAGAGTCACGAGGATCTCGATTTCGCCTCGGTGCAGCGCCAGAACCCCGAGATCGAGCGCCGCTGCCAGGAAGTGATAGACCGCTGCTGGCAGCTGGGCGAGGACAATCCCATCGCCTTCATCCACGATGTCGGCGCCGGGGGCCTGTCCAACGCCCTGCCCGAGCTGGTCAAGGACGGCGGTCGCGGCGGCCGCTTCGAACTGCGCAAGGTGCCCAACGACGAGCCGGGCATGTCCCCCCTGGAGATCTGGTGCAACGAGTCCCAGGAGCGTTACGTGCTGGCGGTGGAACCTGCTGACCTGGCGCGTTTCGAGGCAATCTGCCAGCGCGAGCGCTGTCCCTTCGCCGTGGTGGGCGAGGCTACCGGCGAGCTGCACCTGCAGCTGACAGACAGCGTCTTCGGCAACGCCCCCGTGGACCTGCCCATGTCCGTGTTGTTTGGCAAACCCCCGCGGATGCAGCGTGACATACGGCGCCAGCGCCCCGCCCACGCCCCGCTGGCCCTGCGGGCCCCGCTGCAGGAAGCCCTGGAGCGGGTGCTGCAGTTGCCCGCGGTGGCGAGCAAGAATTTCCTGATCACCATCGGTGATCGCACGGTTACCGGTATGGTGGCGCGGGACCAGATGGTCGGCCCCTGGCAGGTGCCGGTGGCGGACTGCGCCGTGACCACCGTGTCCTACGATGCCTTTGCCGGCGAGGCCATGGCCATGGGAGAGCGCACGCCGCTGGCCCTGGTGGACGGCGCGGCGTCGGGCAGGATGGCGGTGGCGGAGGCCATTACCAACATAGCCGCGGCGGCCATCGCGGATTTGACCGACGTCAAACTCTCCGCCAACTGGATGTGCGCCGCCGGTTACGGTGCGGAGGACGAGGCGCTCTACGACACGGTGCGCGCGGTCGGCATGGAGTTTTGCCCGGCCCTGGGCGTTACCATCCCGGTGGGCAAGGACTCCATGTCCATGCGCACCACCTGGCGCGACGGCGAGGTGGACAAGGCGGTTACCGCGCCCATGTCACTGATCGTCTCGGCGTTCGCGCCGGTGGTGGACGCCCGCTTGTCGGTGACGCCACAGCTGCAGCCGGCCGTCGACGCGGTGCTGGTGCTACTCGATCTCGGGCGCGGCGCGGACCGGCTGGGGGGCTCCGCTCTCGCCCAGGTCTTCGGCCAGTTGGGTGACACCGTGCCGGATATCGGCGACGCGGCGGACCTGAAGGGTTTTTTCCAGCTGGTGCAGGAGTTCCTGCAGGCGGGTCGCCTGCTCGCCTATCACGATCGCTCGGATGGCGGGCTGGTTGTCACGCTGCTGGAGATGGCCTTCGCCGGACATTGCGGCCTCAATATAGACCTGGCCAGTCTGCCCGGCACCGGACTTGGCAGGCTGTTCAGTGAGGAGGCCGGCGCGGTGCTGCAGGTCGCCCGGGCCGACCTGGCGGCGCTGGAGGCAAGGGCGCAGGAGCTTGGCCTGGGGGATTGCCTGCACCGGCTGGGCGTGGCTGCGATGGGCGACACTGTACACATTGCCGATGGCCAGGAGATCCTGCTCGCGGATTCCCGCCAGCGCCTGCAGCAGCTGTGGGCGCGCACCAGCTATGAGATCCAGGCCCTGCGGGATCACCCGGACTGCGCCCGGGAGGAGTTCGAGGCGATTGCCACCTTCGACCCGGGCCTGTCGGCCCACCTGAGTTTCGACCCGGAGGAGGATATCAGCGCCCCCTATATCGCCACCGGTGTCCGTCCCCCGGTTGCCATCCTGCGGGAGCAGGGGGTGAATGGCCATGTCGAAATGGCCGCGGCCTTCCACCGGGCGGGCTTCGCCGCTTTTGATGTGCATATGAGCGACCTCCACGCCGGTCGCCGGGACCTGGCAGACTTCAAGGGGCTGGTGGCCTGTGGCGGCTTCTCCTACGGCGACGTGCTGGGTGCCGGTGAGGGCTGGGCCAAGAGCATCCTGTTCAACGAGCGCCTGCGCGACGCCTTCACCACGTTTTTCCAGCGCGATGACAGTTTTACCCTGGGGGTATGTAATGGTTGCCAGATGGTGTCGACCCTCAAGGACCTGATCCCCGGCGCCGAACACTGGCCGCGCTTCGTGCGCAATCGCTCGGAGCAGTTCGAGGCGAGGCTGGCGCTGGCCCGGGTCGAGGACACCCCATCGATCCTGCTGGCGGGTATGGCCGGCTCACACCTGCCGATCGCGGTTGCCCACGGGGAGGGCCGGGTTCGCTTTGCCGATGCGGCGGCAGAGGCGGCCTGTGAGGCCAGCGGGGCCGTTGCCCTGCGTTTTGTCGACAACGAACTCGCCCCGGCCGAGCGCTACCCGGCCAACCCCAATGGCTCGCCAGCGGGCATTACCGGGCTGACCAGCCGGGACGGGCGGGCGACGATTATGATGCCCCACCCCGAGCGGGTGTTCCGCAGCGTGCAGTATTCGTGGGCGCCGCCCCAGTGGGGTGAGGACGGCGGCTGGATGCGCCTGTTCCGCAACGCCAGGCAGTGGCTGGGATAGAGTCCCCCGGGCTGCGACCGCACCGCGAGGGATGACCAGCCTTGTAGCGCGGGGCCGTTTCTTTATAATGACGCACTTTTTAACGGGGATGCAGGCGCATCCCCCTGCCAGAGCACCGACATGCTGAATAAGTACCCTTTGTGGAAATACCTGCTCGTAGTGTTTTTCTTACTGCTGGGCCTGTTCTATGCTGCGCCCAACCTGTACGCACCGGACCCTGCCCTGCAGATCACCGGGGAGAGCAGTGCCCAGGTCATCGATGAGGATATTCTCGGTCGCGCCCTGGCGGCGCTGGACGAGGCCGGTATCGAGCATTTCGATCCGGCGGTAGACGAGTCCGGTCGCAACGCCCTGATACGCCTGCGGGACAAGGACGAGCAACTGCCCGCCCAGGCCCGGGTGTCCCGCGCGCTGGGCGACGGCTTTATCGTCGCCCTGAACCTCGCCCCCACTACCCCGGACTGGCTCAGCGATTACGGCGCCGCGCCCATGAAGCTGGGCCTGGACCTCAGCGGCGGGGTGCACTTCATGCTGGAAGTGGACGTGGACGCGGCAATCGAGCGGCGCATGGAGTACTACACCAACGCGATCAAGCGCACCCTGCGGGAGGAGCGTATTCGCGGCTTCGTGTCGATCAATGACCAGGGCCAGATTCGGGCCAGCTTCAAGAGCGAAGCCCAGCGCGAGGAGGCCCGTGACGCGATTTCCGATGCGGAGCCCCAACTGTCCCTCGACCGGCTTGACGAGGCCGACAGCTGGAGCGTGGTCGCAACCCTGCCGGAGCAGGTGCGCAAGGAAATAGCCGAGTACTCCGTGGCCCAGAATTTGACGACACTGCGCAACCGGGTGAACGAGCTCGGCGTGTCGGAGCCCCTGGTGCAGCGCCAGGGCCAGAACCGTATCGTGGTAGAGCTGCCGGGTATACAGGATACGGCGGAAGCCAAGCGTATCCTGGGCAAGGTCGCCAACCTGGAGTTCCGCCTGGTGGCCAATATGGACGCCGCGGCCTCCGAGAAACAGCGTTTCGACTACCGCAGTCCCGACCGCGCGGGTGCCAGCGAGTGGCTGGAACGCGATGTGATTATTACGGGTGAGCGGGTTTCCAACGCCCAGGCCAGCTTCGACCAGAACGGCCAGCCCAACGTCCAGATAAGCCTGGACAGCGAGGGTGGCAGCCTGATGTCCCGGGCGACCCGCAACAATATCAAGCGGCGCATGGGCGTGCTGTTTATCGAGCGTAAGTTCCGCACCCGCTACGAAGTGCAACCCGACGGCACCGAGGTGGCGGTCAAGGTGCCCTACGACGAGAAAAAACTGCTGACCGCACCCGTCATCCAGTCAGCCCTGGGGGCCCAGTTCCAGATTACCGGGCTGGACAGCCCGCTGGAATCTTCCGAACTCGCCCTGATGCTGCGCGCCGGCGCCCTGGCCGCGCCGATCTCCTTCGTGGAAGAGCGCACCGTGGGCCCGTCCCTCGGTGCGGAAAATATTCGCATGGGGATCAAGTCGGTACAGTACGGCCTCGGCCTGGTCGTCCTGTTCATGATCCTGGTTTATCGGCTGTTCGGTGTCGTGGCCGTCATCGCACTCAGCGCCAACCTTGTGCTGCTGGTGGCCTGTATGTCCCTGTTGGGCGCCACCCTGACCCTGCCTGGCATCGCCGGTATCGTGCTGACGGTGGGTATGGCGGTGGACGCCAACGTGCTGATATTCGGCCGAATACGCGAGGAGGTGAACAACGGGATGGCGCCGCAAATGGCGATCCACGCCGGCTATGAACGGGCGGTTTCCACCATCCTGGACGCCAACCTGACCACGCTCATCGTGGCGGTGATTCTCTACGCTGTCGGCACGGGACCGATCAAGGGCTTCGCCGTCACCCTGTCCATCGGCATCATTACTTCCATGTTCACGGCGATCATGGGTACCCGCGCGATGATCAACCTCATCTACGGCGGCCGCCGCGTCAAGAAACTGTCGATCGGAGGGATCAAGGTATGAAAGTGATCAACTTTATGGGCCTGCGCAAGATCGCGGCCCTGTGCTCGATCACGCTGGTGCTCGCCTCCATCGGCTCTTTGGCGGTGCAGCAGCTCAACTGGGGACTGGATTTTACCGGTGGCACCCTGCTGGAAATCAACTACAGCGAGACCGCCGACCTGACTGGTATCCGCAATACCCTGGCCACCGAGGGTTACAAGGGTGCGACGGTGGTGAGCTTTGGCACCGACCGGGATGTACTGATTCGCCTGCCTCACGGCTACTCCGACCAGGAGGGCGCGGAGCTGTTGAACAAGTTACAGGCGACCTTCACCGGTAACGTGGAGCTGCGCCGGATAGAGTTCGTCGGGCCCCAGGTGGGGGACGAGTTGCGCGAACAGGGTGGTCTGGCCATGTTGCTGGCGCTCGGACTGGTCATGCTGTACATCGCCTTTCGCTTCCAGCTCAAGTTCGCCATCGGCGCCGTCGTTGCCCTGATCCACGACGTGATTATCACGCTGGGTTTCTTCTCCTTTACCCGCATGGAATTTGACCTGACGGTGCTGGCGGCCCTGCTGGCGGTGATCGGCTATTCGTTGAATGACACTATCGTGGTGTTCGACCGCATCCGCGAGAACTTCCGCAAGGTGCGGCGCACGGAGCCGCTGGAACTGGTCAACATTTCCCTCACCGAGACCCTGGACCGCACCCTGTTCACTTCCTTGACCACATTGCTGGTACTGGTTTGCCTGGCCCTGTTCGGCGGCGAGATGATCAACGGTTTTGCCGTCGCCCTGATCGTCGGCATCGGGGTGGGTACCTACTCCTCCATCTACGTGGCATCCAATGTCCTGCTGCTGCTGAATGTGAGCAAAGAGGACCTGATGATCCCGGTGAAGGAAGGGGGAGAGCAGGAAGACCTGACGCCCTAGTGTCCTGTCGGATGAAAAGGCCGGGGTTTGTGGGGGCGATGTTGCAGCCGGTCACTCTTTAGTGACCGTGGCCGCCAGTTCCTCCTCACCGGTGCCGCTGCGCATTCCCGGGGTATCGTTACCACTGCAACTCATCGTGCACGGCGCAGCGGATCGCTTCGTCTCCCGCCGTATTCGGGAGGAGGGCATCTGGGAGCCCTATGAGACAAGCCTGGTGCTCGGTGCCCTGCAGCCCGGCGACGTGTTCCTGGACGTGGGAGCGAACATCGGCTATTTCCCTGTTATCGCCGCGAGCCGGGTGGGCCGCCACGGCAAGATACTGGCGTTCGAGCCGGACCCCGACAATTACCGATTGTTGAGCAGAAACCTCGAGCTGAACGACTGCCGGGAGGTGGTGACCGCCTTCGAGGCGGGACTGGCCGACGAAAACGCGGCGGGGCAGTTGTTCCTGAGTGAGGACAACGCCGGGGATCACCAGATTTTCGCAACGCATGGCGCGCGCCGCAGCCTGCCGGTCGCGCTGTACAACGGCAGCGATTTCCTGCGCGAACGCCTGCACCGGCTGGACCTTGTGAAAGTCGATGTGCAGGGGGCAGAGTACGCGGTGATGGCGGGCCTGCTGCCGCTGCTGCGCGAACTGCCGAGCCTGCCGCGCATCATTCTTGAACTCACGCCCCTGTCCCTGCGCCAGGCCGGCAGCAGTGGCAGGGCGCTGCTCGAACTGCTCGCCACCCTCGACCAGCCCAGCTGGATTATCGATCATATCGAACACCGGCTTGCCCCCTGCAGTTACGCAGAGCTGGCGCGCTGGTGCGACGATGTGGATGCGGTGCCAGGCGATGCGGGTTTTATGAATATCCTGCTGGGTCCCCCGGTGCCGGCACACTGCTAGCGGTGGACTGAGCCATGGCGCCTCGACATCGACTCTTTTTGCCCCTGCGCCGGGCTTGTGGGATAGTGTGCAGCGCCGCGACCCGGCCTTATTCTGCTGTGGTGTACTGATGAACGAGATCCTGCAATTTCTCCAGCACCGTAATTCCAGCCCCAGGCTGGTGGAGCCCGCTCCCGGCGCCGCAGAACTGGAAGATATATTTCGCGCCGCGCTGCGTGCGCCCGATCATGCCTGGCTGCGCCCCTGGCGGTTTATTACCATTGCCGGCGAGCGTCGCCACGATTTTGGAGCGGTGCTGGAGCGCTGCCTGCGCCAGCGTAATCCGCAGGTGGAGGAGTCCGCCCTGCAAAAAGCCCGCGCCTCACCGCTGCGCGCGCCGCTGCTGGTGGTGGTCGTGGCGAGGCTGACTGAACATCCCAAGGTGCCGGCGCTGGAGCAGCGCCTGTCGGCGGGTTGTGCGGCCCAGGCGATTCTGCTGGCTGCCGAGGCCTGTGGTTACGCCGGCATCTGGCGTACCGGTGACGCGGTTTTCGATCCCGCCGTGATGGCCGCCCTTGGCCTGGAGGCCAACGAGGAGATCATCGGCTTTATCTACCTCGGCAGCCGCGAGGGCACCGGTAAAATGCTGCCCGCCCTTTCCCCTGCCGATTTCGTATCCAGCTGGTAACAGCCAGCTCCCAACCAACGGAGAGAGGATCCATGGAGCGCCCGAGTTTTGACACCCTGGAATTGCAGTTTGACGGACAGGTAGCGACCGTAAGCCTGAACCGTCCCGACAAGGCGAACTGTATGAACGCCGGCATGTGGGCCGAATTGCAGACCTGTTTTGAGTGGCTCGACCAGGAGCCATCGGTGCGGGCCATTATCCTGGCGGGGCACGGCAATCATTTCTGCGCTGGCCTGGACCTGGCGATGTTCGGCACAGTGCATGGCGACTCCAGTGAGCCCGCACGCCGGTCCGAACACCTGCGCCGCACTATCCTGCGGATGCAGGATAACCTGAGCGCCATCGAGAAATGCCGCAAGCCGGTGCTGGCGGCAATTCACAAGACCTGCATTGGCGGCGGCGTGGACCTGGTGTGCTGCGCCGATATGCGTTACGCGACGGAGGACGCGTATTTCTCCATACGCGAGATCGATATCGGGATGACCGCGGATGTGGGTACTTTGCAGCGCCTGCCCAAGCTGATTCCGGACGGCGTGGCCCGGGAACTGGCCTACACCGGTCGCAACATGGATGCGGAGGAGGCCCGGGAAGTGGGTTTCGTGAACCGGGTGTTCGAGGACCGGGAGGTCCTGATGCGCGAGGTCATGGTCATCGCCCAGGCCATCGCGCGCAAATCGCCGTTGGCGGTGCGCGGCAGCAAGGAGATGCTGCTCTACGCCCGGGACCACACGGTGGCCGAGAGCCTCAATTACGTGGCCACCTGGAATGCGGGTATGTTGAGTGAGGCGGACCTCCAGGCGGGCCTGAAGGCGCAACTGGAAAAACAGCAGGCGAATTACGAAGACTAGGAAATCGACCTGCCATTTGCATGAGATAAACTGATGACATTTCTGGCTCGGCTTAACAGGCCGTGGGTACATTTTATTGTTCTGGGATACCTCCTGTATTACCTGCAGGGTGTGCTGTTCCCGCAGCCGAAGCCGGTAATCGGACCCCTGGGTGAGACGCGAATCGAGGCCCTGCAGCAGCAGTGGTTCGCCAGCACCGGGCGCCTGCCCAATCCCGAACAACTCGACCGGATGGTGACGGCGGAGCTGGACCGGGACATGCTGTTCCAGCGCGCCCTCGAGCTGCAACTGCACCTTTACGATACCGTCGTTTACCAGCGACTCCTGCTCAATATGAGTTTCCTGCAGCTGGGGGAGGGCATGAGTGAGCAGGAGCGTTTTGAACAGGCGCTGGATATGCGCCTGCACCTGGGGGACGAGGTGGTCAAGCGTCGCCTGATCCAGGTCATGGAACAGTTGCTGCTGGGTTATTACCCGCCCCGCCCCCCCACCGAAGCGGACCTGCTGGCGGAGTTCGAGTCGCGCAAGGCAGAGCTGCGCCGGCCACCGCGCTATTCGATAGACCACGTCTACTTCAATGCCGCACGCGAGGACGAGGCCGAGGCGGCCATCGCCCGCATTACCCGGGAGCAGCTGGATCCCAGGGCCGCGCTGGAGCTCAGTTCCCCGTTCCTGCCGGGTTACCGCTTCACCCGCCAGTCGCCCGACCAGCTCGCCCGCCAGTTTGGCTCCGAGTTTGTCGCCAACCTGCAGGCAGCCAATCCACAACCGGGCACCTGGGTGGGGCCTGTGCGCTCTACCTACGGCCTGCACTACGTCTGGGTCAGCGCGGTGGAACCCGGTCGCGACGCCACCCTGGAAGAGGTGCGCGAGCAGTTGCTGCGCGACCTGGAGTCCCGGGCCAGCGCCGCCGCTTTGCAGGAGAGCATCGACGCCATGCGCGAGCAGTACGAGGTGAGAAAATGAACAAGCTGAGACAGCTGGCCCTGCTGGCCCTGGGACTATTCCTGGTGCAGGCGGCCGAGGCCCACCGCTTTGCGCCGTCCCTGCTCAAGGTGACGGAAATAGCTGACCAGCAGTACGCCGTGGTGTGGAAAACCCCCGCCCAGGGTACCAGCAGTACACCACTGCGACCCCTGTGGCCGGACTCCTGCGAGATCACCAACAGCAGCCCGCCGCAGATGGAGGGCACTGGCCGGGTTGACAGCTGGCAGATGCGCTGCGACCAGCTCGGAGAAGACGGCCTCGTGGGTGAGACCCTGGGCGTCGACGGCCTGGGTCCCAACCAGGCCTCCGCACTGGTGATGGTCAGCCTGCTCGATGGTCGCAATTACCAGCAGGTCCTCGACGCCGGGCAAACCCAGTTCGTGATACCCGCCGAGTCCAGTGCGGGAGAGGTCGCGGGGGATTATTCGCTGTTGGGAATCGAGCATATCTGGGGCGGCATGGATCACCTGCTGTTCGTGTTCGGCCTGCTGCTGCTGGTAGGCGGTGGCACGAGGCTGCTGTGGACCATCACGGCCTTTACCGTCGGCCACAGCATCACCCTGTCACTGGTTACCCTCGGGTTCTTTGACTTCCCGGTGGGACTGGTGGAGTTTGCGATCGCCCTGAGTATCTTTGTATTGGCGGTCGAGCTGACCCGCATCAGGAAGCACGATATGTTGTGGCGCAATCCCTGGTGGCTGGCGGGCGGTTTTGGCCTGCTGCACGGGATGGGTTTCGCCGGCGCTCTGGCCGAGACCGGGCTGCCCCAGGACAACCTGCCCCTGGCCCTGTTGTTTTTCAACGTGGGCATCGAGGTGGGGCAGATCGCCTTTATCCTTGCGGTGCTCGCCATCTGGTACCTGGTGCGTAAACCCCTGGCCCCCTGGCGGGACCGCCTGATGCCGGTGCCGGTCTATGTCCTGGGCAGCCTGTCCGCCATGTGGTGTATCGAGCGGGGCCTCGAGGTCCTGGCGTGACGCCTGACAATTCATCTGAGAAGGAAAATGCAATGAGTGATACCGACATCCTGTTCCGGCCGTTCAGCCTCGGCAAACTGCAGCTCGCCAACCGCCTGGTGATGGCGCCCATGACCCGCAACAAATCCCCGGGGAATATTCCCGGGCCCGATGTGGTCGACTATTACCGGCGCCGGGCTGCCGGCGGGGTTGGCCTGATCATCACCGAGGGCACCTGTATCAATCATATCGCCGCCAGCGGCTATCCCGACGTGCCTTACTTCCACGGCGCCGAGCGCCTCGACGCCTGGAAAAAGGTGGCAGAAGCGGTGCATGCCGAGGGCGGCAGGATCGCACCCCAGTTGTGGCACTGTGGCGGCATGCGCCGCGCCGGCACCCCGCCGGAAGGCGAGGTGAACGGCTACACGCCCTCGGGCATGAACGTTCCGGGCAAGGTGAACCGCCATATCATGACCCAGCAGGACATCGATGATGTGGTGGCGGCATTCGGCCAGGGTGCGGCGGATGCGAAGGCCCTGGGTTTTGACGCGGTGGAAATCCACGGCGCCCACGGCTACCTGGTAGACCAGTTTTTCTGGGAGGGAACCAACCAGCGCGACGACGGCTACGGCGGCTCCCTGGAGCGGCGCAACCGGTTCGCGCTGGAGGTGATTGCCGCGGTGCGCGCGGCGGTAGGTCCGGAGTTTCCGGTCATCCTGCGCTGGTCCCAGTGGAAGCAGCAGGATTACGCCGCCCGACTGGTCACCTCCCCCGGGGAACTGGAACAGTTCCTGCTGCCGCTGTCGGACGCCGGCGTCGATATTTTCCACTGCTCAACCCGGCGCTTCTGGGAACCGGAGTTCGAGGGCAGTGACCTGAACCTGGCGGGCTGGACCCGCAAAATCACCGGTAAGCCCGCCATTACCGTGGGCAGTGTCGGCCTCAACGCCGATTTCATTCCCGCCCCGGGAGAAACGACCTTCAAGGCGGCCCAGCCCGCCAGCCTGGACGAACTGGTGCGGCGGATGGAGGCCCATGAGTTTGACCTGGTTGCGGTCGGTCGGGCACTGATAGCCAACCCGTCGTGGGCCAGGCTGGTGCAGGAACACCGCCTGGCGGACATCAAGGCCTATGACAGCGCGATGCTCGAGGCGCTGGTCTAAGGGGTTGTCACGACAGGCCCGGGGCCCTGAGCAAGCTACAGGGCCTCGAGCACCAGCGGCAGGTTGTCCATCGGCTTGGCGAAGGGGAAGTACTGCATCCGGCCCTCGTACTGGTCCGGTTTGACATAGCGGATGCGGTAGTTCAGCAGCAGCCCGGACAGGGCTGCCTTGAACAGCATGTCGGCGAAGTGCAGGCCGATACACTTGTGGGCGCCGCCACCGAAGGGGGCCCACAGGAAGCTGTGCTGTTTGTGCTCCTCACGGGTGAACCGGTCCGGGTCGAACTGGTGGGGATTGGTCCACCACTGCTCCATCCGGTGGGTGTACAGGGGTGATATCTGCACCATGGTGTGAGGCTGCAACAGGTAGCCGCCCAGTTCGACTTCCTTGACCGTGCGGCGCATCATCATCGGCACCGGCGGGTTCATGCGCAGGATCTCCTTGAAGCAGTGATCCAGGTCCGTCACTTTCGCCAGGTCCTCGTACTCCAGGTGCGGTTTGCCCAGCCCCTGCAGTTCCTCCCGCAGCCGCTCCTGCCACTGCTGGTCATGAGCGAGGTTGTGAACCGCCATGGTCAGTGCGCTGGTAGTGGTGTCGTGCGCCGCCAGTAGCAGGAAGATCAGGTGCTCGCCGACGACCTTGTCCGAGTAGTAGTCGCCGTCCTCGGTTTTTTCGTTGGCGAAGAAGGTCGCCATGTCGTTGCCCTGCTTGCCGCGGCGCTGGGGCACCACGTCAAAGAAGAATTTTTCCAGCGCCCGGCGCCCGTCCATGCCCTTGCGGTAGGTCAGCCCGGGCCAGTCCTTGCGAATCAGCGCCAGCATCCCCTCGTTCATGTCGAGGAAAGACTGGTTCAGGGCGCGGGTCTCCGGGCCCTCCATGTCCATTCCCAAAAACACCTTGGCGCCGATATCCAGCAGCAGGGTCTTGATGTTGGGATAGAAATGGAAGTCCTTCTGCTGTCCCCAGCGGGACAACTCCCGGTCGATGATCGGGTGCATCAGGTCGACGTAGCTGCGCATGGCGTCGATCTTGAAAGCGGTCTGCATGATGCGGCGGTGGAACTTGTGCTCGTCGAAGTCCCGCATCAGCAGGCCCCCGGCGAAGAAGTCACCCAGAGGCGTGTTGTAGCCCATGCGGGCGGAGAAACTCTGCTTGGAGTCCAGCATCAGCTGCTGCATGAATTCCGGCCCCAGTGCCACCACGAACTTCTGGAAGGTGAGGGAGGCCTTGGATACCGGGCCGTATTTGCGGTAGTGCTCATCCAGCACTTCGAAGGGATGGAGTACGAAGCGAAATGTTTCGCCGAGCAGGGGCAGGCCGTAACGCCCCGGAATGTGTTCCAGCCGTTTGTTGTCCTTGAAGCGGGTGTATTCGGGCAGGGCAAAATCCATGGGTATCTCCGGCGCCATTGGCGCTACAAGCTAATAGTCATTAGTCTAGCATCCGGAAATCGATGGTGCCAAGGGCTCTGGCATGATGCAACCGGATGTAATGTTAGGGGTATGGAGCCCGTAAAGGGCCCGGTTTCAGGGCTTGCCCGGCCAGTTCTCGCTGGTGATAAAGGGATAGAAGGCGAGTTCTATCCCTTCCCGGATGAACGTCTCGTTCTCCAGGATCTCCCGGCGGCGGATATAGCGGCCCTTGGAAGAGCGGCTGTCGATCGCCTGGGTGGCATCGATCCCGCCGCGGCTGGCAAATACCCGCTGCAATTCCATGTCGTAGATGCTGACCTGGAGGGAGGCGACATCGACCAGCATCGCCCAGTCGAAGTCGGCGCTGACGCCGTCTCCCGGCCCCTGGAGGCTGGGCTTGCGGGTCACCCCGTCCCAGCGGGCCACGTGTTGCAGGCCGCCGCTGAAAGCGGTCTGCAATTCAACCAGGTCGGTAAAGACAAACGCGTTGAGGCCGGTAGCGCGCATCTCGTCGCGAATATTGGTCATGATCTGGGAGAAGGTTTTCATATTGACCTTGCCGCTGGTCGGGTCCACCGGATCGCCGTAGGCGCGCACCGCGGCGTTCCAGCGCTGCTCGAACTCGCGCTGCGGCAATACCTTGAAGCCGTTTTCCTTCAGGTAGGCGCTGACCGCGGCGTCGATGCGCGGCGCTTCCTTTTCCAGGTAGTTGCGCGACGGCAGGCCCAGGTTGACGTGGGCGATCACGACGGTCTTGATGTCGTCCTGGTCCACCCGGGCCTGGTCGATCTCAAAGGGAAAGACCGTGGGGTTGTAGGTCGGGGTGGAACTGCAGGCAAGCAGCAGGGTGGCCAGGGCGCCCACCGCGAGGTATCTGGAGAGATTGCCGAGAAGACGCATGTTGTTTTCCGATCCGTTATAGTGGCGGGCATGTTAGCAAAATCTTGATGGCGGCACACTTTTGGCAGTCAAACTTCACTTCAGCCGCAGCGGCCACGGCCCGCCCGTGGTCCTCCTGCACGGCCTGTTCGGCTCGGGCAACAACCTGGGCAGCCTGGCGCGCGCCCTGCAGGACAGTCACAGCGTTTACAGCGTTGATCTTCCCAACCACGGCCGCTCCGGTTGGCTGGAGGAGGCGACGCTGGCAACCATGGCCGACTGTATTGGCCGCTGGCTGAATCTCCAGGGGCTGACCAGTGCGCAGTTTGTGGGGCATTCCCTGGGCGGCAAGGTGGCGATGCAACTGGCGCTGTCCCAGCCGGGGCTTGTCTCGGCCCTGGTGGTGGCGGACATCGCCCCGGTGGATTACCCCCCACGCCACGACCAGGTGTTTGCCGCGCTCGAGGCGGTGGCCGCCGGCCAGTGCACCTCGCGGCAGGCGGCGGCCGCCCTGATGGCCGGGCACCTGGCCGAGGAGCAGGTTATCCAGTTTCTCCTGACCAGCCTGCGGCGCGACCCGGACGGCATTTATCGCTGGCGCTTCAACCTCGAGGGCCTCAGGCGGGACTACGGTGCGGCGCGGTCGCGCCCCACGGCCACGGGCTCCTATCCCGGACCGGTGTTGTTCATCAAGGGTGGTGATTCGGACTATATCCGGGAAGAGCACCGCAGCCATATTCTGGCCCTGTTTCCCGCTGCGGAGGTCAGGATCATGCCGGGCTGTGGCCACTGGCTGCACGCCGAGCGCCCGCAGCTGTTTAACAGCCTGGTCCGGCGCTTCCTGCTCCCCCGGGAGAGCGGGGCGGCCGGTCAGTGACCGTCGCGTGACAGGCTCGCGGGCGATTCATGCCCCTGGCTGGCGCCACCCCCCAAAGGCCAGTATGCTGGCGGCCTCCTCAATGACCGGAATGTGATAGCTGAATGTACTTTACCCTGGGCGATATACTGCTGGCGCTGCTGTTCGGCGGGGCGTGCCTGTATTTCCTGAGCGCGATCCGGGTGCGCGAACTGGCGGTGCAGGCCGTGGCCAGGGCGGGGCAGCAGGACGACTACCAGCTGCTGGACCAGGCCGTTCACATCCGCCGGATCTCACTCAGCCGCGATCGCCAGGGGCGCTGGCGGGTCTGGCGCCAGTACCGTTTCGACTACAGTTTTGACGGGGTCGAGCGGCGCCAGGGACACGTCATCATGCTGGGCAAGACCCTGCAGGCGGTCGTGATCAGCGACCAGTCCAGGACGATACATTAACCTCGGGCACTGTCCTGCAGCAGCATGTCGGCACATTTTTCCGCGATCATGATCGCCGTCGCATTGGTGTTACCCGAGGTGACCCGGGGCATGATTGAGGCGTCCGCCACCCGCAGGGCCTCGACGCCCCTTACCCGCAGGCGGTCATCCACTACGGCCATCTCATCGGGCCCCATTTTACAGCTGCCTACCGGGTGGTACACGGACTCTGCATTGGCGCGTATATAGGCCAGTATCTCGTCGTCGCTGGACACGGCTGAACCGGGCAGCAACTCCTCGCCCCGGTAGGGAGCAAGCGCCGGCGCGGCGAAAATATCGCGTACCTTGCGCACCGCGGCGACCAGCGCAGCGCGGTCGTGTTCGTTGTCCAGGTAATTGGCCCGGATACGGGGGTGCTGCGTGGGGTCGGCACAGTGTATATGTACGCTGCCCCGGCTGCGGGGCCGCAGGTGGCAGACGGTAGCCGTGGTGCCGGGGCTGGTTTTGAGATTGCCCTTGCCGTCGTCCTCGCTGGCCGCGGGAGCGAAGTGAACCTGGGCGTCGGGCCGGGTGCGTTCCGGGCTGCTGCGAAAAAACACCCCCGCCTGGGAGGCGGGGTGGGCCAGCAGGCCGCGGCCCTGGAACAGGTATTTGTAGAGGTTTTTGACCATTTGCAGCGGCCGGGTCTCCTCGTAGAAGGTCACCAGGCCGTGCAGCCCCTGCTGGATATTGATGGTCAGGTGGTCCTGCAGGTTTTCTCCAACCCCGGGCAAATGCACCTGCGGCTGGACTCCGGCGGCGACGAGGCGGTCGCGGTCGCCGATGCCGGACAGTTCCAGCAATTGTGCCGAGTTGATGACCCCGCCGCACAGGATGACCTCGCCGCGAGCCAGTGCGGTCGCGGTAGTGTTGCCGCGCCGGTACTCGATGCCACTGGCGCGCCCGTCCTGCAGCAGAACCCGCTGGCACAGCGCCCGCGTTGCCAGCACCAGGTTGGGGCGATCCTCGCATGCAGCCAGGAATGTACGGGCACTGCTCTGGCGCCGGCCGCGGCGAATATTCAACTGGTAAAAGCCGGCGCCTTCCTGGTCGGGGCCATTGAAATCCGGGTTGCGGGGCAGGCCGGTCTGCACTGCCGCCTGGACGAACAGTTCCGCCAGCTCGAGTTTCTCGCTGGCCTGCACCTCCTCCACCCACAGTGGACCGCTGTCACCGTGGAAGTCGTTCGCTCCCTCGGCCTTGCGTTCGCCGCGCTTGAAGTAGGGCAGCACCTCGTCATAGCCCCAGCCGGCGTTGCCCAGTGCCCGCCAGTGGTCGAAATCCTCGCGCTGGCCGCGGATATAGACCATGCCGTTGATAGAGCTGCTGCCGCCCAGCACCTTGCCTCGCGGCCAGGAGAGTTGCCGCAGGTTGAGTTGCGGCTCAGGCTCGGTCCGGTAGCACCAGTTGAGGGTTTTGTGTTTCATCAGGAAGGCGAAACCCAGTGGCATGTGAATGACCGGGTGGCTGTCGCGGCCGCCGGCTTCCAGCAGCAGTACCCGGTTGGCCGGGTCCTCGGTCAGCCTGCAGGCGAGGGCGCATCCGGCGGAGCCGGCCCCGACAATAATGTAGTCATAGCTGTCGTTGTTATGGGTCATGAAATCGCCTGGCAGTGGTTGCAGCTGTGCTCATCGGACGGCCTGCCGCGCTGTCCGATGAGCATCTCCAGGGCATGGTTGGGCATCGCCTGATGCGGGTCAAGTCCGCCCTGGAAGTGCGCGGTTCAATATCCCGGACCGGCCATGGTGTACCTGGCTGCAGTCACCGGCAGGCTGCCGGGAGGTGTTGGTCCCTGCCAGTTCATACGAGAGATTCTGTAACACCTGGCCGAAAACGTTTTCCACAGAATCTGTGGATAAGTCGGTGAGTAAATTGTTTGCCTGGCCCCCGATGGCAGTAGCCACCGCACTTGTTACAGATTGGTTAAAATTCATACAAAGGCAATAAAGTTATATATATCAATAAGATGCAATGGTCTTGTAAAGTGCCTCGTCCAAAGTTGAGGCTAAGTTTGTGATACTCTCATGACAGCATTTTTGTGTGCATAACATTTGACAAGCTGCTACTTAGGGTAACCATGGGCGGCAGATCGGGAACAAGATCGTGGCTCGCAGGAGCGGCGTCCCAAGCTTGCGTGCGATAAGGTCTTATTCCGTAGGCTCTCCGTAATCGTCAAGCATTATTCCGTGTGTTACCACGAAGTAACGGTCCGGCAGCCCTGCCTATTCGCCGCGGTAAATACACCCGCTGGTGCAGGTTTCCCTGATCTCCACCTGGCTCAGTAATGGCAGAGTTGGCTTGAGCCTGTTCCAGATCCAGCGCGCGATATTTTCGCTGGTGGGATTCTCCAGGCCGGGTATGTCGTTAAGGTAGTAGTGATCGAGCTGCGCCAGTACCGGTTTGAACGCGGCCTTCAGGTCGGCAAAGTCCATGACCCAGCCCGCGGGTTCCGGTGCCTCCCCCGAGAGCGTCAGCCGCGCCTGGAAGGAGTGGCCGTGCAGCCGTGCGCACTTGTGGCCTGGCGGGACGTTGGGCAGGCGATGCGCCGCCTCGAAGTGAAATTCCTTGTAGATGTCCATGTCGCTGTACCTGTTGCAGTCGGGGGCGCTTGCCCGGGGAGAAATGGTTGCCCGAACCGTCTTCGCGCCGCGCGCCGGGGAGGGGATTTTACTACTAAAATCAAGGGCTTTAACAAGCCCGCAAATTTTTACTGTTTTTCCGCGCGCGGGTTTGACAGCAATGCAGGAATCTCTATAATGCGCGTTCTCGGTCAGGGGGTGATTAGCTCAGCTGGGAGAGCATCTGCCTTACAAGCAGAGGGTCGGCGGTTCGATCCCGTCATCACCCACCACTTCACCGAGTTCGAAGTTGCAGTATCCTCACTACCGTGGACCGGTAGTTCAGTTGGTTAGAATGCCGGCCTGTCACGCCGGAGGTCGCGGGTTCGAGCCCCGTCCGGTCCGCCATTTAATAAGCGAAGAATTACAGCCAATCGGCGGCTTGCCCCGGTTGCGGCTTTTCTGTTGTTTCACACAAAGTCCCACAAAACCCCGCAAAGTCCGGGGCCCGGCCAGCCGGGCCATGCACTGCATCAGCTTTTCAGAACTTCCAGCGCGATGATGATCATGCCGTAGAGGCTGACGAAGTAGAACAGTGGCCTGATCATCGGCCAGCCAAAGGCATAGATAACCGCGTGGGCCAGGCGTGCATAGAAAAAGATGCTTGCGCCCAGCACGGTGGTCTCATTGGATACGCCGGCGGCATTGGCAACCAGTACCACGATGGTGAACATCACCAGGTTTTCCTGCATGTTTGCGCTGAGGCGCAGCAGGCGAGCGCGCAGCAAGCTGGGTTCTGGCAGGCTGTCGCGGCTGCCTGCCTGCGCCACCAGGCCGTTCTGGGCGATCGCAAGACCGGCCTGCAGCAGGATGATGACAAGCAGTAATACGGCGCTGTACAGCAACATCATGAGTTCGGGTGTCATGGGGATTCTCCTTCAATTGTTATAATGACTACCCCGCGAAGGGCAGCTGTCCCCAAGTATGGGGCCCAAAGACGGGCAGCGATAGTCCCGGCTAGTTCAGCCGCTCGAAGTTTCCGGTGGATTCTTCCCAGGCCCGGGTGATGACGAATTCCCGATCCATTGGCAGCGGGACAATCAGGCGAATGCGCCGGTAGCCCTCGTCCGCCGTCAGCAGGTCTGTCGCCAGCGCCTGTTCCAGGCTGAGGTTATTTTCCGCGGCGCTGTTGCCGATCTCCGCCAGCTGGGCGATGAAGGCGAGAAACTGGCGCAATCCCGCCCGGTCGGTGGTCTCCCCGTGGCCGGGGATTACCCGGGTGAAGTCGAGACGCAGCATGGTCTCCAGGGTCGGTACCCACTGCTGCACACTGCCCCCCGCCTCCAGGTCGATATTCGGATAGTAGTGATTGAACATCAGGTCCCCGGTGTGCAGGACGCCCTCATCCCTGAACAGGACGACCAGGTCGCCGTCGGTGTGGCCGGCGCCGGGGTGGATCAGCTCGATGGTCTTGCCGCCAACGCTCAGTGTCCTGCGATCACTGAAGGTCTCGGTGGGCAGCAGCCGGGCAGCCTCGCCCTGCCAGAAGTCTGCATCCAGTGCCTGCAGGTGAGACAGGGTGCGTTCGGTGGACAGCACGCGTGTGCCCGGTTCGAAGGCCGGATTACCGTGAGTGTGATCGATATGGTAGTGCGTGTTGATCAGCAGGGTCGTATCGGCGCCGGTCAGCTCACGGGCCAGCTGGCGAATGCGCTGCCCCTGCAGCGGCAGCAACATGGTGTCCACCACCACCGCCCCGGCGTCTGTGCGCAGCACTGCGGTATTGCCGCCCAGCCCCCGCAGGACCCACAGGTCATCACTGAGGCGCTCCACCTCGATCGTTCGCAGTTGCAGGAAAACATAGCCGCAAAACACGACGACCATCACTACGGCCAGGAGCAGCCAGGACTGCCATCTTTTCATAAAACCTTCACCCCGCGGGGGTAGCCTGCAGGAACCCGGTTAGGTGGCTGACCCCGGTGCTATTCTCGCACAGTGAATGCAGATGTATACGGCTGCCGGCCGGCGCAGGCATCCTTTGGTTACAAAAGGGCAGCAGCGCGCGCCGGTTTGGGTCAGACAGTGATGAATCTCAAATTTCTGGCTACCGGCGTTCACGTTTGATCCCCGGGCGTGGCCACACGGCAGCACAATTCGTTACACTGGCCGGCCATATACACGATAGCGAGTGAAACCATGTTTGCAACACTTGAAGTCTCGGTTGAAGGCCCCATCGGGCGCCTGTGGCTCAATCGCCCCAGGCGACTGAATGCACTGTCGCTGGAGACCCTGACGGAACTGGCAGCCGCGGCGCGCTGGTTTGATGAGCAGGAAGGCGTTCGCGTGGTCACCGTCGGTGGCCGCGGCAGGGCTTTTTCAGCCGGCGCCGATCTCGACGGTTTCCCGGCTGCCGCGGATGCCCGGGTGCGCCAGGCGGCGGACGCCGGGCGTTTGATGGCGGAGGCGCTGGAGGCCATGCGCGCGGTCACCATCGCCGGAATCCAGGGCTGGTGCGTGGGGGGCGGGCTGGTGCTGGCCGCGGCCTGCGACCTGCGTATCGCTGCGGATACGGCCCGCTTCTCAATCCCGGAAATCGATCTCGGCATTCCCCTGGCGTGGGGTGGCATCCCCCGGCTGGTGCGTGAGATCGGGCCCGCCCTGACCAAGGAACTGGTCATTACCTGTCGTGAATTCGCACCGGCGGAGGCACATGCGGCGGGCTTTCTCAATCGCGTGGTCGACGCGGCAGAGCTGGAGGCGTCGGTAGAGGCACTGGCGTCGCAGATAGCGGCCAAACCGGCCTTGCCGGTGGCCGCCACCAAGATTCATGTCAATGCCGTCACCGCACAGATGGTCGGCGCCATGCGCGCCTGGTCCGATGCGGACAGCCTGGTGGGCGGCCTGCTCGATGCCGAGTGTATTGCCGCCCGACAGGCCTATGCCAGGGACCGGGGGCGTTAGCTACCCGCTGCTCCCGGCCCCGATACATCGCCTGTTCCCGATCCCACAGCCGTCACTGGAAACCGATATGCCCGATCAAGCCACCAACACAGCCGATATGACAAAACCACCCGCCGGCGCCATGACAACCCTGGGCAGAACCCTCGGGTCGGTCATGGAGGCAGGTCGCGATATTCTTGCCAGGCGCCGTCGCGGCATTCCCGCTGCCGCCAACAGCGCCGAAGCACTGATGATGCTGTGCAGGGATTTACTGGACCACCGGGGGGAGGCTTCGGGCCTGGCCCTGGCGGGGGAAATCATTGCCGGCTACCAGCAACTGCCGGCAGCGTCCCGGCTGGACTTCTTTACCAGCCTTGCGACGGAGTTCGACGTCCATCCCGATGCCATTGTCGCTGCCGCGGAGCGCTATCGCGAGCAGCCGGACCTGGAGAACCTGTGGTCGCTCAACCGGGTGGTGGAGGCACCGCGGCAGAAACTGTTCCGGCGCATCAATATGGTTCCGGATGGCACCCGGACCCTCGTCGCAATGCGCGGCCACCTGTTATCGACCCTGCGGGCGAATCCCGGGCTCAGGGGGGTCGACTCAGACCTGCGACACCTGTTTATTTCATGGTTCAACAAGGGTTTTCTCGAGCTGCGCAAGATCGACTGGTCCTCGCCGGCGATGGTGCTGGAGAAGATCATCGATTACGAGGCGGTGCACGAAATCAATGGCTGGGACGACCTGCGCAGTCGCCTGGGTGAGGACCGGCGCTGTTTTGCGTTCTTCCATCCCGCCCTTGCCAATGATCCGCTGGTGTTCGTGGAAATTGCCCTGACCGATTCACTTCCGGACGACCTGGCGCCGCTGCTGAAGCTGAAGCGTACGTCACCGCCTGCGAAGCGCATCAACACGGTGGTGTTCTACTCCATCAGCAACTGTCATCCTGGTCTGGCGGGTATCTCCTTCGGCAACTTCCTGATCAAGAATGTGGTCGAGGAACTCAAGAAGGAGATGCCCGGGCTGAAGACTTTTGTCACCCTGTCTCCCGTGCCGGGTTTTCGCCGCTGGCTGGTGCATGCCGACCTGGAGGGCCTGGTCGACGAGTCGCTTATCCCCCGGGTAAAGCAACCGATGGGCAAGGTGGTGGAAAACGGCGTCTACGAGGCGCTGCTCAAGCTGTGCGCGCACTACCTGCTGGTGGAGAAGTCCGGTGACCAGCCCCTGGACCCGGTGGCGAGGTTTCACCTGGGCAATGGCGCTCGCCTGCACCGCATGCACGGGGGCGCGGACCTGTCGGCGAAGGGCCGGGAGCAGTCAGCGGGTATCATGGTCAACTACCTCTACGACCTGGATAAAATCGAGGAAAACCACGAGGCGTTTTTCGATCAGGGCAAGATCGCGGTATCCCGCAGCATCAGTAAGTTGCTGGCCTAATAACCTTAGACGATTCTAGGCCGCCAGGGTTTTACCGCCCCGGGGGCGCGGCCTGGCGGCTTTCTTTTTTTTCGCCGCTGCCCGTTTGGGTGCCGACCTGGTGCGCTTCAGTTTGGCGACGGCGGCGACCGCCTCGTCGAGGCACTCACGCATGATGTCGGGGTCGGGCATCATGTTCCGGTCCGAGGTGAACGTCAGGCCTACCGTATCGGCATAGGTGCTGGCGCTGAACATCAAACCGCAACCGCTGTACAGCGGTGAAATACTGGTGAAGCCGTACACGCGGGCTCCCAGCAGGTACAGTGGCTTGTCCGCTCCCTCCAGCTCCGCCAATCCCAGGCTGCCACTGGACATCACGGCGCGGTTGAGGCTGTTCTTCTGGTTGGACAGTTTGCCCAGCCAGGCCAGTAGCGGTGCCGGCACATTCTCATACAGGGAGCGCAGGCGAAAACTGGTCAGCTCCGCGTTTTCGATGGACTGCAGTTCCCGGTTGGCGGTGTATATCGCCTGTAGTCGTCCCACCGGAAAGGTCACCGGTATATGCAGTTCGATCTGGTTGATTGCCAGGCGGTTGCCGACCAGGGCGTGGGCACCGGCGTTGCGCACGTTCACTTCCAGCAGGGCCTGCAGCGAAGTGTCATTCAGTTCTCCATGCCGTTCCAGGTAGCGTCGCATGGCCTCGCCGGCGATCGCCAGCACCGCATGGGTCAGGGTTGCTCCGGGCACCCTGCGCAGATAGTTATCGAACACTTCGCGCGGATAGAAGGCGCCTTCGAAGACCCGCGCCGAGGTGAGGGGCTGGGAGAAGCGGGTGAATGACTCGCCCGTGCCGTCCCCTTCGGCCATGCTTTGCGCCACCCGAATCGACAGACGTGTGAGTATCTTGGAGAGGGTGCGGAAATTACTGGCGGACTGCAGCGCCAGGCGCAGGGACCGCACCGAGTTGTTGACCAGCCCGCGCACGATCATTTCCACCGGCTGCGGGGCTCTCCTGGGCAGGTGGGCGATATGCTGGGCGGAGGACTCGTGCTGGCGCGGATTGGGCGTATGAACGTGGGCGGACTTAAACAGCTCCTGCGCGGTGAACTCATCCATCGCACAATGATGCACCTTGAAATAGATCGCAAAGCTGTTCCTGGGCATGCCTTCCACGTTGTGCAGCCCCTCGATGACATAGAGCTCCCACAGCGGCCTGCTCATGTCCAGGGGGCGGGAGTGCAGGCGGGATGTCAGGATACAGAACTGCCGCCAGTCTCCCGGTTGCGGCAACGCCAGGTGGCGAACGTGAAAGTCCAGGTCGAACTTCTCGTCATTGATCCAGTAGGGGTAATCGATATCCCCCGGAGTGCGCCGGATCTTCTGCGTGAACACCGGGGCAGTATTCAGGCGGTTGCGGACATGCTCCCTGATATGGGTGAAACGCACCTGCTTCTCGCCCAGGTCGGACTGGTCGTACAGGTAGATCAGGCTGATGTGGGTGGGGCTCTCTGCTTTCTCCATGAAAAGAAAATTGGCGTCTTCTGAGTCCACTTGATGCATGTCAGTTCATTCCTGCTCGGGTCTGTGGCATCGCTAGATGACGTGGTTACGGATATAGGTGCCGGCTTTTTCCAGCGCTTCGCGACTTTCCGGCAGGAAGCCCATCGCCTGCCATACATGCGGGACCTTGCGCCAGATATCCACGCTCACTTCCACGTCGTAGATATGCGCGCGCCGGGCCAGGCGCAGGCTGTCGTCCAGCAGCATTTCGCTGTCGCTGACCTGGACGTACATGGGCGGCAATCCCTCGAAATTGCCATTGATAGGGGACACCAGCGGGTCTTCCGGCGCGTTGTCACCAAGATAGAGCGGTCGCGGGTTGAGGGCGCGGTCCTTGGGCGCGGGCAGCGCGGTGTCGCTGAGCGCGTTTTTCCAGCGCGAGGGCGCCTTGTCGCTCACATCCAGCAGCGGCGATAGCATGTAGGCGCAGGCCGGCATGGGCAGTTTGCGCTCCTTCAGGGCGAGCAGTGTCGAGAGGGTAAGGCCGCCCCCCGCCGAGTCCCCGGCGATGATGATGCTGTCCGGCGCGACACCCTGGCGCAGCAGCCAGCGGTAGGCCAGCACGGCGTCTTCAAGGCAGGCCGGAAACGGGTGTTCCGGGGCCAGCCGGTAATAGGCCATCAGCGCCTTCGCGTTGGCGTTCCTGCACAGCCGGCTGACCATGCCGGTATGGGCATTGGGCATGCGGATGACGTAGGCGCCGCCGGGCAGGTAAAGAATAACCCGCTGGGGATCGGTATCTGCAGCACTGACCCACTCCGCCTCGAAATCCGCGCCGGGTATCTTGACGGCTTCGCGCCGGGTACCCCGGGGTATCGCCAGCCGGCCGACGGTGTTGTCGCTGAAACTGACCATCTGCCGCAGGCGATCGAGGGACTTGATGTATTTGAACATCGGTTTGACGGTCAACGTCAGCTGCAGGTTCAGTAGGTCGGTTTGCCAGCTTTGCATAGCGCCAGGTCCTGGGGTCGGGGGTGCGTATCGATGGTCTTCCGCAATCCGTCGCGGGAGGTTTTGTTACAGCGACCTTCGATACTAGCCCCAATGGAAACAGGTATAAAGCTTGATTTTTGCCTGTGACTCCTGTGCGGGCAATGTCCCAAAGAGCGTCTCAGGTCTTGTCGAACTCTATTTCCCGGAGAAACCGCGCAATCTCTTTCAGGTACTTGCCCTTGTCCAGGTGCAGCAGGTGGTTGCCCGGAAACCAGTGAATGCGGGGTCGGTCCCAGTGGTCCCACAACAGGCGGGCATGCTTGGGCGGCGCGAGCCGGTCCCCGGCGCCGGCAATCACCATCAGCCGTTCCTTGGGAATCAGGGGCTGGTAGGTCAGGGGCGAGTGCACCGCCAGCATGTGCCTGGCTTCCCTCACGCTGGTATTGCTGAGTTTGAGCAGGGCCTTGATCGCCAGGTTCATCGGGTACCACTCCAGCACCAGGTCCGGCAGGCTTGCCACGGGTACATTGGGTATGGAGAAATGCAACCGGTCCTCTACCGCCGCCAGCAGGGCCGAGGTGTAGCCGCCCAGGCTGATGCCCGTGACCCCGATCTTGCCGACGCCACGGGATTCCAGGTAGTCCATGAAAATGCGGAAATCGTGCACCGCATGGGCCATGGATTCGTTGAGGTGGGACAGGCCGCCGGCGAACAGTCCGTGCCCGCTGAAAGGGGAGAAGCGCGACTGGCGCCGGCCGTGATGGGGCAGGGTATAGAGCAGGATGTCGTAGCCCTGGTCGTAAAACCAGGGCAGGGCGAAAAACAGGCGGTTGAGCCAGTAGGGGTCCGCCATGAACCCATGTATAACGCATATCGTCGGCCTCGGGCCGCTGTCATGGCGCCAGTACTGTGCCACCGCTTTCATATTGCGCCGCTGCTTCGGGTAACTTTCGCGCAGTTTCGGGTTGACGGTTTTGAATGGGCTGTCGAAGCGCAGCAGTTCGCAGCTGCCGTCAGTGGGTTTGAAACGGAAAAAGCCGGCGGAGCTCGACTCGATATTCACCCGGGAGGAGTCCGGCTTGCGGAAGAATTTTGTCGGATCCGCGGCGTTAGCCTTGTTGCGGTAAAAACCGATGGTTGCCATATCGCGCCTGAGTTGACTCGGCCTGATACTGGCGGGCAGGGCCAGGGAGCCCAGCAGACCCGCGCCGGCGGTGCGCAGCAGGTAATCCGCCACCGCGGTACTGTCCACGGTGAGCTCGGTGCGCAGGTCCAGTTCGAAGTCATCGGGGAATTTGTGGAAGCTGCTTTCCAGGGTCTCCCACCAGGGCTGCTGCGGCATGATCCGGCGCGTATGGCTGTAGGTGCTGTTCGCGACCCGGGAGACGGTGGAGGCTATATCGTACATTCGCTTTGTCCTCGTGCTGATTTTATTGTCAACCTGCCATTTCTGCCGGTGTCAGGCCGTCGCCGCCATGCGCCGGCGCAGAAAGGCGATCTGGGTGGCCAGTGGCAGGTCCTTGGGGCACATGTCCTCGCAACCGAGCAGGGTCATGCAGCCGAATACGCCGCTTTCGTCCCCCACCAGTTCGTAGAAGGCGGCGTCGCTGCGTTCGTCCCGGGGATCCAGGCGAAACCGGGTCACCTGGTTGAGGCCCACCGCCCCGACAAAGTCCTCGCGCATCCTGGCGGTGCCGCAGGCGGCCACGCAGCAGCCGCACTCGATGCAGCGCTCCAGCTCGTAAATCTGCTCGGCGAGCTCCGGCTCCATGGTGGCTTCCATGGCATTGATATCGAGGCGCTCCAGGGCCTGGCTGTGCACCCATGTCTCGAGCCGCTCGGACATGCCGCGCATCCACTTGCCGGTGTTGACCGAGAGATCGCCGATCAGCTCGAAGGCCGGCAGGGGTGCCAGGGTGATCTGCTCGGGCAGGTCTTTGGTCAGGGTGCGGCAGGCGAGGCCCGGGCGGCCGTTGATGATCATGCCGCAACTGCCGCAGATACCGGCCCGACAGACGAAATCGAACTGCAGGGAGGGGTCCTGTCGCTCCCGGATCTCGGTAAGCGCGATAAACAGGGTCATGGCATCCGCTTCCTCTACCTCGAAGGTCTGCAGGTGCGGCTGGCTGTCCGGGTCGCGGGGATTATGGCGCAGGATCTGTATACGCAGATTGCGCGCCGCCTGCCGCAGCGGAATGTGTTTCATGTGTCTTCCCCCAGGCGCTGGTTGTCCTTGCGCAGATGCTCCGGCAGCAGATGCCTGAAGGGCATCAGCTTCTCCTGCCGGGCGTGCCGGTCCGCGGTGCCCGGGTCGCCGACGATGGCTTCCACCTGCTGCTGGCGCACGCCGGTGTCCGGGTGTTCGATATAGTCCCTGGCGCCATAGCCGCGCCAGCCCGGCGGCAGTTCCATTTTCATGATGTCCAATGGCTCATAGTCAAGCGCGGGCAATCGGTCGTCGGGGGAGGGCCAGCGGGCGAGGGTGCGACGCATCCAGTTGAGGTCGTCCCGCCGGGGGTAGTCGGCGCGGTAGTGGGCGCCGCGGCTCTCGGTGCGCTGCAGGGCGCCGTAGGCGACACACTGGGCCAGCTTGAGCATGCGCTGGAGCCGGTAGGCGGTAACCAGTTCCGGATTCGCCCCGGGGGCACTGCTGCGCAAGCTGATATTGCGGCTGCGCAGCTGCAACTCCTGCAACGTGGCGACCGCCTGTTCGAGGCGGTCTCCGTCCCGGAAGATGCCCACCTCCGCGGTCATCGTCTCCTGCATCAGTCTGGCCAGCTCGAAAGCGCTTTCACGCCCCTTGCCGTTGGCAATCTCTGCCAGCCGCTGGCTTTCGCGCCGCCCGAACTCATCCACCAGGCTGGTCGACAGCTGGAGGGCGCCCTCTGCGGAGTCACAAAAGTCGGCTATGGTATCGCCCACGATCATGCCGGCCACCACGGTTTCCGCCACCGAATTTCCGCCCAGCCGATTGAAGCCGTGCATATCCCAGCAGGCCGCTTCACCGGCTGCGAACAGGCCCCGCAGCTGGGGACTCTCGCCGCGGTGGTTGGTGCGGACGCCGCCCATGGAGTAGTGCTGGGCGGGGCGAACCGGTATCAGCTCCCGCACTGGATCGATACCGAGGAAGTACTGGCAGATCTCCTTCACTTCGCGCAGGTTGTTGTTGATGTGATCCGCTCCCAGCAGGCGAATATCCAGCCACAGGTGCTCGCCGAAGCGGCTCTTCACGCCGTGACCCGCGGCGATGTGCTCCTCCATTCGGCGCGATACCACGTCCCTGGAAGCCAGTTCCTTTTTCTCCGGTTCGTAGTCCGGCATAAAGCGGTGTTCATTGCGGTCCAGTAACAGGCCACCGTCGCCGCGACAGCCCTCTGTCACCAGGATCCCCGCCGGGAATATGCCGGTGGGGTGGAACTGGATCGCTTCCATGTTGCCAAGGGTTGCCACGCCGGTCTCCAGGGCGATGGCGGCCCCCATTCCCTCGTTGATGATGGCGTTGGTGGATACCCGGTAGATCCGGCCGAAACCGCCGGTGGCGATACAGGTAGCCCTGGCCACATAGGCCAGTAACTCCCCGGTCATCAGGTTGCGCACGATCGCGCCGTGGCAGCGCCCGTCGGCATGAATCAGCGCCAGCGCCTCCATGCGCTCGTGCACCGGAATGTTCGCCGCGATCGCCTGGTTGCTCATGGTATAGAGCATGGCGTGGCCGGTGCCGTCCGAAACGTAACAGGCGCGCCATTTCTGGGTGCCGCCGAAATTGCGGCTGGTGATCAGGCCGTGGGCGGCATCGGGTTCCGAGATAGTCTTCTTCTGGCCGTCGACGGTGATCTCACGCTCCCCCCGAGCGACCCGGTTCCAGGGTACGCCCCAGGCGGCCAGCTCCCGTATCGCCTTGGGGGCCGTGTGAGTGAACATGCGTACCACTTCCTGGTCCGCGCCCCAGTCGCTGCCGCGCACGGTGTCGGCAAAATGAATGTCCTCGTTGTCACCGGCAGCGCCAAGGCAATTGCCCAGGCTGGCCTGCATGCCGCCCTGGGCGGCGGCGGAATGGGAGCGTTTGGCGGGTACCAGGCTGAGCACGACGACATCATGGCCCCGGCGTTTGGCGCCGATCGCCGCGCGCTGTCCGGCCAGGCCGCCGCCGATCACCAGGACATCAGTGTAAATTATCTGCATGAACTATCCCGGCTGCGACTGTTTGTGGGCCGGCAGGTAACGCTCCCCGGCGTACGGGGCATGCTCCCTGCCAATTACCATGTAGGTGACCAGGCTGGCAGTTCCGAGGCAGAGGAAGAACGCGATGATGCCCCACATCGCGAATTTGAGCCGGCGCCGAACCACTTTTGAACTGGCGGCGGGAATCGGTCCCCATTTCATGGCGAGACGGTAAATCCCTATGCCCGCATGAAGGTGCACGCAAACCAGCAAGGGTGCGTACAGTAGCCAGAAGCGCCCGCTCCAGATCCGGTCGGAGGATGCGTAGGGGCCAATGTTGTCCGGCTGCAGGAATACCACGAGCAGGTGGGCCGAGGCCAGGAAGAACATGGCGAACCCGGTCGCCACCTGCACGTACCACAAGGTGGTGTCGGGGTGTCGCATGGCGCCCATATGCGCATTGAACTCACGATACTGGCGGTGGCTTCCCGGGAACTTGCGCAACGCCAGCACGGCGTGTACCGCTATCAGGGCAAAGATAATGGCGGCAACCACGGACACCAGCAGGGGGTAGGGCTTACCGAAAAGCGGTTCACCCTCGAACATTTTTGTCACCCAGTACATGGCGTCTTTTCCCAGCAGTATGCTGGATTCAAAAAACATATGTCCCCAGATGAACAGCACCAGCAGCAGGCCCGTCAGGCTCTGCAAAATGTCAGCCCGGGCTGGTCCCCTGTCAAGCTTGCGTGTCATCGCCTGCTATGCGCCGCCTTCCATGTTATTTGACCGATGATACTAACCCAGCCCGTTTTGACCAACCTTGTTCTGGCTCAAGTGTCCATCTATTGACCGCGTGGGCTCGCCCTGCAGCATTAGGGTACAATTGCTCTTTCGTATGTACCAGCCCCGGGGTCCAAGGCCATGCCAGACAGTGAGCTCATTCCGGTGGTCCATGTCGCCAGTGGTGAGAAATTCATCAACGACAAGGGCATCACCGCCATCAAGGACGGCGTCAAGGCCAGCCGGGCAGGCAGCCCCCGCCTGCGCAAGCCCGACTGGCTGCGGGTCCGGGTGCAGGGCGGCGCCAATTTCGACAGGGTCCAGGGCATTGTGCGCGAACACCGCCTGGCCACCGTCTGTGAGGAAGCCAAGTGTCCGAACATGAGCGAGTGCTGGAGTTCGGGTACCGCGACTATCATGCTGATGGGGGATGTATGTACCCGCGCCTGTCGCTTCTGTGCGGTCAATACCGGCAACCCCAGGGGCTGGCTGGATCCCGATGAGCCGGCCAATACCGCCCGGTCCGTACAGCTGATGAACCTGCGCTACGTGGTGCTCACCTCGGTCAACCGCGATGACCTGGCCGATGGTGGGGCGGGTCACTACGCCGATTGCGTGCGGCAGGTGAAGGCGCTCAACCCGGCCACCGCTGTGGAGGCGCTGACGCCGGATTTTCTCGGTGTGCTGGCGGATGTGGAGACGGTGCTGGATTCCGGCATCGAGGTTTTCGCCCAGAATGTCGAGACCGTCCGTCGCCTGACCCATCCGGTGCGGGACCCGCGGGCCAGCTACGAGCAGACCCTGGCGGTCCTGGCCCACGCCAAGCGCTACCGCCCCGACGTGCTGACCAAGACCAGCCTGATGCTGGGGCTGGGGGAGACCGAGGAGGAAGTCATCGAGGCAATGGACGACTTGCGCGCCGCTGCCGTCGATATCCTTACTTTCGGCCAGTATCTGCAGCCCACGGCGCACCACTACCCGATCGATCGCTGGGTGACACCCGATGAGTTCGAGAAGTACCGGGGCTGGGGCCTGGACCGGGGCTTCATGGAAGTGGTTTCCGGGGTGTTCGTGCGCTCCAGTTATCGCGCCGAGCAGGTGTTGCAAAAAAACAATGTCGGCCTGTCCCGGCCCTGATCCCGTCCCCGCCATGCTGACCCGGCTTGGCGAGGCGCCTGTCGCCGGCGTGTCCATGAGTAATGTCGCCCTGTTGCGCCTGGACACGGGGGGCGGACTCGCCCCGGGCAACAAACAGTTCAAGCTTCGCGCCAACCTGGCCGCGGCCAGGCGCCTGGGTATCAATCGACTCGTCTCTTTCGGCGGTGCCTGGTCCAATCACCTGCACGCGCTGGCGGCAGTGGGCGCCGAACAGGGCTTTGCCACTGTCGGTATCGTGCGGGGCGCTGATCAGGGCGCGGAGTCTGCCACGCTGGCGGATGCCCGGCGCTGGGGCATGCAGATTGTGCGGGTGTCCCGCGAGGAGTACCGGCGCCGCCACGCTGCCGACTACCTGGCGCAGCTGCAGCAGGAATACGCGCCCTGCCTGGTCATTCCCGAGGGCGGCGCCAACACCGAAGGTGCCCGCGGTTGCATGGATATCGCCGGATTGATCAGGACGGCGGCTCCCGCGATGCGCCACATCCTGGTGCCGGTTGGTACCGGTACCACCCTGGCCGGGCTGGTGGCCGGCCTGGATTCCGGTTACGAGGTTACCGGCGTGGCCGCGCTCAAGGGTGCAACGGACCTCGAGCAGCGGACGGGACAGCTGCTCGAGCGCATGGCAGCCGGCGATTGTGCGCGCTGGCAGATCCTGCACGCTTACCACTGCGGCGGTTTCGCCCGGGTAAGCAGTGACCTGCGCGAGTTCATCCTGGCCTTTGAGGCAGTGCATGCTGTGGCACTGGACCCGGTGTACACCGGCAAGATGCTCTACGCCGTTCACCAGCGCCTGCGCAGCGGCGAATACGCTGCAACCGCGCCCCTGCTGGCGGTCCATACGGGCGGTCTGCAGGGCCGTCGCGGTTATTCCTGGCTGACCCCCTGACCCTGCAGCGGGACTACATTTTCGCGATCACGCGGTCCGGCAGCCATTTGATCACCTGGGCCACCAGGGTCCAGGGCCATGGCGGTATATAGCGGAAGCTGACCCGGCGCTCGATCAGGTCGGCCATGATTCTGGTGCCGTGCTCGGCCGTCACCAGAAATGGCCGGTTGGGTATCGAGCGGTTGAGATCGGTATCGATATAACCCGGTGCCAGCTCGGTCACCACGATCGAGTCGCGCCGGGTCTCTACCCGCAGTGATTCCAGGTAGCGGCCGAAGCCCGCCTTGCTGGCGCAGTAGACTCCCTGGCCGCGGAAGCCGCGTACGCCTGCTACCGAGGTGATTCCCACCACCTGCCCATGGCCCTGGCTGCGAAACAGTTCGACCGCGGCCTCCGCGGTGGCAATCGCTCCCGTCAGGTTGACGTCGATGGTCTGGCGAATCTGCTCGAAATGGCCCTTGCCGGCCGGGGTGGTAAAAGCCACGCCGGCATTGATAACGATGATGTCCAGTCCGTTCAGGCGTTCGGCGCAGCGCCGGATCACCGGGGCGATGCTGTCGTAGTCGCAGACGTCCAGTGTTTCCAGCACGATGTCAGCCGCTGTTCCCGCCAGTTCACCGCCCAGGCGGTCCAGGTCTTCCTGCTTGCGCCCGGTAAGGGCCAGCCGGTAACCGCGCTCGGCAAACTGGCGGGCGAGGTGCTCGCCCAGGCCGCGGGTAGCACCGGTGATCAGTACTGATCTGGCTGTAGTCATAATTTCTCCGTTAATGGCTTGTCTGGCCGTCATTGGCAGGCCAGTCGTCGGGGGTCACGAAAAAACGGCATGTTTCCCTGCCTTCGCCGTCCACCGCCGCGACCAGTTGTGCGGACGCCAGCGATTGTAGTCTTTCCCGCAGCGTCGAACGACCCAAAAATTGTTCGCCGCTGTAAGCCCGCACCGGCGAGAGCCAGCGCATCCTCGGCAGCGGCTGGAATTGCTCCGCCGGCGTCGCGGCCAGGAACTGCGGCAGCGCCCTGAGGGGAAGCCATTGGCAGAATGCCAGCTGCGAATTGAAGCCCCGTGGCGGGGGCAGGGGAGCGTCGTGCTGCTGGAACAGGTAGCCCTTGAATCCTATTTCCCTGGTCATGTCGCCTATACCCAGTTCGTGCAATTGCCTGCGGGCGCGCGGGTGCTGGCCGAGTGCTGTCTGCCGACCAAGCAACTGCCGCAGCTTGAGATCGAGACGGTCCCGGGTATTGGGCCCCAGCCACTCGCACCAGCGGCTTGCGCTGGCGCTGGTGGTCTGGATGCGCGAGCCCAGGAAATATTTGACCGCCAGTTCCAGGTGGCAGTGCCGTTGTCGTTCCCTGCACCAGTAGATGACATCAAACTCTCCCAGGGTGGCGCCTCCGTCCCGCACCGCCAGATTGTGCGCCACCAGATCGAACGCCGGATCCTGCTGCAGGAAAAAATGCCAGAGTCTTTCGAAGTACAGGCCCAGGCGATGGCTGCTGTTGCCGGCCAGGTGCGCCAGCAGCAGCTGTGGATCGCTGTCCAGTCGCGCCAGCCAGTCCCGGCGCGAGGAGGTGAGCTGCGGGCGGCAGTCCGTCACATTCGCTGCGCTATCGGGCATTTGCGCTGCGCACAGCAGCGGCGGCGAGAAGCAGGCCCAGGCCAGATCCCGCACCGCCTGTGTCTTGTAGGGAAATGCCGACATCGCTGCGCTTTTCCTGTACGTTCGTGGTTATAATAACGGTCTTTCGGGGGCGGGACGTTAGCAGGATGCAGGCAGCGTTTACAAGAATCGGTTTGGTGGGGCGCAGCAAGCAGTCCGGCCTGCGGGAGGTGGTGCACCAATTGTTGGCACTGCTCGAGGAGCGTGGGCTGGAAGTCGTGCTCGAGGATCGCCTCGGCGAACTGGTAGAGGACAGCAGTCACCGCCTTGCCAGCTGCGATGAGATCGGCCAGTCCGTGGACCTGGTGATTGTCGTGGGCGGCGATGGCAGCCTGCTCAGTGCGGCCCGCACGCTGGCCAAGTACGACACCCCGGTGGTGGGGGTAAACCGGGGTCGCCTGGGTTTTCTTACCGATATCATGCCCGATGAAATTTCCCGCCAGGTCCCGGCCGTACTGGACGGCAAGTATGAACGCGAGAACCGCTTTCTGCTGGATGCGGAGGTTCACAGGGCCGGCAAGGTGGTCGGCCGCGCAGACGCGCTCAACGACGTGGTGGTGAACTCCGGCACTTCGGCCCAGATGATCGAGTTCGAACTGTATGTCAACGACAGCTTTGTCTACCGGCAGCGCGCGGATGGGCTGATTGTCTCCACCCCGACAGGCTCCACCGCCTACTCCCTCTCCGGTGGCGGGCCGATCATGCACCCGACCCTCGATGCCATGGTGCTGGTGCCGATGTTTCCCCACGCGCTGAGCAGTCGCCCCATCGTCGTTGACGGTAACTCCCGGATACGGATCGACATACTCGCGCGCAACCGGATCCATCCGCCGGTTACCTGTGACGGCCAGGTCAATATGACGGCGCGGCCGGGTGACTCCGTCCATGTCACCAAGAAAAGCCACCGGCTTACCCTGTTGCATCCAGTGGGTCACAGCTTCTATGCCAGCTGCAGGGACAAACTGCGCTGGGGCGACGCACTGGTAAGTTGATGACGGATTTTTACCCCGCTCTCAGCGTCGGCGTTGAAGAAGACCTGTTGCCACTCAGTGCCATCCTGCAGCAGCGCGGGGTGGTGCATCGCATTTTTGAGGAGAACGGCCAGCAGGTTCTGGCGGTGCAGCGGGCCGCCCAGGCCGACGAGGTCACCTCGCTGTACCGGGCCTGGCGGTCCGGCGAGTTGCGTATTGAGCTGGCAGGGCAGGGCAGGCGGCCGCCCCTGGTGAGCGCGGTCAGCTGGCGCTCGGTACCCGTAACCGTTGTCTTGATCCTGCTCAGCATGGTCGGGTTCGGATTGTTCTACCTGTCCGCGACGAGGTGGCTGGGATACCTGACATTCACGCCCTTCGAAGTGGTTAACGGCAGGCCCGTATTCGATTCCATGCACGGCCAGTACTGGCGCCTGGTCACGCCGGCCTTCCTCCATTTTGGCTGGCTGCATATTGTCTTCAACAGCCTCTGGCTGTGGGAGCTTGGGGGCAAAGTGGAACGTGTAATGGGACATATCAATATGTTCCTGTTGTTCCTGGTGATCGCCATAGTGTCCAATGGGAGTCAATTTGCCTTTGGCGGCGCCGGAATATTCGGTGGTATGTCGGGCGTGGTCTACGGACTGCTGGGATTTTCCTGGGTGGCCCCGCTGTTTCAGCCTGCCTGGCGAATTCAGCCCGCGCCCGCGCTGATGTTGTTTATGGTCGGCTGGCTGGTAGTGTGCATGGTGGGGCTGGTGGAGGTGCTGGGCTTTGGGGCTATTGCCAATGCCGCGCACCTGGGCGGATTGATCTGTGGCGCAGTTCTGGGGGCGCTGTTTGGGATGGTGTCGGGGAGACATAAGTAATGACGATAGCGGGCAAGATCAACCTGCTCTTTATTTCAGTTGCGCTTTTTCTGGCGCTGGCGCTGACCGGATTAACCGCCTGGCGCGAATATCACCTCGTGTTGGACGCCACAGTCGATACGCTGGTGACCAAGGTGCGCGGTCGCCCCGACCTGCAGTTGGCGCTCTACCGCCGCCAGGACGAGGCACTGCAGCCGGTGCTGGCGGAGTTCCTGGACACACCCTCGGTGTCTGTAGCCTCAGCCCGGGATGGCCTGGGCGAGCTGCTGGCCCGGCGCCCGGCGAGCGTTGATGCCGACAGGGTATCGCCCCCCTTCAAATTGCTGCGGGACGACCTGGCGGAGGCCGACACCGCGTTGATCGCGCTCGGTTCGGACCTGGAGCCGGCGGGCACCGGTTTGTGGGAAGCATGGAGGGACACCGACCTGCCCATGTACCTGACAGTGCCGGTATTCACCTCGGTCAATCCGGCCCGGCAGGGGTTGACCCCCTACGATTTTTTCGTTGCCGCCTCCGAGTCCGACGGCAATCAAAGCCTGCGTGTCATCGGCTATATGCAGCTGGAAATTTCCAGGGTGCAACTCCTCGAGATCATAGGGCCCATGGTCCGCAAGGTATTTTTTTCCGGCCTTGGCCTGGCAGTACTGTGCGGCCTGGTCGTGGCTGTTGTGAGCCGTCGCATTACCCGTGACCTGTCGCGCCTGGCCCAGCTGGCTGACGATGTCACTTCGGGCAAGGTCGACAAGCCACTGGCAATCGAGGCCAGTGCCGAGCTCAAGGATATCGCCACGGTCATCAACAGCGTGATTGGCGGCTTCCAGAAAGTGAAGCAGGAGTCGGATGTCGACCAGCGCCTGCTCAATATGAAAGTCGATGAGCGAACCAGCCAGTTGTCCGAGCGCGATGAGAAATTGAACAAGGCCGCGGAGGAAATCAACGAAACGAAAACCCGGATACAGCACCTGTCCTATCATGACGGCCTGACAGCGCTGCCGAACCGCCGCCTGTTCACGGAGCAACTGGGCCTGCTGCTGGGTCTCAACCAGCGCAATAATCAGACCCTGGCCCTGCTGTTCATGAATCTCGACAACTTCAAGCGCATCAACGACTCCCTGGGTTACAGCGCCGGCGACCAGGTGTTACTGGAGGTTGGCAAGCGTCTCACGGAGAGTGTCCGGGGCAGTGATGCCGTCTCCCACTTTGTGGATGGCGAGCAAAAAATCGATGTGGCCCGCCTGGGCGGAGACGAATTCACGGTGATTCTCAACCAGGTCGACAACGAAAAGTCCGCCGGAATTGTCGCGGACCGCGTGCTGAAAGCGCTGTCGAAGCCGATTATTATCGAGGGCCACGAACTGGTTGTCAGCCCGAGTATCGGCCTGGCCATCGCCCCGCGCGATGGCGCAACGGTAGAGGCACTGCTCAGGGCGGCGGGAATCGCCATGCATCACGCCAAGGACTCGGTCAGGGACAAGTACCTGTTTTACAGCGGGCACATGGATGCTACCGGCGTGGGGCGCCTGAAACTGGAGGCAGACCTGCGCAAGGCGGTGGAGCGCAACCAGTTGTCGCTGCATTACCAGCCCCAGATCAATACTCTCACCGGCGCGGTGGCGGGCGCCGAAGCACTGTTGCGCTGGGAGCACCCCGAGCACGGCTCGGTGCCGCCATTCCAGTTCATCCCGCTGGCGGAAGAGATTGGGGTGATCGACGAGCTCGGCGACTGGGTGCTTGCGGAGTCCTGCCGCCAGATGAAGGAATTCGATGGACAGGGCCTGGAATTGCCCAGGGTTGCCATCAACGTCTCGGCCTTCCAGTTCTCCGTGACCTTCGTCGACAGGATCAGGGAGGTGCTCATGCAATACGACCTGCCCGCTTCAAGGCTGGAACTGGGCCTGAGCGAGGGCATCCTGATGGACGAGGACCGGAGCACCTACCAGAGCCTGCGCGATCTCAAGGCGCTCGGGGTCTACCTGTCCGTGGACGATTTCGGGACCGGCTACGCGACGTTGAGCTACCTGAGCCGCTACTCACTGGACGAGCTCAAGATAGATCGCAGCTTTGTGCTGGACTGCGACAACAACGAAAACAGGGGAAAAGTGGTCGTCGCCATTATCGCCATGGCGAGGAGCCTCGGACTGGGTATCGTGGCCGAGGGAGTCGAGACGGAAGAGCAGTATCGCTTTCTCATCAACAACGGTGCGGAGGCCGTGCAGGGATACCTGTTCAGCAGGCCGGTGCCGGCCTCGGAGCTCAAGAGAATGCTCGCGCCCTGGCATTTTGTCGAGCAGGTACAGAGAATCCAGGGCTGATATGACGGCGATGGACTACAGGCAATTGATCGATTCGATGACGCCGGAGATCTACCGCAGCCTGCGGCGCGCGGTGGAGATCGGCAAGTGGCCGGACGGCAAGCCCCTCTCCCCCGAGCAGCGCAGCGAGTCGCTGCAGGCCCTGATCGCCTGGGGGGAGCTGTACCTGCCGGAGAGTGAGCGAATCGGTTTTATCGACCGGGGCCACAAGGCGGGGGAAATGTGCGATGACCCGGCCGAGACCACGCTGAAATGGAAAGGAGAACCCCTTGACTGAAATGCTGGCCAGCGGACCCGTGCGCAAGATGAAGACCGAGCTGGCCGACCCGGTGCAGTACACCATGCTGCTGGGTGACATCGAGATTCCGCTGAACCAGTACCTGGGGCAGTCACTGCAGCTGAAATACTGCGGTGTAATCAACTGTATCCACTGTGGTCGCAAGACTTCCAAGAGCTTCAACCAGGGCTACTGCTACCCCTGCTTCAGGCGTCTGGCCCAGTGCGACAGCTGCATCGTGAGCCCGGAGAAGTGTCACTATGCCGCCGGCACCTGCCGGGAGCCAGAGTGGGGTGAAACCCATTGCATGATCGACCACATCGTCTACCTCGCCAACACCTCGGGCCTGAAGGTCGGCATAACCCGGGGCAGCCAGGTCCCCACCCGCTGGATGGACCAGGGGGCCACCCAGGCCCAGCCGATTTTCCGGGTGGACACGCGCCTGCACTCGGGCCTGGTGGAAGCCGTGTTCAAAAACCATATTGCCGACAAGACCCACTGGCAGGCCATGCTCAAGGGCGATGCGCAGCCCTGTGACCTGGAGCAGGCCAGACAACGCCTGCTGGCGGAATGCGCTGGCGAAATAGATGATCTGCAGCGACAGTTCGGACTGCAGGCCATCACAGTGCTCGAGGAACATCCGGAAACCAGGATCAGTTACCCGGTACTGGAGTACCCGACCCGGGTGAGTTCCTTCAATCTCGACAAGGTCCCCGAGGTCGGCGGCACCTTGCTGGGCATCAAGGGGCAATACCTTGTATTTGATACCGGCGTGATCAATATGCGCAAATACGGTGGCTATCAACTCTCACTCACAAGGCACTGATTTATCCCGGACGACCGGGGAGTGCCTTAGTAGACAATCGAGACAGACCATGCGAGACGCCAGGCCGACAGCCATCTACCTCAAGGATTACCAGCCACCAGACTACCTGGTGGAGCGGACCGAGTTGCATTTCGACCTGCGGGAAGAGCACACCCTGGTGCGCGCCCGCCTGCAGTTGAAGCGCAATGAGTCCGTGGCAGCAGCGACCGTGCTGCAACTGCACGGCGAGGATCTCGAGCTGCTGTCCCTCAGGCTGGACGGGCAGGCGCTGGCGCCGGAGCGCTATAGCGTGACAGAGGGGGGACTGGAAGTGCCCGGGGTGCCCGCCAGCTTTGTTCTGGAGTGCGAGACCAGGCTCCGCCCCCAGGACAACACCGCACTGGAAGGTCTGTACCGGTCCCATTCCATGTACTGTACGCAGTGCGAGGCGCACGGATTTCGGCGGATCACCTATTATCCGGACCGGCCCGATGTGATGTCGGTTTTCACCGTGAGCATCGAGGCCGACAAGTCGCGCTACCCCGTGTTGCTCAGCAACGGCAACCTCACGCAGGTCGAGGATCTGGACAACGGCAGGCATCGGGCGAGCTGGCACGACCCGTTCCCCAAACCGGCCTATCTCTTTGCCATGGTGGCGGGTGACCTGCGCCATGTGCAGGACAGCTTTCGCACCGCCAGCGGACGGGACGTGTGCCTGCGTATCTATGTCGAGGAAAAGGACCTGGGCAAGTGCGGGCACGCGATGAACTCCCTCAAGCGTGCCATGCGCTGGGATGAAGAAATGTACGGTCGGGAGTACGACCTGGAATTATTCAATATCGTGGCGGTGGACGATTTCAACATGGGGGCGATGGAGAACAAGAGCCTCAATATATTCAACAGCTCCTGTGTGCTTTGCAGTCCCGAGACGACGACTGACCAGGGCTTCCAGAGGGTGGAGTCGATCGTCGCCCACGAGTATTTCCATAACTGGAGCGGCAACAGGGTGACCTGCCGCGACTGGTTTCAACTCAGCCTGAAGGAGGGTTTTACCGTTTTTCGCGACGCCAGCTTCTCGGCTGATATGGGTTCTGCCATCGTAAAGCGGGTGGAAGACGTGATGGTGCTGCGCACCGCCCAGTTCGCCGAGGACGCGGGGCCCATGGCCCACCCGGTGCGTCCGGAGGCGGTGATAGAGATCAACAATTTCTATACCCTCACGGTCTACGAAAAAGGCGCCGAAGTCGTCGGGATGATTCATACCCTGCTGGGCCCTGAGGCATTTCGCCGGGGCTCGGACCTGTATTTCCAGCGCCATGACGGCCAGGCCGTGACCTGTGAGGACTTTGTCCGTGCGATGGAGGCGGCCAGCGGGGTGGACCTGGCCCAGTTTCGCAACTGGTACTCCCAGGCGGGTACGCCGCAGCTGACGGTGCGCGACGAGTACGATGAAGAGCGTGCGCGCTATACCCTGCATGTAAACCAGTCCTGCCCGGCGACCCCCGGCCAGCCGGTAAAACAACCCTTCGTGATTCCCCTGGCGATGGGGCTGCTGGGCGAGGCGGGCAACCTGCCCCTGCAGCTGGAGTCGGGAGAACCCGGCCCCGAGAGCGAGGACAATACCCGCGTTGTACTGGTGGTGGACAAGCCCCGGCAGAGTTTTGTGTTCCAGGGTGTACGGGAGCGCCCCGTGCCATCCCTGCTGCGGGGTTTTTCAGCCCCTGTGCGGCTCGACTACCGTTACAGCAAGGGCGAGCTGCGCATGCTGATGAGCCGGGACGACGACGGTTTTGTGCGCTGGGACAGCGCCCAGGCGCTGGCGACCAGAGTGATCCAGGAAGTGGAGGAGCAGATCAGGCGAAGCGTCCCCGTGGCGGTCGATCCGCTGCTGGTCGAGGCCTGTCGCACCCTGCTGGGCGACACATCCCTGGACCCGGCCATGGTGGCGGTAATGCTGGCCCTGCCCGGCGAGGACTATCTCGCGGAACTGGCGAGCCATACCGGCGGCGCGGATGTCGACACCATTCACAACGCGCGCTGGGCAGTGCAGGCCGAACTTGCGCGGGCCTGTACGGCGGAGTTTCACGACTGCTACCAGCGCCTGGCCACTGCCGATGAATACGCCCCGGATGCCGCCCAGATCGCCGCCCGCAGCCTGCGCAACACCTGCCTTGCGTTCCTGGCCAGCGCCCGCGGCCTGTATCCGCAGCTCGCCCGGCACCAGTTCAGCGAGGCGCGCAACATGACCGACCGGCTGGCCGCCCTGCAGGCCATCGTCTTCTATGGCGATGCGGCGGATCGGGAGGAGGCCCTGGAGCGCTTCCACCGGGACTGGCGCCACGACACGCTGGTGATGAACCAGTGGTTTTCCCTGCAGGCGGCCATGCCGCTGGGAGATACCCTGGCACGGGTGCAGAGCCTGTTGGCTCATCCGGACTTCGATATACGCAACCCCAACAAGGTCCGGGCCCTGGTGGGCGGTTTCACCGGCAGGAACCCGGTGCATTTCCACCGCATTGACGGGGCGGGTTACCGCTTCCTTGCAGACATGGTAGTGCGGCTCGACAGCGCCAACCCGCAATTGGCCTCGCGCCTGCTGGCCCCCCTGACCAAATGGCGTAACTACCGCGGCCGGGCGCAGCTGATGTACGCCCAGCTGGAGCGGCTGGGGACGCGGGGCGACCTGTCCCCGGATGTGTTCGAACTGGTGACGAAATCCCTGGAGGGCGGTGCGCCGGGCTAGCGCCCGGGGGCCGGGCGTCAGTCGGCCGGCTCACTCAGGTAGAGGGCGGTGGTCGGGTGAAACGCAACCCAGGCGAACCAGTAGCCGGCGGTGGCGGGGTGCTCCATGCCGTCGACATCGAAGACCCTGGCGGATTGCGCCGCCTTGTCCCAGTGGACATCAAGTGCCTGTCCCCCGACGTTGACCCGCAGGGCACTTTCCAGGGTGTCCAGTTCTGCAAACGGCAGGGCGATCGCCTCGTCTCCCGCCGTGATGCCCACTACCCAGGTCTTCGCGGGCAGCCGCCAGTCGCTGTGCAGGGTGGCGTACATCACCATGGGCAGGCGCTTGTACTCGGCGTAGGGATCCTGGTCGTAGTTGCGCTCGTGGCCGGTATCCCGTGACAGCAGCAGCGACTGGGGATGCTGGCTGCTCCAGTTTGCCCAGGTGGTGTACTGCGCGGGTACCTGGGTGAGGGTGGCGCCCTTGAGCGGGCCGGTAACGGCTGTTTTCATGATCTGCGACCACAGTGACCGGGTATTGCGGTCGTACAAAAGCAGATCGCTGTTATAGATCAGGCCGGATACCCCGAAGTCGAGTACCTGGCCGCCCGCTTCGGCGAGAAACACCATACCGGTGCCGCTCAGCGGGTAGAACGTGACGGTCAGCGGGGTATCGCCGAACGTGTCGTTGACGATCTCGTGATAGTCCAGAACCGCAATGGGGTAGGCCTTGGCCACACCATTGTAGCTCACACCCATCACCCGGTCGCCGGGCCGGATCTGGCTGTCGCGCTGCGCACCGCTGAGGAATTGCGGCTTGTCGAGCGAGGGAATACCATCCCGGCCCGGACCGCCGTGGTCGATTTCATTGGGCGCTATCAGGCCCCCCTCCACGTCGAATCCGTTGTAGAACGACGGTTCCTCCTGCCCGGCTGCGCCGGCGCTCAGGCCGAGCAGGGACAGCAGTAGCAGGGTGCCGGGAAGGAAGTTTTTCATGGGTGTTCTCCTTGTTGTCAGCAGTGTAACGATGCAGGCACGGGAGTTCCTGCAGCCGCGACCGTGTCATCCGTCTTCAGGTAGTGTTTGGATAGAGTTGCAGGTTTGGCTCATCGCGGGGCACTTTCCCAGAGTGTCCTGGGCGCAGCCGTCGGGCCGCCTCTGCCAGCGCGCTGCCATCCCATGAGGATGTCCGGCCGCTGTAGAGCGCCGTGTTAAGTGACTCCAGGGCTGCGCTCATGGCGGTATCATCGTGGGCAGCCGCAGCCTGCGCGAGTGAGGTCAGGCCCGGTTGGGCATGCAGGGCGGCGCTCCAGCGCACTGCCGCCTGGCGCGCCCGGCGCGGGTCCCCGGCGCTGCAAGCCGCGAGCAACTCCCTGAAAGCCTGCTTTTCCACTGGCTTGTCCGCTTCCGCCGGGGGGGGCGCGTCCCGCTTGCGCCGCGACCAGACCAGGTACAGAACAGTCAACAGCCAGCCCATACCCGTGACAGCGCTGAGGATTTGCCAGAGATAGTTGTTATCCGATGCAATAATCGGGATGGCGGCCCCGGTGCCGGGATCGAGTGTCAGCGCCGGGGGGGAAGCCGGCGCGGTTACCGGCGCCGTGCCCGTTGCTGCGACCTCTGCCGCGGCAACCTCGATTTCCCGCCCCGGCAGCACGGCGTAGCGCAGTTCATTACTGCGGGTGTCCCACCAGGGAATGCGCAGTTCCGGTATTTGCCAGCGACCGGCGCGAGTAGGCACCACGGCGGCGCTGTCCACCCGCGTCCCTACCAGGCCAGTTGCGGATTCGCTGTCAGTGATGACCGGCTGGTCCGGGTAATATTTCAGGCCCTGCGTCGCGGGGAACAGCACGGGTGGCAGCTGGGCGCCCTGCAAGCCCTCGCCGCGAATCGTTATGGTGCGGGTGGCGGATTCGCCTACCTGCAACTTTTCCGGTGGTGTCGACCAGGACTCTTCCAGCGTCAGCTCGGCGGCGGGCAGCCATTCGCTACCTGGGAAGCTGTCGGGGCGCGGCTGTACCTCGATGGTCAGTGGCTCGGTGCTGCGGCGTACCTGGCGCCCGCCGCCCCCGAGGTCAAACAGGCTGCGCCGTGGCGTGCTCTCCCTCGCGCTGAATCGCTGGGACGGTATTTCCAGGGTTCCACTGTGCTCCGGGAAAATCGCGTAGCGAATCTCGTGTACCAGCCACGGCCGGCCGTTGATGGTGCGTTGAAACGAGTTTTGTTCCAGCGGCCTGACAAAGGCGTCATCGAGTTCCAACTGGGTAATGTTGCGGTCATCCAGGTTGATGGCCTGTTGCAGCCGCAACGTGAGGATGACCTGGCCCTGGACATACACGGAGCTGCGATCCAGCTCCGCTTCAAACACCAGGTTCTGATCCCCGGCGGCACCCCGGGGAGGTGGTGCCACGGTAACGGGCAGGGCGCTGGTGCGCCCAGCGCCCACCTGCAGCGGTGGTATCTCGAGGTCGCCCTGGCGGCGCGGGGTGATATCCAGCAGCAATTCCCTGGTGCTGGAGAAACTGCCATTGATGTAGCTGGTCTTGTTGCTGTTTGATCGTCGCAGGATTTCGAAATCCGCGGACAGGGGCTGCAGGTCGACGTCCCCCAGGTCCTCCTCGTCGGTTGCGGTGATGGTGAGCCGCAGGGTATCGCCCAGCGCCACCCGGTTGCGGTCGACGCTTGCGGTAACCGCGCCCCAACTGCCGGCTGGGGCAAGTACCAGAACAAACAGGCAGAGTATGCCTGCCAGCCTACCAATAGGTGTCATTGTCTGTTTCTGCTCCCTGTTGTTGGCGCTGATAGCTCTCATAGCGGAACTTTTCCCGCAGCAAGCCTGATGGGTCATCCGGCACCCTGCGCAGCCACTGCTCCATGGCCTGCTCGCGCTCCCGGGATTCGGGGTCGGCCTCGGCCTCGGCCTGTTGCTGCGCCTGTGCCGCCTCTGCCTGCTGCTCCTGCTGTTCTTCCTCGCTTTGCTGTGCTGCCTCGTGCTGCTGTCCTTCCTGATTCTGCTCTTGTTCCCGATCCTGTTGCTGGTCCTGTCCCTGGTCCTGGTCCTGGTCCTGTCCCTGGTCCCTGTTCTGCTGTTGATCCTGGTTCTGCTGCTGGTCCTGGTTCTGCTGCTGGTCCTGGTTCTGTTGTTGGTTCTGGTTCTGTTGCTGATCCTGGTTCTGCTGCTGGTCCTGGTTCTGTTGCTGGTCCTGGTTCTGCTGCTGGTCCTGGTTCTGTTGTTGGTCCTGGTTCTGTTGCTGGTCCTGGTTCTGTTGCTGGTCCTGGTTTTCCTGTTGCTGCTGGAGTTGTTCCAGCAGGGCGAGGTTTTCAAGGGCGTCTTCCTGTTCAGGCGCGCGCGCGAGGGATTCCTTGTAGGCCTCTATCGCCTCGTCCAGTTTGCCTTCGCGGGCCAGCGCATTGCCGCGGTTATACCAGCTGTCGGCGTCGTCTCCCCGGGCAAAGTACTCATCGGCGGCTGCATAATCCTCCCCCTGGTAGGCAGCGGTTCCCGCCCAGGCCGGGCTCTCGAACAATTCAGCCGCCGCCTCGTTGTCACCCTGCTGCAAGGCCCGCTGCCCCTGCTGGTCCGGGGTCAGCCACAGGTCGTCCCAGGCGTCGGCCCTGGCGGACTGGGGCTGGGCAACCAGCAGCAGTGGCAGTAGGCAGACGATCCAGCCGCGCCGGAACAGCGCGAGCGCCAGTGGCAACAGCGCCAGCACCAGGAGGTAGCCCTGGTCCTCCCAGGTGTCGGCCGTGCGGTCCAGCGCCAGGGTGGGTTGCTGTCCGGCAAGGGGGGATTCCGCCAGCAGGGCGGTGAGGTCCGAGTCATCGATTTGCATAGGCATGTAAACACCGCTGGCAGCGGATGCCAGTGCGCGCAGAGGCGCCTCATCGAGAGCGGGCATTACTATGGTTCCTTCCCTGTCCTTGAGGAAGCCGCCCCGGGGCAGCGGTATCGGCGCCCCGGTTGCCGTACCCACGCCCATGATTGCCAGGCTTGCGCCAGTTGTGGCCATCACCTGTTCTATCTCGCGGCTGTCTTTTGCGCTGATACCGTCGGTAATCAACAGGACCTTGCCGTTGCGGATGCCCGCGGAGTGGAGCAGCTCCACCGCCGCTTTGACCGCGCCACCGGCGTCGCTGCCCGGTACCGGCATCATGTCGGGGCTCAATGCCGGCAGCAGATTGGCGATAGTGGGTGTGTCGTCCGTCAGGGGGGTGACGACATGGGCGTCACCGGCGTAGGCGACCAGTCCGGTCTGGCCCTCCTTGCGCAGGGCGAGCAGGTCCAGCAGCTTTTGGCGGGCGCGATCCAGGCGCGACGGCGCCAGATCCCCCGACTTCATCGAATAGCTCAGGTCCAGCACAAGCACCAGCGCGTCCTGCTTCTGATGCACCGGCTGTGGGATTTTCTGCCAGCTGGGGCCGCTGGCCGCCAGAGCGGCCAGCAGCCAGCCCAGGAGGATATAGGGCATCAGGTTTCGTCTGCGGGCCTCCCCCTGGGGGCTCACCAGGAAGGGCAGCAGCTCCGCTGAGATTACCTGGTTCCAGCTGCCGAGCCGGTCCCGCTGCCGCCACAGGAGTATCGCAAGCAACAGGACCGGTACCAGGAGCCACAGCCACTGGGGCCGCATCAGGTGCAACTCCATCACTGCGCCTCCTCCACGCTCGGGGTCTCGTTCCAGCGCGCCGTGCGCAGCAGCTGCCGCAGGGCCAGGGCAAAACTGACCAGCAGGGCCAACACCAGGGGAACGTAGCCCAGTGCCTGGCGGGGCCGGTAGGACACCAGCGCCTGTTCCACCGGTTCCAGTTGATCGAGCAACTGGTAGATAGTGGCCAGCTCCCGGGGATCGCGCGCGCGGAAATACTGGCCGCCGGTAAGGTTTGCAATTTGTTGCAAGCCTGCCTCATCGAGCTCTGCGGAGGGATTGACCTGGCGGCTGCCAAAACTGGAGCCGAACAAACCGGGCAAGGTCATCCTGTCTGCCCCGATGCCGATGGTGTAGATACGAATCCCGAGTTCTGCGGCCAGTTGCGCCGCATCCTGGGGGCTCACCGAGCTGGCGGTATCCTGGCCATCGGTCAGCAGGATCAGCACACGGCTTTGCGCCGGTCGTTCCCGGAGCCGTTTTACGGCCAGTCCGATGGCATCGCCAATGGCGGTATCCTGGCCGGCGAAGCCGATCTGCGCCTCCAGCAGGAAGCGTTCCACCGTGCTGGTGTCAAAGCTCAGGGGTGACTGGACATAGGCGTTGCTGCCAAACAGGATCAGGCCGAGGCGGTCGCCGCTGCGGCGGGTGATAAAATCGGCCCCCACCTGTTTTACCGCGGTGATCCGGGGCACCAGGGCTTGCCCCTGCTGCATATCCTCTACCTGCATGGAACCCGAGATATCGACGGCCAGCATCAGGTCCCTCCCGCTATTGGGCAGTTCGATAGCCTCTCCGATCCAGGTGGGCCGGGCGGCAGCCAGCAGCAGCAGGAGCCAGACCAGCCACAGGGCTGCTGCCGGGAGCCTGCGAGCGCCGGCGCTGACGCGGTTGTCCCCGTCGGCACCGAGCTGCTGCCACTCCTCGAAAAACGGCGCCCGCAGCGCAGGCTCCTGACTGTTCGCAGGAGGCACCAGGCGCCGCACCAGCCAGGGCAGGGGCGCCAGTGCCAGCATCCAGGGCCAGATCCATTCGATCATTGCGCCGCCTCATGCCGCCTGATCCAGCTCGATGCGGCGCGCAGTACCTGGCCTGTGTCGATATCCGGGCAGTGCTTGTGATAGGCCCCCGTGACAAATCCCTCTGGAAACTGTTCCTCCTGCCTGAGGCTGCTGTTGAGAAATGCCAGCCACTCGGGGCCGCTGCTTGCGGCCACTTCACGCCTGGGGTAGGCCACCAGGGCGATGCTCTTGAGCAGTGCGTTGATGTCGGCGAGAAGCAGCTGCGGGTCGGCTTGTTGTTGGGCTCCGGCGGCCAGTTCGGTGAGTCGGGCCAGTGCCCGCCGGCGATAGGCATTGGCGCGGTACCGCCGCAGGGCGTACCAGGCGAGCACCAGCAGCGCTGCGAGTACCAGCCCCGCGAGCAGCCACCAGCCGGGAGCCGGTGGCCACCAGCCGATGGGCAGGGGCTCCCGCAGGGGGTGCAGGGCGGCCAGGGGGTCCTGTGGATTCACCGGCGGGCGTCTCCGTAGAATTGTTGCAACACGCTGAAGGCTGCCTGGTCAGTCCGGACTCTCATCATGGGTATGCCCAGGCGCAGCAGATCCCGCGACAACAGCTCGCTGCGCTGCCGGGCACGCTCGCGGTAACTGCTGCGAAGCCCCCTGTCCGCCGTATCGAGTTCGCTGCGTGCGCTGCCATCGGTCACTGCATAGCGACCGGCTTTCGGCAGGTCCGCCTCCAGCGGGTCGCTGCAGGCGATGGCGGTAATCTCGATATGCTGGGCCATCTGGAACAGCTGTTCACGGGCCCCGTCTTCCTCGGCGCCGCGGAAATCGCTGACAATGAAAAGACTGCTTCCGGGGCGCACGATGCGCCTCAGGTTGGCCAGTATTTCGGCAAAACCGGTATCGGCGGGTCCCGCCAGGGGCAGCGCGCGGTTGTACTGCGCGATCTGGGACAGCAGCGCCAGCACGGTTTTGCGACTGCGTCGCGGACGGATTTCCCGGTGGCTGGCGCCGTTGAAGACCAGTCCGCCCACCCGGTCGCCCGCATCCAGAGCGCTCCAGGCCAGCAGGCTGGCCAGTTGTGCGGCGAGCACCGACTTGAAGCAGTGACTGGAGCCGAAGAACATACTGCTGCGCTGGTCTACAGCTACCAGTACGGGTCGCTCGCGCTCTTCGCGAAATAACTTGGTATGCGCAGTGCCGGTGCGGGCGGTGACCCGCCAGTCGATGCTGCGAATGTCGTCCCCGGCCTGGTAATTGCGGACTTCCTCGAAATCGATACCGCGGCCGCGGAAATTGGATTTGTTGGGGCCGGCCAGAACGCTCAGGGCCCGGTTGCGACGGGACAGGCGCAATTGCCGCGCCGGGAAGCGCAGGGCGATCAGCTCCTCCAGCGCCACGTAGGCGCCAAGGGCCGGGGCAGTCACATCGGCGAGGCGCATACTCAGCCTACGGGGACAAGCGCCAGCAGTTCGCTGATAACCCGGTCCGGCGTCACGCCGTTGGCCTCCGCCTCAAAGCTGAGGAGCAGGCGATGGCGGAACACGTCGCCGGCGACAGCCTGCACATCGTCGGGGCTGACGTAGTCCTGGCCCCGCAGCCAGGCGTGGGCGCGGGCGCAGCGGTCGAGCGCAATGGTGGCCCGCGGGCTGCCGCCATATTCAATCCAGCCGGCGAGCTCCCCGGAGTAGGCGCCGGGTTTGCGGCTGGCGATTACCAGTTGCACGATATACTGCTCCACCGGACTGGACATATGCATGGCCAGCACCTCCTGGCGGGCAGCGAACACGGTGTCCTGGGCCAGCGGTCGGGGCCGGGCGGTTGAACTCGCACTGGCCTCCGCGCGAGTCAGGCGCAGGATCTCCATCTCCGCGCTGGCGTCCGGGTAATCGACATTGACATGCATCAGAAAACGGTCGAGCTGGGCCTCCGGCAGCGGGTAGGTTCCCTCCTGCTCGATCGGGTTCTGGGTGGCCATCACCAGAAACAGTTCCGGCAGCTGGTAGGTCTGGCTGCCCACGCTGACCTGGCGCTCCGCCATGGCCTCCAGCAGCGCTGACTGGACCTTGGCCGGCGCGCGGTTTACCTCGTCGGCCAGCACCATGTTGTGGAAAATAGGCCCTTTCTGGAAATGGAAGTTAGCCTCCTGGGGGCGGTAGATGTCGGTTCCGGTGACATCCCCGGGGAGCAGGTCCGGGGTGAACTGGATACGATGGAACGAACCTTCGACCCCGTCTGCCAGGGTCTTGATCGCCCGTGTCTTGGCCAGGCCGGGGGCACCTTCGACCAACAGGTGGCCGTTGGCCAGCAGGGCGATGATCAGTCGTTGTACGAGGTGGGATTGGCCGATAATCTGGCTGCTCAGCCAGTCTTCCAGTGCTCTTACGTCTGCGCTTGCCACATTTACTCCCGGGGTTTGTTGATCATTGTGCCACGCGACCGTCAACCTGGGCGGACGGGGCGCGGAGGGTTCGTATAGTAGCCCAGCCCTACGCTCAATGCAGTGGGTTTGAGCGCCTTCGGGCTCGGGCGATAGCTGTGACTGGCACCGAATGCAAAAGTTCCGGCTAGTGGGTAACAAGGCAGCGGGATTGGGCTAGACTATGCACAACGACATAACAGGACCCTTTGCACCATTCTCAGGCCCTTGTATCGGCAGGCTGCGGCGTTTGTCAGCCTGTCGATCAAACCTGCGGGTGCGGAACCGGTCGACGGAGCGATAAGAAAAATCATGATCTGGGACACCCTGAAAAAAAGTCTGCTGACGGAACTGGCACAGCGTATTGACAGCAAGGCGGACGAGGCTGACCGGGCCTCATTGCACAATCTTGCGGCCGCGTTCTACGGCAGGTTCCCCGCTGAGGACATGCGTGATCGCTCGGTGGAAAATCTCTATGGCTGCCTGTATGGCCTGCTGCGCTTCATGCACTCCTGGCCCGATACCTCGCCAAAGATCCGCATCTTCAACCCGGAGATCCAGACCCATGGCTGGGAAAGCAAATATACGGTGGTGGCTATTTTGTGCCGGGGCATTCCTTTTTGCACGGCCTCGGTGCGGGGCGAGCTGAACCGGCGCAATCTGACGATTCACAGTATTGCCAGTTCAAACCTCGCGATCGAGCGCAACGAGTCGCGCGAGCTGGTCGCATTATTGAATGACGAGGAGGCGGCCGGCAGTCGAATCCCTGAGGAGGCGGTGCTGTACTTCGAGATCGGCCGCCATTCCAATCCGGCCGAGCTGGAGGAACTGCGGCAGACTCTCGCGGAGATACTGCAGGAAGTCGGGCTGGTAGTGGATGATTTCCCCGCCATGGGCGATCGACTGCAGGAGGTGGCCAGCCAGATTCGCGCCAGCGAGTGTGTCGAACTCGAGCTGCGGGAGGAGGCCGCGGCCTTCATCGAGTGGTTGCGCGATGCGCATATGACGCTGCTGGGCTATGAATACCTGGGCGTGCAGGGGGCCGGGACTCCAGGCCAGCGGGTTTTTGTGGTCGAGGAGGCGAGCCTGGGCACCCTGCGCCACCGCAATACCCGTGGGGTGGACGACCTTATGGCGGATCTGGAGCATATCTCCGCGGATGACCTGCGCCGCCGGCAGCTGAGTTTTTCCAAGTCGCGCCATCGCTCGCGGGTACACCGCCTGACCTATCCGGACTATATCGAGGCCAAGGTATTCGATGCCGCCGGTACGCTGGTCGGCCAGCATCGTTTTATCGGCCTCTACACGTCCTCCGTCTACACCATGAATCCCAAGCTGATCCCGATACTGCGGCGCAAGGTCGAGCGGGTGATGCAGATGTCCAGTCTCGACGCGTCCGATCACGAGAGCCGGGAACTGGTCCGGGTGCTGGAATTATTCCCGCGGGACGAGCTGTTCCAGTCCAGTATCCAGGAACTGTATGACACGGTGACATCGGTCAACCGTATCCAGGAGCGTCGCCAGACCCGGCTGTTCGTGCGCACGGACCCCCACAACAAGTTCGTCAACTGTATGGTCTATATCCCGCGCGACCGCTACACCACTGAACAACGTGAAAAAATCGAACGGATACTGTGTGAGGCATTCAATGCGGAGGAAGCGGAGTTTACCACTCACTTTTCCGAATCCATTCTGGTGCGCTGCCATTTCGTCCTGCGGATCGATCCCGGCAAGGCACTTGAATACGACGCGGGCGAGATCGAGGACCAGATCATCCAGGCTACCCTGGCCTGGGAGGACCGCCTGCGCATACGCCTGATCGAGGAGTTTGGCGAGGAGAGTGGCGAGGTTTATGTCCGCGAGCTCGCCGCGGGGTTCCCCCCGGGTTATCGCGACGATTTTGACCCGAGGGTGGGAGTGCTTGATATCAAGCAACTCCTGCGACTGCGAAATGGCGAGGAGCTGACCATGAGTCTCTATCGCCTGGTGGAGGAGGGCGGGGAAATGCTGCGCCTGCGCCTGTATCACTGCGGCCAGAGCCTGCCCCTGTCGGATGTATTGCCCATCCTGGAAAACCTCGGCCTGAGGGTCATGACGGAGCGTCCCTACGGCGTGCGCGCCAGCGACGGCAGGGTTTACTGGATACAGGAATTTACCCTGATATACGCCCTGTCCCACAACATTGTGCTGGATGAGGTGAAGGCCGAGTTTGAAGATGCCTTTTCCCTGATCTGGTTCGGCAAGGCGGAGAACGACTCATTCAATCGCCTGTTGATAGGCACAAGACTGAACTGGCGTGAAATTGCGTTGCTGCGCGCCTATGCGCGCTATTTGCGGCAGGTGCGATTTCCTTTCAGCGTCGAATATATCGCCGAAACACTGGCCCACCATTTGCAAATCACCGGGTGTATCGTCGAGCTGTTTCTGACCCGATTTTCGCCGGTATTCGAAGGCGATGACGACTGGCGGGCACAGCGCGAGCAGGCGGTGGAACAGCGCATCACGGATTCACTCGAACAGGTGGAGAATCTCGGTGAGGACCGGATCATTCGCCAGTTCGTGTTGTTGATAAAGGCGACCCTGCGCACGAACTTTTTCCAGGAGGAGCCGGATGGGTCGCTCAAGGCCTATATATCCTTCAAACTCCGGCCCGGGGATATCCCCGGCATACCGCAACCCGTCCCCCTGTATGAAATCTACGTGTACTCCCCCCGTGTCGAGGGCGTTCACCTGCGCGGCGGCAAGGTGGCACGGGGCGGTCTGCGCTGGTCTGATCGCCTCGAGGATTACCGCACCGAGGTGCTGGGGCTGGTCAAGGCGCAGCAGGTGAAAAACGCGGTGATCGTCCCGGTCGGGGCCAAGGGCGGCTTTGTGGCGCGCCAGCTGCGGGCTGATATGACCCGGGAAGAAATCCAGCAGGAGGGCATCGCCTGCTACCAGATGTATGTGCGGGCACTGCTGGATATTACCGACAACCGCACGGAGCAGGGTGTCGAGCGGCCGCGTCAGGTCGTGGCCAAGGATGACGAGGACCCCTATCTCGTCGTTGCCGCGGACAAGGGTACGGCAAGCTTCTCGGACATCGCCAACGCAATTTCCGCGGAATACAATTTCTGGCTAGGGGACGCCTTCGCCTCCGGCGGCAGCGCCGGCTACGACCACAAGAAAATGGGCATTACCGCCCGCGGGGCCTGGGTGTCCGTGCAGCGTCACTTCCGGGAAATGGATGTGGATGTGCAGAGCACGGACTTTACCGTGGTCGGCATCGGCGACATGGCAGGGGATGTCTTCGGCAATGGCATGTTGCTGTCCGAGCATATCCGTCTGGTGGCGGCGTTCAATCACATGCATATCTTTATCGACCCCGAACCCGACGCGGCGAGCAGCTTTGCCGAGCGGCAGCGCCTGTTCAACCTGCCGGGCTCCGGCTGGGCGGACTACAACCGGGACCTGATTTCCGTGGGGGGCGGCGTCTTTGCCAGGGCGGCGAAATCAATCGCGATATCACCGGAGATGAAGTCGCACTTCGACATCGATGTGGACCACCTGCCGCCCAACGAACTGATTTCTCACCTGTTGCGCGCGCCGGTTGACCTGTTGTGGAATGGGGGTATCGGCACCTATGTAAAAGCCAGCAGCGAATCCAATATGGATGTCGGCGACAAGTCCAACGACGGCCTGCGAGTCGATGCCCGGGAGCTGCGCTGTCGGGTGGTCGGTGAGGGCGGCAATCTCGGCATGACCCAGCTGGCGAGGGTGGAGTTCGGCCTGGCTGGCGGCCGTTGCAATACCGACTTTGTCGATAACGCCGGGGGAGTCGACTGCTCCGACCACGAGGTCAATATCAAGATACTGCTCAATGCGGTCGTCGCCCGTGGCGACCTCACCGAAAAGCATCGCAACGAATTGCTGGTTGACATGACGGAGAGCGTGGCGGAGCTGGTGTTGCGCAATAACTACCACCAGGTGCAGGCCATCAGTATGGCGGAGTTCCAGGCGGTGCAGCGCGGTGGAGAGTACCAGCGCTTCATCCGGGCGTTCGAGGAGGCGGGGCGTCTCAACCGCGCGCTGGAGTTTCTGCCCTCTGACGAGGAGCTGCTTGAGCGGCGGGTGCATGGCCAGGCCCTTACCCGTCCCGAGCTCTCGGTATTGGTGTCCTACAGCAAGGCGGTGTTGAAAGAACAACTGATAGAGTCTGACCTGGGCAAGGATCCCTACCTGGCGGTCGCGGTTGAATCGGCCTTTCCGCAGCAGCTGGTAGACAGCTACGGCGAAGAGATTCGCGCCCACCGGCTGCACCGGGAAATCATGTCGACCCAACTGGCCAATGACATAGTCAATCGCATGGGGATGAGCTATATCCAGCGCCAGCAGAGCGCGACCGGGGCGGTGGTGGCCGATGTGGCGAGGGCCTATATTTCCGCCATGGAGATATACGGTATCCGGGACCTGTGGCGGCAGGTCGAGGCGCTGGACCACCAGGTCTCATCGGGTATCCAGATGGAAATGATGCTCAGCCTGATCCGCCTGGTGAAACGGGCAACCCGCTGGCTGCTGCGCAACCGGCGGCACGAGCTGCTTCCCACTGATTGCGTTGCCCGTTTCGCCGAGGGACTGGAGCAACTGGCGGAGGCCTATCCCAGCATGCTGCGGGGGCGCGCAGCTGACCAGTTCCAGACCCTTTATGACCACTTCGTCGAGGAGGGCGTCGACGCGGAGCTGGCGCAATCCGTCGCCGCTGCCGACCACGCCTACACGGCTCTGGGTATCATCCAGGCCACCGGGGACACGGACGCGCCCCTGATGGACGTGGCCCGGCTGTATTTCTACATCGGCGAGCGGCTTGAGCTGGACTGGTTCAGCCACCTCATTCTGTCCAGTAAAGTTGAAAACGAGTGGCAGGCCCTGGCCAGGGATACTTATCTCGAGGATCTGGAGTGGCAGCAAAGAACACTGGCCATCGGCGCGCTGCGTCACATGGGCGATGATCTCAACCTGCTGCGCTGTATAAATCAGTGGGAAAAAAAGGAAGAGCGCCTGGTGGAGCGCTGGCGCCAGATGCTGGCGGAGTTGCACGCCAACGTGGCGCCGGACTTTGCCATGTTTGCGGTGGCCAACCGGGAGCTGCTGGACCTGGCCCAGAGCAGTATGGTGGCAAAGTAAACTACCCCTCGCCGGGCAAGTTGCCCGGCGAGCCGGGTGGTCAAATCATGCGTGGGGTTGCGGGTGCGGGTCTGCCTTCAGACTGCGCGAATCTTGTGGACGCCGGAGATGCCGGTCAATCCATCCCACTGGTCGCAGCGGCCTTCACGCCAGCCGGTCAACCAGTTCTGACGGTGTTCTTCTTCGGTGTGTGGGCATATATCCTGGCTGCGGCCGCTGACGCCGGCCTGGTAGCCCCGGTCGTATGCCCGGGAATTCATGTCGCGCTTCTGTCTTCTCATAGAGTCTCTCTCCGTCTCAGACGCCGCGGGCCCGGCGGACCGGGCAGTCCCCTCACTGGGGCCGCTGGTGTTGTTTTGGTGTGACGTGTATAGGCTTAAATAACAGCGAAGCAATACAACAAAGGGTGCCCTGAGGCACGCCTCCATGAAAGCAAAGGTCGGGAAGCTTGGCCACTACTGTTTGGTTCTGAATATCACCATTCATATAACCTGGGGAGGAACTTGCTGACGATCCAGCGCCGGTGTCAGCGATTTTCCCGGATGAAGTCGCCCAGAACGCGAAAGTCATCGCCATGATTGCTGCCCTTGCGCCAGACCAGGGCGATATCCCTGTGACCGGCGCTCTCCACGGGGTAAGTCGCTATGCGTGTGCCGCGCAGCAGGGCGGAACCTTTGGCCATCTCCGGTATGAAGGTGACGCCCAGGTCACTTTCCACCATTTCAAGCAGGGTGTGCAGGCTCGACGCGGCGAAACGGTTGACCTTGTCCAGTTCGCTGATGTGGCAGGCCGAAACCGCGTGCTCGCGCAGGCAGTGGCCGTCCTCGAGCAGTAGTACGCTCTCGGGATTGAGCTGGTCGACACTGAACTTGGTAGGGTCCACCAGGTCGGTGTCATTGCGGCAGGCCAGGAGAAAGCCGTCGCGGAAAAGTACCTCGGTTTCCACATTCTTCATCGGAAAGGGCAGCGCCATCAGCAGCAGGTCGATATTGCCTTCCTGCAGGCCAGCATATAACTCGTCGCTGCGCTGCTCGCGCAGGTACAGCTGTAATTTTGGAAAGCTGCGACGAAGTTTCTTCAGCAGTAACGGCAGCAGAAACGGCCCTATGGTGGGGATCACGCCGAGCACCAGTTTGCCCGAAAGGGGGCCTTCCCGCTCACGGGCCAGACGGGCGATATCCTGTATTTCCTGCAGGCAGATCCTGGCCTGTACCGCAACTTCCCGGCCGACGCTGTTGATGGTGACCCGCCGGTTGGTGCGATCCACCAGTTGCGCCCCGAGCGTGGTTTCCAGCTCCTGTATCGCGGTGCTGAAGGCCGACTGGGATACGAAGCAGGCCTCCGCAGCCCGGCCGAAATGGCCCAGTTCATCCAGGGTGACGAAGTATTGCAGTTGACGCACACTCGGGAGTTTTTGCATGGCTCCGACCGCCTCTTTTACGATAGATAAAATCGGATAATACAATATATAAATACTATTTTATATATTAATAAAAGTTCCCTACTATGGCCCCGAGTTCAAGCGCAAGCAGGGCGCGGCACCGCAGCGGAGAACGCGCCCGCTATGTATTCAATAACCGTCAACCAAAGGAGTCAATCATGGCTGGATTAGAAAGAGTACCCAATGTAACGTTCAAAACCCGCGTGCGGGATGAGTCGGTCGAGGGGAGCAACCCCTTCCGCTGGGAAGACAAAACCACCCAGGACCTGTTTGCGGGCAAGAAAGTCGTCGTGTTTTCCCTGCCGGGCGCTTTCACCCCGACCTGTTCTTCCAATCACCTGCCGCGCTATGACGAGCTCTACGATGAATTCAAGGCGCTGGGGGTCGACGAGATCATCTGTGTATCCGTCAATGACGCTTTCGTGATGTTCCAGTGGGGCAAGAGCGTGGGTAACAAGAACATCTTCCTGCTGCCCGACGGGAACGGCGAATTTACCCGTAAGATGGGCATGCTGGTGGACAAGTCGAATGTCGGGTTCGGCATGCGCTCCTGGCGGTATTCCATGCTGGTCGATGACTGCAAGATCGAGAAGATCTTCGTGGAAGGGGATTTCGGCGATAACTGCCCCACCGACCCGTTCGAGGTCTCCGACGCAGATACCATGCTGGCTTACCTCAAGGGTACCAAGCCCGAGGGTGTATCAGCGCCGCGCAAGGCCTTCGAAGGGTAGTGAGCCCAGCACACCTCCCGGCACGCCGGGAGGTGACTCTCTGGTTCCCGGCAGGGTGGACTGTGCCGGGGCTACTGCCAGATAACTTTTTCTCGCGACTCGTACCAGGCGTCGATCTCGTCGGCATAGGCCTGCTCGATCACATTGCGCTTGATTTTGAGGGTAGGCGTGAGGAAGTCGTTGTCGATCTGCCAGTCCTCCCTGACCACCGTCAGGAATTGCAGCTCCTCGTATCCCTCTACCTGGCTGTTGACCTCTTCCAGCAGGGCCTCGAGCTTTGGTGTCAGGGCCTCCCTGACCGCGGGATCCTGAAGACTCGCGCGCATCTCCTCGGCCAACTGGACCAGGGCGAAACAGGCGGGCCGGCCCGGTCCCGACACGCAGGACAACTCGATATGGCTGTCCGCGTTGAGCAGGTTTTCGATGGGAACCGGTGCAACGTACTTGCCCTTGCTGGTCTTGAACAGCTCCTTGACCCGGCCAGTAATACGCAATAAGCCCTCGGGCGAATATTCCCCACGGTCCCCGGTTTTGAAATAACCGTCATCCGTGTAGCAGGCCGCGGTCATTTCAGGTTCCTTGTAATAGCCCAGCATATTGCCGGGCGACTTGATCTGTATTTCTCCCTCGGGGCTGATGCGGGTCTTGACGTCGCTCCAGGCCACACCCACGTAGCCGGGTTTGCGCCTGGCCGGGGTGGACATGTGCGAATAGGAAAAATCCTCGCTCATGCCGTAACCCTCGATGATATGCAGTCCCAGTTTGTCGTACCACTCGATGAGTCCGGCAGGCAGCGGCGCGGACCCGCTGCCTGCGATGCGCACGTTTTCCAGCCCCAGGCCCTGGAGGATTTTCTTGCGGACAATGGCGCCCACGACCGGTATTTTCAGCAGGCGCTCCAGCTTCTTCTCAGGAAATTTCTGGAATACCCCCATCTGGAACTTGAGCCACAACCTGGGTACCGAGAGAAATACGGTGGGCCTTGCGCGGCGCAGGTCTTCCACAAAAGTATCGAGCCGGTCGGCAAAATAAATATGCATACCCGAATAAAAGGAGCTGCACTCCACTACCGCCCGCTCCATTACATGTGCCAGGGGCAGGTAAGACAGCGTGCGGTCGGAGGAATTGACCTCCAGCTGCCTGCCGAAGTTTTGTCCCGGAACGGAAATCGAGCCGAAGCTGTGCATCACTCCCTTGGGGCGGCCCGTGCTCCCGGAGGTGTAGCAGATCAGGGCGAGTTGCCCCGGCGGCGGCGACGGGCTATCGGCGATCGGATCGCAGCGGGCGATGATGTCATCCCAGCGCTCGTAGCCCGTCTGCGGTGCCAGTGGCAGGGCGATACCCGGCATATCGGCGGGAATGCCCGGCGCCATGTCTTCCCAGTCGTCCAGTTTGCCGATAAAAACCAGGCGGGAATCCGAGTGCTCGAGAATATAGGCGACGGTATCTGCCTTGAGAGTGGGGTAGAGCGCCACCGTGACGTGGCCTGCCATCCAGATGGCGAGGTCACAGATAATGAAATGGGCACAGTTTTTTGAAATCAGCGCGATATGGCTGTTTGCAGGCAGGTCCAGGGAGCGCAGGTACGTTGCCATTGTGCGCGCCTGCCGCATGGTCTCCGCCCAGGTATAGTCGACAACCTCGCCGTTGCCCTGGGGCTGCGTCATGTACACCCGCTGGGGGTGGTTGCGTTCCCATTCGTAGGCTGCATCCAGTACATTCTCGATAGGTTTTTCAGTCATTCGGCCGACTTCTCCCTTATGGAACTTTGGTGTGTTGTTGGTCATGGAATCTTCAATATAGCAGACGGCCCGCCACGGCGATAAGGGTGTTAGGATGTCAGGCATGTTGATTCACCCCGGAGAATGGATATGTCTCGACTGATTCGATGTTTGCTCGTGCTTGCCCTGGCACCCGTTGCCTATGCACAAACCCCGGCGGATGCGTCACCGGCTGCGCAAAAACGTGACAGGGATGCGCTGATCAGGCGCACTCTTGCCGGTGGCCGGGGGGAGATCACGGTGATGGAGCCCTCTTCCATCGATGGCAAAGGGGTGATCATCGGCTACTCCTCAGGGGCAGTGGTGCACTGTTACGCGGACAATGACTGCAGGGAGTTCGATGGTACGCCGGCTAGCACCCTGGTGGGCGGGGTGACGGCGATCGCCGTTTCCCGGCGCGGCAACGGGGAGGAGGTCTGGGTCGCCTACCAACACGGTATCCTGTATCGCTGTGCCGATTATTCTTGCCGCGAAGTTCTCCCGGAGAACAGCCCCCCGTGAATCAGGCCGCTGGACTGGCGTATCAGCCCGGGTCCAGCAGCTCGATCCAGTGCATCACCGGCACAGTGGCAGCCGCCTGCAAATGCAGCTGGCAGCCGACGTTGCCGGTAGCGATCAGGTCAGGGGAGTCGGCTGTCAGTGCCCGCAGCTTGTCGTCGCGCAGGCGACGGGACATCTTCCCCTGCAGTACCGAATAGGTCCCCGCGGAGCCACAGCACAAATGACTGCCGGCGCTGGCTGCGAGTTCGAAGCCCGCTTTGCCAAGCAGGTCGTTGATCAGGTCTGGCCGTTTCATGCCGTGTTGCAGGCTGCAGGGTGTCTGTACCGCGACTTTGCCCCTGTCCCGGTCCACCGCCAGCGCACCCAGGTCCTCGTGGAGCAGCACTTCCCCGATATCGCGGGCCAGTGCGGAGACCCGCCGTGCCCTTTCTGCATAGGCGGGGTCATGTGCCAGCAGGCGGCCGTATTCGGTCAGCATGCTGCCGCAACCGCTCGCGCTGGACACAATGGCCTCCGCCCCGGCCTGCAGTTGCGGCCACCATGCGTCGATATTCCGGCGCATGTCATCCAGACCGTCCCGGTGTGCCGCGAGGTGGTAGTTGACCGCCCCGCAGCAACCCGCTTTTGGCGCGCTTTGCAGCGTGATGCCCAGCCGGTCGAATACGCGCCGCGCCGCGGCGTTGGTGCGGGGTGTGGCGACCGATTGTACGCAACCTTCCAGCAGCAACATGGTGCGCGAATGACGTTGCCCGGGCAGGGTTCCGCGCTCCTGGCGCGGTGGAACCTGCGCGCGCAGGGTTGCCGGCAGCAGTGGTCGCAGAAGTTGGCCGAGACCCAGGCCGAGGGCGAAAAAGCGCGGCCGCGTCAGGGTCCACCGCAGCAGATACCGATACAGCCGCTCCGGCGCGGGCCGGCGCACGCGCTGTTCCATAAGGTCCCGGCCGATATCGAGCAGTTGCCCGTACTGCATGCCGGAGGGGCAGGTAGTCTCGCAGCTGCGGCAGCTCAGGCAGCGGTCCAGGTGGGTGTGGGTCTGGTCGCTGGCCGCGCCACTTTCCAGCAGATTCTTGATGAGATAGATGCGGCCCCGGGGACTGTCCCTCTCGTCGCGGTTGACAAGATAGGTCGGGCAGGTCTCCAGGCAGAAACCGCAGTGCACACAGGCACTGATCAGGGCGCCTGCCTGTTTTGCCTGCTCGCTGGCGGCGTAATCGGAATGCAGGTTTACGTGCATGTATGCCCTTCCTATAGCCAGCTGTACAGGCGGCCGGGGTTGAGAATGCCCTCGGGGTCGAAGGCCTTTTTCAGGCGCTGCTGCAGCCGGACAGAGACGGCATCCGGTGTCGGGCGAACGTCCCCCGTGCGGTTGCCGCCGCCGAAAAGAGTGGCATTGCCGCCGGCTGCGGCTGCCGTGCGTTGCAGGTTTTGCAGCTGGAATTCGCCGCGCAACCAGCGTTGGGCGCCGCCCCAGTCGATCAGGCTGGGCCGGCCCTCGTCGCTGTGTCTGGCCGTGGATCGCAGCGACAGGCGCCAAAGGGGTTCCGGCCCGGCGAAGAAGGGCAGGCGCAGTTCCCGCAGGTCGCGCCAGAAGTCACTCCCGTCGGCGAGTCGCTCACCCCCCCATACGGTAGCGGTATGCTCTACCGCGGCCCCGGTGCCGGACAGCCGCAGGAACAGCCTGCCATCGAGCCAGCAGGCGCCGGACAGGGGGGACGCCTTGCCCGCCCGCCGGTTCATGCAATCGATTGCCCCATCGGCGTCCATTTCGTACACCAGGGTGAGGCTGTGCTCCGGCAGGGGCATCACCTTCAGGCTGATTTCACTGAGCACACCCAGTGTGCCCTGGGCGCCTGCCTGGAGGCGGGAGATATCGTAGCCGGCGACATTCTTCATGACCTGGCCGCCAAAGTTCAGCAACTGCCCGCGCCCATCGATCAGTTGTACACCCAGCACCAGATCCCGGGCGGATCCCGCCCAGGGCCGGGCCGGGCCCGACATATTGCAGGCAACCGTACCCCCCAGGGTGGCGCGGCCGCCCAGCAGCGGCGGCTCGAATGCCAGGGTCTGGCGCTCCTGTTCCAGTGCCGCCAGGATCTCGGCCAGGGGCGTACCTGACCGGGCCGTCAACACCAGTTCGGAAGGCTGGTACTCGGTAATACCCCTGTGGCCGGAGACGTCCAGGGTGGCTGCCTCGCAATCGCGCCCCAACAGGTCGCGTTTGCTGCCGCCGCCGCTGATATACAGCGCCTGTTGCAGCGCTGCTGCTTCCGCAATGGCGGCGGCGATCTCCTTGCTGCGGTCAGTCATGCTGGTGCCTGGCCGGCAGGGCGCGGTATTCCTGGCAGCGCTTGAGAATCGGGATGCCCTTGCCCGGGTTGAGGTTCAGCCCGGGATCGAAGGCGGATTTGATATCTTCCAACAGGGCCAGTTCTGCCGGGCTGAACTGGTGACTCATCTGGCGCAGCTTTTCCAGGCCCACGCCGTGCTCTCCGGTAATGCATCCGCCCACCTGCACGGACAGCTCGAGGATTGCCGCGCCGAAGTGCTCGGCCCTGCGCACCTCATCCGGCTTGCTCGCGTCGAACAGGATCAGCGGGTGCAGGTTGCCGTCCCCGGCGTGAAACACATTGGCGACCGCCAGGCCGTAATGCTCGGACAGGTTTGATATCTCGTTGAGTACCCGCGATACCTGGCTGCGGGGGATAGTGCCGTCCATGCAATAGTAGTCCGGCGCCAGCCGGCCCACCGCGGGGAATGCGGACTTGCGCCCCTTCCACAGCAGGGCCCGGTGGGCATCGTCGCGGGAGACGATGACGGAGCTCGCGCCCATTTCCCGGAACAGTGCCTCGACACTGTGGCTGCAGCTGGCGACCTCCTCACGGGTGCCATCGACCTCGCACAGCAACAGCGCCTCCGCATCCCGGGGATAGCCCGCATGGGCGAAATCCTCCGCAGCCTGGATTGCCAGCCGGTCCATCATCTCCAGGCCTGCGGGAATAATGCCGGCGGCTATGACGGCACCCACCGCATCGCCCGCGGCCGTTACCGAGGGGAAGCCGGCCATGATCACCTGTGCCACCTCGGGGGAGGGGAGCAGGCGCACGGTGACCTCCACCACCACACCCAGCAGTCCCTCCGACCCTGTCATCAGCGCCAGCAGGTCGTAGCCCGGGGTATCCAGGCCGGCGCTGCCGATAGAGACCCGTTCGCCCGCTACCGTGAGCAGTTCCAGGGCGAGTATGTTGTGCACGGTCAGGCCGTATTTCAGGCAGTGCACGCCGCCGGAATTTTCCGCCACGTTGCCGCCGATACTGCAGGCGATCTGGGATGAGGGGTCGGGGCCGTAGTACAGGCCGTGGCGAGCGACAGCTGCAGAAATGGCCGAGTTGGATACGCCGGGCTGTACCCGCGCGGTGCGGGCCAGGGGGTCTATTTCAAGTACCCGGTCCAGCTTCGACAGGCCCAGCAGCAGCCCCTCGGGGTGTGGCATCGAGCCCGCGCAGAGGCCGGTGCCGGCGCCCCTGGCCACCACCGGTACCGCCAGTTCGTCACAGATACGCAATACCTGCTGCACCTGCTCCACGGTTTCCGGCAGTGCCACCAGCAGGGGCAATTCCCGGTAGATCGTAAGGGCGTCGCATTCAAACGGCCGCAGTGATTCGGTTTCGCTGATAATGCAGTGGCGGGGCAGCACTGCTTCCAGGCGCGCAAGCAGCTCGCCGCGGGGTACCGGCGGCAGGCCGTGGGACGGTGTCGACGTCGAGAGGCTCACCCGATGTGCACCACGATTTTGCGGGTGCAGGGTTGGTGGCGGTGCTCCCACAGGTAGATACCCTGCCAGGTGCCCAGCATGAGCTCGCCTCGCTGGAACGGGACGCTCAGCCCGGTGGCTGTCAAAGCTGACTTGATGTGTGCTGGCATATCATCTGCGCCTTCCAGAGTGTGGGTATACAGCGGGTCATTTTCCGGCACCAGCCGGTTCAGCCAGTTTTCCAGGTCGATACGCGCACTGTCGTCGTAGTTTTCCTGGATCAGCAGGCTGGCGGAGGTGTGGCGGATAAACAGTGTGCACAGCCCCTCGGGCTGGCCGCAAGCGGCCACTACCGGGCGCACCGCATGGGTAACCGCATGCAAGCCCTGGCCTGTTACCGGAATGGCTATCTCCGTGATCACGTCGCGCTAGTCTATCGCAATGATTTCCCGGGAGCCGGCAGGCAGTGAAAAACCGGTGCCGTCCTGCCCCAGGGTGTAGCGCTCGAATACCTCATCCACCCCGTTCAACCAGGCGGCCTCGAGGCCCGGCAGCGGCGTGGGCGGCACCACATGGTAAAACAGCAGATGGCCGACATTCGCGTCCCTGGCAATTTCCGCCGCCTCCACCGGGGTCGTGTGATAGTCGGGTATATCGACGCTGATTTTGGCGAGGATCGCGTTACCGGCGCGCGTGGCCGCCTTGTTCATTTGTTGCACAAGCGGTAGCGACAGGCCCTCGTGAACCAGCAGGTCGACCCCCTCGGCAAACTTCTGCAGGTTGGCGGATTTGACCGTGTCGCCACTGATCAGCGCGCTGCGGTCCTTGTAGCGGAACAGGTAGGCTACCGCGGGTTCCACCGGTTTGTGTTCGACCCTGATCATCGTCACCGCCAGGCCGTTGTTTTCGTACACCGGCACGGCCTCACCATCGGGCGGTTGTGGGTGCGTAAAGGCTTGCATCCCGTGCCCGGCGAGGGGCGCCACCGTGTCGCCGTGATGCTCATGACGGTAGGTTGCGTCCATTTTGTAGGACTGGTTGAAGCCTGACACCACTTCCTCCACACCCTCCGGCCCGTGTACGGGTAGCGGCCTGGTGTGGGCGGCGCTGACCCAGCGCAAAGTGGCCATTTCACCGAGACCGTCGATATGGTCGGAATGAAAATGGGTGAGGAATACCGCATCGACCCGGCCGACCGGCAGGCCCAGGGGGTTGAGGTTGCGAGCCCCGCCGGTGCCGGCGTCGACGATCACCATGTTATCGCCGGCCACCACCGCGACACAGGGGCCCGACCTCACGGGATCGGGCATGGGGCCACCGGCGCCGCACAGGATCACGTGGAGCCCGTCGGGCAGCGTGTCCAGCAGGCTGGTGGACATGTTGCGCTCGAGTGCGCGCCCCATCACCGCGGTACTCAGAGGCGCCCGCACGCTGTAGAGTACGACGGCCACAAGCGCAATACCGATGATGGCAATGCCGGCTTTCTTCATGTCGCGTTACCGTCTATTCTGGGGGCCGGCCGTCATTCAAGCACAAGCCTGCATTCAAAGCCAAGCCGGGGAGCCGGCGCCGCCCCTGGCGGGCTTGCGCTGTGCATCGACCGCCGGAACCTTTGTGAATCACCCCGGACAGGCAGCAATATGACCGAACAGTTCAAGGAGCAGGGTGGCGCCGCCACTATGGACCCCAGTCGCCTGCGGCGTTGGCTCACCTCCAGGATCATCTCCGGGCTTCTGAAGCCCGGCCGCCTGGAGAAATTGCAGGCCAGGGCGGAGCGTGAGCGGGTGAAAGCCGGCCTGCCGCATACCCTGGAATATTTTCACCAGGTGGACGACGCCTACAGCCACCTCGCGGCACAGGCCCTGCAGCCGCTGCTGACCCGTTACGGGGTCCAATTGGTCCCCCACCTCGTCGAGGGTCCCAGCGGCGATAACCTGCCTGAGCCCGAGTTGTTGCCGGCTCTGGGGCGCTACGACGCTGCCCTGGTGGCGCCGCACTACGGGCTGGAATACCCGGCAGGCGCCGGGGCCCCGGAGCAGTCCCTCTGCCTGCGAGCCAAGCGTATCCTGGCGGCGGTGAGCGCGGCGGATTTCCCGGTCGCCGCGGTTGCGGTCGGTGAGGCTCTGCTGGCGGGCGATAGCACCGCTCTGGAGAGCCTTGCCGGGCAGTACGGCAGCAGCTCGGAAGAACAGGCGAGCCAGGCGCTGGCCGCGGGAATGGCAAGGCGAGCACAGCTGAAGCACTACTCGGGCGGGATGTTTTACTACGGGGGAGTTTGGTACTGGGGAGTCGATCGTCTCTACCACCTGGAGCGACGCTGGTGCGACCTGGGCCTCGGCGATGGAACGGCACTGCTGTTTCCACGTCCCCCTATCGACGCGGGCAGCTACCAGGCCAACGGCAGTCTTACCCTGGAAATATACGCGTCTCTGCGCAGCCCCTACACCGCGGTTATTTTCGACAAGGCGGTCCAGTTGGCCGAGCGCACCGGCGTCCGCCTGGCGTTGCGCCCGGTGCTGCCGATGGTGATGCGCGGAGTACCGGCCACCCGGGAAAAAGGGCTGTATATTTTTGCCGATGCGGCGCGCGAGGCCAGGGCGCTGGGACTGGACTTCGGCAAAGTCTACGACCCTATCGGGGAGCCCGTGCGGCGTTGCTATTCCCTGTATGAGTGGGCCGAAAAACAGGGCAGGGCAGTGGGACTTATCAGCGAATTTTTGCGGGCAGCCTTCTATCGCGGCGTCAACACCAGCAGGGACAGCGGCTTGCGCCAGGTCGTGGAAGCGGCGGGGCTGTCATGGGAGGATGCCCAGTCCGTGATCGACAACCGGGACTGGGAGTCGCGTATCGAGGAAAACCGCAAGGCCATGTACGGCTTCGGCTCCTGGGGCGTGCCGACGTTCCGCCTGCTGGACGCCCGCGGCAATACCGTGGTCTGGGCCTGGGGACAGGACCGCCTGTGGCTGATCGCGCGGGAGATCCAGCGCGTGCTGGTGGCGGCATAGCGTCGGTCGGTCAGGCTTTGCGCGGGTGCACGACGACCGGCAGCGCGGTATAGCCGTGCACGAAGGTCGACACCGAGCGCTCCACGTCCCCGGCGACTTCAATGCGATCGAAGCGCTTCAGGATCTCTTCCCACAGCACCTTCAGCTGTAACTCCGCCAGCCGGTTGCCCATGCAGCGGTGAATACCGAAGCCGAAGGCAAGGTGTTTGCGCACATTGGGGCGGTCGATGATGAAATCGTGGGGCTGGTCGAACACGCGCTCGTCGCGATTGCCTGAGATGTACCACATCACCACCTTGTCCCCTGCCTTTATCTGCTGGCCCCCGAGCTCCGTGTCGAATTTGGCGGTGCGACGCATGTGCGCCAGCGGAGTCTGCCAGCGAATCGTTTCGGCCACCATGCTGGGGATCAGCGACTGCTCCGCGACCAGCCGCCTGAACTGCTCGGGATTGTTGTGGAGGTTGAGAACGCTGGCGCTCATGGTGTTGCGGGTGGTGTCGTTGCCACCGACGATCAGCAGTATCAGGTTGCCCAGGTATTCGACAGGCCCCATATTTCTGGTGGCTTCACCGTGGGCCAGCATGGAAATGAGGTCGTTGCTGGGCGGGGCTTTCACCCGCTCGTTCCACAGGCCGGTGAAATACTCCAGGCATTCGAGCATGATCGCCTTGCGTTCGTCGTCTGACTCGATGAGACCCATACCCGGTACCGCCGTCGAGACATCGGACCAGTAGGTCAGTTTGGCGCGCTCCTCGAAGGGGAAGTCGAACAGCGTCGCCAGCATGCGGGTGGTAAGCTCAATGGAGACTTTATCGACCCAGTTGAACGTCTCGCCGATGGGTAAATGGTCCAGCACGTCACAGGTTCGCTCGCGGATAATCGGTTCGAAATTTCTCAGGTTCTCGGGGCCGGTGACGGGCGCCACCACCCGGCGCTGCTCATCGTGTTTGGGCCTGTCCATGGCGATAAACATGGGCAGGGGAAAATCTTCCAGTGGATCGCTGATGACGATAGTGGGCTCGGAGGAAAACACATCGTGGGACGTGTCGACGGTCATTATGTCGTCGTAGCGGGTGACTGACCAATAGGGGCCGAAAAAACTCTCGGCGCAGTAATGTACCGGTGCCTCGTCCCGCAGTCGCTTGAACCAGGCCTCGTGTACATCGTGCGAGAACAGGAAGGGATTGGCGACGTTGATTTCTGCCAGTGGTACGGAGTAGGGGTCCACACCGACCTGGTCTTCGGTGTACATGGGGCGCTCGTTTGACATGCTGATGACTCACTTTTCAATATGGCTGCGAGGCAGTTTAGGCCAAGCGAGCCGCTTTGGCCACGCCAGTCCCGGCGGCTTCGGTATTACGGGACACCAAGGTCGGCTTGCGTCGCAGCGGCAGATCGCTACACTCCAGTGACAGTTGGAAAAAGCTGGTCGGCGTATGGCATTGCTGAGCCTGCTGTCGCAATAGAGAACTCAGGAGAAGAATCCATGAAGCCGGTCACAAGTCGCTACCTGGCGAGCGTGCTTGCCCTGGCGCTGCCGGTCCCGGCCGCGCTGGCGGCTGAGCCGTCCGCCACCGCCTCCAATGCTTACTTTGGCGCGGTGCATGTCCATACCAGTTTTTCCTTCGATGCCTACACCAACGGTACCCTGACCTCGCCGGCCCACGCCTACCAGTGGGCACAGGGCAGGGCAATCCCCGGGGGCGGCGGTGGTCCGGACCTGCAGATCAAAACGCCGCTGGACTTTTACGCCGTATCCGACCACGCAGAATGGTTGGGGGTGTTCAAGCTGATGGAGGACCCGGCAAATCCTCTCAGTAAACTGCCGGTGGCCGCCGGGATCACATCGAGTGACCAGAACACCCGCATGCAGACCTTTGCGACCATCCTGCGTGACAACAGCATGGGCAAGGCAGATCCCGAGCTTACTAATCCCGAGGTCAGCAAAACGGTATGGAAGGAGATAGTCGCGACAGCAGACGAGTACTATCGGCCCGGCGAGTTCACGACCTTTCCCGCTTTTGAGTGGTCAGCCAACCCGGAAATGCGCAACCTTCACCGCGTCGTCGTGTTTCGTGATTCAAAACATCTTCCCGATCTGGTGCTGTCGTCCCGCGACTCCACTGATCCTGAGCATCTCTGGGCCTGGATGGGTGAGCAACGTGAGCAAGGGGCAACCCTGCTGGCCATTCCCCATAATGCCAATGCGAGCGACGGCCTGATGTTTTCCCTGCAGACCCGGGACGGCAAGCCCCTGAGCGAGGCCTATATTCGCACCCGGGCGGAAAACGAACCGCTGTACGAGATTACCCAGATCAAGGGAACCTCGGAGACCAACCCCGCCCTGTCTCCCAACGACGAATTCGCCGGCTTCGAGCAGTGGGACTACCTGCTGGGGGCCGACGGTCTGCGGCCTACCCAGCGCAAGGGCAGCTTCGCCCGTCAGGCGCTGCTCGACGGCCTGGCCTTCGATGCCCGGGGGATGGGCAACCCCTTCCACTACGGGTTTATCGGTGACACCGACACCCACAATGCCGCGGCGAGCAACGAGGAGTACAACTACACCGGCAAATTCGCCTTCGAGAACGACCCCCGCCATCGCCTGGAGGGCATAAAGGGGCAGCCCGCGTCCCAGGTCCAGCAGGTGAGGGAGTTCAGCTCCGGCGGCCTTGCCGGTGTCTGGGCGGAACAAAACACCCGTGAGGCGATCTACGGGGCCATGCTGCGGCGCGAGACCTTTGGCACGACCGGCCCCCGGATCAAGGTGCGGTTTTTCGGTGGCTGGTCCTACGGCGCCAACGACGTGGCCAGCGCTGATTTTGTCGCCCGGGGCTATGCCAAGGGTGTGCCCATGGGGGGCACCCTGCGGGGACCAGGCAAAAAGGACGCGCCCTCCTTCCTGGTATGGGCTGTCAAGGCCCCGGACAGTGGCAACCTCGATCGCATCCAGATCGTCAAGGGTTGGCTGGATGCCAGTGGCACCCAGCAGGAGAAGATCTACAACGTGACCTGGGGCGGCGAACGCCGGCTCAATGACAAGGGCGAGTTGCCGCCGGTAGGCGATACCGTTGATGCAGACGAGGCTACCTACGACAACAGCATAGGCGCCGCGGAACTGGCAGCATTCTGGAGTGATCCGGAGTTCGACCCAAAGCTGTACGCATTCTACTACGTGCGGGTGCTGGAAATTCCCACCCCGCGCTGGAGCACCTACGACGCGGTCAAACTGGGCATTCCCGTGCCCGGCGGACTGCCAGCCAGTATCCAGGAACGCGCATTTACCTCGCCGATATGGTATCGGCCGGCAAGCGCTTCGTTAACAGCGGCAGGGAGGTAGCTGATATGGGACAAGACAACCGGCAAATTACCGACGGGCAACCCGGGGAGACGGTGGCAGCACCCTATGTTTTGGAAGAGTTGCAGGGCCATGTGTTGTGGTTGACCCTGAACCGGCCCCGGCAGCGCAACCCGCTGTCCAGCGGGATGATCGCTGCCCTGGCCAGCGCCGTCGAGGCCGCGGGCGCCAACCCGCAGGTGAGAGTGGTGGTGCTTGCCGGCAGCGGGCCTGTTTTTTCAGCGGGACACGACCTGCGCGAGATGAGCCCGCGCCCGGGGGAGACTCACGAGCAGCGCGCCGTGCGGATCCGCCAGATCCTGGATGACTGTGCCGCCATGATGCTGGCAATCGTCCACTCGCCCAAGGCGATCATCGCCTGCGTGCAGGGAACGGCGACCGCGGCCGGCTGTCAGTTGGTCTCGGCCTGCGATATGGCCGTGGCCTGTGACGAGGCAAGCTTCTGCACGCCTGGGGTCAATATCGGCACCTTTTGCACCACACCGCTGGTGGGAATCGGCCGCAACGTGCATCGCAAGCATGCGATGGCGATGGCTCTTACTGGAGAAATGATCCCGGCGGCCGACGCGGTGCGCTTCGGGCTGGTGAACGAGGTGGTGCCTGCCGCGGGCCTGCATGTGGCGGTCGAGCAGTTGGCCGGCCGGATCGCCTCGCGCTCCGCCCAGGCCATCCGGGCCGGCAAGGAGACTTTCTATCGGCAGATTGACATGCCGCTCGAGGAGGCGTTTGCCTGCGCCACCGATGCGATGGTGGAGGGACTGCTGTCGGCTGATGCGGCAGAGGGTACCGCGGCTTTCCTGGAAAAGCGCCATCCCGTCTGGGGCGACGCCTGAACCCATGCCTCTTGGCACAGACAGGGACATCGCCGGGGTGTTGCGCTCGACCCGGACAATCGCACTGGTGGGGGCCAGCCACAAGCCCGCCAGGCCCAGTCACGAAGTGATGGCGTTCCTGCTGGCCAGTGGCTACGAGGTGTATCCGGTGAATCCGGGCCTTGCGGGGCAGACCCTGCTGGGCCGCACGGTTTATCCCGACCTCGCAGCGATTCCCGTCGCTATCGATATGGTGGACGTCTTTCGCCAGTCGCGGTACCTGCAGGGAATTGTCGAGGAGGCCATTGCGATTGGCGCCAGGGTGCTCTGGACCCAGCTGGGTGTGGTGGATGCCGCCGCGGCCGAAGCCGCCGAGAGAGCCGGGCTCAAGGTAGTGCTAGACCGCTGCCCCGCGATTGAATTGCCGCGGCTGCGCGCCGCTGGTCTGCTGTAAGATCGCGTGTCGGGCCCCCCGGGGCTATAATGCTCCAAGCGACTTCTCCGGCCCGTGGGTCCGCCGGATGCATACACTGCCGCAGGTGCGGGATTTTGGCCACAAATGACCGACATCTGACACGATTTGTTAAACCCGGGTGCTGATTTTCATGAACAATAGCGGATAATCCCGGGTCCAATATCTATTTGAGAGCGAAAGCGAGGACAAACACATGACAGCGATAGAAGCGAACCTGCAAACAGATACCGGCCGCATGCTATTTACCCACTTCGAGAAGCAGCGGGCCCTGTACCTCGCCGCCCCGAATCCCGACCTGGCCCAACGCCGGCAGGATCTGGAGAACCTGAAGCGGATGATCAATGAGAACCGGGAAGAGATTATCACCGCTATCAGCCAGGACTACAGCAACCGCTCCCGTCACGAGACCCAGTTCGCCGAGATCATCTCCGTTACCGACGGCATCAACGACGCCATCAAGCATCTCAAGAAATGGACCAAGGTGCAGAAGCGCCATGTGGACCAGAGCATGTTCATGGGCGGCAAGAACCGGGTTATCCCGCAGCCGCTGGGTGTGGTGGGCATCATCGTGCCCTGGAATTTCCCGATCAACCTCAGCTTTATGCCATTGGCGGCCGCCTTTGCCGCGGGCAACCGGGCGATGGTCAAGATGTCGGAAAACTCGATCAACCTGACCCGCCTGCTGATGAAAATATCGCCGAACTACCTGCCGGAAGACAAACTCAAGTTTTACGAGGAAACCGGCGGCGTGGGTATCGAGTTTTCGAAAATACCTTTTGACCTGCTGGTCTTCACCGGCTCCGGGCAGACCGGTCGCTCGGTGATGGCATCCGCGGCCCAGAACCTGACCCCGGTGGTGCTGGAACTGGGAGGCAAGGCGCCGGCGGTGATCGACCCCGCTTACCCGATGGAAAAAGCGGTGGGGCGGATCATGTTCGTCAAGCAGTTCAACGCGGGCCAGATCTGTACCAACGTCGACTATGTGTTTGTACACGAGACCCAGCGTGATGATTTCGTCGCGAAAGCCAAAGCGTACGTGGAAAAACACTGCCCCGATATCAACCACCCCGATTACACCGCGATTATTGACGACCGTTCGGTCAAGCGCCTGATGGACACTGTGGAAGATGCGAAGAGCAAGGGCGCCACGGTGATCAACCTGAACGGCAACCAGCAGCTGAACGTTGAAAAACGCAAGTTCCCCCTGCACCTGGTGCTGGACACCACCGAGGACATGACAATCCGTAACCGGGAGACCTTCGGCCCGCTGCTGATGGTGCTTACCTACAAGGATCCCCAGGAAGTGGTGGATTACGTGAATGCCAGGGATCGTCCGCTTGCGCTGTACCCCTTCACGAATGACGGCAAACTCGCTGACATGTATATCGAGCGCATCATGTCTGGTGGGGTCACGGTCAACGATGCGCTGATGCATGTGGCGCAGCACGACATACCCTTCGGCGGGGTCGGGCCCAGCGGCATGGGCCATTACCACGGCTATGAGGGCTTCGTCACCTTCTCCAAACTGCGGCCGGTATTTTACCAGGCGGGATTCTCTTCCCTGCAGTTTCTGCGTCCCCCCTACAAGGGTTTCGCCACCCGCGTGTTCAATCTGCTGGTCAAGCTCAAGAGCTAGTCTCCCGCCCGACCGCCCTCGCCGGGCGGTCGGCCTTACACCTTGGTCGAATTGCCAGGGTCGGGCGCGCGTACTAGTTTGGCGTTATATTTCGCGAGGAGCCACAATATGAGCGACAGCCAATTATGGCGTAATGCCGCAGAGGATGTTTACTGGTACCGGGCGCCGGCCACAGTGCTGGACGACAGCAATCCCCCTTTCTACCGCTGGTTCCCCGATGGCGTGACCAACGCCTGTTACAACGCCGTGGATATTCATGTGGAGCAGGGCAGGGGTGATCAACTCGCGGTCATCTACGACAGTCCGGTGACCGGGACGAAACGCAGTTACACCTTCGCGCAGCTGCTCGACGAGGTATCCCGCTTTGCGGGCGTACTGACCAGCCAGGGCGTGGAGAAAGGCGACAGGGTCATCGTCTATATGCCGATGGTGCCCGAGGCGCTCATATCGATGCTGGCCTGCGCCCGGATCGGGGCTATTCACTCGGTGGTATTCGGCGGGTTCGCCAGCAGTGAGCTGGCGGTGAGAATCGACGACGCCGCCCCGAAGCTTATCGTGTCCGCATCCTGTGGTGTGGAGCCCAACCGGGTGGTGGCGTACAAGCCCCTGCTGGACGAGGCGATCCGGCTTGCCAGCCATAAACCCTCGGCCTGCGTCATCCTGCAGCGGCCGGTGCAGGAGGCGACCCTGGTCGAAGGCCGGGACCTGGACTGGGCACAGGCGATGTCAGGCGCTGCACCCGCGGCCTGCGTTCCGGTCAACGCCAATGATCCCCTGTATATTCTTTACACCTCCGGGACCACCGGCCAGCCCAAGGGGGTGGTGCGCGATACCGGCGGTAGTATCGTCAGTCTCAAGTGGAGCATGAAGAACATATACAACGTGCACCCCGGCGAGGTGTACTGGGCGGCCTCGGATGTCGGCTGGGTGGTGGGGCACTCCTATATCGTCTACGGCCCCCTGTTCAACGGCAATACCACCGTGATTTATGAAGGCAAGCCGGTGGGTACGCCGGATCCGGGCGCATTCTGGCGGGTAATTCAGGAGTACGACGTAAAGGTTCTGTTTACGGCTCCCACCGCTTTCCGCGCTATCAGGAAAGAGGATCCGGAGGGCGAGTACCTGGCACGTTACGATCACTCCGGGTTGCGTGCCCTGTTCCTGGCGGGCGAGCGCTGCGATCCCAACACCCTCGAGTGGGCGCAGCAGCAGTTGCAGGTGCCTGTGATCGACCACTGGTGGCAGACCGAGACCGGCTGGTCAATCTGCGCCAACTGCCTGGGGATAGAGCAGTTGCCAATCGTACCGGGTTCACCGGCCCGGCCCGTACCGGGATACGACGTGCAGGTGCTGGACGCCGACGGTAACCAGGCCGAGCCCGGTGTGATTGGCGCACTGGTGATCAAGTTGCCGCTGCCGCCCGGCACCTTCACCACCCTGTGGCATGCCGAGGATCGCTTCGAGAAGGCCTATTTCAGCAGGTATCCCGGTTACTACGAGACCGGGGACGCGGGTTACATCGATGACAATGGCTACGTGTTTGTCATGGCACGCACCGATGACGTTATCAATGTAGCGGGGCACCGACTGTCCACGGGCGCCATGGAAGAAGTGCTGGCAGACCATCCCGACGTTGCCGAGTGCGCTGTGATCGGCATTGCCGACGCGATGAAAGGGCAGTTACCGCTTGGCCTGCTCGTGCTGAACTCGGGAATAAGCCGGCCGCGTGCAGAGATTGTTGCCGAGGCGGTCCAGCTGGTGCGTGACCGGATCGGCCCTGTGGCTGCCTTCAAGTTGTGCGCGGTAGTTGAGCGCCTTCCCAAGACCCGATCCGGAAAAATATTGCGCGGTACGATGCGCAATATCGCCGACGGTGAATCATGGAAGATGCCGGCCACCATCGATGACCCGGCGATTATCGATGAAGTCAGTGTGGCACTGAAGCAACTGGGCCTGCCCGCCTCCTAGGCGTTCAGGCGCGCTTGCCCGCCACTGTTTTCCCCGGGTTCCGGCAGCGCTCCCACTCGCCGTTGATGGCGAAAAGCGTGCTACTATTCCCGCACGGGCCTCGTTTCGCGCCCGCTGATTCCCGGCAAACAGACAAAAACAGGTTGGACATGCGAAGAATTTTTCTGGTTCTGGCTGGCGCAGTGTTGCTTCTGGCAGGCAGCGTTTTGCTGGGCGGCTGCAGCTGCGGGTTTGACTGCAACAACGATGACAGCCGGGGCACGACGACGCTGAGCCTGGGGTTTTCCGATGCCCTGCCCGAGGATCTCAAGCAGGTAGTGATCGAGGTGGACAGCATCACGTTCCGGCGCACGGGCGTCGAGGACGTGGTGGTCGATCGATTTACCATCCCCGCGCTGGGCCTCACGACTGTCGACACCTTTCAGGTCAACCTGCTTGAATATCGCGGGCGGAACCAGCTGGTAGTTATTACCGACCTGGAGCTCGAATCGGGCACCTACAGCCAGGTGCAGGTCAGGGTCCTTGGCGGCGATGTGAACCGCTCCTACGTGCAGCTGGCCGACGACACGCTCAGGGAGCTCAACGTGTCGGGGGGTGTTCTCACCCTGCCGGGACCAACTTTTGCCCGTGCCGAGCAGGCCTACACGATCGAGTTCGGCCTGGCCCAGTCCCTGCAGGAGGAGTCGACCGGGCGCTACCTGATGACGGCTGACGGTATTCGCCTGGAAAACAGCGCCACTGCTGCGAGTCTCTCCGGGCGGGTGGACAGCAGTCTGTTCGATAGCGTAGCACCCTGCGACGCAAAGCCGGACCCCACCACAGGGAACAGGCTCTATCTCTATGAGGGGCGGCCGGACTCGGCCAGGCGCCTGGGCGATGTCTTTACCAGCAACAGCAGCACCACCGTGCCGTCGGATGTGGTGGCTCCCTATGCCGTGGGCTCACTGGTCCAGAATACACTCACCGCCAACTGGGAATACGTGTTCGGCTTCCTGCCGGCGGGTGACTACACCCTGGCTTTTGCCTGCAATACCGAATCCGACGACCCGGTTGATTTCGACGACCTGGTTATCGCCCAGCCTGAGGGCCAGGTCTACCAGGTGAGCCTCAGCGAGGGCGCCGCCGCGGTATGTGACGTGACCGCCAGCGGAAGCTGCTGAATGCGCCCGTGAGCGTCGAATGGCGATCCAGCCGTTTGCGATTTGGCCTCTGTGTCTATTGCAGGATGTCCAGGGCCACGGCTTCGGCGACCTTGATGCCGTCGATGCCCGCCGAGAGGATGCCCCCGGCATAACCGGCGCCTTCACCCGCGGGGTACAGCCCCCGGGTATTGATACTCTGGTAGTCGTCTCCCCGGCGGATGCAGATCGGCGACGAGGTGCGGGTTTCAATCCCCGTTAGTACCGCGTCGCTCATGGCAAAACCCCTGATCTGCCTGTCGAAAGCGGGAATGGCCTCTCTGATCGCCTCGATGGCGAATTTCGGCAGGGCGAGCGACAGGTCACCGGGGCTGACACCCGGCTGGTACGAGGGGATAACGCCGGCAAGGCCGGTGGAGGGTTTGCCGGCGAGGAAGTCGCCCACCAGCTGCGCCGGGGCATTGTAATTGCGGCCCCCCAGTTCGAAGGCCAGGGTCTCCAGTTGCCGCTGCAGTTCGATGCCCGCCAGGGGGTGCTCGGGGTAGTCCTGCTCCGGGGTGATGCCCACCACGATGGCGGCATTGGCATTGCGCTCGTTGCGCGAGTACTGGGACATGCCATTGGTGACCACCCGACCCTCTTCCGAGGTGGCGGCAACAACTGTTCCCCCGGGACACATGCAGAAGCTGTAAACGCTGCGCCCGTTCCTGCAGTGGTGCACCAGTTTGTAGTCGGCGGCCCCCAGGGCAGGGTGTCCGGCCTGTTCGCCAAAGCGCGCCCGGTCGATTACCGACTGGGGGTGCTCTATCCGAAACCCGATCGAGAATGGCTTGGGTTCAATGTAAACACCCTCGTCGAACAGCATCTGGAAGGTGTCGCGGGCACTGTGTCCCACGGCCAGCACGATATGCCTGCCCGGCAGAATCTCACCACTGGCCAGGCTGACACCGGTGACCCGGCTGGTGCCGCCCGGTTCCTGCTGGCGCTGCAGGCCGACGACTTTCTGCTCAAAGCGAATTTCACCCCCGAGGCGGATGATTTCCGCGCGCATGGTCTCCACCATTTTTACCAGCTTGAAGGTGCCGATATGCGGTTTGGCCTCGGTGAGAATTTCGGCCGGCGCGCCGGCTTTTACGAACTCCGTCAGGACCTTGCGACCCAGGTGGCGCCTGTCCTTGACCTGGCTGTACAACTTGCCGTCCGAAAAAGTGCCGGCACCGCCTTCCCCAAACTGCACATTGGACTCGGGTTTCAGCTGCCGTTGTCGCCACAATCCCCAGGTGTCTTTGGTGCGCTGGCGTACGTCCCGGCCCCGTTCCAGTACGATGGGCCGCAGGCCCATTTGCGCCAGCAGCAGGGCGGCCAGGATGCCACAGGGCCCGAAGCCGATGACCAGCGGTCGCTGCTGCGAGGCCCGGGGGAAGTCGGCGTCGGCGCTGGCGACGAAATGGTAACGGGTATCCGGGCTGGGACCGATGCCGGCCAGTGCCGGCCGCGCCGCCAGCAGGGCCTGCTCCCGGTCGGGGTCCAGGGTCACGTCCACCTGGTAGCTCAACTGGATGGCGGTTTTCCTGCGGGCATCATAGCTGCGCCGGAATACCCGGAAGCCTTCCAGCTCGCTGACCTTGAGTCCCAGCCTGGCGGCAACGGCGGCGGCGAGGTCAGCATCGCTGTGGTCCAGTGGTAACTTGATTTCGTTGAGTCGCAGCATGGGAAAATCAGGCGGGCAGTGGGTGGGCCGGTCGGGCGCAGATCATACCAGCTTTTTGCGCTGTAATTCAGGTTGCGTGGGCGTCGTGCCCCGCCGCGGTTGTGAGTGTCCGCCCCGGGGAGGGGCGCACTGGCGTGACTTTCTGCCAAGGTTTGCATACCGGAAACCAGCGTAAACCCGCTAATATGGGTCCGTAGTTCCCGCTGAACCGACGCTCGACACCGGAGAAACAACGTGCAAGACCGTGAGCCAGCCTGGCTGGATGAGTTGCCACAGGCCTTCAAGACCTACCGCGCCGATCGCGATGTGGACGAGGTGGAATGTATTGTGCCGGACCTGGCAGGCATGTCCCGCGGCAAGGCGATGCCCCTGGGCAAGTTCGACCCGGGGCACGAAACCTATCTGCCCATATCCATCTTTTACCAGACGATTACCGGCAGGGATGTCGAGATGGACATCATAAATCAATGGGCGGAGGGGGATGTGGTGCTCAAGGCCGACATGGCCACGGCAAAAGCGGTGCCCTGGGCCAAGGAACCGACCCTGCAGGTAATTCACGACCTGTTCAATCGCGACGGCAGCCCGGTCAGTATTGCGCCGCGCAATGTGCTGAAGCGGCAGCTTGAACTGTACGCGCAACAGGGCTGGCGCCCGGTGGTGGCCCCGGAAATTGAATTCTACCTGACGACCCCGAACCTGGACCCGAATGAACCGATCCAGCCGCCAGTGGGGCGCACCGGCCGTCGCGGCACGGCCAACCAGTCCTATTCGATGTCGGCAGTGGATGAATACGGGCCGGTGATCGACACCATTTACCGCTATGCCCAGGATGCCGGGCTCACCATCGACACGGTGATCCAGGAGGACGGGGCCGGCCAGGTGGAAATCAACCTGACCCATGGTGATCCGGTACTTCTGGCGGACCAGGTGTTTTACTTCAAGCGCATTATTCGCGAGGCGGCGCTGAACCACGGTATGTTCGCTACCTTCATGGCGAAACCGATGCGCGACCAGCCCGGCTCGGCAATGCATATTCACCAGAGCGTGCTGGACCTGCACACCGGGGACAACATCTTCAGCGATGCACGGGGCGAGCCCAGTGATGCCTTTATGCATTTTATCGCCGGCAGCCAGAAATACCTGCCGCTGTCCCTTCCGCTGATGGCCCCCTACGTCAACAGTTACCGACGATTTCAAATCAGCACCAATTCCAGCGCCCCCACCAATTTTGCCTGGGGTTACGACAACCGGGCCACCGGCCTGCGGGTGCCCAACTCCGGCGCCGTGGATCGCAGGCTGGAAAACCGGGTAGCGGGCGTTGACTGCAATCCCTACCTGGCCATCGCCTTAAGCCTTGCCTGTGGCTACCTGGGCCTGATCGAAAAAGCCCGGCCCGGAGCGCCGGCCGCAGGCGAAGTGGAGGGTGATGAGTACGCCATTCCCACCACACTGGATGAAGCTCTGACCCTGTTTGAGCAGGCTGAAGCGGTACACGGTGTGCTGGGAGTGGATTTCTGCACTGTCTACGCTGAAGTGAAACGCGAGGAAATGCGCCTGTTTCACCGTGAGATCAGCCCCTGGGAGCGCGAGCACCTGATGTTGAATGTGTAGGGCGGATAGGGCGTTCCTGCAATCAGCCAGCGTCTGTTCCGGAGTCTGGCGCAGCAAGGTGTTCTGGCCCGCGGCCCGTCGCTATGCGTAAAGCCCCGCGGTAAACCCGGATGACCAGGCCCATTGGAAATTGAAACCTCCCAGGTGGCCGGTAACGTCAAGCACTTCCCCCACGAAAAAAAGTCCGGGATGATCCCGGGCCTGCATTGTTTTCGAACTGATCCCGTTCGTGTCGATGCCGCCCAGGGTTACTTCCGCGGTCCGGTAGCCCTCTGTCCCGGATGGCTTGAGTTGCCAGTTGTTGAGTTGGGCGCCTATCTCTGCCAGCTGGCGGTCGTTGAAAGTACCCAGTGCAGCTTCCGCCATGGCGGGCCACCACATGCCCTGCAATTCGGCGACCAGTGCTTTCGGCAGCTTTTTATGCAGCACGGAGTTCAGCCTGGCCTTTCCTTGCTCCGCTTTGCAGTCGATCAGCCAGGCAGCGGCGTCCAGGGACGGTAACAGATTGATCAGCAGCGGATCGCCCGGTTGCCAGTAGTTGGAAATCTGCAGGATGACGGGGCCGCTGATTCCTCGATGGGTGAACAGCATGCTCTCGGTGAAGGTTTGTCCTGCGCAGCTCGCGGTCACTTCCAGCGACACCCCGGCGAGGCGTTCACACAGTGCCCTGGTGGCATCGCTGAACATGAACGGTACCAGTCCAGCCCGGCGCGGCGTCAGTGTCAGGCCGAACAGGGCGGCAATGTCATAGCCCTGGCCACTGCCGCCGAGGGTGGGAATCGACAGCGCACCCGTGGCCACCACCAGGGAAGAGCAGCCGATAGCACGGGTTTCGCCCGCCTGGGTCAATTCCAGCGTGTAAGCGGCAGAGGCTTCTGCAACCGACTCGCCGCCAGCAGGGGGTTCAGTCAGATGGCGGGCAATCGATGCAATGTCACAGCGGGTTCTTATCTCAACCCCGGCCAGCTCACATTCACGCAGCAACATCTGCAGAACGTCCCTGGCGGAGTTCACGCAAAACAACTGCCCGTGCTTTCGCTCCTCGTATTCGATGCCGTGGCGTTCCACCATCGCGATGAAGTCCCACTGGGTATAGCGGCTCAGGGCGGATTTACAGAAATGCGGATTCGTGCAAATGAAGTTTTCGGGCTCGACAAACAGGTTGGTAAAGTTGCAGCGCCCCCCGCCGGACATCAGGATTTTCTTCCCGACCTTGTTGGCTTTTTCCAGCACCAGTACCCGTCGGCCCCGCTGGCCCGCGGTGAGCGCGCACATCAGTCCCGCGGCGCCTGCGCCAAGCACCACCACATCGTAGTGTTCCGTTGTTTTGCCCACGGGATCCCGGGATGTCAGGCCGGTGACGAGTCCACCTCGCCCCCGACATAGAGCCAGCGGCCGGCCAGGCGCTGGAATACGGATTTTTCATGCATCACCTGCTCACGCCCGTTGCCATCGCGGTAGCGGGCCCTGAATTCGACCATGCCCTGGTCACCCCGCTGCTGCCTGGCGATGACTTCGAGTCCGGTCCATTCACAGTGCCGTTGTGACAGGGCCGTCTCCGTCAGGCCTCCCGCCGTGGCCGGGAACCAGGTGCGCAACAGGTAATCGCCGTGGCCCCCGAGTGCGTAGGCGCTGTAGCGCGAGCGCATCAGTTGCTCGGGGGTCGCCGCCTGCTTGCCGGCATAGAGAAACCGGCCGCAGCAGGCATCGAAAAGCTTGTTGCTGCCGCATGGACAGTTGTCAGTCATGAAAAATAAATCCGGCCGGGGTTGGTAAGCGGGGTATTGTCGCGCGTTTGCGCGCGCAGGCAAAATAAATCGTCGCTGGAGCCGGGCGACGATATACTGGCGCCCGAAATAACATCCCCCGCAAGGCTCGCCGGCATGCTGCTACCGTGTATAGATATCGAACCGGACCTGCCCGCCAGGTCCACGGTCATCCTGCTGCACGGCCTCGGGGCGGACGGCAACGATTTCGTGCCCATGGTGGACGAGTTGAAGTTGCCCGCCGAGATGGCCGTGCGTTTTGTCTTTCCCAATGCACCGGCCATACCGGTCACCATCAACGGTGGCTATGTCATGCCGGCCTGGTATGACATCACCGAGATCAATATCGACCGGAAAATCGACGCTGCGCAACTCATTGCGTCGGCGGAAAACATACGGCTGCTCATTGATCGGGAGACCGACCGCGGCATTCCCAGTGAGCGCATTGTGCTGGCGGGATTTTCCCAGGGCGGTGCGGTGGCCTACCAGACTGCGCTGACCTACATGCAGCCGCTGGCGGGCCTGCTATGTATGTCCAGCTACTTCGCCACCCGGGAAACCATCACCCCGAACAGCGCCAACCGGAACCTGCCCGTATTCATCTGTCACGGCACCCAGGATCCGATGGTGCCGGAGCGCATGGGGCGGGAAGCCCAGCGCGAGCTCACGGCCCGGGGGTATGAAGTGGAGTACCAGAGTTATCCCATGGAACATGCGGTCTGCGCCCGGGAGATTGGTGATATAGCCCGCTGGCTGCAGCGGGTACTGGCTTAGGGCGACCTCCCGATGCGGGTCGCGGGCCGGGCTGTCGCCTGCAACTGGCCCATCATTCCCTGATCGTGGGACCTGCGGCGCGACGCTGGGTATCCATGTGCTCTTCCTGGGAAATTCGCCTGGCGTATGCACGCTGCTCTGCAGTGGTGCAGGTTTTTCTTGAAATTCGGGTGCCGGTAACCGGTTCCCGCACACAAATGATACCGGCGTCTTTCTGCTCATCGGTGAGCACTGGCAAGCCATCCTTGTCAACCGGGTTTTCCGCAACCTGCTGCTATTGTGCCTGCTGTTCCGTGGTCGAGCAGCCCGTAGAGGCGAGGATCAGAGCCAACAGTGGCAGGGCGGCCAGTTGGAGAAACTTGAGGGGCATGGAAGGACTCCGTTTTTCGGGCTTGGATGGTTCGTTCGAAGTAGTATAAGGGAGGCGCCTATGCTATGCGAGATAGCGTGTTGGCATATCGCAGCGCTTCAGCGTCGCCTGTTGCGGTGTCCCGCCGCTGAAGACGCTGACGCCGGGGCTGAACCATTCGGGGTGGTTAGCCGTATTAACCGGGTATCTCATACTGGAGAAGCTCAATGAGCAAGATAATCACTCTCGACGAAACCGTGACGGTAAACAGGCCGTTGCACGAGGTTTTCGCCTATGTGTCCGAGTTTTCCCGTATCGAGGAATGGGACCCGGGCGTGGCCGCCGGTCACCGTTTGACGCCCGGCGAGCCCGGCGTGGGGAGCGAGTTCCGTATCGATATGAAAGCCGGCTTCTCTTTGCACTACACGGTGATCGAATTCGAGCCTGATCGCAGGATGCTGATGACCGTCGACTCGCGCGTTTTCACCGCCCGGGAGGAGATCAGTTTCACCGCGACCGACGAGGGTACGGCGGTGCGCTACGTCGCCAAATTTGACTTTCCCCTGCCGCTGGCCGCCGCCAACCGGGTCTACCCGGCCGCCATGAACAAGGTCGGCAAAAGCACCATGGCGGGCTTGAAGGCCGCCCTGGAAGATGCATTCGAGGCCCCGGCCGAGTCCCGGCGCCTGGCACTGGCAGACAAGCTGATCCTGCCCGGGCTGTGGCGCTTCACCCGGTTCGGCTACCGGCAGTCGCGCAAGCACTGGAAACCGGTCTCGGCCTACCTCGGAGACAAGCATGCCGTCGTTACCGGGGCGACCTCCGGCGTCGGGCAGGCCGCCGCGCTTGCGCTGGCTGAGTTGGGCGCGCGTGTCACCCTGGTAGCCCGGGACAAGGCCAAGGCGGAGGCAACTGCCGCGGAGATCCGCAGGCAGACCGGAAATCCGCAGGTAGCCGTAGAGCTGTGTGACCTGGCGCTAATCACTGAAGTGCATGCCCTGGCCGATCGCCTGCTCGCTGCGGGGGAACCGATCGACATGCTGGTCAATAATGCGGGTGCGCTGTTCAACCCCCGGCAGCAGACTGCGGAGGGGTTCGAAAAAAGCTTCGCCCTGTTACTCCTGTCACCCTATGTCCTGACCGAACGCCTGCAGCCACTGCTGGCCGAGGCGGGTTCGGCCCGGGTGGTCAATGTTTCCTCGGGTGGCATGTATACCCAGAAAATCCATCCCGATGACCTGCAGAGCAGTCGCGGAGAATACTCTGGCTCGGTGGCGTACGCCCGTGCCAAGCGGGGCCTGATGATCCTGACCGAGGAGTGGGCCGAGAGTTGGCGCGAGGACGGTATCGTGGTCAACGCCATGCACCCCGGCTGGGCGGACACCCCCGGAGTCGAGGACTCGCTGAGCACATTTTATAAAGTGACACGCTGTCTGTTGCGCAGCCCGGAAGAGGGTGCGGACACAGCGGTCTGGCTGGCAGCTGCCACCGAGGCTGGCAAGGTCTCCGGCAAATTCTGGCTGGACCGGGAGCAGCACCCCAGCCACCTCTTCAAAAGCACCCGGGAGACACCGGCCGAGCGGGCGCAGCTGCTTTCTACCCTGGAGGAATTGCTGGAATCGACGCGCCAGGCGGCCGGGTCAGGGCGGCGCCCACGTCGCAAGGCCAGGGTCGCTGCGGGAGGCTCGCCATCACCATAAGTCGCATCGGGTTCGACCGTCGTCCCACGTCCCGCAGCACCGGGATCTAATGGCGGCTGCACGGGCGTGGGGGTGACGACTCTGACGTGGCAGCGCAGGCCCGGTGCGGCGCGCAGGGATGGCAACCCGGCAAGGCGCAGGAGCAGCCCGATCGTGCTGTTCCTGTTGTTGGCGTTACCCGTTGCCGCCGCAGGGTGGGAGCAGGTTGTCAGCAGCGATAACCTCGTTGTCGAACGCCGGGACTACGCCGGCTCCGACCTGCAGGAAATCAGGGGAGTAACCCGGGTCGAGGCCCCACTCAACGCCGTGATGGCACTGCTCAAAGACGCGGATTTCAACCGCAACTGGGTATACCGCAGCGGCGGCGCACGGATCCTCGAAGAACACGGCTACGAGCAGGCTTACGTCTACGGGATAGTCGATGCGCCCTGGCCCATGCAGGACCGGGATACGGTAGTGCGTTTTGATTACCGGCAGGATCCGGAGACCGGCGAGATAATGATTACGATCAATAACTTTCCGCATTTCATACCACCCGAGAAGAACTATGTGCGGGTGCCGGACTTTGGTGGCTTCTGGGCGCTGCGCCCCGAGCCCGATGGCTGGGTGGAGGTGACCTACCAGGTGTACGGCAACCCGGGTGGCCTGATCCCGGTCTGGCTTGCCAATTTCGCGGCGGTGACCTCTGTCACCCGTACCCTGCAGCGGATGGATGCCGCAGTGCAATCCTACCTCGGAGCCCGCTCGCCCTATGTCAAAGAGTTACCCGTCCAGGGGAAAGCCGACGCCAGAGAGTAGTCAGGCAGCGCCGGGAGGCAGGCGCAGGTGGGTGCTACTGGCCCGCACCAGGTGGCGAAGCGCTCCTCCCCGGTCGGGGCCTGCGCGCATCGATTAAGCCCCCGGCTGCCACTGACAACCCGTGCCTCGGCGGCGGCTGTCGGCTGCCGAGCCGACCCGTTCCGCATTTCTCCTATCACCCGGCCCATAGGAAAACGGGGATACCGCAACGGTGAGTGTGGGGATTTGCTCGCTCGAGTTGGCGCAATTTGAGGGCATATCACCCGGGAATGACAGCATTGCCCCGGCAGCGGGATGCAGGCAGTATTACAGGCTTGTGGCATTTCGATTGTGGCTGGCGGTGTTCCCGGTGGCGGCAGGGCGAGACTGATATGAGAATCAACGAATACCTGAACAAAGACGAGGTCGCGCGCTTTACGGCGAAGAGCGACCTGCACGCCTGGCGACTGGTGCTGGGAAACTGGCTGATGATCGCGGCCATTTTTGCCATGGTTGCCGCTTTCCCCAACCCGCTGACGATTCTTGTGGCGATGCTTCTGCTGGCGGGCAGGCAGTTGGGGCTTTCGGTGCTCATGCATGAGGCGGGCCACAACACCCTGTTTGCAACCCCCTGGTTGAACAAGGTGGTGGGGCAGTGGCTGTGTGCTGCGCCGGTGTTCAATGACCTGACAGCCTATGCCAGGGGCCATCTCGAACATCACCGCAAGGCGGGCACCCGTGAGGATCCCGACCTGCCGAACTACGCCGCTTACCCGGTTTCCCGCGACAGTTTCCGACGCAAGGTCGTCCGCGACCTGAGTGGCCAGACCGGAATCAAGCTGCTGGCCTACATTTTCCGTGGCGCCTCGGGGGTTATCAGCAGGGAAACACGGCAGGGCTCGCTGCCCTTGATACGTCAGCTTTTTGTGCAGTTTCTGCTCTTTCTGGCGCTGTACGCGGCGGGCATCGGCTGGGCCTATGCCATCTGGCTAGGCACCTTTCTCACGGTATTCATGCTGGTGATTCGTGTCCGCCAGGTTGCCGAGCATGCGGCGGTGCCGGATCTCTACGACCCCGATCCCAGGATGAACACGCGCACCGTGGAGGCGCCCTGGTGGCAGCGCATGATATTGGCGCCCAACGGCGTCAACTATCACCTGGAGCATCATTTCATGGCCAGCGTGCCCTGCTACCGGCTGGCGGCACTCCACGCCCACCTGAAGCAGCGCAGGGCACTGGACGATGTCCCTGTGTTTCGCGGTTATGGCCAGCTGCTGAGACACGCGGTGGTGCCGGCCTGAATCGCCTCTGCGGCCCTCTAGTGCCGCTTAAGCCGCTGGTATATGACAGGCGCGCCGGGGCAGTGGACAACCACTAGAGCCAGGAGCCCTGCCCGTGCCTGACCCACAGCGTCGGGACAGGGTACTCCTGCGCCGGCCTCTGATCGCTGAACACCACTGCGAACCGTTTATATGGGGCGCGCTTGCTCGCGCGCGCCTCGACCACCAGATCGACCGGCATGCCGTCGATAGCAGTTGCCTCGATCAGGTGAATGATCAGCATATCCATGATGCCCCCGCTCGGGGTCGGCGTCGGGATCCGCCCCCGGTCACGCCAGGTATCGATGCACTCTTGCCGGGTGGTGGGTTGTTCGTGGCTGGGAATGCTGCTCATGGTTAAACCATCCAGTCGGGTTTGCAGTGAAATTACCTGCAGTCAGGAGAACGGTCGTGCAAGGTGCACGCTGCGGGGTAGCGAGAGTAACCATTGGTCCCGAATACGGTGCCGGAACCTGCGGGCTGTTGTTCCGGCACTACAGTAAGCAACTCAGGTGAACTCCGCAAAACCGCTGTCTACTGGCTGTGATCGAGGCGCTTTGAGGCTGTGCCAAAGTTACCGAGTTGATAAACTGCGATACCGCTGGCGGAAAAATCAAAGGCCTCGAACGGCTTTTTTTCCATTTTTTCAAGCCAGTCAAGCGGCGCAACGCCAACGGTGACATGGGGGCTGAATTTGTCCCCCGTATGTTTCGGCACAAAAGTATCCACGTATTCAAACAGTAGTGGATCAAACGGCGTGCCGGATTTGTCCTCAACGAAGGCGGATTCTTCACCTCCGCGCTTGGCGTAGACCTTTACGGCATCTATCACCGCCTGCTGCAAAGCAACCAGCTGCTCGGAAGGTTCGACGACGATACCTGCAAGGCCAATTTGGCCGGCAGGCATGTGATGCAGGCCTGTAGCCTTCATCTTGAGACCGTCGATATCGAACTTTGATTTCACTTCCTCCACTGCGTTGAGGATATCAGGGAGGTCTGATTCAGCAACGAATTGCTGGATAATCGTGATATGTGGGGCATGCTCCTCGTCTAGTGCAAACCCTTCCGGAGTCTGCTCTCGCATTTTGGCGTTCCATTTTTCGGCTTCGGACAACATCCTGGGGCCGGGTTGAACCAGTACATCGATCGCAATGAGATCACTTTGGGCGAATGACGGATGCGCCCATATAGCTACAGCCAAAATAACAAGTGCTTGCCGAAGAAAATCCATAGTTGCCTCTCCTGAAGGAACCATAACGTCAGGTATGTCGAAAACCGGTGTGTAACTTTTCAGATGTCTCGAGTTTGCCTTCGACTCCCGGTAAGTCTAGCCCAAATCTCCGGATCCAGAAGCACCGTCTCCTCCAGCGCCGTGAAACCCAGCATACTGGTGATCTGGGGGGGATGATAAGGTTGGTCGAAGCCCAGTGCTTACAACCACGCTGTCATGGGTACGGCACGCCGGCTATCGACAGGATAGCCGTGTTGCGCTGCAAGACTATTTGGCGTCGCGCCGCTGTACAGCCTCGACCACCCGCAGGATCGCAGCGGCGATCTCAGCTGGTACCTCTTCCTGCAGGAAATGGCCCGCCTGGGTTTCCGTCACGGGGGCCTCGGGAAAGTTCAGGGTCATATTGGCCAGCAGGTGGCCCAGTATCGGATCGTTCATGCCCCAGACGATCTCAACGGGAATATCCAGGGTGGCGACATATTGCTCGATAAAACGCATGCGCTCCGCGCTGGGGTGATCGGGCCCGTCGGGCACCATGCGCATCATGGCGAGCGGTGCCTTGATATTGCCGCTGGCAACCAGCGGCCGGCGATACAGGTCGATGACTTCCTGCGGCATCGAGGCCGGGTCGCCCTGGATATCCGGCAGGCTGGGGAAGAGGCGACCGAAGGTCTCGGTAATCAACTCGCCCACCACCGGCGTACTCACCAGGGCATGCATCCTCGAGATGCTGCGCTGGTCCCTGGGGGCGTTGAAGCCGGTATTCAGCACTACCGCGCCTTTTAACAGCCCCGGTGACAAAGCCAGGGCGCCCATGCCGACGGGCCCGCCCCAGTCCTGCCCGACGTATACCAGCTCCTCCAGTCCAAGCCTGGTCAATACCACGTTAATCCAGCGCATGTGGTTTTCCAGGGTGTGCTCGCTCGCGGGGACCTTGCTGGAGAAGCCCAGTCCGACCAGCGTGGGCATTATCAGCCGCACTCGATCGGTGGGCAGCTGCCGGGCGACCTTGCGGTACAGCAAGCCCGACGTCGGGTTGCCGTGCTGCAGGAATACGGGAAAACCCTCGCCGACCTCCAGCACGTGAATCTTCACGCCCGGCTCCACCTCGACGAGGTAACTCTTGTACGCCGGCGTGAGCGCCTCGCGGGCGTAGTCGGGCAGGGCAAATGCCTCGAAGTCCCCCGCGGGCAGCTGGACTGTGCCACTACCCTGCGGCGTGACACGCTGGCCGTCCCGGGTGACGATGAGTGCGGTGGTGATGATGATCACCGCCAGGGCGAGCAGCGCCAGTATTGTTGTTTTCATTCAAGGAGTTCCTCTATCTAGCGCGGTTGTGAACAGGTTGCCTATTCAAGATAGCTCAGGCGCCGGGCCTTTTTTGGATACTGACAACAGAACTTACTTTGGCTCGAAAACTGTGGGCAATGAGCGCAATGAAAACATCTCAAAGTGGTGTCTGATGAAGCGTTCCAGTTGGGTCAAACCCGACTTGGGTAGCGCCAGGCCATGACCTGTATATAAAGTGCAACCGATGTGACCGGCGGCCGGCGAACCGGCGGCCGGCGAACCGGAATGCACCTTTGGAAAATGGTCCGCCTGATAGGAGTTGAACCTATGACCTACCGCTTAGGAGGCGGTTGCTCTATCCACTGAGCTACAGGCGGGTATTTGCAGGGGGTGTCGGTACTGCACGGCCCGGCGTCCGGCATGTCGACGCTGCGGATTATCGGTGCCACGTGGCGTTTACGCAACCCTCTGTGTAATCCTCGGGCGATGTTTGATATGGATCAATTCCCGCTTTGATTGCGTTGGGGACCCCTTGAAAGTCGTCGCATCCGGCCGCATTTATCTAACCAGGTTAAGACAAATCGCATTTAAAAAGGAGGTGTCGAATGTCTTTAATACCACGTAGCAATTTGTTTGATATTGACCGGTTTTTTGGCGATTCGTGGCCCCAGCAGTACGAGTCCCGCGGCGGTTCATTTTTTGCACCGCGAGTGGACATCAAGGAAGCGAACAACCACTACGAGATAACCGCTGAGTTGCCCGGTGTGGCAAAAGAGGATATCCATGTCCACGTCAAGGACGGCGTTCTCACCCTCGAGGCCGAAACCAGCAAGGAAGACAAGGAGGAGAAGGACGGCAAGGTGATTCGTCAGGAGCGGCGCTACGGCAAGTATATGCGCAGCTTCAACCTGGGTACGGATATCCAGGAAGAGGATATCAAGGCGTCTTTCAAGGACGGCGTATTGAAGCTCGAAGCGCCGAAACAGGTGCCGAAACAGCCTGAGCGCCGCCGCATCAGCGTCGACTGAGCCGGTTGCGCACCCGGGGCGGTCATCTTCTGCCCCGGAGGCTGCACACCCAGGCCACTTGACCCAGAGCGCCCGGTACCCCGGTGCCGGGCCATCGTCTGGATCACCCCCGAAATCGGTTTGCGAGGAGCGACCTGTCTGTCACCACACAATATTCCGGCTCCCCCCTTGCTTTCCTTACTCTCACACATCAATCTACCCGCTTGACCGGGCGCCCCGCAGTGGTCGCCAGGATGACGTGTTTACTGTGATATGAGGTTGTCTCCCGTGAGGTTTCGGGTTCGAATTATCCTGCTTTGTTGTCTGCTGCCAAATACCCTGACTACCGCCCTGGCCACCACAGATTCTGCCGAGGATATTCTCGCCAGTGAGCGTCAGCAGTACGACGCTGCGCTGAAGGCTGTCAACAAGGGGCGCTGGACCGAATACGAGCAATTGCGTCCCGGGCTGGAAGAGTACCCTCTGGCCATGTACCTGGATTACTACCAGTTGTCGCGCCAATCGAGCCAGGTCCGCCCGGCAGATGCCCTGCGCTTTATCAGCCGGTCAGCCGGCTCGCCATTGCCCAATCGTTACACCAACGCTTATCTCAGGGAGGCCGGGCGGGACGGGCGCTGGCAGGATTTCCTGGCGGTCAAATCCGATGAGCCCGCTGGCATTGAACTGAAGTGCTATTACTTTCGCGCCCGGCTGGCAGCGGGTGACACCGATATCGCCTGGGAGGGGGCGGCGAGCCTGTGGGATTCGGGTGAATCCCGGCCCGACGCCTGCGATCCGCTGTTCAGCGCCTGGATTGCCGCTGGCCAGCTGACGGATGAGATCGTCTGGGCGCGCCAGTTAAAGGCCTTCGATGCCCGCCAGCGCTCACTCATGACCTATGTCGCCAAACGGGCCAGCCCGGAGCTGGCACCCTGGGCGGACAAACTGCTGGCGGTTTATCAACAGCCGGACACGATCCGCCGGCAATCCCTGCCCCCCGACAGCCCGTATTCAGCGGATATCGCCAGCCACGGCCTCGCCCTGCTGGCGCGCTACAGTCCGATGAAGGCCCTGCAGTACTGGACCGATTACCAGCAGGAGCTGGAATTCAGCGCGCAGCAGACCCGCCAGGTCGAATATGCGATAGCGCTGCATGGCCTGTTTGCCGAGGAGGAGAGCCTCGCGCCCTGGCTGCAGGGGGCGCTCGAGCGCCTGCAGGAGGACAAGCTGGTGGAATTGCGCTTGCGCTGGCTGCTTGCCGAGCAGGACTGGGCGGCGCTGTCGCAAACCCTGCCGCTGCTCTCCGCAGAGCGTCGTGGCCACGAGAGCTGGCGCTACTGGCAGGGTGTCGTGCTGGAAAAGCAGGGCGATACCGCAGCAGCCAACGCGATTTTCGACGAGGTTTCCCGGGAGCGGAGCTTCCACGGTTTCCTCGCCTCTGACAAGCTGGGCAAAGCCTATTCCTTCAACCACCAGACCCCGGAGCTGGACGCTGGCACTGCCGGTGATTTGCGCCAGTTGCCGGTGGTCAAGCGCGTCGGTGAACTCAATTTCCACGAGTCATACAGCCTGGCGCAGTCCGAGTGGTATTACCTGCTGCAGGATCAGGACAAGCAGCGTAACGAACAGCTGGCGCAACTGGCGTCGCAACAGGGTTGGTACCGTATGGCCATCGATGCCGCTTCCCGGGCGCAGTCCTGGGATGCCCTGGACCTGCGTTTCCCGACCCCCTACCGGGAAGCTTTCCAGCGCAACGCCTCCATCCAGAAAGTACCCAGCACCGAGCTGATGGCAATCGCCCGCAGGGAGAGCGCTTTCTACCCCTGGGCCCAGTCCCCGGTGGGTGCCCGCGGCCTTATGCAACTTATGCCTGCGACGGGCAAGCAGGTCGCTGCGTCCCTCGGCAAGCGCCAGGCGAGCTCCGACCTGTTCGACGTGGAGCACAATGTGTTGCTCGGCAGCGCCTACTATCGCCAGCTGCTCGATCGCTTTGGCGGCAACCGGGTCTTTGCCCTCACGGGCTACAATGCTGGCCCGCACCGGGTGGAGCGCTGGCGCAACAAGCCGGGGCAGGGAGTGCCGGTGGATGTCTGGATTGACACTATTCCGTACAAGGAAACACGCGAATACGTCCAGTCGGTGTTGTTTTACAACGTGGTATTCCAGTACATGATGGGCGATACTCGCAGCCTGCTCACCCCGGCGGAGCTCCAGGCGAAATACTGACTCCCCGGAACGGACCGGGAGGCAGCGCGTTCCCGGTGTGTCACCTGACAGGATGTTTCAAAGTTATGCAGGATACCCGGCCGCTACTGCTGGAAACCGATTTTCCGCCCCTCCGGCGCAGTGAGCTGCGCACTCTCCAGGTCAATCTGGGTTATGTCTGTAACCTCAGTTGTGTGCATTGCCACGTCAACGCGGGCCCCACTCGTACCGAGTCGATGGCGCGGGAAACCATCGACCAGGTATTATCCCTGGTAGCCAGGGATAATATCAGGGTGCTGGACCTCACCGGGGGCGCGCCCGAGCTCAATCCGCATTTTCGCTACCTGGTGACCGCAGCGAGGGCGCTGGGCGTACGCGTGATCGATCGCTGCAATCTCACCGTGTTGTTCGAACCGGGACAGGAGGACCTTGCGGAGTTCCTCGCGAGCCAGCAGGTGGAGATCACCGCCTCACTGCCGTGTTACCTGGAAGACAACGTGGCGGAGCAGCGCGGCAAGGGGGTTTACGCCGACAGCATCAGGGCTATTCGCCGGCTCAACGAGCTTGGCTACGCTGGCGAGCCCGGCCTGGTCCTGAACCTGGTTTACAACCCGGTAGGCCCTGTGCTCCCGCCGCCCCAGGCCGCACTGCAGGAGGATTACCGGCGGGAACTGGGCTCGCGGTTCAGGATTCGATTTGACCAGTTGTTTACCATTACCAATATGCCCATCAGTCGCTTCGGCGCGGTGCTGCTGGCCCAGGGCAAATATGTGGAATATATGCAGCTGCTGCGGGACAATTTCAGCGCTGCCAACCTGGACACGCTGATGTGTCGCGACCTGCTCAGTATCGACTGGCAGGGCTACGTCTATGACTGCGATTTCAACCAGATGCTGGATTTGCCGGTATTTGCCAGCGATCGGCGGCGACATATTACCGACCTGCCCCCGGGCGGCGAGCTGGCGGGTTCCCCGATTCGCACCGGCGAGCACTGTTACGGTTGCGCGGCGGGGCAGGGCAGCAGCTGTGGTGGCGCGCTGGAGGCGTAATGACCCCTTCGCTGGGTTTTGTTATTCCCGTGCTGAATGAGCAGGACCGCGTCGGCAGCCTGCTGCAGCAGCTCAGGGAGCGTTACCCTGAAGCCGAGCTGGTGGTGGTGGACGGAGGTAGCGAGGACCTCACCGTCGCCACCGCGCTTCCCCTGTGCACCCACCTGCTCATAGGTGAGCGAGGGCGCGCCGCCCAGATGAACCTGGGTGGCATGGCCTGCGGCGCCGACTACCTGTGCTTTCTGCATGCGGATTCACTGCCCGGTGTGTCCGCCGCCCGGCTGCATTCCTACCTGGACAAGGCACCCCAGTGGGGTTTCTGCAGGGTGCGCCTGAGTGGCCGGCGCCCGGTTTTTCGCATTATCGAGTGGTTTATGAACCTGCGCTCGCGCCTCACCGCGGTGGCCACGGGTGACCAGATGCTGTTCCTGCGCCGCAGCGTGTTCGAGCGCAGCGGCGGATTCGACAACATTCCCCTGATGGAGGATGTCGCCTACAGCAAGCGCCTGCGCCGACTTGGGCCGCCACTGGTGATCCGGGAGCCGGTACTGTCTTCCAGTCGCCGCTGGGAGCAGCGGGGCGTCCTGCGCACGGTGCTGTCAATGTGGGGTTTGCGCCTGGCTTATGTTGTCGGGGTTTCACCCGGGCGCCTTTGGCAGTACTACTATGGTCGCTGAGCGCGCCGCCTGCCTGCTTATCCAGTTTGCCCGGGAGCCTGTCGCGGGGGCCGTGAAAACCCGGATGACCCCATCCCTGACCCCGGAACAGGCCCTGGATCTGCACTGCGAGCTGGTGTTGTGGACCGCGGGCACACTCGCGAGGGCGGGCCTGGGGCCGGTGGAAGTGGCGGTAGCGGGTAGCGCGACGCATGCGTTGTTCGAGGACTGCCTTGCGCTGGGGGTGAGCGGCCTGGTCAGCCAGCAGGGCGCGGACCTGGGCGAGCGGATGTATAACGCCATTGTGGCCGGTCTCGAGCGCTTCGAGCGCGTGGTGCTGGTGGGCAGTGATTGCCCCGGTATTGATGCGGATTACCTGCAACGGGCCCTTGGCGGATTGGATCAGGCCGACCTGGTACTGGGTCCCGCTACCGACGGGGGATATGTATTGATCGGGGTGAAGCGAGTCAGCCGGGAATTGTTCGAGGGTATTCCCTGGGGAAGTGCCACGGTGTTGGCTGAAACCTTGCAACGCCTGCGGCGGATGAACTGGCGCTGGAACACCCTGCCGCCGCTGGCGGACATCGACCGGCCTGAGGACCTGGTGGTCTGGGAGGCGATGCGGGGTGCGTGAAGCCCCCGGGGATCAGGCTGTGGCCCTATGCCCCTGGGTTGGTTGGTCCTCGACCGCCAGGCCCGAGCGCTGGTACAGCAGCCATGCGATGGCCGTGCAGTAGCTCAGGTTGGTCTGCAGCTCGCTGTCGGGATCGCTCAGGAACGCCCGCTGGCTGGCCAGCCCGCGAACCCGGCTCGCAATCTCAGGATTGAAGGCCAGGTAGCGGTCCCACAGGTCGCGGTGCTGGGCCGCGGTGATGTGAAACAATCCAAGTCCTTCATTTCTGGGAGAAAAAATCCCCAGGTCGGGTCCGTCGATGGCTGCGTTGAGGAGAAAGTTTTCGCTGGCGGGCGTCCACTTCCCCAGATACTTCAGGGTGGGCCTGATGACATTGTCTCTCAGGTGTTCTGCGGTAACGTACATGTGCCACTACCTCGCAGGGATATCAAAATCCGTCAGATACTGCTGTTTCACTGTTATGGTTCTGGTGTGGCCCGGTTATTGTTAGTCGACTCTGGAGATACCCCCCAGTTACCGGCAGTTCCGGACCTACATCACACTTTTTAACACAGGAAAACAATAAAGCCAATAAAAATAAAGATTTGCGAGGCTTATTTCATAAATATTTTGGGAAGCTGATGTAACTCAGGGAAAAAGTTTCCAGCACAGCTTTGCCAGCGGCGCCCAGGCAGAGGATTTTGGGACTTAAAACAGCGAAAAATAGCCTAAAATCCGGTATCTTCGGGTTTATCCCTGGTTCTTTTGCTGCAGGAACTGCACCACTTTGAACCATTTTTCCATGTCCTCGCGGCTGGCGTCCCCCAGTTCGAGGCCGAGCCAGTAACCCGCCTGACCCTCCGCCGGCCGGGCCCACATCACCTTGCCAACCAGTTCCAGGTTCTCTTTCCATTCCTCCATGGGTACGGCAATGTTCAGCTTGCTGCCCGCCGCGACGCTTTCCCCAACCCAGATGCGCAGGCCGGCAACCGAAACGTCCACCGTTTCGCAGCGCAGTACAGTATTGTGTGCCTCGGAGCGAATGCCGGGTTTGACTACCTCGATGTAGATGGCGCGCTCGACATCGACCCTGGGGTGTTTGCGCCTGTCGTTATAATCGTACGTCACGTTTTCCCTCCCGGCTTGTGGCAGGGCACTGTGCCACCGATCCCGGAGCGGTCTCCGGATTCCGGCCGGCTCCGCCGGTGTCAGCACCCTGGCTTCATGTTGTACAGCACGATCGCCCCGGATGTGCTGATCGCAGCTATGATAGCGCCAATGTCCAGTGTGCGGATGGCCGGATTGTAGTTTTATGCAGAAAAACCCGCTACCCGGGCGCGCTAGGCGATAACCAGTTCCAGCCCGGTTTTGGCCAGCACCTCCTGCTCATTCGCCAGCTCCCGCGCGGTAAGAGGGTGCTGTTCGAGCCAGTCGGCCGGGAAGGTGAAAGCCAGCCGATCCGGTCCTGCCTCCAGGGTGAAATCGGGCAGGCGCTCCAGCTTTTCAACGTGTTTGAAGCAGACGGCCAGCCGGATGATGCTAATCAGCCGCTGTATGCGGGGTATGTCGGCCGCGGCAATATCTGCGTACATCTCATCGGACAATTTTCCGCGCTGGCCCAGGGCTATCACCGCCAGCTGTTCCTGCTCCTCCTGGGAAAAACCCGGCAGGTCGGCATTGCGCAGGACATAAGCCGAGTGGCGGTTGAAATGCTTGTGGGCAATGGCCAGCCCGATCTCATGGGTATGCGCGGTCCAGCGCAGCAGTTCCCAGTCCGGCGTGTCCAGCTGCCACTCCTGGCGCGTGGCGGTGAAAAACACCCGGGCCCGGCGCTCGACGATGTGGGCGGTATCTGTATCTACCGAATAGCGCTGCATCAGCGCATTGATGGTGCGCTCGCGCACGTCTTCATGGGACAGCCTGCCCATCAGGTCGTAGATCACGCCCTCACGCAGTGCGCCGTTAGAGGTGCGCATATGCTCTATCCCCAGTACGTCGAAGAGGGCGCTGATAATGGCCACCCCCGGCAGGATGACATTGCGTCGCTGGGCGACCAGGCCATCCAGGTCGATCTCCTCCATGGTCTTGAACGCCAGCAGGCTGCCTTCAAGTTGGCGCAGGCCGGCCCGGTCGATACCGCTGTCACACCAGCCGTGCTGGGTGAGCAGCGCGTCAATGGCTTTCAGGGTGCCCGATGAGCCGACACAGTCCTGCCAGTTGCGGGCGTGATACTGGTGCCGGATGGGCGCCAGCAGCAGTCGCGCCTGGTCGTAGGCCCGGCGGTAGCTGTCCCGATTGATTTTGCCGTCGGGGAAGCATAATTTGGCGTAGGAAACGCATCCCATCTGCAGGCTTTCCAGCAGCTGCGGCTCGAAGCGCTGGCCGATAATGAGTTCCGTACTGCCACCGCCGATATCGATGACCAGCCGGGATTTGACGTCGTCCGCCAGGGTGTGGGCAACCCCCAGGTAAACCAGGCGGGCCTCCTCGCGACCGTAAACCACATCCACCCGGGTGCCGAGGATGCGGCGGGCCGGAATCGTGAACTCGTGCCGATTGCGGGCTACCCGCAGGGCATTGGTTCCCACCACCCGCACCCGCTCGGGCTCGACACTTTCCAGCAACTGGGCGAAGCGGCCCAGGCATTCCAGACCGCGTTGGATGGCCTCGTCCGAGAGTCGCTCGTCCTCCAGGCCGGCACCGAGCTGGACCTTCTCGGCCAGCGCCTCGATCGGGCGCATCTCGCCGTGCTCGATTTTGGCAATGATCAGGTGAAAGGAATTGCTGCCGAGGTCGACCGCCGCCAGCAGGGAGCCCTCGGGGAGTGTTTCGGGGGTAGCTTCAGCCAAGTTGGGTTCTTCTCGCGTTCAGGGCGTGGGGTCCCATGGTAATGGATAAGATCGGATCACGCACGGCGCACCCTGCGAGTTGCTACATCGCCGGCGGGCACACCATGGGGGAGGACGCGGCGGGTTGACCGGAGCCGCACAGGTCCTTGCGAATATGCTTTTGTACCGTCTCGCAGGGGTTTTCGCTGGCCAGTGCCCGCTTCAGTACGCTCTCACCCACGATGGACAGGCCGCCGGTCATGACCGCCGCCCAGCTGCGCCAGAGCAGGCCCGTGGCATTCGGGATAACCTTGGGGTCGCTGATGGGGCCCTCGACCTCGACGGTATTGGAGAACACGTTCCCGATGGAAAACCCGACACCCTGGCGACTGCTGGAGCTGAAGTTGAGGTGGATCAATTCCTTTCTGAGGTCGAGATCGACGCGTCCCACCAGGTTGGCCTGGTTGGTGCGGGCGGCGTAGCCATAGGGGGTGGTGCCCACGCCGTCCTTGAACACGCCCAGGGTAACCGCGCATTCAAGCTGGGGTTTTTTTTTGTCGGCGCCCGGTATCAGGGTTGAGAACACGGCCGTGGCGACATCGGCGGTGAGCAGCATCATATCGCCGAAGTCGAGAGGGCCGGCGCCGAGCTCGAGATAAACCATTCCGTTGGCGTTGCCCGCCAGTTCCGCCTGGCTATCGCCCCGGCTGTCAATGTCGAAGTAGCCGCTGCGGGGGAAGCCGGCCTTGATCAGGTCGCCGCGCAGGCCGCTGAAGGTGCCGCTGAGCGCCACGGCGCGCGGTTGCTGATTTGCATCGATACTGATTTTGGCCGAGGCGCTGCCCTTGTTGAGTGCGCCGGCACTGGCCTCGGCAATCAGCTTGCCTCCCAGCAGGCTGCCGGAAAATTCGAGATCGCTGGCACTGCCTTCCCGGCTGACAAGCTCGTCCAGCTTGCCCTTGAACCGGGCCTGGTACTGCAGCAGCCACTGGAGTGGCAGCGCAGTGTTGCTGAATATTTTATCCCCCGGCTTTGCCTCCCGCGGACCGGACAGCAGGCGCAGTGGCGTCATCACCACGTCGCTGATCAGGTTCGCGCCGGCCTCGGCGGTGCGGGAGACTATCGAGCCATCATCTTTTTTCCCGTTCTTGTCACTGGTTTTATCTTCATCGCTGGCTTCAAAGGGCAGCAGTGACAAGGAACCGCCGCTGATTTGCACCTCCAGCAGCGGCGGCGTTGTACGCTGGTAGTGAATGCTCCCGGCAAGATCGCTACCTTCCCATTGGAAATGCCGGATATCGGCATGCATGCCGTTCGCGGTCTGGCGTGCAGTCATGGCAATCCGGGCCGGTGACCCTGCTGTGGTGCTGCCTCCGGCCGGGTCGGCAGTGAGCTCGACATCGCCGCTGAGGTTGGCCAGCAGGCTCGCGGCTGAGCCGCCGGAGCTGTGCAGGGAAACAGTACCCGACAGCGGCAGGCTGACGGCCTTTGGCACATCATCCAGCAATTTGTCCAGGCTGATGTCCTGCACCGTCGCATCCAGTGACAGGGAGGCCTCGTCCTTCAGCCAGCTCAAGCCGCCGTGGCTGACCACGCTGCCCTGTTGAAGGGAGAAGTTCAGACGCTTGACCTGGACGCTGTTTGGCGCGGTTGTGACTTCCAGGTCCACATCGCCCAGCGATATCCCGGCCGCCAGCAATGATTTGGCCTTGAGGGTAACGAGACTGTCTCCCAAATCCTTCAGCGAATTCAAAGAGTCCTCTGTAGATCCGACTCCGTCCTTCCCGGCCCGTTGGCTCGCAAGGCTGTCCAGGTCGAGCTTTTCCGAGGTCAGGTCGGCCTGCAGCCAGGGTTTGCGACCCTCCACTATCGACACCTCGCCGGTCAGGTTCTGACTGCTCCCGTCCAGCGCAAGATCGGAGATCTGCAAGCCGGTAATACGATTCTTCGCCAACACCAGTCGTGCTTCGCCGGACAGCTGTAATTGTTGCCCGGGAATGGCAGGGCGGGCCCAGTTCTGGTCGTGCCGGTGATCCAGGGATAACCTGGCCTTACCTCTCATTGCCTCGAATATCTGCTCCACCCCGTTGCCGCGGCTGCTGAACAGGACAGTGCCGGATGTACGGGTATCCGGTAGCGGCGATGCCTGCCGGAACAGTTCGGCAAACGAGAACTGCGAAAGCTCGGTCCTCAGGGTCACCTCCGACGGCTCGTTGGGTAACGTGGTGGCGTTGAGCTCCAGCTTAAGCACCTGTTTTTCAGTGCCGCCGATGAGGGCAGTCAGGTTTGCCGTCTGCGGCCCGCGAGTGAAACTCAGTTTGCCGCTGGCTATAGTGGCCGTGCCGACACTGAGATCGTTGACATCCAGTTGCAAGTCGAGATCAATGCCGGGCAGGACCCCGAGGTAAGTGGGTACCGCTATGCCCGGCGCTGCTTCGGGGCGCTTTTCGGGCAGCAGGAAATCGAGGTTGACCTGCCCCGCGCTGACCGTGGCGGAAAGCTGCCTGTGTTGTTCGCCACTCAGGGTCGCCGATCCTGTGATTTTCCCCCTGCCCAGGGCTACCTCAATCTTGTCCAGGGTGAATTGTCCCGGTCGATGGTCCAGTATCGCGCTGATTGCCACGGGTGTCTCAGTCGCGCCCTGGTGGGAACCGTTCAGGTCGATATCGCCCTGCAGTGAATTCAGCAGGGTGCCCCAGGTGTCGCCGTCGCCAGTGATCTTCGCGTTGCCCTCGCGCCAGAACCAGTCGGCATCGAGGTAGGGCGCGGCGAGGCTCCGGCCGGTGCCGGCTGACTCCAGCTTCGCATTGATGTCGAGTTGCCAGCCGCGCTCGGAACTGGCGATGTTCAGGTCGCCATGCAGGACCCCCTCCGGTCCCTTGCTGGACAGCCCCGGTATTACCACCCCGGTGGGCCCTGTGGTGAACTCGAGCACGCTGTCGGTGCCCACCTCATCCTGCCAGCGTATCTCCTCGATCGTCACCTTGCCCGTGTGCACGGGTAGCGACAGCCGCGGCAGGGTCGAGTCGAGTAATTTGGCAGCATCCTTGTCGGCTTCATCGGCGTCGTAAGCCGCAAGCAGCGTCCGCAGTTTCTGGATATCCAGCTGTCCTATGCTGGTGCTGGATTGCTCCGGCAGTTTCCATGCACTGGTACTGGCGGCTTTCAGCTGCCCTGTCATTCCCGACGCGCTGATATCTGCGTTGAGTGTGTAGCCGCCGTGCTCGCCTGGCTGCACACCCAGCGAGATATCCACGGCGGATTCGGGTTTGTCAGGTGCGGTGGCGGTGATTTGCAGCTTCATTTGCGCCAGGCGCAACAGCTCGTCCAGCGAACTCAAGGCGACAGACATCGCCACTGCCTGGCCATCCAGGTCACTGTGCCAGTTCAGCGTAGCGCCGGGGGGCTCACGGCGCCAAAGTGGCTCGGAAAATGCGTAGCTGACGCCATCCGCGTCGACATAGCTGGCGCTCTGGAGTGCCAGGTAGTCCGGGAGATAGGGATCGATAAAGCGGTAATCGGTGGGCCAGGGGTTATCGTTGCCCGGCCACAGTGACGTGTTCACCATCAGGTGTTCCCCGGTGGCGCGCCGCAGGCGGATCTCGCCACGCAGCAGGTCCGACCAGTCAAGGGAGACCGAGACCCCGGAGGCCACCAGCGCGGGACGGGCCGGGTCGCCCATCACCAGTGACGGGCTGTGCACGGTCAGGGAGGGTATCCGGGCCCGGGTCGGGCCGAGAGTAACCTCGATTCCCAACTCGCGGCTCAGCAGCTTCGCCAGTTGCGCATCCAGTGCCCGTGCCACGAGATAGTTGCTCGACAGCACGAGCGCAGCCAGGACTGCGAGGGCAATGCCGTAAAAGGTGAGTCGCTTCAAGGGGTTTAGTCTGCGTGTAATTCAGGCTGCCATGGTAACAGCAGGGGAAACCGGGTGTCACGGTGCCGGGGCGGCGTGCCGTCGCGCAGACTCAGCCGTGCACGCCAAAGTGCTCCCGTGCCAGCGCAATTTTGGTGGCGAGATCGTTGGTTTGTGCCGCTATTTTCTCGGCGATAGCAAGGCGGTGGCGCAGTCCCGCCATGTTGGCCACCTGAATGGCGAGCCCGGGCCGGGCGTTGAGTTCCAGCAGCATCGGGCCGCGAATTTTATCCAGCACGATATCTACACCGAGGTAACCCAGCCCGGTCATCCCCACGCAGCGTGCCGCCAGGTCGAGAATGTTGTCCCAGTGCGGGATCTGCATCTCGCTGAAAATAGCCCCGGTATCGGGATGTTCTGTTACCAGATGGCCGTGTTGTACGGCCCGCACACTTTTACCGCTGGCAATATCGATGCCGACTCCCACTGCACCCTGGTGCAGGTTGGCCTTGCCATCGGAGGCGTGCGTCGCGCAGCGCACCATCGCCATGACCGGCACGCCCCTGAAGGCGATCACACGCACATCCGGCACGCCCTCATAGCTGTACTTCTCCAGGTAGGGGTCGAACTGGATCATCGCCTCCACCATGGCCTTGTCGTTCCTCCCCCCGAGGCTGTAAAGCCCCGCCAGGATATTGGACAGGTGACGCCTGACCTCGGCGGCGCTGATGAGGGTGCCGCTGGATTTGCGAAAACTCTCCCCCTCGCGGCCGGTGATCACCAGGATGCCCTTGCCTCCGCTGCCCTGAACCGGTTTGATGACAAAGGCCCCGCGCTCCGCGAGATCGCGGGTGGCGCGGGCGATCTGGTGCTGCGCCTCGATCACCGCATACAGTTCAGGAGCCGGGATGTCGTTTTCCAGCGCCGCCTTCTTGGTCAGTAGTTTGTCGTCCACCAGCGGGTAGTTGCGGCGAGGGTTGTATTTACCGATGAAACCGATATTGCGCCGGTTCATCCCCATGATGCCCAGTTCCTCCAGGCGCCGGGGGGAAATCAGTCGTATCATTTGGTGTCGTCCAGGTCGCGGAACCGGTACAGTTCCGACAGGCGATAGCCCGTGTACTTGCCCAGCAGCAATATAATCGCGAGCAGGCTCAGGGTGAGCTCCGGGAAGTTGAAAGTGAGGTGTTCAACGACCCGGTTGGTCATGACCAGATAAGAAAGTACAGCCACCAGCAGGCTGCCACCGCCCTGGCGGAAAACTTCCTTGAAACCTTCTTCCTCCCACAGGATGGACATTCGTTCGATCGTCCAGGCCAGGATGATGGTGGGGAAGAAGGTGACGGTCAGCGCCCGGTCCAGGCCAAACTTGTAGCTGAGAATGGCGGTGGTCGCCATCATGAAAATCACCACGATGATCACCGCGGAAATTCGCGAGACCAGCAGCAGGTTCATATGGCTGAGCCAGGAGCGGATCCACAGTCCGGTGCCGACCAGGGTCAGGAACAGGACCAGCCCCGTCAGCAGCTGGGTTTGCAGGAATGCCAGCGCGATCAGGATAGGCATAAAGGTACCCGAGGTTTTCAGGCCCACCAGGATGCGCATAATCACCACAACCAGCGCCGCCACCGGTATCAGCATCAGGACCTTGAACACCCCCTGCTGCTCAACCGGCAGGGCGTAGATTGAAAAGTCCAGCAGGGCGTATTCGTGGGCCCTTTGTTCCATGCCGATCACGGTCTTGGCGGGCAGGCTGTTACTCACCAGTGCGAACTCCAGTCTGGAGTCGCGGCCACCCGAGACCCCCAGCACGGCGCTATTGCCGCGCTGCCAGATGAAGAAATTCGCAGGCAGGCCGATCGTCGCGTTCTCCGGATCGATGATTACCCAGTTAGCGCCGTTGTGGAATTCAAGTAGCGAGCTGAGAGTCTGGCGTCGCCGGCCGTCCTCCAGGCGAATACCCCTGATTTCATGTACGGGGATTCCGGCGTGGGCGAGGACAGCCTGCATGACGACTATCGGCGACTCCTCAAAGGTACCCAGCAAAAACTGCGCGTCCCGGTCCTGGGTATCCTTGTTGAATTCGGTGACCATCAGCGCCACGAAACTATCGGTGTCTGCAGATTGTTCTCGCATGAGACTGATCAGGCGCTCCATGGCGGTGGCCTGGTCGTTTTCCAGCAGCGGTTCCTTGATGGGTTTGACGGGAATGTCCGGCAAGCCCGGTTCGGTGGGGCGGTAGGCCTGCATCTTGTAGTACAGGGTAGTGGGGCTCTCGAGCACCTGCCGGGTCCAGCGCGCTTCCCGGGAATCTTTCTCGTTGACGATGGTGAAGCCAAAGCCGGAAGAGGCGAAATGTTCTTCCAGTATCACCCAGCCTGCCTGGCCCTCGGGCAGGTTCAGGGCGACCTGCACGGGTTGGTCCTTGCGCGGTTTGAAACTGATCTTGGATTCAATCGTCCAGACCTCGCGGTACTCACCGGGCAACAGCGGGAAGCCCAGGCTGATGGCCTTGTAAAGCGTCAGTCCGACTCCCAGCAGGAACAGGGAACCGGCAATCATCGCGATCTGGTTTCGGGACGCCATCATATAGTCTTTGCCTTATTATTTTTCCGCTTTTTTGCCGACAAGATTCTTTCGACTGACATCGACGATAACGGTATCCACCAGCAGGTTCCTGCCGATCAGCATGGGGTACTCCATGTGTTCCCGGTCGGTCAGCGTAACGTCGACCAGTGAGCGGGTTTCCCCGATTGTGATCCACATCCGCACCACATAACGCCGCTGCTCCTCACTGTCGCTCTGCTTTATGACCACCTTGCGGTGCAGGCGCTGTTCAACCTGGACCTTTTCGTTGGTCTCGGGGTCGACAAGTGAAAAGTGCACCCAGCGCTTGCCGTCTTTCTCCACCAGTTCGATGTCCTCGGCGTGGATAGAGGTTGTGGCTGCACCCGTATCGATCCGCGCTGGCATGCGGATGTCGCCCGGCTCAATCCGGACCCACTCCACCGCACCCACGATCGGGAGGTCGAGTTTGCCGGCAGTCTTAGCCTTGGCCGGTGCCGGCACAGGAGCCGGCACCTTGACGATCTTCTCTATCACCTGTGGCTCCGGGCACTGCAGTACCTGGGACTCGACCTCGGGACAGACCGGGCAACTGGCCGCTTCTGCGGGAACGCACTCCGCCGGCACAGGCTTCTGGGCAACGGAACTACAGCCAGCCGCCAGTAACAGGGCCAGGTAAACGAACGATCTGGATAGGGTATTCATCGATGCAGGGTAATTAATCCTAAACAAGTTGTATATACAGCCGGTGTCAGCCCTTCTGGAGATGGGTTGCTCATCACATTCCGCTGGCAACGCCTCCGCGTACCCCGCCCATCCAAAGCTTTGCGCCACCGATACAGGTGCGGGTTTCAGTGCCGCGCAGCTTAGCTGAAGCGCGGCTGACTGCAATAGTAGATAATTGGCATTTTAGCAGTTGGAGTCCATGGGAGGGGTAATAACCCAGTAAAACACTCAAGTATAAACTTGACTGATTTACTGGGTTATGACAGTCTAGCGTCTTCACACCGCACTAGTTGGAGTAGCAGTTCATGCGACTGACGACGAAGGGACGATATGCAGTAACCGCCATGCTCGACCTGGCGCTCAACCACGAGCAGGGCCCCATCCGGCTGGCCGGCATTTCCGACCGACAGGGGATTTCCCTGTCCTACCTGGAGCAGCTCTTTGCCCAGCTGCGCAGGCGGAACCTGGTAAAAAGTGTGCGGGGCCCCGGTGGTGGCTACCATCTCGGGCGTCACGCGAGTTCGATCAGCGTGGCAGAAGTTATCGCCGCCGTTAACGAGGACACGGACACGACCCGTTGCCGCGGTGCCGGTGACTGCCAGGAGGGGGAGACCTGCCTGACCCACCACTTATGGATGGACCTGTCGGACCAGGTGAGAGACTTCCTGCAGGGCATTTCGCTGGGTGATCTGGTAAAGCGCCAGGACATACGTCGCGTTTCCCAGAAACAGCAGCGCAGGAGCAAGAACCAGCTGCGCAAGGACGACCAGATCCCCACCAGTAATTTATAAGGCGCCGCGTCCGGCCGGCGCTGTCGGCAGGCGGGCAGAGGTAAGCACCCATGTCACAGGAACACATTGATCAGGCGATCTCGCGGGAATACGCCGCGGGTTTCATCTCGGCTATCGAGTCCGATACCCTGCCTCCGGGGCTCGACGAGGACGTGATCCGGTTCATTTCCGCAAAGAAAAACGAGCCCGACTGGTTGCTCGAGTGGCGACTCGAGGCCTATCGCGGCTGGCAGCAGATGACTGAACCCAAATGGGCGCACGTGCACTACCCACCTATTGATTTGAACGAGGTGTCTTACTACTCCTCGCCCAAGAGTATGAAGGACGGTCCCAAGAGTCTGGATGAAGTGGACCCGGAACTGCTCGCCATGTATGAAAAGCTGGGGATTCCCCTGCATGAGCAGGAAATGCTGGCTGGCGTGGCGGTAGACGCGGTGTTCGATTCCGTGTCGGTGGCCACTACCTTCAGAGGAAAGCTGGCCGAAGCGGGTGTCATCTTTTGCCCCATATCCGAGGCAGTGCATTCGCATCCTGAGCTGGTCCGCAAGTATATGGGTAGTGTGGTACCACGACGGGACAACTACTACGCAGCCCTTAACAGCGCCGTGTTCAGTGACGGTTCTTTCGTCTATATCCCCAAGGGTGTGCGCTGCCCGATGGAGCTGTCCACTTACTTTCGCATCAATGAAGCCAAGACCGGACAGTTCGAGCGCACGCTGATCATTGCGGATGAAGGCAGCCACGTCAGTTACCTGGAGGGCTGTACCGCGCCGATGAGGGACGAGAACCAGCTGCACGCGGCCGTGGTTGAGCTGGTCGCGCTCGACGGCGCCCAGATAAAGTACTCCACGGTACAGAACTGGTACCCCGGCGATGCCCAGGGTAAAGGCGGCATCTACAACTTCGTCACCAAGCGCGGCGTAGCCCATCGCGACGCCAAGATTTCCTGGACCCAGGTGGAAACCGGCTCCGCCGTGACCTGGAAGTACCCGAGTTGCATACTGCGGGGGGACAACAGCGTCGGTGAGTTTTACTCTGTGGCCCTGACCAACAACTTCCAGCAGGCAGACACCGGCACGAAAATGATTCACCTGGGCAAAAATACCCGCTCGACGATCATTTCCAAGGGTATTTCCGCGGGCCAGAGCTCCAACGCATACCGCGGCCTGGTGCGTATGAGCCCCAAGGCAAATGGTGCGCGCAACTACACCCAGTGCGACTCCCTGCTGATCGGCGATCGCTGCGCGGCCCACACCTTTCCCTACATCGAAAGCCGCAATCCCTCCGCCGTGGTCGAGCACGAGGCCACCACTTCCAAGGTCAGCGATGACCAGCTCTACCTTTGCCAGCAACGTGGCCTGGACGCGGAAAAAGCAGTGTCGATGATCGTCAACGGGTTCTGTAAGGAAGTATTCAAGGAACTCCCGATGGAGTTCGCGGTAGAAGCGGGCAAGCTGCTTGAAGTAAGCCTGGAGGGCTCGGTCGGTTAGACCTGGTGCAGTTCAGTCAGGGTCGACAGACCGTCACAGATGGATTGGAGAGACAGCGCAATGCTAAAGATTGAAAACCTGCATGCCAGCGTGGACGGCACGGATATTCTCAAGGGGCTCAACCTCACGGTAGAGGCCGGTGAGGTGCACGCCATAATGGGTCCCAACGGCTCGGGAAAGAGCACACTCGGTCATGTGCTCGCCGGCCGCCCCGGCTACACCGTGACGGCAGGCAGCGTGCAATTCCTGGGACAGAACCTGCTGGAACTCGAGACCGAGGAGCGGGCTCGACTGGGTCTGTTCCTGGCATTTCAGTACCCGGTGGAGATACCCGGTGTCAGCAATATGGAATTTTTGAAGGCGGCGGTGGACGCGCAGCGGGAGCAGCGGGGGGAAAAACCCATCGATGCAGTGACTTTCATGAAGAGCGCCCGCGAGACCTGCAAAACGGTTGACCTGGATCCGGCCTTTCTCAAGCGCGGTGTCAACGAGGGCTTTTCCGGCGGCGAAAAGAAACGCAATGAGCTGCTGCAGATGCTGCTGCTGCAACCCAGGCTGGGAATACTCGATGAAACAGACAGCGGGCTCGACATCGATGCGCTGCAGGTGGTCGCCCGGGGCGTCAACTCCATGCGCGGCCCGGAGCGGGCATTTGTCATGGTAACCCACTACCAGCGCTTGCTCGACTTTATCGAGCCGGATTACGTTCACGTGCTGGCCGGCGGACGCATAGTGCGCTCGGGTGACAAGTCGCTGGCTCTCGAACTCGAGGCCCGGGGCTATGCATGGCTGGAGGATGAGGTCGCCTGATGATGACGGACTTTATGCGCCAACCCCTGGACAGTGCCGCAGCCAGCGCGCCGCCCTGGCTGCGGGATTATCTCAGCGCTGGTCGCAGGCGTTGGGAGGCCGGTTCGCTGCCGACCCGCAAGACCGAGCAGTGGAAATACACCGGCCTGCAGGCACTGCAGCCCAGTTACACGACCGCCAGTGACGGCGCCATTGAACTGGTGGACGCCGGCGTTGAACTGCCGGCTTATGGCGGTTTTCGTATTGTCTTTATCAACGGGCATTTCTCTGCGCAGTACTCGGATTCCCGGTTGCCTGAGGGTGTGTCCCTGGTCCGCTTTGCCGATGCCGATGAAACCCAGGCGGCGCGTATACGCAGTCACCTGGGCACCGCCGTCGGCCAGGATGAGCCATTGTTCACAGCCCTCAATGACGCTGCCCTGGCAGACGGCGTTTTCCTGGACGTCGCGCCTCGCGCCGTGGTGGAGCAACCCCTGCATGTGGTCTGGGTCAGCGGCAACCAGGCGGACGCGTTCAGTATCAACCAGCGCCTGCTGCTGCTTTGCGGTGAGTCCAGCAAGGTCAGCCTGATAGAACATTTTACCGGGGCCAGGAGTGAACAGCAGAGTTTCACCAACGGTGTCACGGAGCTCCTGCTCGAGGCCGGCGCCACCCTCTGCCACTACCGCCTGAACCTGGAAGAGGCCGCTGCCCTGCATATTGGCAGGGTGCATGCGCGGCTGGGAGCAGACTCTACCCTTAACAGCTTTTACCTGGGGCTCGGCAGTGTGCTCAAGCGCGTGGACGTGGTGGTAGACCACTGTGGTCAAGGCGCGCACAGTGAACTGAACGGCATCTACCTGCCCCGGGGTGACGAGCACGTCGACTACCACACCTGTATCGAACACCGTGTCCCCCACTGCACCAGCAGTGAAACCTTCCGCGGCATCATCGGGGACAGCGCGACCGCGGTATTCAACGGCCGCATTCATATCCACCGGGACGCCCAGAAAACCAGGGCGGAACTCAGCAACCGCAACCTGCTGACCAGCGTGCAGGCGGAGGTCAATACCAAGCCGGAGCTGGAAATCTACGCCGACGATGTGCAGTGCGCCCACGGCGCGACGGTCGCCCAACTGGACGAGATGAGCCTGCACTACCTGCGCTCCCGGGGAGTGGCCCGGGCCGAAGCCCAGGTCATGCTCAGTTTCGGGTTCATCAACGAGGTGATCGATACCGTGCGCTGCGAGACCCTGCGGGAATTCCTGCGGGATTTGCTCAGCCTTCGCTTTGCCCGGGATTCCGCCCTGGTGGGGAACGTCGCATGAGTGCCCGTGCCGCAAACGCCGTCCCCGCGTTCGATGTCGAGAGTGTGCGCCGGGATTTCCCGATTCTGGACCAGCAGATCAACGGGCATCCGCTGGTCTACCTGGATAATGCCGCGACTACCCAGAAGCCCGAGTGCGTAATCGAGGCGATCAGCAACTACTACCGGCGGGACAATGCCAACGTCCACCGTGGAGTCCACACCCTCAGTGACCGCGCGACCCACGCCTTCGAACAGGCCCGGCAGACGGTGGCCAGCTTTCTCGCCAGCCCCCGGGTGGAGCAGGTGATCTGGACCAGTGGCACCACGGCTGGGATCAACCTGGTGGCTCACAGCTGGGGGCGCAGCACCCTGCAGCCGGGTGACCGGGTGCTGGTGTCCTGGCTGGAACACCATTCCAATATAGTGCCCTGGCAGCTGGTGGCCGCGGCAACCGGTGCGGAGGTCGTTCCCATTCCGGTAACCGAGGCCGGTGAGATCGACCTGCAGGCGCTGGCCGGGTTGCTGGACGACAGGGTTAAAATGGTGGCGGTCAACCATGTTTCCAACGCCCTGGGTACCGTCAACCCGGTCGTCGAGATTATCCGCCTGGCGAAGACGGTCGATGCCCTGGTGCTGGTAGATGGTGCCCAGTCGGTGGCCCACTGGCCGGTCGACGTGGAGGCCCTGGGCTGCGATTTTTTCGTCATGTCCGGGCACAAGCTGTTCGGACCCACCGGGGTCGGCGTGCTGTGGGGGCGCGAGTCCCTGCTCGATGCCATGCCCCCCTATATGGGCGGTGGCGAGATGATCGAGCGTGTGGCTTTTCCCACCACGACTTTCAACGTCCCGCCCTTTAAATTTGAAGCCGGCACCCCCAATATAGCAGGCGCAATCGGGCTGGCCGCGGCGATTGACTATCTCGGCAGGCTCGACCGCCAGGCGGTGATGGAGCATGAGGCGGCGCTGCTGGCCCGCACCCTGGAACTGGCAGAGGGGGTGGAGGGCCTGAGGCGCGTTGGTACACCGGCCCACTCGGCCGGCATCTTCAGCTTCCTGCTGGAGGGCACCCATCCATCCGATGTGGGCATGTTGCTGGACCAGCAGGGTATCGCCGTGAGAACAGGGCACCACTGTGCCCAGCCGCTGATGGAGCGCCTGGGGATTCCCGGGACGGTGCGGGCGTCCTACTCGATTTACAATACACAGGAAGATGTCTCCCGGCTCTTCGAGGGTATCCACAAGGCGAAGCGCCTGTTCGCCTAGAGGCCGGGTTGCCTGGAGGAACGATTCATGAGTGTTGAAACATTTGACGTAAAGAGCGAGCTGGTGACGGTGACACCGGCTGCCGCCGAGCATTTTCGCGCCAGCCTGGCGGGTAAAGGCTTTAGCGGCATACGCATCAGCGTGCGCGAAAGCGGCTGTACCGGGTTCAAGTATGTGATGGACGAGGTAGAGTCACAGGGCAGTGAAGGCGATGTGGCAGTGGAACTCGCCAACGGCGTAACGCTTTTCCTGGAACCGGCAGCGCTCGCGTTTTTGCGCGGCACCCAGATCGATTACACCCGCGAAGGTGTCAATCGCACCCTGAAATTCAACAACCCGAACGTGACCGCCGAGTGCGGCTGCGGCGAAAGCTTCAGCGTGGAGTGACAGCATGAGCGCGCAGGAACGCACTATTCTCACGACCCGCCGGGATTGCCCCGGGCGGCTGGTACCGGTGGGTGACCCGGTAATGATCCCGGCGAACTCTTTCGTGACCCTGACCCAGGCACTGGGTGGCAACTACACCGTGGTCCACAACGGCAACATGATCCGGGTGGACGGCACCGACGCCGACGCCCTGGGTTTCGAACCGCTTCACCTGGATTTCCCCCCGCCCCCGGACGGGCAGATCGACGAGTCCCAGGTATGGGAGGCGCTCCACACCGTTTATGACCCGGAGATCCCCGTTGACCTGGTGAACCTGGGACTCATATACAGCGTCAAGGTGGAGCAGGCGGCTGCCCGGGTCGATATTCGCATGACGCTCACGGCGCCCGGCTGCGGCATGGGGCCGGTGCTGGTAGGCGACGTGGAGTACCGTGTAGCCCAGGTGCCCAACGTCCGTAAGGTCGTCGTGGAGCTCGTTTTCGACCCACCCTGGCAGCGGGAGATGATGTCGGAGGAAGCGCAGCTCGAAACCGGCATGTTTTACTAGTGACTCCGGATACCGCAAGCAGCGAAAACCCCTTCGGCAACAGTATCTCCAGCGAGGATATCCTCGACACCCTGGGTTTCTTTGACAGCTGGGAAGACCGCTACAAGTACATTATCGATCTGGGCAAGGATTTGCCGGCGATGCCGGACGCCCTGCACACAGAGGATCGCCTGGTGCGTGGCTGCCAGAGCCAGGTGTGGATTGACACCCGCCTGGAAGATGGCCGCCTGCAACTGTCAGTCGACAGTGACGCCTTTATCGTCAAGGGCCTGCTGGGCCTGGTACTGGCGGCCTACAACAACAAGACGCCCGGGGACATTCTCGAATTCGATATCGACGCATACTTCGAACAACTCGATCTATTGCGTCACCTGTCACCCAGCCGCGGCAATGGCCTGCGCGCCATGGTGAAGCGGGTGCAGGATATCGCCCGCGAGGCGGCCTGAGCCCGGTCCGCCGGGGGTGCCCAAAACCTTTCTGCCAGTCTATCATCGGGGTGACGCGCTGCGACCCGCGTGGACTGGACAAAATCGGGAGAGCAGGTATGACTGATCTGGATCGACGTACTTTCATTCAAAGGGCCGGGGTACTCTCCGTACTCGCCTGCCTGCCGCCGGCGGTAGTGGCCCAGATCATCAGCCGAACACCGCCCCACAGCCCCTTCGATGCCAGTTCCACCGCAGAAGAGGTCACCGCAGGGCTGGATCTCGCGGGCAAGACTTACGCAATCACCGGTGCCAACTCCGGGCTGGGACTTGAAACCATGCGGGTGCTGGCGATGCGCGGCGCCCACGTCATCGGCATCGCCCGCACCATGGATAAAGCCGAACAGGCCTGTGCCAGCGTCAAGGGGCAAACCACGCCGGCATACCTGGATCTCGAGGATTTTGAGTCGGTGGTCAATTGCGCCGGTATGATCCGGGCGATGAACATCCCGCTGGATGGACTGGTGTGCAACGCCGGGATCATGGCCCTGCCCGAGCGGGAGCTGGTCCACGGCATGGAGAAGCAGTTCGTGGTCAATCACCTGGGCCACTTCATCCTGATCAACCAGCTGATGGAGACGGTCATGTCCGCGCCACAGGGGCGCTTCGTCATTCTCAGCAGCAGGGCGCATCAGCGGGCACCGGAGGATGGTATCCAGTTTGAGGACCTGGCCTTCGAGAAGCAGGAATACGGCAGCTGGACTGCCTACGGCCATTCCAAGCTTGCCAACGCGCTGTGTTCCCTGGAACTGGCGCGCCGCCTGTCCGGCACCAGCACGACCAGTAACAGCGTTCATCCCGGCGTCATCAATACCAATCTCGGCAGGCACATGCCCTGGTATATGCGCTGGGGCAGCAAGTTGCTTGGCTGGGCGTTCATGAAAAATATAGAGGAGGGGGCCGCCACCCAGACCTATGTGGCGACCAGTCCGGCGCTGGTGGGCGTAAACGGCTACTATTTCGTCGATTGCAACCCGGACCCGGGCGGTACACCGCAGATGCAGGACGAGGCAATGGCCCGCCGGCTGTGGCTCGTTTCCGAGGAGCTCACCCGGGATTACCTCCCTGCCGCGCCGGCTATTCCCGCATGACCCCCGCCAGTCGCTCGGGCTCTCGCCAGCGGCCGCCGAGCAGGCGCCACAGGTAGGCCAGGGCGAGGCTGAGGATCATCGCGACCAGGATCCACCAGGAGACCAGGGGATCCAGCTCGAGCACCACGATGACGTAGTACTGGGCGACCACCATCACCCAGTGCAGGGTAATGGAGGTCAGCATGACCCAGCGGGTATCGCCCGCCCCCCGCAGTGTGCCCCCGGCAACCATGATCACCGCGTCCGCCAGCATATAGGTACACAGCCCGAGCATCATCTTACCGGCGAGTTCGGCAATGGCGTCGAACTCGGTTCCGGGAGTCCGGAACACGTTCACCAGGGTCATCCGGTATACCAGGAAAACTGTCACCAGTACTCCGGCGTAACCCAGCGCGAGGATAAACCCGGAAGAGATGACCTGGTTTACCCGCCCCATATCGCCCCTGCCCACGAACCGACCGATCAGGCTCATCACCGAGATGTTCAGCCCGATCAGGGGGATGAAGGAAAGCATATCCCAGTTGAACACGATCGCCATAGCGGCGCCGGCCGCCACACCGTAGGACTGAAACAGCAGCAGGAAGATGTTGAAGGTGGCCATGTTAAGAAAGCTTTCCACGCCTGCAGGCACTCCCAGGCGCAGGTAGCGCCGCATAATGCCCGGGTCAAACCGCAGTGACTTCGCCACCTCAAATTGTCGCCGGTGCCACGGCGACAGGTAGAAGGCCAGGAACAGGCCTACACCGAATATCGTCGCGATCACCGTGCCCAGGGCGGCACCGGAAATACCCAGCGCAGGCAGACCAAACTTGCCGAAGATAAACATCCAGGAGAGTGGAATGTTGAGCATCACTGCCAGTACATCCGCGATCATCACTATCCGCGTGCGGCCGATACCGACGAAGTACGAGGCGAGACAGGCCTTCACCAGGTTAAAAAAACTGGCCGTCATCAACACCTGGAAATAGATCCGTTCCAGCGGCACCTGGGCCGGGTCGTGACCCAGCAACGCAAAGACCCGACCGCCGAAATAGCCGGCCAGTACCAGAAAGGGAATACAGCCTGTCGCCAGCAACAAGCCCTGGGTTACCACCCGCGGGCACTTGTCGAGTTGACCCGCGCCGTAATACTGGGCGACCAGCGCGTTCGCATAGGTGATCAGGCCCATAAAGAGCGAGAGACAGAAGGCCGAGGCGACCCCACCGCCCATCGTTGCGGCGATGTGGGCGGCATCGAGGTGAGACATGAACCAGCGGTCGGTGAATATCATCACCGCAAAGCTACCCTGGGATACCACCATGGGTAGCGCCAGACGAAACAGCTCCCTGAGGGTCGTCAGTGACAGGACATTCATGACATTGTTCGGGGCTCGCTTTGGGGCCGCTCCGGTGGTAACGGCTTCAGGGGCTTACCACGATACGGGGCGTCCTCGCGGGCATTCGGGTGGTCAACTCATATCCGATTGTCCCCGCGTGACGAGCTATCTCGGCCACGGGCAAGCCATCACCCCATAGTATAACTTCATCGCCGATGCCCACGCCGGGAAGATCCGTGACATCCACCGTGATCATATCCATCGAGACCCGGCCCGCCAGGGGAGCCCGCTGCCCGTTTACCAGTACCGGCGTACCACTTGGGGCGAGGCGGGGATAGCCGTCGCCATAGCCAACACAGATCGTGGCTATGCGCGATGGCCGCGCGGCGACCCAGGTGGCGCCGTAACCCACGGATTCTCCAGTTTGCACGTCGCGCAGCGATATCACTGCGGAAGTGAGGGTCATCACTGGTCGCAGGGTGCGGGCGGTGGCCATTTCGTCGGCCATAGGCGAGTTGCCGTAGAGCATATAGCCCGGTCGCACCCAGTCCAGGTGGCTTGCCGGCCAGGCCAGTATCCCGGCGGAGTTGGCGGCGCTGCGCTCCCCGGGCAAGTCCCGGCAGGCCGCCTCGAAAAGGGCCAGCTGGGCCCGGGTCTGGTCGCTGCCCATATCGTCCGCAGAGGCGAAGTGCGTCGACAGTACGATGTCCTCCCGCGCATTCGGGCACGCACGCAGGCGGTGATAGAATGCGCCCGCGTTTGCCGGGGGTACGCCCAGGCGATGCATCCCGGTATCCACCTTGAGCAGGCAGCGCACCGGTCGCGACAGGCGGGCTTGCTCCAGCCACTCCAACTGCCTTTCGTTGTCTATGGTCACCCAGTAATCCCGCTCGGCGGCCAGGGCCAGCTCCGCCGCCTCAAACAGTCCTTCAAGCAGCAGCACGGGCGCCTTGATACCCCCATTGCGCAGCTCTTCGGCCTCCTCGATACAGGCCACGGCCAGGGCATCCGCCAGGGTATCCAGCTCACGGGCAATGGTCAGTGCGCCGTGACCGTAGGCATTGGCCTTTACCACGGCAATAACCCGGGAGTGCGGCGCGAGCTGCCGCACCAGGTCAAAATTGCCGCGCAGGGCCGCCAGGTTCAGCCTGGCCTGGTTGGGCCGTGCCATCAGAAATCGAATTTGTGCGCTGAAAACAACTTCTGGGCCGCCAGCCAGACATCCCCTGCCTGACCGTCGCCCACCGGCCTGCCATCTATCTCGATTACCGGCGCGATCTCCTTGCTGGAACTGGTCAGCCATACTTCATCGGCCTGTTCCAGTTCGCGCATGGTGACGACCCGTTCCTCGACGGGAATACTGCCGTCCCGGCGCAGAATCTCCAGCAGCATCAGGCGGGTGATGCCCGGCAGTTTCTGGTGGTCCAGCATAGGGGTTGCCACGATACCGTGCCTGACTATGAACACGTTGCACGCCGCCGCCTCGGTGAGCTCTCCGTCCTGGTTGTAGAGAATGGTCTCCTGGTGGCCCAGCGCGTGCCCGTGCTGGTAGTGCATGACGTTGCCCAGCAGTGCGGTTGACTTGATGTTACAGCGTTTCCAGCGCATATCTTCAGTGGTTGCCACCGTGTAACAGCTTACAGCGGACTTGTCGGCTACCGGAGCCGGGGGGATTTCAAAGGCAAACGCGTAGACCGTCGGGCTGATGCCCTCCGGGTACGCGTGATTGCGGCGGATGTCGGCCCCCCGGCTGACATGTATGTAGATGCCCAGGTTGCCGCGGCCGTTGCGCTCGATCAGCTCATTGCATATCTCACGCCAGTGATCGTGATCCACCTGCATGGCAATCTCTATGGCGTCCAGGCCATCCTGCATTCTTTGCATGTGCGGCGCAAAACCCACCAGCTGGCCATCATAGGAAGGTATGACCTCGTATATGCCATCACCAAACAGGAAGCCCCGATCCATTGGCGATATCCTTGCCTGGTCCATGGGGAGATAAACACCATTGAGGTATACCGTACTCATTGTCTTTCCTTAATTTGTCGTAATCGGGATCAGTGTTTCAGGAAGCCGGTCAGGATGCGCAGCTCCTGTATTACCCGGATACCTTCCGATGCGGCCAGCCCGTCTTCCGTCAGGGTATTTTTGCGGGTGACTCCGTCCACGCTGCCGCGGGCCGACAGGTAGTCGAGGATATCCAGGGGCGAAATCTCTGCCAGCAGGTCACGCCCTGACCATTTGGCCAGCAGGGCGATCAGGCCGTAGGCACCCCAGTTGGATACGTCGGCCACCAGCAGTTCATCGCAACAGGTTACCGCCGCCCTGATATCCAGGGTGGCGATCGCCGCGGCGATATTGCCCATCCCAATCTCATTGCCGCCGTCACCGATGGCTATGGTAGGACAGGTGGCAAGCGTGAGAAAGGGATCGAAGAAAGCGCAGCGCGCGGTGATGTCCTCACCGCGCATGTTGTAGTAGCGGCCGTCTTCAGCCAGTCCCGGCCGCTCTATCGAGATGACCGCCGTGGGCTGCAGGCGCTCCAGCTGTGCAGCGGCTTCCTCTTGCGCGCTCGCCAGGTCACCGGCGTGCAGGTGCAGCACCCGGTAGTCCGCGGCAATGGCATCGGACAGCGGCGGTCCGCAGGCAATTACCGGCTCCGCTCCCAGTGCCTGCAGGCAGTCGTACAGGGCGATAGCACCCACTGGCCCGTCGGTCTCAAAAGTGTCGGTAACGGGGAAGCCAGTGCCGATGATCACGGTGCCATGGGGGTCGCGCAGTTGCCGGGCGGCACGCAGATAGTAGTCCGGGGGCAGTGCCGCCCTGGCCAGCTGCATATTGCGCAGATTGCGGGCCACCATCAGCTCCTCGATAGCCTGGCTCAGGGAAAGATCATTCAAGGCTGTTGCTCCGACAGGGGTTGGTTATTGGTCAGACTCTGCGCGAGATGCAGAGCGTTGTGGGCGCCATGGGGGCTGATAGGGGCGAAGTGGACCGTGCCACCGGGCCTGAGCTGGGACAGCCGCGCGGCGTCCAGGGACAGGGCTGAGCCGATCTTGGGATAGCCGCCGATGGTCTGCCTGTCATTGAGCAGCACGATGGGCTGGCCGTCGGCTGGAATCTGGATCGCGCCGAAGCAAATACCCTCCGACAGGATGCCGTCGATCTCGCAGGCAATGGCTGGTCCCTCCAGGCGGTAGCCCATGCGGTCGCAGCGGTCGGACACCGTGTAGCCGTGGCTGAAAAATCGGCGTTGCTGCAGCCGGCTGAAGCTGGCCTGCTGGTAGCCCGGAATCACCCGGACAGTCACCATGTTCTGGTAACGCGGCTGGTGGCCGCCGGCAGGTACAGGCACCTGCGCTGGCTTACGCGTGGGCAGGGTAACAGGTCGCCCGGCTGCAGCTTGTCGCCGTTCAGACCACCAATGTGCTCGCGCACGACGGTGGCAGTGCTGCCGAAACTGGGCTCTATTTGAAAACCCCCGGCAACGCCGAGGTAGCTGCGGCAACCGTGCGCGGCAAAATCCAGCGCGATCTCATCGCCGGCTTGCACCGGGTGTACTGTCCACAGCGGTTTCTCCGCCCCGTTGACCGTGAGGGGCATGTCGGACCCCGTCACACAGATGAAGGTGTCCACCAGAGCGCGGAAGCGGGCGCCGCCAAAGCTGACCTCCAGCGCAGTGCAGTCCATGTCGTTTGCCAGCAGGCGGTTGCAGTAATGAAACGCCTCCGGGTCGAGGGGCCCGCCGTTGGTCAGGCCGATCCGGTGCTGGCCGAAGCGTCCGCGGTCCTGCAACAGGCTCAGGACGCCCGGCTGGATGACTTCAATGCTCACGCCAGCTCTCCGCCGAGGGCGAGGAAGCTGTCGCGGCTGATCGCCTCGAAGCGCACGCGATCACCCACGGCAACCGGCATGGTGGGCGTTGCGCGGGGATCGAACATGCGGGTGGGACAGCGCCCGATCAGGTTCCAGCCGCCGGGGGAAACCGCCGGATAAACCGCTGTCTGCCGGTCGGCGATGGCCACTGCCCCGCGCGGCACTTTCAGGCGGGGGGTGGTCAGGCGGGGGGCTGCAATGCGCTCATCGACCTGGCCCAGGTAGGCGAAGCCGGGGGCGAAACCAATGGCATAGACACGGTACTCGGTGCCGCTGTGAAGGCCGATGACCTCCTCGATCGACAAGCCTGCCCGTTCTGCCAGGGATTCCAGGTCGGCACCCGACTCGGGCGCGTAGTAGACCGGCAGCACGACCGTTCGCCCCTCTCGGTCCTCGCTGTCGGACAGGTCGGAGAGAGCCGTCCGCAATCGGTGGCCGACACTCAGGTGATCCGTTTTCATGGGGTCGTAGACAACCAGCACCGATGCGTAGGAGGGCACCAGGTCGACCAGGTCACCTGCCAGGGCAGTCTCGATGACCGCACTGGCGGCCTGCACCCGGGCCGCGATCTTGGGACAGGCCTCTTCGCCCAGGTACAGTATCAAGGCGTTTTCGCCCGCTGAATGCAGCTCCACGCGAGTTATGCCGCATCGACCAGCGCACGGATCGCCTGGATGGCCTGCACGCTCTCGGGATTGTCGCCGTGCACACAGAGGGTATCGACCTGCAACGCCAGCCGATTGCCGCTAACCGTGGTGACGGTACCCTCCTTTTTCAGTTGCTCCACCTGCAACAGCATGCGCTCCCGGGTATGAACGGCACCGGGCTTGCTCCTGGACAGCAGGCTGCCGTCGTCGTCGTAGCAGCGATCGGCAAAGGCTTCAAACAACACGCGAATGCCCAGCGCGTCCGCTTCGGCGCGGTGCTGCTGCGCGGCGGTCGTTGCCTGCAGCATAAGTGCCAGGGGTCGGTGATAGCTTGCCAGGGCCTGCAGAATGGTGGCGCGTACCTGCGGATTTGCCATCATGTCGTTGTAGAGTGCGCCGTGGGGTTTGACATAGGAGAGTTCCAGGCCGAGGCTGCGGGCCATGCCCTCCAGGGCGGCCACCTGGTAGTGCAGGGTCGCGATCAGTTCATCCGTACTGAGGTTCATGCTCCTGCGCCCAAAGCCAACCAGGTCCGGATAGGCCGGGTGCGCCCCGATGCTGACACCGTGGCTTGCCGCCAGGGTCAGCGTGGTGCGCATTGCCAGCGGGTCCCCGGCGTGAAAGCCGCAGGCAATATTGGCCTGGTCGATATGGGGCATGACCGCGGCGTCCATGCCCATAGTCCAGTTGCCATAGCTCTCACCGAGGTCACAGTTCAATAACATGATGCTTTCCTGTCCTCACATTACAGCCAGCTGGCTGTTGCGCAAATCCGTTACCAGCATACAGCCGGGGCTGTGGGTGACCGCGAAGGCCGGTCTTGCCCTCTCGAGTGCAACCTGGGGTGTAACGCCGCAAGCCCAGAATACCGGCAGCTCGCTTTCAGCCACAGTGACGGCATCACCGTAATCGGGTCGGGCCAGGTCGGCGATGCCGATCTGGCCCGGGTCGCCCAGGTGAACCGGGGCACCGTGAACGGCCGGGAAGCGGGTGCAGATCTGTATGGCTCTGATCGCGTCGGCCGCCCGGAACGGCCGCATGCTCACGACCATTTTACCGGCGAAAGGCCCGGCGGGCTTGCAGTCGATGGAGGTGCGGTACATGGGCACATTCACCTTCTGGGTGACGTTGCGCACCTCCAGACCATCTGCCAGCAGGGCTTCCTCAAAGGAGAAGGAGCAACCCAGGGCAAAAGTCACGAGATCGTCTCGCCACAGCGCACTGATATCCGCCCGCTCCTCGACGAACTCGCCGTCGCGGAATACCCGGTAGCTTGGCACGTCGGTCCGGATGTCGACATCCCCCAAAGGTGGTAGCGAGAAGTCGCCGGGGCTGTTCGAAGTGGCGATCAAGGGGCAGGGCTTGGGATTGAGCTGGCAAAATCGCAGGAAGTCATTGGCCACCGCCGCCGGCAGAATCACGATATTGCACTGGACGTACCCGGGTGCCAGTCCCGAAGTGTTGCCACTGAATGCCCCCTCGCGAATGGCGTGACGCAGATCCTGGGGGGAGGCCGTTTCCATAATTACTGATCCTGTCGTCTGGGGGTGTGCTGTCGTGGCTATATCCGGGTCACCGCGGTCACGGGATTGCGGCGCGTGCCCGGGGAATTTCCCGGGAATTAGTTTGGCACAGATTCACAAATCTGGATAATGTCCGCGTGTTTGTGAACCTGTAGTGGAACCATGCTCTCCCGCCTGCTCAATGTTCTCAGCCCCGACCCCGATGGTAAAGACCGCTTTGTCGGTACCAATATGCACCCGGAGGCATTCAGGGTGTATGGCGGCCAGGTGCTTGCCCAGTCTGTCAGCGCCGCGGTGGCAACCGTGGCAGAAGACCGGCTGATACACTCCCAGCACGCCTATTTTTTGCGCCCCGGTGATGTTACCAGGCCCATCGTGTTTGAAGTCGAGCGGGCGCGCGATGGTCGCAGTTTCAGTTCCCGCCGGGTGGTGGCACTGCAGGGAGACAAGCCTATCCTGGTGGCGTCGATGTCGTTTCAGCAGCCATCGGCAGGCGATGATTACCAGTCCGGCATGCCCACCGTGCCGCCACCGGAATCCCTGCCCAATGAGCGCCAGCTCAGCCTCGAGGCGGGTCGACTGGACGAAAGCTTCATGATTACCACCGGCGAGGATCTCGATATACGGGTGGTGGAGCCGATTGACTGGAATCAGCCGGTAGCCCGGGAACCCGTGTTGCAGGCGTGGATGAAGACCAGTGGTCCGGTGCCCGATTCCCGGGGACTGCACCACGCCCTACTGGCCTACCTGTCCGATGCCTTTCTGGTGGACGTCTGCCTGATCAAGCACGGTCGCAGCTTTGAGGATCCACGCTGGCAGATCGCCAGCCTGGACCACGGCCTGTGGTTTCATGAGGATTTCCGGGTCGATGACTGGTTGTTGCACGTGGTGGAGGCGGAGCGGATCAGCGGTGGTCGCGGCCTCGCCCGGGGCAGTTTCTACACCCGCGATGGGCGACTCGTGGCAACCACGATGCAGCAAAGCGTCATGCGCCTGCGGTGACCCGTTGTAAATAGTGGGTATATACTTCTATAGTGTTTGCTGAATTGTTTTAATTATAGAGGATCAAGGCATGCCGCATCCCAGCATCACGGCGCAGACTTACCCCCACAAGCCGGCCATTATCATGGGCGGTTCAGGTGAGATAGTCACGTACAAGCAGTTGGACGAGCGCTCTAACCAGGGCGCGCAGTTGTTTCGTTCCCTCGGGCTCAAGGCCGGCGATCACATTGGCATGATGCTGGAAAATACCCGCCAGTTTCTCGAGATCGCCTGGGCTGCCCAGCGCTCCGGAATCATCTTTACGCCTATCAGCACCCACCTGAAACTGGCAGAAGCCAGCTACATCCTGGAAAATTGTGGCGCAAAATTATTCATCGGCTCACTGCGGCTGGCCGACGTGGCCACGCAGATTATCGCCAATTCTCCCGGCCAGCTCGCGCACTTTTACATGGTGGACGGGATCAAGCCCGGTTTTGAATCCTGGGAGGAGGCCATTGACCGGCAGCCGGATACGCGTATCGATGACGAGAGCAATGGCGTGCCCATGCTCTATTCCTCGGGAACGACTGGCCAGCCAAAAGGCGTGTTCGTCCCTCCCGCGAGCAGCGATGTCAATACGCCACACCCCCTGGTCAGCTCCATGGGTGCGGCCTTCGGGTTCAGCGCGGAGACGGTCTACCTCTCCCCGGCGCCGCTGTACCATGCCGCGCCGCTGCACTACTGCATGATGGTTACGTTCCAGGGTGGCACCATTGTGGTGATGGAGCAGTTCGATGCCGAGGGCGCGCTGAAGTTGATCGAGGAACACCGGGTGACTCACAGCCAGTGGGTCCCGATCATGTTCATTCGCATGCTGAAGCTGCCCCAGGAGGTGCGCGACAGCTATGATGTAAGCTCGATGCAGTTCGCCATCCACGCCGCGGCGCCGTGCCCGGTAGAGGTCAAGGAGCGGATGATCGACTGGTGGGGCGAGGTGATCGTGGAGTACTATGCCGCCAGTGAGGGAATCGGCGTTACCATCATCGATTCCGCCAACTGGCTGACCCACAAGGGCTCGGTAGGGCCCGCCCTGGTGGGTGAACTGCACATCGTGGACGACGACGGCAATGAGCTCCCGGCGGGAGAAATCGGCACCGTCTACTTTGGTGGCGAACACACCCGGTTCAAGTATCACAACGAGCCGGAAAAGACCGCCGGCGCCTACAATGACAAGGGTTGGGCAACCACCGGCGATGTCGGCTATGTGGACCGCGACGGGTTTCTCTACCTGACCGACCGCAAGAATTTCATGATCATCAGTGGCGGGGTAAATATTTACCCGCAGGAAATCGAGAACCTGCTGATCACCCATCCCAAGATAGCGGACGTTGCCGTGTTCGGTATACCTCACGAGGAATTTGGCGAACAGGTCAAGGCCGTGGTGGAACCGATGAACTGGGCGGACGCCACCGACGAGGTGGCCATCGAGATCATGGAGTGGCTGCGCGACAAACTCTCCCATATCAAGATGCCGCGCTCGCTGGACTTCCATCCCAAGCTCCCGCGCATGGACAACGGCAAGCTCTACAAGCGCCACCTGGTGGAGGAGTATCGCAGCGGGACTCGCAGCGAGGAGGGCCCCGGCCGGATACCGACGGCTAACCCGCCTATAAACTGCTGGGCGTCATATCTCATTTGGATTATGCTTGTCGCTGTCAAGTATGATTACCGGAACAAACTAAAGAGGTGCAATGGTGGTTAATTCACGCAAGCTCAAGAAACTCGAGCGCACGATGAACAAGGCTCAAACCTATGACGAGTGGCGCCAGGCTGCCATCGAGCATGACGAGATGTCGGGTAAACGGCGCTGGCGCGAGGTAGACCAGACCAGCCAGTATGATTACGCCCAGATTCGCCTGCGCCTGGACCGAATCCGCAGCCTGCGCGCCCGGCACGATCACCACGGTCTGCTGTTCACCCTCAATGAGGGTATCCACGGCAATATGGGCGGCATGGGCCGCAGCAGCCTGTATCGCCAGGCCAAGTTCGGCACCAAGAAACTCATCGAGCAGTACATCGACGAGGTGGACGACTCCCTGCGCTACCTGGCGGAGCTGGACAACGACCTGATCAATCCCCAGGAAAAAATGGACTTTTTCTATCGGGCCAACGTCTGCTTCGGCCGTTCGGCGCTGATGCTGAGCGGCGGCGGCGTACTGGGCTTTTATCACCTGGGAGTAGTGAAAACCCTGCTGGACCAGGGCCTGCTGCCCCGGGTCATCTCGGGCTCCAGCGCCGGCTCGCTGGTGGCGGGCGTGATCGGCACCCACACGGACAAGGAGCTGGAACATTTCTACAGCCCGGCGAACGTGCTGTTCGAGGCAGAGCGTGAAGCCAGCACCTTTTCCCGCATGTTTTTCGGCGCCAACCCGCAAATAGACGTGGGAGACCTGGGGCGCCTGATCGCCCGCATGGTGCCCGATCTCACCTTCCAGGAAGCGTATGAGAAAACCGGGCGCCAGATCAGCATAACGGTGGCGCCCGCGGAGCCCCACCAGCGTTCACGCCTGCTCAACGCGATCACCTCACCCAATGTGTTCGTGCGATCCGCTGTAATGGCCTCCTGCGCGGTGCCGGGGGTGTTCCCGCCGGTGATGCTGATGGCGAGAAACGTGCACGGCGAGGCCCAGCCCTACCTGCCGACCCGCAAGTGGGTGGACGGTTCCATCGCTGACGACCTGCCCGCCAAGCGCCTGTCGCGGCTGTACAGCACCAACCACTATATCGTCAGTATGGTCAATCCCATCGCCATTCCGTTTCTCAGGAAAGAGGGCAATCGCAGCGCCCTGGGGGCTGCCCTTGGCAGTCTCGGTGTCGGTATGGGCAGGGAGCTGCTGAATTTTTATCGCGGCGTGGTGCAGCGCCAGGGGGACAACTGGCCGCGCTTCAATATGCTGATGAACAGTGTGCACGCCCTGATCGACCAGGAATACAGCGGCGATATCAATATCGTTCCCAGCTTTCGCTGGTACAACCCCGCCAAGATTCTGTCGCATCTGTCCGAGAAGGATCTGATTGAACTGATGGAGGGGGGTGAGCACTCGACCTTTCCCAGCGTGGAGTCGATTCGGATCTGCACCAAGATAAGCCGGACCATGGAAGAGATACTGACTCGCTTTGAAACAGGGGATTTACGCCCCGATTCAAGCGAGGTTCACCGACCGCGGTCGTCGCGGCGCAGGCCGCCTCCCACCCGGGCGGACAGGGCGGCACTGCGCTCAGGCAGCGGTCATGCAAAGCCCGCTAAAGCCTCTAAGTCGACAGGCGTGGCGAAACCGGCGAAGAAAGCGGGCGTGCGCAAGAAAGCCGGGACTGCAAGAAAAACGCCGGTGGCGAGCAAAAAGCCGAAGGAGGGTGAGCAACCCGGCCAGCGGGCAGCATAAGATAACGGGGCTTCAGCCCCGTTTTTTATGTCAGCCGATCAGCGCCGCTCCCATCTCAGCCAGTGGCACCACCGAATCACCCCTGGAGTCCGCCTCCTGGCTGGAGGCAGTACCTATCTGCGCCCGCTTGACGATGCCCTGGCAAATGGCGGCAAGACGGAACAGCGAAAATACAATATAGAAGTTCCAGTTGTCGATGCCGTCGCGTCCGGTGCGCTCGCAGTAGCGGGCGATATACTCTTCATCGCTGGGTATTCCCAGTGAAGCGCGGTCTACCCCGGCCAGTCCCTTCACGCCGCCCTCGCGCGGCAGCATCCAGGCCATGCACTGGTTCGCCAGATCCGCCAGGGGGTGTCCCAGGGTGGACAATTCCCAGTCGAGCAGGGCAATGACCCGGGGCTCGGTGGGGTGAAACATCATATTATCCAGGCGGTAGTCACCGTGGACGAGGCTAACCGCGCCGTCGTCTGCCGGCATATTTGCCGGCAGCCACGCCAGCAGGGCCTCCATGGCTGCTATATGCTGGGTTTCCGATGCCCGGTACTGCTTGGTCCAGCGGTCTACCTGGCGCTCGAAATAATTACCCGGACGACCGTAGTCCGCCAGGCCGACCGCCTCGACATCGACACTGTGCAGTGCCGCCATGGTTGCATTCATGGCGTCGTAGATGGCTGCGCGCTCGTTATTGTCAGCAGCCTCGGGAATGACCGGATCCCATAGAATCCTGCCCTCCATGTACTCCATGATATAGAACATGGAGCCGATAATCGTCTCGTCCTCGCACAGGACGTAAGTGCGCGGCACAGGCACGGGGGTATTGCGCAGTGCGCTTATCACCCTAAACTCGCGGTCGACCGCATGAGCTGATTTGAGCAGTTCTCCCGGCGGCTTGCGCCGCAGCACGTATGACTTGCCGCCCGCTGTCAGCTTGAATGTAGGGTTGGACTGGCCACCTGCGAATTTTTCTGCGCTGACCGGCCCCTTGAAACCGGGAATGTGTTGCTCGAGGTAGTTGCCGAGACTGGCGGTGTCGATGTTCTGCGTGCTCATGATTACAAGCTCTTGTGATGAAATTTACGCCTGTGGCTGGGCTCAAAGGTTAGTACCAATGCAACCGCCCCGTGCCTTTCTGGCGGGTCCAGTTGCAGCAGCCGCTAAATGTACAGCAAAGCGCATGGAAGCGGAAATGTTTGAGCCGCGCCGCTGTGCTCGCTATGCTGTGCCCATGGCGCTGCCTGCCGACAGCGCCGGAATGCGGGATGTGGGCGGAAGTCGGGGGTGCGAGCAGACAGTGGTAGAGCCGATCGGAAAAGCCGAGCAACACGAGGTGGTGGCAGCCACCGAGGATTACGTCCAGCGTGCCAGTGAGGTATTCGGCCGGCGCTTTCGCCCGGTCCCTGTGCTGTTTGACCTGGCCGGTCGCACCGCTGGAATGTTCAAGCTGGTGGGGCGCCGGGGCTGGATCCGCTATAACCCCTGGATTTTCGCCAAGTACTACGCGGAAAACCTGAAGGACACGGTGCCGCACGAGGTTGCGCACTATATTGTGCACGAGCTCTATGGCAGCCGGGGCATCAAGCCCCACGGCCACCAGTGGCGCGCGGTGATGGAGCATTTTGGTGCCGATCAGGGTGTGACTTTCGACCTGGACCTGGCGGGAATTCCCCAGCGGCAACAGCGCACTCACCCCTACCGCTGCGGCTGCAGGGTGCACGACGTCTCGTCAACGCGCCACAATCGCGTAATGCAGGGTGTCGGTCGCTACCGGTGCCGCATTTGCGGCAGTGACCTGTCCTACGCGGGCTAGGATGCATCCGCGCGCCGGGGTCACGCGCATCGAGTCGGCACAGCCCTAGATATCTATCTCGAGTTCCACGCCGCTGTAGCGATTGGCCTCGGCATCCAGGCTCGACTTCGCAATCGCCGCCCGGTCGGGGCTCAGGGCGGCCTCGTTAACCAGGTAGGACTTCACCGCTATCGCCCTGGCGGAAGCCAGCTCGAGCAGGGCCTCATCGTCCAGCGGGATAGCCTGTGCCAGCTTCAGGTACTGCTCGCTGGCAGTCAGGGTGGTTTCTTCCGGAGCCAAAGCCTGGTAACGGGCTGCGATGGCTTTCTCCCATTCCGGACCTTTACTGGACAATTCCGCCTCGGGCAGCCCGTCGGCCAGCAACCCGGCCTGGAGGAGGTTCTTCTGCAGGCGCTCCCGGTCAGCCTCGAGCTGCAGGCGCCCGGCAATAACCAGCTTCAACTCCGGCCGCTGCCCCAGGGCAGTGCTGAGCTTGTCCAGTTGTTCCCTGCTCGATGCATCCAGCTCGGCGGAGCCGGACTTGAAGTTCACCCGCTGCAGGTCCTCCTCGGAGTCCACCAGGCTTGCGAGCAGGGTAAATGGCGCGGTTACCGCCTTGGTGATGAGGTTGACCAGCGCCCCCATCACCACGCTGCCCACACTGAATTCCGGATCGCCGACGTTGCCACTGACCGGTATTTCCATGTCGATAACGCCATTGCTGTCGGTCAGGAGCGCGAGAGCCAGTTCCAGCGGCAGGTCCACGGCCTTTTCGCTCTCCACCTTTTCCCCCAGTTTCATCTGGTCGATAAGGATCTTGTTGTTGCCCTTGAGGCGGTTGTCCTCCATGGCGTACTTCAGGTCCAGGTTGAGCACACCGCGCTCGATCGCATAGCCGGCGTAGGTGCCGGAGTAGGGCGACAGCAGCGACATATCAATCCCCGCAAATTTAAGATCCAGATCGATGGCGGGCGGGCTTAGCAGTGGCTGCGCGGTACCCGCCAGTGTTACCGGCGCATAGCCGTCAACCGACCCCTTTATATCGACTTTTGTACTGGCTCCCTCCGCGGAGCTGATGCCCTTGATATCGCCGTTGATGTCGCCGATAACGGTGCGAAATTGAATGGGCAGGGACTCGTCCATGAAATCGATTTCACTGTCGGTAATAGCAATCAGCGGCACCGCGACGCTCCAGGGCTCCCCTTCGGACGGGTCCTCTTTCACTCCCTGGTACGGCTCGCCCACCTCCTGTTGCCAGACATTCTGGGCGTTGATTGAACCGTCCTCGTTGATATGGATACGGCCGCTGTAGTTGTCGATCGACAGTTTGGCTATTTCTACCTGGTGTTTGCCCATGTCGATCCGCAGTTTCTCCCAGCGCACGGTATCCCAGGAAGTCAGCGATTGCTCGGTGTCCTCAAGCTTCCCTGCGAAGCCGCTGATCGCGCCATCCATGCCTATGCTCGTCGGGGCAAACTCAGCAAGGCTGATCTCGCCGCTTACCTGCAAGCGGCCATCCGTGATCTCCGCATTCAGGGCGGCGGGAAAGTTGGGGTTGAACCAGGCCAGCGGCAGGGCGTCGAGCTGGTAGGAGAGCTTGCCGGCGCCCAGGGCCAGATCCAGTGTGCCTTCCGTGGATGCCGTGGTCTCGCCGTTTATCGTCAGGCTCATGGCCAGGCCAGTGTCGCCTTCGAGCGGCCACTGGATGTCGCTCGCGCTGGCTTCCACTGGCGTTATCTCCAGCAGGGCGGGGTCGGTGAACCCGGAGCGCCAGCGCACACTGCTGTCGGCCAGCTGGAATTTGCCCAGACTGGCACTCCAGCCCTCTGCGCCGTCTTCCTCCGCGGGCGGTTCCTGCGCATCGTCTGCCGGCAGGTCCACGGCGAACAGCTGGGCCAGGCTGACCTGGTCGCCTTCCATCCAGCCGCTGATCGCCAGTTCGCTTAGTACAAGCGCATCCATGTCAACGTGCTGCTTCGACCCGTCCAGCGCTATACCTGACAGCTTGAGGCTGCCCAGGGCGACCCCCGTGTCCGGTAAATCCTCCGTGGACTTGGGATTGACTACAACCCCGTCCAGCCTGACCTCGCCCTGGCTCACCCGGTAGTCGACGCTCTCGCTCCAGTCGACCTGGTACTGTCCCTCGACGCTCACGGTGCCCTGTGGCAGTTCGAATGCGATCCACGGTTCGACGATGCGCAACAGGGCGGGCAGATAAATGTTGGTGAGCGCAAGGGTTCCCTGGCTGTGTGAGCGCGGTATCGATACCTCACCTTCCCAGTGCAGTTGACCACCGTTTTCGCCGGTGGCCTCCAGGATATAGGGTTTGCCTTCCTCCAGAACAGTGGATAAACCGAGTACCTGGAGCTCCAGTCCGTTCAACTCACTGCTGAATGGTTTTTCCCGGGTCTCGTTGGTGTACAACAGTTGCTCGGAATTGAAGTCGAAATTGTGGATGGTGACCGGGAAGATGCCGGTCGATTCCTGCGGCGGCGCTTCCGTATCGGCCGGTGGCAGCATGTCGGAGAAATTGAAAGTCCCGTCCGCTTTTTCGACCACGTGGACATAAAGCTGGTCGATAGCGACCCTGTCAAAGACCAGGGCACCGCTCCACAGGCTTTCCAGTGACAGATTGACGGTGGCCCGATCGAGGCTGACAAAACGTGAGCCGTCCAGTTCCGGGATCGCGGTCTTTTGCAATTCAAGGCTCAGGGTGAATGGGTTGAACCAGATGATCTCGCTTTGTAATTCCCGCCCGAGGTATTTTTTGACAGCCCAGCCCGGCAGCAGGTTAAGGGCCGGGGTGACGACCAGCAGCACCAGTGCCAGATAGGATATGTAGATGATTGCCAGTATGCGGACAACTTTTTTCACAACAATTTTTCCCTGCTCATCTTCCAGCAAATGACTATAGCCAAAATACCGCCGGTTTGGGTAATAGCGGAAAAATTTATTCGGCGGCAGCTCTCTGGCCTTACAAACCCTTGCGGTAACAATAGGGGGTTACCCCGGTCCACCCCTTGAAGGCGCGGATAAAAGCGCTGGACTCGGAGAACCCGGAGCGGTGGGCGATCTCTTCGATACTAAGGCCCTGTTTTCCGAGGAAATGCAGGGCGGTATCGCGGCGCAACCGGTTTTTTATGTCCATGAAACTGGTTCCCTCGCCAGCCAGGCGTCGGCGCAGGGTCTGGGGGTGAAGATCGAGAACGGCTGCCACCTCATTCAGTTCCGGCATGCCATCCATTTTATGCCTGAGTATGTCGCGCACCCGCGCCGTCCAGCTGTCTGTTGCGAATTGCTGGGTCAGCATGAAAAGCGCGGGGTGCCTGAGAAAGTGGCGCAGGGATGCCTCGTTTTGTCGCAGGGGTTTTTCCATCAGTGAAGTACTGTATACCAGCCCGGCGTCATCCTGTTCAAAGTGGACTGGATTACCCATGAATACCTGGTGATACTCCTCTTTATGCGCGACCGGCTCCTGTTTGAGGCTGACTTCGTGCAGAGGCAGTTGCTCCTGCACCAGCCAGTTGGCAAACCGCTGGGAGTTGCTCAGGAAGAGCTCGCTGTAATAGGAGCTGGCGCCGTCATCGACTTCAATCTGGTGCAGGCAGAGTCGGGTCCTGTCACCGTCTGTCGTCATAACCGGCTGAAGGCCGAACTCGAACAGCTGGTAGAACCGGGAATATCGGCTTAGCGCCTGCCCGAGTGTGGCGCTGCCGATGACCGCGTGGCACATCATGGACCAGCTGCCTATGGGAATGCGCCGGGACGTATAACCCAGGGCCTCATCCTGCAGCGCGAGCATGGTGCTTACCTGCAGGTCAGCGAAGCGTTCCACCGAGATACGGGCTTCGTCTTCCAGCAGCAGTCGCGGCGAAATACGATTTTTGCGCAGCAGCGCGATCGGGTCGAGTCCGCGCTGCACCGTCTGCTTGAGCACAGCCCGGGCAAAGCGCACTGAAATTGAGGGGCTGCGCAAGGCTGCGGCCGGGGCCTATCCGGCCGCAGTCGTCAGGTGGATCGGCTTGTGTTCCACAGAGGCGACCCGGTTGCGTCCGCCGCGTTTCGCGAGGTACATCGCGCGATCCGCCTCCAGGGACAATTCGTCGAGATTCAGATCGCCGACGACGCTGGATACACCCAGGCTGACGGTAATGCCAATACGCTGGGAGTCCACCAGCAGGGGTCTCTCTCCGATCGCCTCGCGGATACGTTCGGCCAGGATCCGGGCCGAATCCAGCTCCGTTTCCGGCAGGACCACAAGGAATTCCTCGCCGCCGGTGCGGGCGATGACGTCGCTCGAACGGCACAGGCGCGTTATGATGTCGGCTACCTGCCGCAGTCACCTGGTCGCCGATCTCGTGGCCGAAACTGTCATTCACCTGTTTGAAGTGATCGATGTCCACCATGATGGCCGAGGTAGGCAGGCTGCCGCCTTGCTGCCTGGGCCCGACTGACCTGCAGGGCATCATCCAGGCCGCGCCGGTTGAGCAGTCGGGTCAGCGGGTCCTCGGTGGCGAGGTGGGACAGGTGTTGCTGGTATTCGATCACCACGCTGGCCAGAAAGCCGATGGCGACGAGGGCATAGGCGGCACTGTGAACTCCGAACGCGATCGCCTCGCCTTGAACCTGCCTGCCCGCCGTCGCGAAATAATAGATTGCGATCGGCATTCCCAGAGCCATCATGGCGGCGGCGTAGGCGATAATGGCGTCGCCTATATTGCGTTGGCGCCAGCCCCGCCAGCCGCAGACCAGGCCAGTGCCGGTAAAAAACAGTGCCACCGCGCTTGCCTGTACAACGAACATCCGGCCCGGCGGCAGGAAGAACACGCACAGGCAGGCCACCAGGCAGATGGCCCCGAGTACCATACGACCCCGCGCCACCCCCGCTCGCTGTCCCGCTGCCATGAACAGGATGTAGCTGTTGAGGATAATCATGATTGACGGCACATTCACCGCCATTTGCACATCGGCGTTCTGTTCCAGGGTAATCGCAATCCAGCCCAGTAGCGACGCCATGAAATACACAGTGTACAGGCCCAGTCCGGCGGGCGGTTTACTGGAGTCGGCGAGGACGTAGACAACCAGCATCTGTGCACAGGTGATGGAAAAGATCAGCCCGAAATAGCATGAGCGCCCAGTTTTCTGGAAAAATCTGGTCCATCGAATTCCTGTATGATGCCTGTGTCGCGTGGCTGTCAGTTTCCGTCAATTTTCTTGTCGGGGCAGGTCATTGCCCCGCTCACGTCGGGCGCACCATACTGTCGGCCGTTACCGTGCACTGCCAGCAGGGAGAGTACCATGTTGCAACGAGAGTTTACTGAAGAGCAGCAATGTTCGGGATGCCTACCGCAAGTTTCTGCCACCGAGATTGTGCCACATATGGAAGGCTGGCGTGAGGCGGGAATCGTCGATCGTGACGCATTTCGCAAGGCTGGCGAGCAGGGGTTCCTGATGATCTGGCCCGAGGAGAAGTATGGCGGCATGGGAGATCCCGATTTTCGCTTCGAGCAGATCATTATCGAGGAGACCGCCTACGCCCGGGCAGGGGATTGGTACAACTCCCTGCACAGCCGTCTGGTCGGTCCCTACCTGACCCGTTTCGGCACCGAGGAGCAGTGCCAGCGTTTCCTGCCAAAATGCGTCAGCGGCGAGTGCGATCCTCGCCATCGCCATGACCGAGCCCGACGCGGGCAGCGACCTGGCGGGCATGCGGTCCACAGCGGTGGACAAGGGACGACCACTGGGTGCTGAACGGCTCCAAGACATTCATCTCCAACGGCATCAATGCCGATGTCGTCGTGGTCGCGGCCAAGACCGACCCGGAGAACAATCCTCACCACATGACCCTGTTTCTGGTGGAGCGGGGCATGGAGGGCTTTGAGCGGGGCCGCAACCTGAAGAAAATGGGCATGAAGGCCCAGGATACCGCCGAACTGTTTTTCAATGACGTGAAGGTGCCCAAGGCCAATGTGCTGGGCGAGCCCGGGCAGGGCTTTATCTACCTGATGAAAGGCCTGGCGGAGGAGCGCCTGATCGGTGCCGTGGGCTACCTGTCCGCTGCCCAGCTGTCCTGGGATCTCACGGCTGACTTATGTCAAGGAGCGCAAGGCATTCGGCAAGCCACTGGCGGCGTTCCAGAATACCCAGTTCAAACTCGCGGAAATGCGCACGCAGCTGGACCTGGCCCAGGTATTATGTCGACCAGTGTGTCAGGGCTTTTAACAATGGATCCACTGACGGCGGTGGACGCCGCCAAGGCCAAGCTGGTGACCAGTGAGCTGCAGGTGGCTGCCGCCGACCTCGGCGTGCAGCTGCACGGCGGGCACGGTTATATGGACGAATACCCCATTAGCAGGCAGTATACCGACGCAAAGATTTCCACGATCTACGCCGGCAGTTCCGAGGTGATGAAAATTATCATCAGCCGGGATTGCCTTGGCGATAACTATGTTCCGTTCAACACCCGCAATTTTTAGCGATAAACACGTCAGGAGAGCGAATATGGATCTTGAAGGAAAAGTAGCAATTGTCACTGGCGGTGCATCAGGCCTTGGCCGCGGCACGGTGGAAGCCTATGTCGCCAAAGGTGCCAAGGTCGCCATCTTCGACATGAACGAGGCCAATGCCAACGAAGTGATTGCCGAACTGGGAGCGGACAACGTCGCGTTCTGGAACGTCAATGTCGCCGATGAGGCTTCGGTCAAGGCGGCAGTGGAGGGGGTGGTAGAAAAGTTCGGCGCCATGCATATCTGCAACAACTATGCGGGTATCGGCAACGCCTGTCAAACCTTCGGCAAGAACGGTGTATTTCCGCTGGACCAGTACATGCTGGTGATCAACATCAACCTGGTGGGCACCTTCAACGTGTCCCGTTGTGCCGCCGAGCAAATGGCGAAAAACCAGCCGATCAACGATGACGGCGGTCGTGGCGTGATTATCAACACCGCATCGGTAGCTGCCTATGAGGGCCAGGTGGGCCAGGTGGCTTATTCCGCCAGCAAGGGTGGCGTGGTCGGTATGACCCTGCCCATGGCCCGTGACCTCGCCAGCTACGGTATCCGGGTCAATACGATCGTGCCGGGCCTGATTCACACGCCCCTGTTCGAGTCGCTGCCGGAACAGGCGTATAAGTCGCTCGAATCCAGCGTGTGCTATCCACCCCGCCTGGGCAAGCCCCAGGAAATCGCCCATCTGTCCGTATTCATCGCCGAGAATGATTATATCAACGGTGAGTGTATCCGCCTCGACGGCGCCATCCGTATGCAGCCGCGCTAGGCAAGGAGACTCCAATGGGGCCACTTAACGGCTATACCGTTATCGAACTGGCGGGTATCGGGCCCGCGCCCATGGGCGGCATGATGCTGGCCGATATGGGCGCGGAAGTAATACGCATCGACCGCGCCGCCGGCGCCAATAACATGGCAATGAAGGACGTGAGCGCCCGGGGCAAGAAGTCCGTGGTGATAAACCTGAAGGATCCCCGGGGTATAGAGACCCTGCTGCAAATGATCGAAAACGCCGATGTGTTGATCGACCCCTATCGCCCCGGCGTTTGCGAAAAGCTGGGGATCGGTCCCGAGGTCTGCCTGCAGCGCAATCCGAAACTGGTTTTTGCGCGGATGACAGGCTGGGGCCAGGAAGGGCCACTGGCTCATGCCGCGGGGCATGACATCAATTACATTTCGATCACCGGCGCGCTTTACGCCATGGGCCGCAGCGGTGAGAAGCCCGTGCCACCCCTCAACCTGGTGGGAGATATGGGCGGCGGCGGTATGTTGCTGGTCACCGGTGTGCTGGCGGCGATGCTGGAAGCGACCAGTTCCGGCAAGGGCCAGGTCATCGATGTCGCCATGGTAGACGGCGCCGCGCAATTGATGTGGATGTTCCACGGGTTCGAGGCGATGGGCCTGTGGGATGCCGGCAAGCGCGAGTCCAATATGCTCGATGGCGGCGCCCACTTCTACGACGCCTACGAGTGCGCCGACGGCGAATTCGTGTCCATTGGTTCCATCGAACCGCAGTTCTACGCCTTGCTCAAGCAGCATGCCGGTCTGTCAGAGGAGGATTTCGGCGACCAGAACAATGCCGGTAAATGGCCCGAGATGAAAGAAAAGCTCGCGGCGGTTTTCAAACAGAAAACCCAGGCTCAGTGGTGTGAGATCATGGAGGGAACCGACGTCTGCTTCGCCCCGGTACTGTCCTTCGTGGACGCTCCGTCCCACCCCGCCAACGTGGCGCGCAATACCTACATCGAGATGGATGGGGTTACCCAGCCGGCCCCGGCACCGCGGTTCAGTCGTACGCCCTCGACGGTGCGGCACGGCGGGCCGAACCCCGGGCAGGACACCGAGGCGGTACTAGCCGCGATGGGGTTTGGCGAACGGGATATAGCGGACCTCAAACAAACGGGCGCAATAGCGTGACGGTCAGGAAAACGGGAGCATGCCATGAGTAAGTACGACACGGTACAGGTAGAGCGCCAGGGCAGCGTGGCGATCGTCTCGCTGAATCGCCCCGATAGCCTCAATGCCTTTAACGCGGGTCTGCGCGGGGATCTGCGCCGGGCCGTGCGCGAGGTGAATGACGATCCGGCTGTGCGGGCGGTGGTCCTGACCGGAGCTGGCCGCGCCTTTTGCGCCGGCGCCGACCTGGCTGAAACGGCGGAAAAACCCGAGGATTTCCGGGTGGAAGACCAGCTCAATGGCGAATACAAACCGATCCTGCTGGAGATGAACCGGGCGACCAAGCCCTGGATTAGCGGCAGTCAACGGCGCGGCTGCCGGCATAGGCAGTGCTTTCGCCATGAACTGTGACCTGGTTGTGATGGCGGAAAACGCCTATATCTACCAGGCCTTTGCCGCGATCGGCCTGGTGCCGGACGGCGGCGCCACCTGGCATCTCGTTCGTACCCTCGGGCGCAACCGGGCCTACGAGGTCATCGTCTCGGGCGAAAAGATCCGCGCACAGAAATGTCTCGACTGGGGTCTGTGCAACCGGGTCGTTCCCGAAGGCGAACTGATGGCAGCAGGCGCTGGCGTGGGCCGAGGAACTGGCGGCCAAGTCCCCGCTGGCCCTGCGCTACGCCAAGCAGGCGCTCAACGCGGCGATGGAGATGTCGGTGGGAGAAACCATCTCCTATGAGGCCGGGTTGCAGCACCTGTGTATCAACAGTGACGATGCAAAAGAGGGCGTGGCAGCATTTATCGAAAAGCGCGCGCCCCGCTGGCAGGGTCGCTAGGCGCGTCGCGGCACGCATCGGCGCCCTGGATTTACGTTATAGTGTGCGCCTGTATTCCCAGGGGGTTATGCAATGAGCGATGAGACCCGGCCCGAGCTGGCGGCGTGGCGCGAGCGCGTGGCCCGCACCCTTGACGAACAGCGGGCCGAAGCGCGCACCAGGCGCCATGAAAAGGGATATCGCACCGCCCGGGAGAATATCGACGACCTGGTCGATGCGGGTTCTCTCTTGGAATACGGCCAGCTGGCGGTGGCGGCCCAGCGCAGTCGGCGCGACTACCAGGATCTGCAATCGAGCACCGCCGGCGACGGCATCATCACCGGGACCTGCACCATCAACGCCCCCCTGGTCGGCCCGGTGCGGGCGAGGGCGGCGGTCATCGTCAATGATTATTCCGTGCTGGCCGGGACCCAGGGCTTCTTTCACCACAAAAAGCTGGACCGCATCTGCGAGCTGGCGGAGGAACTGGCGCTGCCGCTGGTGATGTATACCGAGGGCGGCGGCGGGCGCCCGGGCGACACCGATGTCACCACCCAGATCGCCGGCCTGAACATCCGCTCCTTCAGCACCTGGGCCGGACTCAGCGGCAAGGTGCCGCGTATAGCGGTGAACAACGGCTACTGTTTTGCCGGCAATGCAGCGCTGTTCGGCTGCGCTGATTTCACCATCGCCACGCGCAATTCCTGGATCGGCATGGCCGGCCCCGCCATGATCGAGGGAGGCGGCCTGGGTAAATTCGATCCGACCGAGATCGGACCGATCGAAGTGCAGGAAAGAAACGGCGTGGTGGATATCGTGGCCGAGGACGAGGCCCATGCCACCGCCCTGGCCCGGCAACTGCTGTCCTATTTCCAGGGTCCCGTGGAGCAGTGGAGCGCCGCGCCGCAGGAGGGTCTGCGGGATATAATTCCCCAGGATCGGCGCTGGGCTTACCCCGTGCGCCGGGTCATAGAGACCATCGCGGACACCGGCTCTTTTCTCGAACTGCAGCGGATTTTCGGGCGCAGTATCGTCACCGGCTTCATTCGCCTGGAGGGCAGGCCGCTGGCGCTGATTGCCAATGACTGCCAGCAGCTGGGCGGAGCGGTGGATGCGCAGGCCTCGGAAAAAGCCGCCCGCTTCCTGCGACTGTGTGACGCGCTGGGATTGCCTGTGCTGTCACTGACGGATACGCCGGGATTCATGGTGGGGCCGGACAGTGAAAGGCAGGGGGCGGTGCGCAGCATGTCTTCCCTGTTTCTCGCCGGTGCCGCCATGACAGTACCGGTAGTCGCCGTTTTCCTGCGCAAGGGCTACGGCCTGGGCGCCATGGCGATGACCGGTGGCAGCTTCGTTCGGCCCGTTTACGCCGCTTCCTGGCCCACCGGTGAGTTTGGCGGCATGGGGCTTGAAGGCGCCGTTCGACTCGGCTACAAAAAGGAGCTGGACGCCGTGAGCGACCCGGCCGAGCGTGAAGCGCTGTTCCAGCAGCTGGTGGCGCGCATGTACGATGTGGGCAAGGCCACCGAGGCAGCAGCCCACCTGGAGATAGATGCCGTCATCGACCCTGCGGATACCCGTGCGGTCGTTCTGCGCGCCTTCGCGGCGGCGGATCTGGCGGCCACATAGCGCAGCAACAGGCGCGACAATGAATCGGCTATTAGATGAAAGGGGATACCATGAAAAATCTGTTTGATGTAGGCGGCAAGGTGGCGGTGGTCACCGGCGGTTCCCGCGGTATCGGTGCGATGATCGCGAGGGGCTTTGTCGAAAACGGCGTGAAGACCTATATCACCGCCCGCAGGGAAGATGAACTGCGAGCGACGGCGGAGGAGCTGAGTACCGTGGGAGAGTGCATCGCCCTGCCATCCAACCTGGGCACGCTGGAGGGCGTCACCGCCTTTGCCAATGCCATAGGGGAGCGTGAAAGCCGGCTGCACATACTGGTCAACAACGCCGGAGCCACCTGGGGCGCGCCTATCGATGAATTCCCCGAGAGCGGCTGGGACAAGGTGATGGACCTCAACGTCAAGTCCCTGTTCTTTCTCACCCGGGAGTTGCTGCCCCTGTTGCGGGAGGCGGGCAACGCCGAAGACCCCGCCCGGGTAATCAATATCGGCTCGGTCAACGGCCTCACGCACCCGCATATGGAGAACTACTCCTACTCCGCCAGCAAGGCGGCGGTGCACCACCTGACCCGCCACCTCGGCGCGGACCTGGCCAGGCAGCATATCAATGTGAACGGCATCGCCCCCGGTTTTTTCCCCAGCAAAATGACGGCCCACTGGGCGGATCAGGCAGATGAAATGGCCAGCGCGTTCCCCCGGGGGCGTATCGGCACGCCGGAGGATGCGGCCGGTACCGCGATTTACCTGAGCTCCCGGGCCTCGGCCTGGGTAACCGGGCATATAGTCGTGCTGGACGGCGGCGCGGTGGCCGCGGCCTGACCCGTCACTGCCGGGATGGACAAGACCGCGTTCCTGGCACGGGCGGACGGCTCTTCGATCGCCTACCGCCACACCCCCGGTGAAACCCCGGGGGTGCTGTTCTGCGCGGGTTTCAATTCCAATATGCAGGGCATCAAGGCCCTGGCGCTGGAGCAGTGGTGCCGCGAGCGGGGCCGCCAGTACACCCGTTTTGACTACACCGGCCACGGGGAGTCCAGTGGAACCCTTCAGGATGGCTGTATCGGGCGCTGGCGGGACGATACCCTCGCGGTGCTGGACCAGGTCACCTCGGGGCCCCAGGTGATCGTCGGTTCCTCCATGGGAGGCTGGATCATGCTGCTGGTGGCGCTGGAGCGGGCCCCGCGGGTGAAGGCCCTGCTCGGTCTCGCCGCGGCGCCGGACTTCACCGACCGCCTGCGGGCGCGCCTGACCGCGGCCCAGCGACAGCAGCTGGAACGCGACGGTTACACTGACCTGCCCAACTGCTATGACGACGGTGAGCCCTACCGCATCAGTGCGCGCCTGCTGGATGAAGGCGAAGCCCACCTGCTGCTGGACGGGGAGATTCCCGTCGATATGCCGGTGAGGTTGATCCAGGGGCAGCGTGATGAGGACGTGCCCTGGCAGCTCGCATTGAGGCTGGCGGAGCAGATTCGCGGCGCAGACGTGGAAATACAGTTGGTAAAGTGCGGCGATCACCGCTTGTCGGAAGCTGCTGACCTGCGGCGCCTGGAGCTAACCCTGGAACAACTGCTGCAGCCCTGAGCCCGCCCGGCCGGTTTGTACCGCGCCCCTGTGCCTATGCTATCCTGCCCCCGGGGTGACCCCCGGGTTATACGGCGTGCCCGATCGGCGCGCTTCAGCCGCATAACTAAACAAGGAGTTCGAAGCAATGAAATCAAAAGCAGCGGTGCTTTCTGCAATGTCCCTGGCGCTGGTGGTTAGCTCAGCGCCCGGTTTTGCCCAGAAGGCCGGTCAGTCGGCCAAGGTCAGTACCGGGATCGTCGAGAACGTGCAGCGGGTGCAGCTCGACTCGGAGGCGGGCAAGGGCGCCCTGGTGGGCGGCGCGCTCGGCCTGCTGTCGGCGGGTGGAAAATCCTCCAGCAAGAAGGCGCGCAATACCATTATCGGCGCCGGCGCCGGTGGTGCCATCGCGGGCTCTGCCCAGGGCAGCCGTAACGGTGTGGCCTATACGGTCCGCACGGGCGAAGGGAGCACCATCCGGGTGATCACCGACCAGACCGAGATCCGCATCGGCGACTGTGTCGTGGTGGAGGAGGCCGGCAGTACGGCCAACGTTCGCAGGGTAACGCCAACCGCCTGTGAGTCGGCATCCGCCAGGGCCAGGGAGGAACTGCAGGACAGTTTCGCGCAGGAGGCCACCGAGTGCTACAACGCCAAGCAGAGCCTGATTGAAGCCACTACTGCCGATGAACTGGACCTGGCCAGGCGCAAAATGGAGATACTCTGCGCTGATTAGCTTGCCGGGCCGGGCGTCCATGCCCGGCCCTTTTTCAGGCTTTTTCCCGTATCACGAAATCTTCCATCACCAGGCGCCGGTGGTCCTTGAGATAGGTCCTGGCGTTGTAGGGATAGAGGGAGGCGATTTCGCCATCCGGGCGTTTGTACCAGCTCTTGCAATCACCGGCCCACACGGTGTCCTGCAGTGCCCTGCGGATCTCTTCGTTATAGCGCCGGCTGGCCTCCCCGGAAACCTCGATCAGCCTGTCCCGCCCGGTTTTGCCTATCGCCTCCAGAATGAGGGTGAGCTGCGCCTCGATCATATAAACGACCGAGGTGGTTCCCACGCCTGTATTGGGCCCGGTGGTCAGGTAGAAATTGGGCAGGCCGGGAACGAAACCGCCCTTGTAGGCCCGCGGCAGGTCTGACCACAGCTCGCTCAGCCTGACTCCGCCCGGACCGACTACCGCGGTCTGGCGCATATAGTTTTCCAGGTCGAAACCGGTGGCGTAGACGATGATATCCGCCGGGTGCCTGTCACCGTTCGCGGTGATTATCGCTTCAGTCTCGATGGCGGAGATGGCGGCGGTCACCAACTGGACGTTGGGACGGTTCATGGCCTCGTAAAAGTTGTCCGCTATCAGCAGACGCTTGCAGCCGGCGGGGTAGTCGGGGGTCATCGCTGCCCTGGTTTCAGGGTCGGCGACACTGCGGCGGACGTGCCGGCGCAGCAGTTTTTCCACCCGGTCGCGCCAGCGGGATTTCCCCCGGGTTTTCACCAGCGGAAAAATCAGCCACTCGCCGCGCAGGAAGATGGCCCGGCGGTAGAGCCGGTTCCACCAGGGCCAGCGGGCGAAGCGTTGCTTTTCCCGCTCGGTGAACTCGCGGTCATTGCGCGGCGCGATGTAATTGGGCGTGCGCTGGTAGACATCGAGGTGATCGACGGTTTTTGCCAGCTCCGGAATGAGCTGGATTGCGCTGGCGGCACTGCCAATGACCGCGACCCGTTTACCCGCGAAGTCGACACTGTGATCCCATTCGGCGGAGTGCATTGCTGGTCCCCGGAAGTCGGCCATACCGGGGATATCCGGCCAGGCGGGCAGGTGCAGGCCGCCGGTCGCGAAAATGACGTGATGCGCACGCAAGGTGGCGCCGCCGGCCAGTTCCGCGACCCAGACCTTGTGCGTTTCGTCGAAGCGGCAGGCCTCGACCCGGGTGTTCAGGCGGATATGCCGTTCCACGTCGTACTTCTGTGCACAGCGCTGGATATAGGCCTGGATTTCCGCCTGTGGTGAAAACTTGCGCGACCAGTAGGGGTTGGGCTCGAAGGAGTAACAGTAGAGGTGGGAGGCAATGTCGCAGGCTGCACCGGGGTAGGTATTGTGCCACCAGGTGCCGCCGATGCCGCCGGCCTTTTCCAACACGCAAATATTGTCGATACCCTGCTGACGCAGCCGGATGGCGGCCCCGACACCGGCGAAACCGGCGCCGACGATGAGCACGTCAAGGGTATTCGTCGCCTCTGAATCCTTTGTATTGTCTGGCATGAGTCGATCGTTGCCTCAGGTGGTTATGACCAGTCGCAGGGCCTGTAACTGCAGGTTGGCGTGCTCGATGTGAACTGCACACTCCTCGATGCGATGGCGCAGGAAGTCCAGCTCCTCCTGCCGGATGGAGGGATTGACCTGCTGCAGTGCCTCCAGCCGCGCCAGCTCACGGCCCAGGTCCTCCCGCATGGATTGTTCTGCCCGGGACAGAATAAGCGCCAGCCTTTGTTCGGCCTGGGCGGTTGCCAGGGTCATTTTTGCCTCCACCTCCCGGTGAACCTGCTTGATGATGGCAAGGGCAGTGGATTTTTTGACGCTCTGGATCAGCTCGTTGAGGCGGGTGTGGGGCACCAGCTCCGCCAGGTCCTTGCCGCGCGCGTCGACCAGCAGGCGCAGCGGCGAGAGCGGCAGGAAGCGGTCTACCTGCAGGGCGCGCGGTGCCACGCAGTTGACGGTGTAGAGCGCCTCCAGCAGCATGGTGCCGGGAGCGACGCCCTTGAGCTTGATGGTGCCGATAGCCGCATTGCCCAGCTCGGTGGAGTGCACCATTTCCATCGCCTCCAGGACCATGGGGTGTTCCCAGCTGGCAAATTCCATGTCCTCACGGGCCAGGGCCTTGTCCCGGCTGAACGTAACCGTTGTGCCGTCCTCGCGCAGGTAGGGAAAATGCCCGGTCAGCATATGTTCCGAGGGGCGCAGGATCACGGCCTGCTCCGAGTGAAACTCCTGATCCACCCCAAAGGTCTCACACAGGCTTTCCAGGTAGTGTTCGAGGATGTCGCCTTCCTCGTTTGCCCTGATTTCCTCAATCAGGGTTGCGGCCACTTCCGGTTTGCAGGAATTGCGCTCCAGCAGGCGGTCGCGTCCCTCGCGCAGTTCTGCCCGGGTTTGGGCGGTAAAATCTGCGGTGGCAGCCAGCAGGGCCTCGAACTCCCCGGTGCGCTGTGCCAACTGCGCCAGCAGCTGCTCCTGGAATGTCTCGAATATCATGTATCCGGCAGAGCAGCTGTCCGTAAACAGGTTCATGCCGCGGTCGAACCAGTCCACCAGGGTTTCCTGGGCGGTCTGCGCGAGATACGGCACATGGATCTCCACGTCGCACTGCTGGCCTATCCGGTCAAGTCGCCCGATGCGCTGCTCCAGCAGGTCGGGGTTCAGTGGCAGGTCGAACAGGATCAGGTGGTGGGCAAACTGGAAGTTGCGGCCCTCGCTGCCGATCTCCGAGCAGACCAGGGTCTGGGCGCCGTTGATTTCGTCGGCGAAATACGCCGAGGCCCGGTCCCGCTCGATGATGGACAGGCCCTCGTAGAACGCGGCAGAGCGAATCCCCGCCCTCAGGTGCAGATGGTGTTCCAGGGCCACCGCGGTCTCCGCGCGGGCGCAGATCACCAGCACCTTGGCAGGCCGCATTTCTTTCAGGGTTTGCTCCAGCCATTTGACCCGGGGGTCGAAGGACAGCCAGCTGTCATCGAGATAGGGCTGTTCCGGGTGCAGCTGTTCCTCGAGCCCGACCCGGGCGAGGCTGTACTCCTCTGGTGCCGGCAGGGGGTAGCGGTGCAATACTCGCCTTGGGAAGCCCTTTACCGCGGCGCGGGTGTTGCGAAACAGCACCCGGCCAGTGCCGTGTCGGTCCAGTATCTGTTCGATGAGGGTGGCGGCGGGCGCATCCGGATCCAGTCCCGGGGGCAGGTCAGCGGGCCTCTGGCCGGCCTCGAGGGCATCCGCCAGCTCACTCAGGTGACGGTACTCCCGCTCTTCGGCCTTGAAGCTTTCGAGGTCGTGGAAGCGGGAGGGGTCCAGCAAGCGCAGCCGGGCGAAGTGGCTGGCCTGGCCGATCTGCTCAGGAGTGGCCGTCAACAACAGCAGCCCGGCGCTGGCGCGGGACAGGGCCTCCACGAACAGGTAGTCTTCTCCCGCGCTGTCGGGGGACCAGTGCAGGTGGTGGGCCTCGTCCACCGCCACCAGGTCCCAGTTGGCCGCAACAGCCTGTGCCTGCAACTCGGGGCGGGATTCGAACAGGCCGAGGCTGCACAGTACCAGCTGCTCACTTTCGAAAGGATTTTCCTCGGGCATCTCCGCAATGCGGTCCGCGTCGAACAGGGAGAAATGCAGGTTGAAGCGGCGCAGCATCTCCACCAGCCACTGGTGCAACAGGCTGGGAGGAACCAGTACCAGCACCCGCGACGCCCGGCCGGTGAGCAGCTGCTGGTGGATGATCATTCCCGCTTCGATCGTCTTGCCGAGGCCGACCTCGTCCGCCAGCAGCACTCGCGGAGCATGGCGCTGGCTCACTTCATTGGCGATGTACACCTGGTGCGGCAGCAGGCTCGTGCGTGAACCCATCAGGCCGCGGGCGGCGGAGCGCTGCAGCCGGTCGATGTGGCCGATCGTGGCCACCCGCAGGGCAAAATCACTGTTTTTGTCGAAGTGTCCGTTGAGCAATCGCTGTTGCGGGGTGGTCAACTGGATGAACGCATCGAGTTCCAGTTCGGATACGGTGCGGGGCTGCTCATGGTGATCAGTGCCGGTGTAGACCAGCAGTCCATGCTGTTCGGACACCTGGGTGACCAGCAGCTCAACGTCGTCGACAGTGGATATGCGGTCCCCGACCTTGAACCGCAATCGGCTCAGGGGCGCGCTCTCGGTCGCGTAGGTGCGTTCCTCGCCCACGGCGGGGAAGGCGAGAGTGACCCGCCGGCCCTCGAAGTCGACGACCACACCGAGACCGAGTTGAGCGTCGGCGTGGCTCACCCAGCGTTGCCCCACGATATATTCCATCAATCGGCTCCGAAAAAAGCGCTGATGCTGTTGCGGTATACCTGTTGCAGCATCGCCTCAACCTCCAGTTGTTTTACCTGAGCCACTTTTTCCGCAATCAGTGGCAGGTAGAACGGCGCGTTGGGTCTGCCCCGGTAGGGTACCGGGGTGAGGTAGGGGGCGTCGGTTTCCAGCAGTATTTGCTCCAGCGGGGTGGCGCAGATCACCTCCCGCACATTGTCGGCGCGGTTGAATGTGGCGATACCGTTGAAACCGAGCATGAAACCCTCCGACAGGCAGTACTCCGCCAGCGGCAGGCCGGAGGTGAAGCTGTGCAGTACGCCCTTGCGTCGCAGCAGGGGACTGAAGGTCCGCAGGATGTCCCGGGTATCGTCATCCGCCTCGCGGGTGTGAATTACCACCGGCATATCCAGGTCGGCGGCCAGCTGCAACTGTTGCTCGAAAACCGTGCGCTGTACGGCCCGGTCGGCGTGATCGTAATAGTAGTCCAGGCCGATTTCGCCGATCGCCAGGATGCGCTCGTCGGCGGCGTGGCGCCGGATCAACGCCTCGGTGTCGGCGCTGAAGGAGGCCGCCTCATGGGGGTGGATACCCTGGGTACCCCAGATGTTGGCCGCCTCCCGGGTCAGTTCCAGAACCCGCGACAGGTTGGCCGGGGATACCGCAATCGTGATGATTCGCTCGATACCCGCCTGCGCTGACTGGGCCAGCGTGGTGGCCAGTTCATCTGGGTCGAGATAGTCCAGGTGGCAGTGGGTCTCGATGATGGGAGTGTCGAAGCGCGGTATTTCGCGCCGTCTGGTTTTGCTCATCAACTGTTCGCTACTGGAGTGGATCGGTACTGCCCGCCGCTACCCGCTGGCGCGGCTTGCGTGACAGGGGTAAACGCAAGTCGCGGATGGTACACGCGTTCTGCTCCCGCAACCACCCGCGCAGGGGTGAGTGCGCGGTACGGTCATGGGCCACCAGGGCGGTAGATCAGCGCTTGCTTGCCGCTTTTGTGGATTTCGCCTTTGGCCTCGCCTTTGCCGTCTTGGTCTTGATGCGGGGCCTGGCCGCGGCGGGAGACTTCGGCCGGGCGGCAGGTCTGGCGACTGCTTTTGCCTTTGTCTTCACACTGGTCCTGGTCCTGGCCCTGCTGCCGGTTTTGGCTTTGGCCCTCGTCCCGGCCTTCCCATCGCCGCCGGCCTTGCCGGCTGAGTCGCGCTTGGGTGACACCTCGGCCAGGCTCGCCGCCTGCTGGCCTTCAGCCTTATAACCGAGCGCAGCCCGGTAAAGCTCCTCGAAGGAAGACACCAGGAAGTCGTGGTAGGTCTCGGGGTCGGGCATGATGTCCCGGTCAGCCAGTACCGACAGGGTAATTTTGCCGGCGTAGCTGAATACCAGGTGGAAGATTCCCATGGCCGGGGTCAATACGCCCAGGCCGTAGTAGTCGACCATTTTGGCGCCGGCGCAGTAGAGTGGAAAGTCCGGCCCCGCCACGTTGGATATGCAGGTCGAGACATTCATCGGGATAAAGCGGGACAATTCGTTGCGTGACCAGATTCCGGCTGCGGTCCTGCTGATCATTGGCGCGAATACCCCTGCCAGTTTCATGGCATCTACCATGGGGCTCGCCTCTCCGGATTCCTTGGCCTCCGCGGTTGACTGCTTGATGGCCTGCAGCCGGTCCAGCGGGTCCGTGATATCCGTGTGAAGCGATGCGAATACGGAGCCCACCTGGTTGTTGTCGTCGGTCATGTCGCGGCGAGTGCGCATGTTGAGGGGTATGGCGGCGGCCAGTGAACCCTCTGCCGGCGCCTCATCCCGGCTCTGGAGGTAGCGCAGCAGTGCCCCGCCGATTATGCCCAGTGCCACATCGTTCAGGGTGACGCCGGTTGCATTCTTGATATCCTTGAAAGCCCGGAGCGGGAACTCCGCCGCATCGAACACCCGGTGCGGGCCCACGGGGCGGTTGAAAATGGTTTTCGGCGCCGATACATCGGGCGCGGGAATCTGGTTGCGTGCGACATCCAGTGCATATTTGCCGATTGCCATGGTGTTGCGGGCGGTGCCGCGAACCAGTTGCAGGGTGTTCTTGACGCCGTTCACCGAGGCCCGCGACAGCAGCTCTGCCACGCTCGGGTCCGAATCCACCAGGCGCGGTGCCTCCTCGGCGTCGTCGTCGCTGTCGGGATTTGCCTGCAGGTCGTGCATGGCCGCCATAAAGGAGGAACCGCCGGCTCCATCCACCAGGGCGTGGTGCATTTTCGTATAAACCGCAAAACACCCCGCCGGAAGATTGGGGATATTATCCAGTCCCTCGATAATATAAGCCTCCCAGAGGGGGCGTGACATATCGAGCGGGCGGGAGTGCAGTCGGGCGACCTGGATACACAGCTGGCGCCAGTCGCCTGGTTCGGGCAGGGCAATGTGACGCAGGTGAAACTCAACGTCAAAGTTCGCATCTTTCAACCAGTAGGGGCGATCCAGTCCACCCGGCACTTCGACGATGCGGGTGCGAAACAGGGGCAATTTACCCAGGCGCCGTTCAAAGCCGGCGATCACGTCCTTGAAACGTACGAACCCCCCGGGTGCTGTCGAGGGGTCGTAGATCCCCAGGCCACCCACGTGCTGCGGCGTGTTGGTCTGCTCGAGATTGATAAAGGCTGCGTCAAGTATTCCCAGTTGTTTCATGAATGACCTCTGTTCGCCGGGCGATTCCCTGGTGGGGGGCGCTGTTGTTGCGCCGCGGAGTGATCCCTGCTTTCCGGGTGCGCCGGGGTGACAGGCTGCGCGGGGTGAATGACCTTGCAGGAACCGCTTCAGCGTGGCATGTTGGCGCCGTTACGACCGGAAAGTCGGATGGTCGTTATATCATCTTACGACAGTCAGTCGCCAGAAAATGTGGGCAGTTAATGATCGGGAATCTGAATAGTTGGCCCCGGTACCTATCCAGGCACCTGCTGGCGCAAACCGCTTGTTTCCTGTGTGGCGGCCTGTTGCTGGCCCAGCTCGCCGGGGCAGCTGAAGCGGCCCCATACGGGGAGTATTTCGTGCGCCTGGGCCAACCCGGGACGGATGCCGGCGGCGTCGCCGCCCGGCCAATGTCAGGGCCGGAGTCGGCAGCGCAGGACAACGCGGAATTCGAGCGCCAGCTCAGCCGGCTGGAGGCCGAAGGCGGCCCCTACGCGGACTCGCTTGCGGAGCCCCTGGCAGACCTGGCGCGACTGCACCGGCGCAGCGGCGACATTGCGCAGGCCCAGAAGGTATATCAGCGCGCGCTGCATGTGGTTCGCATCAATGACGGTCTCTACAGTGAGCGGCAGGTCCCCATACTGCGGGAGCTGTTCGAGACCTACCGGATGAGCGGCGACATGGCGACACTCGATGCGCGCTATGATTATTTCTTCCGCTTGTACGGCAGCGGACAGGCGCCATTTACACCGCTGCGGCTGGGCGCCGCACTGGAGTACCTGCGCTGGCAGCGGGAAGCGCTGCGCCTTGGGTTGGACGAGCGTGACAACGACCGGCTGCTTGCGCTGTATTCGTTGAACGAGCGGATACTGCAGGATGTCAGCGCCGACCCCTCGGTCGATTACGCCAGCTACCGTGCACTGGTGTTGAGCCAGGTCAGCAATCTTTACCTGTTGCTGGACCGTCACGATTCTGCGCCTGAGCCCGGGGGTCGTGGCGCGCAGTATATTATGCCTACAGCATGGGACGATCAGGACCTGACACAGCACCGACTAGACGCCTTGCATCGCTCTGCGCTTTCGCGCGGCCGCGAACTGCTCGGCGACCTGATCGCGCGGACGCCCCCGGACAAGCCGGACGCCCTTGCCGGAGCCTGGCTGGAACTCGGGGACTGGAACCAGTGGAATGACCGTCGCGCCGAGGCCCTTGCGGCCTACCGGCAGGTGGAATCAGTGCTGGGGGAGTCGGGCGAGCTGCCCCTGCTGCAGCAGTGGTTGGGTGAACCGGTAGAGTTGCCCGCCAACGGCGCCTTCTGGCAGCCGCGCCCCGCATCGGAACAGACACAGCCCGTCATCGTGCAGGCGCGATTCGACGTGTCCGCTACCGGCAGGGCCGGCAATATTGAAGCCAGCGCAGTGAATGAGGCCGACGAGGGCAAGGCGGGCAAGTTGCGACGCAACCTGGCCCAAACCCGCTTCCGTCCGCGTATCGTCAACGGCGAGCCGGAGGCCGGGTTACATCTGCAACGCGATTACGAGGTGCTCGACTGAGGTGCTGGTCAGGCGTTGTGGATGATCATGATCGCACCGCTGGCCTTGATCGGCGAGCGGGTTTCCCACTCCACCAGGTCGGCGCAGTGGCGCTTGACACAGCGCTCCGCCATTTCGTGAAAGGTAGGACGTTCGGGGTCTGCAATCATGATCTGCTTGACGCCTGCCTTGACGGCCCGGTTTACCATCTTGCAGACCGGGTCTACCAGTTCGTCCCAGAAGCAGATATCCGCCGCGATGAGCATATCAAACTTCGCCAGTTGCCGGGTGGTCAGCTTTTCAAAACGCGAAACAAGTGGCGTGGTGACGACCCCGTTCAGGTCGGCGGCGACATCCAGGAAGGGAAAGACATCGGGATCCGCATCCATCGAGGTTACGGCTGAACCGAGCTTTTTCGCGCACCATATTCCGGAGGCGCCCCAGCCGCAGCCGACATCGATAACGGTGCCGGCGTGCTCCGGCGGGTTATGCTTCAGGTAGTCAATGATCAGGCAGCTGGACTTCCACAACTTGTTACCGTGGATCGAGGGATAGTTACCCTGGCGCTTTACCCTGCGGATCTGTGGGTGGGACGCCGTTGGCATAATTACGCCGCGAAAGCGTTTTTCAGTGCTTGTCTTTTTCTTGCTCAATTTGAATTCCTGCTCCGTTACCCTGTAGCTTACTCAATGCCTTCGACGTCTTCGGCCTGGGGGCCCTTGTCGCTCTGGGCAACAACGAAAGTGACCTCCTGGCCATCTTTCAAACCACGTCTGCCCCCACCCCTGATAGAGCGGAAGTGCACGAATATTTCTTCGCCATCGTCCTTGGTGATAAAGCCGAAACCCTTGGATACATTGAACCATTTTACTGTTCCGTGCTCCCTGGTTCCGCTGGTGGAGCCACTGCCGGATGTGGGCCCCGCTTTGGCCTGGGCGGGCTTGCGCGCGGCTGTTTTTGGCTTCGGCCCGCGGGCGGCTGCGGTGGTGGCTTGCCCGGGTATTGATACCAGCAGTGCAGTCACCACGGTAGCGCCACAAAAGGCGAGAAACAGCACGGGAGCGGCGTGACCGTCGCCGGCGAGCCAGGTTGTTAAAGCTGTGGCGACAGCGGCGACCGCCACACTGATGATGATTTTGACGATAAGGTTCATGGATTTCCTCTCACAGGTTCAGGCCCCAAAGTGGTGGGGGCGTCGATGCGGCGCAAGTTTATCACCATTCCGCTTTGCGAGTAGGCTCTGAGGTGGATTAAGGGGAAACAAAAAGGCTCACAGGGAACAGATACAGGTAAGCCGCGACACAATCGCCGCTGGCGTACCCTGAACTTGATGCGCAGTGCCGGCCCGGCTGCGGTACCGGCGCGGTCGGGCGCTAGAGCTTCATAACATCCTCAGCCTGCAGACCCTTGGGTCCCTCGACCAGCTTGAATTCCACTGCCTGCCCCTCATTGAGGGTGCGGTAGCCATCCCCCTGGATGGAACGGAAGTGGACGAATACATCGTCTTCACTTTCCTGTCTGGTGATGAAGCCAAAACCCTTGGCGTTGTTGAACCACTTTACCGTGCCGCTTACACGATCTGTCATACCACTTTCCTCGGACTTTCATTTTGCTTTTATTAAGCTCCACCGCCCGATACAGGCCGGTGGAGACTGGAAATCCGTGTTACCGAGGTGACGTTACAGCTGCGCGATTTGCCGTTGCTGTTCCTGTAACGTTTCCAGCGCCTGCTGCTGCGCTTCCATCTTTTCTTTTTCCTTGGCGACTACTGCGGCGGGGGCTTTGTCAACGAAAGACGCGTTGCCCAATTTGCCTTTGATACGCGAGAGATCTTTCTCCAGCTTTTCTATTTCCCTGCCCAGACGCTGCAGTTCCGCGTCCTTGTCTATGAGCCCTGCCATGGGCACCAGTATCTCCAGCTCACCTACCAGTGCCGTTGCTGCTACCGGGCCTTCTTCGCCGGCTGACAGCCAGGTGAGATCCGCCAGTTTGGCCAGTTTTTTCAGGAACTGCGCGTTGTTCTCCAGGCGCGTCTGGTCGCGCTGGTCGCCGTTCCTGAACAGCACCGGGAGTTCCTTGCCCGGTGCTATATTCATTTCTCCGCGGATGTTGCGAATACCCACGATCACACCTTTGAGCCATTCTATATCCGCGTTTGCGACGCTGTCCACGCCTTTCTCCCCGGCCTCGGGGTAGGGTTGCAGCATGATAGTGGCCCCGGTTTTGCCGGCCATGGGTCCCACGGTTTGCCAGATTTCCTCGGTGATAAAAGGCATAAACGGATGCAGCAGCCGCAGCATTTTTTCCAGTACCTGGAGCAGGGTATGCCTGGTGCCGCGCTTGGCGGCGTCGGCCGCGTTGTCATCCCACAGCACCGGCTTGGAAAGTTCGAGATACCAGTCGCAATATTCGTTCCAGATAAATTCGTAGAGAGCCTGTGAGGCCAGGTCGAACCGGTAATTCCCCACGGCTTTTGCAACTGCGGCCGTGGTTTCCTCCAGCTTGCCGGTAATCCAGCGGTCGGCGAGGCTGAATTCCATCGCTTGCTCACCGGTGTTGCCGCAGTCCTGGTTTTCGCAATTCATCAGGACATAGCGCGCCGCATTCCAGATTTTGTTGCAGAAATTGCGATAGCCCTCGATCCGGCCGATATCAAATTTGATATCGCGCCCGGTCGAGGCGAGTGAGTAGTAGGTGAAGCGCAGTGCATCGGTGCCGTAGGGCGCGATACCCTCGGGGAACTGCCTGCGGGTTGCCTTCTCGATTTTGCTGGCCAGCTGGGGTTGCATCATTCCCGCGGTGCGCTTGCTGACCAGGCTCTCCAGGTCGATGCCGTCGATCAGGTCAATGGGGTCGATCACGTTGCCCTTTGACTTGGACATCTTCTGTCCCTCGCCATCGCGCACCAGCCCGTGCACGTACACCGTGTGAAAGGGCACTTCATTGCGAAAATGCAGGGTCATCATGATCATTCGGGCGACCCAGAAAAAAATGATATCGAATCCCGTCACCAGTACCGAGGTCGGGTGAAAGGTGGCCAGCTCCGGCGTTTCCTCGGGCCAGCCCAGGGTTGAAAATGTCCACAGTGCCGAGGAAAACCAGGTGTCCAGTACGTCCTCGTCCTGTCGTAAAATCACGCTGTCCGCCAGCTTATTGTCCGCGCGCACCTCGTCCTCGCTGGCGCCCACGTAGAAATTGCCCGCCTCGTCATACCAGGCGGGAATGCGGTGCCCCCACCAGAGCTGGCGACTGATACACCAGTCCTGGATATCCCGCATCCAGGCGAAATAGGTGTTCTCCCACTGCTTCGGTACGAACTCGATCGCGCCACTCTCCACCGCGGCTATCGCGGGCTTCGCCATTTCCCGCGCGTCGACATACCACTGGTCCGTCAGGTAGGGCTCTATCACCACGCCGGAGCGGTCTCCCCGGGGTACCCGCAATGTATGCTCGTCAACCCGGGCCAACAGGCCCAGGGCATCCATATCGGCGACGACACGCTTGCGGGCCTCAAACCGGTCCAGCCCGCGATAGGGCGCCGGCGCCTGGTCGCTGATAGCGGCGTCGTCATTGAAAATGTTGATCATCGGCAGACCGTGACGCTTACCCATGTCGTAGTCGCTGAAGTCGTGGGCCGGGGTGATCTTCACCACGCCGGTACCGAACTCGCGATCGACATAGTCATCGGCTATCACGGGGATCTCGCGTCCCGTCAGCGGCAGCTCAACGGTACGGCCGATCAGGTGGCTGTAGCGTTCGTCCTCAGGATGAACCGCGACGGCGGTATCCCCCAGCATCGTTTCCGGCCGGGTGGTTGCCACCGTCATGTGACCTTCACCCCCCGCCAGTGGGTACTGGAAGTGCCACAGGTGCCCCTGCTCTTCTTCAGCGACCACCTCCAGGTCGGAGATTGCGGTGTGCAGTGCGGGATCCCAGTTGACCAGGCGCTTGCCCCGGTAGATGAGCCCCTCGCGGTAGAGGCGGATAAACACTTCCTGCACCGCCGCGCTGAGGCCGGGGTCCATGGTGAAACGTTCCCGGGACCAGTCCAGCGACGAGCCCAGGCGGCGCAACTGGCGGGTGATGGTGCCGCCGGACTCTTCTTTCCACTCCCAGACTTTTTCCACGAATTTGTCACGGCCGAGGTCGTGACGGCTGATGCCCTGGGCCTCCAGCTGGCGCTCGACGACCATCTGGGTGGCGATGCCCGCGTGGTCGGTGCCGACCTGCCACAGGGTGTTGTAACCGCGCATCCGGTGATAGCGGATCAGGGCGTCCATGATCGCCTCCTGGAAGCCGTGGCCCATGTGCAGGCTGCCGGTCACGTTCGGCGGTGGAATCATGATGCTGTAGGCGGTTTCGCCGCCCTGGGGGGCGAAATAGCCGCGCTCCTCCCACTCCTGGTACCAGCGGGTTTCAATATCGGCGGGTTGGAAGGTCTTTTCCATTGCTGTGGTAGTCCGTTGGGGGTGGGCGTCAGGGTTAACGGGCCGGGATTATACGCTAAAGGTCGTGCTTTTCGAGTTGGTAGCCGCGTTCCTTGTAGAAGGTCCAGGAGCGGCGCAGGGCATCGAGGCTGGCGGGGTCCTGGGTAACGACTTCGGCCACCCTGCGAAAGCGGCTGAAAAATCCGGGGATACCCAGCTGCAGGTTGATCAGCAGGTCGTTGTGGTCCCGCGGCTCCTGGCCCCAGCCGATCGCAATCGCTTCCGACTGCTCCTGGTCGTGCAGGGCATGGGGCAGGAAGCTGGCGGGACGGTAGGTCCACAGGAGGTCATCCAGGGCCCGGGCCTGCGCCTCGTCGACGGCGTTGATGAAAATACGGTGGCCCTGCTGGAACGCCTTGTCGGCAAGGCGCACGGCGACCTGCAGGCGCTGTGCCTGGTCGGCGGCCTGCACCACGTAGAAACCGACCCTGGTCACGCCGGGTCGGCCCTGCCGCGACCACAGGACATCAGTCGGCGCGTTGCATCAGGTACTGGGTCAGCAGACCCACCGGCCTGCCCGTGGCGGCCTTGGGGGAGCTGTCCCAGGCAGAACCTGCGATGTCCAGGTGAGCCCAGTGGTAGTCCTCGGCGAAACGGGCGAGGAAACAGGCGGCGGTGACACTGCCCCCGCCGGGTCCGCCTATATTGGCGATGTCGGCAAAGTTGCTGTCCAGTTGCTTCTGGTAGTCGTCCCACAGAGGCATGCGCCAGGCCCGGTCGTGACTTTCGACACCCGCGTCCAGCAACTGCTCCGCAAGTTTGTCCTGGTTCGCGTAGAGCCCGGTGGCGTGAGAGCCCAGGGCAACCACGCAGGCGCCGGTGAGCGTGGCGATATCGATTACCACCTGGGGCTTGAAGCGACCGGCGTAGGTCAGGGCGTCACACAGCACCAGTCGACCCTCTGCGTCGGTGTTGAGCACCTCGATGGTCTTGCCGGACATGCTCGTCACCACGTCGCCAGGCTTGGTGGCGCCGCCGCTGGGCATATTCTCGGCAGCCGCGACGATACCCACCACGTTCAGTGGCAGGCCGAGCTCGATCACTGTCTGCAGCGTGCCGAATACACTGGCCGCCCCACCCATATCAAACTTCATCTCGTCCATCTTGGCGCCGGGTTTCAGCGAGATCCCGCCGCTGTCGAAGGTGATACCCTTGCCCACCAGTACATAGGGCTTCTGGCCGGATTTGCCGCCCTTGTAGTTCATGACAATCAGTTTGGCAGGCTGGTCGGTGCCAGCGGTGACCGAGAGCAGCGAGCCCATACCCAGCTCGCGCATTTTCTTCTCCTCGAGCACCGTGGTGCTGAGTTTGCTGCAGTCCCTGGCGAGCTTGCGGGCCTGCTGGGCCAGGTAGGTGGGGGTACATACGTTGCCGGGCAATTCCGCCAGTCGGCGGGCCTCATTGATACCACGGCCGACCGCGGCACCGCGATCCAGGGCTTTCTGTCCCGACCCGACGGAGCGGCTGTCCCCGGTGTTGACGACGAGCTTCGCCAGGTTCATGGGCGGCTTCGGTTTCGACACGGTTTCGGTGTAACGGTAGCTGGCGCAGACAAGTTGGCGGCTCATGGTTTCGAGCAGCCACGCATTGTTGCCATCTTTCAGCTGCAGGTCAGCCAGATGCAGTACCGCGTCTCCTGCCTTGGTCGCATTGAGCGCCTTGGCCAGGGCGCGGGTGAATTCCCGCGCGGCGGCGCGATCAAAAGTGGCGGGGTCCCCACAGCCCACCAGCAGCAGTCGCTTGGCGCCGGCGACTCCCGGCAGCAGGCAGGTTTCACCGGACTTGCCGGAAAAATCCTGCAAAGCCATGGCCCTTTTGATCATTCCCCCGGAGGCATCATCCAGTTGCTTTGCCTCGCGCGACAGCTTCTTGCGGTGATACAGGGGCAGGATGGCGCACTGGCTGGTGCCTTTGCTGGCGTCTTCGATCTTGCGTGCGGTAAAGGTGATTGCTGTCATGTCGGATTCCCGGTTCATTGGCAAGCTGCATAGTGTATGACGATAGGCCGGCAAACTGAACACAAAACGGGTAATCCGCTACCTGATGTGGGTTGGTCAGCCGACCCCGGAGCTGGAATCTGCTGCCTTCTTCGCTTTTCCCTTCTTCTTGCCGGGCAGCAACACCAGTTTGGTTCCCGACAGGTAGTCGTGCCAGTAGTAGCCATTGCGGTCGACCAGGCACCAGAGGTAGCCCAGGCCAAAACAGGCTGCGGAAAGGGGGGCGGCCAGGCTGCGCACCAGGACCTGGCGGGCACTGGGAGCGGTGCCCTCCAGGGTGACCAGTTTGATGCGCCAGGCCTGCATGCCGAGGGTCTGGCCATTCTTCAGCCAGAACCAGCAGAAAAAGGCCATGGCCGTCAGCAGCGCAAGCAGGCGCACCAGGTTGGCATCCAGCTGTACCGTGCCGTCCTGGGAGGGTCCCAGCCCCAGCAGCGTGCGTATCCCCATCACCAGTGCGACACAGGCCATTATCAGGGGTAGTACCAGGAGAATATCGTAAGTCAGCGCGGCGAGCCGGCGCAGCAGAAACGGGGAGGGGAGTGTGTTGTCTTCAGTCATGGCGCGCACTCTGCCACCGCTGACCTGTTCTGTACAGCCGCAGATAGGCATGTCGGCCTGGTTGCGTTCCTGCCGGGCATCAGTCTTCCAGTTTGAGATGCTCCGTAGCCGGCGGTGGTGGAGCCGGCCGATTGCGGTATTGCTGCTCCAGCACATCCGCTCCGGCGGGTGCCAGCGCAATGCCGGACAGATCGAGTGCCGGGGGAGCCTTCGCCGGCGCAGCGCAGTCGGACAGGTCGGTGCCATCCGGCGTCAAATGGATGCCGCTTATATCCGGGGAAACAGGCGCTGCGGATGAGGGCAGGTTGGGCAGTAATTCGCCGACAGCGCCCTCACTGAGATGGCTGGTATCCGGCGGCGGCGGGGGCATTGGGGCCGATTCGGACAGGCGCTGCCCACTCGCCATGACTTCAAGGTCGGGGGGCTCTATATCGCTCCTTGCCGGCGCAGGGCGCTCGTTCGGCAGCAGTACCGACGTGCCTGCTGGCGCGAGTGCGATAGCGCCGTCCCCGGGCTGCACATTGTCTGCCGGTGGCGGCGCCGGCTCCTGCTGGCGGCTGGCGCGGTCCGGCGCAGCGGCGAGGGCGGCAATCTTTTCTGCCGCGGTCATTGCTTTAGCCGGGGCCGACGCAGTCGCCGTGTTCGCAGCGATTGCCTTGATCACCGGCAGGGCGCCGGCCTGTTCCATGGCCTGCTTGTACTTGAGCGCGGTGGCCTTGTCGCAATCGCGTTTGAGCAGCTGGGTCTTGCCGCTGAAGAGCTTGTCCAGGGTGGCCGCATCGGCCTTGAACAGTTTGCCTATTCTGGTGCGCACCCCGGCCAGGTCCTGTCCTTCGATCAGTTGCCCGGCAAAGTAGATGTTATAGCGAGCTTCCATAAAACGGCCCCCGTGAATCAGTGCCTCGAGTATACGTAAATTTCCATGACGGGTCTTGCCGGGGTTGCGCGGGCTGTCGCAGTTTGTGAAAAGCGTCGCGCAGTTCTGCTAAGATGCGCCGCTGTGCTGGCCCGGTAACGAAAACCCGATGAGTGATCGTGTTCCAACCCGTTTTGTAAACACCCTGCTGCGCATGGTGGGCGACAGGGGCTACGATTTTACCGGTGTGCTGCGCGATGCCGGGCTGGATTTCGACCCTCTGGATGAAAATTCCCCCGGTTACCGGCCGGAAATCAGTGCCATGCAGTACACCCGGGTATACCAGCAGGTCCTGCACCTGGTGCAGGACGAGACCTTCGGGTTTGCAGGTAGCGAACTGACCGCACCGGGCGCCTTCAGGATGATGTGTTACTGCATTATCTCCTGTCGTAATCTCGGCCAGGCGATCCAGCGGGCAGCGGAGTTCTACCGCACGTTTTTCGACGAGCGCAGCCAGCTCTACGCCAATTTCAGCGAGCAGTACGCCCGGGTGGGCTATCGCACGGTCAATCGCGGCGACGACCCGCGCAACGTGGTGGCCGATGCCTACGGACTGTCGCTGTGGCATCGCTTTTTCGGCTGGCTTTGCGGCCGCCCGATCGAACTCAAGCGGGTGGACTTCAGTGGCAGTGCTCCGCAGCGGAAAGAAAAGTACGAGGCCCTGTTCGGGTGCCCCCTGTATTTTGGCCAGGCCAGCGACCTGCTGTATTTCGACAGTGCCTGCCTCGCCTGGCCGGTGGTACACACAGAGCACTCCTTGCGGGAGTTTCTGCGCACCGCGCCCTACCAGTTGCTGATTATGGACAACGACCCCGGCGGCAGGAGCCTGTCGGTGCAGGTCAAGGCGATGATGGGGCATGATTTCAGCGGTGGCTTTCCAGGCTTCGAAACGATCAGTAGCGCCCTGAATATCTCGGCACCTACCTTGCGTCGCAGGTTGAAGCGGGAGGGAACGACATTTCAGCAGTTAAAGGATGAGGCCCGCTGTGAGGCGGCCAAGCTCTGGCTCGACCGCCCGGAACTGTCGATCAACGAGGTGGCACTGCAGATGGGCTTTACCGACCCCAGTGCGTTTCACCGCTCCTTCAAGAAGTGGACTGGCCAGACACCCGGCCAGTTCCGGGCCCAGCGCCGGCGCCGGGAGTGAGCGGCTGTCGCGCCTGCGGCTGCTCGGGTATAATCCCGGTCCTTTTTGGTGGAGGTAGCCATGTCAGTCCAGCAGGAAATAGAGCAGCAGCTTACGCGGGAGTTCGCGCCGCTGTTCCTGGATGTAAGCAATGAAAGCCACCAGCACAGCGTGCCGGCCAATTCAGAGACACACTTCAGGGTGGTGCTGGTAAGCGACCGTTTCGACAACAGGCGCCAGGTGGCACGGCACCAGCAGGTCTACTCGGCGCTGGCAAGTCAACTCGAAGGGCCCGTGCACGCATTGGCGCTGCACACCTACACGGCCGCAGAGTGGCAGGCTCGACAGGAACAGGCGCCCGCTTCTCCGGAGTGTCTCGGCGGCAGCAAGTCTGAGCAGGCCCAGGGGGGTAGCAATGTCTGAAGTTATAGTCGCCGCGCTGTACAAATTCGTCACCCTGGATGACTTTCACGAGTTGCGCGAGCCGCTCCTCGATGCCTGCCGGGAGGCGGGAACCTGCGGCACTCTGCTGTTGGCCCGGGAGGGTATCAACGGGACCATCGCCGGCAGCCGCGCAGGCATAGACCGGGTACTGTCCTACCTGCGCTCGGACCCGCGCCTGGCTGATCTTGAGCACAAGGAGTCGGTGGACGAGGACATGCCTTTTTACCGGATGAAGGTGAAGCTGAAAAAGGAGATCGTCACGATGGGTGTCCCGGATATAGACCCCAACGAGGCGGTGGGCACCTATGTCAGCCCCGGCGACTGGAATGAACTGCTCAGTGATCCCGAGGTACTGCTGATCGATACCCGCAATGACTACGAGTACGGTATCGGCAGTTTTCGCGGCGCGATCGATCCCCGGACCACGACTTTCCGCGAGTTTCCCGAGTTTGTACGCACTCATCTCGACCCGCGCAAACAGAAAAAAGTCGCCATGTTCTGCACCGGTGGCATTCGCTGCGAAAAGGCCTCGGCGTTTATGCTAAAGGAAGGTTTCGAGGAGGTTTATCACCTGCAGGGTGGTATCCTGAAATACCTCGAGGAGGTGCCCGAACAGGAGAGCATCTGGGAGGGCGAGTGCTTTGTGTTCGACAACCGGGTGGCGGTCAACCACCGGCTGGAAAAAGGCCGTTACGACCAGTGCTACGGCTGCCGGCACCCCATCACCGAGGAGGACAAGCTGTCGGACAAATACCAGAAAGGCGTCTGCTGTCCGCGCTGCTTTGACCAGCTTACGCCTGACCAGATGGCGCGTTTCCGCGAGCGGCAGAAACAGGTCGAACTGGCCCGGGCCAGGGGTGAGGCTCACGTGGGCGCTGCGTCCCCGGCGCGGCAACAGTCCGGCGGTTGACACCCCCGGGCGCGCTACTGCAGATGGCGCACAAGCGCGCTGCGAAAAGCCGCGACCGGCACAAAGGTGCTGAGCCCCTCGCTGTTCCCCTGTGATACCACGCCGCTCAGTTGCGGCGTACCCTCTGCTGACAACTGCACCACGGCACCGCCGGAGGCTCCCTTGTGGGCGACGCAGTCAGTGTCACTGGTCTGGGGTGCCTGGGTGGTGATCAGGCAGGCCGGGTCGAAGGTCAGCCGCTCGCCCCCCGCGCCTTTACCCGGGTCCCTGGAAAACCCCGCCATACTGATCGCAAGGCCCGGGTCGGCGCGCCCCGGATGGACCAGCAGTGCTGTCGCCCGGTCTGCGGGCACTGGCGTTCGCAACCGTAACAGGGCCCAGTCCGCGTGCATGCCGCCGCCGTCTGCCAACCTGTAGGCCTCCCGTTGCACCGCGCCGTTACGGCTATTGAGCAGGGTGAAGGTAATCGGCTTGCTCAGGTCGTTGTAGTTCACCAGGCAGTGCCAGGCGGTAACGACGGTATCCGCCTTGCGGCCTGCGCCCCTGGTGACCAGGGTGGCGCTGCAGTCCTCGCGCAGGTGGCTGCGCCTGCCATCGCGATAGGTGCTGCCGGGCACCTGCAATTGACCCACCGCGCGCAGCCATTGAGGGGCAGTGCTGCTGAAGACCTCCCTGGAATCGCCGGCGCCGGCGGGCTCCCCCGCCCGGGCGGGCGCTGCCTGTGCCGCCAGTCCCATTGCCAGCAGGGCGACCGGCAGCCCGCGCGCACTGCTGGATAATATTCTGCACCGCCTCATAGCCAGTCCCGCGCCGCGTCCCCCGCGGCTTGGTCCTGCGCGCCGCTGCATTTAGTATGGAGGGCCGATAGTAGCACTGGGCGGCGAAGGGACACTATGGGTCTGCAACATAACAGGGTAGTGGTTGTCACCGGCGCGAGCCGGGGTGCGGGCAGGGGTATCGCCCTTGCGCTGGGCGCCACCGGCGCCACCGTGTACGTGACCGGGCGCACCCGGCGCGAAGGGGAAGCGCCTCTCCCCGGGACGGTGCAGGCCACGGCGGATGCCGTCAGCGCCGCCGGCGGCCGGGGTATCGCGGTTTACTGCGACCATGCCGACGACAGCCAGGTGGAGGCCCTTTTCCAGCAGGTGCGCGAGGAGCAGGGCCGGCTCGATATCCTGGTAAATAATGCCACGGTGGTGCACGACGCCCTGACCACGTCGGGCCCCTTCTGGGACAAGCCCCTGGCGCTGGTTGATATCCTGGACGTTGGCCTGCGCTCACACTACACCGCCAGCTGGTTTGCGGCGCCGCTGCTGCTGGCCAATGGTGAGGGCCTGGTCGTCAACACCTCGTCTTTCGGCGGCAGAATCTACATGCACGGACCCGCCTACGGGGCCGGCAAGGCCGGCCTGGACAAGATGGCGCACGACATGGCAATCGATTTCAGGCCCCATGGGGTCGCGGTAGTCTCACTGTGGATGGGTTTGCTGGCCACCGAGCGCACCCGGCGGGTATTTGCCGCCGAGCCGGAAAAATATGCCGGTATGGCGGAGACCGCAGAGTCGCCGGAATTCAGCGGCCGGGTTATCGATGCGCTGGCCCGCGATCCCGCACTCATGAGCAGGAGCGGCAAGGTCTGGATCGGCGCCGAGCTCGGCCTCGACTACGGTGTGACGGACACGGACGGTCGCCAGCCCCTGTCGCCCCGGGCTTTCTTTGGCGACACAACCCACTTCGGGGATGCGGTGGTCGAGTAGAATCGATACCCCAAATAGAGGATGCGTGGCTGCTGCAGCCGCGCTTTAATGGGGCCAGTTTCATCCATACTTGTTTGATGGGAGATCGCAATGACCGTACACCACGAGATAAAGCAAAATATAAAATCAGGTGGGAACATGAATCCCTATGGACTGGAAAGCCCCCGGGCCCAGGAGCTGATCGCGGCCGCCCGGGCCATGGCGCCCACCCTGCGCGAGCGCGCGGCCCGGTGCCGGGAAGAGCGCAGGGTGCCGGACGAGACCGTCGCGGAGTTTCAGGCGGCGGGCTTCTTCAAGATCCTGCAGCCAGAGCAGTGGGGCGGTTACGCGATGGACCCCCAGGTGTTTTACGCAGTGGGCCTGGAAGTAGCCAGGAGCTGCCCATCCAGTGCCTGGATTCTCGGGGTCATCGCGGTGCACAACTGGCAGCTGGCCGTATTCGACGACCGGGCTGCCCAGGACGTATGGGCGGACGATCCCTCTGTGCTGATTTCCTCTTCCTACGCCCCGGTGGGCAAGGTCAAGGTCGTGGATGGCGGTTTCCGCCTCAGTGGGCGCTGGAGTTTTTCCAGTGGCAGCCAGCACTGCAAGTGGGTTTTCCTGGGAGCGGTTGTGCCCACCCCGGAGGCGCCCTTCGATATGGCCAACTACCGAACCTTCCTGGTGCCCATCAGCGACTATGAGATTGTCGACAACTGGGATGTGGTGGGGCTGCAGGGCACCGGCAGCCACGATATCGTAGTGGACGACGTATTCGTGCCGGAACATCGCACCCACAAGTCCATGGACGGCTTCCTGTGCGACAACCCGGGCAATGCGGTCAACAGCGCGCCGCTTTACCACATGCCGTTCATGCAGGTATTCGTGCGGGCAGTGTGCACTGCCACGCTGGGTGCCTGCGAGGGTGCGCTGGAGTCATTTATCGAGGTGGCAAAGACCCGCCAGGCGGGTCCCGTGAAGATGAAGAACGATCCTTTCGCGCGCCAGCTGGCAGCCCAGGTCAAAGCCTCCATCGAAGAGATGAAGCTCACCATGATTCGCAACTTCGATGCCATGATGGAATGCTGCCGCAGTGGCGAGCCCATCCCGGTAGAGGACCGTGTCCGCTATCGCTATGACTCCTCGATCGTGGCAGATCGCTGCCTCGAGCTGTCCAGCCGTATGCTCAAGGCCGCCGGCAGCGGCGGTATCCGCCTCGACAGCGAGCTGCTGGCCTATCACCTGGACATCCTCGCCAGCCAGGCGCACATTGCCAATCACTCGACCCCTTTTGCGGTTAATATGGGGGGCGTGCTGTTCGGTGAGGAGAACGTGGACTTCGCCGTCTGACCCGCGCGTTCACTGACGGAGATTGCCATGGCAATGAAAGGACTGTTACCCGAGGGCCACTACGCAGAGTGTGCCAACGGCTATCGTATCCATTACCTGGATGAAGGGCACAGGGATGCGCCGGTGGTCGTATTTCTGCACGGCTCTGGCCCCGGCGCCAGCGGGTACAGCAATTTCAAGGGCAATTATCCCGCGCTGGTGAAAGCAGGCTATCGCTGTATCATCCCGGACCTTATCGGCTATGGTTTCTCCGACAAACCCACCGATGTGGACCACCCCTTGGCGTTTTTTGTCGAATGCGTCCGGCAGACCCTCGACTGCGCCGCAATAGAACACTGCACGGTGATAGGTAACTCGCTGGGAGGCGCGATAGCGCTGGGACTCGCCCTGGACTACCCGGCCCTGGTGACAAAACTGGTACTGATGGCCCCGGGTGGCCTCAGCGAGCTGCACGAATACCAGCAGATGCCGGGCATGCAGAAGATGTTCAAGGTGTTCGGCTCAGGGGAGCCGGTGACGCCCGCGGTGATGAAGGACCTGTTCGCCACCGGGCTCATGTACGACCCCGCGTATGCCACGGATGAACTGGTAGCGGAGCGGATGCAGATCATGCAAATCATGAACGGCCATGTGATGGCCACCATGAAGGTGCCGGTGCTGACCGGAAGGCTGCCCGAGCTGAATTGCCCGGTGCTGGGCTTTTGGGGCCTGGATGAGAAAATGATGCCTGAGAACGGTATCATGGCGCTGGCCCGGAATACCCGGCACCTGCGCCTGATACTGGTCAGCGAGTGCGGGCACTGGGTGATGGTAGAGCACGAGGACATGTTCAACCGCAGCTGTGTCGATTTCATCAGGCACGGATAGCACGGGCGGCGTGCTCACAGGTATACAATGACGGTGCCCGCCCCGTCGGCGGCGGATGTCAACCTCCCGCCGGAGTTGCTTGCGCTGATAAACCAGGTGTCGCTGGATAGTCGCTACCCGATGGGGTAAACCTGGCCCGGACAGGTCTCCGACTTTAAACTATTGCCCGGTCCGGGTTTGTTGACCCGGGCATTATCCCTGTCGGGAGCCTACATTGTCAGAACTGGCACTGGTGCCCATCGTATTCATCACGTCCTGTCTCACCGCCGTCATCGGTATGGGCGGCGGCGTGCTGCTGTTGACGCTGATGCCCGGGCTGGTACCCACCCCAGCGATCCTGCCTGTTCATGCCCTGACCCAGTTGGCCAGCAACCTGTCGCGGGCGGCGTTCGGGTGGCGGGCCGTGGACCTGGCCATAGTCCCGGCGTTTACCCTGGGGGCCCTGGCGGGGGGGTGGTTGGGTGCCCAGGTCTACCAGTGGCTGGATGAGCGCTGGCTGCCCGCGCTCATCGGCGGTTTCATCCTGGTGTTCACCTGGTTGCCGCTGCCGGTGGTGCGCGGGGAGGGCAGCTCGCGCTGGCCCTGCTCGGTTTTTGCCAGACGGGCCTGGGTATGCTGGCCGGTGCAACCGGGCCCCTGGGTGCCGCGGTTCTACTGCAACGCAACAAGGAGCGCGACTGGCTGGTGGTCAATACCGCCGTTTATATGACGCTCAATCACGCCCTGAGGGTGTTCGCATTTTTCGCTATTGGCTTCAGCTTTGCACCCTGGTGGCCGCTGGTCACCGCCATGGTCGCAGCGGGCATCGCCGGCTCCTGGGTCGGAACCCGGCTGCGACACAGGGTACCCCAACGGAATTTTCACCAGTGGTTTCGCCTGCTCGTGACCGCGCTGGCTGTGCGCATGATTGTAATGGCCCTGTGGTAACAGCCATTGGGTCGACCCCGCACCATGGCAATCATGGCACCACCACCCAGTTGTTGCTGCCAGTATGGGTATTCGGTGAGCCTTTCGATACCATGCAGTGCGGCTTGACCGATGTACGACTGGAGAGTTATCCCATGGCATATTTTGTGTTTTTACTGGTTACCTGTTTGACCCTGGTCGGCTGCAGCGGCAGCGGGGCGCGCGCATCCCAGGTGGTGCCGGGGTTTGTTCCGGATGAGCGCCCCCTGGCCAGAACCATGGTGTATGACTGCAATGGTTTCGATTTCATCGCGCGCCTCGGTCCCGGCGAGATGGCGATCTGGCTGCCGGATCGCTACCTGGTGCTGTCCCAGGTGCGCAGCGCCTCCGGAACGAAATACCAGGAAGGGGACGTCGAGTTCTGGACCCGTGGGGATGACGCGATGCTGGTGGTGGGTAACCAGCAGTACCTGAACTGCACCCTGGTGCCGCACCGGGTACCCTGGGAGGACGCCCGTCGCCGGGGTGTGGACTTTCGCGCGGTGGGGAACGAGCCCGGCTGGTCACTGGAAATCAGGGATGGAGATCACCTGCTGTTTGTCGGCGACTACGGTATGCAGCGCGTCAGAACCCCGGACCCGGGGCCGCAGTTGCAGGGGCAGGTAAAGACCTGGCACGCGACAACCGACTCCGCCGATTTGCAGGTTGAGGTCGTCGACGATCGCTGCCTGGATACCATGTCGGGGGAAGAGTTTTCCAGCCAGGTCACCGTCACTCTCGATGGGGAGGTCTACCGCGGCTGTGGCCGCGCCCTCGACTACCCCTGGGAGTAGGCGCCCGGGCGTGCGTGGCGAGGTCTTTTGCAATCGCGTAGCAGACTGTAGAATCCCCCGCGTTGTGTAAAAGTACCGCAACGGAGCGGCCGGACATCACACGATCTTGATTGACATCAAGGTATGCCCTCCCGGTCGCCAATACTATAGCCGTCAGATGGTTCAGCACGGCTGTTCCCCTTTTCCAATACAGGAGTGATGCAATGAAAAAAGCGTTAGCAGTTGCGCTGGCAGCGGCCCTCGCGGGCGGCAGCCTGATGGCCCAGGCATACGAGAAAGGTGATTTCGTCCTGCGCCTCGGCGCCGTGAACGTGGACCCGGATTCAGACAGCAGTGACATCAACCTGCCGGGTGTGCCGACACTGAATACCGAAGTCGATGACGACACCCAGTTCGGCATCATTCCCATGTACATGGTCACCGACCATGTCGGTATCGAATTGCTGGCCGCTACCCCCTTTGAGCACGACATCACCCTGAACGGCAAGGGCGTGAACCTGAATGCGGGTTCCACCAAGCACCTGCCGCCGACAATCACTGCCCAGTGGTATCCCCGCGGCGGCAAGGAAGGCTGGCAGCCCTTCCTCGGTGTGGGTGTGAACTACACCGTCTTCTTTGACGAGAAAACGGACAAGCAGCTGGACGACACGCTCAATGCAATTCTCGGCGCTACCAAGGTAGACCTGGATCTCGATAATTCCTTTGGTCTCTCCGCCCAGGCGGGTGTGGATATTCCCTTTTACAAGGACTGGGCACTCAGCCTGGCGGTCTGGTACATCCAGATCGATACCAACGCCACGGTAAAAACCGATGTTGGCAATGTGCACTTTAATACCGACATCAATCCCTTTGTTTACCATGTTGGTATTGCCCACCGCTTTTAACCCCATTTGACCGCCTCACCTACGGTCATTTGGCGCCTGGCCCCGCTGGTATTCCAGCGGGGCTTTTTTATTTAACCGTGGTGCATATGTGAATGATCCATGGCCGCACCGTTGCCGCCGTGGTTGCCGTGGGCGGCGGTCAGGTAAAGGGTCCAGGCGCCGGAAGCGATAAGCAGCAGGGCGATCACCAGTTTCAGCCCCCGCCGGCGCAGGAATGCCTGCAAGCCCTGGGCGCCGAAGCTGGTCGCCAGCATGGCGGGAAGGGTGCCCAGGCCGAACAGGAACATCATCAGCGCGGACGTCGGCGCATGCGCTGCGGTGGCGGCCCAGGCCAGGCTGCTGTAGATCAGCCCGCAGGGCATCAGTCCCCAGCACAGGCCGAGGGCAAAGCCCTGGGGCCAGTGGCGCACCGGCAACAGGCGTGATGACAGGCGCTGTACCGGACGCCAGAGCCGGGCGCCCGCCTTCTCCAGCAGGGCCATACCGCGCCACCAGTCCGCCACGTACAGCCCCATCGCCACCAGCATCACACCCGCGAGATAACGCAGTCCTATGGTCCAGGCGGTGATATCGATCGTCCCGGCGGCAAAGCCCAGCAAGCCTCCCAGCAGGGTATAACTGCTGATGCGACCGGCGTGGTAGGCGAGGGTGACCGCAGGGGAGCGCGGGCCCCCGAGGTTCAGCGCCGCCGCGATACCACCGCACATGCCCAGGCAGTGGCCGGCGCCTGCCAGACCCAGGCCGAGCGCGCTGGCATAACCCAACTCGGTCACGTGTTCTGCTCCCGGTTGGTGTCTTTCTCCGGGTCGCCCCCGGCGTCCCCGGCGGTTGGCTCCTCATCGGCGAGGATCTTCCATGCCTCCTTGTCGAGGTCATCGTACTGGCCGCTGTCGATAGCCCACAGCAGGAGCTTGATCCCTATGGCGCAGAACAACAGGGCGATCGGTATCAGCAGGTACAGGCTATCCACAGGGTATGCTCGTCAGTCTATGGGCTTGTTATTTAAACGCAGGGAATTCCCGACTACCAGCAGCGAACTCATTGACATGCCGATGGCAGCCGCCCAGGGTGGCACCAGGCCGCAGGCCGCCAGCGGAATCGCGCAGAGGTTGTAAAGCAGCGCCCATGCAAAGTTTTGCACTATAATCCGCCGACCCTGCCGGGCCTTGCGCCAGGTGGTGGTGATGCTGTGGAGATCGCCATCGACCAGGACGAAATCCGCCTGGGTCCGGGCCAGGTCGGTAGCGCTGGCAACCGCGAAGGATGCGTCCGCCACACCCAGCACCGGGGCATCATTGAGGCCGTCGCCAACCATCGCCACTACCGCACCGGCTTCCTGCAGTGCCTGCACGTGGGCCATTTTCTGCTGCGGTTCCAGGCCGGACCTGACCTGTTCGATACCCAGCTCCCGGGCCAGCAATGGTCCCTGGGGTGAGCTGTCCCCGGTCAGCAACTGCACCTCCATGTTCGCGTCCTTCGCGGCGGCGACCACGGCGCGGGCTTCCGCCCGGGTGCGATCCTCCAGCCCGATCCAGGCCAGTGGCCGGCTGTCGCGACACAGCGCTATCCAGTACAGCGGTTCCCGGGGTGGCGGTGTCAGCCCGGGGGCCTGGCTGCGGCAGAACGGCTCACTGCCCATGCGATAGCGGTGGCCATCCAGGGAAGCCTCAAGCCCGGCACCGACCTGGTATTCCACCTCTTGCAGGCCCACCGCGGCCTCGACCTCGCCAAAGGCGCGCGCCACGGGGTGGCTCGAATAACGTTGCATCGCTGCGGCTATCGCCAGTGCCTGCTCCCGGGCCATATCGCCCAGCAGCTCAACCCGGGTGATGACCAGTGCCCCCTCTGTCAGGGTGCCGGTCTTGTCAAAAATAAGATGCGTGGCGCGCGCCAGGGCTTCCAGCGCGTTTTCCCCGCGTACTATCACCCCGGAGGCGCGCAGGGCGCTGGCGGCGCTGGTGAGCGCCGCCGGCGTGGCCAGGGCCAGCGCGCAGGGGCAGCTGATGACCAGCACAGAGAGAGTCACCCACAGGGCCTGTCCCGGGTCCAACTGGCTCCATACCAGCGCGGTGGCCGTGGTGATCAGTAATATCGCACCCACGAACCAGGAGGCGACCCGGTCGGCCAACCGGGCCAGCCTGGGCTTGCCGGTCTGGGCCTGGTCAACCGAGCGCTGCAGGGCCGCCAGGCGGCTCTCCAGGTAGCTGCCCAGGACACGGGCCTGTAGCGCTGCCTCGACATTGACCGTACTGGCGTAGATGGTGTCGCCGGCGGTCACACTGCGGGGCAGTGGCTCGCCGTTGAAGGTGTCCTCCCTGACGGCACTCTCGCCACTGGTTATTTGCGCATCCACCGGTACCGTGTCCCCGGCCCGGACCAGCACGATGTCACCGGCCTGCAACTGGACCCGGGGCACCGTCTGCCACTGCTCGCCGCGCAGGGCGGACACCGCATCGGGCAGGGTGCCCTGGGCATCGAACCACGTCATGTTGTGGCGTTGCCGCGCCCGGCGCTCCAGGAAGCGGCCCAACAGCAGGAAAAAGGTGAACATCACCACGGAGTCGAAATACACCTGCCCGGTGCCGCTGATCGTGGCCCAGGCGCTCGCCAGCCAGGCGAGGCCGATCGCCAGCGCCACCGGCAGGTCCATCACCAGGGCACCCTGGCGCAGGTGACGCCAGGCGGTGGTGAAAAACGGGCGGGCGGAGAACAGCACCACGAAACTCGCAACCAGCAGGCTGACCCAGCGCAGCAGGCCCTGGTACTGCTCTTCGATGCCCTGGATATCCCCGGCGTGCAGGGCGATGGCGAACATGCCGACCTGCATCATACCCAGGCCTGCGACGGCCAGGCGGCGCAGCTCGAGGCGGTATTCACCAGCCATCTGCGTGCGCTGGGTGCTGGCCTGGAAGGGCCTTACCCGGTAACCCAGGGCATCCAGTCGGGCAAATATCTGGCTCAGCGGCAGCTGCGCGGGGTCAAAGCCTATGTCCAGGCGGCTCTGCTGCAGGTTGACCACAGCCCTGCTCACGCCGGGCAGGCGCGCCATGGTCTGCTCTATCAGCCAGGTACATGCCGCGCAGGAGATGCCGCCCAACAACAGGCGAGCGGTTGTCTGGCCGTCCGGACCGGCCTCGGTAAAACTGGCCGCCAGTTGCGGGTCGTCATAGACGAGGTACTGTTCAGCGTTCGCCGGCGCCTGCGCTGGCGGGCGCTCATTGTAGGCAGTGCGCTGCTGGTAAAAGCTCTCCAGGCCGCTGGCACTGATCAACCCGGCCACGGCGCGACAGCCCGGACAGCACATGGGGCGCATTTCCCCGCCGATCAGGATGCCCAGTTCAACCCCGGCGGGGACCTCCTCGCCACAGTGGTAGCACAACTCGGGAGCCTGCCGGGCGATGGGCTCACTCGATGGCGGCATTGCCGAGATCGCGCTGTGCTATATCGCCGTCCAGACGCCAGCCGTCGGGCTGTTCCAGGGTGAGCGTCCAGTGCCAGCGCGGGGCGATGGCGGCCGGCAATACTGCCTGGTAGATGCCCGGGGCGATTCTGGCCAGCTCAACCTGAAAGTCGCGGTCGGATTCCAGGGGATGAGACAGCAGCAGGCTTAAAGATGTGGCTTCGACCGGACCAGTCATTGTCACGGTCACATGACTGTCTGAAAAGTTCAGGGCGGCACCCAGGCCCAACTCCACGCTGCGCTCTTTTTTTTCCAGCTGGCGGTTGATGGCGAGGCCGTCCTTGTAATAGTCGTCCACCACCAGGTCGTCGGCGCCCCGGTTGGCGATATACAGCATGACCAGGCCGCCAACCACCACGCTTGCAGGCAGCGAAATGAGGAACCAGGGCCAGAACTGGCGATACCAGGGCTCGCTGTCACCGCCGGGAAAGGTCGCTTTCATTGCAGTGGCTTCATAAAGCGCGATTCGGCTTTGGCCTGCAGGGAAGGCGTGGTGGGGGAGATCGCCCTGAAGTCGAGTTCAGTGCTCGGCTGGCTCAGCGCATCGGGCTCCACCCTGACCCGCAGGGTAATGGTGCGCACCTCACCGCCGTTCAGGTTATGGCGGGTCTCGCCAATAATGGTGGCGCCTTCGATTCCGGAAATACTGATGTCGAACTCCTGGGGGTCGTTATCCATGTTCGCCAGCTGCAGCGTGTAGATGTTTTCGATCGCGCCAGTCTCGGTGGTCAGATACAACTGGTTGCGGTCGCGTATGGCCGTCAATTCTACGGGAATGCGCGTGAATACGTTATACCAGAACACGCCGACCATCAGGCACAAAACCAGCAGGTAACCGATGATACGCGGGCGCAGCCAGTGGGTGGTGCCACCCTCCAGCTCGTGTTCACTGGTGTAGCGGATCAGCCCTCTTGGATACTCCATCTTGTCCATCACTGAATTGCAGGCGTCGATACACAGGGCGCAGCCGATACACTCGTATTGCAGGCCATTGCGAATATCGATCCCGGTGGGGCAGACCTGGACACAGAGTTCACAGGCGATACAGTCACCCAGGTCCGTATCCTCGCGGTCCAGGTTGCGCTTGCGCGAGCCACGTGGCTCCCCGCGTTTTTTGTCGTAGGAGACGATCAGCGTATCCTGGTCAAACATCACCGACTGGAAACGCGCATAGGGGCACATGTATTTGCAGACCTGTTCGCGCATCCAGCCCGCGTTGATGTAGGTCGCCAGGGTAAAGAACACGGTCCAGAGCAATTGCCATTTGCCGGGCGACAGGGTGGCAAACTCGTAGACCAGCTCACGGATGGGGTAGAAGTAGCCGACGAATGTCATGCCGGTAACGAGGCCAACAAACAGCCAGGACGCATGTTTGGCGGTCTTTTTGGCGATTTTCTCCGGTGACCATGGCGCCTTGTCCAGTTTGATGCGCTGGTTGCGGCTGCCCTCGGTCTTCTGCTCGAGCCACATGAAAATACTGGTCCACACGGTCTGCGGGCAGGTGTAGCCGCACCAGATGCGACCGGCAAAGGTGGTTACCGCGAACAAGCCGAAGGCGGCGATTATGAGCATGAAGGCCAGCATGGGCGCATCCTGCGGCCAGAAGGTGAGGCCAAAGATATGGAATTTTCTCGCCGGCAGGTCGAACAGGACAGCCTGGCGCCCATCCCATTCAAGCCAGGGCAGCAACAGGTAACCCACCAGCAGGGGCCAGCCGCTGAACAGCCGCACCCGCTGGTAAAAACCCTCGATCTTTCGCGTATAGATTTTCTCGCGGCGCTGGTAGAGGTCGATCTCGCCGACCTCTGCAGGCGCGACTTCCTGGAGATCAATCAGATCTTTGTCAGACATGGTCCTGTTCCGTGGTAGGTGTGCCTTCTCGCTGTAGCGGGGGCTGCCGTCCATGGGCCCCCGGTTGTTGCTGTTGCCCTGGTGTTACTGCTTGTTCAGGCCATACACATAGGCAGTGAGGATATGGATCTTGTCTTCACTGAGCGTATCCTTGAAAGCCGGCATCATGCCATTACGGCCAGCGTGCAGAGTCTGGCTGATTTGCTCGGCGCTGCCGCCATACAGCCACACACCGTTGGTCAGGTTGGGCGCTCCGAGAGCCGGGTTGCCGGTACCGTCGGCGCCGTGACAGGCCACGCAATAGGTCTGGAATACTGTCTTGCCGGCCTCGGCCCTGGCGGAATCCACATCGCGGCCGTTGAGGCTCAGCACATACTGGGTTACGTCGGCGATGCCCTCATCGCCGATGACGCTGCCCCATGCCGGCATGACTGCCTGGCGACCGTTTACCAGAGTGGCCTTGATGGTGGCCGCGTCGCCGCCATAGATCCAGTCGTCGTCGCGCAGATTCGGGAAACCGTATGCGCCGCCCGCGTCAGCCCCGTGGCACTGCGCGCAGTTGTTGGCGAACAGGCGCATGCCCATTTTCCTTACCGCCGGGTCGACTGCAATCTCTTCCACGGGCAGGGCGAGGTAGCGATCCCTCATGTCCCGGTACTTTTCCTCGGCGGCGGCCACCTCCTTGTCATACTGTCCCACCTGGGTCCAGCCGATGGCCCCGGCGTAATTGCCCATCCCGGGGTAGACGATCAGGTAGCCTATTCCCCAGACAATAGTGATGACAAACATGTAGAACCACCATGCCGGCAGGGGGTTGTCCAGTTCCTCGATGCCGTCGTATACGTGCCCCGTGGTCTTTTCGGTGGACTGCTGCTCGCGTTTGCGGTTGGCGAACAGGATCCAGCTGATCCCCACAATCGTCACGGTAGTGAGGATAATTATCCAGTAGCTCCAGAAACTAGCCATTCCTTGCTTCCTCCTGCATTGTATCCTTGTTCATCTTTTCGTCCGCGAAGGGAAGGTTGGCGGCTTCATCAAATGATTTTTTGCGTTTGCTGCTGTACGCCCAGATGCACAGGCCGATGAATGCGACCATCAGCATCACCGTGCTCAATCCTCTCAAATCGTTGATATCCATGAGATCAGCGCCTCGTCTGCAGCAGGGTGCCCAGCTGCTGTAGGTACGCTACCAGGGCTTCGATTTCTTTCTTGCCCTCGACGGCCGCCGCGGCGCCACTGATGTCCTCGTCGGTATAAGGCACACCAACCTTGCGCAGGGCCGCCATCTTGTCCGGCGTGCGGGCACTGTTAACCTCGTCCTCGAACAACCAGGGGAACGCGGGCATATTCGATTCGGGGACGACATCCCGGGGGTTATACAGGTGGGCGCGATGCCAGTCGTCGCTGTAACGCTTGCCGACCCTGGCCAGATCCGGACCTGTGCGCTTTGAGCCCCACAGGAAGGGGTGGTTGTACACGAATTCGCCGGCGACCGAATAGTGGCCGTAGCGTTCGGTTTCAGCTCGCAGGGGGCGGATCATCTGCGAGTGGCACACATTACAACCCTCGCGAATGTAGATATCGCGGCCCTCCAGTTCCAGGGCGGGAAGTGGTTTCAGTCCGGCGATCGGCTCGTGGGTCTCCTTGGCAAACAGCAGTGGGACCAGTTCCACGAGAGTGCCGAAACTCAGCGCGACAATGATCAGGATGATCATCAGGCCAACATTTTTTTCAACTACATCATGTTTCATGGTCTGCTCCTTACGCTGCGCTTGCAGCAGCAGCCGGGGCCGCCTGCGGTTCTACGCCTTTACGGCTGGTCATATACACGTTGTAGGCCATGATCAGCATCCCGGCGAAGAAGATGGCGCCGCCGATAACCCGCACCACATAACCCGGGTAGCTGGCCGCCACCGACTCGACAAAACTGTAGGTGAGGGTGCCGTCCTGGTTATAGGCGCGCCACATCAGGCCCTGCAGGATACCGTTCACCCACATTGAGGTGATGTAAAGCACGGTGCCGATAGTGGACATCCAGAAGTGGGTATTGATCAGGCCGATGCTGTACATCCGCTCCTTCGCAAACAGGATGGGAATCAGGTGGTAGATTGCGCCAATGGAAATCATCGCCACCCAGCCCAGTGCGCCGGAGTGCACGTGGCCGATGGTCCAGTCGGTGTAGTGTGACAGGGAGTTGACGGTCTTGATCGACATCATCGGGCCTTCAAAGGTGGACATGCCGTAGAAAGACAGGCTCACCACCAGGAAGCGCAGGATCGGGTCGGTACGCAGTTTGTGCCAGGCGCCGGAGAGGGTCATCATGCCGTTGATCATGCCGCCCCAGGAGGGCGCGAGCAGGATCAGTGACATCACCATGCCCAGGCTCTGGGCCCAGTCGGGGAGGGCGGTGTAATGCAGGTGGTGGGGGCCGGCCCAGATATACACGGCGACCAGTGCCCAGAAATGCACGATACTCAGGCGGTAGGAGTAGACCGGGCGGCCCGCCTGCTTGGGTACGAAGTAATACATCATGCCGAGGAAGCCCGCTGTCAGGAAGAAACCGACCGCGTTGTGGCCGTACCACCACTGCACCATGGCATCCACGGTGCCGGCGTAAACGGAGTAGGCCTGGAACGAATTCATGGCGATTGGCATGGCCAGGCTGTTGATAATGTGCAGGATTGCGACGGCGATGATAAATGCACCGAAAAACCAGTTGGCCACATAGATATGGTCGGCTTTGCGCTTGGCTATGGTGCCGAAGAACACGATGGCGTAGAGCACCCAGACCACGGTGATAAGCAGGTCGATCGGCCACTGCAGCTCGGCGTATTCCTTGCCGCTGGTGATGCCCAGCGGCAGGGTGATAGCCGCAGATAATATAACCAGTTGCCAGCCCCAGAACGTGATGGCGGCCAGTTTATCGGAGATCAATCGCACCTGGCAGGTTCGCTGTACCACGTAGTAGGACGTGGCAAACAGCGCGCAGCCGCCGAAGGCAAAGATCACCGCGTTGGTGTGTAGTGGGCGCAGGCGGCCAAAGTGCAGCCAGGGCAGGTCGAAGTTCAGTGCCGGCCACGCCAGTTGGGCCGCGATCAGCACCCCCACCAGCATACCCACGATGCCCCAGACGACAGTCATGATTGCAAACTGGCGCACTACCTTGTAGTTGTATGTGGGGTGTTCCAGTGCAGAGTTAAGCTCGCTCATGGTTCAATTCCAATTCAAGATGTCATTGCAACAAAAAATTCGAAATATCCAGCCGGGGGTCAGTCCGTAAACGCCGGTGCCGCGCCGTAGTCCCAGAGGATTACCGAGCCGACCATCATGCAGATAAGGATGACCAGCGCCACGCCCACCACCGCACTGGAGAACAGGAAGCCGCGTTCCTCCGGGATGCCCATGACGATAGGAATACCGAGGTAGAGCAGGTACACGGACCAGCTCACCGCCGCGACACCGATCAGCAGGTCGATCCACAGCAGGGGGTAGAAGCCGACCAGCCCGGCAATGAACAGCGGGGTAGAGGTCAGGCCGACAATGACGATTCCCTTGGTCAGGGAGGAGTTGGCGCCGTAGGTGTCAGACATCCAGTGCACGAAATAGCCGATGACTGCCACCGAACCGAGCATGGCCAGGTAGAACAGGATGGTGATCTGGCGGGCGCTTTCAACCGTCAGCTTGATGGTCTCGCCCTGGTCGCCCACGGTCCAGCCGACCCGGCTGGTGCCGTAGTACCAGGCGACCGCCGGCAGGATGGCGAGGAAGCACGGATACAGTAGCAGGGTCCTGAATGAGTCTTCCGGAAGATCGGCGATGGTTCGCCACTGGGCGCTGGGCCTCGTCAACAAGCCAAAAGTGTGTTGAATCATTAGGTTGCAGTCTCCCCGAAACGGCCAAAGTTATAGTTAAGAGCGTAATGATAAAGTGTAAGCAATTTACAGCCTTGATATACGTCAAGGTAGTTGTCGGGGGCTAGCCTCCTACATTGGCCATTCTCTGCAAGCCTGACAGATCCAGTATTTTGATTTCCTTGTTGTCGACCCGGAGGATCTCCAGCTTTTGCATGCGACTGAACACGCGGCTGACGGTTTCGACGGTCAGGCCCAGGTAGTTGCCGATATCCACCCGGGACATGGGCAACCTGAACTGAGTGGCGCTGAGTTTGCGCTTTGAATTGCGTGTGGAAATACTCAGCATCAGCGAGGCGACTCGCTCATCTGCCGAGTTCTTGCTCAGCAGCGTGATCAACTGCTGGTCCTCGGTGATCTCCCTGCTCATCAACTGGAAAAAATGGCGCTGCAGGCTGGGCATCAGGGAGCTCAGTTTTTCCAGGGAGGTGAATGGGATCTCGCACACCGCGGCGGTTTCGAGGGCCTTGGCGGAGGAGGCGTGGAGATTGTTGCTGATCCCGTCCATTCCCAGGATCTCGCCGGGGAAGTAAAAGCCTGTCACCTGTTCCCGGCCGTCATCTGTGGTTTTGTACGCCTTCATGGCGCCTGAGCGCACGGCATAGACTGAGCGGAAGATGTCGCCCTCGCGGTACAGGTGCTGGCTTTTCTGCAGCGGCTTGCTGCGCTGGATGATGTCGTCCAGTTGCTCGATGTCATCGCTTTCCAGTGCAAGTGGCAGGCAGATACTGTTCAGGCGGCAGTTACCGCAGCTTACCTGGTAATCGTGGCTACAGGGCTTTAATACGTTGTTCTCCCCCGCATCAGCCAATCTGATGGTCATGCCAAGCTCCTCCCAAAGAACCTTCACATTATAGTGCAAAGTGCTGGCAGCCTGTACCCTGTTTTTTTGCCCGGGCGTCAGATTGTTGCGGAGAACCTCGGGGGGGGCTGGTCGCCGCGGTGGGCGCCGAGGTAGGCATCGAAGGGCATGCAGATATTGCGCAGGAAAGGCCTGCCACGGTGATTGACCGTGATTTCACCGTCCCTGATATCCAGTAAGCCATCCTGGGCCATCGGGGTTAGTGAGGCGAGTTCCCCGGGAAATTTTGCCATGAAATCTATCCCGAACTGGCGGTTGCAATCGCCGATATCCAGGCGCATTTCACAAATCAGGCTCATGATGATGTGGCGCCGCAACTTGTCCTCGGTAGTCACCTTGCAACCCCGGGTGAAAGGCATCTCTCCCGCGTCCACCAGGCGGTAGTAGTCCTCTATCTCCCGGGTGTTTTGCAGGTAGAAATCGCCGATCTGGCTGATTGCCGAGACTCCCAGTCCCAGCAGGTCATCGGCCATGTGCAGGGAGTAGCCCTGGAAATTGCGCTGCAGTCGGCCCTCCCGCAGTGCCAGCGCCAGTTCGTCCCCGGGCAGCACATAGTGGTCCATGCCGATGTACAGATAGCCGGCATCCTGGAGAGTGTGACTGATCATCTGCTGCAGCAGCAATTTCTCCTCGGGCGAGGGCAGGGTGAGGCGGTCGATCGCCCGCTGGCTGCTGAAACGTTGGGGCAGGTGAGCGTAGTTGTAGCAGGCGATGCGATCCGGGCGCAGGCTGCACACCTTCTGCAGGGTCTGCTCCATGGTGTGACGGTCCTGGTGCGGCAGGCCGTAGATCAGGTCGAAGCTCAGTGAGCGGAAGTGGTGTGAACGGATATTCTCCACCAGCGGGGCAACGGTTTCGTAGGGCTGGATCCGGTTGACCGAGCTCTGGACCAGGGGGTCGAAGTCCTGGATACCCAGGCTGATCCGGTTGAAACCGACGCCCTTGAGCAGCGCAATTGTACTGAGATCGACCGTGCGGGGATCGATTTCTATAGAGTACTCCCGGTACTCCTTGTCCAGCAGGCGGAAATTGCTGGCGAGGGTATGCATCAACTCGGTGATCTCGGCGTTGTCGAGGTAGGTGGGGGTGCCGCCGCCCCAGTGCATCTGGGTGATCGGGCGGCTGCGGCCCACCAGCGCGGACTGCTGCTCGATCTCGCGCTGGAGACGATCGAGGTACTGCCTGGCCACGCCTTTTTGCCGCGTCACGATTTTGTTGCAGGCACAGTAGTAGCAGATGTCGCGGCAGAAAGGCAGGTGAAGGTACAGGGACAGTGGTGCCCGCTTGTGATCTCCGTCCCGCTGCTGCCAGGCCAGGTACTGCTCCACCGGGAAATCCTGGTGAAACTGGGGTGCGGTGGGGTAGGAGGTGTAGCGCGGCCCCTCGCAGGCGTACTTGGCTGCCAGCTCCATTTCCGCCTGATAGGCGGGGGATGCGGCGAGGTTGACCTCGGGTCCGGGGATGATGCTTGTCATGTCTTGGTCGTATCCGATCGTTCAGACCTGCACGTTAGCAATAAGGCCGGCTGACTGCGTTGACATAGGTCAAATCGCGGGCCGCCGCGCTATGCGAGTGAGGCCACGCTCTTGATAATCATCCGGACCAGTTCGGCCTGGCGCGAAACGCCAGTCTTGGCAAAAATGGACTTGAGCTGGGCCCTGGCCGTGTGGGGGGAGATGTTCTGGACCTGGGAAACCTCGGCCAGACTCAGCCCCCGCGCCAGCAGGATTGCCACGTTGGCCTCAGCCGGGGTCAGCCCGAACAACTCCCCCAGGGTTTGCTGGGAGGCCGAATCATGCTGCTCGGGGTCACTGACAAATACCGCGGCGCAGGGGCCTGTCTGGCCTTCAGCCCACTCGCTGACAGGCACCGGGCGGACAACCAGGCCCAGGGGGGAGCGGCCCCCGGGGCGGGGTACCCGCAGGGCTTTTACCACCGAGGTCTCGCCGGCCTGCTGGGCCCTGATGACACTGCTCAGCGCGCTCTGCAGTTCCCGGTCGGTGCTCCGGCTTTCGATGCGCAGGTGTTTGCCGCGGAGGCTGAGGCCATCGCCCTCCTTGAGCAGGGCCGACGCCAGCGCATTGGTGTTCAGCAGCCGGCCTTTCTCATCGAGAATGATGGTGGCGACAGAGAGCTGGTCAACCGCCCCGGCGTAGATGTCCCGCTCGGAGGTCATCTGATTCAGCCTGGCATAGATCTCGATAGCCAGGTGCAGGTGTGGCGTGATGAGAGCCAGCACTTCCCTGTCCCTGGCGCTGAATGGTGGCTCCTCGCGTCGGCGGGAAAAGCGCAACCGTGCCAGCAGGCTCCCGGGCTGACCGGTATCTACCCCCAGTATTCGAAACAGGCCGATGGGCTCCAGGTAGTGCTGGTAGTAGTCCGAGGCAATCAGCTCGGCATCGCTCAGCAGGTCGTCCAGGCTGATGATGCGTTCGAGCGGCAGGTTGATGAAGGGATCCAGTGAGAAGAACTGCTCGCGGTAGGCGGTCACCTCCCAGTCGCCGGGGTCGGCCAGTACTGAATTTTCGCCCCTGCGTTCGCGGCCGGGTCGAACACAGTTGAGGATGAATCCGCGATCGCCGGCAGACGGGGGCCGCAATACCAGCGAGACCACCTCGGCATCGATCGCCTCGCGCAGGGCTGGCAGGGTGGAGTGCCACGGGGGCTGTTCTACGGCGCCACGGTAGATTGCCTGCACCAGGCGATCGAAGTCCTTGTCTACCAGGGGGGAGGCCACGTCGTTTCTGTGTCCCTACTTTTCGATGGAGGACAGATCCTGGGCAACCTCGGACAATATCCTGGGCCTGCCAATACCCCAACCCTGCAGAAAATCGACGCCGATTTCCCGCAACTTGCCTATGATTTCGTCGTTCTCCACTGACTCGGCAATGGTTTCCTGGCCCAGGAAATGTGCCAGGTCGTTGATCGAGCGCGTGATGGCATAGTCATTTCGATTGCGGTGGATATTCGTTACGAAGCTGCCGTCGATCTTGACATAATCCACCGGCAGTTCCCGCAGGTAGTTGTGGCTCGCCAGGCCGGTACCGAAGTCGTCGATGGAGAACTTGCAGCCAATGTTGCGAAATGCCCGGACAAAATCCGCCGCCTTCACCAGGTTAGAGATGGTTCCCGTTTCGGTAATCTCGAAACAGATCCTGCTGGTGCCGACGCCGTATTCCGAAATCTGCTCGAACAGGTAATCCATGAAACTGTCGTCGGTGACACTGGTGCCGGAGAGGTTGATGGACAGGCTGGGAATAACCTTCTGGGCGTCCATCAACTGGCTGATCCAGCTGAATGCCTCCCGCACGACCCAGCGGTCAACCAGTGACATGAAACCATAGCGCTCTGCCGACAGGATGAAATCCTGTGGCGAGGCCAGGCTGCCGTCCCTGTTTGCCAGCCCCAGCAGCAACTCGTAGTGCAGTTGTTCCGTCTTGTCCCCGCTGATACGGGTGTGCATGATGGGTTGGGCCTGCAGGACGAACCGGTCTGTCGCGACCGCCTGCTCCAGGTCCCGCTTGACCCGCAATTTCTCCTGGGTATAGGTGCTGGGGGAGGACTGGCTCTCCTGAAACTGCACGACGCGGTTGCGACCCTGCTCCTTGGCCAGATGCATGGTCGTGCGCGCGTTATTGAGGATCTGGCCGACCTCCGGGCTGTGCTCCCGGATGGGCACCGCACCAATGGAGACCGTGAAGCTGATCTTCTCACCCTCGATATCGACGCTGCTGGACTCGATGTCCCGCCGGATTTTTTCCGCAATCTGCATGGCCTGCTCCATGGTGCGATCCAGCAGCAGAACCGCGAAGCTGTCGGACTCGATCCTCGCGGAGGAGGACTTCTTGCTGTGCAGTTGTGCCAGCAGTCTGGCGAACTCGAGCAGGACCTGGTCGCCATGAATACGATCGTAAACCTCATTGACCAGCTCGAACTGGTCGATATTGAGATAGAGCACGGCGTGCTGCGAGCCCTTTTGCTGGGCGTGGCGCAGGGCGCGACCCATCTGGTCGAGGAAGGTTGCCCGGTTTATCAGCTTGGTCAGTGCGTCGTGGTTGCGGGCGAAACTCAGGGTCTTCTGTACGTGCTCCAGTGTCTGGTAGAGGCTTTTGTCGACGACGGAGAGCTTGTCCGCAGGGGCGGGGGGCTGCATCCCGCGGCTTAGCTGCCGGGCGAGCTGGATGTTGCTGATGTCGGCTACTTTCTGGCCGCGGTCATTGACGAAAATGTAACGATCCCGCTCTTCGCTGATCCAGGCCAGTTGCATGCGAACCTTTTTCCCGCTCCTGTCGCGGTAGCTCAGCCAGGTGCCTTGTTCCAGCTGCTCCACGCGCATGACCCAGCGCCGCAGGCGCGGCAGGTCCTCGACCTTGGCGCGCAGCTGCGCCGGTTCCACCTGCGCCTCTGCGGCCGTAGCGGTGCAGTTGACAAACTCCACGTCGCGGTTGCCGCTCATGATATCGCGCAGTGTCTCCAGGACCTGCTGGTGAGACACATTGGTGGGCAGGCCCGAGGCAATCTGCTGTTCGATCATGTCGATCAGCGTGCCGGCTTCCAGGCCTCGCTGGGTCATTATTTCGTCGTTGGCATCGCCCTGGTCCTGTTCGCCGAGCCATAGCCGCAGCTGGTCCAGGGTTTTGAGGTGGTCCTTCCAGCCTCTGCTGTGGGGGCCTTCCTTTATGTGCGTCAGTACCAGCAGGTCGCGCAGGCCGTTATCGACCAGGTCCACCAGCACCTTTGGCGCGTGGGCGGTCTTCACCTTGCTGGCAATGACCTTGTCGACGGCCTGTTGCGCCTTGAGCAATTTTTCCTGGCCTTCCTCTATCCGGACCACGCGCTCGACGTTGCGTGACAGGGCTCGTTCCTGCTGGCTCACCAGTTTTTCAATTTTCAGCAACGCCTGGTCAAACACCTTGCTGTCCCTGTCGTAGTCGGCGACGATCTGGTCGACGATCTCGGTAATTCTTCCTTCCAGGGCCTTATTGGGGAAGTTGGCCGAGCTTGACAGCTGGGCCAGTTTGTCCAGGGTGGCCCGGGCCGGGTGGCCGCGGTCAAGGAAGAAGCGGGAATCCAGCAGGGCAAGTTTGGCAAGGGGAATGTGCAAATCCCCGAGGGCCGGCCTGAGCTCATGACTCAGGTCCAGCTGGGATTTGATGGTGCCGAACAGGTTATCCACCAGGTCGAGTTGGTTGAGACTCTCTGCGGTGAGGCCTGCCGTGTCCTTCAGCTCGCCCAGGGCTTCCTTGTTCTGCGCCAGGTACTCGCGCAGGGAGGTCCCCTGTTCGACCGCTGCCCGCACCCGGGCGTCGTGTTGCAGTGTTCCCAGTGCCCGGGCGATGTCTCCGGCGCCGGCCAGCTTCTGCTGCTGTCCGCCGCCGGGGGCCAGGGCGGCCCCGTCCCAGCTTCCCCCGGTGGGTGCCGTGTCATACGCGCGGGCCAGTCCCCCCGGGGATTCATCCACGGAGCGCCGGAAGTTGAGGGCATCGATAACCGATTTGTAGATATTGTCGTACTTGGCCTGCTGGCTGTTTGGCGGTGGCTGCTGGCCGCCGGCCTGGTTGCCCCCGATTGACCGCGCCATCTCGGCCAGGGTGGGCTGCTCCGCCGGACTGCTCTGTGCAGCCGGCGCAGCCTTATCGTCTGCCTGAGGCGATTGATCCGGTGTCCCGGGCGCTTTCCGGGAGACCGGGCGGGGTGGCCTGCCGTGGTTCAGCAGGGTGCCTTTGGCGGTTATCTCCTCCTCCAGCTTGGGGCGTATGTCCTGGCTGGCGAGTCGCTGGTTCAGGTAGAGGTAATAGCTTTCCAGCTCCTCCAGGAACTCCCGGGTGAAGAAGTCGAATATCTTTACCACCACGGGGGCAGCATATTGCTGGGCTGTGATAGTGCGCTGGAAGGCCTGGCACAGTGGGCGTATGTGGATCGGCAGCCTGACCCGGTTTGGGTCGGCATCGATGAGCGTCGCGTAGCGGATCAGCAGCGCTTCCAGTGGCACGCGATAGATATCCTCGCCATGGCTGACCGTTCGCTCCAGCGCCAGGGAGCTTTCGAATTCCGCCGTGTCGACCAGGTTGAGGTTGCCCACGTCGTCCGTGGGGGCCGCCTGCCGGTCATCCCGGGTCTTGGGCGGGGTGGGGTCGCGGTAGAATTCGGCGAGTTGCCTGACGATGTCGGTGGCCATTGTCCCGCTGTTGCGTCGCATGGCCACCGTGGCGTCGTAGAATATGTTCTGGGCGGAACTCGAATGACGAATCTGGGTGGACAGGTCGAACAGGTGATCGGCGAGATTTTTCAGGAAAGGTTTGAGCAGTTTCTCCATCCGTTCCAGGCTCTCCCTTTGCAGGGATTCCAGTACGGTGGAATAGCGGGCCAGCTCTTGAGTGGATGCCCGGGATTTTGGACCTGCAGCAAGACTGGCCTGTATCTGCTTCGCCGACTCGCCGCCGGCGTCGGTAAAGTGCAGGGTGAGGGTGTCAGCGGAAATTTTTCCCAGGGTTACGTTGCTGCTTGTGGCCGGGCCGCCTCTGGCCCCGCTATCCGGGATCAGCAGTCTGGCCGTATCGCCGGTACGCATAGCCGGTTGTTGCCCGGAGGCGGGTTTGCGCAGCACCCTGGCCGCGCTCAACAGCAGGCTGCCCTCCGGCAGGACTGACAGGTCCCCGACCAGGCGCGTTCCGTCCCCCAGCTCGAGTTTGGCGGTTTGCTCGGCGTGCTGTGCTAGGGGCTCAGGCATTTGCTCTCTGCATGCTGGGGTAGTCCCGGGCGACCGGTAAGCCCGGGACACTTAAAGGCTTCTGAGGAAGTATACCCTTATATGGATGGCACACAAACGGGCGGCGGGGGGCTTTTCGCCAGAGTCAGCCGGTTTGTTCGCGGGCATTCGCCGCAGCAAGGAAGGCCGGTTTTTCGCCTCCGCCGTGCACCGCAAAGCTGGTGCCGCTGACATAAGAGGCCAGGGGTGAGGCGAGGAACAGGCAGGCGTTGCCAACATCGGCGGGCAGGCCCATGCGCCCCAGGGGGATGGTGGCGGCCACTGCGGCGATACCCTCTTCGTCGCCGTAGTGCAGTTCCGACTGCTCCGTCTGGGTCAGGCCGACGATAACGGCATTGACCCGAACCCGGGGTGCCCACTCCACCGCCAGCGAGGTGCCCAGGTTGACCAGCCCGGCCTTTGCCGCACCGTAGGCGGCCGTGCCCGGGGAGGGCCGCAGGGTGCTGACACTGGCAATGTTTATAATGCAGCCGCCGCTGTCCTGCTCCTGCATGATCCGGTTGGCGACCTGGCTGAAGTTCAGCGGGGCGATGAGGTTCAAGCGGATGATAGCCTCGGAGAAGCGGGGTGACGCGGTGGCGGCGTCGGCGCGGGGCGCGCCACCGGCGTTGTTAACCAGCACGTCGAGGCGGCCAAAGCGCGCCAGCAGCTGCTCCGTGCAGGCCTCAATCTGGCCGTAGTCGCGCACATCGCAGGCGACGAAGGTCGCCTCCCGTCCCGACGCCCCGGGCAGTTGCTCCGGTTGCGACCGGCCGCAGATAACCACCTGGGCGCCCGCTGCCAGGAAACTTTCCGAGATTCCCCTGCCAATTCCCTTGCCGCCGCCGGTAACCAGGACGACCCTGCCGCCAAAATCCAGCGGGTTGCTCATCTATTTACACTCCTTCGGTCGCCGTGGTGCCGCGACTTGTGGTTAGCCAGTGATTTACATAATATGCCTCGGCCGCGCCCATCCTAAACCAATTCATGGGGGCTGGACATTCCCGGGTAGTTAAATCCCGCTTCGCCCCAATCGTTGACAGGACCTAATGATATGACCACAGAAAATTTACCGGTGCTCGCCATACTCGGTGGCACAGGCGACCTCGGCACCGGGCTGGCCCGGCGTTGGGCCCAGGCGGGGTACGAGGTGATAATCGGCTCCCGTACCCTGGAAAAAGCCCAGGCCGCGGTGGCGGACCTGCGGGAGGTGATGGCCGAGCGCGGGGTCAGTGAGGTCACGGTGCAGGCCATGTCCAACGCAGATGCAGCCGCGGCTGCCGAGATTGTTACCCTGACCGTTCCCTTCAGCCACCAGGTGAGCACCCTTGAGTCCGTGCGCGATGCGCTGCAGGGCAAGATTCTCATCGATGTCACGGTCCCCCTGGTACCACCCCGGGTGGCACGGGTACAGCTTCCCCCGAGGGCAGTGCCGGGCAGATCGCCCAGGAGTTGCTGGGTGAGGAGGTGGCGGTGGTATCCGCGTTTCAGAATGTGGCTGCCGCCCACCTGCAGGAAGGCAAGGGCGTCGAGTGTGACGTGCTGGTCAGCGGCAACAAGAAAGAGGCGCGACAGCAGGTCATCGAGCTCGTTGAGGCAGCCGGCATGCGTGGCTTTCACGCCGGCATGATCAACAACGCTGCGGCAGCCGAGGCACTGACTTCGGTACTGATCGCCATCAACAAGCAGTACGGCTGCCATGCCGGGATCAAGATCAGTGGGCTGGGCGATGCCTGATGGCCGCCAGGCTGGAGTTGCTCGCCCTCGAGGGCTTTCCCCTGGTGGAGCCCGGGGATGAGCTGGGCCAACTGCTGGTCGACTCCCTGGACAATAACGGCCTGCAATTACAGCCGGGCGATGTACTGATAATCGCCCAGAAAATTGTATCCAAGGCGGAAGGCCGCTATGTGCGCCTGGCGGATGTGACCCCCGGCCCCAGTGCCATCGCCCTGGCGCAGCAGGCCGACAAGGACCCGCGCCAGGTGGAGCTGATCCTGCAAGAGAGCAACGAGGTTATCAGGGTGCGGCCCGGCGTTATCATCGTGGAGCACCGCAACGGCTATGTGCATGCCAATGCCGGGATTGACCGCTCCAATATTGCCAACAGTCCCGACGACCCCCGGGTCCTGCTGCTGCCGCTGGACCCGGACGCCTCTGCCCGGGCGCTGCGCCGGGAGCTCGCGATGCTTACCGGTGTGGATATCCAGGTGATTATCAATGACAGCGCCGGCCGGGCCTGGCGCAACGGCACGGTGGGCATCGCCATCGGCACGGCAGGCCTGGACCCGGTGCGCGACCAGATAGGCGAACTGGATATGTTCGGCAATATTCTGCAGGTCACCGAACCTGCCGTGGCGGACGAACTGGCGGCGGCGGCCTCCCTGCTGATGGGTCAGTCGACCCAGGGCCTGCCGGTGGTGTTGGCGCGAGGGGCGGGACTGCAGTCCTCGGAAGAGGGCTCGGGCAGGCTGATCCGCGAGAAGGCCACGGACCTGTTTCGCTGATGGGCTCTGCACAGGCCATTCTGGCCCTTTCCGGCGGCGTCGGTGGCGCCAAGCTGGCCCTCGGCCTGGCCGACAGCCTGGCGCCGGGCCAGCTGCACGTGCTGGTCAATACCAGTGACGACTTCAGGCATCTGGGGCTGCACATCAGCCCGGATATCGATACGGTGCTGTACACACTCTCCGGACGCGCGAACGCGGCCCAGGGCTGGGGCCTGGAAGGGGAGACCTGGAACACCATGGCGGCACTGGAACAATTGGGAGCCGAAACCTGGTTCAGGCTGGGAGATCGCGATATGGCGACCCACCTGTGGCGCACCCAGCAGCTCAAGGCCGGCCTGCGACTCGGTGCCTGTACCGCGGCCCTGGCAGCGCGCATGGGAGTGACCAGCCACATCCATCCCATGTCGGATGACCCGGTAAGCACCACGGTGCACAGTGATCGGGGCGACCTGCCTTTCCAGCACTATTTTGTTCGCGACCAGTGCGAGCCTGTCGTTACCGGTTTCAGTTTCGACGGCATCTCCGCCGCCCGCCCCAATCGCGAGGTGATGCGCCTGCTGCAGCAAAAGGCTTTCGCAACTGTCGTCATCTGTCCATCCAACCCCTTTGTCAGTGTCGATCCCATCCTGCAGCTGTCGGGGCTCTGGCTGGCGTTGCGGGAAAGTCCGGCACCGGTCGTGGTCGTCTCGCCTATCGTCGCCGGGCATGCCATCAAGGGCCCGGCAGCCAAGATGATGGCGGAGCTCGGTCTGGAGGTTTCTGCCCTGGAGGTCGCCCGTCATTACACCAAGCGCTATCCCGGGCTCATGGATCGTTTCGTCATTGATGACAGTGACGCTACAATGGCCGGGGCAATTCGCGAACTGGGGGTCGAGGTGGCGGTTACCGGCACGGTAATGAAGAGCAGGGCGGACAAACAGGCACTTGCCCGTTTCGCGCTGCAGCTGTAAGGGAGCGCAGATCATTGGTTCAGGCACTGGTACCGCTGAAGGATCTGGTACAGGCGAAAACCCGCCTGGCGGGGCTGCTGAGTTCCACTGAACGCCGGGCACTGGCCCAGGCTATGCTGGAAGATGTGCTGGCGGTGCTCGCCGCGCACCCGCAGGTCGACGGGATTACCCTGGTGTCCGATGACCCGAGCGCCCATCTCCTGGCTGCCCGATTCGGCGCCGCACACTGGCGCGAGGGCGAGCTCGGTTGTGAGGGGCTCAACACGGTGGTCGAAAGGGCCAGCGCCAGGCTGCTGGCGGAGGGAGGGAGCGATATCCTCCTGGTTCACGGCGACCTGCCCCTGCTCACGCCCGCGGACATTTCCGCCGTAGTCGCTGCGCAACAGGAATCAAGGGGCCTGGCGATCGGCTGCGACCGACACGGTAGCGGCACCAATGTGCTTTGTTTCGACGCGGCTACCATGCCCGTATTCAGTTTCGGCAAGGACAGCTGCGCCGCGCACCTGGCAAGCGCTCATGGCCGGGGTATCCCGGCACGCGTGCTGGAGCGCGAGGGCACAGGCTTCGATGTGGATGAGCCCGGGGACCTTGCATTGTTATTGCAGCGACTGGACCGGATCAGCGCCGGCAGCACCGCGGCCTGTCTATCCCGGACAGACCTTGCCGCACGGATTGGCCTGGCGCTGTCCTCGCTGGATTCGCCCGAACAACATAACCCCAGGAAAGAGGTGAGCTGATGCATCCCTGGCAAGCACTCGAGGCCGGCCTGCTGGAGGGGCAGGTTCTTTCGCCGCAGCAGGCGCTGTCGCTGGCCGAATGCCATGACACTGCTCGCCTTGCCGCTGTCGCCGGTACGCTGCGGGACCGGGGCTTTCACAACGTGGTGACCTACTCCCGCAAGGTATTTATTCCACTTACCCATCTGTGTCGTGACGTTTGCCACTACTGCACCTTTGCCCGCACCCCGAAAAAGATAGATCGTCCCTTCATGAGCGTGGAGCAGGTGCTGGAACTCTGCCACCAGGGCGCTCGCCTGGGCTGCCAGGAAGCCCTGTTCACGCTCGGTGAAAAGCCCGAGTTGCGTTACAGCGCCGCGCGAAACGCGCTGGAGGCCATGGGCTTTGCCGATACCCTGTCCTATCTGCGCCATGTTGCGTCCAGGGTGCTGGAGGAAACGGGACTGCTGCCGCATATCAACGCGGGGTGCATGACTTCCGCTGAAATCGCCGGCCTGCGGCAGGTCAGTGCATCAATGGGCATCATGCTGGAATCGGCCTCCACCCGCCTGTGCGAAAAAGGCATGCCGCACTATGGTTCCCCCGACAAAAACCCGGCAGTGCGGCTGCAAACCCTGGAACTGGCCGGCCAGGCCGCCGTGCCGTTTACCTCGGGTATCCTGATCGGTATCGGTGAGACCCGGCGCGAGCGTATCGAGTCGCTGCTGGCGCTGCGCGAGGTGCACGAGCGCCACGGCCACCTGCAGGAAGTCATCGTGCAGAACTTCCGGGCGAAACCCGGCACCCTCATGGCAGCTGCACCGGAACCCGACCTGGACGACCTGCTGTGGACCATCGCCGTCGCCCGCCTGATATTTGGTCCCGCCATGAGCATCCAGGCGCCACCCAACCTCAGCCCCGGCGTCCTGCCGCAGCTGGTGGCCGCGGGTATCAACGACTGGGGCGGGGTGTCGCCCCTCACACCCGATCACGTCAACCCCGAGGCTCCCTGGCCCCACCTGGAGCAGCTGGCCCGGGAGACCGCAGCGGCCGGCAAGTTCCTGGACCAGCGCCTGACCATCTACCCCGCCTATGCCAGCGCCCCCCGGCGTTGGCTCGACCCCGCCCTGCGCACCGCGGTGCTGCGCCTCAGCGATGCTGACGGCTTCGCCCGGCGCGATAGCTGGGTGCCCGGGGAGGAGCGACCTATACCATCCCTCGAGGCGGGGCTGCTGCGCAGCGATCCCTCACCGGTCGTCGTATCTGAGGATATCCGTGCTATCGTCGAGCGCTGCCGCGAGACAGGGGATTTGGGGGAGACCGAAATCACCCGCCTGTTCCAGGCCAGGGGCAACGATTTTGCATGGCTGGTCCGGCAGGCGGATGAACTCAGGAGGCAGGTCAATGGCGACAGCGTCAGTTACGTCGTCAACCGCAATATCAATTACACCAACGTGTGCTATTTCAAGTGCCAGTTCTGCGCGTTTTCCAAAGGCAAACACAGCGAGGACCTGCGGGGCCTGCCCTATGACATCAGCGGGGAGGAAATTGCCGGGCGCTGCACCGAGGCCTGGCAGCGCGGCGCGACCGAGGTCTGCATGCAGGGCGGGATTCACCCGGACTACACCGGCCAGACTTACCTCGACATTCTTCACACAGTGCGCGCTGCAAGCCCCGGCATGCACGTTCACGCATTTTCCCCGCTCGAGGTGGCGCAGGGCGCCGCCACCCTGGGCATCGGTATCGAGCCCTTCCTGCAACGCCTGAAAGCGGCGGGCCTCAATACCCTGCCCGGGACGGCGGCGGAGGTGCTGCACGACGAGGTGCGCCAGGTGCTGTGCCCCGACAAACTCAACACCGCCCGGTGGCTGGAGGTGATCGAGGCCGCCCACCGGGCCGGGCTGCCGACCACCGCGACCATCATGTACGGCCATATCGACCAGCCGCATCACTGGGCGCGGCACCTGTGGCAGATTCGCGAGTTGCAGCGGCGCACCGGTGGCTTTACCGAGTTTGTACCGCTGCCGTTCGTGCATATGGAAGCGCCCATGTATCTGCGGGGCAAGGCGAGGCGGGGGCCGACTTTTCGGGAAGCGCTGCTGATGCACAGTGTAGCGCGGCTGGTGCTGCACGGGCTGATCGACAATATCCAGGCGTCATGGGTGAAAATGGGAGAGCAGGGCGTGGCTGCCTGCCTCGCTGCCGGGGTGAATGACCTCGGTGGCACCCTGATGAACGAGAGCATTACCCGGGCCGCCGGCGCGGGCCATGGCCAGGAGTGGGCTCCTGCCTGCATGGAGCAGCAGATCACCGCCGCCGGCCGCCGGCCACGCATGCGCACGACCCTATACCGCGACGTGCCCCGGGAGCGGCGGGATGCAGCCTTTGGCGCCGAGCCGCTGTCTGTCGTGGACAATGCGCCCGCGGGCAAGCGTCAGCGTTCCAAGCGCCTGGTGCCGGTGGCCACTGTCCTGCAGGGTCCCGGCCCGCTGGATCGCTTCAACCCTGTGTACGAGCAGGTGATGCTGATGGCGGCCTGTAACTGAACCCGGGAGATCTGCAGATGGGCAGGGCCGTGCAACTTGAGGGCAGCTGGCTGGTACAGCTGGCACCGCAGTTCGAGCAACCCTATATGGCCGACCTGCGCTCTTTCCTGCTGGCGCAAAAGCAGGCGGGGAAAACCGTTTTTCCCGCCGGCGGCGAAATTTTCAACGCCTTTGCCCATACCCCCCTGGAACGGGTCAAGGTCGTGATCCTCGGCCAGGACCCTTACCACGGCCCCGGCCAGGCCCACGGCCTGTGTTTCTCCGTCAGGCCCGGGGTTCCGGTGCCGCCGTCCCTGCAGAACATTTTCAAGGAAATCCGGGATGAACTGGGCCATGCCATTCCCGCCCACGGCGACCTCACCTCCTGGGCCGACCAGGGCGTGCTGCTGCTCAACAGCGTGCTGTCAGTGGAGGCCGGGCGCGCCGCGTCCCACCAGGGTAAGGGTTGGGAGCAGTTCACCGACGAGGTTATCGACGTGGTCAATCGTGAGCGCGAGGGGGTGGTGTTCATGCTCTGGGGCAGCTACGCCCAGCGCAAGGGCAGTATCATCGATCGCCAGCGCCACTGTGTCCTCACCGCGCCACACCCGTCCCCCCTGAGTGCCCACCGCGGTTTTTTCGGTTGCGGGCATTTTGTTAAAGCCAACGCGTACCTCGAGTCCCGGGGTCAGGAGCCGATTGACTGGCGTCTGCCTGGGTAGTCGTATTTTTTTCGCATGTGGGTCTTTGTGTTCCATCGTCGGCAGGGATCCGGGTGTGTCCTGGCTCCATGGACTCAACATTGTCCGGTTCCATTCGCGGCGGAGGGCGGGGGTTGCCTCGCTCCACGGCTGCGGCCCTCCGGGCTTCCCTCAGTCGGTTGGGAGCCCAAAGCGCTTCGCTGGTCTCCCGCCGCTCCTTCGGCGTGCGCCTTTTACGTTTCGCGAGGCAACCCCCGCCCTCCACCGCACTGAGTTCAAATCAAAAAGACTTATTGGCACCGCCAGTGCTTTCGGGGCATCGGATAGAAGCTCGATATGAGGCAGGGGTCCGGGTGTGTCCTGGCGGAATGTAAAAGGCCAGCGCCGAGGGAGTGGAGGGAGACAGCGAAGCGTTGTCAGGCTCCCGACCGACTGAGGGCACCCCGGAGGGGCGCGGCCATGGAGCCAGGACATACCCGGACCCCTGCCGAGACTGGAACTGATTTAACATCGAAGACATTCCAGGCTCATTAAGCGAGATAAGTATAACGAGACTATTTTTCAGGGACAGTATAGGGAACCGGGTCAGTCCGAAGTAATGGCCCGCCAAGGCCCGCCAGATGCAGGCCGGTTTCGATTCCCGCGGCGGTCGCCGTCACCAGCAGCACCAGCTGGTCATCGGCGGTGGCCACCGCGTTGACGACGTTGCCCGCCGCCTGGGAGCTGTCGCCGCCGAACAGCGGGTCGCCGGCAGCCACCTGAAGACCGGCGGGAAGTTCGCTTTGGTCGACAGCCGCGCGGTAGAGGCGGCGCTTGGGCTTGCCGCGATAGTGCATGCGGGCGACGACTTCCTGGCCGGTGTAACAGCCCTTGTTGAAACTGATGTGTCCGGTGACATCGTAGTTGAGCATCTGGGGGATGAACTCCCCGCTGGTGCCCGCCTCGATACGGGCGATACCGGTTTCGATCTGCAGCGCCTGCCAGTCGGCCTCGGTGCCCGCATCCATGCGTTGCGCCAGTTGTTGCAGGAAGTTCTCCGCAGTGTCCTGCTGGAGATAGCACTCGAACTGGTGGCCCGCGTCGTCTGTCTGCAGGAGGGCGAAGCCGGCACCGACCCTGGCGCCGTATTTTTCCCCGGGCAGTATTCCGAAACTGTCCAGCAGTGCGGCGGCGGCCCCGGGTCCCCAGCAGGCCAGCACCTGCCAGTCCTCCCGCTCCGGCTCCAGCTGGGCCTTGGAAAAGACGATGTATTTGCCGAGCACGGCGGCAAACGCAGCGCGGATATCCCGTCGCAGCCGCAATACCAGGTGATTTTGCGCCAGTGCGCTCAGCAGGAAGTCGCCCACGACCCGGCCCTGGACGGTGCACAGGACGCCGGCCAGGCTGTTGCATTCACCGAGTTTGCGTGTGTCGCAGGTGACCTGTCCCTGGAGAAAGGACAGGGCGTCGGGTCCTTGCAGGTGCAGCAGGGACTCCTGCTTGAGCTTGGCGTAATGACAGGTCAACGCGGCATGTTCCGGTCTGGTAGGGCAGTTATCATAGGGCCTGGCGCCGAAACTGTCAGCACCTGTCCAGGTCTTCAGCGGGTGTGTGGCGGCATTTGGCGATATACTGGCCGGCTTTGATGACACCCGGGAACACTATGACTGGCATGATACCCAAAGACGAAATCAATCGCATGCGCTGGGCAAGCAGGCGCGGCATGCTGGAACTGGACCTGGTGCTGGAACCATTCGTGGTTTCCCGGTATGCGAGTCTCGACGAGCGGGACCGGCTGCGCTTCCAGCAACTGATGAGCTGTGAGGACCAGGACCTGTTCGCCTGGTTCATGCAGCGCGAACGACCGGAAGACGAGGAGCTCAGGGCCATTGTCAGCAAGGTGCTCGAATTCACCCTCACTCCGCCTGGCGATCGCTGATTCCGCCGTTCGCAGGGCACTGCACTGCCTGTTTTGCCTGCTTGTGGCTGCCGCTCTCTGGCGTCTTGCGCAGCGGGGCTACCCTGGTACAGCACTGGTATTGTCGCCATTGGCCGCGCTGGCCTGCTGGCGCCTGTCCTCCCAGCCCCTTGTCGGTGCGGTGATCAGCTGGGAGCGGGGTGAGTGGACGCTGCAACAGGGAGGGGTGGCCAGGATCGTCAGCCTCTCCCCCGGCCATTGCGTGCTGCCCTGGCTGATTTACCTGGCCTGGGACAAGTCGGTAGACGCGCCGGCTGCCTCGGTATTCCTGTTTCCGGACAGTGCCCGGCCTGACGAATTGCGTCGCCTGCGGGTTCGCCTAAGCCTGGCGCGGTGAATTGGCGGGGGTGAGGACCGTGTCCAGCGCTTCCGGCAGCAGCTCCGGGTAGTCGAGCGTATAGTGCAGGCCCCGGCTTTCCTTGCGCGAAATGGCGCAGCGGATCATCAGTTCCGCGACCATCGCCAGGTTGCGAAGTTCCAGCAGGTCATTGCTGACCTTGTAATTACCGTAGTACTCGGCAATTTCTGCCTGCAGTAACTGCACCCGGTGAAGCGCCCTCTGCAGACGCTTGTTGGTGCGCACGATACCCACGTAATCCCACATGAACCGGCGCAATTCATCCCAGTTGTGTGAGATCACGACGTCCTCATCCGAATCCGTCACCTGGCTCTCGTCCCAGGCCGCCGCCGGCGGCGGCGCGGTAATCGAGGGCAGGGTAGCGGCGATATCCCCGGCTGCGGATTCGGCGTAGACGATACACTCCAGCAGCGAATTGCTGGCCATGCGATTGGCCCCGTGCAGACCGGTGCATGAGGTCTCTCCTATGGCGTAGAGGCCGGCGCGGTCCGTGCGACCCCGGGTGTCCACAATGATGCCCCCGCAGGTGTAATGGGCTGCGGGCACCACCGGAATCGGTTCCTTACTGATGTCGATACCGAATTCGGCGCAACGCGCCATGATGGTGGGGAAGTGGCTTTGTAAAAACTCGGCGGGCTTGTGGGAGATATCCAGGAAAACGCAGTCCGCGCCGAGGCGCTTCATTTCGTGGTCTATCGCCCGGGCCACCACATCCCTGGGAGCGAGTTCGCCGCGCGGGTCGAAGTTGTCCATGAAGCGGCTGCCGTCGGGCAGCAACAACTTGCCGCCTTCACCGCGAATAGCCTCGGTAATCAAAAAGGATTTTGCCTTGGGGTGGTACAGGCAGGTGGGGTGAAACTGGTTGAATTCCAGGTTGGCTACCCGGCAACCTGCCCGCCAGGCCATGGCGATGCCGTCCCCGGAGGCGCCATCGGGATTGCTGGTGTAGAGGTAGGCCTTGCTGGCGCCGCCGGTGGCCAGTACCACCGCCTGCGCCTGGAACAGCTCGACCCGATCCGTGTCCCGGTTGAGGATATAGGCGCCCTGGCAGCGCTCGTCCTCGATAACCAGGTCCACAGCGACGCGCTGGGTGTACAACTCGATGTTGGGAGCCTGCCTTGCCTTTTCGGTCAGCACTTCCGAGATCGCCCTGCCGGTGCGGTCTGCCGCGTGGATAATGCGCCGGTGACTGTGTCCCCCTTCCATGGTCAGGTGAAATTCGCGCGGTTCGATACTGGCCTGTTCCTCCCGCAGGTCGAAATCCACACCCTGGTCAACCAGCCATTCCACGCACCGGCGACTGTTATTTACTGTAAACTCCACCGCTTCGCGGCGGCACAGCCCCGCGCCCGCGGCCAGGGTGTCCTCCACATGGGAATTTACCGTGTCCCGGGTGTGCAGGACGGCAGCCATACCCCCCTGGGCCCAGTAAGTGGAACCCTCGTTGAGCTGGGATTTGCAGATCAGGGCGACTTTCAGGTGGCTGGGCAGGTGCAGGGCGAGGCTGAGGCCAGCAGCGCCGGTGCCAATGATGAGCACATCATGTTGGTGAAGGGTTGCCATAGAGCACTGTGCTTGCCGCGTCAGGAGGTGAAATATATTATGCGAGTCAAAGACTTAGCCTTTTTCGCACCGCTGCGCTCGAGTATATACGAGCTGGCAGCCAATAAGGAAACACCCTGTTGCGGAACTTTATCGATATCCCCGCCTCTTACTGCCGGCAATCTGGTCGCTACGGCGAACTTGCCGCGCGCGGCGCTGTCTATCCATTCAAGAGCCGGCAAGACGGCGGGGCAATGATGTCCTGGACTAGGGAGAGGTGCAGGGCGTGACCGGCGCAGCAACGGACCAGCAGTTGGTTGCCAGGGTACAAAAAGGCGACTCGAGAGCGTTTGACCTGTTGGTACTGAAGTACCAGCACAGGATATTCGGCCTGATAAGCCGGTATGTTCACGATGCGGATGAAGTCCAGGATGTGGCGCAGGAAGCATTTATCAAGGCCTATCGTGCCCTGCCCAAGTTTCGCGGGGATAGCGCGTTTTACACCTGGTTGTACCGGATCGCCATCAATACGGCGAAAAATTACCTGGTCTCCCGCTCCCGGCGACCTCCCGGCTCCGATGTGGAAATCGAGGATGCCGAATACTACGCCAGTGGCGGCGCCTTGCACGAGATCGAGACTCCGGAAAACGCCCTTTTTGGTGCGGAGTTGAAGCAGGTGGTGGAGCGGGCGATAAAGAATCTGCCGGAAGACCTGCGAACCGCGGTAACTTTGCGGGAGTTTGACGGTCTCAGTTATGAGGATATTGCCGACATCATGGATTGTCCCGTCGGAACCGTGCGTTCGAGAATATTTCGGGCGCGGGAGGCGATAGACGGCCAGGTCAGGGAACAGCTCGATGGCGATACCTGATGTCGATGCGGAAGCGTTCGACGCAGGGTGGTGAGCCGGGTCGGCAATTGGAACTTGAAGTGGCGCGCGGCGGCGCGCAAGGAAACGGGTTATGAGTGAAAAAATGCGAGAGTCTCTGTCGGCGCTGATGGACGATGAGGCCAATGAGCTGGAAATCGAACGGGTGCTGTCGCGTATAGCCGGCGACCCGGAACTGCGCCATGCCTGGGTTCGCTACAACATGGTGCGGGCCGTGACGGCTGGTCAGCATCCGGCTCGCCTGGATCTCGACGTATCTGCGCAAGTGCGCGACGCAGTGGGCGGTGAGGTGCACGGCACTGCCTCATCCCGGCAGCGCTGGTTGCGGCCTCTGGCCAGTATGGCGGTGGCGGCATCGGTAGCGACAGCCGTTGTGCTGGGTGGTCAACAGCTGGCGCAACTGGAGACCCCCGGCCAGGACGGCCAGGCCATCGCCAGCAGCGTCTCTCCCGTGGGCATGGTAAACAGTCTTGGGGCGACCTCGGTTCAGGCCAGTTACGGCACCCAGAGTGTCCCCGTTCTGCAGCCGGCTACCCGAACCGCCTACCAGGAACTCGCGCGGCAGCGCTTGCAGAAGTACATGCAGGCGCACGCTGAACAGGCGGCACTGAATTCGCCGAGCGGCCTGGTACCGTTCGCCCGCGTGCCGCGCATCGAGGAGTAGGGAACGCTTGACCGTGACAGACTCGTTCCACTGGCGCTATCTTGTCCTTGTTCCCGCACTTGTCGCTTTGACGCTAACGGCCGCACGGGCTGACGCGGAAGCCTGCGCCGCCGCGGATGCCGACGCCCTTGCCTGGCTGGACAAAATGTCCAGGAGCCTGCAGCAGGTGAGTTACCACGGCATTGTCACCTTTCAACGGGGTGACGAAGTCCAGGCCATGCAGATTTCGCACTACATCGAGGATGGAGTGGCCAATGAGCGCCTGACGGAGTTGACCGGTCACGGCGCGGAAGTTGTTCGTGTCGATCATCCGCTGGATTGCCTTCACCCCGGAAACCAGTTGTTGCAGTTGGGCGCAGCCCTGCAGGCGGGTGACTGCGGCGTCGCCCAGTACTACCGGTTCGGCGTTGTCGACGGGGAACTGGTAGCGGGTCGCCGGGCGGTGCGGATACGGATTGAGCCCAGGGACATGTACCGCTACGGCTATGTGCTGGAGCTGGACCAGGACACTGGTCTGTTGTTGAAAAGCGCGACCATAGGGCGCGGTAACAAGATTCTCGAAAGCTTCCAGTTTGCCAGTCTGTCCTATAGCGGCGAAGTAACTGCGGGCGATGGCACCAACGTGGTTCACCGGGCCCAGCATCCCGAACCGGGTGCCGGTCTCTTGTCCCTTGGCGGCGCGCATCCGGCATGGACGGTGAACTGGCTGCCGCAGGGTTTTACCGCTACCGACCAGCCCGCGGATGTCTCCATGCGCAGGACCTATACGGATGGGTTGGCGGTGTTTTCCATTTTTCTGGAGATACTGAGCCAGGATATTACTCCCGGTGAGGGTGTGGTTCGCCGGGGAGGAACCATTTCCTATACCCGGGGCATGCACATGTCGGGCCTGCCGGTGCTGGTAACCGTGATCGGCGAGGTGCCGCTCAACACTGCCAGGATGGTGGCCGACTCGGTCGCGGCGTTGCCCTGAGATGCTGGTAGAAACGGGCAGGGTAGTGGCGGTTGAAGCTGATGCTTTGTGGGTGGAGACCATACGCCAGAGCACTTGCGGCAGTTGCGCTGCCAACAAGGGCTGTGGCCACGGTTTGCTCAACCGTATTGCAGATGGCCGCACCGGCTACATAAGGGTATTACCCGGGCCTGACGGTACCGACGGCTGTGCTGTCGATGACCAGGTTCGCATCAGCATTCCCGAGCAGGTTATACTGCGCGGCTCCCTCATTGTGTATGTCCTGCCCCTGCTGTTTATGCTGGGGGGCGCTGCCGGCGCCGACGGCCTTTGGCCCGCCTGGTCGGAACTGGCGAGTGTCGGCGGGGCGGCTGCGGGCCTGGTCCTTGGCTTTGCAGTGGTGCGATGGCACGCCTGGCGTCATCGCCAGGACGCGGCGCTGCAACCAACCCTGTTGGAAGTGCTGCCGCGGGCGACACTGCAGGTTCGCCCGGTCTGAGCCACAGGCCCAATTTTTGTTCTAGCCATACTTATCGGAATCCAAACTATGAATGCGATACATCGACTCCTGAGTGCCGTTTTCCTCGTCTCGGCCCTGTTGCTGCCGGCGCTGGCTGCGGCCTCGGCACTGCCCGAATTTCGTGAGATTGTGCGGGAGAACTCACCTGCGGTCGTAAAGATCGTGGTGCAGCAGAGCCGCGCCATGGGGGGGCATGGGCAGCTGAGCCCCGAGCAGATGCCGGAGTACCTGCGGCGCTTTTTCGAGTTCCGAGGCGGTCCCCCTTCGCCCCAGGAGCAGATGGCCATGGGCTCGGGCTTCATTATTTCCAGCGACGGTTACATCGTGACCAACAACCACGTGGTGGAAGGTGCTGACAGTGTCCTGGTGCGCCTGAGCGACCGCCGTGAGTTTGACGCGGAAGTGGTCGGTACCGATCCCCGCTCGGACCTGGCCCTGTTGCGGGTGGATGGCGATGGCCTCCCCGCGCTGAAGCTGGCTGGCAAGGACGATCTCGAGGTGGGGGAGTGGGTGCTGGCCATCGGTTCGCCTTTCGGCCTGGACTACTCGGTAACCGCCGGTATCGTCAGCGCCAAGGGCCGCAGTCTCCCCACCGAGAACAATGAAAACTACGTGCCGTTCATCCAGACGGACGTGGCGATCAATCCGGGTAACTCCGGTGGCCCGCTGTTCAACCTGGACGGCGAAGTCGTCGGGGTAAACTCGCAGATTTTCACCCGCAGCGGCGGCTCGATCGGACTGTCGTTTGCCATTCCGGTCAGTGTGGTGCGCAATGTCGTGGACCAGCTCAAGGCCCAGGGACGGGTGACCCGGGGTTGGCTGGGCGTGACCATCCAGGATGTGGACAAGAACCTCGCCGAGTCATTCGGCCTGAAGCGGCCGCGCGGCGCTCTGTTGGTGCAGGTGGCCGAGGATGGCCCGGCCGACAAGGCCGGACTGGAGGCGGGTGACATTATTGTCACCTTTGATGGCCATGACATCCCCTCGTCCGCGGACCTGCCCCATGTGGTTGGCCTGGTGACACCGGATACGGTGGTGCCGGTGGAAATCGTGCGCGATAAAAAGCGCAAGACGCTGAAGGTCAAGGTGGGTGGACTGGACGCTGACGACAGCTACAGCCTGGCTGCCGGATCCACTGGTACCGGCCAGGGCGGGCGCCTGGGACTGGTAGTGGAAACCGCTCCCGCCGATCTGCTCGAGCGCTTTGGTATCAATGGCGGCGTGGTGGTGCGGGAGGTGTTGCCCGACTCGGTTGCCGCAGAGGGAGGCATCGTGCCCGGGGATATCATCACCCTCATGGGTTCCACACCGGTGAAGAATGCCCAGGCCTACGAGGAAGCGGTGGCGGGACTGAGCGGTGGCAGTTCGGTGCCGCTGCGCCTTATCCGGCGCGGGTCCCCGCTGTTTATCGGCCTCAAGCTCAAGGACTGACCCATGTAACGTGCCGGCCGCCGGTGCCTGTGCCCGGCAGCCCCTTTGAACGTGGCGGTTGTATCCCGGTTGGGGTACAATCGCGCGTTTTTTACGGGGCGGCCAGACGTGCCGTTACTCCCTTCAGTTTACCGCGCCGGCAGCATGACCTGCCCGCGTCAATCGAGCCCTATTGAGTGAGTGATCTCAGCCACATCCGCAATTTTTCCATTATTGCCCATATCGACCACGGTAAGTCCACGCTGGCAGATCGTTTTATCCAGCACTGCGGGGGCCTGAGCGCGCGGGAGATGGACGAGCAGGTGCTCGACTCCATGGATATCGAGCGCGAGCGCGGCATTACCATCAAGGCCCAGAGCGTCACCCTGGATTACAAGGCCCGCGACGGGCAGGTCTACCAGCTCAACTTCATCGATACCCCCGGCCACGTCGATTTCTCCTACGAGGTATCGCGCTCGCTCGCCGCCTGCGAAGGCGCGCTGCTGGTGGTGGATGCAGGGCAGGGCGTGGAGGCCCAGTCGGTCGCCAACTGCTATACCGCGATCGAACAGGGGCTGGAAGTGCTGCCCATCCTCAACAAGATGGACCTGCCCCAGGCCGACCCGGAGCGGGTCAAGGTGGAGATCGAGGAAATTATCGGCATCGATGCCACCGATGCCTGCCTGGTCAGCGCCAAGTCCGGCCTCGGTATCGAGGACGCTCTCGAATAGCCTGGTACAGCGGATCCCGCCACCGGCTGGCGACCGGAACGCACCACTGCAGGCACTGATCATCGACTCATGGTTCGACAACTACCTGGGAGTGGTGTCGCTGGTGCGGGTCAAGAACGGCCAACTGCGCAAGCGTGACAAGATAGTCGCAAAGTCGATCGGCAAGTCGCACCAGGTGGACGCGGTCGGCATTTTCACGCCCAAGCGGCTGGAGCGGGATGTGCTGCAGGCAGGCGAGGTGGGCTTCGTCGTGGCCGGCATCAAGGATATTCACGGTGCGCCGGTGGGCGATACCCTGATCCATGCCCAGCGCCAGGACGAAGTGCCAGCCCTGCCCGGCTTCCAGCGGGTCAAGCCCCAGGTCTACGCCGGCATCTTTACCATTTCCTCGGATGACTACGAAGACTTCCGCGACGCCCTTGCCAAGCTGACTCTCAATGACGCATCGCTGTTTTATGAGCCGGAAACCTCCGACGCCCTGGGCTTCGGCTTCCGCTGCGGCTTCCTCGGCATGCTGCACATGGAGATCATCCAGGAGCGACTGGAGCGCGAGTACGACCTGGATCTGATCACTACGGCCCCGACGGTTATCTACGAGGTGGTGAAGAAGAACGGCGAGGTGATCCAGGTGGACAACCCCTCGCGGCTGCCTGACGTGGGCGATATCGAGGAAATGCGCGAGCCTATCGCCCGCTGCCATATCCTCGTGCCACAGACCTACCTGGGCAATGTCATCACACTGTGCGTCGAGAAACGCGGCGTACAGAAAGATATGCAATTCCTCGGCGCCCAGGTGTCGCTCACTTACGATATACCGATGGCGGAGGTCGTGCTGGACTTCTTCGATCGCCTCAAGTCCGTAAGCCGTGGCTACGCCTCCCTGGATTACAGCTTCGAACGGTTCGAGCCCGCCTCGCTGGCGCGACTCGATGTACTGATAAACGGTGAGCGGGTGGACGCTCTGGCTGTAATCGTGCATCGTGACCAGGTACAGCACCGGGGCAGGGTGCTGACCGAAAAAATGAAAGAGCTGATCCCCAGGCAAATGTTCGATGTGGCGATCCAGTCCGCCGTGGGCGGCAAGATCGTCGCCCGGCAGACGGTCAAGGCCCTGCGCAAAAACGTGACAGCGAAATGTTACGGCGGGGATGTGAGCCGCAAGCGCAAGTTGCTGGACAAACAAAAAGCGGGTAAGAAACGCATGAAGCAGGTCGGTCGGGTGGAAATCCCCCAGTCCGCGTTCCTCGCGGTGCTCAAGGTAGACGGCTGACAGGTTAGAATATGGATATCGATTTCCCCCTCATTCTGGTAATCCTGGTATTTGGCAGCGGCCTTATCTGGATGCTGGACGCGATCTTCCTGGCGCCGGGGCGCCGCCGTGCATTGGCGGATCTGCAGGGCGAGTACCCGCAGTGGCAGGAGGAGGGCAGCAGCCAGGCGGCTAAATACCAGGCCAAGGCAGCCGAAACCGCCCGGGAGCCGGTGCTGGTGGAGTACGCCAAGTCCTTCTTTCCCGTACTGCTGGTGGTGTTCGTGCTTCGCTCCTTCCTGGTGGAGCCATTCCAGATCCCGTCATCCTCCATGGTGCCAACACTGGAGGTTGGGGACTACATTCTGGTCAACAAGTATACCTACGGCATCCGCCTGCCGGTTGCCCGCACCAAGGTGCTGGCCCTGAACGAGCCGCAGCGCGGTGATGTCATGGTGTTTTTTCCTCCCCACATGAATGACACCTACTTTATCAAGCGGGTGATAGGCCTGCCGGGGGATATTATCAGCTACCGGCAAAAGCGCCTGTACGTAAACGGCAAGGAGGCGCCGCTGGAGATGCTGGCAGTGGTTCCGGACGGGGGCTCGAGGTACGGTATGGGGCTGGAGACTATCGGCGATGCCACACACCTGGTGCAGGAAGATCAATCCCGGCCCGCCCGGGATTTTTCCGTGCAGGTCAAACCGGGGCACTACTTCATGATGGGCGACAACCGGGACAACAGCAGCGACAGCCGGATTTGGGGTCAGGTCCCGGAAAAGGATATAGTGGGCAAGGCCTTCGCGGTATGGATGCACTGGGATTCGCTGTTCAGCATCCCGAGCTTCAGCCGTGTGGGCCTGATAGAATAATGACGGCGCAAGCGGGGGAGCACATCAAATGAAGAGACTTTCATCTCAGCGGGGTATGTCCATACCGGGCATGTTGGTTGTGGCGGCCATGGTGGGCTTTTTTGTCATGTGCGCTATTCGAATGCTCCCACGCTACCTGGAGTATTTGAGCATTCGCGAAATCGTGACATCTGTCGCCTCGGACTATAACCCTGAGGAAGACAATCTTCCCAGTATCCGACGCAAGATCGATACCATGTTCAATACCAACCAGATCTACGACCTCAAGCCCAAGGACGTCGAGGTATTCCACAAGGATGGCCGGACGTATATCGATGCCCGCTACGAGGCGCGGGTACCGATCATGGGTAATATCGAGGCGGTGATGAAATTTGATGACCTCGAGATAGAAACAGGCAAGCAGAAATACTGATCCGCCCATGGCAAGCGCAGATGCCCTGCAGCGCACCCTGGGGTACGAATTTGCCGATCCCGCACTGCTCACCGTGGCGCTGACTCACCGCAGCGCGGGAAGTCGCAACAATGAGCGCCTGGAGTTTCTCGGCGATTCGATCGTCAACCACATCATCGCCGACGCCTTGTATCATCGTTTCCCGGATGCCCGGGAGGGCGACATGAGCCGGATGCGCGCCTCGCTGGTCAAGGGCGATACCCTGGCCGAGCTGGCCAGGGAGCTGCAACTGGGTGATTATCTGCTGCTGGGCCCAGGGGAGCGGAAAAGCGGTGGCTACCGCCGCTCCTCCATTCTCGCCGATACCCTCGAGGCACTGGCAGGCGCGATCCTGCTGGATGCCGGTTTCCAGCGGTGCAGGGATTGCGTGCTGGGCTGGTTCGGGACACGCCTGGAGCAACTCGCATCAGGGGTGGCAGACAAGGATGCGAAGACCCGCCTGCAGGAATACCTGCAGGGCCGTGGCAACCCGCTGCCGGAATACGAACTGCTGGGTGTCACCGGTGACGACCACAACCAGATGTTCAGCGTCGCCTGCCTCCTCAGCAAACCCCAGCTGCAGGCCGAGGGCAGCGGCAGGAGTCGGCGCAAGGCCGAGCAGGCCGCCGCCCTCAGCGCCCTGCAGAGATTGGAAGCCCATGGCAACTGAAACGAGACGCTGCGGCTATGTGGCCATAGTCGGTCGGCCCAATGTCGGTAAATCGACCCTGCTGAACCACCTGCTGGGCCAGAAAATCAGCATTACTTCGCGCAAGCCGCAGACCACCCGGCACCGGGTGCTCGGGATCAAGACGGAGGCCGAGCACCAGATTATTTTTGTCGACACACCGGGGCTTCACAAGGGTGCGGAGAAGGCGATCAATCGCTACATGAACCGGGCCGCGACGGCCGCGATGCGCGATGTGGACCTGGTGGTATTCGTGGTCGATCGAACGGCCTGGACGGAAGAAGACGCGATGGTCCTGGAGCAGATTCGCCAGGGGGGATTGCCCTGTCTGCTGGTGGTCAACAAGGTCGATTTGCTGGAGGACAAAAGCAGCCTGCTTCCGCACCTTGAATTCCTGGCGCAGCAGGCCGATTTTGCGGCCATTCTGCCGGTTTCGGCCCTGCGCCGGCACAATGTGGAGGAACTCGAGCGGGAGATCCTCAAGTTCCTGCCGGCCTCCGAGCATTTTTTCCCGGAGGAACAGATTACCGACCGCAGCCAGCGCTTCCTGGCGGCGGAGATAGTGCGTGAGAAAATCATGCGGCAGCTGGGCGAGGAAATTCCCTACGCCATCGCCGTCGAGATAGAGGAATTCGCGCTGGAGGGCGAGGTCCTGCACATCTCTGCCCTGATTCTGGTCGAACGCAAGGGGCAAAAGAAAATCCTGGTGGGGGAGGGCGGGACGCGCCTGCGCTCGATCGGCAGTGATGCCCGCCGGGACATGGAGTTGCTGTTCGACAGCAAGGTGATGTTGCGCCTGTGGGTGAAAGTCAGGTCGGGCTGGTCGGACGATGAGCGGGCCTTGCGCAGCCTGGGCTATGACGATGTGTAGTGCCGGCCCCGGGTGCTGACCAAACCGATATGCGCGTCAGTCTGCAACCTTCGTACATTCTTCACCGCCGCCCCTACCGGGACAGCAGCATGTTGCTGGAGGTTTTGACCGCCGAGCAGGGCCGCATCAGCCTGGTGGCGCGGGGTGCGAGGCGCAAGACCCGCGGCGGCAGCGGCAATGCCCTGCTGCAACCCTATATTCCCCTGTTACTGTCTTTCAGCGGTCGCACCGACCTGAAAAACCTCAATGCTGTCGAGCCGGCCGGCAGGCCGCTCACGCTGCGCGGCGAGCGTATTTTCAGCGGGCTGTACCTCAACGAGTTGCTGGTGCGACTGCTGCATCGCTACGACCCGCACCCTCAGCTGTTTGCCGCCTACGCGTCTACTCTGGAAGCCCTTGCCGGCAGCGATGAGGTCGACGACGTGCTGCGTCGCTTCGAGTTTGCCTTGCTGGGGGAGCTGGGCTATGGCTTCGATCTTGACCTGGACGGCCATAGCGGTGAGGCGGTGAATCCGGAGGCCTGGTATCGCTATGATCCTGAGCACGGGCTGGTCGCCAGGGGAGTGGAGGCAGACCCTGTCCAGCCGGCCTTCAAGGGCGCCGACCTGCTGGCGATAGCGTCCAATGATTTCAGCGGAGCGGCGCGCGCGACGGCAAAGCGGCTGCTGCGACTGGCCCTGGCGCTGCAACTGGGCGATGCCCCCCTGCGCAGCCGGGACCTGTTCAGGGCCCATGCCGGGGCGGTGCGCCGCTCCCATGAAGCCAAAGTGGAGGAGCAGCAGTGATCGGGATCGGTACCGATATTCTCAGGATCGCCCGGGTCGAGGAGGTTGTGGCCAGGCTGGGGGATCGCTTCGTGGCGCGCATCCTGACGCCCGCCGAGCGGGACGAATACCGCGCCAGCGGCCAGCCCCAGCGGTTGCTGGCCAAGCGCTTCGCGGCGAAAGAGGCTGTCGCCAAGGCCCTGGGCACCGGGATCGGCCGCGGGGTCAGCTGGCAGGATATTACTATCGGTCACGACGGACATGGCGCGCCCCGGGTAATCCTCAGCGGCGGTGCGCTGGAAGTGGCCAGCAGCCTCGGTGGCGCCAGGGTCGAGCTGAGTCTGGCGGACGAGACCGACTATGTGGTCGCCTTCGCAGTGCTGGCCCGGTGAGGAGTCCTTGGCAAGGCACCGCTCAAGTTGGTTATACTCTCAGCCCCGATGCGCGATATCACGGAAATGCCCCAATACCCAACGATTGAAGCCTGTATAGGCAATACGCCACTGGTGCGACTGCAGCGACTGCCTGGAGCTACGAGCAATACAGTGCTCGCGAAGCTGGAGGGCACGAACCCGGCCGGGTCTGTCAAGGACCGCCCGGCCCTGAGCATGATTGCCCAGGCCGAGTCCCGGGGCGAGATCAGCCCCGGGGATACCCTGATCGAGGCTACCAGCGGCAATACCGGGATCGCACTGGCCATGGCCGCCGCTATCCGCGGTTACCGCATGATACTGATCATGCCCAGCCATATGAGCGATGAACGCAAGCAGGCCATGTCTGCCTACGGCGCCGAGTTGCTCGAAGTCACCCAGGAGCAGGGAATGGAAGGTGCGCGTGATCTCGCCATGGCAATGCAGGCCAGGGGTGAGGGCCGTGTGCTGGACCAGTTTGCCAACCCCGACAACCCGCGGGCCCATCTGGTTGGTACCGGGCCGGAAATCTGGCAACAGACCGGCGGTAGCGTTACCCATTTTGTCAGCTCCATGGGCACTACCGGCACCATCATGGGGTGCTCCGCGTACCTCAAGCAGCAAAACCCCGATATCCAGATCATCGGGCTGCAGCCGCTGGAGGGCTCCAGCATCCCCGGTATCCGGCGCTGGCCCGAGGCCTACATGCCATCGATCTACGATGTATCCCGGGTGGACCGGGTGATCGACATCTCGCAGCAGGAATCGGAACACACCATGCGGGAGCTGGCGCGAAAGGAGGGTATTTTCTGCGGGGTGTCCTCGGGCGGGTCGATAGCCGCGGCGCTGCGTCTGTCTGCCGAGCTTGAGAACGCGGTCATCGTCGCGATTATTTGCGATCGTGGCGACCGCTACCTGTCCACCGGGGTATTTGCCGGCTGATGGAGTCCTGAATCCATGGTACAGGTACGCGATCAATCACACCTGGGCCCCGCCGGCCATGTCGACCTCGAGCAGTGGCTGGGCAAGCTGCCCGGGGCTCACAGTGACATTGAATGCAGCCGCCTGCTGGCTGCCTGCCGCATGGCCAGGGAGGCGCAGCGGGTGCCCGGGATCGACAGCGGGGACTGGGCCCAGGAACAGAACTGCTTTACCGCCGGGCTCGAGATAGCCATGATTCTCGCGGAACTGCAGGTAGGCTCTGACTGCCTGCTGGCGGGGATTCTCTATCGCGCGGTGCGAGAGCAGCGGGTGGCGCCCGAGTGCATCAGCGAGAGCTTTGGCGCGGGCGTTGCCAGGCAGATCGAGGGGGTGGCGCGCATGGCCGCCATCGGCGAATTGAGGTCCCACGGCGACAGGCCGGTACTGGGCCAGGCCGAGGGCCAGAAAGACAATATACGCAAAATGCTGGTAGCACTGGTTGACGATGTGCGGGTGGCGCTTATCAAGCTGGCCGAGCGGACCTGCGCGATCCGCGCGGTGAAGAATGATGAGCAGCGCCGCCTGCCGGTGGCCCGGGAGGTGTTCGATGTCTATGCGCCTCTTGCCCACCGCCTGGGGATAGGTCACCTCAAGTGGGAGCTGGAAGATCTGTCGTTTCGCTATCTTTATGGCGACGCCTACCGCAAGATCGCCCGGCTGCTCGACGGCAAACGGGTGGAGCGGGACCAGTTCATCACCCGGGTAAAAGACGAGCTCACCGACGTGCTGCGCAAGGCGGGGCTGGAAGTGGAGATAGACGGCCGCGCCAAGCATATATACAGCATCTGGCGAAAGATGCAGCGCAAGGGTATAGGCTTTTCCCAGGTCTATGACATTCGCGCGATCAGGATCCTGGTGCCCGAGATCCGCGATTGCTACGCCACCCTCGGCCTGGTTCACGGGCTCTGGCACAATATTCCCAATGAGTTCGACGACTACATCGCCAACCCGAAGGAGAACGGCTATCGCTCACTCCATACTGCGGTGGTAGGCCCCGAGGGCAAAGTGCTGGAAGTCCAGATTCGAACCCAGGCGATGCACCAGGAAGCGGAACTGGGCGTGTGTGCCCACTGGCGCTACAAAGGCACCGATGCGCGCAACCGACCCGCCAGTACCTACGAGGAAAAAATCGCCTGGCTGCGGCAGGTGCTGGACTGGCACGAGGAGACCGGTGATGTGGAAGATGTTGCCGAGCAGTTCAGTTTCCAGATGGCCCAGGACCGGGTCTACGTGTTTACTCCCCAGGGAGATGTGGTGAACCTCGCCCAGGGGGCTACTCCGCTGGATTTTGCTTACCACGTGCACACCGACGTGGGGCACCGTTGCCGGGGTGCCAAGGTGAACGGCTCGATCGTGCCTTTGACCTACACCCTGGTTACCGGTGAGCGGGTCGAGATTCTGACCAGCAAGGACGGCACGCCGAAGCGGGACTGGCTGCAACCGGGTCTGGGCTACCTGAAAACCTCCCGTGCCCGGGCCAAGGTGCAGCACTGGTTCAGGGCCCAGGCCAGGGAGGACAATATCGCCGCCGGGCGGTTATTGCTGGAGCGGGAGTTCAAGCGCCTCGCGCTGACCAGCATCGACTACCTGCGCATTGCCCGCAAGGTACAGCAACCTAGCGTGGAAGACATGTATGCCGCGGTGGGCTCCGGCGACCTGTCCTCTGCCCAGGTGATGAATGCCGCCCAGGGTCTGGTGGAGAATCGCGGCCCACAGCTCAAACTGGCCCGGCCCGGCGACGGCACCTATCGCGGCCAGGTGCAGGTGCGCGGTGTCGGCAACCTGATGACCCAACTTGCAGGGTGCTGCAAACCCCTGCCGGGGGATGCGATTACCGGCTTCATCACCCGGGGTCGCGGCGTCAGCGTACACCGTGCTGACTGCGGCCGGCTGATCAAGCTGATGGAGACCGCGCCCGAGCGTGTCATCGATGTGGAGTGGGGGCTGTCGCCCCGGGCCAATTACGAGGTGGATGTGGCCATCGAGGCCTACGACAGGCAGGGACTGCTGCGGGATATCACCAGCCTGTTTGCCAATGCCCGGATCAACGTGTTGTCCGTCAATACCCAGACCAACAAGAACCGGAACACGGCGACCATGCGCTTGCGTGTGGAGGTGCCGGACCTCGGTTCCCTGTCGAAACTGCTGGAGCGCATCAACCGCCTTAAAAACGTGGTCTCCGCCCTGCGTCTGTCGGAATAGGGGTGACGTTCGTGAAGGCGCCGCGATATGAGCTGGACGACCTGCTGCGGGTGATGGCTCGCCTGCGTGATCCCGCGACCGGCTGTCCCTGGGATATCCGCCAGGACTTTCGCAGTATCGTGCCCTCGACGCTCGAGGAGTGTTATGAACTCGCCCAGGCGATTGAGCACGAGGACTTCCCCCATGTGGCCGAGGAGTTGGGGGATGTGCTGTTCCAGGTGGTCTTTTACGCCCAGTTGGGCAGTGAGCGCGACCTGTTTTCCTTTGAAACAATAGTCGACACCCTGGTGACCAAGCTGCTGCGGCGCCATCCGCACGTGTTCGCGGACGGCGAGATCGAGGGTGTGGTTCCCGACCGCACCAGCGTCGAGTCGGTCAAGGAAACCTGGGAGAGTATCAAGCAGGCAGAGCGCAGCGCCAAATCCCAGGGCGCTACCCTCGCCGATGTCCCGCTGGCGCTGCCGGCCCTGCCCAGGGCGCAAAAGTTGCAGAAACGGGCGGCGCGGGTCAATTTTGACTGGCCCGATGCCGCCGGGGTGCTGGCAAAGCTGGAAGAGGAGATCGCAGAGCTGCGCCGGGCCATGGCCGCGGGCAGCAGAGCCGGGGTGGAAGAGGAGATGGGCGATATCCTGTTCAGTAGCGTCAATCTCGCGCGTCACCTGGAACTCGATGCCGAGACGACTTTGCGGCGCGCCAGCGCCAAGTTTGAGCAGCGCTTCAGTGCCATGGAAAAACGCGCTACGGCGGGGGGCAAGTCGCTGCACCAACTGTCTGCAGCGGAACTGGATGAGCTCTGGGAAGCGGCCAAGCAGGCCGGCGGGGATACCCCTTAGGACTTGTACATTTTCCGGACGCTGTGTATGGTTACTGCCCTTCACAGCATGGCCTGCGGTGGCTGTGGCGAGCGACTCGATTCACACAGTCGCGTCCACTGGTACGATCATCCTGGCAGGCACAATTGAGGAACATCACCAATGCGATTGATTTTGTTGGGCGCTCCCGGCGCCGGGAAGGGCACTCAGGCCCAGTTCATTACCGAGAAATACGGTATTCCCCAGATATCCACCGGTGACATGCTGCGCGCGGCTGTCAAGGCGAAGACAGAACTGGGCCTGAAAGCCAAGAGCGTCATGGATTCGGGTGGGCTCGTGTCAGATGACATCATCATTGGCCTGGTAAAGCAGCGCATCCGCGAGCCCGATTGCGCCAATGGTTTCCTGTTCGATGGCTTCCCCCGGACCATCCCCCAGGCCGAAGCCATGGTTGAAGCAGGCGTCGATCTGGACCACGTGGTTGAGATAGCAGTCGACGATGATGCGATCGTGGCCCGTCTGAGTGGTCGTCGCGTACATCCCGGATCCGGTCGTGTCTATCACATCGAGCACAACCCGCCGCAACGCGAAGGCGTTGACGATGAAACCGGGGAGCCGCTGGTACAGCGCGACGACGACCAGGAAGACACCGTGCGCAAGCGCCTGGAGATTTACCACTCCCAGACCAGTCCGCTGGTCAGGTTCTACACCTCTATGACCGGCCCCCGGGCGCCTGCCTGCCACCGGGTAGAAGGCATCGGCACGGTGGAGGAAATTCGCGACAAGGTATTTGCAGCCCTGGAAAGTTGATCCGGCGCCGACAAAAAAAGGGAGCTTGAGCTCCCTTTTTTTTGGCAAAAATTAACGCTTTTGCGCTGCAGCGGGCCGCCTGGAATGACCACCCTGAAACCTGGTCACCGCCCTCTCAATCGGAGATGTGCAAAAAAACACTGTAAATAAAGCGTTTTCCGCAGGCATAGCCTGCCTCTGGATGTTTGCTCCCCGTCCCTCACGGCAATTTCAGGCCCCGGAAAATCGCGTCAGGGCTGCCGCGTGCATCCACTGAAGTGGTTGTATCGTTTTGTTTTTATTGCTATTTTCCATGCGACGCTCGACGTCAATAATCTTTGGAGAGAATTGAAATGGCTACAGCAAAGAAAAAAGCACCTGCAAAGCGAGCTGCGGCAGCTCCTAAAAAGGCGGCGGCAGAAGAAGTCACCGGCCAGGAAAAAAGCAACTGCCCAGAAGACATCTGCCAAGGGCAACTTCCTCACCAATGCCCTGCACGATGCCAGTGATTGGGTAGAGGATTTTGTGGATTCCGCAAAGCTCAAGGGCAGGGAAATGGCTGCCAAGGAAAAGTTGATGCAAAGGAAGGCCGAGCTGGCAGCCAAGGCAGAAGTCGACAAGGCGAAGCACCTGGCAGCGCAGGCCGAGAAGTGGATGAAAGCGCGTATCAAGTCCGATACCAAAAAGCTCAATGCCCTTGAGAAGAAACTGAAAAAGCAGCTGCGCGATGCTGAGCGCAAGCTGAAGGCCCAGGCCAAAGCTGCCGAGAAAAAGGCAAGCAAGCAGGGTAAGTCTCTGAAGAAGAAGGTCGAGGCCACTGCCAGGAAAGTGACTGGCAAGGCACCCGCCAAGGCGAAAACCAAAGCGGCCACCGCGAGGAAAAAAGCAGCAGCACCCAAAAAGAAAGCCGCTGCACGCAAGGCCAAGTCGCGCGCAAAAAAATAAGCGCCTGACCTGGACCGACAAAAACCCCGCCCGGAGCGATCCCGGCGGGTTTTTTTATGTTGGCTGATCCAGTTGGTTATAGTTTGCGAAGCAGTCTGCCTGAGTGGAAAAGTCGACGACTGTACAGTGGTGCAGGGCATACCAGTGGCGCACGGCGCGATGCCCCGCGTCCAGGAAAGGCGGCAGGGATGAGAGCACTGACGCGCGAATAGCGGCGCACAGGTATTGGTCCCGCTCACCGTCGTGGGCGTAACTGATATCCACTGCCGAACCGGCGTGAGACAACAGCGGTTCAAGCAGTCGCTCCACCAGATCGAGGGGCAGAAGAGGGTGGTCGCAGGGAACGATGACCAGGTATCCGCCTGTGACATGGGGTATCGCAGCCTCCAGGCCTGCCAGCGGACCCTGAAAATCCCGGCGGCTGTCAGCGACAATGGCGTCGGCCAGTGTTGCATAGAATTCACGGTTGCGATTACAACTGATCAACAGGCGGCTCACCTGGGGGCGCAGTCGACGCGCAACCCGGGCCGCCATCGGCTCGTCGCGCCAGGGCAACAACCCCTTGTCCGCGCCGCCAACACGCAGTCCGGCACCCCCGGCGAGAATAAGTCCTGTTGTGTCCTGCGAACTGCCCATGCAGTGTTCCCTGTCTTTTTCGGCCCGGCTGATTCGGGCACTAGTAGTGTTTACCGGCCATAGCCTGTGGGATAATCCGTCGCCGGCAGCCACAGCGCCAGGAAAAACGGCCGCAATACCTGATGGCCGAAGAGCGGGGAACCCGATGACAGGAATACTGGCAATAGACACCGCCACCGAGGCATGCTCGGTCGCCGTGTATGTGGACGGCGACTACCGCGAAGTATACGAGGTGATCCCGCGTCAGCACAGCCAGCGCTTATTTGCCATGTTGCAAAGCCTGTTGCCGAACGGTGCGCTGCGGGACCATGGCATCGACGCCATCGCCTACAGTTGTGGTCCCGGCTCGTTCACCGGCCTGCGCATTGGCGCCAGCGCGGTCCAGGGGTTGGCCTACACCGCCGGGTTGCCGGCAATCCCTGTTTCCACCCTCGCGCTGCAGGCTCAGACCGCGCTGCGCCTCGGGTTGGTGAATCCTGACGAAGTCGTCCTCAGCATGCTCGACGCGCGCATAAACGAGGTGTATTACGCCCTCTGCGGATTCACCCAGGGCGTGGCCGCAGTGCAGCAGGGGCCGGTGGCCTGTGGAGCCGGCAGCGTGGTGGTCGATGCTTCGGTAACCTCCATGGCCGCGGTGGGAAGCGGCTGCCGGTTTATCGAGGAACTTACCGGCGAATTGCGCTCCCGACTGCGTGTCACCGCGCCGGACCTGCTTCCCTCGGCCCGGGACCTGGTGCCAGGTGCACTGGCTGCCCTGGCGCGCGGCGAGCTGCAAACGCCGCAGGAGGTCCAGCCCGTTTATGTGCGGGACGAAATAAACTGGAAAAAACTGGCGGAGCAGGGGAAGGGGTGATGATAGAAACCTACCAGGCGATACTGCTTGCCATCTTACAGGGACTGACGGAATTCCTGCCGATTTCAAGCTCCGCCCATCTGGTGATTCCCTCGCTGGTGCTGGGCTGGCCCGACCAGGGCCTCGCCTTTGACGTCGCAGTGCATGTGGGCACTCTCTCGGCTGTCTTGTTTTATTACCGCGCGGACCTTGCCCGTATGGCCCGGAGCTGGATATCTTCTATCGCGGGTGCCCCTGCTGACGAGGACAGTCTGCTGGTATGGTACCTGGCACTGGCGACCCTGCCGGCGGTAGCTGTGGGGTTTTTTGCCGGAGATTACATCGAATCTGACTTGCGTAACCTGCCGGTGATAGCCACGACCACGCTTGTGTTCGGGGTGCTGCTGGGGATTGCTGACCGCCGGGTGGCGAATCCGGGCAGGGAGCAAATCACCCTCGGGCTGGCGCTGCTGGTCGGTCTGGCCCAGGCGATTGCGCCGGTTCCGGGAGTATCACGCTCCGGTATCACGATCACTGCCGCGCTTCTGCTGGGAATGAGCCGCCACGCCGCAGCGCGTTTCTCCTTTTTGCTGTCCATCCCGGTAATAGCCGGCGCGGGCGTTCTCAAGGGCTGGGAGCTTGCCAGTTCCGGGACCAGCGTCGACTGGCTGCTGCTCGCGATGGGAGCCCTGGTATCCGGTATTACCGCGTACCTGTGCATTGCCCTTTTCCTGCGTCTGCTCGACCGGATCGGGCTGATGCCTTTTGTCTACTACCGGCTCGTGCTGGCCGCAGTGCTTTACGGCCTGTGGCTGGCCTGAAATCTTTTCCTGCCAATGGATGACTTATGAACCAACAGAATTTCAACCACCAGCTGTGCGAGTTTATCGGCGCAGCAAGCACCCCGTTTCACGCGGTCAGCGAAATGGTGCGGCGATTGCAGGCGGCGGGCTTTGTCGCGCTCGACGAGGAGTCCGCGCGTGAACTGCAGGCCGGCGGGCGCTACTTCATCACCCGCAACGGCAGTTCCATGGTCGCTTTCGTCTGCGGCCGCGAGGCGCCACCCATCGAGGGCCTGCGCATGGTCGGCGCGCATACCGACAGCCCCTGCCTGATGGTGAAGCCGAATCCCGAGAAACTGCGCAACGGCTGTTTTCAGCTCGGGGTACAGGTTTACGGTGGCGCGCTGCTAAACCCCTGGTTTGACCGTGACCTGTCCCTGGCAGGAAGGGTCAGCTTCCAGTCGCTCGATGGACAGCTGCGCACCGCGCTCATCGATTACCGCATACCGCTGGCGACGATTCCCAGCCTGGCCATTCACCTGGACCGGGGGGTCAACGACAGCCGCAGCATCAACCCCCAGACTGACATCCTGCCGATACTGTTCCAGCAGTCCGGGGAGGATCCCGCGGACTTTCGCGCGCTGCTGAAGTCGCGCCTGCTGGAGGAGCATCCCGACTGCGCGGCGCAGCAGGTACTGGATTTCGAGCTGGCTTTCTATGACACCCAGGCACCGGCAGTGATAGGCCTGCAGCAGGAATTCATAGCCTCGGCGCGACTGGATAACCTGCTCAGCTGCTATGTCGGCCTGCAGGCCCTGCTGCAGAGTGACGGTGCGGCCAGCAGCCTGCTGGTCTGCAATGACCACGAGGAGGTGGGCAGTCTGTCTGCCGCCGGGGCCCAGGGACCGATGTTGCGTTCGCTGTTGCAGCGGATAGCGGGTGACGAGCACGCCTATGCGGAACTCGCCGAGCGCTCCCTGATGATTTCCGCGGACAATGCCCACGCTATCCATCCGAATTTCGCCGACAGGCACGACGATAACCACGGTCCGCAGATGAACCAGGGCCCGGTGATCAAGGTGAATGCCAGCCAGCGCTACGCCTCCAACAGCGAAACAACAGGTTTCTTCCGCATGCTCGCGGCAGCCGAGGAAGTGCCGGTACAGGCCTTTGTGGTGCGCAGTGATATGGGCTGTGGCAGCACGATAGGCCCGATCACCGCCGGCGCCACCGGTATCCGCACCATCGATATCGGTGTGCCTACCCTGGGCATGCATTCGATCAGGGAAACCGCTGGTACCAGGGACGCCTGGGATCTGTGCCGGGTGTTGCGTCGCTTCTATGATCACCGGGGTCCGCTGGCCGCCGGATAGCGCCGTGCGGGTCCTGCTGCTTTCGGCTTACGCGGCGCATAGCCATGTGCACTGGCAGCGCGCATTGCTCACCATGTTTCCCGACTGGGAGTGGCAGGTAATGAGCCTGCCTCCCCGCCACTTCAGTTGGCGGGTGCGGGGCAATCCCCTTTACTGGTCACTGGAACAGCGCGCGCAGCTGGAGCGGCATTACGACCTGCTGGTTGCCACCTCCATGGTTGACCTGGCAACCCTGCGCGGACTGGTGCCGCCCCTGTGCAGCGTTCCAGCCCTGCTGTACTTCCACGAAAACCAGTTCGCCTATCCGCAGCGACCCGGCCAGGCCAGTTTGCTTGAAGCACAGATGGTGAGCCTCTATTCGGCGCTGGCGGCAGATGTCCTGGCCTTCAATTCGGCCTATAACCGCGACACCTTCCTGGCGGGCCTGGACGTCCTGCTGCGCCGGCTGCCCGACCACGTCCCGCCGGGGATAGTGGCCGCGCTGGCGGGGAAGGCGCGGGTATTGCCGGTGCCGGTCGATCCCGGCGAGCCTGCGCCCCCCGGCGGCGACTGGCCCGGCAGCGGCGGCGACTATCCCGGGCGGCCCCTGCGCCTGGTGTGGACAGGCCGATTCGAGTACGACAAGGGCGGGGACACCCTGTGGCACGCACTTACCGGGCTCGAACGGACCGGCCTGCCTTATGAACTGGCACTTTGCGGCCAGCGCTTCCGCAGCTCGCCGCCGATATTTGCGCGCATCGAGGAAGGATTTTCCCGGCGGCTGGTGCACGTGGGTTACCTGCCCTCGGTGCTGGAGTACCGGGCGCTGCTGCGCGGTGCGGATGTGGTACTGTCCACCGCCCACCACGAGTTCCAGGGGCTTGCGGTACTGGAGGCAGTGGCCAGCGGCTGCCTCCCCGCGGTGCCCGACCGCCTGGCGTACCCTGAGATCTACCCGGATGAATTCCGTTATCCGTCCAGCCCCGAGGATCCGGCGCAGGAGGGAGCGGCAGCCGCCGCCCTGATCTGCCGGCTCGCCGGCTTAATAGAGGAGGGCACCCAGGCGTGCCCGGATGTCGCACCCTTCGGACCCGCCCGGATGGGGCCCGCCTACCGCGAGGTGCTGCAGGCCCTGGCGGGCAGGACAGCTACTGCAGGATAGCCTCCTGTGGCCAATGACAGTATCATTGGCGGCTTTTTGTAACAGGCGGATTCGCATGGCCAGGCAGCGTGTTCTAACAGGCATTACCACAACGGGTACCCCTCATCTCGGCAACTACGTCGGCGCAATCCGCCCCGCCATAGCGGCGTCGAAGGATTCGTCTCTCGATTCCTTCTTTTTCCTGGCGGACTACCACGCCCTGATCAAGTGCCAGGACCCGGAGCTGGTGCGCCAGTCCAGCAGGGAAATCGCGGCCACCTGGCTGGCCCTCGGCCTGGATACCGACAACGCCCTGTTTTACCGCCAGTCCGATATTCCCGAGATCCCCGAGCTGACCTGGGTGCTGTGTTGCAACGCGGCCAAGGGACTGATGAACCGGGCCCATGCCTACAAGGCCGCGGTGCAGGCAAATGAGGAGGCCGGGGAGGACCCGGATTTCGGTATCACCATGGGCTTGTTCAATTACCCGGTGCTGATGGCGGCCGACATCCTGATGTTCAATGCCAGCCATGTCCCGGTGGGTCGCGACCAGGTCCAGCACCTGGAGATGGCGCGGGATATCGCCCAGCGTTTCAATCACAACTTTGCCGAGGTTTTTACCCTGCCGGAGGCGGTCGTGGACGACAGTGTTGCGGTTCTGCAGGGCCTCGACGGGCGCAAGATGAGCAAGAGTTACCACAACACCATTCCCCTGTTCCAGACTGAGAAACAACTGCGCAAGAGTATCAACAAAATCAAGACCAACCTGCTCGAGCCCGGCGAGCCGAAGGACCCGGAAGACTCAACCGTTTTCCAGGTCTGGGCCGCATTCGCCTCGCCCGGGGAAACCCAGCGCATGCGCCGGGAGTTCGAAAACGGCATCGCCTGGGGCGAGGCCAAGAAGCAGCTGTTCGAGTTGGTCAACGGCGAGCTGGCTGCAGCGAGGGAGCGTTACGACCGGTTGATGGACGACCCTGGCCACATCGAGGCAGTGCTCAAGAAAGGAGCGGAGCGGGCCCGTGAGTACAGCGTGCCATTGATGCAGAAAGTGCGCGCGGCGGTCGGTATCGGCGCCATGGCCTAGCGAGCCGCCGCCCGGTTCAGGAGCCGAACTGGTAACTGATCTCCAGGTAGGCGCCGCGAGGCTGGCCGACGAAATAGCGGTACTCGCCAAAGCCGTAATCGGCGCGTTCGGCATAATCCTCATCCAGCAGATTGGTTACCCGCAGGGTGCCGCGCCAGTTCTCGTTGACCATCCCTGACAAGCGCAAATTGAACACCGAGTGGCCGTCGTACTGGTGTTCGTTTTCAGGCTCCAGGTAGTAGGAGTCCATGTATACCCACTCCAGTTCCAGGGTGCCATCGGCGGCGCCGATGGCCGGAAAATCCCAGCCAATCCTGGCGCTGCCAAAGGACTCCGGCGCGCCGTCGATGGTGTTGCCATTGAGGTTGCCGGTGCTCCCGAGCAGATTGATATCGCTGTCGTAGGTGTGGCTGGCCCAGGTCCCGTCGAGGCGGAAATACCAGTCGGTCGCGAAGCGGTAGTCGAGGCTTAGCTCGGCGCCGTAGTGCCGGGTTTTCGCGCCGCTGACGTTGTACCGGTTGTCGTCCTGGAAAATCACGTTGTCCTTGTGCATGAGGTAGACCGACAGGTCGTATTCCAGCTGTTCCCGCCAGCTGCCGCGCAGGCCCAGCTCGACATTGCTCAGCTCCTCCGAGTCCAGGTCTGCCACCTGCTGATCGGCCTGCAAGCGGTAGAGTTCGGCGGTCTGGGGCGCCCGGAAGCCGTTTGCCAGGCGCAGGTAGACGATAGTGTCGGGTGTCACGCTGTAGCTGGCGCCCCCGTTGGCGCTCCAGTCGGTGAAGTCATCGTCGCGGTCGGCGGGCCGGTAGAAGCGACAGGCGCTGGCCTCGGGGCCGCAGGCGGGACCGTCGCCGGTCTTGTTGTCATAGTCGTAATAGGTGTACTCGAGTCGCAGGCCGGCGCTCAGCTCCCAGTTGCTGCCGAGCGCCCCGCGCCACTGGCTGAAAGCCGCGGCCACGGATGCGTCCACCTGGTAGTCGTAATGCACTCCCACGGGCTGGTTGGGGCTGAACTCCTCCTGCTGGTACTCGCGCAGGTTGCCCTGTGTGTATTCCAGCTCCAGGCCGTTGACCCAGCTGCTGGTATCCAGGTCAGTATTCAGCGCCGCCCGCAGCCCCAGGCTGCTGTGGTCATTCTTTTCCACCGGCTGCCAGGGCACGAAATGCTGCAGGAACTTCATCTCATTGTCGCGCAGGTAGGGTGTGATGGTCAGCGTGTTGGCGGCGTCGAGGGTGCGGCTGATGGCGCTGTGGAAGCGCAGGGAGCTGGCATCGCGGTAGGCCTCCGGATTGGGGTTCTCGCGCCGGGCTCCCGCATCCTTGTAGACCTTGTAGCCCTGGATATAGCCGGCGGTTTCCTGGTTGAGGTTGGCGTAGTCGAGCACGCTGCTGACCCGCCAGACGTCGTCCTCGTAGTCGTGGCGCACGGTGGCCTTCTGCTGGTCATAGCCGGCGTCGTCGAGATAGCCGCCGTCGGTGGTACCGTTGATGCGCACGCTCAATCCATGGGCACCCCAGGTGTTGCCGTAGCGGTATTTGGCGCGGTAGTAATCGTAGGGGCCGGCCTCGACGGAGATGTTCTGGTCCAGTTCCTCGCTGGGTGCGGCGCTGATGACGTTGATGAGGCCATGCATGGCGTTGGAACCGTACACGGCCGTGGCCGGACCCTTGATGACCTCGATGCGCCCGGCCTGCTCGGTGTTGGCATCGAACAGCTGGTTGACGTTGCAGAAACCCGGGGCACGCAGGCTGATGCCGTCGCCGGCGATCAGGAAAGCGCCGCAACTGCCGGCCCCTGTGAGCACCGGCGAGCGCAGGGAGATAAGGCTTTCCTGGCCGTTACCCCGGGCGATCCAGGCACCGGGCACCTGTTGCATGGCCTCGCTGATATGGGTGTGGCCGACGAGCTCGAGGTCCTCCTGGCTGATGCTGGACCAGTTGAGGGGCAGTTTCAGGCCGTCCTCGGGTACCCGCGTGGCGGTGACCAGTACCTGTTCCGGTGGCGGCGTACCCGCAGCGACCAGCGAGGCGAAGGAAGTCAGGGCGGCCCCTGCCAGCAAGGGAAAATGGCGCATGGTCTGGTCAGCCCGCCGCGATGATATTGGGGTTGGTGACGGCCGCGCTGGGACCCTCCCGGTTGCGCACTGCGTCCGCAATGCGAAACAGAGGCACCTTGAGCATGGCCACCACTTCTTCGCTTACCCCGGTGCGTTCGAGGGCGCGATCCATGCACAACAGCCACTGGTCGCGCTCCTCGGGGCCTATATGGTAGTGCTCATGGGGCGTGGTCATGCAGACAGTGCCGTATTTGTCAGCATACAGGGGAGGGCCGCCCATCCAGCCGATCAGGTATTCGGCCAGTTTCTCCTTCATCGGCCCGAGGTCGGCGGCATGCATTGCACGCACCCCGGCTGCTTCCGGCAAGGTGTCCATGATGTCGTAAAAGGCGTTGCAGAGTTCCCGAATACCCTGCTCACCGAGCAGTTGATAGGGTGTCTGTGGCTCGTTCATTGTACAAATTCCCTGTTTGACCCTGTGGCGGTCGCGCTATTGCCGCAGTTTATCGTGTCCCGGGCACGATGTCCTGATCAGGACGGTACCAGGAACGAAACGGCGCCTGTCCGGCCCCGGGCAGTGGCGGTTCCAGCCGGGGCGCGCGCCTGAATGCGCCCGCTGATGATGCCAGCCGAGGCGGGCTCTGCTAACATTGTCGCCCTCACGGTAGCGACACAGGATCATACCGGCTGTAGCCGATTGAGCCAGCGCTGCCACCCCTGACGCCGTGACATCTACAGGACCACAGCCCATGAGTCTTGCCGACAAGGTATTAGCTGTTAACGACGACCTGCCGATTCGCACCGAAACGCCCGTCCACAGTGGCAAGGTGCGCTCGGTCTACTGGCTCACTGCCGCCGACAGCGCCCGCCTGGTGGCGGCGCGGGGATACGATGTGGCTGCCGATGCGCCGCTGGCCATCATGGTGATCAGCGATCGCATCTCCGCCTTTGACTGCGTCTGGCACGGCGAGGGCGGCATGCGCGGTGTGCCCGGCAAGGGCGCCGCCCTGAATGCCATCTCAAACCACTGGTTCGGGCTGTTCCGGGAGCAGGGGCTGGCGGACAGCCATATCCTGGAAATTCCCCATCCCCTGGTCTGGATCGTGCAGAAAGCCCGCCCGGTGATGATCGAGGCCATCGCCCGCCAGTACATTACCGGCTCCATGTGGCGCGCCTACGCAAAGGGCGAGCGGGAGTTCTGCGGTATCCAGATCCCCGACGGGCTGCAGCGTGACCAGAAACTGCCCGAGCTACTGATAACCCCCTCGACCAAGGGTATTCTGACCGGTATACCCGGCGTACCGGCCGCGGACGACGTGAACATCACCCGCAGCGACATCGTCACCAATTACGCCGCCTTCAACTTCCTCGATATCGGGGATGTCGATCGCTATGAGACCCTGTTGCGGGAGGGCTTCGACCTGATCAGCGCGGAGCTGTCGAAGCTGGACCAGATCTTCGTGGATACCAAGTTCGAGTTCGGTTATGTCACCGACAGTGCCGGTCGGGACAAGCTCATTTACATGGACGAAGTCGGTACACCTGACTCCTCCCGCATCTGGGATGGCCCCGCCTGGCGCCAGGGCAAGGTGGTGGAGAACTCCAAGGAGGGCTTCCGCCAGCTTCTCCTGCAGCACTTCCCCGACCCGGATATCCTGCTGAACAAGGACAGGATGACCGAGCGCGCGGCTCTGGCCAGGGATAACGCGCTGCCGACCGAGGTCCTGATGGCCGTGTCGGATACCTACGTGGGAATCGCCGAGAAAATCATCGGCACAAAACTGCACATCCCGGAAAACCCCAAGGCAGAAATCATCGATATCCTGGGCGCTGATTTCGGCCTGGTTGACTGAGGCTTCCCGGTCAGCGACCGCAGGGGCGAACACCGGGCGCGGGCGGGCAAAATCCGCCGGCCCCCAAGCGCACTGACGATCAACGCTTGCCCAGCTTGCGGATATTGCTGGGGGAGAAGTAGGCGGGCCCTTTTACCGGGTTGACGTCGTACATCATGGGGGCGCTGTCGTTGATCAGGCGCTCGGCGATATAGGCACCCGCTCGCAGGTCGTGGTAAATCTCGGCGCGGCGGGCGTAACCCTGGCCACCGTAGTCGTAGATGTTGTTGGTGAGAGCTACTTTCCACAGTTCGCCATGACCGTCGTAGTTTTCCGTGATGACCGTAAACCCGGTGTCCTCGTCGATATAGATCCGGCGCTTGCCGTAAATATGGCGCTCGCCCTCACGCAGGGTACCCTCGGCCACCCACACACGCTTCAACTCGTAGCGCATGTAGTCGGGATTGACGTGGAATCTGGTCAGCAGCTCATCGTAGCTGATATCCGGATTGTCAAAGCGGTAGTTGTGATAGGGCACGAAAACCTCCTGCCGGCCCACCAACTGCCAGTCAAAACGCTCCATCGAGCCGTTGAAACCGCGCACCTCGTCTACAGTCTTCAGGCCGCCGGGCCCGTCAGGAGTGTCGAAGCCGACCGTGGGAGCGCGCCTTACCCGGCGCGAGCCGGGCAGATAGCGCCATACCTCACGGTCGTTTATGGAGTAGTCGAAGGGCTCGAGGACGGCCGTGATGAGGCCTTTATCCCGCGCGGGCTCAGTGACATAGGTCATGATATAGCCGCCAAACACGCCCAGCTTCGGGTACTCGTATTCGGGGGTGATGGGGTTGTTGCGACTGGCATAGGGCGACTCCTGGATAAACCTCGAGCGGCGCGTCGAGCGGGTGCCGTTGGGGAAAACCGCGATGTCGCTGTACTCGCCGTCCATGGTCTCGAAGGCCCCGGTGGTGCGGGTGAACCAGACGGCCTCCGGGCCCGTCGACGGCACGGGGAACGCCGCTCCCCCGACAAAGCCCTTGATGCCCTCGTCGTCGTTGATCAGCTCACTGTGTTCGGCGTTATAGCGGACTTTTTCGTAGAACGTGGGGTAAAAGGCAAACTCCCGGTGACCCGGGTACACCGGCATGCGAAAGGTCTCCGGGTAGGTCTCGAACATCGCAAGCTGGCCGGGACTCAGACGCTCCCGGTACTGATCCATGTTGTCCTTGGTGATGATAAAAAGTGGCTGTTCATTCGGCCAGGGGTCAGGGCGTGGAGTGCCGGGACCGTCCCACTTGATGCCCGGGGGCAGGCCGACTATGTTGCCGGTCCACTCCGGTAACAAGCCATCCGCACTGCCGGCCCTGATGCCCCCGATCGGGTTCAGATCCTTGCCAAGGCGGGCGACATCCTCCGCCGACATCTTCGCCATCGCGCCGCCTGCCAATAGTGACAGCGCCACCGCCACGGCAGTTAGGGTATTTCTGCTTGCAGGCATAATCCTGTCCTCGTCTTGTTTCAGAAGCTGTATGAAAAATTAACCGACACGTTGTCACGGTCGTTGATATAGGTGTTTTCACCACCGTCGAAAAAATTGGAGTAGCCCAGCGAGGTGGTGAAGTTGTTAAGGTAGACAAACTGGAAGGTGATGTTGACCGCGGAGGAGTCTTCCACCATTTCAGTCTCCAGAATGTTTCCGTCCAGGCCACGACGCAGAAAGATCGGCACCCTGAGGTCGAGCCCCGGCATCACGTTGAGGTAGGACAGCTCCAACCGCAGGTTGATCACGCTGCCGTGGTCATCGTAGAGAAGCTCGTCGCTGTCATTCGAGGTGATGTATGCGCCCGCCAGTTCAAAAGTCAGGCTGGCATCGTCCCACAGGGTGGTCGGTTCAAACACATAGGAACCGCCGAGCTGGTAGGCGGCCAGGTCACCCTGGACCGGTTCACCGCTTTCCAGCACCACCGGCACGTCGGTCTTGTAGGAGACTTCACCCTGCACGTTGGTGTCGGCGAACACGGTGGTAAAGCTCGCTGCATAGCCCTGGATATCCTCGAAATAGACGATGGTGTAGTCCCGGGGTAAAACGCCGTCGTAGTTGAGGCGATAAGCCGGAGACTTGCTGTGGGCGTTGATGTAGTAGAAACCCAGGTCGGTATCGCCGAGCACGATCCAGTGCAGCGCCGCACCCCACTGGCCGCTGTCCGATGCCCCTTCGTCCTTCGTTCGCGGCGCTACCAGGAAATTGTCAGGCCCCAGGCTGATCAGGAAATTTTCAGCCCCTGGCCCGAGGAAGTCCCTGTCACTGAAAAAGCTGCCGACCCCGTTGAGCTCGGTTTTTTTCCATTCGTACTGGTAGTAGGCCTCGAACGTGACATCGGGTATTACATCGACCTGGCCATAGAGGGCCCCGGTGGGTAACAGGATCTCCTTTACCTCCACCCCCGGGGTGTTGCGGGCGATGAGGTCGGCCCGGTTCTGCAGGCCGTTGATCCCGGAGGTGAAGGTCGCCTCACCCCAGTTGATCACCTGGCTGCCCAGCCTGACGCTGTACAGTCTATCACCGGGCAGTTCGCCAGTGGCGTAGGCGAAGTAGTCGAGCATTTCCAGCCGGTCCCGGTGTTCGTCCACTGTGCCATCGGGAAAGCGCCGGAAGGCAGTGGTGCCGCCAATGGCCGGGGAGTTTCCGGAGTTGTATGTCAGGAAGTCTTCCTGGGTCTGGTCGGTGCGCTGGTCATAGACATCGTCGTAATAGCCCCTGGCCCTGGCAAAGATGCCATAGCTGTCGCGTTTCAGGTCCATCTCCGTCACGAACGAAACCTTGTTCTGCACCAGGCTGCGATTGAAGTTGTTGTCGCCGTCGTTGGCGTTGATCAATACGGTATGGCGTCTCAGGGAGGCAATGGGATCATTTCCCCCCAGATCCTTGTATTTAAACTGGTCATCGTCCTGTTTCGCTACCCGCCACTGGGCGGTATAAGCGATATTGGTGTCCCACTCGAGTCGCCACTCGCCGTCATCGTCCAGATCAAATGAAAGTGCCTGAATGCCGGGGGCGACAGCCATCAGGCTTGCCGCGACAGCAGATCGCACGAGTGCTTTAACAGGCCCTGTCGAATTCTGACCCATGTGTGTTTCCCCCTGCCTCTCATCAATGGAAAGTATTCCCAACCCGTATCAATCTCAGGTCGAAGTCGCGCCCTTCGACTCGAGCTCCGCGCCGACCACAATTTTCGGTTTTACCAGAAAATGCGCCAGCGCGGGGAGTAGCCACAGCGCACCCACCATGTTCCACAGGAACATGAAGGTCAGTAGCAGGCCCATGTCCGCCTGAAACTTGATCGGCGACCAGATCCAGGTAGCAACGCCCACTGCCAGCATCGCGCCGGTCAGGCTGACGGCCTCCCCGGTGGTTGTCAGCGTGTTGTAGTAGGCCTCCTGGATGCCCATGCCACGTCGCAGGAAATAGGCCAGCCGGCTGTAGATATAAATACCATAGTCGACACCGACCCCTACCCCCAGCGCAATTACCGGTAGCGTCGCGACCTTGACGCCGATGTTCAGCCAGGCCATCAGCGCCTGGGCCAGGAACGAGGTAAGTGCCAGTGGCACCATGATGCAGATCACGGCGCGCCAGGACGCGAAACTGAGGAAGACGAGCGCACCTACCACACCGTAGATCAGCAGAATCATGCGCGTTCGGGCGATGGTTATTTCCTGGTTGGTGGCCGCCTCGATGCCTGCGTTGCCCGCTGCCAGGGCAAAGTGAATTCCCTCCTGCGGGTTCTCTGCGGCGAAGGCCTCCGCAGCGTCTACGACCCGCTGCAGGGTCTCTGCCTTGTGGTCCGCAAGGAACAGGACGACCGGCAGCAGGCTGCAGTTGGTATTCATCAGCGCGCCGGGCATCTGGTCGAAGGTAGAACCCAGCAGGCGCTGGTCGCGGTTGATGGTCGCCCACTTGAGGTTTCCCTCGTTGTAGCCCGCGGCGAACAGCTTCGAGACTTCCGTGGCGCTCATGACTGAACTGACCCCGGGGACGTTGCGCATATGCCAGGTAAAGCGGTCGACGAGCTCGAGATTCCGATACTGTGCACACTGCTCCTGCCCGGTTTCCACCATCACAACCATTATGTCGGAGCTGGTCGCATAGTTGTCAGTAATGAATTTGTTGTCCAGGTTGTAGCGGGAATCCGGGTGCAGCTCGGGGGCGCCGGGGTCCAGGTCGCCTATCTGCAGGTTCTGGCCGCCGTAGATGCCGATAGCGAAACCGACGGCCGCCACCGCCAGCGATACCCGCGCCACGCGCGCGCTGGCGAGGTTTGCAAGCAGGTGCCAGGCAGTGCGGCGCACCGCATCGCTGGTGCGGGCTTTGCGGTGGTGCTCCAGCGTCTTTTTTGTCACACCGATATACGACATCATTATGGGTAACAGCACCAGATTGGTCAGCACGACAACGGCAACACCGATACTGGCGGCAATGCCCAGGTCCTTGATCACCTGAATGGGAATCAACACCATGGTGATAAAGCCGATGGCGTCCGAGATCAGCGCCGTCATGCCAGGTATGTATAGTGCGCGAAAGGCCCGCCTGGCGCTGGCCTCGCGGTCGTATCCGGCAATACTCTCGCCGAGAAAGGCGTTGACGATCTGCACGCCGTGACTGACGCCGATGGCGAAAACCAGGAAGGGTATCAATATGGAATAGGCGTTGAGGCCGTAGCCCAGGGTGGTCAGCAGGCCCAGTTGCCAGATGACGGCGATGACGGAACACAGCAGCGGAGCCAATGTGCCGCGCAAGCTGCGGGTATACAGGAACAGCAGGATTGAGGTGATGAGCAGCGTGATCACGGCGAAGATGAAGATGGCGGTGATGCCGTCGAGCAGGTCGCCTATGATCTTTGCGAAACCGATGATGTGAATCCTGACCGTGGGTTTGCCGGTCTCGTCTATCGACAGCTGCTCATATTTTTCCCGTATGTTTTTCTCAAGTGACTGGGACAGCTCCCAGTAGTCCAGCGGCTCACCGGTGGTCGGGTCGGTATCGATCAGCGGCGCCTGCACGATGCTGGAGCGGTAATCGTCGGCGACCAGTCGGCCCACTTCCCCGGAGCGCAGGATGTTCTGGCGCAGCTGATCCATGGCCCGTTCCGAGCCGTCGTAATCGGAATCGATGACCTTGTCACCCTCGAAACCCTTTTCGGTGACCTCCGTCCAGCGCACGTTGGGGGTCCAGAGGGAGCGCATCCTGTTGCGATCGACCCCCTTGAGGTAAAACACCTCGTCGTTGACCTTCTGCAACACATCCAGGTAATCCGGGTCGAAGATGTCGCCCGAGGTATGCTCGACCGCTACCTGGATGCTGGTGCCTGCGGCGCCCAGGTCGGAAATATGTTTCATGAAAGACCGGATATACGGGTGTTCCATGGGAATCATTTTTTCGAAACTGGCATCGGGCCGCAGGCCCGCAGTCTGGTAGGCAAAAAACAGCGTGGTCAGTAAAAATCCGACCAGCAGCATTGGCCTGAAGGAAAAGATCACTCGCTCCAGCAGCGCCTCTTCCTCTCCCGGGTGGTAGGTATGGGGCGCATCACGCCCGGGGGTTATTGAATTATCGGACATGGCCTGCGTCCTCGGCGATCTCGACGCCGCCTTGCCCGACCAGTACCAGCCTTTCACCGATGCTTACGCCTGCGCTCAGGCCCAGCCGGTCTTCCATCAGGATGCGCCGGAATGACCGGCCGCCGTCGGTGCTGAATAAAACCGTACCGACACCGCCTGCAATGACGAGATCCCCCTCGCTGTTGGCGCTGCCGCCGGCGAGGGTGCTGTTACTGTTGTTTTGTATGGGCTCCCAGCTGGTGCCGAAGTCGCTGGAACGGTACAGGTTGCCCCGCAAACCGAACAGAAAAAGGTCGCCGTTGCCGGGGTTGTAAACGGCGCCAAACCAGCTGCCCTTGTAGAAAGGTTCGAGAGTTTGCCAACTGCGGCCGCCGTTCAGTGAGCGGAACATGACCCCGCCCTCGCCGGCGACGAATACCCGGCCGGTGCCGTCTCCGGTGATGGTATTGAGGTGAAACTCATCGGGATTATCCAGTTCCGGGGCCCGGTTTACCCAGTGCTGACCGCCGTCCTCGGTGGCTACGAAGGTGCCGAATGCACCCGCCGCCCAACCTCGATCCGCATCCTGGAACCATACGGCCATGAAAGGGGAGGTGAAGACCGGCTCCTCCAGCGTGACGTCGGCATCCTCCAGGTCCAGCCTGGCGTCTTCCAGCTCGAGTTCTATTTGCTCCCGCTCCTGTTCGTCTGCTCGCGCGAGGCGTTGTTCGAGGTTCTCCAGCTTTCGGTGTGCGGCTTCGCGCTGTTCAAGGTTGGTCTGGTGCTGCACCGCCAGCCCGTCCCGCTGGATACGCCAGTGCTCCCCTGCATCGTCACTCACCAGGATCAGCCCGTCGTGACCCGCTGCCCAGCCATGCCGCGGATCGATAAAGTGGACGCTGGTCAGCATCTGCGTGGTCGGCACCCTGGCCTGTTCCCAGTTATCCCCCCGGTCATCGGAATACAGTATGTGGCCGCGCTCACCTACCGCTACAAGCCGCTCCCCGGCAACAGCGACATCCAGTAACAGGGACTGGGCCGCGAGGGGCATTATCGGTGCGTAACGGGTAGCAGCAGACAGCGGTGCCGCGGTCAGCAGTACTGACAGGCAGATGGAAACCAATCGAGTCAGTCCAGCAGGTGAGGGAATCATATATGCAAGCCAGAATATTGATCATCGTTATGAGTTATATTCATACATTAAAGGACAACTGGCATCGCTTTAACTTGATCACCGTCAACAATCGGTCCGTTTGGTATGAGACCTTGATACGCGCGGATGGTGGTATGATTGGCCTGAGCGGGTCGTTAGCCTGCGGTTGTTTCTACTGGGAGAAAAATTGATGGAATTCAAGCAAATATTGCAAGCGCTGTTACTGGTGGCTGTCGCGGCGCTGACCAGTGCCTGCAGTACCGGGCCGGCGGCGCCGACCGAAACCTACGACGGCCTGGTACTGGTGCCTGATACGCGCTTCGGGGTCGTCTACAAGCGACCGGGCGCAGACCTGACCGGGTACGATTCATACGGCCTGATGGCGTGCGAAGTCGCGTTCAAGAAGAACTGGCAGCGTGACCAGAACAGCAGTCGTATCGACCTGGGCAGCCGCGTGACCCAGAAGGATGTAGACCGGATCAAGGACAAGCTGGGTGAAGAGTGCGGGAAGTATTTCCGCGAGGCGCTGGAGCAGGCGCCACCCTACCAGCTGGTCGAGCGTTTCAGCGACGGGGAGCAGGTACTGATTTTGCGGCCGGCCATTATCAACCTGGACATCTCTGCACCCGACACCCGTTCATCGGGTATGCAGCGCACCTACACCACCTCGGCAGGACAGATGACCCTGTTACTGGAGCTGCTCGATGGCACGACCGGTGAAATCCTGGTGCGTGTCGTAGACGCCCAGCGCAGCCGTGATACCAGCAATTACCTGCAGTGGAGCAACTCGGTCACCAACGACGCCGAGGCCCGGCGTATTCTCAGTCGCTGGGCCGGCCAGTTGCGCAAGGGGCTCGATGAAGTGACCGGCCATGCCCGCACCGGTGAACAATAGAGGAGATGCACCATGAATGTAATGCAGTTGACTGAGACTATCGGCGTGGCAGGGCAGATCGGCCTGGAGCAGGTGCCGGAGATTGCCGCCGCAGGCTACAAGGTGCTGGTGAACAACCGTCCCGATGGAGAAGACCCGGGCCAGCCCGGTAGTGCCGACATACAGGCGGCGGCCCTCGCCGCTGGCCTCGAATACCACCACTTGCCGGTGACCGCCATGAACTTCCCTGGACCGGATGTCGCGCGCATGACGGGATTGTTTGATGACGACTCCCGCCCAGTGCTCGCCTTTTGCCGCACCGGTACCCGTTGCGCCAACCTGTGGGTAGTCACCCGCGCGGGAGCCGAGCGGGTACAGGCAGAAGAGCGGGCGCGGGCTCTGGGCTACGACCTGGGCATGGCCGCCCGGGTGCCGTCCCCCTAGTCAGCGGGGGTATACCAGATAGGGGAACTCCAGGCGCGTTCCTGGATGACTTTTTTGTGTTCCGGGGCGCAGCACTGGCCCAGGCCCTCGGGAATGCTGGCGGGGTCGTCACAGCGCACACCCGCTTCCGCGCAGGCGTACTGGCTCCAGCGACAACTCGGGTTTTCCAGTACTCGCGTGTAATAGAAAGCCTGGGCCCGGGGGTCAAAGTCCGGGTCCTCCCACACGGTGCATAACTGGCGGTGGCCCGGGCCGTGGCGTTCACAGGAGTTGATATCGACTCCGGCAGCGTTGTCGCCACCGGCCACGTCCAACACCCTTTCCTCGAGCTCGCCGTCCAGGTACCAGCCCTTTATCAGCTGGATACGCTGCAGTTGTGCCCCCGGGTATTCGGCAGTCCCGGGGTCGTAGGCTGCCATGACCAGGAAGCGGGGTGCGGCGCCAGGTGTGGGGCGCGGGGGCAGCTCGCCGCCCATCGGCACCCCGCCGGCATAGCCGCGGGCGACCTGGTCGCTGGCGTTGCACAGCTCACTGGAGTAGTCCCAGCCGCCGAAAAAACGGAGCACCGGGCGTGTGCCGCTGGTGGCGTAGGCCTCCCTCCGCTGCATCGCTGCAAACAGTGAGTCGCGGGTGTTTTCCTCGGCGTATAGCACCGCCAGCCCGCCCGGTCCGTACTCCAGGTCGTCGGGCAAGCCTTCCGGCAGGTCGCCGCCGGACCCCTTGCCGGCGCCGCCATGTCCCGGAAAGTTCTTCTCCATCACCAGGCCGGGTGCTGCGATGTGCGTGTCGGTACTGCCAATCAGTCCGTACCTGAAACTGTTCACCCCCAGCTCGGCCTGCTGTTGCAGGCCTTTTTTCAACGCGTAGCGCAGGAAGTTGGTCTGCTCCGGCGGTTTGGTGACCGGTAGCTCCTCCTCGTCGACGAACATCGTCAGTATCTTCATCGATCCGCCGCCGGGGGTGCCACTGCTTTTGCCGCCGAAGCTGTCGTAGTCCAGCAGTTCGAAATCGCAGTATTCGTCTCCGGCCCAGACGGCGGCGCGGTTATCGCACTCCGACGCGCCTTTGTGTTGCACCAACTCGGCCAGTGGATTCCAGCGCGCACGCCGGCTCGCTTCCTGCCGGGTAACAGCTCCGCGTGGTACCGTGTCATCGCTGATCCGGGCTGTTTCAAACATGAGCCCGCCGCTGAGATTGGAATTATGGGGTATGGCGACGGCGTCGCACCCGGGTTTCTCCACCACGCACTCCTGCTCCAGGTAGTCCCATAATTGCACCTGGCTGGGCGTTTCTATCCAGCCCAATGCCCGTTCGGGCACCTGTTCGTTGCGGAAAATGACATTGTGGTGCAGATTCTGGCCCGCTCCCACGTTGGCGGTCCACTCGTAACCAACGAAACTGGTAAAGCTGCAGTCACTGCTGCGATCGTAGGCCTCTTCCGCTGCCTGCTGGATATCCTGCCAGGTGCTTTTGGCGGCTGCGAAACAGTCGCTGTTGCGCTCGCCGCAGAATCCCCAGCGCTTCTTGCCGGCCATGCCGTAGGCACCAAAGGTGGCAAAGGACAGGGAGGGAGCCCAGCGGTGGGCGATGCACACCGGGTGCCAGTAGCCGGGCAGGCCCGGTGTCATGCACATGCGCATCTCGCCAAAAAACTCCGAGTGGTCAGTAACCGCGGTAAAGTCCAGTGGGCGGTCGATCTGGATATGGCGCTGCGGGTTGCCCTGGTCATCGTAGGGTTGGATCCCCATGCGCTCACCCCTGGCGAAGGCGTAGGCCTGGGGTGGTTTGTTGCGGGTGTCCTGTGAGCTGGCATCGAAAGACCAGGCCGTGTGGACATGGGTGTCACCGAAGAAGGGCCGGCGCAGGGGGCTGAAGTCCGCACAGGGCTGGCGCTTCTCGGTAACAGGGTAGGGTCGCGCAGGCCCGGACCCATTGCCGGAGGGGTCGGTATCGCCGTCCGCTGCCGCGGAGGGCGGGCCGGACATCATCAATAGCAGGCCGACAAGGGCGGTGTGGGCCACCCGATGAGTAATGCGCATAGTGCTGTTCGCTGTTACCGGTTAAAACGCTGCCTAGCATTCCAGTTTTGTACCGCCAAGGCAAAGCCCGTGGTATCGATCAGTACACCAGCGTGAGAAAACAGCCCCGCCGCCGACTCGCCCTCCGGTGGCAAAAACTGTTATCTTTCAGGCCTGTTGCATACCGTACTGGAGAGTCCGTTGAACATGTTCGGCGCTGATAATGAAACACCCGCTGCCGTCGCCGCACCCCGACCGGCGAGTACCGTGGTGCTGTTGCGCGACACCGGGAATGGGCTTGAGACCCTGCTGCTGAAGCGCAACAAGGCACTGATGTTTGCCGGAGGCTACTGGGTGTTTCCCGGTGGTGCGCTGGAGCCGGATGATCTTGCCAAAGCCGGTGGGGACGAGCTGCAGGCGTCACGCCTTGCGGCAGCGAGGGAGGCCTGGGAGGAGTCCGGGCTGCGCCCCAGGCTGGAAGATATGGTGCTCGTCAGCCACTGGACCACGCCTGTGGCGGAACCCAGGCGATTTTCAACCTGGATCTACGCCGCCCCCGTGGCCACGGCCGAGGACGTTGTCATCGACGGCGGCGAGATACACGATCACCTGTGGATCGGTATTGGCGAAGCCCTGTCCAGGCACAACCGGGGGGAGCTGGCCATCCTGCCACCGACGATGATCACCCTGCTCAGCCTGAGTTCCTATGACTCCCTGGCGGAGCTGGTAGCGGAAGAGCGGGGCAGTGCAGTACCCCAGGTCCTGCCGGTGTTCGCGGTTGACGACGGGAAAGTAACCGTGATGTTTCGCGGCGACGCCGGCTACGACAGCGGCCTGCCTGCCACTGCGGGAGCCCGGCATCGCGCGGTGCTGGCCGACAATCGATGGGTCTATACCTGCCAGGACGTGGATGCGGCATGCCCGCCGCTGGTGCGGCAGTAGGTGCCCGGTCCTCATGTCCGGTAAAGACAATCCGCTGTGGGATATACCGACCCGGCTGTTCCACTGGGCCATTGTGGTTTGCATTCCACTGTCCTGGTGGAGCGCGGAAAACGAAAACTACGAACTGCACGAATGGCTGGGTTATACGGTGATCGTGCTGGTCATCAGCCGGGTCGCCTGGGGCTTTGTCGGCAGTCGTCACTCGCGCTTCCGTGACTTCCTGGTGGGGCCGCGGGCGGTGCTTGCCTATCTCGGTGGCCGCGGCGCGGCCAGTGCCGGGCACAACCCGCTGGGTGGCTGGTCGGTGATGGCATTGTTGTCATTACTGTTGTTGCAGGGGATCAGCGGCCTGTTCAACAGCGACGATGTGTTTTTTTCGGGTCCGCTTTACTATGGCGCCAGCGTGACGGTGCGGGATGCCATGGGGCTGGTGCACGAAGTGGCATTCGATTTGCTGCTGGCCCTGGTGGCGCTGCATATTCTGGCCGTGTTGTATCACCAGTACGTGCGCAAGGAACCACTGGTGCAGGCCATGGTGCGCGGCAGTGCTGCGGGCCGCCGGGGCGACGCCGCCCCGGTCCCCGCCTGGCGTGCCTTGCTGCTGGTGCTGCTGGTCGGCCTGGCATTCTGGGGGCTGTTGCAGCTGGCGCCGCCGCCCCCGTCGATGATGTGGTAAATCAGTACAGGTAGTTTTCCGCCTTGTACTCGTCGTGGCAGCTCTTGCAAGCCTTGCCAGCGGCTCCTACCTGCTTCGCGATGGCCTCGCGATCACCACCTGCCGTCACCTGCTGCAGGCTTGCCAGCTCCTTGTGCAGTGTCTCCATCTTGCTGGTGAAATCCGCCTTGTCCTTCCAGATTTCCGGTTTGGCCCGGGTCGTGCCCTTGTCCGAGCCGTCGACGAAGCCGCGCATGACGTCGAGGGTAGACAGGGCCGCCAGGTCATTGGCCCAGTTTTCCATCTTCACCTGGTCCCAGGGGACCTCCCCCTTCACCGAAGACACCATGGGACCGAAATTTGCTGCCAGCAGGGCGAAGTAGGACTGGCGGTAGGACTGGGGCATCTCCTTGTCATCAAAGTGGGAGACCGCCGGTACTGATAACATCGCGCCGCACACGGCCGCCGCAGCAAGCCAGACTCTTCCCTTGGATCCATTCATGATCATTTCCTTTCAGGTTGGTTGGTATGGCGTTTTGCAAAACCACTGCATGAGTGTAGACAGCGGGTACGCACCAGGACAAGAAACTTTTTCCGGATGCCACGACAATGCCTGGACGTCACGACCAATTTATTGAACCTGCGGCGGCTTAAGTTTTTTGGGCGCGCTGAATTGCCCAAAGAGTGCGCTAACATGGCGCCAAATTCGATGCAGGGACGTGGCATGGGCGCTGAACAACAGTGGGATTACAGTTTTGACGTCGTGGTGGTGGGTTCAGGCAACGGCGGGCTCACCGCTGCCCTGTGCAGCTATGAAATGGGAAGCCCCGACGTACTGGTGGTGGAAAAGTCCCATCTCTACGGCGGTACCAGCGCCATTTCCGGCGGCGGGGTCTGGATTCCCTGCAACCGCTATGCCCGGGAAGCGGGCGCGCAGGACACGCTGTCGGCGGCAAGAACCTATCTGCGCCAGCTGATCACTACCGAGGAGGTGCCCGACTACCAGTTGGACGCCTACCTGGAAAACGGTCCGAAAATGGTCGAGTTCATGCATCGGCACACCCGGGCCCGCTATGTAAGCCTGGCCCACTACCCCGACTATTACACCAACCTCGACGGCGCCATGGTAGGCCACCGCTCGATGGAGCCGGAAACCTTCAGTGCGGATGAACTGGGCGAGGAGTGGCGCCACCTGCGTCGCACCCACCCGATGATGCACCTGGCCGGCGTTATCGGTATCACCCAGCAGGAGGCCGCGCTGTTGATCGGCCAGCAACCGGGCTGGTGGAAAATAGCTGCAAAACTGATGGCGGCGTATGTGCTGGACATACCCTGGCGCCTGCGGGACCGTTTTCACCGCCGCCTGGCTACCGGCTGCGCCGGCGTAGCGCGCCTGCGCGCCTCGATGATCGACCGCGATATCCCGCTGTGGCGCAATACGGCGATGACCCGCGTGGTGGAAGAGCAGGGCAGGGTGGTTGGCATCGAAGTCAGGCGCAACGGTCGCCCCCTGCGCATTCAGGCGCGCAAGGCGGTGGTGCTGGCAGCAGGGGGCTTTGAACACAACCAGGAAATGCGCGAGCAGTACCTGCCGAAACCGACCGACCATCGCTGGAGTGCCGGCACCCGCGACAATACCGGCGATGCCATTCGCGAGGGCATCCGCATCGGCGCCAAAATGCACCGGCTTGATGAGGCCTGGTGGTGCAATAGTATCTCGGTGCCGGGGGAGGATATTCCCCGCCTCAGTATCATGGAAAAGTCCTACCCGGGCTCAATCATGGTTAACCCGGCGGGCAAGCGTTTCAGCAACGAGTCCCAGAACTACATGGCGTTCCAGCAGGAGACCTTTCGCGCCCACAGCGAGGAAAATCCCTGCAACCCCAGCTGGCAGATATTCGACGCCAATTTTCGCGCCACCTACTTCGTGGGCCCACTCTACAACAGCAAGTTCCGCCCCGACTGGATGCTGCCCAAGCGCTACGAACGGGAGGGCTTTATTGCCAAAGCCGACACCATCACCGAGCTGGCCGCCAAAATCAGCGTGGATCCCGCCGGCCTGGCGGACACTGTCGCGAAGATGAACGAGTACGCCCGCACCGGCGAAGACCCCGACTTCCATCGCGGTGAGTCGGCCTACGACCGCTACTACGGCGACCCGCGGGTCACGCCCAACCCCTGCCTCGGCCCCATCGACAAGCCGCCGTTCTACGCCATGCGTGTCGACCCCGGCGATTTCGGTACCCAGGGCGGTATGGTGATCAACGCCGACGCCCAGGTGCTGCACGAGGATGGCCACGTGATCGAGGGTCTGTACGCCATCGGCAACTGCAGCGCGCCGACGCTGCCCTGCTACCCGGGCCCCGGCGCGACTCTGGGGCCGGCGATGACGTTCGCCTACCAGGCGGCTAAAGCGATTACTGGCTATCGCGATTGACGGGTCAGTAGATCGTTCCTCATTCCGTCGTGGGCAGGCCGAAGGCTGATGCTGGACACGAGCCTACATGGATGTACTTGCGGCGTGTCCCGGGCTCAGATAGCAGCTCTCGCCAGCGGCGAGTAGTGACAAACCAAACCAAACCAAACCAAACCAACCAATTCAAGCGTGAACAGCAACAAGAGAGTCCAGCAAGGTCTGGACCACCCGGCTCGGCGGCGGTGAGTGGCGCACGATCGCGCTGAACTCACAGACGTATTGCAGCGACGCCGGCAGCACGGCGCGCATCAGGTCGCGGGTGACAAAACTTTCCGCGTAGTGCTCCGGCAGGAAGCCCAGGTACTTGCCCGATAGCACCAGGTGGGCCACCGCCTCCTGGTCGTGGGCGGTGGCGTGGCGCTGCAAGCCCAGCTCGCGGGTGATCTCCATGTTGGGAGAGTGGTAGCCGATGCCCACGTAGCGATGCTCGCGCACCGACTCGTGGTCCAGCTGGCCCCGGCGCGGGTTGAACAGTGGGTGGCTCTGGCCGCAGTAGAGGTACATCTGCTCGTCGAACAGGCGATAGTAATCCAGGCTGCTCGAATGCCGGTGGGTGGGAATGACACCCAGGTGAAACCGCCCCTCCATAACGCCCGCCTCGATCGCGTTGATCGGCTGCACGTGGAGTTGCGGGTGAACATCGGGCGCCAGTTCATCGAAGCGCGCCAGGGCACGGCTGATGTGGCAGCCGGGGTTGGTGGCGGTTTTGTCGAACATCGCCATCGCCAGGGAGCCGGTCAGGCGTTGCTGCAGCTCGTTTACCTCTTGCCGGAAATCCTCCATCGCGCCCATCATCTTCTGGGCGCTGGCCAGGACCTGGGCGCCCTCACTGCTCAGGGCGAAACCGCCCCGGCCGCGCCGGCACAGGGTGACGCCCAGGCGCGTCTCCAGGTCCTTGATGTGGCGCGAGATGGTGCTGCGATTGATATTGAGTTCCAGCTCCGCCGCGGCGAAACCGCCGCAGGCGGCAACCGAGCGAAAAACCCGCAGCAGGCGCAGGTCAGTGTCGGAAAGATTGCCCAGCAGGGCTTTTCTGGCCATAGGGTGCTCCCTCTCTGTATTAGATGAATGATATTGAAACTTAATATCGATAGATAATACTTTATGCACCCAAAAACCGGACCTAAAATAGCGGTCAAACACGCACGAGGAAGGCCCCGGATGTCTACCAAGCCCACCCGGTCAACGAAGACCACCCGCACTGCCAAGGCGAAAAAGCCGATTGGCGCCGCCAGGCCCGCCAAAAACGCGCGGGCCAGCGCAACACCGTCACTTAGCCGGGAACAACTCGAAGCCCACTGGATGCCCTACACCGGCAACCGCCAGTTCAAGAAGGATCCCCGCATTATTGTGGGCGCCAGTGGCGTCCACTTCACCGATGACCGGGGACGGCAGATCCTCGATGGCCTGTCCGGGCTGTGGTGTTGCGGCGCCGGGCACAACCGGCCGGAAATCGCCGAGGCGGTCTACCGGCAGCTGCAGACCCTCGACTATTCGCCGGGGTTCCAGTTTGGCCACCCCGGTTCCTTCGAGCTCGCAAACCGGGTCAAGGCCCTGACTCCCGAGGGGCTGGACTACGTGTTCTTCACGGGCTCCGGCTCCGAGTCGGCGGATACCGCGCTGAAGATGGCCAGGGCTTACTGGCGCCTCAAGGGTCAGCCCAGCAAGACCCGCCTGATAGGGCGGGAGAAGGGTTACCACGGCGTGAATTTTGGCGGTATTTCCGTCGGCGGTATCGGCGCCAACCGCAAACTGTTCGGCCCCGCGGTGGAGGCGGATCACCTGTCCCACACCCTGCGGGGAGAGAACGCCTTTACCCGCGGCATGCCCAGCCGGGGCTGGGAACTGGCCAATGAGCTGAACGACCTTATCGAGCTTCACGACGCCTCGAATATCGCCGCCGTTATCGTGGAACCCATGGCGGGTTCAGCCGGGGTGATTCCCCCGCCGGCGGGCTACCTGCAGCGCCTGCGCGATATCTGCAGCGCCAACAATATCCTCCTGATCTTCGATGAGGTGATCACCGGCCTGGGCCGCTGTGGTGGGCTGACCGGGGCGGATGTATTCGGCGTGGTACCGGACATCATGAACCTGGCAAAACAGCTCACCAACGGCGCGGTTCCCATGGGGGCGGTGGTGGCCAGCAGCGATATCTACCAGACATTCATGGCCCAGGGCGGCCCTGAATATATGCTGGAGTTCCCCCACGGCTATACCTATTCGGCTCACCCGGTGGCCTGTGCGGCGGGCCTGGCCGCACTGGATATTCTCGAGCGGGAAGAGCTGCCCCAGCGGGTGGCGACGCTGGCACCGTATTTCGAGGAAGGTCTGCACGCACTGGCGGGCTCGCCCTACGTCTCGGACATACGCAATTACGGCTTTGCCGGGGCGCTGCAGTTGGAAGCCTATCCGGGTGAGCCCGCGCGCCGGCCTTTCGAGATCGCCCTGCGCATGTGGGAAAAAGGCTTCTACGTGCGCTACGGCGGCAACACCATCCAGTTGGGGCTGCCATTCGTGATAGAAAAAGCGCAGATAGACAGCCTGCTCCAGGCGCTGGGCGAAACGCTGCGCGAGCTGGCGTGACGGGGGTTGCTGCCGGTAATCGATGAACCTTGTCCAGCCCTGATGCACCGGCGCTTTTTTATGCCGCACTGACGGTCTCCGCTCCCACCTTCGGCTGGGTGGTAGCCGGACTGCTGTTGCGCCGCGTGGGCCTGTTGACCGAACCCGTTATCAACCGGGTGTCGCAGCTGGCCTTCCGTTACGGCCTGCCCGCCATGTTGTTTGCCGGCGCTGCCCAGGTCGACTACTCGGCCCTGGGCAGCGCCCGCTACCTGCTTGCGGGCGTACTGGCAACGCTCCTCACCCTGGCGGTTGCCTGGCTCTACAGTCTCTGGCGGGGGCATCCACGGGCGCTGCAGGGGATATTCGTGCAGGCGGCCTTTCGCTCCAACCTGGCTATTGTCGGGCTCGCCCTGGCGGTTTCCGCCTACGGTGAGCGGGGCCCGGTACTTGCAGCCCTGCCGGTGGCAGCGCTGACCGCGCTGTACAACATACTGGCGGTGTGGGTGCTGAACACCACTTTGGGGGCCGGGGCCTCAATCACCGCACTGCTGGGGGGCATCGCTCGCAACCCGCTGATCATCGGTATCAGCGCCGGTGTGCTGGTGGCCCTGTCCGGGTTGCCCGTGCCGGGACTGGTGGCCACGGTGGGGGCGGGCCTGTCCACTTTTTTCCTGCCGCTGATGCTGCTTTGCATAGGCGGTGCCATGCAGTTGTCCAACCTGCGCAACACCGGGCTTATCACCTGGGAGGCCACGCTCTGGCGATTGTGTGTCGGCCCCATGCTGGCGGTCAGCCTGGCGCTGCTGATGGGCGTGCGGGGTGAGCAGCTGGGGGTCCTGTTCCTGTTGATGTCCTCGCCGGTGGCGGCGGCGAGTTTCGTGATGGTGGTGGCCGCCCGGGGCGACGGGGTGCTGGCGGCGAACATCGTCGTGCTGACCACCCTGTTGTCGATCATTACGGTGACCGCAGGTTTTTTCCTGCTCTCGGTGCTGTCACTGGTGGGTCTGCCGGGCTCAGGGTGAATCGAGCCCGGCAGGGTGGGGCGCTTACCTGCCCAGGATCGAACGGGCCACCAGCTCCCGCATGATTTCCGAGGTGCCGCCGTAGATACGCTGGATACGCGCGTCGGTGTAGAAGCGCGAGATGGGGTACTCGGCGGTATAGCCATAGCCGCCGAACAGCTGCAGGCACTGGTCGATCGTCTTGCACTGCATCTCGGTGCTGGCGTACTTGAGCATCGCCGCCTCTTCCGCGCTCAGGTTCCCCCGGGCGTAGGCATCGGCGCATTTTTCGTAAAAGGCGCGGTTGATCGCGATCTCGGTTTTGACCTCCGCCAGTACGAACCGGGTGTTCTGGAAGCTGGCCACTGACTGGCCGAAGGCCTTGCGCTCGAGCACGTAGTCGACGGTGATGTCGAGGGCGCCCTCGGCGGCGGAGACGGCCTGTGCGGCGATGCCCAGGCGCTCCCGCGGCAGCTCCTGCATCATGATCACGAAGCCCTTGTTGAGGTCGCCCAGCAGGGCCGAGGCGGGCAGGCGTACATCCTGGAAGAACAGTTCCGCGGTGTCCGAGGTGTGCTGGCCGATTTTTTCCAGTTTCTTGCCTTTCTGGAAGCCCGGCAGGGAGGTGTCCACCAGGAACAGTGAGGTGCCCTTGGCGCCTTTACCCGGATCGGTGATGGCCGCCACGATGACCAGGTCCGCGTGGTAGCCGTTGGTAATGAATATCTTGGAGCCGTTGAGAATCCACTCGTCGCCATCCTTGACCGCATTGGTGCGGATACCCTGCACGTCGGAACCCGCTCCGGGCTCGGTCATCGCCAGCGCGCCGACGGCTTCGCCGCTGACCATTTTCGGCAGCCAGTGCTCTTTCTGCTCGTCGGTGCCGAAGTGGTTGATGTAGGGCGCGACGATGTTGCTGTGAATGCCGTAGCCGGTGGCCACGCCGCCAAAACCCATGCGTGACGCTTCCTCGATGATGGCGAAGGTCACCTGGGGGGTGGTGCCGGCGGCGCCGTATTCCTCGGGCATGTCGGGGCACAGCAGGCCGGCTGCACCCAGGGTGTTCCAGAGCTCCCTGGGAACCATATGATTCTGTTCCCACTCTTCGAAGTGGGGGGCCATTTCCTGCTCCAGTGCGCGTCGGGTCATGTCGCGGAACAGGGTCAGTTCTTCATTGTCCATTTGGGTCTCCGTTGGCGGTTTCGTGCAGGGGGCGCAAGTTTGAGCGATTCAGGCGGCAAAAACAATGATCCGCGGCGCCAAAGGAATGGCCTCCCGGGTCAGGAAATGTGGCCACCTGCCGGGAAAATGCTACACTCCCTGTCCTGTTAAACCATCACGGTTTCATGCCAACCCCAAGCGGAGAACGATAATGCGCGAGTACACTCAGTTTTATATCAACGGTGAGTGGGTAGACCCGGTCAAGCCCAACAGTTTCGATGTCATCAACCCGGCGACCGAGGAGGTTTGTGCGCATATCTCACTGGGCTCGGAAGAGGACGTCAATCGCGCGGTCGCAGCCGCCAAGGCCGCTTTTCAAACCTTCAGTCGCACCTCCGTCAAGGAGCGTATAGAGCTGCTGGAATCCTGCGTCGAGGTCTACCAGAAGTACTACAACGATATCGCCGATGCGATTCGCGAGGAAATGGGTGCACCGAAGGAACTGGCGGCGGGCGCCCAGGCCTATTGCGGTCTCGGTCACCTGCAGGAAGCGGCAAAGATACTGAAAACCTTCAAGTTCGAGGAGGACCTCGGGCCACACCGCGTATTCAAGGAGCCGATCGGTGTCTGCGGGCTGATCACGCCCTGGAACTGGCCGGTCAACCAGATCAGCTGCAAGGTCGCACCGGCCCTGGCGGTGGGCTGCACCATGGTGCTCAAGCCCAGCGAAGTGGCGCCGCTGTCCGCATACCTGTACGCCAAGGTGATGGACGAGGCCGGCGTGCCCGCCGGGGTTTTCAACATGGTCAATGGCGACGGCCCCGTGGTGGGAACCGCACTGTCCAAGCACCCGGATGTGGACATGATGTCCTTCACCGGCTCTACCCGGGCCGGCACCCTGGTCGCCCAGAATGCCGCCCCGACGGTCAAGCGGGTCACCCAGGAGCTGGGCGGCAAGTCGCCGAACATCGTATTGGAAGACGCGGACCTGGAAAAAGCGGTAACCGGCGGTGTGCTGCACATGTACAACAACACCGGGCAGTCCTGTAACGCGCCTTCGCGCATGCTGGTGCCGCGGGCCAAGCTGGCCGAGGCCGAGGCCATTGCCGCCAGGGTTACCGAGTCGGTGGTGGTGGGCGACCCGGCCGCGGACGGCACCACGATGGGACCGGTGGTATCTGAGGTGCAGTTCAACAAGATCCAGGGCCTGATCGAAAAGGGTATTGCCGAAGGCGCAAAAGTGGTGACCGGCGGCCCGGGCCGGCCCGACGGCATCAGCAAGGGTTACTTCATCCGGCCCACGGTATTTTCCGGGGTGAACAACGACATGACGATTGCCCGGGAGGAAATTTTCGGCCCGGTGCTTGCCATGATCCCCTATGACACCGAGGAGGAAGCGATCAGGGTCGCCAACGATACCCCGTACGGGCTGGCGGGCTACGTGCAGAGCGAGGACATCAAGCACGCCCGGGAGGTCGCCTCGCGGATTCGCGCCGGCAATGTCCATATCAATGGCGCCTCGGGTGGCTTCGATGTGCCCTTTGGCGGCTTCAAGCAGTCCGGTAACGGCCGCGAGTGGGGCGCCCACGGCTTTACTGATTTCCTTGAAATCAAGGCTGTGGAAGGTTACGGCGAATAACGGCGGGGAAGCGTACGGTGGCGTCTTTTGTCCTGGCAATCGATCAGGGTACGACGGGCAGTACCGTCGCCCTGATGGACGCCCGCGGCAAGCTGCGGGCCAGCGTCAACGACGAGTTTCCCCAGATCTATCCCAGGCCGGGTTGGGTAGAGCACCGCCCGGCTGACATCTGGTCCTCGGTCACCCGGGGGATCCGGGCGATCCTGCGCAAGAAATTGTGCAAGCCGGGCGATATCGCGGCCATCGGCATTACCAACCAGCGCGAAACCGCGCTGCTGTGGGACCGCCGCAATGGCGAACCTCTCAACAACGCGGTGGTCTGGCAGTGTCGCCGGACGACGGATTTCTGTGAGTCACTGCGCCAGGCGGGGCACGAGGCACTGATCCGACGCAGGTCGGGGCTGGTGCTGGACCCGTATTTTTCTGCCAGCAAGTACCGCTGGTTGTTGCGCAACACCAGGGGTATCGGTTCCGCGCTGAAAGCCGGCAATGTCGCGGCGGGCACCATCGACAGTTTCCTTATCTGGCAGCTCACCGCCGGCGGCAGCCATGTCACCGACATATCAAACGCCTCCCGCACCTCGCTGATGAATATCGACAGCGTTGACTGGGACCCGCAGCTGCTGGAGCTGTTCGAGGTGCCCGGGTCGATCCTGCCGCGAATCGTGCCCTCCAGCGGGGTGCTGGGTCACACCCGCGGTGTGGCCGGGTTGCCCGACGGCATACCTATAAGCGGTGTTGCGGGAGACCAGCAGGCGGCCCTGTTCGGCCAGGCCTGCTTTGCGCCCGGCGACGTCAAGTGCACTTATGGCACCGGGTCGTTCATCGTGATGAACACCGGTGCGCAACCGGTTCTCTCCGATTCCGGCCTGCTCACTACCGTTGCCTGGCAGCTGGGGGAGGGTAGCCGACCGGTCTACGCACTGGAGGGCGGGGCCTTTATCTGTGGCGCCGCGGTGCAGTGGCTGCGCGATGGGCTGGGTATTATCAGGAGCGCGGCCGATGTCGAGGCCCTGGCCAGTGAGGCACCCGATCACGGCAGCGTGGAATTCGTGCCCGCCCTTGCCGGATTGGGGGCGCCACACTGGGCGCCACAAGCCCGGGGCACGATCACCGGGCTGACGCGGGGCAGTGGGCGTGCCCATATCGCCCGGGCCACACTCGACGCCATGGCCCTGCAGAACGTCGACATCCTGCGTGTCATGGAGCGGGACCTGGGGAGGCGCATGCGGCCCCTGAGGGTGGACGGAGGGGCTGCTGCCAACAACCTGCTGATGCAGATCCAGGCCGACGTACTGGGCCGCAAACTGATTCGCCCCGAGGTTATCGAAACTACCGTTGCCGGTGCCTGTTACCTTGCGGGTATCGGTGTCGGCCTCTGGCAGGGCCAGGCGGACGTGCGCAAAATCTGGCAGGCAGAGCGGGAATTTTCCCCGGCCATGACCGCGGCAGCCCGCCGCCGGCGGCACGCTTCATGGCACAGCGCCCTGCAGCGCACGCTGCTGCAGGACTGAGCGCAGGTGGGCGAGGTCATTCCCTTTCGCAAACCTTCCCTCAAGGAACAGCACAAGGGCAATACCCTGTGTCGTCACGGGCATCACAAGTGGGTGGTCGACAAGGAAAAACGCTTCGATGTGAAGCAGGGCAAGCTGGTGACCGTATCGCGCTGCAGTCGCTGCGGCGCGGAAAAAAGCCAGTTACTCTAGAGCGTGGCGGCTGGGCACTCGCCCGGGCGCAGCGGAACCTACCCTGGCAGTGCCCGCCAGCCCAATCCTATTCCAGCCCGCCCATCAGCATGTACTTGATCTCGACGTAATCGTCGATGCCGTACTTGGATCCCTCCCGGCCGGAGCCGGACTCCTTGACGCCACCGAAGGGCGCCATCTCATTGGAGATGATGCCCTCGTTGATCCCGACGATGCCGTATTCCAGCGCCTCGGCGACGCGCCAGACGCGGCCGATATCCCGCGTGTAGAAATACGAGGCCAGGCCGAACTCGGTGTCGTTGGCCATGGCGATCACTTCTTCCTCTGTTGAAAAGCGCACCACCGGTGCTACCGGGCCGAAAATCTCGTTGCGGAAAACCGCCATTTCAGAGGTCACCCCGGTCAGCACCGTGGGCTGGTAAAAGCAGCCGCCCATGGCGTGGGGGCCGCCGCCCACTGCGACCCGGGCGCCGGATTCAACGGAAGCCTGCACCAGCTTGTCCACGTCGCCCACCGCTTTTGTGTTTACCAGTGGCCCGATCGTGATGCCGTCCTTCATGCCGTCGCCCACCACCAGCGCCGCAGTCGCCTTTACCAGTTTCTCGACAAAGGCGTCGTGAACGCCGTCCTGCACGAACAGGCGATTGGAGCAGACGCAGGTCTGGCCGGCGTTGCGATACTTGGAGATCATGGCGCCCTCTACCGCCGCATCCAGGTCGGCGTCGTCGAACACGATGAAGGGTGCGTTACCACCCAGTTCCATGGAGGTTTTCTTCATCGTCCCGGCGCACTGCGCCTCCAGCATCTTGCCGATGGGGGTCGACCCGGTAAAGGTCAGCTTGCGCACGAGCGGGTTGGATGTGAGCTCGCCACCGATATCCGAGGAGCTGCCCGCCACCACGTTGATGACGCCGGCGGGCACGCCCGCCCGCTCCGCCAGCTCCGCCATGGCAAACGCGGACAGGGGTGTTTCACTGGCCGGTTTGATGACAATGGTGCAGCCGGCGGCCAGTGCGGGGGCGGCCTTGCGGGCGATCATGGCGTTGGGGAAGTTCCAGGGGGTGATCGCGGCGACCACCCCGACCGGCTGCTTGATACAGACGATGCGCTTGTCGGGGCCCGGTCCGGGAATGACGTCGCCGTCGATACGCTTGGCCTGCTCGCCGAACCATTCCACGAACGCGGCCCCATAGGCCACCTCGCCGCGGGATTCCGCCAGCACCTTGCCCTGCTCCGCGGTCATGATGATGGCCAGGTCTTCCTGGTGCTGCATCATCAGGTCAAACCACTTGCGCAGTATGTTCGCGCGAGCCTTGGCGGGCTTGCGCGCCCATTCGCGCATGGCGCTGGCCGCAGCGGTTACAGCCCGGGCAGTTTCCGCCGCGCCCACTTTGGCCACCCTGGTGATCAGCTCGCCGCTGGCCGGGTTGGTAATATCGAAGGTCGCGCCATCATCGGCGTCAACCCATTTGCCGTCTATGTAGGCCTTGTTTTTCAGCAGGCTGGCATCGGAAAGGGAAAGCTGCATCTTGGCGCTCCTTGTGTTGTTGCGAGGCCGGGGATTATCGCAGATATTCTTGCCAATAGCTGGCACCGGCCGTGCAATTTATCACTCGCGCCGCCTGCGCCGGGTGAGACCGTGCTTGCGCACGAGTCCGCGCAGCTGGTCGTAGGTCAGGCCCAGCGATTCCGCGGTGCGCCGCTGGTTGTGTCCCTGCCCGGCGAGCGCCTCCTGCAGCAGCTGTTTTTCAATCATGTCCATGCGTTCATTGAACGGGACCGGGACCGGGGCCGGCTCCCCGGTTTCGTCAGGCAGAGACGGCGTCGCTGGTGTCTCGATCTCGTCCGCGAATGGTGATTTGAACGGGTCGATAACCACTTCGTCCACGGGCTCTGCGGGATCACCCCAGCGGTGCAGGGAGCGCTCCACCGCATTTTTCAGTTCGCGTACGTTACCGGGCCAGGGATGCGCCATCAGTGTCTGCATCGCCCCGGGTGTGAAGCCTGCGAACAGGTCCCAGCCCAGCTCCGCACACATCTGCACGGCGAAATGCTGGGCCAGCTCCGGAATGTCCTCACTGCGTTGGCGCAGGGCAGGCAGGTGAACCACGTCGAAACTGAGGCGGTCCAGCAGGTCGTTACGAAACAGTCCCTCGGCGGCAGCCTGCTTGAGGTCCACGTTGGTGGCGGCGATCACGCGCACGTCCACCCGCAGGGTTTGCTGGCCACCGAGGCGTTCGAATTCGCCATACTCCACCACCCGCAGCAGCTTCTCCTGCAGGCGCAATGACATTGTTGCCACCTCGTCGAGAAACAGGCTGCCGCCTTCGGCCCGTTCGAATCGGCCCTGCTGGGCCCGGGTGGCGCCGGTGAAGGCGCCCGCCTCGTGGCCAAACAGTTCCGACTCCAGCAGGCTGTCGGCGATCGCGGCGCAGTTTACCTTTAGCAGCGGGGCGTCCCAGCGGCCGGAGAGGTAGTGCAGCCGTTCCGCGGCCAGTTCCTTGCCGGTACCACGCTCCCCCAGCACCAGGATAGGGCGGTTGACGGGGGCGAGGCGGGATACCTGGTCCAGGGCGCTGGCCAGGGCTGCCGAATTGCCGATCATGCTGACCTGGGTTTTCATAGGTCAAATATACCAATTTTAAACGCTTAAAAAACCATATTATCGGTATATATAACCTTAATAGGTATGGAAACAGTCGCCCGGGATCTGCGCGATGGGGATAAATCGCTTTAAAAACAGATAGATAGAGAATCTGGCACGGTTCCTGTATTGCTTATGGCAGAGCGAAGGATTTGTCCGGGCTCACACAACTAGCCAACAGGAGACAGACCATGGGTATATTTTCCCGCATGACCGACATTATCAATTCCAACATCAACGCCATGCTGGACCAGGCGGAGGATCCGGAAAAAATGATCCGGCTGATCATCCAGGAGATGGAAGACACCCTGGTTGAAGTGCGCAGTTCCTCGGCCCGGGTGCTGGCCGATCGCAAGACGGCGGCCCGCCGGCTGGAACAGGTACAGGCAGAGGCGGCCAGCTGGGAGGACAAGGCGCGGCTCGCTATCAGCAAGGAGCGGGAGGACCTGGCCCGGGCCGCCCTGCAGGAAAAGCGGGCGATTGAGGAGGAGATCGCCGTGGTCGAGGAAGAGCTGAAGGCCACCGACGAACACATAGGCCAGCTCAATGGCGAGGTCGCCCAGTTGCAGCAGAAGCTGAGCGACGCCAAGGCCAAGCAAAAGGCGATGCTGATGCGCAGCAAGACTGTGGAGTCGCGGATCAAGGTCAAGCGACAGATGCACAGGGAGGCACTGGACGACGCATTCCAGCGCTTCGAGTACTTCGAGCGCCGCATGGACGGGCTCGAGAGCCAGCTCGACGCCATGGACCTGGGTCGCGATGTCGCGCCTGACCTGGCGGCCGAGATCAACTCACTGGAGGAAGATGCGCGGATCACTGACGAACTGGAACGGCTGAAGTCCGAGATGGGTGGCAAGAGCAGTCACTGACCGGGTTGCCGCGTCAATTGGATAACTGGCCCATCAATGGCAGCATGACCGTGAATTCGAGGCTGCCCAAGGAACGAAGCAATGGAATTTTGGAAATTCATGTTTGTCCCCACCATTTTGTTTCTGGTGATCGTCGCGCCCATGTGGATCACCATGCACTACCGCAGCGTCAACCGGGCGGCCCGTGGCCTGACCCGGGAGGACAGGGAGACGGTGGAGCACATGCTCGAGACCGTCGATAAATTGACCGACAGGATCGAGGCCCTGGAGTCCATCCTGGATTCAGATCACCGGGAGTGGCGCCAGCAGCTCGACCGCCAGGGTCGCAATCAATCGGGGAGCGAGGAATAGCATATGAGTACGAACCACCAACGTAACAGCAGCTACCATGACGACCGTTATGGTCGCGGCAGCCAGCGTTTCAGTGCGCGCAAGCGGGCGGGCTGGGGCATGAATCTCTACCGCAACACCCGGGACGGCAAGATCGCCGGGGTTTGCGCCGGGCTGGCCGATCACTGGGACATCGCCCCCTGGGTCATGCGCCTGATGTGGGTGGGCGCCTTCCTGTTTACCGGCACGCTGGCCCTCTGGGTATACCTGGCCGCCTGGATACTGATGGCGCCGAGGCCCGGCCGCTGGTCCGCTGACGGCAGTGGGTATCGGAAGAGGGACTACGACTACGAGGAGGCCGAGGTGGAGCTGGAATACGATGAGCGCCATCACGACTACCGGCCCCGCAAGGTTTTCCGGTATACCGACAGCAGCACCGTTCGTCTCCAGCGCGCGAAGGAGCGGCTCGACGCAGCCCTTGAACGGGTGAAAGCGATGGAGTCCTATGTCACTTCCCGCCAGTTTGAGTTGAACAAGGAGTTTTCCAAGTTGTGAACCGTGCCCGGGGCGGGGCTTTCACCTCTCGAAAATATTGGCTATGCTGCTGTCATTAGTTCTGGTGCAGCGGGAGAGAGAATGCAGTCTGGTATAGAAAGCACTGGTCCAAACTGATGGCCGTCTCCGAGCCTGTCGTATCTCCCCCCAGTGCGCTGCTGTCCCTGACCGAGGCGCACCGCGCCGTGCTGGAAATTATCTCCCTCGGCCTGAGCCGCAAGCGGCTGCGCAAAATCGCTCCCCTCGGCGACGGGCACCCGGTAATGGTGCTGCCCGGGTTCATGGGAGACGATGGCTACAACGCGTCCATGCGGCGCTTTCTCGGTGGTCTCAATTACACCGTGTACGGCTGGGGTCTGGGGCGCAACCTGGGTCCCCGTGGCGGTGTGCTGGAGGGGTTACAGGAACGTATACACGAGTTGTATGAACGCCATGACGCACCGATCTCACTGGTGGGCCACAGCCTCGGCGGCATATTCGCCAGGGAGCTGGCGAGGGAGTTTCCCGACAAGGTAAGGCAGGTGATCTCCCTGGGCAGCCCATTTGGCCGGGGACGCATGACGGCCTCGGTGCCCGCCCGCCTGTTCAGCGCGCTGAATCCCCCCCAGGACCTGCCTATCGACCAGGACCTGCTGCACCAGGCACCGCCGGTGCCCACCACCTCGATCTATTCCAAGGGCGACGGTATCGTCCACTGGCAGACCACGCTGCAGCATGACGGTCACCAGCGCAGCCAGAACATACAGGTCCGTGGCAGCCACTGCGGCATGACTCTCAACCCGGCAATCTGGTACCTCGTCGCGGACCGGCTGGCCACCCATCCCGACCAGTGGCGCCCCTTCGAGCGCGGCAACTGGCGCAGCCTGGTGTATCCTGCCGGCGAGACCGGATAGCCCGGCGCGGGCGACTGCCCGCTGCTCAGAACATCTCAAACTGACCGCTCTTATCCTCCTCCGTTGCGCCGCCTTTGCCTGTGGGCGGGGTGAACAGGTCGGTGCGGGCAGCACTGCCGGATCCCTCGCCGCTGGCGAGTCCGAGCCGCTTGCAGGCCACTCTGAAGCGCTGGGACAAAAGCTCGGCAAAAGCGCCGGTACCCCGCATCCGGTGGCCGAAGCGACTGTCGTAATCGCCGCCACCCCGGCACTGGCGCAACACACTGATCACATGCTGTGCCCGCAGCGGGTAGTGGTGCTGCAGCCACTCGAAAAACAGTTCGCGTATCTCCAGCGGCAGGCGCAGCAGAATATAGGCTGCGGCTGTCGCGCCGGCGTTGCGGGAGCGGTCAAGAATGGTTTCCATCTCGCTGTCGTTGAGGGCGGGGATGACCGGCGCGAACAGCACCGTGACGGGAATTCCCGCACTGGCGAGGGTTTCTAAGGCCGCCAGCCGGGCGGGGCCCGAAGCCGCCCGGGGCTCCAGGTTCCGCTTGAGATTCGCATCCAGGGTGGTGATGCTCAGGGCAACCGAGCACAGGCCATCCGCGGCCATCTCCCCCAGGATATCGATATCCCGCGTCACCAGGGCGCCCTTGGTGATAATGGCCACCGGGTGGCGCTGGCGCTGCAGTACCTCCAGCAGTTGCCGGGTAATGCGGTGCTCCTTCTCAACCGGCTGGTAGGGGTCGGTATTGGCACCAAGGGTGATGCAACTGCACTGGTAACCGGGCCTGGCCAGTTCCCGCTCCAGCAGGGCTGCGGCGTTGCGTTTATAGGTCAGGCGGGTTTCGAAATCGATGCCGGGAGACAGGTCCAGATAGGCGTGGGTGGGGCGCGCGTAGCAGTAGATGCAGCCGTGCTCGCAACCCTGGTAGGGGTTTATCGACAGCGAGAAGGGGATATCGGGGGAGGTGTTGCGGGAGATGATACTGCGGGCATCCACTGCGCGGCATTCGGTGACCGGCGTGGGGCCCTCTATGCCGTCGTCCCAGTCAACCTGTGTGGGCTGGTAGCGCGAGCCCCTGTTGCTCAGGGCCCCGCGTCCCGCGCGCACGCTGCGTTGCCCCACTATGATGTCGCTCCTGCTCGCCACGGCTGAACCGGCTCTCTTCCTGTACTGTATAAAAAAACAGTATACGCCCCGCTTGGGTCGACGCAAGGTTTTGCTTTAGTCTGCGTGCACCGAACGCCGCGCTACAGGGGACTTGATGCTGCATCGCATCTGGCTGGGCTTTTTTGTTGTCGCCTTTATCAGCGCCCTCTACCAGTGGCTGGGTCTGGGCGATGCGGCGGTGTTCCAGCGCATGGTGGCGGCGCTGTTCGATATGGCCCGTCTGTCGGTGGATCTGGCCATCGGCCTTATCGGACTGATGGCGCTGTGGCTGGGAATCGTCGCGATAGGGGAGGCCAGTGGCCTGGTCGACAAACTGGCGCGCCTGCTCTCGCCACTGTTCACCCGGCTGATGCCCGAGGTGCCCGCCGGCCATCCCGCCATCTCCTCCATGACCCTCAATCTGGCCGCCAATATCCTTGGCCTCGACAATGCCGCCACGCCCCTGGGCATCAAGGCGATGAAGGATCTGCAATCACTCAACCCGACACCCGCAGTGGCGACAAATGCGCAGATCCTGTTCCTGGTACTCAACACCTCCGCGGTCACCTTGTTCCCGGTCACTATCTTGCTCTACCGGGCGCAACTGGGAGCGCCCGATCCTGCCGCGGTATTCATTCCGATTCTTATAGCCACCTCCTGTTCAACCCTGGTGGGCCTGCTGGTGACCGCCTGGGTCCAGCGGATCAGGCTGGCGGACACGGTAGTGCTGGCCTTCCTCGGTGGCTGTTTCGCGCTGCTGCTTGCGCTGGTCGGCTGGTTTGCAACGCTCGGCGCTGACGAATTGCAGCGCCAGTCCAGCCTGCTCAGCAACCTGTTGATCATCGGTCTCATCATGGTGTTTCTGCTGGCGGCGCACCGGCGCTCGGTGAATGTCTACGACACCTTCATCGAGGGGGCGCGGCAGGGCTTCGAGACCGCGATCGGGATTATTCCCTACCTGCTTGCCATGCTGGTAGCAATTGGCGTGCTGCGGGCCAGCGGTGCGCTTGACGTCGCCATGAGCGGGTTGCGCGACCTCGTCGCCCTGGGTGGCTGGGATACGCGCTGGGTAGACGCCATGCCCACCGGGCTGATGAAACCGCTATCGGGCTCCGGTGCCCGGGCCATGATGATTGATACCATGAACACCTTTGGCGTGGACTCCTTCCAGGGTCGCCTGGCGGCGACCATGCAGGGTTCGACCGAAACCACGTTTTACGTGCTGGCGGTTTACTTCGGCGCGGTAGGCATCCGCCACACCCGTTATGCCCTGGCCTGTGGCCTGGCGGCAGACGCGGCCGGGATAGGCGCCGCGATCGTTGTTGCTTACTGGTTCTACGGATGAGCCCCGGGGCCGGATCGAGGGCGCGTATCAACCCGGCGGATTCCCGACAGGCCCTCCTGTAGTGCTATATTCGGGGCTTTGTATTGAGCGGCAGCTGCGCGCATGAAAAAAACCCCTCCCCAGGACTACTCCCTGCTTGGTAGTTTTGTCATCCCGGTAGCCCTGGCCTTGCGCCAGCTGGGTGTCGACCCACTCGAGATACTGGACCAGACCGGCATTGACCTTGCCAAGGGCGCCAACCCCGAGTGGCGGGTGAGTCGCGAGGACTTCGGTGATTTGATGGCGCGTTGCGTCGAGGCCAGCGGCGACGAGGCTTTTGGGCTGCTCGCAGCCGAACACCTGCAGCCCCAGGTACTGCACAGCCTGGGGCTTGCGTGGCTGGCCAGCGATACTGTCTACGATGGCCTGCAGCGCTTGCAGCGATTCAGTGGCCTGGTGAGTAGTGGCATGGTGCTGCGCCTGGCTGAGGAGGGCGAGCGCGTTCACCTCTACCTGAGCGCGGCCCCGGGTCTGGAACAGGGCGTGCCCGCCAGCCACGATTACGCTGTGGGCATGATCACCCGTATGTGCCGGCTCACCCTGGGGGAGTTCCTGGCACCCCTGATCATCCGGATGAAGCGAACGCCGCCGGCGGAACCCGAACGCTGGGAGTACCTCCTTTCCAGCCGGGTGGTATTCGCAGCCGAAGATACCCGCGTCACCTGGTCACGCTCGGATATCATGGAGCCGCTGGTGACCGGCGACCCGAAACTGGCGCGTATCAATGACGAACACACCACGGCCTACCTGAAAAACTTTCAGTCCCGCTCTGCCACCCGGGATGTGGTTGACAAGATCATCGAGCGCTTGCCGGACGGCGCTCCCAATCAACAGCAGATTGCCGCCCTCCTGAACGTCAGCAACCGGACCCTGCAGCGTAAGTTGCGCGAAGAGGGCACAAGTTTCATAGACCTGTTACAGGACACCCGCCTGCAGCTCGCCCGCAAGTACTTGAGCAGTCCGGGTCGCTCTGTAGTGGAGACCGCATACCTGCTGGGTTTTTCCGAGCCGAGCACCTTTTCCAGGGCGTTCAAACGCTGGACCGGGCAGTCCCCGGCGCAGTACCGCGAGCAGTCCCAGGCAGTTCGCTGCTAACGCGCAGCTCTGCGCACTGCAAACTGGCGTCCGCGGCCATGCAGTGGGCGCGCACGGCCATGTGCCGCCGGGCACGCGGCCGCTATGGTATACGTAAACCCATTGAGGAGTGCGTGCCATGTCCAGTCCCATTGTTGCGGTCACCGACAAAGTCACCCGGATGATCAAGTCCATGGTCTATCTTGCGATGCGCGTTTACTACCGTCGCGGGGCCACTGCCGCGGAACTGTCCGGTTTTCTTGAGGACTGGACGCCATCAGTAGCAGATATGTACCACGAGGGTATCGTTGAGCGGGTCCTGTTTGACCTGCAGCACGAGGGCAAGGTGCAGCACGCGGGCGCGCGCTGGTATCCCGTGGGGCTCGCTCACTGAGCGTTATATAGCGCCCGACGCCCGGCTATTGATCTACAGCAGTAGCCGGATTGGCGGGAGGCCGTATAATCCCCAAGGAAAAGCCGAAACCTCCGGGGAACTGCATGGACAAGCTGTTAATCATTGCTGATATGGGGCACCGGTGTGCCGCCACCCCGAGGGGCCTTGAACTGGCTACCAGGCTGGGATTGGCGGTGGACGTGGTGGCCTTTACTTATGCCCCCCTGGGCGGCCTGAATGTCACGGCCGCAGAAAAGACAACCCTGCGCAAACGCCTGCTGGACGAGCGCGAAAAAACGGTACAGGCCCGCATCGACAAATACCGCCGGGAGGGGCAGAAGGTGTCCCTCATGACCGTGTGGGAGAAAGACCTGCACCGCTGGGTCAACAAACACTGCGCCGGCGATGGTTACGTCGCCGTGGTCAAGACCGGCCACCGCAGTGAATCCCTGGTTCACACCTCCCTGGACTGGCAGCTGCTGCGCGAATGCCCCGCACCCGTGCTGATCGTGGCCGAAAAGCGGTGGCACCGGGCCCGGCCTGTACTCGCCACGCTTGACCTGGGCAGCTCGGTCGCCACCAAGCGCAAGCTCAATCGCCGGGTGCTCGAGACCGCGAAGAAATTGGCGGGCGCACTCGGGGTAGAGCTCGAGATCATTGTCGCCATCGAGGTACCGGTGTTACTCGCAGACCTGGACCTGGTGGATCCCGCTGCCTATGCGCGGGAGGCCCAGGCCGCCATGCAGCCCCGTATTGCTGAACTGGCGAAAGCGCTCGATATCCCGGCGGGAGATTTTCGCTGCAAGCGGGGTCCGGTCGAGCGGGTGATCGCCAGCCAGGCGGCGAAGGTAGGCGCGCAGATCGTGGTTATGGGCACGGTGGGCCGCTCCGGTGTGAAGGCCCGGCTGCTGGGCAATACCGCGGAGAAAGTCCTGCGCCACATGAAAACGGATGTACTCGCAATCAAGCCCTGAGTGAGCTGAGCCCCGGGGTTTTTGTCCCGGCTTTGTGTGCCGCCACACATTTTTTTTTCACAAAAATTTGCATTCTTCCCGAGCTGGTCTATCTTGGTTAATGCATGCCCTCCCCGGGCATGCAAACACGTCCCCTGGCCTATGTTTCTGCCCCGAAGCATATGGCTATTGGCCCGCAGCTCAGCTTCTGAATTGCGGGCTTTTTTTTGCCTTTGAATCATAAAATAACGGCTATTATTTAATGTAATTTCTAGAATAATTCCGCTGTTCTGGCGCCAATGGTCACGCCCTTGTCGCCAGCGGCCATGTCGAAAACTGCCCCCGCCCCCTATCATCTGCCCCGTAGTGAGGATAACCGTCCCCCGGGGTGAAAAGGAGCGAGCGATGCACGAACTGGTAAGCAGAATCAAGGAACCCGAGTTGTGTTACGTATTTGCCAGGAACGCCAGGCGCAACGGGCACCCGGAACTTGCCATACAGGCCTATCGCCACGCGGTGGACCTCCGGGCGCAGCAGCATACCGTGTCCTGCCGGGCCGAGGCCGCAGCACTGCGCGCGATCTATGCCTACGAGGAGGCCCTGAGCTATTCCCGGGGCAAACGCACCCGGGCCACCGGAACCTGGCAACTGGTCAACCGGCACGGTCTCTTGAGTGCAGTGCGCAAACGCTCTCGCAATGGTGATGAGGTCCAGCCGGTTCTGGCCGAGCTGGGAATGCAGGATTACAGCTTCAGCGCAGTGGCGGCAGCCTTTCCGGAAGCCTTCCAGGCGGAGGCCGCCTAGGCCAGCGACCGATCCCTACCTTGGCCCGGCCCCAGCGGTACACGGGGAACAACCGGGCTCTTTTTGGGGCTCTAAGCGCGAGGATTATGAAGACAATCGATCTCACAAGAGGCAAGGCCGGCACGGCGGTAACGCTGGAGCTGAACGAGCTCGAGCTGACCACCCTGGTCGCCCTGGTTGAACAGGGGCAGCAGCGCTTGCACGGCAGTCGGGATATGCGAGGCCTGCACCAGAGTATGTGCGCCATCGCCGACGAATTTCGCAGCCTGCTGGGACATCTGGAACTGCTGGCCGCAGACGACTGACTACATTTGAGGATATCCCTGTTTTTACCCGGCGCTCGCGCCGGGTTTTTTTTACCCGCAAATTATTGCTGTTTTTCCGGCTGCAGGGCTATTGCCCGGCTCTGAAGTATATTAAATTGACCCGGTGAAAGCAGGTTTGAACTGCGCTCACTCCCGGTAATTTTATGTCACTTCAGTGACTGGTAACACAATGGCCAACCCGATCAAAATTCGCCTGGCAGATATGCTGGATCACGACCTGTTCACCCCGCGGGAGCTCAGCTGGCTCTCCTTCAACGCGCGGGTACTGCAGGAGGCTGCCGATGAATCGACGCCGCTGATCGCGCGCCTGCGCTATCTCGGTATCTTCTCCAACAACCTCGACGAATTCTTCCGGGTGCGGGTGGCTGAAGTGCGGCGCCTGATCTCCATGTCCGCCGGTGGCAACCGGCAACAGTCCAAGGACCTGCTGGCCGCTATCCAGAAGGTTGTGGTGAACCTGCAGAAAGAGTTCGACCGTATTTACATCCAGTTACTGGATGAGCTGAGTGATCGCCATATCTACCTCGTCAACGAGGCCCAGCTCGATCCGGGGCAGGCCGCGTGGGTCCAGGAATTCTTCACCAGTACCGTGCTGCCGGAGCTGGAGCCCATCCTGCTCAGTGACAGCCAGCCCATACCGGCGCTGAACGATGAGTCGCTGTATCTTGCGGTAGATATCAAGTCCGGCGAGGGCTACAACTACGCGGTGGTGGAAGTGCCCACGGACCGGCTTCCCAGGTTCATCATGATACCCCGGCGCAAGGGAAAATCCGGCAAGGTGTTTATTGTGCTGGACAATATCATCAGGTCCTGCCTGCCGCAGATGTTTCGCGGCGTGATCCCGGTTGATGAAGCCAAGGCCTTCTGTTTCAAGTTTTCCCGCGACGCAGAACTATCCATCGACACCGGCATTGACCAGACGCTGATCGACAAAATGTCGATCAGCCTCAAGCAGCGACGCAAGGCCGACGCGGTGCGCATGGTGTACGACGAGGAAATGCCCCGGCGCTTGCTGGACTACCTCAGTGCCCGCTTTGGTTTCGGTAAGTACGACAGCCTGATCGCCGGCGGTCGTTACCACAATTCCAAGGATTTCATGTCGTTCCCGCGGGTCGGTCCGAAATACCTGGAATTCAAGCCCCTGCCGCCGGTCAGGCTGCCCCGGCTCGACAGTCAGGACAGTATTTTCGATGCCATTCGCGAAAAGGACGTGTTGCTGTATTACCCCTACCACCCCTTCGACTATGTCGTTGACCTGCTCAAGACCGCGGCCCTGGATCCCGCGGTGACGGATATCAAGATCTGCCTGTACCGGGTTGCGCGGGATTCCCGGGTAATCGACGCCCTGGTCAATGCGGCGCATAACGGCAAGCGGGTGCTTGCGGTGGTTGAACTGGCGGCGCGGTTCGACGAGGCGGCCAATATCAGCTGGGCGCAGCGTCTCACCGACAGCGGCATCAACGTAATTTTCGGTATACCGGGACTCAAGGTACACAGCAAGCTGCTGCTGATAGAGCGCAAGGAGGGAATCAGCACGCGTTTTTACAGCCACGTCGGCACCGGCAATTTCAACGAAAAAACGGCGCTCATCTATACGGATTTCACCCTGCTGACCTACGACCAGAATGTTGGCAAGGACCTGTTCGACGTATTCGATTTTCTCCAGTACAACTACCGGCGACACAACTACCGGCTGTTGCTGGTGTCGCCCCACTCCATGCGCTCTGGCCTGCTGAGCCTCATCGAGCAGGAGATCGCCAATGCACAGGCGGGTTACCGCGCCAGCATGACGCTGAAATGCAACAACCTGGTGGACAAGGAGCTGGTGACCAAGCTTTACGAGGCGAGCCAGGCGGGAGTCGAAATCCGGCTCATCATTCGCGGTATGTGTTCCCTGCTCCCCGGCGTCAAGGATATATCCGAGAATATCGAGGCGATCAGCATCGTGGACCGCTTTCTCGAGCACCCCCGGGTCTACGTGTTCTATAACAGGGGCAACCCGCGTTACATGATCAGCTCTGCGGACCTCATGACCCGCAACCTGGACTACCGGGTTGAGGTGCTGTGTCCGATCTTCGACCGCGATGCCCAGCGCACCATCCAGAATATTCTGGACCAGCAGTGGTATGACAACGTGAAATCCCGCATCCTTGACCAGAACCAGTCGAATGAGTATGTGCCCCGGGCCAAACGGGTCGCGCGGATTCGCTCACAGGAAACGATCCACGAGTACCTGGCCAGCGGCAAGCTGCCGCGCTTCCCGAAATCCGAGATGCATCACTCCGCGAAGCGCAGGCGGAAACCGGGGAAGAAATAAGCGCCTTTAAAGGGGGTAAACCTTATGGCGGGTAGCAGCCTGTTACTTCTGCTTGATGACATTGCCGCGGTGCTGGACGATGTCGCGACCATGACCAAGGTCGCAGCCAGAAAGACCGCCGGCGTGTTGGGCGATGACCTGGCGGTAAACGCCGAGAAGGTCACCGGGGTGCGGGCGGATCGCGAGTTGCCAGTGGTTTGGGCTGTGGCGAAGGGTTCGTTTCGCAACAAGCTCATCCTGGTGCCGGCAGCCCTCGCCCTGTCGCTGCTGGCGAGCTGGGCCATTACCCCGGCGCTTGTCATGGGGGGGCTGTATCTTTGCTACGAGGGCTTTGAAAAGCTGGCCCACAGTTTCGGGGGCGGCGCCGCCGAGGAGAAAGTGCATCGCAAGGACCTGCTGAAACAGGTAGCGGACCCGTCAGTAGACCTGGTGAAGTATGAGCAGGCGCGGGTGAAAGGCGCTATTCGCACCGATTTTATTCTCTCTGCGGAAATTATCGTGCTCACCCTGGGTATCGTTGCGGACCGACCCTTTGTCACCCAGTTACTGGTGTTGTCCGGCATCGCCATTGTCATGACGGCGGGGGTGTACGGCCTGGTTGCGGGCATTGTAAAACTGGACGATGCCGGCCTGCATCTGTCAAAACGTGAGGGGGAGGGTGCCTGGGCCTCCTTTGTGCGCGGGTTTGGCCGGCGCCTGGTGGCGTTCGCTCCCTGGCTGATGAAAGCGCTCTCGGTGGTAGGCACCGTGGCCATGTTCATGGTCGGCGGCGGTATCCTCGTGCACGGCTTCCACGTGCTGGATGAGTGGATCGCCGTACTGACCGCCCACGTGGCTGCCATGTCCGGCCCGGGCCCGCTGCTGGCCGCGGCAACGCCGACATTGCTTTCGATGCTGGTGGGTCTTGTGGCCGGCGCGGCAGTGCTGGCGGTGATCAGCGGCTGGCGGCTACTGATGCCGGGGAAGGGGGCAGGACACTAGGTTTTACCGCGGGTGGCAGCCCGTCAGGCCGACCCGCTACTTCAACAGTGAGCCCAGTATCCCGCGAAACAGTTTGCGCCCGACGCTGCTGCCGGCGGCTCTGGCGACACTCTTGATAAACGCATCGGTGGCGCTTTCACGGCTGCGGCTGCTGGTTTTTGGTTTTGCCGCCTCTGCCTGTTTTTCCAGTTCCGCCTGTTCCTGTTGCTTGAGCCTGGCAGCGGTCCTCTCCAACAGGATCTCGTGGGCGGAGCGGGGGTCATAGGGCTGGGCGTAGCGTTTCATGTTGGTGTCGCTGGCCAGGATGCCCTGGCGCTCAGCCTCGCTGGCCCTGCCCATGCGGGAGTGGGGCGGGCGGATAAGTACCCGCTGTACCGGTGCCGGTATGCCCTTGTCCTGCAGGGTCGACACCAGCGCCTCGCCCACGCCCAACTCGGTTATGGCGCTAAAGGTGTCCAGCTCCGGGTTGACGCGAAAAGACTGGGCGGCGACCTTTACCGCCTTCTGCTCCTTTGGTGTGTAGGCGCGCAAGGCGTGCTGTACCCGGTTGCCAAGCTGGGCCAGAACGCTGTCCGGCATGTCGCCGGGACTCTGGGAAATGAAATAAACGCCCACGCCCTTGGAGCGGATCAACCTCACCACCTGTTCGACCTTCTCCAGCAGGGACTTCGGCGCATCGTTGAACAACAGGTGGGCCTCGTCGAAGAAAAATACCAGCACCGGCTGCTCGGGGTCGCCCAGCTCCGGCAGCTCCTCGAACAGCTCTGACAGCAGCCAGAGCAGGAAAGTGGAGTAGAGCCGTGGACTCATGATCAGCTGGTCGGCCGCCAGGATATTGATCATGCCGCGGCCGTCCCTGCTGGTGCGCATGAAGTCCTGCAGCTGCAGGGCGGGCTCGCCAAAAAAAGCCTCGCCGCCCTCCCGTTCGAGCATCAGCAGGCGACGCAGGATGGCGTTCACCGACGCCTTGGATACGCCGAAGCCGCTCCCCAGTTCCTTGCTGTTGTCGCCCAGGTATTCGAGGGTGGTGCGCAGGTCCGCGAGGTCGACCAGCAGCATGCCCTCGTCGTCGGCGAATTCGAATACCAGGGTCATCACGCTCTCCTGGGTATCATTGAGTTCCAGCAGGCGGGAGAGCAGTTGCGGCCCCATCTCCGAGATGGTGGAGCGGACCGGTGTGCCCTGCTTGCCAAACAGGTCCCAGAAGGCGACGGGGTAACCGCGCTGGGTGAAGTTCTGGATGCCGATCTTCGCCACGCGCTCGTCCACTTTGGGGTGGGGAGAACCGGGCTGGCTGATACCCGAGATGTCGCCTTTCACGTCCGCCAGGAACACAGGGACACCCAGGTCGGAAAAACCCTCTGCCAGGCACTGCAGAGTGACGGTTTTGCCGGTACCGGTGGCGCCGGCGACCAGGCCGTGACGATTGGCATAGCGCGGCTGCAGGAAGACCTGGCCGGCGTCATTGCCGCCGATGAGGATGCCCTCTGACATGGCGTGGATTTCCTTTAGTAAAAGTGTTCGCAGGGTATAATGATCGGCCACGGCTTGCCAGTTCTTCGAGCCGTGCTAAGTTGAATAGCTGGAATAGCGGGAGAAACGCCATGCGTTGGGAAGACGGCAGACGAAGCGACAATGTAGAGGACCGCCGCGGCCAGAGCCCGGGGGTCAGCGCCGCTGGCGCCGCCCCGCTGCTGTTGCGTTTCCTGCCGGCCATGATCCGCTCGAAGACCGGGCGGGTGATCCTCATTGTCGGCGTGCTGGCCGTATTCGGCGGCAAGCTGATGGGTATAGACGTGTTGTCCCTGCTTACCGGTGGCGGCGGTGCAACGACACAGCAGGGTACGGAATTCAGCCAGCAGGAGCAGCAACAGGCGGAATTCGTCTCGGTTGTGCTGGCGGACACCGAGGACACCTGGCAGCAGATTTTCCGCCAGCAGGGCGCCACCTATCGTGAACCCACCCTTGTGCTGTTCAGCGGCAGGGTTAATTCCGCCTGTGGCATGGCATCCGCTGCCGTGGGCCCGTTCTATTGCCCCGGTGACCAGAAGCTCTATATCGACCTGTCCTTTTTCCACGACCTCAAGGTGCGTCATGGCGCCCCGGGTGATTTTGCCCAGGCCTACGTGATCGCCCATGAAGTCGGCCACCATGTCCAGACCCTGCTGGGGATCAGCCAGCAGGTGCAGCAATTGGGTCGGGGCAAGAGCAAGGCCCAGGTAAACGCCCTGTCAGTGCGACAGGAACTGCAGGCTGACTGTTTTGCGGGTGTATGGGGCCACCTGGCCAAAAACCCACTGGACCCGGGTGACCTGGAGGAAGCCCTGCGAGCCGCCACCGCAATTGGCGACGACCGTCTGCAACGGGAGGCCGGGGGCCGGGTAGTGCCCGACAGTTTCACCCACGGCAGCTCGGCCCAGCGCGTGGCCTGGTTCAGGCGCGGTTTCGACAGCGGCAAGATCGAGGAGTGTGACACCTTTTCCTCGAATCTTTAGTAGCGGGCGCCTCAATGGATGACCAGCACCTGGGTGCCGGAGCGGTCGAGGGCATTTTCCAGCACATCCGGCGCGATGCCCTGGAGTGAATCCCTGGGCAGCAGGAGAAGGTCGTAGCCGGACTGGCAGATCAGGCGCAGGATGGTTCCCGGGTCACAGTGCAGGTTGGCCTGAACGCAAATGCGGCTGCCGGGGCGGTACAGGCTGTCCAGCTGTGCCTGTTCCAGCGGCGCCGCCGATACCACGTACAGTTCCCCCACCAGCCCCGCCTGTTGCAACAGGCGGGCGTTTTCCAGCACATCCCGGTCCTGCCTGGTGCCGGCCAGCGCTATACCCAGGCGCCTGATCACCTTTCCCGCCGCCAGCTTGCCGGCGACTGACCGCCGCCAGCGCTGGCGGGCCGGGAAAAAAATGTCCAGCTGGCCGTCGCGCTCCAGCGCCGTGTGCAGGCGACTGCCGGCGGCGTTTTCGAAGCTCAGTGCCACCCGGTCACGGTGGGCCAGGTCATCCAGCAGGCGGCGGGTATCGCTGCTGACCAGGCTGTGTCGCTGACTCAGGTGGTCCCGCAGCAGGCTGCGCTCCCTGCCGCCGATAAGCGTAATCTCGGTGGTGAAGGGCAGGTCCGCCACCTGCTGCAGGCGGATGTCCTCCAGTAGCAGCCCCAGCAGTCCGCGATCCAGCAGCCTGGCAATCATCACCAGTGTTTCCAGCGTATCCCGACCAATGCCCTGCAGGTCTATGGGCACCAGGATGCTGCGATGTGCAACCCGCTCAGCGGTCATCTTTCTCCTCTCCCTTGCGGGCATACTTGCGCGCCAGCTCGTCCAGCTCTTCCAGCCGTGCCAGGACCAGGCGATCGATGGAGGCGGCGCTCTGTCCGGTCAGCAGTTCCAGGGCCGTGTCGATGGTGTCGGCGCTGTATACCTGGAACGTGCCCGCTTTGACCGCGTCCAGCACATCCTGGCGCAGCATCAGGTGCACCGCATTGGCAGCCGGGATGACAACGCCCTGGCTGCCGCTCAGGCCGCGCGCATTGCAGATATCGAAGAAGCCTTCGATTTTCTGGTTCACCCCGCCGATGGCCTGCACCTGGCCGTGCTGGTTGAGAGACCCGGTCACCGCCAAATCCTGCCGCACCGGTATGTCTGCAATGGCCGATATGAGGGCTACCAGCTCCGCCACCGAGGCGCTGTCCCCTTCAACGCCGCCGTAGGACTGTTCGAACACCAGGCTGGCTGACAGTGGCAGCGGCCTGTTGCGCGCGTAACGGCTGGCGAGCAGGGCGCTGATGATCATTACCGCCTTGGAGTGGATGTTACCGCCCAGGTCTACCTCGCGCTCGATGTCCAGTACCTTGCCGTTGCCCAGGCGGGCAGTGGCTGTAATGCGGGTGGGCCGGCCGAAGGCGTAATCTCCCAGCAGGTAGACCGCCAGGCCGTTTACCTGGCCTACGACGCTGCCGCTGGTGGCCACCAGCATGATCTCGCGCAGGATGCCCTCGTGGGACTTTTCCCGGAACTGGTCGAGGCGGTTCACCGCGGCCATTGCGGCTGACGTGACGTGCTCGGCCGAGATCGCGCTGGCGCCGCCCTGGCGGGCGCGGAAGTCACTCTCGGTGAGCAGGTTCCCCAGCCGGCCGCGGTGCAGGCTGAGTTTTTCACTGTCTTCCATGCGGCGGGCGGCGTATTCGATGACCCGGGCCACGCCGGAGCGGTCCAGCGGCAACAGCTTCTTGCGCTCCTGCAGCGTTCTGATCAGGCGGGCAAACAGCAGGGTGCTTTCGGGTCCGCGCACCACATCCTCGGACATATCCGCCGCCACCTTGAACAGGGTGGCGAACTCCGGGTCATACTCCTCGAGGATGTAGTAGAGGTAACGGTCCCCCTGCAGTATCACCTTGACATTCAGCGGCAGGGGTTCGGGTTGCAGTTGCACGGTGCTGACAAAACTGAACAGCTGCTCCATGGTCTGGATGCGGATTTCGCGGGCTTTCAGGGCGCGCTTGAGGGCCGGCCAGGCAAACGGGCTGGTCAGCAGTTTGTCGGCATCGAGGATCAGGTAACCACCGTTGGCCCGGTGCAGGGCGCCCGGCTTGATCAGGTTGAAGTCCGTCACCAGGGTGCCCATCTGGGAGACATACTCAACCCTGCCGATGAGGTTGCTGAAGCCCGGACTGTCCTCGTAGATCACTGGCGCCGTCTCCAGCCCCTGGTTGTCTACCAGCACATTGACGTGGTACTGGGGAAACTCCTTCACCCGGTTTTTCAGGTTATCGGGTATGGCCGACTCATCCTGTACCTGGGTGAAAGCCTCGGCTTCCTCCAGCACATCGGTGTGAACAGCATTCAGGTGGTTAATTACCGCGGGGAACTCCCGGTATTTTTCTTTCAACTCGTTCAGGACCGGGTCGATCGCCATCTTGCTGAATTCCCGGTTCAGTTCCTTGAAGGCGGTTCTGCTGTCCTTTTTCCAGCCCGGGAGCTGCCTGACGATGACCTTGAGCTCCTGCTTGAGCTCCTCGATAATCGCCATGACCCGTTGTTTCTCCTCCTCGGGCTGGGCCTCAAACGCCTGCGGTGTGATGATCTCCCCGTCTTTCATCGGCGCGAGGGTATAGCCGCTGGGCGTCTGTATCATGGCAATGCCCGCGGCGGAGGCCTTTTCACCCAGGGCCTGAAATGCCTGCTTTTCCTGCTCCTGGTAGGTCTCCCCCAGCTCCTGCACCCGGGCCTGGTACTCATCGCTCTGGAAGGTGGAAGGCAACAGTCCCAGCAGGTCTTCTATCGCGCGATTCATGTCGTCCCGCAGTTGACAGGCCTTCCCCTGGGGCAGGCGCAGGGCAACCGGACGGTCGGGGGAGTCGAAATTGTTGACATAGCACCAGTCCGACGCCGCCTCGTGCGGTGCCGCCCCCGGGGTTTTCAGCAAGCTTCCCAATACGCTGTCCAGCAGCTCGCGCTTGCCCACCCCGGTGCTGCCCAGCAGAAAGACGTTGTAGCCGTCGTGGGGAATTTGCAGTGCAAACTCCAGGGCATCCACGGCGCGGCCCTGGCCCAGGTGCTCAACCAGTGGCTCAAGTTCCGCGGTCGTCTCGAACGGCAGCTCGGCCGCATCACAATGACGGTACAGGCGCTCGAGCGGGAGCGGAGCAGCCGGCCCGGCCGGTTCCAGCTGTGATGGGTCTTTGCTCATGGCGGGTGAGTCTCCTGGTTCGTTGGCCACTGGTGCTCCTTCGCTTGGGTCGATGATACAAGAATAGCCCAGCCCTAATCGGCCGGGATTACGCCAGATCAATTTAATCGTAGCAGGTTGAGGCATCGCTCCAGTTGCTGAACCGGTTCTTCCCGGCCCGGGCGCGTGCCCGGTGCCTCAGCCTTGCCTGCAAAGCCCCCGGCGCTCTGCCGTGCCGCCCCGATGACTTTGTCGGAAAGCTGCTCCCCGGCACCGCCGCCACCTGTCGCCTATTCAATCAGGTCGAAAAGTTGACAGATCGCACCGCAGGCAATCCGGAGCGAGGATGAGAGCGTAGAAACAGCCAGAGGAGAAAAGCGATGACAACTGCCCGGTTTATAGAACACCGTATCACCCGCAACCTGATGCAACGACGTGAGCGTCAGCAGCCCGTGACCAGCGGTCCTGTCGCAGAACGGTTGATTACCACTGTGGCGGTGGCCGCCGGCATGCTGGTGCTCGGCAGTTACCTGCAGGAGCTGCTGTGGGTATTGCTGGCGGGCGCCGCCGTACTGACCCTCGGGACACGCACCCCCTAGAAGCCCCGGTCGTTCAGCCCCCGACCTCGCGGGCCACGTCGGCGTCCCAGCTGTCGGCAGCAGCCCCTGCGTTCCTTTCGCCTGCGGCGAGCATGCCGGGGTAGTGGGCCTGCATGGTGGTCATCAGGTCCTCGAAGGGCAGGTCCAGGTACTCGCCGCGGTCGTTGAGGTATTCCATGTGCCTGTTTCCCGCCACGTCAAACTCGTGGTAGAGGCTGTCTTCCCGGCCATTGAACTCCAGCGGGCGCAGGGCAAACTTCTCGCACAGCTCGATGTTGAAAGCCGGCGTCGCCTTGACCCAGCGGCCCTCGAGAAAAAACGTGGTATAGCCGTGAAAGTAGAACACGTCGGTGTGCATGGACCGGCGCAGGCGCTCCGTAGACAGGTGATTGCGCACATCCGCATAACCCACCCTGGCGGGTATGCCCGCCGCGCGACCAAGGGCCGCGAGCAGCAGCGCCTTGGGGACGCACCAGCCTTCACCCGCCGCCAGGGTGGCGCTGGCCAGGTAGGCGTCCGGTGAGGTGGAGACCAGGTAGGGGTTGTAGCGCACCTGGTCCCGCACCCAGTAGTAGAGACTGACCGCATTGGCGACTTCACCCGCGGCGACGTCTGTGAGCGATGTGGCCAGCGCAACCACAGCCGGGTGGTCGCTGTCGATGAAGCGGCTCGGCGCCAGGCATGTGTCGGGGCTGGGGAAATCTGTCATGAGGCGGGAGCTCTTTCGATCATCAGTTGCACCGGTCGCGAGATGTGACCGGAGGGTATAATATCGGCGTCCCGGGCTACAAGGGTGCCGAGAGACTTATTGCGCCGCGCACTTCCCCGAGGCTGTAGCCGGTAGCCCAGTCATCCGGGTAGTATTCCTTCAAGGTAGCCTGGACTTCGTCCGAAAGCCCTTTCCCGTGACAGACCAGGCATACCGGCTCCACCACCTGGGCCTGCATGTACCGGTATTGCCCGTTGACTGCTTCGCCGAAGTGCAGCTCCGCCGCCTGTTCCCCCGCGGCCTGGCGTCGGTCAAATTCCAGTAACACCTTGCGCTCCCAGCTGTCCGGCACCGCCCTGCTGGCATTGCGCGATTTGAGGCTTACCCGCCGGACCATCCAGCCGGACTGGGCGCTGAGTGAGTCTGCGATCCCCGGCGCGATGTCGGCGCATACTGCAATGGCGTGAGTCGGCCCCCCCTCGGCGAGCGCCTGCTTGAGCTGAGGTTTCAGCAGCCCGACGAACTCAGCGGCCAGTGCCGCCGCCTCCGGCCCGGGGGCGCCAGTCGTGGCGTCCGCCCCGAGAGCTGTTGCACCGCTGGCGCCCAGCACAAATGCTAAAACCAATCTTCGCATCTTACCTCTCCCGTTCTTCACCGAGTAGCGTGATCATAGTGCCCGACCGCCCCGGCGCTCCATGATATAGCTCAACCGATCCGCGAATCGGAGACATCCCCACTTGCAGCCTGCGCGTATATCCGTAGATACTCAGGCTATGGAGAGCCGGATGCACTCAAGATTATCTCTGCCCGCACTGCTGGCAGTGCTGCTTCTGGTCGCCTGGTCGGCGCCCGGGCGGGCCGATGTCTGGTTGATCGATGTGCAGGGTGCTATCGGCCCCGCCACGGCCGACCATATGGTGCGGGGTCTCGCCCAGGCGCAGTCCGCCGGGGCTGAGCTGGTGATTCTGCGCATAGACACGCCCGGTGGGCTCGATCTCGCCATGCGCGATATGATCAAGTCTATCCTCGCGGCCCAGCTGCCGGTGGTGGGGTATGTGGCACCCAGTGGCGCCCGGGCGGCAAGCGCGGGTACCTACCTGTTGTATGCAACCCATATCGCCGCGATGGCCCCCGGCACCAATCTCGGAGCGGCAACTCCGGTGCAGATCGGCGGAATGCCGCAGCTGCCCGGAACCGAGCCCGGTGGCGGCGAGGGCGAGCCCGCCAATACGGGCTCCGCTATGGAGCACAAAATCGTCAATGACGCCGTGGCGTATATACAGAGCCTGGCGCAACTGCGCGGCCGCAATGCGCAGTGGGCCGAGCGGGCGGTGCGCGAGGGTGCCAGCCTGTCGGCGGAGGATGCCCTCCGGGAGGGTGTGATAGACCTGCTGGCCAGCTCCCAGGCGCAGCTGCTGGCAGAGCTCGATGGGCGCGAAGTGGAGGTGGCAGGCGTCACCCGGGTGCTGTCGCTGGATGGGCTGGGCGTGTACCAGCATCCGGTAGACTGGCGCAGCGAGTTCCTTGCGGTCATCACCAATCCCAATGTCGCCTACGTGCTGATGTTGATCGGTATTTATGGGCTGATTATCGAATTTTACAGCCCGGGCATCGGCGTGCCCGGAGTGGTAGGTGCCATGTGTCTGCTGCTGGCTCTGTACGCTTTCCAGGTGCTGCCCGTGAGTTATTCCGGCCTGGCCCTCATCCTCCTCGGCATCGGCCTGATGGCGGCGGAGGCCTTCACCCCGAGTTTCGGTATTCTCGGTCTCGGCGGGCTGGTGGCATTCGTGGTCGGCTCGATCATGCTGATGGACACCGAGTTGCCCGGCTACCAGATTGCCATGCCGATGGTCGCAGCGTTTGCGGTGGTCAGCGTGGCCGTGCTGGTGTTTGCCCTGGGCATGGTCATGCGGGCACGCAAGCAGCTGGTGCGTACGGGCGTGGGTCATCTGGTTGGAACCGTCGCCACGGTGGAGTCAGTCAATGACGGTATTACCTGGGCGCGGCTGGACGGTGAGTTATGGGAAGTCGCCTGCCCCGAGGCACTGGTTCCCGAGGACAGGGTGGTGGTCAATGAGATTGACGGTCTCACCCTGAAAGTAAGCAAGGATAAAGGAGCGAAAACCTGATGTTTGATGCGCAATATTTCAGCGTGGTAGTGCTGGTCCTGGTGATCGCCCTGGTGGTTTCCATGTTCCGGGTGCTGCGGGAGTACGAGCGCGGCGTGATCTTCATGCTGGGGCGGTTCTACAAGGTAAAGGGCCCTGGCCTGATCATCGTAATCCCCGTGCTGCAACAGATGGTGCGGGTGGACTTGCGCACCGTGGTCATGGACGTGCCCACCCAGGATGTGATTTCACGGGACAACGTCTCGGTTCAGGTCAACGCGGTAATTTACTTCAGGGTGGTGGACCCGGAGCGGGCGATTATCCAGGTAGAGAATTTCCTGGAGGCCACCAGCCAGTTGTCGCAGACCACGCTGCGTTCGGTACTGGGGCAGCACGAACTGGACGACATGCTGGCGGAGCGGGAACGGCTCAATGCCGATATCCAGACCATTCTCGACAAGCAGACCGCGGCCTGGGGCATCAAGGTGGCAAACGTCGAGATCAAGCACGTCGACCTCAACGAGACCATGGTTCGCGCCCTTGCAAAGCAGGCGGAGGCCGAGAGGGAGCGCCGCGCCAAGGTGATCCACGCCATCGGTGAAGCCGAGGCGGCCGAGAAGCTCGCGGAGGCCGCCAAGGTGCTGTCCGGCCAGGACCAGGCGGTGCAGTTGCGCTACCTGCAGACCCTGGTCGAGATTGCCGGTGACAAGAGCTCCACCATTGTGTTTCCCGTGCCGGTGGACGTGTTCGCCAAGCTCAAGGGCTGATTCCGACTATCCCATGGCTGCGGTCGCCGGCCGGCGCTGATGAGCGGCGCGGCCATGAACCTGCGCCGGGTTTAATCTGGTAGTCCGCGGCAGGACCGGACTTCCCCCGGCACCACAGCTGCGAATGCTAGAATTGCCGCTTTGCATCAGCGGGAACTACCATCGATGATCAACTGGAAGTATTTCGGGCGGGTCCACAAACTACTGTACAAGCTTTCCGGCGGCCGCTACGGCGCCCGTATGGGCTGGATTGACGTGGCCCTGGTAACCACCACCGGTCGCAAGACCGGCAAGGAGCGAACCGTGCCGATTGCCTGCTACCCCTATCGCGACTCGGTGGCGGTATCGGCCTCCAACAGCGGTATGGAGAGCCACCCCGCCTGGTACCTGAATATGCAGGCGAATCCGCGGGTAACGGTGCAGCTGGGTCGGGAACGCTTCGAGGCTATCGCCGAGGATGTGCCACCCGAAGAGCGGGAGTCGCTATGGGCCACGGTGGTCAAGATAAACAAGCACCAGGGCGAGTACCTGGACAAGGTGGCCAGGGAGATTCCGCTGGTGTGGTTCCGGCGCCTGCAAAATACCTGATCCGGTCTATACTTGGCCGACAACATAAAATATCAACTAATGTCCCAAGGAGTTTACCCATGGATATAGCAGCCATAGCGACCAAGCTATTGAATGACAATGCAGGCCTGTCTCTGGACCCTGCCACCGTCAACACCGCCCTGTCGAGCCTGATCGGCGACGGCCAGGGCGGCATCGACCTGGCGGGGCTGGTCAGCAAAATGAGCCAGAATGGCGACCTGGGCGCGGTACTGTCCTCGTGGCTGGGAGATGGTGCAAACAGCCCCATCTCTGCGGACAAGATCGCGAGCGTCTTTGGCCAGGCAGATATCGCAAAGTTCGCCAGCCAGCTGGGTATCGACCCGGCCACTGCGCAACAGGGTCTGGCACAGGCCTTACCCCAGGTGGTGGACAAGGCCAGCAGCGGCGGCAACCTGCTCGACTCGGTCGGCGGCGTCGGCGGGCTGATGGGTATGGCGAAGTCCCTGCTGAGCTAGATCGGCTGCCGGACTAGTCCAGCACTTCTCCCAGGGGCTGGCCCACACTGCCCGAGGGCGCCTTGATACCTACCCGCGCGGAGAGCGTCGGGGCGATGTCGTAGGGTGTCACCGGGCGGTTTACTGTCGCCTTTTTGATGCCCTTGCCGGCGAAGAAGATGGGTACGAAGGCATCGTAATTCCAGGGTGAACCGTGGGTGGCGGCCACCGTCAGGCCGTCGAAATCGTTGACATAGACATTGCTGTCCAGCACCACGTAAACGTCCCCGGAGCGGCGCTCGTTGTAGTTGTTCCACACCCGTTGCTCGACCACCGAGTTGCGCGCGGGCGAATAGCGGGTGTCGACAGCAGTGATCGCTTCGCTGACCCCCTTGCACCCCTGTGCCAGCCCGGCCACCGCATCGGCCACCACCGCGGCATCCAGCCCCTGCTGTGCCATGACTTTCTGGTCGAGATAGATGTAGGGGTGCGAAAACTGCCCGATCAGTCCCTGTATCTTGCCAAAGGGCGTGTTTACCAGTCCCTTTTCGATACTCTGCATGCAGGCATCCATGTCGTAGTAATGCGCATCCAGGTCGCCCCGCTTGTTCAGGTAGGGCAGGGCATCGGGCGCGCCGTGATCGGCGGACAATACGATCAATGTATGCTCCAGGCCCACGGTCTGGTCGATAAAGCTGAACAGGTCTGCCAGCGTGCGATCCAGCTGCAGCAACACATCCTCCGCCTCGAGGCTGGAAGGTCCGAACAGGTGTAGTACATAGTCGTTGGAGGAGAAGCTGATGGAGAGGTAATCCGGCGTCGCGTCCTGGCCCAGCTGCTCCTTCTCCACCAGGGTTTTGGCAAAGTCCAGGGTGAGTTGGTCACCGGCAGGACTGAGGGTTAGCAGGGTGGTGAAGTACTTGCCGCTCCGGTCGCCCCAGCCATGGGGAAATGTCCTGCCGAACCCGGGGAAATCCACCTCCCAGGGCTGGTCGTCGTCCGCTCCGAATTGGTAATCCTGGCGGGGCTTCAGCAACTCCCAGTGGTTGCCGCTGAAGCGCGCCAGCGGGTCGGCCTCGTTCCAGTCGACTACCCACTGGGGATAGCGATCATAGTAGTAGTTGCTGGTGATAAATGCGCCGCTGGCTTTGGAGAACCAGAAGGCCTTGCCGGTCTGCCCAGCCAGCGGAATGGCGCCGCGGTCCTTGACGGAAACCGCAAATATTTTGGCCGCGCCGTTGTATGCGTAGGCCAGCTCATCGCTGAAGGTGGTAGTCAGAATGGCCCGGGGAGAGCGCCCGTCGGCCAACGCGACACGCTGGGTCGGGTCGATCTCGATACTCTTGTCCACGTCGGCATCGCTGCTGAGCAGGTGGTAGCGATCATCCTCCACGTTATAGAGCAGGCGCCCGGCGTCCTTGTCGAACCAGACATTGCCGACCATGCCGTGCAGGGCCGGTGTGGTGCCGGTAGCCAGGGAAGTGTGGCCGACTATCGTTTCCGTATTGCCGTGCTGGTAATGGGCGTCGGTGTAATGCACACCCTTCTCAAACAGGTAGCGGAAGCCGCCCTTGCCCATATTTTGCAGATGTCGCTGCGGCAGGTCCCCGCGCAGGGCGTCAACGGTGATCTGCAGGATTAGCCTGGGCGGTTCGGCGATGGCCGTGACCGGCAGCAGCGCCAGACAACCGGCGTACGCGGCCACGGACAGGGGACTGCGACAATTGCGCAAAAATTTCAGCATGGATTGGGACTCCTGACGAACGGGCGGCCGACCATGGTATCCAAAGCAGCGACCGCATGCCAACCGACCCGTTTTCCCGCAGATTCCGCGGGAGAAATTCAGCTCGTCGCAGGCGGAATTGAATAGGTGCCGACGGCGTGTGCCACCGGGCGGTCATCCCCTTCCGAGTAAAGATAGACATCGCCGGTCACCAGGCTCCTGCCGACCTTGATCAACTTGCACACGCCGACGATGTCCCTGTCGGCAGAGGGCTTGCGGAGGAAGTTGATATTCAGGCTGGTAGTGACCGCCAGCGGCACAATGCCGATTTCCCCGAGGATAGCAGCGTACAGAGCTACATCCGCCACGGCCATCATTACCGGGCCGGACACGGTACCTCCCGGGCGCAGTTCGTTCACTCCTATGCGGTGACGCACCGTCGCACCCCGGTTGCCGGTGGCTTCAATAATGCTGTTGCTCTGGGGGAAATCGGTGGCCATGAACGTCACGATTTCGGCTGTAGTCGTCACAGGTCTCCTCGCGTCAGTCATTTGCATCGACTGAATCGGGTGCGTCCAGCGGCCCGGTAGTGTCACCGAACCACGCTTTCATCCGCGTTGCCGTTTTGGCCCTGACATCCTCGTTGATATAGGTGGCGACCGCGGCGATGGCCAGGACCAGTACTCCCAGGTCATCGGCGTAGCCGACCGCTGGTGTAAAGTCGGCGATGGCGTCCAGGGGAACGATGAAATAGCCCAGGGCGCCGGCAATCGTCGCCTTGGCCCATTTGGGCGCCTTTTCTTCCTGCGCGGCGTAATACAGCAGCAGTGTCTTCTCCACTACCTCTTTCCCCGCGGACTTCGCATAGGTTTTCAGTTTGTCCCGGAAGCCGCGCTCGGAAAATGCCTCCTCGTATTCATTGTGCTCGATCACTGGCAAGTCTCCCTTGTTCAGCCGAATAACCAGGGCAGTAGTTCCGCTCTGTTCTCCACGATAATCTGCTGTGCCGTGGGGTCCGCAAGCGATTCATCAGGGTCGATGTGCAGTAACTTCAGGGCATAGGGTACCAGCTTGCCCCGGGTGCTCACCTCCAGCACGCCGTTTTCCATGCCGTAGTCCACTTCCACGACTTCCCGTTGTTCCCGGCTGAGGCGCGGGTCGGGCGTGATGCGAATGGTAACCCGGGTATTCCACTGGGTGTCGCCGTCCACGCCGTGCACGGATTCATCCATGATTTCCGGGATGTCGCGGAAGCGACTCAGGACAAAATCGCGGTACTCCTGGTTCTTTTCGCACCAGGCCCGCACGTGCCAGCGCAACCCCGTGTACACCAGCGTGTGCGGCACGATAATGCGACCTTCCCGGTCCGGGTTGTTGATGGAGACGTAATCCACGTCCAGGCGCTTCTGCTGGCGGGCGGCCTGCATGATGGGGCGCAGCACGTCAGGCTTTACATCCCGAACGGGCTGGGACAGTACCTCGACATTGGCCATATCCAGCGACAGCGACTCGAAGACATTCATCAATTCATTGTTGCGCGCCATCAGGTGCAGGTATTCGTCAGCCAGGCCCTGGGTAACCCGCGGCAGGAAGCCGGGGGTGGGTTTGTAGCCTTTCAGGTACTTGTCGTATTCCAGGTTGCCCGGGCCGACCTCCCGCAGGTAATTGTTGATGTCCTTGCTGGCCTGTTGCCGGCCGATACCGAAGGTGTCGCACAGGTGGCGGGTGGTCAGGCGGCCTTCCCACAGGGCGATAGTCTCGATAAAGCGATAGCGCAGCAGAAGTTCCCAGCGAAAGGGCCACTTCTGTTCCGGACGGCTTGGCATGGGATGATTCCGTGCTGTTGATTGTGCGCCTAGATCGCCTTCAGCTGGCGTCAGGTGAGCTGGTCGTCCCTGCGGCCGGGGGCGCCAGTGCGTCATCCGGAGTTTCCTGGGCCCGGGCTTTTTGCAGCTTTTTTTCTTCCTTTTTCTTTTTCTTGGCAAGTTCGCGCTGCCGTTTTTCGAAAGCGTAGTTCGGTTTGGCCATGGGGTACCTCTGGAGTTGGCGGTCGATAACAGCTGCCTAGAATATGACATTTTTGCGTTCACTTGGGTTTTTCTTTTGCAGGGGACGACTGGCCTGAATTGACACCCCCGGTTCCCACTCGCACACTTGCCTACACGAGCGCACACTTCACCCCGGCGCCGATTCTGCCAAAAGGACCACGATGTCAGGGAAAACGCCCACTTTATCCGAGCTTTATGGCCTGGCGCAGCAGCTGGAACTCGACAAGGAGCTGCCGGTACAGACCGCCAGGGAGCGGGACCATGCGATAGCCGCCAGCTGCAGCGCTGGCGACGACAGCGGCCGGCTGTTGTTCTGGCTCGATGCGGTCTCCTCGCAGCGACCGGGGGCGCAGGGGCAGAAGGACCCCTGGCTCAGCGAGGCGTCGGTGGCAGCGCTCGGTCGCCTGCTCGCCTTGTTTTTCGGTTTCTCCGGCATGGCCGCATTTCTGCTGACCAGCGGACGCGGGCTGGTGAACGTGTTCATGTTCCTGTTGCTGTTCGTCATTATCCAGTTTCTGCTGTGCCTGGTTGCGGCAGTGGTGATGGCACTTACCCTTGGCCCGGGGCAGGCGCCCGTGGTGCTGCCGGTCAACCCGGCCCGCCTGCTGGTGGCCCGGGTGTTTCCCGACCGGCGCTACCTGCGCGAGGCCCAGTCCGTGGTGCGCCTGATGTTCCTGCGCTACGGGCAGGAACTGGGAGCCCTGTTTACCCTGGGCGCTATCGCTGCGTTTTTCGTGGTGCTGGCACTGAGTGATTTTACCTTTGTCTGGGGCTCCACCTTCCAACTGAGTGACAGCCTGGTGGAAGACATGACGGCGGCGATCGCCTATCCCTGGTCTGCCTGGCTGCCCCAGGCTACGGTCGGCGGTGACCTGATTTTCGCCACCCGGTTTCATCCTGCCATCACCTCCCTGAGCCCCGGTAATATCGATGATATGCGGGGCTGGTGGCCGTTCCTGATTATGTCGATGCTGTGCTATGCCCTGTTGCCGCGGCTGTTGCTGTGGTTGCTGTCGAAGTATTTCTACGGTCGCCAGATGCGAGCTGCCATCACCCGGCTGCCCGGCAGCGAGCGGGTGCTGGCCCGGATGAAAACGCCCCTGGTGCGAACCCAGGGGGAGGGCGGGGGCACTCGTCCGCGGCAGCGGGACAGCTCCAGTGTTCCGCTCAATCCCGGCCTGCTGTTGCTGAACTGGGCCAATGCCCTGACGCCGGAGGATGTGGCCGGGTTCGATGAGTTTGCCGCGGTGGCCGATGGCAATATCGTCAATGCGGGCCTGGGCTCGGTACCGGAAGAACTGGAGCGCCTTGCCAGCCGGTTCGACAAGCCCCTGGAGCAACTCTATGTCGCGACCAAATCCTGGGAGCCACCCATGGCGGACCTGGCGGACTTCCTTGCCAATTTCGCCAGGGTTCCCCGCTGCACCCTGTTCCTTGTGCCCCTGCCGCGCAAGCCGGTGTCCGCCGGGCGGCTGGGGGACTGGCAGGTTTTTGCCCGGGCCCTGCCGTTCGATGCGGTGGATGTGCAGGCGCTGGAAAGGGAATGATATGAACCACCTGACAGGGAAGGCAGCGCCATGACCACTCCGACTTTTGCCGTCGTCGGTCGGCCCAACAAGGGCAAATCGAGCATCGTGGCGACGCTGGCGCGCGACGATAGCGTCTATATCGACGCGAAGGCGGGGTCGACCCGCGAAGCCAACAGCTACCCGATGAAAGTGGACGGAGAAACGCTCTATGTGCTGGTGGACACGCCCGGCCTGCAGCGTGCCCGGGCCGTACTGGACTGGCTCAATGCCCATTGCAGCGACGCCGCCGCCCGACCCGAAACGGTCAGGGCTTTCGTTGAGCAGCATGAGGGCGAACCCAACTACCGGGACGAGTGCCAGGCCCTGCGCCCTGTCGTTGACGGGGCCGGCATCATCTACGTGGTGGACGGTTCCTGCCCCTACGGCGTCGACTACGAGGCGGAGATGGAAATCCTGCGCTGGAGCGGGCAGCCCAGCCTGGCCCTGATCAACCCTATCGAGAACGACGAATTTGTGGCGGAGTGGACGGCTGGCCTGGGCCAGTTTTTTCGCACCGTGCGCATTTTCGATGCCCACCGGGCCGAGGTGACCAAGCAGCTGGAGCTGCTGGAGCTGTTCGGCCATCTCCACCCCGACTGGCGGGATCCCCTGGAGCGGGCAGTTGCAATCCTGCGGCAGGACCGGCAACTGCAGGCCCAGGGTGCCAGCAGTTACATTACCGATTTTGTCGTCGACGCCATCGACTACAAAGTGGAGCAGGCGGTACCCGAGGGCCTGCCCCTGGAGCCGGTGCAGAAATTACTGTTCGAGCGTTACAAGGCCCACCTCGTCAAGCGCGAACGCCAGTGCCGGCAGCGGGTGGAGGAACTCTACTACTATTCCAATCTCAGCAAATCCGAGCAGCGCCTGGAACTGGAGGAGTCCGACCTGTTCAACATCGAGAAGTGGTACCTGTGGGGGCTGAGCCAGACCTCGCTGATGGCGGCGGCAGCCTCTGCCGGCGCCGTGGTGGGCGGCACCACCGGCATGGCGCTGGATGTGGCCAGCGGTGGCCTGCTGGGCGGCCTGGGCACCCTGGTGGCGGGCGCCAGCGGCGCGGTGAGCGGGGTCTGGGGCGCCCGCAAATATGCGGATAAAATTGGCCAGATGAAGGTGAAGGGCATTCCCACGGGCGGCAATATGGTGTCCTACGGCCCCTCGAAGAATATCAACTTCCCTTTCGTGCTGCTGGGTCGGGCCCTGCTGCACCAGCGGCTGGTCAGCACCCGCACCCACGCCGACCGCAACGTGCTCGATCTCACCCAGCCCCCGCTGGAGGGCCTGAGCGATCGGGAGCGCAAGCGGCTGGCCAAAATATTCGACGACCTGCGCAATGACCGCAAACACGATGAACGCCGTGCCCAGCTGGCGGCCATGATCCTGGGCTGGTGCTCCGATGTCACGCCGCAGTAGCGGTATCCCCGGATGATCTTCTGGCGCGCTTGCGCCGTACACCCGGTTGAGCGCACTATTGCGCCGGCCACCCGAAAAAGGAGATTGAGATGAAAAGCCTCGCACTGCTGTGTTGTCTGGCGCTGACTGCATTCGCTGCCCACGCCGGCGAACCCAAGGTGGGCGATCCCGCGCCGGACTTTACCCTGCAGGGGTCCGACGGTCGCACCTACACCCTTGCCGACTACAAGGGCAAGCAGGCGGTGGTTATCGCCTGGTTTCCCAGGGCCTTCACCAGCGGCTGCACTATCGAGTGCAAGTCACTTGCTCAGAACGGCGACAAGATCCGCAAGTACGACGTGGCCTATTTCATGGCCAGTGTGGACCCGCTCGAGGAAAACATAGGTTTTGCCGAGTCTACCGGTGCTGACTTCCCGCTGTTGAGCGACCCGTCCAAGGCTGTCGCCGAGGCCTACGGCGTGCTGCAGGGGGGTGCTTTCGCCCGGCGGGAGACCTTTTACATCGGCGTGGACGGCACCATCCTCAAGATCGACCGACAGGTGCAACCCGGTACTTCCGCCCAGGACATGGTGGCGAACCTGGCCGGGCTGGGTATAGCGCTGGCCAATTAACGCGGCAGTAATGTTTTGGCACCAGATAAAAAAACTGCCCCGTGAGGGGCAGTCAAGTGGACTCCGGAGGAGTTCTGGGGCCTGCCATCCATGGCGGGCCATAAAAAAGGTTAAACGACCAGGGTGACTACAACGACGAGGCTCACCAGTAGGGCCAGGGTGAAAGTAACCCCCGCGATGATGAAGTGAACGGGCTTGCCCCTCGTGAAATCCCTGACCTTGTTTTCCTTTGACTGCACACCGAAACCGGCTGCCAGCACACTGCCCATGACCTCAAGCAGGGTGAGAGCCTCTCGGTCCGGTGAGTCGGTGCGGCGGGTCTGGTCGGCAACGGAGTGCTGCGATGTCGTCATTGTCTTGAAGATACCCTGCTTACTTTACAGTTACGTGACAACCGCCTGACTGGATCAATCGGCTTCACCACAAATTACCTGAAAGGGATCTGCAAGGGGCGTGCCATGTTATATAGATTCTAGATAAATCTTCTAACTATCAGAAAATTAAAATAATTGTGAGTTAAATTACGATAGGGGATGGACCGCTGAAAACGGACGTCAACGAAAGCTTGCCAGATTTGGCATGCCCCTTTGTCGGAAGTGGCGGCCTTGGGGGGTCGCCCCGGGGCTAGATAGAGAGCAGGCGCCGCAGCAGGCTGTCCTCACCCCGATGTTGTTCCCGGGTGAACAGCAGTTCAGCCAGCTGGGTTTCTATCTGCTCTGCCACCGCCCCCCGGATGGCCTGCTGCTCTTTCCTGGTGGGCGTTCGGCCCTCGTACCTGGCCAGGTCGATGGGCTCGCCGAAACCGAGGTAGCAGCGCTGGGGTTTGGGCAGCCAGGTGCCCAGGGCGCCCACGGGAATGGGGGGCAGGATGTCGCTGCGAATATCGTCGGTGAGCAGGCCCAGGCGTCTGAGCACGCCGCCCAGGCGGGAGTCGGGGAGATCCTGTCCCTCTATCAGGTGACCGTAGAACTCGTCAGGACCGACCAGGCCGAAGGGCATGATGGTATAACCGTGCTTTGCTGCCAGCTTGACGAAGCCATAGCGTTCCTTCCATTGCAGCTCGTACTTCATGCTGGCGGGTTTGACCGCTTCGTGCGCCCCACCCGGGAAAACCATCAGGTCCTGCCCCGCCTTCATCAGGGCACTGCACACTTCTGGGTGGCCCATGACGCCGCCCCGCTTGAGGACAAAGTTGCCCACCCCGGCGTTGGCGAACAGGAATTTATCCCCCAGTCCCCGGGGAAAGCGATCGACTTCCTTCAGCATCAGCGGTCCCAGGATCCAGCCGTCCAGGGCGAACAGGGAGTGGTTGCCGACGAACAGGCAGGGTCGCTGGGGGATATTATCCGCACCCAGTATCGTCGGGTTGAACAGGCGCTTGACCAGCTGGTAAGCCAGCTCCAGTTCAAGGCCCGATGGGCGTTCCACCGCCAGTGCCAGATGGATGTGCCTGGCCAGTGCTTCTTTGTCGCCCAGGGGCTGGTTGTCTTTGCTGAATACGGACATGGGGAGCCAGCTTACGTTATTTGCGGGGCGGGCAGTATAACGGCTCCGACCCTGCCCTTACAGATGAGCGGGGAACCTAATCAAGTGACTATTTGGCTTTCGCTTGCGCGCTGGCGTCCTGGTCGACAAAGATCAGCTGCTCCACGGGAAAACCCAGCTCGGCCGCGCGGCGGATAAACCGCTCGCGCAGCGCAGGGCTGATAGTGGGGGTGCGCGCCAGCAGCCAAAGGTAGGACTTGCTGTAGCCCGAGACGAAGGCGTACTGATAGTCCGGGTCCAGTTCGAAAATAATATACGAACCGTAGAATGGGCCAAAAAATGATACTTCCAGGTGGCCCTCGCTCGCGGGCCCCGCGAACCTGGCTTTGCCCTCGGCAGACTGCCAGCCATCCTCTTCACTATAGCCGCGGTTGAGTACCCGCACGCTGTCATCGGGCCCCGGTGTATATTCGGCGGTGACCTGGGTAAGGCCCCGTTCGAAGCTGTGGTCCAGGCGGGCGATCTCATACCACCTGCCCAGGTAGCGCTCGGAATCGAAGCCCTGGACGGGTTGCACGCCCTCGGGGATGCCCGTGCAACCAGCCAGGCCCGACAGGGCGAGGAGCAGCCACGCGCACAGCATGAGGCGCCGGTGTCGATAATTTTTATAGCGGGAGATACTCGGTGCGCAGCGCATGCATGTTATCCTTGCGGCCCGCGCTGAACCTGCGAACCGGAGTCTGAGAACTGTTGGTTCGACACCATAGTGGAGCTCATTGTGCAGCGCAAATTCATTTTTTCCGAGGCATCCAAATGACAACGACCGGCTTGCAATTGCGTTCACTGGTGAAAGACGACAATACCCTTGAGGTTTCCCTGGTAGAGGTGGAATTCCCCGTGCCCGGTCCGGAGGAGGTCCTGGTGCGAGTCGATGCAACACCCATCAACCCATCGGACCTGGCCCTGCTGGTAGGCCCCGCCGACCCCGCGACCTTCCGCGGCAGCGGCACGCCGGAGCGCCCGGTACTCACCGCCGATATTCCCGCCGCGGCGATGAAGATGGTAGCGGGGCGACTGAACGAATCACTGCCGGTCGGCAACGAGGGCGCCGGGGTGGTCGTGGCCGCCGGTAGTTCCGAAGCGGCCCAGGCATTGCTGGGCAGAACCGTTGGTATGGTCGGCGGGGAAATGTATGCCCAGTACCGCTGCATCCATGTGCAGCAGTGCCTGCCGCTGGAAGAGGGCACCAGCGCCGCCGAGGGTGCTTCCTGCTTCGTCAATCCGCTCACCGCGCTGGGTATGGTGGAAACCATGCGCAGGGAGGGTCACAAGGCGCTGGTCCACACCGCAGCGGCCTCCAACCTTGGACAGATGCTGAACCGAGTCTGTATCGCCGACGGCATCGACCTGGTTAACATCGTGCGCAAGCCGGAGCAGGAGAAAATCCTGCGCGATCTGGGCGCAAAATACATTGTGAATTCATCGTCCGACAGTTTCATGGACGAGCTGACGGCCGCACTGAAGGCGACTGGTGCAACCCTGGCCTTTGATGCCACTGGCGGCGGCAAGCTCGCCAGCCAGATTCTCAGTTGCATGGAGGCGGCGGCGGCCAGCAGCATGAAGGTATACAACCGTTACGGCTCGGATGTGTTCAAGCAGGTCTATATCTACGGCGGACTCGATCGCAGCCCCACCACACTCACCCGCAACTTCGGCTTCAGCTGGAGCGTCGGCGGCTGGCTGCTGTTCCCCTTTCTGCAGAAAGTCGGTCCGGAAAAAACCGTGGAGCTGCGGGCCCGGGTGGCACGGGAAATCAAGACCACGTTCGCCAGCCACTACACCCGGGAGATTTCCCTGCCGCAGGTGGTGTCCCTGGAGGCGCTGGCGGTATACGGCAAGCAGGCCACGGGAGAAAAATTCCTGATCAGGCCCCAGCTCTAGAGAAGAGGCCAGGGCATTCCCATCCCCGTTTTATTGACCCAGGACAATTCCTTTTTCCCGCTCTCCGTTAACTTAACCCGGAAATCAGCGGGCCCTGGGGACAGGAATTGTGACTGCCTATGTGATAACCGACCTGGAGGTTTTCGATATCGCTCACTATCTCGCCTACCAGCAGGCCCTCAGGCCCCTGCTGGAGGAGGCGGGAGCGCGCTACCTGGTCAGGGGTGGCAGTTTCCGGGTCTACGAGGGGGACTACCTGCCACGCCGGCTGGTGGTGGTCGAGTTTCCCTCGCTGGAGGCGATAGACGAGTTTTACGAGAGCGAGGCCTACCAGGCGCTGGAGTTGCAGCGCAGGGGTTGCAGCAGCGCGCGTATCATTGCTGTAAAGGGCCTGTAACCGGCACTCCCGCCAGCCACGGGTGCAGGTAGACCAGCACGGCGACAACGCCGACCGCAATCAGCAGATTGACCAGCTCGGCAGCTGGTCCCGGCGCCCGGGGTTTGACCCAGCTGCCGTCCCGGTGATTGATCGCCAGTATTTCCACCACTGCCCACACCGTCATTCCGCCGAACAACAGCAGCGCCCGGCTGTCTCCATTGAGCAGCAGGTGAGCGATACCCCACAGTACGACACCGCTGAGCTGTGGGTGACGCACCACCCGGCGCAGGCGTGACGGCCGGGTGCTGACCACCATCAGGAGGAAGGCCAGCATCAGCAGTAGCAGGGCGGGCATTGTCAGGGCCGGGGAAGGCGTGTAGATAAAGACGGGGGTGGCGGCGCGCCAGCCGAGCACAATCAGGGCCAGCGAAGCCAGTACCAGGAGTGAGAAAATGCCCTTGTAGGCGTTTTCCCCCAGGCGTTCGAGCAGCGCGTTCCGCACGCCAGGCGCCAGAGATTTAACCAGGTGCAGTCCCGCAAACAGCAGCAAGCCAAACGCCAGTAGTGTCATCGTATATTCTCCGCCTGAGTCTGGCCATAGCTTAACAGCTGGCGTCGCAAGCGCACAGTGGGGCGGTTTGGGCGGCCCTGGTCCGCCCCGCGGGGCCGGCGGAGGCGCTATGGTCATGCGGCTGTGGCTAACCCCGCTTGGGCACTGGAATCCATGGCCGCGGGCGGCGGCCTCGGCTAAGATGGCAGGATGTTGCCAGACGATATTTCAGACCTCCCGATCAGCGAGGTCCTCGACGAGCTCAGTCAGCAGTTGCGTGAACGTCACGAACTGGTGCTGCAGGCGCCCCCCGGTGCCGGCAAGACCACGGTCGTGCCGCTGGCCCTGCTGGAGGAGCCGTGGCTGGAAGGACGCAAGATCCTGATGCTGGAACCCCGGCGCATGGCGGCGCGTGCCGCCGCTGCCCGGATGGCGCAATTGCTGGGGGAGAGTGTCGGAGAAACCGTGGGTTACCGGATTCGCCTCGATACCTGTGTCAGCGAGCGCACCCGGATCGAGGTGATCACCGAGGGCATTCTCACCCGCCAGCTGCAGCGTGACCCGGGGTTGGAAGATGTCGCGCTGGTGGTATTTGATGAATTCCACGAGCGCAACCTGGACTCCGATCTCTGCCTGGCCCTGATCCTGCAGGGCAGGGAGCTGCTGCGGGAAGGCCCGCCACTGAAGTTGCTGGTGATGTCGGCAACCCTTGACGGCGAGGCAGTGGCCGAGCTGTTGGGCGATGCGCCCGTGGTGACATCCCGGGGACGCCAGTTCCCGGTGACCACCCGCCACGGCCTGCCCTACCAGTTGCGCGACCCCATCACTCCGCCCACGGTGCAGGCGGTGATGCACGCCCTGTCGGCGCACGAGGGCAGTATCCTGGTGTTCCTCCCGGGCCAGCGGGAAATCCTCCAGGTCGCCAGGGCATTGTCCCGCGCCCTGCAGGAGGCCGGCCAGGACGATGAGGTACTGTTGGCGCCGCTGTTCGGCAGTCTCTCGCTGAAGCGCCAGCAACAGGCGATCGAGCCCGCGCCCGCGGGGCGCCGCAAGGTGGTGTTGTCCACCAACATCGCGGAAACGAGCCTCACCATAGAAGGGATCCAGGTGGTGGTGGATTCCGGTCTGGTGCGCGAGGCCGCATTCGACAGCGCCACCAGCGTGACGCGCCTGACCACCCGCCGTATTTCCAGGGCCTCCGCCCGGCAGCGGGAGGGGCGGGCCGGTCGCCTCGGTCCCGGCTTCTGCTATCGGTTGTGGAGCGAGGAACAGGACAAACGGCTGGTGGCCCACGCCACGCCCGAACTGCTGCAGGCTGACCTGGCGCCGCTGGTGTTGCAGCTGCTGGCCTGGGGCGTGAATGACCCCGGCGACCTGGGCTGGCTCGATCCCCCGCCGCAACCCGCATTCGAGCAGGGCATCGAGGTGCTGGAGACCTGCGGCGCGGTTTACCGGAACCGGGAGGGCAGGTACCAGCTGACACCCCAGGGGGTGCGCATGGCGCAAATGCCCCTGCACCCGCGCCTGGCCCACATGCTGCTGGTGGGCAGCGATATCAATGCCCAGGAAACCGCCTGCCTGCTGGCGGCAATCCTGTCGGAGCGCAATCCCATGGCGGGCCAGGACACGGACATAGCGTTGACCCTGGCAATCCTGATGGGCGAGAGTCGTTGCCCGCCCGAACTGCAGGCATGGTTCAAGCGGGTCTGGCAGCAGGCCAGGAACCTGGCCAGGCTGGGGCTGGAGGAACCCGGGCACAAGCCCGGCAAGGCGACCTTCGGCATCGCCCTGGCAAACGCGGTGGGCGTGCTCCTGGCCAGCGCCTACCCGGATCGCATTGCCCGCCTGCGTCCCGGTGGGGACGGCACCCGGTACCTGCTGAGCAATGGACGCAGCGCCGTACTGCCGGCCGAGGATTCGCTGCTGGGTTCACCCTGGCTTGCGGTCGCCGAGGTCGGCGGGCATGCGGGCGAGGCGACCGATCGTATCTACAGTGCCAGCACGCTGGATCCGGCGAGCTTCGAGGCCATTCTTTCCCACCTGGTGAGCGAGGAGGAAATCGTCGAGTGGAACTATCGCAGCGACCAGTTCGTCGCCGAGCGGCGCTGCATGGTGGGCAGTATTCTGCTGACCCGTGAACCCATTGCACAGGTGTCTGAAGAGGCCCGCGGCAACGCACTGCTGGGCGTCGTGCGCAAGAAGGGGCTGGAGATACTGCCCTGGAGCGGCCACCTGCGGCAGTGGCGCGCCCGGGTCATGTTATTGCGCGAAGCCGAGTCGGCCAGTGGGGGTGAGCTGCGCTGGCCCGACCTGTCGGATGAGGCACTGCTGGCGACGCTGGAGGAATGGTTGCTGCCCTTCCTGGGCCCCGTGCGGCGCCTGGAGGACTTCCAGAAGCTGGACCTGAAGGCGATCATGCACGCCCGCCTGCCCTGGCCCCTGCCGCTGGACCTGGAGCGCCTGGCACCCGAACGCATCGCCGTGCCCTCCGGCTCGGTCATCCCCATCGACTATTGCCAGGAGACCCCCGTCCTGGCGGTCAAGCTGCAGGAGATGTTCGGTTGCCAGGAAACCCCCACCGTGGCCGATGGCAAGGTGCCGCTGGTGGTTCACCTGCTGTCACCCGCCCAGCGACCGTTGCAGGTCACCCGCGACCTGGCGGGCTTCTGGCGCAGCAGTTACCAGGACGTGAAACGTGAAATGAAGGGGCGCTATCCCAAGCATCCCTGGCCGGATGACCCCTTGCTGGCCACGGCCACCCGGCACACCAAACGCAGGCTGGCGGGGGAGAGCTGAGGGGGAGTCAGCTGGCCTCCTCGCCGGTGTATAGCGCGTCCTGTTCCGCGGCGGCGGGCGCGGAATGCCTGCCGGTGAAAACCATCCAGTCCTCCAGGATCATCACCAGACAGGGCACCAGGAACAGGGTTACCACGGTTCCCATCAATACACCGAATCCCAGCGAAGCGGCCATCGGTACGAACATGCTGGTCGATATGGACTTGTCCAGCATCATCGGTGCGAGGCCGACGAAGGTGGTAATGCTCGTCAGGACGATGGGACGGAAGCGCACACTACCCGAGTGGCTGACCACCCAGGCGAGGTCCTGGCCGGTAGTGCGCTGGCGGTTGATGTAGTCCACCAGAACCAGCGACGAGTTCACCACGACCCCGGACAGGGCGACGATACCCAGCAGCGAGAAGAACACCAGATGCATGCCCAGTATCAGGTGACCCACGATCGCGCCCACCGCACCAAAGGGAATGACGCTCATGATAATCAGGGGTTGCAGGTAGGACTGCAGCGGAATAGCCAGCAGGGCGTAAATAACCAGCAGCGCCAGCAGGGCGGTGGCCCCGAGCGCCCCCATCGACCGGCTGCGCTCTTCCGACTCGCCCGCCAGGCTGAAGCTCACCCCGGGGTGGCGTGCCAGGATCTCGGGCAGGTCGCTCGCTATCACGGCGTTAATCACCGTCTCCGGTGGCGTGACATTGCGGTTCACATCCGCCGCCACCGTCACCACGCGCTGGCCGTCGACCCGGCGGATGGTGGTATAGCCCCGGGCCAGGGTGGCGTCAGCCACGCTGCTGAAGGGAACCTCGGCGCCGTCGGCGGTGCGAATGCGCATCGATTCCAGGTCGCCCAGTGAGCGTCTTTCATTCTCGGGGAAGCGCACCATCACCCGGATATCATCCTTGCCGCGCTGGACACGCTGCGCCTCATAGCCGTAAAAGGCCTGCCGGACCTGCCGGCCGAGATCGTCCAGGGTGAGGCCCAGGTTGCGGGCTTCCGGCAGCAGGGCGAGCTGGACCTCCTGTTTGCCCGCGCGAAAACTGTCGGTGACATCCATTACCCCGTTGTAACCCTGCAGGGCCAGGCGAAGCTCCGCAGCGGCGGCGCGCAGCTCGTCGAACTTCTTGCCGTACAGCTCAAACTCGATAGCGTTGCCCGCGCCGAAAGCCTGGGAGGTGAAAGACAGCTCTACTGCGTCGGGTATGCCGCCGGTGAGTTCGCGCCAGCGATTTGCCATGGTGCTGGCGGGCTGGCCACTGTAATCCGCCGGCATATTCAGCTCGATGCCGATCTCGGCCAGGTTGCTCTGGGCGCCGCCACTGCCGCCGATACTGCCCTTGGGTATAAACGAGCCGATGCTGCTGAACACGTGGTTTATCATGCTGGGCTCACCCTCAGCGGTGGCGTCATCCAGCTCCGCCCGCAATTGTTCGGCGGCCTGTTCCAGCTGGGCGACTGCCCTGGAGGTCGCCTCCACGGGCGTGCCCTCCGGCATGGTCAGGGCGGCGTACAGGTGGGTGCCTTCCACTGCAGGGAAAAACTGGAAGGTCATGCGCCCACTGGCGAACAGCGACAGGGTGATGGCCAGGATGACGACGCCGATCGACAGGGTGGCGTAGCGCCACTGGATCGCGAGTTCCACCGCCGGCTGGTAGTAACGGCTGGCGACAGTCTGCAGGGAGTCGGATATTTTTCCCTGGAGAGAGAGCCAGCGGTCCTGCAGTTTACCGCCACTGCCGATGACCGCCTCGGCTTTGCGGTGTGCCAGGTGGGAGGGCAGGATCAATTGTGATTCCACCAGGCTGAACATCAGGGCCATCATCACGGTCCAGCCCAGGGGCGCAAAAAAACCGCCGAAGGGGCCGGGAATATTGACGATCGGGATGAAGGTGGCCATGGTGGTAAGAACCCCGAACATCACCGGTATGGAAACATCCTTGGCGCCTGCCATGGCCGCGGCGAGCTGTCCCATCCCCTCCTGCTCGTAGGAGTAAACCCGCTCCGCCACCACAATGGCATCATCTACCAGGATGCCGAGCACCAGGATAAATGCCATCACCGACATGGTGCTGATGGAAATATCCGTAAGCGGGAACAGCGAAACCGTTCCCAGCAGGGCCACGGGTATCCCCGCGGCGACCCACAGTGCAAGGCGAAAGCGCAGGAAAAGGGTGAGTACCAGCAGCACCAGCAACAGGCCGCTGCGGGCATTCTTGGCCAGGGCGTCCAGCCGGTCCACCAGGTCCTGGGATTCATCCTGCCAGATCGTGAGCTCGATTCCCTCGGGTAATTCCCGCTGGGCCAGCTGCAGGTAATCCTTGACCTGCTCGGCGATCGCCAGCACGTCCTCTTCCCCCACCCGCGAGACTTTCAGTGCAACGGCGGGCCTGCCGTCGAAACGGGCGCGCAGGTCGCTGTCCTCGAAGCCGTCCACCACATTGGCGATCTCCCCCAGGGTGACGTTGATGCCGTCGGCCTGGGTCAGCACCACGATGTCCTCGAATTCGTGGCCGACGTAGGCCTGGCCCCGGGTCCGCAACAGGATTTCACCGCCTTCGGTCTTGAGTGAACCACCGGGGATATCCAGCGAACTCTGCTCGATGGCGCGCCCGATGGCGGCCAGGGTCAGGCCGTGACGGCGCAGGGTCTGTTCCGACACCTCGATGGCGATTTCATAGGGCCTGGCAAACAGCAGTTCGACCTGGGACACCGCCGGCAGTGCCACCAGGTCATCGCGCAGCTCCTGCCCCAGCAGCTTCAGGGTGCGCTCGTCTGCATTGCCCGACATGGCCACCTGGAGCACTGTAGCCACGTAGGTGACTTCCGCCGTGACCGGTTGCTCGGTTTCTGCCGGAAAGGAGTCGATGGCGTCTACCTTGCTCTTGATGTCGTTGGACAGTTTGGTCTTGTCCACGCCCTCAACCAGTTCCGCGGTAACCGTACACAGCCCTTCGGAGGCGCTGGAGCTGATTTTGTCGATGCCCTCGGTGCCCTGGATCGCCTCCTCGATCCTGATGCATACGCCCGATTCCACCTCCGCGGGAGCGGCCCCGAGATAGGGCACGCTGATGCGCACCGCGTCGACCTCGATATTCGGGAACTCTTCCTGGTGGGTCCTGGGCAGGGCCAGCAGGCCACCCACCACCAGAATCCACATCAGCAGGTTGGCGGCCACCGGGTTGTGGCCGAACCAGTCGATCAATTTTTTCACCGGATGTCGTCCCGCTCAATGACGGGATTTACCAGCATTCCCTCGACTGCTGTCTGCAGCGGCGATATGCATACCAGTTCGCCGGCTTGCAACCCGCCATTGACGAGCACGTCGTCGTGCTCGAGGCGGAGAATGGAGACATGGCGAAAGTGCAGGCGATTATCCGGGTCGATCACCATCACCTGGTTATTGTCACGCATGGCCGAGCGGGGCAGGCGGATAATGCTTTCCACCTTGCGACCGCGAATCTCGGCCTGCACGAACATGCCCACCGGCAGGGCCAGGGTGTCGTCGCCGTTGGTGTCTCCGCGTACCCGGGCGACGCCGTAGAGCATCCGCGAGCGGGCATCGAATTCCGCCTCTCCCCGGATCAGTTCACCCTCCCAGAGCAGGCGGGTGTTGCCGAAATCCGCTGAGACTGTAACGGGGGGCCGTATGGCCTCGGGTATCTGGCCCCGGGTCGATGGCGGCAGTCCCAGGTAGATCAACTGGTCGGCCGCTATGGGCAGCCGCACTTCCATGTAGTCCGTCGCATAGATGGTAGCTATGCCCTGGCCACGGGTGACAAACTGGCCCAGGTCGACGTGCTCGTTGCGCACCAGCCCATCAAACGGTGCCGTTATTTCGGTCCGCGCCAGGTCCCGCTTGGCCTGGTCCACCGCGGCGCGGTTCTCGCTAAGGTTTGCTTCAGCGATCCAGGAGGCCCGGCGCACATTGTCAAGTTGTTGCTGGCTCGCCAATTTCTTGTCGTGCAGGCTCTGGTTGCGCTGCAACTCGTCGCGGGCGTATTCGAGTTCGACTTCCGCGCGTTTCAGGGCGGCCTCCGCCCGCACCAGGGCGGAGCGATAATCGGCGTCGTCGATGCGCAACAGGACGTCTCCGTCCCGGAACGAGCCGCCGCCTACCAGTGCCGGGGAAATCCACACGGCGCGACCCGACACTTCCGGAATCAGCTCGCTCTGGCTGCGGGGCTCGACGGTTCCCTGGGAAGTGACCGTCAGGTATTCCGCCTTCGGCTCCACCTCTATCACCCGCACGGTTGTGACCAGGGGTTCGTAGTCATCAGGCACCGGCTGGGGGGCATTGAGGGCGATCAGCACCGCCACACCGATACCCAGCACCAGCACAATGATCGGGTAGAGAACTTTTTTGTTCATCGCGTCTCCAGGGCAGCGTGTAAGGATGGAGGCAGACGTGTGAGCACAGCTAGCGCTTCGTCTTGTTCCTGCGCAGGGCGGGTGTGCGGGGCAGGCCATTGTGTTGGGTGGCAAAAGGGCGGCTCCCGCCGCCAGGCGAGCCCGGCGGCACCGCGTGGTGGCGTTTGGCGGGCTGGCGCGGCGGAACCAGGTGCAGTTTGCCATTGCCGATCAGGTCCGCCCGGCCCAGTTTCTTCAGCGCCTGGCGCAGGGTAGGCCAGTTGTCCGGGTCGTGATAGCGCAGAAAGGCCTTGTGCAGCTGGCGTTGCGACATCTTCCTCACTGTGGGCATGGTGTCGCTGCCGCGGGTCACCCGCTTCAGGGGATTCTTGCCGCTGTAGTACATGGCGGTGGCGGTGGCCATGGGGGAGGGGTAAAAGGTCTGCACCTGGTCAGCCCGGAACTTGTTGCGCTTGAGCCACAGGGCCAGGTTCATCATGTCCCTGTCGCTGGTGCCCGGGTGGGCCGCGATGAAATAGGGGATCAGGTACTGCTCCTTGCCGGCCGCCCTGGAGTACTTCTCGAACATCGCGCGAAAGCGGTCGTAGCTGCCGATGCCGGGCTTCATCATTTTGTCGAGCGGACCGTCCTCGGTATGCTCCGGCGCAATCTTCAGGTAACCGCCCACGTGGTGGGTCACCAGTTCCTCCACGTAGGCGGGGGTTTCCACCGCCAGGTCGTAGCGCAGGCCCGATGCAATCAGCACCTTCTTGACGCCGGCCACACTGCGGGCCCGGCGATAGAGACTGATCAGCGGGGTCTGGTCGGTATTGAGGTTTTTGCAGATGCCGGGAAACACGCAGCTCAGCTTGCGGCATTTCGCCTCGACTTCCTTGCTCTTGCAGGCCAGGCGCCACATATTCGCGGTGGGGCCACCCAGGTCGGAGATCACCCCGGTAAAGGCGGGGGAGGTGTCCCGGATCATCTCCACTTCGCGAATGATGGAATCCTCCGAGCGGTTCTGGATGATGCGGCCTTCATGCTCGGTGATGGAGCAGAATGTACAGCCGCCAAAGCAGCCGCGCATGATATTGACCGAGTGGCGGATCATTTCGTACGCGGCGATTCGGGCGTCGCCGTAACTGCTGTGGGGCAGGCGCGTGTAGGGCAGCTCGAAAACCGCGTCCAGCTCATCTGTCTCCAGTGGGATGGGCGGTGGATTGAGCCAGACTTCCCTGTCGCCGTGCGCCTGGACCAGCGGCCGGGCATTGTAGGGGTTGGTCTCCTTGTGCAGGATTCGCGAGGCGTGCGCGTACAGTGCGCTGTCATTCCTGACCTGCTCGTAAGCGGGGATACGAATGACGGCGTTATCCTGTTTCCCGATGCTGCCCACCAGGGTGATCGGCACTACCTCGGTCACCGCGGTATCGGCCTCGGCACCCTCGGCGGCGGTAGTGGCGCAGCTGGGACTGCTGGTGTCGACATAGGGGTTGATGGGCGCGGTGACCGGGCCCACCGTGTCGATGCTGGTGGAATCGATTACGTCCCAGTCATCCGGGATACGTTTGCGGACAAAAGCCGTGCCCCTGAGGTCGCGTATCGTATTGATTGGTTCTCCCGCTGCCAGGCGGTGGGCAACGTCGACGATGGCGCGCTCCGCGTTGCCGTAAAGCAGCAGGTCGGCCCGGCTGTCCAGCAGGATGGAGCGGCGCACCTTGTCGCTCCAGTAATCGTAGTGTGCGATGCGCCGCAGGCTGGCCTCTATGCTGCCGATCACCAGCGGCACATCGCGATAGGCCTCACGCAGGCGCTGGCTGTACACGATCACCGCCCGGTCCGGGCGCTTGTCGCCGACATTGCCGGGCGTGTAGGCGTCGTCATTGCGCCGTTTGCGGTCGGCGGTATAGCGATTGATCATGGAGTCCATATTGCCGGCGGCCACGCCGAAGAAGAGGTTCGGCCGGCCCAGCACCTTGAAGGGCTCGGCGCTGTCCCACTGGGGCTGGGCGATAATCCCCACCCGGAACCCCTGGGCCTCCAGCAGGCGGCCAATCACCGCCATGCCAAAACTGGGGTGGTCCACGTAGGCATCACCGGTGACGATGATGATGTCGCAGCTGTCCCAGCCCAGGGCGTCCATCTCGGCGCGGGACATGGGCAGTTCCGGCGCGGGGCCAAAGCACTCGGCCCAGAACTTGCGGTGGGAAAACAGCGGTGTGGTCATGATCGCGGCAGTCGGGGGTGGTAAACGGGTGTGCATTATAGCCGCCCGGGCCCCCGGGGGGTTAAGCACTAATGCCAATCACGGCTGGTCGCGATTGCTGGCCAGTCATTTGTTTTTCGCACAAATGACTTTAGATAAAATCTATAAATATATGATAAATATAATAATATCTAGTTTTCGTCTTTCTTTTTATCACCATCGGGGACATGTCCAGGCCGGGGTAGCCCCGAACCACAGAAGCGGCAGTAGTGCGCGTGGGGGTCGTGTTCCACGGCGGAGCAGGTCGTACAGTTGCGCGACTCCAGCAGCTCACGCATTTTCCTGATGCGCTGGGCGCCGGTCAATTCCGCGGTGATGATACCGGTCGGCACCGCGATGATGGCGTAGCCGACCAGCATGCCGGCTGCGGATACGGCCCGCCCCGCCGTGGTAACCGGCGTGACATCGCCGTAGCCCACGGTGGTGATGGTAACGATCGCCCAGTAGACGCTGGTGGGAATATCGTCAAAGCCGTTACCCGGGCCCTCGATCACATACAACAGGCAGCCGAAGATAGTGGCGATGATGATGACCAGGGAAAAGAAGACGAAGACCTTGCGCCCCGAGCGCTGCAGCGCACCGGCCAGCTCATTTGCCTCGTTCAGCAGCGACAGCAGGCGTAAAACCCGGAAGATGCGCAGTATGCGTAGCAGGCGAATGATCAGCAGGGGCGCCGTCTGCGGCACCAGGAGGGAGAGGTAGGTGGGCAGCAGCGCCAGCAGGTCGACCAGCCCGTAGAGGCTGAAGATATAGGCCCTGCGATTGGGCGTACACCAGATACGGGCTATGTACTCCAGGGTGAACATGATGGTGAATACCCATTCCATCTGCAGGAACAGGTTGCCGTAGGTCGCATCCAGGCTCTTGATCGAGTCCAGCATGATCACCGCCACGCTGGCGAGAATCACCGCGATCAGGCACAGGTCGAACCATTTCCCGGCCCGGGTTTCCGTGCCGAAGATGACCTCGTAGAACTTCAGCTGCAGGGGGGTCTGTTCGCGGTGCGACATGGTCGGTTTATCTGCGCATGGCCAGGAGCCGGACTTGCCACTATATTAAACGCCCCGGATTTGTACAACGCGACAGACACAGGAGTGGAGCGACCATGGAGCTGCCGATTTACCAGGTGGATGCATTTGCCGACAGGGTGTTCGGCGGCAACCCCGCGGCGGTCATGCCGCTGCCTCGTTGGCTGGATGATGCCACGCTGCAGGCAATTGCCATGGAAAACAACCTGTCGGAGACCGCTTTCCTGGTGGCCTGCGAAGGCGGTTATGAGCTGCGCTGGTTTACGCCATCCGTCGAGGTCAACCTGTGCGGCCACGCCACCCTGGCAGCCGCCCACGCCCTGTTTGAGAACCTGGATTTCAGCGGTGACGAAGTGTGCTTCCAGACCCGCAGCGGGGAATTGCGCGTGCACCGGCAGGGCTCGTTACTCACCCTGGACTTTCCCGTCACACCACTGGTGCCCGCGGAGGTCGATCTGGCGATCTGTAACGCCCTCGGGGCTACCGCCAGCGAGGCGGTGATCTCCCCCGACAATCCCCACGCGGTGGTTTATGTCTACGAGTTCGAGCAGGATGTGGCGGCGTTGCAGCCCGATTTTGCCGCCCTTCGAGCGGCGAGTGAACACTGTGTCATTGCCACGGCGCCGGGAGAGACCTGTGATTTCGTCTCGCGTTTTTTCGGACCCCAGGTGGGTATCGATGAGGATCCCGTTACCGGCTCGGCCCACTGCGCGCTGGTGCCTTACTGGTCGAAGCGCCTGGGCCAGCGCAAACTGCAGGCCCGCCAGATTTCTGCAAGGGGCGGGGAACTGGCCTGCGAGCTGCGCGATCGCCGGGTGTTCATGTCCGGCCAGGCGGTGACCTTTATGCGTGGTGTTGTGGTGGCCGGGTTTCAGGAGTAGGCAGCGCCATCACAAACTGGACACGACATCTACCATGGCCGCGGTCAGTGTGGCCACGTCATCGCTGCCCATGATAAACGGCGGCATGGTGTAGACCAGCTTGCCGAAGGGGCGCACCCAGACGCCGCGCTCGACAAACATCGGCTGCACTTTTTTCATATCGACCGGCTCTTTCAGTTCGATCACACCGATTGCCCCCAGGGTGCGGACATCGGCGACTCCCGCCAGTTCGCGGGCGGGAGCAAGGCCTGCCGCCAGCTCATTCTGCAGGCGCAGCACGATGCGTTGCCAGGGCTGGGAGAGCAACAGTTCGATGCTGGCAATCGCCGTGGCGCAGGCCAGTGGATTGGCCATGAAGGTGGGGCCGTGCATGAAGGCCCGCGCCTCGCCTTCACTGATGCCTACGCTGATGCGATCGTTGCACAGGGTGGCAGCCAGGGTCATGTAGCCGCCGGTGAGTGCCTTGCCCAGGCACAGGATATCCGGCTCGACCCCCGCGTGTTCCAGTGCGAATAATTTGCCGGTGCGGCCGAAACCGGTAGCGATCTCGTCGAAGATGAGCAGCACGTCAAAGGCATCGCAGAGCGCGCGCAGCTGCACCAGATAATCCGCCGAATAGAAACGCATCCCGCCGGCACCCTGTACCACGGGCTCGACGATGACCGCGGCAATCTCCCGGTGGTGTTTCGTCAGCAGATCGGTGATGGCGATCATTTCGCTGTCGGGACAGGGCTGGCCAAAGGGGCAAGCGGGTGCAGGCACGAAATAGTGTTGCGGCAGCACGTCACCGAACAGGTGATGCATGCCGGTGACCGGGTCACACACCGCCATCGCGCCGAAGGTATCACCGTGATAACCGTTGCGCAGCGCGACCATTTTTTGCTTGCCCGGCTTGCCCACGGAATACCAGTACTGGATTGCCATTTTCAGCGCCACCTCGACCGCGACGGAGCCCGAATCGCTGAAAAATACCCGGTTCAGTCCGGGCGGGGTGAGGCGGGTGAGTAATTGAGCCAGCTTTACCGCGGGGGGGTGGGTCAGGCCCCCGAACATCACGTGGGACATCTGGCCGAGCTGGTCGCGAACCGCCCGATTGAGTGCCGGGTGATTGTAGCCGTGGATTGCGCACCACCAGGACGACATGCCATCCAGCAGGCGCTTGCCGTCAGCCAGTTGCAGGTGAACGCCGGCTGCGCCCGTTACCGGGACAACCTCCGCGGCGTCAGTGGCGGAGGCATAGGGATGCCAGATCGTCGCCCGGTCGGCGGCCTGCAGGGTCTTCCAGGACCAGTCGCCCATCACTGTGCCAGCGCGGACTGGATAGAGGGCAGGATGTTTTGCAGCAGAACGGGCTGGGCTTCGACACCCGGGTGGATTCCGTCTTCCTGCATCATCGCGGGGTCAATGGCCACGCCGTCTAGCAGGAAGGGAGCAAGCGTACTGCCGGTACTGCGGGCAACCTCGGTAAAGCTTTCGCGGAAGCCAGCTGTGTAGCGCGCGCCGTAGTTGGGTGGAATTTCCATTGCCACCAGCACAACCCCGGCGCCGCTGTCCCGGGAAAGTTGCACCATGTCCTCCAGGTTGGCTCGCAACTGCTTGATCGGATAGCCGCGCAGGCCGTCGTTGGCGCCCAGCTCGATCACCACCAGGCTGGGGTCGTGCCTGGCGAGCAGTTCGGGCAGGCGACGCAGGCCGCCGCTGGTGGTCTCGCCGCTGATGCTGGCATTGATCACTTCAGGCGCGGGTTCCGACTCTGCCAGCTCTTGCGCCAGCAGGCTCACCCAGCCCTGTTCGAGAGACATGCCGTAGGCGGCGCTGATACTATCCCCCAGCACCAGTATGCGCTGCTCCCGGGCCTGTGCCGACAGTGACAGGAACAGCAGCAGCAATCCAGGCAGTACCGCGGTGCGTAAAACGGGGTAAAGGAAGCGTTTAATGATCAAGGTTGAGAATCTCCAGAAGCGGATCCCGATGGCGGGAACCGAACTCGAAATACTGAAAGGGATCACGCTGGAAATCAAGTCGGGAGAATCTGTCGCCATTGTGGGCGCGTCCGGCTCCGGCAAATCGACCCTGCTTGGCCTGCTGGCCGGGCTGGACGAGGCCAGTGGTGGCAGGGTGGTCATAGGTGACACCGACCTGGGTGAGCTGGACGAGGACGGTCGCGCCCTGTTCCGGGGCCGTCATGTGGGGTTCGTGTTCCAGTCATTCCAGCTACTGCCTGCCCTGACCGCGCTGGAAAACGTGATGCTGCCACTGGAATTGCAGGGCCAGGCGAAGGCCGGGGAGCAGGCGGAGACGTTTCTGCAGCGGGTAGGACTGGGGGCGCGCCTGGATCACTATCCCCGCCAGCTTTCGGGCGGCGAGCAACAGCGGGTGGCCATCGCCCGGGCGTTTGCCTCACACCCCTCCATTCTGTTTGCCGATGAGCCCACGGGCAACCTGGACACCCGCACCGGCGGCCATATCATCGACCTGTTGTTCGAACTCAACCGGGAGGAGGGTACAACCCTCGTGCTGGTGACCCACGATGCCAATCTGGCGGATCGCTGCGAAAGGCGATTTTGCCTGGAAGCCGGCGCGCTGGTAGTGGAGTAGGCCCGGTGTCAGTGACAGCGGGCAAAATGCTGGCCAGGGACTGGCGCGGCGGGGAACTGGGGGTGCTGCTGATCGCGCTCATTCTGGCGGTTGGCGTGGTATCGGGTATCAGTGCCTTTGCCACCCGCCTGCAGAACGCCCTGACCCAGGAGAGTCACCGTTTTCTCGCCGCCGACCTGGTGGTGCGCAGCGGCCGTGAGATGACCGGGGAGTGGCTGACCGAGGCGGGACGGCTGGGCGTCAGCCAGGCTTCCACGCTGGTGTTCCCCTCGATGATTTACGCCGGGGAAGACAGCATGCACCTGGTATCGGTGAAGGCAGTCAGCGACACCTATCCGCTGCGCGGTGAACTGACTTTCAGTTCACAGCCCTTTGGCGCCGTGTTGCCGGCCGCGCGCGGCCCGACCCGCGGCGAGGTCTGGCTCGAATCCCGCCTGTTCGCCCTGCTGGATGTGGCGGTCGGCGACAGGGTGGAAATCGGGGATGCGGAATTCACCGTTGCCGCCGCAGCGCGCACCGAGCCGGACCAGGGCGCAAGCTTTGGCGGTTACGGTCCCCGTGTGCTGATGCACTACGACGATATCCCCGCGACCCGGGTGGTGCAGCCCGGCAGCCGGGTGGAGTACCGCCAGCTCTTCGCGGCGCCGGCGGCGACACTCGAGGCGTTCCGCCAGTGGCTGGAGCCGCAGCTGGAGACCGGCCAGCGCCTGCTGGACCTGAGCGAGGGGCAGCCCGGCATCGGCAATGCCCTGAGTCGGGCCGAGCGGTTCCTGTTGCTGGCCGGCAGTCTCGGTGTGGTGCTGGCGGGCGTGGCGATCGCGCTGGCCGCGCGCCGCTTCAGCGAACGCCACAACGATTACGTCGCCATCATGAAGAGCCTCGGGGCTACCTCGTCCCGGGTCAACAGCTTGTACGGCAGCAGCCTGGTGCTGCTGGGCGCCGTAGCCACGGCCATCGGCTGCTTCCTGGGCTGGTCCATCCAGAGCCTGTTTTTCACGCTGTTCGGCGACCAGCTGCCGGTGCAGCCAGGTCCCAGCGGGATACGTCCCTACGCCATTGGCGCTGCCACCGCGCTCACCTGTCTGCTGTGCTTCGCCTGGCCCCCCCTGCGCCGCCTCGGGCAGGCGAGCCCCCTGCGGGTGCTGCGCCGGGACGCGCCGCTGGAGAATCGCCGCACCCTGGGTGACTACGCCCTCGGCCTGCTGGCGGTCACCCTGCTGATGTGGGGGTACAGCCGGGACTGGCAGTTGACGCTCGCGGTCCTGGCCGGCCTGGCGATTACCGTGTTGCTCGGCCTGGTGCTGGCACTGACCCTGCTCAGGGGCGGGCGGCTGGTCGGTATGCGGGCGGGCAGTATCTGGCGCCTGGCCCTAGCCGGCCTGCAGCGGCGCGGGACCAGCAATGCCATGCAGGTGGTGATTTTTGCCATGGCGATCATGTTGTTACTCGTGCTGGTACTGGTGCGAACCTCGCTGATCGACCAGTGGCAGACCCAGCTGCCCGAGGGCACCCCCAATCACTTCATGATCAATATCGGTCCGCAGGATGTGCAGGGCATAGACCAGATGCTGCGCTCCCGGGATATCGCCAGCGAACCGCTGTACCCGATGATCCGGGGGCGCATCATGGGGGTGGACGGGCAGGACCTGCCAGCCACGGACGATGAGGAAGACGGGCGACGCCAGCGCGAGACCAACTTTACCTGGTCCGACACTCTGCCGCCGGGCAATCGTCTGTTCGCCGGGCAGTGGTGGCAACCCCAGTCGGATGAAGCCCTGGTATCGGTCGAGCGCGAGTTTGCCGAGCGCCTGGGTATCGAGGTGGGCGATACGGTGAATTTCCTGGTCGGTTCGGAACCGCTCGAGGCCAGGGTGGCCAACCTGCGGGAACTCGACTGGCAGTCGATGCGGCCCAATTTTTTCCTGATTTTTCCGCCGCGACTGCTGGCGGATTATCCCGCAACCTTCATGACCAGTTTTTACCTCGCCCCCGGCGACAAGCCCTTCCTCAACCAGTTCGTCCGCAGCTTTCCCACTGTGACGGTCATCGAGATGGATGTGGTGGTCGACCAGATCCGGACGATAGTCAAGCAGGTGTCGGCCGCGATAGAACTGGTGCTCGCGGTGATCCTGGCGGCGGGTTCCCTGGTGCTGGTGGCGGGGGTGCAGGCGAGCGTCGATGCCCGGATGCACGAGAGCGCCATCCTGCGGGCCCTGGGTGCCCGCCGGGGCCTGGTGCTGGGCGGATTGTTTATCGAGTTTGCCACCATGGGCCTGTTTGCCGGGGTCCTGGCCACGGTGGCAGCGGAGGCCTCGGTCTTCATGCTGCAGGAATGGGTGATGGACATGCGCTATTCCCCCTCTCCCTGGGTCTGGCCCCTGGGCATCGGCGCCGGCATCGCCTTGATCGGCGGACTCGGCGTCTTCAGCTGCCGCCGGGTGGTATCGAGCCCACCGGTGGCGTTGCTGCGGGAACTGTAGGTTCGTTTTCCAACGTTTTCTGGAGGTCTTTTGTGTCCTGCAGATAGCGGGTGTTATAGGTTTTTTTGTTGTTAAAAGCCTGGGGACGGTTGTGTTCCATCGGCGGCAGGGGGTCCGGGTTTGTCCTGGCTCCATGGCCGCGGCCCTCCGGGCTGCCCTCAGTCGGTCAGGAGCCTTAAAGCGCTTCGCTGTCTCCTTCCACTCCCTCGGCGCTGGCCTTTTACATTCCGCCAGGACAAACCCGGACCCCCCGCCTCACATCGAGCAGCTAAACAATCCTGCCGAAGTAAGGGCGGTGCCAAGGACTCTTCATGAATTTAACTGAGTGCGGTGGGGGGCGGGGGTTGCCTCGCGGAACGTAAAAGGCGCACGCCGAAGGAGCGGCGGGAGACCAGCGAAGCGCTTTGGGCTCCCAACCGAGGGCCTGCCCCGCCTTATCGGGTACTGAGGGAAGCCCGGAGGGCCGCAGCCGTGGAGCGAGGCAACCCCCGCGCCCGAGCGCGAGCGGAGCGGCACTTCACTTATTACGGTGCCTTACAGTGCCTACAAACAGATCAGGCGGTTTTGATACCGTCGATAAACGTGTGCACCCCGAGGTCTACCTGGCGGTGCAGGTCGATGTGGCGTTCGAAGAGTTCGGGGGCGTCCACGCGCAGGGTGGCGAGGCCGTGGATGCCTGCCCAGGCGGCGTTGGCGAGGTAGACATAGTTCTGTTCGCGGAACTGCCCCAGCTCCATGCCGCGGCGCAGGATGGCCTGCACCAGCCCGAAGGTTTCCCGGCTCGCCTCGCGCAGCTCGGGGTATTTTTCGGCGGGTTGAACGGCGGGACCGAACATCAGCTTGAACAGCTGGGGTTGGCTCGCGGCGTAGTCCACGTAGGCGTGGGCGAACCCGATGAGCTGTTGCGTGGGGCAATCGGGGGTCTGGTCTCCCGCGGCGTGGAGGGCCGCGAGCAGGTCGCGATAACCCCGGGTGGCCATGGCCGCGAGCAGTTCGCCCTTGTCGGCAAAATGGCGGTAGGGGGCGGTCTGGGAGACGCCCACCGCCCTGGCCAGGGCGCGCAGGCTCAGGTCCTCGGCATCGCCGGCGCGCAGCTGTTCGATGGCGGTGTCGAGCAGTTCCGCCCGCAAGTTGCCGTGGTGATAGCTTTTGGGAGAGGTAGAATCAGTCATGGGTCCACATTACAGCAGCTGGGCCGCGACCGGAATGCTGTCACGGCCCAAAAGAAAAGGCGCCTGCCGACCAGCGACAGACGCCCGGGCAGGAGCGGGCCGGTCAGGGCAGCAGGTGCTTTACCGCGTCACGTTCCTCGGTCAGTTCCTTCTCGGTTGCCGCCATTTTGGCGCGGCTGAACTCGCCCACTTCCACGCCCTGTACGATGCTCCACTGGCCATCGGCGCAGCGGCAGGGGAAGGAGTAGATCAGGCCCTCGGCAATGCCGTAGGAGCCGTCCGAGTGCACACCCATGGAAACCCAGTCGTCGCCCTCGGTGCCCAGCGCCCAGCTGCGCATGTGGCCGATGGCTGCGTTGGCAGCTGAAGCGGCGGAGGAGGCGCCGCGGGCCTTGATGATCGCCGCGCCGCGCTGTTGCACGGTGGGAATGAAATCGCTTTCATACCATTCCTGCTCCACCAGCTCGATCGCCGCCTTGCCGTTTACCCTGGCGTTGAACAGGTCCGGGTACTGGGTGGCGGAGTGGTTGCCCCAGATAGTCATATTACTGACGTCATTGACGGTGGTGCCGGTCTTCAGGGCGATCTGGGTCAGGGCGCGGTTGTGGTCCAGGCGGGTCATGGCGGTAAAGTTGCGCGGGTCGATGTCCGGCGCGTTGCGCTGGGTGATCAGCGCATTGGTGTTGGCCGGGTTGCCGACGACCAGTACCTTGATGTGCTTGCTGGCGTTGTCGTTGATGGCCTTGCCCTGCACCGAGAAAATGGCCGCATTGGCCTCGAGCAGGTCCTTGCGCTCCATGCCGGGGCCGCGGGGGCGGGCGCCTACCAGCAGTGCGTAGTCGGCATCCTTGAAAGCGACGTTGGGGTCATCGGTGCAGACGATGCCGGCCAGCAGCGGGAACGCGCAGTCCTCGAGCTCCATTCTCACCCCTTCCAGTGCTTCCATGGCCGGCGTGATATCCAGCAGCTGCAGGATCACCGGCTGGTCATCGCCCAGCATGGCGCCGGAAGCAATACGGAACAGAAGTGCGTAGCCAATCTGGCCTGCTGCACCGGTAACGGTAACGCGAACGGGTTGTTTCATCGGAAGGGGTTCCTCACAGGTGGTAGGTTCGGGTCGACAAGGGCGCACATTGTCATGGCATTTTCGCCAAAAAACAAGGGAACCGGGACTTTCGTCCGCGTTCGCCGCGACCCGGCTCCGGCTGGACTCTGGCCGCGCCAAGCGAGTAAACTGCGCGCCAAATCCGGCCATACCAGCGATAGCACTGTGCAAGAACTTTCCCGCAAGGACAAAACCCATTTCAACAAGCTGCAGAAGCGGCTGCGCCGAAACGTGGGCAATGCCATCGTCGATTACAATATGATCGAGGAGGGCGACCGGGTGATGGTGTGCCTGTCCGGCGGCAAGGATTCCTATGGCATGCTGGATATCCTGCTCAGCCTGCGCCAGAACGCGCCGGTCGACTTTGAGCTGGTTGCCGTCAACCTGGACCAGAAGCAGCCGGGCTTCCCCGAGGAGGTGCTGCCGACCTACCTGGAGGCCCTCGGGGTTCCTTTTTATATTCTGGAAAAGGACACCTACAGCATCGTGCGCGAAGTGATACCCGAGGGTAAAACCACCTGTGGCCTGTGTTCGCGCCTGCGTCGCGGCAGCCTGTACGGGTTCGCCCAGGACATCGGCGCCACCAGGATCGCCCTCGGCCACCACCGGGACGATATCGTCGAGACCCTGTTTCTCAATATGTTCTTTAACGGCAAGCTCAAGGCCATGCCGCCCAAGCTGCTCAGCGACGACCGCAAAAACGTGGTTATCCGCCCGCTGGCCTACTGCAAGGAAAAGGACCTGGCGCGCTATGCCCGCTACAAGGAATTCCCGATTATTCCCTGCAACCTGTGCGGCTCCCAGGAGAACCTGCAGCGGGTGCAGATCAAGACCATGCTGGCCGCCTGGGAGCGGGAGTACCCGGGGCGCACCGAAAGCATCTTTCGCAGTATCCGCAACGTGGCCCCGTCGCAACTGGCCGACGGCAAACTGTTCGACTTCAATACCCTGCGGGCCGACCCCGCGGCGCCGGCCGGGGCCGCCATCGCCCAGGACCAGGACCTTTACCTCCCCGCGATCAGGGTGGTCAACCTCTAGTGCCGTCCGGGCCCTCCGGGGAGCCCCTGCTGGCGGTGCACGACCTCTGCCTCGAGCGGGGCGGCAGGGAGCTGTTCCGTGACCTGTCCTTCGACGTATTGCCGGGCCACCTGCTGCAGGTGGACGGTCCCAACGGGGCTGGCAAAACCAGCCTGCTGCGGATACTTGCAGGGCTCTCCCGCTACGGGTTCAGTGGTCACCTGGAACGCCGCTGTCCGTTGCTGTACCTGGGGCACCACAGCGCGGTCAAGGCGCTGCTGACACCGCGGGAAAACCTTGCCTGGCATGTCTCGGGAGAATCCTCCTACAGCGATCAGCAGATCGAGGAGGCACTGGCCCGGGTCGGGCTTTACGGCTACGAGGACGTTCCCAGCCACGCCCTGTCCGCCGGGCAGCACCGCAGGGTGAACCTGGCCAGACTGTACCTGTCCCACCGCGCCCTGTGGCTGCTGGACGAACCGTTCACCGCTATCGACAAGGGCGGCGTCGCCGAGCTGGAAAAGCTCCTGGTAGAACACGTACAGCGCGGCGGGGCGGTGGTGATGACCTCCCACCAGCCCCTGCGGGTGGCCTATGAAGTAAAAATGCTCAGCCTCAGCGCGGGGCTGCCCGCGTGAATGCCCGGATGGAATCACCTGCCACCGCGGCCTTTTGCCTCGCGCTGTTGCGCCGCCAGCTCACCCTGGCGGCCAGGCGCCCCATCGAAATCGGCAATCCGCTGCTGTTTTTCGCCATGGTGGTGGCCCTGTTTCCCCTCGGGCTGGGACCGGCGCCGGACAAGCTCGCGAGTTTCGCCCCGGGCATCCTGTGGATTATCGCCCTGTTGTCGAACCTGTTGACCTCGGAAACGGTGTTTCGCAGCGACTTCGAGGACGGCAGCCTGGAACAGCTGTTGCTGGCGCCCCAGCCACTGTTCATGTCGGTGCTGGCCTATATCGGCGCGCAGTGGTTGACGACCGGCCTGCTGCTGGCGCTGGTGTCCCCGATTTTTGCCCTGATGATCAACCTGCCGGGCCCGGCCATTGGCGCGCTGGTAGCCAGCCTGCTGCTGGGTACCGCCGTGCTCAGCCTGGTTGGCGGCATCGGCGCGGCCCTCACCGTTGGCCTGAAGCGGGGCGGCATGCTGATTTCCCTGCTGATTCTGCCGTTTTATATGCCGGTGCTCATTTTCGGCAGCGCGGCAGTGCAAAACGCCGTGCTCGGAATGCCGGCCTTACCCTACCTGGCGATCCTCGGCTCGATGCTGTGCCTTGCGATCGCGCTCGCACCGCTGGCAATCGCCGCGGGCCTGAGGATCAGTATCGATGCCTGAGTTGCACTTGAGCCAGATCAACAGCGACGTGAACGCCCGGTTGTGGCGGACACGGCGCACTGTATAATTGCCGCCCTTATGTGGTCATTCTTTCATAAATTAGGTTCCCCGCCGTGGCTGTATCGCATCGCCGGGACCATTCTGCGCTGGCTGCTTCCCGCTACCCTCGTGGCGCTTGCCGTGGGCCTGGTCTGGGGCCTGTTGTACACCGCCCCCGACTTTCGCCAGGGCAACAGCTACCGCATCATTTACATCCACGTGCCGGCGGCTGTGGTGGCCCTGGCGGGATACTATGTTATGGCGCTGGCGGGCGCTGTCAGCCTGATCTGGAAAATGAAAATGGCCGATGTCGCCATGAAGGCCTGTGCCCCGATCGGCGCGGCCCTGACGTTTATCGCCCTGGTGACCGGTTCGATATGGGGCAAGCCGACCTGGGGTACCTGGTGGGTGTGGGATGCCCGTATCACGTCCATGTTGATTCTGCTGTTCCTCTACCTGGGTGTAGTGGCCCTGTATGAGGCCTATGATAATAAGGAGGCGGCGGGGAAAGCCTGCGCGGTGCTCAGTCTGGTGGGCATGGTCAATATTCCGATCATCTACAAGTCCGTGGACTGGTGGTACAGCCTGCACCAGCCGGCTTCCATCAAGTTTACCGGGGAGTCCACTATCGACCCGAGCATGCTCTATCCGCTGTTGTGGATGATTGTCACGTTTTACGCGCTGTTCACCTGCTGCCTGTTGATGAACATGCGCGCAGAACTCCTCGAGCGGGAGGCCCGGACGAACTGGGTGAAAAAGCTGGCGCTGGAGAACCGTAGCTGATGTATTTCGACAGCCTGAGTGCGGCCCTGTCCATGGATGGCCATGGCGCCTATGTGTGGTCCGCCTACGCCATCAGCCTGCTGGTGCTGGCGCTGCTGGTGCGGGCACCGCTGCGCCGGCAGCGCGCATTCCTGCGTCAGCTGGCCGGGGAACAAAAACGGCTCCGGCAGGGTCCGACAGCAAAGACTGAGGTGAATTGATGCATCCCGTGCGCAAGCAAAGGCTTTACCTGGTGCTGTTCGTCGTGCTGTTTTCGAGCGCCGCGGCAGGGCTGGTCACGTATGCCCTTCGGGGCAATATCAACCTGTTTTTCCCGCCTGCCGAGGTGGCCCAGGGCAAGGCGCCTGTGGGCAAGCCGATCCGGGTCGGCGGCATGGTGATGGACGGCAGCGTGCAGCGCAGTGATGAAAGCCTGGCCGTAGCCTTCACGCTCACCGACTACGAGGCCAATGTGCCGGTGGTCTACGAGGGCATCCTGCCGGACCTCTTCGGGGAAGGGCAGGGGGCAGTCGCCTCCGGTGTCCTCGACGAGCAGGGCGTACTCAGGGCCAGCGAGGTGCTGGCCAAGCACGATGAAAATTATATGCCACCTGAAGTGGCGCATGCGCTGGAAAAGTCCGGCTTCGACCACAAGGGGAACGCCAAATGATTCCGGAGTTTGGTCATTTTGCCCTGATCATCGGCTTTGTCCTGGCCATCATCCTCGCGGTGGTGCCAGCGTGGGGCGCCTGGCGTCGCAACAGCCGCGCTATGGCGCTGGCGCCGGGGCTGTCGATCGGCCTGCTGGTATTCGTCGGCATCAGTTTCGCCTGCCTGAGTATCGCCTTCCTGCAGGATGATTTTTCCGTCCAGGTGGTGGCGGCCAACAGCAACAGCCTGCTGCCCCCGATCTACAAGTTTTCCGCCGTGTGGGGCAACCACGAGGGCTCCCTGCTGCTGTGGGCCCTGATCCTGAGCCTGTGGACCGCGGCGGTGGCGGTGTTCAGCGCCCAGCTGCCACTGCTGGTGCTGGCGCGGGTGTTGTCGGTCATGGGCGCGATAGGGGTGGGCTTTTTGTCCTTCCTCCTGCTCACCTCCAACCCCTTTGCCCGCCTGCTACCCGGCACCCCCGCCGACGGTAACGACCTCAATCCACTGCTGCAGGATCCCGGGCTGATCATCCACCCACCACTGCTTTACATGGGTTATGTCGGCTTTTCAGTGGCCTTCGCCTTCGCTATCGCGGCGCTGCTGGGGGGGCGCCTGGACGCGTCCTGGGCACGCTGGTCGCGGCCCTGGACCAACGTGGCCTGGGCTTTCCTCACCCTCGGCATCATGCTGGGCAGCTGGTGGGCCTATTACGAGCTGGGCTGGGGCGGCTGGTGGTTCTGGGATCCGGTGGAAAACGCATCCTTCATGCCCTGGCTGGCGGGAACCGCCCTGATCCATTCCCTGGCGGCGACGGAAAAGCGTGGCCTGTTCAAGAGCTGGACCGTGCTGCTGGCGATCTTCGCCTTTTCCCTGAGCCTGCTCGGGACCTTCCTGGTGCGCTCCGGGGTGCTTACCTCGGTCCATGCGTTTGCCACGGACCCGGCCAGGGGCCTGTTCATCCTGGTATTCCTGTTGCTGGTGGTCGGCGGTTCCCTGACCCTTTATGCGCTGCGGGCGCCATCGGTTACCAGCCGGGTCAGCTTTGAGTGGATTTCGCGGGAATCGCTGATCCTGTGCAACAACGTGGTGTTTCTCGTGGCTACCATCACGGTGCTGTTCGGCACCCTGTTCCCGCTGATCATGGACGCGCTCGGCGGCGGCAAGTACTCGGTGGGGCCGCCCTATTTCAATGCGGTGTTCGTACCGTTGATGGCGCTGTTGATACCCTTCATGGGGATCGGGCCGGTGGCGCGCTGGAAGAGAGATTCAGTTCGGCGCTGGCAGTCGGAGCTGGCGGTCCCGGCCATTGTCGCAGTGTTGTGCGGCTTCACCCTGCCGCTGCTCAATGCCGAGTACAACCTGTGGGTGGCCCTCGCGTCGGTGCTGTCCGCCTGGCTGTTGCTGGGGCTGCTGCGGGACCTGTGGTACCGGGTGAAAAGTGCCCCCTCCCTGGCGGCGGGCCTGCGCCGGATCTCCGCCAGCTACTGGGGCATGTTTGTCGCCCACCTGGGCTTTGCCGCCTGCGTCATCGGCGTGGTGGCGACCAGCCAGTACAACATCGAGCACGATCTCAAGATGAGCCCCGGCGACACCGAGGTCCTGGCCGGATATGAATTCCGTTTTGTCGAGCTGGCGCAGGTGCGGGGCCCCAACTTCGTCGCCGACGAGGCGCGTTTTGAAGTGAGCCGCGATGGCGAGATCATAGCGAGACTGGCGCCGCAGAAGCGGCGCTACCTGGCCTCAGGCCAGGTAATGACGGAAGCCGCGATCGGCGCCGGCCTGTTCCGCGATCTTTATGTGGCCATGGGCGAACCGATCGGCAGCGACGGGGCCTGGGCCATGCGCCTGCATTACAAACCCATGGTGCGATGGATGTGGCTGGGGGCAATCCTCATTGCTTTCGGCGCCTTCACTACCGTGTTCGACAAACGCTACCGCCGCCTGCGCAAACAGGCTGTGGCGGGCGCCAGTGGCGAGGCCCTGCATGGCGCCTAGGCTGAAGCTGTTCCTGCCGCTGATCCTGTTTGTGGCAATGGCCGCGTTCCTGTTTCGCGGCCTGTCGCTGGATCCGCAGGCCTTGCCCTCGGCTCTTATCGATCAGCCCCTGCCCGAATTCAGCCTGCCGGTGTTGGGGCAGGAGCAGCTGATCCAGCGCAGCGACCTCCTCGGCGAGGTCGCCCTGCTCAACGTGTGGGCCACCTGGTGTGTATCCTGCCGGGTGGAGCATCCCTACCTGCTGCAGATCGCCCAGGACGGAGTGCCGATCTACGGTCTCAATTACAAGGACGATGACGCGGCGGCGGCCCGCTGGCTGACCCAGTTGGGCGACCCCTACCGGGCCAACATCGCCGACCGGGAGGGCAGCCTCGGATTGGATCTCGGGGTTTATGGCGCCCCGGAAACCTACCTGCTGGATGCCGCTGGCGTGGTTCGCTACCGCCATGTCGGTGTGGTTGACGAACGGGTATGGCAGACCATTTTGCAACCTCTGTACCTGGAACTTACCGGTGAGGGCAGCGGCGGATGAATGTGTTGGTACGGGTGACACTGCTGGGTCTTCTGCTCCTGTCCGGTGCAGCCGGGGCAGTAATCGAGACCTATGAGTTCAGCGACCCGGAGCTGGAGCAGCGCTATCGACAACTGAGCACCGAGTTGCGTTGTCCCAAGTGCCAGAACCAGAATATTGCCGATTCCAACGCCCCCATCTCCCAGGACCTGCGCAAGCTGCTCTACCAGCAACTTGAGGCAGGCGCCAATGACGAGGAGATTCTCGACTACATGGTCGCGCGCTATGGTGAGTTTGTGCGCTACCGCCCCCGCTTCAGCGGTGCCACCGCGGTGCTCTGGCTGGCGCCACTGCTGTTGCTGCTGGTGGGCGTTACGGCCGCCGTGCTGACTTTGCGCAGCCGCCGCAGCCAGCCGGGGCCTGCGGCGAGCCTGAGTCGCGATGACGAACAGCGCCTGCAGGACCTGCTGGGTAAAACGGAGAAAGACTCTTGACCTTATTTATCCTGGCCTGCGCCGGGCTGGTGCTGCTCAGCGGCCTGTTTTACCTGCTGCCCTCCAGGCGCACCGGTGATGCCGATGCGGACCTCGAGCGCGCCAATGTGGAATGGTATCGCCTGCGCCAGCAGGAGCTGGCTGCCGAGGGTGCCGATGCCTTGCAGGAGGACGCCCGCCTGCGACTGCTCGAGGACGAGCAGCAGGCCGCCGGCGTGGCCCCGACGGCGTCCGGCCAGTCCTTTCCGGCGTGGGTGTTGTTGCCGCTGGTGGCGGTGTTGTCCTCCGGCCTCTACTACCTGTTGGGCGGGGCTCCGGATGTCATGATCAGCCGGCAGTTGGAGTCCCTGGACGACAACAGCACGCCGCAGCAGATGCAGGCCCTGATGAACGCGGTGGAAGCGCGCAGTGCCCAGCGGCCGGAAAACCTGGACTACGTGGCCTTGCTGGGTCGCTACTACATGGGCCGCGAAGATTACTCCCGGGCCGCGCAGACCTATGCCGACCTGGCCCGGGAGATTCCCGAAGATGCCTATGCGCTTGCGTCTGCCGCCCAGGCCGAATACCTGGCCGCCGGCCGGCAACTCAGCTCCCAGGCGCGCCTGCGGGCGGAACAGGCCCTGGCGATTGACCCCCACCAGCGCACGGCCCTGGGCCTGCTGGGTATGGCGTCCTTTGAACAGCAGCAGTACCGGGCCGCGATGTCCTACTGGCAGCGGCTGCTGGCGGTTGAAACCCCGGGTTCCGACAGTGCCCGGATGATTACCGGGGTAATCGACATGGCCAGGCAACGCCTGGTCGACGCCGGGGAGCTGCCCCCGGAGGCAGCTCCGGCGGTGGCCCAGGCGCAAGCTGGCGCGCCGGGAGAGCCCGCTGCAACCACATCGGGCGTTACCGTGGAGGTCAGCCTGCCCGCCGGGGCGAGCGTCGCCGCCACCGACACCGTATTCGTGCTGGCGCGCAACGCGGCGTCTGACAGCCGGATGCCGATAGCGGTTCAGCGCCTGCAGGCGGGGCAGCTGCCGGTCACCCTGCGCCTCGACGACAGTAACTCCATGGCGGGGCAGAAGCTCTCCGCCACCGAGTCGGTACTGGTGGTGGTGCAGGTCTCCCCAACCGGCACACCGGGAGAGGCCAATGCCACCTGGCTGGGGCAGGCGGGACCGCTGGCCCCCTCGGCTGACCTCTCCCCCCGGCAGATCCTGCTCCAGCCCAAGGGCTAGCGTCCCCGTTGCGAGTGTCCGCATCGGGCCGGACAGCGAATTTCCGTATTTCTGGCCGGCAGGCATAGTGTTGCTCCGGCAAAGTCTATACACTACATCTTGTGGTCCGGCGCCGGGGTAAAATTCGAAAAACCCGGGAAAAGTTCTTATAAAACAGCAAGATAATTCAATCAGTTAATGTGATATGCGACTAAAGTCTATCAAGCTGGCGGGTTTCAAGTCATTCGTCGATCCCACGACGGTCAATTTTCCCAGCAATATGTGCGCTGTCGTCGGCCCCAACGGCTGCGGTAAATCCAACGTCATCGACGCGGTGCGCTGGGTAATGGGAGAGAGTTCCGCCAAGAACCTGCGCGGCGAATCCATGACCGACGTCATCTTCAACGGCTCGGTCAACCGCCAGCCCGTGGGCCAGGCGTCCATCGAGCTGGTGTTTGACAACGGCGACGGCGGGGTCGGCGGTGAGTGGGCGAGCTATGCCGAAATTTCGATCAAGAGGCTGGTGACCCGCGAGGCCCAGTCCGAGTATTTTCTCAACGGCACCCGCTGCCGGCGGCGCGACATCACCGATATATTCCTCGGCACCGGCCTCGGTCCGCGCAGCTACGCGATCATCGAGCAGGGCATGATCTCCCGCCTGATCGAGTCCCGCCCCGAGGACCTGCGGGTCTTCATCGAGGAGGCCGCGGGTATCTCCAAGTACAAGGAGCGGCGCAAGGAAACCGAGAGCCGGATGCGGCGCACCCTGGAAAACCTGGAGCGCCTGACCGACCTGCGCGATGAGCTCGAGCGCCAGTTGCAGCACCTGCAGCGCCAGGCCCAGGCCGCGGAGAAGTACACCGAATACAAGGCCGAGGAGCGCACCCTGCAGGCGCAGTTACAGACCCTGCAGTGGCGGGAGCTGGATGCCCAGGTGCGGGCCGCCGCCCAGACGATCGGCGAACTGGAAGTCAAGCTGGAAGCCGTGCACACCGAACACCAGCAGGTGGACACCGCCATCGAGCAGCACCGGGTGGAGCACACCGACCGCACGGACACCTTCAACCAGGTGCAGGCGACCTATTACTCGCTGGGCTCGGAAGTCGCCCGGCTGGAACAGACCCTCAAACACCAGCAGGAGCGGGGACGCCAGTTGCGCGAAGACCTGGAGCAGACCCGGTCCGGGCTGGCCGAGGCCGAGAGCCACCTGGGCGACGACAGCGAGAAGCTGGCGGGCTGGGAGGCGGAGCTGGCGACGATTGTGCCCGATCTCGGGCTGCTGCAGGAACTCGAAGAGAGTTCTTCCGAGGCCCTGTTGCAGGCGGAAGAGGCCATGCACAACTGGCAGCACCGCTGGGACGAGTTCAACCAGCACGCGGCTGAACCGCGCCAGCAAGCGGAGGTACAGCAATCCCGTATCCGCCATGTCGAGCAGGTATTGCAGCGTATCCAGGGACGCACCCGGCAACTCGAGGAAGAGAAACTGGGTCTCGCGCCCGGCCCCGAAGACGGGGAGATCGAAACACTGGGTGAGCAACTGGCGGAGCTCGAGCTGGTCATGGCGGAGCACGAGGGCCGCGGGGAAACACTGGTGGAGCAGCTGGCGGCGACCCGGGAGCGCAACAACGGACTCGCTACGGAACTCAACCAGGTGCGCTCGGGCCTGCAGCAGATGCGCGGCCGCCAGGCCTCGCTGGAAGCGCTGCAACAGGCGGCCTTGGAAGACAGCGACCAGGCGGTGGGCAACTGGCTGGCGGCTCGGCAACTGGCCGACAGGCCGCGCCTGTTGGAGCAGTTACAGGTGGATGACGGCTGGCAGCTGGCGGTGGAAACCGTGCTGGGCGACTACCTGCAGGCCGTGTGTGTCGATGAAATCGGCTCCCTTGGCGTCGCCCTGGGCCAGCTGGAGCAGGGCCATCTCGCCCTGCTTGAAGGCGGCTCCGAAGCGGTGCCCGCGCCGGAGTACCTGGCCTCGAGAGTGCGTTCGGGCGGTCGCGCCAACGCCCTGCTGGCAGGTGTCCGGGTGGCCGGCGACCTGGCTGAGGCGCTGGCGCGGCGCGCCGGCCTGGCCCCCCATGAATCGGTGATTACCCGCGACGGAATCTGGCTCGGCCCCAATTGGCTGCGGGTCACGCGGCTGGCGGGAGAGCAGGGGGGCGTGATCAAGCGCCAGCAGGAGCTGGAAGCCCTGGTCGAGACCCTGCGCCTGGAACAGCAGCGCGAGGAGGAACTCGAGCATGCGCTGAAGGCCTCCCAGGATGCCCTGCAGCAGCTGGAGGAGCAGCGCCAGTCCGTGCAACGGGAACTCCAGGCGAGCACCCGTCAACACGCCGAACTGAGCGCAAAATTGTCGGCCCACCAGGCCAAGGTTGAACAGATCAATGCCCGCCGGGAACGGGTCAATGCGGAGATTGATGAATCCCGCGAACAGTTCCGGGTGGAGCAGTCCGCCATTGCGGAGGCGCGCCAGTTGCTGGCGGAGGCCATCGAGCGGATGGAGTCGGACTCCCAGAACCGGGAGGAGTTGTTGTCCGTGCGCGACCAGACCCGCAGCACGCTGGACGCCGCCCGGCAAAAAGCCCGTCACGACAAGGACCAGGCGCACCAGCTGGCCATGCGACACCAGTCCCTGCAGACCCAGTTGAGCGCCATGCGTGAAGCTATCGAGCGCACCAACAGCCAGGTGGCCCAGCTGCGCGCCCGGCGCGATAACCTGGCGGCGGGGCTGTCCCAGAACGACGAGCCGATCGAGAGCCTGAGGCTCGAGCTGGAAGAGCAGTTGGAACTGCGGCTGCAGTCTGAAGCAGAGCTCAGCGCGGCCCGCCAGCAGGTTGCGGAAGTCGACCACCTGCTGCGTGAGAAAGAGCAGCAGCGCGCGGCCATCGAGCACCGGGCGGAAAGCGTCCGGGGCGAGCTGGAGCGTCACCGCATCTCCAGCCAGGCCCTGCAGGTGCAGCGCGAAACCATCTATCGCCAGCTGAACGCCAACGGCCACGACATCGAACAGGTGCTGGAGACCATGCCCGAGGGTGCGTCAGAAGACGAGTGGCAGCGGTCGCTGGAGCGGGTCGCCACCCGTATCGCCCGGCTCGGCCCTATCAACCTTGCGGCCATTGACGAGTACAACCTGCAGTCGGAGCGCAAGAATTACCTGGACCTGCAGAACGAGGACCTGGAGACGGCTCTCGAGACCCTGCAGTCTGCGATTCGCAAAATCGACAAGGAAACCCGCAACCGGTTCCGCGACACCTTTGACAAGGTCAACAACGGCCTGCAGGATCTGTTCCCGCGGGTGTTCGGCGGCGGCAGCGCTTACCTGGAGATGACCGGCGATGACCTGCTGGATACGGGCATCTCGATCATGGCGCGGCCTCCGGGCAAAAAGAACAGTACCATTCACCTGCTGTCCGGCGGTGAAAAGGCGCTCACGGCGATTGCGCTGGTGTTTTCCATCTTCCAGCTCAACCCGGCTCCCTTCTGTATGCTGGACGAGGTCGATGCGCCACTGGACGACGCGAACGTGGGTCGCTACGCGCGCATGGTGAAGGAGATGTCAGAGAAGGTACAATTCATCTACATCACCCACAACAAGATATCCATGGAACTCGCCGACCAGCTGATGGGCGTGACCATGCATGAACCCGGCGTGTCGCGCCTGGTATCGGTGGACGTGGAGGAAGCGGCGGAGCTGGCCGCGAGTTGATCAACACAATTAACGGGCGAGAGAGTACGGCGCGGGGCAATGGATCTTACTATACGTGACTGGATGGTCGTGATCGGGGTTATCCTGATCATCGCTGTGGGGCTTGATGCCTGGCGCAGGGTACGTCGTGAGCGCTATCCGAAGGTAAAGGTCAAACTGGCGGCGGAACCCGCAGCCGAAACGGACAGTCGCGTCGATGATATCGCCTGGCTGAAGGAACTGCCCAACGGTGGTGCCAGGGTGGTCGAACGGCGTGACCTGATTAATGCCACCAACAAATCCGAAGCCGCCAAGCGCGAGAAAGCCGCCGCAGCGCCGGCCAAGCCGGTCCGGGAAAAAGCAGCCGCCAGGGCGGCGGCCCCGCCCCGGGACGAGGAAGAACTGATCTCGGGTATGAGCACCTCCGATGACGATGCCGAACCAGCCACCCTGGACTGGCTCGACGATGTGGATGCCGATACCTCCGATGAGGACGGCGCACAGCCATCCTCCCGGCGCCCCGCGGCAGATCCAGGCAAACTGCCCCGCGATGTCGACCCCGAGGTATTCATGCTCAATGTGGTCGCCCGGGATCGCGAGGGCTTTCGCGGCGAGGACATCCTGCACATCCTGCTGGCCTGTGACCTGCGCTTTGGCGACATGAACTTTTTTCACCGCCACGAGTTCGAGGCGGGGCGCGGCGCAATCCAGTTCAGCGTGGCCAATATGATGCAGCCAGGTGTGTTTGATATAGACCGGATGGGCGACTTCAATACGCCGGGCCTGGTGTTCTTCCTTACCCTGCCGGGTCCGGAAGATATGATGAAAGCCTTCGATTATATGCTGGAGACCGCCCAGGCGGTGGCCCGCAATCTCGACGGCGATGTGCTGGACGAATCCCGCAGCGTGCTGAGCAAGCAGTCCCTCGACCATTGCCGCCAGCAGATTCGCGACCTCGAACGACGCCTGCTGGCCAGGGCGCGCTGAACGCCAGCGAACCCACACCGATGCCAAACTCAGGGGTAGAGCAGGAAGTCCAGTCCCTGCGAGAGTGTATCGACGACTGGAACTACCAGTACTACGTGCTGGACCAGCCCACCGTTCCCGATGCCGAGTACGACCGCACCATGCGGCGCCTGGTGGAGCTGGAGACGGCACACCCCGACCTGCTGCGCCCGGACTCCCCCAGTCAGCGGGTGGGTGCCGCGCCCCTGGACCGCTTCAGTCAGGTCACCCATGAAATGCCCATGTTGTCACTGGACAACGCCTTCAACGAACAGGACATGCAGGATTTTTACCGGCGCCTGCAGGACCGGTTGGGCGGCGGGCAGGAGGCGCTGGAGTTTGCCTGCGAGCCCAAGCTGGATGGCATCGCGGTAAGCCTGCTCTATCGCGGTGGTGTGCTGGAGCGGGCTGCCACCCGGGGAGATGGCACAACCGGCGAGGACATAACGCATAACGTGCGCACCATCCCCTCGGTGCCCCTGCATCTGCGCGGCAGTGGCTATCCAGGGGTGCTGGAAGTGCGCGGAGAGATCTACATGCCCAGGGCGGGCTTTGAGCAACTCAACGCCCGGGCCAGGGAGCTTGGTGAGAAAAGCTTCGTAAACCCGCGCAATGCGGCAGCCGGGAGCCTGCGCCAGCTGGATGCGAGAATCACCGCCCGGCGACCGCTGGAGATGTGCTGTTACGGTGTGGGCCTGGTGGCGGCAGGCGAGCTGCCGGGGAAGCACGCGGCGGTGTTGCAGTGCCTGCAGCAGTGGGGACTGCGTATCAACGCCGAGTCCCGCGTGGTGAAGGGTATTGCGGCCTGCGATGATTATTATCGCGACCTGGCCGCGCGGCGGGACACGCTCCCCTACGACATAGACGGCATCGTATTCAAGGTCAACGACCTGGCGCTGCAGCGGGAGCTGGGGTTTGTTTCCCGCGCCCCGCGCTGGGCGATTGCCCGCAAGTTTCCCGCCCAGGAGGAAATGACCCGCCTGCTGGATGTCGAGTTCCAGGTCGGGCGCACCGGCGCCATAACCCCGGTAGCCAGGCTGGAGCCCGTCTTCGTCGGCGGCGTGACGGTGAGCAATGCCACCCTGCACAACAGCGACGAGATTGAGCGCCTGGCCGTGCGTATTGGTGATACCGTGATCGTGCGACGTGCAGGGGATGTCATTCCCCAGGTTGTGTCGGTGGTGGCGGCGCGGCGTCCGCCCGATGCCCGCCCTGTCGAATTTCCCACCAGCTGTCCCGTGTGCGGTTCGCCGGTGGAGCGGGCAGAGTCCGAGGCGGTGCTGCGCTGCATGGGCGGACTGGTCTGCCCGGCCCAGCAGAAGGCCGCGATAAGGCATTTCGCCTCGCGCCGGGCCATGGACATAGACGGCCTCGGCGACAAGCTGGTCGAGCAGCTGGTGGACGAGGGCCTGGTGGCCAATGTCGCCGGACTGTACCAGCTGCAAAAGCAGCAACTGCTGGGGCTGGAACGCATGGGGGAAAAGTCGGCGGATAATCTGCTGGCAGCGCTTGAAAAAAGCCGGCACACCAGCCTGCCGCGTTTTATTTTTGCCCTGGGCATCCGCGAGGTGGGTGAGGCGACCGCCCTCGCACTGGCGCGTCATTTCGGCAACTGGGAGTCCCTGGCGGCGGCGACGCAAGAGCAGCTGCTGGCGGTCAATGATGTCGGCCCGGTGGTGGCAGACCACCTGCGCCAGTTTTTTGATTCGGCCTCCAGCATGGCGGTTGTCGAGCAACTGCGCGCGGCGGGAGTGCGTTGGCCGGACCTGGCCGTGGCGCAGGACCTGCCGCTGAGTGGTGAGACCTGGGTGGTGACAGGCAAACTGGAACAGCTCGGGCGTGATGATGCCAAGGCGCATCTGCAGGCGCTGGGGGCGAAAGTCGCCGGCAGTGTCTCGGCCAGGACTACCTGCGTGGTGGCAGGTCCGGGGGCGGGCTCCAAGCTGGGCAAGGCCAGGGAACTCGATATCGATGTCATCGATGAAGACGCCTTCCTGGCACTGTTGGCCAGGCACGGGATTGCGCCGTGACCTGCTACCGCGATCGTGCCTGGCGCTTGCTGTCTGTCCTGCTGCTCGCTGCAACCCTGGCCGGCTGTACCGCCTCCCAGCCCAGAGACGTCAACAATATCTGTGCAGTGTTTTCCGAGAAAGACGACTGGTACGAGGACGCGGCGGATGCGCGCGATGATTGGAACAGCCCCATTCCGGTGATGATGGCAATCATGCACCAGGAGTCACGCTTCAACGCCACCGCAAAACCGGCCCGGAAAAAACTACTGGGCTTTATCCCCTGGCTGCGCCCCTCGGATGCCTACGGCTACAGCCAGGCGCTGGACTCAACCTGGACAGAGTACAAGCGCAGCACCGGCAGCTACGGTGCAGACCGGGACGACTTCGCCGACTCCATCGACTTCATCGGCTGGTATAACGACAGGTCCCATCGGCGCAATGGAATCGGCCGCCAGGATACCTATGCCCTCTACCTGGCCTATCACGAGGGACATGGCGGTTACTCCCGGGGCACCTATCGCAGCAAGCCCTGGCTCATGGACGTTGCGCGCAAGGTGCAGCGACGGGCCGACAGCTACCAGAGCCAGTTGCAGGGTTGTGAGGAGGAGTTGAAGGATACGGGGTGGTTCTCCAACTGGTTTTAATCTTTGTGCCGCAATGGCTCGAGTGCCGAAAATTCAGGTAATAGTGCTGGCACTGCGTGTAATAAACGGGTAGCTGTGACACAATTTCTGCGCATCTGTGCGCATGAATAATTCCTAGTAAAATAACACAGGCAGCCATTGTGAAACCGACCGACATCAAAGATCCTGAATACTTCCACAAGGTGGTGGACTGCCAGTACGCCTGTCCGGCGCACACCCCGGTACCCGAGTACATCCGTCTGATCGCCGCGCAGCGCTACAGCGACGCCTATATGATCAACTGGTATTCCAACGTATTTCCGGGAGTCCTGGGGCGTACCTGCGACCGACCCTGCGAGCCGGCCTGTCGACGGGTGCGGGTGGAGGAGGAACCTGTTGCCATCTGCCGCCTGAAGCGGGTGGCCGCGGACAACAAGGATGACATCAGCGCGCGCCTGCCCGAGGTCCCGAAGAAAAAGAACGGCAAGCGAATCGCCCTGATCGGCGCCGGGCCGGCTTCCCTGACCGTGGCGCGCGACCTGGCTCCCCTGGGTTACAGCATCGAGATGTACGATAACCAGTTCGCCGGCGGCGGCATGATGCGCAGCCAGATTCCCTCTTTCCGCCTGCCCCTGAGCGTGCTGGACGAGGAGGTCAACTACATACTGGACATGGGTATCGATACCACGTTCAACGTCCAGGTGGAGAGTCTCAAGGAAATCCTCGACAAGGACTACGATGCGGTCTTCGTCGGCACCGGGGCGCCGCGGGGCAAGGGCCTGAACCTGCCCGGCCTCGAGGATGCCAGGGACCATGTGTTCCTGGGCATCGACTGGTTGGCGAGCGTTGCCTTCGAGCACACGGACAAAATCGGCAAGCGCGTGCTCGTGCTGGGCGGCGGCAACACCGCGATGGACTGCTGCCGGACGTCCAGGCGCCTGGGGGGTGAGGATGTCCGGGTGGTGGTGCGCAGCCCCTTCGAGGACATGAAAGCCTCCCCCTGGGAAAAAGAGGATGCGATGGGGGAGGGCATTCCTTTTTACAACAACCATGTTCCCAAGGAGTTCGTCGTAGAGAAGGGTGTGCTCAAGGGGATGTTATTCGAAAAGGTGGAGGCCCATTACGATGAGGATGGCAAGCGCAGCCTGATCCCCACCGGTGAAGACCTGGTATTCATGGAAGCCGACGACGTGCTGATGGCCATCGGGCAGGAGAACTCTTTTCCCTGGATCGAGCGGGACCTGGGCGTCGACTTCGACAAGTGGGACATGCCGGTGGTCGACAAAACCACTTTCCAGTCGACCAACCCCAGGGTGTTCTTTGGCGGTGATTCGGCTTTCGGTCCCGAGAATATTATTACCGCGGTGGCCCACGGCCACCAGGCGGCCATCAGCATCGACCTGTTGTGCCGCGGCGAAGCGGTGAGCAACAGACCGCCGCCGATGACCAACCTGGCCAGCCAGAAAATGGGGGTACACGAGTGGAGTTATGACAACGCCGTGGCACCCGACCCGCGCTACGCTGTGCCCCACGCGCCGCTGGACAAGTTGCTCAAGGATCGCAAGCTTGAGGTCGAGTTGGGGTTTGACCCGGCCACGGGCTACAAGGAAGCCGAGCGGTGCCTGAACTGTGATGTGCAGACGGTGTTCGAGGAGGTGCGCTGTATCGAGTGCGATGCCTGTGTCGATATCTGCCCGACCGACTGTATCACTTTTACGGTCAATGGCCCCGAGGAGGAGCTGCGCACCCGCCTGTCGGCCCCGGCGAACAACCCCGACCAGGACCTCTATGTGTCGGCGGAGCTGCCGACCGCCCGGGTAATGGTCAAGGATGAAGATGTCTGCCTGCACTGCGGCCTGTGCGCGGAACGCTGTCCGACCGGCGCCTGGGATATGCAGAAATTTCTCTACAACGTGAGCGGGACACTGGTATGAAACGGCTGAAATCAGTTAACGACTTTGTCATCAAGTTCGCCAATGTCAACGGTACCGGCTCGGCCAGCGCCAACAACCTGTTCGCCAAGGCTCTGTTCCGCATGGGTTTGCCGGTCAGCCCCAAAAATATCTTTCCCTCCAACATCCAGGGGCTGCCCACCTGGTACGAGGTGAGGGTCAGTGAAAAAGGCTACCTGGGGCGGCGCGGCGGAGTGGATATCATTCTGTCGGTAAACCCCCAGAGCATGGCCCAGGATATCCGCGAGATCGAGCCGGGGGGCTATTTCATTTACGACAACACCAAGCCCCTGGACCTGCGCCTGCTGCGCAACGACATCACCATCATCGGCCTGCCGCTGACCCGGATCTGCAACGAAAAGTACAAGGATCCGCGCCAGCGCCAGCTCTTCAAGAACGTTATTTACGTGGGGGCCCTCGCGGCTCTGCTGGACATGGATTTCAAGGTGTTGACGGACCTCGTTGCCGATCAGTTCAAGGGCAAGGAAAAACTGATACTCCCCAACATCAACGCCCTGGAGCTGGGCCACCAGTACGCAAAGGACAATTTTGACTGCCCCATCGGTATCCGGGTCAAGGCGTCGAACAAGGTGGGCGACAAGATATTGCTGGACGGCAATACTGCCCTCGGTCTGGGCGCCATTTACGGCGGGGCGACCGTCGCCGCCTGGTACCCGATCACACCCTCCACCTCGGTGGTGGACGCCTTTGAAAAATATGCCCGCCGGGTGCGTATCGACCCGGGTACCGGTCGCCGCAACTATGCCATCGTCCAGGCTGAGGACGAACTGGCCGCAATCGGCATGGTCATCGGCGCCAGCTGGAATGGCGCCAGGGCATTCACCGCGACCAGCGGGCCGGGCCTGTCGCTGATGAGTGAGTTCCTGGGGCTGGCCTATTTTGCGGAAATTCCCACGGTGTTATTCGACGTGCAGCGCGCCGGCCCCTCGACCGGTATGCCCACCCGTACCCAGCAGTCGGATGTGCTGGCGGCGGCCTACGCCAGTCACGGCGACACCAAGCACGTGCTGCTGTTTCCCTCCACACCGAAAGAGTGTTTCGATTTTGGCGCCATGTCATTCGACCTGGCGGAGCGGTTGCAGACGCCTATCATTATGCTGACCGATCTCGACCTGGGCATGAACGACAACATGTCCGACCCGCTGGAGTGGGACGACAGCAGGGAGTACGACCGGGGCAAGGTGCTCAGTGCAGCGGACCTCGATGCCATGGAGCGCTTCGGCCGTTACCTCGACTCCGACGGCGATGCGATCTGTTACCGCACCTATCCCGGCACGCATCCCGACAAGGGCGCCTATTTTACCCGGGGCAGTTCCAGGGACGAACAGGCGGTCTATACCGAGAAGGGCGAGGAGTACGAAAAGAACATGCTGCGCCTGCTGCAGAAGTGGGACACGATCAAGGAGTATGTGCCGGGGCCGGAGATCATCCCGGCGAAAAAGCCCACGGACATGGCTGTACTGTACTTCGGCACCAGTGAAGCTTCATCGCGGGAGGCGGTGGACTACCTCGCCGCTGACGGGATCCTGCTCGATGCCATGCGTGTTCGCGCCTTTCCGTTCAACCAGGAAGTAGAGGATTTCATCGACCAGCACCAGCGGGTGTTTGTCATCGAGCAGAATCGTGACGCCCAGTTGCGCACACTGTTGATGGCCGAGTTCGAATTCGGTCCCGACAAGCTGAAGTCCGTACTGTGCTTCGACGGCACCCCCATCAGTGCACGCAATATCCGCAAACAGATCATGGAACACCTGCCGGGGAACAACGTCACGCCCCTGCACAGGAAAGTCCGGGCCAATAGCGTGGGAGAACGCGCATGAGCTACCAGATACCGAAGTTTCGCCACCCCGGGTTACCGGTCAATGAGCTGGGCTATACCAAGGCGGCTTACGAGGGTTCCATCTCCACCCTGTGTGCGGGTTGCGGCCACGACTCGATCAGCGGCGCCCTGGTGCGGGCCTGTCACGAGCTGTCGATAGAGCCGCATAAAATCGCCAAGTTGTCGGGCATCGGCTGCTCGTCCAAGACGCCCACCTATTTCCTCGGCAAATCCCACGGCTTCAACTCCGTTCACGGTCGCATGCCGTCCGTGGTGACTGGCGCCGCGATGGCAAACCGCGACCTGTTGTACCTCGGCGTATCCGGGGACGGCGATACCGCGTCTATCGGCATGGGGCAATTTGCCCACGTGATCAGGCGCAACCTGAACATGGTCTACATCGTCATGAACAACGGTTGCTACGGGCTCACCAAGGGACAGGACTCCGCCACTGCCGATGAGGGATCGGCGGGCAAGAAGGGCGACGTGAACCCGTTCCATGCCATCGACCTGTGTACCACAGCCCTGCAGATGGGCGCGACCTTCGTCGCCCGCAGCTTTTCCGGTGACAAGGAGCAGCTGGTCCCCCTGATCAAGGCGGCCATGAGTCACCGGGGTTTTGCGCTGATCGACGTCATCTCTCCCTGCGTCACTTTCAACAACACTGCGGCTTCCACCAAGAGCTACGAGTTTGTGCGGGATCACGCGGAGGCTACCGGCACGGTGGACTTCGTACCGATGCGACAGGAAATCACCACCAGTTCCCGCCCCGGGGCGGCTCACGAGGTGACCATGCACGACGGCTCGGTCCTGCGCCTGTACGAGGATGCGGACACCCTGAACCCCTTTGATCGTCGCTCGGCCATGCTGGCCCTCATGGATAACCAGGCGGACGGCACGATTCTGACGGGACTGATCTACCTGGACAAAAACTCCAGGGACCTGCACGACGTGCTGGAAACCTCCCACAGGCCCCTGAACCAGTTGGAAGAGGGCGAGCTGTGCCCGGGTAACAAAATGCTCGTCAACATCAATGCGAGCCTGCGCTAGCGCCGGGTATTACCGGGGATTTGTCATTTAGTTGTCATAATTTCATCATCTAATAGGGCCACGCAAAAGCCGGATGGGGAAAATGACCGATGAATGAATCAACTGTGCTGGTGGTCGATGACGAAACGGCGATCCGCGATATGCTGCGCATGGCGCTGGAGATCGCCGAATTTCGTTGTATAGAGGCAGACAATATCCACGACGCCTACACTCAGGTGGTGGATGAGCGACCCGACATCGTGCTGCTGGACTGGATGCTTCCCGGTGGCAGCGGGCTGGAGATGCTGCGCCGGCTGAAGCGCGGGGATACCACCCGCGACCTGCCCGTCATCATGCTCACGGCAAAGACAGCCGAGGACAATGTCATCCAGGGCCTGGATGTAGGCGCCGACGATTACATCACCAAACCCTTCGCCCCGCGGGAACTGATCGCCCGGGTCCGGGCTCTGCTGCGGCGCAGCGGGGGCGGCCCGGCGAATGAGCGTATGCAGGTAAGCGAGCTGGTGCTGGACGGGGAGAGCCGGCGGGTGCTGATAGGCGAAAACCCGGTGGAAATGGGTCCCACAGAATTCAAGCTGTTACAATTTTTCATGTCCCACCCGGAACGGGCCTATACCCGCGGCCAGTTACTGGACCAGGTATGGGGCGCCAACGTTTACGTGGAGGAGCGCACCATCGACGTTCATATTCGCCGCCTGCGCAAGGCACTGCAGTCTCCGCAAGGGGACTACAGCAACCTTATCCAGACGGTGCGGGGTACCGGCTACCGATTCTCCTCCCGCGGTGTAGCCTAGTGCCGGAGAGAGCAAACGCATGAGCTGGTTGACTGTTGCAGGCAGGGTAGGCCTGCTGCTCGCAGCCGCGGCCGGGATAGGCTGGTACTACGGGCAGGCAGTGCTCGCGGTGGCGGCAACACTGCTGGGCCTGTTGGTATTCTGGTTACACCAGATGCACCGGGTACAACAATGGCTGCGCACACCCGGCAAACCCCCGCCCGAGACCTACGGCATCTGGGGCGAGCTGCTCAGCCAGATGTACCAGATGCAGAAACGGGGGCGCGACGACCGGCAGCGGCTGCAGTCTACTGTTGATTATCTGCAGGACTCCTTTTCCTCGATGCGCGATGGCGTGGCTATCGTCGATGATCACGGGGTGCTGAAATGGTTCAACGAGCCGGCGCGGACACTGCTTGGCCTGCGCGCCGAGGACCGTGGACAGAGCCTGATGAACCTGGTGCGCGCGCCCGAATTCCTGCGCTATTTCAATCGCGGCGAATTTGGTGAACCCCTCGAGTATCGCACCGCGGGGGACGCCGGCACCTGGCTGCGGGTTGAAATCACCCGCTTTGGGGACGGCGATCGACTGCTCTTTATCCGCGACATTACCGCCGCCGTGCGCATGGAGAAAGTGCGCAAGGATTTTGTAGCCAACGTTTCGCACGAATTGCGTACCCCGCTGACCGTGATCAGCGGCTATCTGGGAACCTTCCTGAGTGACACCAGCAAATTGCCCCAGGTCTACGTCAAGCCGCTGCAACAGATGCTGCAGCAGGCCGAGCGAATGGAGACCCTGCTCAAGGATCTCCTGTGGTTGTCGCGGATCGAAAGCGAGCAGGGTATCGAAGCGCACGCCCCGGTCGATATACGGGCCCTGTTGGCCGAGTTACAGGACGAGCTGCGAACCGCGTACCCGCAGCGTAAGATCGAGCTGGAGCTGGCGGTAGATTACAAGGTGACGGGGGATTACCGCGAGTTGTACAGCGCCGTGTCCAACCTGGTAGTGAATGCCATCAAGTACAGCGCGGACGACAGCGTGGTAAAGATCAGCTGGAGCCAGCGCGATGGCAGCTACTACCTCACTGTCAGTGACCAGGGTATAGGTGTGGACGCCAGCAATATTCCGCGACTTACCGAGCGGTTTTACCGGGTCGAGGACAGCAGGTCCGCCAGCTGTGGCGGCGGCACCGGCCTGGGGCTGGCTATCGTCAAACACGTGGCGGCAAGCCATGGAGCCCGGCTCCAGATAGAGAGCAAGCTGGGCAAGGGCAGTTCTTTCAGCCTGGTATTTCCTGTCCAGGGCAAAATTGCCACGCAACCCCGGGTGAGGGCATCCGTGGCATGATGAACCGACAGTTATCAGCAGGGTGGTAGAGAAGATGTTGAGAAAAGAAGATTACATGCACCATATTTCGGGCCAGTTCAACACCGAGCTGGAAGAGCTGCGCAACTATATGCTGGAGATGGGTGGCAAGGTGGAACAGCAACTTGCCAGTGCCGTCGAGGCGCTGGTCACCATGGACAGTGGCCAGGCCGAGGTGATCATCAACCGGGATCACGAGGTGAACCAGATGGAGATGTCCATCGATGACCAGTGCGCCTCGATCCTGGCCCGGCGGCAGCCTGCGGCCAGTGATTTGCGGCTGGTGGTGGCCATTATCAAGGTCAATACGGACCTGGAGCGCATAGGAGATGAGGCTGCCAAGGTGGCCAGGCAGGCGATGCGGCTGTCCGAGGCGGGCAACTCGCCGAGCCATTTCATCGAGATCCGGCATATTGGTACCCATGTCGCGGACATGTTGCGCCGCTCGCTGGACGCTTTCGCCCGCCTCGACGTGCAGACGGCGGTGGAGGTTGTCAAAAATGACAGTATCGTCGACAAGGAGTACGGCAGTGCCCTGCGCAGCCTGATGACCTTCATGATGGAGGACCCGCGGGCCATAGGGAGCATCATCAACGAAATGTGGGCTCTGCGCAGTCTCGAGCGTATCGGAGATCATGCCAGCAATATCGCCGAACATGTGATCTATCTCGTGCGAGGTATGGATGTCCGGCACGGTCGCCTCGCAGAACTTGGGGAATAGCGCCGGGACCCGGGTAGCGGTGTCCGTGCCCCGGTCCTGTCCCCGTTGTAACATTTCCTTAACAAAGCTGGCATAGAATCGCAGCGGGTACCCGGAGCGGGCCCCGAATATCGCTCCAGTCATAGTCAGGGAGTACAGATCACGTGAAAAAATTTCCTCTGAGTGCAGTCGCCCTCGCCGCCATCGTCGGTGGCTCAGCTGCGGCCCAGGCGGCGGGACGCGATACCATCAGTATCGTCGGGTCCTCTACCGTGTACCCTTTTGCCACCGTCGTAGCCGAGCGCTTCGGTCGCTCCACGGGCTTCAAGACACCTAAGATCGAATCTACCGGATCCGGTGGCGGCCTCAAGCTTTTCTGCAAGGGTGTCGGCGCCAATACGCCCGATATCACCAATTCCTCCCGCAGGATCAAGCAGAGCGAGTTCGATGATTGCCAGAACAACGGTGTCACCGAAATCGTCGAGGTTCTGGTCGGTTATGACGGCATTGCCCTGGCAAATGCCAGGGGCGCGCCCAAGCTGGAGCTCTCCCTCAAGGATGTTTACCTGGCCCTGGCCAAGGATATACCCGGCCCCGACGGCAAGCTGATGGCCAATCCGAACAAGACCTGGAAGGACGTCAATCCGGCGCTGCCTGCCACGACCATCGAAGTGCTGGGTCCCCCCCCGACATCGGGTACCCGTGACGCCTTTGCCGAGCTGGCCATGGGGGGCGGCGCGAAGGGGATAAGCGAGCTCAAGGCCCTGCGGGATCTGCCAGCTGACAAGGTGGCAGAGATAAAGGCGGCCATGGCCAAGCTGGGCCTGCCCGAGGGCTTCTACCAGGCCCTGCAGGAGCAAAAGGGCAAGGCGCCAAAGGGTGAAGACCTGTTCGACTCCATAGCCTACGCCATCCGGGAGGACGGGGCTTATATCGAGGCGGGCGAGAACGACAACCTGATCGTGCAGAAACTCGATGCCAACCCGAATGCCGTGGGAATCTTCGGTTTCAGTTTTCTGGAGGAAAATGGCGACAAGGTACAGGGCTCGCAAGTCGATGGCATAACCCCGACCTTCGAGACCATTGCCAGCGGCGACTACCCGGTTTCACGTCCGCTGTACTTCTACATCAAGCGTGCCCACGTTGGCAAGATTCCCGGTATCCAGGAATATGCTGTAGAGTTCACCTCCAACAAGGCGATGGGCGAAGACGGCTACCTGCCCGAGCGGGGCCTGATACCTCTTGCCGATGAGGAGCTCAAGAAGGTCCAGGCCGATGTCAAGGCCATGACCCCGCTCAAGTTGTAGTCACCGGGCGCCGGGCGTGATTGCCCCTGGCGTAAATAATATGCGCCGCCCTCCGGTATCACCGGTGGCGGCGCAGCGGTTTTTTTGAGGCTGTAATGGATACAACGACGGTCTTCCTGGCGCTGTTACTGTTGACGGTCGCCAGTTTCTTTATGGGTCGCAAGCGTTCCCACACGGTCACGGCGGGACAGGGCGGTGCCCGGGCGCTGCATTCCCTGCCCAAGCACTATGGTTACATGGCAGCGCTGTGGGCTCTCCTTCCCGCAATGGCCGTGCTGGTACTGTGGCTGGTGTTCGAAAACGGCATCCTGGCACGTATGGTGGTAGGCGACCTGCCCGCGACCGTACAGGAGATGTCCGCCAACGAGCAGGGACTCTACTTCAATCAGGTGGTCAGCTACGCCCGTGGTGCTACCGACGCCAGCATGCTGGACGCCGCCCAGATCAGCGCCGCCGAACATTACAACGCCCTGGTATCCTCCAGCCGGATGATCAAGGCCCTGCTGGTGCTGCTGGTGGCGCTGTGCGGTGCGATTCTGGCCCTGCGTCGCATCAGGCCGGCCCTGCGGGCCCGCAACCATGTCGAGAGTATTCTCAAGTGGATCCTGTTCAGCTGTTCCTTTCTCGCGGTCCTGACCACTCTGGGTATCGTGCTGTCAGTGCTGTTCGAGGCTATCCGCTTTTTCCAGACGATACCCGTTCTGGACTTCCTGTTCGGGCTCGAGTGGAGTCCGCAGATGGCTATCCGGGCCGATCAGGTGGCCGCTTCAGGCTCGTTTGGCTTCGTCCCGCTGTTTGTCGGCACCCTGCTGATTTCAGCGGTTGCCATGGTCATCGCGGTGCCCGTCGGCCTGATGTCCGCTATTTACCTGTCGGAGTATGCCAGCCGGGGGTTTCGTTCGGTTACCAAGCCCGTGCTGGAAATCCTCGCGGGTGTTCCCACCGTGGTCTACGGCTTTTTTGCCGCCCTCACCGTAGCGCCGTTTATCCGCACGCTGGGGGAGTCCCTGGGCCTGCACGTGGCATCGGAGAGCGCCCTGGCAGCGGGACTGGTCATGGGCATCATGATCATCCCCTTCGTTATGTCCCTGTCGGATGACATTATCAATGCGGTGCCCGATACCCTGCGCGAGGCATCCCTGGGCATGGGTGCCACCATGAATGAAACCATCCGCAAGGTGCTCCTGCCGGCGGCGTTGCCGGGTATTGTGGGCGGCATCCTGCTGGCAGTGTCACGCGCCATCGGTGAGACCATGATCGTGGTGATGGCAGCGGGCCTGTCGGCCAAGTTGACCATCAATCCCCTGGAGGCCGTCACCACCATCACCGTACAGATCGTCACCCTGCTGGTGGGGGACCAGGAGTTTGACAGCCCCAAGACCCTTGCGGCGTTTGCCCTGGGTCTGGTGCTGTTCTTCGTTACCCTGCTGCTCAACGTGATCGCCCTTTATGTCGTCAGAAAATACCGGGAACAATATGAGTAAGCGGCAGTCTCTGAAAGCCACTGAGGCCATCCAGGCATCGCTGAAAAAGCGCTATGCGCGGGAGCGGCGCTTCCAGTGGTATGGCCGTCTCGCGGTGCTCACCGGCTTTGTCTTCCTGTTCATTCTGCTGTTCGATATTGTCAGCAAAGGGATGCCCGCCTTCACCCAGCACTACATCAAGGTGAACGTGGACCTCTCCCCGGAGACACTCGGCCTGGCGCCCGGGGCCAGCGAAGAGGAGATGTACTCCGCGGATTATCTCGGGGCAATAAAGACCAGCCTGCGCGAGATGTTTCCCGAGGTCAGCGGACGCAAGGAGAAACAACAGCTGTACCGGCTCCTGAGTATCGGCGCCGAGTACGACCTGCGCGATAAGGTGCTGGCGGATCCCGGGCTGATCGGCCACAGCAGCGAACTGTGGCTGCGAGCCCACTCGGAAGCGGGCAGCTATCTCAAGGGACAGGTCACGGCCGGGACCCCTGAGTCGGAGCGCAAGGTCAAAGACCTGCAGATGGCCTGGCTGGACCAGCTGCGGGACCAGGATCGTACCGAGTCCCGTTTCAATACCACCTTTTTTACCCAGGGCGATTCCCGCGAGCCCGAGATGGCGGGAATCCGGGTGGCACTGTACGGTTCTTTCTTTACCCTGCTTGTCACCTTTGCCATCGCTTTCCCGATCGGTGTGGCAGCGGCGGTCTACCTGGAGGAATTTGCCCCGCGCAATCGCATTACCGACCTGATCGAAATCAATATCAATAACCTGGCGGCGGTGCCTTCTATTGTCTTTGGCCTGCTGGGTCTGGCGGTGTTTATCAATTTCTTCGAACTGCCCCGGTCGGCGCCGCTGGTTGGGGGTATCGTGCTGTCACTGATGACGCTGCCCACGATCATCATCACCTCCCGGGCGGCGATCCAGTCGGTGTCACCCTCGATCCGTGAAGCCGCCCTCGGCGTGGGCGCCTCCAAGCTGCAGACAGTGGTACACCATGTGTTGCCGGTCGCGATGCCGGGTATCCTGACAGGCTCCATCATCGGTATGGCCCAGGCGTTGGGTGAGTCAGCCCCACTGCTGATGATCGGGATGGTGGCTTTCATCATGGACGCGCCGGCGGGGGTAACCGATCCCGCGACGGTGCTGCCGGTGCAGATCTACCTGTGGGCGGACAGCCCGGAGCGGGGCTTTACCGAGAAGACCTCGGCGGCGATCATGGTGCTGATGGGCTTCCTGATCCTGATGAACGCGCTCGCGGTATACCTGCGCCGGCGCTTTGAAAGAAAATAAGCGGGTATAATCGATGCATGTGACAGAAGCGGTCAAATCGCTGTCTTGGACAGCAGGGGAAAACAAGATGGACAGGGCAGAGCAACAGGGTGCGGCCGCTCCAGAAGCGACAGCGACCAGGCGCCAGCTGGATATCCGCGACCACGTCGAGCCGGCCGATTACCAGACGATCGGCACGCCGTTCGTGGATGACGCCAAAATGACAGCGCGCAACGTCAACGTTTTCTATGGTGAGAAACAGGCGATCACCAATATCTCCCTGGACATCGGCCGCAATGAGGTCATCGCGATGATCGGGCCGTCCGGCTGTGGCAAGTCCACCTTCCTGCGCACCCTGAACCGGATGAACGACATCATACCGATCTGCAGGGTTGAGGGAGAGTTTGCCCTGGATGGAGAGGACATCTACGGTGGGGACCAGGACACGGTTCTGCTGCGGGCCCGGGTCGGCATGGTATTCCAGAAACCCAACCCTTTTCCCAAGTCCATCTATGAAAATGTGGCCTATGGTCCGCGGATTCACGGGCTTGCCCACAACAAGGCGGAGATGGACGAGATTGTGGAGGATAGCCTGCGCCGGGCCAGCCTGTTCAATGAGGTAAAGGACCAGCTGGACAAGCCGGGCACCGGCTTGTCCGGCGGACAGCAGCAGCGGCTGTGTATTGCCCGTGCCATAGCGGTCAGCCCGGAAGTGATCCTGATGGACGAACCGTGCTCAGCACTTGACCCGATCGCTACGGCGCGGATAGAGGAGTTGATCGATGAGCTGCGGGAAAATTACACTATTGCGATCGTTACCCACTCGATGCAGCAGGCGGCGCGCGTGTCCCAGCGCACTGCCTATTTCCATATGGGCAAGTTGATCGAGGTAGGCGATACCAAGCAGATATTCACCATGCCAAAGCATGAACTCACCGAGAACTATATTACCGGCCGGTTCGGCTGATCAGGCATCGGAGCGATCCCATGGAAAATACCCTGCAGGAGCAACACACGTCCCAGCGCTACAATGCCGAACTGGAAGGGCTGCGCAGCAGCGTACTCACCATGGGAGGCCTGGTGGAGCAGCAGTGCAGGCAGGCACTGGAGGCGCTGGTGAAGGGTGACGAGGAACTGGCCAGGACGGTGGCACGCTCGGACCACCAGGTGAATGAGATGGAACTGGAGATCAGCGCCCAGTGCACCGATATCCTGGCCCGCCGGCAACCCGCGGCCCGGGACCTGCGTATGGTAGTGGCTATTATTCGCATGGTGGCCAACCTCGAGCGCATCGGCGACGAGGCCGCGAAAGTCGGTCGCATGGCGCGAAAGCTTGCGGACGGGCGGGACAGGGAGTCTTACTGCAGCGAGCCACAGCACCTGGGCCAGGGCGCCAGCGACATGCTGCGCGGTGCGCTGGACGCATTTGCTCGCCTCGATGTCGACGGTGCCATTGCCATTATCGCGCGGGACCCGGAGATCGACCGGGAGTTCAAGACACTGACCCGTCTTTTGATGACCCACATGATGGAGCAGCCCCAGCGGGTGAAGAACATGTTGCGGGTCAACAGCTGCGCCAGGGCATTCGAACGCATAGGCGACCATGCGGTCAATCTCTGCGAAGAGGTGGTCTATCTGGTCGAGGGCAGTGACGTACGCCACCTCAGTATCGAGGAGATCAGGGAGCGTCACAGCGCCTGGCCGTCGTGATGCCCTAGTCTTTTTTACCTCCCTTCGGGTCCTTTTTTTCCGCTTCTTTGACCCTGCTTGAGATAAGGTTTGTAACCCAGTTGGACAGTGAGCGGCCGTCGGCCTCGGCGAGTTTTTTCGCCTTTTTTTTCAGCTCGGGGTCGATGCGGATGTTCAGCAGCTTGGTTTTAGACATTCCAACATCTTGATTATTAAGCGGAAAGAAATGGTATTTTAGCACATGTATATACCTTGTCTGGACTTATTTTTGAGCTATAGTATGTGTATACAACAGATATCATAAAGCAGGAGTGGTGATGAATTTACAGGCAGCCCAGAAAGAATTGAGGGGTAGGGCGCCCAGGGTGACGGGCTTTATCCTTGCCGTTGAAGTCGTGGTTGTCGTGTCGGTCAGCTATGTACTGGTGGGTATATTCGCCTGACGGCCCTGACATTATCTATCGTAAAACTTCTTCCCCAGGGCCTGATCCGGCCCTGATTCTGTGACAATCTTGTGACCGATCGAGCCCCGTCGGGGGCTTTAACCACGGAAAAACACTCCCGGGCGGGGCATTTGCACTCCTCCCTGTAATAAAACGGTCACATTTAGCTATTAAGCTTCGCCCCCAATGCACGCAACAGTGCATTTCAGAACCATTATCGGGGGGATCAAGCATGAAGAAATATCTTGCTGTAGCGGTGGCAGCCACACTGGCGGGTAGCGGACAGGCCTACGCCAATGTCAGCGAAGCCGAGTTTGCCGAACTCAAGGCACAATTTGCGGTCATGTCCCAGCGCCTGAATGCGCTGGAGGCAGAAAATAGCCAGTTGCGTGAGCAAAGCAATGCCACTGCTACCCAGCTGGAGGGTACCCGGGAAGACCTGGCCCTGGTAAAGAAGCAGGACGTTTCCGATTCCTGGTCCGACCAGATCAAGCTGAAAGGGGATTTCCGCTACCGCTATGAAAGCATCGATGTCGACAATGCCAAGACCCGGGACCGCAACCGGATTCGCGCCCGCCCGGAAATCACCGCGACATTGCCCGAGAATGTAACCGTGGGCTTCGGCCTGGCCACCGGCAGCGACGACCCTGTCTCCTCCAACCAGACCCTGGGGGCCGGCAACAGTTCAAAGCAGATCAACCTGGATCTGGCCTATGCAAGGTGGCTGCCGGTCGAAAACCTGTATATCGAAGCGGGAAAGTTCAAGAATCCGCTGTTCACACCGCAAAAAACCGCCATGTTGTGGGACGGCGACTGGCGTCCCGAAGGCGTGAACATGGGCTGGAACAGCGAACACTTCTTTGCAACGGGTCTGGTGGACTGGCTTGAGAGTGACAGCAAGGCCAGCAATGAAGAGGTTGCCTGGGGGCTCCAGGGCGGTACGACATTCGATATCGCCGGCGCTGACCTTGTTGCCGCGGTTGGCTACTTCGATATTCCGGTCAAGGGCAACACGTCATATTACGATGACGGCTTCTTCGGCAACTCCGTGGTCGTGAAAAACGGTGTGGATGTGTATGAGTACAACTACGAATTGCTGGAGCTCTCCGTGCAACTTGTGATGAGTCTGTTCGAGCAGCCCTTCAGCATCTACGGTGACTACGTCCAGAACCAGGATCCGGATGATTACGACACCGGCTGGCTGGCCGGAATCATGCTGGGCAAGGTCAGTGGCAAGGGAACCTGGCAAATTGCCTACGAGTACGAGGACCTCGAGGCCGACGCGGCGTTCGGTCTTGTGACTGACTCCGACTTCGGCGGTGGTGGTACCGATGCCAGGGGCTCAAAGTTGACCGGCGCCTACGGCATCAACAAGCAGTGGAACCTGGCCTTTACCTGGTACATCGACAACAAGGCGGGGGAGAAAGCGTTCAAGGATGAAGGTGGAGCAGTGAAGTATAACCGCTTCATGATCGATACCAACTTCAAGTACTAGGTTCTAAATAAAAGGCCGTGCCTCTGCTCCCGCCAGGGAAACCCGGAGCACGGCCTTCTTTTTTAAGCCCCATCCTTATTCTGGGGCCGGTATCAGGTGCCGATGCTTATCAATTCGGTTTTGGCAGTGCCTTCGCTGTCTGTCTGATAGCGGTACTTTACAGAGCTCCCAGGGGGGGCGTCTTTTAGCCGTGGGTCGGCCGGCAATTTGAACTCCATCTTTTCGCCGCGCCGCACGCGACAGTTTGAGTCCTGGTCATATTTGGAAACGGAGTGAAATTTTACGTTCACCTCCTGGCCCGTGTCGCCTGCACCCTGTTGTTTCTGCACCGTACCCTCAAGCATGCAGTCGCGGGATGTGTTGTCCGCAATACTGCCGGTCGCGGCAAGTGAGAGGACCATAGCGGCAAAAACCTGCTTTTTCATTGTCGTGCCTCCTTATAATCTCCGGAGCGGCTTACAGAAAATTTTTTGAGATTGTCATCAAATTGTCAAATAAGTGTGCTAGCTACCGTGTAAGCGTAACTCTAACGCGAACAAGTCGCCCGCTACCACCTTTGTCATAAAAGATTCATATTCGGATTTTCGATCGAAATCCCGACCTGGCGAAGTCTTCTCACGCTGCCTCTGCGCCAAATTCAACAAACTGTCATATTGCTGTCATGCGATGGAATTAGTGTGGCGGCAGGCGACAAAAAATCAGCGTCGACATAGTCAAGTGCAGGGGTATATATGAGATTGCGTGGAGCAGTGGTTGTCTTTCTGGCTATGGTTGCGGGCAGCAGTGCCTGGGCACTATCCCTCGCGCCAGAAGAATTTCATGCGTCGCGGCAGTTGGCCTGCGTGCTCGCCGAGCAGTCCCTGGGTTATCTCAGCGAAGACGAGTACGGAGAGCTCACGCACAGTGTCCTGGACGGCTTCGAGGAGAGCGAGCAGGACACCATCCTGGCCAAGGCGCTGGGCTACTACGATGGACTGATGTTTTCCGTCGCGTCTGACGATGTGCAGCAGGTGAACGAGCGTCTGGAGGAATTCGTTGCCAGCACCTCGTGCCGTGAGCAGGGTTTTCGCAACGTCACCGTATCATTGTAGCCTGCCTGCCTTCCTTTGGCGCGCCTTCGCCGCGCCCTCAGTGCCGATCATCCCCAGCCCTTCCCGAACAGCTCGTTTAGCTCATAACCAGGTGCGGGTGCTCGTCCCGATCCAACGCGACACTTGAACCCCTGCGATGCCCAGCGCTGCGCGCCTGCCTGCCACGCCGCCACATAGCGTACACAGACGCTTCACAAAACTGCAACCTGATATTCACTCGGCTGTCACCTTTGCCCCCTAGGATTGCCGCAATCGGTGCACTGGCGATCAGCGCCGTTTACTGCAATCAACAAACTAGGGGTTAAAGATGACGTCTGAATCGAGAATCAAGCAGTTGTTGCTGGCGCTGTGCCTGCTGGGCCTGGTGTCTACACTGACTGCCTGTGGTGGATCTTCCAGCAACGTATCACCGGGAAAGGAAATCATCCCCCCCGACGGGGGCGGCCCCGATCCCAACGAACCAATCCAGCCGCCTCAGCCGCCTGTTGATGGCGATACTATCGCATCCGTCATTCCCTCATCCCTCAGCGATGCCATCTACGATTCCGGCGAGACCACTCCCGGCGGCAAACCAATTTACATCATTGACGTCGGCGCGTTGCCAGGCGGCGCTCTGGACCCGGCAGGACTCAAGCTGGGCAATGATTTCGTATTTCGCATTGAAGGTGGCGCCCTGCGCGTCACCCAGAACTAGGGAGTTGGGGACATGAACAAAGGTAAACTTTACGCGGCCGTTACCGCCGGATTGGCGCTGCTGGGCTGGCAGGGCGCGCAGGCGCAGGACTGCGTGCTGGATATCGCGCCCGGCGCGGTCATCACCGGCAGCAGTTCAGCCGATTTCATCATCATCGAGCAGGGCTGTCGGATCAACGCCGCGGGCACCGCGGATCAGCCGATCAATTTCACCGCCTTTGAAGCGGTAATGGGAACTGTCGAGTCAAACGCTCGCGGGCTCTGGGGTGGCCTGGTTATCAACGGCTATGCCCCCATCAACGACTGCCCTGAGGGCGCCGAAGGCGGCACCGCCCAGTGTACCAAGGAGGGCGAAGCCAACTCCGGTACCTTTGGCGGTGACCAGCCCGATGACAATTCCGGGTTCTGACCTACGTGGTCGTGAGTTATGCCGGCTCCAACGTCGACCCGGAAAACCAGCTCAACGGGATCGCCTTCCAGGGCGTCGGCTCCGGCACCACGGTTGACTACGTGCAGGTTCACAACAACCTGGACGATGGTATCGAATTTTTTGGCGGTACCGTCAATGCCAGCCACGTGGTATTGACCGGTAACGCCGACGACTCGCTGGACTGGACCGATGGCTGGCAGGGCGCAGTCCAGTTCCTCTACCTGGAACAGAATAACGGCGGCGACAACCTGATCGAGGCGGACAACCGCGAGGGCGACGAGAACGCCCAGCCGCGCTCCATGCCCTATATCAGCAATATGTCTGGCTATGGCGTCGCCGGTGAAAACGGGCTGCGCCTGCGCCGCGGCACCGGCCTGTTCCTGACCAACTCGGTTGTTACCGGTTCTACCAGCTGTCTGCGGGTGGAGGGCGTCTCCCTCGACCTGCTGGGCTCGGACCTGACCATAGGCGGCACCAGTTTCGGCTGTAGCGAGACGGTGACCGGGGACGACAGCGGTGTCGTGACCGCTTACCTCGACAGCGCCGATGAGGTCTCCCAGGACGGCGGCGAAGTCTCTGCGGTGCCCACCAGCAACGCGTTCTTCGAAGCGGTCGATTATGTCGGTGCCTTCGGTGGCACCGACTGGACCGCCGGTTGGACGGTAGCGGGCTCGGTGAGCAATCCCGGCGCGCCCTCCCTGGGCTGCCCGGCGGGCACCGAGGAGGCTGCGCAGGAGGTTGCCGGCTCACGCGTGTGTGAACTTACCGGCGAGATCACCTCCAATGTCACCCTGACCGCCGGCAACTTGTACGAACTGGTCGGCAAGGTGGTGATCGGTGGCGACAACCAGAACTCCGCAACCCTGACCGTGCAGTCCGGCGTTACCGTCTATGGCGGCACCAGCAGTGATTTCCTGGTGATTTCCCGCGGATCCCGACTGGTCGTGAACGGCACTCGCAGTGCGCCGGTGACCTTTACCGGTATCGACGACCTGCTGGGCAACGCCGACGAGGATACCCGGGGCCTGTGGGGTGGCGTGGTCATCAACGGCAACGCGCCCATCAACGACTGCCCGGAGGGAGCTGAGGGCGGCACGGCAGCCTGTACCAAGGAGGGCGAGGCCAACTCCGGCCTGTTCGGCGGCGATGATCCCACCGATTCCAGCGGTAGTTTGAAGTACATGGTGGTCAAGTATGCCGGCTCCAACGTGGACCCGAGAACCAGCTCAACGGTATCGCCTTCCAGGGCGTGGGCTCCGGCACCTCGGTCGAATTCGTGCAGGTGTACAACAACCTGGATGACGGCGTCGAGTTCTTCGGCGGTAACGTCAACGTCAAGTACCTGGTGCTGACCGGCAATGCCGACGACTCCCTGGACTGGACCGACGGCTGGCAGGGTAGTGTGCAGTACGTCCAGATCGACCAGGCCGACAATGCGGGCGACAACGGCATCGAGGCGGATAACCGCGAGGGTGACGAAAACGCGCAGCCACGTTCCATGCCCAGCATCGCCAACATGACGATCAACGGCAACAGCGGCGAGCGCGGCATACTTCTGCGTCGCGGCACCGGCGCGTTTATCTATAACTCACGGGTCAACGGCAGTGCGAGCTGTCTCGAGGTGTCCGGAGAGTCAGTCGCGCTGGAAGGCACCGATATCGTGTTCGACGGTGTCTCCCTGGGTTGTGACGTCACCGTGAGCGACGGTAATGCGGAAACGCAGGCATGGCTGGATTCCAGCAATGTCAATCAGCAAGGCGGTGCGGTGGCGCCGGCTGACCTGTCAGCTGACAGCTTCTTCGATGACACCGATTACATCGGCGCCGTGCAGGACCCGGCCAACGACTGGGTAGCGGGCTGGACAGTCGGCATGCCCGATACCACCCCGCCGGTGGCAGGATGCCCCGCAGGGACCGCTGATGGCCCCAGCATCGCGGGTATGCCCAGCTGCACCCTGTCAGGAACCATCGTGTCGGATATGACCCTGACCCGCGGTAACTACTATGTGCTCGATGGCAAGGTCGTAGTGGGTGGCGACAACACCGACTCGGCGGTGCTGACCATCGAATCCGGCACCACGGTAATCGGTGATGACGACGCCGACTTCCTGGTGATCTCACGGGGTTCGAGAATCCGCGCCCTTGGCACCAACATGGCGCCCGTGACCCTGACGGCTATCGAGGACATCCAGGGCGATCCCAACCTGGCCAACGCCCGCGGTCTCTGGGGTGGCCTGGTGATCAACGGGAACGCACCGATCAACGACTGTCCGGAAGGCGCCCAGGGTGGCACGGCCGCCTGTACCAAGGAGGGGGAGGCCAACTCCGGCCTGTTCGGTGGCGCCGACGCCGGTGACAACAGCGGTGTACTCAGGTACGTCGTGGTCAAGTATGCGGGCTCCAACGTCGACCCGGAAAACCAGCTCAACGGGATCGCTTTCCAGGGCGTGGGTTCCGGTACCACGGTGGACTATATCCAGGTGCACAACAACCTGGACGACGGCATCGAGATGTTCGGAGGATCAGTCAACCTCAAGCACGTCGTCCTGAGCGGGAATGCGGACGACTCCATGGACTGGACGGACGGCTGGACCGGCAATGTCCAGTATGTGCAGATCGTGCAGGCGGCTGACGCCGGTGACAACGGTATCGAGGCGGATAACCGCGAGGGTGACGAAAACGCGCAACCGCGCTCCAACCCGACCATCGCCAATATGTCGATTCAGGGTAATTCGGGTGAACGCGGCATCCTGCTGCGCCGGGGCACCGGGGCTGACATCTACAACTCCCTGGTGAGCGGCTCGGCAACCTGTTTCGAGGTGGCCGGAGAATCCGTGGCCCTGCTGGGCACCGATATCAACCTGGCCAGCGTGTCCCTCGGATGCCCCACCGTGTCCGGCGGTGTCGATCCCGAAGTGCAGAACTACCTCGACGGGGCGCCCAACGTGACCCAGGACGGCTCCATACCGTCTGCGACATCGCTGCCCAACAACGGCTTCTTCGAGCAGAACAGCGCGATCGGCTCCGATTTCGCAAGCTGGAAGGGCGCCTGGGTGTTTGGCCTGTAAACGAGACTGGCAAGCAAGCAAGACAGGGGCTGGCAGCGATGCCGGCCCCTTCGATACAGGATTTGAATGGCTGAAGGCCGGGTCTTTGCGACAGGTCGGGAGTCATTTGCCTGTTAAAGAGCGGGTTTCTTACAGGTGGAGAGAGAAAGGAAAATGAAGCGAAAAATTGTATCAGTGGCCGTGTTATCTGCCCTGGGGATGCATGTGCCCCTGGCGCTTACACAGGAACCCGAGATCGAGAACGCCGCACCGGCAGTCGACATAGAGGAAGTGTTTGTGCTGGGCGAGTTCGTGCCGGAGGAAAAGCGCGACACCTCGGAGATATCCAACGTGCTGAGTACGGAGGATCTGAACTTCGTGCCGGAGACCAACGTCGGCGCAGCACTGTCCAGGGTGGCGGGACTCAGCCTGGTGGGTGGCAAATATGTGTATGTGCGCGGCCTGGGTGAGCGCTATTCATCCACCCTGCTGAACAGGGCCCGCATCTCCAGCCCGGTGCCGTTCCAGAAAACGGTGCCCCTGGACCTCGTGCCCAACAATATCGTCAAGAGCTTGCTGGTACAGAAGACCTATTCCGTGGAGTATCCCGGCGACTTCTCCGGTGGGGTTGTGGATATTCGCACCAAGACGACGCCCGACGAAGACTACCTGATCATGAAGCTCAATGTCGGTGGCAACTCCAAGACCACCAACGGCGACGGCCTGACCTACGCCGGCGGTGACAAGGACAACTGGGGTTACGACGACGGCACCCGGGCGATCCCCAAGCCGGTGCAGGATTTGACCACCGATGAGTTCGACGACACGGTCTATCCGGAGCGCGCAAACCTGGGAGCCGGGTTTTACAATACCTGGGACATCTACGAGAAAACCATGAAGCCCTTCTACACCGGGGAGGCGGAAGGGGGCAAGCGCTTCGAGTTTGATAACGGCATGGTGCTTGGATTGATAGGTAACTACAAGTACAGCAATCGCTGGGTCAATGTCGACAAGGACTTCAGGCGTTATGAGTTTACCGGTGTGGATGGCGGCAGCAACCAGACCGTGCAGTACGACCGCTTTATCACCACCCAGAACGTCGATATCAGCGCCTTCGGTAATGTCGGTCTCGAGTTGGATGAAAACAACTCCGTGACCTTTACCGCCGCAAAGCTGAAGCAGACCACCGACCAGGTGCAGCAGGATAAGGGCCTGTCCAGTGAGGACAATGTCGCTAACGGTACCCCCGTCGAGAGTTACCTGCTGCAGTGTACGGAGAACCAGATCGAATCCTACCAGTTGTCCGGCAGCCACTACCTTACCTTCCTCAACGACACACTGTTCGAGTGGCGGGCGATAGACGGTACCGGCAAGCGGGATGCACCGGATGTGCGCAGTTACACCTACGCTGAAAACAACGACGGCCAGATGGAGATGGTGTATTCCGGCAGCCAGGCCGCGGGAGACCTGCGCGATGTCTACCAGGCGCCGGAAAGAAGCTACAGCAAGCTGAAAGACGGGATCAACGAGTACGGCTTCGACTTTGAGGTGCCGTTCACCGTGCTGAATATCGATACCGTGTTCAGCGCCGGCTATTCCGACTACGACCGGACCCGCAAGAGCAACGACCGACTGTTCCGCTTCGATATCACCTCCCGTGCCCCCGACTACGTGCCGCGGGAAACGCCGAGCCAGTTGTTCGGTGACCAGAACTGGATCGACCAGTACGTCAGCATCCGCGATTTCAGTAACAGCGCGGCCAACGCCAGTGGTATTTTTCCCTTTGCCCGATCGAAGGAGAAGGTCGAGGGCTATTACGGCTCCCTGGATGCCCAGGTACTGCCCTCGGTGCGAGTGCAGGCGGGCGTGCGCCAGGAGGACACGACCATTGAGGCGGACGCCTGGGGTGGGAATACCGAGCCCGGTACGGATAACCAGGTACAGAACAGTTACAACGACTCCCTGCCGGCGGTGTCTGTCACCTGGGAGTTTATCGAGAACATGCAGCTGCGGTTTGCCTACTCGGAAACCGTCAACCGGCCCAGCCTGCTGGAGATCACCGGGTCCACCCTGCGCAATCCGGAGGACCAGAACCTGTACCGCGGTAACGTCTTCCTGGAGCCCGCGGACCTGAACAACTACGATGCGCGCTGGGAATGGTACTTCGGCGCTGTCGACGAGATGTCACTTGGGCCTGTTCTACAAGGAGTTCGACAATCCGATCGAACTGGCCAAGGTGCAGGCCCAGGGGGATATCTACACCTGGTTCAATGCCGACAAGGCAGAGCTGAAGGGCGTGGAATACGACATACGCAAGGAGCTGCCGCTGGGAGAGTGGTTCGATATCGACCCCATCTGGAACGGTTTCAACGTGTCCATGAACCTGTCTTATATCGACTCCAAGGTGACCCTGCTCGGCTCCGGGGAGACCGCTGCCGATGTCCCGCTGACCGGTGGGCGCCAGATCGCACCGCTGTACTCCAACGAGCGCAAGATGACCGGCCAGTCTGACTGGCTGGGCAACCTGTTGCTCTCCTATGCGGATTACGACCTGGGTGTGACGGGCAGCATACTCTACAACTACACGGATGAACGGATCATCCTCGTGGGTGACAATAACGCACCCGACATCATCGAGGAGGGCAGGGGTGTCGTGGACGTACTGTTCAAGTACGAATTTCCCTGGAAAAAGTATGATTTCGAGGTGGAGGCCAAGGCGGGCAACATCTTCGATACCAAAGTGGAGTGGACCCAGGGCGGCCTGACCTACGAGAACTGGCAACCCGGCATCAATTACTCCATAGGCCTGCGCGCCACCTTCTGAACCATCCCGCGGCCCGGGGCGGCAACGCCCCGGTCGCCCCTGTGCTTTCTTGCATTGCCCGGTTGCTTGGGTACAATAGCGCGCTGCCGGCGACCGCGGTCCCCGGGTCTGCGTCCCCTTCGTCTAGTGGTCCAGGACACTGCCCTTTCACGGCGGTAACAGGGGTTCGAACCCCCTAGGGGACGCCACTATTGCGAGTATGCCATGAGCCGTTACTGGAGCGATGTAGTCGGGCGGCTGACGCCCTATGTGCCGGGTGAACAGCCCAGGCTCGACAAGCTGGTCAAGCTCAACACCAATGAGTCCCCGTATCCCCCTTCGCCACGCGTCCTCGAGGCCATTGCAGCGGTGCCCGCAGATGCGCTGCGGCGCTATCCCGACCCCGAGTCCGCGGAACTGAGGCAGGCCTTTGCCGATCGCAGTGGCCTGGGCCTCGAGCAGGTTTTTGTCGGCAACGGCTCCGACGAGGTGCTGGCCCATGTATTCCAGGCGCTGCTCAAGCACGACAAGCCCCTGCTGTTTCCCGATATCACCTACAGCTTTTACCCGGTGTGGTGCGACCTGTACAAGGTGCGCTGGCGCATGGTGCCCCTGACGGCGGACTTCAGGGTCGACCCGGGCGATTACCGGGTAGAAAACGGCGGGATCATTATTCCCAACCCCAACGCCCCCACCGGCGTGCTGCTGGGGCTGGCCGCGGTGCGGCAGCTGCTTGAACAAAACCCAGATTCCGTGGTGGTCATCGATGAGGCCTACATTGATTTCGGCGGTGAGTCTGCCGCCTGCCTGATACCGGAGTTCGACAATCTGCTGGTTGTCCAGACCATGTCGAAATCCTGGGCGCTTGCGGGGCTGCGTGTGGGTGTGGCGATGGGCAACGAGGCACTTATCGATGGCCTGCAGCGAGTAAAAAACTCCTTCAATTCCTATCCGCTGGATGTGTTGGCCCAGCGCGCCGGCGTTGCGGCGCTGGGCGACGAAGCCTATTTCAACCGTACCTGCCGGCAGGTCATCGCCAGCCGGGAGCGACTGTCGGCCGCGATGGCGAAACTGGGTTTCGAGGTGCTGCCTTCGGCGGCCAATTTTATCCTGGCAAGGCACCCGGACAGGGCGGCGCGGGAGTTGTTTGCGGCCTTGCGTGCCAGGGGTATCATCGTGCGCTATTTCGACAAGCCGCGCATCGATGAGCACCTGCGCATCAGTGTCGGCACCGATGAACAGTGTGATGAACTGCTGGCGGCGTTGGGCGAGTTGCTGGCCTAGGGCCTGGCAGCGCCCGACTCAACGCTTGCGCAGAATCACGCTGCCGATGCTGTAACCGGCGCCGAAGGAGCACAGCACCCCGATTTCACCGGGCTGGAAATCCGCCCGGTGCTTGTGGAAGGCAATGACCGAGCCGGCGGAACTCGTGTTGGCGTACTCGTCGAGGATGGTCGGCGCCTCGGCTTCCGTCGCCTCCCGGCCCAACACCCGCCTCGAGATCAACTGATTCATGCTCAGGTTTGCCTGGTGCAGCCAGAAGCGTTTGACCTGCGCCGGGGCAATGCCCAGTTTCTCGAGTTGTGCGGATATCTGCGAAGCGACCGCCGGACAGACTTCCTTGAATACCTTGCGCCCCTCCTGCACGAACAGTTTGTCAGTCTGGCCGATGCCGGATTCGTCACCGCGGTTGAGGAAGCCGAAGTTGTTGCGGATGTTGTTGGAGTAAATGGTTTGCAGCTTGCTGTCGACGATCTCGTACTGGTCGTCGGAAGTGGCAGTGGCGGCGGCTTCGACGATAACCGCTGTGCAGACATCACCGAAGATAAAGTGTGAATCGCGATCGCGAAAATTCAGGTGCCCGCTGCAGATCTCCGGGTTGACCATGAGGACGCAGTCGGCGCTGCCGGAAATAATCGCATCCCTCGCCTGCTGGATGCCAAAGGTGGCGGAGGAGCAGGCCACGTTCATATCGAAGCCGAAGCCCTCGATACCCAGGGCGTCCTGGATCTCCACCGCCATGGCGGGATAGGCCCGCTGCATATTGGATGCGGCGACGATGACCATGTCGATATCCGCTGCGGTCTTGCCGGCCTGGGCCATGGCTTCCCGGGCGGCGGCCACAGCCATTTCGCACTGGAGGGACTGCGCCTCGTTCGGGCGCTCGGGCAGTCGGGGTACCATTCGCCGCGGGTCGAGGATGCCGTCCTTGTTCATCACATAGCGGGACTTGATGCCGGAGGCTTTCTCCACGAACTCCGCCGATGAGGGCTGCAGGGGAGCCATTTCCCCGGCGGCTATGGCCTCGGCATGCTCCTGGTTGTAGAGCTCGACATAGGTATTGAACGAGCTTACCAACTCCTCGTTACTGATGGATTCGGCGGGTGTGTAGAGGCCGGTTCCGCTGATCACGATGTCGCTCATGTTTGGCTCGCTTCCTGAATTGGGTAATTACTGGATCCGGACGGGGGCATGAAAAAAGGCCGCGAGGCGGCCCTTGATCTGTAGTGTCGATCCGCGTTCAACGTTTTTCCAGCGGCACATAGTCCCGTTGGGTATAGCCTGTGTAAAGCTGCCGCGGGCGGCCGATCCGGTAACTGCCGGAAATCATTTCGTTCCAGTGGGCGATCCAGCCGACCGTCCGGCCTACCGCAAAAATCACCGTGAACATGCTGGTGGGAATGCCGATCGCCTTGAGGATGATACCGGAGTAGAAATCCACGTTGGGATAGAGCTTCTTCTCGATAAAGTATTCGTCGTTGAGGGCGATTTCTTCCAGCCGCTTGGCGATGGACAGGAGAGGGTCATTGTCGATGCCCAGTTCGGCGAGCACCTCATCGGCGGCCTCTTTCATGACCTTTGCCCTGGGGTCGAAGTTCTTGTAGACCCTGTGTCCAAAGCCCATCAGGCGGAACGGGTCCTCCTTGTCCTTGGCCCGCGCGACAAATTCGTCGATGCGCGAGACGTCGCCGATCTCCTCGAGCATTTCCAGTACCGCCTCATTGGCGCCACCGTGAGAGGGGCCCCACAGCGCCGCAATGCCGGCCGCGATACAGGCAAAGGGGTTTGCCCCGGAGGAGCCGGCAAGGCGGACGGTTGAGGTGGAGGCATTCTGCTCATGGTCCGCGTGCAGCAGGAAAATGCGGTCCATGGCCTTGGCCAGCACCGGGCTGATGTTGCTGGGCTCACAGGGGTTGCCGAACATCATATGCAGGAAGTTTTCTGAATAGCTCAGGTCATTGTCCGGGTACATAAAGGGCTGGCCGGTGGAGAACTTGTAACTCATGGCTGCCAGCGTTGGCATCTTGGCGATCAGGCGGTAGGCGGCGATTCGGCGGTGCTGCTCATCGGAAATATCCAGCGAGTCGTGGTAGAAGGCGGAGAGGGCCCCGACCACGCCGCACATGATGGCCATGGGGTGGGCGTCGCGGCGGAAGCCATTGAAAAATGTGCGAATCTGCTCGTGTACCATCGTATGCCGGTGCACCGTGCTGACAAACCGCTCCTTCTCTTCCTTCGAGGGGAGCTCGCCGTAAAGCAGCAGGTAACAGGTTTCCAGGTAGTCAGACTCGTCCGCCAGTTGCTCGATGGGGTAACCCCGGTGCAGGAGAACGCCCTTGTTGCCGTCAATGAAGGTGATCTGTGACTCGCAGGCGGCCGTGGAGACAAAGCCCGGGTCGTAGGTGAACATTCCCTTGCTGGTTAATGCACCAACGTCCACCACATCGGGGCCGAGGGTGCCGGAATATATGGGCAACTCGACCGGGGCATCCAGTCCGTCGACGGTGAGGAGGGCTTTTTTGTCACTCATGGGAGATCCTGGGAAGTCAAAAAGATGGGCGATCCACTATAGAGTTTCCCGCGTTTTTGTCAATTGATCCGGGTCTATTTGCCGCCGACCAGTGCTCATCTGCGACTAAAGTCGGCAATCCCCGGAGCGGGAAATTGCACTAGAATGAGGCGGCGACAAAAAAGCACTGTCCCTGTGCGCCAGTTTTCGTAACTAGTTTGTAATTAAGAAGGTAAGTCCTTATAATTTGGCGCGTTTTAACCAGCTGGAGGTATCTGCGCCCGGCTGTGCAAAGGACTTCCGGCTCTAACCGATTAACCGCCCACCCGGGCGTCAAATTTATGGTGCCCTAAAGTGAAAGACAAACGTCCCGTTAACCTGGACATCGGTACCATGCGGCTGCCCATCACCGCATGGACGTCCATCGCTCACCGCGCCTCCGGCGTATTCCTCTTTGCCGGCATCGCCGTTCTCATCTGGGCCCTCGATGCCAGTCTGGCCAGCCCCGAGAGTTTCGCCCGGTTGCAGGACTGCCTCGCCAGTCCCCTGGCCAAGCTGGTCATCTGGGCGGTGGTGGCCGGCCTGATCTACCATTCGGTCGCCGGCGTAAAACACCTGATCATGGACCTCGGGGTCGGTGAGACCATGGAAGGGGGCACACTGGGCGCGAAAATCGTGCTGGGCGTGTCGATCGTGCTGATACTGCTTGCGGGAGTCTGGATATGGTAACTGCGGTAACGAGTATGGGCCGTTCCGGCCTCTATGACTGGCTGATGCAGCGCGTCACGGCGGTCATCCTTCTGGCGTATTTCGTCGTGGTGGGCTTTGTTCTTCTCGGTGGCGTCGACTATGCCAGCTGGAAGGAGCTTTACTCCCAGACCTGGATGCGGGTATTCAGCCTGCTGGCCCTGTTGTCGCTGGCGATTCACGCCTGGGTGGGCCTGTGGGCAGTGGTCACTGACTATCTCACCGAGCGCCTGATGGGCACTACCGGCAACGTGTTGCGCCTGCTGGTGCAGGTGGCCTGTGCCATCATTATGTTTACGTATGTCGTCTGGGGCGTCCAGATCTTGTGGGGTTTTTAGGTATGGCTGCTCTTCGTACTCTCTCGTTTGATGGTGTTATCGTTGGTGGCGGCGGCGCGGGCATGCGCGCTGCGCTGCAACTGGCCCAGTCGGGCTATAAAACCGCGGTAATCTCCAAGGTATTTCCCACCCGCTCGCACACGGTGTCCGCCCAGGGCGGCATCACCTGCGCGATCGCCAGCGCCGACCCGGACGATGACTGGCGCTGGCATATGTACGACACCGTCAAGGGCTCCGATTATATCGGCGACCAGGACGCCATAGAGTACATGTGCAGTGTCGGGCCCGAAGCGGTGTTCGAGCTCGAGCACATGGGCCTGCCGTTTTCCCGCACCGAAGAGGGACGCATCTACCAGCGCCCCTTCGGCGGCCAGTCGAAGAATTATGGCGAGGGTGGCCAGGCCGCCCGTACCTGCGCCGCGGCGGACCGCACCGGCCACGCCCTGTTGCATACCCTTTACCAGGGCAACATGAAAAACAACACGGTATTCTTCAACGAGTGGTTTGCCACCGACCTGGTCAAGAACCAGGATGGCGCGGTGGTGGGCGTGATGGCCATCTGTATAGAAACCGGCGAAACCGTCTATATCAAGTCCAAGGCGACCGTTTTTGCCACAGGCGGGGCGGGGCGCATCTACGCCTCCACCACCAACGCCCATATCAATACCGGCGACGGTATCGGCATGGCCCTGCGCGCCGGATTCCCGGTGCAGGATATCGAGATGTGGCAGTTCCATCCCACCGGCATCGCCGGCGCGGGCACTCTCGTGACCGAGGGTTGCCGGGGGGAGGGTGGCTACCTCATCAACAAGGATGGCGAGCGTTTCATGGAGCGCTACGCGCCCAACGCCAAGGACCTGGCTGGCCGCGATGTGGTGGCACGCTCCATGGTGCTGGAGATCATCGAGGGCCGCGGTTGCGGCCCCGAGGGCGATCACGTGTTGCTCAAACTGGATCACCTGGGTGAGGAGGTGCTCGAAAGCCGCCTGCCCGGCATCTGCGAGCTGTCACGTACATTTGCCCACGTCGATCCGGTCAAGGAACCGATCCCCGTCGTGCCCACCTGTCACTACATGATGGGCGGTATTCCCACCAACGTCCACGGCCAGGCGCTGACGCTGGACGCACACGGCAACGACGTGGTGATCCCGGGCCTGTATGCCTGCGGTGAGGTGGCCTGCGTATCGGTGCATGGCGCCAATCGCCTGGGCGGCAACTCGCTGCTGGACCTGGTTGTATTCGGGCGCGCCTCTGGCCTCTATATCGAGAAGGCCCTGCGCGAGGGTATCGAGTTGCGCGATGCCTCCGAAAGCGACATCGAGCAGGCCAGGTCACGGGTGGACAGACTGAACAACTCAAGCGGCGGCGAGAGTGTCTCGGTCCTGCGCAAGGAGCTGCAGAACACCATGCAGAACCACTTCGGCGTGTTCCGCAACGGGGACTTCATGCAGCAGGGCATCGCCAAGCTGGCGGACCTGCGCGGGCGCATCGAGAGCGTCCGGCTCGACGACAAGAGCATGGCCTATAACACCGCCCGGATCGAGGCGCTGGAACTGCAGAACCTGCTCGAGGTGGCCGAGGCCACGGCCATTACCGCGGAAGAGCGCAAGGAGAGCCGTGGCGCCCATGCCCGCGAGGACTTCGACTCCCGCGACGACGAGAACTGGCTGTGCCATTCCGTGTTTTTCCCGACCGACAAGCGGGTGGGCAAGCGTGCCGTGAACTTTGAACCCAAAACGGTCGATACCTTCCAGCCCAAAGCGCGAACGTATTAAGAGGCAGTCACCATGTTGCAAGTAAGTATCTATCGCTATAACCCGGAAACCGACGCCGAGCCCTACATGCAGGATGTGCAGGTCGACACCGGTGGCAAGGACCTGATGGTGCTTGACGTCCTGGAGCTGATCAAGTCCCAGGACACCACGGTGACCTATCGCCGCTCCTGCCGCGAGGGGGTATGCGGTTCCGACGGCGTCAACATGAACGGCAAGAACGGCCTGGCCTGCATCACACCCCTGTCGGAAGCCGTGCGCAATAACAAGCTGGTGCTGCGGCCACTGCCCGGGTTACCCGTGATAAGGGACCTGGTGGTGGATATGAGCATGTTTTACGCCCAGTACGAAAAAGTACAGCCCTACCTGCAGAACGACACGCCGGCGCCGGCGATCGAGCGTCTGCAGTCCCCGGAGGACCGGGCCAAGCTGGACGGCCTGTACGAGTGTATCCTGTGTGCCTGTTGTTCCACCTCCTGTCCCTCGTTCTGGTGGAACCCGGACCGGTTTATCGGCCCGGCGGGCCTCCTGCAGGCCTATCGCTTTCTCGCCGATACCCGGGATACCGCTACCGAGGAGCGGCTGTCGCGACTGGACGACCCCTTCAGCGTGTTCCGCTGCCACGGTATCCAGAACTGTGTGAACGTCTGCCCCAAGGGACTGAACCCCACCAGGGCGATAGGGCATATTCGTAACATGCTGCTAAGTCGTGCTACTTAACATTAACTTGTTGCTATAACAAATTGAAAATATTGCTTTTATCGTATTCAGATAAATCGCTTTAGAGGCGGCGCTAAAGGGGGCCGGTGCGGGCCGAAAGAGTCCCGGCGCGCCTCCTGCTCCAGTGCTGCTACACTGCTCTATCTGATGCGCTCTAGGGGCGCTGGTGCAACCGGCTGGAAGGGTCCAGATGCAAGAAAGCTCGATGGAACAGCTGTGGCGCAGCTCGCATATCGCGGGCGGCAACGCGACCTATGTGGAAGACCTGTACGAGGTCTACCTGAAGAACCCCAACGGCGTTCCAGAGCAGTGGCGGGAGTATTTTGACAAGCTGCCCCGGGTGGAGTCCGCGGTCGTCCAGATCGAGGACATTCCCCACTCCGTCATCCGCGACCGCTTCGCCCAGATCAGCAAGATGCGGGTTCGCACCGAGGCGACGGTGCAGCACGACTCCCAGGCAACCGAATACGAGCGCAAGCAGGTTCGCGTGGTGCAGCTCATATCGGCCTACCGCCAGCGCGGACACCAGAAAGCCCGGCTCGACCCGCTTGGCCTGGCGGAAAGAGAACATGTGGCCGACCTGGAACTGTCTTTCCACCAGCTCTCCGCCGCAGATTTCGATACGGTCTTCCAGACCGGCAGCATGCATATCGGCAAGACAGACGCGACCCTGGGTGAGATAGTGGAGGTTCTGGAGCGCACCTACTGCCATACCGTGGGCGCCGAGTTCATGCACATCGTGGACACCGAGCAGCGCCACTGGGTGATGCAGCGCATGGAGTCGGTGCGCTCGGCCCCGGATTACAGCAGGGAAGTGCGTCTCCAGCTGTTGAGCAGCCTGATCCAGGCGGAGGGCCTGGAGAAATCCCTGGGCACCAAATACCCCGGTACCAAGCGCTTCGGCCTCGAGGGCGGTGAAAGCCTGATCCCGATGGTGAATGAAATGATCCAGCGCAGCGGCGCCTACCGCGCCCAGGAGATCGTGATCGGCATGGCCCACCGGGGCCGTCTCAACGTGCTGGTGAACATACTGGGCAAAAACCCCTCCGAGCTGTTCGCGGAGTTCGAGGGCCGGGTTCAGTATTCGAGCTCCGGCGACGTCAAGTATCACCAGGGCTTCTCCTCCAACGTGATGACGCCGGGCGGGGAAATACACCTGGCGCTGTCGTTCAATCCTTCCCACCTTGAAATTGTATCCCCGGTCGTGGAGGGCTCAGTGCGGGCACGCCAGGAGCGCCGCAATGACAAGGTCGGCAGCCTCGTCGTCCCGATCGTCATTCATGGCGATGCCGCTTTCGCGGGACAGGGCGTGGTGATGGAGACATTCCAGATGTCCCAGACCCGGGCTTACAAGACCGGGGGCACGCTGCACATCGTGCTGAACAACCAGGTCGGATTTACCACCAACCGGCGCGAGGATGCCCGTTCCACCGAGTACTGCACCGATATTGCCAAGATGGTCCAGGCGCCCATCTTCCACGTCAATGCGGACGATCCTGAAGCGGTGCTGTTTGTCACCCAGATGGCCGTGGATTTCCGCACAGAGTTCAAAAAAGATGTGGTGATAGACCTCATCTGTTACCGCCGGCGCGGGCACAACGAGGCGGACGAACCCGCGGTGACCCAGCCGGTCATGTACGCCAAGATTCGCAAGCACAAGACCACGCGGGACCTCTATGCCGCCAGGCTTATAGCCAACGGTATATTGACCGAGGAGGAGGACAGGTTCCTGGTGGAGCGTTACCGGGAGTCCCTGGACCGGGGCGAGCCACTGGTCAGCAGCCTGGTGTCCGAGCCGAACAAGACCCTGTTCGTCGACTGGTCTCCCTACCTGGGGCACGAATGGACCCTGCAGGCCGAAACCGGCATGGATATCCAGGAGCTGCAGAGCCTTGCCCATGACAGTAACGTACCGCCGGATAATTTCCCGCTGCAGAAACAGGTCGCAAAGATACTCGAGGATCGGCGCAAGATGGCGGCGGGAGCGATGCCCATGAACTGGGGCTTCGCAGAGACCCTGGCCTACGCCACCCTCTTGAAGCAGGGCTATCCGGTGCGCATTACCGGCCAGGATGTGGGCCGGGGCACTTTTTCCCATCGCCACGCGGTATTGCACAACCAGAAAACCGGCAAGACCTATCGTCCCCTGCAGCACCTGGGCCCCGACCAGGCCACCTTCAGGATTTACGACTCCCTGCTCTCCGAGGAAGCGGTGCTGGCATTTGAGTATGGCTATTCCACCACCTTGCCCCAGGGCCTGGTGATCTGGGAGGCCCAGTTCGGCGATTTTGCCAATGGCGCCCAGGTGGTGATCGACCAGTTCATCACCAGCGGAGAGCACAAGTGGCAGCGCCTGTGCGGCCTCACCATGCTGCTGCCACACGGCTATGAAGGGCAGGGCCCCGAGCACTCATCCGCCAGATTGGAGCGCTTCATGCAGTTGTGCGCCGAGCACAATATCCAGATTTGCGTACCCACCACGCCGGCCCAGGTGTTCCACATGCTGCGGCGTCAGGCGATTCGCCCCCTGCGCAAGCCGCTGGTGGTGATGACGCCAAAGAGCCTGCTGCGGCACAAGGAAGCCACCTCCACGATCGAGGAACTGGCCGATGGGCGTTTCTTTAACGTGCTGGATGAAACCGACGACCTCGACAAGTCTGCGGTGGAGCGGGTAATCATGTGCAGCGGCAAAGTGTTTTACGATCTTCGCGCTGCCCGGCGCGAGCGCGGGATAGGCAATATTGCAATCCTGCGGCTCGAGCAGCTGTACCCCTTCCCTGAGGAGGAACTGCTGGAGGTCCTGCGCTCCTACCCGAACATCAACGACGCCATCTGGTGTCAGGAAGAGCCGATGAACCAGGGCGCCTGGTATTCGAGCCAGCACCATATGCGCAGGATCATTCACCAGCACAACAGGGACGTCTACCTGCGTTACGTGGGACGCGAATCATCTGCGGCTCCTGCGGCCGGCTACATGGCCCTGCACGTGGCACAGCAGGAACAGTTCATCAACGAAGCGCTGGCTGACGACAAGCCGGGCAATGACTAGCACAACAAGGAAGCGTAATGGCTATTGAAATAAAAGCGCCGGCTTTTCCCGAGTCAGTAGCGGATGGCGAAATCGCCACCTGGCACAAGGGAGAAGGTGATGCGGTTTCCCGCGATGAATTGATTGTCGAAATCGAAACCGACAAGGTCGTGATGGAAGTGTTGGCCCCGGAGGATGGGGTCATCACCAAAATTCATGCCCAGGAAGGCGACGTCATCCAGAGCGAGCAGGTGCTGGCCACGCTGGAGCAGGGCGCGACTGCCGACACTGCCCCGGCCAAAACCGAGGCGGCTCCGGCCGCGGCGCCCGCGGGTAAATCCGACAGCGGCGCCGCCGACCTGTTGGGCCCTGCCGCGCGCCAACTACTCGAGGAGCACAAGCTCGACCCCTCCCGGATAACCGGCACCGGTAAGGGCGGCCGCATTACCAAGGAAGATATTCTGGAGCACCTCAAGACCAGGGACGCCAAACCCGCGCAGGCGCCCGCCGCCGCCGCAGCTGCCAATATTCCGGCGGTTCCTGTCGGGCCCTCCGGGGAGCGGGTCGAGAAGCGCGTACCCATGACACGCATGCGCGCCAGGATAGCCGAGCGCCTGCTGGAAGCGACTCAGCAAACCGCCATGCTGACCACTTTCAATGAAGTGAACATGGCGCCGGTGATGGCGTTGCGCAGCAAGTACAAGGAGCAGTTCGAAAAAGTTCACAACGGTACCCGGCTCGGTTTCATGGGCTTTTTCGTCAAGGCGGCCTGCGAGGCTCTCAAGCGCTTTCCCGCGGTCAACGCCTCCATCGATGGCAGCGACGTGGTGTACCACGGTTACCAGGATATCGGCGTGGCTGTCTCCACCGAAAACGGCCTGGTGGTCCCGGTACTGCGCGATGCGGACTTCATGAGCCTGGCGGATGTCGAGGCGGCCATCCGCGACCTGGGGATTCGCGCCAAGGAGAATAAACTGACCATAGAGGACATGACCGGAGGTACCTTTACCGTTACCAATGGCGGCGTATTTGGCTCACTTCAGTCGACGCCCATCCTCAATCCTCCCCAGACCGGCATCCTGGGTATGCACAAGATCCAGGACAGGCCAATGGCGGTGAACGGCCAGGTGGTGATCCTGCCGATGATGAATCTCGCGCTGTCTTACGATCACCGCCTTATCGATGGCAAAACGGCAGTGCAGTTCCTGGTGGCCATCAAGGACCTGATCGAAGACCCGGCGCGCATCCTGCTGCAGCTGTGATTGCGCAACAGCTGCACAAACTGACGAGACTGGAAAGAATACATGTCTGAAAAATATGATGTTGTTGTGATAGGTGCCGGCCCGGCCGGCTACGTGGCCGCTATCAGGGCCGCCCAGCTGGGATTGTCCACCGCCTGTGTGGAGCAGTGGCTGGATGACAAGGGCAAGGTGCGCCTCGGCGGAACCTGTCTCAATGTCGGCTGTATTCCGTCCAAGGCACTGCTTGACAGCAGCCAGAAGTTTGCCGAAGCCAGGGACCACCTGGCGGTTCACGGAATTGCGATCAAGGATCCCTCAATCGATGTGCCGGCGATGCTCGGGCGCAAGGACAGGATCGTTGACCAGCTGACTGGCGGTATCGCCGGACTGTTCAAGCACAACGGCGTAACCGCCATCTCGGGTACCGGCAAGGTCCTCTCGGGCGCGCGGGTTGAGGTCACGGACAAGGATGGCGAAGTGCAGGTGATCAGTGCCGGCAATGTGATCATTGCCGCCGGCTCCCTGCCGGTAAACATCCCCCCCGCGCCAGTCGATGACGAATACATCATCGACTCTACCGGTGCGCTGGAGCTGACCGAGGTGCCCCGTCGCCTGGGTGTGATCGGTGCGGGTGTGATCGGCCTGGAACTTGGCAGTGTGTGGTCCCGGCTCGGCTCGGAAGTGGTGATGCTGGAAGCGCTGGAGGAGTTCCTGCCCATGATGGATGTCCAGATCGCCAAGGAGTCCGCCAAGATATTCAAGAAGCAGGGCCTGGATATCCGGCTCGGCACCCGGGTGACCGGCGCCCAGGTGAAAGACGGTGCCGTCGAGGTGACCTACACCGCCGCCGGCGAGGAACATGTGGAAACCTTCGACCGGCTGATTGTGGCCGTGGGTCGCAAACCCCGCTCCCAGGAGTTATTTGCCAGTGACAGCGGCATCACGCTGGACGAGCGCGGCTATATCTTCGTCAACGATTTCTGTGAGACCGAGGCGCCCCATATCTTTGCGGTAGGCGACGTCGTACGGGGGCCGATGCTGGCCCACAAGGGCTCGGAGGAGGGTATCATGGTCGCCGAGCGAATCGCCGGCAAAAAGACCCAGATGAATTACGACTGCATACCCTCGGTGATCTACACGCACCCGGAAGTCGCGGCGGTGGGCCGCACGGAGCAGGAGCTCAAGGCGGACGGCGTCCCCTACAAGGCCGGCGTTTTTCCCTTCGTAGCCAGTGGGCGAGCCCTGGCAGCCAACGACTCGGACGGCATGGTCAAGCTGTTGGCGCACGCCGAAAACGATCGCATCCTGGGATGCCATATCGTCGGTCCCTCCGCGGCCGACCTGGTGCAACAGGTGGTTATCGCGATGGAGTTCGGCTCCAGCGCGGAAGATCTGGCACTGACGGTGTTCGCTCATCCCACCCTGTCGGAGGCGGTGCACGAGGCGGCCCTGGCGGTGGAAGGCCACGCCATCCACATTGCCAACAGGAAAAAGCGGAAATAGGATTTGTCCGGGCGCGAATAACTATATAATCCGCGGCGCGCGTGGGCCTAACGAGAGAAATCCCGCCGGTACTTCGGTGGGTTTTTTTAATAACCAGAGCAGCAGACGACTACAGGACAGAAGATGAACCTTCATGAGTATCAGGGCAAACAGCTGTTTGCCGAATACGGACTGCCGGTCTCCAGAGGTTACGCGGTAGAAACACCTCACGAGGCAGCAGAGGCGGCGGACCTGATTGGCGGCAATATGTGGGTGGTCAAGGCCCAGGTGCACGCCGGTGGGCGCGGCAAGGCAGGCGGCGTGAAACTGGTCAAGAGCAAGGACGAGATCAGGGATTTCGCCAGCCAGTGGCTCGGCAAGAACCTGGTCACCTACCAGACTGATGCCAACGGGCAACCCGTCAGCAAGATACTGGTGGAGTCCTGCACCGATATCGCCGACGAACTGTATCTCGGCGCAGTCGTCGATCGCTCCTCGCGCCGTATCGTATTCATGGCTTCTACCGAGGGCGGGGTGGAGATCGAGAAGGTCGCTGAGGAGACGCCGGAAAAAATCCTGCGGGCAACCATTGATCCGCTGGTGGGCGCCCAGCCTTACCAGGGCCGGGAGCTGGCATTCAATCTCGGTCTCAAGGGCGACCAGATCAAGCAATTCGTCAAGATATTCATGGGCCTTGCCCAGATGTTCGTGGACAAGGATCTCGCCCTGATCGAGGTGAACCCCCTGGTCATTACCGAGGAGGGCAACATGCACTGCCTGGACGCCAAGATCGGTGTGGACGGCAATGCCCTGTATCGCCAGAAAGCACTGCAGGAAATGCACGACCCCAGCCAGGAAGACGCCCGCGAGTCACATGCCGCGCGCTGGGAGCTCAATTACGTTGCCCTGGATGGCACCATCGGCTGCATGGTAAACGGCGCCGGCCTGGCCATGGGCACGATGGACATCGTGAAACTGCACGGCGGTTTTCCCGCCAACTTTCTCGATGTCGGCGGCGGCGCAACCAAGGAGCGGGTGGCCGAGGCTTTCAAGATCATTCTCTCGGACGAGAATGTAAAGGCGGTGCTCATCAATATTTTTGGCGGCATCGTGCGCTGTGACCTGATCGCCGAGGGAGTTATCGGTGCGGTGGAGGAGATAGGCGTCAACGTGCCTGTCGTCGTTCGCCTGGAGGGAAACAATGCAGAACTGGGCCGCAAGGTCCTGGCCGACAGCGGCCTCAATATTATAGCGGCCAACAGTCTGACAGACGCCGCCAAACAAGCGGTTGCGGCAGCGGGAGGTGCGGTGAAATGAGCATACTGATCGACAAGAATACCAAGGTTATATGCCAGGGTTTCACCGGCTCACAGGGTACCTTCCACTCGGAGCAGGCAATCGCCTACGGCACCAAAATGGTGGGCGGGGTAACCCCCGGAAAAGGCGGCCAGGAGCACCTGGGGTTGCCCGTTTTCAACACCGTGGCCGAAGCGGTCGCGGCGACGGGAGCAGATGCCTCCGTGATCTATGTGCCAGCCCCCTTCTGCAAGGACTCCATCCTGGAAGCGGCCAACTCCGGCATCAGCCTGATCGTGTGTATTACAGAGGGTATTCCGACCCTTGATATGCTGGTAGCCAAGGTGAAATGCGACGAACTGGGGGTGCGCCTGATTGGCCCGAACTGCCCCGGGGTCATCACGCCTGGTGAATGCAAGATCGGCATCATGCCCGCGAGCATTCACCTGCCGGGCAAGGTCGGCATCGTATCCCGCTCCGGCACCCTGACCTACGAGGCGGTAAAGCAGACCACTGACGCGGGCTATGGCCAGTCCACCTGTGTCGGTATCGGCGGTGACCCGATCCCGGGATCGAATTTCATCGACATTCTGGCGATGTTCGAAAAGGATCCGGCCACCGAGGCCATCGTCATGATCGGTGAGATCGGCGGTACGGCCGAAGAGGAGGCTGCGGCCTATATCAAGGCCAATGTCAGCAAGCCCGTGGTGTCCTACATCGCCGGGGTAACGGCGCCGAAAGGCAAGCGTATGGGGCACGCAGGCGCGATCATATCCGGTGGCAAGGGTACTGCAGACGAGAAGTTTGCCGCACTGGAGGACGCGGGTGTGAAAACGGTGCGCAGCCTTGCGGATATCGCCACGGGACTGGCGGAAATAACCGGCTGGTAATGGCGGCGCGGGTTTGATGCAAAGAGGGGGCCGTCCTGTGGCGGCCCCCGTTTTTATATGACGGTGAGATGTTCGGGCCGCGGCCCGGGGCAACGACTCCCCGGCTTGATATAGCTCAAGATCCGTCATTTCCAGAGGATCGCTGCGGCGATAAAATGGAAAAAATAATATATCAATTTGGGGTGGGGGTGACATCTGGATACCGCAAATCCAGCCTCCACGCGATGTGGCAGTAATTCAGGCAGACAATTATGGCAAACAAAATCGATTTATCCGGCTATGGCATCAGTGACGCAGCCGAGATCATCTACAACCCGTCTTACGAGCAGCTGTTTGCCGAGGAGACGCGGCCGGATCTCGAGGGGTATGAAAAAGGCGTGGTTACCGAGCTCGGGGCGGTGGCTGTCCACACGGGTATTTTTACCGGCCGCTCTCCCAAGGATAAGTTCATCGTTCTAGACGATGTCAGCAAGGAGCATATCTGGTGGAATTCGCCGGAGTCGCCCAATGACAACAAGCCGATCTCACCCGAAAACTGGACGGTACTGAAGGGCCTGGCGGCGCGACAGCTCTCCGGCAAGCGCCTGTTCGTGGTGGATACCTTTTGCGGCGCGAACGAAAACAGCCGGCTGAAAGTTCGCTTTGTGATGGAGGTCGCCTGGCAGGCGCACTTCGTCAAGAACATGTTTATCCGGCCAACGGATGAGGAGCTGGCCAGCTACGGCGAGCCGGATTTCGTGGTGCTGAACGCCTCGAAAACCAGCGATCCCGACTGGCAGTCCCACGGCCTGAATTCGGAAGTATTCACCGTATTCAACATGACCGAGAAAATGCAGATCATCGCCGGTACCTGGTACGGCGGCGAGATGAAAAAAGGCATGTTCTCGATGATGAACTACTATCTTCCCCTGCAGAATATGGCGTCCATGCACTGCTCGGCCAACGTTGGTGAAGACGGCGACGTCGCCATCTTTTTTGGCCTGTCAGGCACGGGCAAGACGACCCTTTCGACGGATCCCAAACGGCGGCTGGTCGGCGATGACGAGCACGGCTGGGACGACCATGGCGTATTCAACTTCGAGGGGGGCTGCTACGCCAAAACCATCGACCTGGATCCCGCGAGTGAGCCTGATATCTACAAGGCCATCGCGCGCGATGCCCTGCTGGAAAATGTGGTGGTGAATGAAAGCGGCAAGATCGACTTCTCGGACAGATCAATCACCGAAAACACCCGCGTCTCCTATCCGATCTACCATATCGAGAATATCGTCAAGCCCGTATCCCGGGCGGGACATCCCACCAAGGTGATTTTCCTGACTGCCGACGCCTTCGGGGTTTTGCCGCCGGTATCCATTCTCGACCGCGAGCAGACCAAATACCATTTCCTGTCGGGCTTCACTGCCAAGCTGGCCGGCACCGAGCGGGGTATCACCGAGCCTGTTCCCACATTTTCCGCCTGCTTCGGCAAGGCATTCCTGAGTCTGCACCCGGTGGCCTACGGCAAGGCGCTGGTGTCGCGCATGGACGCCGCGAACGCGCAGGCCTACCTGGTCAATACCGGCTGGAACGGCAGCGGCAAGCGGATTTCCATCAAGGACACCCGGGCGATTATCGATGCCATCCTCGACGGGTCCATCGAGGAGGCGGAAACCTCGACCCTGCCCATCTTCAATCTCGCCATCCCCCGGTCCCTGCACGATGTAGACAGTGCGATCCTGGATCCGCGAGATACCTACAGTGACGCCAGCGAGTGGGAGCGCAAGGCCACCGACCTGGCGCAGCGCTTCATCAAGAACTTTGCCATGTTCACCGACAACGAAGAGGGCGTGGCCCTGGTGGCTGCCGGCCCGCAACTTTAACGCGAGTTCGCGACGGGCTGCAGGGTTTCCTGCGGCCCGCTAACCAGCCAGGAGTCCTCCGGTTTCGCCGCCGCTGCAGCCGTTCCCCCGCCAATCGCGCCGGGGCGCGGGGGCTGTTATGCCCCGGCAGTGGGTAAAAACAGCCTGTGCGGCATTGCCCCCTTGAAAAATCACCCGCCAACCCCCATCTGAGAGTCTTACCTGGTAGACCAGCCTGGACTAACTCAACCAAAAGATGAGGATCCTATGACCGCCGATGTACGCAAGGAAACCCTGGGTTTCCAGACCGAAGCCAAGCAGTTGCTTCACCTGATGATTCATTCCCTGTACAGCAACAAGGAAATATTCCTGCGCGAGCTGATCTCGAATGCCAGTGACGCCATCGACAAGTTGCGTTTTGCCGCCCTGGCAGAGCCAAAACTGCTGGAAGGGGGCGCCGACCTGCACATTCAGGTGGATGTGACCAGCAACAAGAAGCAGCACACCATTACCATCAGTGATAACGGCATCGGTATGAACCGGGAAGAGGTTATCGAGAATCTCGGCACCATCGCCAAGTCGGGAACGGCCGCGTTCCTGGAAAACCTGACCGGTGACCAGAAGAAGGATTCACAGCTCATCGGCCAGTTTGGCGTCGGATTCTACTCCGCCTTTATCGTGGCGGAGCGGGTTGAGGTGCATACCCGCAAGGCCGGTGAAGCCGCAGACCAGGGTGTACTGTGGGAGTCCCACGGGGAGGCGGAGTTCTCCATTGAGGCCAGGCCCAGGGAAACCCGCGGCACCAGCATCACCCTGTACCTGAAGAAAGACTGCCAGGAGTTTGCCGATGACTGGCGCGTGCGCAGCGTGATCAAGAAGTACTCGGATCACATCTCGGTGCCGGTGATGATGGCCAAGCCGCCTGAGCCGACCAAGGACGAGAAAAAGCCCGCCAGTGATGCCCCGGTGGAATACGAGGCGATCAATGCCGCCACTGCCCTGTGGACCCGCGGGCGCTCGGAAATCACCGATGAGGAGTACAGGGAATTCTACAAGCACGTTTCCCACGACTTCCAGGACCCCCTGACCTGGTCGCACAACAGGGTCGAGGGCAAGCTGGAGTACACCAGCCTGCTGTACCTGCCCAAAACCGCGCCGTTCGACCTGTGGAACCGCGAGATGAACCGCGGCCTGAAGCTGTATGTGCAGCGCACTTTCATAATGGACGATGCCGAACAGTTCCTGCCCATGTACCTGCGCTTTGTGAAGGGTGTGGTTGATTCCAATGACCTGTCCCTGAACGTATCGCGGGAAATCCTGCAGCAGGATCCGGCGGTGGAGTCCATGCGCAGCGCCCTGACCAAGCGCGTGCTCGACATGCTGGCCAAACTCGCCAAGGGCAAGGGCGACGACTACGCGACGTTCTGGAAGGAATTCGGCCAGGTGCTGAAGGAAGGCCCCGCCGAGGACAGCGCCAACAAGGAGAAAATCGCCAAACTGCTGCGTTTCAGCACAACCCATACCGACGCCGAAGCACAGGACCAGTCCCTCGAGGACTATGTGTCCCGTATGCAGGAGTCACAGGACAAAATCTACTATGTGGTCGCGGAGAACTTCAAGACCGCGAAGCACAGTCCGCACCTGGAGGTGTTCCGCAAGAAGGGTATCGAGGTGTTGCTGCTGTCCGACCGTGTCGACGACTGGCTGATGAACCATCTGCAGGAGTTCGACGGCAAGCAGTTTCAGGACGTCGCCCGCGGTGCGCTGGACCTGGCTGCCGAGTCAGAGGAGGAGAAAGCGGAGCGGGAGAAGCTGGCCAAGGAGTCCGAGGCCGTAGTGGAGAGGCTGGCCAAGGTGCTGGAAAGCAAGGTTGCGGAAGTGCGCGCCACCAACCGCCTGACAGACTCCGCTACCTGCCTGGTGGTGGGCGACTACGATATGGGTGCACAGATGCGCCGCATCATGGAGGCCGCGGGCCAACCGGTGCCCGAGAGCAAGCCGATTCTGGAGATCAACCCGTCCCACCCGCTGGTGAAGATGCTGGATCAGGAGGCGGACGAGGATCGCTTTGCCGACCTGGGTAATATCCTGTTCGACCAGGCCAACCTGGCCGAGGGCGGCCAACTGGACGACCCGGCGGCCTACGTGTCACGGCTCAACAAATTGCTGCTGGAGATGAGCAAGCACTGATTGCCTCCAGCACAGCTGGTATGAAAGCGGGCTCCAGGGCCCGCTTTTTTGTTAGACTGCACTCAATACAATAAAAACACCGAAGGAAAACAGCCCATGCCCGATTCCTGTAACGTCGCCGTGCTCGGCGGTGGCAGTTTCGGCACAGTAATCGCCAATATTATTGCCGGTAATGGCAATCGCGTGCGCCTGTGGCTGCGTAACGAGTTGCTGGCAGAAGCCATAAACAGCCAGCGCCAGAACAGCGATTACCTGCCGGGCTACCTGCTGCACGAGAAGCTTGAGGCCACATCATCACTGTCCCGGGCGGTGGAGGGTGTGGACGTGGTAATGGTGGCTGTGCCGAGCAGCTCGTTTCGGGCGGTGGTGCGGGAACTCGCGCCCTGCATTCCGGCCGATACCCTTCTGGTCAGCCTCACCAAGGGTATCGAGCCGGGCGGCTTTCGGCTGATGAGTGAGATTCTGCGGCAGGAGATGCCGGCCAACCCGACCGGCGTCCTGAGCGGACCCAACCTCGCGGGTGAGATCGCCGCCGGGCATGTTACCGGCTCAGTAATCGCCAGTGACCAGGCCTGGATCAATACCCGGATTCACGATCTGCTGCACAGCGAGTCGTTCCTGATCTACGGCTCCCATGATATGTATGGTGTCGAGCTGGGCGGGGCCCTGAAGAATGTCTATGCCATTCTCGCGGGCGTCGCGGCCGCCCTGGAGTTCGGGGAAAACACGGTCGGCATGCTGCTTACACGCTCCCTGGCGGAAATGTCCCGTTTTGCCGTGCATATGGGTGCGAACCCGATGACCTTCCTCGGCCTGGCCGGGGTAGGGGACCTGTTTGTCACCTGCTCTTCACCCCTGTCGCGCAATTACCGGGTGGGGCTGGCTCTGGGCCGGGGCCAGCCCCTGGACGATATCCTCGGTGCGATGGACCAGGTGGCAGAGGGGATCAATACCCTTGGCCTGCTCAAGGCTGAGGCCGACCGGCGCCAGGTGCACATGCCGCTGGTAAAGGGGCTCTACGCCATTTTGTATGAACATCGGCCGGTAGCCGCCGTGTTCGATGATATGATGCACACCGAGCAGGCACAGGATGTGGAATTTGTTACGGGCTCCTGAGAGATGATTTTAACCGTCTGGCGACACGGCGAGGCCGGTAGCGCGATCACTGACCGACAGCGGGAACTGACGGACAGTGGTTTTGACGATATCGGCTTCGGCTGCAGGCAATTTCACGCCGCTCTTGAAGGGCGGGGTTTGGCGGCGCCGGATCTCGTTTTATGCAGTCCCTGGGTGCGGACGCGGGAGACCGCGGAAATCATCGCCGCGGCGTTCACCCACGCGCATTTGCGCGAGCTGGAGGCCCTGCGCCCCGGCAGTACGGTGCCGGCGGTCGATGCTGCGCTGGAGGCCATGGAGCCCGCACTGGCCAGCCGGGAACATGTCGTGCTGGTGTCGCACCAGCCCCTGGTATCGCGGCTGGTGGACCACTACCTCGGTCCGGATAACCCGGTTCCCCCCCTGTCCCCCGGCGGGCTCGTCACTTTCTCACTCGAGGCGGCGGCGCGCGACTGCGGTGAATTGCGGTTCTGGGCTATGCCCCCGGAATATGAGGCGGGGGTATGAGCGGGGCATCGCCCCTCGCGCTCAGCTGGGAGGTCAATGGTCTGGAGCTGGCGGGACTGTCCTGGGGAAATCCGGATGGCAGGCCGCTGCTGGCTCTGCACGGTTGGCTGGATAACGCCGCCAGTTTCAGCGTCATTGCGCCCATGTTGCACCACCACCACGTCGTGGCGGTAGACCTCACCGGCCACGGACTCAGCGCGAATCGATCCGCGGATGCGACATACCAGATCTGGGATGACCTGCCCGAACTGCTGGGTGTAGTCGAGGCCCTGGGTTGGGACCGTTTTTCCCTCATGGGGCACTCCCGCGGGGCCATAATTTGCAGCCTGCTGGCAAGCGCGGCACCCGAGCGGGTGGAGCGGCTGGTGCTGCTGGACGGGGTGGTGCCCGAGGCGGTTGGTGAGGACGAGTTTCCCGCACAAATGCGGCGCTTTCTCGACGATAAACGGCACTGGCTGCGGAGCCAGAATCGCATCTACCCCACTGTGGAATCGGCCCTGGCGAGTCGCAAGCGCTCCTCACTGCCTGCCGGCGCAGCCCGGGCGCTGGTGGAGCGCAACCTGCGCCCCTGCGAGGGAGGATACACCTGGACCACGGATCTGCGCCTGCGGGGTGCCTCCGCGGTCAAACTTACCCGGGGCCAGATTCACGCGGTGCTGGGGGCACTCAGCATGCCCACACTGCTGTTGCTGGCCCAGGAGGGGTTTGGCGGGCGCCCCGAACTGGCCCGGCAGGCAAGCCGCCATATCCGGCAGCTGGATATTGTCCAGGTCAGCGGCGGACATCATTTTCATATGGAGCCCGGTGCTGCTATCGTGGCGCAGAAGATCAACGGCTTTTTACAGGCATGATACGAATGGGAGAAAGATGACAGGCGGCGGTAAAATCCTGACCGGGGTAATTTTGGCCCTCGTGCTGGCGGTGAACAGCGCGGCGACACAGGCGGACACCGGACTTGAATTGCTACAGCAATTGAACGAGTTCCCCCATGCCCGGCTGTTGGACCTCGAACAGGAGGAAGTGCTGGACTACGAGGTGGGTCTGGGTGCTATCCAGAAAATCGGCGGCGCCTGGCGTTTCAAGGACAGCGAGACGTTTCAACGGCCGGGTCAGCAGCTACACGTGGCAGATCGTCGATGGTTTCACCTCGATAGAGGTCATGGACGACCTGGTCAGCGAGGCCGAACAGCTTGAGGGCGCCCAGCTGCTGTTTGCCTGCGAGGGCAGGGCCTGCGGTCGCGGCGTACAGTGGGCCAATCGGGTCTTTCACGAACCGTTGCTGTACGGAAGAGAGGACCTGCAGCGCTACCGGGTCTATTCGCTGGGCGGCGATCCCCGCAGCCTGCTGATCATGTTCGCCGCCTCACGCACCGCGGACAGGCAGTATCTTCATGCGGAACTGCTGGAGGTAACGCCCTAGCCCTTCATCTGCAGCAGGGAGAGAAACTCTTCGCGGGTCTTTTGTTCGTTGCGGAAACTGCCCAGCATGGCGGAGGTTTTCATTATCGAGTTCTGTTTTTCCACCCCGCGCATCATCATGCACATATGCCGGGCCTCGATAATGACACCCACGCCCTCGGCCTCGGTGACTTCCATGATGGTTTCGGCGATCTGCACGGTGAGGGCTTCCTGAATCTGCAGGCGTCGCGCATACAGGTCGACGATTCTCGCAACCTTGGACAGGCCCAGCACCTTGCCGGTGGGAAGATAAGCCACATGACACTTGCCGATAAAGGGCAGCAGATGGTGTTCGCACAGGGAGTACAGCTCGACGTCCTGCACCAGGATCATTTCGCTGGAGTCCGAGGGAAAGAGTGCGTTGTTTACCACCTCGTCAACGGACTGCCCGTAACCCCGGGTGAGAAACTGAAATGCCTTGGCGGCCCGCTTGGGCGTGTCCGCCAGCCCGGGCCTGTCCAGGTCCTCACCGATGGCCTCGATGATCTTTGCCCAGTACTCTTCCACAGACCGTGCTCCTCGTGTTGAATGCCCGAACGGGATAAGCCCGCGGGGCAGGGCAGGGAATAGTAACAATCGGGCATGCGGGTGGCAATGGAACCGACACGGCCCGGTATCGGGTACAATGGCGGTCACCCGTTTGCCGTTGTGCGTCAGACATTGTGAGTAGCAAGGTATCCCGGCACCCATGAAGCAGAATGATTCGACGATGCCCCGCACCGTAGGCGAGGCGCTGGACTACTGCAGCGACGCGCTGGAGCACAGTGACGTATTTTTCGGCCACGGCACGGACAACGCCTGGGACGAGGCGGTGCAGCTGGTCCTGTCGGTCGCCGACCTGCCGCTCGATTCGGACGCTGGGGTGCTACCGCACTTGCTCGCCCCGGCAGACTTCAGCCGGATCGAGAAGCTGCTGCGCGCGCGCATCGAACAACATACACCGCTGCCATATCTGCTGGGCAAGGCCTGGTTCGCCGGCCTGGAATTTCGCAGTGACCCGCGTGCCATTATTCCGCGCTCGCCTATCGCGGAGCTCATCCTCAACGAGTTCCAGCCCTGGTACAGCGGCCCGGCACCCCGACGGGTACTGGACCTGTGCTGTGGCGGCGGCTGCATCGGGTTGGCCGTGGCGCATTACTATCCGGATGTGCAGGTGGACCTGCTGGATATCGATAGCGCGGCGCTGGCGCTGGCCCGGGAGAATGCGGATGCCATGGGCCTTTCAGAGTGCGTGAATATACTTCAGTCCGACGTATTCAGCGCGCTGGGTGATGAGCGGTACGACCTGATTCTCAGCAATCCGCCCTACGTCGACAGCGAGGATTTGGCAGAGCTGCCGGCCGAGTTTCGCCATGAGCCCGAACTCTCCCTGGGTTCAGGTCGCGACGGCCTTGATCTGACCCGCCGAATACTGGCGCAAGCCCACCGTTACCTGCGGCCCGAGGGGCTGCTTGTGGTGGAGGTGGGCAACAGCTGGGCCGCGTTGGAACGGGCTTATCCCAAAGTGGCGTTTACCTGGCTGGAATTCGAACACGGCGGCCACGGCGTGTTCGCATTGAGCGCCAAAGAGTTACAAGATTACGGCGCATCGCTGGCCTGATCTGCTTATAATATGCGGCTTTCGGGAACGGGCGCGAGTATACGATGGCGGGCAATACAATTGGAAAACTCTTCACGGTAACCAGCTTTGGCGAAAGCCACGGTCCGGCCCTTGGATGTATTGTCGACGGTTGCCCTCCGGGGCTGGAACTTGCGCCCGGTGACATGCAGCTGGACCTGGACCGGCGCAAGCCCGGTACCTCGCGTTTCACCACCCAGCGTCGTGAAGCCGATGAAGTGAAAATCCTCTCCGGTGTGTTCGAGGGCGTCACCACCGGAACGCCGATTGGCCTGCTGATCGAAAATACCGACCAGCGCTCCAAGGACTATTCCAATATCAAGGATACGTTCCGGCCCGCCCATGCCGATTACACCTACAACCAGAAGTACGGTTTCCGCGACTACCGCGGCGGCGGCCGTTCGTCTGCCCGGGAAACGGCCATGCGGGTGGCAGCCGGTGCGATCGCCAAGAAGTACCTGTCCTGGCGCTACGGCATCCAGATCCGCGGTTATCTCGCACAGCTGGGACCGATTGCCGCCGAGCGGCTCGACTGGGATACGGTCGAGACCAATCCGTTCTTCTGCCCCGACCCCGACAAGATAGGCCAGATGGAAGAGTATATGGCCGCCCTGAACAAACGCGGGGATTCCATTGGCGCGCGTATCAATGTCGTCGCCAGCGGCGTGATGCCCGGTCTGGGGGAACCCGTTTTTGACCGCCTCGATGCTGATATCGCCCACGCCATGATGGGCATCAACGCCGTGAAGGGCGTGGAAATCGGCGCGGGGTTTGCTTCGGTGGAGCAGGTGGGGAGCGAACACCGCGACCTGCTGACCCCCGCCGGCTTTGTCGGAAACAATGCAGGGGGAATACTCGGTGGTATTTCCAGCGGCCAGGACATCACGGTGAGTATTGCGCTCAAGCCGACTTCCAGTATCCGCCAACCCGGAGCCACGATTGACACTGCCGGCAACGCCACGGAGATGTCCACCCACGGCCGTCACGACCCCTGTGTCGGCATTCGCGCCACGCCGATAGCGGAGGCCATGCTGGCGATCGTGCTGATGGACCACGCGCTGCGCCACCGCGGCCAGAACATGGATGTGCAATGTGACACACCGGTGCTGCCCGCATCCGCAAACAGACCGAAAAAACCCGGCTGATAGTGGCATCGGCCCAGTGAGCAGGTCTTCCCGGCGCTATCTGCGCACCATCCTCATCGGTACCTTTGCCCTGGCTGCACTGGTGTGGATGGCCGTTGACCAGTTTGGCGTGTCGCGGCAGGAGATGCTGGAACTGATGCTGGTGACCGGCCTGGTGGTGCTGCTGGTTATCGCCGTCGCGGGCACTGCAACCCTTATCTGGGTCGGCCTGCGTAAACTGCTGCGCGGTGGTGGGGGGGAGTGATTGCGGGATTTATTCGACCATCACCCCGCGACCCTGGCCAAACTCCTCAACCAGCTCGGCATCCATCAACTCGCGCCACCAGAAATCCACGCCCGGCGGCTCATCCAGCGACAGTGCCTGGCCCATGCGGGGAGTCACCAGATGCACGCCGGCGTCCTCGGCAGCGGCGTAAACCCGCTCGAAGGGCTCGTACCACGGGTGAATGGATAGATCGAAGGTACCGTTGTGAATGGGCAGCATACATCTGCCGCGAAGGTCCAGGTGGGCCTGCAGGGATTGTTCCGGCAGCATGTGGATATCGACCCAGTTTCTGTCATAGGCCCCGGTTTCGATCAGGGTGAGGTCGAATGGCCCGTACTGGCCGCCGATCTCGGCAAAGCCCGCAAAATAGCCGCTGTCACCGCTGAAGAAAATCCGGTGCTGGTCGCTCAGGATGGTCCACGAGCACCATAACCGCTTGTTGCTGTCCGTGGCGCCCCGGCCGGAGAAATGCTGCGCGGGGGTGGCCACGAATTCCACCCCGCCCACGGTGCCCGACTGCCACCAGTCGAACTGGTGGACTTTGTGGCCGGGCACACCCCATGCACGCAGCAGGTCACCGACGCCCAGTGGGGTCAGGAAATACTCGACCCGGTGCGCCAGTTGGGCAATGGCCGCCTTGTCCAGGTGGTCGTAGTGGTCGTGGGACAGCATAACGCCTTTGATGGGCGGCAGGTCCTTTATCGCGATAGGCGATCGGTGGAAACGTTTGGGGCCGGCCCACTGCACGGGGAAAGCCCGCTCGCAGAACACCGGGTCGGTCAGCCAGAACTCGCCCTGCAGCTTCAGCAATACGCTGGAGTGGCCGAGGCGATAGACGGTATTGTCGGGAGCCGCCAGCAAGCGCCTGCGGGTCAGTTTTTCCACCGGTATTGGCCGGCGCGGTGAAGCATCTCCCGCCCGGCGCTCCAGGCGCCGGGACAGGCTGTCACCCAGCTTGTTCAGTTCGAACTGGCTCACCTTCTGGTGGTTGGCAAACCGGCCCCGGTGAATCCGCGGGCGAATCAGGTTGTGTGCGATATTTTTCAGGTGCATCGATTGAGCCTTTTGCTTGATGCCTGCCAGCATCATACGCCGCTATCCGAAACAGTGCATTGACCGGCGGCGTGCCAGGATTGCCTGGTTGCTAGTAAATACGCGCGCCAGGACGGTTTTGGATGAAAAGCACCGCTACAAATCGGTTATAATCGAGCGGGTCGAGCCACTTACTCGCAGGCCTGCCTGGCATCATCCGTTACCGTTTCAGTAAATCGTCCACGGAGTACCTCAAGGTTGCCCCAGTCAACTCCCGCCACTTACCCGCTGGCGCTTCCCGATGTCACTTTACAGGTCACCGAGTGGCCGGGAGACAGCGACCCGGTGCTGCTGCTGCACGCGACCGGGTTTCACAGTCGCTGCTGGGACAGCATCGCCCGCAAGTTAGACGGTGTTCACATATATGCAGTGGATCTGCGGTTTCACGGCCGGAGCGACCAACACGGCACGGTGAACTGGCTGCTGATGGCCAGTGATATACAGGCCCTGCTCGCGCGGCTGGAACTGAGCCGGGTTGTGGGGGTGGGGCACTCGCTGGGTGGCTTCCTGACGGCCTATGTGGCGGCCCAACAAACGCAGCGGTTCAAGCAACTGGTGCTGATCGACCCGGTGATAATGCCGCGACAGAGCTATGGAGCGTTCGCTGTGCCCGCGGAAGCAATCGACCCGGCCCACAACCCGGTCAGTCGGCGCAAGAACCAGTGGCGCGACGCGGCTGAAATGTACCAGCGCTTCCACAACAAGCCTCCCTTCAACACCTGGGACGAACAGGTGTTGCGCGACTACTGTGACTATGCCCTGCGCTCGGTGCCGAACGAATCGGCATTGCAACTGGCGTGTGATCCCCTGCACGAGGCCGCCATTTATCTCGCCCAGAAAGGCAATGAGGCGATTTACGACCTGCTGCCCCGGCTCACATTGCCCGTGACCGTGCTGCGCGCGCCGCGGGACGAGCAGAACCCTACCGATTTTGCCGGCTCGCCGACCTGGCCGGGTCTTGCAAAGGCGCTGCCCAATGCGCGGGAGTTCTACTTGCCGGATATGTCCCACTTTATTCCCATGGAAGATCCGGGCCTGGTGGCCCGGATTATTCGCGAGGCCGTTGCCGAGAGCTGGATGTAGGTTGTCTGGTCGCGCTGGCCTGACAGGGCGGGCCGCGCATACCGGTGCTCGGTTGCAAATGTTTATCTAATTGCCCGGTTAGGTCCTTTGCACTGGTCACCAAACCGATAAGCTGTGCGGCAAATCAGGAGGGATTGCCGCATGCGCTTTACATTGATGACCGGCCTCGGGGGAATCGGGGACTACAGGGCTATCGCCACAGCCGCGGAGGCCGCGGGGTGGAGTTCACTGGCGGTGCCGGACAGCCTGTTTTATCCCGAGGTAACCGAGTCGGATTACCCCTACCTCAGCACTGAAGCGGTGCGCCAGACCCTTGAAAGCGTGCCGGTGCTCGATCCGTTGATCGCCATGACCAGCATGGCCAGTGTTACCAGTTCCCTGCGTTTTTACCCGGCGGTGCTCAAAGTGCCGGTGCGCCAGCCACTGGTATTGGCCAAGGCCCTGTCGTCCCTTGCGGTTATCAGCGACAACAGGATTTCACTGGGGGCGGGGCTCAGTCCCTGGAAAGAGGATTTCGCCTACAACGGCATTGCCTTCGAAGAGCGCGGCAAGCGCATGGATGATTGTATTGCCATTATTCGCGGCGCGCTGTCGGGGGAGTATTTCGAGTTTCACTCCGATTACTACGATATCGGCCGGATGAAGATGTCGCCGGTGCCGACCGCGCCGCTGCCCATCCTGGTCGGTGGGCACGCGGTTCCGGCCCTGCGTCGCGCCGCCAGCGTCGGCGATGGGTGGATCTCTGCCAACAGTGATTTCGAGTCTTTGCAGCAGATGATCGGCCAGTTGAACGAACTGCGGCGGGAGTGCGGCACTGACCAGCGGCCTGATTTCGAAATTCATGCCTTCGACATGCACGCGCGCACGCTGGATGACTATCGGCGCCTGGGGGAACTGGGGGTTACCGACATCTGCGTTACCCCGTGGAATCCCTATGACCCGGCGCTGGACCGGGAGAAGAAGCTGGCGAGGATAGAGCGGTTCAGCGAGACAGTGATCCAGCGCTGGTAACGCTAGCGCACAGCACCGCCCCCGTCCACCGACAGGATCTGTCCGGTGATGAAAGAAGCCCGGTCGCTGGACAGGAATGTCACTGCCTCGGCGATTTCCTCCGGTTCCCCCAGGCGGTTCATAACGGCCGCCTTCTTCAGGCCCTCCGCGATTTTCGGCTGCTCCGCAAAGTATTTCTCCACCCCGGGCGTGCGAATCACCCCGGGGGATACCGCGTTGATCCGTATGCCCTGGGCGCCGTATTCCGCGGCGGAGCTCTTGGTCAGAATGTTCACCCCGCCCTTGGCGGCGGCGTAGGCCGTGTTGAAGGCCTGGCCGCGCAACGAGGAATTGGAGGAGATGTTGACGATGGCGCCGCCGCCGGATTTCAGCATGGCGGAAATTTCGTATTTCATGCAAAGCCAGGTGTTGGTCAGGCACATCTCGATGGTCTGGTCGAATACGCTGCGTTCGTATTCGTGGATGGGGCCTGAACCGCGACTCAACGCGGCACTGTTACAGGCGATATCGAGCCTGCCGAAGGTGGCCACGGCGCAGTCCACCATGGCTTTGACCGAGTCCTCCTTGCTGACGTCGCCAAAACTGAAGGCCGCTGTGCCGCCGCTTTCCTCGATCAGGCGTACGGTTTCCCTGCCCATCTCCTCGTTGAAATCAGCCACAACGACCTGTGCCCCCTCGCTGGCGTAGGACAGGGCGATGGCCCGGCCTATGCCCTGGCCCGCGCCGGTGACGATCCCCACCTTGTTGTCCAGCATGCCCATAAAATACTCCTTGTTGGATGAATTCAGGTGGCGCGAGCCGGCGCGCGCAGGGCGAGCAATACCATGGGCACTACCAGCACGGCGGCCATCAGGCCCGCCCATATTCCCTTGAAGATCGAGTAGCTGAGGGGGCTGACCTGTTCCACGCCAGCCACATAGAATCCCAGCAGGGTCAGCGGTGCGATGACGCACATACCAAACAGGCCGAAGATCAGGGCGCTCTTGAAGGTGCCGGCGGGCAGCCGGTCCGCCATGCGCTGCATGAAGGACCCGGCGCCCAGGTGAATGGGTTCCAGCTTGCCCTTGTTGAGCTTGCCCCGCTGCAGCGGGATGACGATCAGTGCCACTATGAACGGCAGGAGAAACGCGGTGGCAATCACGTCCACGGCGAAGCTGTGGTCACCGCCCCAGGCGAGGGCCGGGCCGCTTCTCAGCAGGAGCCAGGCAATAATGCCATTGAAGATGGTGTTGGAAAGGCCGCCCACCAGGATCTCGTGTTTGATATGTTGCCCGGCCTTTGAAGTTGTCATACTTGCGCCTGTTACGTGAGCTGTCTGCCTGCGGGATTATGGCACAGAGGGCAGGCCGCGGGCATCGGCCCAAGCGGCCAGAATGGTAGACATTAGCCGCCATCAGCGGCGGCTGGAGGCAAGCGTTCGCAGCTCATGTGAGGACCGGGGTGTTTCGGGAACGCTCTCGAAGTATGTTAAGCTCGGAGGCAAATATAATTAGAATCACCTGGCCTGATGTGAGCCTTGAATACAAACCATGAGTGAAATTTCGATACCCGCGAAAAAGTTTCAGCGCCTGCTCGATTATCTTGAACGTGTCGGCCTGGATGTGAAGACCATAGCTGCGACCGTGGATATCAGGCTGGACCGTATCGCCGCGCTGGATCCGGAGCAGGCATTGCCCGCACTGAATTACTCCCGCCTGTACAAGGCTGCGACGGTGGAGTTGCAGCGCCTGGGACAACCCATTCCATGGGGAGCGGGTCTCGGCGGCGAGTCCTTCGAATTGATGTGCCACTGCATGATTGGCGCCCGGACCCTGGGGGAGGCGTTGCGCCTGGCACAGCGCTTCAATGCCTTGCTCTATCCTCTCAACCGTTATCGCATGCTCCTGCTGGAGGAGCCGGTGGGGCCGCTGGTCCGGCTTGAATATGACATCGAGGTGCCGGAGGGCGAAACAGACCTGATTCCCGAGGACTGGGACAGAGCCGATTACAGGGTTTCCGTCGCCCGGGCATCCGGCCTCATCGTCTGGCATGCCTATTGTGGCTGGCTGACGGGTGATGCCCTGACGGCAGAAGAGCTAAGGATAATGGCGCCCAAGGTTAACAAGGAATACCGCGAGAGCCTGGAGCGGATATTCGCCTGCCCCGTGTATTTCGATGCCGCTGACAACAGTTTCAGTTTCAGGCGGGAACTGCTGGAGCGGCGAATCGTCCACACCACCGACTCACTGGCTGAATTCCTCAAGAACAGTGTCTACCACCTGATCGCCATGGACCGCATCCCCGCCAGTACCACGGCGGCGATCAAATCGCTGGTGAGTATCGATCTGCCCACTGGTATGCCATCTTTCGCGGCGGTGGCGTCCATGCTCTATATGTCGGAATCCAGTCTCAGGCGGCGTTTGCAGGCTGAAAACACCAGCTACCAGGCGATCAAGGACGAGGTGCGCTGTGAGGTCGCAATCGACAAACTGCTGAACGAAGATGCCCGCGTCGCGGACCTGGCCGAGTTCCTGGGATTCACCGAGGCCAGTTCCTTTGTGCGTTCCTTCAAGAGCTGGACCGGTTATACGCCCAAATGCTACAAGGAGAAGATGCAGTCATTGGGGTGAGGCCGAGCTGACGCTGTCACCCTGGCCAAGGCTCTGCACCAGTTTCCTGGCATCCAGGATAGCGCCATCGATATAACCGACCTCGCGGCAGTCGCCTACCTGGTGCACTTTTGCCCCGCTGGCGGTCAGCCGGGCCAGCATGCTGTGGTCCGGTTGCGCCCCCATGGCGATGATGACCTGCTTTGCCGGTATTGAACGGGATTCTTTGTCCAGCTCGAAGCTTACCGATTTTGCGCCTATCTCGATGGCCCCGACATTGCGATGGATCACCGCGCCATGCTCGCGCAGCAGGTGTAATACCCTCGCACGGCGCACAATAGCCAGCTCCGCACCCAGGTCGGGACCGGGTTCCAGCACCACTACCCGGCGGTGGCGCTCTACCAGGTACTCCGCCAGTTCCAGTCCCACCAGGCCACCGCCGATGATGACCACCTCGTCGGCGATGGGCATCCACAGTTTACTCAGCAAGCGCAGCAGGCGGATATTGCGCAGCAATTGGCTCATACGGCCTGCGCTTAACAGCAACCGCTGCCACAGGGCGAGTTTGGCAAGAGCCGCGGGGTTGTTGCCGAACAGTACGCCGCGCAGTTCGTCACCGTCGAAGACATGGCGCTGCTGCTTCCCGGGTATGTCCGGCGCGGCGCGCATCGCGCCGGTGGCGAGTACGATATGGTCGGGAGAGGCTGCCGCAATATTTTCCAGGGTCGCTACCTTTCCCAGTTGCAGGTCAATGGGCAGGCTGCGCACGGCATTGTCGAGATAGTCCACCAGTCGCTCGTTGGGTTCATAGGCCAGCGACGCAATGCGGGCGGTGCCCCCCAGGTCCCGCTCTTTTTCCCACAGGCTGACCCGGTGACCCCGCAGTGCCAGCAAGCGTGCCGTCTCCATGCCACCCGGGCCCCCGCCGATGACCAGGAACGTCTCGCTGTCGCGGCTGCGGGCGATGATGTCCCCCTCATACTCGCGACCCGTACTGTGGTTGACGGCGCAGCAGACCGGCTTGTTGATGAAAATCTGGCTGACGCAGATATAGCAGTAGATACATGGGCGGACCGACTTGCTCTGGCCGGCCGCCAGTTTGTTGGGTAAGTCCGGGTCGGCCAGCAGGCGCCGGCCCAGTGCCAAAAAATCGAAATCGCCGGCGCCTATGTGCCGCTCGGCAAGCTCCGGGTCTATCCGGCCTACCCCGATCACAGGAATGCCGACCGCTTTCTTTACCGCGATGGCAAAGGGAATGAACCCGCCGGGTTCGTGTACCAGTGGCGCCTCGGTAAAGGCGATCGCATGGGCGACGCTGCCATAGGCACTCACGTCGATGGCGTCGGCGCCGGCCTGCTCACAAAGACGCGCCGTCTGTACGCAGTCTGCGGGCGTTATGCCACCATCGATGCGATATTCCTTCCCATCCAGTCGCACCAGGATAGGGAAATTCTCGCCGGCCACAGCTCTTACCGCGCGTATTATCTCCACAAGGAAGCGGGCGCGATTCTCGGCGGAGCCGCCGTACTGGTCGGTCCGCTTGTTGGTGTACGGCGACAGGAAGTTGGCCATCAGGTAGCCGTGACCGGCATGCAGCTCTATACCGTCGAAGCCGGCGCGCCTGGCTCGATCGGCAGCGTCGGCAAATCCGGCTACTGTCTCAGCGATCTGTTCTACACTCATTTCGTAGTATTGGGGACCCTTGCCGTCCGGCCCCGCGGCCTTGATGAAGGTGCCGATCTCGGCCCGGGTCAGCACCGGGAACATGTCACTGCGAGCCGGTGTGACGGGGGAGGGCACCGGGATCGGGCGACCGGCTGCGGTATCCTCCTGGGCCATCTTGCCGCTGTGGTTCAGCTGGGCAACGATCCTGGCGCCGTGCCGATGCACCCGCTCAGTCAGCTCGGTGAGCCCGGGCAGGAACTCGTCGGAGGAAAAGGCGATGGTGTTGGGCATGCTGGCGCCGTTGGGGAACAGGGCTGCAGACGTCTCCAGCACGATAAGCCCGACACCGCCGGCAGCGCGCGCCTCGTAGTAGGCGATAAGCTGTTCGGTGCAGTGCCCGTCAGCGGCGGCGAAATTGGTTCCCATGGCGGCCATCACGATGCGGTTGCGCAACTCCAGTCCCGCGATGCGGGCCGGCGACAGCAAGTGGGGGAATTTATGTGGCATGGCGCTCGTGCGGCTCAAACGGATAATGGAATGTCATGTTAATCACTGCACAAGGCGGTGAAAGAACCCATCCGTCCAAATTTATGTACATTTGCATTCTGCCGTGATGTGACTTTGCCAGGGCGATCTGACAGCTGCTTTCACCCTGCACCTGCCAGATTGAGTGTCAATGTCTATTAATCTGAACTATCGCGTGGTGGATGTCCCGGCGCTCTGCGCGCATGATCCTCTATCATAGGAGCCGCTATGGTTTCATTTCAGGAGTTTGGATCATGACAGAAAAAACGGATGTTTATGCCGCGGGGGATGACGGCGTGCAGCGCTATGGCGAGGGGGGCTACGAGGTCGTACTGATCGACGAGCCGGCCGAGGGTATCAGGCGCATCACTCTCAACCGCCCCGACAAGCGCAATGCCCTCAACCACGCCCTGCGCGGCGAGGTGCTCCATGCCCTGCAGGTCGGTGATGCCAACGAGCAGGTCAAGGTGCAGATCATTCGCGGTGCCGGCAGCTGTTTTTCCGCCGGTTACGACCTCGGCGGCGGCAATGCGGGCCTGGGTTATCCCTTCTACACGGCCGGGGGCGACAGCCAGTGGCCGCGTCATGTCACGGATGGCTGGATGGGCATCTGGGATCTGGCCAAACCGGTGATCGCGCAGGTACACGGTTACTGCCTTGCCGGCGGCAGTGAGCTGGCGACGGGCTGTGACCTGGTTTACATGGCTGATGACGCCCAGATGGGCTATCCGGCGGTGCGTTTCGGTGTGCCGGACATGCAGTTTCATCCCTGGCTGGTTGGCATGCGCAAGGGCATGGAAATGCTGCTCACCGGCGACTCATTATCGGGTATCGAATGTGCCGCCCGCGGTTGGGCCACCGACAGCTTCCCGGCCGCAGAGCTGGAAGAGCGAGTGCTGGCCATAGCGGGCAAGATAGCCCGGTTGCCCCCGGATATCGTCCAGTTGAACAAGCGCGCGGTGCACCGCCAGATGGAGGTCATGGGCCTGCGCCAGGGGATTCGGGCCGGCACGGAACTGTGCGCCCTGGCGACCCACCAGACCAGCTTCAAGGCCTTTATCAATACTATCCAGCAGCAGGGCCTCACCGATGCCCTGCAGGAGCGGGACGAGAAATTCGGTGATTACCGGACCAGCGATAAAACCAAAAACAGGTAATCGCCCCGGCGTGATACCGCGCGAACTCAAATGTACATAAATCTGGACGGTGGCGCCCTGTGCCGCCGTGGCACCCTGCTCAATAATTGGTCTTACTGGGCGGGTAAGAGCAATAGCTGCCGCAGCCGGAATGTTCCGACCTATAAACTATAAATCGGTATCTTAAGGGAGTCCCGACTATGAAAATACCTTGCAACAAGTCCGCGCTGGTATCTGCTGTGGTGCTGGCCAGTGCCGCCGGCTCGCAGCTGACGCTCGCGCAGGATGAGCCCAAGTCCAGGGTTACCTCACTTATGCTGGAAGAGGTTGTGGTAACGGCCCAGAAACGGGCCGAGGAATCCCAGGATGTGCCGATTTCGATTTCCGCACTGAGCGAGGTTGACCTGGAACGGCGCGGTGTGCTCAACGCCGGCGATCTTATAAACACACTGCCCAATATGGTGGGATTTGAGTCCCCCGGCTCCCGCTCCAATTTGTCGATCAATTTGCGCGGTGTCGGCGGCGGTGCCTCCAGTAACCTGTCCACCGACCCGGCCACGGGCATGTATATCGATGGCGTCTACCTGGGCAAGCAGGTGGCTTCTGCCCTGGATGTGGCGGAGCTGGAGCGCATAGAAGTGCTGCGAGGGCCCCAGGGGACGCTGTATGGTCGTAACTCGACAGCCGGTGCAATCAATTTCATCACCCAGAAGCCCACCGGTGAGTTCGGCGGTAAATTTACCGGAGAGTTGGGCAGCGATAATCTCTGGGGCCTGAAGGGCACTGTCTACACTGGTACGCTGGGGAGCGTGGGTGAGGGCCTTGGCGCGCTGTCGGCCTCCTTCGGCGCCATGACCCGGGAGCGCGACACCCTTTATGACAATACTAACCCCAACCTGGATGACTTTGACGACCTGGACCGCAAGGCCTACCGGATAGCACTGCGTTGGGAGGTAAATGACCAGCTGACAGTCGACTACGCCTTCGACCATTCCGAACTCAACGAGAAGGCGACTCCCCAGTTTATAGTTGGCGTTACGCCCCAGGGGATCAATCCGGTGACGGGCGCGCCGACCAGCCGTACCGATTTCCTCGAGAATATCGTGCTCGGGCAGGTCGGCGGTAACCTGGACATCATGAACCAGTTTGCACCGTCGTTCGGCCTGTCTCCGGATAATACGGCCTCCCGCTATACAGGGTCTGGCCAGGATACCCTCGATCTGTTCAATAACCTCAACGACGGTGATCGCCCCAACCGGGCCAGCAGCGACGTCAATTCCTTTTCCAAGGATGAGGCGGAGGGGCACAACCTCACGGTGGCTTTGGCTTTTGATGACCTGGGCTGGCTGGGCAATGTGGAATTCAAGTCCATCACCGGCTACAGGGAGCTGACCAATACCAATGTGGGTGACCTGGACGGCTCTGACAATACCGTCGCTCCCGGAGGCTCGGGCGCCATCAATGACGGCACCCTGGGTATACTCACCGCGATGTACGGTGAGGAACTGGGCCTGTTCGGCGCCATGGCGGCCGACCCCTCGCTGATTCCGGTGCTCTCGCCCCAATACAACGACGTGCAGCAGAGCACCGCCCAGATGTGGGATTACATCGATCAATTTGGCGGCGCCTTTTACAATATCGATGCCAATATCGACTACGACCAGTTCTCCCAGGAATTGCAGATGGTCGGCAGCGTCGACAATGTCGAATATGCCGTGGGTCTCTACTATTTCAGCGACGAAGGCAAGAACCGCAGTACCCGCTACGCTGCGCAACCAATCGGCAGCATATCGGCGGTGAATTACGACAACGAGACGGAAGCCTGGGCCATTTACGGCCAGACCACTATCCGCCCCGAGATGTTCGATGACAAGCTGGCCCTGACCTTCGGGTATCGGTATACCGAGGAGGAGAAGGACATCAAGTACCTGTATCAGAGCGCGGGTGCGGTGTTTGTCCCGGGCCCGGTACCGGGTACCTTCCGCACCAATCCCGATTACACCGGCGAAGTGGCGCCTATACCGGGCCAGTATGACGAGAAGTACAACGATACATTCGACAACAACAGTGGCACGGTCACCGTGGCCTACGATCTGGGCGAGGCAACGACGACCTACCTGCGCTGGGCCACAGGCTACCGCAGCGGCGGTTTCAACGGGGAGCTGTTTGACAACCCCTACAAGGAGGAAACCATCGATGAGTGGGAACTGGGGGTGAAGTCCGACGTGATCCCCGGTGTACTGCGGGTGAACGGCGCGCTGTTTGCCTATACCTATGACGATCAGCAGGTAGCCGAAATCAGGGTTTCCGAGAGCGGCCAGACCTCCTCGTTTACTGGCAACGCCGGTAAGTCCGAGCGTTGGGGGGCGGAGCTCGAGACGCAGTGGCTGCCCACCGATAACCTGATGTTCAGCTTCACCTACTCGTATATGCACGGTGACTTCGACAAGTATGCGCCGCTGGAGGGGCCCAATACATCGATTAATACGGATAACCTCGCCAAGCGCACCTCGCCGGACCATATGGCATCCGGCATCGTGGACTGGGTGTTCGCCCGTACCGACTGGGCGGAATTCATCGCCCACACGGAGGTGTTCTGGCAAAGCAAGGGCTACTCGGCTGCCCTGTGGTCCGGCACCTATAACGGGGAGCCCTATGTATTTTCCCCGATCGAAATTGAAGACCGCACCCTGGTAAATATGCGCCTTGGCATGGAAGGCGTGGCATTGGGCAATGGCACCCTGCGCGCCGGTATATGGGGCAGGAACCTGTTCGATGAATCCTACAATACCTACGGCATCAATTTTGCCAGCCTTGGCCCGATAACCTATCAGTATGGCAATGAAGCGACGTTCGGCATGGACGTTACCTACGAGTTCTGATTTCCCTTAAGGGTCCCTCGATGCCGCGCCACTAAAATGGCGCGGCTTTTTTTATGTATGTGGTTTACGGCACATCGTGTCAGGCATGGATGGCATACTCCGGAGCACCGGGTGTGACTCTGGCGATGGTGGTGTTCACCCCCATCGTTTCGGGGTTTCTTTTCGTGATATTCGCCTGAACCGAAATGTCCATGCGATAGGAGCGTTTGGTTATTCACGGGCCTCACTCCCTCGCCTATGCTGCGTCATGCAGGGCTGGTAAATACGTTTGGCATGGTGTTGGAAGTGAGGTGTTAGCTGTGGGAACTTACGCGATGACAGGGGGCGCCACGGGTATCGGTGCAGCGATCAGGCAGCGTCTGCGTGACGAGGGCAACCGGGTTATAGTGGTTGATATCAAGGATGCCGACGTCATCGCCGATCTGTCCAGCAAGGATGGCAGGAATGCCGCAATCTCGGCAATCCGCAGTGCGGCGGTCGATGGACTCGACGGGCTGATCACCTGCGCCGGTCTGGGCTCAAACGTTCCCGATCGCCGGCTGATCACCCAGGTCAACTACTTCGGAACCGTTGAAGTCATCGAGGGACTCAGGGACCTGCTGGCGGCCCGGCATGGTGCCGTTGTACTGATATCATCCAACTCCGCGCCGATGAACCAGAGCCCCGACTTCGTCGACCTGCTGCTTGCCGGTGATCAGGAAGCGGCGCTGCACAGCGCTGAAACACTGGCGGCACAGGAGGTCTACAGCGGCACCAAGCAAGCGGTTGCGCGCTGGATGCGGCGCAATATCACCGGGTATGCCGCGGTGGGGGTGAGGATGAACGCCGTCGCCCCGGGCTATACGCAGACACCCATGACTGAAAAGGTGGAAAACGATCCCACCTATGGCGAGGCCATCAGGGAATTCATGGCCAGTATCCCCGTGGGATTCCCGGGTAAGCCCGCCGACCAGGCGGCGGCCGTAAGCTTTTTACTGAGCCCTGAAGCAAGGTTTATCTGCGGCTCGGTGCTGTTTGTCGATGGCGGCCACGATGCCGTATTCAGGCCGGACCAGGTATGAAGCGCCCGGTCAGCCGGCGCGACATCATCAAGCACGGCCTCACCCTGGCTGCAGCGGCGACTGCCGCTCCCGTTGCAGCGCTTGCAGCTAAAGAATCCCTGCGCTTCGAGGAATACCGCAACTATGATGCACTGGGCCTGGCGCAACTGGTGCGTAATGGGGATGTAGCCGCGAGAGAACTGCTGGAGATCGCTATTGCACGCAGTCAGGCGGTCAATCCCACAATCAATTGCGTGGTCGAAGAGCTGTATGACTATGCCCGCGCTTCGATTGAAGCAGGTTTACCGCAGGGTCCCTTCTCCGGCGTACCTTTTATGCTCAAGGATCTGGGCATGGCGCTGAAGGGGACAGTGACGACCAACGGCTCCCGTTTCTACAAAGACGCCCGTATGGACTACACCAGCACCGTGGTAGAGCGCTACCAGCGCGCCGGACTGGTTATTTTCGGAAAGACCGCCAGTCCGGAGTTCGGCGGCACCGGTACCACTGAGTCCATGCTGTTCGGCGATACCCGCAACCCGTGGGATTTAAGTCGCACCGCAGGCGGCTCCTCCGGCGGGTCGGCGGCGGCGGTCGCCGCTGGAATCCTGCCCCTGGCCAATGCCACAGATGGCGGTGGCTCCATCCGCATCCCCGCATCCTGCTGCGGCCTGTTTGGCATGAAGCCCAGTCGCGGCAGGGTACCCAGCGGGCCGAAAAAGCTGTCATCCATAATGAGCGTGATCCATGCGGTGTCACGCAGCGTCCGCGACAGTGCCGCGCTGCTGGATGCCAGCCGTGGCCCCGAACCGGGGCAGACAACGATAGCGCCGTTTCCCCGGGGTAGCTATCTGGAGGCAGTGTCCAGAGCCCCCAGGGCACTGAGAATCGGCCTGGTCAATACGCCCCTCACCCACAGTCCGGTGGACCCGGAGTGCAGCAGGGCCACTGCGGACGCCGCGAAGCTTTGTGAACAGCTGGGCCACCACCTGCAGGAGATACAACTGCCGGTTGATCCCCGGGAATTTTTTGCCAGCACCCGTATCATCAACGGAGTCGGCACGGTCATGCGGGTGACAGACCGCGAGCTGCAGGTGGGACGGAAGGTAACCGAGAATGACCTGGAACCTATTATCTGGCAGCGCTACCAGAGTTCGCGAGCCTATACCGCGGAGCAATTGGAAAAAGCGCAACAGGGCGTGGAGAAAGCAGCGCAACAGATGGCCTTGCTGCAGGAGGATTACGATATCCTGTTGTCGCCCACCCTGGCCACCCCACCGGTCGAACTCGGCAAGTTGAGTCTTAACCAGGACAATGCCAGCTACGAGAAAGAGGCGATCAATATCTCCGCATTTACGATGCTTTACAACGCCACCGGTCAGCCCGCCATGTCCGTCCCCTTGCACTGGACTCCCGAGGGCCTGCCGGTGGGCGTGATGTTTGCGGGGCGCTACGGCGAAGAGGGCCTGCTGTTCCAGCTGGCGGGTCAACTGGAACAGGCCAGTCCCTGGTTTAACAGGTTGCCAACGCTCTAGCGCATCGACCGGGTAGCCAGGAGGCAACAATGCAGTGGTTAATGTCACAGGAAGGATACGACAGTATCCTGATAGGCAGTTTCATTTATGCCGGAGTAATCCTGATTGGCGCCTTCCTGTCCAAAGCGCCTTACGGTCGTTTTGGGATCGAGGGGGTGGGTTTCTCTCTTTCGCCCCGGCTGGGGTGGTTCCTGATGGAACTCCCCGCAACGCTCAGTTTTCTCTGGTTTTATTTCCATGGGAAAAATGCCGGAGAATTGGTACCCATGTTCTTTCTGGGCATCTGGCTGTTGCATTACGGTAATCGTGGTTTCGTTTTTCCGCTACTCATGCGGGTTGCCAAGGGCTCCAGGGGAACCTTCGGTCTTTTAGTCGTCGTTGCCGGGTGGCTGGTGACGACACTTCACGGCTACCTGAATGCGGTGTTCATCTCCCAGCTCTCTACTCACCTGACCCCTGACTGGCTGACCGATCCTCGCTTTTTACTGGGCATGGCCCTGTATGCATTCGGCTTCACCATGAATGTCCATTCTGATCGCATCGTCCGCAACCTGCGCAGTAAAGAGGAAGTGGCGAACGGAGAGCGTATCTACAGGATACCTGCGGGCGGACTCTTCCGTTATGTGACCAACCCGAGTTATTTCACAGAGCTGGTCTCCTTCCTGGGCTTCGCGATTGCGACCTGGTCACCGGGTGCTTTGTTCGTACTTGTAGTAAGCGCCGCTAACCTGGTGCCCCGTGCCTTCCAGGTACAGAAGTGGTACGAGGCCAAATTCCCTGACTATCCAAAAGATCGCAAGGTCCTGATTCCATTTCTGCTTTAGTACATCGATAAGCCGAAAGAGAGCCCGCACACTGTTTCGTGTCTGCAGCGTGCTGATCCTCTATAAGTTTATCCTGAAGTATTACCGGGTGTAGGTGCCTGGAAGTCGTTCGGCCGGGACGCCCCACTGGATTTGCTTTTTGGCGAATTTTTTCTGCGCGGTGTCGATGCCTGCTGCAGTTCAATGGTGGAACTTATCAGGGAAGGCGAACGCGCCACCTGGCCCAAGGTCCCGGCTATACGGGTAACAACCCGGATCGGCCGCGCGCTGGACAGGATCCTCCACGACTTCGAAGCGGAAGAGGCGCACTGGCTTAAATCAGTGCGCCGCAGCCAGGCGCGCAGAGCGGACGCTTAGGTATCGTCCGATCCAGTCTGTAGCACCTTGCCGATCAGATTCGTAAACATTTGTGCTCCGGGGATAGGGATGTGAACGGAAATGTCTACAAAATCGGTTGGCGTGGCACTGTGGAAAAAAGCGATCCTGGTTGATAATGAGTGGGCTTTGCGCAAAGGAAACAGAGGGTTACAGGCCATGAGACTGGAAAACAAGGTAGCTGTTATCACCGGCGCCGGCGTCGGGATAGGCGCAGCGACGGCCCGCCGTATGGCGCAGGAGGGGGCGAAAGTGGTGGTTGCCGCCCGTCGCCTCAACCTGCTGCAGGAGGTGGTCGCGGAGATCGAGGCTGCCGGCGGCACCGCCATGGCCTGCGCCTGCGATGTCACCAACGAGGAATCCGTGAAGCAACTGGTGGCGGATACCGTGGCCGCCTACGGCAAGCTGGACATCGTGGTGAACAACGCGGTGCTGATGGTGCCGGGTATGCTGGCCAGCTACAGCAGCAAGGCCTGGCGCCAGAATTTCATCGTTTCGCTCGATGGCGCCATGTTCCTGATGCGTGAGGCATACCCACAGCTCAAAGCCAACAGTGGGGCGGTAGTCAATGTGTCCTCCGTTTGCGGCTTGCTGGGTTCAGTCGGTACTGCCGGTTACAGCGCGGCCAAGGCCGGCATGATCGCCATGTCCCGCAATGCGGCAATTGAATGGGGGAAAAAGGGTGTGCGGGTGAATACGGTCATCCCCGGCGTTTTCCTCACGCCACCCACGCTGGGCCTGATGCCGGACGAGGAATCCCAGGCCGCGACCGCACAATCCCTGCCACTGGGACGCATTGGCGATCCCACGGAATGTGCCAATGCGATTTTATTCCTGGCCAGCGATGAGGCATCCTATATCACTGGCGCAGAGCTCGTGGTGGACGGCGGGCGCACGGCGGAGCTGATCACCGGCACCGCGAGCTGGGACTAGGATGATATTGGGAAGCAGGCATGAATGAGGATTTACTGGCCCGTATAGATCGCCTGGAATCGCTGGACGAGATCCGGCAGTTACCGGCAAAGTACGCCCTGTCCCTGGACATGCGCGACCTGGACGCCCACGTGAACCTGTTTGCCGCGGATATTCGGGTAAGCCGCGACAAGGTCGGGCGTTCGCATCTCAAGCGCTGGCTGGACGACACCCTGCGCCTGCAGTTTAGCGGGACCTCCCACCATATCGGCAATCACGTGATCGAGTTCGACGACCCCGACAACGCCCACGGCGTGGTGTATTCGAAGAACGAGCACGAGACCGGCGACCAATGGGTCATCATGCAGATGCTTTACTGGGACAACTACCAGCGCGTCGACGGGCGCTGGTACTTCCGGCGGCGGCTGCCGTGCTACTGGTACGCCACCGACCTCAACAACCCGCCGATCGGCGATAACAAGATGCGCTGGCCGGACCGGGAGCCCTATGAGGGTGCCTACCACGACCTGTGGCCCTCGTGGCGGGAGTTCTGGAATAACCCCCCTGACAGTGACGAGCCGGAGGTCGCGCCCCCGGCGCCACTGGATCAGTTCCTGGCGACCATGCGTCGTGGTGAGCCGGAGCCCAGAATTCGCGTCCGGTGAGTTTCATCGGGCTGGCACTGACACACAGGAAGAAATCATGGATATTTTCTCGCCCCTGAATCTGGGCCGGCTGCAACTGAGCAACCGGGTTGTCATGGCCCCGATGACCCGCAGCCGGGCGGATGCCGATGCGGTGCCCACCGGGATGATGGTCGACTACTATGCCCAGCGCGCCAGTGCCGGCCTGATAATCTCTGAGGGTATTGCCCCCAGCGCCAGTGGCCTGGGTTACTGCCGCACGCCGGGACTGTTCAACGAGGCCCAGGTGGAGGCGTGGTCCCGGGTCACGACGGCGGTACACGCCGCCGGCGGCAAAATCGTCGCCCAGTTGATGCATGTGGGCCGGGTGGCCAGCCACCTCAACAAGCCCCCGGGCAGTGAAACGGTGGCGCCTTCGGCCATACCGGCGCAGGGGGAGATCTATACCGACCAGGCGGGCATGGTTCCTTTCGATGAGCCGCGTGTCCTGCGCGGCGGCGAGATCCCCTCGATCGTATCGGAGTACCGCCAGGCCACCGAGAATGCCTATGCGGCGGGCTTCGACGGCGTGGAGCTGCACTGCAGCAGTGGCTACCTCCCCGCCCAGTTTCTCTCCACCGGTACCAACCAACGCGATGACGAGTACGGCGGCAGTGTCGAGAACCGCTGCCGGTTTCCGCTCCAGGTCCTGGCTGCCATGGCCTCGGTGGATGGCGCCGACCGGGTGGGTATGCGGATCTGTCCTGACAACCCTTTCAATGACCTCTACGACGAGGATCCTCAGCGAACCTTTGAGCAACTGCTGGACGGGGCCGCCCAGCTGCAGCTGGCCTACCTGCATGTGATCCGCCTGCCCAAGGGCCGGGTCGACAATATCGCTCTGGGACAGCATTTCTTCGCGGACAGGCTGATTGTCAATGACAGCTACGACTTCGAGGAGGCCGCCACCGTGATAGCGGGAGGCGCTGCCGCCGCGGTGTCCTTCGGCCGGCCCTATATCGCCAACCCCGACCTGGTCGAGCGCTTCCGTGAAGGGGCGACCCTTGCCAGATTTGATCCGCGTACCCTGTACGCCGGAGGTGCCGCGGGCTACAGTGATTATCCGGTGCGGGAGCCGTAAACAACTAGAAGGGGTCAGATCCCTTTTTTTGCTTTCTTCTGAGCAAGGCCAGCGGTTCCCCGCCAGTCACTAATCAGGAGCTGAACTTGAACAACAGCCTTTCCGACCTCAGGACCAGCATCCGCAGGGCCACCTGCACCGATGAAAAAACCGTGTTGGCCACGCTGATGGCGACCAGCTCGCTTTCAGCCGAGCGGCGGGAGCGATTGCGCGGCCAGGCCGTCGACCTGGTGGAACGCTGCCGGCGCAAGAGCCACAAGGCGGGCACACTCGACGCGTTCCTGCAGGAATTCGGCCTGTCCAACAAGGAGGGCATTGCCCTGATGTGCCTGGCCGAAGCCTTGCTGCGGGTGCCGGATGAGGAAACAGCCGACCGCCTGATCGCCGAGAAAATACAGTCCGGTGACTGGGGTGCGCACAAGGGCAAGTCCTGGTCGCGCTTCGTCAACGCCTCGGTGTGGGGGCTGATGCTCACCGGGCGGGTGGTGCGCCTCGACGAGGACATTACCGACCAGACCTCGTCCTGGATGCGACGCCTGATCAACACCCTCGGGGAACCAGTGGTGCGCCAGGCAGTGCTGCAGGCCATGCGCATCATGGGCAGCCAGTATGTGCTGGGGCGAACCATCCAGGAGGGTCTGGAAAAGGGCAGGGCGAACAACCGCGCCGGGACGCGCTTTTCCTTCGACATGCTGGGGGAAGGCGCTCGCACCGCCGCCGATGCGCAGCGTTACTTTGACGCCTACGCGACAGCGATCAAGAGTATCAGCGCCACGGTGCGCGGCGATTCGGTGGTTACCGCCAACGGCATTTCCCTGAAGCTGTCCGCCCTGCATCCGCGCTATGAATTCAGGCAGAAGCGCAGGGTGATGGCTGAACTGTTGCCGCGGGTGAAGGCGCTGGCGCTGATGTCGAAGCAGGGCGGGGTGGGTTTCAGTATCGACGCCGAGGAGTGCGACCGGCTGGAGATATCAATGGATATCTTCGAGGCCCTGGCCCGCGACGACGAACTGGCGGGCTGGGATGGCCTCGGCTTTGTGCTGCAGTCTTACCATAAGCGGGCCTACCTGCTCGCCGACTGGCTCGCCGTGCTGGCGCGTGAGACCAGCCGCCATTTCATGGTGCGGCTGGTCAAGGGCGCCTACTGGGACGGGGAGATCAAGCACGCCCAGGAACAGGGCCTGGCGGACTACCCGGTATTCACCCGAAAAAGCCATACGGATGTGTCCTACCAGGTGTGCGCCGAGCGCCTGCTGGCGGCGCAGGATGTCATCTACCCCCAGTTTGCCACCCACAATGCCTACACGGTGGCCCTGGTGATGGAACTCACCGATGGCAGCCAGTCCTTCGAGTTCCAGCGCCTGCACGGCATGGGCCACCTGCTGTACGACGAGGTGCTGGACAAGAGTCCGGGTGTTGCGGTGCGGGTGTATGCGCCGGTCGGCAACCACAAGGACCTGTTGCCCTACCTGGTGCGCCGCCTGCTGGAGAACGGCGCCAACAGCTCCTTCGTCAACCGCTTCCTGGATGCGCGGGTACCGCCGCAGGAGCTGTTGCGGGACCCGGTGGAAGAGGCGCTTGCCCAGCCGGCCGGGCGGCATCCCGGAATTCCGGAGCCGCGACTGCTTTATCGCGACGAGCCCGCGCCCTGGCTTAACGCCCGCGGTATCGATCTGGCGGACCCGCTGGAAGTTGCCCGGCTGCTGCCGAAACTGGTGTTGCCGGCCGGCGCGGCGGTCAGGGCCGCGCCGATTGTGGGTGGGCAGTGGTGGCAGGGGGAGGCACAGGCGGTGACCAGCCCGGCACACTTCGAGACCGTGGTGGGCCATGTGGTAGAGGCCGCCCCCGATGCCATCGAGCGCGCGCTGGCTCTGGCTGCGGCGGCGCAACCAGGCTGGGATGCCGCCGGCGCCGAAGTCAGGGCAGGGTGCCTGGAGCGCCTGGCGGGCCTGCTGGAGCAGCACTGCGAGGCCCTGATGGGGCTGATCATCAGCGAGGCGGGGCGCACGGTTGACGATGCCCTGTCGGAGGTGCGCGAGGCGGTCGATTTTTGTCGCTATTACGCCCGCCAGGGGCGCCTGGGCTTTGCCACGCCGTTGCCCCTGCCGGGCCCGACCGGGGAAGTGAACGAATTGTCCCTGCACGGTCGCGGCGTTTTCCTGTGTATCAGTCCGTGGAATTTTCCCCTGGCGATTTTCACCGGCCAGGTTGTCGCGGCCCTGATGGCGGGTAACAGTGTCATCGCCAAACCGGCGGAGCAGACACCGCTGATAGCCGCCAGGGCAGTGAGCCTGATGCTCGAGGCGGGTGTGCCGCCCGAGGTGATTCACCTGCTGCCGGGTGACGGCGCAACGGTCGGCGGTGCGCTGGTCAGGGACTCGCGTATCGCGGGAGTGGCCTTTACCGGCAGCACCGCCACCGCGCGGCTGATCAACCGCCAGCTGGCCGAACGCGATGGCCCCATCGTGCCGCTGATTGCGGAGACCGGCGGTCTCAATGTCATGATCGTCGATGCCACGGCACTGCCTGAGCAGGTGGTGGATGATGTCATCACCTCGGCATTCCAGAGTGCGGGACAGCGCTGCTCGGCGCTGCGGGTGATGTACCTGCAGGAGGATATCGCCGATTCGGTGATCACCATGCTGGCCGGTGCCATGGCGGAACTGGAACTGGGGAATCCGGCGGCGCTGGCAACCGATATCGGGCCGGTGATCGACCTGGAGGCGCGACAGATGCTGGAGCGGCATGCCCAGCGGATGGCCAGGGAAGGCACCCTGCTGGCAAGTTGCGAACTGAAGCTGGAGCATGCGAAGGGTTATTTTTTCGCCCCCAGGGTGTACGAGATCAAGCGGCTGGCACAGCTCCCCGAGGAGGTGTTCGGCCCGGTTCTGCATGTTATCCGCTACGCCGTGCAGGATATACCTGAGGTCCTGGCGGATATCAATGCCTCGGGTTACGGCCTTACCATGGGTATCCACAGTCGGATCAACGGCTTCGTCGAGGATGTGTTCGAGGCGACCCGGGTAGGCAACACCTATATCAACCGCAATATGGTGGGTGCGGTGGTGGGTGTGAATCCTTTCGGCGGCCAGGGACTGTCCGGGACCGGGCCCAAGGCCGGAGGCCCGCATTACCTGACACGTTTCGCGGTCGAGAAGACCCGCACCGACAACGTGGTGGCCAGGGGCGGGAATACCCAGTTGTTCAACCTGCAGGAGCGGTAACAGGCAGGGGCGACACCTGAAACAGCAGGCTCGCCGGGTTTATACGAACTGTACCGGCTGCCTACAGCACCTGGGATTTCGCCCGCTTGAATGCGTCCAGCGCCAGGGCGATATCGTCGTCGCTCAGTGCCGCGGAAATCTGGGTCCGTATCCGGGCCTTGCCCTGGGGAACCACGGGGAAGGAAAAGGCGACGACATACACGCCCTGTTCCAGCATCGCCTCGGCGAACCTGGCTGCCAGCGCGGCGTCATGCAGCATGACCGGCACAATCGGGTGTTCGCCCGGCAGCAGGTCGAAGCCCATGTTCTCCAGGCCCTCGCGAAAAATCGCCGTGTTCTTTTGGAGTCTTTCGCGCAATTGCGGTGACTCGGTCACCAGTTCAATCGCCTTGATTGCACCGGCCACCACCGGCGGCGCCACCGTGTTGGAAAACAGGTAGGGCCTCGAGCGCTGGCGCAGCAGAGCAACGATCTCCCGGCGCGCAGCCGTATAGCCGCCGCTGGCCCCCCCGAGGGCTTTGCCCAGGGTGCCGGTGATAATATCCACACGCTCCATGCAGCCGCGCAGTTCGTGAGTGCCCCGGCCATTGGCGCCGATGAAGCCGGTTGCATGGCAGTCGTCAAAGTGTACGAGGGCGTCGTATTTGTCCGCCAGCGCGCAGATCTCGTCCAGCCGGGCAATAAAGCCGTCCATGGAAAAGACGCCGTCGGTGGAGATCAGTTTGAAGCGGGCACCGGCGGCGTCAGCCGCCTGCAGTTGCGCCTCCAGGTCCGCCATATCGTTGTTGCGGTAGCGGTACCGGGTCGCCTTGCACAGGCGGATGCCGTCGATGATGCTGGCGTGGTTGAGCTCGTCGGAGATCACCGCGTCCTCCGCACCCAGCAGGGTTTCGAACAGGCCGCCATTGGCGTCAAAGCACGAGGGGTAGAGGATGGTGTCCTCGGTACCCAGGAAGGCGCTCAGTGTCTCTTCTAGCTGCTTGTGCAGGGTCTGGGTACCGCAGATAAAACGCACCGAGGCCATGCCGTAGCCCCAGTCGTGCAATCCGCGGGCAGCGGCGGCGTTCACCTCGGGGTGCTGGGCCAGCCCCAGGTAGTTGTTGGCGCAAAGATTGAGCACTTCACGACCGCCCGTTACACCGACATGGGCGCCCTGGGGCGTGGTGATCAGGCGCTCGTGTTTGGTGAGACCGGCGCTCTCGATAGCGGCCAGTTCACCGGCGACGTACTCCTGGTAGCGATCGTACATTTTTGACTCCACTTTCCTTGCGTGAAACAAACGGTTCAATAACTACCCGGTAAGGCGGGGCAGGCCACTCGAGCCTACATTTCCCAGTTGAGTACTACCTTGCTGGCCTCGCCGCTGCTCATGACATCGAACCCGTGCTGGAAGTCCCGGTAGTCCATACGGTGGGTGATCACCGGGGAGATATCCAGGCCCGAGTCGATCATCACCGACATCTTGTACCAGGTCTCGTACATCTCCCTGCCGTAGATGCCCTTGAGGGTGAGCATGTTAAAAATCACGATATTCCAGTCGATGGCCGTATTCTCGCTGGGTATGCCGAGAATCGAGACCTTGCCGCCGTGGCACATATTCGCCAGCAGGTCGTTGAAGGCCTGGCCGTTGCCTGACATCTCCAGCCCCACATCGAAACCCTCCGTCATGTGCAGCTCTTTCTGCACGTCTGCCAGGTTCTCTTTCGTCACATTCACCGTGCGGGTGGCGCCCAGCCTGGCCGCCAGGGCCAGACGCGCATCGATCACGTCGGTAATCACCACGTTGCGCGCCCCCGAGTGCCGGCAGACAGCCGCGGCCATGGCACCGATGGGCCCGGCGCCGGTTATCAGCACGTCCTCACCCAGCAGTGGCCACTGCAGGGCGGTGTGCACCGCGTTGCCGAAAGGGTCGAACAGAGCTGCCACGTCCAGGTCGATGCCTTCCGAATGCTCCCACACGTTTGACATGGGCAGGGCAAGATACTCGGCGAAAGCGCCGGGCCGATCGACACCGATGCCGCTGGTGTAGGCGCACAGGTGGCGTCGCCCCGCCATGCAGTTGCGGCAGCGGCCGCACACCACATGGCCCTCGCCCGACACGATCTGGCCGGGGTGAAAGTCGATGACATTGGAGCCCACCTCGACGATCTCGCCGACAAACTCGTGGCCGACCACCATCGGTACCGGGATGGTCTTCCTGGCCCAGGCATCCCAGTTGTAGATGTGCATGTCCGTGCCGCAGATAGCGGTGCGTTTGACCTTGATCAGTACGTCGTTGATCCCCGGTTTCGGCTCGGGGACGTCCTCCAGCCATAGACCCGGTCGGGCTTCCTTTTTGATCAGCGCTTTCATGTGTGTGCCTTGCGTCGAATGTGTGTCGGCCGGGTAGATAGAGCCGGTTTGGCGTGTCGATATAGTTCTGGCCGATTCAGGCCTGTCGCCTGTATTGTAGTTGGCAGTCCCGAAGGTTGAAAGCGCGCCAGGCTTGCCAGGGCAGCCGAGGTTCGACTGACGGAAGTGCCGGATCGGCCGGGCAGCGATGGCGTGTTAGCCCACTGGACCATGATATTGTTATCCCTACCCATCGAACTAATCAGCGCTCATGGAATCGAACGTGCAATGTCCACTAACTGTATTGAAATAAGGGGTTTGAGTTTCAGTCGCGGCCAGCGAATGATTCTCAACACGCTTGATATTGACATACCGCGGGGCAAGATAACGGCCATTCTGGGACCCAGCGGCTGCGGCAAGACCACCCTGCTGCGTATGATAGGCAGCCAGCTGCAGCCGGGGCGGGGGTCGATACGATTCAATGGTGTTGAGGTTACCCGCTTGCGGCGCCAGGAGCTGTTCGAGATGCGTGAGCGGATGGGTATGCTGTTCCAGTCGGGCGCTCTGTTCACCGACCTGTCGGTCTACGAAAATGTCGCGTTTCCACTGCGCTTGCACACCAATCTACCCGAGAGCATGATCCGCGACCTGGTACTGCTGAAATTGCATGCGGTAGGGCTGCGCGGTGCCCGGGACCTGATGCCCGCTGAGCTCTCCGGCGGTATGGCGCGACGGGCGGCCCTTGCCCGGGCCATCATCCTGGACCCGGAGTTGATCATGTACGATGAGCCTTTCGTCGGGCAGGACCCGATTTTCGCCGGGGTCCTGCGGGACCTGATCAAGCGAATCAACGAGGCCATGGGCTGCACCTGTATCATAGTCTCCCACGACATTCACGAGACGGTCTCGATCTCGGATTACGTGTATGTGCTTGCAGAGGGCCGGATCATCGGCCAGGGCACCCCTGAAGTCGTTATGAACAGTAGCGACGCCATGGTGCGGCAGTTCCTGCAGGGCCTGCCCGATGGCCCCGTGCCATTTCATTATCCGGCGCCGGACTACCGCCGGGACCTGCAGCTGGAGGAGACCTGATTGCTGGACTACCTGCAACGCCTGGGTCACCGCGGGTTCAACGTGGCAGCCACTTTTGGCCGGGCGGGCATATTGCTTGCGCAGGCGGTCGCGGGGCCGCCGGACTGGCGTTACGGTCCCGGTCTGCTGCTGCGACAGCTGCATTTCGTCGGGGTTTACTCGTTGATCATCATCGTGGTCTCCGGGACGCTGATCGGCATGGTCCTGGCCCTGCAGGGCTATACGGTGCTGGTGCGCTTTGGCGCGGAGTCTGCGCTCGGGCAGATGGTCGCGCTCACCCTGCTGCGTGAATTGGGCCCGGTGGTCGCCGCCCTGTTGTTTGCCGGTCGCGCCGGTTCCGCGCTGACTGCGGAGATCGGGCTGATGAAGGCCACGGAACAACTCTCGGCGATGGAAATGATAGGTGTGGATCCGCTGCGCAGGGTGGCCAGGCCACGGCTGTGGGCCGGCATCATTGCCATGCCACTGCTGGCCCAGGTGTTTAATGCAGTCGCTATCATGGGTGCCGTGGGGGTAGGAGTCAGCTGGCTGGGCGTGGACGCGGGATCCTTCTGGTCCAACATGCAGGCGAGCGTCGAACTGCGCGAGGATGTGCTCAACGGCGTGATCAAGGCTTTCGTATTCGGTGTGGTGGTGACCTGGATCGCCGTATTCGAGGGCTTTGATGCGGAGCCGACCCCCGAGGGGATCAGCAGCGCCACTACCCGTACCGTTGTCTACTCTTCCCTGGCCGTTCTGGCCATGGATTTTCTTCTGACCGCAATCATGTTTGGGGTGGATTAAATGCAGTCGCGCAACATCGAAATTACCGTGGGGGCGTTTATCCTGCTGGGGATCGTTGCTCTTTCATTTCTGGTCATCCAGGTCAGTGGGCTCGGTTTCACGGAGGCGGGCCGGGATACCTACCCGCTTTCCGCCCAGTTCAATACGGTGGCCGGGCTGACCCCCAGAGCCAAGGTGATGGTGGCCGGCGTGGCCATCGGGCATGTCACCGACATCCATATCGACCCGGTCAGCGTGCGGGCAGTGGTGGACATGGCCATCAACCGGGATGTCGACTATCTCACCACCGACAGTATCGCCTCGATAAAGACCGCTGGTGTGCTGGGCGAGCAATACGTCAGTATCTCGGTGGGAGGTGCCGAGGAGATTCTCAAGCCCGGAGACACCATCAAGGACACCCAGTCGGCGATGATCCTGGAAGACCTGATCGGCAAGTTTGTAACCAGTTTCGGTGACAACAAGAAGTGAAGATCGACCAGCCTCTCAAGGAGAACACCATGAAAGCCGCGACAAAAATGTCATACCTGCTGCTGGCCGCGTTTATTGCATTCGCAGGCGTTGCCCCGAGTCGGGCCGCAGGGGCTGACAGCTTCCCTGCGATCTCGCGCACTGACCCCGAGCTGATGCTGAAGCAGGCGACTGACCAGTTACTGGCAATATCGAAGGCGGCACGGGATTACGTCGACAGCGACCGGGAGCGGTATTACTCCGAGGTCGCGGCAGTGCTGGACCAGGTCATGGATATCAATTATTTCGCCCGCGGTGTCATGGCCACCTACGCCAGTGCAAGAGTGTACAACGCCCTGACGAGCGAGGCTGACAAGGCGGCCTTTCGCGATCGTGTCGCACGGTTTGCCGTAGCACTGAAGCGAGTGTGGATGGTCAAGTATGCCGATGCGTTGCTCAAGGCGGACGGCGAGCGTATCGAGCTGAACAGAATCAATACGGCAGATGACGCTGACGACCGGGCGACTGTGAACCAGACGATAACCGACAAGAAAAACCAGACCTACCTGGTGCAGTACAGCCTGCACAAGGTGAAAGACGGCAGTTGGATGATAGCCAACGTCGTTGTCGAGGGTGTCAACCTTGGCCAGACCTATCGCAGCCAGTTCGCCGAGGCGGTGGAAAACCACAAGGGCGATGTCGATTATGTGGTCGATAACTGGGTTGAACTGATGCTGCACGAGGACGCTACGGGAATCGACAAGCCGGCAGGAGCCGCACAGTGAGCGAACCGGCCCACCTGGTTTTCGCTGGGGACCGGATGCGGGTGTGTGGCGTGGTTGATTTCACCACCGTGCTCGCGCTGGAGCAGCAGGGGCGCGAGTGGTTGCGCGACCAGGCTCCGGCACTGTTCCACCTCGACCTGAGTGATGTGACGCACTGCAACAGCGCGGTAGTGGCGCTGTTGCTCAGCTGGCTGCGCACCGCCCGGGCGGCCGGCAAAGAAGTGGCCATAGAAAATGTACCCCGGAGCCTGAATGGCCAGATGTATCTGGCGGGTCTGGAAGGTATCCTGCCTGCAGGCTGAGTTGTATTCCCGGCAGCCTGCTGCCACCATCATCCGATACAGCCGCAGAAGACAGGCCTATGAAAAAGCCCAGTATGGAGCTTGACAAGAAAAAGCCCGGGGTGGAGATCAACAAACCACCCGATCCCGGTTTCTGGCAGCGCCCGGATGTTCGCCTGGCACTGTATGTGCTGCTGTTTTCCCTGCTGTGGTTCTGGTGGCAATCGGACCTGGGGGTGGCCCGGGAGCAGATTCCCTACAGCGAGTTTCTCAAATACCTGGAGCACGACCAGGTCGACAAGGTGCTGGTAGGCGACGACATTATCCAGGGCACCCTGAAAGAGAAAGACCAGAAAACCGGCCAGCCGAAGATGGTGGTAACCGTACCTCTTGCCAACAACGAGCTGGCCGCGAAGCTCGAGAAACACGGCGTGGAGTATGCGGTCAGGCACGACAGTCGCTGGCTGGCCTCGGTGCTCAGCTGGGTTCTGCCCTTCATGCTGTTGTTCCTGTTCTGGGGCTGGATGGGGCGGCGCATGAGTGGTGCCGCGGGTGGCTTCCTGAATGTGGGCGGCAAGATGCGTATTCACGCCGATACCTCGCTCGCCGTGACCTTTGATGACGTCGCGGGCGCGGAGGAAGCCAAGGAGGAGTTGAAGGAGAGTATCGAGTTTCTCAAGGACCCCACCCGCATACAGCGTCTCGGCGGCCACATGCCCAAGGGCGTACTGCTGCTGGGGTCGCCCGGTACCGGCAAGACTCTGCTGGCACGGGCCGTGTCCGGGGAGGCGGGCGTGCCATTTTTCAATATCAGCGGCTCCGAATTCATAGAGATGTTTGTCGGTGTCGGCGCCGCCCGGGTGCGCGACCTGTTCCAGCAGGCGCGCGACAAGGCGCCCTGCATTATTTTCATCGACGAGCTGGATGGAATCGGCCGTACCCGCGGCGGGCCGGTGATGATGGGTGGTCACGACGAACGGGAACAGACCCTCAACCAACTGCTCACGGAAATGGATGGATTCGATCCCTCTATTGGCGTGGTGGTTATGGCCGCCACCAACCGGCCCGAGGTGCTGGACAAGGCACTGCTGCGGGCCGGTCGTTTCGACCGGCAGATCGTGGTGGACAAGCCTGACCTGGCTGCCCGGGAGGCAATACTCAAGCTACACGCCCGCAAGTTGACGCTGGCGGAGGATGTCGAGTTGAGCGTGGTGGCCCAGCGCACGCCGGGTTTTGTCGGCGCCGACCTGGCCAATATATGCAACGAAGCGGCCATCCTCGCGGTGCGCCACGATCACCAGGCGGTGACGATGGCGGATTTCGAGGCGGCGATCGACCGGGTCATCGCCGGCCCCGAGAAAAAACACCGTGTTATGAACGCCCAGGAGAAACGTCGCGTCGCTTTCCACGAATCGGGCCACGCCCTGGTCGCGCTGACGGTGCCCACGGGAGAACCGGTACACAAGATATCGATCATCCCGCGCGGAGCAGCGGCGCTTGGGTATACCCTGCAGTTGCCGGTGGCGGAAAAGTTCCTCTCCACCCGCGACGAACTCAGGGACCAGCTGGTGATCCTGCTTGGAGGCAGGGTGGCGGAGGAGCTGGTATTTACCGATATCTCAAGCGGCGCGTCCAATGACCTGGAGCGGGCGAGCGAGATCGCCCGCGACATGGTCACCCGGCTCGGCATGTGGGATGCGCTTGGCCCGCTTACTTATGGCCGGCGGCAGCAGTCCCTGTACCTGGGCGGGGATTACGTCGAGGAAAAAAATTACAGCGACAATACAGCCGAACAGATCGATGGAGCGGTGAGGGCACTGGTGGAGGAGGCCCATGGCCGGGCGCGGGAGATTCTCGTACGGCGGCGTTCAGCGCTGGAGGCCCTGGCTGCCCTGCTGCAGGAAAAGGAAGTCATCAACGGCGAGGAAGCCGCGGAAATACTGCGCAGGGAAGGTTTTCTCGACAAGGATGTAAGCGCCGGCGCCTGAAGGTCGTCTGTTCTTGTGGCATCGCCCGCTTCGATTGCGGGTCTGGCAGCAGGCCCTGATCCGCTCAGGAGCCCGCCTGCAGCGCGCGGTTCACCCACTGCACGATATCGTTCCTGCTCATGGCGCCCGCCTGGCGGGCGACCTCGCGACCGTCCCGGAACAAAATGAGCGTGGGTATGCTGCGAATGGCATAGCGCGCCGCGACACTCTGTTGCGCCTCGGTGTCCACCTTGGCCAGCCGCACTGTCGGCTCCAGCTCGGCGGCGGCCTGGGCGAAGGCCGGCGCCATCATTTTGCAGGGGCCACACCACTCGGCCCAGAAGTCCACCACCAATGGCAGCTCGCTGCGCTGCAGATGTCGGTCAAAGCCGGCAGCGGTCAGCTCCAGCGGCTTTCCGGTGAACAGGGGTTCACTGCATTTGCCGCAGCGGGGGCTGTCGCCGAGGCGCTCCCCGGGGATACGGTTAACGGCTGAGCAGTGGGGGCAGACTACGTTGGGCATAATATTTGGACGTCCTCCGAAACTGGCGATGGTCAGGGCAGGCGCTCAAAGCGATTGGCGGCAACATTCTTGCGCACCCGGTGGGCATCGAACACCTCGCCGTTCATTGCAATGTACACGCCCGGCGGCTTGCTTTGTACTGCGCCGATTGCACAGCCGATGTTAAAGATGGCGTCGCTCTCGGCAAAAGCGGCGGGTTGCAGTGCGCCGGTAAGGACGATCCGCTTGTCGCCAATGTCCTGCAGAACCAGGGCCGTGGCAACCATGCCGTCGGTGCCGTGGGTTATCAGTACGCATTCCTCCGCGCAATCGGCGGCGAGCCGGCGGATCAGGGCCCTGTCCTCGTCGGTCATATCCAGGCTGTCCTTGCGCATGGCGGATTCCACCGTAAAGGGGAAGCCCACGGCCATTTTTTTCAGCAGTTCGCCTATTACCGGTTCGCCCACCTGGTAATCGCTCTTGGCATCGAAGTAGATCTTGTCGATGGTGCCGCCGGTGGTGATGATGTGCAGTTTCATGGCTGTCGGTCTATTGGCGCGGAATGCAGGGGTGGTATTATAGGCGGCTTGTGCAGCGCCTGTCAGTGTCGCGTTCGAGGCGACCTGGAGTGTTTCAGTGGAGTCATTCAATGCTTGATATCAGACCCGTGGCAGGAGCCCTGGGCGCGGAAATTCATGGGCTGGACCTGTCCCGGGAACTCAGTGCCGAAAGCCGGAAGCAGGTGCGCGAGCTGCTCAACGAATACGAGGTGATTTTCTTCCGCGACCAGGATATCAGTCCGGCCATGCAGAAATCGCTGGCACTATCCTTCGGGCCCCTGCAGACCCACCCCGCCTACGACACGGTGGAAGATTTTCCGGAGCTGACGATTCTCGAAAGCACCCCGGAAAAACCCACCAAAATAGAGGCGTGGCACTCGGACATGACGTTTCGACAGCACCCGCCCATGGGTACCGTGCTCAGGTCCGTCATCGTTCCGCCCAAGGGAGGCGACACCCTCTGGGCGAGCATGACCGCGGCCTACAGGGGACTCTCCCTGCCGATGCAGGAATTCCTGCAGGGACTCACCGCCGTCCATGATTTTGCCCATGGCTTCAAGGAGAGTCTCGCCGAGCCCGGTGGCCGCGAGCGTCTGGCAGATGCCGTGGCGGCCAATCCCCCGGTGCGACACCCGGTTATCCGCACCCACCCGGAGACAGGCAGGAAAGTGATTTTTGTGAACAGCCTGTTCACCACGCATATCGAGGGACTCAAGGCGGCGGAAAGTGATGCGCTGTTGCAATTCCTGTTCCGGCATGTCACCACGCCGGAGTACACCTGCCGTTTCCAGTGGCGGCCCCACAGCATCGCGATCTGGGACAACCGCAGCACCCAGCACAAACCGATCAACGACTACTTCCCCGCGCATCGCAAGCACCTGCGCATCACTATCGACGGGGACAAGCCGTATTAGTCGGTGGTGTGTTTTGCGGAGTCAGGGCGAGTGTTGGAGTGGACTGGTCGAATGAATCCGACCAAACCCGGAACCCCGCGCACAAACGGATCTACCTTCGTCCCAACATCCAATCATCGCTGAGGTGAACCTGGCCCGCCTTTACCCGCCGGATATAGTCGTTCACCTCCCGTTTAACCTCCGGTGCGAACAGGTAAAGGCCGAGGATATTGGGGATGGCGATCAGGAAGACCATGGCGTCGGAGAAATCCAGCACGGCGCTCAGTTGTATCATGCAGCCCAGGGCGATAAACGCGCAGAAGATTGCCTTGAATAACATCTGCGCGGCATCGCTCTCACCGAACAGGTAGGTCCAGCCCTTCAGCCCGTAATAGGACCAGGAGATGCTGGTGGAAAAGGCGAACAGCAGGGCGGCGATTGCCAGCGGGTAGGGGGCCCAGCTGAAGTGGTGCGCAAAGGCGGCGGAGGTCAGGGCGATGCCCTCCAGCCCGCCGTCCATCAGCCCGTTCGGGTAGGCGGTGGTGACGATCACCAGCGAACTCAGGGTGCAGATCACCACGGTGTCGATAAAGGGTTCCAGCAGCGATACCAGTCCCTCGGAGGCGGGCTCGTCGGTCTGCACGGCGGAATGGGCGATGGAGGCCGATCCTAGCCCCGCCTCGTTGGAGAACAGCGCCCGCTGGAAGCCGACGATAATCGCGCCCACCATGCCGCCGGTGACACTCTCGGCGCTGAAGGCCCCGTTGACGATCAGTGCCAGTGCTGCCGGAACATGCTCAATACTCATGCCGATGATGGTCAGGGCACACAGCACGTAGAGGATGCCCATGAAAGGCACGACATGGGCGGCCACCCGGGCGATGGAGCGGATACCGCCGATGATCACCACCGAGATCGTCGCCGCCAGCAGCAGGCCGAACAGCCAGCCACGCTCGGCGAAGAAACTGTCGTCACCACCGGAGATAACCAGAAACTGCACATAGGCCTGGTTCGACTGGAACATGTTGCCGATACCCAGGCAGCCGATCACCAGCGACAGGGCATAGAATCCGCCGAGCATTTTGCCCCAGCGCGGGGCGCCCCGGACCGCGAGATAGTGTTCCAGGTAGTACATGGGGCCGCCGGACACGGAGCCGTCCGGATTGTAACGGCGGTACTTTACCCCGAGGGTGCACTCGACCAGCTTGGTTGACATGGCCAGAAAACCGGCGATGAAAAGCCAGAAGGCCGCGCCGGGTCCACCGACCGCAATCGCCACCGCCACGCCGCCGATATTGCCGATACCGACGGTGCCGGAGATCGCGGTTGCCACCGCCTGGAAATGGGAGATTTCGCCGTTGGCCGCCGGGTTGTGAAAGTGGCCGCGAACATGGCGCAGGGCGAGGCCGAAGCCCCGTATATTGATAAAGCCGAGATAAAAGGTGAAGAACAGCGCGGCGACAGCCAGCCACAGCACGATGAGGGGAAAGCCCTGCCCGAACAGGTCGACCCGGTAGAACACGAAATCGGCAAGGGCGTTGGCCAGAGGCCGCACCAGGGACTCCACCTGCTGGTCAAGACCTGTCGCACTGGCCGGCGCACACACAAACACCGTCGAAGCACCGGGTATGAGCGCTCTTGCCCCAAACATGTTTGCACCTGTGCCGTTCTCCCAGGGGGCATGCTCGCACAGTGTCGCCCGGGTGCCAACCGGGATGCTCATGCAAATACCAGCCAGCCATGCCCGGAGCTGAAATAATCGCGAAAAGGGCTTATTTTTTCAGCTGGGTGCAACTATCCTGTCGCCACAGGGATCAATTATTCAGGGCAGGAGCTAGAGCAAATATGAAATCACGCGCAGCAGTGGCATTCCAGGCGGGCAAACCACTGGAAATCGTCGAAGTCGACCTGGAGGGACCCCGCGCCGGCGAGGTACTGGTGGAGATCAAGGCGACCGGGGTCTGTCACACCGATGCCTTCACCCTGTCCGGTGATGACCCGGAGGGCGCATTCCCCGCGATTCTCGGGCACGAGGGCGCGGGAGTGGTGATGGAAGTCGGAGCGGGGGTCAAGAGCGTCAAGCCCGGTGATCACGTCATTCCGCTGTACACCCCGGAGTGCCGGGAGTGCGATTACTGCCTGCATCCCAAGACCAACCTGTGCCAGGCCATCCGCAACACCCAGGGGCAGGGCGTTATGCCCGATGGCAGCAGCCGCTTCTCCCTGGACGGCAAACCCCTGCTGCACTACATGGGCTGCTCCACCTTTTCGAATTACACCGTGTTGCCGGAGATTGCCCTGGCGAAGGTGCGTGAGGACGCGCCCTTCGACAAGATCTGCTACATCGGCTGTGGTGTCACTACCGGTATCGGCGCGGTGGCCTTCACCATGAAAGTCGAGCCCGGTTCCACGGTCGCCGTGTTCGGCCTCGGCGGTATCGGCCTGAACGTGGTGCAGGGAGCGAAGATGGTCGGGGCCACCCGCATCATCGGTATCGACCTCAACCCGGGCAGGGTGGAACTGGCGAAGAAGTTCGGGATGACTGATTTCGTCAATCCCAACGATGTCGATGACATTGTCCAGCACCTGATCGACCTGACCGGTGGCGGCGTGGACTACAGTTTCGAGTGCATTGGCAACGTCAACGTCATGCGCCAGGCGCTGGAGTGCTGCCACAAAGGTTGGGGCCAGAGCTGCATAGTCGGTGTCGCCGGTGCGGGCAAGGAGATTTCCACCCGGCCTTTCCAGCTGGTCACCGGGCGGGGCTGGCGCGGCACCGCGTTTGGCGGCGCCCGCGGCCGCACCGATGTGCCGAAGATCGTGGACTGGTACATGGACGGCAAGATCAATATCGATGACCTCATTACCCACACCATGCCGCTGCAGGATATCAACAAAGCGTTTGACCTGATGCATGCGGGCGAGAGCATTCGCTCCGTCGTGCAGTACTGAGACAGGACGGGGACATGGAACAGATTAGCGCCAACAAGTGCTTTGACGGGCGACAGCTGCGGTACTCGCACGCGTCGCGCGTGCTGGGTTGCGATATGACCTTTTCCATCTTCCTGCCGCCCCAGGCGGAGCAGGGCAAGGTCCCGGTGGTCTACTGGTTGTCCGGCCTCACCTGCACCGACGAAAACTTCGTCGCGAAGGCGGGCGCCCAGCGCTACGCGGCGGAACTGGGCCTGGCGATTGTCGCCCCCGATACCAGTCCACGGGGCGAGGGGGTGCCGGATGACCCCGACGGCGCCTGGGACTTTGGCCTCGGCGCAGGTTTTTATGTCAACGCCACCCGGGAACCCTGGCGCAAGCACTACCGCATGTACGACTACATCGTCGACGAGCTGCCTGCACTGATAAACACAGAGTTCCCGGTGGATGCCGAGCGCGTCGGCATCTCAGGTCACTCCATGGGTGGTCATGGGGCCCTCACCATAGCCCTGAAAAATCCCGGCCGGTTCAGGTCGGCCACTGCTTTTTCTCCCATCTGCTCCCCGGCGAATTGCCCCTGGGGCGAAAAGGCCCTGGGCAATTACCTGGGGCCGGAGCGGGAGGCCTGGCGAGAGTACGACACCACGGCGCTGCTGGCGGGCGCCAGCGAGCAGTTGCCGGTTCTGGTGGACCAGGGTGATGCGGACAATTTTCTTGCGGAGCAACTCAAAACGCCGCTGCTGGAGCAGGCCTGTGCCGATGCGGGTTATCCTATGACCATTCGCATGCAGGAAGGGTATGACCACAGTTATTTTTTTATCTCTTCGTTTATCGGCGATCACCTGGCCTTTCACGCAGGCTGCCTCTATTGAGCCTATACTGGGCTTTCCTCGAAAACGTGGCGGGTAGTGCGGGATGGACCAGCGGATAGCAGAAGTGCTCACGGCGATTATCGCGCAGTACCGCGATGTGCCCGGCGGACTGTTGCCGCTGCTGCACGCCCTGCAGGAAGCCCTGGGGTATATTCCCGCTGCAGCGGTGCCGGCGATAGCCCGGGGCCTGCAGTTGTCCCGGGCGGAAGTGCACGGGGTGATCAGCTTCTACCACGATTTTCGCAGCGAACCTGCGGGTAAACATATTCTGCAAATCTGCCGGGCTGAGGCCTGCCAGGCGATGGGCTCGCGAGTGCTTGAAGCCCATGCAAAACAGCGCCTGGGAATCGACTACGGCGACACCACCGCGGATGGAGTCATAAGCCTTGAACCCGTCTACTGTCTGGGTAACTGTGCCTGCTCGCCGTCAGTGCGCCTGGATGACGAAATTCACGCGAGGGTAGATCCGGCGCGCCTGGATACCTTGCTGGACGGCCTTGGCGACAGGGGCGTGCGATGAGCCTGCGCCTGTTCCTGCCCCGGGATACAACTGCCGCAGCGCTGGGTGCGGATCGGGTGGCGCATGCGCTGTCGCTGGAGGCCGGGCGCCGGGGTCTGCCGCTGGATCTCGTCCGCAACGGTTCCCGCGGGCTGTTCTGGCTGGAGCCGCTGCTGGAAGTCGAACATGGCGGTGAGCGAATTGCCTTCGGCCCGGTGACGGTCGATGCCGTACCCCAGCTGCTGCGCGCACTGGCGAGCGAGCCTGCCGGCCACCCGCTGTTCCTCGGGCCCGTCGGTGACATTCCCTATCTCCGATCACAGCAGCGGTTGACCTTTGCCCGGGCGGGGGAGGGCGACCCCCTGTGCCTGGACACCTACCGCGCCCTCGATGGCTTCGCAGGCCTCGAACGTGCCCTGGGAATGGCTCCCCAGGACATCGTCGACGCGGTCACCGAATCCGGCCTGCGGGGCCGGGGCGGAGCGGCATTCCCGGCCGGCATCAAGTGGCAGACCGTGCTGGATACCCCCGGGCAACAGAAATATATCGTATGCAATGCGGATGAGGGTGACTCCGGCACCTTCGCCGATCGCCTGCTGATGGAAGCGGACCCCTACCAGCTGATAGAGGGGATGATCATCGCCGGGCTCGCCGTCGGCGCCACGCTGGGTTATATCTACCTGCGTTCGGAGTATCCCCGGGCCCGGGATATCCTCGAGCAGGCCATTGCCGGGGCCCGGGCGGAACGCTACCTGGGTGCCAATATCCGCGGCAGCGACCGGTCCTTCGAGCTGGAGTTGCGGATCGGCGCCGGCGCCTATATCTGCGGCGAGGAGACCTCCCTGCTGGACAGCCTCGAGGGCAAGCGCGGGATGGTGCGGGCCAAACCGCCCCTGCCGGCGATCGCCGGCCTGTTTGGCCAGCCCACCGTCGTCAACAATGTGCTGACACTGGCGGCGGTGACCACGGTGCTGGAGAAGGGCGCTCAGTTCTACCGGGACTTTGGCGTGGGGCGTTCGCGCGGAACGCTGGCAGTGCAACTGGCCGGCAACATCCGGCGCGGCGGCCTGGTGGAACTGGCCTACGGCGCGACCCTGCGACAGCTGGTAGAAGAATACGGTGGCGGCACTTACAGCGGCCGGCCGGCCCGTGCCATCCAGGTGGGTGGTCCCCTGGGGGCCTACCTGCCCGAGTCGCAATGGGACACGCCGCTGGATTACGAGGCGTTCGCCGGCATCCGGGCAATGCTCGGCCACGGTGGCGTGGTAGTGTTCGACGATACCGTCGACATGGCCCGGCAGGCGCGCTTTGCGATGGAGTTCTGCGCGCTTGAGTCCTGCGGCAAGTGCACACCCTGCCGGATCGGTTCGGTGCGCGGGGTGGAGGTGATCGACCGGATTATCGCGCGGGAGGAACCCGCGAAGAATGCGGCACTGTTGCGGGACCTGTGCGACACGATGGAAGCCGGTTCACTGTGCGCCATGGGTGGCCTGACACCTTACCCCGTGCGCAGTGCAATGGCATATTTTCCCGAGGACTTTCCCGAGGGTGCCAGCGGGAAATTGTCCTGAGACGGCGTGGCGTGTGCTGGCCCGCCAGGAGGTTGGTGTGATGTTGCAATTTTACGAACCGGAACAGGATTTCGGTACCCCGGCGGTGGCCGCGGGCCCGCCTGTCAGTCTGTCTATTGATGGCCAACAGGTGACTGTGCCCGCCGGCACATCGGTGATGCGGGCAGCGGCCCTTGCGGGGGTAAAGGTTCCGAGGCTGTGCGCCACCGACTCCCTCGAGGCCTTCGGCTCCTGCCGCGTTTGCCTGGTGGAGATCGAGGGTGTGAAGGGCTACCCGGCATCCTGTACCACTCCCGTGCGGGCGGACATGGTAGTCCATACCCAGACCGGGAAACTCGCGGCGCTGCGCCGCAATGTGATGGAGTTGTATATTTCCGATCACCCGCTGGACTGCCTGACCTGCCCCACCAACGGCGACTGTGAACTGCAGGACACGGCGGGGGAACTCGGGCTGCGGGAGGTGCGCTATGGCTATGATGGCGCCAATCACCTGAGCGCCCCGAAAGACGAATCCAATCCCTATTTCACCTTCGATGCCTCAAAGTGCATCGTCTGCTCACGCTGCGTGCGCGCCTGCGAGGAGACCCAGGGTACCTTTGCGCTCACCATCCAGGGACGGGGGTTTGATTCCAGCGTGAGCGCCGGCCAGGGCGAGGCGTTCATGGACAGTGAATGTGTGTCCTGCGGTGCCTGCGTCAAGGCCTGTCCCACCGCGACCCTCACCGAAAACACCATTATCGAGCAGGGCAAGCCGGAACATTCTGTGGTCACCACCTGCGCCTACTGTGGCGTGGGCTGCGCTTTCAGGGCCGAGATGAAAGGCACGAGCGTGGTGCGGATGACGCCGCACAAGGACGGCCAGGCCAACGAGGGCCACGCCTGCGTCAAGGGTCGTTTCGCTTTCGGTTATGCCACCCACAAGGACCGCATCACCCAGCCGATGATTCGCGACAGTATCGACGAGCCCTGGCGAACCGTGTCCTGGGAAGAGGCCATCGCCCATGCCGCCCGGCGTTTTCGCGCTATCCAGCAGCAGCACGGGCGCAACAGTATCGGCGCCATCAGCTCCTCCCGCTGTACCAACGAGGAGGTCTACCTGGTACAGAAGCTGGTGCGGGCGGGGTTTGGCAACAACAACATCGATACCTGCGCCCGGGTCTGTCATTCGCCTACCGGCTACGGCCTGAAAACCACCCTGGGCGAATCCGCCGGCACCCAGACCTTCGCCTCGGTGGCCCACGCGGATGTGGTACTGGTAATCGGCTCGAATCCCACCGAGGCCCACCCGGTATTCGGCTCGCGCCTGAAGCGGCGGCTGCGCCAGGGCGCCAGGCTGATCGTGATAGACCCGCGGGGTATCGAACTGGTGGACGCACCGCATATTCGCGCAGACTACCACCTGCCGGTGAACCCCGGCGCGAACGTGGCGGTACTCAACGCCATGGCTCATGTGATTGCCAGCGAGGGCCTGCAGGACGAGGCCTTCATTGCCCAACGCTGTGATACGGCACAGTTTGCCCACTGGCTGGACTTTATCCGCGAGCCCCGACATGCCCCGGAGGAGTTGGAAACCGCCACCGGCGTGCCGCCGCAGTCACTGCGGGAGGCCGCCAGGTTGTACGCCACAGGTGGCAACGCGGCGATTTACTACGGCCTCGGGGTCACCGAGCACAGCCAGGGCTCTACCGCCGTGATGGCCATTGCCAATCTTGCGATGCTGACCGGCAACATGGGCCGGGAAGGGGTAGGGGTGAACCCCATGCGCGGCCAGAACAATGTCCAGGGCTCCTGCGACATGGGCTCCTTTCCCCACGAACTGCCCGGCTACCGCCACCTGTCCGATGCAGCGACCCGGTCCCTGTTCGAGGCGGAGTGGCAGGTCGAGCTGGACCCGGAACCCGGAATGCGGATCCCCAACATGTTCGACTCGGCGATAGACGGCGATTTCCGGGGCCTGTATTGCCAGGGGGAGGACGTGGCCCAGTCCGACCCCAATACCCAGCATATCCAGGCGGCGCTGGCTGCGCTCGACTGCCTGGTGGTGCAGGATATATTCCTCAACGAAACTGCCAAGTACGCCCACGTGTTCCTGCCCGGCTCTTCCTTCCTGGAAAAGAACGGCACCTTCACCAACGCCGAGCGGCGCATCTCGCCGGTACGCAGGGTGATGCCGCCCCTGGCGGGCAAGGAGGACTGGGAGGTTACCCAGGACCTGGCCAATGCCATGGGTTGCCCGATGCACTATGAGCACCCCTCGCAGATCATGGACGAGATCGCCCGGCTCACGCCGACCTTCCACGGTGTCAGTTATGCCCGCCTCGACCAACTGGGCAGTATCCAGTGGCCCTGCAACGAGCAGACGCCAGCAGGTACGCCCATCATGCATGTCGATACATTCGTGCGCGGCAAGGGCTTTTTCGCGCTGACCGAATATGTCGCCACCGACGAGCGCGCCAACCGCCGCTTCCCCCTGCTGCTGACTACCGGTCGCATCCTCAGCCAGTACAATGTCGGCGCCCAGACCCGGCGTACGGCCAACAGCAACTGGCACCCGGAGGATACCCTGGAAATACACCCCCACGACGCCGAGGAGCGCGGTGTGGCGGAGGGCGACTGGGTCGGTATCCAGAGTCGTGTCGGCAATACCGTGCTGCGGGCCCGTATCACCGAACGGGTCAAGCCGGGCGTGGTCTACACCACATTCCACCATCCATTGTCGGGCGCCAATGTGATCACTACCGACAATTCAGACTGGGCGACCAATTGCCCCGAGTACAAGGTCACCGCCGTGCAGGTGTCCCGGGTGACTGAACCGTCCGCCTGGCAGGCCAGGCAGCAGCAGTTCGACCAGCGCCAGCAGCGGTTGCTGGATTCGGCTACAGCGGAGTGAAAGAGGTAACCCAACGCTTTGCGCGGCATACCTGGTGCGCTGGCAGTCTGCAACAGGACGAGGATTCGGTTGTAACCGAAGTGCCGGTGGCGCTGGTTTACAACGGTATTTCCCATGTTGTCATGATGGCGACGCCTGCCGAGCTGGAAGATCTCGCCCTGGGATTCAGCCTGTCCGAGGGTATCCTTGGTGACCGCGAACAGCTGCGGGACCTAGACATTATCGAGCGGGAACACGGCGTGGAACTTTCCATGACGATCAGTGCCGAAGCTTTTGCGGCGCTGAAGGAGCGCCGCCGCAACCTGGTGGGGCGAACCGGCTGTGGGCTATGTGGCATCGAGTCACTGGAACAGGCGGTTCCCCCGGCAGTGCGGGTCAGCAGTGACCTGCGCCTGTCGCATGGTGCATTGCAGGCGGCGGTAACAGCGCTGGGCCAGCGCCAGTCGCTGAAGCGCCTTACCGGCGGTGTACACGGCGCAGCCTGGTGCGACGCCAGCGGTTTGATTGAACTGGTGCGCGAGGATGTGGGGCGCCATAACGCCCTGGATAAATTGCTCGGTGCGCTCGCGCGTGGTGAATGTTCCGCGACGGGCTTTGCGCTGGTGACCAGCCGGGCCAGCTACGAAATGGTGGCCAAGGCGGCCAGTTGCAATGTAGCCGTGCTGGCCGCCGTGTCTGCACCCACTTCACTGGCGGTGGAGCAGGCCCGGCAGAGCGGTCTTACCCTGGTGGGTTTTCTGCAGCCGGGAAGGCAGGTGATATATACAAACCCCCAACGTGTGGTGGAGGAGCCCTGAACATGGCGGTAAAACAGCTCGAGCGCCTGGTGAAAATGGCTGAGCAGATAGCATTGAATCTCGGTGCCGGGAAAGACGAAGGGGCGGCGCAGCGCACAGCGGAACACATAAGCCGCTTCTGGACACCGGATATGCGTCGGCAGTTGATCGAATTCTGGCGTGGTGGCGGTGATGTCGCTGCCGTGGTCGGTGCCGCCCTGGCGGTGCTGGACGTAATGGATGACAAGGGGAGTAGAGCGAGATGATGACAGTTTCCGGTTCACTGCGGGCGACGGTTCTGGCCGCCATGGTGTTTGTCAGTGTTGCCGCGCAGGCTGGCGACAATGAGCCCTATCCGCGGATAATGGTAAACGGCGAGGGCAGGGCGGAGCTGGTACCGGACATGGCGCTGTTGCAGCTTAGCGTGACCCGGGACGCCGACACCGCCAGGCAGGCACTGGACGCCAACTCGGCGGCCATGGCCCAGGTGATCAAGGCCCTGCGGGACCAGGGTATTGCCGAGCGGGATATCCAGACGTCGAATTTCGGCATCCAGCCCAGGTATGTCTATCCCCAGCCCAAGGCCCAGGGAGAGCGCGAGCCCCCCCGGATCGTCGGCTATACCGTGCGCAACGGTCTCAATGTGCGGGTGCGGGACCTGGCAAAGCTCGGTGCGATTATTGACCAGTCCGTGACCCTGGGGGTAAACGAGGGCGGCAATATCATGTTTACCAATGACGATCCCTCCGCGGCTATCGACAAGGCCCGTGCCGGCGCCGTGCAGGATGCCACGGCCAGGGCGAAAACACTTGCGAGCGCAGCCGGGGTGAAGCTGGGCAGGCTGCTGGAAATTTCGGAAAACACCTATGACCTGGCGCCCGCACCGATGATGCGCGCGGAAATGATGGCCAGCGATGCGGCGGCCGCGGCTCCTGTGGCCGCCGGGGAAAACAGCTACCGGGTGACCGTCAGCGTTTCCTATGCGATAGCGCAATAGACAGGACGGGTTTAGCGGATGATCCGATGCCCGCCTGCTGCACTGCCGCGCCACTGGGTCATGGGCAAGGTGGGCGTGTGGCGCGTTCAGGGTTTCCAGTTTTTGTAGCGGATTTGCGCGGGTTCAGACGCGGTTTTCGATTTCAGTGCCTGGTCGCCCAGCCACTCGAACCACTCTCCCCAGGACGGCTGCTGCAGCTCCTCACGCAGGTCTAATTGCCATTGCTGCAGCTTCCTGTTCATGGTCGAGACGATGCCGCCCGCCAGGTCCAGCACCAGGTCCATGGGTGCGATGCGCTTGAAAACCAGCAGGCCCATGGTTTCAAACGAGGTGCATACCGTAACCGCGGCCTCCTCATAGATTTCTCCCAACGCGCGCATTTCCGCCAGGGAGATGCCGTCTGGCAACGGGTGTAACAGCGCAAGCGCCTTTGCCAGTTCCGGGCCGTAGAATGTCTGGGCCAGGTTGATAGCGACGGCGTCGCGCTGCTGGCGGCGCAGGTGGCGGATTTGCACCCAGCCGAAAATCAGGCCGGTAACGATAGTCCCGGCGCCAATAATGTCGGCGATGTTGGCCCATGTTTCCAGATTGAAATCGCTCATGAGTGTCTCCCCCGGGGATCAGTCTACACTGATCAGGCGATGGGGTGCAGCTGTGCGCTGATTGTCGCGATCACTGGTATCGCTCACGCGGTTTCCGGTTCCGTGATAGCCTGTCATTTACACGGGATACGATCCATATCAATAACAAGTGAAGCATCACTCCTCACAATAGGTGCGCATGGGTTTAGATATCGACAGGACGGTTTTCACCGCGGAAGACTACCAGGCCTTCGCCAGCCGGCTCGAGGCAAATCTCGATTGCCTGGACCAGCTGCTCGCCCGGCCGGGTTTTGGCGAGGGTTCCGCCTCGCTTGGGTCAGAACTGGAAATGTACGTGGTCGACAGCTCGGGTAACCCGCTTTATGCCAACGAGGAGATCCTGGCGCAAGCCAATGACCCCCAGCTGACGCTCGAGCTGAACCGGTACAACCTGGAGTACAACCTGACCCCTTATGGCCTGGGCGATTCGGCCTTCAGGTCCACCGAAAGGGAGATTCTTGCCAAGCTGGAACAGTTGCGGGCTGTCGCCGCGGGCCACGGGGGACGCGTGGTTCCCATTGGTATCCTGCCCACCCTGCGCCAGAGCGATTTCGGGCTCCACTGTATAACCCCCCGGCGGCGCTACCGGGTCCTGGTGGAGCAGTTGATCAGGCGTCGTGGTGACGGATTCCGTATCGATATCAACGGTGACGACCCGCTCAAGCTTGAACTGTCGGACATCACCCTGGAAGGTGCCAACACGTCTTTCCAGGTGCATTATCGTGTCTCGCCGGACGATTATGCTGATACCTTCAACGCAATCCAGCTGGCCACCCCCCTGGCCCTGGCCGCGGGCGCCAACTCGCCGACCCTGTTTGGCCACCGACTCTGGAATGAAACGCGGGTACCCCTTTTCAAGCAGTCCATCGACACCCGGCATCCGGATCGCTATGGCTGGAATCAGCCGGCCCGGGTGAATTTTGGCCAGGGCTGGGCCAGGCGCGGGGCGGCAGAACTGTTTCGCGAAGTGGTGAGGATATACCCGGCGCTGATGCCGATCTGTGCGGATGTCTCGCCGGCCGACGAGCTTGCCGGCGGCGCCACGCCGTCACTGGCAGAGCTGCGCCTGCACCAGGGCACGGTGTGGCTCTGGAACAGGCCAGTCTACGACAACCTTGGAGGCGGCCATCTGCGCATTGAAATGCGGGCACTTCCCGCAGGCCCCACCGCGGTGGACATGGTGGCCAATGCCGCATTTCTCATCGGCCTGGCGGAAGGCCTGCGCCCGCATATCAATGAACTGCTGCCGGGACTGCCCTTTCCCAGGGCGGAGTACAATTTCTACCGCGCGGCCCAGCACGGGCTGGATGCCAAACTCCTTTGGCCACAGCGGGGCAGGTCTGATTACCGGGAGCGCGACACAAGCGAGATCATCCGCAGTGTGTTGCCGCTGGCCCGGGCCGGTCTGGAAGCCATCGGCGTTGCAGATGATGAAGTGCGCCACTATATCGAAATCATCGAAACGCGCCTGCAGCGGCGCCAGACCGGCGCTACCTGGCAGCGCAATATGCTTGCGCAACTGCGGGAGAGAATGCCCCTGCAGGAGGCGCTGCACGAATTACTGGAGGTTTATATGGAGCACAGCGAGAGGAACCTGCCCGTGGCGGAGTGGCCGCTTTGAGGCGTTTTAAATTTATCCGTGATCCCGCCCCTGATGGTGTCGGCCACAATGTGGAGGAATTCCTGCACTGGCTTGATGGCCCCGCCTGCCTGTTTTTTACCGGGGAAGATGGTGACCGTACCCGCGCGCTGGTAACCCTGCTGCACGGCAACGAGCCCTCCGGCGTAATGGCACTGCATCGCTGGCTCTTGTCCGGCCAGCGTCCGGCAGTCAACGTGGTCTGTGTGGTGGCTTCGGTAGCCGCTGCCCTGGCGCGACCGGTGTTCAGCCAGCGGATGCTGCCGCGTGCCCGGGATCTGAACCGCTGCTTCCGCCCCCCCTTTGACGATGCCCAGGGGGAACTGGCCCAGGAGATACTGGAAATACTCCGCCTCCATAATCCAGAGGCGGTGGTGGATATGCACAACACCTCCGGGTCAGGCCCCTCCTTCGGGGTGTGTACCTATATGGACCGGCAGCACGACGCGCTGGTGTCACGGTTTACCCGGCGCCTGATTGTTTCCAATCTGGGGCTGGGCGCGTTGATGGAAATCAGCGAGGAAAATTTTCCCACGGTGACCGTGGAGGTAGGGGGGCGCCTGGACGAGGAGGCCCATGAGCTTGCCTATGAAGGAATGTGCCGTTATTTCGCAGCGCCGGTCGTGCTCGACCAGGGGGATACCGACTGGGGGCTGGAGTTGCTGTGTGACCCGATTCGCCTGGAATTGAACGACAACGTCACCCTGACCTACGCGGACCAGCCGAGCGCCAGTTACGACATCACCCTCAAGGAGGACATCGAGCACCACAACTTTGGTGCAGTGTCCCCGGACACGCTGTTGGGTTGGGCCAGGGGCCCCGAGCGCAGCCTGTTCACCGCCCTTGATGCCGGCGGCCGCTGTGCGGTCTCCAGGCTGGTGCGCATCGACAATGGCGAGTTGTATCCGGCTCAGGCGCTGAAGCTGTTCATGATTACCAATAACGCGGCCATCGCAGAATCGGACTGCCTGTTTTACGCGGTGGCGGATGACGGCAGTACGATCTGCGAAGCGGATTGATCCAGCCGCTTATCCGGTAACGAGGCGACGCCCCGGCAGTACTCAGGCCCGGTGCAACGTTTCCCGCAGTCGTTGCCACAACACCCCGGCATCTTCACTGGAGTCCACCGCCATGCGGTGAGCGAGTTCCACGCCGGCGAGTGGCTGATCTGCACCGAGCTGGTCTTCCATCACTCTCACGCCTGCCTCCGAGGCGTCCTCTCCCTCCTGCTGGCGCCGCTCCAACCGACGCCGCAATTGTGCGGTCGGTGCGCCGCTGCAGTCGATGATGACAAAGGGCAGCACCAGGCGTTCCGCCAGGTGCCGGAACTGGTCTCGCGTGCGCCGGTGCAGGAAAGTGGCATCCACGATCACGGCAAAGCCGGCCTCCAGAGTTATCAGCGCGAGTTGCTCCAGCCGCTCGAAGGTCTGGCGACTCATCGCTGCACTGTACAGGCGCTCCTGGTCCGCCGGGTCGCTGCGCTGCTCCGGCGCGAGGCCAAACAGGCGCTTGCGCTCCACGTCTGAACGAACACGCACTGCGCCACCCGCGGCGACCAGCCCATCGGCCACCGTCGATTTGCCGGTACCCGAGACACCGTGGGTGATGGCGAGAAATATGGCTGTCGGCTGGCAGTAGTTGTGCGCCAGGGAGAGGTAGCGACAGAGCTCGTTGTAGGCTCCGGAGCCCTGGATAGAACCGGTCCCTGCAGGTTCACGCAGCAGCGCGACCTTGGCCCGCACCATGGCGAAGTAGCAGCGGTAGAGTTGCAGCAGTGGCAGGCCGGCGTAGTCGCCGCGGTACTCCAGGTAGTCCGCCAGCACACAGTGAGCCTCGCCGCCGTGCCCCCTGGCCTCCAGATCCATGCTCAGGAAGGCTATCTCGCCGATACTGTCCATCACTCGCAGGGCGGCATTGAACTCGATGCAGTCAAACAGGCGCACGGCACCGTCGATCAGGGCGATATTGCCCAGGTGGGCATCGCCGTGGCCATCTATAACCATGCCGGCTGCCGCCCTGTGCTCGAGCAGTGGCTTCAGCTGCGCGTACCGCGCCAGGCTCCATCGTTCGACGGCGTTCAACTGCTCTATCTGGTGCGGCGCGAGTTGGTAATCCCGGACCTGGCGGAAATTCTGGGCCATGGCCTCCCGCAGGACAGCGGGGGAGCCAGGTTCGTCACTGTCGGGTCCCGGATGGCAGACCGGGGCATCGCGTTGTCGCTCCGCGAGTTCCCGTGCCACGGCGCGCACCAGGGGGCGCGCCAGTTCGCCCCGGGCCGCGATGTTGTCCAGCAACTGGCTCTCGTCGAAACGGCGCATCTTCACCGCGTAGTCGATGACGGGACCCTCGCCGTCGAAGCGAGGACCCTCCGGGTCCGCCGTGATCCTGGCCAGCCCCAGGTAGATCGCCGGGGCGTAGCGCCGGTTCAGCGCCAGTTCCTGTTCGCAGAAATGCCGGCGAAGCTCCGGCGTGGAGAAATCGAGGAAGCCGAAGTTGACCGGTTTCTTGATCTTGTAGGCGAACTCGCCGCCCAGAATTACCCAGGAGATGTGGGTCTCCCGCAGGGCGATATCAGCGCTGGGGTGGGGGAATGCCGCGGGTCGGAGCAATTGCCGGAGAGTGTCGCTGTCCATTGTTCCATCTCCTGTGCCGACCGGTACCGCTGCCCGGAACTGCCGGGGCTGGAAACGTTACCATCAGGGGGAGGGCCTGTACATGCGCGAGTGTGGCTTATTGCAAATAATTGCATAATAAGTTTTGCCCTGATTTGGCGGTGTGGCCGGGCGTTACCGGCCGACCTGTCGCCCTATCAGGCGGGTTTTTCCGGGGATCCGGCCATGGCCGAATTTAATTGCTTTTGGGGCTTGCAATCCATTTTCAAACCACTGAGTATATATACAGTAGTATCACTGGACGGTTACGGGAGATTTTCAAAATGGAAGCTAATAAAGTCAAAGCGCTGGAAGCTGCACTGAGCCAGATTGATCGCCAATTCGGCAAGGGTACGGTCATGCGCATGGGAGACCAGCCGCGGGTCGTCATGCCCTCCATATCCACTGGGTCACTTGGGCTCGATATCGCCCTGGGCATCGGCGGCCTGCCCAAGGGTCGTATCTGTGAAATCTACGGTCCGGAATCCTCCGGCAAAACCACGCTGACCCTGCAGGTGATCGCCGAGGCCCAGAAAGCCGGTGGCACAGCGGCCTTTATCGATGCAGAGCACGCGCTGGACCCCGTCTACGCGGAAAAGCTCGGCGTTAAGGTGGAGGACCTCATCATGTCCCAGCCCGACACCGGGGAGCAGGCGCTCGAAGTGGCGGAGATGCTGGTCCGGTCCGGTGCGGTGGACGTGCTGGTCATCGACTCGGTGGCAGCTCTCACCCCACGGGCGGAAATCGAGGGAGAAATGGGCGATTCCCATGTGGGTCTGCAGGCTCGCCTGCTCAGCCAGGCCATGCGCAAGCTGACCGGCGCTATCAAGCAGACCAACTGCCTGGTTATTTTCATCAACCAGATCCGCATGAAAATCGGTGTGATGTTCGGCAACCCCGAAACCACGACTGGTGGCAACGCGCTCAAGTTCTACTCGTCGGTTCGCCTGGACATTCGCCGCACCGGCGCCGTCAAGGATGGCGACGAGGTAGTCGGTAACGAGACCCGCGTTAAAGTGGTGAAAAACAAGGTGGCCCCGCCTTTCAAACAGGCCGAGTTCCAGATCATGTACGGCAAGGGCATTTACCACATGGGTGAAGTGATCGACTGGGGGGTAAAGCTGAACCTGGTCGACAAGTCCGGCGCCTGGTATGCCTACAAGGGCGACAAAATAGGGCAGGGCAAGGCCAACGCCGCCAAGTTCCTGGAGGACAATCCCGCTGTCGCCAATGAGATTGAAACCCAGATAAGGACGCAGATGCTGACGCCCGATGTGCCACCGGCCAAGGCTGCTGAGCTCGAGGCTAGCGCCGAGCAGGAGTAGCTATCCTCGGCAGGTAGCACTTGATTTGCCCACAGTCGCATTTTCATCACAGGTGCCGGGAACCCACTTATCCCCTCCCACTCCCCGGCACCTTTTTTTCGCATGAGTGAACCCGACTTTCCTGCGGCGGACACCCGCCGTGCAAACGCCGCTGAGACTGAATTCAGTGCTGCCGATATACGCGTTGCAGCGATGAACCTGCTGGCGCGGCGTGAGCACTCCCTTGGCGAGCTGCGCCAGAAATTGCAGCGCCGTTTTGATGCCCCCGCGATGCTGGAAACCCAATTGCAAAAGCTGGTGGAAGAAAATCTGCAAAGTGACGATCGCTTCGCGGAAAGTTTTGCCCGCCAGCGGGCGGGCCGGGGTTATGGGCCCGCCCGGGTGAGGCAGGCAATGCGTGAGAAAAACCTGTCGGATATCGCTATAGCCAGGGCGTTTGAGTCGGCGGAACTTGACTGGTGGGCGCTGGCAGAGAACGCTTTCCGCAAGAAATTTGGCGAACCCGGCAGGGTCGAGCTGAAAGAGAAGGCCCGGCGCATTCGCTTCATGCAGTACCGCGGTTTTTCCGCCGATCACTATGAGCATTTGCTGGGCGATTGAGGCATTACCCTTGCCGGGCGCGTAAAATCCCCGTATTTTCGTGTGTATACATTCTTACAGACAGTCTTCAAACGGGAGGCCCACCATCGAACAGGTCGGACTGGCCGATATCGACGGCGATGGATTCGCCGAGCTGGTCGTGGTTACGCGCAGCGCGGGTAGCGGCTCCTATGGTTCAGCCCGGGCATCTTCCGTTACCGGCGAAAATATCTCTCAGGTGTCAGAGGTGGAGGGCGTGGCCCCCGGCCGCGACCCTGTTGACCAATTAAAGGACTAGCAATATGGCAACGATTACTTTTCTCGGCGCGGCCCAGGAAGTCACCGGCTCCTGCCACATGTTGGAGAGCCCAAGCGTCGGACGTATTTTACTGGACTGTGGTATGCATCAGGGGGGTGACGCCGTCGAGCGCATCCAGGACGAACAATTCGCCTTTGATCCGGCCACTATCGATGCTGTGGTGTTATCCCACGCGCATCTCGACCATTCCGGTTTACTGCCCCGCCTCGTCCACGAGGGTTTTACCGGCCCGGTTATCTGTACCCGGGCCACGGCCGAGCTGCTTGAGGTCATGCTCAATGATTCCGTCGGTCTCTATTTGCGGGATCTCGAGCGGACCAATATACGCAATGCCAGGCGGGGCCGCCCCGAACTCGACCCTATCTACACGATGGAGGACGTCGAGGCGGTGCTGAAACAGTGCCAGGGGCATCGCTATGGCGAGAGTATTCCACTGGGGGAGAGCGCAAGCCTGTGCTTTCGCGATGCCGGCCACATCCTGGGTTCTGCCATCGTCGAAATTATCCTGCGGGAGCAGGACGAGGAAAAGGTGCTGGTGTTCTCGGGAGACCTGGGCAAAGACGATTCGGTGCTGATGAATGAGCCCGCCCGACCGACACGGGCCGATGTTCTGCTGGTGGAAAGTACCTATGGTGACCGCGAGCACCGCGATGAGCAGGACACCGTGGTGCAGTTGCGCGAGATATTACGTGAGACCTGGAAGATAGGGGGCAGCGTGATGATTCCGGCCTTCGCGGTGGGGCGAACGCAGGACATCCTGTTCCACCTGGGCTGTCTGCACCACCAGGGCGAGCTCGATAACTGGGAGGTGTTCCTGGACAGCCCAATGGCCATAGCCGTAACCCGTATCTACGATCGCTGGCTTAAATTGCTCGATGGTGATGACGTGCGCCAGCTCAGCGATGTGCACAAGAGCTCACTGGAAAAGTTCCTGCCCACCCTCAACATGGCGGTGAGCACCGAGGAGTCCATGGCAATCAATCGTCTGAAGGGCGGCGCGATCATTATTGCCGGCAGCGGGATGTGTACTGGTGGGCGTATCCGCCACCACTTCAAGCAACGCATCTGGGACCGGCGCAACACGGTTATATTCACCGGTTACCAGGCCCGTGGAACCCTGGGCAGGGTGATCGTCGATGGCGCGACCAACATCAGGATGTTTGGCGAGGAGTACGTGGTGAAGGCCCGGGTGGAAACCCTGGGCGGCCTGTCCGCCCACGCGGGGCAGGGTCAGCTCTTGGAGTGGATAGCCGGTTTTCAACCCCAGCCCCGCACCCTGCTGGTGCACGGAGAACCCAATGCCCAGGACGTCATGGCCGGTAAACTCTGGCGCGAGCAGAAACTCAAGGTCAAAATTCCCTCAGAAGGGCAGAGCATCGTTTTCTAGCCTTCGGTCCCCGACTGGCCGAACTGCCCCAGCTGGTCTACGCTTGCAGTTGATACCGGCCGTTCTGATGACCGCAGGCCTGCCCGGCCTGCGCCCAGAACGAAGGAGAGCCGAATGATCCCCTGGGAAATACGCGCGGTAGAGTTTTCAAGCTGCAACTGTGCCTACGGTTGCCCCTGCCAGTTTAATGCCCTGCCAACCTACGGCGAATGCGAAGCGGCTGTCGGCATGCATATAGAGCATGGTCACTTCGGCGATATCTCGCTGGACGGACTCGATACCGTGGCGGTAATGCAGTGGCCCGGTCCTATTCACGAAGGCGGCGGCAAGGCCCTGATAATCGTGGATGAGCGGGCGGATGAGGCTCAGCGGGAGGGCCTGGTGGCTATCCTCAGCGGGGCAGAGACGGACATCGGCGCAACCGTCTGGAATGTGTTTGCCGCGACCTTTGATGAAGTATTTGAACCCCTCTTCAAGGCCATAGACATGGCGGTCGATGTCGAAGCCCGGGTGGGGCATGTGAGAGTGGAAGGACTGGTTGATACCCGGGGGGAACCGATCCGCAATCCTGTCACCGGGGAGGAGCACCGCGCCCGCATAGACCTCCCCAATGGTTTCGAATATACCCTCGCGGAAATGGGTGCATCCCACGCAAAAACCTGGGGCCCGATAGAGTTGGCCTTCGATGATCGCTACGGCCAGTTCGCCCACTTGCACCTCAACAACCACGGGGTTGTGAGGGCGAGGGCAGCCTGATAGGGGCCGCGGGTACGCCATTGACCGCAGCAGAGTCCTTGTTGCGACGCGACCGTCTTGTTGTCGGCGTGTGCCTGTGTTTCCTGGGCCTGCTCAGCTGGTACTACCTTCTCACTGGCGCCGGTACCGGTATGAGCGTCGCCGCCATGTCTACCTGGCAGTTTCCTCCGCCGGTCTATCCCGGTGATGCGGATTACTGGCCCATGGCCTATTGGGGGCTGATGCTTGCCATGTGGTGGGTCATGATGATCGCCATGATGCTGCCCAGCGCCGCCCCGATGATCCTGCTCTACGCCAGGGTACAGCGCCATCACTGGAAAGAGGCGGGCGTGGTCGATGCCCTGGTACCGACCATGACTTTTGTCACCGGGTATCTGGCGTCCTGGCTGGTGTTCAGCCTGCTGGCCACGGGGCTGCAATGGGCGCTGCAACAGCTGGGGCTGGTGCACGGAATGATGATGTGGAGCAGCAGCCATGTCCTGTCTGGTCTGTTTCTGCTGGGCGCGGGGGCCTACCAGTTGTCTCCCCTGAAAGGAGCCTGCCTGGACCACTGTCGCCACCCCGCGGGTTTCCTGTCAGCGCACTGGCGCAGCGGGCGCCTCGGCGCGCTTTGCCTGGGCTGGCTGCACGGCGTCTACTGCGTCGGCTGCTGCTGGGTGCTGATGCTGCTGCTGTTTGTCGGCGGCATCATGAACCTGGTCTGGATCGCCGGGCTGAGCCTGCTGGTGTTACTGGAAAAATGGCTGCCGCGAGGCGAGTGGCTGGCACGGGTATCCGGTGCGGCGATGCTTGCCGGCGGCACCTGGTTACTGTTTTAGCCAGGCGGGAGTCGGGTATCTGCCCGGCAAGCGTGTGTGTAATCTCCCGGCAATTGTCAGGAGCTGTGCAGTCGGCGCCACAACAGGCTGATGCCGTGGAAAATCAATACCGGGATGAAGAAACAGGCCAGGAACAGGGGCCCGTTGAACTTTAATTCAACGTCATAGCGCAGGGCGGCGTCGGGAGAGTTTTCGGCCTCGACCAGTCCTTCCGCGCTCTCAGCCGGCGCCACCGGATTGCTGAGCGTCACATCGATAGTGCGCTGAATAAACGGGCTGAAAATCTCCTGTTTTACCGGATCCCGATCCAGACTGTGCCATTCCACAAGGGTCATGACCGCGAGGGCTATGCCCCAGACGATGCTGAAGTGAGTGGCGCGACTGTAATTGTGGGATTTCACGGAGCCTGGAGACCTTCCTGATATGTCCGGGGACAGTATTGCCTATTAGACACGCCAGTGGAATACTCGGGGCACCGTAACAGAAGGAGTAAAATATGGCGAACGAAGGATATCACGAGCCTATCGATGAACTCTCGGACGATACCCGGGATATGCACCGCGCGATCACGTCGCTGATGGAAGAGCTCGAAGCGGTAGACTGGTATAACCAGCGGGTGGACGCCTGCAAGGACCCGGACCTCAAAGCCATTCTCGCGCACAACCGTGACGAGGAAAAAGAGCACGCTGCCATGGTGCTGGAATGGATTCGCCGCCGGGACCCGACCATGGACAAGGAGCTGAAGGACTACCTGTTCACCGAAAAACCGATAGCCCACAAATAGCCTGCCTCAGGCTTTTATCGCATCCTCGATAAAATCCAGCCTATCCTGGCCAAAATACATCGCGCCATCCAGAAACAGGGTTGGCGCGCCGAATACCCCCCGCGCAACGGCGGCCTCGGTGTCGGCAACCAGCTCGGCTTTAACCTCGGGATCCTGTGACAGCGCCATAAGACGCCCGGCGTCCAGGCCTGCCTCGCTCAGGACCTGGCTGACGACGTCAGGGTCCCCCATGTTTTTTTCCTGTACCCAGACCGCATCGAAAGCCAGGTTGGTATAGGCTTCCATGCAACCCAGGCGTTCGGCCGCGATGGCGCCACGCATCAGGTTCAGCGTATTGATGGGAAAATGTGGGTTGAAATTGAGGGGCACGCCATAGCGCCGTGCAAACCTTGGCAGGTCCTGCTCCAGCATATATTTGCCTTTTGCCGGAATCGTCACTGGCGAGGTATTTCCTGTCGCCTTGAATACGCCACCCAGCAGCATGGGCATATAGCGAACCTGCAGACCATACTGCTTGCTCAGCTGTCCCAGTCGCTTGTGGGCCAGGTATGCGGTGGGGCTGCCAAAGTCAAAATAAAACTCCAGGGTTTTGCTCATCGATCTCTCCGGTTGTTACCAATGTTCAATCCAGGGGCGAATATCAAGTTCGAACGTCCAGGCGTTGCGCGGCTGGTCGAACAGCATCACGTAGTTGTCGGCCAGGTCGTCGGGCGCGACGATACCATCCCTTAGCTTGAGGGCGGCCGAGTCGGGCAGGTTGTCGCTGATCCACTGGGTGTCGACCGCGGCGTCTATGACCACGTGAGCCACGTGAATATTCCTGGGTCCGAGTTCCCGCGCCATACTCTGTGCCAGCGCGCGCAGGCCGTGCTTGGCACTGGCAAACGCGGCGAACCCGGCGGCGCCCCGGAGGCTGGCGGTGGCACCTGTGAAGATGATCGTGCCCCGCTCCCGCTTCGTCATGTAGCGGGCGGCCTCCCGGCCGCAGAGGAAGCCGGCAAAGCAGGCCATTTCCCAGATCTTGAAAAACTTGCGACTGTCAGTCTCCAGTATACCCATCGGGACGTTGGCGCCGACATTGAAAACCACCACAGCGATTTCGCCTATATCCGCCTCGATGCCAGCGAACAACTCGGAGATTGCCTCCTCCCTGCGGGCGTCACAGCTGAAGGCATGGGCGCGATGGCCCGCCCCGGTCAACTCCTGTACCAGTGGCGCAAGCCGGTCGCCGTTGCGCCTCGCCGCACACACGGTCAGGCCGCGGCGGGCGAACTTCCGTGCGATCGCGCTGCCTATGGCGTCACCAGCGCCGATGATCAGAGCCACCTGTTCAGTCATGAGGCAATCTCCCCCGGATACAAAGCGTTATAGTTCCAAAAAAGAACTAAAGTTAGGCCCTGATCGCTACGCTGTCAAGGCAGTGAGTGACAGGGCCTGGCCCGGGCGCTGACAGGCCAATTGCCCTGTCAGCGGAAGGAAACACTGTCCCGGGAAGCATCCTGCGCTATATTAAACCGGACACTGACAACATCGGAGATAGACCCAATGCAATACGCCATGCCCGGTAGCAAAGACGCCCTGTTTACCTTCAAGAGCCGCTACGAGAATTTTATAGGGGGTGAATGGGTGGCCCCCCTGGAGGGAAACTACTTCGAGAACGTCAGCCCGGTGACGGGCAAAGTGTTCTGTGAAGTCCCCAGGTCAACTGCGGCAGACCTGCATGCCGCCCTCGATGCGGCCCACGCCACGGCCGAGGCATGGGGCAAGACCCCGGCTGCGGAGCGCTCCAACACCCTGTTGCGGATCGCCGATCGGATAGAGGCGAACCTGGAAACCCTGGCCTACGTCGAAACCTGGGATAACGGCAAGGGTATCCGCGAGACGCTCAACGCCGATATTCCGCTGCTGGTCGACCATTTCCGTTACTTCGCGGGTTGTATACGCGCGCAGGAGGGCACCGCGACGGAGATCGACTCGACTACTGTCAGCTATCACTTTCACGAACCCCTGGGTGTGGTCGGGCAGATTATTCCCTGGAATTTCCCCCTGTTGATGGCCGGCTGGAAGCTGGCGCCGGCCCTCGCCGCGGGAAACTGTGTCGTCCTCAAGCCCGCGGAGCAGACCCCGACCTCCATCCTGGTCATGATGGAGCTGATTGCTGACCTGCTGCCACCGGGCGTGGTGAACATCCTCAACGGTTATGGCGAGGAGATCGGCCATGCCCTGGCTACATCGGACCGCATTGCCAAGATTGCGTTTACCGGGTCGACAGCAGTGGGCCAGATCATCCTGGCAAACGCGGCGAAAACACTGATCCCGTCCACCGTGGAACTCGGGGGCAAGTCCCCGAATATTTTCTTTGAAGATGTGATGGCCCAGGAGGACGACTTCATCAACAAGTGTGTCGAGGGACTGTTGCTCGGTTTTTTCAACCAGGGCGAAGTCTGCACCTGTCCCTCCCGGGCGCTGGTGCAGGAGAGCATCTATGGCGACTTCATCGAGCGGGTGCTGGCGCGGGCGAAAAATATCAAGCAGGGCAATCCGCTCGATACGGACACCATGGTCGGTGCGCAGGTCTCCCTGGAGCAGTTCGACAAGATCATGAGCTACATGGAGGTGGCGCGACAGGACGGTGCCCACTTCCTCATGGGGGGTAACAAGGCAACCGTGGGCAGCGATATTGCCGGTGGCTACTATATCCAGCCGACGCTGCTACAGGGCACCAACGATATGCGCGTATTCCAGGAGGAAATTTTTGGCCCCACCCTGGGCGTCACCACTTTCCGGGACGAGGCGGAGGCGCTTTCCATTGCCAACGCCACGGAGTACGGGCTCGGGGCCGGCGTGTGGACCCGCGACACCAACCGCGCCTTCCGCATGGGCCGCGGTATCAAGGCCGGGAGGGTCTGGATGAACTGCTACCACGCCTATCCCGCCCACGCGGCCTTCGGCGGTTACAAAAAATCGGGTATCGGTCGCGAGACCCACAAGATGGCGCTGGAACACTACCAGCAGACCAAGAACATGCTGGTAAGCCACGACATCAATCCGCTGGGATTTTTCTGAGCAGGCCGCAAGGATTAAAACCGGTACATCAGGCCCAGGTTGGCCTGGACCTGGCTGTAGGTTTCGGAACTGACCGCGATGGTGCAACCGCCGCTGCAAAACGCTGAGCCGCTGCTGTTAAAAAAGGTGCCGAGCCAGCGCACGTCCAGCCGCAGCAGCAGGTTGTCGGTAAAGCGGTAATTGGTCCCCGTACCGACCTGCGCGGAGAACTTGGTCTCGTCGTTCAGGGTGGAGTCTTTGGGCGAGAAAAAACCCGCCCCGAGGCCCGCCATGACAAAGGGCTCAAGCCGCCCCTGCGGGTAATAGCTCATGGCGGTAAAGTGAACATGAGTCACGTCCATGTCCCGGTCCGACAGGCCGGCGTTGTCGTCGAACTCGGTCTGTTCATAGGATACGTAGAAGCCGATTCGCTTGGTCTGCTGCTGCTCGAATACGAAGTCCACGGCAAGGCTGAATGCCGCGCCATCCTCCAGCTCCACATCATCACCGGGCTCCCCCGTGTCCGGCTCAGTGACCGGTGGAAGCTTGTTGGCCGACACGATCTCAAAATCCGAGTTGAACTGGTAGCCGGTCAGCAGGGTAATATCGGTTGCCAGTGAAGGCAGGCAGTAAGTGAGCAGTGCGAGTAGAACAGAGAATCTGAACACGTCAAGGTTCCTTTTTTTGTTGGACCGACATTCTACGTGGGCCCATGGTTGGGGTGCCAGCTTCAGACCAGGCCGCTCTGGGCGATTCCATCGAAAATGAACTGGATGGCCAGGGCCGACAGTAACACTCCCATAATCCGGGTGATCACATGCATGCCGATGATGCCCAGTAATTTCTGGATCCGGCCGGCCAGCAGCATGCCGCAAAGCGTGAACAGCAGGATTGTCAGCAGCGAGCCGAGCACGATCAGCTGGTGAGTCAGGTCACCCTCGGCGTCGGCCATCAGCAGGATAGCCGCCCCCATGGCGCCAGGGCCCGCAATCAGGGGTGTGGCGATAGGGAAAACCGATATATCCTGTTTCGACAGCGCTTCCTGCTCTTCCTCATCGGTGGTCGAGGTGCCGCCGGTGGTACGCGCGAACACCATTTCGATGGCGATTAGCAGCAGGAGAATGCCGCCTGCGGTTCGCAGTGCCGCCAGCGATATTCCCAGGCCACCCAGCACCGATTCGCCCACCAGGGCAAACAGCACCAGGATGAAGGTTGCGATCAGTGTGCCACGTACAGCCATGGCGCGGCGGTGCCGTCGCGTGGAATTTACCGTCAGGGCGGCAAAAATTGCCGCCGCATCCAGGGGGCCGATGGTGGCAAAAAATGTGGCCATCGACAGCGCGGCTGTTTCAATCATGGAAGTGCGGGTCCGGGTGAGGGATCAGGGCATATTATCCTGGACTCTGTTGGCGAGCGCCATGCCCGTGGCGGGGTTTTCCACTGGGGTACGGCACACCTGTGGGTATAATGCAGGGTATCCACAGTGACTGGACAAGGCGAAGTTTATGGAACTATTTGGTGATGTCTCCCTGCATAACCTGGGGCATGTAACCGTGATGGAAATGAACCGGCCGCCCTATAACTTTTTTGACGAACTATTGATAGGCAATCTCGCGGATGCGCTGGAATACCTCGACGAGGTCAGCGACTGTCGTGCCGTGGTGCTGGCGGCGAAGGGCAGGGCGTTCTCCGCGGGCGCGGATTTTCAGGCGGATTCGGGGAGGGCGCTGTTCGACGACGACTCCAACCAGAGCGCCGGGGGGTTGTACCGACATGCGGTGCGGCTGTTCAGAACCCGCAAACCCATCATCGCAGCGATCCAGGGGCCGGCCGTCGGTGGCGGCCTGGGACTTGCCCTGGCGGCTGATTTTCGCGTGGTGTGTGAGCACAGCCGGTTCGCGGCAAACTTCGTCCAGCTCGGTGTGCACGCGGGATTCGGGATCAGCCATACCCTGCCGCGCGTCGTCGGCCAGCAAAATGCCGGCCTGATGCTCTATACCGGTCGCAGAATCGGCCCCGAGGCCGCGCTGGCAATGGGGCTGGCGGACCTGCTCAGCACTGCAGATCGCCTGCGCGATGATGCCATAGCCCTGGCGTCCGAGATTGCCACCGCAGCGCCCCTGGCGGTCGAGTCCACCCGCACGACCCTGCGCCAGGGCCTGGCCGATGCGGTCGAGCAGCAGTTGCAGCGGGAATTTGCCGAGCAGTTGCGCCTGGCCGCGACGAATGACCACGCCGAGGGAGTGCGGGCGGTCAGCGAGCGCCGGCCGGGGAAATTCACCCGCAGCTGAGCTGCCCACTGACGCTTGCCGACCCGCGCAGGAGTCTGATTTGCTATACACGCAATCGCCGTTTGCCGTCGCCACCTTGTTGCAAGCCTTCCCCTGGTCCATGCTAGGACCTTACCCAATCCTGGAGAAAACGGACCGTGCTATCCAAATTTGACGACTACCCGCTGCATCAGACGGCCGAGCCTCTGTTTCACACTGCGACCAGCGATCGCAATACCTATGACCGCTTCTGGTACAACGGGCATGCCCGGGACGGCAGTTTTTATTTTGGTGTCGGTGTGGGCCGCTATCCCAACCTGGGCATTCTCGATTGCGCGCTGAGTCTTGCCATCGATGGCCATCAGTACGCTTTCCACGGATCCCGGCGGGCTCCGCTGGAGCCCACCGACACCTCGGTCGGCCCTTTCGCCCTGCACATTCTGGAGCCCATGGGGCGGCACCGGGTGGTGATAGAAGCCAACGATACCGGCATCGAGTGCGACCTGGTCTTTACGCCGCATACGGCCTGTATCGAGGAGGGCCGCCAGACAATGCGCAACGAGCGCCACGTGATCATGGATGCCACCCGGCTGGACCAGTTCGGCTCCTGGGAGGGTTGGATACGTTATGACGGCAAACGACTGAAGGTAGATGGACACAGCACCTTCGGGTTGAAGGACCGCTCCTGGGGTATCCGCCCGGTGGGCGATCCCTATGGCGGCGGCGCGCCGCTGGCGGATTACCAGGCGGTTCACTTCAACTGGATGCCCATTCACTGGGAGGACGAATGCAGCCTGGCCGGCTGGTTTGAAGATGGCACCGGCAACCAGTGGCATACGGATCAGTGCTTCCTGCCGCGCTACGCAAAAATGGAAGATATACCTGGCACGAATGATCCCGGCAGCTATACCTGGCAGGGGAGGGTGCAGCACAACATCACCATGATACCCGGTACCCGACGCGCCGCGTCGGCAGTGGTCACCATGCAGGATCGCTCTGGGGAGGTGATGGAGGTGTTATTGGAGCCGGTCCTGGTCCATCGGATGAAGGGGCTGGGCTACCAGCACCCGGTTTGGGGGCACGGCAAGTGGCAGGGAGAACTGGCAATCGCCGGTGAAAGCTGGCAAGACAGCGACCTGGACCCGCTGGCACTTGAAAATATCCATATCCAGCAGATTGTCAGGGCCACCTGCGGTGACCGGGTCGGGCATGGTGTGTTCGAGCAATTGCACATCGGTCCGTCAACCACCCTGGGTTTTGCCGACTGGTTTGACGGCGCCAGCTGAGGGCCGTCGGCAATGACATCCTCATAGCTGAGGTAGACTTCCAGGCCAGCTGACGGAAAAGTGCAATGACTAATTTGTTATCGATCCCGGTGCCACTGTTAGCGTTTTACGGCACTGTAATAAATTATTACACCATGTATGGGGGTTCGTTGTCGGGGCCCATTACAGAGGGTACCCGCTCCATCAACGTGTCCGAACCGGAGATGGCGGTGGTGCCTCTGGCGGAATACCGGGTATATCCGGTTACCCAGCGGGACTCATACGAGTATCTGTATACCTACGTGGACAACAAGAGCGGCTCGAGAATTATCATTGACAGGGATATGTGGATATCGCCTGCAAAGGGGTCGGTAAAAGAAGTGGAGGTTCGCCGCGGCTATGCCCGTACCGGTACTCTCGAAACAGAGGTACGGTGGGAACTGGTCGCAGCAAAAATAAATTTCTGAGTTGGGGTTGTGCGTGTTTAGTTATGTGAACCGGCGCACATTTATACCAGTTTTTTTCGACGATTTTTTCTGTACTTGATCAGGCTCAAGTCCATTGCGGGCCGTGGTTGTTATAAATTTTAGTCAGGGGCCATCAACTATACAAACAGTGTCTTGTTGGTGATTTTTTGCACAATGATAAGGGGAGTACCTGAATGTTAAGAAAAGTCTTTTTCCACACACCGCTTGCTGCCGCGGTATCTGCCGTAATGTTTCACGGCGGCGCTTCGGCTTATGAGTCACCAGTGCACGTTTTTTCCATAAACGACGTGCTGGGTGGGTTTAACGGCGCTACCTTCGGGCCTGAAGGTGCTACCCAGGACAATACGATTATCTGTGACCTTGGCCCTGTCGCATGCCCGGCGGACAATCAGCCTTTCCTCGATAAGTCCGGTGTTACCTTATACCCGGTGGATAGCGAGTTCGGCTATTACATCGTCGATTTCCTCGGTGCCCAGGGTAAGTCCAGGGATAACGATTACCGCGAAGGTTACGTGGGTAATATCGTTGAAGAGGGCGAAGTCGTCGGCATTCAGGTCTCCAACGCGGCAACCCTCAAATACAAGGTGAAACCACCTCTGGGTACATGGTGTCAGGGCCTGGGCGGCACATCGGTAAAGTGCGAGACAGAGCACTACACCGTGATGGAGCATGTTTTGTCTTGCTACGAGACTATTCCGTACAAGTTCGCCGATCCTGAGTCCGGAGAACAGGCTATTCTCTCAACGCCTGACGGCAGCCTGGAGTACAACTGTGCAAACGCACCACTGGATGACAATGTACTCATCCTTGCAAATGGACTGCCTGGCGACAGACTCGTGGATTCGACGCCGTGTGAAGGCCCGAATGATCCGGAAGGCTGCCAGATGTACCCCAATGACAAAACCGATATGCTGAATAATATCGGGCTTAGCAGTGATTATTCGGTACAACTCAAGGACGATGGCAAGCCCTTGTATGGTTGGGGTGGACTGCACAAACGGCCCAATGACATACGCATGTATGCGCGGCTGGAGTTGCCGGCCGAGTGGAAGGAGCCCGGTGCAGACTACATCGTGACCAAGGCACAGTTGGTGGTCAATCACTGGATCACCAACAACCCCAATGACCAGCTTCGCCCCGAAGACCTGGAAAACGAGGCCGCTACAGGACGCAAACCCTCATACCGTATAGAGGGAACGCCGGGGGGCGCCGATGAAGTATGGAAATCACTGATTCCCTGCTACGAGGGAGATGGTGATTTCATCGATGGGGAAACCCCGGCGACCCCAATCGGCGCTGGAACCGTGCTGCGCAATATGCCATTTGCATTGCAGGCTTCTGCAGAGCCTGGTGATGCACCCGCTGATGATCCCTATGCGTTCTCTGCGGATCTGACAAAGGCCTTTACGAACGCCTATTACACCACTATCAACCGCGATCCCTTCGAGTGGTCTTATGTCAATAGTGACGAGGCCAATGCTGGTGTTTACGACTTTGTGGGATCCGCAACGCCACTTACCGACCTGGAACTGGCCGTAGGCGGGCTGGAACTTGTTTCGGGGCCGCGCTGGAGATTGAAGCCCAATAAGTTTGGCCAGGATCTACCCGGTCTGGAAATTCCGCTGATCGAGTGCAGCGCACCGCCGTTCCAGAGTGACAACATCAAGTATGAAGTGGGGGAGCCTACGACCACGATCATCAACCTGCTCGATTGGGACGAAGCGACAAAGGGTCCCTCGCCGCTGTCTACCAGCAAGGGTTGGGTTGACTTCACCCAGAACGAGTTCATTACCGTGACCGATGGCGTATCCAGCAATGGCCTGCCCATGAGCGAGGACTTCGACCTGGCTGTTTATATCAAGGGCGACCGCAAGTCGACTGCGGTCTACAACGCCAAGTTGGTTCTGGAGTATACGGTAGAGCCTCCGGCGGGCTATGACCTGGCTGTGGCGCTCACCGCCCCGCCCACTGCAAGGGTGGGTGTGCCTAACATTATTACGGCCACAACCGCTAACCTCGGGCCGGATGACCTGGCCGAGGATGCCGTTGTTACCGTGACGGGGGTAACCAATCGTGGCACCCAGATCGGGCCATTTGAGGATACGGTGGGCGCGCTGGCAAACGGTGCAACTGTCGACTCAGCCTTCGACTTTGTCGCGCCGAATGATCGTTCCTCTAGAATTGACTGGACCTCGACGGTAAGCGCTCCAGGCGATACTGATCCGTCCAATGATACGGCAACAGCGGTCACGAACGTGCGTCGCTAGTGGCCTTGCGCTGCACTGGCGTTGATACGCGGAAAAGACAGTTGTTACATTTAATGAGTGATATAAGGAGTAAAAGCGAATGAAACATGCGACACGCTTAATCTGCTGCGTAGCATTGTGCAGCGTCGTCTCAAGTGTGGCCCTGGCGGAACGCCGGGAACGGCCAGAGAGAGTGCCCTCCACCGGCATAATGTCGCCGGTGTATGGTGCGGCGGTCTCGTTGACAGTATCCGGAGAGGGATACTGGAAACAGTACCTTTATGAGGAAGGTGAGCAGCCCCCCAGCGTGGGCTCTCTGTATGGCTCCGGGACCCTGCCTGACGGACATTATCGCTATGAGTTTGTGGCTGTTCAGGATGTGCCTGTCGCCGCAGACGCGCCGCCCGAGAGTGCCGTGTTTGTGGAAGCCGGGGGTGCAAAACAGCCGGCCCATATCGAGAGCGGAAGCTTCACCATGAATTCTGGGGTAATGACTTTTAACTAGTCGGTCGCACAGCTAACAGGAATATATGTATGAAAATTGCACTTAAAACGCTCGCTGCCAGTGTCTGGGCAGCCACCCTGATGGGGTCACAATCGGCAATGGCCCAGCCCGTGGACGCATTGGAGGTGAATGACTATGTATACGTGAATTCCACTGGTGACAACCAGACAGCGGATGTCACTGTATGCGATAACTTTTTTAGCCCGTCTGGTTGCTGGTACATGTCATACAACTGGCTGGGAACTGGTGACTTCACTATCTATGACCTGATCTCGGGTAGTACCCCCTTCACCATTTTGGTTGGCGAAGAAGAGGGCGCAGCCGACAACGCTCTGTTCATCGATGCCTCCGGGAAGGTTGGGGTGGGTACCTCCACTCCTGGCGACACGGCGGGTTCAAGATTGACCGTAGGCCTGAACGACCTCGGCGATTCCAGTATTTTTCTGCCCACGCCAACCGCCAATTTCGCCCTGGTCAACAGCGGCGACTATATCGGCTTTGGCGACAATGACGCCGTGTCCGTGCCGTTCGGTATCGACGCGGGTTCCGACAGTAATTCACTGTGGGTTGCCCCCGGCGGTTTGGTCGGCGTGGGTACCAATACGCCGGCTGCGAAGTTGCATCTGGCCAGTGAGACAGCTGCCAAACTATTGGTGGAGAATACCGGCGCAGCTACCGGCACTCAGATAATGCTTAACGTCGTTAATGATGGAGGTACCCGATTCGACATGACGGATAATTCCACCGGTAACAACTGGGTATTTCAAAATCAGTTTGGCACCTTTGACGTGACGCTTGCAGGCACGGGCACGCGAGAGTTCCGTTTCTATCCCAATGGCAATCTCGAGATAGCGGGTGCTTATCTGCAGTCTTCTTCGCGCACGATCAAGCATGATATTAAACCCGTTGACCAGCGTTCAGTGCTGGACAAGGTGGTCGCTCTTCCTATCAATCATTGGAGCTATAACCGGGAAGAGGGTGTGCGTCACATGGGGCCGATGTCTGAGGACTTCTATGCCAGTTTTGGTCTTGGCGGCACCGACAAGGGTATCACCACGGTTGATGCGGGTGGTGTTGCACTGGCGGCCATCCAGGGTCTGAAGCAGGAAAAAGATTCGGAGATGGCAGAGCTGACCAGGCTCTCCGAGCAGAAGGATGCCCGGATAGAGGACCTCCAGGCGCAACTCCGGGAGCAGGAGGACCGCATGATGCAGCTGGAGCTGGCGTTGACAGAGCTTATGCGTCAGCAGTCGTCCCAGCCCCGGCTTGGCTCGCTCGACTGAGCCCACCGGCCGGTTGTGAAACCGGCATCAACGTAGTTCAAGGTACAGGGAGTAAGCAGTTTGCTTGCTCCCTTTTTTGCAACGCGGACTGCTTTACGAGATGCGGTGATGTTGATGCAGGTCAAACTCACCGAACTCGTATTTCACTACTATGTAGCTTATGAGCTGACGTGGCTAGGCTTGGGTAATTTTGTTTGTCACCGGAGAGATACTGACATGATAAATCCAACGAGATATTTATCGATTTTGCAAACCGGATCGGAGCTGTTGCTTGGAAGACTGGTGGTAGCGGTTGTGGCCACCACTTTCTTGTTTTTGGCTGGTGTAAGCAGCAGTGCCTTTGCGCAGGGCGGCGGTGGCGGCGAGGTAGCCCCGGATCTGGGAGACCTTATCATCCTGTATCGCGATGACAACGGTGTTCCCTATCCTTCCCCTGAGGTTCAGGTGGAGGATCCCGAAAGCGGCTTCCTGGTACCCGGCGGACAGTGTTGGCAGCCCATCGCTTTCAATGTGTCTGACGAACCCGATACCCTTTGCCCGACGAGCTGCGTGGTAGACAGCGTCCCCGCAGGCGCGGCTGTTGTTAGCGTCGACCAGTACAGCTGCGCTGTCGCTGCTGACTGCTCGGGCTGCACGCAGGAGGTCGACTTCGGCCGCATTAACGCGGCGCGCTCGCCGGATCAGGTGTTTGACAGACAGATGGAGGACGTCGTCCTCAGCCTGACTACCGCCGACTGTATCACCCTGGATCCCGCCGGACGGCTGGTCGCCAACGACGTTGCCCTTGACGACAATTTAATAAAGACCATCGACTCGCCGCTGCAGAACCTGGCTATCTACCGGGATCTCATGTTGAAGGGCTTCATAGGGGATGCCCCAGGGATCGATCTGCCGGACGATAATTTCTACAACACCGCGGCCAGGGGACTTGGCGCTGCCTCCGACAAGAGCGGTGGGGTCAACGTGGACCTGGTGTCCTATATAAACCAGATCATGGGCCTTAGCGACCCTGCCACACCGACTAAGCTTGGCAAGCTATGCGAAACGTACAGGGAAGAGGTGCAGGGCGTAATTCAAGAGGTGGAAAAGTGCTACCTGAATTACGGTACGGACCAAAGCGATTTCGGACCAGCCGGTGCCGAATACGTCTATAACCGGGCAACCAACTTCGGTGGCGACGGTGGGGATAATGTCGGGCTGCCTAATCCGGCTTACATCCCCCAGGGGGAAGCCATAAACGGCTGGTTTGAATGGCTGGCCGTCGTAGCAGCGAGCGACCCGCCGTCGTTCCAGATAGATCAGGGCCCCATCCAGGATGCCGTGTTCTGTCTTGACGGTGATGGCAATCCCCTTGCACCGGTATTTGACACGTACTGTACAGAGCTCGTCCCCGTGGCCGGCACTGTTGCGGAGTACGATGGTGAAAACGTCGGCGCTTTCGCCCAGGCATCCGACGACGCCCGCGCCGTGATCAGCTTCATGCACACCAATCAGGTGCCGGTCGACTACGAGACCCCGCTGCGGTGCGGCGGTGTCAGCTATGATCTCTCCATCAGCTTGTCGGCCCCGGCCACTGCAAGGGTGGGTCAGACCTACACCGTCACTGCCACCACCGTTAACCTCGGACCGGATCACCTGGCCGAGGATGCCGTTGTTACGGTGACGGGCGTCACCAATCGCGGCACACCGATCGGGCCCTTTGAGGATACGGTGGGCGCGCTGGAAAACGGTGCATCGGTCGAATCACCCTTTACTTTTGTCCCGCCGAATGATCGCTCCTCGGTGATTAACTGGAGCTCGACGGTAAGCGCTCCAGGCGATATTGATCCGTCCAACGATTCGGCAACAGCGGTCACCAGGGTGCGTCGCTGATGGCCTTGCGCTGCACCTACGTTGATGCGCGGAAAAGACAGTTGTTACATTAATGAGTGATATGAGGAGTAAAAGCGAATGAAACATGCGACACGCTTAATCTGCTGCGTAGCATTGTGCAGCGTCGTCTCAAGTGTGGCCCTGGCGGAACGCCGGGAACGGCCAGAGAGAGTGCCCTCCACCGGCATAATGTCGCCGGTGTATGGTGCGGCGGTCTCGTTGACAGTATCCGGAGAGGGATACTGGAAACAGTACCTTTATGAGGAAGGTGAGCAGCCCCCCAGCGTGGGCTCTCTGTATGGCTCCGGGACCCTGCCTGACGGACATTATCGCTATGAGTTTGTGGCAGTTCAGGATGTGCCTGTCGCCGCAGACGCGCCGCCCGAGAGTGCCGTGTTTGTGGAAGCCGGGGGTGCAAAACAGCCGGCCCATATCGAGAGCGGAAGCTTCACCATGAATTCTGGGGTAATGACTTTTAACTAGTCGGTCGCACAGCTAACAGGAATATATGTATGAAAATTGCACTTAAAACGCTCGCTGCCAGTGTCTGGGCAGCCACCCTGATGGGGTCACAATCGGCAATGGCCCAGCCCGTGGACGCATTGGAGGTGAATGACTATGTATACGTGAATTCCACTGGTGACAACCAGACAGCGGATGTCACTGTATGCGATAACTTTTTTAGCCCGTCTGGTTGCTGGTACATGTCATACAACTGGCTGGGAACCGGTGACTTCACTATCTATGACCTGATCTCGGGTAGTACCCCCTTCACCATTTTGGTTGGCGAAGAAGAGGGCGCAGCCGACAACGCTCTGTTCATCGATGCCTCCGGGAAGGTTGGGGTGGGTACCTCCACTCCTGGCGACACGGCGGGTTCAAGATTGACCGTAGGCCTGAACGACCTCGGCGATTCCAGTATTTTTCTGCCCACGCCAACCGCCAATTTCGCCCTGGTCAACAGCGGCGACTATATCGGCTTTGGCGACAATGACGCCGTGTCCGTGCCGTTCGGTATCGACGCGGGTTCCGACAGTAATTCACTGTGGGTTGCCCCTGGCGGTTTGGTCGGCGTGGGTACCAATACGCCGGCTGCGAAGTTGCATCTGGCCAGTGAGACAGCTGCCAAACTATTGGTGGAGAATACCGGCGCAGCTACCGGCACCCGGATAATGCTTAACGTCGTTAATGATGGAGGTACCCGATTCGACATGACGGATAATTCCACCGGTAACAACTGGGTATTTCAAAATCAGTTTGGCACCTTTGACGTGACGCTTGCAGGCACGGGCACGCGAGAGTTCCGTTTCTATCCCAATGGCAATCTCGAGATAGCGGGTTCTTATCTGCAGTCTTCCTCTCGCGCGATCAAGCATGATATTAAACCCGTTGACCAGCGTTCAGTGCTGGACAAGGTGGTCGCTCTTCCGATCAATCAGTGGAGCTATAACCGGGAAGAGGGTGTGCGTCATATGGGGCCGATGTCTGAGGACTTCTATGCCAGTTTTGGTCTTGGCGGTACCGACAAGGGTATCACCACGGTTGATGCGGGTGGTGTTGCACTGGCGGCCATCCAGGGTCTGAAGCAGGAAAAAGATTCGGAGATGGCAGCGCTTACCAGGCTCTCCGAGCAGAAGGATGCCCGGATAGAGGACCTCCAGGCGCAACTCCGGGAGCAGGAGGACCGCATGATGCAGCTGGAGCTGGCGTTGACAGAGCTTATGCGTCAGCAGTCGTCCCAGCCCCGGCTCGGCTCGCTCGACTGAGCCCACCGGCCGGTTGTGAAACCGGCATCAACGTGGTTCAAGGCACAGGGAGTAAGCAGCTTGCTTGCTCCCTTTTTTTGTCGGTATGCTGATGCAAAGACGCGCTCCCGACAGTTGCAATTAACAGGTTGTGTCCATGTCAGTGACCTTATCCCGATTCCTGCTCTCCATACTCTTTGTCGGAACATTGTCATTGGCAATCGCTGGTGGCGAGGCTGCTGGCGGAGACAGTGCCCGGTCCGACCCGCCCGTCATCGCTGGTCCCGCACAAGCCCGGGATGGTAACGGCATCGATCTTGATCCCAATGACGTCGCCATTCCGGAAGACGAAGCCAACAGCCACCCCGGCGGCAAGGGCCGCACTGGCGCGGGGATGGGAGTGGGTTATCCGGGATACCGCGGCCAGGGGCGGGATGACGCTCCGCACCACCGTCAGTATGGTACTCCACCGCGTGCCGATGATGAGTAGTGCTGGTCACGGCCATTGGCTTTCCGGGCTGACCTTTTTCGCGTTGGTGCTTCTGCATCACACGAGTGCCTGGGCTGCGGCCGAGGCGCTGGCGAGCAGCAGCACGGCACCGGATGCCGGGGCGTTGTTAAAGGCGGCCGCTATCGGCGAGCCGGTCGAAGTTCAGGCCCTGTTGCAGCAGGGTGCGGATGTCAACGCAATCTCCGCTGACAAAAATGCTCGCAGTGCCCTGATGGTCGCAGCGGCGGCCGGCCGGCTCGAAACGGTAAGGGTGCTGCTTGTCGCGGGTGCCAAACTGGAAAGCACCGACAGCTCGGGTCTCACCGCGCTTAACTGGGCAGCATTACGGCGCCGCAACCAGGTTGCCGAGCTGTTATTGCAGTACGGGGCCGATGTTAATACAACGGATAACAACGGCGTCACTCCTTTGTTGTATGCAGCAGGCACTCGTAATATCGAGCTTTTGAAGCTGCTGATGGCGCAGGGCGCCGCGCTCGAGGTCTTATCGGAAGCAAACAGGATGACGCCCTTACTGGTGGCCGTAGAAAATGGCGACACCGAGGCCGTGGTGTTACTCCTGGATCATGGCGCTGATGTGAACGGTGCCAATCAGCTGGGTTATTCCGCTTTGATGGCCGCAGCGGAATCAGGACAGCTGGAGATGGTTAAACTGCTGCTCTCCCGGGGGGCGAACTCTCGGGTCGTGGATCAGAAGGGTGCAAGTGCGCTGAGCCTGGCACAGAAGCGTGGACATAAGGAAATAGCGAAGATCCTGCAAGCCGCTGCCCGGAACTAGATTGCCATACTGGTACATAGCATACTGTGGCCCGGGTCGGGAGTACTCTGGTCCTGCCGTTTGTTACCGCTGGCAATGAAAAAAGTATAATCAGCGGGTAATGGCAACTTTTTCCTATGGAGTATCAACAGGACATCACCATGGCTGGTAAATCCACCGATATGGCGGAACTACTCACGGCAGCGCTTGCCGGCAGCGATTGGGGTGATTCCCCGCCGGCAAAGAGCGCAGGGGTGGAGGGTTTGCGGCGCCTGTCCGGTGGCGCCAATATGGAAACCTGGTCGTTGGACTGGGTGGATGGGGGGAAAACGCTGCCATTGATTCTGCGGCGCCTGCCACTGGGGACAGCCGGGGCATCGGGGGAAGCGGTGCTGGTGGGTTCGATCGACCTGCCAACCGAAGCCGCTGTCATTCGCCAGGCAGCCAGTTGCGGTGTGAGTGTCCCCCGCGTGGTGCTGGTACTCCAGCCGGAACACGGCCTTGGCAGCGGCTACATCATGACGAGGGAGCGGGGCGAGGCCTTGCCTTTTCGTATTCTGGCGGATGCAAAGTATGCCGATGCGCGGGAGCGACTTGCTTACCAGTGCGGGGAGACGCTTGCCAGAATTCACGCCATCCCCCTCGCCGCACTGCCGCCGGGACTGCGTGATCTTTCCATGGACCGGGACCTGGACAGGCTCCAGGCCATGCTGGACAGTTATGGCAATGCCTCCCCGGTGCACCAACTCGCCCTCAACTGGCTGCGGGATCGACAGCCGGCTGAGGGCGGGCGTGGGCTGGTGCACGGCGATTTCCGTAACGGCAACCTGCTGGTGGATGAGCAGGGCCTGGTTGCCGTGCTCGACTGGGAACTTACGCACATTGGCAATCCGCTGGAGGATCTGGGGTATGTCTGCGGAAATGTCTGGCGTTTTGGCCGCACCGACAAGCCTGTCGGCGGCTTCGGGCAGTACGAGGATTTGCTGGCCGGCTATCGCGCGGTCAGTGGCGCCGCCCCCGCGCTGGAAGAGTTGCGCTACTGGGAAGTGTACTGCGCCCTCAACTGGGGGCTCGTCTGCCTCACCATGATTCAGATGTACCGCAGTGGTCAGGACCGCAGCCTGGAGCGGGCTGCGGTGGGGCGTCGCATGTCCGAGTCGGAAATCGACCTGCTGCTGTTAATGGAGGAACCGGGCCCATGAGTGAGACCGAAGCGGGAGAACTGCTGGAGGCAACCCGCGCTTTTTTGCGCGATGAGGTGCTGCCCCAGCTGGAAGGTTTCTCGGCCTACAACACCAGGGTGGCGGCAAACAACCTCGCCATAGTCGCCAGGGAGCTGCAGCTGAAGCCGGAACTGGATCGGCTTGACCTGGTGATCGCCGGGGAGCTGGGTATCGATCCCGCAAAAGGCCCGGTAGCGCAGCAACTGGCCCGCCGCCTCAGGGACCGGGAGCTGGCGCTGGATGACCGTCTGCTGGAGTACCTGAAGCACAGGACACTCAAGTTGCTGGAAATCGACAATCCCAGGTACTCGGGATACCTGCAGGCTTGCGAGCGCTGGCGGCCTGAGCCTGGAGTCGAGTGAATATGTTGGAATTCAATTTCGATTGCGCTGTAGAAGAGGTCTTCGCAATGCTGACGGACCCGGCGTTTATCGAGGAGCGCAGCCTGGCCCTGGGCGACCTGGAGTCGCACAGCAAGGTGACCCGGCGCGGCGATAGCACTATAGTCGTGTCCGACAGGAAGGTGCGGCGTGATATTCCGGCGTTCCTGGCCAGGATCTTCGACCCGGTACAGAGCATCCGGATGACCGAGACCTGGCGCCCCAACGACGATGACAGCGGCTGGGTGTGTCGCCAGGAAGTGGAAGTCAAGGGTCAGCCGATAAAGGTGTATGCCGATATCGAGCTGTACGCGACCCATGAGGGCTGCTGCTACCGGGTAGACCAGGGTGCCAGCGCCAGGGTGCCGCTGCTGGGTTCCAGAATCGAGAAATTTGCGGTGGCCCAGGCCCTGGAAGGCGCCGGGGCGGATATGGACTACCTGGCCTCAAAGCTCCCCTGACTCACCGTTGTGACAAATGCCGACCGGAAAAATCGTGACGTTTGGCCGTATTTAACCCACCTGTGAAGCCAAGCTTTATAAAATTTAGACATAGCCTGTGCCAGATCAATGTCGCATCGTCAAGAGTGTGATTAGCTGCCAGGACAGGTACATTGATTCTCGAGTATGTTTTTCGATTAACCAGAATTTGGGATGAACGCTGATGTCGTTTCGTGACAAACGGAAATTCGCCAAAGCCATGGATCAGGCCGAGAACTACGAGCAGTGGATGGAGGCGGCCAAGGGCTTCGACGCCGCGACCGGGATGGACCGCTGGCGCATGCGCGACCAGTCCTCCCAGTTCGACAATGTCTCGATCCGTATCCGGCTGGACCGGCTGCGGGCGATGCGCGCTCGCCACGACTATCGCGGCCTGCTGTTCACTCTCAACGAAGGCATCCATGGCAACATGGCCGGGATGGGCAAGTCCGTTCTCTATGAGCGGGCGGTTTTTGGCACCAAGCAATTGATTCACGACTATGTCGAGGAGATCGTGGACGCCCTCGAAACGCTGGCCAGCCCGGCGGTTGAGGAGATCAGCTTCGAGGACAAACTGGAATTCTTCCGCCGGGCACACCACTGTTTCGGCCGCACCGCGCTGCTGATGAGCGGCTCCGGTACACTGTTGTATTTCCATGTCGGGGTGGTGAAAGCCCTGTGGGAGCAGGGCCTGCTGCCGGCTATTTTGTCGGGTTCAAGCGGCGGATCCATTGTCGGCAGCCTGCTTTGCACCCACAACGACAAGGAGCTGAGTAAAATCTTCACCCCGGAATTCCTGCTCAGTGAGGTGGAGCAGGAAGAGGGGTTGCTGCGCTCCACTGGAGGGTTCCGCCCGAGGATGCTGCAGGTGGACGAGGTCCAGCTGCTGATCGAGCGCCTGATTCCCGACATGACCTTCCAGGAGGCATTCGAGCACAGCGGGCGTATGCTCAACGTATCGGTGGCACCGGCGGAGACTCACCAGACGTCCCGGCTGTTGAACGCGACCACCTCTCCCAATGTACTGATCCACAAGTCTGTGATGGCGTCGGCGGCGGTGCCGGGAGTATTTCCGCCGGTCACCCTCGAGGCGAGGGATAAATGGGGTGATCGCCAGCCCTACCTGCCCTCCAGAAAGTGGGTGGACGGCTCGGTAAGCGACGACCTGCCGACCAAGCGGCTGGCGCGCTTATACGGCGTAAACCACTATATTGTCAGCCAGGCGAATCCCGCGGTGTTGCCGTTTGTCACCGATGGACGCCGCCAGGGCGGCACCCTGGACATTCTCACCAATGCCACGAGGCGCACCGCCAGGGAGTGGTTGAACGCCGGCGCTGCCATCATGCACAAGCCCCTGAGCAGGGAGAGCACCCTGTCTAAAATCGCCAACACGGCCTTGTCCATGGTCAACCAGGACTATATCGGGGATGTGAACATCCTGCCGCGCAACCGCTTCTATAATCCGCTCAAGCTGCTTGCGCACCTGTCGCCCCAGGAGATCATGAAACTGGTTGCATCCGGCGAGAGATCCGCCTGGCGCAAGATGGAAATGATCCGGGTTCAGACCCATATCAGCCGTTCCCTGGATGAAATTCTGCACAAATTCGAGGAAGAGGCCCTGCGCGGCAGCCATCCGTCCCGCCGGCGCCCGAAGGCAGCCTAGGCATTGCCACGCCACGCCCGGGTGCCGGCATTCCAGCCGCCAGGTGTAACAAATTGTCAATTTCAGTAACAGCTGGGGTCATTGCATAGGCAGTGGCCTGGCAGCAATATCCTTCCTGTTTTTCTAGCCCGCTACTCGTAGCCAAACCACTTTCACCCAGTCCCCGGAGACCCCGATGAGTAATCCAGCCTATATCTTTGACGCTGTCCGCACCCCACGCAGCAAGGGCAAAGCCGGCGGCAGCCTGTACACGGTCAAGCCGATCGACCTGGGGGCGGGGTTGCTGCGGGAGTTACAGTCCCGGCACGACCTGGACACTTCCTATGTGGACGACGTGGTTATGGGATGCGTCACCCCGGTGGGGGAACAGGGTTCGGATGTCGCCAAGATGATTGTCCAGAATGCTGACTGGGATGAGTCTGTCGCCGGTGTACAGCTTGATCGCTTCTGCGCCTCCGGCCTGGAAGCGGTGAATATCGCGGCCCAGAAGATCGCCTCCGGCTGGGAAGACCTGGTGGTCGCCGGCGGAGTGGAGTGTATGTCGCGGGTGCCGATGGGCTCAAACGGAGGCGCCCTGGGCGGCGACCCGGCGTTCAGCCTGAAGACAGGCTTTGTCCCCCAGGGTATCGGCGCGGACACCATAGCGTCCCTGGAGGGCTGGTCCCGGGAGGACGTGGATGCCTTCGCGGTGGAGTCGCAAAGGCGTGCGGCCCACGCCCGCGACAGCGGCTATTTCGACAGGTCCGTGGTGCCGGTAAAGGACTACAACGGGCTGACCGTGCTGGAAAAGGATGATTTCATCAAGCCGGGCACCACGATGGAAGGGCTGGCAGCGCTGAAGCCCTCGTTTGGGGTCGTCGGGCAATTCGGTTTCGACGATGTCATCCTGTCCCGTTACACCACGCTGGACAAAATCAATCATGTGCACACCCCCGGCAACTCATCCGGTATCGTCGATGGCGCCAGCGCGGTGCTGATTGGCAGTGAAAAAGCGGGCAGGGATCTCGGCCTCACGCCGCGCGCCCGGATCGTCGCCACGGCGATCCTGTCCACCGACCCCACCATCATGCTCATCGGCCCCGGGCCAGCCGCGAAGAAGTGCCTGGACAAGGCCGGATTGCAGGTCGCTGATATCGATCTGTGGGAGATCAACGAGGCTTTCGCGGCCGTTGCCCTGCGCTACATGAAAGACCTCGGCATAGAGCACGCGGTCACCAACGTCAACGGCGGCGCGATCGCCATGGGACACCCGCTGGGGGCGACCGGCGCCATGCTGGTCAGCACCATGCTGGACGAACTGGAACGCCGCGACCTCAGGCGAGGCATGTTGTCCCTTTGTGTCGGCGGTGGCATGGGTATCTCCACCATTATCGAGCGTGTCTAGCGCCCCACGGAATTGATGAATCAGGAACCTATCATGAGTGTATTCAAGTACGAAAAAGACGCGGACGGTATCGTAACGGTCACCATGGACATGACCGGTCCGGTGAACGCGATGAATGAAGAGTACCGGCAGGCCATGGCGGAGACTATAGAGCGTCTCGAGACCGAAGAGGGCCTCACTGGCGTCGTTTTTGCCTCCGCCAAAAAGGTGTTCTTCGCTGGCGGCGACCTGAACGAATTGCTGGCGGCGCAGAAGGGAAACGAAGCCGGGTTCATGGACATGCTGCGGGTGACCAAGCACAACCTGCGCCGACTGGAAAAACTGCCGGTGCCGGTGGTCGCGGCGATCAATGGCGCCGCCCTTGGTGGCGGTTTCGAACTCTGCCTGTGCTGCAACCACCGCATTGCGTGGGATGACAAGTCGGTCCAGCTCGGCCTGCCGGAAGTCAGCCTGGGCCTGCTGCCCGGCGGCGGCGGGGTGGTACGCATGGTCAACCTGCTGGGACTGGAAAAAGCATTGCCTTTCCTGCTCGAAGGCAAGCGGGTGGCACCCCGGATAGCCCTGGCCGAGGGAATGATTCACGAAACAGTGGCCAGTGTGGCTGAACTGATTCCCCGGGCAAAGGCCTGGATTCTGGCGAACAGGGACAGTGAGGATGCGGCCGTCCAACCCTGGGATACCAAGGGCTTCCGGTTGCCTGGCGGTAATGCCAGCTCGCCGCAGCTGGCCCAGCTGATCATGGCGGCGCCGGCGATGCTGCGGCAGAAAACCCGGGGCCTGTTGCCTGCGCCTGAAAAAATCCTGGATTGCGCCGTCGAGGCCGCGCGCCTGGATTTCGATTCTGCGCTGGAGGTAGAGTCGCGCGGGCTGACCTACCTGGCGGTCACGCCCCAGGCCAAGAACATGATCTCCACCTTTTTCTTCGGCATGAACAAGGTCAACGGCGGCGCCAGCCGGCCCAGGGACATCGACCCCTACACCACCAAAAAAGTGGGCGTGCTGGGTGCGGGCATGATGGGCCAGGGTATCGCCTACGTGTCCGCCATGGCGGGTATCGAGGTGGTGCTCAAGGATATTTCCGAGGAGGCGGCCGGAAAGGGCAAGGCCTACTCGGAAAAACTGCTGGAGAAGCAGGTCGCCCGGGGACGGATGACGGAAGACGGGAAAAACCGTGTACTTGAACTGATCAAGCCAACAGCCAGTGATGCGGATTTACAAGGCTGTGACCTGATCATCGAGGCGGTATTCGAGAACATGGACCTCAAGCACAGGATTACGAAGGCGACCGAGGGCTACCTGGCCGATAACGGTGTCTGGGGCTCCAATACCTCCACCCTGCCCATAACCGAGTTGGCCCAGGCCAGCGGCAAGCCGGAAAATTTCATTGGAATCCACTTCTTCTCACCGGTGGACAAGATGCCGCTGGTAGAGATCATTTGTGGCGAGAAGACCAGTGATGAAACTCTGGCCCGGGCCTTCGACTACACCAGGCAGATTCGCAAGACGCCGATTGTCGTCAACGATTCAATGGGGTTCTTTACCTCTCGCACCTTCGGCACCTACCTGGATGAGGGTGTTCGACTGTTGAATGAGGGCGCGCACCCGGTGCAGATCGATGCAATGGGCAAGGCGATCGGTATGCCGGTCGGGCCGCTGGCTGTGTATGACGAGGTGAGTCTCGAACTGAGCCGCAAGGCACAGGAAGCCTGGAAGGAGATGGGCGTACTGGACAAGTGGGGCGACGGTACCATTGTCAGGTCGGTGATCGATACCATGGTTGTAAAGCACGGTCGTGGCGGCCGGCACCACGGCGGCGGTTTTTACGAGTACGCCGCAGACGGCGGCAAGAGTATCTGGCCCCCCCTGTACGACATCTACTACAAGCCGGATGTCCAGGTCAGCGAACGGGATATGAAAGATCGCCTGTTGTTCCGGCCGGTGATCGAATCCCTCAAGTGCCTGGAGACCAATGTACTGCGCTCGGTGGCGGACGGCAACGTGGGCTCGATCATGGGCATAGGCGCGCCCGTGTGGACGGGCGGTTACATCCAGTTTGTAAACACCTATGGGCTGCAGCGCTTTGTCGATCGCTGCCGCGAGCTCGAGCAACTCTATGGAGAACGTTTCCAGCCTCCGCAGATTGCCCTGCAACATGCGAAGTCGGGTGAGCTGTTCAGCTGAAGTGTCAATAAACGCAGGACCACCAAAGTCCGGTCCGGCAAACCAACAGGAGATAAGGTTTTATGAGAGGTTTTACGGAAGAGCAGGAGATGTTCAGGGGTGCCTATCGCAAGTTCCTGGAGAGCGAGGTGCAGCCACATATGCCACGTTTTCGTGAGCAGGGAATTGTCGACCGGGAAATTTTCAGGAAAGCCGGGGACCAGGGCTTCCTGATGATCTGGCCGGATGAAAAATATGGCGGCATGGGCGACAAGGACTTCCGCTACGAGCAAATCATCATGGAGGAGACCACCCGGGCCGGCTGTGGCGAGTGGTTCAATACCCTGCACAGCCGCCTGGTCGGTCCGTATTTTGAAAACTTCGGCTCCGAGGAGCAAAAACAGCGCTTCCTGCCGGGCTGCGTGAAGGGTGAAACCATCCTCGCGGTTGCCATGACGGAGCCCGATGCGGGCAGCGACCTGTCGGGCATGCGCTCGACCGCTAAGGACGAGGGCGATTATTTCCTGCTCAACGGCTCCAAGACGTATATCTCCAATGGTATCAATGCCGATATCGTGATCGTCGCGGCCAAAACCGACCCGGAAAACAACCCCTATTCGCTGGCCCTGCTGATCGTCGAGCGCGGCATGGAAGGCTTCGAACGCGGCCGCAATCTGGACAAAATGGGTATGCACGCCCAGGACACCGCGGAGCTGTTCTTCAATAACGTGAAGGTACCGAAGGAAAATGTGCTGGGAGATCCTACCCAGGGTTTCGTCTACCTGATGAACGGCCTGGCGGAGGAGCGCCTCATCTCCGGGGCCGGATCCATTGCCAGTGCCCGCGCCGCATTCAATCTCACGCGCCAGTTCGTGATGGAGCGCAAGGTGTTCGGCAAGCCCCTGTCGAAAATGCAGAACACCGAGTTCAAGATGGCCGAGATGGATACGGAAATCGACATCATGCAGGTGTACATCGACCACTGCGTGGAACTGCACAATGAGGGCAAGCTGACTGCGAACATGGGCGCCAAGTGCAAGCTGCAGGCCACTGAAATCGAGTGGCGCATGCTGGATCTGGGGGTGCAGTTGCACGGCGGGGCCGGTTACATGATGGAATACCCGATCAGCTACATGTTCACCAGCGCCCGGATCAACCGGATCCTGGCCGGCAGTTCGGAAATCATGAAGTACATCATCGGCAGGGATGTGTTTTCCGACAAGTACAGCAGCATTCTCGATTAGCGGAGTCGCTGCCTCAGGCGTCCTCGATCCTGCCGCGCAGTGATTTCAGCTTGCCGCGCCGGGTCTTGCTGTCCATCCGCTTGCGTTTGGCGCTTTTGCTCGGCCTGGTCGGCTGGCGTTTCTTCGGGGTCACGGTAATGCCGGCGATCAGTTCCTGCAGGCGCGCCAGCGCATCAGCGCGGTTTTTCTCCTGGCTGCGAAAGCGCTGGGCCTTCAGCACCAGCACCCCTTCGCTGGATATCCGGCGGTCCCGCAGCGCCAGCAGGCGCTCCTTGTAAATTGGCGGCAGTGAGGATGCCCCGATGTCGAAGCGCAGGTGAATGGCGGAGGAGACCTTGTTGACGTTCTGCCCGCCCGCACCCTGGGCGCGGATGGCCTGGAACTCGATCTCCGACAGGGGTATGCCCAATGACCCCTGGATGGGGAGCCAGCTCTCTTCGGTTGCCATGAACGTGGTCCTTTAAGTGGCAGCCGGAAGCCCTAGCGGTTGCGGCCCAGCCGCTCATGGGCATCCACCCACTCGTTCTTGCGGGTAACCTTGTCCACCTTGGTTGCAGCCCCCAGGGAAAGCTCCCCGGCCAACACCAGTCCCGCGGCAATTTCTGCGAGTTTCATGGCCTTGCCCTTGCCGAAACAGTCCATGATCTCCAGGCACTCGCGCTGGGTGGGCAGGGCAGTGCCGCCGCCGTAGGTAGCCATAATCAGTGCCGGCATCGTTATGGAGAAATAGTAATCGCCGTCCCGGGTCACCTTGTTGTAGGTGGTGCACTGGTTGGATTCGCCGATATTGGCGATGTCCTGGCCGGTGGCGAGGTACAGGGCCGCGAGGCCGTTGGCCGGGTGGGCCGCGTTGTTGGAGGAGTTGGTCAGCATGGCTGCCAGTGTGCTGATACCCTGGCCGTAGTGCATCTGGTGGGGCGATATGCGCAGGTTTTTGATCATCACTTCCCTCGGGATGGTGATCTCGGCGGTCACGCGCTTGCCCCGACCCTTCAGCAGGTTGACGGACGAGGTTCGCTTCTCCGTATCGAAGCTCCCGGACAGCAGGTAGTGGGACAGTGGGGGATGCTCCTTTACTATCCACTCACAGGCGGCGAAGGTGGCCCGGCTGGTCATGTTCTGGCCGGCGGCGTCTCCGGTGCTGTAATCGAAGCGGGTGAACACGATGTTGTGGGCATGGTACTGCTCTATTTCATTCAACTTGCCGATGGAGGTCGTCGTCTCCGCCACCGCCTTGATCTGCTCGAAATGTTCTTTCAGCCAGATACAGAAGTCCCGCGCCTCCCGGGCGCTGGGAAAGACAAATGCCGGTGCCCGTTGCATCGCCTCGCCGGATACGGTGGTGATGACGCCGCCGCTCTCCCGGATGACCTTCATCCCGCGGTTGTAGCTCGCCAGCATGGTGCCTTCCACCGTGGCCATGGGCACGAAAAATTCACCCTTGGCGTGCTCGCCGTTAACCAGCAGCGGTCCGGCCAGTCCTATCGGTATCTGTGCGACACCGAAGATGTTCTCGATATTGCCGGACATGTCCTTCGGGTCAAAGGAGAATTGCCGGGTGTGGTTCAGCTTCGCCGGGGTATTCTCTTCAATGAATGCCTGGCGTTCGGCGATGATTTCAGCGCTGTAATCGTTGTCGTTGGAACGGGGTATTTTCTTGCTCATTGCTGACTCCTTTCAATTTTTAACTGTCGAAACTACGCCCTTGCACCGGGCCAGTCAACGCGGCTGGCCCCAGCGGCGGAGGATTTTCTGCAGCGGCCAGCGTCGCGATTGTCGCCACACTCGTTTGGGTGCTGTCCAACTCTGGTATACTGCGCGACCCTCCAGGCAAGAATACGACGTGACCGACATCTCTTTTTCATCCCTGCCACTGGCCCAGGGCCAGCTGGACAACCTTGGCAGCCTTGGCTATCACCATATGACCGCCATCCAGGTGGCCGCATTACCGCCGGCCCTGGCAGGTGCGGACCTCGTAGCCCAGGCCAGGACCGGCAGCGGTAAGACAGCCGCCTTCGCGCTGCCGCTACTGGCCCGGCTCAATCCACGGGACTTCGGCACCCAGGCGCTGATCCTGTGCCCCACCAGGGAGCTGGCGACCCAGGTAGCCGCGGAGATTCGCCGCCTGGCCCGCCACCAGCAGAACATCAAGGTGGTGACCCTGTGCGGCGGCAAGCCCATTGGCCCACAGATCGGTTCACTGGAGCACGGCGCTCACGTGGTGGTGGGTACACCGGGTCGTATCAAGGATCACCTGCGTAAAAACACGCTGTCGCTCGATCGGGTCGGCTGCCTGGTACTGGACGAGGCAGACCGGATGCTGGAAATGGGCTTCGTCGACGATATGGAGACCATCATTCAGCAGACCCCGGCGGACCGGCAGACCCTGTTTTTTTCCGCCACGTTCCCGCCCGATATTCTGCAGATGAGTAAGCGTTTCCAGCGCTCGCCGCAGCGGGTAGCGGTGGAGTCTGAGCACCAGAGCCTGCAGATAGACCAGCAGTTTTTTATCTGTCAGGAAGCGGGGCGGCTCGAGGGGCTGGTCAGGTTGCTGCTTCACTTCCAGCCCGAGAGCGCAGTGGTTTTCTGCAATACCAAACAGCTGGTGCGGGAGGTCTGTGCCGAACTGCTCAGCCATGGCATCAGCGCCGGAGCCCTGCACGGTGACATGGAACAGCGTGACCGGGACCAGGTGCTGGTGCAATTCAGGCAGCAGGCCTGTCGGGTACTGGTGGCAACCGACGTCGCCGCAAGGGGGCTCGATATCGACAATCTCGCCGCGGTGGTCAACTACGAGCTGCCCCGCAGTCCCGAGGTGTACGTGCACCGCATCGGCCGCACCGGCCGGGCCGGCCGGGACGGACTCGCCCTGAGCCTCTTCACCGCCCAGGAACGCTACCGGGTGGATGGGATCGGGGAGTTCCAGCAGCGGGAAATCAGCTTCGAAGCGATCGAGACGATTGCCCGGAGCCCGGAGCAGATGGCGCAGCCGGCATTCACTACCCTGTGTATTGCCGGCGGGCGCAAGGACAAGGTGCGTCCCGGCGATATACTCGGCGCCCTGACCGGGGAAGCGGGCATAGATGGCAAGGCTGTGGGCAAGATCGACGTCATGGACAACGTCACTTATGTGGCGATCGCCAGCGGCAGCGCGGAGCTCGCCCTCGGCCGCCTGCTGAACGGCAGAATCAAGGGGCGCAAGTTCAAGGTGCGCAAACTGTGAGGCCCCTGTGAAGATACCTGCGCGACTGCTGCCGCTGTACGAAGACGGTCTCATCGACGAGGTCCTGTACCAGTTGATGAGCGGCAAGGAGGCCACCGTTTACGTGGTGCGCAGTGGCGGGGAAAACCGCTGTGCGAAAGTGTACAAGGAGGCTGCCCAACGCAGCTTCAAGCAGGCGGCCAAATACCAGGAGGGGCGACGGGAGAAGAACAGCCGGCGCGCCCGGGCGATGGAGAAGGGCTCTAAGTTCGGCCGCAAGCAGATGGAAGAGTCGTGGCAGAACGCGGAGGTGGACGCGCTGTACCGGGTCGCCAGAGCCGGCGTGCGTGTGCCCCAGCCTTACGGGTGCTTCGACGGCGTATTGCTGATGGAGCTGGTCACCGACGGCGAAGGGGAGGTGGCGCCAAGGCTGGGCGAAGTCGACATGTCGGCCGAGCAGGCGCGCGAAGACCACGCCCTGATGATGCACTATATCCAGCTGATGCTGTGTGATGGCCTGGTCCACGGCGACCTGTCGGAGTTCAACGTGCTGGTCGACGAATACGGGCCGGTCATCATCGACCTGCCCCAGGCAGTGGACGCGGCGGCCAATAATAACGCCCAGGCCATGTTTACCCGCGACGTCGACAAGATAACCAGCTATTACGCGCTGTTTGCGCCGGAGTTGAAGCAAACCAATTACGCGAAGGAAATGTGGTCCCTCTACGAGGACGGGGAACTGCATCCCGAGACGGCGCTGACCGGCCTGTTCGAGGAGGAGCTCCAGTCCGCTGACGTCGATGCCGTGCTGCTGGAAATCAAGGCGGCAATGGCGGAGGAGGCCGCCAGGCTGGAGCGCCAGCGCGAGGCGGAGGAGCCGGACTAGGGTTCTGTTCACCGCCCTGCGGCCCGGCTTGCACCGGCGTCGTTAGCCGCTATGATGATCCGCCCTGGCACTGAAAGTGAGGAGAACCACATGTTTGGAACGGCACTGTCCGCAGGCGCCACCCGGGTGTTGTTACTTGGGTCGGGCGAACTGGGCAAGGAGGTGGCCATCGAGTGCCAGCGCCTGGGGGTCGAGGTGGTCGCCTGTGACCGGTATGCCAATGCACCTGCCATGCAGGTGGCGCACCGCAGCCACGTGTTCAATATGCTCGACCCTGTCGCCCTGCGCGACGTCATTCGGCGGGAACGCCCGGATTACGTCGTGCCGGAAGTGGAGGCGATCGCCACCCAGACCCTGGTGGAGCTCGAAGCGGAGGGGGTAAACGTGGTGCCCTGCGCCAGGGCGGCCCAGCTCACGATGAACCGGGAGGGTATCCGCCGCCTCGCGGCCGAGACCCTGCAGTTGCCAACCTCTCCCTATGTGTTCGCGGACGACTACGATGCTTATGCGACTGCGGTGGCAGCCATGGGCTATCCCTGCATCGTCAAGCCCGTCATGAGTTCCTCCGGCAAGGGCCAGAGCCTGTTGCGCAGTGCCGGGGACCTGGAGTCGTCATGGCGCTACGCCCAGGAGGGCGGCCGCGCCGGTGGTGGCAAAGTGATTATCGAGGGCTTCGTGGAGTTCGACTACGAGATCACCCTGCTGACGGTGAGCGCCATTGACGGTATTCACTTCTGTGCCCCCATCGGGCACCGCCAGGAAGCGGGGGACTACCGCGAGTCCTGGCAGCCCCAGGCGATGTCCGCCCCGGCCCTCGCCGCTGCGAAGGATATGGCAGGCAAGGTCGTCTCGGCGCTCGGCGGTCACGGCCTGTTCGGGGTTGAACTGTTTGTGAAGGGGGACGAGGTCATCTTCAGCGAGGTGTCCCCGCGACCGCATGATACCGGCATGGTCACCCTCATCTCCCAGTCGCTGTCGGAGTTCGCCCTGCACGTCCGGGCCTTCCTCGGTCTGCCGGTAAGGCAGATTCCCGTGCTTGGAAACTCAGCTTCGGCGGTGATACTCGCCACCGGGCAGTCGAAGGACATCCGCTTCACCGGCATTGCCGCGGCCCTTGATTGTGACGATGTCCAGCTGCGATTGTTCGCCAAGCCCGACATTGATGGCCAGCGCCGACTCGGCGTGGCACTCGCCCGCGGCGAAACGGTGGAAGCTGCCGTGACAAAAGCAAAAACCGCGGCCGCGGCGGTGAAAGTGCTGTTGTAGGTCTGCAGAAGGGAAAAAGGAGAACATACCATGAGCGAAGATACCGGAACTTTTTCTCTCGACCATCTGGCCCATACCCACGAGGTGTTTAACCAGTCACCCCCGCTTGTTGATTACAATGCCTACGACAGCGACACCGCCCTGGGTGAAGCGGTGCTGCGCCACGGCGCAGCGTGGGCAGAAGACTCCCTGTCTGACCACGGTGCCGTGACCGGCAGTGCCCGGGTAATCGAGTGGGGCTTCCTCGCCAATGAGTACAAACCGCAATTTGAGCCCCATGACCGCCAGGGCTACCGCGTGGACAGGGTGCGCTATCACGAGGCCTACCACCAGTTGATGACTCTGGCTCTCGAGCAGGCGGGGCTGCATTCGTCTGCGTGGAGCGAACCCGGCCCCGGCGCACATGTCGCCCGCGCGGCGCGCTACTACCTGCAGGCCCAGGTAGAGTCAGGCCATGGCTGCCCGGTGACCATGACGTTTGCGTCCGTACCCACATTGAGACTTACACCGCAGATCGCCAGCGATTGGCTGCCTGGCGTACTGGCCCGCGGGTATGACCCGCGCAATGTGCCCTATACCGAAAAAACCGCGCTCACCATCGGCATGGGCATGACCGAGAAACAGGGCGGTTCCGATGTGCGCGCCAATACCACAAGCGCACAGCCACTGGCTGCCCAGGGCCCCGGCGAGGCCTATGAACTGGTCGGCCACAAATGGTTCACCTCGGCCCCCATGTGCGATGCCTTCCTGGTGTTGGGCCAGGCGGCGGGAGGGCTCAGCTGTTTCCTGGTGCCGCGCTGGCGGCCGGATGGCAGCAAAAATCCCATCCAGGTCCAGCGCCTGAAAAACAAGGTGGGCAATGTCGCCAACGCCTCATCGGAAATCGAACTGCGCGGCGCCCTCGGCTGGATGGTGGGCGAGGAGGGCAGGGGTGTGCCGGCTATCATCGAAATGGTCGCCATGACGCGCTTCGACTGCATGATCGGCTCTGCCGCGGGCCAGCGTCAGGCGGTGGCCCAGGCGGTGAACCATGCACTGGAGCGCTCAGCTTTCGGTAAGCGGCTGATTGACCAGCCCCTGATGCGCAACGTGCTGGCAGACCTGCAGCTGGAAGTCGAGGGTTCCCTCGCACTGACCATGCGGATGGGGGAGGCCCTGGATCGCAGCCTGGCGCCCGGGGGCGACGAACACGAGAAGCTGTTGCTGCGGCTCGGCTTGCCCACCGGCAAATACTGGATCTGCAAGCGCACTCCTTTCCACGCCTATGAGGCGATGGAGTGCCTTGGGGGGAATGGCGTGACGGAAGATTTCATCCTTGCCCGCCTGTATCGGGATGCGCCGATCAATGCGATCTGGGAAGGCTCGGGCAATGTCCAGGCACTGGATATGTTGCGCGCCCTGAGCCGCAGTCCCGAGGTGCTCGATGCCTGGAATGCCGAACTGGGTAAAACCCGCGGCGCCAGTGGCGAGCTGGATGCGGCTGTCCAGGCGGTGCAGCAGGCACTGGGAGATCCCGATGAGGTGGAGTACCGGGCCCGGCGCACGGTAGACCAACTGGCTTTGGTCATGCAGGCCAGCCTGCTGGTGCAGGCTGGCAACCAGGCAGTGGCGGATGCGTTTATCGCCTCCCGCCTGGGGCAGCGGGGTGAACGCAACTTCGGTACCCTGCCGCGGGGGCTCGACCTGGAGACCATCCTGCAGCGGGCCAATCCCCGGGGCTGACGGCGCGCGATTGAATTTGCGTTTTCAGATGCACCCCGGTCATCGTGAAAAAACTACCAGTGATCAAACGCCGTCATGGCAGCCATATCATGGCAGCGAGCCAGGACTGAAGAATTTCATCTATAGTAGTCGAGTCAGACACAACAGGAGCAAAGCAATGAACACCACAGCCAACAAGATCATAATGAATCCCGAAGCTGCCGAGGGCATGCTGCCCGGAGCGGAGCGCAGCGTGGAAGACGAGCGTAAATTGCGTAAGGAACGCCTCGCGGCAGCCCTGCGCCTGTTCGGCAAGTTTGGGTTCGACGAGGGGGTCGCCGGCCACATCACCGTGCGCGACCCGGAGCACCTGGACCATTTCTGGGTAAACCCCATGGGCCGCTCATTCAAGCAGATGCGGGTCTCCGACCTGCTCAAGGTCAGCCACGAGGGCAAGGTTGTGGAGGGCAAGGGACTGCTCAACGGGGCGGCGTTCACCATCCACTCGCAGATCCACATGGCACACCCCGAGGTGACTGCAGCGGCCCACTCCCACTCTGTCTATGGCAAGAGCTGGTCAAGCCTGGGGCGCCTGCTGGACCCTATCACCCAGGACGCCTGCGCCTTCTACAAGGATCACGTGCTGTTTGACGATTTTACCGGGGTGGTGCTCGATGACAGCGAGGGCACCCGCATAGCGGCGGCCCTGGGCGACAAGAAAGCGGCAATACTCCAGAACCACGGCCTGTTGACGGTGGGCCAGAGTGTGGACGAGGCGGCCTGGTGGTTCATCACCATGGAGCGCAGCTGTCAGGCCCAGTTGATGGCCGAGGCTGTCGGCAAGCCCGTGATTATCGCCGATGAGCACGCGGCCCAGACCCACGCCACCGTCGGCTCGCACCTGGCGGGATGGTTCAGCTTCCAGCCGCTGTACGATGTGATTGTGGCCGAGCAGCCGGAGCTGTTGGAATAGGTAGTTGTGGCCCTTTGTGGACCGCCTTCCAAAAGTGGTACGGGATTGATCGGCCGCTGCTCTGCTCGACTGAATACCCGATTTGTCGGGTATTCAGTCGAGCGAAAAACCGCGTTACGGCGTCCCTGCAGCCCCGCCGCTTTTGCCAATATACTGCAGCACCAATGCAAGGGTGCTTTCAATTTCCGCCGCTGACATGGCCCCCTGTTTGAAATAGCGCACCACACCCTGGGGGTCGGTGACAATCACCGCAGAGTTCTCTTTTTCCAGCTGCCATTTACTGAGCCCGACGCCGTCCTCGTCGGCTACCAGTATCGCGTTGGGAAACTCTTTCTTGTTGGATTTCAGTTCACTCACCACGAATCCGGCGGTGCCCCACATCGCCTCATCGAGGTTGAGTATGGTGGTGGACAGAAACGCGCCCTGGGGCAGGTCGGTTTTCATTTTGTCGGTGAATGGCTTGTTGATGTCGCTGGCGGCCCTGGTAGCGGCCATGTACTGCAACACGTGAACCTTGCCCGGCTGCTGCGGGTAGGTCCAGTTGCGATAGCCGACCTCGTCACCGCTCAGTACGAGCTCGCCCTTTTCGGCGATGCCCAGATCGGGCAGCCTGTCACCCGGAACGATCTCACTCGCCTGTGCGAGCGGTATCAACAGGCTGGTCAGCAGAACAAAAGTGCGAATTGACATGATTGGTTTACTCCGTGATGTTGTGGTGAGGTTCGCGCCGATCGATTATCCCTGTTCGTCACGCATTAGATTAGAGACTTTTTTATAGCGACTCAGGTCGTAGACGCCGGCCTCCAGAGGCCGTGTTTTACGCATGTAGTCGACAAACCACTGGAAATTGGCCCATATCTCCGGGTTGGTACGCATCAGGCCGAATTCGGTCGCCAGCTGCGCAAACTGTTCGGAAGTCTGCACCGCGTGCAGGCTCTCGGTAAAGTCCTCGATCTTCTCCAGCGGCACGTGGAACATATAGTTCGGGTAACTGCCGAGCAGGCCGGGATAGATGGTGAGTGTGTCCTTGTCCCGTTCGCGCCTGTCATTCTCATCGAACATGAAGGCTACGTTCCTGTGGGCCTTGTTCCTGATCAGGGTGTAGGCCTGGCTTTGGTCCCCAGCCGCAGTGCTCACCCGCAGGAAGGCCTCATCCGGCATGAAGTCGACGAACTGCATGCCCGCTGCGGCGGCCGGACGCGATGTCAGGGTTTGCAGGCTGGCCTCTACCCGCTTTTGGGCAGCGTTGGCGCCCGCGCTGTAGCACGGTTTCTGCTCGCAGCGGTTCAATGCATCCGGCGGCCCCGCCAGTGACTTGAGGCGCCCCGACACCAGCGCGACAAATTCGGCCTTTGGATCTTTCCCTTGGTAGGGTATCCGCACCGGCATGTCCTCGTTGACGATTGCGTAAAGCTTGCTCATTTTGGTTTCGGCATCGCCCCCCTGGTACCAGGAATCGCGCATGGCTGTGCGGACATCCGGGGGCATGAAATGCAGGAAATTGTTCTCGCCATTGGCGCGCATGAGGTCGAAGTAAAGCCGGGTCTCGGCCTGGGTCGCCACGCTGCCGAACACGTTGAAGTTGACCACGAGCAGGTAGTAGGTGCGCTCCAGCATGGGGTAGTCCATTACCCACAGGGTTTTCGGAATGGCGCCAACAAAGCCCTTGGTCACCATCGCGTTATCGAAATTACGAAAGACCGTCAGCGCCGCATTGTCATTGGTGCCGTCCCCATCCCAGATATCCTCCAGGGAGCGTCCAGCGGGCTCGGCCCGTTTGTAGGCCTCGCCGCGAAGTCGGTTGTACTGGTTCATCGTTTCGACGCGATTCTTCCAGTCTACATACATACTGATCAGGCCCTCCTTCTGGGGGACCAGCGGAAGGTGGGGAAGTATCTCGGCAAGGTAGGCGGGATCAGTGACGCTCAGGTCCGCATCCGGGTCCTGGAACATGACAAAGAACTGGTCCTCGATCACATTGGTGGCAATCTGCCCCGCGCAGACGGGTCCGCGTATAAACGTGGTCACGAAGTAGTGGGCGTTATCCAGCATAAAGCGGTAGCGTGCGCCCGCCGGAATGGCATTGAAGGTGGCGACGGGGTTCACGGCGGTAGCGCGGGAATAATCGGGAAGTTCGGTCACGTCCCAGTTGCCCGCCAGGAACAGCTCGGTAAAACGCGCCTTTGTCGCGCTGCCCAAGGGGTAGGGCATATGGGTCTTGTGCACCAGGGTGGAGGTGACCTTGCGCAGGCGGTAATGGAACTCGCTACCAGGGTCATCATTCGGTCGCAGGGTGGGTATGACCCGGATCGCCTGTCCCGGGGGCGTACTCGAGCGCACCAGTTCAAAGAAATTGCCCGTGTCGAGCTCCTCAAAATACAGGTGGGCGGGATACAGGTGCTCGTACAGGTAGCGGGCCACCAGCTTTTCCCGCGGTGCGCGCCCGTTGAAAAATGCTTCCCACTGTTCGATCTGCCGCTGCTCAGCCGCATCCGGTTGCCAGGGTTGCTCGTCGATAACGGCGCCCTCAAATACCCACTGACGCAGTGTCTCGTACTCCCGGTCGCTCAGCCCGGCCATGGCCAGGGGCATGCCCTGCTGCGGTTTCTTGTGGGCATACTTGTCGAATTCGCCCGGCACCGGGCATTCGTTCTCCCGGGCCAGTCCCAACGCGATTTCCTCGGGCACAGGGGAATTGGCCGGCAGCGGATGCTCCCGGCCGAATTCGATCATCCTGAACAGCAGTGAATTAGCCAGGTTGTCGTCCAGTGAGCCGCCCCTGTCGTTCAGCACGGAGTGAAAACCTTTCTCCCGCCATTGCGCCTGGCCTTGCGCGTCCACGAACAGGCGGGTTGGCTCGGCATTGGTTATTCTCGCACCGTCGTAAACCGGCTTGCCCGTGCCGCCGCGCAACAGGCCCTCACCGGAAGTGAGCTTGAGTTGGCAGGGGGCGTCATAGCAGGCGTGGCAGGCGATACATTTCTGGTCGAGAATCGGTTTGATGTCGTTGCTGTAGGAGTAGGTCTGCCTGCTCGCCACGGTGGGTTCGAGTTCCTTTTCCGAGACGCCGGGGCGCGCACAACCTGCCAGCACCAGGATGGTGGCGGCGACCAGGGCGCCGCTGGTCAGGGAACTTTGTAGTCTGGACATTCAGTACTCCACGTTTGAAGCGCGCCCCCGGGGCGGTCGCTGGCGGGGCAATTGTTCATCGTTTGCCGGATGCATGCAAGATTGTCTCCCGCACCGGCTCGGGTGATAAGCCCGGTGAATGTTAGTTCGCAACCCCGGAGTGCTGCCGAATCACCTGCAGGAACTGCGCCCCGTATTTGTCCAGCTTGCGCTCTCCGACGCCGGTAATCCGCCCGAACTGGGCCGGATCGAGAGGCAGGCTGGTGCACATCTCCTGCAGGGTGCGGTCGTGGAATATCACATAGGGCGGTACCCCCTGTTCCTCGGCCAGTTGACGCCTGCACTCTCGCAGCGCTTCCCACAATGCCACGTCGATGTCCGGAGCCAGCGCGGTCCGGGTTTGCCGCTTCGCGGTTTTGGTCCGGGGCGCGTCGCGCCGCAGTTGGATATCCTCCTCACCTCGCAGCAGTCCCCGGCAACTCTCCTCCAGGCGCAGGGCGCCGAAGCGCTCCAGGTCTACGCTGAGGTAGGCCCTCGCCACCAGCTGGCGGAACACGGAGCGCCATTGGTTGTTGTCGAGTTGCTTGCCGATACCGTAGGTGGGCAACAGGTGGTGGTCAAACTGGTGAATCTTGTGGCTGTCACTGCCGCGCAACACCTCGATCAGGTGATTGACGCCGAAGCGCTGCCCGGTCCGGTACACGGCGCTGAGTGCCATGCGGGCCGCCTCGGTGCCATTCCAGGTGTCCACCGGTTCCAGGCAGGTGTCACAGTTGCCGCAGGGCTGGGGCAGGGGCTCGCCGAAATAGTTCAGCAGTGCCTGGCGGCGACAGCTGGTTATCTCGCACAGCCCCAGCATAGCGTTGAGGCGGTGCTGTTCCGCACGCTTGTGTTCCTCGCTGCCGGCGGACGACGCCATCATCTGGCGCAGCTTTATCACGTCCTGCAGGCCGTAGATCATCCAGGCGTCGGCAGCCTGGCCGTCGCGGCCGGCCCGCCCGGTTTCCTGGTAGTAGGACTCCACGGTTTTCGGCATGTCCAGGTGCGCCACGAAACGCACGTCGGGTTTGTCGATACCCATGCCGAAAGCAATGGTGGCAACAATGACGACGCCTTCATCCCGCAGGAAGCGGGCCTGGTGGGCAGCCCGGGTAGCCGCCGGTAAGCCGGCGTGATAGGGCAGGGCGTCGAGCCCCTGCTGCACCAGCCAGCCCGCAGTCTCTTCCGTTTTGTTGCGTGACATGCAATAGACGATGCCGGCGTCGCCGGGGTGTTCCTGGCGCAGGAACGCCAGCAGTTGCTGCCTCGGGTTGTGCTTGAGGGCGATGCGATAACGAATATTGGGCCTGTCAAACCCAGCGGTGAATTTTTGCGCGCCGCCCAGGTCCAGTCGGTCAATGATTTCCTGCCTGGTGCGCGCGTCGGCAGTAGCGGTCAGGGCTATGCGGGGAATGGTCGGGAAGCGCTGGTGCAGCAGGCTCAGTTGCAGGTAGTCGGCGCGGAAGTCATGGCCCCACTGGGAGACGCAATGGGCTTCATCTATGGCGAACAGGCTGATGGCCGAGCTCTCCAGCAGCTGCAGGCAGCGCTCCTGGGTCAGGCGTTCCGGGGCGATGTACAACAGGTCGAGTTCACCGGCCTGCAGTTGCCCCTCTACCTCCCGGGTGGTGGCGGCATCCAGGGTGGAGTTGAGAAAGCTGGCCCGGACGCCCAGTTGGCGCAGGGCGCTGACCTGGTCCTGCATCAGGGCGATAAGCGGCGAAATCACCACTGCGCAGCCCGGCCGGACGAGGGCCGGAATCTGGTAACACAGGGATTTGCCGCCGCCGGTGGGCATCAATACCAGGGCGTCACCACCGTCGATTACGGTCTGGATAATCTCGCCCTGGGGGGCGCGGAAAGACGCGTAACCGAAAACGGTTTGCAGGATATCCAGGGAAGCTGTCATGGCGGCGGAGTATAACCCAAATGGCGGGCTGACCCGGACATCATTCCCAGGCTATAAGCCCGGGCCATGTGCGTTACACTGTGCGTCCCTCCAGTCAAGAGCAGCTGCCATGTGGGCCTGTCCACACTGTCGGCTTGCGCTGCTGGCGAGCCCCGAAGGGGCGTCGCTGGCTTGCGCAAACGGACATGCATTCGATCGCGCGCGCGAGGGCTACGTGCACCTGTTGCCCGCGAACCGCAAGCGCAGCCCCGAGCCCGGAGATAATCCGGAAATGGTGGCCGCCAGGCGCCGCGTCCACGATGCCGGAACCTACCGTCGTCTCGCCGATGCCGTGGTGGCCGGGCTCGCTGGACTGCCGCTGCGCGGCGGTGTACTGGACCTGGGGTGCGGTGAGGGTTATTACACCGACGTCCTGGCTCGCGCACTGCCGGGCACTGCGCTGTGTGGCGTCGACATTTCCCGTACTGCGGTGCGACTGGCCGCCAAACGCTGTGCCGCGGCCGAGTTTGCGGTGGCCAGTGCCTATCAACTGCCTTTGCCCGATGCGTCGCTGGACGCCGTGTTCAGGGTGTTCGCGCCCTCGGACGACACCGAGGTGAGGCGCGTGCTGAAACCGGGGGGGTATTACCTGGAGGTGTGCCCGGCGCCACGCCACCTGTGGCAGGTGCGAGCCATGCTCTACGACTACCCCCGCGAAAATGACAGGGCGCGGTCTGAGCTTGCCGGTATGCAGATGGTGAAGCAGCAGCTGTTGCAGTATGACGTGACCCCCGATCCCGGCCTGCTGGCGGATATTGTCGCCATGACCCCATTTTCCTATCGCGGCCACCGCGAAAAGCGGGAGCGCTTGCAGGGCGCGACCCTGCCTGTCCTGACCATGGATTTTTCCCTGCACCTGTTCCGGGGTGATCTCTGAGTTCAGCGCCAGCTGACTGCGCCGCCGATCACGCCACGCTCGTGGGTGCAAGCAAGAATTTCCTGTATTTTTCCGGCTATTCCTGTACAATGTGGCGCTTTCCATCAGAGCACAAGGTTCATTTTATGGCGCGCAAACCCACGCGAGCAGCAGCAAAGAAAAAGCAACCTGCGGCAGTAGAAACGTCCGAATCGATTGAAGAACAGACCAGGTTGTTCCTGAAGTCCGGCAACAAGATCGATATCATCCAGTCCGGCGTCAGTGGCCAGCCCACTATGGCGGTCAACAAGCAGATCAAACTCGGCAACAAGCAGAAAACCGCTTAACACCTCTTCCAGGCATTTTCAGTCGAGGCCCAGCGCGGTCTTCGCGAAAGCCAGGGCCGCGGCCGAATCAACCCGGGAACTGTAGGCCTCCAGGAACAGTTTTCCCACGACCACTCCGGCCGGATCGATCACGATCATACCGGGGTGGGGGATGCCGAACTGGCGGTCCCCCGGCTGGTACTGATCGTTGAGAATTCCCAGTGTCCTGAAGCTCAGGCCGTTGTTATCGGACAGCACAGGAATGGTGATGCCAAATTTGTCAATGAAGGCCTGCTGCAGCTGCGGGCTGTCGTAAGTGATCGCCACCAGGCCGATTCCGGCCGCCGCAAACCCGGCACTGTTTGCCTGTAACTGGATCATCTGGCGCATACAGTAGGGACACCAGTCCAGTGAGCGGCTGGCCACGAAAACCGTGCCGTTGACCCCGGCAAACTCCTCGATAAGGGTAATCTCACGCCCCTGGTAGCGGGCGCGCAGCCCGGGAAAACGCGAACCCAGCGCCGGTCCGGGATCGAAATCGTCCGTGTCCTGCGCCACGAACATGCCCTCGGTCAGGCGGGCGTACGCTGCCTCCTTCAGTGGCTCGCGCCAGACATACAGCGCGGCGGCTGCCACCAGCAGGACAGGCAGCAGTATCAGCAGAATCTTTTTCATCCGCGGGAGAGTCTCTTGTAATGCCGGCTAGCGGATAGCGTAACCAGTTCTCAAACAGTCTAATTCATTCCGGCTGTTTGTCCCATGGCGGTTGTCCAGAGCTGCCCGGAACGCGTATCCTTTGTCCGACAAAATCCGGGACGATGGATGTACCCTATGCTGGACCAATTGCTAATCGCCAGCCTGTTTTTCGCGTTGGTGATCAGCCTCGTGCTCACATCCTGGCCGGCCGTATGGGTTTTCGCCTCCGCCATGCTGGCAGCCTATTTCCTGGATCTCGTGGACACCTCGGAACTGCTGGCCAAGTCGACCAACTCAGGCCTGATAACCCTGATCCTCCTGCTGCTCGTGTCCATCGGGCTGGAAAAACTGTCCTGGCTCACGCGGCTGTCCGGCAAGCTCATTTCGGCCAATTATTCGGCGAGTCTGTTGCGCATGGGCTTTTTTACGGCCCTGTTTTCCGCTTTCGTGAACAATACGGCGGTCGTCGCGACCCTCGCCCACACGGTGCGCAGTAACCGTTACCACCCCGCCAGCAAGCTGCTGATCCCCCTGTCCTACGCGGCCATCCTGGGCGGTACCATCACCCTGATCGGAACCTCGACCAACCTGATCGTCAGCAGCTTCCTGGAAGACGCCACCGGTCAGGGGCTGGCGTTCGGCGACTTCCTGTGGGTCGGGCTGGCCGTTACCGGTTGCGGCCTGCTGGTCATTCTGGCCAGTTCCCGCCTGCTGCCGGTGGGCGACACGCAGCAGATCGATATCAATGAGTACCTGATCGAAGTGGAGGTCGACGCGGAGTCGACCCTGGTGGGAAAGACAATTCTGGAAAACGGCCTGCGCGAGCTCGAAGACCTGTTCCTGGTTGAGATCGTCCGCGGCAACTACCTGATATCACCGGTGGCACCCCAGGAGTTTATCCGGGCGGGGGACAAATTGATTTTTTCCGGCGACATAAAACAGGTCAACGCCCTGGAGTCTTTTCACGGGCTGCGCCTGTTTGCGATAGAGGAGGGGCTGCTGCGCACCAACATGACGGAGGTCATCGTCATGCCCGGCGCCACCATCGAGGGCAAGACCGTCAAGGACAGCGGTTTCCGCTCCCTGTTCGATGCCGCCGTGGTCGGTATGCGGCGAGGCGGCAAGCGCCTGTCGGGCAAACTGGGCAACATCACCATCCAGGCCGGTGACAATATGATGCTGGCGGTAGGCCCTGACTTCAACGAGCGCAAGAACCTGGACAAGAACTTCCTGGTCATCAACGACTCGGTGGGGGAGATAAAGACCACCCCTTTCCAGGATTACTTTATAACCAGCGTGTTGATGCTGGTGATAGGGCTGGCCTCGATGGAGCTGATACCCCTGATCAAGGGGGTTACTTTCCTGCTGATCTGCATGCTCGCACTTGGCGTGGTGAAAGGCTCGGAGCTGCGCAGGCGGTTTCCCTTCGAACTGTGGATCATCATCGCCTCGGCCCTGACCCTCTCCCAGGCCCTGACCAATTCGGGCCTGGTCGCCGTCCTCGCCGACTCTCTGCACGACAATCTGGAGCAGTTGGGACCCTATGCTGCCCTGTTCGGGATCTACCTGGGCACGTTGCTGCTGACCGAGCTGATGACCAATAACGCGGCTGCGGCCCTGAGCTTCCCCATCGCCTTTGGCCTTGCCGAGAGCTATGGGGTGAGCCACATGCCCTTCGTCATGGCGGTTGCCTATGGCGCGAGCGCCAGTTTTCTGACGCCCTACGGATACAACACCAACCTGATGGTCCAGAACCTGGGTGGTTACGAGTTGCGCGACTATTTCCGCGTGGGCCTGCCCGTGTCTATCGTCTATTCGCTTGTCGTGATAGTGCTGATTCCCAGACTCTTCCCGTTCTAGCGCTACCTCCCGCCAGCCGCTATCACGACGTCATTGCGCTATAATTGCGCCTGTTGTTCGGCGGAAATATAAGAAAAGGAGAGATCGCATGATTTCCATGCCCGGTATGATCGAGCGGGCCGCACGGCTCAATCCCGAAGGCGTCAGCACTCGCTACCTCGGTCGGGAGTACCGCTGGGCGGAAACACTGCAGCGGGTGGCGCGGTTGGGCGGTGCACTCACGCAGCTGGGCCTGGCCGAAGCAGACCGGGTCGCGATTCTGAGCCTGAACAGCGACCGGTACTATGAAGCGGTGTTCGCTATCCCCTGGGCAGGGTGCTGTATCGTTCCCCTGAATACCCGCTGGGCACTGGCTGAAAACAACTACGCCCTGACCGACTCCGGGGCACGGGTACTTTTTTTCGACGACGCCTTTACGGCGCAGGCGCAGCAGTTACTCTCTGCTGTTCCCTCGCTCGAGGTAGCCGTGTATATGGGTGATGGGGACACCCCACCCTGGGCGCAGCCCCATGAACAGATGATTGTCGACAATGCGCCAATCCCGGCTTCTGGCCGGGGCTGGCACGACATGGCGGGGATCTTTTATACCGGCGGGACTACCGGCTTTCCCAAGGGTGTCATGCAGTCTCATCGCGCGTTGTGGGCCAGCGCGATCGGCGCCCTGCCGGAATTCAGGATGGAGCGGGAAAGCGTCTATCTCCACGCCGCCCCGATGTTCCATATGGCGGATTTTTGCGGTTCCATGGGCACAATCCTGCGCTGCGGCAGCAACGTGATTCTCCAGTCCTTCGATGCGGGGGAGGTGTTGCAGGCAATCGCGAGCGAGCAGATCAGCCACGCCCTGCTGGTGCCCTCAATGATCAAGATGGTGCTGAACCACCCCGCGGTGACGGAGGCGGATGTTTCCAGTCTCCGCTGTGTCGTCTACGGCGCATCGCCAATGCCCACTGCAACCCTGGAAAAATTCATGCACCAGTGGCCCACGGTCGGCCTGGTCCAGGTCTATGGGCAAACTGAGCTTGCGCCGATCGCCACGGCCTTGTCCATGGAGGAGCACCGGGCGGGCAGCGAGAAACTCCGGTCTGCGGGCCGGCCCACCGCCAGCAGCGAAATCCGGATTGTGGATGATCAGGGCAGGGACTGCCCCCAGGGCGTTTCGGGGGAGATCGTGGTGCGCGGCCCCCATACCATGCTCGGCTACTGGAACAAGCCCGGGGAAACGGCAAAGGCCTTGCGGGACGGCTGGGTATTCACCGGCGATGCCGGTTACTTCGATCGCGATGGCTATCTGTATATCGTCGACCGGGTCAAGGACATGGTGGTTACCGGCGGCGAGAATGTCTTCACGACCGAGGTCGAGAACGCAGTGATCAGCCACGTGGCGGTGCAGGACGTTGCAGTGATCGGCATTCCCCACGAAGAGTGGGGGGAGGCGGTGCACGCCATCGTGATTCTGCACCCCGGGGAGTCTGTCACGCCGGAAGCCATCATCGCCCACTGCAGGGAGCAGATTGCCGGCTACAAGCTGCCCAAGGGGATTACCTTCCGGGAGGAGCCGCTGCCGCTGTCGGGCGCCGGCAAGGTTCTCAAGACCGAGTTGCGCAAACCCTTTTGGGAAGGCCTCGACCGGCAGGTAAACTAGTCATTGCGTCCATTAGGGTGCGAGATCACGCGTAAAACTGGCCATACCATTTGCGGAACTTGGCAAAGGGGCCGTCGTTGTCGCACAACATGGGCTTTTCAAAATATTTCTTGTGAGCCCAGATGATCTGGTCCTCGGACATCTGTTTGCAGATGTCTTTTACAATGGCATCAGCCACCCCCCCGACCGGCTCCTTGCCGTCCACTTTTTTCTGGATAAAGGCGTAGAAAGCGCGTGAGTTTTCCTTGTCCACCGGGGTCAGGTTGGCCATCAGGACAGTTTCACATATCCCGCTGAAGCGCACCGTGGCCTGACCGGGGCCGGTACTGTTGTTTGCGATTATCCCCACTATTTCGCCCCTGGGTGTCGCCATCTTGCTGACCAGTTTGCCGCGCCGGTAGACACCGTCAAACTCCATTACCTCCGGGGTGGGTATGTTCTGGGTGCCGTGAACGTAGAGAAAGTGAGCCGGGTCCACCGCATTTTCACCAATTTCCTGCATGTGGGTGTTGATGTCCCAGCTGTGCAGCTTCAGTCCCCCCCATTCATCATTGGCCGCGTCTGCTTCGGCAATGGTTTCAGGTTCGAACTGGGGTGCCGCGCCCTCGGGGTGGTACCACACGAATATCACCTGGTTCAGTTCCCTCACGGGCCAGGGCCGGATGACCTGTTCGCCCCGGGCGACTTTGGGTGGCATGCGATTGGCGTAGGGTATGTCCGTGCACAGGCCCTCGCCGTTATAGGCCCAGCCGTGAAACGGGCAGACGATGGAATCGCCCACCACCGAGGCGCCTCCGCCGGCCTGGTCGCGAATGCCATAGCCCAGGTGGGCGCCCATATGGGGACAGTAGGCATCCAGCACTTTCGCTTCGCCGCTTTCGGTCCGGAACAGCACCAGGTCGGTATCGAAATAACGCAGTGGCATGGATGTCGCCACCGGCAGGTCATGCGAATAGGCCACCTGGAACCAGCCGAAGGGCATGGACATGGGAATACGTTCGCTCATCTGGATGTCTCGCTTGCAGTGAATAGTAAAAATATCAGGCGGTCATTGTGGAGCAGGCCGGCGCGGAATGTAATGGCTTGTAAAACAGGATTGACTCGTTACCCGAGCAAATAGCTAAACCCCGGCGGGAAAAACCGCCTGCCGGGTCCTCGCCGGGCGCTAATGCGGTGCTGGTTTACGGCGCAATGTGATCGAGGTATTTCATATGCTCCCGGCCGACATCCGCGTCCTTGCCGCTACCTCCGGGGACGCCATCGGCACCCAGCGTGTAAAGCCGGAACTCCTGGGCGACCCCGCCCAGGCCGCTGCGTTCGTACAGGTAGGGGCGATCCCAGGGGTCCAGTGCGGGCCCGGGAAGGTAGCCACCCTCCCTGAACTTGCGGGGCAGCGGGGGAGTGGTGGCGGGTGTCACGAGCGCGTCCAGTCCCTGTGCGGTGGAAGGCAGGTAGAAATTGTCCGCCAGGTAGGCGTCGAGGGCTGTCTCGATCAGTGCAAGGTCGGAGCGTATTTGCGCCAGTCCGTTATCGCCAGCTTCGATCGGGCCGATACCGAACGTACTCACGAGGGCGGTTGCGGGGTCCGCGCTGCAGAAAATTTTCCAGTCCTCGTTGGAGGGCCTGGTCTCCACTCGTTCGCCCCAAACGATAAACCGGTGAAAGCCGCTGCCACCGTGCATGGGGTCGAAGTTGCGATATTCGCCGCAGACCACATCACCCGCAAAGCGCTCGACGTCCCTGAACTCCACTTCCGTTTGTAACGCAAGCCTGGATGTGAGCCGTTCCTTGGCCTGCTCGATACCGTCGGAGCAGGCGCACAGCAGTATGGCTGCTACCGGGACCAGGGCCTTTTTCAGCAACGTTCTATTCTCCTTAAAAAATGCCCGGGTGTGGACCCCGTGATTGTAATCTACTATCAGGCGCCGGTTCGCTTGGGCCTGGCCCCGGTCTTGCCCCCGGCCTTGGTTTTCAGTCGGGGCACGGCCCGGGCGCTGGCGCCCGCCGCCGCTTTGCGCCTGGTTTTTGGCTTTGGTTTGGCCTTCGCAGTGGGCGTTGCGCCGCTTTTGGCCTTGGTTCTGCGCCTGCGCAGCCCCGCTGCATCTTCCAGTTCCACCAGCGATTCTTCCATGTAGTCGATCAGGCGCTGCACCTGCGGTACGGATTTGCGGCAGGCCACGATGCCGAAGTCGAGGTTCTCGTTGTTGCTCACCAGGGTAAAGTTGATTGCGCTGCCGTCCATGGGGATCGAGACCGGGTACATGCCGTCCAGGCGCGCGCCGTTCCAGTAGCGCCTCTCGCGCGGACCGGGTACGTTGGAGATAACCGTGCTGAAGGCCGGGAAACGGCCGGCCAGCCCCGTGAGCTGGGTCAGCAACAAGGGGGCCTGGCTGATGGCGGTATAGGCCTGGATTTCACCGGCGGACAGCTGCTGCAGTTGCGCCTTGGAGGCATCCATGGACTCCTTGATCTTGCGGAAGCGTTTGGCGGGATCCCGCACATTGGTGGCGAGGTCGGCAATGACCATACCGATGGCATTGGCTGAATCCACGTCGCCGGCCGCCCGCAGGGATACGGGCGCCATGGCCTTGAGGGATATCTTGGGCAGGTCGCGCTGCTCCTGCAGGTGCTTGCGCAGGGCGCCGGCGCACATGGCCATGACGGCATCGTTGAGTGTGCCGTCGTAGGCGCGGCCCATGGCGCGCACCCGCTCAAAGGACCACGACTGGGCGACGAAGCGGCGCGCACCGGTGATCTGGGTGCTCACGGCGGATTTCGGGACCTTGTGAAAGGGCACCGCCATGCTGGTATTGCGACCGAGCCAGACGTTGGCCGATTCGCGGATTGCCCTGGCGACGTTGACGGTGCCGCCCAGCTGGTCCCGCAGTACCTCGATGACCGCCTTGATATCCTGTTCCCCGGGTTTTCCCGGCGAACTGGCGTGCCCCCCCAGCTGCTTTTTGTATATTTCGTAGGCCTCGCGGGAAAAGGGCGAGATCTTCACCTTGTTGCGGGCATTGGTCGAGTACATGCTGCTCATCATGTGCATGGCCCCGACGCCGTCGATAGCACAGTGGTGAGCCTTGAAGTAAGTGGCGAACTGGCGATTGGGCAGGCCCTCAATCAGGTTCATTTCCCAGAGGGGACGGGACCTGTCCAGCAGGGTGCTGTGCAATCTCGAGACCAGGGCAAACAGTTCCCGGTATCGGCCTGGTTTGGGCAGGGCGGAGTGGCGAACATGGTATTCCATGTCCATCTCCTCATCCTCCTCCCAGAAAATATTGCCGGCCAGGCCCAGGCGCCCCATTTTGAGTTTTTCGCCGAAGGGGCGCCTCAGCTCCCCGTCGTAGCGCAGGATGTTGCCCAGGTTGGCGAGGAAAGTCGTGTCGTCCACGTCCTTGGGCAGGGTAAACAGGGTCAGGCCGCCCACGTGCATCGGGGTGCGGCGCGACTCGGCGAGCAGGAAATAGGCATCGGTAAGCGGCATTCTGCGCATGGGGGTCAACTCCTGTAATTATAAAAATAATGGCGCTTATGGCAGCGCTAGAATAGACCATTCGTCCATGCGATTGAAATACTTCCTGTCAGTCCTGTGGTGGGATGACTATTTATTCCGCCAGGGGCGGGACAGGCTGTTTTTTTCCGGCATACTTGCCGCTGGAAATTCGCGGCAACAGGGTTTGGGAGAGAATGGGATGGAACTGGATGGCAAAGTTGCCCTGGTAACGGGCGCAGGGCAGGGAGTGGGGCAGGGCATCGCCATGGCGCTGGCGGCGGCCGGGGCGAAAGTGGCCGTCACCGGGCGCACCGAGGCCAAGTTGACGGCTACCTGCTGTCACATCGAGGAGCGCGGCGGTATTGCCATGCCCGTGGTCTGCGACGTCAAGAGTGCGGAATCCCTGGAGCAGTGCGTGTCCGCGGTGGTCGCGCATTTCGGGGGCATCAACATCCTGGTTAACAACGCCCAGGAAGTGCCGCTGGGCACGCTGCACCAGGTGACCGAGAAGAGCTTCAGCGCGGGCTGGGAGTCGGGCCCCATGGCGGTGTTTCGCGCGATGAAGCTGTGCTATCCCCACCTGAAGGGTGGTGGCAATATCGTCAACCTGGCCAGCTCCTCGGCGAAACGCTGGGATATGACCGGCTATGGCGCCTATGCGGCGACCAAGGAGGCGATTCGATCACTCACCCGGGCTGCGGCCTGCGAGTGGGGCGGCGACGGCATCCGCACCAATGCCATACTGCCCCTGGCGAGTTCGCCGGGTATGGCCTGGTGGATGGAAAACCAGGCGGAGGAGGCCCAGGCTTTCCTGGCGAGTATCCCCCTGGGGCGTGTCGGTGACTGCGAGACCGATATCGGGCGCTTCGTGGTCACCCTGTGCAGCGACGCCTGCGCCTATATTAATGGTCAGAGCATTGCAGTGGATGGCGGTCAGGCCCTGATGGGCTGAGAGCGATGGTGATGGCGATTTGAGTCAGGGGTAAGGTTATGAGGGTAATGATCACCGGCGCCACCGGGTTCGTCGGCTTCCACACGGCCCAGGCGCTGCTGCAGGCGGGCCATGAGGTCAGCCTGCTGGTGCGCAGTCGGGACAAAATGGAACAGCTGTTCGGCAAGGGGCGTGTCAGGCACTTCACCGTGGGTGACATCACCGATACCGGGGAGGTGCGCAAGGCTCTCGCCGACTGTGATGCGCTGGTCCATTCGGCCGCTATGGTCTCGACCCACGCGTCGGATGCGGACGCGGTCTACCGGACCAATGTCGATGGCACCTCCAATGTGATCGGGGCTGCGCTGGACCTGGGGGTCGCTTCGATCATCCATGTCTCCAGCGTCACCGCGCTGTACGACCCGGCGGCAGCCGTGCTGGACGAACATTCCCCTCCGGGCACCGGGGCGACCGGCTACGGCCGCTCCAAGGTTGCCTGTGAGCGCTACGTGCGCGGCCTGCAGGAGGCGGGCGCACCAATCAGTATCACTTATCCGGCGACGGTGATCGGGCCCGACGACCCCGGGCTGACTGAAGCTCACGTGGGCCTGCGCACCTACCTGCAGCAGTTCGTACCCCTGATGCCCTCGGGGACCCAGTATGTGGACGTGCGGGATATCGCCCGGGTTCACCTGCGTCTGCTGGAGCAGCCGGGCACAAGCGGCAGGTATATTCTGGGAGGGCATTACGTCCCCTGGCGCGAACTGGGCGGCGTGCTGCGGCGAGTCACCGGCCGGAAGCCGCTGGAACTGCCCCTGAATGCGGGGATGATGCGCCTCGCCGCCCGCCTGTTCGACCGCGTGGGCAGCTATATAAAGATGGACCTGCCCTTGACCGCCGAGGGGATAAGCTACGCGACCCACTGGGTGCCGATGGACAGCCGCAGCGTGGAACAGGGGCTGGGTATCGGCTTCCGCCCGGTGGAGGACTCGTTCCGCGACGCCATCAACTGGCTCTGTACCGCCGGCTATGTCACCCCTGGCCAGGCCGGTAACGCGGCGGCCTGAGGCCACCGGGCAGAGGTGTACCAGCCCTCCGGGGGGCGATCGCCGTCGCGCATAATACCCCTGCCACACCGCCAGTAGTGCTGTTCGCGCCGCCTATCGACATAAGCATCGGGTCTGGACCGGGCCTATCCGACAGAAAATTGTTTGAAATCAATCCCACAGGCTTATTGTTCCCGTAGATTAAACTGGTATTATGGCGGCATAAATCATAAGGAAGCCCAGTGGTACCTAGCCCGCTGCAACACTGCCGGAAATTCAGTCAGTCAGTATGCCTATCGTGGTTGTCTCACGAGGGAGAGGTGCGAGCCGCCGCTTTATCGGCCAGTGCACCCGGTAGGCCGAGTAAGCGGAAAATCACTGCCTGGGGGACATCGGTACCCTTGGAAAGTTTGGTAAGAGTTGGCTAAATTTTTAATTTCCATGGCTAAATACCCCAATGCTATTTATCTTGTGGCGGTGATGGGAATCAGGAACATGGAGGCGGGAGCTTCCGCAGGGATATAAGAGGCGACAGATCGCCTGAAAAAGTTTCAAACCTAACTATACTAAAACGCTCAGAGGGAAGTCTCATGAAGAAAAAAGCGCTCGCACTGTCCGTACTCGCTGCTGTTAGCTCGCAGGCCGGGGCGTTCCAGTTCGATACCGGGGATGACTGGAATATCCGCTGGGATAACCAGCTCAAGGGTAACCTGATGTCCCGGCTCGACACGCTCCAAAGCGAGTGTAGTCGATCCTAGATATTCCCAGCCGGCAACTGCCCGTAATCGCGGATGACTCCGACTACTCGGTCAATCGCAAGAGCGGCGGCATCGTCAGCAGCCCGTATCGACGTGCTGTCGGAGCTGGACGTGATCTGGCGCACGGATTTCGGCTTTCGTATCAGCGGCGCGGGCTGGTATGACGCGGCTTACGAGAACAGCGACAACCCCAAGAAAGGTTCTCTGCCCAATGGCCTGCCCTATGACTACCACCTGGGCCGAGCTCAGCGTACAAGCCCGGTGAATACACCAACTGATGCTGAAGACCTGCACTACGCCGGTGGCGAATTGCTGGACGCCTTTGTCTTCGGCAACTGGTATATGGGCGACACGGCGTTGGGCGTCAGGGCCGGTCGCCATACCTCTACTGGGGCCAGAGCCTGCTGGCGTACGGCGCCATCACCGGTATCGCCGGCTCCATGACAGCACTTGATATCGGCAAGGCGCCTATCGGTGCCCGGCACCGAAGCACAGGAACTGTTCATGCCGCCAACAAGGTCTCCGGCGGTGTTCCAGCTTACCGACAACCTGACCCTGAACGGCTACTATGAATTCGAGCACGGGTGCAACCGCTACCCGGAAACGGGCACCTACTTCAGCCCCGCTGGAAGTGCTCACCGAGAACAAGTCCGAGTTCTGTCATTCGTCGCGGCACGGCGACCAGCCCGCGGCAGGGTTTCAAGGTCCGGCGACAACAAGGTCCAGGACTCCGGTGAATGCGGGTGTCAATCTCCAGTACACCATCGAGCCCTGGAACCTGGAGACCATCCTGGGTCTATATCAGCGCTACCGACCGCAGCGTGAGCGGTTTGTACGGCACCGTGCATTAACCCCGGTATAGTCTCGGAAAAGATCACGCCAAGGCCACCAGGGCGGCGCCAATGCCGTCGTGCTCGGCTATTAGGGCTGGGCTTATCAAGAGCGAAGTCGATGTGTATCGGCATCTCCCTGTCCAAGCAGATGTTCGACATCAGCTTCGGTACGGACCTCGTATACCGCCAGGACGCCGCTCTGAACCCCGAGTCTTCACGCCCGTCGCTGCTGTTCCGTCCCCTGGGGCTACGTCGCCGGGTGACTATCTACGGCGACCCGATGACTATCCCGGCGCGACCGGTGACATCTAGGGTGTGGTGCGTCAATGGTCTGGGCTTCCTCAATGGTGACTGGGGCCTGTGGGATGGCGGCATCGTGGATCGTGGAGACCACCAGCTGGCTGGATGCTTGGACAAGCTTGGCGGAACCGAATATTCCGAGCAGTTCGCCAATTCCAAGATCCACGAGGGCCGTGTCACCAGCCAGATAGCGGCGGTGTTCCGGCCCACCTGGTACCAGGTTTTCCCGGGCTGGGATATGACCCTGCCGGCGTCCGTTTCCTACGACTATCGACGGGGAGCAGCCGCCCGCTGTCCTCGGTGGTAATGAGGAGGTGGGTAACGCCAGCGTGGGTGTCGAGTTCAGCGTAAATGAACAGTGGCGCTACGAGCCAAGTACAATGCTTACTTCGGTCCCACGGCGTAAGGTACCATCGGCCCACTACAAGGACCGCGACAACATTTCCCTGACGGTCAAGAGACGTCACCCGGTGAGGAATGCCTAGGGTCTGCATCCGGCAACCTTCACGGGGTGCTCGGATGCAGGGGATGTGCAGCAGCGGTAGCTGGCTGTCTCTGATAGCTGGTCTGGCAGTAGCCGCAGTGTCTCCGAGCAGGCCGCCAGGCGGGCAAGGAAAGACACGACCGGTGCGGATGGCGGGCAATGCCGTGGCAGTATTCCGCCTGGAACCGAACGGACGCCCATCCAGCTGGCAGTGCTGTGTCCGTGAATACGCCTGGCGGCGAACGCCGCGTTTGCGATAGCGCAGTATTGCCCGGAGCAGTACGCCGACAACCTGACCGAGGGCACCAAGGCCGTTATGGCCAAGCTGGGCCCCGACGGTTTTCGTCTCAATGTCTATCCCAGCAAGCGCGATTTTGTCTACCCTGACTGGGTGGTTGCCAACACCATCAAAAATGCCACTGCCGCGACGATGACGGACGACGGCCAGAAACTGGTGGGGAACCTGCCGGGTGTGCCGTTTCCGATACCCCAGTCCGGTATGGAAGTGATGTGGAATCACATGATCCGCTACCAGGAGGACTACACCGCTGATTACGACGTTTATTATGTCAGCAGCGACGGCAAGCCAATCCTCTCCACCACCGGTTACATCACCAATATCTACCCGGGTTTCAAGGAGGATAACCGGGACAAGGAGGTCGGCGACACCCCCTGGGTGATGCTGCGCATCAACTACAACGCCCCCGCCCGTCGCGCCGGTGAAATTCTGCTGGTGCATGAGCCTGGCGCGGACTACACCGAGGGCAAGGGCCGCCAGGCCTGGCAGTACCTGACAGGCCAGCGCAGGGTGCGACTTGCACCCGCGGTCTCCTTTGACACGCCGAACCCGGGTGTGGCAGGCACGTCGACCTATGATGACTCCTACATCTACAACGGCTCACTCGAGCGGTTCAACTGGACACTGCTAGGCAAAAAGGAGATGTATATCCCCAACGGGGATTACGCCTTCATATTCCAGACGCCGATCACCGACATGTTGCAGGCCAAAATGCTGGACCCGGACAAAATCCGCTGGGAAAAGCACCGGGTCTGGGTGGTGGAAGCCAACCTGAAGGAGGGTATGCGGCATCTGTACAGCAAGCGCCGCTACTATATCGATGAAGACAACTGGCATGCGATGACCAATGAAAACTATGACGGTCGTGGTAAGCTGTGGCGAGTGCAGTATGCCTACGGTGCCAACCTGTACGATGTGAAAAGCTATTTTGCGGCGCCCTACGGTGCCTACGATTTGCTGCAGGGTATCTACAACCTCAACGGTAAGCCCATACCCGGCAAGTACCAGGAACGGTGTGACACAGGACGATAAATATTTTTCACCGAAAGGTATGGCGCGCTCCGCAGTGCGCTAATGCCTGCTATAGTTTGAGAGGGCGTCGCCCGCGTGGCGTCTTTTTTCATTAAACTAGAATAAACAAGTGGAAGCAGTATGATGGCAATAAAAAAAGCTCTGCTCGGCATGATACTGGGCACACTGTTAATCCCCTGGTCCCAGGCCTACGCCGCCACCTATGATGTTCTTAAACTGGCCGCCGAGCCCAGCGAGATGGCAGCCAGGGCTCCCATGTTCGTCATCAAGAAGTTCGGTAACCGCTACTATGCCGCCGGCGAGCACGGACACATCGTCTACTCGGATGACAACGGCAAAACCTGGGTGCAGGCCAAGGTCCCGGTGCGCTCCAGCTTGCTTGATATCGATTTTGTTAACGACAAGCAGGGCTGGGCCGTTGGCCACGAGGGCGTCATCCTGCATAGCAGCGATGGCGGCGAAACCTGGGAGCTGCAATACGATGGCCTGCGTTATGGTGAGGAAGGTCTCGCGTACTATACCAGGCTCGCAGAAGAGAACCCCGATAACGAGCTGTACCCGATTTTAATCGGGGAGATGGAATTTGCTATCGAGCAGGGTGCGGACAAGCCCTTCTTCGGGGTAAACATGTACGACGAGAAACACGGCCACGTCGCAGGCGCCTATGGCATGCTCCTGGTCACTTTCGACGGCGGCAAGCACTGGGAGCATCGCCTGCACAACGTCGAGAACGATAGCTTCTATCACATATTTGACTTTTCACCCCTGCCCGAGCCGGGGCGGTTCTTCCTGAGCGGTGAGGCCGGCCTGCTGCTGATCGGCGACATCAACGAGGAAAAGGCAACAAGAGTGCACTCCGTACCCTGGGAGGGCAGCTTCTTCGCCACGGTCGCCGCCAATGACGGCGCGATCATCATGGGTGGCCTGCGCGGCAGGATGTTCCGCACCGCCGACGAGGGTGAGACCTGGACTGTGGTAGAAAAACCACCGACCAGCGCTATCGTTGCGGAAACCAAGTTGGATGACGGCACTCTGGTTGCCGCAGGGGTGGGAGGTGAGGTTCTCCTGAGCAAGGACGAAGGCTTCACCTTTGCCATGAGTCCCGTATCCGGGACGGTCGGACCCATTTTCGACCTGACGCAGGGCGAGGGCAATACTCTGTTAGTGGCCGGACCCAAGGGTATCAAATCCGTCACGCTGGCACAGTAATAACAACGAATTCCCGGAGAATCACAAATGGCCCACGCACAAGAGTCCGACCTGCCAGTCATTGGTAACCTGAACGAGTTTGACTTCAATTCCGGGACCTTCCTGGAGAAACTGGTATTCAATCACCGCCCGGTCGTAATGATCCTGTGTCTGATCGCGACCGTGGTACTCGGCTACCAGGCGACCAAAATCCAGTTGCAGGCGGGTTTCGAGAAGATGTTGCCCAAGGCGCATCCCTACGTACTCAATTACCAGGATAATGCCAGTGGCCTGAAAGGGCTTGGCAATAACCTGCGGGTTATCGTCGCGGTCAAGGAAGGCACGATTTTCACCCCGGAAAACCTCAAGTTTGTCGAGGAGGTGAGCGATGAACTGTTTTTCATGCCGGGTGTCGACCGGAATGGCTTGAAGTCCATCTGGACGCCCAACACCCGCTGGCGCGTCGTCACGGAGCAGGGGTTTGAAGGCGGGCCGGTGATTCCCGGTGACTATGATGCCTCCCCCAGGTCGATCGAGGAGGTAAAGGTCAATATCCAGCGCGCGGGCATTATCGGTGACCTCGTTGCCAACGACGAGAAGTCTGCCGCGATCATCGTGCCCCTGCTGGACATCAACCCGGAAACGGGCGAGCGCCTCGACTATGCCGACCTCGGTGTCAAACTGGAGGAGATACGCGCGAGATTTACCGCGGACAACCCCGACAGGTCAATCCATATCATTGGTTTTGCGAAGCTGATCGGTGACCTGATCGACGGCCTCTTCTCGGTCATGCTGTTCTTTGGTGTCGCTGTCATCATTACGATTATCCTGCTCTATCTCTACACCCGCTGTATCCGCTCTACCTTGATGGTGGTGGGTTGTACCCTGGTGGCCGTCGTCTGGCAGCTGGGTATCCTGGCGACACTGGGCTACGAGATTGACCCGTTCTCCATCCTGGTACCGTTCCTTGTTTTCGCCATCGGGGTGAGCCACGGCGCGCAGAAGCTCAACGGTGTGATTCAGGATATCGGTCGCGGTACTCACCGTTATATCGCCGCTCGCTACACCTTCCGGCGCCTCTTCCTGGCCGGTGTTACCGCGCTGTTGTCAGACGGCGTGGGTTTCGCGGTGTTGATGATTATCCAGATCCAGGTTATCCAGGACCTGGCAATCACCGCCAGTATCGGTGTTACCGTGCTGATCTTCACCAACCTGATCCTCGTCCCCGTGACCCTGTCCTATACCGGTGTCGGTAAAGTATGCGCCGAGCGTGCGACCAGACCGGTCAAGTCCATGGAGGAGATGCACGGGCTGTGGCGTTTCCTGCTGATGTTTACCCATAAGGGACCTGCCGCGGCCGCAATCGTCGTGTCCATCCTGATGACGATAGGCGGTTTCTATGTCGCCAAGGATCTGCAGATCGGTGACCTGGACCCGGGTGCTCCTGAACTGCGCGCGCATTCACGCTATAACAAGGATGTCGCTTATATGATCAACAGCTACTCGGTGAGTACCGATGTTTTTGCTGTGATTGTGAAGACCCCGCCTGACGGGTGTGTCGATTACGAGCATCTCAGTCTGGCCAATGAGCTGGAATGGCGCTTGCGCCAGGTACCGGGGGTGGAAGACGTGCGCGGCCTGAATGTCCGCACCCGCCAGATAATGGCCGGTATCAACGAGGGCTACCCCAAGTGGATGGCGCTGTTCCGCAACCAGGACACGATCAACTACGCCGTCACAGAGCTGGTAAACCTGGACTATGTCGACCCGGGCTGTTCGCTCTGGCCGATGATCGTCTACCTGGCTGACCATAAGGCGGCAACCCTTACCGGGGTGGTCGACGCGCTGGAACTGTTCAATGAGGAATGGCCAACAGCCAAGGCGGAATTCCTGGGAGCGGCAGGCAGTTCCGGGTTTGAGGCAGCAACCAATATCGTGGTTAAGAAAGCCAATACGGAGATGCTGTTTTATGTTTACGGTGCGGTGCTGCTCCTGTGTTTGCTGACCTTCCGCTCGATACCGGGCGTCATCTGTGCGGTCCTGCCCCTGATGATGACCTCGATCTTGTGTGAAGCGCTCATGGTGTGGCTGGGTATCGGTGTGAAGGTGGCGACCCTGCCGGTTATCGCGCTGGGTGTTGGTATCGGTGTGGACTACGCCCTGTATGTGCTGACCGTGATATTGGCCAAGCTACGCCAGGGTCTGAATCTCACCGAGGCCTACTACGAAACCCTGAATTTCACGGGACGGGTAGTGGCGCTGATCGGTGTCACCCTGGCGGCTGGCGTTGTCACCTGGTCCATGTCGCCGATTAAATTCCAGGCGGATATGGGTATTTTGCTTACCTTCATGTTCCTGTGGAATATGTTCGGCGCGCTGATCCTCATGCCTGCGCTGGCGACCTTCCTGCTCAAGCCACACAAACAGGAAAGTGCTGCCTGATCGCAGCGCTGGCTTCTGTACAGGCAAGGGAAATGGGCGGCCATGGATTTCAAGTCCATGGCCGTTTTTTTGGCGTGAATATCCGACAGCTGAAAAGGGATGCCAGGCAGGATCGAAGGGCGCGCTTTATCGGTCAGGCATTCGACCTTCCCGGAGACCCAAACTGTAAAGGACCCGTCTCGCGCCACCTGGCCGTCAACCGGAGGCCACTCCTGCTTTACCGAAATCCAGAAGAGGAAAAATATCCCCTATGTTAACGCCAGCCAGAGCCATCCTGTTGTCACTGTGCCTAGCACTCCTGAACGCCTGCGCTGAACCGGCTTTAAAGGATCAGGTGAGTACCGAATTTGCTACCCAGGAACTCTATCCAGTCAAGAATTCCGGTTTTGCCGAGGCTTTCGTCAGGCGCGATGCGAATCTTTCCAGCTACCGCTCAGTCGATATCAGGCCACTCGGGGTAAGCGATATCGATATTCCCACTACCGCGGTAGCCGGCACCCTGCGGCGTGACTGGCAGATGACGGCCGAGCGCGAATCTGCACTGCAGGCGGCCTGGGCTGATGCAATGAACAAGGCTTTTTCTGCTTATGCGCACGCGGCCGGTGGGACGGGAGTCCTGCGAATAGAATCGAGCCTGACCCGCATTGCCCCAGGGCGGCCCACAGCCACGACCATAGGGGGTGATCTGCAGCCGATGGGATCATCCCAGGATGTGATAGAAATTTGGGGGGAATTCAGGCTCTACGATGCCAGCGACGAAAAACTGCTGGCGGTGATACGCGATAACAGGACGCTTACGTCGGTGCAGATGTCGAGGACAGCACCGGTTACCGTCACACTCTTGTTCGGATCGTGGTCAGCACTGCTGCACACGCGGGTATCCGGGAAATAACCCGACCGCTGGATCCACCGGCAAATTGCTCCGGTTTACCAACGGACGGGTAGGTAGCAGGTAATTCAACCCGTGGCATCAGCATTCTTTTACTGATTCCCCGGTTTCATCCCTACCATGGTTTTCCTGCCAGATCGCCAGGCCCAGAATTGCTGCATAAAATGAAATGATATAAGCCATGTCAGTTACCTCTGTTGCTTCTGCCGGACAGCCTTCTGCCCGGCTACAGGTAAGGTATGGGCGCTGCTGGTATTCTTCAAATGGCGAAAATTCAGCTACACTATGAATTTCATTCATATTTATCAGGTGCCTGGCAATGGATATACGAGAACTGGGTCGCCTTGACCTGAACCTGCTGGTGGCGCTGGAAGCGCTGATCGAGGAGGGAAGCGTGTCCAAGGCGGCCGAGCGTCTGTTTATCACCCAGTCCGCAATGAGCAAAACCCTGGGTCGTTTGCGCGAACTCTTCGACGACCCGCTCTTTATCCGCAAGGGCTCGGGGATGGTGCCCACCCCCAGGGCGGAGCAGTTGCGGGCGCAACTACCCAGGGTCCTGGTCGCCGTGCAGGAGATGCTCACTCCCCTGGAGTTTGATCCGCGCTCCTACTCGGGCCAGTTCAATCTTCTTATCCACGGCCATATGGGTCTCTGGCTCATGCCACTGCTGCTGCAGCGGCTGGGTGAAGTGGCCCCGCATATTCGCCTCAGCGCCCTGACACGGGTTGACAAACCCTTTGATGCCCTGGACAGCGGCAAGCTGGACTTCATCCTTCAGGCAGAGCTCCACGCATACCCGTCAAACCTGCGCCTGACCACCCTGGGTTATGCACCGCCACTGCTGTTGGCACGTAAGGGGCATCCACTGGAAGGCGTGCAGTTGACCTGGGAAGAGGTGCTGAGCTACCCCCATGTGCAGCTTGTCATCGATGAGCTCGCGAGCATCCATTTCATGACAGGAAAAAAGTCATCCTTCTTACGCGAAATGGCGACGGCGGAGCCCAAACTGCGCACAGACCAGTTGTTGACCGCCATCCAGGTCGTCCGCAATACCGACTACCTGTTTCCGGCGCCCCCCCTTTTTCTGGAGCAGGCTGATATCAGCGCTGAACTGATCGCACTGCCACTGCCCGAAGGGGAGCAGGTCAATCTGAAGTATGTCATGGTCAACCACGAGAGGGTAAACACATCCGCTGCGCACGACTTTCTTTACCGGGAAATATTGCAGGTTATAGACTCGTTCAGGCAAAAATACGGACTCCCTACCCTGGCCCAGTTACGGGCGCGGCGCAAGCTTGCCTATTAAGATTTTGGCAGGGGATGTGCCAGCTGGGCTAGCCTGCTATTCTTCGGCGACGGGGCACAAGATCACAGGGTAGTGGGCAATTCATGCAGTGGCGGATACCAAGGAACAGATTTCCAATAGCGGGCCTGCTAGGGGCAATGCTTGTCAGTATTGCTGTGCACGGTGCGGGGATCAAGGACAGCCTCGATGTGGTGGCCGACACCAACAAGAGTGCGTCGGCCTCCCAGAAAAAAATTGACGACCTGGCCCGGGAGAGCCGCAACCTGGTGGAGGAGTACCGTAAGTTGCTTGACGGTTCCGAGTACCAGGCCGCCTACACCCGGGAACTCGAGGAACTGGAGCAGGCCCAGCAGCAGCAGCTCGCCGGGCTGCGCGAACAGATTGTGCAGGCACGGCTCACCCGCCAGCGCATCGTTCCCCTGATGCGCAGCATGGCCGACTCCCTGGAAAAATTTGTGGTGCTGGACCTGCCATTTCACCAGGAGGAGCGGGTGGCGGCGGTTCTGGACCTGAAACAGCGCCTGCGCCAGCCTGATATTTCAATCTCTGCCAAGTTCAGGATATTGCTGGAGGCATTCCAGCTGGAGCAGGACTACGGCGGCAATATCGAGTCGTGGCGCGGACCCCTGCAGCTGGAAGGTGAGGAGTTCTCGGTGGAATACCTGCGAATCGGCCGTGCTGCCCTGTATTACCAGTCGCTGGACGGGGCGTCCAGCGGCTACTGGGATCGGGATCAGCAGGCCTGGGTTCCCCTGGAGGAGCGCTATAACCGGGGTCTGGCCCAGGCCCTGCGGGTGGCGCAGAATATCACAGCGCCGCAGCTGCTGAATGTGCCTATGCCTGTACCCGGAGGTGACTCGTGAGTCGCCCGGTGGGCTTGTTGGCAGCTGTCTTGCTGGGCCTGCTGCTGGCCACTGGCAGCTATGCCCAGGACGGTGCCGCTGAGGGCCAGATCACCAATCTCGATCAATTGCTCGATTCCGTGCGGCAGGCACAGCAGCAGCAGCGGGCACTCAACGCCCAGCGCGAGCGGGAGTTCTTGCAGGACAACCGCCGCCAGAAGGAACTGATGGCCCAGGCCAGGCGCGACTTCGAACGTCGGCAGCAACAGAACCAGCCTCTGCTGGCCGTAACCGAGAGCAACAAGAGTGAGATCGCGGCACTGGAGAAGGAGTTGAAAACCCTGGTGCAGGAAATGGGCGACCTCGCCAGTACCTTTCACGAATTTGCCGGGGATTTTTCCGCGGTCATGCGCGAGTCGATGATAACCGCCCAGTTCCCGGGGCGCACAGAACAGCTGGAAGCGCTGGCCGCCAGTAGCACCCAGCCCACAATCGGGCAGATCGAAACGCTCTGGCTGTTGTTGCAGCAGGAGATGACCGAGGCTGGCAAGGTTGCAGTTTTTGAGGCACCGGTGGTCGTGGCGGACGGCACGTCCCAGCCGCGCGAGGTGTTGCGTGTGGGGACTTTCTCGGCGTATGCCCAGGGTGATTTCCTGCGCTATGTGCCTGAGACGGCGGAAATGTTGCTGCTCTCACGCCAGCCGTCCGCGCGCCTTCGGAACGAGGCACGCGATTTTGCGCTGCAGGGGGAGGGGGTTGCTCCAGTGGTGGTAGATCCTACCCGGGGCAGCCTGTTAGGCATGCTTGCCTATACCCCCAGCTTGCGTGAGCGCATAGACCAGGGAGGATCGATCGGACTTATTATTATCGCACTCGGCGCCTTCGGCCTGCTGTTGACCCTGTGGCGGGTATGCTATCTGGGCATTGTCTACCTGCGTATGCGCTCGCAAATGCGCAGTGTCGACAAGCCGAGCAAGTCCAATCCGCTGGGAAGGGTGCTGGCTGCCGTCGACGGTATTGCAATGGAAGAGGAAGAGTTACTGCAGTTGAAGCTGGATGAGGCTGTACTGACGGAGATTCCGGCGCTGGAGCGCGGTAACGGGCTCATCAAGTTGCTGGCTGCCACGTCTCCACTGTTGGGACTGCTGGGGACGGTCACCGGGATGATTCTCACATTCCAGGCTATCAGTCTTTTTGGTACCGGAGATCCCAAGCTGATGGCGGGAGGCATCTCCCAGGCGCTGGTGACCACGGTACTGGGCCTGGTTGTCGCCATCCCCCTGTTGTTTGGCCACAGCCTGATCAATGCCCTGTCACGGTCGATGATTCAGCGCCTGGATGAGCAGTGCGCCGGTGTGCTGGCGCGCAACGCCGACCAGCAGTCCGCCGGCTGATATGCTGTCCCCATCGACACTTTTCCACCCGATCCAGGATTTCGTCGACCAGGGCGGCCCGGTGCTCTGGGTGATTTTCGCCGTGTGCACCTTGCTGTGGTTGCTGATCCTGGAACGAATCTGGTTTCTGCGGATAGCGTGGCCGCGGCGCGCGAGTCGCCTGATTGCCCAATGGCATGAGCGGGCTGACCGGCGCAGCTGGCGCGCCAAGAAGATACGTGAAGCCACCGTGTCTGAAGTAAGCATGCAGCTGCATGCCATGTTACCGCTGATCAAGGTCCTCGTGGCCCTTTGCCCGCTACTGGGCCTGTTGGGAACGGTCGTGGGCATGATCGGGGTATTCGAGGTTATCGCCGTCAGTGGCAATGACGACGCCCAGGCCATGGCGCGGGGTGTATACCGGGCGACTATCCCCACCATGGCCGGGCTCGTGGTCGCACTGACCGGCATTTATTTCACGGTGCGCCTGCGCCAGCTCGCGGATATCGAAACCGGTCGCCTCGTGGACCGTCTGCCGCTGCAGGATTCTTCACCCCCATTGCAAGGAGGGCGCTGACGTCATGCCCGCAAGACGCCATTTACCCGCCGCTGAAGAGACCGAGTTGGATATGACGCCGATGCTCGACATCGTGTTTATCATGCTTATCTTCTTTATCGTTACCACATCTTTCGTCAAGGAGTCGGGGGTCACCGTGAGCACGCCCCAGGCAGAGAGTGCATCGCAGCAGGACAGCGCCAATATATTCATTGCCATAACCGCCACCGGCGAGGTCTGGATCGATCGCCGCCCGGTTGACCCGCGCTCGGTGCGGGCCATTGTCGCGCGAATGCACGCTGATAACCCGGAGGGATCCGTGATCATCCAGTCCGATGAGGACGCCTCTACCGGGACCCTGGTGGATGTGATGGACCAGGTGCGGCTGGCGGGCATAGAGGCAATTGCCATCGCGGCCGACAAGAAGGCCAGGTGAGCAGGCCATAGCACATGCGTTTTCTCCTCTCCCTGCTGGGAGGCCTGCTGATTACCGCGGCGGTGTTTCTCTTCATGCAAAGCCTGATCAAGAGCAGGCAGCAGCAGGATGTAATGTTGCCCGTGTACAGCGTCGTCGAAATACTCCAGCCGGAACCCGAGGAGGAGGAGCCCGAGCCAGAGGAGGTTGAGCCGGAAGAGCCCCTCGAGGAACCAGTGATGGACTCGCTGGAGATTGCGCCCCCCACCCCCGAGCCCGCGGCTGATCTCGACATGCCTGCGCTCGACCTCGCCATGGGCGATATCAAGATCCAGTCCGTCGGGGACCGCTGGAGCGGGCCGGTCGGTACCGGAACAGGAGCCGTAAACCTTGCCGGTGGCGGTGGCGAGGACGCCCAGGGGTTCATCGAGGTGATTCCTTATGACACGCGTCGGCCCAATGTTCCGGATGTCGCTTACCAGAACAGGATCAGTGGCTGGGTGCTGGTCGCCTTCAGGGTAACGGCGGACGGCGGCACTCGCGACGTGCGGGTGCTGGATGCGAATCCCAGGGGTGTATTCGAGGAGAAGGTGGTTGCCGCTGTGTCTGACTGGAAGTATCGCGTCAATTTTTATGGCGGTGCGACCGGCAGCGTGGTGCTGACCCAGAAGGTGGATGTGGCGTGGGAAAACTACCCGCAAAACATGCCCAATGTGGATTGAGCCGTTGACCCGCATCCGCGCATTGTTATCCGGCAGCTGCCTGTTATTTTTGTTGGGGCTTTCGTTATCGATCTGGGCCCAGGAGGGGCAATACCGCAGCAAGATACGTATAGATCCGAACGCCGACGTGGGCGGCGACGCCGGGCTCTCGATTGAAGAGCTGGAAAAGCAGATCAGTTCGATTACCGAGTCCTATGCCAGGTCCAGCGCGGGGCGTCACCTGGCCCGGCATTTTGTCGAACAGGGCGAGTACGACAAGGCAATAGACTACTACCGTACCGCACTGGCTGCAGGCGGCCTCTCCGACGTGGCCAATCGGGAAATGCTGCGGGAGATGGCCCAGGTATACCTGCTCGACGAGAATTACGTCGAGGCGGCGAGTGCGCTGGAGAAGGCACTGCGCATAAAACTGGTACCTGACGTTGCTGACTACCTGTTACTCGCCCAGGCCTACTACCGCCTGGGCAAGCTGGTACAGGTCGTCGGGGCGCTGGACCCCATTCGCGAGCAGGGGCTGGTCCTGAGCACCTCCCAGAAACGCCAGGCGCTGGCACTGTATTACCAGGCCGGTGCCTATGCCCAGTGTGAACAGCTGTTGCGGCAGCTCCTGGAGGCAGAGCCTGACAACCCCGAAAGCTGGCATCAACTGGCGGCGGTCTATCTCCAGCAGGGCAAGCGAAAACAGGCCCTGGACCAGCTGACCCTGGCCAGGGAAAAACTGGTGCCGTTTCGCGAGCAGGATATGGTGTTGCTCGCCGACCTGCAGGCGGTGAACGGCAACCCCTATGGCGCGGCAACCGTGCTGCAGGAGGCGCTGGCGGACAAACGCGTACCGGCCAACGGCGCTAACTACCGCAAATTATTCCAGTTCTGGCTGCAGGCCCGGGAAGTGGAGCGCGCCAACGCGGCACTGGTCCAGGCGGCGAGGTTGAGCGGCGATATCGAACTCTACCTGTACCTGGCCCAGTTGCAGATGGAGCAGGAGGCCTGGCAGCCGATGTACGACACGATGCTGGCAGCCTGCAAGCAGCAGCTGCCCGACAAGTACGTGGGAAGAGCCAACCTGCTGCTGGGAATCAGCCAGCTGAAACTGGGGGATGAGTCGTCAGCCCGGCGCTCCTTCATCAACGCGACGCTCATAGGCGGCGCGGGCGCCCAGGCGGGCAAGTGGCTGGATTTTATGCAGGCGGCCCCTGCCACCGACCGGGAAGCCCGGGGTATCGTGGGTGTTTGCCACGGGGCGGGTGACAGGCAGGTATCTGCTGAAGCCTTCGCCGGGGATGATGCCTCCGACAGTGGTACCACCGCGACAGCGGCCCGGCCCGCCGCGCAGGGTGAAATGGCCGTGGCCATAAAAACAGTGCCCAAAATGCTGTTTTTCTACCAGAACTACAGTAAGTCCATTGCCGAACTGGCGAGTGAAGCCCGGTCCCTGGCGATGCAGATGGGGATAAGCCTGGTCAAATCCGGCGGCACCGTGGATGGTCCATTGCAAATCATCGCAGAGGGCGAGGGGGAGGGCGGGGTCCTGCAACTCGGTTTCCCGGTCAGGGGGGCTGCCCGGGCCAGCGGCAAATACAGGACAAGGGGCATCGCCGCATTCAAGTGCGCCTACCTCGTATACGAGGGGAAAGGGGACTCGCTGGCCGCGGTGTGGGCACAGTTTTTGACCGCGGTAGAGGCTGCCGGTCATGAGATGACGGACGAGCGCAGGGTGATACTGCAGGTTGGCAGGGATGTCGAGGCCGGGTCTGTGCGCCTGGAGTTGCAGGTAGGAGTCAAATAGCCGCGCCCCGCCGGGGGCTAACAGAGTTAATCCGGCAGGCTGGCGACTGCGTATATGTTGAGGAATCCGCAACTATCTGGAATGGGCCATTCAAGTGAGCGTCCAAAACCCCGCAGCCGGAGCAGCCCCTATGATCAGTAGGGTCGCTGGCTCCCTGGCTTTCAACGCCATCTGGTTCCAGTCTATCTGGTTCTGCACCGTGCTGGGCCGTGACGAGTTCCTGCCCCTGACCGTAGGGTTGTTACTGCTGCATGTCTGGCTGGTACACGATTATCGGGTCGAACTGCGCCAGCTCGCTGTCGTCGGCGGTATCGGGGTCATGGCAGACGCTATCCTGTCCGCTGTTGGCGTCTTTGAATTTTCAGGCTCTGTACTCGTACCCTTGTGGCTGTGCTGTCTCTGGCTGGCATTCGCCGCGGTGCTGGGGCGCAGTCTCGCCTGGCTGGGCGTACGCCCGCTGGTGGCCGCGATTGCCGGCGCGATAGCGTTTCCTCTCAATTACTGGGCGGGTCTGCGACTCGGGGCAGTGGAGTTCGGCTACTCGCTGCCGGCGACCATGGCGATACTGGCGGCTACCTGGGCAGTGGTGCTGCCGCTGATGTTCCTGCTTACCGCGCGGCTCGCGGCAGTGTCTGATACCGAGGCGGGAGGATCGTGATGCGCGGCATACTGTTAGCCTTTGCGTTAGTGATCTCTGCCGCGTCCCGGGCAGAGGGGGACGCCCTGCAAATGGTAGGTCAGGCGCGCCTCGAGGTGCTGTGGTGGCCGGTCTATGAGTCTAGCCTGTACACCCCAGGCGGCGACTACGTCGAGGGAGTGCGGCCCCTGCGCCTGGAAATACAATACCTCAGGGACGTCGAGGCACAGGACCTGGTGGATCACACCCGCAAGGAGTGGCAACGCCTGGGTGTGGTAGGTCCACAGTCGCAGCAGTGGCTCGAGACTCTGGCGCGACTGTGGCCCGATGTCAGGAAAAATGACCTGCTGGCACTGGTTCTGGACAAACAGGACAGGGCTACGTTCTACCTCAATGGAAAAGTGCTCGGCACGATCGGTGACCCGGGTTTCGGCGGGGATTTCCTGGCTATCTGGCTGTCCCCGGAAACAAGCCAGCCCGAGCTCCGCCTGGCCCTGATCGGGAAGGAGTGACGTTTCCGGGCTTGCCTTGCAGCTCTGCGGCCCCCAGAATGGCGGCCATGCTGAATACCCGGTTACTGAAGGCGCTATGCCTTTTCATTGCGCTGTCCTCTGCCGCCGCTGCGGACACAGATTATCCACCACAGATCAAAGCCACGCTGGAACAGCGCTGCATGGTCTGTCACGGTTGTTACGATGCTCCCTGCCAGTTGAAGCTCGATGCCTGGATGGGCCTTCAGCGAGGAGCGACGAAAGACAAGGTTTACGACGGTACGCGCCTGTTGACAGCCAACCTGACTCGCCTGTTCGAGGACGCGCACACGACCCAGGCGTGGCGGGAGAAAGGTTTTTATCCCGTATTGAATGAAAACGAGCCTGAGCAGGGCGTGGCGTACAGGATGCTCGAGCTGAAGCAGCAGCAGCCGCTGCCGGCAGTCGACATCCTTCCGGACAGCTTCGATTTCAATCTCGACCGGAATCAGCAGTGTCCGAAACCGGAAGAGTTTGAGACTTTTGCTGAAGACTACCCCCTGTGGGGGATGCCCTATGGCTTTCCGGGCCTCTCAGACGCGCAGCACAGCCAACTGTCCGATTGGTTGGCCAGCGGTTCTCCCGGTGTAGCCCGACCAGCCCCCGGCCCCCAGGAGCAGGCGAGCATTGAGCGCTGGGAAACATTTTTCAACGGTTCCAGCCTCAAGCAGAAACTGGCTTCGCGCTATATTTTCGAGCATTTGTTTCTGGGGGACCTGTACTTTTCCGACCTGCCGGAGCAAAGCGCACATTACAACCTGGTGAGGTCTCGCACCCCTTCCGGGGAACCCATCGATATCATCGCCACCCGCCGTCCCTACGATTCGCCGGGAGAAGGGAAATTCTTCTATCGCCTGCAGAGCGTCAGGACCAGCATTCTGGACAAGCGGCATATGCCCTATGCCCTCAATGACGCGCGTATGCAGCGCTGGCGCGAGCTGTTTTTGCAGGCGCAGTATACGGTCAGCCGGCTGCCCGGCTATGCCCCGAAAGTGGCATCCAATCCTTTCGTCGCTTTCCGGGAATTGCCCGTCCAGTCCCGCTATGAATTCATGCTCGACGAGGCCCAGTTTACCATCATGGGGTACATCAAGGGCCCGGTATGCCGTGGGCAGGTCGCGCTCAACGTCATCGACGACCATTTCTGGGTGGTATTTACCGACCCCAACCTGATAGACCCGGACCAGGATGCCGAGTTTCTCGCCAGCGAAAGCGATAATATGCGGCTGCCTGCCGGTAACAACGGCCTGATCGGTGCCCTGGTCGAATGGCGCCAGTACGCCAGGGGCCAGAGAAAATTTCTCAAGGCGAAGTCGCGAATGCTCGAGGCGGCGGCGGAAAATGACCAGCTCCCCATAAACTTCGACCTGATCTGGGATGGCGACGGCAGCAATGATAACGCCGCGCTGACAATATTCAGGCACAACGACAGCGCCTCTGTGGTCAAGGGCCTGGTGGGCCAGGTGCCCAAGACGGCCTGGGTAATAGGCTATTCGCTGCTGGAGCGTATCCATTACCTGCTGGTGGCAGGATTCGACGTGTATGGCAACGTGGCGCATCAACTGGAAACCAGGCGCTATATGGATTTCCTGCGAATGGAGGGCGAGTTCAATTTCCTGGTATTCATGCCGGAAGGCAAGCGGGTTGAATTGCGCGATTTCTGGTATCGCGAAGCGAGTCCGGATGTGAAGGAGTATGTGCTGGGCCGCAAGGCCTTTATCTACGATGACAGCCGGATAGTCTTCGAGACCGACGATCCGAAGCAGGAATTTTTTACCCGGCTTGAAAGCCGGCTACCGGGTGCGTCGGCGCACCGCTACCAGCCCCTCGATCCGCATTTTGCCCGGATGCAGCAGCTCACGGGAAAGAGTTTCAGCCTGATGCCCGAGGTGGCATTCGTGCATGTTGTCGGTGGAGCCGGTGGCGACAGTGTCTATACGATTCTCCACAACAGCGCTTACCTCAATAATACCCAGCTGTTTCGCGAGGAAGCACGGCGCTTGCCGGTAGAGGACTATCTGACCGTCGTGAAGGGTTTTATCGGGTCCTACCCGAATATTTTCTTTCAGGTCCCCGACAGTGAACTCGGCAAGTTTGTGGCCCTGGTCGAAGCGATGCAGGATGAGCAGGATTACGCCGATCTTGTCACCGCCTACGGCATGCGACGGAGCTCTCCGGATTTCTGGAAGCTCAGCGATACACTATATGATCACTACCGGCAGCGCGAGCCGACAGCCGCCGGACTGTTCGACCTCAATCGCTACGAAAACCGCTAAAGCGGCTTGCCCTGGACGATCATCCCGAGCGGAGCAATGTGTGCCCCGGCTCAGAGCACCGGGCCAAGTATCGCGACCGTGTTGATCCATAAGCGGTGGGGCATGCTCAGGCGGGCGATGTCCTCAACCGTAACCGGCCTTGCCGATGCCAGGTAGCGCTGCTGGCGTTGGTAGAGGTCAGCGGTAGCGCGTCGGTCGATGAGCAGAATGTTGTTTTCATAATTCAGATCGAAGCTGCGCCTGTCCATATTGGCCGAGCCGACCAGGGCTATCTCACCGTCAACTGTCAGCGTCTTTGCATGTAATAACCCGCCCACGTATTCATATATTTCAACCCCGGCTTCCAGCAATGCGCCATAATAACTCCGGCTGGCGGCACTCACGATCCACGAGTCGTTTTTCGCCGGGAAAATAATGGTGGTTTTGACGCCGCGATAAGCAGTGGCGCAGAGTGTCTCCATCATGGACTCACTGGGCACGAAATACGGTGTCGATATAAGCAACTCCTCGCGAGCAGCGTTCATCACGGATTCAAACATCTCCGGCATCGCGGAGAAGCGGACGGTCGGCCCGGTGCCGATGACCTGCGCGATAAAACCCTCTGCCGCCCCGGCTACCGGCTGCTTCAGTAGTTCAGTTATGTCTTCCTCGACATGGCTCATCCAGTCGGAGGCAAAGAGGTACTGGTTCTGTAGCGCGATCGGGCCTTCAAAACGCATCATCACGTCTACCCAGGGCGCATATGCGGCTTTGATGAGGAACTCCGGATCGGCGCAATTCTGGCTGCCGCAGTAGGTGATACTCCCATCAACGATTAGTATTTTGCGGTGATTGCGCAGGTCGATGCGGCCGGCAAAGGGCCGTAGCAATGGGTTGCCTATGGGCAGGGCGACAGCCAGCCGCACGCCACTGTCACGCATGTCGCGCCAGTACTGTGATTTGATCAACAGCCTGGAGCCGAGGCCATCTGCCATTGCCCTGACCGTAACGCCGCGGGCAGCGGCGCGCGTCAGGGCCGCTACAATTTTGCAGCCATTGTTATCGGGCAACCAGATATAGAACAGCAGGTGGACGTGATCGGTCGCCGTGTCGATATCTGCAACCATCGAGTCGATCGCACTGTTGGAGTCCTGCATCAGAGTAGCGGAATTGCCGCTGGTTGGGCTCAGCCCCGTGATGGAATGGCCTACCTTGAAAAGCTGTTGATATTCTTCCGGCCCCTCCTCTACGTAGGGCGGGTGTCCCGGTTTTCCCGAGATGGCCGTCTCCAGATGCGCCACGACCTTTGTCATCCGCGCTATACGCTTGCGCCCTATGCTGACCTCGCCAAACAGCAAGTATGCGGCAATGCCGACAAAGGGAAGCGACAGGACGACGACGATCCAGGCCATCCGCGCGGCAGGTTGCCGATGGGGCCGCAGCAGGACGCGGCAGCAAACCACTGTGACCAGCAGAATGTGCACACCTGTAATGATGCCTGCCTGGGTCACAGCGGGGTTTCAGTCAGTCGGAAAGTCAGCGACTGCATCAGGTGCCTACACCGGCCTGACGGGTGACCCCGGCTGGCGGGTTGCGTTTGAACAGTTCCTGCAGGCCTGCGGTCTCCAGTGCCGCTTCCACCCGACTGCGGATGTCCCTGGGGTAGCTGCACTCCAGCGCATCACGGGCCAGCTGTTGGGCCGTACTGAGTTGCAGGCTGCGGATCAACCACTTGATCCGCGGGATTTTGGTGGCGCTCATACTGAGGGTGCGCAAACCCAGGCCCATCAGCAAGACTACGGCCACCGGGTCGGAGGCCATTTCTCCGCAGAGGCTGACCGGTATTTTGTACTCAGACGCGGTTTGCAGAATACGCCGTATCTCGATAAGTACCGCCGGGTGGACGTGGTCGTAGCGGGCAGCCACTCTCGGGTTATTGCGGTCCAGCGCCAACAGATACTGACTCAGGTCATTTGAGCCGATTGAGATGAAGTCGATCTTGTCAGCCCAGAACGGGATCTGTGAAATGGCCGCCGGCACCTCGATCATCACCCCCAAGGCTGGCCGTGTCACTGAATTGCCCTCTGCCCGCAGCTGTGCGATGGCATCATCCAGCAGGGTGCAAAAATCATCGAGTTCGCTGGTAGAGCTCACCATGGGAAGCAGTATGCGCAGGTTGTCCAGCCCCTGGGCTGAGCGGATCATGGCCCTGACCTGGGTCATGAGTAACTGGCTGTTGTCCAGGGTGAAACGAATGCCGCGCCAGCCCAGGGCGGGATTGTCCTCATTTTCAACCGGAAAGTAGGGCAGCTGCTTGTCTCCCCCGACATCGAGGGTGCGCATGTGAACCGGCTTTCCCCTGTAGGCCAGCAGGACCTGGCGATAGACCGAGACCTGCTCCTCCTCAGAGGGAAAACTGGTGCGAATCATGAAGGGAATTTCAGTGCGGTACAGCCCGACTCCCTGGGCGCCGTTCATCAGTCCCGGCGAGATGTCCGCCAGTAATCCAGTGTTGGTATACAGCGTGAGCTCGGCCCCATCGGTGGTCAGCGCCGGCAATTCGCGTATTTGCTCCAGCTGCTTTATCAGGAAACGCTGGTCATCCTCCAGCTTGCGGTACTCCGCCAGCAGCGATTCCCCCGGATTGACCATCACCTGGCCGCTGTTGCCGTCGACAATCAACAGGCTGTCGTTCGCGAGGTTGCGAATAACGCCGGTGCCCATGACCGCTGGTATGCCCAGCGCGTTGGCCAGCACCGCGGTATGGGACAGGCTGGACCCCTCGAAGCAGACGATGGCCTCCAGCATACCGGCGGGCACCGCGGCAATTTCCGATACGCTGATCTGGGCGCCTACCAGGACGATTCGTCCGGCTGCCGGCATTTCAGGCGCGCGCTTGCCGCGCCAGCTGTTGTAAAGCTTGTTGCCGATGTGGTGGATATCCTCGTGTCGCGCCTGCAGGTAGGGATCATCCATCGCCCTGAATAATTCAGCGAAATGCTGGATCGCCTGGCGCAGGGAACCGGGCAGCCAGTTGCCCTCCATGATGCCTTTCTCGACATGCCCGAGGAAGACGGGGTCGGCCAATAGCATGGTGTAGGCAGAGAATATGCCGGCTACACTGTCAGACAGTTCACCCGCGATGGACTGTTGCTCGTGCTCTATTTCGCTACGGACCGCAGCCAGCAGGTCATGCCAGTCGCGCAGGGCCTCGGCCACGTCCTCACAGGGGGCGTTGGCAACTGCGTACAGTTCGCCGTGATCACACAGCCGGCTGGTGCCGATGCCGATTCCGGGCGCCCCCGAAATGCCGGAAACGCGGCCGGTGCGCTCGTCTATGTCATCCCGGGCCAGCGGGCTGTTAGCCAACAGCAGTGCAAGATGGGCCGCAAGGGTGACCAGAAAACCCTGTTCTTCTTCGCTGAACTGGCGGATCTCCCGCCCCTGCACGACAAGTACGCCTATCACTTTGCCTGTGTGGACCAGCGGTACCCCGCAGAAGCCGTGGAAACGCTCCTCTTCGGTCTCGGCTATGTAGTAAAAGGCCGGGTGCGCTTCGGCGTCGGCCAGGTTGACCGGGTGTCGACTGGCCGCTACCAGTCCTACAAGGCCCTTGCCCGGGGGAATCCTGACCCTGCGAACCGCTCCGTCTGCCAGTCCGTGGGAGGCAAGCAGCAGCATTTCCCCGCGGGAATTGGCCAGGTAGAGACTGCACACATCCACAGCCATGCCGGTACTGATCGATTCCACGACCAGATTTACCTGATCGATCGGTTGCTCTGCCAGAGCCACCGTCTGCACGATGCGGGCTAACTGGTGGATAACATTTGTCATGGCGATGGCTGTGAACGAATCCTGCTTTGTTGCGGTACAATTGGCGGTAAATGAGACAGGGCAGATATTACCAATGTCGAAGCTTATATATGATTATTGCGGATAAAGCACAAGGGAAATTTGGCAGTGGCGGCGAAGTCCGGCTGGCCAGCGACCTGTTTGGCGAATCTGCGGGGCAGGGTAGTTAGCAAAGCCTATGGCTGACAAGAACCACATTGTAGATATGCCTGGGGCGGCCGTGCTCTTCGTCGATCGTGACAGCGGGAAAATCTGCTTCAGCAATTCCGGGGCGGTGGCGATGCTCGGCAAGGCCTCCAGCGCTCTGTCGGGCCAGCAGTGGTGGGCAGCGCTGGGTGTATCGCGGGCCGGGGAACAGCCCCTGGCGCAAGCCATCCGCCGTGGCTCCCGTACTGTTCTGTCACCCATACTGCTGCGCCCCCCCGGGCTGAATGAATTGGTCGCCGGGGGTTATCTGTTCGTGCAGCAATACAAGGGCCGTGAAGTGGTCGTACTGCTGTTGTTCAAGCTCGCCGGCAGCGACGATCCCCTTTTTGCCAGTCCGATACAAACCGGCGATGTGGTGGCCGTGCTGGCCCTGGATCGAGCGGGGCTGCAGGCAACCAGCGACAGCGGCGATATCGCCAGGCGTATGATTGATATTCGCTTCGGCCTGCAACAGATCGTCCCCGGGAATGGTGATGTCGGCATGCCTGTGGGTACTGCCATTCCCGTGGCGCTGCGGAATGTCACGATCGAACAGGGCCAGGATATCAGCAGGGCCCTGCTGTCTCACCTCGCCCCGCTGCTGGATGGCGCGCGGGTTCGTATCGGACTCGCCCAGTGTGGTGCGGAGCAGAGCCCGCTGGCGGCACTGAATGCAGCAAACAACGCCCTGCTGCGGCTCCAGCGCCTGACAGTCCATGAACTGATAGCCACGGCGAACGAGGGCGATGAGCAACTTATCGGTGCAAGCACGGCCAGTGCCGATGGAATATTTGCGCAAGCGACCGACCCCGGCACGTCCCGGGGCTACCTCGCGCAGATTGCAGCCCTGACAGCCGACCCCCAGCATGGCGAGGAATACCTCGGTGAAGTCATCGCCAAAACGCTGGGCCAGGCGAGGGTTTCCGCGGTGGCTATTTATCGCCGGCGCTTTGACGACGACTATGAATTCGTCCAGGGCGCGACATGCTCGCAGGAGGGCATCACAGCCGTGACCGAAAAACAGCTGCCGCGCCCGCTGCGTCAATTGGTTCGAAAACTGGACAGTGAGCAACTGGGCGCGGCCGATCGTATCGGCTCCGGCCAGGCCGTCGTCGCATTTCCCCTGAGGCTCTATGAGCGTGTGCTGGGATATATGGCGCTGCACTATGCGGAGCCCGGCGACGCAGGCTCGGGGCGCTTTACCCCCGACGCGGCGGCGCTGCACCATCTTGCCATAGAGATCGCGGGGCTCGCAGATTGGCGACAGGCGAAACAGGCTCCTGCGCAGCCTCAGCCGGTCGCACCGCGACCGCTGGAGGATCATATAGACGGCTATGTCGGTGACAACATGGAAGGTGCTATCGACCAGGCCGTATTCCTGTCAAGACTCGACGTGCCAGTGGCGGTTATCGGACCGCGAGGTACCGGCAAGCTTTATGTGGCCAAAGTGATACACCAGGAATCGGGCGCGGCGCCGGAGAAACTGGTACCTATCGATTGCAGGGAGTTTCGCGGTCGCAAGGACGCACTCAACCGGATCGCGAGGGAGCTGGAGCGATCGCGGGGCAAGACCCTGGTGTTCAAGTCACCTCACCTGATGAACCCCGAAGCCCAACTGAAGCTCGCCAGGCAAATCAGCACCCGCATCCTGGCCGACACCAGTCCACCCCGGTATCTGCCCACCGCAAGGATAATAGCCCTGTTCCCGGACAGCCTGGAGCATCTGGTCCGTTTCGGAGGATTGAACGACCGGCTCGCCAGTGTATTTGCGGCCTACCCGATACGCGTACCACCGATAAAGGATCGCAAGCGTGCCGTGCTGCGCTGGGCGCACAAGATCCTGGCGCAGGAGGCGGTTCGTCGCGACAGGAAACTGTCCGGCTTCACGCCTGATGCGGAGCAGGCCATGCTGCAGCATGACTGGCCCGGCAATATCAGTGAGATGCGCGAATGTATCGTCAACGCGCTGGACAAGACCGAGAAGGAGTGGATCACGCCGGTGGACCTGGGTCTATTCAAGGGCTTGTCACCCGCGGGTCACTCGGGACCGCCCGAAAAACGGGCTTACCTGCAGGCGCTGGTGGACACGCCCGAGGAGGAGGACGCCTACACGCCAACGACTCTGGAAGAGCTCAGCGTCGCCCTGGGCGAGGCTCTGCACAGCCTGTTGGAACTCGAGGCGATCAAGCCGCTGGGCTCCTGGCTGGACGACGAGGTGATCCTGGCGGTGTGTGAACGCTACCGGGACAACATGCGCGCCGCTGGCGATTTCCTCCAGACCAAACCGCGCAATATAGGTCGCTGGATGCCGAAAGTGCTTGCCAGGGAGCAGGAGCGCAGCTCCAGCTCTCTGTGGCAAACGCCGCACCGGCTGATCAGGCGTTGGATCAGGGAGGCTGCGGTCATGGAAGAGCCACCCCAGGAAATGGTGCAGCGGGTGCTCCTGTCGCATGTCCTGCGGCAGTGTGAGGGTGTCAGCCTGGCAGACCGGGCCAGGATAATGGGAGTATCGATCCCGACCTATCAAAAACGATTGCACGACATGCAGAATCAGTAAAGAGGTGAACCAGGCCATGGCAGCAAAGAAGGAACAGGATGACACGGGGCGCGATGAGTCTGGCGGTACCCTGGGTAAAAAAAAATCGGTACAGGAATACGCCCAGCAGTACCAGGCCATCGCCGATACCCAGCTGCCGTTGTGCCTGGGCTTTTCCGCGCGGCTGAACATGTTGTGGGATCTCGCCGGCGCCGCCCCTGCCCAGACCGAGGGCCGCGTTATCGGGGTTATGGGTATCAATAGCAGCTGGCGGGAATCGGACGTGCGCAACTGGCTGCAGAAGGACGTTCTGCCCTCGCGGCTGGACCTGCACAATATGGTCAGGTTTCTCGTCAGTCAGCTCGAGCACAATCAGGATCCCAAACGCTGGGAGGCTTTCCTGGTCTACGGCTCGCCGATAGTATCTTCCCCCATCAGCCACAGCGTCTACCGCGAGGACAAGACCCGGCGCGAAATCGCCTCGATGATTTTCGCCCAACTGACCGCCGAATACGCCATCCCGCCCTCCGCCTATGATGCCGACAAGGTATTCCAGCGCTGCCTCACGCTGATGCAGAAATTCAATATCTACGAGCTGCAGGACTTCCAGCCCGGCCATCTGGAACCCTTCAGGAACTACATGTTCCCCGCGGAATAAGCCCTCCCGTCCGGCGCCCGAAAAAGCAGCGCAGGGCCCGGTTTTACAGGATTTCAACCCTCTGGCCGGTACTGGTTCACACTATTTCCCCGGCTCCGGCCGGAAATAGTCAGTTTCTCGACAAATGTCCAGTTTTTCCTTGATGGCCCAGTCGGCTCACGCGAATACTGTGCCTGCAACCTCTGTTGTGCCGAGCATCACAGGACTGGATAGAAAGTTGAGGACGACAATGAACGATCAACATGAAGATTTGGATATATCTGGCGTAAAAATCGCCATAGTGGATGATGCCAAGACCATCCGGATGATGATGTCCCATACGCTCAAAGGCATGGGCTGTGAAGTCGAGTGTGCAGAGGACGGCTACAAGGCCCTGAGCATGCTCCGGCGCTTCAAGCCCGACATCATCTTTCTCGATATCACCATGCCGGAGCTGGATGGCTACCAGACATGCACACTGATTCGTAATGCGGAAGACACCCGCAATACGCCAGTGGTGATGCTGTCTTCCTCCGACGGTATCTTCGATATCGCCAAGGGGCAGGCCCGGGGTGCCACCGCACACGTCACCAAGATTCCGCCGGAGCGCGTCCTTCGCCAGCTGATTCACAAGCACACCAGCAAGCGCAAGGCTGCCTGATCCATGTCCAGTCGAGCACTTCAGGCGGTTGCAAATCTCGAGGAGTCTTTCGCTGTAAATGGCGCCTCCACACCCGCGCTGGTCAGCGCGCCAATGACCTGGATGGGTACATCGCTGGGCATTGCGGGTGTGCCGCTGCTGGTCGGAGCGGGTGAAATCGATGAAATCGTGGAGACCCCGGCAGTCACCGCGATTCCGGGTACCAAGCCCTGGGTGATGGGCGTCGCCGCCTACATGGGCGGATTGCTACCCATCATCAGCGGGGATGTTCTTTTTCGTCGCCGTCCCTACGCGGGCCGGGTGCGTGACTTTTGCATGGTCATTCGCCGGCCGGGCTTCTATTTCGGGATAACTCTCAGCGATGTCGAGCGGGACATGAAGTTTCCCCTCCAGGAGCGGGATATGGAGTACGAGGTTGATGAGGATTTCATCGACTTCACCCTTGGCGGATTCCACGATGGCGAAAGGTTCCTGGCAATTCTGGATGTTGAAAGATTGGTGACCGACAGCGAATTGTCGAACGCGGCGATACCTGTTGCGGTTTCAAACGAGGGAATGAGTAATGAATAACACAGAGATCAGATTGGCGACAAAACTACGCAAGGCGCTTTTGAGTGTCGGTACCGTGGCATGCCTCGTACCTGCGCTGCTGGGTAGCTTCGCGCTGGCCGAGGTCGCTCCGGTAACGATGGAGAGCCGCTTCGCCGCGGAGGAAATGCGGCTGATCGGTCGCCAGGTTGCCGCCAGTGCATGGCAGAGCTCCCAGGGCCGTGAATCCACCTTCCGGGATCTGGCGCGCAGGGTTGCTTATTTTGATGAGCAGAAAAGCCTGGTGAATTCGGAGCAGCTTGCCGAAGAGCTGAGCGTTGTCGACGTGGCCTGGCAGCCGATAAAGCGCGCTGCCCAGACTCTCGTAGATGCCGGGCCGGAAATCGTGTTCACCTACGATGTGGTCAAGAAGTACGGTAGCCAGATGGATACCATGCAGGAAGAGTTTGCCGAAGTTGCCGACATCGTGCGGGTGCAGAAATACGGCTCGGTGACCAACTCAACTGCCCAGAAGAACCTTTGGCTGAACGAGCGAATCAACAGGAACATCAACAGTGTGCTTGCCGGCAGCGGTTCCAGCGAAAAGCTCTCCCGTGAGCTCAAGGCGGACTCAGCTGAACTACTGGCCAACCTGGAGGCACTGACCAGGGGTGATGACAGTCGCGAAGTCCGGCAAATCACTGACCCGAGGGCAGTTGAGGCCATGAGCTCCGCCTTCCGCAAGTTTTCCACTGTCTCAACGGCTCTCGACCGCATAGTGCGTGATGCCGCAGAGCTGCACGAGGCAGCGGCCGCCCGCGATACGATTCTTTCCCTGACCGATTCATTCGACGAGTCACTGGACGCGCTGGTTGCAAGCGTCAATGGGCTGGCGGTCGAGGGCAGTGAGCCGAAGCCGGTGCCGCTTGCCTACTTTATCGTGCCCCTGCTCGCATTGTTTGGCCTGTTTCTGCTGCAGTTCCTTGGCCAGCGCCGTCGGTCCCGCTCGCTCAAGCAGGGCGTTGCCGAGATCAACAATGCCCTGCAGAAAATCGCCGCTGGTGACCTGACTGCGAGCGTCTCCGAAGACAACAAGGCTCTGGCCGAGATCGCCAGGCAGATCAATACGGCAACCGGGCAGCAGAAGCAGCTCATCGAGAATATTCGCGGGCCATTCGATCTGTCTGTCGAGGAGATCAAAAAGATCGGACTGTCGGCCAGGAGCCTGGTAGAAAAGGGCAAGGAGCTTACCAACTCGGTGCGCGAGTCCATTACCGCCACGACCGCAATGGTTCGCACCAGCGAGGAGATCAAGACTTCGACCGCGGAAGCGGCGAGAACCTCGGATCGCAACTGCCAACAGGTTGCCCAGGGTTATGAACTGACCAAGGATATGTCGAAAGCTTCGGTGGATGTGCGTGAGTCGGTACAGGAGACCTCCAAGTCAGCGAAGCGACAGGGCGAGTTGATCCAGTCGGTGACAGCGGCGGCCGAATATATCCAGGCGCTCAACACCAAGATTTCGGTGGTGGCGATCAACACCCGGATCGAGGCGGAGAAGGCGGGTGAATACGGCCGTCCGTTCCTCGGGATAGCCGAGGCTATCGCTGATCTGCTGCGTGAAGCCGGCGAGGAGGGACGCAAGATCATATCCGAGGTTCGAATGCTGCAGAACATGTCCGCGGAAAACCTTGCCAGTATGGAAAATACCGTGGGTACGGTTGTGACCATCCTCGAGTACATCGACCGCCTGGATGCCTCGCTGGAAGAGATCAATTCCGGTTCGGCTGCGATCAGTTCAATTATCCGCTCTGTCGATGAAGCTGCGGGACAGTCGGCGGTCAGTGCGCTGCACATGAACAGCTCGATGACGCAGATACGCGAGAGAAATCTGGAGATCGGCAAGGTAAGCGAGTCCACCAGGGTCGGCGTGACGCGTCTGCAGCATGCCATGCAGGACGCTGCGGAAAGCCTCGGCAAATTCAAGTCCGGTGCGGGCGAGCGTACGCCCGAAAACCAGGCGATCCAGCTAGAAGAGCTGGAGCCGATCGGCGTGGCACCCACGGTATATCGGGAAGAGGACATGAGTGCCCTCGAATCTTCCGAGCCTACCAGGGCGTCTGTGTAACTTTGTTATGTACCGGCCAGCAGGGCCGGGCATATATGCCAAAAGCAAAATGTGGAGGTTGATCTAGTGGCTAGTAAACCGGATATCGTTGCCCTCAAGTGGGTGGTCGGGCTGATGAACAAGCAGGCGGAGAGCGCCGAGACCGCGCTTGTTGAGTACAGCAACAATCCAGCTGAGAAGAGTCCACTCCTCAACTGCATGTGGGCAGTTCACCAGATCACCTCCACCCTGCGCGCACTGGGCATGAAAAAGGGCGAAATGCTTACCCTGGAGATGGAGCGCAGTCTCAACTTCATCTACAAGGACAAGGTATCCGGTGAGCGGCGCAAGCTGACCATGGGTGGCCTGATGCAGGCGCTCAAGGTATTGCCCGCCTACCTGGCCCATACCCAGAATTCACGCCAGGATACCGGCCAGGGCCTCGAGCAGCACGTGAACGACCTGCGTCGCTGGCTGGGCGAGCGCCCCCGGCCGCAGGCGTTCTTTTTCCACATGGAGATAGCTCCCGGCGCCGGAATCACCGAGGGTGCAAGCCCGGCCTCGGACGAGGAGGTCAAAAGTCGCGCCAATGTCATGCTGGCGCTGTATCTTGAAATGGCGAAAATGGCGCTGCGTCGTCGCAATGTCAACGAGAGCATGAAGACCGTCGCCCGGGTAGCCCGTAAAATGCAGCTGCTGTTTGCCGGAACCGAGGCAGAGCGTTTCTGGTTTGCCATGATCGGCCTGTGTGAAGGGATTGCCGGTGGCCTTATCGTGCCGGATGAATGCATTGCGCAGATTTTCAAAACCGGTGCATTCCTGATCAAGTACGCCAGGGAAAACGGCAGTGCGCTAGACGCCTCCGTTGATTATGAGGACAACCTTCAACTCATACTGTTTTATGTGGCCGCCTGTAAGTCCAGGCCGGTACACATAGCCCAGATCCGCAAGACGTTTGGTATAGACGACAGCACGGTGGAAACTGCGAGCCGGGGCCTGGTGCATATAGATGCATTGATCACAGCACTGAGTGGCGCCATGGATCAGCTCAATCGCGCTGTCGAATTCCTCAATAGACATGATCTGCGGGGGGCCGGAGCCTCGCCGGAACAGGAACACGATACCACTGCCCTCGACGCCATCGAGGCGGCGGAGTACCGGCTGGTGGCTGCCAGCCAGATAAACCATGCAGACTCGCTGCAGCGGGTGCGGATCAAGCTCTCTGAACTGTACAAGGGGCTTTACCGTGAGTCGCCCGGGCAACACGAACAGGCGGTGAATGATGTCATCCGGGGGATCGTCGAGGTCAAGCTCGATATCGAGCACAAGCTCGAGCACGGTCTTTCCAGTTCGTTTTCCAGCAAGGAGTATGAACTGCGCGAGAGTGTTGTAACCGCGACCTTCGCCCATATGGGTATGGTTGAGAACCACCTGCACAAAATTCTACGCCGCAAGGCCCTTGCCAGCGCGCTGGCCAAAAAGCCGGTCGACGATGAGAGTCTCATGCGCCTCACCATCGCACTCAACCGCCACCTGAACAAAACCGACCAGGGACATGAGGAGTTACGTCGGGCGGTTCGCGATGCTGACGACGGCCATGCCGATATCGACCTGCTCTATCGACTGGCCAGGGAATACCTCGACGAACAGGAGGATATACCCGACCGCAAGGCCATCGAACAGTCACTGGAACTGCTGGGCGAGATCTCAGGCGCGCTGTCTTTCGCGGGCATGAACCGGGAAGGCAGGGTAATCGAACAGTGTATGAATTGGCTGGCCACCGCGAGCAGGGCCGGCAGCGTACGCGAGGACGATGCCTTCCGCTGTTTCGCCGACGCCTTCGCCCAGATCGAACTGCATCTGCAGAGGTCCCTGATCGATCCTCTGGATGATACCTCGCATATGATCGCCTACGCGGAGCAGCGGGCGGCGGAGCTGGACCGCTTGCGGGAGCAGGTATCCACAGGCGCGGATGTCATCAACCCGGTGATTGCCGAAGCGGCAAACGTGATCCAGGACGCGGAAATATCCCCCGAGTTTCGCGAGGTGTTCATCGAAGAGGCCGAGGAGATCGTTGCTGAATTGACTCAGCTGGGCGAAGTGTGGGCCGGTGATCCCGTCGCTAACCATGTGTTGCGGGATATAAGACGACATTTCCACACTTTTAAAGGGAATGGGCGTGCCGTTGGCGCTAACATTCTTGGTGAGTTGGGATGGGCCGCACAGGATATGCTCGACCGGGTACTGGATGGGGAGCTGGAGCCGACTGACGGTGTCCAGGCACTGGTCGGGGAGGTGATAGCAACACTTCCCGCCCTGGTGGCCTCCTACCGGGAAGCTGGAGAGCTGGATGTGATGAATACCCGCAAATTGACCAACCGCTGTTTCGTAATGGCGAAATCCGGTGGCAGGGATCTGGCCGAGGAAATAATCCAGGCAGATTCGGCACTGCAAGGGCCCGCTGGCCTTGTCAGTTCGGTGTCTGCCTCGGGGACTGTCGGCCATTAGGCCTGCAGCCCGGTCAGTCGATTGCCAAAAAGGATCTTGGAGGTAAACCGTGCGCACAGATAAGAATTCAGGAAAGCTCGATGACAGTTCCCCGGCGGAGGTGTCCGAAGAGGCATCGGCGGGCAACCTCAACTGGTTGCTGGATATGGATATGTCCGAGCCCGAGGAGCGACTGTTTACCGTCGACCAGGCCGGACAGGTCGATACCGAGCTGACCGATTATGAGCTGGAAGTAGCGCGGCGGCCCATGACCCGCGGGGCAATTGGTGCCGATGATCTGGAAACCTATATCGATGAAGAAATCGTCATTTCCTCGGAGACCCAGGGTGGCGACATCTATGAGAGCACACCTGCGCTGTCCAGCGCCGGCAAGAAATCCAGAGAACAATCTGTTGCCGAGCCGATGGCGATCGATTATTCGAGGCAAGCCGGACAGCCATCCGCCGGCACCGGGGAAGTGGTATCCGAAGGTGCCGATATCCTGGGCCTGGCGGAAGAGGATGATATCGGCGAGAAGTATTTCGTCATCAAGCGTGTCAAGCCGGTGCAGCAGTCGGTAGAAGTTGAACCGCAGGCGCCGGTGTGTGAAACGACAGAGGCCGTCGACAAGTCATGCGACACTACCGCACAGGACGAGGTGATCCAGGCAGAAGGCGTTGAACCGCAGGTGCCTGTCATCGAGATGACCGAGCAGGAACCGCCGGCCTCACCAGTAGTACTGAGCGATGCGCCCGTCCTCCGGCTGGTCAACCCGGGTAGCCCGCTTGACGTCGCGAATGATGAAGCCGATAGCGACAACGGTGCGGCCGACCTCGCGGCATCCGCTGAGGATGCAGGCGTCGCGGCATCAATGAGCGCGGACTCGCAGGGCGTGCTTGGCTACATCGCCTCGGTAGCACCGCCTTCCGACGACCAGGCATTCGACAACTACCTGTTAAATGGCAAGCAGCTCGATGACGTCGAGGCGGACATCAACGAGTTGACCCTGGAGCCGATTGCCGGAGAAGCGGGCTATGATGCCGATCCCGTTGAGGCCATCGATTACCATGAAGACTTCCACCGCCTGAGCGCGATGAGCGGCCAGAATGCGGCCAGCCTTGCCCAGTTGATCCCGCAATTGATGGAAGAGCTGTCAGGCGTGCTCGAGGCACGCCTGGCGGAACTGGGCCTGGCTGCCGGGTCGGTTCAGCCGGAGCTGGTGTTGGGGGGCGATGTCGGTGCTGCCGAGCGCCTGGGCTCCGAGGGCTACGAGCCGGCCATTGCCATTTGCACCTCGGCCATGACCTCCCTCCAGCAGTTGCGGCAGGCTGAGGTTGATACGCTGTACATGCGCCTGGTAGATGAGCAGTCTGGTCAGCTTTGCAATCGACTGTTTGATGAGGACTTTGTCCTGCCCTGGGCGCCGGTAAACGAACTGGATTTCGCCGAGGAGTCACAGCTGGGCACCGTGAGTGCCGGGGATGAGCTGAACGGCTGGTTGTCGGATCCGGCAAGTTTCGCCGAGGAAATCCCCTTTACGGATGAACTGGATCATTTGGCCGGTGGTGAACTGCAGCCTGAAGATAGCCAGCTTGCCGATCTGCCTGCAGATGCGGAGCCGCTCGAGTATGTGGCGAAAGAACCTGATGCGACAAGCGACGAGCTCGTGGCTGTTGAGCCAGAGGGTGAGCAGGTAGATGATTTCTCGATTTTTGCCGAAGATATTTTTGCCCAGGAGCTTAACGAGGATGTCGCTGAGGCGGGCAGCGAGCCCCAGGCAGATATCGAAGCCCTGTTCGAGAGCCTTGGTTTTGCGGAGGCCGAGGCCGACGAAATATGCGGGCTCGATGTAGAAGAGTTTTCTGCCGCAGCAGGCAAGCTACAGTTGGTAACTGAGTCGGACGAGCCAGCAGAGGTGGTGGCGCCGGAATCGGTTACCGCGAGTGAATTCTCCTGCATCCCGGCGGGAATTACCTTTTCCCATGCCAGCCCCGGCGGCGGCGAAATTTTCTCCGACTTCCTGGATGCGTTTGTGGAAGAAGGCTCCTCCGAGCTGGAGAAGCTCGAGGATGCTGTCGCTGCGTGGGAAAGAGATGTCGCTTCAGACAGCGCCTACGCGGTAGTGAGCCGGATCCTGCACACCATCAAGGGGATCGCCAAGGGCGTGGGGCTGCATTTTTACGGCACACTTATTCACAACTTTGAAACGCTGCTTACCGCTTTGCCGCGCCCGCAAACGGGAGCCGAGGGAGACTATTTCCGTATCGTCAATGCCTGGCTGGACGCCTGTGTCCGAGGTCTCGATCATATCCAGGATGCGCGGGCGGATATTCTCCACGAATTGCCCCAGCCTGCGGGCCAGGGTGTGGCGCAGGAGCCCGAGACGTCCGAGCAGTCCGAGCCGGCCCGGGAGCCTGAAGTGGCCGCAGCTGCCAACGTGGTCGAGTTGCCCAAGCACGAGCCGGCAGCGGCGGCCCCGACCGTCGCCAGTCCGACGGATGCCAAAGCGCGGCAGTTGGCCAAGAAAATCGCCGACGACGGTGCGAAAGTACTGGCGGCCCAGCAATCCGTGCGTATTACCTCGGAAAAGCTGGACCACTTGCTCAACCTCAGTAACCAGGCGCAGCAGCTCAGTGTGCGCACGGCCCAGAGCGTTACCCGGGGCAAGCGCGCCTCCACCGAGATGCAGAGCCGCCTGGCGTCCGTCAGGGCGCATATTTCCGCCATTGCCGATCGTGCCCTGCGCAGTGTGGCCGCCCAGGGAGTACAACCCGGCGCTCCAATGGACGCGCTGGAAATGGATCAGTACTCCGAGTTGCAGGAAGCCGCAAACATCCTGCGCGAGGGTGTTGAGGATCTGGCAGACCTCGTGGATTTTGCCACACGCCAGAATACCCAGGTGGAGGCACTGCTCAAGCAACAGACAAAGGTTATCTCCTCGATCGGCTCCTCCATTCGTGGCGCCAGGGTAGTACCTGTCTCGCGCCTGATACCGGGGCTTCGCCGTCTGGTTCGCACCGTCAGCGCAGATCTCAACAAGACAGTTTCATTCCAGGTGCTCAATGAACTCGGCACGCTGGACCGTGACGATTACGCGCGCTGCCAGACTATTCTCGACCACATGGTGCGCAATGCGCTGGATCATGGCATCGAGCAGGCCGAAGAACGCCTGGCGGCGGGTAAACCCGCCGAGGGCCAGGTAACCATCGATATCCGCAAGGCCGGTGCGGATTCCATTATCACCCTGTCGGACGACGGTCGCGGCATCGATCCGGAAAAAATGCGCGAGTCGGCCCTGAGTAAGGGGCTGGACGTGGACGTGGATACGCTGAGCGACGCAGAGGCCGCCAGGCTGATCTTTCACAAGGGCTTTTCCACCGCCAGCTCCATCAGCCAGATCTCGGGCCGTGGCGTGGGGATGGATATCGTCCTGAGCGAACTGCAGGAGATGGGAGGTGATATCCAGATCGACTCGGTACCGGGCCGTGGCACATCTTTCCACATCAGGGTGCCCTCGTCGGTCACTGTGAATGGCGCACTGCTGGTGAGCGCCGGTGAACAGTCCTACGCGATTCCCCTGGGTGGCCTGATAGCGGTTGAGCAGGTGCCGGTGGATGACTTTTTCGCCGCGGTGCAGAACAACACGCCCCTCTCATTTGGCGGCATGGACTGTGAGCCGGCGTACCTTGCGACCTTGTGCCAGAATGGTCACGCACTTGACGCCAAGACCTGGCGGACCGATGTGCCGGTCATCATCGCCGGCTCGCCAGAGCGTTATATGGCGATTGCCATCGACGATGTCGAGGAGGCGCTGGAGCTGGTGATCCGCTCTCTCGGTCCGCAGTTTTCCTCAGTGCAGGGTGTTGCCGGAGCCGCCACGACCGCTGCAGGAGAGGCGATTGTCGCGCTGGATCTCAATCTGCTGGTAGCCAGTGTCGGCGCGGGGGACTTTTCCACCCTGCAGCTCGAGTCACGCAGGGATGAGTCACTGCTGGTGATGGTGGTAGATGACTCCCGCACCCAGCGCATGGTTGCTACCAGCCAACTTGAAACCGTTGGTGTGGAGACGATTACCGCCGAGAATGGCGCAGTCGCGATCGACCTGCTCAATGCAGCTGACCGCTTGCCCGACATCATCCTCATGGATGTGGAGATGCCAGCGAAGGACGGCATCCAGGCGCTGCGCGAAATTCGCAAGTCGGTACGCTACAGCCATGTCCCGGTCATCATGATCACATCCCGCACAGGTCTGAAACACCGGGCCATGGCGCAGGCAGCCGGCTGTAATGGCTATATGGGCAAGCCATTCAACTTCCGTATGCTGATAGGGCAGATCAATGAGTTGACCGGACACAGGCTGCAGCTTTCCTGAGGACGCATTATGACTGAGACCGCTACCGGGTGCTGCGTGCTCCTGCCGTGTGCACCCGGGTTTTCATGGGCTGTTCCCCAGGCTTGCCTGGGCGAAATAGTCACGGTGGCTTCCACGGAGGACCTGCCGCCCACAGTCATCACCTGGCGTGGCGAGACTGTGCCGGTAATGGACATCGGCGGCCGGGAGGCCGGCCCCTGGCGCGACCAGCGCGGCGGTGCCGGACTGGTGGCGGTGCTGCTGGGTCAGCGTGATGAAGCCTGCCAGTATTTTGGTTTGGCCGTGCGCGGGGTCAATCTCGGGGTCAGCAAGCTCGAGCAGGAGCAAATCGAGGATCTCGACGAACCCCTGAGCGACTACGCCACAGCCGCCTTTCGCATGAACGAGCACACCTACCAGATACCTGACCTCCTCGCCCTGCAACGTGCCCTGGCATCCCGGGAAGCTGTTGCACAATGATGGTCCCGGCGCAGGCCGGACGGATGGAGTAAACACTTGGAACATTTGCATTTGGATCGTCTAGTGGAACAGCTCGAAGGTGCTTTCGGCGAAGAACTGCCTTTTTCGTCGGGCGATCTGTCGCTGGGCCAGGTAGACGTCCTGCAGCAGGTTTTCGGCGACGAAGGTTACCAGGCCTACCTGCAGGACCAGGTCAATCGCCAGATCATCAGGGACTTCCTGGTAAACGCAGTACTGCTGGGATTCCTGCCCCAGCAGGCACTTGTCGATATTGCCGGGCAGGTAGGTACCCGTGAGTCGCGAGCGTCCCTTTCGCTGCACATGCTGATGAGTTCCGTAGAGCAGGCAGCAGAGTTGTTTACGGCGGCCGAACCGGACCGCTTGAGCAAGCTGAAGCCGGGTTTGCAGCTCCCACCCTATATCAAACTGATACAGAGCTGATTAAAAATATGGCATTAAATGTGCGAATAGACGACCAAAAAATAATATAAAAATAAAAAATTGGCTCAAAAACACACCTAAACACAAATAACAATAAAAAATGGCACTGCAGCCGTTGCTGTGCCTGGCCTCCCCATCCTATAACAGAGTCGTCACCTCGCGGTGATCAGAGAAGGGGAGCGCGACGTCATCTTAGTCCAGCCCCCCCAAACCGGCGCAGAAGACCATGAACAGCGCCCAACGGATCGGAGAGCAGGCCATGTTGACATTAACCCCTACCGCAGTTGTGGACATCAATCCAGGCGACCAGCTTGAGGTATTCGCCGTAATCGAAGGCAAGAAGGTGTTCCTGCCGCCCGAGGCTAACTACGTCATGCAGGACAAGCGGGGCATCTGGTACTACAGCGCCCGTAAGCCTCGCCCCAAAGAGGGTGATTGGACGCCCAACAAGACCAGCATCGCCTGTCGTCACGACGGCGGTTTTGTGCGGGCGCTGAAAACCCCCACCAAAACCCCTTGGCTCGATACCTGCCAGAGAACTGTCCGCATGGTCTGTGGCGCAAAGGGCGAATCCCGCCGGCCTGCCGACAGCTGATGCACCCGGGACTACTGCTCGCGCTGGCGGTGAACTGCGCTGCCCGATAAACGCCCTGCGGTACTATAGCAGGGCAGGGTTCCAGCGCTGGTCCTGTTGCCATGGGCGCGCAGGTCATTACCAGGTCACAAAGAGCAAGCCATGACAGTGGCAAAATCTGTCAGCCGCCCTTCGGGACATGCGCCCGGTTTTACCCTCGCGCAACATCGAACCCGTCACCTCCCGGGTGACACGGTCGGTTGTGTGCAGCACAGTTTGCAACAACGTCGGTCTGCGTTTTTCGTGCAGGAAAAGGCCGCGCCAATTTGCTCTTTCTGGTCGAACACCGAGTGCGGCATTGCACAGTCAAACACTGTCATGTTAGCTTTGATCGTAGAACAATATGGCGGCTTTGACCGCCGGGGACGCGGACTCGGGACATGACCATTGCTGGTAAAATCAATGCCCTTGTGCTCGTTGTCACGGGTCTCCTGGCCCTGGTTGCAACCGGCATTACTGCGGTTCGTGAGTACCGCTCCGAACGCGACATTCTGATCGAGAGATCGGCTGACCTGGTATCGAATCTCGCTGACCTGCAGGTCGATATTTATTACCGCAATACCGCAGCCCTGGACGAGTCACTGGATCGTTTCCTCGAGCCCGCCGCGATTTCCTATGTGGTGCTTTACGACACCGAGGGTGAGCTGCTGGTGCAAAAGGCGCGCTCAGCCCTGGCGGAGGATGTTGTTCCCCCGCTGGAGTCATTGCGCAGGTATGTCAGCCCCACCGAACCGGGACAACTGGTTCTCAACGGACGGGGTCAAACCGTTGGCCAGGGTGTGTTTACCGCCATCACTTCCGCCGACAGCCTGATCCAGAATACCTACCCGGTTTTTTCTGTCCTCAACCCGTTGCTGCCGGCCCTCGATCCGGCAGATTTTGGCGCTGCCCTGGTGCGGCCGAATGAGGTGGAGAGCCTGTTTGTCATCGGCTATCTCCAGGTCGCCGTCAGCCTGCGCTCGGTCCTCGTCGGTGTGTTGCCTATCGTAGCCAAGACTTTTCTGGCCTGTCTGGCGCTGGTGATTCTTTCCAGCTACCTTGCCCTGAGCATTACCCGCCGTATCACCGAGCCCCTGTCGCGAATGGCCAGGGTCGCGGACGAGATCGCCTCGGGCAAACTCAGCAACCCCGTCGAGATCGAGGGCACGGGGGAGGTGAAGGAGATCGCCACCATTCTCAATGGCATTATCAGCGGCCTGAGCAAGTACAAGACCCGCATGGATGTCGATCACCAGTTGCTCAGCATGAAAGTCGAAGAGCGCACCTCCCAGCTGACCCGCCGCAACGAGGAACTCAACCAGGCCGTACTGGAAGTTACAGAGACCAAGGACCGGCTGCGGCAGATGGCTTATTACGACAGCCTGACCTCCCTGCCAAATCGAAGGTTGTTCACCGAGCAGCTGGACCTGCTGCTGCGCCTGGCCAAGCGCAACGACGAGACCCTCGCCCTGCTGTTTCTTGACCTCGACAATTTCAAGCGCATCAATGACTCGCTTGGACACAGCGCTGGCGACCAGCTATTACGTGAAGTGGGTGTGCGCCTTTCCAGCTGCGTCCGCGATAGTGACGTGGTCGCACATTACGTGGAGTCAGGCCCGAAGATCGATGTATCACGCCTGGGTGGGGATGAATTCACCGTAGTCCTGAACCAGGTCGACTGTGCTGAATCTGCCCGGATGGTTGCCCAGCGCCTCCTCGATGCACTGAGCAAGCCAATGGAAATCGGCGGACACGAGCTGGTCGTGACTCCCAGCATCGGTATCGCCCTGGCACCCGGCGACGCCAGCGATGTGGACGGCCTGCTCAAGGCCGCTGACACCGCCATGTATCACGCCAAGGCCGCAGGCAAGAACAACTGTCTCTTCTACCACAGTGATATGGACGCAGCGGGTGTTGACCGGCTGCAGCTGGAAGCCGATTTGCGCAAGGCACTGGAGCGCAATGAATTTGTGCTGCACTACCAGCCCCAGGTAGATACCAGGAGCGGGTCGGTGGTGGGAGCCGAGGCGCTGGTGCGCTGGGAGCATCCGGAAAAGGGGATGATCCCACCCTTCCGCTTTATTCCGCTGATGGAGGAGATGGGCTTTATCGGCGCCCTCGGGGAGTGGGTGCTGCGGGAAGCCTGCAGGCAGATGAAGGCATTCGAGGCCGAGGGACTGATGCTGCCCAAAGTGTCTGTGAATGTTTCCGCACTCCAGTTCAACACTGCTTTTATCCGGACCATCAAGGCAGTGTTGGAGGAGACTGATCTGGCTCCGGCGAAACTGGAACTGGAACTCACCGAAGGCGTGGTCATGGCCGATGTCAACGCCACTCTGGAGGCGTTGACAGAGCTGAAGAGTATGGGGGTCAGCCTGTCTATCGATGATTTCGGTACAGGCTATTCGTCCCTGAGTTACCTCAGCCGCTTTCCCCTGGATGAACTGAAGATCGATCGCAGTTTCGTGATCGAATTTGACAAGAGTGACAACGACGCCAGTCTCGTCATAGCCATCATCGCGATGGCCCGCAGCCTCAACCTGCGATTGGTGGCCGAGGGTGTTGAGACGCCAGAGCAATACGAGTTTCTCACCAGCAATGGCGCGCATGTGATCCAGGGGTATTTATTCAGCAAACCGGTACCGGCGGATGAGCTGAAGCCACTGCTGGCCCCCTGGCACTTCATGGAGCAGGTACAGTCGATGGCGGGGGAGTATGCGCGGGAGGCTCCGAGGGGAGTCTCGCTGGGCTTGTAGAGGGCAGGGCGACTCGCCAGGGGCTTACTCTGCCATGGTATCGATCAGTTCCGGATTCTGCTCGAGTTCGGAAATGGTTTTTTCCAGTTCCTGCGGTGATTCAGCGCGTACCTTGCTCGCCTCTTTCTCCATCTGTCCGTCGGTCGGGGCCTTGTAATCCAGGTTCTCGCTGTAGGTCAGGTTGTTGGTATCCCGGCATGCAGGCAGTCCGTTGCCTTCCCCGCAGACGTTCACCTCGCCGTTTTCGACGGTCACCCGCTCACCCTCGACTTCGCTGTTGCCCGCGCAGCCGGTGATTAACAGTGTGCACAGTGCGATGTGAATTTTTCTCATAGTAGCGGTTTCCGGATACGGGTGAGTGGGTATTTTGAGGCCGCGGGTGAATCTGTCAAGCACCGGGCGATAAGGCACCGCGTACCATCAGGCCTGCCCGAAGACCCCGAGCAGGCCCAGGAGTATGGCGTAGCGGGTAGCCTTGCCGATGGCCGTCAGGCATAGGAAGACCCAGAAATTTACCCGCATGATACCGGCGATGAACGTCAGTGCATCTCCGCCGAGCGGCATCCACGCCAGCAACAGTGACCAGACGCCAAATTTCTGGAACCAGCGCTGCGACATACCCAGGCTCTGGGGCTTGAATGGAAACCAGGGGCGGTCCTGGAAATGCAGCAGGTAGCGCCCCAGCGCCCAATTGACCACTGAGCCGAGTGTATTGCCGATCGACGCCCACAGCCAGAGCGCTAGAGGGTCGTAACCCGCTGCCGCCAGTCCAGCCAGCACGATCTCGGAGTAGGCTGGGACCAGTGTGGCCGCCAGAAATGCGCTGAAGAACAGTCCCAGGTAGGCTTCTATGTCCGCCATCTAAATGACCACTCGCTGCAGGTCTCAGCCCCTGCCTGCCGCACATTCTGCGGCGCAGCGGACCAGTCCCATGAAGAGGCGTTGCTGGATTTTACTTTGCGGCATGTACTCAGGATGCCACTGTACGCCGATAAAGAATGGGTGATCGTTTTTTTCTATCGCCTGTATTACCCCGTTGGGCTCGGACGCACTGATCGCGATGTGCTGCCCCAGCCGGTTGATAGATTGATTGTGCAGTGCATTGACCCGGCAGGAGTCGGTCTGGAGAATCCGATGCAGGCCGCTGTCGGCAGCGATCGCGATGGTCTTGCGGGGCAGGATGCTGCGGACATTGCTCGTCTCCTCAGTGTAGAAGTGGCCGATGTTCTGGTGCAGGGAGCCGCCCAGTGCCACGTTCATCAGCTGGGCGCCGCGGCAGATGCCCAGCACCGGCAGCTGGTGGGCCAGTGCATGGTGAATGATGTCCTGTTCAAGCAGGTCGCGCTCCGGGTCGTAATCCTGGCCTGAGTGGCGAGCGAATACGGCCCTGAATACACCCAGCACCAGTCCTACCAGCCAGTCCACCAGCGTACTGTGCTCATCGGCACGGGGGTCTTCGGGCTCGCTCTCCTGACCGTAGTGGAATGGGTCGACGTCCGTGCCCCCTCCAATGACAAGCGCGTCCAGGGTGCCGTGATCCACCCGCCGGCCGGGGGTTATCCGAACTGGCCTGGCGCCGCTGCGCCTGATAGCCAATGCGGTCATCAACCACGCTATCAGGCCGCCCCTGTCCGGTCCGGTAACACCGATGGTGACTGCAGGTTTCACGGCACGCTCAGCGCTCGAAGAACTTCTGGCTGAGTATCGTCGTCAGGCGTATGGCCCAGGTGGCCCTCGGGGCCAGGGAGAAAGAACTGTTACTCTGGCGCCAGGCATCGATCAATTCAGCCAGCAGAGCTGTGTCCGCTGCCAGGGATTCGACATATACCCATCGGTTCCAGGCGCCGGCTGCACTCCAGCCAGCTTCGTTTATTTTGCAATCGGGCAAGCGGTAATGAAACGCCGGCCTGCCATGGACCAGCTTGCGCTCATCCTCGTTGATCCCGGCCAGAACCAGCTCCCTGTTGCGTTCCAGCATTATCGGCAACAGGTCCAGCGCCCGGTTGCGCGTGGGGTTGTGGCGGAGATAGTCAGCGATAAAATCGTCATCGTCGGGGTTGTAGCTATTGTCCAGCACCAGCTCCATATAGTGGGCGGGGAAAGGGTCGATGTACTTGGTGAAAAAACGCCTCGTAAGGTCAATTTCCGAGGAGTCGATAATCCAGGTGTAGAGCAATAAAAAGGACTGCAGGTAGCGTCTGAGTGTCGCGCTGGAAGTGTCGGGTATCGAGGGGTTGATATGCAGGCCGAAGGCATAAATCAGCGAATCCTGGGTGCCTTCCGCCCCCAGGGAGTTGAGTGTCTCGATCAGGTCGTCCAGTCTGTCCAGCTGCTCGAACGGAATCGGATCCGTAATGACCTCGCAGGGTATGAGGCCGCGACTGGCGTTGTCTATGTTGGTTTCGATATCGTGGGCCAGGCTGCCCGGTGAGAATTTGATGCCCAGCGACTCCAGCCAACCGCGGTATCGCACGGCTTTCAGAATATTGGCGTCACGCTCTATCTTGAGCCTTCCCAGCGGGCACTCATGCAGGACGGCTTCGAAGGGGGTCTTGATTTCCAGTTTCCCGCCCAGTGATGCCTGCAGTGCCCGGGCGGTCTCCACGATAGGCAGGTTGCCGAATTCGAATTCAAACCCGGCCCTTCGGGGTTGCCCGGAGCTGTCGGTCAGCCGTGGGGGCAGCAGATAACGCTTGTTCATCCATCACGCTCCATTGTGGTATCCAGTCTACAGATTCTGACAGCACATTACCCGCAGCATGGTCTGGAAAAATCCCTGCTCACAGCGCTTCTTCGCCAAGGCGGGGCAGGGTGGTTGTGACGGCCAGTCCCGTCCCGGTATTTTCTGCCCGGATGTCCCCGCCGTGACGGGCAATTGCGCGCCGGGCGATGGCCAGGCCCAGCCCGTGACCCCCGGTGTCGCGGGCGCGGGCAGTATCGGCGCGATAAAAGGCCTCGAATATTTTTTCCAGCTCTGACTCGGCTACACCGACACCCTGGTCGGCGACACAAACGCGGTAGCGGTCTCCGACGCGATCGAGCGTCACCGTGACGGTTGAATTTTCCGCTGTGTGGGACAGGGCATTGCGCAGGATATTTTCAAAGCTCTTGTGCAGCAAATCGCCGGAGCTTGCCACTATCGCCTCCGGTAAACTGTGTGTCAGCGAGACCTGCTTGCCCTGTGCGGCGCCTTCGAAATTGGCGTCGCTGCACAGTTGTTGCAGCAGTGGCACCAGGTCGATGTGATCGCTGAGTTCGATACCCTCGGCCTGGCTGGCCAGAAGCTGGCCGATCAGCTCTTCCAGTCGCTCGGTCTCGCGCTCGATACGCTGCAGGTAAGCCGGGGAGCCGTCGGGGTGTTCCTGGGCCAGGGCGAGAGCTATTCGCAGGCGCGCCAGGGGAGAGCGCAATTCATGCGATACATCGGCAAGCAGGCGTTTCTGGGCTTCAACCCGTTCCTGCAGTTGTTTTGCCATGCTGTTGAAATCCCTGGCCAGTTCGTCGGTCTCGTCCAGGCCCCAGCGGCGAACCTGCAGGCGCGTATCGAGATCCCCGGTGGCGAGGCGCCGCGATGCCAGTTGTAACTTGCGGATGCGCTTGGACATCACCCGGGACAACAGGTAGCAGACCAGTCCGCTGACGAGGATGGCCAGCCCCAGGCGCAGCCAGAAGTTACTGCCCAGGGCGGCCAGCAACAGGTGCCGGGATGGCCGGAATACAAATACCGCCCGCAGCTGGCCCTGCTCGGGCCGGTAAATTCTGTGGCCGAGCAGGTGTTCCCGCCCGGCTTTGAGAAAAGCCCGGCGGCGGGGGCCCTGCAGCTCCTGGGCCACCGTGCGGACAGCGGGCGGTACCTGGCGCCCCAACAGGTCCGCGCCGCCGCGATCGAGCAGGTATATATCGACATCGTGCTCGGCGCTGGCGCGTTCGACCATGGCTGCCACGCCGTCATCATCGAGATTCTGCAGATCGTAGATCACCTGCAGTACAAAGCGCTGCGGCGGTCCCTGGGGCCGATGCCCGGCCGCGTAGCGATCGGGGTTGGCATCGAAATAATGATTGGAGATCAGCCAGCTGGCGAGCACGGCGATGGTTGCCAGCCAGAAACCCAGGAAAATCTTGGTAAACAGGTGAACTCGCAGGATCATGCCTGCACCGGGCGCACGCTGAACTGATAGCCACTGCCACGCACACTGACGATCAGGTTGTCTCCCCCGGCGGCAGCCAGCTTTTTGCGCAGTTTGCTGATATGTACATCGATGCTGCGATCGTAGGCCGCCAGTGGGCGTCCCAGGGCAAGCTGGCAAAGGGACTCCTTGTCCACCACGGTACCCGCCCGGGCCAGCAGGGTGCTCAGCACGTTGAATTCGGCGGACGTCAGCTGCAGGTCTGTACCGGCGTAGCTTGCGCTGCGATCGGCACTGTTCATCCTGGCGTGGCCTACCACCAACTCCTGTCCCTGCTCCCGCAGTTCATCGGGCCCGGGGCCGGAACGCCGCAGGATCGCTCTCAGGCGCGCTGCCAGTTCACGGGGATTGCAGGGTTTTGCCAGGTAGTCGTCGGCACCCATTTCCAGGCCCACGATGCGGTCGGTATCCTCGCCCCTGGCGGTAAGCATCAGGACCGGTGTCGAGGTAAACCTGCGCAGGCTGCGCAATACCTCGAGGCCCTGCAGACCCGGCAACATGATATCCAGCACGATCGCGTCATAGCTTTGCCTGCGACACTGATCCACCGCGGCGGCGCCGTCATGGATGGCACTGGCGACAAATCCCTCCAGCTGCAGGAATTCCGCCAGCAGGGCACACAGCTCCCGGTCATCGTCTATGATCAGTATCGTTGCGCTCACGATGCGTTGCTCTTCTGTAGTCGGGGCATAGTGTGTATAACCGCATTGGACTTGTCACTGGGACTTTACCGGGGCCATGCGGTTCTTAACAAATCTTTACCAACGGCAGTGCCACATTTACCGACCGCTCTACCACAATGGCTCTCAGCGGTGGCGGGAATGGCCTGTCACTCGATCAGTGTCAGACAAAGGAGATTCAAAATGCCAGGTAAACTGAAAACATGGCTGTGCGGTGCGGCCCTGGCCGGAGCGGTCGCAATGTCCCTGACCTCGTTGGCCATGGAGCCTTCCCCGGGTATGGGTCCGGACCCGGGCAGAATGCTGGCGCACCTGGGCGATAGGCTGGGTCTCAGCAGCGAGCAGAAGTCCCAGGTGGAAAGCCTGTTGAGCGCGGGTAAAGAGTCGAATGCGGCTGACCACGCGCGCATGCAGGAACTGCGGACGCAAATGATGGCCATGCGGGACAGCTTCGACGAAAAGAAGGCGCGGCAGATCTCCGACGAGATCGGCCAGGTCACCTCCCGTATGGTCTACCAGGCCAGCGCTACATGGTCCCAGGTTTATCGCCTGCTGGACGCGGAGCAGAAAGCGCAGCTGGACAGCATGATGGCCAAACGCGCCGAGCATCGTGGCAAGTGGCGCGAGGGTGGTGGCAGACAACCCGACTGATACATTATGCTCAACGGCTTTCAGAGCCTGCAGGCGAGGTAGTGCAGTGAAGAAAGTCAGTGCAGTAAAAGCCGAGTCGGTCCCGGAGCGATCCGGGTCCGGCTACCCTGAGCCCTTTGATACCCGTGTCGGTAGCGGCACCTGGCGCCCGCTTGGCGACCAGTTCGACCTCACCCAGTTCGGGATAAACCTCGAGACACTCAAGCCCGGTGACCAGTCCGCCCTGCGGCACTGGCATACCCTAAGCGATGAGTTTGTCTATATTCTAGCCGGGGAAGTCGTGCTGGTAACCGATGAAGGTGAATCAATCCTGGGCGCGGGAATGTGTGCTGGTTTCAAGGCCGGAGTGCGCAACGGACACCACTTCATAAACCGCGGTCCCGCCAGCACCCAGTTGCTCGTCATGGGCGCGAGAGTGCCGGGAGACAACGCGTTTTACCCGGATGATGACATCGTCTGGTTTCACACCGCGGAGGGCAGGGTAGCCGTCCATAAAGATGGCACAGCCTATAGCTGATACCACCCCCGCGACTGGCTGCCAGGGTGGCGGCAACCAGCCCCGGGACCCCCTAGAGTTCCTGCACCGACAGGCCAAGATTCTCCCGCAACGCCAGGGTCGCCTCCAGCCTGCCGCTGTTGGTGATTACCGCGGTACTGGCGACTTCCGGACGCAGGTAAGTCTCGGCCACCCGGCGCAAGTCCTCGAGGCTGACCGCAAGCACCTGCTGGCGAAAGTGTTCCCGCTGATCGTGGCTGCGACCGAACAGGCGGTTGTGAAAATGCTGCTTGGCCTCGCCGGCGGGGGAGCCGGGTTTGTCCAGGCTGCCGATAACACCGAGTATGGATTCCTCAAGGGCGCGCTGTTCGTGTTTGCTGTCGAGCATCCACGCCACCGAGCTGTCGAAATCCTGCAGGGTTTGGTCCAGGCGAGGGTCGCGGTAGGAGTAGAAACGGAAGGCGGCAATGCCGGAGTCCTGGGAGGCACCACCGCCGTAGGCGCCACCCTGTTCCCGGATCGCCCGGTGCAGGAAGCCGTTGCGCAGAAAACCGCCCAGCACCGTGAGGGCGGCCGCGTCCGGGTGTTGCACGGGTACAGTGGGATAGGCGCGGGCGCAGAAATTCACCTGGGTGTTGGTCAGCCACAACTCGGCGCGGCGTTCCCGGCAGGGCGCGAGGGTGAACTGGTGGGTGCCACTTGCCTGCGGCCCGCTGCCCCAGGTCTGCGCAGCCTGCTCAGCCACCGTCGCGGTTTTGTCCACTTCCGCCACGACCAGCAGTTGTCTGGGCATTGCCAGCACCTCCCGGTGCAATCCTGCCAGGTTGTCGGCAAAGCCGCTGAGGGCATCCTTGTCCTGCAGGCTGTCGTCGAGCGCCCGCAGCTTGCGGATGCCGGCAAGGCCCGACAGCTCGTGGTTGAGTTGTGACAGGGGGCTCATCCCGGCACAGGCTGCAGCCATGGCCAGGCCGTGGCCGTTGCCGGTGATCGACTGGTCCCGGCGGGCGCGCTGCTGGCTTACCAGTTCACGGATACGGGCGGTTTCGTCGAATCGCACGCTCTCCAGTGTGTCGCGCATCAGCCGTGACTGTTCCAGCGTATTGCGCAACAGGGCTTTGGATGACAGCGCAAGGTAGGCAGTGACGGACTGTTCGTTGTCGATCGCGCCGCGCATCGAGGAGAAGGCGTTAATAGCGCCCACGGTGGCTGATTGGCGGTGCTGGGCTTCGAGATAATCGGTGCTGCCCAGTCCCAGTTCGGTCAGGATCTGGGTATACAGTGGCAGGACCTGCAGTTGCTGCGGCGCCAGCTGCGGGAGCGGGGCGATTACCTGCTGGTAGACCAGCCCGTTGGTGCCCTGCCCGTAGCAGGTGACCGGGATACCAGCCGGGTTGCTCTGGCTGTAGGTCAGGTCCGGCAGGCTCTCCGGCACGTCGCACAGTTCGACCCTGGGCAGGATATTCGCATCGTCTACCTGGCGCTGGCGCGCCTCCAGGTCTTGCGCCAGCTTGATGACCTCTGCGCAGGCGCTGGCATCCATGTTTTGCCGGATACTGGCCAGCCGCGCGGCTTCGGTCGCATCGCGCCGCGCGGACAGGCCGGTATCGGGGGCCAGGACCAGAGTCACTCGGTGGGTGTTATCCAGCAGCAGGCGCCGGGCCAGATGGCGGATGTACTGTGGGTCCTCGATTCGCGTGCGCAGCTTTGCGATCACCGGGTCGAGGTCGAGTACCGCGATAGGGTCGCTGTAATGGGTGGCACAGCCCAGCGCCTGCAGGATGAGCTGCAGGCCGTAGGGGTAGCCGTCACCGCTGATCTCGCGCTGGTGCAGCTCCAACTGGTGCAGCACGGCCTCCATTCGTTCGTGGTCGACGCCATCGGCGGCAACCCGTTCCAGCACGCCGAGCACCAGCGCCTCGAGGGCGTCGGCATGCTCGGCCTCGCTGCCCTCTATGCCACAGCAGAAAACCATCTCCCGCATGCTGTCCTCCAGGCCGCACAGGGGGGAGGGTGCCTGACCCAGCCCGGTGGTCTCCAGCGCCTGTTGCAGTGGCGAGGCGCTGTTGTCCAACAACACACTGGCAAGTAGTTGCGCCTCCAGCAGCTGTTCCAGGTCGGTGCTCTCACCGAGCATCCAGCCCATCACGATGTGGGTCTTTCTGGAGGTCGGGCCAGCCTCGTCATACGCGTAGCTGCCGTTTACCTTCAGGGGGGCGGGCAGGTGCTGTTCCGCCTTGACCTGGATGCGCTGGTCCAGTTTGTCGAACCTGCCCAGGGCGCGGTCTTCGAAGACGGCTTGCTGCCGGGCGGCTGGAATATCGCCGAAGGTCATGAATATCGCATTGCTGGGGTGGTAGTGGCTTTGGTAGAAGGCCTTCAGTTGCTCGTAGCCAAGGTCCGGAATGTGTTGCGGGTCACCGCCGCTGTTGTAGTGGTAGGTGGTGGTAGGGAAAAGGTGCTCACAAAGCGTGTTCCACAGCACACTGGTCACTGAGCTCATGGCGCCTTTCATCTCGTTGAATACGACACCCTTGAAGACCAGCCCGCTCTCGGGATTACCCGGTTCGGCGAATTCCACCCGGTGCCCCTCCTGGGCGAAATCCAGGGGGTCCAGCCTGGAAAAGAACACCGCGTCGAGATAAACGTCCAGCAGGTTGTCGAAATCCTTGCGGTTCTGGCTGGCGAAAGGGTAGGCGGTCCAGTCCGAACTGGTAAAAGCATTCATGAAGGTATTGAGTGAGCGCCGCAGCATCATGAAAAACGGGTCCCGTACCGGGTAGCGCTCACTGCCGCACAGGGCGGTGTGTTCGAGGATGTGCGCCACGCCGGTGGAATCCTGGGGCACGGTGCGCAGGGCTACCAGGAACACGTTTTCACTGTTGTCTGCCGCCAGGTGGTAGTGCATGGCCCCGGTCTTGCGGTGTTCGTATTGTTCCACCCTGATATTCAGGGAGTCGATGGTGTGCTGTCGAACAGGTAAAAAAGCCGGGTGGGCTTCAGGTTGTGGGGTACTGCCAATGCTCATGGTAAATCCCTGAATTAGGTCGCCAGTAGGAAAAAGCGCTAGTCTACCGCGTTTTCGCGGCGGGTGTTGTCGCAACCGGGGCAGGTACGAGCTCGATCCTGTACAGGAAAGGCCAGTTCTTGCCGGTAACCCAGATACCGCCGTCTGCCGGGTCGCGGGCGATGCCGTTGAGGACGTCGTCCCGCATATTCATGCCGGGAGGGCGCTGCATGACGGGTAACAGCCCCCGCAGGTCGATGCTGCCCTCCACGCTGCCGCTGGCCGGGTCTATGATGACGATACGGTCGGTGAGCCAGACGTTGGCCCAGATCCGGCCGTCGATCCATTCCAGTTCATTCAGGCGGGTGACAGGCTTGCCATTTTCCTGCACCTTGATCACGCGGGTAATCCTGTGTTCAGTCGGGGAGACGAAAAAGAGTTTCTCGCTGCCGTCGCTGTAAATAAGCTGCTCGCCGTCATTGGTCATACCCCAGCCCTCGCCGGGAATACGCATCCGCTCCAGAACCGTCAGCTGTTCCTGGTCGTATACCAGCAGCTGGCGCGCCCGCCAGGTCAGCTGGTAAATGCGCCCGTCCAGTGCGGTCAACCCCTCTGCCCACAGGCGCGGATCCATCTCGTGTACGGCCAGCCGTTCGCCGGTAGCGAAATCAAAGCGCAGCAGCCTTGACTTGCCATAGCCGCCGCTGCTGGCATAGAGCTGGCCGTCGACTATCTCCAGCCCCTGGACATGGGTGTGCGGCGCCAGGGGTTTCTCCTCGACAACCTTGTAGCGGTACAGATCGACCGCGCCGGCAGACGCTGCCATGAGCAGAAGCAGCAAAGGCATGAAGGGAGCGGGGGGCATGACTAGATCCGGTTGCGGCTGAGGTCGCGGATTATAAACCGCGCGGGTGCCAGGGCGCGACTCAACTCCCGGCTGAGTGGCTGGGCTTCACCGCAAATCATACTCGCCAGGAGCTCTGCCGCCAGCGGGGTGGAGGTGAGGCCGCGGGAACCGTGGGCCGTGCTCAGGTACAGGCCCGGCAGAAACCTGCCCCGCTGCGCGATGGCCTGCCTGGCGTTCCTGCGCAGGGCCGCGTAATCCTGCAGGAAAGCCTGGCGGTCCGGTACCGGCCCGACCAGGGGCAGGTAGTCGGGACTGGCGCAGCGCAGGCCCACCTTTGCCGGGAGTGCCGCGGGCATCAGCTGCGTGAGGCTCTCCCGCCACGCGGGTAGCGCCCGGGCCAGACTGGCAAGGTTGGCCTCCTGGTCAGCGGGCCTGGGCGTCATGTCGGTATCACCCGGGCTGAAGGTGGCGCCGATGCAGTGAATGCCGGCCCGGGCCGGCGCTATATATCCCTCGTGGCAGATGACCGCGCGCAGGCCGCTGGACTCACCGGTGACGGGCAGCAGGGTGGTTTGTCCCCTGATGGCCTGGGTGGGCAGCCAGGCCAGGTCCGCCAGTTCGGCACTGGCCGTGCCGGTGGCGATGATGGCGCAGGGCGCCTCCCAGCTGCGCCCCTTACTGTCGACGGCCCGCCAGCCGCTGCTATCTGGCTGCAGGTTGACCTCGCCGCAGTGCTCATGCAGCCGGATCAGAGGGTGGTCGGCAAGTGCACGGCAGACCGCCGGGGGGTGCAGCCATCCGGAGTGCGGAAACCAGTAGCCGGCACAGGGCTGTTCAATGCCCGTTTTTTCGCTGGCCGCGGCCGGATCCAATACGCTGGCCAGTTCCGCCACCGGATCGAGGGTCGGCCCGAGGATCCGCATTTCCGGCTCATCCGTGCTCTGCTGGAAACTGCCACACAGAGCGCCGTCCACCCCTTCGCGCAGGGCTCCGCGGTCGAACATGTCGCGGTAGAAAGCCGAGCTGAAGCGAAAGCTTTGCAGGGCGAAGTCCGTCAGCCCGGAGTGCCTGCGCGACAGGCGCGTATAGAGCACGCCCTGCTCGTTGCCTGACCCGCCACTGGCGATACTGTCCCGCTCCAGCAGCAGCACCTGTGTTCCCCGGCGGGCCAGGGCCGCGGCGACAGCAGTCCCTGCCAGCCCGGCGCCCAGCACGATAACCCGTGCCGGTGCCTCGCGCGGATTTGCCGGCAGGTCCCAGGGCGTATCGGTGTCGGATGCAGGGGAGCCCCCTGAGTCGCTCCGGCGCCCCCGCAGGCACTCCCGCTTGCGCCCGTACCCGGCGACCTTGCTGACGAGAAAGCCGGCCGCGGTAAGCTGCCTGCGCACCTCACCCGCGGCGGTAAATGTCGAAAAGGTAGCGCCCGGGCGGCTCAGGCGGCCCACTGCGGTCATTACCGCGGGCTGCCACATGGCCTGGTTCCGCGCCGGCGCGAAACCGTCGAGGTACCAGGCATCCACTACCGCTTGCCCGTGACTGGCCAGATCCGGCAATGCGGCCGCGACGTCTTCCCACCACAGATCCAGGGTGAGCCGTCCCCCCTCGAACACCAGCCGGTGTTGCCCCGGGACCAGGCCCGGGTACTGTCGCAGCAACTCGTCCGCCAGGGGGGCGAGCCCCGGCCAGGCGGACAGTGCCTGGGCCAGGTCTGTACTGGCCATGGGATATTTCTCGACCGACAGATAGTGCAGGTCGGGTGCCGGCGTGCAGGCTTCCTTCCACATCTGCCAGGTCAGCAAAAAGTTGAGGCCCGTACCGAAACCGGTCTCGGCAATGCAGAAGCGGCTGCGGGGCCAGCCCTGCCAGCGCGCGGGCAGGTCGTTACCCTGCAGGAAGACATAGCGGCTTTCCTCCTGGCCGTCGTCCCGGGAGTAGTAGACGTCACCGAAGGCGCGGGAGCGGGGCTCCCCGGAAGCGCCCCAGTCCACGGCAGCTGCCGCTACCGGCTGCCAGGGGGTGTTATCGCGGTTCATCCGGAACGCGATTTCAGCTTGATGTCGTCCGGAAGCCAGGCGGGTATGTGGGGATCCTGTTCAGCCAGGAGGTCATCGATCGCGAACAGGTGCAACTGGGGCGGGCTGTCCGGCGGTATGTACAGCGTGATGAGGAAATCGCCGGCGTTGACGTTCTGGGGTAACTGTATCTCCCAGCGGTCTTCCTTGATACGCAGGGTGGTATCGCCTGGTTGCAGGCGGATCTGCGCCACATAATTGTTTTTGCCCACGGGTTTCAGACTGCGTCGCTCGCTGGCGATCAGCGAGCCGAACAACTGTGTGCGGATACCACAGATAGGCGCCACATCGCGGCGGCTTTCCGGGATGTTCGGATCTGTCAGTCGGCGCGTGATCTCGCTGAGCGCGGTACTGCCCTCCGCCCCGTTGAGCCGGATCTTGTCCACGCTGAAGGGAATGCGGGACATTTTTTCCGCGTCTACGCTGGCAGCGGCGCGGGCTGCCAGCTCCTCCTCGCTGGGCAGGGTGCGCGCGGCCTCCTGTAATTCGGAATAGTAGCTTGCCAGCAGCGCATGCAGGCGCTCGACGTGCTCCTGCTCATTGACCAGCGTGTAATCCCGGGTCGACTGCCGCAGGGGCTTGCTCTCGATACCCTGTTGTTCCTGCAGTGGCTCACCGGGGCTGGCGGCCAATTGTCGGGCCGCGCTGATCTGCTCCTGTAGCACGGTGAGCTCCCTCTCCGTGACGGCGATCAGGCGTTCCTTGATCCTGACCATCTCCAGGGCGAGTTTGCGCAATGCGGGATTGCTGCTCTGCTCCGGGGGGGTGTCATCGGTTTGCAGCAACCTGACGGTGCTCTTGTACTGGTCCAGCTCAGTGGTAAGCATGTCGCGCTCCCGGGCCAGTTCCCGCAGCTCGAGTTCGGTATCGTGGGGCTGCGCGATGCCTGATGGCACCGCCAGCAACAGGACGCCGGCTAACCACAGCGCTCGCAACAGCGAGCGGCAGAGCCGACCCGGGGGGTATGTGATGACCGTAAACAGCCCAGTCATTGGTCAATATCCACGAATATATGAAGAAAAAGGGTACCATCGAGGGCGAGTGCCGAGCCAGCGCCTTTATGGGAAATAGCGACATATTACCCCGCTGGCGTTAGACTTACGCGCTTCAACCCCGGTCCGGAAACCCAGGAAATCGTATGTCACAGCCAGCCCAGCAAACCATCCCCAAGGAGAAGTTTCTCGTCATAGCCACCAACCTGCTGCACCGGCAGTTTATAACCGGGGGGCGGGCCCAGGCGAAGCGACTCTACCGGGAGATCCGGGAGGGGAAGCTGGTGGCACTGACGACCGTGCAAATGGAGGATGACTCAATGGTTCGTTTCCGGCTGTCCCTGGATCACAGCGAATTCGCGGGGCACCTCAACTTCGGCGCCTTCCGCGGCGGTCTCGGTGTGCTGCTGGGTAATCTCGCCGCGGCCCTGCGGGAGAAGCGGGACATCACCGTTTTCAGTGTGGAGCAGCGGCCGGAATCGGTGCTGTTTGGTATCACCGGTGTGACCGTGGAAGGGGACAGGACCAGTGTCATGGTGCTGGGTGCGGACACCCAGGGCCAGGCCGGGGTTGTCACCTTGCGGCTCATGTACCTGAACCCGGCGCAGTTTGCCCGGCAGGGAGAGGACGCCACTGCGGATACCGCTGCCACCTAGGGTTGGGATAGCACCTCGACTCGCGGGATGGGCGGCCGTTCAATTGACAGCTTCTGCGCCGGGGCGATCACTTCAGCGCTGCCAGTGGCCACCACCTTACCGGCCTGGTTGCTTGCCTTGCAGTCCAGGACGACGACTTTACGGCGCTCCTGTTTGTCCATTACCTCCAGAGTGACCGTGACGGTATCGCCCGGTTTTACCGGCAGCCGGAACTTCAGCGACTGGCTGAGGTAGATCGTACCGGGCCCGGGCAGTTCCATGGCCAGCGCTGCCGAGATGATGGCGCCGGTCAACATACCGTGGGCGATGGGTTCACCAAAGCTCGTCGCGGCGGCAAATTCCGGGTCCAGGTGTACGGGGTTGACGTCGCCCGACACTGCGGCGAACAACCGGATGTCACGTTCTTCGATCAGTCTGGAATAGCGGGCCGTCTGCCCTAGGGTGATTTCGTCGTAGGTATAATTTACAAGCCTTGGCATTTCGCTGCTCTCCCGCGCGTACAATAGTGCCAAGTGTACCGCTTAATTATCGACCGGGTTTGGCCCACAGACAGAGTTGTAGCATGCAAAAGAACGGCAGGAGCAACCCGGACACGGGCTCCCCCGAAATCAATCCCCCGGAAACCTCTGCAGAAGCGGCGCCTCGGGACATCCGGGTAGAGGATATCCGCTTTCCCGAAGACCTGCCGGTGGCCGAACGGCGGCAGGACATCGCCCGGGCAATAGAGGGGCACCAGGTCGTTATCGTCGCGGGGGAGACCGGTTCGGGCAAGACCACCCAGTTACCGAAAATTTGCCTGGCGCTGGGTCGCGGCCGCAATAAATTGATCGGCCACACCCAACCCCGCAGGCTGGCTGCCCGCACGGTCGCTCAGCGCATCGCCCAGGAACTCGACACCGCCCTGGGCGACCTGGTCGGCTACCAGGTGCGCTTTACCGACCAGGTGTCCCCCGCCAGTGCGATCAAGCTTATGACCGACGGCATTCTGCTCGCGGAAATTCAGCGCGACCGGCTGCTTCGCGCCTACGACACCATTATCATTGACGAGGCCCACGAGCGCAGCCTCAACATCGATTTCCTGCTGGGCTACCTCAAGCGCCTGCTGCCACAGCGGCCGGACCTCAAACTGATAATTACCTCGGCGACTATCGACGTCGACAGCTTTTCCCGCCACTTCGACGACGCGCCCGTTATCGAGGTGTCGGGCCGCACTTTCCCCGTCGAGACTCACTATATCGACCCCGCTGAGGCGGATACCGAAGACGGTACCAGCAGCCAGATCGCAGACCTGGTGCAGGACATCGATGCCGGCCGCTTTGGCAGTCGCGGCGACGTGCTGGTTTTCCTTCCCGGTGAGCGCGATATCCGGGAGCTGGCGAAACGCCTGCGACACAACCCTTCACTGGATGTGCTGCCGCTGTACGCGCGCCTGAGCCAGGCTGAACAAAGTCGCGTGTTCGATACCGGCGCGCGGCGCGGCATCAGGGTAGTGCTCGCCACCAATGTGGCGGAGACCTCCATTACCGTCCCGGGCATCCGCTTCGTGATCGACCCGGGCGTGGCGCGGATCAGTCGCTACAGCTTTCGCACCAAGGTGCAGCGCCTGCCGATAGAGCCGGTGTCGCAGGCGAGCGCCAACCAGCGCCAGGGGCGCTGCGGTCGCATCGCTGCCGGGGTGTGCCTGCGCCTTTACAGCGAGGCCGACTTCCTGCAGCGGCCCGAGTTCACCGACCCTGAAATCCTGCGTACCAACCTCGCTGCCGTGGTGCTGCAAATGCTGGTGCTGGGCCTGGGAGAGGTTGAAGACTTTCCCTTCATCAACCCACCGGATCCGCGCATGGTGCGCGACGGCTACAAACTGCTGGAGGAACTGGGCGCTGTCACCCCTGCCGGCCAGCTTACCGGGGTGGGCAGACGCATGGCCCGACTCCCGGTAGACCCGCGGCTGGCCCGGATGGTGCTGGCGGCCAGCGAGCAGGGCTGCCTGGAGGAAGTACTGGTAATCGCCAGCGCCCTGGCGGTCCAGGACCCGCGGGAACGGCCGACCGAAAAACAACAGCAGGCCGACCAGTCCCACGCGCGTTTTCGCCACCCTCGTTCCGACTTCATGGCCTGGCTCAACCTGTGGCGCTACTACGAGGAACAGCGCCAGGCGCTGAGCAATAACCAGTTGGCCAAATTGTGCAAGCGCGAGTTCCTGTCCTACCTGCGTATGCGTGAGTGGCGCGATATTCACACCCAGCTGACGATTGCCTGTCGCAGCCAGAAGCTGAAACCCCGTCCCGGGCTGCCCCAGGAAGAGAACTATGACGGTGTACACCGGGCCCTGCTGTCAGGACTACTGGGAAATATCGCGCAGCTGCAGGAGGGCAGGGAGTACCTGGGTGCCCGCAATCGCAAGCTGCAGATATTCCCCGGTTCATCCCAGGCCCGCAAACCCCCCAAATGGCTGGTGGCCGCCGAAGTGGTCGAGACCTCCAGCGTGTTCGCCCGTGACGTGGGGGCGATAGATCCCCGCTGGGCCCTCGATATCAATCCGGCGCTGTTGCGCAAGCATTACTACCAGCCCCGCTGGCAGGCGCGCAGCGGCAGGGTTATGGCCTATGAGCGGGTGACCCTGTACGGGCTCACGCTGTCAGATAAACGCTCGGTCCACTATGGCCCCATCGCGCCTGCGGAAGCCCGTGAACTGCTCATACGCGATGGGCTGGTGGCCTGCAACATGCGCCCTTTCCCCGCCTTCCTGAAGCACAACCAGCGCCTGGTTCGGGAGCTGGAAGACCTGGAGTCACGTACGCGGCGGCGCGATATCCTGGTGGATGAACAGGTTTTGTACGAGTTTTATGACCAGCGATTGCCCGAGGACGCCTACACCGCCGGGCGCCTGCAGGGCTGGCTGAAGCGTCATCCACAAGCCGCTGCGGGTTTGCGGATGAAGCGGGAGGACCTGGTGGCCCGTGACCCGGGGGCGAACCTGGCGGAGCAGTTTCCGGATCGCCTGGACTGGGAGGACGTGCAGTTCCGGCTGAGTTACCAGTTCGAACCCGGTGGCGCGGCGGACGGCGTGTCGGTCACCGTGCCCGTGGCGCTGCTCAACCGGGTGCCCAGGTATCGCTTCGACTGGCTGGTGCCCGGGCTGTTGCGCGAAAAATGTATCCAACTGCTCAAGGGTCTGCCCAAGGACAAGCGCAAGCAGCTGGTGCCGGTGCCCGACCACGTGGACCGGGCACTGGCGCAGCTCGAGCCCGACAATGTGGATCTGCTCGAGACCCTGTCGAGGCAGCTCGGCAAAGACGGGGGCCCGCGGCTGTCGCCCGGTGACTGGTCCCTGGACAAGCTCGATGACTACTACCGGATGAATGTGCGGGTGGTGGATGCGGACGGGCGCCTGCTCGCCCAGGGTCGCGACCTGGCCGCCCTGGTGAGGCGTTTTCGCAATGACACGCGGCAGAGCATCAGCTGCGCCAGTGACGACTCGCCCGCCCGCAGTGGCCTGAGTCGCTGGGACTTCGGCGATGTGCCGCGGGAGTGGCGGTTTCGCCAGGCGGGTGTCGATATCGTGTCCTACCCGGCGCTCGTCGATGAGACCGACAGTGTTGCAGTGGTGCTGTGCGATTACCCGGGGGAGGCGCAGCTGCGTCACCGCCTCGGCGTGCTGCGCCTGTTGCGCCTGCACAGTGCCCAGCAGGTCAAGTATCTGCGCAAGCAGTTGTTGCGCGGTAACGAGTTCAATCTCGTACTCGCGGCTGCGGCGCTTAACCCTGCGGAGCTGCTTGAAGATCTGGTGGACGCCAGTTACCTGCAGGCCATGGCAGTGGACAGCGCACTCCCCTATACCCAGGCGGAATTCGAGGCGCTGCTGGAGCGCGGTAAGGGAGAGGTCATCGCCCGGGCGAATGAACTTGAAACGATGTTGCTCGGCAGCCTGCGAGTACTCGCGGATCTTCGCAAGCGCATGGCCGCACTGCAGCCGGGAGCCTGGCCGGATACCCGCCTGGACGCGGAAACCCAGCTGGGCCGTTTGCTGGCACCGGGGTTCATGCGTGACACACCTGCCGAATGGCTGGCGCAGTTGCCGCGTTACCTGAAGGCACTGCGCACGCGGATTGAACGATTGTCAGGTCAGTATGCGAAGGACCAGACGCACACTGCGCTGCTGCAGTCCCTGGAGGCGCCCCTGTGGGACGCTGTGTCCAAGCGCCCGGGCCTGCTGTTACAGAGTCCCGAGGCCGCGCGTTATCGCTGGCTCCTGGAGGAATTCAGGGTCTCGTTGTTTGCCCAGAATCTCGGCACACGACAGGCAGTATCTGCCAAGCGCCTGCAGGAACAGTGGCGAGAAGTGCAGCAGTGGCTGGATAGATACACTCACTGAACGAAGGGTTATAACCTTATGGACAAAGGTTATCTGCCGCCGATATGAAACTTCCACCGCGGTACTGTGTCATACTTTCCACCGACGTAGCCGGAGTAAGGATTGCATTCCCGGTCACCTCGCGTTGACAAAACAATTAATGAATTAACGGAAGGGAAATTACTATGGCACATATCAAGAAACCTCTGGCGACCGCCCTGGGCGCTGCGTTCCTGGCAACGTCGATTGCACCGCTGGCATCGGCGTCTTTCAACCCCTTTTCTGCCCAGCAGTTGAGCGGCGGCTACGACCTTCCAAATTACGACAAGCATGCCGAGGGCAAGTGTGGTGAGGGTAAATGCGGCGCTGACAAAAAAGCCGACGGCGAGGGCAGCTGTGGCGAGAAAATGAAGGAAGGCAGCTGCGGTGAGAAGATGAAGGAAGGCAGTTGTGGCGATAAGGCAAAGGAAGGCAGCTGCGGTGAAAAAGCCAAGGAAGGCAGTTGTGGCCAGGAGAAAGCCGGCGAAGGCAAGTGTGGCGGTAGCTGATGCATGACAGCCTCCGGGAGTTGCGCGGTGCGGGCCTCGGCATGCGGAGGGCCCTGTTGGGTCCCCTGCAGTCGATGGACCCGGGGGCCGTTGATTTCATGGAGGCAGCCCCGGAGAACTGGATCGGGGTAGGCGGGCGTTATGGCCGCCAGTTTCGCGAACTCGCTGAGCGTTACCCGGTTGCCCTGCACGGACTGTCACTCGATATCGGTGGCCCGGATCCGATTGATTCCGACCTGGTGAGGTCGGTAAAGGGCCTCATGTCGGAGTTGGGCAGTCCGGTCTACAGTGAGCACCTGAGCTACTGTGCCGCAGGCGGTCATCTCTACGACCTGTTGCCGATTCCATTTACGGAGGAGGCTGTGCATCACGTGGCGGCCCGGGTCAGGCAGGTGCAGGATATTCTTGGCCAAACCATCGCGCTGGAGAATTCGTCTTATTACGCCCAGCCCCATGCAGATATGGGCGAAGCTGAATTTATTCGGGCGGTTCTGACAGAAAGTGGCTGTGACCTGTTACTGGACGTCAACAACATATATGTAAATGCAGTCAACCACCGCTATGACCCGGTCGAATTCCTGGATGCGCTGCCGCTGGAGCGCACGCGCTATATCCATGTGGCGGGTCACTATGACGAGGCTGTGGACCTGAAGGTGGACACCCATGGCGCGGATGTTATCGATCCCGTGTGGGAGCTGCTGGCGCAGGCTTACCGCAGACTGGGGCCGGTACCCACACTGCTGGAGCGGGATTTCAATTTGCCTCCCCTGGCGGAATTACTGGAGGAGGTAGGTCAGGTGCGCCGCTGCCAGGCGGATGCCGGCAAGCCTTCGCTGGCGCGGGCCAGCCTGTGACCGGCAGCGGCATGAGAGACAGCCAGTTGGCAATGGCGCGGTACCTGCGCAACCCCGAGGCAGAGTCGCCCCCCGAAGGGTCGGAGCGGCGCCGTATGGCGATATACCAGCGGCTGGTCTACAACAATATCGAAAGTTTTATCAGCAGCGGCTTCCCGGTCCTGCGAAGTCTTTACAACGATGGGGACTGGCACGCTCTGGTGCGCAGTTTCATAGTCCAGCATCGCTGCCAAACTCCGTACTTTCTGGAGATCAGCCAGGAGTTCATCCAGTTCCTGATGACTGAATACCAGCCCGGTGAGCAGGACCCTCCCTTTCTGTCCGAGTTGGCACACTATGAGTGGGTCGAGTTGGCACTGGACGTGGCCGAGGCAGAACCGCCCGCCCCGGGCCGGCCCGCTGACGTACTGGCCGCCGTGCCACAATTGTCCGCACTGGCCTGGCTGCTGAGCTATCACTACCCGGTGCATCACATCGGGCCGGGCTTTCGACCGGAACAGCCAGGGGAGCCGACCTATTTGGTGGTGTACCGCGACCGCCAGGAGCGGGTGCAGTTTATGGCCTTGAACGCATTCACAGCCCGCCTGGTGGAGCTCACCAGGGACAACACCACCGCAACCGGTAGGGACCTGCTGGCAACCCTGGCTGATGAGAGCGGTATGGCGCTGTCAGACTTGCTGGAAGCCGGTGCCGGGCAATTGGAGGAGCTGTATGAGGTCGGGGTGCTGGGCCCGCCTGCAGGTAGCGACGACTCGCACTGAGCGGTTGCCCCTTTCCGACAGTCGGCGTAATATCTGGGTCCCGAAATTAAGACGCCAGACCCCATGACCCTGTCGCGCCTATGCCTGTTGGCCCTGCTGGTGTTTTCGCCCTCATCTGGTTGGGCGGTCGAGCCGGAAAAGACCAGGAATATCGATCCCTGGGAGCCACTCAATCGCAAGATATTCGCGTTTAACGATACCCTTGATCGCTGGATAGTGCGCCCGACGGCGGTGGGCTACCGCTATGTCACCCCCGATTTCGCCGAGCAGGGCATAAGCAACTTCATTGTTAATATTTACGAGTTCAACTCCTTCTTCAATTCACTGCTGCAGGGAGAATTCCGCGGTGCCACCCAAGCGGGGGGGCGATTCCTGGTGAACTCCACCCTGGGCTTGCTCGGCTTTTTCGATGTGGCAACCCCCATGGGAATAACACCGTTTCGTGCCGATTTCGGCCAGACCCTGGCCGTGTGGGGGATGGAGAGCGGTCCCTACGTCATGCTGCCTTTGTTTGGCCCCAAAACCCTGCGCAGTTCCATCGGTTATTTTGCCGATACCTACACCTCTATTCCCTATATTCTCAACGAGAATACCTGGGCGTGGGGTTTCTGGACGGTAGAGCTTATCGACTACCGCGCTAGCCTGCTGGATTCAGACGACCTGATCACCGGGGACCGCTATATTTTCCTGCGCGATGCCTACCTCCAGCGCCGTGAGGCGTTTGTCAAGCGTGGCGCCGTGGATGACAGCTTCTCCGATTTCGAGAAAGATTCGGAGGACTGGGAGGAATTCTGATTCCCCCCGGTATTCTCCCTACGCAGTGATTCCGGAATGACTTCTCGTAAATCTGTGAAATCCTGCCTAAAGGCAGCCCCTTCCGGTTGCCTGCCGGCAATGATGGGCGTAGTGTCACGCCGAACTTTCCCTCAGTGTCAACTCTGATGGCTGCAAAAGGCAATGTACTGATCATCGACGACGTGCCCGAACGCGCCCTCGCGCTGGAGAAGCTCGTTTCCTCGGAAGGATTTACCACGACAACGATTACCGAGATCATTGGCGCCGAGGTTTCGCTTGGCATCGACAGTGAATTCGACGTCGTCCTGTGTGAGTTGAACCTGCGAGGAGTCTCCTGGAAGGAAGCCCGCAAGGTGCTGCGGGAGATGGACGCCCAGGTGCCGGCGATCATGCTCAGCGACACGGTCAAAGCCGAACAGATGATGACCGCCCTGCGATTGGGCGCCAGTGACTTTTTCGTGCGACCGATAGACGACAAGAATGCCCTGGTGAAGTCGATAGAGCGCTGTGTCCGTCAGCGTAATATGCGCCGGGAATTGCGGGAGTCCCGGCAGCGGCTGGAGGCCGCCAATAGCGAACTGCGCGCAACCGTAAAAGTACTGGAGCAGGACCAGCAGGCCGGGCGCCAGGTTCAGTTGAAGATGCTGCCGGCCACGCCGCTGGTATTGGGTGACTACGTGGTCAGCCACACGGTGATTCCATCCCTCTACCTGAGCGGCGACTTCACCGATTACTTCACGGTGGGCGAAAACTACATTACGTTTTTTATGGCGGATGTGTCGGGGCACGGCAGTTCGTCGGCGTTTGCCACCGTATTACTGAAAAACCTGTTTGCCCGAAAACGCTCGGATTACCTGCGCCTGCGCGATAATACGGTGTTGAGTCCCGTCGCCATGCTCAAGTGCGCCAACAAGGAACTGCTGGGGCTGGCGGTCGGCAAATTTGCCACCATGGTGGTTGGTTTGCTGGATATGGACGAGAACACCCTGCGCTACAGCGTTGCCGGGCACTTGCCGCAGCCTGTACTCGTGTCTCATAGCGGGGCGCGTTACCTGCGCGGCGAGGGACCTGCGGTTGGCATAATGGAAGACGCCCACTACGAGGAGCACCTCATCGACCTGCCCGAAAGCTTCATGCTGGCGCTGTTTTCAGACGGGATACTCGAGATTCTCCCGCCCAAGAACCTGATCGAGAAGGAGAAGTATTTTCTGGAGGTATTCGAGCAGACATTCGAATCCCCAATGCAGTTGGTAACCCGCCTCGGGCTCGACCGGGTGGAGACGGCGCCAGACGATATCGCTGCTCTGTTTATCAGCAAGCGTGACTGAGATGCAGCCCGGAAAAATACTCGCTGCCAGCCATAACGGCGCCTATGTGATTCGCTTCGAGGGCGACGTGCGCCTCACTCTGTGCACCTCTATCGACGACTATTTTCAGCGGATGTTCGACGACCCCGCCTTCGCCAGCGTCTGGGTTGACCTGTGCAGTGCAGAGGGCCTGGACAGCACGACTCTCGGCATGCTCGCCAAACTGGCCCTGACCGTGAAAGAGCGCTTCGGGTTTCAGCCCGCTATTTACTCCTGCGACCCCGGAATCAACCGCCTGATCAAAAGCATGGGCTTTCAACAACTGTTTGACTTGCGCGAAGAGGTTTGCGGCGCCCCGGATGAGGCGGCAGAAATTCCGGTGGTCGACGGCAGTGAGAGCGAGGTGAAGGACAAGGTGATAGAGGCCCACAGGATACTGATGGAGCTCAGTCCTGAGAACCGGGCGCGATTCAAGGACCTGCTCGGCGTGCTCGAGCGCAGCTGAGTCAGGGCTTCGCCGCCAGCTTGACCCTGATGTAATCGGAGTGAGGCACGTAGATGAGCTCCGCCACCTGCCGGATCAGGTACTCTTCATACTTGTCCAGTCGACCGTCGGCATATGCCACACGCCACATACTGCTTACCAGCTCGAGCTTCTGAGCCGCCGAGTAATGGTCGTTGATGACCCGGGTGAAATCATACAGCGACGTGGCCTCATCCAGCTGTTCGCCGGCCTGTCGCAGCAGCGTGTCGACTTCTTCGGGTGACACATCCAGCGTTTCGCACAGCAGCCTCCTGAGCGAGGCCTCCTCGACCTCGTCCTCGCTGAAGTCGGCACGGGCTGTTTCAATGAGCAGGGCAGCCGCAGCCAGTTGCAGACGATGTTCCCGCTCAGCCTCGCTTTCCCTGGCGGGCACTTCAAAGAGCTTCTTGAATGCGCTAATCATCGTGAACTGATGAGTTTTTCCAGTTTGATCTGGTCCGCAACAAAATTGCGGATACCCTCTGCCAGTTTTTCGGTGGCCATGGCGTCCGCGTTCAACTCATAGCGGAAGCCCGATTCGGGGGCCGAGAGCCTGGGTTCGGGCGAGCTCGCCTGAGCGGGGTCCAGTTGCCTGGGCAGTGTGCCTTCATCTGCCGCGAGCTCTTCCAGCAGGGCCGGGCTGATGGTGAGCCGGTCACATCCGGCCAGGGCCTCGATCTCACCGGCATTGCGGAAGCTGGCTCCCATCACCACGGTTTGGTAGCCGTGCTGTTTGTAATAGTGATAGATACGGGTAACCGACTGGACGCCCGGGTCGTCACCCGGTTTGGCTATCACCAGGTCGGTATTGGCCTTGTACCAGTCGAGGATGCGACCGACAAACGGGGATATCAGGAAAACACCTGCGTCGGCACAGGCGGCGGCCTGGCTGAAGCCGAATAACAGGGTCAGGTTGCAGTTGATACCCTCCTTTTCCAATTGGGCGCCCGCGCGTATGCCCTCCCAGGTGGAGGCCGTCTTGATCAGAATCCGTTCGCGACCGATACCGGCCTGTTCATACATGCCGATGAGCTTGCGCGCACGCTCCATGGTACCCGTACTGTCGAAAGACAGGCGGGCATCGACCTCGGTTGATATGCGGCCGGGAACAATTGCGAGAATCTCCTGACCGACATCTACCGCGAAACGGTCGCAGCAATTGGCCAGCTGCTGTGCACTGTCGCCTCCCTGCTGGTGGGCCCAGGCCTTGGCCTGGTCCAGCAGGCTGGCGTAGTGGGGCAGGGCCGCGGCTTTCAGCAGGAGAGAGGGGTTGGTGGTGGCGTCCTGGGGCTGGAAGCGCCTGATGGCCTCGATGTCCCCGGTGTCGGCGACCACGTCGGTCATCGCCTTGAGTTGCTCGAGCTTGTTGCTCATGGTTGTGTCCTTCTCTCTCTCTTTGTCGCGTTTAATGAAAATGTATACCCGGTGTTTTTCACCAACGCAAACGCGTCGACGAGCACCTCGATTCCCGCATCTTTCCTGTACGCGTTTTCACTGAGATGGCGCCTGAATTTTCTCGCGCCGGGAACGCCCTGGTAAAGCCCGAGGATATGCCGGGTAATGTGATTCAGGTGTGTGCCGCGAGCGAGTTGCTGCTCTACATAGGGCAGCAGAGCCTCGATAACATCATCCCGGCATTTCGCCGGATTGTCCATTCCGAACAGCTCCCGGTCGACGTCTGCCAGCATCCAGGGGTTCTGGTAGGCTTCCCGCCCGATCATCACGCCATCTACCCGTTCCAGGTGTTCGCGGCATTGTTCAAGCGTCTGGATACCCCCGTTGATCACGATTTCGAGTTTCGGGAGGTCAGTCTTGAGGCGGTATACCCAGGGGTAATTGAGGGGCGGTACCTCGCGGTTTTCTTTTGGTGACAACCCCTGCAGCCACGCTTTGCGCGCGTGTACGATAAATACCTCACAACCCGCTTCAGCAACCTGCCCGACAAAATCGAGCAGTTCCTGGTAGGACTCCATGTGGTCGATGCCAATCCGGTGTTTTACCGTCACGGGGATAGTGCAGGCATCCCGCATGGCCCTGATCCCATCGGCCACCAGACCCGGATGGGCCATCAGGCAGGCCCCGAACATGCCCGATTGCACCCGGTCAGATGGGCAGCCGCAGTTCAGATTGACCTCGTCATAACCCCATTGCTCGGCCCAGCCGGCGCAGCGGGCGAGATCTGCGGAATCACTGCCACCGAGTTGCAGCGCGACAGGATGTTCCTCAGGGTTGAAATGCAGGAAACGCTCCCGGTCGCCGTGAATCAGTGCTCCGGTTGTGACCATCTCGGTATAAAGCAGTGCCTGTCTCGATAGCAGGCGCCAGAAAAACCTGCAGTGGTGATCGGACCAATCCATCATGGGGGCAATGGAGAACAAGCGATTGATAGTAGTCACCCAGTGGGAATTGTTATTCAGGAATTACAGTAGTCCGGTGCGATCTGTGACCATATTGTGCGGGTCCCAGCGGAAAGCGGCAGCCCTCACGCCGCGTCAGCTGAGCTGCGGCGGCAGGGCTGCAATCAGGCGATTACCGGATATTGCACTGCTGTTTTATCTCAGCGATTTTTGCATCCAGCTTTTTGTTGTATTCGCCGGTGCCTATCTCGAGACTGTCTTTCTCACTGCCGCCGAACATATGTGCAACCGCGCCGAGAGGGATGATAGAGCTGGCGCCATCCTCGATTTCCTGGGAGGTGCGTGCTTTCTCACTATTCAGTGTTGCGATGTCCGCCGTCGCGGTGGAACAGTCGATGGACTTGGCGAGGTCGGCCTGTACCTGCTTTTCCGGGGCGGGAGCCTGTGCTGCACATCCCGTTACCAAAGCGAGCAGGAAGAGGGTGGGGGCAAACGCTTTCATTGGGTCTCTCCGTAATGTTTGTGGGTACCCGCCAGGGCAACGCCGCCAGCGCCGGGCCGGCCAATAATGGCACATTTTTTTGACCGTCGGTACGCCCTTTTTGCGTACAGCTGGATGCCTTGAGGGATACCGGAAGTCGCCGTCGGACAGCAGGCGCTGCGGTCAGAGGCCCGGGTCTACGCCGGTCATCTCGATGGATAGCTCCCAGAGTCTTTTGGCAACCGCTTTATCGTGGCTGCGCCGGTTTGACTCGACTCTGACAGCAGGTCCAGCGGTCTCATTGCGCTTGCTCGGCCCGTAGTATTCGCCACCGCGCACTCCCGGCATGGTTGCCGCACAGAGTGTCGGCCACGCCCCCTGTGCGGGGGTATTGAACAAAGGGCGAAAAAGCGGCGCAATGAGCATAAGGGCGCGGGGAATGTAGCGAGTCAGTTCTGTATCCGCGATGCCGGGATGGGCGGCCACGGAAATCGTACTGTCACCGGCAGCCTCAAGTCGGCGCTGTAACTCATAGGCGAAATAGAGGTTGGCAATCTTGCTCTGGGCGTACCGGGTTATCGGGTTGTAGCCTTGCTCGGCATTAATGTCGTCGAAGTCAATTTTACCCCTTTTATGGGCGATGCTGGACGTGCTGACGATGCGGGCGTCGGGGGCGGCCCGCAGTTTTTCCAGCAGCAGGCCCGTCAGGGCAAAGGGACCCAGGTGATTGACCCCGAACTGGGATTCAAAGCCGTCTTGCGTGAGCTCGTAGGGCGGGATCATGATGCCGGCGTTGTTGATCAACACATCCAGCTGTGGCTCTTTGACAACCCGGGCAGCCGCCTTTTTTACCGAGGCGAGATCGGCCAGGTCCAGTTCGATCACCATCACGTCGGCCTTCGGGTAGTCTGCCAGAATCGAATTGCGAGCCTGCTCAGCCTTGGACTTGGAGCGACAGCCGATAATCAACCTGGCGCCATTGCCGGCCAGGGTTTTCGCCGCTTCATAGCCAAGGCCGGTATTGGCCCCGGTGATAAAAATTGTCTTTCCGGTCTGGTCGGGAACGTCATTTGCGGTAAAGCCGGTCATGGGTGTCTGCCTGTCGATTTATGCGGGAATCAAAGCGTGACCTGCCGGGCATGGGCCCCGACCGGTCTGTATTCGGGTTTGTGAGGGGGCGTACGTTATCACAGCTGTCCCGGCGGGGGCGAATGCCACGGACTGCACCCTAGTTGCTGACCGGGACCGTCAGCACAGGCGCCGTCGGGCCATTGATAAGGGAATGGGCGACGGCCAGGGACCACAGGCTGCCCAGCAGCTTGAAATAGCGCTTGGTGTCGCCGTCCCTTTCGTCAATATAGAACCAGCCATCCCGATGTCTTACCGCCACATAGGCGTGCTCCGGCTCTTCCTGCGCGTAGTGGATGGTGAGCTTCTGTCCCAGTGCGCCGACGGCGGGGTAACTTGCGACCACGCCGTTGTCGATATCGCGCTGGGGAATCTCGATTCTCGCAGCGAGAATCTCGACCAGATTGATAATGGAGCGGGTGGTGATACCCAGCGCGCCCTGCTGTGCCCCGTTGAGCGACAGGGTGACGGGGAGGACCAGCTGTGGTGCGTCGGAACGCAGGCGGGAAAGCCCCACCAACTCCAGCAGTTCACTGACCATCGCCGCATGATCCGGTGCCGCCTGGTCGATAACGATGGAGAACTTTTCCTGTTGGCCCGGGGTCTCTACCCAGTGCAGGCGGTGGGCCCGGGTGAGTTCGCCCATGATTGCGGCGAAACGCCCGAACCGGGGATCGGCGTCTTTTTCGTTGAAGACAAAGTCATGGTTGTAGATACCATTTACCGATGAAATCACTGTCAGGAATACCGACTCCGGATCGACCATTGTCCGGGTAATCTGCGCCAGCATCGACACCGGCAAGGGCAGGGTCAGCTGCCGCAGGTAGGCCTCTCCGGCGACCGGGGTGTAGGAGATGGTCGGGTTTTCCTCATAGACGACACCGCCTGAAATCGGTACCAGGTTTCCCTGGTAGCTGCTCTCGCCGCCGAAACCGGCCTGGAATCCGGCACTGCTCCTGACGCTGACGTTCGCCGTCACGCTGGCGACCGCGAGCATGCTGCCCTGCTCCTCGTAGCGGTTGTGCACCAGTACCATCAGCATCTGCTGGTTATTGGTTTCCGCGATGACCTCATTATAAGCCAGCCTGCCGGTACTTATGGCTTTCGGGCCAACCACGGTGCAGCCTGCCAGCAGTGCCGCTGCGAGGCACAAGGCCAACGGGAAGAGCCTGGGGCGGAGGTTGGTATTAGTCTTCACTGGGCATCGTCCTGACGGTTTGGGTTGTCGGTTGTGGTGGCGCCATGGTGGTCAATTGGCGATCCAGTGGGGGTAGGGCAGCTTGCGTTTCCACAGGTACTCAGGGTTGAACAGCTTGCTCTGGTAACGGCTTCCCGAATCGCACAGGATCGTGACGATGGTATGCCCCGGTCCAAGCTCCCTGGCCATGGCCATGGCCCCGGCAATGTTGATGCCGGCTGAACCACCCACGGAAATGCCTTCCTCCTTGAGCAGGTCGTAAATCAGCGGCAGGGCCTCGTCATCGTCCACCCGGCAGGAAAAATCCAGCTCGAGTCCCGCGAGATTGCCGGGGAGGAAGGAAACCCCGATGCCCTCGGCGATGGACTCGCCCTCGGCCTGCAGGCCGCCGCCGTTGAAGTGGCTGTACAGGGCCGAGCCCATCGGGTCAGCCAGGCCGATCCTGACGTCCCGGTTGTGCTCACGCAGGGCATCCGCCACGCCGGCGAGGGTTCCGCCGGTGCCCACTGCGCAGATGAAGCCATCCACCTTGCCGTCAGTCTGCTGCCATATCTCCTGGCCGGTGGTGGTGTAGTGGATCTGGCGGTTGGCCGGATTGTCGAACTGGCGCGCCCAGATCGCGCCGTGGTCCTCTTCCTTGCGGCGCCCGGCCGCCACACGCTCGGCGGTATGGATATAGTGATGGGTGTCGGCATAGGGCACGGACGGCACCAGCAACAGCTCTGCCCCAAGCATTTCGAGCTGGCTTATCTTTTCCTCGCTGGCGTTTTGCGGCATGACGATTACGCACTCATAGCCCAGGGCGTTTGCTACCAGGGTGAGGCCGATGCCCGTATTCCCCGCCGTGCCCTCGACGATTACCCCGCCGGGCTGCAGTTCCCCCGCCTGCTCGGCCGCCCGGATAATACCCAGGGCGGTGCGGTCCTTGACGGACCCACCCGGGTTCATGAACTCCGCTTTTCCGTAGATATGGCAGCCGGTAAGCTCCGAGGCCTTACGCAGGTAAAGGAGCGGCGTATTGCCGATGACATCCGGTAGCAAATGCTGTTGTGGCATGATGTGTATCCTCGGACAGGAAGCGAGATATTGGGGCATTATCACGGCAACCGCGGTATTTACCAAGCTTGCTGGTCCGCAGCCGTTGCGGCAATGCCTCACGCTAGTGACCTGGATCAAGCGGCTGCCCGGGCCTTGCGGTGCAACGCCGCCGCGGGTTGTCGATTTGTAGCGCGCCCGCCTGCTGTATATAGTCCGCGCTGCCGAAATGAATATTCCTGTGGAAATGGCGATGGTGGCGCGAGAGACCTGCGAGGTGATTTACCGGGACGAGCACCTGGTGGCGATCAACAAGCCCAGTGGCCTGCTGGTCCACCGCAGCCCCATCGATCGCCACGAGACACGCTATGCGCTGCAATTGGTGCGCGACCAGATAGGGCAGTACGTCTATCCGGTACACCGGCTGGACAAGCCCACCTCGGGCGTGCTGCTGTTCGGGCTCTCCAGCGACAGCGCGCGGGAGCTGTCCCGCCAGTTTGTCGCCGGCAGCGTGCGCAAGCACTACCTGGCCGTGGTGCGCGGGCACTGCCCGCCCGAAGGTTGTATCGACTATCCCCTGAAGCAGGAGCTCGATCGCATGGCGGACCGGGACCGCGGCGATGACTTGCCCGTCCGCAACGCCGTCACCCACTACCGGCGGCTGGCAACGGTCGAGCTTCCGGTTGCCGTGGAGCGCTACCCCCAGACCCGCTATAGCCTGGTAGCCCTGCGGCCCGAGACGGGGCGCAGGCACCAGTTGCGTCGCCACATGAAGCATATAGGCTATCCTCTGATTGGCGATGCCAAGCACGGAAAGGGTGTTCACAACCGCTTTTTCAGGGCGCAGTACAACTGCCATCGCCTGTTGCTGGCCTGCACCACGCTGGCCTTTGCCCACCCGGTCAGTGGCCGTTCCCTGGTGTTGCAGGCGGCGCTCGACGCGCCATTCCAGCGGGTCCTGGCCGCCTTTGGCTGGCTGGGATTTCCGCCGACCTGCGTCCAGGCCCGAGCAATTGCCCAGGGCTGGGGAGATTGACCTATGCACTTTATTTTCGAGGTTCACATAAAGCCCGGCTACAGCGCCGAGCAGTATGCCGATGCCTGGCTGCGCGCCAGTGAGATTATCCAGCGCTCCCCGGGAGCCAGGGGTACGCGACTGCACCGGAAAATAGGCGAGCCGAACGTGCTTCTGGCGATCGCTACCTGGGAGTCCAAGGCAGTGCGTGACACCATGGAGGCCAGCCAGCCCGACGAAGTCAGGGCGATCATCCAGAGCCAGGCGGAGTTCGTCGACATCAGGGTGGTGGGCGAGTTCGAGGCGCCGGCCTGGGAGGTCGTGCCGGCCACCTGCGCTGACTGAAGTATCCTTCCGGCATGGGCTTTGTCCGGTGCAGCCCGTATAATCGCGGGTTTCTTACCCCACACGCCGGATACCCATGACTGTACGCACCCGCGTTGCTCCATCCCCCACAGGTGACCCCCACGTGGGCACTGCCTATATCGCCCTGTTCAACCTGTGCTTTGCCCGCGCCCACGGTGGCCAGTTTCTGTTGCGTATCGAGGACACCGACCAGGTGAGAAGTACCCCGGAGTCCGAGCAGGCCATTCTCGATTCCCTGCGCTGGCTGGGTCTGGAGTGGGACGAAGGCCCGGACGTGGGAGGCCCCAACGGCCCCTATCGCCAGAGCGAGCGGATGGAGATATACGGCCAGTACGCCATGCAGCTGGTGGATGCGGGCAAGGCGTTCATTTGCTATCGCACTTCCGGCGAGCTGGACGAGCTGCGCGAGTCCCGCCGCGCCGCCGGCACCAGTACCGCGCTGAAGCCATCTGACCTCATGTTGCCCCCGGCGGAGGTGGAAAAACGGCGGGCGGCGGGAGAGCCCTATGTCATTCGCATGATGGTGCCAGAGGAGGAGGGCGCCTGTACCATCGAGGACATGCTGCGCGGCACTATCGAACTGGACTGGGGTATGGTGGATGCACAGGTACTGCTGAAGTCCGACGGTATGCCCACCTACCACCTGGCGAACGTGGTGGATGATCACCTGATGGGGATCACCCACGTGCTGCGCGGGGAGGAGTGGATCAACTCCGCCCCCAAGCACAAGCTGTTGTACGAGTATTTTGGCTGGGACATGCCCCGGTTGTGCCACCTGCCATTACTGCGCAACCCGGATAAATCCAAGCTCAGCAAGCGCAAGAACCCGACCAGTATTCTTTATTACCAGCGCATGGGTTTTCTACCGGAGGCCTTGCTGAACTACCTCGGGCGCATGGGCTGGTCCATGCCGGATGAGCGTGAGAAGTTTTCCCTGCCGGAAATGATGGCGCATTTCGACATTCAGCGGGTCTCCCTGGGTGGCCCCATATTTGACGTGGACAAGCTGAAATGGCTGAACGGTACCTGGATTCGCGAGGACCTCGACGAGACTGAACTGGCCAGGCGGCTGGTGGACTGGGCCTATAACGAGGCCAACCTGATGAAGGTGCTGCCCCACGCGCAGAAGCGCCTCGAGACACTCAGCGATTTCGCGCCGCTGGCCGGTTTCCTGGTGTCCGGGACCCTGCCCATCACCGAGGCTGATTTTGCCGGCGTCAGGGGCGAGCGGGAGAATCTTGTCAGGGGCATGCAGCTTGCCCTGTGGCAGCTTGAAGCCCAGCGGCACTGGACTCGCGATAACATCTGGAACGACCTGAAGGGGATCGCGGACGCCCTTGATGTAAAGATCAAGGACTTGCTGGCGCCACTGTTCGTGGCCATTGCCGGCTCCAGCGCGTCTTTCTCGGTGGTCGACTCGATGGAGTTGCTCGGACCGGACATGAGCCGGGCCCGTATACGCCACGCAATCGAGGTGCTGGGCGGGGTGTCCAAGAAAGCGGCCAAGCGGTTGGAAAAAGAGTTCCAGGCCCTGAATAGTGCCCGGACGGAACAGTCGACGGAGGATTGATTTATGGCGGCAAATATAGCGAGTTCGTTGCTGGCCACCCTGGTGCGTGGCACCAGCGGTATCCAGAGTTCACCGGCCGCGGTAAAACCGGAACAACTGTTGCAGCTGTACGATATCGAAAACTGCCCCTACTGCCGCCTGGTCAGGGAGGCCCTGACCGAGCTTGACCTGGATGTGGAGATCTACCCCTGTCCCAAGGGTGGCGAGCGTTTTCGTCCGGAGCTGGAGGAGCGCGGTGGCAAAGCGCAGTTTCCCTATCTGGTGGATCCCAATACCGGGGTGGAAATGTACGAGTCCCTGGACATTGTCGAGTACCTGTTCGAAACCTACGGCCAGAGAAAACTTCCCCTGAAATGGCGCGCCGGTAAATTGCAGACCCTTGGCTCCATGCTGGCCAGTGCGCCGCGAATGAGCCAGGGAACAAAAGCGAGGCCCGGAATGGAGCCCGAGTACCTGCTGGAACTGTACAGCTTTGAATCCAGCCCCTACGCCAGGCCAGTGCGCGAGCTGCTGTGCGAGATGGAGATTCCCTACATCGTGCGCAACTGCGGCCGGACCGAGCTGCAGGAGTGGATTCTGCCGCCAGTGCGTGCGGCCCTGAACATCACGCCCGGCAGCAAGCTGGAGAACCGCGTGATCCTGCAGGACATGGAGGGGAGGGTATCCATCCCCTATCTTTATGACCCGAATATCCAAAGCGGCCTGTTTGAATCCGGCGATATCATGCAGTACCTGCGCGACACCTACGGCAGCTGATAGCACCGCCGGCAGGAAGGCGCAGTGAACGGGGTCATCCAGGTAGTGGATGTGCTGGCGGTGGCGGTGTTTGCCATCACCGGGGCACTCGCGGCTGCGGAGCGCAAGCTGGACATTCTCGGATTCATCCTGTTTTACCTTCGCCTGCCCAAGTACGGGCAGTAACAACAGCGCATTACCGGCGCAGGGCGATCGCCGCTACAATCGCGGTGAAGTATTCATAGGCCATGGCGCCGTAGGTATAGGCACCGACTTCGCCAGCCGCGGTGAAAGCCCAGAAACAGCGGGCCAGAGCGAGACCGCCAATTCCCAGCAGCAGCAATACCAGGGCAGGCCGGTAGTAGTCGGTTTTTACCGCGCCCAGCAGGCAGAACAGGCCAAAGCCGGTCTGCAGTCCGCCGTACATGGCGCCCATCTCGGGCAGTGCGTCGCCGGACACAAACTCCAGGCCGGCATATCCGGCGGGCAGGGCGGGTGACACCAGGCAGGCCACGCCGTAGGCGATGAACACGATTGCCGATAACCACAGAATGAATTTGCCTGCCATGGAACTACTCCTTCACCGGGGGCGGTGTCTCTGTCAGATGTCACGAGGTTAGCACAGCAAACCGCAGGACATACCCTCGGCGGTGTTGACAGGGGCACCCCCTGTCACTAAAATGCGCAGCTCAGCATTGATCTGGTTTATAGAAAAGTCCAGCTTGATCAATGGCTTACACCCGAACATGGGGCTATAGCTCAGCTGGGAGAGCGCAACACTGGCAGTGTTGAGGTCAGCGGTTCGATCCCGCTTAGCTCCACCAAACAAAGAAAGCACTATCCGCAAGGCTGGTGCTTTTTTTATGCCTACAATTTGTCGTGGGAGGCCAGTTGACGGCCGGCTACTACGCTTATTCGGTTATCATCGTCGCGCTTTCTGAAATAGCCTATTATTGGCATGCTTCCTTCACACTATCACGGAGAGCGTTGTCATGTTACGGACTACGAAAATAATACTAATCTGGTTAGTTTCGCTCTGGGCATTGCTGGGCGCTTTTTTAAATGTCTATGACTGGAGTGGCACAACTGGCGCCATAGCCGCAACAACATCGATGACGACATTTGATGGCAGCGCCGACGATTGGCGGGCAACATCCAGTCCGCTGGTCATATGGGCGGGCGCGCTCTTCATCACGCTATCGAAAATTACGACAGGCGTCCTGTGCCTGATGGGCGCCGCGAAAATGTGGGCCGCAAGAACAGGTGACGCATCAGCCTTCGCCAAATCGAAAGAGCTTGCGCTTGCGGGATGCGGCATTGCCATGATCTTTTTGTTTGCAGGGTGGATCGTAATTGCAGAAACCTGGTTTGAATTATGGCGCTCCGACGCCATGCGGGATATTGCGCTGCAAAGCGCATTTCGATACGGCGCAATGATCACCTTGATTGCACTGTTCGTGGCAACCAGAGACGATTGAATCTGGTGCTTCGCGGAGCCACCGACTCTTTACTACTGCGCCCTTGGGGCGCCCATTGAGTTCAGGTCAATATTTGCTTGCCGCCAGTTTTGGTCCTTATATTCTGAGGAATGGTTGTGCTTACGCAAATCTCGCCACGGAACCTGAGCGAGGAAATACCGAATGCCACAAACTGACGGCAAGATTGACGTACATCACCACATGGTGCCGGAGTTTTATTCCGACCACCTGAAACGACTGGGTGTTGATCAAGCGGCAGGCGCCGCGCTGCCGGCCTGGTGCCCGGAAAACTCCCTGGCGCTGATGGCTGCCACCGGGATTGCACGGGCATATCTTTCGGTGTCCTGCCCGGGAGTATATTTTGGTGATGGCGGGGCGGCGCGGAACTTGCCCGGCAGTGTAATGAATATGGCAGTACCCTGAAGAAGATCGATGGACACTTCGGATTTTTTGCAACCATTTCGCAGACACAGTCCGATGACGCGGTAGCAGAAGCCGCGTACGCGTTGGATGAGCTCGACGCAGATGGCGTTACCCTGCTCTCCTCGGTTGATGGGCAGTACCTCGGTCACCGGGACTACTGGCCACTGATGGAAGAATTGGATCGACGTTGCGCTGTCGTGTTCGTACACCCCAATCTGCACGCCAGCGTCAAGGACATTCAACTGGAATTACCCGGATACATGATTGAGTTTGTCTTTGACACGACGCGGGCCGTAGCCAACCTGATTACATCGGGTACGATGGAGCGATACCCGAATATCAGGTTTATTCTTTCCCATGCAGGGGGAACCGTTCCATACATCGCCTGGCGACTTTCGCTTTGTGATCTGGTTCTTGATAAAGAGAATAATTTTCCCAAAGGCACACTGCATTACATCAAGCAGTTCTACTACGATACTGCCTTGAGCCCGTCTCCGAACATGCTCGCCAGCGCGAGAGAGGTGGTTGGAATGGACAGGTTGCTCTTTGGATCTGACTTTCCGTTTGCTCCCACTCCACTGGTTCACGCGGAGGTAAGCGATCTCGGGAACCTGGAAAACTCTGGCGAGGGACGAGATGCAGGCCACTGTGAAACTGATGCAACGCTTCCAGGCTTTTTGGCAATTGATATAGCTCGGCCAAGCGCCGTTTTAATCGCGCGAAGTCCGGGAGACTGCTTTATGGATCAGGAATGCCAGTGGAGAAACGACCAGGAATAATGAGATTACCCCGACAGGGATTCCCAGCAAGAGCCAGATGATATCCGAGTAGCTTAAATCAATGTCTGCAGTGACCGTTCCCTCGATTCCGCCAGTGAGAAGAACCAGTAGCCCCGCCACAAGCCCAAGCGCCAAGGAGGAAGACAATGCGAACTGTAGCTGTTGTAAGATGAAACTGCCGAAACGCATTACAGTCTCCCGCCTAGAACCAGTAGTCTGCAACGCAACGCCCATCCCGCGGCAGATCCTGAAAACTTTCCAGCCCCTCGAAATGATCGACAGGCACTTGCGCCACAGCCTCCGGTTCGGTCAGGCGCAGGTTTACCGCGATACGCCGCCGTTCGCCGTTGTCGACTCGCCGCGATCGCCAGTATGCCACACAGCCGCAGGTGGGGCAGAAATGGAATTCAATGGAATTACCGCGGATATAAGCGCGAGTTGGACCTGAGACATCAATTCGTTCGCCGGCATAGCCATAGGCCCAGAGCACCCCATAGCGGCGACAAATTGTGCAATTGCAGGCGGTCGCTGATTCGGGAATTCCATCCAAAGTCCAGTGAACTGCGCCGCAGTGGCAGCTGCCTTCAATCGTATCGGTCATTTTTTCGGTGTGCTTCAATCCGGTCGGGTTATTATAGCAAGATCCGGGCTGGGCGCCGCGACTGGGACGACGCTTCGACCGTTCAAGCCAACAGGGCGCGCTAGTCGGGCCGTACCGGAACAACAACTGGGGAAATGACATGGACAATAAGAGTATCAATGCGCCTGCGACGCCGGACGCTACCCGCGGGTCCTGGCAGCCAGTGAGACCATGTCTCCTGCTGCTGTTGTTATTCGTACTGCCAGCCCTGGCACAGCCGCTTGAAAATGAGCAGGACGAGCCCAGTATATTTTCACCGGCGCCAATCATCTATTCCGAACCTTCGCCATTGATTACCAATATTCCAAACCGCCCTACGCAGTCGCTGAACGGCAGCTGGAACGTGGTGATCGACAAGCTGGGGATCGGCGAAAGAGGCATCTTTGGCGAAGGTTACTTCGCCAACAGCAAACAGGAATCCGGCATGGAGCTGATTGAATACAGCTTCGATGAACGCCAGCAGCTGCAGGTGCCCGGCGACTGGAACTCGCAACAGGAGCGCCTGTTCTTTTTCGATGGCTCCATCTGGTACCAACGCACATTTGCCGCGCAACCAAAGCGCGGCCAGCGTAACTTCCTGCACTTCGGCGGCGCCAATTTCACCACCACTGTCTATCTCAATGGTCAAGCGCTGGGGCAGCATCGCGGGGGATATACGCCGTTTAATTTCGAGATTACCGAACTGCTTGAGGATGGCGACAACGACCTGGTAGTGAGGGTGGATAACACGCTGGATATGTCCAGTGTCCCCACCAGGCGCACTGACTGGTGGCAGTACGGGGGTATTACCCGTGACGTCAGTCTGGTGAGCGTGCCTGACACGTTTGTGCGCCAGTTCCAGGTCTGGTTGGAGGACCACAACACCGGCGAGATCCGCGGCTGGGTGCAGCTCGACGGTGTGGCAGCCGGTACGAGTGTCGTTCTGGCGATCCGGGAACTGGATATCACTGCCACTGCAATCACGAACGCAGACGGGCGGGCGTCGTTCACGCTGTCGGCCAGACCGCAACTGTGGTCCCCCGAGCAGCCAAAGCTGTACGAAGTCTCTGTCACCGCCGGAAACGATACCAGCCGTGACCAGGTCGGCTTTCGCACGGTGCGCCGTGACGGCGGCAAGATCCTGCTCAATGGTGAGCCCATATTTTTGCGGGGTATCAGCATGCACGAGGAAACCACACTGCGACAGGGGGTTGCCACCGGGCGAGCGGATGCCGAGGCGCAGCTCACCCTGGCGAAACAGCTTGGCGCCAACTTCGTCCGGCTGGCTCACTACCCCCACAACGAGCACACCGTGCGCCTGGCGGACGAGATGGGCTTTATGCTGTGGTCAGAGGTGCCGGTCTACTGGGCGATCGACTGGCGCAACGAGGACACCCGCAAACTGGCAAACAACATGTTGGCGGAAATGATACAGCGCGACCTCAACCGCGCCTCCGTCGTTATCTGGTCTCTGGGAAATGAAACCCCGATAAGCAAGCCGCGCACGGCTTTTCTGGCCAGTGAAGCGGACACGGCGAGACGCCTCGATCCCAGTGGTCGACTGATTGGGGCTGCACTGATCGGCGACCCGATGCGGGAGTTGCGCGAGGTCGGTGAGGACGTCATGGTGGCGCTGCTCAGGGATCCCGATGTCAGCCTGGCTGACAAGGCGCGAATGGCGGTGTTTATCGGCAAGGAGGTCGTGTCTGGCCTGCTGTCTGAAGACGATCCCAGGGCGAATCCGGTTGACAGTGATGCAGAACCGCAAGAGGGAAAGGAGGGCGACATTCTGGTTGAACTCGATGACCCCCTCGGGGAGATCGTGGACGTGGTGGGCTACAACGAGTATTTCGGCTGGTACTACTCCGCCGCTTTTGCCGCCAACCTGCCCGCCAGTGAAGCGGATATTCGCCGGGTCATGCTCAAGGACATCATGCCGCGGCTGCGCTTCAGCAACCGCTATGGCAAGCCCATGGTAATCTCGGAGTTCGGTGCCGGCGCCAAAGCCGGATTCCGCTCGCCTGAAGCGCTGCTCTGGTCAGAGGAGTACCAGGCCCGGGTCTACCGGGCGCAGCTCGATATGCTGCAACGCAGTCCACTGATCCAGGGCATGTCACCCTGGGTCCTCAAGGACTTTCGCGCGGCCCTGCGGCCCCTGAACGGCATACAGGAGTTTTATAACCGCAAGGGGTTGGTGGATGAGCAGGGCAACCGCAAACTGGCGTTTGAGGTGCTCAGTGAATTCTATCATTCACTTCCCGGGCGGTGATATCACTGGGCAGCCTGGTGCTTCTCCTTGGCCATCTGCATTACCTTCGATTCCATCTCTGATTTTTTCTGCTCGTATTGGCTGTACTGCTCGGGAGTAAAAATCGCCTTCAGCTCGGCGTCCTTGGCGCTGGAATTCTCCTTGAAGGCCATGAGTTTTTTGAACTTCGGGCCGTCCGAACTCATCAGCGACTCGTTCTCCTTCGCGTATTTCAGGTTAATGGCCGACGCGCTGGCCGCGGCTTTTGCATCCAGTGAAAGGTTGCTCTGCATCCACTTTGTCTGCATCTGCGCTCGCTGTTCCGGGGTGGTGTCCTTGAGCTGGTCCATCTGTGCCAGGGCAAGCTGGGGGATAGACAGTAACAGTGCACAGCTGAAGACCAGGCTGACTAGATTTCTCATCTCGAATACCTCTATTTGGTAAGGATTAACTTACGGGTTATAGCAGTTAACTGGCCTGGTCATTTAGCGGTCGAATGAATGCCCGCTTTATCGGGCATTCATTCGACCGCCAAAAGAGCAGTGGACAGCCCTTGACCATGCCGCCGTGTTGACGGTGCCTGTAGTTAAGACCAGGCTGCGCCGGAGTTCAAGGCAGCGGTCTATCTATCTCCCCACCGCCTGTTTATCATAGGTCCTGGTTAGCCTTAGCCGGCCGGGCACCGGTATCCGTTTGCCCCATCCAGTGAATTTGAATATGAGGTGGTTTACTTGAAGCAGGCATTGGTCAATATGCTGGCGATGCAGCACAGAATGAATACGCGGGTGCACGAGAACTGGGTGGAGCAGGACTTTGAATGGTACCGCGCGGCGTGGATCGAATGCGGGGAGCTCATCGATCACTACGGTTACAAGTGGTGGAAGAAGCAGGTACCCGATATCGAGCAGGTGCGCCTGGAGGTCATCGATATATGGCACTTTGGCCTGTCTGCCCTGTTCCATGAGGGCAAGACCGTCGAGCAGATTGCCGATGACATCCTGGTTGACCTGGACGAGCACCGGCCCTCGGGCCTGGGTGTGCGTGAGGCGACCGAGGAACTGGCCCTGCACTGCCTGCAAACGAAGGGTTTTTCACCCTCGCGCTTCCGGGACCTGATGACGGCCTCCGGACTGGATTTCGACAGCCTGTATACCGCCTATGTGGGCAAGAATGTCCTCAATTTTTTCCGCCAGGACAACGGCTACAAGGACGGCACTTACGTCAAGAACTGGGACGGCAGGGAGGATAACGAGCACCTGTCCGAACTGGTGGCGGTGATGGATCACAGCGCCGCCGATTTCGCCGAACAGGTGTATGCCGTACTCGCGGAGCGTTACGCCGAGCTGGTGCTGGCGCAATAATCTGTGGAGCTCGATATGGAGCAGGAGCACACCAGGCTCTCAACCACCGCGTTGGCGCGCAAGCTCAACATCCCCACCCAGCAATTGTTTGCCACACTCAGGGATTATGGCTGGATAGACAGGGCAGGGGAGTCCTGGGTACTCACGCCCAAGGGCGAATTCGAGGGGGGTACCTACCAGCAGAGCCGGCGCTTTGGGCGTTATATCGTCTGGCCGGACACCCTCGATCATCACCCCCTGCTGGCGGCCATTGAATCCAACCAGCGGATTACCGCCGCCTCCATGCGCCGCTATTATCCCCGCCTGCACGCCCGCCAGATCAACCGGGCCCTGGCGGAGCTCGGCCTGCAGACTCACAGCATTATCGGCTGGGAACTGACCGAGCGCGGGAGAGCCCTTGGCGGGTTGCAGGAAGAGAGCAACAACAGCGGCGCCTTCTATGTCACCTGGCCCCATGAGATTGTCGACAATCCGGTAATACACCGTGAACTCTCCCGGCAGTCAGACCAGGGCCAGGCGCCGCTCCTCGGGGATGACGGTGAGCCGGACCTGTTTGCGCCCGCCAGTGCCGCGCCCTGTATCGGTATCGATGGCCACAAGCTGGCCTCTGCCATGGAAGTGCGTGTCTGCGACTGGCTGTACCTCGCCCAGTTGGCCCATGCCCACCAGCGCGCGCTGCCGGTCGAGGAAGCGGTGTATGCCGACTTCTATGTGCCCGAGGGCAACGTGTATATCGACTGCTGGGAGGCTGAGGTACCCGCCCAGGCACTGTCTGCCATGCTGCACAAACGCGAGTTGTACCGCACTTTGAAACTGCGGCACATCGAAATCAATGCCGCGGATGTCGACCGGCTGGACGAGGTGCTGGGTCGCGGGCTGCTCGCTTTCGGGATTCGCTGCTGACTCTACAGCAGGCCGTTTATACGCTCGGCAAGCGTGAAGTCCCGTTCTGAAATACCAGCGACGTCGTGGCTGGTAAGGTGAATTTCCACCCGGTTGTAGACATTGGACCACTCCGGGTGGTGGTCCATGGCCTCCGCCAGCAGGGCGACACGGGTCATGAACCCGAACGCGTCGACAAAATTGTCAAAAGTGAAATGGCGGTAGAGCTTGTGGTGATCGATCACCCAGTCCGGAAGCGCATTCAGCCTGCGTTCGATCTCGGCCGGAGATAATTTCTCCTGTGGCATTCTCATCTCCGTTTGGTCGGGCTGATCGGGGTCCGATAATACTACCTATTTTTTCAGCAGTAACACACCACACTCCATGTGGTCGGTATAGGGGAACTGGTCGAACAGGGCGAAGTGTTCTATGCGGTGGCTGTGGCACATGGTCGCCAGATTCTCCGCGAGGGTCTGCGGGTTGCAGGATATATAGAGAATCGCGGGAAAGTCACAGGCCATCTTCAGTGTCTGTGCATCCAGGCCGGCCCGGGGCGGATCCACGAAAATAGTCCGCAAATCGTAGTCGGCCAGGGGTCGGGGCAATTGGGCCAGTCTACGGAATTCCCGGTCGCCCCTTATGGCCTGGGAAACCTCTTCCGCCGACAGGCGGATGATCTGCACATTGTCGATGCCATTTTCCGCAAGGTTCTCCCGCGCGGCGCGCACCGAGGTCTTGGACAGCTCGGTGGCGATGACGTGGTCGAAATGGCAGGCCAGCGGCAGGGTAAAGTTGCCGTTGCCGCAATACAGTTCCAACAGGTCTCCGCCAAGGCTGGCGCCGCGCTCGCAGGCCCAGGTCAGCATGGCGATATTGACCCCGGCATTGGGTTGGGTAAACGCCTGTTCGTACTGGCGATAGCGAAAGTCGCGGCCCTGCACCTGGAGGGACTCGTTGACGAAGGTGTTGCCGATGACGATTTTCTGCTTGCGGCTGCGGCCTATCAATGAAACCCGCAGGTCTGATGCCAGTCGGGTGGCGGCTTCCTCCCACTCCTGCTCCAGCCGTCGGTGGTACACCAGGGTTACCAGCGCGTCGCCGCTGAGGGTGCACAGGAACTCCACCTGGAAGATTTTGCGCCGCAGCGTGGCGTTGTGCACAAGGGCATCCTGCAGTTGCGGCATCAGCTGCCGGATGCGGTCGCAGGCTATAGGGAAGCGCTTTATCGGTACCGGGGTGGCGGGGTCTTCGCGCCTGAACATCACGTAATCCAGCGCGTCTCCGTCATGCCAGAGTCGGAACTCGGCGCGCATGCGAAAGCCCTCGACAGCCGAGGGATAGACCTCAGGGGGCGGTGGCGAAAACGGTGCGAGCAGTGCGTTTACCCGTTCGCACTTGGCGGCGAGCAACTCGGGGTAGCGGGCGGGATCGACAGCGGACAGCGGCATCAGTCCAGCCTCGTGGTGTCGCGCTGCTGCCACAGGGATTGCGCCAACCGGTCGGCTTCCCCGAGATTCAGTCCTGGCTGCAGCAGGGTGAGGGCGAGGGCGGTGGTGCCCTGTATCGCGCAGATACCGTAATCATCCTCGGAAACGCCCCGCCACAGGTCCCGCAGGGGCGCGGTCGCGGGCTGCTCCACTGCCGGTACCCGACCGGACAGGACCCGGGGCACAAGCAGCTCCGAGCTGCCTGAATCGCCCAGCAGGTGCACCCGGGTATCGGCCTGGGGTTTGAGTTCGACCTCCCCGCTGTCCCCCTTGAACACCATGGCCCGGGGTTGCCCCAGCAGGCGGTCCGCCGCCTGGTGCAGATTGGCGTAGGCCGGGTGAAAAATGCTCTGGATGCTGGCTGGCGCCTGCAGCGGGTTGAGCATGCGGGTAAGGGTGTTCACCGGCGAGCGCAGGCCAAGCAGGGGGCGCAGCTGGATCAATTCGTGCAGGGGTTGGCAAAAACGGCGCAGGGGCAGGTAGCTCAGCTTGAACTCATCCAGTTGGGCCCCGGCTTCGGCCCAGTTTGCCGCTACCGGAAGCCCCAGCTCACGCAAAGCCGGCTCGGTATACAGGCGTCCCGGGGTGTGCCCGTCAGCGCCGTGTACGAGTACGCGGTGCCCGGCCTGGGCGAGCAACAGCAGGGACAGGATAAACCAGGGGTGCTGGTGCCGCTTGCCCGCGTAGCTCGACCAGTCGAGGTCCGCATGGACAGTCGGGTCGGGGGCAACCATCGCATCCCGGCAGGCGTCCACGAAGCCCGCCAGTTCCTCCCCGGTCTCCTCCTTGACCCGCAGCAGCATCAGGAAAGCGCCAACCTGCACGGCCTCTGCCTCGCCCCGGAGGATCATGCAAAAGGCCTGGCGGGCCTCGGAGCGACTGAGAGAGCGGCTGCCGCTCTTGCCCTTGCCGAGAATCCGCACGAACGGCGCAAAGGGGTGTTCCTGGTCGGGGTGTTCGAAGCCGGTTGCAGTCACGGTGATCCTAGAGACAGTTGTCGGGTTTGGGCAGGCCGGCAATCTTGCTGCCCAGCTTCGCCGGTGACCCCGGAAACAGCGACATCAGGTAGATGCTCCTGCCCTTGTCACTGCCGAGCTTGAGGGCGCAGTATTTTACCAGGGGCCGCATGGCGGGTGAGCTGTCGAATTCCCGGTAGTACTCCCGCAGCAGGTAGACCAGCTCCCAGTGCGCCTCGGTCAGTTCCAGTTGCTCCGCCGCGGCAATCTGGCAGGCGACCTCCGGAGTCCAGTCCGAAAGTCTGCGCAGGAAGCCTTCCCTGTCGAAGGCGCTGGCCGGCAGCACGGTCTCAGTACCAGGCCAGTTGACGGGGAAATTGCTCGGACAAGGCCACAAACCCGTCGATATCGATCAGTTCGGTACCCGCCACCCGCTCCAGTACACCCGCCGCAGTGGCGTCCTCCCGGAGTACGCACAGCCTGGCGCCGCAGGCGTCCAGCTGCGCCCGCGCACCGGTGCCCGCGAGGGCGGCATAAACCCCGTCACCCAGCAGCAACAGGGCATCGCCCGCCGCGATCATCCTCAGGCAGTCGGTGAAGGCGGCGGAACCCGGTGAAGCATTCAGGGTGTGGAGTGTCATGCTCAGAATCCCAGCAGGTGCTCGTGGCTCTCGATCAGTTCCCTGATCTGCTGGCGCTCTAGCGCCAGCGCAGTGACCGGCGCGGCGCCCAGGTCCAGCTGGTAGCGCGCCGCCGCCTCGGCATCGACATAGACCTGCTCGATATCATACAGCGGCAGGGAAGCCAGCAGGCGGCCAGGGTTCCTGACCCCCAGTGCCTCGCTGTCCTGGCCCGGCAGCAACTGCAACACGCCATCGCCGGTGAACAGCAGGCTCAGGGGTTGGTCGAAGGCCGCCGCCGCCAGGGCAACATCCAGGGACGCCCGGGCCAGGCTGCTGCCGTAGGGCGAATGACGTATGAGCAGTAACAGGCGTTTGCGGGCGGCCATGCTTGCTTCAACCCCCGAAGGTGACCAGTCGATCTGCGGCGGCGGCCGCGTCGACCAGTTGCCCCAGGCCGGATATGGTAAATGCCGGGTGAGCGGTCGCGGCGGGTTTTTCGTAGCGCCTGGCCTCGGTCTCATCCAGCATGCCGTATTTGAGCGCTGAGGCGATACACAGGATCAGTTCCACCCCGTGCTGTTCGGCGAGCTCGACCCAGGGGCGCAGCCGGTCTTCCTCGTCCTGCGGATATACCGCGGCGGCGGCGCCATTGGCCACGCCGGCATCGAGGAAGAACACCCGGGCGACAGAGTGGCCGCGAGCCAGGGCCGCCCGGGCGAAGCGGGCCGCAGTCATTGCACCCTGGCCTGAGGCGGGGGCGGACATAACGAGCAGGGAGTAAATCATGGCGGGGCTGAACAAAAAAACCCCGGCATGCGCCGGGGTTTGCAATTCATGCGCCTGCTGTCAGTCATCGCCGCTGAAGGCGGTCAGCAGGTGCAGCAGATGAATGAACAGGTTGTAGATGTTGAGGTACAGGGACACAGTCGCCCGGATGTAGTTGGTCTCACCGCCGTTGATGATGCGGCTGGTGTCGAACAGAATCAGGCCGGACATGATCATTACCACGGCCGCGGATATCGTCAGCGACAGCGCGGGAATGGCCAGGAAGATGTTGGCGATCATGGCAACCACGGCCACCAGCAGGCCGACCATCAGGAAACCGCCCATGTAGGAGAAGTCCTTGCGGGTGGTCAAGGCATACGCCGACAGGCCGAAGAACACCACGGCGGTGCCGCCCAGTGCCTGCATGACCAGCGACGGCCCGTTCGGCATGGCCAGGTAATAATTCAGCATCGGCCCGATGGATGCCCCCATCACACCGGTGAAGGCGAAGATGGCGAGCAGGCCCTTGCTGGTGTCAGCAGTACGATGCACCACGAACAGCAGGCCAAAGCCTACCAGGCTGAGCACCAGGGCGGTTCCGTGGCCCAGTCCTGCGGCCATGGAAAGGCCGGCGGTAAGTGCACTGAACAGCAGTGTCATGCCCAACAGCATGTATGTGTTTTTCAGTACCTTGTTGGTGCTGAGGGCCGATTCGAGGCCAACGGTATTCATGTTGTAAAGGCTCTTGTCTTGCATGGTTTACTCCGTAGTTACGCGCACAGGCTGTGCGTTACACACTGTGACAGATAATAAGGGCGAAATATCCAAAAACCAAGGGCGAAAGTTGGTTAATATCGGGCCGGCCGGTCGCCTGGTCTTGTGAATTCTGGACAAAACCGCTACTCAGTCCTGCCAGCCGAGCACATCACGCATGATCGACCAGCGCGGTTCGGTTTTTTTTGCGCCCTGGCCAAGTATCCAGTAATCGTAGTTGTTGTCGATCAGCCCGGCTTTCTCGGCGAAAAGCACCCATTCATTGACCACGTCCAGCAACTCTCCTGCATCCCGGGCCAGGCCGAATGCGGAAGGTACCTCCACGGGATCCGGCAGGGGGACAACTGCGGTGTATTGCGGATACAGCAGGGACCAGGCTGCTGCGTGCTCGGCCGGCATCAGGAAGCCGTCGATCTCGGGGTGCCGACCCTCAAAGTAGGGTCGCCAGAAATCCACAGTGACAAATTCGGCATCCGACCCCGCGAAATAGTGGTGCATGCTGGTGCTGATCTGGCGCTGGTCCAGTGGAACTCCGATCTTCAGGCCCTTGCTCTGGCGCAGGGCATCCAGACTGGAGAACTCGCGGCGTCGCTTGTCCAGGACAGCGAGTCCCATGGTGACGGTGAAATAGGGCTGTGACAGGCGCAGCGATGAGAACCAGTAGGGTCGATACCAGACCCCGGGCATCACGTCGATGACTCCCTGCGCCAGCAGCCCGGGCAATTCGGCCCACGTCACAGGTATAAATTCCGCCCGTACCGCAAGCGCTTGCGCCAGTTGCTCCGCTACCTCTACATCAAAACCCACCAGTTCGTCGCGGGTGTTGAAGAAGCTCATGGGCAGGTTGTCTGGGTCATAGCCTATTTTGAGTGAACCGCGCGCGCGGATGCGCTCCAGCGGGGCGAGACCGGCGTAGGCAGGGTCAGGAGCCACCATCTGCCGGTGTATTATCGTGTCCGGCGACAGTTGTGACTTTTGCATCTCATGCATTGCCTGGTCCATGGTGTAGGACGTGTCGACCACGAGTGCCAGCAGCAGTCGCACCAGAATCACCACGGCGACTGTTCCGCCGGCGATGGCCAGCAGGGCCCGCAGCAGCCTGGCGCGCTGGAAAACCATGAACCCACCCGTTGCCGCGGCACCCAGCAGGGCAAATACCAGCAGGTTCATCGCGGTAACCAGGGAGTCGAATTTGCCGGTGATGATGGTGGTGGGAATGTAGAGCTGGAACAGGTCGTGAGGCATACCGAACAGATCGAGCAGGAAAGGCAGGGCGACCTGTGCCTTGGCGAAATAACTCGGGATGCCGGCGGCAAACAACTGGGCGTAGTCAGCCGGCGGCATCGGCACACCGCTCAGCCAGCCGGCAAATGGTATGAACAGCAGCGTCAACAGCTTCCCGGCAGTCGGGAAGTTGAACATAATCGGGACCAGCACTTCGGCGGTCGATTCGGTATTGTCGTCAAGCAGGCCGTGACCGGATAACAACTCCTTGGAGCGCTCGATCAGTATAGGCAAGACGATAAACGCACTGCTGGTGACAAAAGCCGTCAGCATGGCGGCCCTGGCGATGCCCGTGACTTCACGGTAGCGAAACGGAGTCACGGCTGTGACCAGCAGCGGCAATATCCAGAACGCCAGCAGCAGTGAGGCCCCCGTGAAGACGATAAAATAGGCCTCGAGGCGGCTCAGCGTTTCGGGCAACATGGTGCCTGCTGTGACAGCGCCAATCGCGAATACGCCCAGTGGCGTGAGGTGTATGACAAACCGGGTAACCCGCACGATGGTGGTGTTCCAGGTCCGCATGGGAGCGAGCAGACGCTCCTTGTCTTCCAGTCCTATCAGTCCCAGTCCGATCGCGCTGCTGAATAATACGACTGCGGGCACGACGTTACGTGACAGCGAGTCGAACGGGTTGGAGGTAAAGTAGATATCCGTGAAAGAGAACGGCTGGTGTGGTTCCACCATGGCGTGGCTGAAGAAGGCTGCAGACACCACATCGGGAAATGCGAGGGGAAGCAGCGCGATCACGGCGCAGGTGAACACCCATACCAGCAGCAGCAGGGCGCCCCCGCGAATTGCCAGCCGCTTTGCCTCGGTGCCACTCAACTGGCCAAACGCTATGACCAGGGAAGTGACCAGGTAGGGCAGCACCGTCATCTGCATCAGGCGAATATAGATGTCGGCAATGGGCTGCAGCGCCGCGGCCGGGTCGCCGAGAAACAGGCCGGTAAATATGCCCAGGCCAAGGCCTGCCAGGATGCGCGTCGACAGGCTGGCCCGTGACCACAGTGAAAACATACCTGTCATAAACAGTGCCGCCGAACGGGCACGTCATCGCGTACGACAGGCCTGCACCGCAATGCCCCTGTGTCGGGCCAATGCGCCACTCGCCCTCCTGTCGTATCTGCGTGTATTATGTGGCAAACCTCTTTTCGTCGCAGGCGTTTGCCGGGTATGCGGCCGGGTGAACGCACGCGGGAATAAACTTGACTTGAAGCCACATTACCAGCTCCGGACAATTCTGGCACGCACGGTTTTATGCATTTGCAGACCACCGTATAACGTGACTGTGACTGTGAATGTGACGGTCACGGGGTCGCGGGAGCGCGCGCAATGATCCGCTGTTTGCACCGGACCGAATTGCGGGTTGTGGTGTGCGCGACGATGCTGTTTCTCCTGGGCGCCTGCTCAAGTTTTGCCCCCCAGTCAGTCGCCCCATGCGCCGATGAGTGCCCGGTGTACACGCAAACCCAACACGATGTGACGGTATCTACCAACATACTCAGTGATGAACAGGCAGAACGCCTTTACGGCGTTGACCTGGCCAGTGTTGGTTTGCAGGCGATATGGCTGCGGATCGAGAACAATTCGGATCACAGTCACTGGTTCCTGGTATCGGCCATGGACCCCAACTATTTTGCCCCGGACGAGGCGGCGGCACTGTTTGATCTCGGCCTGTCGGAGGAGGACGAGGCCCGGGCGAGAGCGCATTTTCGCGACCTGTCGATACCGCTGAAAACGACTGCCGGCGCAGTCAACGAGGGTTATGTACTCGCCCCGCGCCACGAGGGTGGACGCTATCTGGTCGTGGTGCTGGCAGGCCGCAAGCACGTCGTGGATTTCGGTTTTGGTGTGCCATTGCCCGATGGCGATTTCGATTTCGAACAGCTCCAACCGGGGCAGATCTATGCGGGGCTCGACCGTCCGGACCTGGACCTGGCGCAGCTGCGAAAGCGACTGAATGAGCTTCCCTGTTGTGCCGCTGATGAAGAGGGCGACGCCTCCGGTGATCCCCTGAATCTTGTCATCGTCGGGAACATAGGCGATGTTCTGGCCTCTCTTTCTCGCGGAGGCTGGTCATTCACCCACCGCATCGATTTCGACACTGTGAGGCGTTTGGTGGGTGCGGCCATTTCCGGCGCCGCCTACCCGGTGGCACCGGTGAGCCCCCTGTACCTGTACGACCGGTCCCAGGATCTCGCCCTGCAGCGGGCGCGCAACACCATCCTTCAACGCAATCATTTGCGCCTGTGGCTGGCGCCATATCGTTTTGAAGGCAAGTCGGTGTGGGTAGGGCAGGTAAGCCGTGACATCAGCGTGAAACCCACCCTGCTCAGTTCCACCTTTACCACCCACGTCATCGACCCCAATGTAGATGCAGCCCGCGAGGACCTGCTGCAGAGCCTGATGGTTGCCGGCGTGCTGCAGCGGTTCGGGTTCGTGGCGGGTATCCCGCCGGCGTCTCCGACCGCGCCGCGGCTCAATCTCACGGATGATCCGTATTTCACCGATGGGCTGCGCCTGTTCCTGCAGTTGAACGGCCGCGGGACGACCTCGCCCGAGGATGTCGAGTTCCTCGAGTGGCAGAAGAGCCCCGACCCACTTGGCGAGGCGTGGCGGGATGCTCCGGTCAACGGCGGGTAAGCACCCGACAGAAAAGCGGCTGATCGGGGCTCCTGGCGGGAAAAGCTACGTAAATGTCACTCACGGCCATGTTGTGTTTGCCCCGCCGGGGTTAGTCTGGAATCCCGGAATTTGACTGAGTTACTGTTGATGCGACTACTGCCCATCCTGGCACTTGGCCTGCTCGCCAGCACCCCGGTGAGGGCCGATTACCTTGCCATGATCAGCCGGCTGGCGCCAAAGCTGAACCCTGCAGTGATAGCAGAGGCTGTCACCGCGATGGAATGTGCACAAAAAAACGGCGTTGGCGAGACGGCCAGCCGGCTGGCGATTATCGATTACACCATTCCCTCCCGTAACCAGCGCTTGTGGGTGGTGGATCTGGCAAGCAAAAAATTGTTGTTCAGGGAACATGTGGCTCATGGCAAGGGTTCGGGTGGCGATATCCCCACGGCCTTTTCCAACCGCAATGGCAGCCATCAAACCAGTCTGGGCCTGTTCCTGACCGACCGCACCTACCACGGTGGCAATGGCTACTCATTGAAACTGCATGGCTTGAGTAAAGGCTACAACGAATCCGCCATGGAGCGCCTGATCGTTATGCATGGAGCCGGCTATGTAAACCCGGACAGCGCGCAGGCGTTGGGTCGTCTGGGACGATCCCTGGGCTGTCCCGCAGTGCGCAGGGAGGTAGCGAAGCCGATGATCGATACCTTGAAACGCGGCCAGTTCATCTATGCCTATGGTCCCGGCACCGACAAACTGTCCGAGTGTAAAACGGAGCATTTTTCGCCGCTGGCGGATTCGGGGGATGTCACTCCAGGCGGAGCTGCATCCTGAGAGCTACCTTGCCTGCTCAAAGGAACGGTCAGGCGTTCGGATTGGACGTAATCAGTGTCATCTCTTTGCCGGTGGTGTGTTCCATAATGGGTGCGTCAGTCACCATCAGGGTTGTGCCGGGGCTCACCACCGGCGTGACCAGCTGCCTGAAATCAACGGGGACGAATATACGGGCAACGACTTGGGGGTCGGGCTGTGTATTGGCGTCGTCCATATGGCCGATAACGCCAACCGCCGTCCATTTCATGGTCGCCCCCTCCGGTTCATGTGCCACAAATACGTGGGTGCCAATGGGCTTGTCGGGTTCAACGAACTCTATCGATGCGCGGCCTATTTCGACACCATTTCGCAGAACGATCATCCGCCCGTCATAGCGGCTGAGCACCATCGATACCGGGCCGTCGCCGGATTTTTCCGGATCCCAGCGATAGGGTTGGCCATCCTTCAGTCGCGCGTTTGCGACCACTTCACCGCCATCGGTGATCGGGGACAGGAATGCCGGGTGATCGACGAATTCGGGTTGGGTGTGGCTGTCTGCAATAACCACCGTCATACCCACCGGCGCCGCCTCGAACAGCAGACGGGCATACTCGGAAGGCAGGTGAATACAACCGTGCGACTCCGGGTATCCCGGAATGCCGCCGGCATGCAGTGCGATGCCATCGTTGGTGAGGCGTTCCGTATAGGGCATGGATGCGTTGTGGTAAATGCTGGAATGGTGATCCCGGTCTTTCATCTTGGTGGTGAAGACACCGGTGGGTGTCTCGTGGCCGGGCTTGCCCGTGCTGACCGTGGCCTCGCCTATCAGAATGCCGTTGCGATAGGTGTAGGCTCGCTGTTCATCGAGACTGACCAGTACCTGTATGGGGCCGCGGGGGGCGAGTTCGGGAGCCCAGGTGAATTCACCGTTTTTCAGCATGTCCGAAGGGGTGTCGAAAGGTACCGGCGCCTTGGCTCCCCAGAAGGGCATAGCGATGGCCAGTGTCGCGAAGGCAATGCCAAACGAAGCAAACAGTGCCAGTTTTGTGTTTCTCATGATTAAACCTATCCCTCGCGTCGGGTAGTGCGCTATCTCGATGGAGCTGTGGCTGGGCAAAGTGAAGGGGGAAGGGTAGCAATGGGGCGCGTCAGGATGCAAGGGCGCTGGCGCCAAATGCCGGGTTTAGAAAGGGTTTCTGTTGCGGGCTTGTGAACAAAGTGGCGGTGGGCCAGGGATTCGAACCCCGGGAGGGGATAAACCCTCAACGGTTTTCAAGACCGCCGCTTTCGACCACTCAGCCAGCCCACCGAAAAACCTTGTTAAAAACTGCCCCGCGGGAGCGGGGCAGGCGAGATTATACAGTTATGTAAAAGTGACACAAGAGGCGAGTGCCTGTCGTGTCGCATTGGTTCAGGACTGGCCCGAAGCCTCCGCAAACTGCTGCTCCTGAACGGCCGGGCCGCGCGGGTCATTACTGGCGCGCAGCGCAACCTTGCCGCTGGGCTGTACCGGGGGCGCAACGACGTCGCTGAACAGCGCCGGGTGAGCGGTGACAATTTCCACCACTCCCACGGGGCGAGGTTCCACTCGCGGATCGTTGTAGGCCCGACCCTGCTCGGTCAGTCCGGCGCCCTTGGACGCCTCTTGCAGCGGGGCGGTCTCGGCCGCGATTGCGGTATCAGGCTCTGCGACCGGGGATTCGACTACAGCTGCCTTCACTGCCACTTCGGGTTCGACCTCGACACTCTCGACCACAGTCGCTGCGGCGACTTCCAGCGGCAGTTCGGCCTGGCCCGCATCCACCACAGGCTCAGGGGCGGGTGCAGGAGTTGCGCTGGCTTCGTCCACAGGGCTTGTATCAGCTTCCATCAAGGGCTTGGCAGTTGCGGCAGCAGCGCCCTGATCCTTGAGGTTGCCATCAGCGTTCGCGGCGCCGGTTTCAGCCACGTCCTTGTCAGTATTGCGATTGCGGTTACGGCGGCGACGTTGCGGCTCACCGCGCTTCATGTCGCTGGGACGCTTGCGAGGTTTGTCGCGCTTGTCCTGGGCATCCTGGGTATCCGGAGTCTCCTGTACAACGTTATCCAGCACCTCGTTCGCCGCTTCTTCTACTTCATCCGGGCGACGCTTTTGTCCATCGCGTCCACCGCGACGGCGTCCCTGTCCATTGCCACGTGCTGAATCGTCCTGGCGCTGGCGCTTGGGCTGCTCACGCTTGTCATCCGAACGCGTCTCCTTGCGGCGACCCTCCTGGTTGCGGGTGCGCTGTTCCCCATCCTGGCCACTGCGGCGCCGGCGGTTACCGCCCTGGGGTTTCTGGCTCTCCCGAGCCGCGGGCTTCTTGCTGGGCGCGGGTTTGACCACTTCGACCGGCTGGGCCGGCTCGGCGCCAACCAGCCCTGACCACAGGCGCGCAAGCAGGCCCTTTTTGGGCGCGGCTGCAGGGGCGGCTTCCACCCGGGCAGCCGGCTGCTCGGCGACAGTCGCTGGGGCCGGTGCGGCCTGGGGTGAAATGGTTTGCACCGCAGCCTCTTGTATGGGTATGTCAGCGCTGTGAGTATCGCTGATCAGGGAGGTATCCGGCACGGCGATGTCGATGTTGTAGCTGACCTCGTGATCGCCATCGACCTCGTCGTCACGCAGGCGCTGGACGTCGAAATGGGGCGTTTCAAAGTTCGGGTTCGGAATTACCAGAACGCGGGTTTTGCTGATCAGTTCGATCTCGGTCAGGGCGGCACGTTTTTCGTTCAGCAGGTAAGCGGCGACATCAACCGGTACGATCGCGCGAACTTCCACGCTGCGGTCCTTGATAGCCTCTTCCTCCAGCAGGCGCAGAATGGACAGCGCCAGGGACTTGGTGTCGCGAATGGTGCCCTGGCCGGTGCAGCGTGGGCAGACGATCGCGCTGGTCTCTCCAAGGGAGGGGCGCAGGCGCTGGCGGGACATCTCAAGCAGCCCAAAGCGGGAAATCCGGCCTACCTGGACCCGGGCGCGGTCGATGGCGAGGGCATCGCGTACGCGGTTTTCCACGGCCCGCTGGTTGCGCGCCGACAGCATGTCGATGAAATCGATGACCACCAGCCCGCCCATGTCGCGCAGGCGCAACTGCCGGGCAATCTCATCTGCCGCCTCGAGATTGGTATTCAGGGCGGTCTCCTCGATATCGCCGCCGCGGGTAGCCCGGGCAGAGTTGATATCGATGGAGATAAGGGCTTCGGTCGGGTCGATCACAATGGATCCCCCGGATGGCAGCCGCACTTCGCGCTGGAAGGCGGTTTCAATCTGGCTCTCGATCTGGAAGCGGTTGAACAGCGGGATGCTGTCCTCGTACATGCGAATTCGGTTTTTGTACTGGGGCATTACCTGGGTGACGAAGTCGGTAGCCTGCTTGAAGGCATCCGGGGAGTCGATCAATACCTGGTCGACATCTTCCCTCAGGTAGTCCCGTACGGCCCTGATGATCACGTTGCTCTCCTGGAACAGCAACGCCGGGGCTTTGACTTCTTCGTTGGCCTTGGTGATGGCCTCCCATAACTGCAGCAGGTAGTTCAGGTCCCACTGCAATTCCTCAGCGGAGCGACCCACGCCGGCGGTGCGAATGATCACGCCCATGCCGTTGGGTATCTCCAGCGCGCCCAGGGCCTCCCGCAGTTCATTGCGGTCGTCGCCATCGATGCGGCGGGAGATGCCCCCGGCGCGCGGATTGTTGGGCATGAGGACCATGTAGCGGCCGGCCAGGCTGATAAAAGTGGTAAGGGCCGCCCCTTTGTTGCCTCGCTCCTCCTTGTCCACCTGCACGATAATCTCGGTGCCTTCCTTGACGACATCCCTGATTTTCATCCGCCCTTCGGCGTCACCCGGCGGTTTGCGGTAAAAATACTCGCGGGCAATTTCCTTGAGGGGAAGAAAGCCGTGACGGTCCGCGCCGAACTCTACAAAAGCTGCCTCCAGGCTGGGTTCAACCCGGGTGATCTTGCCCTTGTAGATATTGGATTTTTTCTGCAGACGGGTGCGGTTTTCGATGTCCAGGTCGTACAGGCGCTGCCCGTCGACAAGTGCTACACGCAACTCTTCTGGTTGAGTTGCGTTGATTAACATTTTCTTCATGATGTGCCATTAGCCTCGTTACAACAGGCCTGGCGGGGCAGGAATCAGCTACGGGGCCGCACCCCGGAGGGGCGGCCGACAGGAACCAGCGCTGGTTGGTCCGAACCTGTCTATGGACGGATATCGGTGCGCGCTGTTCCAGGCGCTCAGGTGCTTGGTCTACGCCAACCGCCGGCATGGCCGCGGTCGCTACAGCGTTTCAGGGAAAGTTTTGTGGTACTGCTTTCGCCTTTTTGCTAGTGTCGCAGCACCTGAGACCTGCGACGACGCTGTGTTATCTGAATAACTGATTCTTTGTCCCGGCAGTGTCTGCTGCGCGGTTTATTAAACTGTCGACGCCCTTGTTCGGGTCAGTGTTTAGCTCAGCTCAAAAGTAAGGACTGGCTGGCAGGGAGCTTTTTCGCGCTCCCGCTATCCACCGTGTCGACATCCATTAGTCGGTGTGTGATCGGACTGGCGGAACCTTGCTTCTCTTTGGCAGGTCCAAACTGTCGCCAGGGGGTTGCGTCGTCACCGGCGCCGGTCTCTGTTCCCGGCGGGTGCAATCACACGGTCGGACTATATCAGCAAACGGAAGAAAATTAAATGATTTCGGCTACTTATGCCTGACCCGGATCCCGCTACCCAGCCCGTCGGGGTGCATCACCTCAGCGTCGGCGAGGACTCGGTAGGGCAGCGCCTGGATAATTTCCTGATCCGGGAGCTGCGGGGAGTCCCCAAGACACGCCTGTACCGGGCGCTGCGCAAGGGCGAGATCAGGGTCAACAAGGGCCGGGTGAAGGCGGATTACCGGCTCGCGGAGGGCGACCTGGTGCGAATCCCCCCCCTGCGGCGCCCGTCGCCGACAGAGCCGGCCCCGGTGCCGCGCTACTGGGCTGAGCAGATCCAGCAACGGATCGTCTACGAGGACGACAATTTGCTCGTGATAAACAAACCCTCCGGCATTGCGGTTCACGGCGGCAGCGGGCTCAGCTTCGGCCTCATCGAAAGCCTGCGCCAGTTGCGTCCGGCGGATCGCTATCTCGAGCTCGTGCACCGGCTTGACCGGGACACGTCGGGCCTGATCATGATCGCGCGACGTCCGGCAATGTTGCGCGAGTTACACCGGCAATTGCGTGAGGACAAGGTGGACAAGCGCTACCTTGCGCTGGTTGCGGGTAGTTGGCCCCGGAGCCTGAGGGTGGTGGAGGCACCGCTGGAAAAAAATGTCCTGCAGTCGGGAGAGCGGATGGTACGGGTTGCACGGGAAGGCAAGCGGTCGGTCACCGAGTTCGCCATTGTGGAGCGTTTCAGCCAGGCCACCCTGGTGGAGGCAAAACCCATTACCGGGCGCACTCACCAGATCCGGGTGCATGCCCGCCACGCCGGCTTCCCCCTGCTGGGCGATGACAAATACAGTGACGAGAATACCGCCGCCCTCTGTCGCACCCTCGGTTTGCAGCGCCTGTTCCTGCACGCCCGATCATTGCGGCTGACATTGCCGGAGCAGGGCGTGCTCGAGCTTGTGGCGCCGCTGGATATTGAGTTAGAAAATATATTAGATAAATTGCGTAACTAGCTGATTATGATTGCAATATTTGATTGGGATGGAACGCTTTGTGACTCGGTTGAACATATCGTGGGCGCCATGCGAGATGCCGCTGTCGAGGTCGCGCTGGAGCCGCCGGCTGCTGCGGATGTCCGCAATATCGTGGGGCTGGGCCTGCCCCAGGCCCTGGCACGCTTATTTCCGGCCCTGGACGACGCTCACCGGGCCGCGCTAGCCACGGCCTATTCACAACACTTCAGCTCGCCAGACCGGGGGCCCGCCCGGCTGTTTGAAGGCGCACTGGATACCCTGCAGGCACTGCGCTCGCTGGGTATAGAGCTGGCTGTGGCTACCGGGAAAAGCCGCAGGGGCCTCAACCGGGTGCTGACGGAGCTGGGTCTCAGCGATTTTTTTGACGCGACCCGGTGTGCCGACGAGACCCGTTCCAAGCCGCACCCCCAGATGCTGCATGAGATCATGGGCGACCGGGGCAAATCCGCGCACGAGGTAGTCGTGATCGGGGACAGTGAATACGACCTGGCGATGGCCCGCGAGGCCGGGGTTCGCTCTGTGGGGGTCAGTTTCGGGGTTCACGACAGCCAGCGCCTCTCCGCCTTCGAGCCGCTGGCCATTGTCGATAAGCTGCCCCAGCTGCTGGAGCTGCCGGTATGGCGCTTCAGCCCGGCCTGATATCGAGGACCGGCAGGCCCGCCTCAGCCAGCAGTCCTGTCAGCGCGATCAGCGGCAGTCCCTCCAGGCTGGTCGGGTCATCACCCGCCATGCGCGCAAACAGGGCGATACCCAACCCCTCCCATTTGAAGCTGCCGGCGCAATCATAGGGCTGCTCGATCTGGAGGTAGTTGTTGATGCTTTTGTCGCTAAGTTCGCGGAAATAGACGCTATAGGGTTCCACGTGGAACCGTTCGAAACCGCTGGAGGCGCAGTGCAGGGCGAGGCCGGTGAGGAAGCGGACCTCCCGTCCCGCGCTCGCCCGCAGCTGGGTGACGGCAATCTCATGGCCTCCCGGCTTGCCCATGACCGTGTCCCCGAGTGCGGCCACCTGGTCGCTCCCGATAACCAGTGCAGCGGGGTGAGCCCGGGCGACCGCCCGCGCTTTCGCCAGCGCCAGGCGCCCGGCCATGGCCGCCGGCGCCTCGTTCGGCAGGCGCGTTTCGTCGACTTCCGGCGCAATACAACTGAAGGGGATCTGCAGTCGCGCCAGCAAGCGCTGTCGATAGGGCGAGCTCGAGGCGAGAATGACGTCCATATCCGGGCTTCCTGTTGTTGTGGGTTATCGCGTGAACTGTTTGTATTTTAAAGATATTTTTGACAAAGGGGGAAACCGCCCCTATGATGCGCGCCTATGTTGAGTGAGCCCCTCCCGAGCACGCTGGATGTCCGCAAGGCAGCCGGGCGTGGCGTGAGTGTCAGGGGAACGCTAAAACCACTTGATTTACCGCGTTTTCGCTCGCTTTTGGCGGACGACGACGGGGCAATTCAGGCGGAATTATCGTTCTCCCGGGACGAGGAAAACAGGTACATCATCCACCTGGCGTTAACGGCCCAGGTGCTTGTGACCTGTCAGCGGTGCCTTGAGCGATTGCCCAGAACACTGGCCTGCGACAACACGCTGGCCGTGGTGTGGACCGACGAACAGGCAGCCCATCTTCCTCGTCACCTGGAGCCCCTGATAGTCGAGGAAGAGGCGTGCAGGTTGTGGGAAGTGGTCGAGGATGAATTAATCCTTGCCCTGCCTCCCTTCAGCTACCACGACACAGAAGAGTGCCAACAAATTTTGTCAAGGTTTAACGCCGAGCAGGCTCCCCCGGTGGAGGCGGTAGCGGTGGATAAACCGAATCCGTTTAACGTGCTGGCGCAATTGAAGCCCGGCAGCAAAACCTAGGAGTCAGTCATGGCTGTCCAGAAAAGTAAGAAAACGCGTTCACGTCGCGGCATGCGCCGCTCGCACGACGCACTGTCGGGGCCGACCCTGTCGGTAGACCAGACATCAGGCGAAACACACCGTCGTCACCACGTCACCGCTGATGGCTTCTATCGCGGCAAGAAGGTTGTCGACGGCGGCAGCGAAGACTAACAGCCCCGGTCTCAGGTGTCCTGCCGAATCCCGTTGCGGTTTGGCCGGCCCGGACCAGGTGAGCGGGGGTTCCCACCCCCGCAGTTTCCCCAGCCCCGACGCCACCCGGTGCTCCTCCAGCAAGTCCAGTCGATCCCGGCAGGCAGGTCTTATCGTTCAGCAAATACAGCGGCCCAGGCGTTTCTGCTCCGCGCCGTAAGCGTGCGCGACACTTTTACGGTGGGCCACCACGCGTTCCCCGACTATTCTCAAGTAACGCCAGCAAGCAGGAGTAAAGCATGTCAGACAAACTGATCGCCTTTGTGTTTCCCGGCCAGGGCTCCCAGAAAGTGGGTATGTTGGCCGCCGCCCACGAGCGTTTCCAGGCGGTGCGCGATACCTTCGCCGAAGCCTCCGGCGTACTTGGCTACGACATGTGGGATCTTATCCAGAATGGTGAACAGGATGCGCTGAACCTGACCGAAACCACCCAGCCGGTGTTGCTCACCTCCAGCGTCGCCCTGTGGCGGGCCTGGCTGGAGCAGGGCGGGCATCGGCCGGGGATAATGGCCGGCCACAGCCTGGGGGAGTTCTCCGCCCTGGTCTGCGCCGGCGCCCTGGGTTTTGCCGACGCGGTGCAACTGGTGAGGCAACGCGGCGCATTTATGCAAACGGCAGTACCCGTCGGGGAGGGAGCCATGGCCGCGATAATCGGCCTGGATGATGACGCCATCAATCGTATTTGTGACGAGGTGTCCGCCAGTGGCGGCGGCGTTGTCAGCGCCGTCAACTTCAATTCCCCGGGCCAGGTCGTGATCGCGGGCCATACTGGATCGGTGGAGCAGGCGATTGCAAAGTTGAAGGAAGCGGGCGCGAAGCGGGCAATGCCCCTGCCGGTCAGCGCGCCTTTCCATACGCAACTGATGAAGCCGGCGGGGGAGCGCCTTGCGGATGCCGTCGCAGGTATCGCCGTCAGCAGCCCGGAAATTCCGGTGGTGCATAATGTACACGCCGCGCCGGAACACGACCCCCAGCGGATTCGCGAGCTGATGGTGGAGCAGATCTACAGTCCGGTACAGTGGACCCGTTGCGTGGAAACGATTGCAAAGTCAGGCGCCGTCAACATTGTCGAATGCGGTCCGGGAAAGGTGCTCAGCGGACTGGCCCGGCGTATCGACAAATCCCTGCAGTGTTTTTCGCTGGAGGAACCCGATGACATGCTGGCCACGCTCGCTGCGCTCGAGGCGCAGTAAAAACGAACATTGAAAAGAGGGCAAATCCCATGAGCGAAGAAAAAAAAGTGGCACTGGTGACCGGTGCCAGCAGAGGTATCGGCAAGGCCATCGCACAACACCTGGCCGCCGCAGGTCTGGTTGTGGTCGGCACTGCCACGACCGAAGCCGGGGCGGACAGGATTACGGCCTACCTGCAGGAGTCGGGCAATGAGGGCTGTGGGATGGCCTTGAACGTGGCGGATGACGAGAGCGTAAGCGAGGTCATAAAGGCAATCACGCAGCAGTACGGCGCGCCACTCGTAGTAGTGAACAACGCGGGAATAACCCGGGACAACATACTGATGCGGATGAAGCCCGATGAATGGGACGACGTCATCGAAACGAACCTCACGGCACTTTACCGCGTCAGCAAAGCCTGCCTGCGTGGTATGACCAAGGCGCGCTGGGGCAGGATCGTCAATATCACATCCGTTGTCGGCTCGATGGGAAATATGGGGCAGGCCAATTACGCCGCCACCAAGGCCGGCGCAGAGGGTTTTTCCCGCGCGCTGGCCCGCGAACTGGGCTCCCGCTCGATCACGGTAAACTGTGTCGCGCCGGGCTTTATCGATACGGACATGACCAGGGAACTGTCGGAGGAGCAGCGCGCATTAATGCTGGGCCAGATTCCGCTGGGCAGACTGGGAGCAGCGGATGAGATCGCCGCGTTGGTGGCGTTTATTTGCAGCGATGCAGCCGCTTATATAACCGGTGAAACGGTACATATAAATGGCGGCATGTACATGGCTTAACATCTTGAAAAAAAAGAATAAAAAGCAGGCTTAAAAGGCGCGCCAAAAAAAATTTTAACCTCTTTGGAAAAACAGAGTAAACTGCGCGCTCAGGCCGGTTAATCGGGTTTGATTCAGCACTAATCTCAGGAGCAGAGAATAATCATGAGCAGCATTGAAGAACGCGTTAAGAAAATCGTCGCGGAACAACTTGGCGTAAAAGAAGAAGAAGTGCAGACCGAGGCCTCTTTTGTGGAGGACCTGGGTGCCGATTCTCTGGACACCGTTGAACTGGTGATGGCGCTGGAGGAAGAGTTCGAGACAGAAATACCCGATGAGGAAGCTGAAAAAATCACCACCGTGAAACTGGCGATCGACTACATTACAGAAAATCTCGCCTGATCAACCTCCCTCGGTAGCACTTAAAAAGCCGTTTCTATTTGCGATAGAGCGGCTTTTCTTATTTTTGTCCCGTGGCTAATCGGGTGTTGGTCGCGATAAAATCGCGCCAAAAAAGGAGTCCGCGTGTTAATTGGCAGAAGAGTCGTCGTTACAGGGATGGGAATGCTGAGTCCACTTGGCAACACGGTGGACGACAGCTGGAAAGGAATTCTTGCAGGTAAGAGCGGAGTTGCACCCATCGAGACCTTCGATGTATCTGCATACAGCACCCGTTTCAGCGCCAGCGTCAAGGACTTTGACATCTCCGGGTACCTGCCGGTCAAGGATGCCCGGAAAATGGACCAGTTCGTCCAGTTCGGCATGGCCGCTGGGATCCAGGCGATGCGCGACAGTGGCCTCGTGGTTACCGAGGAACTGGCCCCGAGATTGGGCTGCGCAATCGGTTCCGGTATTGGTGGCATTGGCCAGATAGAGAAAAATGCCGAGATAATCAGGACGTCCGGGCCGCGCAAGATTTCCCCGTTTTTTGTGCCCGGCTCCATCATCAATATGATCTCCGGAAACCTGTCGGTGATGTACAACCTGCAGGGTCCGAACCTCGCAATTGTGACCGCCTGTACTTCCGGTACCCACAATATTGGCCTCGGCGCCAAGCTGATCGCACTCGGGGACGCCGACGCCATGCTGGTCGGCGGTGCCGAGATGGCGACCACGCCGGTGGGACTGGGCGGTTTTGCGGCGGCCAGGGCGCTGTCCACCCGCAACGATGATCCCGCGGCGGCCTCGCGCCCCTGGGACAGGGATCGGGATGGCTTTGTGCTGGGTGACGGTGCGGGGGTGCTCATGCTGGAAGAATATGAGATGGCAAAGGCCAGGGGTGCCACTATCTATGCGGAAGTGCTGGGATTCGGTATGAGCGGGGATGCTTATCATATGACCCTGCCACCCGAGGACGGCAGGGGAGCCGCCGCGGCAATGTCAAACGCGATCAGGGATGCTGGCGTGTCCGTTGAAAGAATCAGCTATATCAACGCCCATGGCACCTCGACGAACGCGGGAGACCTGGCTGAGAGCCGGGCCGTGGAGACTGTCCTTGGTGCCGCTGCGAAGAAGGTGGCGGTGAGTTCGACCAAATCCATGGTAGGGCATCTGCTCGGCGCTGCCGGCGCGGTGGAAGCCATCTTTTCCATTCTCGCCCTGCGTGACCAGGTGGCGCCACCGACTATCAACCTCGACAACCCTGCAGAGGGCTGCGATCTTAACTACGTGCCTCATACCGCCCAGGAGAGGCCAATAGATTGTGTCATTTCCAACTCGTTCGGCTTTGGCGGCACCAACGGTTCGCTTCTGTTTGCAAAGCCGGATTGATTGGCGGACTGCACCAGGGCCGTGTCCGGGGATACAGCGATCTGGCTCAATGGAGCCGAAGCGACGGCACTGCCCCTGCCGGATCGCGGTCTCGAATTTGGCGACGGCCTGTTCGAAACCCTGCTCCTTAAAGGCGGCCTGCCTCTTTACAGCGAACTGCACCTGTCACGGTTGCAAGCCGGTTGTCGCGCGCTGATGTTTCCGGACTGTAGCGATGCGGTGCGCGAACAACTGCAGCAGGCCGCGACAGCCAGTGCTGTGCGCGACTGGCACTGGAGCGCATTGAGGGTAACCCTTACCCGGGGCGCGGGCCCCCGCGGGTACGCCCCGCCAGAGCAAGCCGAACCCCGTATCATCATCGTCGCCACCCGGCTCCCCGGGATGCCCAACCGCCTGCCTGATCCCGCTCGCCTGGGACTGGCCAGTGTGCGCTGGTCGGCCCAGCCGCTGCTGGCCGGCCTCAAGCACCTGAACCGTCTTGAAAACGTACTGGCCGCCCGGGAGTACCGCGCTGCCGGTTACGACGAAGCGGTGATGCTGGACCAGTGGGCGCGACCGGTATCAGTAGTTGCTGGCAATCTCTTCGCAGTTTGTGACGGCCAGCTCGTGACGGCGCCCCTGCACAGCTGTGGCATTGCCGGTACCAGGCGAAACCTCATCATGCAACGCTGGGCTCCCACCCTGGGACTGGACGTACGTGAGGACTTCATGAGCCTCGATCAGTTGCAGGGTGCACAGGAGGTTTTCTACAGTAACAGCCTGCTCGGGCTGCGCCCCGTCGCCAGTTTCGGGGAACGTAACTGGAGTGAGCATCCGGTGTGCGAGTCACTGCACCAGCTGTATCGGGATGAGCTGGCGTGATCCGCAAGCTGCTGCTGATTTTCCTGCTGCTGGCGCTGGGCTCTATTCTCGCGTTGCAGGAGCTGGAGCGGCGGTGGCAAGAGCCTCTTGCATTGCCCGCGGATGGCCTGGCAGTGGTGGTAGCGCAGGGGGAATCGCTGCGGGCGGTGGCAAACAGGCTGCACGGGGAGGGGGTCCTGCCTTATCCGAACCTGCTTATCGCCTACGGTCGCTGGACCGGCATCGACCAGCAGATCAAGCACGGCGAGTACCTGCTTGTCGATCCGCTGGATGCCAAAATGCTGCTGGAACTGCTGCGCAGCGGCAAGGTGATCCAGTACCAGGTGACGATTCCCGAGGGCGTGACCCTGGCCCAGACCCTGGATATTCTGGCCGCGCAGGCCGACCTGGAACGCGTACTCGAAGGGCCCGCAGATGAGCGCATACAATCCCTGGTCGCGCCCTTCACGCACCCGGAGGGGCTGTTTTTCCCGGACACCTACCACTACGAACGCAACACAACCGACCTGGAGCTGCTGCAGCGCGCCAACCAGAAAATGCTGAGCGTGCTCGATGAGGAGTGGCAGGGCAGGGCAGAGGAGCTGCCCTATGAAACGCCTTACCAGGCCTTGATTATGGCCTCGATCATCGAGAGGGAAACCGGCCTGCCCGAGGAGCGACAGGAAATAGCGGGAGTATTCGTCCGCCGCATGTCGCGCGGGATGCGCCTGCAGACGGACCCGACGGTTATCTACGGAATTGGAGCGGAGTTCGACGGCAATCTGCGGCGCGCCCACCTTGCAGATGAAAACAATGCCTACAACACCTACCGCATCGATGGCCTGCCGCCCACTCCGATCGCACTGCCAGGGCGAGCGGCCATCCATGCCGCCCTGCATCCCGCAGAGGGCGCGACCCTGTTTTTTGTTGCCAGGGGAGACGGGGGACATGTATTCAGTACCACGCTGCGTGAGCACGAGGCGGCGGTTCGCAAGTACCAGCTGCGGCGCCGGGAAAATTATCGCTCCAGCCCGGAGGGGCGCTAGCCTATGACCGTACGTGGATTATTCATCACCGTGGAGGGCGGCGAGGGTGTCGGCAAGTCGACCAATATGGCCTACCTCGAGAAAGAGCTGGTCGGGCATGGTGTGGATTTGCTGGTAACCCGGGAACCCGGTGGGAGCGCCCTTGGGGAGCGGTTGCGGCAACTGCTGCTGGCAGTCGATGCAGAGGCAATCGATCCGATGGCGGAGTTGCTGCTGGTGTTCGCCGCCCGGGCGCAGCACATCACTACTCGAATCGAGCCGGCACTCGCCGCTGGAAAATGGGTGCTGTGTGATCGCTTCACCGATGCCACCTATGCCTACCAGTGCGGCGGCCGCGGCATCGATCGGGGCGCCGTCAGTGCCCTGGAGCAGCTGGTGCAGGGCGAGCTGCGCCCGGATTGCACCCTGCTGCTGGATGCGCCTGTGGCGACCGGCATGGCGAGGGCGCAGGGCAGGGGAGAACTCGATCGCTTCGAGCGCGAAGAACTGGCGTTTTTTGAGCGGGTACGCGCCACCTACCTTGAGCTGGCCGAAAGCAGCAGCGGCCGTTATCGCATCATCGATGCCAGCCAACCGCTGGCAACCGTACAGCAGCAATTGCTCAAGGTGTGCAATGAACTGACAGCGTGCTGGGGCGTGAGGCACCCCGAGCCATGAGTGTGGAGGCAGATATTCCCCCGGTAAGTGCCCCGCTGCCCTGGCAGGCGGCTGCCTGGTCCCGGCTCAATCAGCAGATCGACGGGGGGCAGCTGCCCCACGCCCTGTTGATCAGCGGCCCTGAATACACGGGCAAGTCGCGCCTGGCCATGGCCCTGGCGCGGCTGCTGCTGTGCGCGCGCCCGGTGTCAGGCCTGAACTGTGGCGCTTGCCATGCCTGCGAGCTGAGTGCCAGTGGCAACCACGGCGACTTTCGCTGGCTGGAGCCGGAGGGGAAGAGCCGCGTCATCAAAATCGACCAGATCCGCAATATTGTGGACTTTACCAACCGGACGGCGGGGTTTGGACTGCGCAAGGTGGTGGTGATCTCGCCGGCGGAGAGTATGAACACCAACGCGGCCAATTCACTGCTCAAGGTACTCGAAGAGCCGCCGGCCAACACCTACCTGATCCTGGTATGCCATCGACTGCACGGTTTGCCCGCCACCATCAGATCCCGCTGCCAGCTGCTCAGGCCGGCACTGCCCTCCCCGGAGCAGAGCCTGGAGTGGCTGGACCGGGTATGTGGTGAGCGGCAACAGAGTGAACAGCTGCTGGAGCTGGCTGGTGGGCGGCCACTGCTGGCCGCGCAACTTTACCAGGACGCGAGCGCCGAACGGCTGCAGCTGGTGCGGCAGGCCATCAGGGGGATGTTTGCCGGAAAGGTTGGCGTGACGGACCTTGCGACCGCCCTCGCGGGCGAAGACCTGGGTCGCGCGCTGGCCCATCTTGTCGAGGGTATCCAGTCGCTGCTCAGGAATCTTGCAGCGCCGGACCTGACCAGCGCCCAGGCGCGAGGCGGCTTTCAGCTGCTCGATGAGATCACGCAAATCCAGCGGGCCATCGGCGCGGGTTCGAACCCCAACCCCCAGTTGTTGCTGGATGCTTTATTGGGAAAAGTACAGAGAATGTTGGGCGATGGAGGGCTAGATGATAATATCGGGAGCAATCAGAAGGGTGCTCGACGATGAACGAAGAACGACAAAATAGCCGCAATGGCATTCTGTCCCTGACCATCAAGGACAAGGCGGTGCTCTATTCCGCCTACATGCCGTTTCTGCAATACGGTGGCCTGTTCGTCCCCACCAACAAGGCCTATGACATCGGTGATGAGGTTTTCATGCTCCTCACCCTGATGGACGAGCCCGAGAAAATCCCGATCGCGGGAAAGGTCGTCTGGGTTACCCCGCGGGGTGCGCAGGGTAATCGCACCGCCGGCATCGGTGTCCAGTTCAGTGATCAGGACGCCAATGCCAACGCAAAGATTGAGAATCACCTGGCAGGTTCACTGTCATCAGACCGTCCCACCCACACAATGTAGCGGCCCACTCTTAACATCGTTTTGAGATATGGGGCATAACACATTGATATTATTTAATTTAAATTAAAAAAAATGGGTCCCGAAAGGGACCCAAGAAGACCATTAGGAGTGAAACATAAAGGAATTTCTTCCCTCAGAGAGCATTGGGTTTGCTCCCGCGGCCACCTGATATTTCCAGGGGATAGGTAACCACGACTTAAGTATCGCCGAACAAAAGCATTTTGCCATGTCCGGTTAGTCATTTTTTTAGCTTTTTTTGGAATAAATAAATAGCTTCATATTACAAAAACGGTTACTTGGGGAAATTATGCCATCAGCCAGCGGGTTTCTCACCGGCATCCTGGAGGGTTTTTACGGACGGGTCTGGTCGCTTGATACCCGTCTTGCCTACGCGGATTATCTGCACCAGGCCGGCCTCAACACCTGCCTGTATTGTCCCAAGGCGGATCCCTGGCTGCGCAAACAGTGGCAGAGCGACTGGCCTGCAGCCCGGTGGCGGGAGTTACTGGAGCAGTCGGCAGTGTACCGCCAGCGGGGTATTCTCTGGGGCGTCGGCCTGTCTCCTTTCGCCCTCTACCAGCAATACGGACCGGGCCAGCGGGAGCAGTTGAGGCGCAAAGTGGCAAGGCTGGCAGAGCTCGACGCACCGTTGCTGGCTCTTCTGTTCGATGACATGCCCGGCGCAATCGATGATTTGGCCAGCCGGCAGGCGGAAATCGTCGCTGATGTGGTGGCCTGGCTGCCCGGGACCAGGATACTGGTATGCCCCACTTATTACTCGTTTGACCCTGTGCTGGAGAAGCACTTTGGTCGGATGCCCGCTGATTACTGGCCACAGCTGGGCCGCGAGCTGCCTGCTGGAGTGGATATTTTCTGGACTGGCAACCGGGTCTGCTCCGAGACGATATCCCGACCGGACATCGAGGCAATCTGTGGCCAGCTGCAGCGGCCCGTAATACTGTGGGACAACTACCCGGTAAACGACGGCGCGGTGCGCAGTGACTTTCTCTACCTCGAACCACTCTCCGGACGCGAGCGGCTGCCCTCAACCCTGCTCAGTGGACATTTATGCAACCCGATGAACCAGGGACTCTTGTCCCTGCCCGCGCTCGCCGGACTGGCAGCCCTCTACCGACCGGACGGCCCGGGGGAGGATTGGCTGGAGCAGGTCATCGGTCCCCTCACATGGCGGCAGTTGAGGTCAAACCGGCGCGAGTTTCAGCAACTAGGTTTGTCCGGAATGGGCGAGGCGCGCTGTCGGCAACTGGCGGAGCGCTACCAGGCCCTGCCAGGAGCCGCCGCAGGGGAGGTCAGCGGCTGGCTGCGGGGGGAGTATCGCTTCGATCCCGCGTGCCTCACCGATTGAGCGCAAGATGACGAGCCCCACGCCCGCCCCGGGCAGACTGACTCGCCACAGTGGCGAGCCCCGGACCTGTTATGCCCGGTGGCGCGAGGAAATACAGGCCGGGGAAGGCCTGCTGCTGGTGGATTTCACCCTCGATCAGTACTGGCTTGAAAGCGTTTCACCGCTGTCACTGACTGGGATTTACCACGTCCGGGGCGGGGTCTTGAACCTGGCCGTTACCGACCGCCACCTGGCGGTGGAGGAGAGCCTGTCGCCATCGGAGCAATACCGCCGCTGGGTCGTCGGGCACCAGCTCCTGAGCGTCGACCCCACCGAGCCCCTGCGCTTGCAAGCCGAAACGATAGGCAAGCCCTGGGGGCGCGAAATCTGGTTTACGGGTGTTGAGCGACGTGCCGTCTGTCATTTCACAAACGGCAAAGCCAGCGTACCGATCCCCTGGCTGCAGGCGGCTCTGCCGTCAGATGTCGCCGGGGTTCCGGGCGAGCCACTCCCGCTGTTGAAGATACTCGAGCCCCGAGCACAGCCGGTGCTCGGGGATTTGTATTTCGAACTGCACGAGACCAAGCGCGAAGTCTACGTGGTAACCCATATCGACAGGCAGGCCTGGCCGGACGGTACAGGCTACATCCGCTTTGGCTTCGAGCCGGAGCAGGTCGCGCGCTACCCGGATCACCACCAGTTCAGGATGGCTTACCTGGCAGCCGTGACCGACTACGAGGCCCAGCGACGGGACATCGATGGGCTTGCCGAACAGGGCAGGGCGGCGGACCCAGGTGCCCTGTTGCGGGAGCAGCAGTTGCGGGAGGCGATGGACCGCTTCACCGCCATGCGCCCCCTGCGGGAAGGCGATGTCGTGCAAGTCCCGCTGATGCTCCCGCACGCCCTGCAGCACGGTGTCCGCGTGGTGGAGTTCCAGACCGCGACCTATGAGCGCAAGATACTGTCCTTTGCCCAGAAGGTCCTCACTCAGGACCGATGGGACACGCGCGAGGCAGTGCCCCGGATGCGACTGTTTCCGCCGGATGAAGCCCCTTGCGCGCCCCGTAATGGTGCGCAGGGGGCCAGGGCCGAACAGATAGCGGACTTTCCGGAGTTCGAGGTGCAGCGGATAACGATGCAGCCCGGGCGGGCGTGGCGGCCGGAGGCCTGCCCGGACTACCGCATAATCACGGTGCTGAGCGGGAGCCTGGACGTGGCGGGTGTCCCGTGTGGGCCTGAACAGGCGGTGCTGTTGCCCCGTTCATGGCGCGGTTTGCTTGCCGCGACGCAAGGCGCGCAACCCCCGGTCTTCCTGCTGGCCCGACCCCGCCGTTAAGTGGTTGAACCGGTTGGGGCTTTGTGGCAGAATCTGCGCCCTTGTGATTGCCCCCGGCAACGGCAACGGCCCATCATTATTCAAGAATAATCAATTGGTTATGCATATAATCTGTCGGATATTCTAACTTGATGTCGACCCGCAGCAGGGCGCTCATAACGGCGGAAGTGGCGAAATTGGTATACGCGCTGGATTTAGGTTCCAGTGCCGCAAGGCGTGAGAGTTCGAGTCTCTCCTTCCGCACCAGACAAAAGTGGGTAGTACCCGTCCCCCGGGGCTACCCAAATTGAACGGACGCGATCGGCGTTCGATACCTATCGGATTGTAGTAGAGGATTTACCATGCAGGTTTCGATTGAGACGACTTCAGGGCTGGAGCGTCGATTAACTGTTGGCGTACCCGCAGAGCGCATCGAGTCCGAGGTCAAAAACCGGCTGCAGAAAGCCGCCGGGAGCGTGAAACTGGCGGGGTTCCGGCCCGGCAAAGTCCCTATGAAGGTTATGCAGCAGCGCTTTGGCGCCGGCGTTCGCCAGGAAGTGCTGGGAGAGGTGATGAGCCAGTCCTTCCGGGAAGCCGTGATACAGGAAAAGCTGCGACCCGCCGGGCAACCCAGTATCGAGCCCAAAACCCTGGAAGCCGGTAAGGACCTGGAATACATCGCCACGTTCGAGGTGTTCCCGGAAGTCGAAGTGGTCGAAATCAAGGACTTCAAGGTTGAAAAGCCGGTAGCGGATGTCACCGATGCGGACGTGGACAATATTATCGAGGTGTTTCGCAAGCAGCAGGGCAGCTGGGAAGTTGTGGAAAGGGCTGCGGCCACTGGCGACAAGGTCAACCTCGACTACGTCGGCACCCGCGATGGCGAGGAATTCAGCGGTGGCAGCGCCACTGACAGTGATCTGGAGTTAGGCTCCGGTCGTATGATTCCCGGGTTTGAAGAGGGCGTCATGGGAATGAAATCCGGGGAAGAAAAGACCCTGGAACTGAGCTTTCCCGATGATTACCACAACGAGGAACTCAAGGGCGCGGCGGTGGAGTTCAAGGTCAAGCTGAACTCGGTACAGCAGCTGGTTCCGGCTGAGCTCAACGAGGAGCTGTTTGCCAAGTACGGCGTCGAGGAAGGCGGCCTGGAGACGTTCCGCAGTGAAGTGCGGGATAACATGGCGCGGGAGCTCAAGAACGCGATCCAGGGCAAGGTCAAGCAGCAGGTGATGGACGCAGTGGCCGCCGCGCATGAGTCGCTGGAAGTGCCACGGGCACTGGTAGGGCGCGAAGTGGAAGCCATGCGCAACCAGATGTTCCAGCAGTTTGGCGGTGCCGGCGGGCGCGACCTCGATCTCAAATCGCTGCTACCGGATGATATGTTCAAGGAAAACGCCGAACGACGCGTACGCCTGGGTCTCGTTCTGGCGGAGCTGGTAAGCAAGCTCGCACTCAAGGCGGATGGGGACAAGGTGCGCGCCAGGATCGAGGAAATGGCATCCACCTACCAGGATCCGGACGAGGTGATCAACTATTATTACTCCGACCAGGAGCAGCTTGCTGCGGTCGAATCCAGTGTGCTGGAAGACCAGATGGTTGAAAAACTCCTGGAGAGTGCCCATATCATTGAAAAGCCCTGCAGTTACCAGGAAGCGCTCGCCCAGGCGCAGCGCGAGGGCTGAACACTGCGCAGGCCGCCAGCGGGCCTGAACACACCAGATCGACCTTAACCAGGGGAAGGGAAAACATGTCATTCCAGTTTGATGGTCATAACAAGAACACAATCAATAACCTTGGCCTTATCCCCATGGTGGTCGAGCAGACCGCCAGAGGCGAGCGCTCTTACGATATCTACTCCAGGCTGCTGAAGGAGCGCGTTATCTTCGTGGTGGGCGCGGTCGAGGACCACATGGCCAACCTGATCGTGGCCCAGTTGCTGTTTCTGGAGTCGGAGAACCCGGACAAGGATATCCACCTCTACATCAACTCTCCCGGAGGCTCGGTCACCGCCGGCTTGTCCATTTATGACACGATGCAGTTCATCAAGCCTGACGTGAGCACCATGTGCATCGGCCAGGCCGCTTCCATGGGTGCTTTCTTGCTCTGCGGCGGCACCAAAGGCAAGCGCTACTGCCTGCCAAATGCCCGCACGATGATCCACCAGCCCAGTGGTGGAGCCCAGGGCCAGGCGACGGATATCGAGATCCAGGCGAAAGAGATCCTGATCATTCGCGAGCGCCTCAACCAGCTGATGGCCCAGCACACAGGCCAGAGCCTGGAGGTTATCGAGCGGGATACCGAGCGGGACCGTTTCATGAACGCCATCCAGAGCAAGGAATACGGTCTGATTGACGAAGTCTTGACCAGCCGGGCGATCCCCGCGGCCGGAAAGTAGGCCTGAGGCAAAGTGCCCGGCTTATCTGTGCGAGGCCTGTGAAAAGGCCCGCAGAATCTCGGGATATCGACCTTTTAGCCCCCTCGGGGCTTGCAAATAGCCGGAAAAGACATCATCGTAGTACTCAGGATGATGAGGCATCGAGAGACAGGGCGTAGGGCGGCCGAATGAGCGAAAAAACCACCAACTCCAGTGACGGCGGCAAGTTGCTTTACTGTTCCTTCTGCGGCAAAAGCCAGCATGAGGTACGCAAGCTGATAGCCGGTCCGTCGGTGTTTATCTGCGACGAGTGTGTGGACCTCTGCAACGACATCATTCGTGAAGAGGTGCAGGAGAGCAGCAGCGATTCCGGCCAGGACAACCTCCCGGTCCCACAGGAAATCAATGCCATTCTCGACGAATACGTCATCGGCCAAAGGCGCGCCAAGAAAGTGCTGTCGGTGGCGGTTTACAACCACTACAAGCGCCTCCGCCACGGTCAGCAGGGCCGTAGCCAGGACGTAGAACTGGGTAAAAGCAACATTCTGCTCGTCGGCCCCACCGGCAGCGGCAAGACTCTGCTGGCGGAAACGCTCGCCCGCCTGCTGGACGTGCCTTTCACTATCGCTGACGCCACCACGCTGACCGAGGCGGGCTACGTGGGTGAAGATGTCGAGAATATCATCCAGAAACTGCTGCAGAAGTGCGACTACGATGTGGAAAAGGCCCAGGTGGGCATTGTCTACATCGACGAAATCGACAAGATTTCCCGCAAATCCGACAACCCATCGATCACCCGTGATGTATCCGGCGAGGGTGTGCAGCAGGCACTGCTCAAGCTGATCGAGGGTACCGTGGCCTCGGTCCCGCCCCAGGGCGGCCGCAAGCACCCCCAGCAGGAGTTCCTGCAGGTTGACACCTCCAACATACTGTTTATCTGTGGCGGGGCGTTTGCCGGCCTCGACAAGGTCATCAGGAATCGCTCTGAGAAGGGCGGCATAGGCTTCTCGGCCGAGGTCAAGAGCAAGGACGAGCGCCGCAATGTCGGCGAGCTGTTGTTCGAACTGGAGCCGGAAGACCTGGTGCAGTACGGCCTGATTCCGGAATTTGTCGGTCGCCTGCCGGTTATCGCCACCCTGGAGGAACTCGACATCGATGCGCTGGTCCAAATCCTTACCGAGCCAAAGAACGCGCTGACCAAGCAGTACAGCAAGTTGTTTGAAATGGAGGGGGTTGAAGTTGATTTTCGCGAGGACGGCCTGCGGGCAATCGCGGAAAAAGCCATGGAACGCAAAACCGGCGCCCGTGGCCTGCGCTCCATTCTGGAGGGTGTGTTACTGGATTCCATGTACAACATCCCGTCGCGCAGCGATGTCAGCAAGGTGGTTATCGACGAGTCCGTCATACGCGGCGACTCCGAGCCTCTGCTGGTCTACCAGAACAATGAGCCCACCCCCAGGGCGGCATCGACTGACGAATAAAACCCGGCGCTCGCGCCGGGCGAGCTGTTGGCGGAACTGACCCGAAGTGGGGCCGGGAGCTTGCAATCCCGGAAACCGTCCCCATCTACTGGTTGCAAGTCCTGATTATCTACACAACCCGGAGACGTTTTATGGGTTCTTCCTCTGTTATCGAACTTCCCCTGCTGCCCCTGCGAGATGTGGTGGTGTACCCGCATATGGTGTTGCCATTATTCGTGGGGCGGGAGAAATCGATCGAGGCACTCGAGTATGCCATGGCCAACGACAAGCAGGTGCTGCTGGTGGCCCAACGCAATGCGGCGGACGATGATCCGGGCGCAGATGACATCTACCAGATGGGTACCGTGTCAAACATCCTGCAGTTGCTCAAACTGCCGGACGGTACGATCAAGGTCCTCGTAGAGGGCGGTTACCGTGCGGTGGTTGATAACGTTGACGATGAGGGCAATTTTGCCATTGTCGGCGTGCGTGAGGTAATCAGCGATGAAATTCCCGAAAGCGAGGTAGAAGGTCTGCTGCGCTCGACGATTACCCAGTTTGAAAAGTACGTCAACCTCAGCAAGAAAGTGCCCGCTGAAGTACTGACCTCACTGACCGGCATCGACGAGCCCGGGAGGCTGGCAGACACCATCGCAGCGCATATGAGCGTTGACCTGGAAGAAAAACAGCGGATCCTGGAGATTACCGGTATTCGCCCCCGCCTCGAGCACCTGCTGGGCCTGATGGAAGCCGAAATAGACCTGTTCCAGGTCGAAAAACGGATCCGCGGTCGGGTCAAGAAGCAGATGGAGAAGAGCCAGCGCGAGTATTACCTCAACGAGCAGATGAAGGCGATCCAGAAAGAACTGGGCGAAATGGACGAGGCTCCCAGCGAGCTCGACGAGCTTCAGCTGCGAATCGATGAGGCGAAGATGCCGGAAGAGGCCAGGGAAAAGGCGCTTGCGGAGCTGGGCAAGCTGAAAATGATGTCGCCGATGTCCGCAGAGGCCTCGGTTGTACGCAGCTATATCGACTGGATGGTGAGTGTTCCCTGGTCGAAGCGGAGCAAGGTCAAGCACGACCTCGCCAATGCAGCGAAAATTCTCAACGAGGACCACTACGGCCTGGAAGAAGTAAAGGACCGTATCCTGGAATACCTGGCGGTGCAGAAGCGCGTGCGCAAGGTAAAGGGTCCGGTGTTATGCCTGGTCGGACCTCCCGGAGTCGGCAAGACATCCCTGGGCGAGTCGATCGCGCGTTCGACCAACCGGAAGTTTGTGCGGATGGCCCTGGGCGGCGTGCGCGACGAGGCGGAAATTCGTGGTCACCGCAGAACCTATATTGGCTCAATGCCGGGCAAGCTGTTGCAGAAAATGGCCAAGGCCGGGGTAAAGAACCCGCTGTTCCTGCTGGACGAGATAGACAAGATGGGGATGGACCATCGCGGTGACCCCGCATCGGCCATGCTGGAAGTGCTCGACCCCGAGCAGAATCACGCGTTCAACGATCATTACCTGGAGGTGGATTACGACCTCTCCGACGTGATGTTTGTCTGTACCTCCAACACGATGAACATCCCCGGGCCGCTGCTGGATCGTATGGAAGTCATCCGTATACCCGGGTACACGGAAGACGAAAAACTCAATATCGCCGAACGCTACCTGAGCCCCAAGCAGATCAGGTTGAACGGTTTGAAAAAAGACGAGCTGGCCATCAGCGCCGGGGCGATACTCGATATCATCCGCTACTACACCCGGGAAGCGGGCGTGCGCGCACTGGAGCGGGAGATCGCCAAGGTTTGTCGCAAGATGGTCAAGGCGATTACCCTGGGCGAGGCCAGAGGAGGCACCACCGTCAGCGCCGAAATGCTGCCCGACCTGCTCGGTGTGCGCAAATACAATTACGGTATCGCAGAGGAACAGAACAAGATCGGCCAGGTTACCGGCCTGGCCTGGACGTCCGTGGGTGGAGAGCTGCTGACTATTGAAGCAGTCGCCCTGCCAGGCAAAGGGCGCTACGTGAAAACCGGTTCGCTGGGTGACGTGATGCAGGAGTCGATCCAGGCCGCGTCCACCGTGGTGCGCAGTCGCTCACAGCTGCTCGGTATTCCCGCCGGTTATCACGAAAAGCACGACGTCCATTTCCATGTTCCCGAAGGTGCTACACCCAAAGATGGACCGAGTGCGGGCGTCGCAATGTGCACGGCCCTGGTGTCGGTCCTGACCAATATTGCAGTACGAGCGGACGTGGCCATGACCGGCGAAATCACCCTGCGGGGTGAGGTGTTGCCGATAGGTGGACTCAAGGAAAAACTGCTCGCGGCGCGACGCGGTGGTATCAAGACTGTGATCATCCCGAAGGAAAATGAACGCGACCTCAAGGAAGTTCCGGACAATATCAAGGAGCATCTTACGATTCGCCCGGTGAAATGGATCGACGAGGTACTTGCCATAGCGCTCGAATCCATGCCGGAGCCATTGACCGACGAAGAATTTCGCGCGACCTCAGTGGGATCAGGGCCGGATGACGACGAGCAGGACGAAAAAAATCGGATAAATACCCACTAACTGGTGGCTCCGATATTGACCGGTGTCGAAGGTCTGGTATAAAGTCGTGCGTTCGATTAGACCGGTGTTTTTTGTGACACCCGTGCTAATCGGGTTCCACGCCAGTTTGCAATCTATGATGCCATTCAAGGCTGGGCGTGACGCCCGATGACGAGATGAATTGTCCCGGGGTTTATAAAACCTAACTGTACTCCAGGATGTTGAAACAAGACTTTTATTTTTTTACCTACCAAGGGGATAAGTGTGAATAAAACTGAACTGATTGATGCAATCGCAACTGCCGCAGACCTGCCCAAAGCATCTGCCGGTAGAGCGCTTGACGCGGTTGTAGACAGCATTACCGATGCGTTGACAAAAGGTGACCAGGTTTCCCTGGTGGGTTTCGGTACTTTCTCTGTAAAGCATCGCAGTGCGCGCAGTGGCCGTAATCCCCAGACCGGTGCAACAATTGAAATCAAGGCGTCCAACGTACCCGGCTTCAAAGCCGGCAAGGCACTGAAGGACGCTGTCAACTCCTGAGTCCAGGGAGAGGGTTGTAACCGTTACGACAGCTTGGCTGGTAGAATACTGCGGGCAGGTTGGCGGTGATATCCCGAAGATACAGAAAGGCGCACTGTTTGGTGCGCTTTTTTTTTAGTTTCCCGGAGTAAGTATCCATGCTTCAGAACATACGACAGAATGTCCAGGGGCCGGCCATCAAGGTTGTGGTCTGGTTGATTGTCATCTCTTTCTCAATTTTCGGCATAGAGTCAATCCTGGTCGGCGGCGGGGGTTCCGGTGTCGCCGAGGTTAACGGGGAAGAGGTCAGTCCACAGGAATTACAACAGGCGGTGAATACCCAGAAGCGCCGGCTGATCTCGATGATGGGTGACAATTTCGACCCGACCCTGCTCGATGACGAGGTGATCACCAGCCAGGCGCTCAATTCGCTGATTGGCCGGAAGTTGCTGATGCAATCGGCAGAGTCCATGGATCTTACCGTGTCCAGTCGGGAGATCGGCAGCGTGATAGGGGGCATGGAGCAATTTCAGATAGAGGGTAAGTTCTCGCCGCAAATGTTCAGCAGTGTGCTGTCCAGTGCCGGTTATACCCCCGCATATTTTAAAGAGACTCTGCGCGAGGATATCGCTCTGGCCCAGTTGCGCAGTGGCCTTGCCGGCAGCGAGTTCGCCACGCCTCTGGAGCTGACCCTGAATGCGGCAGTGGATGCGGAGCAGCGCGATCTTCGCTACCTGACGATTCCCCTGCAAACGTTTATTGACCAGCAGGAAGCTACCGAGGAGCAGATCAGCGCCTACTATGCCGACCACCAGGATGACTTTCGCACTTCAGAGTCGGTTGAACTCGACTACATAGAGCTCACCCCGGATTTGTTCAGGCAACCGGTGGAAGAAAGCGCCGTGCTCGAGGCCTACCAGCTGGCGATTGAAAACACCCAGTACAAAACAGAGAATCGGGTTTCCCACATTCTGTTCGAGGCGCGTGACGGTGAAGACGCCGACGCATTGCAGCAGCGGGTAGCGGCTGCGCAGGCCAAACTTGCAGCCGGCGCTGATTTTGGCGAAGTGGCGGCAGAGTTCTCTGACGACGTCGGATCGGCGGCTAACGGTGGCGACCTGGGATTTTCGAGTGGTGACGCCTTTCCCAAAGAGATGGAAGAGGCCGTTGCCAGTCTTGCAGTTGACGAGGTATCGGCGCCGGTGACGACGGAAGCCGGTACCCACCTGATACTGGTTAGCGAGCGCAGGGAGGGCAGCGCACCAGAACTGGAAGAACTGCGTCCACAGCTTGAAGAACAGTTACAGCTTGCACAGGCCCGCAGCGAGCTGCTGCTTGCGGTTGAAAACCTGAAAGACCTGGTGTTCAACGCGGAAGATCTCAGCAGGCCGGCGAGCGAACTCGATCTCCTCGTCCAGCGCAGCGAACCGGTCGCACGCGACCAGGCACAGGGCCTGTTTGCCAGCCCCGCACTGCTGGGTGCGGCATTTTCCGAGGAAGTTCTGGAGGCGGGCCATAACAGCGATGTCATTGAACTGGGCGAAGACAGGTTCGTGGTTATGCACGTGCACAAGCACAATTTGCCCCAGCTCAAAGAACTGGCCGAAGTGCACGACGAGATCGCTGCGATCATCGTTGAGCGGTCAGCCCGGGAAATGGTGGCCGCAGAAGCGGATCGCATAGTCCAGGAGCTGGCCTCCGGCGCAAGTATGGAACAGTTGGCCACAGATACCGGTTACAACTGGCAGGTAGAGCTTGGCGCAGACCGACGCAACGGCGCTGTGCCGCAGGATGTGCTGGCCAGGGCGTTTGAGATGCCGGTGCCCGCACAGGACCAGACACTTGTTGATTTTATAATGGCGCCTTCGGGTGATGCCCAGGTGATATCCCTCACGGGAGTAAACCCGGGCAAACTTGAGGCCCTCGAACAAACCGCCCGGATGTCGTTGCTGCGGCAAGTGAGCGGACAATACGCGAACCTTGTGGACAGCGAATTTCAACGCGGCCTGCGCGAGAGTGCAGATATTTCCGTAATGTAGACTCTTGATTTGAGGTAAGCATGGCCAGAAAGGTACTCACACTGAACCAGATTTCAGTCAAGGGGCTGGAGCGACTGCCCCGCGACAGTTACGAGATCGCCAGCGAATTCTCCCACCCGGATGCAATCCTGCTGCGCAGTCACCAGCTCAAGCCCGAGGACATCGCCGATTCCGTGCTGGCGATTGGCCGGGCCGGGGCAGGGGTCAACAATATTCCGGTGGCGGAGTGCACCCGCCGCGGCATCCCCGTTTTCAATTCCCCCGGGGCCAATGCCAACGCGGTAAAGGAACTGGTGGCGACCGCCATGCTGCTCGGTTCACGCGGCATCATCGAGGGGATTCGCTATGTCGATACCCTTGCGGGTATGACCGACAAGGTCGAGATGCACCGCACCCTGGAGGCCCAGAAAAAGCAGTTCAAAGGCAACGAGCTCGTGGGTAAGACCCTGGGTGTCGTCGGCCTTGGCGCGATCGGCTCGATGGTCGCCGAGATGGCGCTTACCATGGGGATGGAGGTCGTTGGCTACGACCCGGCGCTATCGGTAGAAGCTGCGTGGCGCCTTTCCAGCAAGGTGCGCAAAGCCGATACGCTGTCAGCCCTGTTCGCCCGCTGTGACTATATAACCCTGCATCTGCCGGTGCTTGATTCCACCCGTGGCCTGGTAAACGCGGAACTGCTGGGCGCGGTCAAACCGGATACCTGCCTGCTTAACTTCGCCCGGCAGGAAATCGTCAACGAGGAGGACCTGGTCAAAGCGCTGGAAGCAAGCAAACTGCGCAAATATATCGCTGATTTTCCATCGCCGGCCCTGATCGGGCGGGATGACGTCATTCTTATGCCGCATATCGGTGCCAGCACCGACGAGGCCGAGGACAACTGCGCCATCATGGCGGCAGAGCAGCTGCGGGATTTTCTCGAGAACGGCAATATCCGCAACTCGGTGAATTTTCCCACGCTCGAGCTGGAGCGGGTCCGCGGTTGTCGCCTGTCGGTGAGCAACGAGAATGTTCCGAGGATACTCGGCAGCGTCCTTGCAATCCTGGCGGACGAAAATATCAACGTGATCGACATGCTCAACAAAAGCCGCGCCGAGGTGGCCTATAACCTGATCGATATCGACACTCACGTCTCCGAGGAGATACTGGAAAAAATGCGTGGGCTGGACGGCGTGATAAATGTCCGGTTGATCGGCGACTGCGCCTGATTCTGGCGATTACCCTGCCTGCCCCGGGCGGGTGCCCATCGCGCTTTGGTGCTACCCTTGCGGTGTGAGGCCGGGCATTGTCGGCCCGAGGAGGCGCTGTGGCTGATGCACTGGAGGAACTCGAAAAACAGGTGAAGCGGCGGAACTTCGATTCGCCCCCCCTGCACCTGTGGCATCCCGCGCTGTCAGGGGATATACCGATCCGCATCGCCGCGGACGGTCGCTGGTACCACGACGGTACGGTTATCCGACGCGAATCACTGGTCAGGCTTTTTGCCAGCATCCTGCGGCGCGAGGAGGATGGCCATTACTATCTGGTCACACCCGCCGAGAAGTGGCGAATTTCGGTCGAGCTCCACCCACTCATTGTCACGGACGTATCGGTAGTGGAGGAGGGTGAAACAGCCGTTCTGCGGGCAACGCTGAATACTGGCAAAACCGTTGATATCGACGCCCGGCACTCCCTGTTTTTCGAGCCCACCCTCGGCGATATACCCGCTCTAAAGCTGGATAACGGCCTGACGGCACTGTGTTCGCGGCCCGCCTGGTATCGACTGGTGGATCTGGCTGAAGAGCGCGATGGCGTCCCTACGCTCAGCAGTGGTGATTACCATTTCGCGCTGGTGCCGCAACCCTAGCGACACCAGCGCGGCAATCCCCGCGCGAGTTACATATTCGGGTAGTTCGGCCCGCCAAAACCTTCAGGAGTCACCCAGGTAATGTTCTGGGCGGGGTCCTTGATGTCACAGGTCTTGCAGTGGACGCAGTTCTGGGCGTTTATCTGGAAGCGCTTGCCGCTCGCATCCTCGACAATCTCATAGACTCCCGCCGGGCAGTAGCGCTGTGCCGGCTCGTCGTACATCGGCAAATTGCTGGCCAATGGGATAGCCGGGTCCAGCAGTGTCAGGTGGCAGGGCTGGTCTTCCTCATGGTTGGTATTGGACAGGAAAACCGAGGACAGGCGGTCGAAGCTGATCTTGTTGTCGGGCTTGGGGTACTCAATTTTCTTGCTCTGCGCCGCCGGCTTGAGGGCGGCGTAGTCCGGACGGGAATCATTCAGCGTGAAGGGTAGTTTGCCGCGAAAGATGTTCTGGTCGATCCAGACCATTGCAGACCCGAGCAGAATACCGAACTTGTGCATGAAGCCGGAGAAGTTGCGGGTCGTGTAGAGTTCCTCGTGCAGCCAGGACGCCTCGATCTTGACGGGATAGGACGCCAGGTCCGCCGGCGCAGCATCGCCCTGGGCCAGGGCTTCAACCACAGACTCGGCAGCCAGCATGCCGCTCTTCATCGCAGTGTGATTACCCTTGATCTTGACGCTGTTGAGTGTGCCGGCGTCGCAGCCGATCAGCAGGCCGCCCGGGAAGTACATGCGCGGCAGCGAGTTGAGGCCGCCTTTGGTAATCGCCCTTGCCCCGTAGACTATACGCGTACCACCCTCGAGGTATTTGACCGTTTCCGCCTGGTGCTTCCAGCGCTGGAACTCCTGGAAAGGACTCATGTGCGGGTTGCTGTAATTCAGGTCGGCGATCAGGCCCACATATACCTGGTGGTTGTCTGCGTGGTACATGAATGCGCCGCCACCGGTACCCGATTCGCTCAACGGCCAGCCCAGGCCGTGGATGACCAGGCCCTGTTCGTGTTTTTCCGGCGGAATTTCCCAGATTTCCTTGATGCCCAGACCGTAGTGCTGCGGGTCCTTGCCTGCATCCAGTGAAAACCTTTCGATCAACTGCTTACCCAGGTGGCCGCGGCAGCCCTCGGCGAACAGGGTGTACTTCGCGTGCAGTTCCATGCCGGGCATGTAGCTGTCCTTGTGCTCACCATCGGCACTGACACCCATGTCACCGGTTGCGATCCCTTTCACCCGGCCGTCCTCGTGATACAGGATCTCCGCTGCGGCAAAGCCGGGATACACCTCTACGCCAAGGCCCTCGGCCTGTTCCGCCAGCCAGCGGCAGACGTTGCCCATGGACACGATATAGTTGCCCTCATTGTGAGTGGGCTTGGGTATCAGGAAGTTGGGCAGCTTGATCGCCTTGTTCGCGCTGAGGTAGAAATAGAATTTGTCTTCTTTCACCGGGGTATTCAACGGGGCGCCAAGCTCTTTCCAGTTGGGAAACAGTTCATTCAGGGCGCGCGGCTCGAGTACCGCACCGGACAGAATATGGGCGCCCACCTCGGAGCCTTTTTCCACAACGCAGACCGTGACCTCCTGTTCCTTTTCCCTGGCCAGTTGCATGATGCGGCAGGCAGCGGAGAGTCCGGCAGGTCCAGCGCCGACAATGACAACATCAAACTCCATAGATTCTCGATCCACAATCCTGTCCTCTTTAAGCGGGTGGGGGAGCGCCGGCCGCGGTGCGGGCAGCAGCGTATAGAAGGAGCGCAAGTATATAATTTCTATGGATAAAAAGCCATATTTGTCGATTCCGGACCGACCCCGGGGTTCAACTCCCGGGCGTCTCCCGCCAACCCGGAACGCTATTGACCCGCCGTGCTTTAGTCGGCATCATACCCAGCCGAAATTACGCTGACGCAGCCCACTTCCAGGGGCCGTGCCTTGATTACCCACCTGAAAAACTAGGGAGAATCCATGAAGGTTCTTGTAGCCGTTAAACGCGTCGTTGACTACAACGTCAAGGTTCGCGCGAAAGCCGATGGTAGTAATGTTGACCTGAATAACGTCAAGATGGCTATCAATCCCTTCTGTGAGATCGCAGTAGAAGAGGCCGTACGCCTGAAAGAGGCGGGCACCGCTACCGAAGTTATCGCCGTCTCCATAGGCGACAAGTCCTGCCAGGAGCAGATTCGCACCGCGCTGGCGCTGGGCGCAGACCGTGGAATCCAGGTGGAAACCGATGGCCCGGTGGAGCCGCTGGTGGTAGCGAAACTGCTCAAGGGTGTGGTCGACAAGGAGCAGCCCCAACTGGTCATTCTCGGCAAGCAGTCCATCGACGGTGACAACAACCAGACCGGACAGATGCTGGGCGCCCTGGCCAATATGCCCCAGGGCACGTTTGCTTCCGAAATCTCCGTTGACGGCGACAAGCTGAATGTCACCCGGGAAGTGGATGGCGGCTTGCAGACCCTCAGCCTGAGCCTCCCGGCTGTCGTCACCACCGACCTGCGCCTGAACGAGCCGCGCTACGCCTCCCTGCCGAATATCATGAAGGCCAAGAAAAAGCAGCTCGACGTCTACACCCCGGAAGACCTGGGCGTGTCCGTAACGACTCACCTGACCCAGGTCAAGGTAGAGCCACCGGCCGAGCGCAAGGCCGGTATCAAGGTTGCTGATGTGGAGCAGCTGGTCGACAAACTGAAGAACGAGGCGAAAGTAATCTGATGAGCACTCTGGTAATTGCAGAACACGACAACAGCAGCCTGAAAGTTGCGACTCTCAATGCGGTAGCGGCTGCGCAGGCCATGGGCGCCGATATCGATATCCTGGTAGCCGGCGCGAACTGCAGTGGCGCAGCCGAGGCAGCCGCCAAGGTCGCCGGTGTGGGCAAGGTACTGGTAGCAGACAACGCCGCTTACGAACACCAGCTGGCGGAAAACGTCAGCCTGTTGATTGCCGACGTTGGCGCGGCCTACGACAACATCGTCGCGCCCGCAACCTCCAACTGTAAAAACACCATGCCCAGGGTAGCGGCCCTGCTGGACGTCGCGCAAATTTCCGAGATCACCTCGGTAGAATCCGCCGACACCTTCAAGCGTCCTATCTACGCGGGCAACGTGATCGCCACGGTAAAGAGCACCGACGCCAAGAAAGTAATCACCGTGCGCACCACCGCCTACGACGCGGCGCCTGCAGAGGGCGGCTCAGCCACCATCGAAGCAGTCAGCGCTGTACACGACGCGGGTCTTTCATCCTTCGTGGGTGAGGAAGTAGCGGTCTCCGACCGTCCCGAACTGACCTCCGCCAAGATTGTTATCTCCGGTGGTCGCGGCATGCAGAATGGCGAAAACTTCAAGCTCCTCGACGGTATCGCCGACAAGCTGGGCGCCGCTATCGGCGCTTCCCGCGCGGCCGTTGACGCAGGCTTCGTGCCCAACGACATGCAGGTCGGCCAGACCGGCAAGATCGTGGCTCCGGACCTGTACATCGCTGTCGGTATCTCCGGCGCGATCCAGCACCTGGCGGGCATGAAGGATTCCAAGGTGATCGTTGCGATCAACAAGGACGAGGATGCACCTATATTCCAGGTTGCTGATTACGGTCTTGTCGCAGATCTGTTCAATGCCTTGCCGGAGTTGGAAGCCAAGCTCTAGGGTTATTGCTCGCTCCGAAAGAAACCGGCCGTTTGAGCCGGTTTTTTTTGGTTTTGTTCGCTGCAATTCGGTGGCGCCGGCGGGTGGGGGTCCCCGAATCGGCCATAGCTCCGCAAACCAATTCGGCTGCTGCGGAACTCGACCATTTTTTTGCTTTGCAAAAAAATTGGGACTCGGACAGTCCTCGCAGAAAGCCCCGAATTGGTTTGCTCCGCTAAGCATGGCCTGACTGATTCGGGGACCCCCACCCGCCGGCGCCACCTCGAAATGTCACTTTGAAAATAGATCAAAGGAATCGCATATAGCCTTTGGGGGTAGGCGATTATTGCTTAAGCGTATCGGTTGGGCAGATGTGCTGGTGGATGTGTACTGATATGGTAACTACTTGTACTCGCATCATCGTGCAATTTTTTGATTCTGGAGGCGCTTCCGCGAACGGCGCTCCAGTTGTTAACTCGGTGGTAAGGCGTTGGCGAGGGGGCAGCCCGGATCAGTCAGGCCATGCTTAGCCTCACCAAGAAATTCGGGGTTTTCTGCGAGCAGAGCCTGCCCCGCTTTTCGGGTACTGTTCGAGTCCCAATTTTTTGCGTAGCAAAAAATGGTCGAGTTGCGCAGCAGCCGAATTTCTTGGTGGGGCTATGGCCGATCCGGGCTGTCCCCTCGCCAACGCCTGGCGCAGGAACTGACGAAGACGGAATTCTTCCGCCGGTCGAAACAAAAATATTGAGATGAGAATTCCTAATCCCGCCGCAACCGATCCGAAATAGCGATCGGGGTAGGGTAATTGAGCACCACGATGTAGGACGACACCAGCAGAGTGATAATGGTCGTCGCCTGGATCAGCAGCGAGGCCTGTTCGGTAATCAGGGCGTTGGCCACCGCCACGTAGGCGATCAGGAGCGAGAACTCACTGGACTGGCCGAGACGGAAACCCAGGTCCCAGGCCAGGGTGCGTTTTTCGCTGACGCCCTTGAGCAGGAAGCGGTAAACGACCGGCTTGAGAGCCAGGACCAGGATTGACAGCACCAGGGCGGGAGCGAGCACCTGTCCCAGCAGGGCGAGGTCGAAGCGGGCCCCTACCGAGAAGAAAAACAGGATCAGGAAAAAATCCCGCAGGGGTTTCAGGTTGACCGCTATGTACTGGGAGATCGGACTGGTGGCGATGGTGATACCCGCGATGAAAGCGCCGATCTCCTCGGACAGACCCAGTAATTTCGCCCCCTCGGCGAGCCCGAGACACCAGCCGATCGCCAGCAGGAAAATGTACTCGTGAAAGCGGTCGAAACGGGTGATCAGCGGCAGTAGCACAAAGCGCACCGCGAGCAGGGCGGCACCGGCCAGCAGCGGCAGGCTTAACAGCGAATAGACGAGATTCAACCCCGTGGCGTCGGTGTTGCCGGGGGCTGCGCTCAGCAACACCATCAGGACGACGATGGCCAGGAGGTCCTGCAGCAGTAGCAAACCAATCATCAGTTCGCCGATATGCCGGTGGTGCAACACCGTCGTGGGAAGCAGCTTGATCCCGATGATGGTAGAGGAGAACATCATCGCGGCGCCGGTGATCAGGGCGTCGGTGGTGCCGAAGCCAAACAGTCTGGCGACGCCGAAGCCCATGGCGAGAAAGACAATCGAGCTGAACACCGCCACCACGATGGATTTTCGCAGGGTGGACCACAATGCCTGGGGCTGCATGTCGAGACCCAGCAGGAACAGCAGGAAGATAATCCCGACGTGGCCAATATCCGACAGCAGGCTCAGGTCTTTTACCAGGGACATGCCGTAGGGGCCTATACAGGCGCCCAGGGCAATATAGGCGATGATCAGGGGCTGGCGGGTGTACAGCGCCAGCGAGGCGAAGACGGCTGCCCCGGTGAAAATCAGGAAGAAGGAGAACGTGATGCTGCTCAATTCCATTTACCGGGTTATCCCCTGGGTTCCAGCAGGCAGTGTATCAAGCAAGTCCGCTACAGAAACAGGTGCGGTGCTCAACTCCGGCGACGGAACAGCGGCAGCGGTTGGTCGATGGCCGCCTGGTAGGACTCGCTGAAATCATTCAGTCCGGCGAGAGCGTCCTCAAGTCGGGTCTCCTCGGCCGGCTGGAAGGCGTCGAAACCACAGCGGTGCAGGTAGGTCATCTGGTCGCGAATAAAGTGCCCGCAGGCGCGCAGCTCGCCGGTAAAGCCGCGCTCGCGCAGCTCTCTCCCATAGGAAAAGCCCCGCCCGTCGGTAAAGACAGGGAAGTTGATGGCTATCATCGGGATCTGCTGGAGGTACTCGAAGAGTGGGTCGGGGCCCTGCCCGGGTTCCAGCATGATGGCCCGACCCGCCTTGTCTTCCGAGTTCAGCCACTGGTCGAGGCTTAGCACCTGGCCGTCGCCAATACTGGTGGCATCGGGATCAACCGGCAGCCAGCCATCCTCGACGATCGCACCCTCTTTAATCAGCCTTGGCATATACGCGCTCCTTGAACGGCTCTATCCCCACGCGTCGATAGGTATCGAGGAATATCTCCTCCCCCTCGCGCAAATCAAGGTAGGTGGACAGCAGTTTTTCGATGACGTCGGGCATGTCCTGCTGGCTGAAGGAGGGCCCCAGGATTTTGCCGATCGACGCATCTTTCGCCTGGCTGCCACCGAGGCAGACCTGGTAGAACTCCTCGCCCTTCTTGTCCACCCCGAGAATACCGATGTGGCCGATGTGATGGTGGCCACAGGCGTTCATGCAGCCGCTGATATTCAATTCTATGGGGCCGAGGTCGTAGAGGTAATCCAGGTCATCGAAGCGAGACTGTATGGCCTCGGCCACCGGGATCGACTTGGCGTTGGCCAGCGAGCAGTAGTCACCGCCCGGGCAGCAGATCATGTCGGTGAGGTAGCCGTGGTTGGGTGTGGCAAGGCCGGCACCCTGCAGGCGCTGCCAGAGTGAGTACAACTGGTCCATGCGCACATCGGCCAGCACCATGTTCTGCTGGTGCGTGGTGCGAATCTCACCGAAGGAAAATTCATCGGCGAGGTCTGCAACCAGCTCCAGCTGTGCATCGGTGACATCGCCGGGCGCATAGCCGGTGGCCTTGAGGGACAGGTTGACGATGCGGTGCCCGGCTACCCGATGCTCCACCGTGTTGCGCTTTACCCAGTTCCCGAAAATCGGGTCAGCGTCGCATTGTTGCGCCAGCTCCGCCTGTGCGGCATCGCCGTCGAGGGTGGGGTAGGGCGGTTCCGTGAAGAAGGATTTCGCCCGGTTGATTTCCTCGTCGGTGAGGGTTGTGGGACCATCCCTGAGCAACTCCCACTCCTGTTCCACAGCCTCACGAAAGGCATCCACGCCCATCGCTTTTACCAGTATCTTGATCCTTGCCTTGTACTTGTTGTCCCTGCGGCCGTTCTGGTTATAGACCCGCAAAATGGCTTCGAGGTAGGTCAGCAGGTGCTTCTTTTCCAGCCAGTCGCAGATCACCGACCCGATCACCGGGGTGCGCCCGAGGCCGCCTCCCGCCAGGATCCTGCAGCCGATTTCGCCGCTGTCGTTGGCAACCAGTTCGACGCCTATGTCGTGCGCGCGAATTGCCGCGCGGTCCTCGCGAGTGCCGCAGACGGCGATCTTGAACTTGCGCGGCAGGAAAGCGAATTCCGGGTGCAGGGTGGACCACTGCCGGATGATTTCGCAGTAGGGCCTGGGGTCCTCCAGCTCGTCGGTGGCAACCCCCGCGTACTGGTCGGTGGTGGTGTTGCGAATGCAGTTGCCACTGGTCTGAATCGCGTGCATCTGCACGCTGGCCAGCTCGGCCAGTATGTCGGGCACCTCTTCCAGTCGCGGCCAGTTGAGCTGGATATTCTGGCGGGTGCTGACGTGGGCGTAGCCCTTGTCGAAAACCCGGGTAATCTCCGCCAGCTTGCGCAGCTGAGTGCTGTTGAGCAGGCCGTAGGGCACCGCGATTCGCAGCATGGGGGCCAGGCGCTGCAGGTAAAGCCCATTTTGCAGGCGCAGTGGCAGAAACTCACCCTCGGTCAGCTTGCCGGCGAGAAAACGTTCGGTCTGGCCGCGAAACTGGACCACTCTTTCGTCGACGATGGTCTGGTCGTATTGGTCGTAAACGTACATCAAAAAATCCTGCTGCTGTGGCCCCGGGGCTTATGCCCGGTCGCCGGGGGCCGATACATTACCAGAAATGGCGGGGCAGTAATTAGTAAGAAAATTTATAAGGTTAGAACTCAGCTTGCCAGCGCCAGGCACGTCCCCGCGACGGTCTCGCGCAATGCTTGGGAATGTCCCCGATGCTGCTATAATGCGCCGTCTCAAACACGTCTACCCCGGAGAGAACAATGTCTGACAAGATCAATAACGAACGTGAAGCCGATGGCGCGGCCGACGCCATTGCCGTGACCGCCGTAATCGGGGTCATCGTATTGGCCATGTGTATATGGTTATCCGGCATGCCCGGTTGAACGCCTGGGGAGTGAGCGGCCCGGCCGGTCACTCCCCGCTGCCCTTCAACACCAGTTGCACCACGGTGAATACGGTGCCGATAAACAGCAGGGTGAAGATAATACCCGCTGCGATAAACACGCCTAACCTGCCCTGCTTGAAGTCCCTTTCCCGGTTTTTACTGCTCTGAACACCAAGGCCCGCCGCCATCACGCTGCTGACAACCTGCAGGGGATTCAGCGACTTCTCGTCTTTTGGCGCTTGGGCTTCATCGTTTTCCTGGTCCGTCATCGCGGGACTCCTCGCTAGTAATCCAGGTTAGGCCGCAGCCAGCGTTCCATCGTCGTCGTGGGCAGGCCCTTGCGCCGGGCGATATCCTCCACCTGGTCGCGGCCGATTTTTCCCACCGCAAAATAGCTGGCCTCGGGGTGGGAATAGTAGAACCCGCTTACCGCCGCGGCAGGACTCATGGCATAGCTTTCCGAGAGGGTTACCCCGCAGCTGTTGGGCGCGTCCAGCAGCCTGAACAGGGTGGCCTTCTCCGTGTGGTCGGGGCAGGCCGGATAACCGGGAGCGGGGCGAATACCACGGTAGCGTTCCTTGATCAGTTCCTCGTTACTCAGTTGTTCGCCACTGGCGTAGCCCCAGTATTCCGTCCGCACCAGGCGGTGCAGGTGCTCGGCAAATGATTCCGCCAGTCGGTCCGCCAGGGCCTTGAGCAGGATACTGTTGTAGTCGTCGTGGGCTGCCTCGTATTTTGCCGCCAGCTCCTTCACACCATGTCCTGTGGTCACGCAGAAGCCGCCTATATAGTCGTTTATGCCACTGCCGTCGGGCGCGATGAAATCCGCCAGGCTGAGGTTGGGCTTGCCGTTGGGCTTCTCAACCTGCTGGCGCAGTTCATGCAGGGTGGCCAGTACCTCGCTGCGCGACTCATCCGCATAGACCAGGATATCGTCTGCGCCGTAGCGGGCCGCAGGCCAGAAGCCAATCGTGGCACGGGCCTGCAGCAGTTTCTCATCGACGATGCGCCGCAACATGGCCTGGGCGTCCCGAAACAGCTCCGTTGCCTGCTCACCGACGACCTCGTCCTCGAGGATGTCCGGGTACTTCCCGGCGAGTTCCCAGGTGATGAAAAAGGGCGTCCAGTCTATGGTGTCCACCAGCTCTTCCAGGGGGAAGTCCTCGAACACCCGGGTACCGATGAAGGCGGGGCGCGGCGGGGTGTAGTGGGCCCAGTCCAGCTGCAGGCCGTGGGCCACTGCCTCTTCGTAGCTGCGCTGCCGGCTCTTGGGCTGGCGGTTGGCGACCCGCTCGCGCACCTGGTCGTACTCTTCCTTGCGGGCAGCGACAAAACCGGGCTTGCCGTCACCTACCAACTGGGTTGCCACCGCCACGCTGCGGGAGGCATCGGGCACGTACACCACCACATCCCGATCGTAATGAGGGTCGATTTTCACCGCGGTGTGGGCCTTGGAGGTGGTGGCCCCGCCAATCATCAGCGGCAGGTTGAATTCCTGGCGCTGCATCTCGCTGGCCACGTGTACCATCTCATCCAGCGAGGGCGTGATGAGTCCGCTGAGGCCGATAATGTCCACCCGCTCTTCTGCCGCGACTCGCAGGATCTCGTCGCAGGAAACCATCACACCCAGGTCGATGACCTCGAAGTTATTGCACTGCAGCACGATGCCCACGATATTCTTGCCGATATCGTGGACATCGCCCTTGACGGTCGCCATCAGTATCTTGCCGTTGGTGTTGTTGCCCCCGGTTTTTTCTTCCTCGATAAACGGCTGCAGATAGGCCACTGCCTGCTTCATTACCCGGGCGCTCTTGACCACCTGGGGCAGGAACATCTTGCCCTCGCCGAACAGGTCACCGACGACGTTCATGCCGTCCATCAGCGGCCCCTCTATCACCTCGATGGGGCGCGCATAGTTGTGGCGGGCTTCCTCGGCATCTTCCACCACCCAGGTGTTGATGCCCTTGACCAGGGCGTACTCAAGCCGTTTGGCGACATCCTGCTCCCGCCAGCTCAGATCCTCTACCCGGGCCTCGCCGGCTCCACTGGAGCGATAGCGCTCCGCCAGTTCCAGCAGGCGCTCGGTGCCGTCATCCCGGCGATTGAGAATGACGTCCTCGACGCCCTCCTTGAGGTCCGCAGGCAGGTCGTCGTAGACCGCCAGTTGCCCGGCGTTGACAATACCCATATCCATGCCGGCGCGAATCGCGTGATACAGGAACACCGAGTGAATCGCCTCGCGCACCGCATCGTTGCCGCGGAAGGAGAAAGACACGTTCGACACGCCGCCTGATACCAGCGCGCCAGGCAGTTCCGCCTTGATGTAGCGAGTCGCCTCGATAAACTCGACCGCGTAGTTGTTGTGCTCCTCGATACCTGTCGCCACCGCGAAAATATTGGGGTCGAAAATAATATCGTTGGGATTGAAATCCAGTGCGCCCACCAGCAGATCGTAACAGCGCTTGCAGATATCCTTGCGCCGCTGCAGATTGTCCGCCTGGCCATCTTCATCGAAGGCCATCACCACGACCGCCGCGCCGTAGCGCTGGCAAAGTCGGGCCTGGGCGAGAAACTCCTCCTCACCGGCTTTGAGGCTGATCGAATTCACCACGGCCTTGCCCTGGATGCATTTCAGGCCCGCCTCGATGACCTCCCACTTGGAGGAGTCCACCATGATCGGCACCCGGGATATATCGGGCTCGGCGGCTACCAGGTTGAGGAAGGTGACCATGGCCGCCTTCGCGTCCAGCATGCCCTCGTCCATGTTGATATCGATAATCTGGGCGCCGTCCTCCACCTGGGTGCGCGCCACTGCCAGTGCCGCCTCGTAGTCGCCCTCGAGAATAAGACGCTTGAATTTGGCCGACCCGGTGACGTTGCAGCGCTCACCGACGTTCACAAACAGGCTGTCGGCAGTGATATTGAACGGCTCCAGACCGCTCAGGCGGCAGGCGGGCGCGCGCCTGGGCAGCGCCCTGGGCGGCACGTCCTGCACCGCGTCGGCGATCGCCTGGATATGGGCGGGGGTGGTACCGCAGCAGCCCCCGGCCAGGTTGAGGAAGCCGCGCTCGGCAAAGCCGCGGAAATCCTCGTACATGATGGCCGGCGTCTCGTCGAATTCGCCGAAGGCGTTGGGCAGGCCCGCATTCAGGTGGGCACTGAAGTAGCAGTCGGCAACGTTGGACAATTCCTCGATGAAGGGCCGGATCTCCTTGAAGCGTCGGCCACAGTTGGTACCCATGATCAGGGGCCGGGCGTGGGCCACGGAGTTCCAGAACGCCTCCGCATTCTGCCCGGACAGCACCCTGCCGCTGATGTCGGGAAAAGTCACCGAGATCATCAGTGGCCACTCCCGGCCCAGATCGTCGAATACTTCCCTCACGGCGAATATCGCCGCCTTGGCGTTAAGGGTGTCGAAGATGGTCTCTATCAGCAGTAAATCGACGCCGCCTTCCAGCAGCGCCCGGGCGGCGACCGCATAGTCCTGGCGCAGCTGGTCAAATGTCACGCTGCGGGCGCCGGGATCGTTCACATCCGGTGAAATTGAGGCTGTTTTCGGGGTGGGCCCCAGCACGCCCGCGACAAAACGCGGTTTGTCCGGTTCGAGAGCCGTCACCTGGTCCGCCACCTCCCGGGCGATGCGGGCTGCCGCCAGGTTGAGCTCTGCCGACAGGGATCCCAGCTTGTAATCATCCTGGGCAATGGCCGTGCCGTTGAACGTGTTGGTCTCGATGATGTCGGCGCCCGCATCGAGATAGCGGCGGTGAATGCCGGCGATGATATCGGGCCGGGTCAGGGACAGCAGGTCGTTATTGCCCTTCAGGTCATAGGGGTGATTCGCAAAGCGCTCACCGCGGTAATCCGCTTCCTGCAAACCCTCGCCCTGGATCATCGTTCCCATCGCGCCGTCGAGCACCAGTATGCGGCGCTGCAGGGCCTGCTCAAGGGGAGTCTGATTTTGAAGGTCTTGTGCCATGATCTGTCCAGGTTGCTGAGGCGGGAGCGGCTGAACGCTCCTGCTGAAAAAGCTGGCTAGTCTAGCAGATTGGGGGGCGGCCAGCAGGTGGCGCTCGCGTTTTTGTGAACAAGTTTGTTAGAATACCTGAGTAATTTACTCGGAATGGAATTTTCGATGGTCACGATCACTGAATCAGCCCAGGAATACCTCGCAGAATTGCTGTCAAAACAGGAAGACGCGCTCGGTGTAAGAGTGTTTATCAACCAGCCCGGCACCGCCAAGGCGGAAACCTGTATTGCCTATTGCCGTGACGGTGACCTGCAGGAAGGGGATGAGGAGCGGCAATTCAAGGGCTTCAAGGCCTGGTTTGATGCCCGCAGTCTGCCGTTCCTGGAAGACGCGCTGGTGGACTATTCCAAGGACCGGATGGGCGGTCAGCTCACCATCAAGGCACCCAATGCCAAGATGCCGCGGGTGGACGCGGACAGCCCGCTGGAAGACCGGATCAACTATGTTTTATACAACGAGATCAATCCCTCCCTGGCGGCCCACGGCGGTGAGGTAAGCCTGGTGGAAGTCACCGAAGATTTCTATGCGGTGTTGCGCTTCGGTGGTGGCTGCCAGGGGTGCAGCGCCGTCGATATGACGCTCAAGAGCGGGGTGGAGAAAACCTTGCTGGAACAGCTGCCCCAGCTGCAGGGCGTGCGCGATATGACCGATCACAGCGACCGCTCCCAGGCGTATTACTGAGCCCGGCGCCGCAGCCCTCACGCCCGCCAGTTGCGCCCCTGATCAGGACCTGCGCCCGGGCAGTACCGACTTTACCTTGTCCCGCATGGCGCGCAGGCACTGCGCGGTCGTTTCCCAGCCAATGCAGCCGTCGGTGACCGAGACGCCGTAGGCAAGCTCGTCGAGGTTGGCGGGGATGGACTGGCTGCCCGCATTGATATTGCTCTCTATCATCAACCCCACGATGGACTTGTTGCCCTCGAGAATCTGGTTGGCCACGTTTTCAACGACCAGTGGCTGCAGTTCAGGCTGCTTGTTGCTGTTGGCGTGACTGCAGTCCACCATGATGTTGCAGGGTACGCCGGCCTTCTCCAGAGCCTCTTCGCACAGGCGAATATGCACTGAATCGTAGTTGGGGCCGCCGCTGCCGCCGCGCAATACAATATGTCCGTAACGGTTGCCGCGGGTGGTGAACACCGAAACCTGGCCCTCACTGTTGATCCCGAGAAAGCGGTGGGGTTTGGCCACTGAATTGAGGGCATTGGTGGCCACGGTCAGGCCGCCGTCCGTGCCATTCTTGAAACCTACCGGGGACGACAGTCCGCTGGCCATTTCCCGATGAGTCTGGGACTCGGTGGTGCGGGCGCCAATGGCACTCCAGCTGATGAGGTCCTGCAGGTACTGGGGCGAAATCGGGTCCAGTGCCTCAGTGGAGGTGGGCAGGCCCAGTTCGAGAATGTCCAGCAGCAGCTGGCGGCCGAGATGCAGGCCTTCCTCGATTTTGAAAGAGTCGTCGAGGCGGGGATCGTTGATCAGCCCTTTCCATCCCACGGTGGTGCGCGGCTTTTCGAAATACACGCGCATGACAATGTAGAGAGTATCGGCCAATTCGTCCGCCAGGGTTTTCAGCCGACGGGCGTAGTCCATCGCCGCGGCGGGGTCATGAATGGAGCAGGGACCGACCACCACGAACAGCCTGTGATCCTTGCGATCCAGAATGTCCTGGATTACCTTGCGGCTGCCTGTCACCACATCGTGGACGCGGTTCGACATCGGCAAGGCGCGCTTGAGTTGCTCTGGCGTGACCAGTACATCCTGCGATCCGACATTGATATTGTGGACTTCGATATTGCTCATCGGTAGTTACCTGATACAGTCATTCTCATTTCCAGCCCGCCGGTCCGCACCCGGGAACGGGCCCGGCGCCCGGCGCCGGGGGCGGAATTCTATAGCACTGGGGCCACGTTGGGTAGGCACCACTGCACGACAGGCAGCGGTGCAGAAACAGGTAAGGAGTGATGATTGACGTCCACGCTGTATGACATCTCGCCACTGGTTCCGCTCGTGGAGAGCGGTTTTGTACTACTCACACCAAACTACCGCCTGGCGCGGCGGATCAAGTCGGAATGGGATGCGCACCAGGCCAACAGCGGAGCCACCGTGTGGGAGCCGGTGCCGGTGCAGCCCCTGGCCAGCTGGCTCCAGCAGCAGTGGCAGCGCGCTGTAGGGTTCGGCCTGTTGCCTCCGCTTGTGCAGATCAGCACCGCACAGTCTCTGGAGCTGTGGCAGCAGGTCATTGCCAGGGAAGAGCGCGAGGGCGACCAGTATCATCTGCTGCGCCCGGCTGCGGCCGCCGAACTGGCCAGCCAGGCCAGGGAAACCCTGGTGCGATGGCAGGTGGACACAGCCCAGGCGAATACGCGCCAGCTTTTCGGCATGGATACCGACTGCGCCGCGTTCCTGCGCTGGCTCGACCTGTTCGAGCAGCGCCTGGCGGGCGCGGGCATGGGTACCCCTGATGATTGTATCCGTCAGCTGCCGGCCTGCGCGGGCAAACTACCCGCTAGCAGGGTCGCACTGCTTGAATTCGACGACGTGCCTCCGCTCTACCGGGCGGCGGTCTCCGCGCTGTCGGAGCGCTTGCTGGAGATAGCTCCCGCGGGAGAAGCCGGTGAGCGCCACCTGCACGCCTTCGCGGAGAAGCGTGAGGAGTTGCAGGCGGTTGCGCGCTGGGCCGTTGAAACCACCCGGGAACAGCCCTCAGCCTCTATCGGTATAGTCCTGAGCGACATGGCAGCCGACCGCGTGGCGCTGGAATACCTGCTGCGCCGCGAGTTCGACTGCCTGGGCGAGAACTACGCCAGCTTGCCAGTCAATTTCTCCACGGGTATCGCGCTCGACAGGGCGCCGGTGGTGCGCGACGCACTGGCAGCGCTGGCCCTGGCCGGGCCGCGAACCACGGTTGCGGCAGTACTGGCGCTGCTGCGCTCACGTTTCCTGGACCTGCCGGACGCCACTACGCCCCTGGCCAATTGCCTCGTGCATCGCCTGTTCGAGGCCGGCCGGGAAGAACTGGACACTGTCGAGCTGCGACAGGCAGCCTGCGATGTCAGGCTCGGGCAGGAGAGGGGACTGTCGCTGGGACGACACCTGCTGAAAGTCTCGACCATGCGCGAGCTGCGCAAGCGGCATTTGCCCTCCACCTGGATAGAGCATTTTTGCGCTGTGCTGGAGGTCTGGGGATGGCCCGGTAGCGGGCCACTGGACTCGCTGGAATACCAGCAGGTGGAACTGTGGTACCGCACCCTTGATGAATTCTGCCGCTATGACGCGGTCAGCGAGCCGCTGGATTTCCCCCGGGCCCTGGCCCTGCTGCGCAGCAGCTGCGCCCGGCAAATGTCGCAGCCCCAGACCGCGGACAGCAGTGTCCAGGTGCTCGGGCCGCTGGAGGCCGCCGGCCTGGCGTTCGACCAGCTCTGGCTATGCGGTATGCAGGCCGGCCGCTGGCCCGCCCCGGCTCGCCCCAGCCCCTTCATACCCCAGTCGCTGCAGCGGCGACTGCAGATGCCGCATGCGACTGCGGAACGGGAGTGGGAATTTGCCGCGGGTCTGCTCGAGCAGTACACCCGCTCGAGCCCGGTGTTGCACGCCAGCTACTGCCGCCAGCTCGACGATGTCCCCGAGCTGCCCAGTGCGCTGCTGGAGGGGTTCGTCCCGGCGCCACCGGCCGTGGTGCCCGCTGTCGATGAGCGCTGGCTGCAACAGTGGCGGCAGCGCACGCTCGAGCAAGTCGCCGATGAGTGGGCACCGCCTCTGGAGGGGGACGAGGCCGCCGGCGTCGGCGGGGGCAGTGGCCTGCTGGAAGATCAGTCCCAGTGCCCGTTCAGGGCATTTGCAAAAAGGCGTCTGCGAGTCGAACCCCTGGGCGAATTCAGCCTGGCGCTGTCTGCGGCGGATCGCGGTTCCCTGCTGCACGATGCACTGAATGCCCTGTGGGGCGAGATCAGCGATCACCGCACCCTGATGGCCCTGGACGATGACTCCGAGGCACAGGCCGTGGCAGCCGCGGTCCGCGGCGCTATCTCGGCGTTCCCGGCCGCGCGTCGACGCCTGCTGGGGGCGGCCTACTGGGAGCTGGAGGGGCAGCGGCTTACGGGACTCCTGCGGGAGTGGCTGGCGGTAGAAAAGTTGCGCGGCGAATTCGTGGTGAGCCAGCGGGAGCAGGATATAGAGCTCGCCCTCGGTCAGCTGCAACTGCGTCTGCGGGTTGACCGGATCGACCGCCTGCCCGACGGCTCCCAGCTCATAATTGACTACAAATCCGGTGTCAGTCGGGTGCAGGACTGGCTGGGGGAGCGGCCGGCGAAACCCCAGTTGCTGCTCTATGGCATCGCTGCGCCCGACGCCGCCGCGGCGCTGGCGTTTGCCCAGATACGTCCGCGCGACAACCGGTTTGTGGGGCTGGGCCGGGTCGCAGCCGCTCCCGGCATCGCCACCGATATTGAAAAGGCAGTCCAGGAGCGTATGCCCGCGACCGACTGGGAGTCACTCAACGCCTGTTGGCGGGACAACCTGGAACGGCTGGCCACGGAGTTTTTGGCCGGGGACGCCAGGGTGGACCCGCTGGCGAATGACAGTTGCAGCTGGTGCGGCTTGCAGCCGTTGTGCCGGATCGGCGCGACCGAGGCAGAGCCCGCATGAGTGTCGTCGATGCCGCCGAGCGCAGCCGGGCCATAGATCACGCTCACAGCTTCTGCGTCAGCGCCCCCGCCGGTTCCGGCAAAACCGAGTTGCTGATCCAGCGTTACCTGCGCCTGCTGTCGCGGGTGGAGCGCCCCGAACAGATTCTGGCCATCACCTTTACCCGCAAGGCCGCGGCAGAAATGCGCGAGAGAGTGGTGGCAGCGCTGCTCGCCGCGCAGCGCGACGAGCCCTGCGCGACTGCCCACCAGCAGGTCACCCGGCAACTGGCGCAGGAAGCGCTGGCGGCAGATGAGCGCGGCGGCTGGCAGCTGGTCCGCGATATCTCCCGCCTCAACATCAAGACCATCGACAGTTTCTGCGGCGGTCTCACCCGGCAAATGCCGGTACTCAGTGAATTCGGCGGTCAGGCCAGCCTGTTGGATGACGCGTCTGAACTCTATGCCCGTGCCGTCGTGGAGCTGTTTCGCCGGGTCGATGACGGCGATAGGGCCGCGGCAGACATGAAAGCCCTGATGCTGCACTTCGATAACAACTGGGAACGTTTGCAAAGCCTGCTGGTGGCGATGCTGGCCCGGCGCGACCAGTGGCGTCAGTATGTGGGTGTGCACCGGGCACCGGATGAATCCGAGGCCTACCTGGTGGCGACTGTAAAGGACCTGGTGCGGGGAGAACTCACCAGCCTGGGCGAGCGTCTGGGCCCCTACCAGGGCGAGCTGCTGGACCTGTTGCAGTACGCAGCCGCCAATCTCGGCGAGACCGGTCCGGATGTATTTCCCGGTGACAAGCCGGGTGACATCGCCGGCTGGCGCAGCCTGCGGAACATGTTGCTGACCAATGCCGGCACCTGGCGCAAGCGACTGGACAAGAGCATGGGCTTCCCGACCGGCAAGGGTCTGCCCACCGAGCGCAAGGCCCAACTGAACGGTATCCTGGCGGAACTGGCGCAGCTCGATGGCCTGGAGCAGATGGTGGCCGATATCGGGATCCTCCCGGAAATCGACACGGGTAGTGAGTCCTGGCGGCTGCTGGTTCATCTGTCCCGACTGCTGCCGCAACTGGCCGCGGAATTGTTGCTGGTGTTCCAGCGCGAGGGCGCGGTTGATCACAGCCAGGTCGCCCTGTCGGCCCTGCAGGCCCTGGGCGACGACGAGGCCCCTACAGAGCTGGCACTGCGCCTGGATTACCAGATTGAGCACATCCTGGTGGATGAGTTCCAGGACACCGCGATCAACCAGTACGATCTGGTACACGCCCTTACCCGGGGCTGGGGCCAGCACAATGAGACCAACCCGCAGGCGCCGCGCACCGTGATGGTCGTCGGTGACGGCATGCAGTCCATCTACGGCTTCAGGGGCGCCAACGTGGGTCTGTTTCTCAAGGCCCGGCTGGAAGGTTTCAACGGCGTCCGGCTGGAGCATCTCCAGCTGCGCTGCAACTTTCGCTCCGACGCGGGACTGGTGGAGTGGGTCAATGCCAGCTTCGCGGCAGCCTTCCCCGCGACAGATGACATCAACCGGGGCAGGGTGCGCTTCACCCCCGCCGCGCCAGTGCGTCCCGCCGGGAGCGCGCCCGCTGTCGGCTTGCACGCATTCCAGGGCGAGGATGCCACCGGCCAGGAGATATCTTTTGTCTGTGCGCAGATTGCCGATGCCTGGGCCGATCCGGCATGTACGAGTATCGCCGTTCTGGGGCGCAGCCGGGGACATCTGCAGCCGGTCATCAACGGCCTGCAGCAATTGTCCATTCCCTACACGGCCCAGGCCATGGACAGCCTGGTACGGTCACCGCTGATAGGCGACCTGGTGACACTGTGCCGCGCTCTGGCCTGTGACGCCGATCGCCTGGCATGGATGTCGCTGCTGCGGGCGCCCTGGTGCGGCTTGTGCCTGGCGGACCTGCTTCAGATCGGGCGCTGGGGTGACAGCCCCCGCTATACCCCCGTGTGGAGTGCGCTTCAGGACAGCGCCCTGAGGCAATCCCTGACGGCGGACGGCAGGCGCCGGGTCGAGGCCGTGCTGGTGGCCCTGCAGCGGGCGCGGCAGAAACGGGACCGGTTGGGACTGCGGGCCTGGATCGAACGCACCTGGCTGGACCTGGGTGGGCCCGCCACCGCGACCGACAGCGCGGCACTGAGCGACGCGGAATGCTTTTTCCAGCTGCTGGAACAGGCGGAACATGAGGGTCGCGGGCTCGACGTCGAGTGGCTGCAGTCGCGCCTGGAAAAACAGTTCATGAACGGCGGCGAGGCGGGAAGCAAGGTGCAGATCATGACCCTGCACAAAGCCAAGGGGCTTGAATTCGACTGCGTGTTCATTCCCCAGCTGGCGAGGACCTCGCGGGGCGATGATCGCGAACTGTTGCTGTGGGACGAGCATACGGGCCCGCAGGGGGAGCGCAGCTTCCTGCTGGCGGCGGACGATCACAGTGAGAAGGGAGCGCCCACGCTCTACAACTACCTGGACAAATTGCGCAAGGACAAGAGCCAGCTGGAGGCCACGCGCCTGCTCTACGTGGGGGCGACCCGGGCGATCAGGCGCCTGGTGCTCAGCGCAAGTTTGCAGCCTGAGCGCAGCGGGGAGCTGCGGCCGCCGCCTGCGCGCAGCCTGCTCAGGCCGATCTGGGAAAGCTTCGGGCAGCAGCTGACCTTGCATGAGGCGAACCCCGCTCCTGCCCGGGCTGCGTCGGCGGTGTCCGGCCGGCCGCTGCTGCGCCTGCAAACCCCGGCCGCGGCCGCGGCGCCTCCGACCCGCGCTGCTCCAGCAGGGGAGGCCCCCAACATCCCCCCGCGGGCGGCCAACTACCCGGAGCGCTGCGTGGGAACGGTGGTGCATATGGCACTGGACGAACTGTCCCGCCGCGACGAGCTTCCGCACTCACTGGACAAACGCGATAGTGGGCGTTGGCGTGCGGCGCTGGCGCAACTGGGGCTTTGGGGTAAGGCCCTGGATGAAGCCCAGGCTGCGGTTGAGCGGGCGCTGGACACGACCCTGGCTCCGGACGGCGAGGGCAGGTGGGTTCTGTCGAACAGGCATCAGCAGCCGCGCAGCGAATGGCCCCTGACCCGGGTCGATCCGGACACCGGACGGGTCGAGGACCTGGTGATAGACCGCAGCTTTGTCGATGCGTCCAGCGGTATTCGCTGGCTGATCGATTATAAAAACAGCCGGCCGGGGCCGGGTGAAACGCTGGAGGACTTCTGCGTTCGCCAGGGACAGGAGTATCTCGGGCAATTGCTGCGCTACCGCCAGGCATTGCGCGAGCTGGGGCGGGAACCCGTTAGCTGTGCTCTGTACTTTACCAGCGTGGGACGGCTCTACCACATGAAGCAACTCGATCTCCGGGGGAGGGAGTAGATACCAATGCCATATTTTCACGGCCGGTACATTGACCGGGTGGTGGTGCTGACCGGTGCCGGAATTTCTGCCGAGTCCGGGGTGCCGACCTTTCGCGATGCCGATGGTTTGTGGGAACGGCATAACCCCATGGACATTGCCACGCCGGAGGCATTCAGCCGCGATCCCGGGCTTGTATACCGGTTCTACAATGCCCGCAGGGCACAGTTGTCGAGCGTTCAGCCGAACGCGGCGCACGAGGCCCTGGCCCGACTGCAGCGCGAGTTCCCGGGAGAGGTTTTCCTGGTTACCCAGAATGTGGATGACCTGCACGAACGGGGTGGCAGCCCCCAGGTATGCCATATGCACGGCGAGTTGCTGGCCATGGCATGCACTGCCTGTGAGCGCAGTATGCGCGCCGAGGGCGAGTTTGACGGAGCCAGCAGTTGCCCGGCCTGCGGCGCCGGCGGAAAGTTGCGTCCCGATGTGGTCTGGTTCGGGGAAATCCCCTACCACATGGACGAAATAGAGACGCGCCTGGCGGCTTGCGACATGTTCGTCGCGATCGGAACCTCGGGGCTGGTCTATCCGGCGGCGGGCTTCGTGCGGCGCGCGCTCGCCGCCGGAGCGACCACCGTCGAGATCAACAGCCAGTTGAGCGAAGTGACCGACCTGTTCCACCACCAGCGCAAGGGCCTGGCCACAGAGGCGGTTGCGGCCCTGGTGGACGAACTGCTGCGGCACTGACCACCCGCTGCACCGGCGCTCAGCGCAGCCGGGCCAGCCATACGATAAAGCGCCGGTCGCGTGCGAGCTTTTCCACCGCGCCGAAGTGGCGGCGCAGGGTCGGCAGGTAGTCGAGGTGCTGGTTGGCCACGATGCACAGGCGACCCCCGGGCTGCAAATGCCTGGCGCACTGTTCGAGCAGGCGTCGCCCGGCATACTCATCCACCACGTGGTTCAGGTGAAACGGCGGGTTACACAGGATCAGCCCCGCCGCCGGCCCCGCGTAGTCTGCCAGGCCATCGCCCCGGTGAAAGACGAACCGTGCGCTGTCAGCGGGAAACAGGCGGGCGGCATTCGCCTGCGCCGAGGCGACGGCCATGGCCGATTCGTCAGCAAACAGCACCTCGCCGGCGAGCCCCTGCCGGAACGCGTTGAGACCGAGCACACCGTTACCGCAGGCCAGGTCGACCACCCGCGTCGCGGGCTCCAGGGCCTGCAGTTGCTCCAGCAACAGGCGGCTGCCGCCGTCCAGTCGCTCCTGGCTGAAGACGTTTGGCAGCGCCTGCAGTTCACCTGCCAGCGTCTCGCAGTAGTAACTCGCCGGCGGCTCGGCCGCCGGTCCCTCGCGCTCATCCCTGCGCGCACTGAACAGGCGCGCCTTGCGCTGCCCGCGGTGGCGTTCGGTAGGCCCGATATATTCCTCCAGCAATGCTGCGACCCGCGGCGAGAGATGCTTGTCCATGCCGGCGGCCAGCACCGTCGTGCCCGGTTCGATCAGGCGCGACAGGACCGCCAGCTGGTATTGAAAGTAGGGCAGCTGTTTGGGAATCCGCAGGGCGACGAGTGCCGCACCGGCGTTGGGCTGCTCGGTGCTCCACCTCACGGGAACCCGGGCCCGCTGATTGCGCTCAAGGTTGTTGTTCAGCGCGAGGGTCGCCAGCGCCGAATCAGTCCAGAGCTCACGGGGTTCCAGTGCAACGCACAGCGCTCCATGCTCGTCGTTGACGACCAGTATGTCCGGCCCCGGAATCCCGCGTCGGTGGATTTCCTCGAGCAATAGCAGATCCGCCGCAGACCAGGCCTGCAGGGGCTCATCCCGGCGGGCGGGATAGCGGCCCAGGCGGAAATCACCAAAGGGGGTATGGCAGGACTCGCCGCCGGTCATCGGGTGTTACGGGAGAAATTCACAGCTTGCAGCCGGGGCTCACCTGCTGCCGACATGGAGTTTGAGGGTCTGCCCCGGCTGCAGGTATTTGCGCGGGTCGAGGGCATTCCACGCCACGATATCATCCACGCTTACCTTGTATTTACCAGCTATCCGGGCAAGCGAATCGCCCCTCCTGACCTTGTAGCCGATCGGCTCCGGCCCGGGTGTCGCCGCCAGATCGAGGCCGTCGGTCCAGTTACTGCTGGGGATCATCAGGGTGCTGCCGGCTCGAATATTACTGCCGCTGAGACCGTTGACCCGACGCAGCAAGCTGACGTCGGTCCGGAACTTTTTCGCTATCGTGATGAGGTTGTCGCCGGGCTTGATGTAGTAGTAACGCCAGCGCACCCTCTCCGCCGGGGTCAGCTGGGCGATCTCTTCCTCCAGGCGCGAACCCGTTCCCATTGGAACCAGGAGTTCCTGGGGCCGGTCGGGCGCGGTGGCCCAGCGCAACTGGCCGGGGTTGAGTTCCCTGAGTGTCTCCAGGCTGATGTCCGCCAGCTCCGCCGCCCGCGCCAGCTCGATCTGCCCGCCGAGTTCTGCCACTTCAAAAGCCGGCTCGTTGGGCAGGGGAGGGATCTCCACGTCCAGCGCCTCGGGTTCGGCGATGATCTGGGTGAGGGCCAGCACCCTGGGGACGTAGCGCCGTGTTTCCCGCGGCAGGTCGAGCGACCAGTAGTCAGTAGGCAGGCCCTTTTTCCGGTTGTCCCGCTGGGCCTTGGCGACACGCCCCTCGCCGGCGTTGTATGCGGCAAGAGCGAGCATCCAGTCATTGTCGAACGTGTCGTACAGTGTCTCCAGGTAATCCAGGGCTACCCTGGTGGAGTCGCGCACGGCGCGCCTGCCGTCAAACCACCAGTCCTGCTGCAAGCCGAGATGTTCGCCGGTTGCAGGCATGATCTGCCACAGGCCCGCGGCGGACCCGGAGGAATAGGCGAAGGGGTCCAGGGTGCTTTCCACCATTGGCACCAGGGCCAGTTCCACCGGTAGATCGCGCCGTTGCACCTCCTCCACGATGTAATACAGGTACAGTGAACCTCGCTCGGACAGCATCGGCATGTAATTGTACTGCCGCAGGTAGTCCTCCCGGGCCTTGTCCACTCGCGGGTCCTCAATGTCCTGCCAACTGAGCTGGGAACGGATCCGCTGCCACAGGTCGTCCGGTGCATCGTCTGTAGCGGCCGGGTGGTGCTGTGGTGTGCTGACAGACCAGTCCAGCTGCCTGCCAGGCGCGGGGGTGTGGGGATAAAGGCTTTGCTGGGCCAGCGCTGAAACGACCGGCGGGGCGCTGCCGGAGCCCCCCATGGACTGGCAGCCACACAGGAAAATGGCTCCAGAAATGACTATAAGTATGTCATATAACTTCATGTTTAATATTGTTTTTCTTACTTCCCTGTGTCGAGAGCCGAAGTGGCCGTCGTGCCAAGCGTGAGTCACCAGGCCCGGTCAGGATTCCCCGGCACCCACAGTAAAAGTCTAGCCCGCGAGTTCGAGTAGTCCAGTATTTACTAGCCGTAAGCGCGCAAAAAAGCTGGGCGAAAGGCCATTCCCGGGGCAGTTCCCGCGCCGGTACGGACCTGGCGGCAAGGCAGCGTTCAAATCCGGCTGAAATGCAGTACCATGGCGGCTTGCTATCACGACAGCCGGTAAAGCCTTATGGAAGGGTTGGCCGGCAGTGCCAAGACGGGTGAGTGTATCGACATCTTGACGGAACTGGAATCCTGGTATTCCCGCGAAAATGGGCAATACCTGCTGGCTGGCACCCGCACGTCGGTGGACGGGATCCTGGATACTGCATTTGGCTATCACCTGCTGCAGACCGGATGCACCCGGGGGCACGCCCTGTTCGCCGCCAGCCCGATCAACCACCGGATATATGCCGCGCAGCGCGCGGGAGAGCAGATCACCCTGCTGGCGCTGGCGGACGAACTGCCACTGGAAAGCGACAGTATCGACACGCTTATCGCGCACCATACCCTCGATTTCGCCGATAACCCCCACCAGGTGTTGCGGGAGATCCAGCGGGTACTGACGCCGCAGGGCCAGCTGATTATCGTCGGCTTCAACCCCCACAGCCTGCTGGGTTTCGGTACACGTCTGCGCGGTATCAGCCGGAACTCACTCTGGCACGGCCGCAAGGGCGTCAGCCAGAGCCGCCTGACGGACTGGCTGCACCTGCTGGGTTGTGAGATACAGGATACCGTCCGGCTCGGTGCCGTGCCCCTGGCCGGGCGCGGCGCGCTCCGCCGTTGGCTGATGCGGCTGGATGGCTGGAGCAATCGCCACAACCTGCCCGGGGGCGGGCTGTATATCGTGCACGCGATCAAGCAGGTGTCCGGCATTCACCGGCCGCGGCGACAATGGCAGCTGCGGCGGGAGCGTTTGATAGGGTTAGTGCCAAAGCCGACGGCCGCACCCGCTCCCACACCGTTTCGGCCAACCCGGGCGGGGGTGGCCCAGCAACAGAAATCCTCAGAGGGACAATAGCGCTTGAAACAGGTAGAAATGTTTACAGATGGAGCCTGCCGCGGTAACCCCGGCCCCGGCGGCTGGGGTGTCCTGCTGCGTTGCAAAGGTGTGGAGCGCACACTCTATGGGGCGGAAACGCAGACCACCAATAACCGCATGGAATTGCAGGCCGCCATCGAGGGCCTCAAGGCCCTGCGTGAGCCCTGCCAGGTCAGTGTCACCACCGATTCGGTCTATGTAAGAAACGGCATCACCAGCTGGTTGGCCAACTGGAAACAGAAGGGCTGGAAAACAGCGGGACGCCAGCCGGTAAAGAACGTGGATTTGTGGCAGGCGCTGGATGAACAGAACCAGCGCCACCAGGTTGAGTGGCACTGGGTCAAGGGTCACAGCGGTCACCGGGAGAACGAAATAGCGGACCAGTTGGCCAACCGCGGTATCGACGAACTTGGCAGGAGCAAGGCGACAACGTGAGACAGATCGTACTGGACACCGAAACCACGGGACTGGAAGCGTCCCAGGGACATCGCATTATCGAAATCGGCTGCGTTGAGCTGGTGAACCGCAAGCTGACCGGCAGCCACTACCACCAGTACATCAAGCCGGAACGGGAAATTGACCAGGGGGCCATCGAGGTCCATGGCATCACCAATGAGTTTCTGGATGACAAGCCGCTGTTTGCCCGCATCGCCGCTGATTTCGTCGAGTTTATCAGCGGCGCGGAGTTGATAATCCACAACGCGCCCTTCGACCTGGGTTTTCTCGACGCCGAGTTACAGCGTATGTCGGGGCAGTACCCGGAGGTCAGGGAAATGTGCACGGTGGTTGATACGCTGGTGATGGCCCGTGCCAAGCACCCTGGCCAGCGCAACAACCTGGATGCCCTGTGCCAGCGTTACGACGTGGACAATTCGCAGCGCGACCTGCACGGCGCGCTGCTGGATGCGGAGATTCTGGCCGACGTCTACCTGGCCATGACCGGCGGCCAGACCACTTTCCAGTTGTCGGACGCCACTGCCAACTCAGGCGACGGCGGCCCCGGTAGCCAGCAGATAAAGCGCCTCGGCGCAGACCGGCCTGCGCTGCCGGTGATTCGGGCCACGGCGCAGGAGAGGGCTGCCCATGCGGCGCAGCTGGAGGCGATTGCCGTAAGCAATGGTGGTCGCGTGCTCTGGCGCGAGCTGGACGGGCGCGCCCGGGACCCGCTTTAGACAATCCTCCTCAGAGAAACAGCGCCACGCAGGCCAGGCCAACGCCGCCCATCACCAGGGTGTAGGGCAGGGCCATTATCACCATGCGTCCGTAGGACAGGCGAATAAGCGGCGCCAGTGCCGAGGTCAGCAGGAACAGGAATGCGGCCTGGCCATTGGGTGTGGCAACACTGGGCAGGTTGGTGCCGGTGTTTATCGCAACGGCCAGGTGGTCGAATTCCTGACGGTTGATGGTACCGGCATCCAGTGCAGCTTTTACCTCATTGATATAGACAGTCGCGACAAACACATTGTCACTGATCATCGACAGCAGGCCGTTGGCCAGGAAAAACATGGCGGGGCGGACCTCCGACTCCATCGCCAGCACGGAGTCGATGACCGGAGTAAACAGATGCTGGTCATGAATCACCGCCACGATGGCAAAAAACACCACCAGCAACGCGGTGAAAGGCAGTGCCTCTTCAAAAGCGTGGCCCAGCTGGTGTTCCTCGACCACACCGTTGAACGCCGTCAGCAATACGATCACCAGCAGTCCGATCAGCCCCACTGCCGCCAGGTGAAACGCCAGCCCTGCCACCAGGATGACGGCCACCACGGCCTGTACCGCCAGCCGGGCATTGGAGCGTTTGTTGCGGTGCGTTTCCGCCTCCGCCTGGAACTCAACCAGCACGTCACGCACCCTGGGCGGCAGTTTGGTTCCGTAGCCGAACCTGCCGGTTACTTCCAGCAGGCAGCAAGTGGAAAGCCCGGCGGCCAGCACGGGCATACTCACGGGTGCCATGATGGTGAAAAACTCCACGAAATCCCACTGGGCCACGGTGGCTATCAGCAGGTTCTGGGGCTCACCTACCAGTGTGCATACCCCGCCGAGTGCCGTGCCGACAGCCCCGTGCATCAGCAGGCTCCGTAAAAAGGCGCGAAAGTCTTCCAGGTCATCCCGGTGCAGGTCGTGCACGCCATCATCGACCGAGTGATCATGCTCCTCGTGGGCGTGGTGCTTACCCGATGCGACCTTGTGATACACCGAGTAAAAACCGACTCCCACGCTGATCAGTACCGCGGTGACCGTGAGCGCATCCAGAAAGGCGGATAGAAAGGCCGCAACGAGGGAGAACAGCAGGGACAGTGCCACCTTGGAGCGCACGTTCAACAAAATGCGGGTGAACACGAACAGCAGCAGCTCTTTCATGAAATAGATGCCTGCCACCATGAACATCAGCAGCAGAATCACCTCGAAATTGGCGGCTGTTTCATTGAACACCGTCTGCGGTGAAGTCATACCCAGCAGTATCGCTTCGATAGCCAGCAGGCCCCCTGGTTGCAGGGGGTAGCAGCGCAGCGCCAGTGCCAGGGTGAAAATAAACTCCCCGATCAGGATCCAGCCGGTGACAAACGGCCCCAGCAGGTACAGCGCAAGGGGGTTGAGCAACAGGAACGCGATGATGGTTTTTTTATACCAGGCGGGCGAGGATCCGAGGAAATTCATCCAAACGGCGTTGGCAGTAGTATCGCTCATTACGGTCAGTATCCTCAAAATTCGCCGGCATTCTACGTGATTGCCCTGAAGTTTTCGAAGCTTTCCTCAACGCTTGCCCCTCGCGGAGGGCGCGCTTACTATAGCCGGTCTTTCAGCCGATGGAATCCATGACAGTGTTTCGGCCAGATCACATACAGCCCCCCAGCGCAGAAGACGAACTCCATATCGTTTTCCAGCGTGGCGATTTGCTCAGCGATATGCGCGCCACCGAGGTGTGCCTGATAGACCGGAGCCAGCTCGAGAGCCATGGCTGGCGCATACTGCGCCGTCAGTTCCTTGGCTACTGGCACGACCGCCCCTGTTACGTTCTGGAGATAGACGAGCTGGAGGAAGTCGACCCGCTGCAATACCAGCGGGGCAACCTCTATCATATCCTGGGCCGGGTCGATGAACGCCTGTTCGCGCTGGCCGGCAGGGCTGCCCAGTTGCTCGACTGGGAGCGCGACCACCAGTTCTGTGGCCGCTGCGGCCGGCGGATGCAGGTGGACCTCGAGGAACGCGCGATGCGCTGCGACCCGTGCGGCACTGTCAATTTTCCCCGGATAGCGCCCTGTGCCATCGTGCTCGTCACCCGCGGGGAGGAGCTCTTGCTGGCCCGCAACGTGAACTTCCCCGGCCCCATGTACAGCACCCTGGCCGGTTTCATCGAGGCGGGGGAGACCGTGGAGGAAACCCTGGTGCGTGAAGTGCGGGAGGAGGTCGGGGTTGAGGTTGAAAACCTGCGTTATTTCCAGTCACAGTCCTGGCCATTTCCCAATCAGCTGATGCTCGGTTTCTTTGCCGCTTACGCTGGTGGAGATATTGTCTGCGACCAGCGTGAAATAGCGGACGCCCAATGGTTCCACTATCGCGAGTTGCCGATGATTCCGCCACCCTCGTCTGTAGCAGGCCAATTGATTCGCCACTATGTCCACCAGCTCGGACAATCTCACTTACCGTAAATCCTGGAGTTACCATTTTGGAATATATCTACGAATACGGGCTTTTCCTCGCCCAGGCAGTCACTTTCGTCGCTGCGATACTGCTTCTTGTCGCCGGTCTGGTGGCGATTGGCCAAAGGCAGAAGTCAGAGCAGCAGGAAGGCCATATCGAGGTACGTGACATCAATGAGAAGTACCGCAATATCGGCCACCACATCAAACATGTGGTAGCAGAACCAGCGCTGCTGAAGGCCCAGCTCAAGGAGGAGAAAAAGGCCGAAAAGGCCAGGGCAAAAGCGGAAAAGAAGAAGCATGGCAAGAAGGCGGGCGACGATGCCGACAGGCGCAAGAGACTCTACGTACTGGACTTTGACGGCGACCTGAAGGCCAGCGCAACCGACCACCTGCGCGAGGAGATATCCGCCGTATTGACGCAGGTACAGGAGGGCGACGAGTTCCTGGTGCGGGTGGAGAGCCCCGGTGGCATGGTGCACGGCTATGGCCTCGCGGCAAGCCAGCTGAAGCGTATCCGGGATGCGGGGGTACCCCTGACCATCGCGGTGGACAAGGTGGCCGCCAGTGGCGGTTACATGATGGCCTGTGTCGCCAACCGCATCGTCGCGGCGCCATTCGCAGTGATTGGCTCTATCGGGGTGCTGGCGCAGTTGCCCAACTTCCATCGATTGCTCAAGAAACACGATATCGACTTTGAACTCTTCACCGCTGGGGAATACAAGCGGACCCTGACCCTGTTTGGTGAAAATACCGACAAGGGGCGCGAAAAATTCGCCGAGGAACTGGAAGAAACCCATACCCTGTTCAAGAACTTCGTCAGTACAAACCGACCTGGCGTCGATATCGAGAAAGTGGCAACCGGTGAGATCTGGTACGGCCAGGACGCGCTGGAGGTCGGCCTGGTCGACGAATTACAGACCAGCGACGCTCTGGTGCAGGGTCGACTGGCGGACTGGGACGTGTTCGAGGTGAAGTTTGTGCAGAAGAAAAACTGGCAGGAGAAACTGGGGCTCGCCGCCGAGGGCGCCCTGGAGAAAGCTTTCCTCCGGATCTGGCAGCGTGGACTGGAGCGCAGGAACTACTGATCAATCCCCCGTACCATTACCCGATGGCGATCACGCTTGCCGGTGGTAAAGGTGTGACGCGCCGCCTGAAGACGGAGGTGCTCGCACTGCTCCTGTCGCTGTTGGCCGGTTTCCCACCGGTGCATGCGGTTACCCCGCAGGAGGGCAGCCGGCACTCCCAGAGTTGCGTGGTGCTGTTGCACGGACTGTGGCGTTCAGCCCTGTCCATGAAGGGACTGCAGTGGCAGCTGGAGGAGAGCGGCTACCAGGTTGTCAATTTGACCTATCCCTCGCTGGATCATCCGGTGTCGGAACTGGCGGCTCTGGCAATAGAGCAAAGCCTTGCGGGTTGCAGGGAGCTGGGCCTGGAGCAGGTCGACTTCGTGACCCATTCCCTGGGCGGCATACTGGTCAGGGAGTACCTGGCGCAGCGGGATATTCCCGGCCTGCGCCGGGTGGTCATGCTCGGGCCGCCGAACGGCGGCAGCCAGCTGGCAGACTATGTAGATTCGACGGCGGTGCTTGAGGTGTTCATGCCCCAGGCCGTAGCGCAGTTGGGTACCACCGAGTCCTCGGTTCCACGCCGGCTCGGGCGGGTCGACTTCGAGCTCGGCGTGATCGCCGGCACCTCAAACTGGTTGCCGTTTCTGCCTGGACTTCCAGATGGCCCGAGCGACGGCACCGTGGCCGTGGCGGAAACCATCGTCCCGGGCATGATGGACTTCCTGGAAATGCCGGTCGGTCATACGTTCATGATGTGGGACGACGAGGTGATTGCCCAGGTGCTGTTTTTTCTTGAGCACGGTTTTTTCCAGCGGCTTTCGCCGCCAATCAGCGCACCTTAGGACGCAAAGCCTGAGGTGTCACCCCATTAATCAGAGCTGCCCTAGATAATATAGGGCTCGATCTCATCCAGCTTCAGATCCTTCACCGCCTGGTGGTGGGTGAGGTAAACCCTGCCGCTGAGGTGCTTCAGGAACTCCGACTTCTGCAGTGCATCCATTACGGGCCCTTTCACCTCGCTCAGATTCAGGGTCAGCCCCTGTTCCTGCAGGCGGTGGTTGATGGCCTCCAGCGCTTCCAGGGCGCTCAGGTCGATCTCATTGACCGCGGTGCACTGCAGTATCACATGCTGCAGTCCCTCCATCTCCGAGATGAGCTGGTAAATGTAGTCCTCCAGGTAACTGGCATTGGCGAAGTACAGGCTCTGGTCCACCCGCAGTGAGACGATATTCGGGTGGGTAATGACATTGTGCCGCTCGATATTGCGAAAGTGCTCGGTCCCCGCAATCGCACCCACCACCGCGATGTGGGGTCGGGTGGTCTTGTAAAGATGCAGGCCGATGGACGCCAGGATACCCGCGAGCACGCCCAGCTCCACACCGAACAGCAGGGTGACCAGTATCGTCGTGACGACGGCGATGAAATCCGACAGGGAATATTCCCAGGCCCGCCGGATGACATGGAAGTCGATCAGGGTGGTGACCGCCACGATGATGGTGGCCGCCAGGGTGGCCTTGGGCAGGAAGAACAGCACCGGCGTCAGCAACAGCGCGGCCAGGGCGATACCCACGGCGGCAAAGATGCTGGCGGCAGGCGTCTCCGCCCCCGCGTCAAAGTTGACCACCGAGCGCGAGAATCCGCCGGTAACCGGGAAGCCACCGGATACACCCGACGCGACGTTGGCCGCGCCCAGGGCGATGAGTTCCTGGTTGGGATCGATACGCTGGCGCCGCTTGGCCGCCAGGGTCTTGCCCACCGAGACGGATTCGACGAAGCCGATGATCGAAATCAGCAGTGCCGACACGGCCAGGTCCGACCAGAGGCTGGCGTCGAAGCTGGGAATGCCCAGGGACGGCAGCCCGCGGGGTACCTCGCCGACGAGGGCGACCCCGCGCTGGCCAAAGTCCCAGTACCAGCTGGCCACGGTTGTCGCCAGGATGGCGAACACCGGTCCCGCCTTGGCGATAACGGCCGCCGTCTTCTGTGTCAGGCCGCACCGCAACAGCAGCGGCGCCAGCCCCCTGCGCGCCCAGAACAGGAACGCGATGGCGGCAACCCCGGTGGCGGTGGCCACACCGTTTATGTCCGCAAGATTGTGCGCGAGGCTGGATGCCAGTTCGACGATAGTGTCGCCGTGGCCGTCAATACCGAGTATATGGCGCAACTGGCTCAGCCCGATGATGATGCCCGAGGCGGTGATGAACCCCGAGACCACCGGGTGCGACAGAAAGTTGGCGAGAAAGCCGAAGCGCAGCAGGCCCATGAGCAGCAGCATAAGACCCGAGATCATCGCCATGGCGATGGCCGCGGTGGCGTAATCGAGGGTGCCGACGGCGGCTATCTTGCCCACGGCAGTGGCTGTCATCAGTGAGGCGACGGCCACCGGCCCCACCGACAGGGTTCGGCTGGTGCCGAACAGGGCATAGGCAATCAGCGGCAGGATACTGGCATAGAGCCCCATCTCTGCCGGCAAACCCGCCAGCAGGGCATAGGCCAGCGACTGGGGAATCAGCATGATGGTGACGATTACCGCCGCCAGCATGTCGCTGGCCAGGAAGCCGCGATGATACTCCCGGCCCCACTCCAGGGCGGGAAGGAATCGCGACAACTTTGGCTTCAAGTCGTTGCTGTCCCGGATTTGGCCTGTTCTGGATCCACCATCCACTCCCTGCCCTTGAGCATTGCCTTCCAGTACACGGGCGGCAGAATTTTTTCTTTCAGAATCCACGCCAGGCGCGATGGCTTTTGCCCATTAATAACCCATTGGGGAAAACTGGGCAACAACTTGCCGCCATAGCCAAACTCCGCCAGCACAATCTTGCCCCGCTCGACCGTCAGCGGGCAGGAGCCGTAACCGTTGTAATGGGCGATGCCCGTGACCAGCCCTTTGTCTTCCAGCACATTATTGGCCACGATTGGCGCCTGCATCCTGGCCGCCGCGGCGGTCTTGGCATTGGGAGCGTTCATGGCGTCTCCCAGTCCCCAGACGTTGGCATAGCGCTTGTGGCGCAGGGTGTTCTGGTCTACATCCACCCAGCCCGCCGCATCTGCCAGCGGGCTGTTGCGGACAAAGTCAGGGGCACACTGGGGCGGACAGACGTGGATCATGTCGAATTCCGTTTCTACCAGGCTCTTTGTTCCCTCCGCGTCGGTATTTTCAAACCACGCTTTTCTGGCGTCGCCGTCAATCCTTACAAGCTTGTGGCGGAAGTGGAGTGCGGCGGAATAGCGCTCGATGTAATTCATCAAAGCCGGGACATACTCTTTCACCCCGAACAGGACCTCGCCGGCGTTGTAGAAATCTATCTCGATATTGGCCAGGGTACCCGAGCGCTTCCAGTGATCGGCAGACAGGTACAGGGCCTTCTGCGGGGCTCCGGCACACTTGATGGGCATCGGCGGCTGGGTGAACACGGCGCGACCGCGTTGCAGTTTGTTCACCAGTTGCCAGGTGTAGGGCGCCAGGTCGTAGCGGTAGTTGGAGGTGACCCCGTTGTGCCCCAGGGTCTCGGTAAGGCCTTCTATGCCGTGCCAGTCCAGCTTGATGCCCGGTGCGACGATCAGGCGCTCGTAATAGACCGGCCTGGCATCCTCGAGGGTGACCAGGTTGTTGTCGGGGTCAAAGGCCCCGACCGCGGCCTTGATCCATTCCACCCCGTCGGGAATGAGGGAGGCCATGGTCTTGACGGTATCGCGCTGCTTGAATACACCGGCGCCAACCAGGGTCCAGCCGGGTTGGTAATAGTGGACTTCCGCGGGATCGATAATGCCTATCGACAGGTGCTTGACCCGGGCCAGCAGGCTGGAGGCGGCGGCGATTCCAGCGGCTCCCGCGCCGACAATCAGGATGTCGTAGCTGGCTGCATTGGCCGGGCGCACATGGGCGGCTTCACCCGTGGCCAGCGCGCTGCTGAGGTCGTAGCCCTGGGCGCTGGCCAGGTCCAGTAACTTCTGCGTGTCAGTGCCCAGCCTGCGCTGGGCCAGGGCCCACAGGGTGATCGAGCGGGTCCCGGTGCGGCAGTAGGCGTGGACGGGGGTGGGCAGCCGCTGCAATGCGGCGAGGAACTCGCTCACGTCCTTGCCGCTGAATTTGCCCGATATCACCGGCAGGTGCACCAGGACCATCCCGGCCTCGGTGGCAGCGGTCTCGATTTCCGTTACATTGGGCTGGTCCGCACCTTCACCGTCGGGGCGGTTACAGATCAGTGAGCGGACACCCTGTTCCGCCAGTCCCCTCACCTCGTCCGCCGTGATCTGCGCGGAAACGGAGAACTCTTTGCTTACCTGTTTTACTTCGGTCATTACTTTTCTTCCCTGGCAATCAGCGCGGTTATGTCTGAACCGCCAAAGGCGTTGACGGGCAGCTTGAGATAGAGCTGGCCATTGGGCTCCGCCGGCGGGAAGTGCCCGGCCCGCATATTGACCTGCAGCGACGGCAGGATCAGCGTCGGCATCCCCAGGGTCGCATCACGGGCGGTGCGCATCGCAACGAAGGCGGATTCACTGACACCCTCATGCACGTGAATGTTTGCTTCGCGCTCGGCGGACACGGTGGTTTCATACTCCAGGGCACGGCCATCTGGCATGTAGTCATGGCAGACAAAAATCCGCATCTCGCCCGGCAGCGCCAGGATACGCTGGATGGACTTGAACAGAACACCGGCATCGCCGCCGGGGAAGTCTGCCCGGGCGGTGCCGCCATCGGGCATAAACAGGGTATCGCCGACAAACACCGCATCGCCGAACACGTAGGTCATGCATGCAGGGGTATGGCCCGGCGTGTGCATTGCGATGCCGGCCAGCTGACCGATCTGGATCGTGTCGCCGTCGCGCAGCAGTACATCGAACTGGGAGCCATCCCGGGCAAAGCCCGGCCCCACAGCGAATATCGGGCCAAAGGTGTTCTGGACCACCGATATATTGAAACCGATGGCGATTTTCCCGCCCAGGCGTTGCTGAATATAGGGTGCGGCAGACAGGTGATCCGCATGCACGTGGGTTTCCAGAATCCACTCCAGCTCGAGATCGTTGTCGGTGATAAAGGCGATAATCTGGTCGGCCCCGCCGAAACTGATCGAACCGGAGGGGTAATCCAGGTCCATCACGGAATCTATCACCGCGCAGGCCTTGCTGGCGGGATCCTTGACCACGTAGGACAGGGTATTGGTGGGCTCGTCGAAAAAGGTGGTGACTTCAGGCCTGGTCGCGACATCGACGCGGGGTTGGGTTGCTGTGCTCATGTTCATGACCTCTAACGGTAATTATGTAACGGAGTCAGTGACTGCACTGGATGAGCAAATGCCATGCCATGTCTTATTTTACTTTAGAAATATAATGTATCCTATTGAAATAAATATAAATAAAATACAGGTGGGTGGTACAGCAGCGCAATACGGCTTGCCAGCGCTTTGGAGTTATGCCAGATTTGACAGTCATTCGGACAGATTTGGCAGACATGGAAATTCTAGCGAAAGACACTGACCTGGCCGTTGCCCGCATGCTGGACAGCTATGAGCATCCGGCGATCCTGGTGACACCTGACTACCAGATCATGGCCACCAACGATCTCTACCGGGAAGCCTTCGGGGAAATCGATACCCGCAACGGTCCCGCTCGCTGCTACCAGGTGTCCCACAATTTCGACCGACCCTGTGACCAGGCCGGGGAGGACTGCCCGCTGGCAACCGCTGCCAGCTCGGGTCAACGGGAGCGCGTGCTGCACATACACCAGACACCCCGCGGCGAGGAACACGTCGATGTCGAAATGCTGCCGATCCTCGACGAACAGGGCGCACTGGTGTATTTCGTCGAGTTGCTCAAACCGGTCTCGATTGCCGGCGCGGGTGTCGGCGACCAGACCATGGTCGGAGCGAGCCCGCCGTTCAACCGGATGCTGAGCCTGATCTCCCGGGTCGGCCCCACCAATGCGGCCGTATTGCTGCAGGGCGAGTCCGGAAGCGGGAAGGAGCTGGCCGCCAGGGCATTGCACCAGGCAAGCCTGCGCAACGCCAAAGCGCTGGTGACCCTGGAGTGCGCCGGCTTGAGCGAGACCCTGTTCGAGAGCGAGTTGTTCGGCCATGTGAAGGGGGCGTTCACCGGCGCCAACTACACCCGCCAGGGCCTGGCCGAGGCCGCTCACGGCGGCACCCTGTTTCTCGATGAAGTGGGCGACATTCCCCTGCCGCTGCAGGTCAAACTGTTGCGCCTTATCGAGACCGGCACCTATCGGCCGGTGGGCAGCACCCAGGTCAGGCAGGCGGACTTTCGCCTGGTCTGCGCCACCCACCGCAACCTGGAGCAGATGGTGGAAGAGGGGACTTTCAGGCAGGACCTCTACTACCGTATCAACGTGTTCCCGATTCACCTGCCGTCACTGGCAGAGCGTATCGTGGACCTGCCGCTGCTGGCCCGCACCATCCTCAGGGACAGCCAGGGGCCGGGCGGCAAAACCTTTCACCTCACCGAGTCGGCCCTGTCGCTGCTCAAGGCGCACCGGTACAAGGGCAATATCCGGGAACTGCGCAATGTCCTGAGCCGGGCGATCGTGCTGGCCAATACCAATGTCATCGATGCATCGGTTATCCAGCAATCCCTCGGCCGTGCCAGTGCGGTGGAACCGCCCCGGAATCTGAGCCTGAAAGCAATGGAGCTGCGTTACCTGCAACAGCTCATGCAGGAGCACAAGGACGATCGCGAGACTGTCGCCGCCATCGCGGGCATCAGCGTGAGATCACTGTATCGGAAACTGCAGGGCAGTGATGGTGCGCAAGAGGACAACTGACCTACCAGGGTAATTTGACCACAGGCGAAACGGTGAAACGTATCTGGTAGTCGGGACCGAATGTATCCGGCGTTGCCACGTAGTGCCAGTACTGCACCCCAAACTTCCAGGGGCGTCCGCCGATGATGGAGGTCTTGGAGACGCCCACCGCCAGGGGGAATGTCCACTTGTCGTCACTGCTGGCCTCGTGATTGTAGGAAAACGTCGGCGATCCGTTTATCTGCCAGCCGCCTCCCATATTGAGCGTATAGAAATATTGACCGCCGGTGATGCTGGTGTCGTAATCATCTTCCCCGGCAATGTCCCATTGATGGCTCACGAGCACACCCAGGACGCCCCAGGGGCGGACAATTGCCAATGCTGCCTCTGGTCCCAGCAGCCACTGGTCCAGGCCGAGACTGTCATCGGTGGCGGTGGGAAAGGTTGCCGCAAGCCCGCCCAGTACTACGAAACCGCCGGGCAGGGTTTTTGCGAGCGATGCATCGGTGGAGATATCTCCCAGGTCGACACCTTTGGAATCAAATCCCCCGGTCGGGGAGGGCACGTCCTGGTTGAAAATGACCGGAACCGCAGGACGTATGAAAAGATTGGTGGACTCGGTGAGCGCGTAGGGGAGCGATGGTTGAAACAGCACCCGCGTGGCGCTGGCGTCGCCAGACCCCGGGATATCACCCTCGTATTCAATATAGTCAAACTGAAAATTCATCGAACCCAGGTTGGTATTCGGGTCTGACAGTGCCGCAGCGATTTCTGCCGCAGACGGCGCTCCCAGGCCGCCGTCCTCAGCTGCCTCGACATCCCCGCCAACAACCTCGGCTATGGCGTTCACTATACGAAAATTCACGACCTCGCCGGTCTTTACATTAATCGATCGGTATTCATTGATAGCGTCCTGGTTCCTCTCGAACCGATAACAGTGCGTCGCGATGTCCGATGAGTAGCAGACCTGGTCGTCACCCTTGACTTTCCAGGTCCGCTTGAAGCTCTCATTCCAGGCCTTGATTCGCGCAGTGCCGTCAGGACTATAAGTGCCGGTGGCGGTTACCCCGGGGGACAGAGTGATCTCTGCGATAGCACCGGAGACAAATTCCTGCAATTGACTCGCGCCGGTAAAGGGCTGCCAGTTATCCGCCAGGGCCGACTGCACGGTGACGCATGATATAAACGCAACAAGTTTTGACAGTGAGAGTCGTGTCGACATTTTCCAGCTCCCGATCCTGGCGACGAAAGTAAATTGGAGGTATGGGTAATGGTGCGGGCGAGGCTAACACTGCGGGCTAATCGAGAACCTGTCTTTCGGTGCCAGTACCGAGGGTTTTCCCGATTGAATTGATCGAGATCATTTTTGCCCGATGGGACTTCCACTCGAGCCGCGCTTTGCTTTAACTGGCGAGCTGCAGCTGCTCCGGAGTCGTGTGCAAAGACGCATTGCGATAAGCGCGTGGAGAAATTCCGGTATGCCGTCGAAAAGCTCTCGCAAAATTGGAAACGTCGGTATAGCCAAGCGCGAGCGCGATCTCTGTCACCGGCTTGTCTGAGCGATCAAGCCAATCCATTGCCTTACGCAAGCGGATATCACTTAGCAGTTGAAAGTAGTTCAGCCCCTCGTACGCTATTGCGCGCTGCAGAGTTCGCTTGCTCATCATCAAGGAGTCGGCCACTGTTTCAATGTGAAATTTGGCGCCGCCGGTGATCAGCGCCTCGATCTGCGTTTCGATCAGCCCTGTCAACGTCGTTGGCAGTCGCCCTGTCTCCTGATCCTCGATGTCGGTAGCGCCGGTATCCAGATTCAGGCGCAACGCTGTGGCACGTTTTGGAATACTGATATAGCTGTGGGGTAAGCCGCTGACAATCCTGGAATCTGAAAACAGATCAACCGACGGAACTTTTTCCCGGCTTCGGTATGCAAACCCGATCTCTTCGGGTGACCAGCTCGGTCCCAGAACCTTTCTGCAGACGCTTATGGTGACGCCAATTATGCCCAGGTGAGACTGGTGCATACCCAGGCCAACTTCACCCGGTGATGCAATATTAAGCCTGATCTGGTTACCGCAGTCAGACAGCGAGAGCCGCTCGCCAGTGGTGATTATGTTGAAAAGAGCGGTAGCGTGCTCCAGGTATTTCCCCAAGGTAGGTGCCGCCTGCAGGCGGCACCCGTAGCTGCCGAAATCCTGGATGGACGTGGCTAAACCCAGACCAAGGGCCAGGTGCTCGGCCTGCAGGGACTGGCAAGCCAGTTCGGCGAACCTGAATGCCTTTTGCAGAGGTACAACGAAACCCGGAATTTCAAGGCGATCAGGGCAAATGGCCTGCTGTTCCAGCAGTCTTTCGACCGGCACACCCAGCGATTGAAAGTGGTTCGCGTAAAGCTGAACCACGGCGCCGGTTGTGACCGGTAAGCTGTTGTTGCTCGATGCTGGAGCCATAGTCGATGCCTGGATGCACAACTGTTGACCTGCATCATACAAAAAATTGTCACGTGGCACCAAATGACCGGTAACGACGCTAGTATCAAAGCTACCATCGAGCAGTCGTTCCCTTGTGAGATAGGGGATCGTCGGTTTGTCTTTTATCACAAGGAGTACGCTATTTTGGATCGGCTCAAGGCTTTTCCGAGGCTTGGACAGTCCATTAACTATTGCGCTTTCACCAGGCGAATTGCCCTGGTATGCCTGTGGCTGTTCCTCTCGCCTGTTGTTGCCTGGGGGGCGGGAGATGGCCTAACGTGGTCAGTCACACCCTACATCTGGGCCAGTGACACCAAGTACGATCTCAAGCTGGGAGACACGCCCATCGGTGGCGATGTCACCTTCGACGACCTGCTCGATACCACCGATTCCTCCTTCCAGTTTGTTACCGAGCTGGGCCAGGAAGACGGTAACTGGAGTGCCTTCCTGGACCTGACCTACCTCAAGACCTCGGATGACTACAAGGGTCCGATCCTGTTCGTGGATTCCAAGTCCGAAGTGTGGTACCTCGATGCAGCGGTGGCCTGGTGGCCGCGGGGAGAGCAGGGAGGGCTGAGTCTCTATGGTGGCGTTCGCTACACAGATCTCGATGATAGGCTGAAGTTTTTTCTTTCCGAGGACAGGCAGCTGCTGCGCGCACTGAGGAATGACCGGGATTTCCTCGACGGACTGCTGGGGGTTCGCCAGTTTTTCACACTTGCCGAGCGCTGGACGCTCCTCGCCCAGGCCGATTACTCCACTGGGGAATCGGACGGGATCTACCAGTTGCAGGCCCTGGTTCGCTACGGATTGGGCAAGCATAAACAATACGGGTTGATGCTTGGCTATCGCTACAAGGAAGCCGAGTTCGAGCACGACAATATCGAGGAAAAATTTGAGTACAAGGGGCCGCTGATCGGTTTTAATTTCCGATTCTGAAAGCGGCATACGCAGGATCTATGTCACCCGGAAATTCAGGAGGTATCACGATGGTTAGAATAACGGCCAATTCACTACAGCTGATCAAACTCGTTTTTATTTGCGCATTCTCGCTGGTTTTAGCCGCGTTTCCGCTCCAGGGGGTGGGACAGGCCTCGGGCATGGCGACCAAACCCCTGACCGACGCCGAAGTGGAAAATATCGTACGCCGCTCCTACCAGTACGTGGCAATGTACAACGTCAACAACAAGTTCGCCTTGAAAAACGGTGGCTGGAATATCTGCGATGTCGATACCGCGCTAAAGGATCACACCATGCGCGAGATCGCCAGGCCGAACAATGACACCCTGTACATCTCCTGTCTGCTGGACCTGCGCCATGAGCCTCTGATTCTGGAGATGCCGGACTTCGACTCAGACTATGTCTCCCTGATGGTCACCGGCTACGATCACTATGTGAACATTCCCATGGCGACCCGGTTGGGCGACTTCGACCAGCCGGAGACGATGTTGCTCTACTCTGCCCGGACAGAGGGTTACCAGGGCGAGCCGGTCGCAGGCGTGGACCGGGTATTTGAAGCCACCGGGGACTTTGTATCAGCGGTCCTGCGTATTATGCCCCACAGCAATGAGCCCCAGCGCTTCGAGCGCATTGCCGACCAGATGCAATCGGTGAAGTTGCTTACACTGTCCCGGTACCTTGGCGGCGATCCCCGGCCTGCAGACAAGGCCGGCTTCCCTCCCGTGGGCGAAACGGATGCGGACGTGTTCGGCAACAACCTGCTGGAGGTCATGCAGTTCGTGTTCAATCACACGACCTTCGACCCCAATAATCCCGAGGACCAGGCGGTTTTGGCGGCCTATGCCCCGCTGGGCGTTGTTCCGGGACAGGAATACGACGCAGCCAAAGTTGCAAACATCGACGGTGCGCGCTTCCGGGAAGCCGCCCAGCGCATTCAGCGGAAGTGGCTCTCAGCCCTGAGTGACCAGGCATTATTCAATGAACTGGGTCCGCGAATATTCCAGCCCAAAGGCAAAACAGACCTGGAGGCTGTAGTGGCCGTGTCGATAATAGGCCCCATCGGTATACCCCGGGAAGAGGCGGTCTATCCGCAGGTGGCGACGGCCGACGGCAAGCAGATGAACGCAATGCACGATTACGTGATTCGCATGAGCAAGAGCGAGCTGCCGCCGACCGACACCTTCTGGTCACTGACGCTATATGATCTCGAGCAGGGATTTTTTATTCCTAACGACCGCAAGAAGTACAGCGTTGGCAAAAACGCGGGGATGAAGCTCAACCTGGAAGGCGGTATCGATATCTACATTGCCGCAGAGCAGCCCGAAGGCGTGCCCGTGGAGAACTGGCTGCCGATCGAGCGCTCGGATATAGACCTGAGCCCCCAGTTGCGGATCTACGTACCCGATCTGGAAAAGATGAAGTCATGGAAACCGCCGGTGGCGGAAATGATCGATGGAGACTGAGCACTACTGCGCCATCGATCGCAAGGGGCTCGACCCCGAGCTGTTCGGTGCCTATGACCGCAACGAATACGAATCGCCTGAATCCCGCTAGGAAGGAAAGTAATCATGAAGCACTCAGCACCAACCTGGGCCTGCCGCGCAGCGGCCTTGATTGTCGGCCTGAACGTCCATGGCAACTGCTATGCCCAATCAGCGGAATCCAGCGCCTACATGGGTGCGCCGGTCGAGTTGGTCGAAGCCCCCAACGGCGCCATAGCCAACAAGAAACTGCTGGATCGAGCAGGCGACTTCAACTTTATCGAACCGACCATCGTGAAACTGGCAGAGGGCGTCTGGCAGTTCGGCGGCTACGGTCTCGCGCCGATGAGCATTATCGAGACAGATGAAGGGCTTATAGCGTTCGATACAGGCGATACCGTTCACGATGGCGAACTCATGCTGGAGGCGATTCGCACGGTTACCCAGAAGCCGGTCAAGGTGATTATTTATGGGCACTCCCATACGGTAATGGGGGCCGGCGTCATTGCAGAAGGCAACGAGGACGTCATGATCATCGGACATCCGGAACTGAACGATGTCGTTGCCGGCAACCTGGCGGCGGGCGGCGCGCCGTCATTCTACCCAGAGGTGAGTCCTTACCTGACCGCCCGGGTATTGACCCAGTTCAATGCCTATATGCCCAAGGAGGGGCCCGACGCATACGTGCTGCCCACAAACCTCGCCGCAATTAGCTCTGCTTTCCTGCCGGTCAATACACCCGTGGAGGATGGGCAGGAAATGACGGTACTGGGTATCAAGATGCAATTCTTTACCAAGTACGGATCAGACGATAAGGTCCATACCACCGTCTGGATGCCGGAGCGCAAGATTTTGTTTACGACTCTGCTGTGGTCGGCTCCACCCCAGCTTTACACCTTGCGCGGAGATGTATTCAGGGACCCCAGGGATTGGATTGCAGGCCTGAAATTCAATCGCGACCTGAATGCGGAAATATTGATTTCAGCGGGAGGCCGATCGGTAGTGGGCCAGGAAAAAGTGCGCCAGACACTGGAACAGTACCTGGATGGTGCCAGCTTCGTTCTCGACCAGAGCTTGCGCGGAATCCTGGCCGGCATGGGGCCCGATGAATTACGCTACTTCGTGACTTTCCCCGACTATCTGGACGAAGCGCCGCCCAATTTGCAGGCTTATGGGGAGATTTCGTCCTATCCCCCGGCGATTTATTACCAGACGGTCGGTTGGTACGATAACGATGCTGCCAATCTCAAACCGCTGACGTTACGCGATGAAGCGCGTCGCCTTGTGCCCCTCATGGGCGGTCGCGACAAGGTGCTGGAGGCCGCATCGGCTGCCATGGATAAAAAAGAGTATGCGTGGGCTGCCAAGCTGGCGAACCAGCTTTACCTGATCGATGACCAGGATAAAGAGGCGCGCCAGATCAAGGCTGAAGCCCTGCGTCAGATGGCCTACGTCTCTACCGGGGCCAATGATCGGGCTCACCTGATGTCCCAGGCACTCGCACTCGAGGGTAAGGCCACGATTGCGAGACTCGTTCCGCCGCCGCAGGCAGCTATTGCTGCAGACCCGGTCAAGTACGTCGACTTCATGCGGGTGCGTATCGACCCGGTGAAAAGCGACCAGACGAACAGCTTCGTTCGTTTCGATTTTGCCGATGGTTCCAGCGCGGGCCTGCATATTCGCCGCGCCATTGCGGAATTTGTGCCGAATCCGGACGATTACAGCAAGCAACCGGACATTACCCTGAAGATGTCCGGTGAAACCTGGGTGAAGGTTTACCTGAGCCAGGCAATGCCCGGGCAACTGATCAGCGATGGTGATATTGTCGTCGATGGTGACGCTGATGAGGCCGCCCGCCTGCTCAACCTGTTTGATCGATACTCGCCGGCAAAAGCCGTTTTGGTTCGCCCGGCGTTCCTGGAGCACGGTTTATAGTTCAGTGACAGGCAGCGCTTTCCAGAGGGCCCATTGCCACTGGAAAGATTACAATGGCTTTGCCGAGCCTTGTTCACAAAAAATCTGGGAGAAGGAAGTATGAAAATACGTCGGGAATCTATCGGGCTGATTGTCCCTTTCGTTGTGTTCGCCCTCGGCACCTTTGCCGGCGGTGCCCGTGCCTGGGACCACCCCGGCCACATGACGACAGCCGCCATCGCGTACATTGAAGTCGAGCGGCAGCGTCCGGAACTGATGGACCAGATCGGCATGCTCTTCCTGGCCCACCCCGAGGCCGCTCCCTTCTGGGTTGCTGCAGGCTCCGCCAGGGGTAAGGAGGCCACGCGGCGCAAGTTTATAGAATGCGCGCGCTTTGCCGACGATATCAAGTTTACGTCCACCGATCAGCCGAACTGGCATACGGCGCGCTGGCCGATCGTCGAGCAGGGCGCACCAGTTGAAGTGGTGGCAGCGGCGGAGGCTCGCCAGGGCAGGCCCGCGGGGCAGGCCATCGAGGCCCTCACATTGAATTTCGCCATGCTCGAGAACCCCGAGTCCAGCCCCAAGGATCGCGCCGGCGCCCTGTGCTGGGTTTTTCACACCATGGGTGATCTCCACCAGCCCATGCATGTCAGCGATCTGTTTTCGGCGGAGTTTCCGGCAGGCAATGCCGCTGCATCGATGAGTTATGTGGAGGACCCGGTCACCGAAAAGCCCATACCGCTGCACATACTCTGGGACAGTAATGCGCTGCGCAGCCCAGAACTGGCAGATGTCGATCGCTATGCTGAGGAACTCATGAAGAAATATCCCCGCTCCTCTTTCCCGGAGCTCGTGGAGCATCCCTTCACTGGCCAGGAATCCTTCAATACGTGGGCACGGGAAAGCTATGCGATTGCCGTTGATTTTGCGTACGAGGGTGTCGAGACCCGGCCGGATCCGGAGTTGGGGCAGGATACCGACAGGTTGGTCAAGAACATGGTGGCATACATATTGGAAGGAGTGGCGCCGGTTGACGAGGCTCCGGAATTACCTGAAGGTTACTGGGAGCAACTGCAGATCACCAGTGCACAACGGATTACCCTCGCAGGCTACCGCATGGCAGACCTTATTCTGGCGGCCGCCGATAACATCGAGACACAAAGAGCGTTCCTCACAAAGTGATTGGCATACGTATTTATGCCCAGGTGCTGATAGCACTGTGACAATATGAAAAGGCGAAACCAATGAAAAAGACAGCGAATACATTGCTCCATCCCATTTTCGTGCTACTGATTGCAAGCCTGGCGGCCTGCAGTACCACCAGCGACACGGCCCAGATCACGGCAGCGGAGCAGCAGGTGCAGGAGGTTGCGCCGGGGTTCCTGCAAGGATATATGACCCAGGAGGACCAGTTGGACAGCAAGGAGTTTGTGCCAACAGCCCCCGGCAAGGACTCGCCCCGGCAGGCACTCGATACCGCCTGGGCGAACAATATGCTGAAACTTCGGGGCACGCCCCGCTGGGACCTGGCGATACGCGACGCCGATCTGCACTTTCCCGCTGCGGCGAATGCGTTCTCCTGCACACTTGGCATCCCCATAACCGAGGAGGACACGCCTGCATTGTACATGCTGCTGCGGCGTTCCCTGACGGATATCGGCCTGGCATCCTATTCTGCCAAGAACGTCTACCAGCGAGAGCGCCCCTTTATGGTGAACGGGGAGCCAATTTGCACCCCCGACGACGAGGAAATGTTGCGCACGGACGGCTCCTATCCATCCGGCCACACGTCTATCGGCTGGGGCTGGGCGTTGATCCTGACCGAGCTGTCACCGGATAAGACCGACGAAATTGTCGCAAGGGGCCGCTCCTTTGGAGAGAGCCGCAACGTGTGCAATGTCCACTGGTACAGTGACGTGGTAGCAGGGCGCATGGTCGGTGCAGCCGCCGTGTCCAAGCTGCACAATAACGAACAATTTTTGGCAGCGATGGATGCGGCGCGCGCGGATATCGCCAGGGCGCGGGCGGCGGGACTCACCCCGACGATCGACTGCGAGGCCGAAGCCAGGGCATTGGCGACACCTCTGCAATAGAACGCTGCAGCTGTACCAGCGCGTTGGTAATGCGTTGGTCTGGCTTTAATTTGTTCGGTGTCAGTCTATCTGGAGAAGGTGTCTTGAGAGGGTTTTTCCAGTATGCGTATTATCGCGTATTAGCCGCAGCCTGAATGGGCAAAGTTAGTGTGCTATCTGCGCTCAATTAGTGTTTATTTCCACTAAAAATAGAAGGGGTTTAGCATGGAAAGCATTCGCAAAATTGTCATTCTCGCCGGCCTGGTTTCGATTCTTGTCGCCTGTAGTTCCAATCCTGAAAAAGAGAAGAACCGCGCCGATGCAAAATATACTGAAGAAAAAACCAAGACGATGCAGGAGTACAAGTCCTGTGTAAAGAAGGCCAAGCAGGACCACGACAAGCTCGACGCTTGCGAGAGATTGCTGAAAGCCATCGAATAGCACAGCGACTCCAAGTGGGAGACCTGTAAATCTGCCAGGATGGTGTAACTATGGGTATGAAGCTTTTTTACCAATTGGCAGCAGGTGGAAGATCACACTCGGCGATCACTACAGGCAAAATCCAGGCTCTGGCCCGTGATTAAGTCGATCGTGGACTTCGACATGATAATCCGAGGCTTTATACGAATTAATCACCAGAGCATGGAATTGCTGGTGAAAGAGATAGAAAGGGATATCGCTCTGAGCTCAGATGGACCCCCGGGCCTTGGGAAAACGCTCGAGCATTGAAAGAACTGTCGCCGTGGGCGAATTTTCAGTACGAAGCAGGGGCGTGCCTTGCCGGTTTCTTTCCACAGTCCTGTGATGACAAAGTGGATGCTAATGAAGGGTGTTACCATAAAGAACCAACAGATAAATGGATCTCCGCCCGTGAATAGAACAGTTTTTTTCGCCTTTATAATCGGCTCTCTGCTTGCGATGGCCGCGCCGATAACCTGTGCAGAGGAACCACTGTCTTCCGCCGGCCTTAATGATTCAATGCTATATATCGAAGGCAGCATCGAAAAGCTGCAACTGCTCGAGGAGCAAGCATTGACAGCGTCCGGCGGCGATCGCGAGGCACTGTTGTTCCGCCTGGACCAGCGCAGCATCAAACTGATTGATAAAGTAGCGACACTCACAGGTGATCTCGCTGCCCTGCCTGAAGATGATCCGGACAGGTTGATGCTCGAGAAGCGCCTGAGAACGAAAGTCATTAGCGTAGATCAGCACTTGTTCGAGCGGATCGACGGGCTTGAAAAGCGTATCAAGACGGTGCGTGAACAGTCCAGGTCCGGCTCAGATGCCGAAAAGTACGTACAGCAAGCTTATCTGCACAGCCTCGAAGGACTTCGACTTGGTTACTACTCCGCGCTGGCCGGAATTATAAAAAGTAGAGAGAATCTTGGGATTTCAAACGACGAACTGCGCCGCAATGCCGAAGCCACGCTCTACCAGTACGCTGAAAAAGTATCGGGACGGGTCGAAATTTTCAGTAACAGCTTGCGGGAGATAAAGGCGCGCCTCACCAAGGATGCGACAAATACCAGCCTGTTGGCATCCGCCAACGAGGTCAGCATAGAGCGGGGCGTTGAGATCACCCGTCTCGAGTCTCTGCTGAGTATAATGTCGCAGCTCGACATGAACACGGTGCTCTACCGCTCGGTTCTCTTGCGCGAAGACAAGGGCGTGTCGCTGCGCATGCTCGACGTGGAGGCGGGTAAGCGAATGCTGCAGGACGGGTGGGAAAACACGCGCAAGTCCCTGGGCAAAAATATACCCGACTTCCTTTTCAAGCTGCTGATATTCGTTCTGATAATTTTCATCTTCAAGGCACTGTCACGCCTGGTAAAACGTTTCACGGGAAAGGCGCTCAACAAGTCGTCGACCAGCATGTCGAACCTGCTGAAGGATATTCTTGTATCTGCCTCGGGCGCCGCCGTCATGGTGCTGGGCATACTGATAGCACTGTCACAGGTCGGCGTTTCGCTGGGTCCGGCCCTGGCCGGTCTCGGCGTGGCTGGTTTCATTGTCGGTTTTGCATTGCAGGACACCCTGGGAAATTTCGCTGCGGGTGCCATGATCCTCATTTACAGGCCCTACGACGTCGATGACTTCGTGGAGGTGGCTGGTACCGCTGGACTGGTAAAAAAAATGACCCTTGTATCGACGACTATTATCACTTTCGACAACCAGACCCTGATCATTCCAAATAGCAAAATCTGGGGAGACGTCATCAAGAATGTGACGGCGCAGCAGACCCGACGAGTGGATCTCGAGTTTGCGATCAGTTACGGCGATGACATCGAAAAAGCGGAGCAGGTTCTGCGGGATATCGTAAGCTCGCATGAGAAAGTATTGCCGGAGCCCGCGCCTACCATTCGCCTGCACAGACTGGGCGACTCCTCGGTTGACTTCGTGGTGCGCCCCTGGACCAATACTGCGAACTACTGGGAGGTTTACTGGGATATAACGCGCGAGGTAAAACTGCGATTTGATCGCGAGGGCATCTCGATTCCGTTCCCACAGCGCGATGTGCATTTACAACAGGCCACCTAGCGCTGTTGGCGAACTCCTTTTCTTTAACCTGGGCGCAACCCGCGCTACCGGTGCGGGAACTGACTTCAGGCGTGGGTGCTGTTTTTAATGCGTGATCAGCCACATTCTGCCATACCAGGGCTGCTACTGCTGCTGACGCTTTTTCTTACGGCCTGTGCCGGTGTGCCCTTCGACTACCCCAAAAGCGCCAGTACCGCTGCGGAACCGGATAGCGCGAGCCCACTGGGCAAGCTTGCCCTGCAATGGCGGCAGGATCACGCCGATTATTCAGGTTTTTTTGGGCTCCCTGGCGGCCCCGAGGCATTGGGGGTACGCCTGAGAATGATGGAGTTGGCTACAACTTCGATAGACGCCCAGTACTTCATCATAAAAAGAGACCGCGCGGGCAGCCTGTTTGCCGGCCAGCTACTGAACGCTGCCGATCGCGGCGTCACAGTGCGCCTCCTGATAGATGATATTTTTTCTCCAGGGCTCGATGCACACCTGGCAGTACTTTCCAGTCATCCGAATATTCAGGTGCGCCTGTTCAATCCACTGTCGCGCAACAGCCCGAAATACTGGAGCTTCCTGGCCGATTTCAGTCGCGCAAACCGGCGAATGCATAATAAATCCTTCACCGTCGACAACAGCATGACCATAGTCGGGGGGCGAAACATCGCTGAAGAATACTTCGAGTTAGACCAGGACGTGATCTTTGATGACTACGAGGTTCTTGCGGTGGGCCCGGTAGTTACCGAGGTCAGCGCGGGATTCGACCTTTTCTGGAACAGCGAACTGGCTGTTCCTATTGAAGCGTTCGGGATTTCAGTGGATGCAGCGGGGCTCGACGAGTGGCGGGCGCATATCAGGACCGAGGCGGAGCAGGGCGGGGAGGGCATCTACGCGCAGGCTGTCAACAGCCAGGTTTTGCTGGATATCCGGGAAGGACGCATAGAGCCGCTGGTCGCCAGGGCAGAGCTGGTCACCGATACTCCCGAGAAACTGCTCGTCAGTACGCAGGACACCGAGGCAGCAACGCTCGCCAGAGAAATGACTGCGAGACTGGGCGCTGCACGCAGTGAGCTTATCATCATCACGCCCTATTTCATTCCGGGAAAAAATGGCATCGATGCTTTGCGGGAACTGGAGCAAAGGGGTGTCAGGGTCGTCATCGTGACAAACTCCCTCGCATCCACCAACCACGTGCCGGTGCACTCTGCCTATGCCGGCTATCGCGCCGATGTGTTGCGCACCGGGGCGGAACTCTTTGAACTGCGAGCAATTCACGCCGGCGGGGAGACAGAATGGGGGCACTCGCCGGGTATGGTTACTCTGCACTCAAAAGTGGTCGCGATCGACCGGGAGACAATATTCGTCGGTTCCCTGAATTTCGATCCGCGCTCGATACAAATCAATAGCGAGATGGGACTTTTTATCGACTCCGCCCAGGCCGGGGCAGAATTTGCCGAGATGGTTATGAACACTTTACCCGATGTGTGTTACAGGCTGGAGCTGGACAAAGACGGTCGTATTCAATGGATTTATGCAGGGGAGGCCGTGCACACAAGTGAGCCTGGCGCGGGGTGGGGCAGACGGTTTATCTCCGGATTCTACAGCTTGCTGCCATTGGAGAATCAACTCTGACCCCTGTTGTCCTGACCCCTGTTGTCCAGGGTAAGCAACAGTTATCAGGCTGGAGTTCGATGGCCCTCGCGCGCGGCCTCGGCGTCGATCATAAAAGCCACCACCCGACGCCACACCTCATCAAAATCCGCGCTCCGGAAATCGCTGCGCGTGGTGAGCCAGTCGAAATGGCGCTCGCTGTCCTCGTCGTCGCGGTAGTGCCCGATGATGTCCAGGTGGTCTGCCTGCGCGACGCTGATGCAATGCCCCCAGGGCTGCGACAATGTGGGCACAATGCCATCGTTGGCAGAGGAATCCGGTATTTCCCCGAACCTGTGCTGCAGGGCCTTTTTGCAGTCCCTGTCAGGAGCAGGAAACTCGTGGCCGGCAGCAAGCCTGCTGAGGCTGTAATAAAAGGCCTGCTGGGCCTGGTCGACGCCGTCGAGCCCGATCTCGATTGAGGTCTCCAGACTCGGTGGCCGGGCCCGCGTTACCACTGCGCCGTAAGACACGCCCTCGCGATCCCCGGCGGCGGCATTGAACAGGTCAAGTGATTCCACGGTCAGCTGGGTGAGCAGGGACTGGTCTCGCCCGACTTCGGCCAGCAATTCGTTTACCTGTTCACGCCGATCCGAATTGAAATCCGCCAGAAGTTGTTGGTAGAGCTGGCTGGCCAGTGAGCCCCGGGTGCGGCCGAGGGAGGAGGGGATCGCAAACAGCCCCGCCATCTTTGCCCAGACCGACAGGGGCAAGCGGCCGCCGCGCAGCCCTGCCATGGTCATGACAGACAAGACCCGCAGCAGCTTGCCGCCGAGAAGGCCTGTGAAAAACGACGCGATAGGGGCGCCCCGGTGCGGTGTTGCGATACTGATGCTCGAGCGCACCATACCGGCCAGGCGTTCCACATCGATTTTGGTCTGGAGGTCGACCGCAGGGGTCAGCAGCAGTCGGGCATCGAGACCGCCGGTGGAGTGCCCGATGAGGTGTATGATCGCATCCGGACCGGGTCGTGTATCGGCGATTGCTTCCGCCAGGCAGCGGGTGCGCTCGCGCAGGCTGGCGGTAGGCAATGATTTCACGCTGTGGATGTGCGCCGGGATGCCGGCATCGGCGAGCAACTCAAGCAGTTTGTCGTGCACAGGTCCCCAGTACGTGAAGTCGCCGAGGTTGGCAAAGCCAAAAAAGCCGGGGATCAGAAATACGTGTCGCTTCATGAGGATCGAGTATAGCGCTGTTTCGTTGCGACCGGCACGCCCTGGCACTCGAGTCATGGTATGTTGACAACTTGATCGGATGACGCCCTGACGCTGTTATCAACCACTTGTCGGCGATAAGGTAGACATGAACATTGTTTTTGATCTTGATGGCACACTGATTGACAGTGCCCCGGATATTCAGACCGCGGCCTCCAAAGTCCTTGCCCGTCTGCACAAGCCCGCCCTGAGCCTGCAGGAGACACGGGATTTCATCGGCGAAGGCGGAGCGGTATTCGTAAGTCGTATGATGGCGGCCCGAGGCATTCCCGAGACACCTGCGAGCCACGCGAGTCTCTATGACGAATTTATTTCGTTCTACGAGTTTGCGGTCGAGAAGGCGGTATTCTATCCCGGCGCTTTCGATACGCTTGCTCGCTTCAAAAGAGATGGTCACAGACTGGGGCTGTGCACCAATAAACCGGAACGACCTGCTCGCGCGGTCATGGCGCATATGCGCCTGGAGCCGATTTTTGATGCAGTTATGACCGGGGGTATGATCAACAGTCGCAAACCCGATCCGGATATGCTGTTGCAGACGATCCGCGATCTCGGCGGCGGCCCGACACTCTATGTCGGAGACAGCGAGATCGATGCAGAGACAGCGCGGCGGGCGAGTGTGCCTTTCGCCCTGTACTCCGGCGGTTATCGCAAGGTACCCGTGGGCGAGATTTACCACGACTGGGTCTTCGACGACTTCGACGTGTTGCCTGAAATCGTTGCGGCACTGGTGGCCAGTGCTGATCACGGGTAGAGCTCGAACGGCGATAAAAACCAGGCGATGAGCGACCGGAAAAGAAAAGGGCAGGGCATATATAGCCCTGAAAACAGATAAGGCCCTTGGAGACGAGGGGCAGGCAATGACTATGGCACATCGCTTCCGGGCGCCATGTCATGGCGGACCCGCGCTATGAGAGGGTGGCGGACGCCAGCCACTCGATAATGCTGGGCGTCCCCGATCATACGAACAGGCTGCTGTTGAACTTTATCGGCCAACACCAGCTTGCTGGCTGACCGCGTCAGGCCCTGCGGCACCAGTGAAGGGGATAATCGCCGGCTTTTACCCCTATGCAACAATTTGCGAAGCAGGGAAGTAGCATTTCTATTTTACATAACATTATTATGAGCTGCGTTTTTGATGTGGTGGCTGCCTGCACCATGGGGAGGTGCCCCTGAATACGTGCACCAGTGGCGCCGGTGTAACTCATAAACGGCCTGTCCGGGAGGTGTCATGGGGACTCAGGACACCAGGAGCAGAGCTGGCCTGGTGGCCTGTTCGACACCGACAGATACGCGAACCCAGCCCAGCCACAGGCCTGCTACAGAATTTTCCTTGCTGCAAATTAAGCCGGACCCAACCTGAAAAAGCTCGCACCAGGGATCCCGTGACAGCCAGTCGCAAGGGCCGATAAGGATCTAACGTTAACGATACATGGCGGCGCAGCGTGCCTGGTCGGGCAGGCACCATGGCAAAGCCCCGAGTTATGCGCGCAGCAGCGCCTCATGAACGCGGCACTTACACAACGACTGGCCGAACCGTTCAGGCTTTGCATGCGGCCGATATATACCCGGCGCCGATACCTGCCGTGTGATGTTGCTCGGGCGCGTCCCGAGGATGCATCTCCGGGTACCAGCCGTTGTAGACACCAACCAGTACAGCGGCGACTCGGCCAATCTGACCCTTGTCCACGAACCCCGGTTAAGCATAAGCACGAATGATCGCCAAATAACCAGGCGCGGAGAGCGCCCTGGAATGCATTTTTGCGCCCCAAACCCCGTGAAATGCAGCATATCCGCCCGTCCGGATATTTATCCACATGTGCGCATAATATATATTATGTTAAATGAAAGAAATGGGCACACAGTTATGCACAGGGCTGGCCTGGAATCTGGAGCTGAGAGAAAACGTGTGGAATCATCGCCGCCCCCTCTTCCCGTGCTGCGGGGACACATTCGGGTTGGCTTCAGGAACGAGTGATTTTCGATTGCACCAGTCGGCCGCAACGAATCAGCCTGGCTGGCAGATGCGATGTTGCGGTTTCATGGATTTGAGTCGTGTTGGGAACCTACCCACTTCTTTGCACAGTGAGGATTTCGAATACCGGGAGATAACGCGGGATCTGTTGTGTGGCTCGGTGGCAGGCGCCACCATACTTGGCAATGAAGACCAGGACACTCACACCCTGCCCCGCCGGGCACCAGCGAGCTGAACCCCGGTGAACGTCAGCAGAAAATGGCAGCAGGTACCGGCCTCCCTTCCTGATCCAGGTCAACCCGGAATCACTTCGGTTGCGGATAATGTCAGGAGAACACGGCGACAGGGAGTCGTCGCGTGAATGGTCGACAGTGATTATGACGAACGTCTCTAACAGCCTCATCGCCGAACGACTGGATGAGTACGCCGATATCCTCGAGCAGCAGCAGGCTAACAGGTTCAGGATCTCGGCCTACCGTCGCGCCGCCCGGACCCTTGCCAGTCTCGACCTGGAGTTGAGCGATATTTATCGAGACGGTGGCAGCCAGGCCCTGGTCGAATTGGAAAATGTCGGCACCGGCATCGCCTCGGCAATTGCTGAACTGCTGCAGACCGGGCGCTGGAGCCGGCTCGAACGCCTGCGCGGCGCCCTGAACCCGGAAAAATTATTGCAGACAGTGCCTGGCATCGGGCCCCGGCTGGCTGCCGATATTCACGATCGGCTGGATATCGATACCCTCGAGGAACTGGAAGTAGCCGCCCATGACGGCCGCTTGCAAACGCTACCGGGCATCGGTCACAAACGTGAGCAGATGATCAGGGCCAGCCTGGCTGTCATGCTGTCGCGTGCGCGGCCGGCGTTTCATCGCAATGTTTCGGACGGCCCCGGCGTGAAGGCGCTCCTTGACGTCGACAGGGAATACCGGGACAAGTCAGCCAGGGGAGAACTCGCCACTATCACGCCGCGGCGGTTCAACCCGGATCGCCATGCGTGGCTGCCCGTATTGCATACCGACCGCGGCCCCTGGCACTTCACCGCGCTGTTTTCCAACACTGCCCGTGCCCACGAGCTGAATCGGACCCGGGACTGGGTCGTCATTTATTTTTATGACGATGACCACGCCGAGGGGCAACATACCGTGGTGACCGAAACCAGTGGGCCCCTGCGGGGAAGACGCGTGGTACGCGGCAGGGAAACCGAATGCCGGGATTCTTACGCAGCCAGTGCCGCCACGCAAGAACTCAAGGCATGAGCCGGCTGCCCCAACCGCGTGCCTACACGCCGGTCTCTGCCAGGGTTACGGTTCGCTTCATCGCGAGTCGCAGTAGCAGGTAGAGCATCAGGCCCACCGGGCCAACCATCAGTGTGGCGAACAGGAGCGGCAGGGTCAGCCAGTGATTGATCCCCTCCCGCCTCGCGTCCCTGACGATCCAGGCGCCAATAAAAAGGTCAAATATCAGGTAGTGAATCCACCCGCCCAGCACTGCAGTTGGACTCTGGAACAGCAGCATTACACCCTGCAGCGATCCAAAGCCTGCACCCTCTGGAGCTGGTTGACCGAAAAACAGCGCCCAGATGTAGACGGGGCCCAACAGCAGCGGCACCCAGATAGCATGCACTAACAGTTGCGTGACGCGATGGTGGGGAAGCACGAACAACAAAAGCCAGGCTGGCATAACGGCGTAATTGCAGATCAGGAACAGTTGGTCTGTGCTCATTGTATTCTCCAGGTGCGCATGAAAAACCAGTCTTCGTCCAAATATAGATTACAACGACTGCGATCGGCGATGCTTTTGATGCGCTGCTGCCGGAGCGACTGGAACTGCGGGCGGATGAGGCATCGATTCCACCTTGGAAGGTTTAGCCCGATTACCCCTTGGAAAACACGCTAGCCCGCGATGAAAACCGGCGAGTTGATCATTGTCATTCGGCAGAGATGAATAAGGCCTTCGGGGAAAAAGTCCGGCAGTGAGTATAGTGCCGAGGACCGGGATGAACTGCCCCGCGCGAGGCGGGGCGGAGTACCATCAAATTGCAGGTGGCTGTATCAGGGAGTCCAGGTCGTATTTTTGATCTTCAGTTTCGTCAGCCAGTATTCGGTGTCCGCTTCGGGAAAGGTCGTATAACGCGCATTATTGACGTACAGGGAATTGCCACGAATAGCGCCGCTGGCAACGCCGTCCAGGTCCTCGTCGGTGATGATGCCCATCAGTTTTCCTGTCAACATATCCTTGTCCAGCTTGACCACCTGGATTCTGTCAACGTCCGTCGGGTCCTCCGGGTCGGCGGGAGTCAGGATGTAAAGCCTGCGTTCGTCCCTGACGATCCCGTCGATAAAGCCCACCAGGGGTGTATCCAGGATGATCCTGTCGGAAACCCCGGTCTTCGGGTCCACCCGGTAGATCTGCGCGGTGCTCGAATCACCGATGACCAAGGTCTTGTTGTCGGCCATGAGGACGATGCCATTGGCGGTCTGTGGTGTCCCCAGTGGATCAGTGGCGTCGCTGCCAATCAACGGATCAGGTCTCACGCTACCGCCCTGCCACATTCGCCAATGGCACTTAAGCTGAGATTCCACTAGTGCTGAGCCCCGATCAGGTTGCAGCCAACATTGACAGACTCGAAACAGCAGCATTGTATCCATCAGAGCCTGATTCCTTCGCGGCTGACGGAGCGTCCGCGAGCGGTAGCCACCCTGCTCTCCCTGCCTGGCAACCAGTATCTGGCCCGCGGTCTGTTAGATCCTCCCCTTGACCTGTGAGTAATACACGGGTGTAGACTCAGGATGTAGGCGTAATTACAAGGGGATTCCAGATCGGAAGCTTCCCGAGCATCCACGCAAGCTCCACCGCTTCGCCTGGTGTGGCAGCCAGCAGTAATTCAGGGCCAGCGCAATGAACCAGATCGGCACAGGACATATTGTCAAACAATCCGTGCACAGCCAAGGGGAGGCTTCGCCAGCGAGTTTGGTGCAGACTCTTATAATCGAGGGCGCTGGCTGTGCCAGTTGCGTGACCAAGATTGAAAACGCGTTGAATGCACTGCCCGATGTCAAAAGTGCCGAGATGAACTTTGCCGATCGCACGGTTTCCGTAACCGGCGATGCATCCATCGAACAGCTGATCAAGGCGGTGGAAAACGCCGGGTACAACGCCAGCGTCACCGCGGGACTCACGGATGCAGAGTCCCTCGAGGAAAAGGAAGAAGCCGACCAGGCCTACTACCGACGGCTCATGCTGGAAATGAGTCTAGCGCTGGGGGTAGGCATACCCCTGATGCTCTACGGCCTGATCGTCGGGGACATGACCGTCAACACTCCTGCCCAGAGAGGGGTGTGGCTGGGCGTTGGCGTCCTGACCCTGGGTGTGATGTTCTTCTCCGGGAGGCACTTTTATAGCGGGGCGTGGCAATCCTTCCGCAACCATTCTGCCAATATGGATACCCTGATTGCCCTGGGTACCGGTACGGCCTGGCTCTATTCGATGGTGGTCATTTTGCTGCCGGCATATGTCCCCGAGATGGCGCGGCATGTCTATTTTGAGGCCACGGCCATGATCATCGGTCTCGTCAATCTCGGCCTCGCCCTCGAGCTGAGGGCTCGGGGCCGGACGTCCCTGGCGATAAAACGCCTGATAGGCCTGCAGCCAAAGACCGCGCAGGTCATACGCGACGGCAAGTCCATGGATATCGCTATAGAACATGTACTGCTCAACGACATGGTACGGGTGCGCCCGGGCGAGAAAGTGCCCGTGGATGGGGAAGTGACGGAGGGCCGCACCACTATCGATGAATCGATGCTCACCGGCGAGCCCATGCCCGTGGAGAAGGAAGCGGGCAACCAGGTCGTGGCGGGAACGATCAACAAGACGGGCTCGATCCTGTTTCGCGCAACCCGGGTGGGCAAGGACACTGCCCTCGCCCGGATCATAAGCATGGTAAAGCGGGCCCAGAATTCCAAGCCGCCCATCGGTCGCCTGGCGGATGTCATATCCGCCTACTTTGTTCCGGTGGTCATGATAATTGCGATTGTCAGTGCCCTGGTGTGGCTGAATTTTGGTCCCGACCCGGTCGTGGCCTACGCAATCGTATCCGCAACGACTGTCCTGATCATTGCCTGCCCCTGTGCCCTGGGTCTTGCAACCCCGATGTCGGTCATGGTGGGTGTGGGCAAGGCCGCTGAAGCCGGCGTGCTTATCCGCAACGGCGAAGCCCTGCAGACCGCCTCGAAAATAACCGCGATGATCCTGGATAAGACCGGAACCATTACACTCGGCCAACCGAAGGTGACAGACATCATCCTGGCGTCGGATCTGACTGAAGAACAGGTCCTGCAATTGGCCGCCAGCCTCGAATCAGGATCGGAACATCCACTGGCACTGGCGATAATTGATTCAGCTGCGGACCGGGGCCTGGAACTCGACCAGGCCGGGCACTTCAATGCGGTCACGGGCCAGGGCATAGAAGGCAGTGTGAACGGCAGGCGCCTCCTGTTCGGCAACGACACACTGATGCAAAGATCCGGGATAGACTATTCCGGCTATGTATCGTCGGCGGGAGAGCTTGCGGCCGAGGCGAAAACGCCCATGTATTTCGCGGTTGACGGCAAGCTCGCGGCTGTTATCGCTGTCGCCGATCCCATCAAGGAAGATTCCCTGGCCGCTATCAAGAGACTGCAGAAAAGTGGTATCCGGGTAGTGATGCTGACCGGTGACAATCAAGCCACAGCGAAGGCGGTGGCGGAAAGAGTCGGTATCGATGAATTTTTTGCGGAAGTCCTTCCCGAGGACAAAGCCAACAAGGTGGCGGAATTACAGAGGCAGGGTGAGCTGGTGGGCATGACAGGCGATGGCATCAACGACGCCCCCGCTCTCGCTATGGCGAATGTCGGATTTGCCATCGGCACCGGTACAGACGTAGCCATAGAAAGCGCCGATATCACGCTGATGCGCGGTTCGCTCCACGGCCTGGCGGATGCCATCGCCGTTAGCAAAGCTACGCTGGGGAATATCAAACAGAATCTGTTTGGTGCATTTATCTATAACGCGGCCGGCATTCCGGTCGCCGCAGGTATCCTGTTCCCATTCTTCGGCTTGTTGCTCAATCCGGTTATTGCCGGCGCGGCAATGGCGTTTTCTTCGCTGACCGTGGTTAGCAATGCCAACCGCCTGCGGTTTTTCAGGGCGGAGGAACACTAGAGTGAGGCCAAGCTGATGTTCGTGGTGAATATTTTCGGCATCGCCCTGATAGGCCTGATCGTCTGGTGGTTCTGGCTGTACAAGCCAGCCGGGGTGGCCCCGGGCGACGAGGATATCGTTGTCGTGGTCGAAAATGGCAGCTACCAACCGTCACACATACGGATTGCCGCCAATCGGGCGACAGTGCTCCACTTCCTGCGTAAAGACCCCTCCCCCTGCGCCGAAATGGTGTTGCTGCCCGACCTGGAAATCAGTGAAACCCTGGCCCTGAACAAGGTCAGCAAGATAGCGCTGCCACCCATGAAGCCCGGCGAGTATGATTTTCACTGCCAGATGCAGATGTACCGCGGCTCGCTGATAGTTGAATGAACTGTCAGGGCGATATCGTACATTCCCCTTCCCGGACAGCGTGGCGGAACTAACCATCAAGCAGAATGCAGGAGCGCGCGATGTCAATAACACTGGCCTTTGACGTTTATGGAACGCTAATCGATACGCAGGGCGTGGTCGCCAGCCTGGAGCGAATTATCGGAAACAAAGCGGGAAGCTTTTCGCAGGCCTGGCGGGACAAGCAGCTTGAGTACTCCTTTCGCCGGGGACTGATGCAAAACTATGTAGACTTCGGCATCTGTACCAGCCAGGCGCTCGACTACACCTGCCTGCAGTACAAGCTCCCGTTCACGGAAGAGCAAAAAGCCGGGTTGCTTGCAGGCTATGGCAGCCTTCCGCCATTTGGTGATGTCACAGAGGGGTTGAGTCGGCTACAGGAAGCGGGTTTTCAACTCTATGCGTTTTCAAACGGCACTAAAGAGGCGGTCGGTAATCTGCTGGAGACGGCGGGAATCGGTCGTTTTTTCCACGGGGTGGTGAGTTGTGATGACATCCGGACTTTCAAGCCAAATCCCGCTGTTTACAGCCATTTCCTCAAGGAGTCGAATTCGTCGGGAGACACAACCTGGCTGGTTTCCAGCAATCCGTTCGATGTGATCGGCGCGGTCTCGGCTGGCCTGTGCGCCGCCTGGGTTCGGCGATCAGGCACGGCTATTTTCGACCCATGGGACGTCGAACCCACGGCGATTGTTCGGGGGCTGGGTGAGCTGCAGGATATCCTGCCCCAGTCGTGATAACGGTGCAGGCCTTCGGCCTCAGCGCGGGCGCTGGCCGTGTCCGCCGGAGAAACCCCGGGGCGGAATAAGCCACCAACTGGCGGCCACCAGCATCCCGAAGAGTGTATAACAAACCAGGAAAACCTCGGGTGGAAACTCGTAGTAAAGCGCTTTGTGCAGCCAGTGCGCGATAAAATCGCCGGCATACACCCCTGCCCCTGCACGCGTGCGCAGGGCCATTTCCCACCGGGTCAAGGGGCAGCTCGCACCGGCCCAGGATTGCACCACGACCACCGCGATCGCAACCAGATGCAGGATACGAAACCACGGGTTGCGGATCCATGACCAGTGCCTGGCCTGACCGACGAAGACGAGTACCTGACCTATTACAACGAACGCGACAAACAGTGCGTGCAGGACCAGGATGGCGTCGGCGGCCAGCAAGAAGATGGACTGAGACATAGCGGCGCCCTCCCCCCAAGCTAGCCGGACGGTGAGGATTCCAGGTCGCTGTACGCTGCCTGCTCGAACCGCGGCGTACAGATCGCCAGGAAGATCAGGTCCACGTTTCCCAGGTTGCTGATTCGCTGGGGAACACCCTGGGGAATAATGACCACATCGCCGACTGACACCTGTGTCGAGACCGACTCCCCGAGCTGGACGTTGCCGACACCCTGCATGATCACGTAGCGCTCGGAGGTGTCCGCCAGGCTGTGCCAGCGAGTGGTTTTGCCTGGCTCCAGTCGCGCCCGGGCAATGGACAGCCCGGGGTCATCCGATGAGTTGGAAAGTTCGGTGATGAAGCACCCCTCGGCAAAGTAGTATTCATCGGCGATATCGAACTTCCTGACACTGGCACAAGAGGTGTCCATACGCTAATACCCGGCAGTCGTGGGACTGTTCCGGAAATCGAAATTTACAGCTCCCGGAAGCTTTGCGCCGTGGCAGCTGTGTCTATTGATCCGGCTGAAGCGGGTGGTAAGCATTACGATCTCCAGTGTAGCCCGAGGGTATTGGTGGATCATAGGCGCAAACGACGATGGTCGCCAAATTCAATATCCCGTTCGCCGCCGGGTATCCCATTGCCGGCTGAAACATCGCCTGCAAGGGGTTGTGCTCACTGCTGAAGGCGCACCCGGCCTGTGCCACCCACCGGGTGGAGAATCCTGCAGGATGTGCCATCCTCAGTAGCAGCAAACCCTATTCCGGAGATATCGGCACCATGGAAACCACCACATCACAGACCAGTTTCTTCAGGCAGCGGCAAACCCTTATCGAGGCCCTCGTTGGTCTGGCAATGCTGGTGCTCACTTTCCTGGTCATGGCGGCCTCGGATGTCTCCGCTTCCAGCAGCCAGCTTTACTGGACGCTACTGGTCGCCCTGTTTGCAGTGGTTGCGTTTGTTTCGGACAAGCTGCATACGGACAATTCCATTGCAGATATCAGGGGCGGTATCACCATTGTGCTGCACTGGGTGGGCGTGTTCCTGGCCATAGAGTTGGTCTCCTTTTTCGTATTATCCGGCCGGATGAACAACGCCGATACAGGCTTGACAGACGCGCTGATCCTGGCACTGGGCGCCTTCCTGTTTGGTATCCACGGTAACTGGCGTTTTGTCGTGATCGGCATTGCACTGGGCGCGGCAACCTGGGTGGTCGCATTCGTGGAAGCGTACATGTGGGTACTGTTCGGTATCGCGGTCATCGCGATACTGTGTTTCGTCATTGGCGCCAGGCTGGTACATAGAGCGCGCTGATTCGTTTCTTCCGCCCGAATAGCCGGCGCTATCAGCAAGCGACTGCTATCAGCATGCATCAGCTACCAGCGCCTCACCCTTGCGCTCATACCACAGCAGCAGGCCCTGCCATATGTCCTCCGCGGTTTCGGCATACCAGAACAGGTCCCGGTCCTCAGGGTCGATAACGCCCTCGTCGACGAGAAAATCGACATCGAATGCCTTGCGCCAGAACTCTTCCCCGACCAGCACCACCGGCACCGGCTTTATTTTGCGGGTCTGGATCAGGGTCAGGGTTTCAAACAGCTCATCGAAGGTGCCATAACCGCCAGGGAAAGCTACCAGGGCCCGGGCGCGCAACATGAAATGCAGCTTCCTCAGGGCAAAGTAGTGGAACTGGAAACACAGCTCGGGCGAGATATAAGGATTGGGGAACTGTTCGTGGGGCAACTGGATGTTGAGCCCTACGGTCTTTGCGTGGACATCGCTGGCGCCGCGATTCGCCGCCTCCATCATCCCCGGACCTCCGCCGGTCATTACCACCAGGCGGCAGTCGCTGGGCCCCTTGCCCGACTCGCTCACCAGCCGGGAGAAATCCCGGGCGGTATCGTAAAAATGGCTCTTCGCCAGGATGCGTTGTGCCACGGCGAGGCGCGAGGCCAGTTCACTGTCATCGGGCCGGCTGGCCAGGAGCGCCTCCAGCTTTTCCACCTTTCTCCTGGCAGCTGTGGGTTCAACGATACGAGTGCTGCCGAACACGACAATGGTGTTCTCAATGCCGTGTTTGACCAGCATGCGCTCGGGCTTGAGGTAATCCAGCTGCAAGCGCAGGCCGCGGGTGCTGCTGCCGCCGAGAAAATCCAGATCCCGCACCGCAGGGATGTAGGACTCGCTGGACAGTATTTCGTCTAGCATGTGCGCACACTTGGCGTCTTCGCTGGTTGGTTTTGGGGTCTGCCACGGCAGCGGTTCCTTGCGCTCATCGGGGTGCGCAGGGAGTGGCACGCTGGTGCGCGTTTTTTTTTCTGTCACAAAGAGCCCCTTCAACAAAGTCGTTATGCGGCAGAATTTAACATTTCACGCTCAGGCATGTCTCGGGGAGTCATGCAGTAAATGCCGGCTCAGGTCGCCGACCAGGTGAGTGTCGATCCGGCGCTCGGCAAACCGCCAACCGGCACCGGCGCGGACAAACTCGTCGTAATAGCGAACGCCGATAATGGGCTGCAGGGGAAACGTGTCGAGGGCCTGGAATACCATGGCATAGGATTTAGCGCTGGCGCGGTCGCCCTGTGCGCCGAGCTCGACCAGCACATTGCTTGTCAGGTGCAGTGTGTGGGGGGTGGCGTTGTCCTCGTAGATCCGGGTAAAGGAACGATACAGGGCCAGGACCGCCTGCGCGCCGACGATAGGGGTATCCCTGCCCTGCCCATCGACGGCCACGATCCTGCCCCGGTCGAACATGGCGGCCACGGCGTCGAGGTCGCCATCGTCAATATGGTGGGCATACTGGTAAATCAGGTTCTTGATGGCGCAGTGGTCACAGGACACCCGTTTTTCCCCTTCGGTTTGGTCACAAGCCCAATCATTACCAGAGCGAACTGCCCAACACAACTCGCCAGCGCCATCGTAATCCCGGGTCTGCTTACCGGGCTGGGCCAGCCGATGAACAGCGTCAGGATCTGGACAGGGGGAGAGCCGGGCTCCCCATTGCGGCGGGGCGCCGTTCAACGTCAGTTTATTAAGCATAATCTAATTTAATATCAATTAGATATGAATATTATATAATGTGCTTTGTAAGATTTGCTCGGCACCACAGACAGAACTTGCCGCCAGCCGGAGCCTGCGGGAGGCCACCGGAAAAGAATTCCCCTCGCGTCCAGAACTTTCTTTAACTACGCTTATCTATAAGAGTCTGATTGACCCGGCGCGACTCGAGGTTAAACTACCAATCTGGATAAAAAAACAGGTGACAGGCTCTTGAATTTGACCAATAAAATGAAGAAATCGGCATTGCTGGGTCTTCCGGTGTTGCTCCTGTGGTCCTTGTCTGTGCCGGGCTGGGCCCTGATCGAGGCGACCGACGCAGAGCGGGAGACGATCGTGGAGATGATCGACCAGCTGGAGCAGCGCCACTATGCCAAGCATACCTATGACGATGAGCTGTCCTCGGCGCACCTGGACAGCTATATCGACAGTCTCGACCGGGGCAAGATGTTTTTCACCGCCGCTGATGTCGCCGGGTTCGAAAAGTATCGTACTGTCATGGATGACCAGTTGCACGAAGGCAACCTCGAGGCGGGTTTCGTTATTTTCAACCGCTTCCAGCAGAGGCTGGAAGATCGCATGGAGAACGTGGTCGAAACCCTGCCCGAACAGGTGGCGAGCATGGACTTCAGCGTCGACGAGAGCTATCCAATTGAGACCGACGAGTTGGACTGGGCCAAAACCCCCGCCGAGCTCGACGACCGCTGGCGCAAGCGGCTGAAGAACGAGGTGCTCAGCCTGAAGCTTGCCAAAAAGCCCATGGATGAGATAGCCCCGATCCTGGTTAAACGCTACAACAGCCAGCTCAAGCGCGTGGGTCAGTACAACAGCCAGGACGTGTTCCAGATCTACGCCAACTCGCTGACGGAACTCTATGACCCGCATACCAATTACCTCTCGCCCCGCCGGTCGGAGAATTTCAATATCAATATGAGCCTGTCCCTCGAGGGCATCGGTGCGGTATTGCAGCAGGAAGATGAATACACCAAGGTTGCGCGCCTGGTGGCAAAGGGCCCGGCAGACAAACAGGGCGAGTTGAAGCCCGCCGACCGGATTGTCGGTGTGGGCCAGGGTGAATCGGGGCCGATAGAGGACGTGATCGGCTGGCGCCTGGACGAGGTGGTGGAGTTGATCCGCGGCCCCAAGGATTCCACCGTGCGACTGGAAGTGCTTCCCGCCAAGGCCAAGGCGGCGGATGAGCACAAAATCGTGACGATCGTGCGCAACAAGGTAAAACTCGAGGAGCAGTCAGCCCAGAAGAAAATCCTCGAAATACCCGACGGTGACAAGACCATCAAGGTGGGTGTGATCGACATACCGGCCTTCTATATCGATTTCGACGCGATGCGCCGCGGAGACGAGGAGTACAAGAGTACTACCCGGGACGTGAAGCTGTTGCTGGACGAGCTGCAGAACGAGGGTGTCGAGGGTATCGTCGTCGACCTGCGTAACAATGGCGGCGGCTCGCTGCAGGAGGCCAATGAACTGACCGGCCTGTTCATCGAGTACGGACCCACCGTCCAGATTCGCCACTCCTCCCGCCGGGTATGGCGCGACGGCAAACGCCTCAAAACCACTTACTATGACGGCCCCCTGGTGGTGCTTATCAATCGCCTGAGCGCCTCCGCCTCGGAGATTTTCGCGGGCGCTATCCAGGACTACCAGCGTGGGCTCATTGTGGGTGACCGCTCCTTCGGCAAGGGCACGGTGCAGACACTGGTGCCCCTCACCGAGGGCCAGCTCAAGATCACCGAGAGCAAGTTCTACCGGATTTCAGGTGACAGCACCCAGCACCGCGGCGTGGTGCCTGATGTGGAATTCCCGTCGATCTATGACGCGGAGGAAATAGGCGAGAGCTCCCTTGACCACGCCCTCAACTGGGACCAGATCAACCCGGTGCGGCACCATCGCTACAACGACCTGTCCACCATAGTTCCCCGTGTGACCAAGCTCTATGTTGAGCGCAGCGCGGGCAACCCGGATTTTGTCTTCCTCGAGGACCAGGTCGAAATGGCGCGCCAGGCCGGCGAGATTACCGAGCTGCCACTCAATGAAGCCGCCCGTATCGCACTGCGCGAAAGCCAGGAACAAAAAGCCCTGCTGATAGAGAACAAGCGGCGCAAGGCCAAAGGCGAGGAACCGCTTGCATCGCTGGAAGATGATGAGGAAGAAGCGGACGCTGAAGATCCCGAGGTCGCAGCAGTGGAAGAGGACGAGGATGCGTCTGAAGAGGAGGCCGATGTTCTTCTGAGCGAGGCGGGCAACGTGCTGGTGGACATTTTGTTGCTGAAGGATCGCGCCTACGCCGTGCATACACTGCCGGAAGAGCCGCAGAAGTAACGCGATGCAATCCCGAAACCCGGCGCAAGCCGGGTTTTTTTATGCCTGCCTGCTGTCCCCTGCTCCGAACCAGGCCAGTCGCTGGTGCAGGCACACCACGCTGCCGACAATAATGAGGGTGGGCGCCCTGGGCTGCTCGCGCTGCACGATATCAACCATGGTACCCAGGGTCCCGGTGATGACCCGCTGTCCGGGAGTGGTGGCCCGTTCCACCAGTGCGATGGGGGTCTGGGCAGAGCGACCGTGGCGCTGCAGTTGTTCGCAGATCACCGGCAGGCCTACCAGCCCCATGTAAAAGACCAGGGTTTCGGACTCCGACTGAAATTCCTCCCAGTTGTGGCTGACAGTCCCGTCCTTCAAGTGCCCTGCGACAAAACGCACACTCCGCGCGTAATCCCTGTGGGTAAGGGGGATGCCGCTGTAGCAGGCCGCGGCACTGGCCGCGGTGATCCCCGGTATGACCTGGAATGGAATCCCGTTTTCCGCCAGCAGGTCAATTTCCTCCCCGCCCCTGCCGAAAATGAACGGGTCGCCCCCCTTCAGTCGCACCACGCGCTTGCCTTGCCGGGCGAGCATTACCAGCAGCTGGTTGATTTCGTTCTGAGGCACCGCATGATCGGACCTGGCCTTGCCCACATAGATGCGTTCGGCATCACGCCGGGCCATCTCCACGATCTCCGGCGCAACCAGGCGGTCGTAGAGCACCACATCGGCACTTTGTAACAGCCGTTGCGCCTTGAAGGTCATCAGGTCAGGGTCGCCGGGGCCGGCTCCCAGCAGGTAAACCTCACCCCGATAGAGATTCCCGGTGTCCTGCAATTGTGTCCGCAGTAACGTCTCGGCCTGCTCCTCCCTGCCGGCGAGCACCAGCTCGCCGACAGCGCCTTCCACCGATCCCTCCCAGAACAGGCGGCGGGCGGTTTCGCCGGGGATTGCCTCCTTCACGGTATCTCGCAGCCGGCCGGCAAAACGCGCCAGGCGCCCGTAGGCGGCGGGCACCATGGCCTCTATCCTGCGGCGCAGCAGCCGCACCAGCACCGGGCTGTTGCCACCACTGGATATGGCCACGGTCAGCGGCCCGCGCTCGACGATAGCGGGAAAGATAAAGGTACACAGATCCGGCGAATCCACCACGTTGACCGGCAACCGGCGGGCCGTCGCGTCGCGATACACCTGTTCGTTGACGTTCCTCAGGGGCGTCGCTGCGACAACCAGCACCGCATCTGCGATTGCACTCTCGCTGTAGCTGTCCGGCTGCCAGCTGCCTCCGCTGCTGTCGAGCAGCTGTTGCAGTTCGGCGCCGATCTGCGGGGCAACCACGGTAAGCCGTGCGCCGGCCTTGATCAGCAAACGGGCCTTGCGGGTTGCTACCTGGCCGCCCCCCACCAGCAGCACAGTTGCACCGCCCAGGCGCAGGCTGATGGGCAGAAAGTCCATCGTCAGCCGCGCAGCTCGCTCAGGCCGCCAAGCCAGGGCTGCAGCGCCGCGGGCACGGCAATGCTGCCATCCGCCTGCTGGTAGTTTTCCAGGATGGCCACCAGGGTCCTGCCCACCGCCAGTCCCGAGCCGTTCAGGGTGTGCAGCAGTTCGGGTTTGCCGGTATCGGGGTTGCGCCAGCGGGCCTGCATACGGCGGGCCTGGTAGTCGCCGAAGCTGCTGCAGGAAGATATCTCCCGGTAGTTGTCCTGGGCCGGGAGCCATACTTCCAGGTCATAGGTTTTGCGGGCGGAAAAGCCGATATCGCCGCCGCAGAGAATGACCTTGCGATAGGGCAGCTCCAGCGCCTGCAACACCTTCTCGGCGTGGCCGGTCAGCTGTTCCAGGGCCTCGTCGGACTGGGATGGCCTCACCAGTTGCACCAGCTCCACTTTCTCGAACTGGTGCTGGCGGATCATGCCGCGGGTATCGCGGCCGTAGCTGCCGGCTTCGCTGCGAAAACAGGGGCTGTGGCAGGCGAAACGCACGCCGCCCTCCCCCAGTTCTGCATCCTCGAATATCCTGTCCCGGGCGACGTTGGTGACCGGCACCTCGGCGGTGGGGATCAGGTAATAGCCCTGGTCCCCCTGGAGCCGGAACAGGTCTTCCTCGAACTTGGGCAATTGGCCGGTCCCGCGCAGGGAGTCCCGGTTGACAATATAGGGCACGTAAATTTCGCGGTAGCCGTGCTCACGGGTATGCAGGTCCAGCATGAACTGGATCAGAGCCCGGTGCATTCTCGCGAGTTCGCCGTACATCACGGTAAAGCGTGAGCCCGTGATCTTGCCGCCGGTATCGGCATCGAGCTGGCCCAGGCCTTCGCCCAGCTCCACGTGGTCCTTTACCGGAAAGTCGAATGCCCTGGGCGAACCCCAGCGGGCCACCTCCACGTTATCGGCTTCACTGGCGCCCGCGGGCACATCCTCTGCGGGTATGTTGGGTATGCTGAGCAACAAATCATCCAGCTCGCCCTGCACCTGCCGGGCCTGTTCCGTCAGATCGTCGAGTTGGCTGGCTATCTTCGAAAGTGTCTCGTTGACCTGGGCCTTGGCCTCGTCCACGGGCACACCCTGCCCCACCAGCTGGCCGATCTTCTTCGATGCGCTCTTGCGCTCGGCGAGCAGGTTCTGGCTGTCGATATCCGCCTGCTTGCGGCGGGCATCCAGTGCGGTGAAAGCTGCCACATCGAAATCGAAGCCGCGCTTGTTGAGTGCGGCGGCTACCGCCTCGGGGTCCTGCCGCACTGCCTTGATATCCAACATTGTTTAAAGTCCTGTCTTGGCTGTTACTTCGTTACTTTGCGCCGCTATACCAGCGCCCGGGTCAACTGCATCCCGACACCGGCCATCACCACGCACAACACTGCACTGGCGAGCATATAGCCCAGGGCGTGAGCCAGCTGGCCCGCTTCCAGCAGGTTGATGGCCTCGAGTGAGAAAGTTGAAAAGGTGGTAAACGCGCCGAGGAAACCCACCATCAGTACCCCGCGCCAGTCCTGGTGTATCAGCTGTTTTTCCACCAGGAGCACATAGACAATCCCGATGGCGAAAGAGCCCAGCACATTGACCAGCAGCGTGCCCACCGGGATATGTCCCTCCCACAGGCTGTGAGCCCAGCCGGCAAGCAGGTAACGCGCTACGGCGCCGGATGCGCCGCCAATGGCAATGAACAGCAGGTAGTTCATGATTGTGGTGTGGTGATTGACCAGGTGCCGGCATTGTACTGGTTTTGCCGGCCAGGCGCAGGTGTTTCAGGCAGTGGCCGCTCTCAGGGATAACCCGAGGGGTTCTGCTGCTGCCAGCGCCAGGCGTCGGCACACATGGCCTCCAGGCCCTGCCCCGCACTCCAGTCGAGATCCTGCCTGGCCCGGGCGGGATCGGCGTAGCACTCGGCGATGTCACCGGGCCGGCGGGGCACCACATTGTAGGGTATGGTCTTGCCGCAGGCCTTCTCGAACGCGGCGACCATTTCCAGCACGGAGTAGCCCGTGCCGGTACCGAGATTGTGGGTGATGCAACCGGGTTTGTCGGCAAGCTTTGCCAGGGCCCTGATATGCCCCTTCGCCAGGTCGGTCACGTGAATATAGTCGCGCACGCCAGTGCCGTCGCGGGTGGGATAATCGCCGCCGAACACCGACAGCTGCTGCCGCAGACCGCTCGCGGTCTGGGCAATATAGGGCATCAGGTTGTTGGGAATTCCGCTGGGGTGTTCCCCTATCCTGCCGCTTGGGTGTGCTCCCGCCGGGTTGAAATAGCGCAGGATGGAAATATTCCAGCTGGCGTCCGATACGTACAGATCGCGCAGTATCTCCTCTATCATCAGCTTGCTGCGGCCATAGGGGTTGGTGGCGGACAGCGGGAAGTCCTCGGTGATGGGGTTGCTCGCCGGGTCACCGTAAACCGTGGCAGAGGAACTGAAGACAAGATTCCTGACCCCCTCCTGCGCCATGGCATCGAACAGCCGCAGTGCACCGTTGACGTTGTTGTCGTAGTACTCCAGCGGCTGCTCGACGGATTCGCCCACTGCCTTGAGGCCGGCGAAATGGATCACGGCGTCGATACCGTGCGCGCCCAGCAGCTGTCGGACCAGGGCCTCATCGCGCACGTCCCCGCGCTGGAAAACAAGGGATTTTCCGGCAATTTCCTGTACCCGCTCCAGTGCGACCGGACTGCCGTTGGAGAGGTTGTCGAGCACCACCACCTGGTAGCCCTGTTCCAGTAATTCCACGCAAACGTGCGAGCCGATGTAGCCCGCTCCGCCGGTGACCAGCACCTTGTTGTTCATGGTTGTCTGAGTACCCGTTTGATGACTAATCGCTGTTACCGGGCCTGTCCCGGTAGCGCTGGCGAGAACTGATCTTATCGAGTTCGCGCAGGTATTTGAACTTCTCGCGGATTTTGCTTTCCAGTCCCCGGTCCACGGGGTCGTAATAGTGGCGGTCTTTAAGGGCCTCGGGAAAGTAATTCTCCCCGGCGGCGTAGCCACCCTCCTCGTCATGGGCGTAGCGATAGTCCGCGCCGTGTTCCATCTCCTTGAGCAGTGCAGTGGGCGCGTTGCGCAGGTGCAGGGGGACCTCGGCGCTGTCACCGCTGCGCACATCCGCCAGGGCCGCCTTGAAGGCCGTATAGACGGCGTTGCTCTTGGCGGCGCAGGCGAGGTAGACGATAGCCTGGGCAATCGCCAGCTCCCCTTCCGGACTGCCGAGGCGCTCCTGTACCTGCCAGGCGTCGAGGCACAGGGTGAGCGCCCGGGGGTCGGCGTTGCCGATGTCCTCACTCGCCATGCGCACCACGCGGCGGGCGATGTAGAGCGGGTCGCAGCCCCCGTCGAGCATACGACAGAACCAGTAGAGGGCGGCGTCCGGTGAACTGCCGCGCACCGCCTTGTGCAGGGCACTGATCTGGTCGTAGAACAGGTCGCCGCCCTTATCAAAGCGGCGCAGGGATGCCTGCAGAACCTCCTCCAGGGTCTGCTGCGTAATCTCGCCCTCCTCTGCCAGGTCCGCCGCCAACTCCAGCAGGTTCAGTGCACGCCGGGCATCCCCGTCGGCCTGGCGGGCAATCAGGGTAAGGCAATCCTCCCGCGCCGTGACCGGGGTATCCATTGCGTCGAGTCCGCGGCGCAGGACTCCCTCTATATCCTCGGTTTCCAGCGGGCGCAGTTTGTAGACACGGGAGCGCGATAACAGGGCGTTGTTGAGTTCAAAGGACGGGTTCTCCGTGGTGGCGCCGATAAATATCACCGTGCCGTCTTCAACGTAGGGCAGAAACGCATCCTGCTGGGATTTGTTGAAGCGGTGAACCTCGTCGACAAACAACACGGTATCGCGCCCGCCCGAGCGGTATTGCCTGGCCTGGGCTATGGCTTCGCGAATCTCCTTCACCCCGGACAGGACGGCTGACAGCTGCAGAAAATGCGCATTGGCCTGGCTGGCCGCAATACGCGCAAGGGTGGTCTTGCCGACCCCGGGGGGACCCCAGAAGATCATCGAATGCAGCTGGCGGCTCTCGATCGCCTGGCGCAGGGGTTTTCCCGGCCCCAGGATGTGCTGCTGGCCGGCGTAATCTTCCAGCGTCGCGGGGCGCAGGCGCGCTGCCAGGGGCTGGTATCCCCGCTCGTGCCCGGTTGGGGTGGACGGTGCAGCTGTCGCCGGGGGGTCGCCAAACAGTCCGGGCTGGGCCCGGTGGGGGGATTCAGGGCTGTCCTGCCCGGAATCAATTGTCATAGTAAAAGAGATCCACACCCTCGGCCGGTGGCGTGAACTCGAAGTCTTCGCCGGTGAGTGGTGTTTGTGTATCGACATCGTCGAAATCGACGACCACCCGCTGGCCCAGCTTGTCGAGAATGTCCATCCGGCTGATTCCGTCGTCGGCGAAAGTCACCGTGAGGCGGCGGAAGCTGTGCCCGTCGCCGTGAGGCGTCAGGGTGAAGGTGTCGTCGGCATCGCGGGTCACCGCGTACTGGTTGCGCAGCGCCGACTCATCGCCTCCAAGGATCTGCAGCGGCGAGGCTTCCACGTTGCCCACCACGGGCCGGCGGGTAGCCGTTTGCAGGTCGATATCGTAGTGCCACAGATATTCGGCATTGGCGACGATCAACTGGTTGTCCGGCGAGAGTATCTCCCAGCTGAAGAAAAACGGGCGCAACAACTTGAATCTGCCACTGGAGCGCGACAGCACGGTATCGCCGTCGCCGAACTGGCGCTGGCTGAAGTCGCCCTGCAGGGAGCTGATACCATTGAGACGCTGCAGCAGCTGGTCAGTGGCAGCTGTGTCATCAGCCCGGGCAATACCGGCCAGCAGGCAAATGCCCAGGCCGGCGATTACTAGCAGTTTGCTCATAGTCAATCTTCTTGTGGCGGGGGCGCCAGCACTTCGCGCTGGCCGTTGCTGCCCATCGCGCTTACCACCCCGGCGGCTTCCATCGTTTCGATCAGGCGAGCGGCACGATTGTAGCCGATACGAAGCTTGCGCTGCACGCTGGAAATGGAAGCGCGCCGACTCTGTGTGACATAGTGCACGGCCTCATCGTAAAGCGCGTCACTTTCATCGTCACCATCGGCGGCACTGGCCTGCAACTCGCCGGCGGTGACCGGGGTGCTGCTGCCTTCATCCAGCAGCCCGTCGATGTACTGCGGCTCGCCCCGCCGCTTCCAGTCGGCCACCACCCGGTGCACTTCCTCATCCGAGCAAAAGGCGCCGTGCACCCGGTTCGGCACGCCGCTGCCGGGGGGCAGGTACAACATGTCACCGTGACCCAGCAACTGCTCGGCGCCGCCCTGGTCGAGAATGGTGCGGGAGTCGATCTTGGAGGACACCTGGAAGGCTATCCGGGTGGGAATGTTCGCCTTGATCAGGCCGGTGATGACGTCCACCGAGGGCCGCTGGGTGGCCAGCACCAGGTGGATACCCGCCGCCCTGGCCTTCTGGGCGATGCGGGCGATCAGTTCTTCCACCTTCTTGCCCACCACCATCATCATGTCGGCGAACTCGTCGATGACCACCACCACGGCGGGTAATTTCTCCAGTCCGGGTGCGGTCTGCTCCTCGTCGGTGAGGGCCAGGATGGGGTCCGGGGTCCACAGGGGATCGGGGATCGGCGCACCGGCCTTGATCGCATCCTCCACCCGGCGGTTGAAGCCCGCCAGGTTGCGCACGCCCAGGGCCGCCATGAGTTTGTAGCGGCGCTCCATTTCCGCCACGCACCAGCGCAGGCCGTTGGCGGCGTCCTTCATGTCGGTGATCACCGGGGTCAGCAGGTGGGGAATGCCGTCGTAGACCGACAGTTCCAGCATTTTTGGATCCACCAGCATCAGGCGCACCTCGGCCGGCGTGGCCTTGTACAGCAGGCTCAGCAGCATGGCGTTCACGCCCACCGACTTGCCCGAACCGGTGGTGCCCGCCACCAGCAGGTGCGGCATCTTGGCCAGGTCCGCCACCACCGGCAGGCCGGAAATATCGTGGCCCAGCGCCAGGGTGAGGGGCGACTTGCTCTGGTCGAAGGCCTTCGAGGCCAGCACCTCGCGAAAGTTGACGATTTCCCGGTGCTCGTTGGGGATCTCGATGCCCACCACCGACTTGCCGGGGATCACTTCCACCACCCGCACGCTGATCACCGCCAGCGAACGCGCCAGGTCCTTGGCCAGGTTGGAGATGCGCGAGACTTTCACCCCGGGCGCCGGCTGGATTTCAAACCGGGTCACCACCGGGCCCGGGTATACCGCCACCACCTCGGCGACAATGCTGAAATCCGCCAGTTTCAATTCCAGCAGCTTCGACAGCCCTTCCAGCGCTTCCTTGGAATACCCGGCGTCGGGGTCGTTCTCGTTGGGATCGAGTAACTCCAGTGGCGGCAGGGAGCCGGTCACCGGCACATCGAACAGCGGTCGCTGCTTTTCCTTTTCCTCGCGCTCGCTTTTTTCATTCCTGGGCTTGGGGGGTTTGATCTTCGGCGGCGCGCGTTTTTTCTCCCGCTCGACGTGTTCGGTGATCACCATCTTGCGCGCTTCCACCGCCTTTTCCCGGGCCCGTCGGTCGCGAAAGGTGTCGATGGTCCTTATCGCCCAGTCGCGACTGGCAGTGAAGGTGGCGATACTCCAGGCCCCCACCTTTTCCATCAATTTCAGCCAACTCAGGTCGGTGAAGATGGTCATACCGAACAGAAATACCGCCAGCAGGATAAGCCGGCTGCCAACCGCGCTGAACGCCTGGGTAAAGTTGCTGCCGATTGCCTGGCCGAGAATGCCGCCGGCACCCTGGGGCAGGCTTGAACTCCCCGTATCGTTCATGGCTGCCAGGGCAGTGCCGGCAATCATGACCAGCACCAGGCCCAGCGAGCGAATGCCGAAGGTAACCCAGTCGAAGCCCTTGACCTGGTGGCGTTCCAGCAGGATGACCACGGCCCGGTAGGCCAGCAACAGGGGAAACAGGTAGGCGGCATAGCCCACCAGGGAGAAAAACACGTCCGCCAGCCAGGCCCCGGTCGGGCCGCCGAGATTGGCGATTTTGCCACCGGTGCCTGTGGCCGACCAGCCGGGGTCCCGGGGGCTGTAGGTTATCAGCGCCAGTAGCAGGTAAAGGCAGACGGCGCTCACCCCGATGAACGCACCCTCCCGCAGGCGGGGGCCCAGGATGCTGTCGGTTTTTGGCGAGTCCGCCACGGGTGTTCGGGTCCTTGTCATCTGTGTCGGTTACAAGCCCTTGCGGCCCCGCCCCCAATTTTATAAGTCACCGCTATTCTGAATGAATTTATCATTTATTTCAAAGAGTTATGGGGGTTATTTAGAAAAGATCTAGTCTTTGCCGGAAAACAGGCTTTAAAGTACCATAGTCGGCCCCCCTGAAGGGCACGACAGGCCCGATTTGGGCAGCATTTAACAACAGCACGCGGGAAATAACCACATGAGCGATTCGAAGCACCATCCCCTGATTATCCTGGGCAGCGGCCCCGCCGGCTATACGGCGGCCATTTACGCTGCCCGGGCGAATCTGCGCCCGGTGGTTATCACCGGCATCCAACAGGGTGGGCAGCTGACTACCACCACCGAGGTGGAGAACTGGCCCGGTGGTCCGGCTGACCTGCAGGGACCCCAGTTGATGCAGGAGATGCAGGCCCATGTGGAGCGCTTTGACGCCGAGATCGTATTCGACCACATCGACCGGGTGGACCTGTCTGTCCGCCCCTTTGTGTTGCAAGGGACTGGCACCTACAGCTGCGATGCCCTGATCATCGCCACGGGTGCTACCGCCCAGTACCTGGGCCTGCCCAGTGAAACAGCCTTTATGGGCAAGGGTGTGAGCGCCTGTGCCACCTGTGACGGCTTTTTCTACCGCAACCAGAAAGTAGCGGTGATCGGCGGTGGCAACACCGCGGTCGAGGAAGCCCTGTACCTGGCCAATATCGCCTCCGAGGTCACCCTGGTGCACCGCCGGGACGCCCTGCGCGCGGAGAAGGTCCTGCAGGACCGCCTGTTCGCCCGGGAAAAGGAAGGCAGGGTGAAGATTCTCTGGGATCACCAGCTCGCGGAAGTATTGGGCGACGACAGCGGTGTCACCGGCATACGGGTCAAATCCGTCAAGGACGACGCCACGTCCGATGTGGATCTCGCCGGCGTTTTTATCGCTATCGGCCACAAGCCCAATACCGACATTTTCGCCGGTCAGCTGGAGATGAAAGACGGTTATATCCGCACCCACAGCGGCACGGAAGGCAATGCAACTGCCACCAGTGTGGCCGGAGTGTTCGCCGCCGGTGACGTGGGAGACCATATCTACCGCCAGGCCGTGACCTCCGCCGGCTTCGGCTGCATGGCCGCACTCGACGCGGAGAAGTACCTGGACAACCTCTAGAGGCCCACGCGTTGCCCCGCCGCATCCCGTTCCTTCACCCCGGGGACGACCTTCCGCCTTCCAGTGCGGCCCTGGAGTATCCCAACGGGCTGCTCGCCGGGGGCGGCGACCTCAGCCCGGAACGACTGCTGGCGGCTTACCGGCGCGGAATTTTTCCCTGGTACGAGGAGCCCCAGCCGGTGTTGTGGTGGACGCCGAACCCGCGCTCCGTCTTGCTACCCGATGAATTGCATGTGTCGCGCTCACTGCGCAAGGTGCTGCGGCGCGACAGATTCGCCCTGGGGGTGGATACCGCCTTTGCCAGGGTGATGGCCGAATGTGCCGGGCCGCGCCCGGGCAGCGACGGCACCTGGATCGGCAGGCAGATGCTGCGAGCCTATATCGAGTTGCACCACCGGGGCTTTGCCCACTCGGTGGAGGTGTTCGACCCCGCAGGCGAACTGGTCGGCGGCTTGTACGGCGTGGCCCTGGGCGGCGTATTTTTCGGCGAGTCCATGTTCAGCCGGAGCCGGGACGCCTCCAAGGTAGCGCTGGTTGCGCTGGTGAATATCGTTTCGCGCGGCGGGTTTGGCCTGATCGATTGCCAGGTCGGCAACCCCCATCTGGCCTCAATGGGCGCCCGGGACATCGACAGACTGGACTTCGAAGCCCGCCTTGCCCAAACTATAGCCATTGAAACCGACCCCGGCATCTGGTCCTTGCCGGGCACCTGTGGAGAGTTGCTGTGACCTCATCGATGCGGGACCTCAAGGTCTATACCACTTATCCGCACAGCTGTAGTTACCTCAACGACCAGGAGGCAACCACGCTGTTCGTCGACCCGCGACAGCCGGTGGACAAAACGCTCTACAGCAACCTCTCCCTGCTCGGCTTCCGCCGCAGTGGCAGCCATATCTATCGACCGCATTGCACCCACTGCGAGGCCTGTATCCCCGCCCGTATTCCGGTGGCGGATTTCAAACCCCGACGGGGCCAGAGTCGCACCCTGAGGCGCAACCAGGACCTGCGGGTCCGGCGCAGCGAGGACCTGCGCGACGACGAGGCGTTCGACCTCTACTGCCGCTACATCGAGCTGCGCCATGCAGACGGAGACATGTACCCGCCGGACCGGGAACAGTACGAGTCATTCCTCAACGACGCCTGGGGCTGCACCCACTACTACCGGTTCCACGACAACCAGTCACTGGTAGCATTGGCGGTGGTGGATGAATTGCAGGACGGGCTGTCCGCGATCTATACCTTTTATGATCCCGACTGTGACAAGCGCAGTCTCGGCAGCTATGCCATTCTCTGGCAGATCGAGCGGGCGCGCGCCCTGGGGCTGGAGTATCTGTACCTGGGTTACTGGATTCGCGGCTGCCGGAAAATGGCCTATAAATCGGACTACCAGCCTCTCGAGTTGTACCTGAACAATCGCTGGTCACCGGCCCCCTAGCAGTCCAAAACCCCTCAATTTTTACGGTGGCTTTAACAGCCGCTTTCAGGCAAAATGCGCGACTGTTTTTTCATGAGGGTTGCCACTCAATGGCAAAAGAAGACCAGATCGAAATGGAAGGCGAGGTAGTCGATACCCTGCCCAACACTACTTTTCGGGTTCAGTTGGAAAACGGCCACATCGTGACCGCGCATATTTCAGGGAAAATGCGTAAAAACTATATCCGCATTCTTACCGGCGACAAGGTCAGGGTAGAGCTAACACCTTACGACCTGTCCAAGGGGCGCATCACCTATCGCGAGAGATAATCCGCACCGCCGCGCCATCTCGTGAGCGGCCGCAGCCTTCAACTCTCTTCCAGCGCGGCCTCTTCCTGCTCCACCGTCACTTCAAGCTTGTCTTCCGCCTTGTTCAGGCGCACCAGCGCGGTGCCCCCGGACTGGGCGAGTGATCCAAACAGCACCATCTCCGCCAGCGGTTTCTTGATATGCTCCTGGATAACCCGGGCCATGGGTCGGGCACCCATGTGGATATCGTAACCCTTTTCCACCAGCCACAGGCGCGCATCCTCGTCGACGTCGATGGTCACGCGCTTCTCGTCCAGTTGCCCCTGCAGCTCGGTGAGGAATTTGTCCACCACCGTGAGAATGACATCCTCAGCCAGGGGCTGGAACTGCACGATACTGTCCAGGCGGTTGCGGAATTCCGGGCTGAACATCTTGTTGATCGCCTCCATCCCATCCGTACTGTGGTCCTGGGTGGTAAAACCGATAGTGCGACGGCTGATCGTCTCGGCGCCGGCATTGGTGGTCATGACCAGGATGACGTTGCGGAAATCGGCCTTGCGACCGTTATTGTCGGTCAGCGTGCCGTGGTCCATCACCTGCAGCAGCAGGTTGAAGACCTCGGGGTGCGCCTTCTCCACCTCGTCCAGCAGCACCACTGCGTGGGGATGCTTGGTGACGGCATCGGTCAGCAGGCCGCCCTGGTCGAAGCCAACGTAGCCCGGGGGTGCACCGATCAGGCGGGATACCGTGTGGCGCTCCATGTATTCGGACATATCAAAGCGTATGAGTTCAAGCCCCAGCAGCAGGGCAAGCTGGCGAGTGACTTCCGTCTTGCCCACACCCGTGGGGCCCGCCAGCAGGAAGGAGCCGATAGGCTTGTCGCCGGCTTTGAGGCCTGCCCGGGCAAGCTTGATAGAGGTGGCCAGGCTGCTGATGGCCTGGTCCTGCCCAAACACCACCATCTGCAGGTTTTTCTCCAGCTTCTGCAGGGTTTCCTTGTCATCCGAGCTGACAGACTTCGGCGGAATGCGGGCGATCTTGGCTATCACCGTCTCGATATCGCCGACGCCGATCACCTTTTTGCGCTTGGAGGCCGGCAGCAACTGCTGGTAGGCACCCGCCTCGTCAATGACATCGATGGCCTTGTCCGGCAGAAAGCGGTCGGTGATATAACGGGCAGACAGGTCCGTGGCGACGCGCAGGGCCTTGTCGGTGTAGCGCAGGCCGTGGTGTTCCTCGAACCGTGATTTGAGCCCCTTGAGGATGCGATAGGCATCATCAACGCTGGGCTCCATCACGTCGATCTTCTGGAAGCGCCGGCTCAGGGCCTTGTCCTTGTCGAAAATCCCGCGGTATTCATGGAAGGTGGTCGAGCCTATGCAGCGCAATTTACCGGAGCTCAGCAGCGGCTTCAGCAGGTTACTGGCATCCATGACCCCACCGGAAGCCGCACCTGCGCCGATGATGGTATGCACCTCGTCGATGAACAGGATCGCGTGATCACGCTTTTTCAACTCAGCCAGCAGGCCCTTGAAACGTTTCTCGAAATCGCCGCGGTACTTGGTACCCGCCAGCAGTGATCCCAGATCCAGGGAATACACCACGCTGTCCTTGAGGATATCCGGCACATCGCCATCCACGATTTTCTTGGCGAGCCCCTCGACTATCGCGGTTTTACCAACCCCCGACTCGCCCACCAGCAGGGGATTGTTCTTGCGCCGGCGCGCCAGGATCTGGGTCACCCGCTCGACCTCCGCCAGACGCCCGATCAGCGGATCGATATTGCCGGCTTCCGCCTCCTTGTTGAGATTCGTCGCGAAGCTGTCCAGGGGATTTGACTCGCCGTCCTCGCCCACCGTCTCGCCGGCACTCGCGGCACCGGGCTCGCCCGACTCGCTGTCGTTGGGCACCTTGGAGATGCCGTGGGTGATGTAATTGACCACGTCGAGACGCGCCACGCTCTGGGTTTTAAGGAAAAACACCGCCTGGCTTTCCTGCTCGCTGAATATGGCCACCAGCACGTTGGCCCCGGTGACCTCGCTCTTGCCGGATGACTGCACGTGAAATACAGCCCGCTGCAGCACGCGCTGGAAGCCCAGGGTCGGCTGAGTATCGCGGTCGTCGTCATCTTCCGGAATAAGCGGCGTGGTGGCATCGACAAACTCCACCAGGTCGCCACGCAAGCCACCAATATCCGCACCGCAGGCCTTGAGTACCCGGATGGCATCGTTGTTGTCCAACAGGGCCAACAGCAGGTGCTCCACGGTCATGAACTCGTGACGCTTGGTCCTGGCTCCCCGGAAAGCTTCATTCAGGGTTTGTTCCAGGTCTTTACTCAGCATATAACCGCTCCTGGGGCCTTAGCCCTCCGATGCCTCGATTTCACACAGCAGTGGATGTTCGTTTTCCCTTGCGTACTGGTTCACCTGGGCCGCCTTGGTCTCGGCGATATCCCGGGTATAAATGCCGCACACGCCCTTGCCTTTGGTGTGTACTGTCAACATAACATGCGTGGCCTGTTCCCGGTTCATGCGGAAGAATACTTCCAGAACCTCGACCACAAATTCCATGGGGGTATAGTCGTCGTTGATCAATACGACTTTGAACAGTGGCGGGCGCTTTAGTTCAGGTTTCGACTCCTGCAGCGCCAGACCACCCTCGGACCCCTCCTCCTCTTTACTCATACGCCAGTTGTTGCCGGGCCGGATGTATTCCACGGAACCACACTCACTTCAAATTTGTTAACACGCTGTCGAATCACTCTATATGGCTACATTATACGGGAATTCAATGGGGGGCAACGCTCTGTCAATTAGCCCCTATAGACAGCTCGATGCCAGCCGACGATAGCCAGAGCCTGCTTCACGGACCGTTGGAGGCCATGGATGGACCGGTCCGCGCTCGGGACACGAGCCTACATGGACGTATTTACGGCGTGTCCGGGAACCGCAGGCTCTGGCTACCAGCGGCGAGAATGGAAAGGCACCCCCAGTCATTGAATCGCCGCCGGCGCCATGCAGTACCAGAACCCAGGACCCGCCGCGAGTACATCCATGTAGGCTCGTGTCCCGAGCGCGGACCGGTCCATCCATGGCCTCCAACGGTCCTGGGTTCTGGTACTGCACACCCCCGGCTACCATCGCGCTTATTTGCCGAGAATTGTAAAAAAAAGGGCTCGTGTCACCACGAGCCCTTTTTGTTAAGCCTTTTGGCGGAACTAGTCCATGGCTTTGACGATTGCCTCACCGAATTCCGAGCAGCTCAGGAGGGTTGCCCCTTCCATCAGGCGCTCGAAGTCATAGGTGACAGTACCGGCCTGGATGGCGCCGTTCATGCCCTTGATGATCAGGTCGGCGGCCTCGTTCCAGCCCATGTGGCGCAGCATCATCTCGGCGGAGAGGATAAGCGAACCGGGGTTTACCTTGTCCTGGCCGGCGTACTTGGGCGCGGTGCCGTGGGTGGCCTCGAACAGGGCGATGGTGTCTGACAGGTTGGCGCCGGGGGCGATGCCGATACCGCCCACCTGGGCAGCCAGTGCGTCGGAGAGGTAGTCGCCGTTGAGGTTCAGGGTGGCAACCACGCTGTAGTCCTTCGGACGGGTCAGGATCTGCTGCAGCATCGCATCGGCGATCACGTCCTTGATCACGATTTCCTTGCCATTGTTGGGGTTCTTCAGCGACACCCAGGGACCGCCGTCGAGCAGTTCACCACCGAATTCCTCCCGGGCCAGTTCGTAGCCCCAGTCGCGGAAGGCACCCTCGGTGAACTTCATGATGTTGCCTTTGTGTACCAGGGTGACCGAGGGCAGGTCCTGGTCTATGGCATACTGGATGGCCTTGCGGACGAGGCGCTTGGTGCCCGCTTCCGATACAGGCTTGATGCCGATGCCGCACATATCGGGAAAACGGATTTTGGTGGCGCCCATCTCATTGATGATGAAGTCGACCACCTTTTTTGCCTCGGGGGTGCCGGCCTGGTATTCGACCCCGGCGTAGATGTCCTCGGAATTCTCGCGGAAGATCACCATGTTACAGGCGCCGGGGTCCTTCACCGGCGAGGGCACACCTTCGAACCAGCGCACCGGGCGCAGGCAGGTGTAGAGATCCAGTTCCTGGCGCAGTGCCACGTTGAGGGAGCGGAAACCGCCACCGACGGGGGTGGTCAGGGGGCCCTTGATGCCGACGATGTACTCCTTGATGGCTTCGAGGGTCTCTTCGGGGAACCAGTCACCGTCGTACAACTCGGCGGCCTTTTCACCGGTGTAGATTTCCATCCATGATATTTTTTTCGCGCCCTTGTAGGCCTTTTCGACCGCGGCGTTTACCACGTCGATCATGACCGGGCTGATATCGACGCCGATACCGTCGCCTTCGATATAGGGAATGATCGGGTTGTTAGGGACGTTCAGGCTGAAGTCTTCGTTGACGGTGATTTTGTCACCTGCAGAGGGAACCTGAATATGCTTGTAGCCCATAATTTACTCCATTGCTGCGGTTGGATTCCTGGAAAGCGCGCTGTAAGGCCCTTGTCTGGCCGGCGCTGGCAAAGCGGCGCGTAGTGTAGCACGATTGCTGCTGATTCAAGTGCCGCCACCGGTTTTTTTGGCGGCCCGCGGCGATTTTAATCCCAGGTAGATAGTGTCATGGCCCGAATCATCCTGTTCAACAAACCCTTCCAGGTGCTGAGCCAGTTTACCGATGAACTGGGCCGGGCCACACTCGCCGACTTCCTGAGCGCCCCCGCCTTCAAGGTGGCCGGCCGCCTGGACTATGACTCGGAAGGCCTGCTGTTGCTCACCGACGACGGAGCCCTGCAACAACAGATTGCGAACCCCCGGCACAAACGCTGGAAAGTCTACCAGGTGCAGGTGGAAGGCCTGGTAAGCGACGACGCCCTGCAGCGGCTTGCCGCCGGGGTGGAGCTCAAGGATGGCCCCACCCTGCCCGCGCGGGCGGTGCGCATCCCGCCGCCCCCGCTCTGGCCGCGGACGCCGCCGGTGCGGGAGCGCAAATCGGTGCCGGACAGTTGGCTGGAACTGAGCATTCGCGAGGGTCGCAACCGCCAGGTGCGGCGGATGACCGCGGCGGTGGGTTATCCCACCCTGCGGCTGGTGCGCATCCGGATCGGGGACTGGTCTCTGGCAGGCCTGCAACCCGGTGAGTACCGGGAGCTGGAGGTGCATCTGCCCGCAACCCGGCCGGGAGCCCCACCGGGCCGAACACGCAGGAGGAGGAACTGATGTCCCAGTGGGCGCCCCACGTCACCGTCGCCACCGTGATCGAAAACGCCGGTCGTTACCTGCTGGTGGAGGAGCGGGATAAAGTTACCAAAGAGCTGGTGTTCAACCAGCCCGCAGGCCACCTCGAGCCGGCAGAAACCCTGGCGCAGGCCGCCCTGCGGGAAACGCTGGAGGAAACGGGCTGGGAAATAGCGCTGGTCGGTATACTCGGGGTCGCCCTCTACACGGCCCCCGCCAATGACATCACGTACTTTCGCACGACATTTCTCGGCAGGCCCCTGCGCGAGGTACCCGGCGCCACGCTGGACGCCGACATCCACGCCATCCACTGGCTCGATTACGAGGCAATCGTTGCCAACTCTGCTAGAATGCGCAGCCCGCTGGTACTGGCCTCGATAGAGCAGCACCGACGGGGCATTTGTTACCCCCTGGACCTTGTTTACAGTCAATGAGCCTGAATTCCACCAGTAAAGTCATCGTCGGCATGTCCGGCGGCGTCGATTCATCCGTGTCCGCCCTGTTGCTCAAGCAGCAGGGCTACCGGGTGGAGGGGCTGTTCATGAAAAACTGGGAAGAGGACGACGGCACCGAGTACTGCACCGCGAAGGAGGATTTCGCCGATGCCCAGGCCGTGGCGGACAAGCTGGGGATCACCCTGCACGGCGCCAATTTCGCCGCCGAGTACTGGGACAATGTCTTCGAGCATTTCCTTGAGGAATACCGCGCCGGGCGCACACCAAACCCCGATATCCTGTGCAACCGCGAGATCAAGTTCCGGGCCTTCCTGGACTACGCGCTGATGCTGGGCGCGGACGCCATCGCCACCGGCCACTACGCGCGCCGCGGCGAGGCCGACGGCCGCGGCACCCTGCTCAAGGGATTAGATCACAACAAGGACCAGAGCTATTTCCTGCACGCGGTCGGCCACCGCGAACTGGAACAGACACTTTTTCCGCTGGGTGAGATGGCCAAACCCGAGGTGCGCAAACTGGCGGAGCAACACGGGCTGGCCACCGCAAAGAAAAAGGATTCCACCGGCATCTGCTTTATCGGCGAGCGCCGCTTCAAGGATTTTCTCCAGCAGTACTTGCCCGCCCAACCCGGCGAGATCCGCAGCCTGGACGGCGAGCTGCTCGGGCGGCACCAGGGGCTGATGTACCACACCATCGGCCAGCGCCAGGGCCTGGGCATCGGCGGCCTCGCCAATCACGGTGAGGCACCCTGGTACGTGGTCGAGAAGGACCTGGAAAACAATGTGCTGCTGGTGGCCCAGGGCAATGACCACCCCGCCCTGTTCAAGTCCACTCTTTTCACCGGAGAGATAGTGTGGATAGCAGGCACTGAGCCGGGGTTGCCCCTGGCCTGCAGCGCCAAGGTGCGCTACCGCCAGGCCGACCAACGCTGCACAGTCCGGTGCGAGGGAGGCGTATACCGGGTGGATTTCGAACAGGCACAACGCGCGGTAACGCCCGGCCAGTCGGTGGTGTTTTACCAGGGGGAGCGCTGCCTGGGCGGCGGCATCATTGAACGGACATCGGGCAATACATGAACACACCTGAGCGGACAAATCTGGAACAGCAGACCATCGCCCTCGCCGGCGTAGCCCAGGCGGCGCGCCTGGTCGACCAGATATCCAAAACCGGCAGCTACCCGCTGGAATTTCTCGCCCCGTCCATCCACAGCCTGTTTGAGTTCGACCCCGCTTCGGTAGAGGACGTTTTCGGCGGCATCGGGGGTGTCAAACTGGGTCTGAACAACCTCAGCAGTCTACTGGCCTCGCGCCAGGCGGATGAAAATCGCGACCTCGTGCGTTATGTCCTGGCGATACTCTACCTCGAGCGCAAGTTTGCGGGCGACCAGGCCATGATGTCCGTGGTGCACTCGCGACTGCAGCACACCAGTTTCCGCGCCGAGCATTTTGCCAACAATGTGAACGATCTGTGTCACAGCGTCTCCGGTATCTATCAGGATACCCTGAGCAAACTCAAGTTCAGGATCAAGGTGAATGGCAGCGCCCAACACCTGCAGAATCCGAAGAACGCCGATATTATCCGGGCGCTGTTACTGTCCGGCATACGCTCGGCATTCCTGTGGCACCAACTCGGGGGACGCCGCTGGAGACTGATACTACAGCGCAGGAAACTGCTGCACACCTCCCAGCAACTGTCACGCGGCCTGGGCGTGGTGTAACATCGTCCTATTATTTCCGGAGAAAAACATGAAACTGTCGCCCCTCAGTGCAGTGTCACCCATAGACGGTCGCTACGGCAGCAAGACCGAGCCGTTGCGGGAGGTGTTCAGTGAATTCGGCCTGATCAAGCGGCGCGTCCTGGTCGAAGTTCGCTGGCTGCAGTGCCTGGCCGCCCACGATGACATTGCCGAGGTGCCCGGCCTCTCCAGGGAGGCCACCCTCACCCTCAACGAGATAGCGGAGAAGTTTTCCGAAGTGGACGCCCGTCGGATCAAGGATATCGAGGCCACCACCAACCACGACGTGAAAGCGGTCGAATACTTCATCAAGGAGCGCTTTGACGGTCACGAGGAACTCAAGGCCGTCGCCGAGTTCGTCCACTTCGCCTGCACCTCGGAAGATATCAACAACCTGGCACATGCGCTGATGTTGCGCGACGGTCTGCGCGATGTCCTGCTCCCGGTGATGAACGAGATCAGCACCGCCCTCGCCACCCTGGCCCGGGACTCTGCGGGGGCCGCCATGCTGTCGCGCACCCACGGCCAGACGGCGAGTCCGACGACGATGGGCAAGGAGATCGCCAACGTCGTGGCGAGACTGCGGCGGCAACTGGGACAACTGGAGCAAATGCAGTTCCTGGGGAAGATCAACGGGGCGGTGGGAAACTACAACGCGCACCTGTCCGCCTACCCCGATATCGACTGGCAGGCCAACGCCGAGGCGTTCGTCACCTCCCTGGGCCTTGCCTGGAACCCCTACACCACCCAGATCGAGCCCCATGATTATATGGCCGAGCTGTTTGATGCCCTCGCCCGCTTCAATACCATCCTGATCGATTTCAATCGCGACGTATGGGGCTATATTTCCCTGGGCTATTTCAAGCAGAAAACGGTTGCCGGGGAAGTGGGTTCCTCCACCATGCCCCACAAGGTAAATCCGATAGATTTTGAAAACGCCGAAGGCAACCTCGGGCTTGCCAACGCGGTGCTGCAGCACATGGCAGCCAAGCTGCCGATCAGCCGCTGGCAGCGTGACCTCACCGACAGCACCGTACTGAGAAACATGGGGGTGGGTGCCGCCTACAGCCTGATCGCGTACCAGTCGGCGCTCAAGGGTATCGGCAAGCTCGAACTCAACGAGGCGCGCCTGGCGCAGGACCTGGACAACAGCTGGGAAGTCCTGGCAGAGCCCATCCAGACAGTCATGCGGCGCTACGGCATAGAAAAGCCCTACGAAAAGCTGAAGGAACTGACCCGGGGCCAGGACATGACAGCCGAGGTGATCCAGGCCTTCGTGTCGGGTCTCGACCTGCCCGAAGAAGCCCGCAGCGAACTCCTTGCCCTGACCCCGGCCAGCTACATCGGCAACGCGGTGGCCCAGGCCCGGGCCATCGAGTAGGCCGACCCTGTGTCTGCAGGAGAGCTGAACCTGGACAAGGAGGTTTTCCTTGCCACCTGCTGGCAGCGCGAGCCGCTGCTGGTCCGGGGCGCCCTGGAGCCGTTCACCAGCCCGCTGCCCGCTGATGAACTGGCGGGCCTGGCCCTCGAGGAGGACGTCGAGTCGCGCATTATCGAATACCGCGAAGGCAACTGGCAGCTACACCATGGGCCGTTTCGTGGCGAGGATTTCCAGCGCGACAATCCCTGGACACTGCTGGTACAGGCCGTTGATCACTATATTCCCGAGGTGGCCCGGTTGCGCCAGCTGGTGGACTTCCTGCCCAGCTGGCGGGTCGATGACGTGATGGTGAGCTACGCGGTCGACGGCGGCAGTGTTGGCCCCCATTACGACAACTACGATGTATTCCTGCTTCAGGGTGAAGGCCGGCGTCGCTGGCGGCTGGGCCAGGCCTGCAATTCCCAATCGCCCCTTCTGCCCCACGATACTCTGCGTATCCTGCGTGATTTTGAATGCAGCCGGGAGTACCTGCTCGAGCCCGGCGATATTCTCTATGTCCCGCCGGGAATTGCGCACTGGGGAATAGCGGAAGGCGAATGCACGACTTTTTCCATCGGTTTTCGGGCGCCGCGTATCAACGACATGGTGTCGCGCTGGGCGGATGACCTGCTGGAAAAACTCGACCCTGAATTGTTCTTTCGCGACCCGGGTATCGAGGCCGCCGCCAGGCCAGGAGAGATCCGGCCCCGGGACATGGAGCGGGTGCGCGCCCAACTGCGCGCCGCCCTGGACCAGTCCACCGACAGCCGCTGGTTCGGTGCTATGGTTACAGAGCCGCGTTACGAGTTTGATACGGACGATGACGACCTCGCTGAAGCCAGGGCGCTGCTGGCCGCGGGACCGGGTTATGTCGAGCTGTCCCCCGCCGCCCGGGTCGCCTGGCAGCAGGAGCCCGAAGGCATCACGGTATTCGCGAACGGCCAGGCCCGCCTGTTCAGTGCGGCAGTGCTGGACATCCTGGCGACCCTGTGCGGAGACTGGCGGCTGGAGGGCGAGCGCCTCGCCGGCGCTCTGGCACAAGCCGACACGGCGCGCTTACTGGACTACCTGCTGGAAAGCGGAGGTATTTATGTCGAATGAGTTTCTCGCCGGGGTCGGTTATCCCCACCCCTTCGACGAGCTGGCAGTGGAGCTGTGCAGTTCCGCAGCCCGGCAGGTCTGTATCCTCAGCCCCAGGCTCGATCACACCGCATTCGATAACGAGGCGCTGGCGGAAGCCATAGCGGTACTCATCCGCAGCAGCCGACAGACCCGGGTGCGGATACTCGTGGCCGACTCCCGCGACCTGGTAGCCCGCGGGCACAGGCTGCTCAAACTGGCGCGGCGTATACCCAGTTCTGTCCACATCCGGAAACTGGCGGAGCACCCGCAGTGGAACGATGAAACCATCGTCATCTGTGACCGGGATGGCGTGCTGTACAAACCCGGGGACAGCGAACGAGAAGGATTCTACGAGCCGTCGTCACCGGCCTCCACCCGTCGCCACCTCGAATTATTCGAGGAGCTTTGGCGCCACAGCGCGGAGGATGTCGAACTGCGATCACTGGCGCTGTAGGCGACCGGTGACAGGCGTTTGACCACAGGATGAGCAAAGCTGTCCACCTGGATGACATCCCCTACCAGCGCGACACCTGTGAACTGTTCGAGCGCATTCGCGACCTGCCCGGTGCGGCCCTGCTGGACAGCAGTTTCCCCCACTCCACTGCCGGTCGCTACGATATCCTGACAGCGAATCCTGTAGAGCAACTCCCGTCGCTTCCCCAGCACGCCGACGAGGCGCAGTGTCGACAGTTTTTCCAGGACCTGGGGCAATACCACCGGGATCGCTTCGCCGGTATCCAGCCGGTCTCCCAGGACATTCCCTTTTGTGGCGGTATCCTGGGTTATCTGGGCTACGGTATGGGAAACCGCCTGCACGGGGTTGTGTCTGGACCCGGAGCCTCCCAGGCCGGATCACAATTGCCTGTGGCTATGATGCAGGCCTATGGCTGGTGCGTCATCCAGGATCACCTGCTGCGCAAGGCCACCCTCGTCAGCCAGCCCGGTGTGCCCCAGGCCGAGCGCAATGATGTACTGGCGAGGTTGCGACAACCCGCGCGGAGCCGGGCCCCGGATTTTCACCTGGACGACACATTCCGATCAAATTTCACGCCGGACAGCTACCGGGAAGCCTTCGAACGTATCGCCGCGTATATCCGGGCCGGAGACTGCTACCAGGTCAACCTGGCCCAGCGCTTCAGCGCCGGCTTCAGCGGGGACCCCTGGCATGCCTACCGCCAGTTGCGGGCAGTGGCGGCGGCGCCACTGTCGGCCTACCTCAAGGTGGCTCAGGACAGCGCCGTGATCAGCCTGTCCCCCGAACGTTTCCTGTCACTGCACGGCCACCGGGTCGAAACCGCTCCGATCAAGGGCACCCGGCCACGCCACGCGGACCCGGAAGCGGACCGCGCCGCCGTCAGGGAGTTGCGCGCTTCCGCCAAAGACCGCGCGGAAAACCTGATGATCGTCGACCTGTTGCGCAATGACCTCGGCCGCAGCTGTGTCCCGGGCAGTATTATCGTCGATCGCCTGTTCGAGGTGCAGAGCCTGGCGACGGTGCACCACCTGGTCAGCACGATCAGCGGTGAGTTACAGCCGGACCGGGGCGCGGCCGAGTTGCTGCGCGACAGTTTCCCCGGGGGTTCGATTACCGGCGCCCCCAAGCGCCGCGCCATGGAAATCATCGCCGAACTGGAGCCGGACCCGCGCCAGGTGTACTGCGGGTCGGTGCTTTACATCAGCGCCGATGGACGCATGGACAGCAATATCGCCATCCGCACGCTCCTGTGCGACGCCGGAGAAATCCACTGCTGGGCCGGCGGCGGGATAGTGGCGGATTCGCAGTGGGAGCAGGAATACCAGGAAACCTTCGACAAGGTGGGTAAATTCCTGGCCGCGCTGGAAGCCTTTTGCCGGAGCTAGCCTGAAATATTTGCTTGCCGGGGTGGGCTATTCGCCCCGGCAGTCTGTACAATCGACCCTGCAGCGCGCCCGTAGCTCAGCTGGATAGAGTAACTGGCTTCGAACCAGTTGGTCGGGAGTTCGAATCTCTCCGGGCGCGCCAAATTTCCCTTTTTTATCAAACAGTTAGAAGGATAATCAGCTAACTGCCCGATGCCTCAGTACTACCAGTGCCGGAGTTTTGCCGGACTTTCCCTCACACACCCTGTTTGCCGCCTCTATCAGCTCCTCCAACTCGGGGGCGGAGTAATGGGCTGTGATGTCGCCATTGCGACGGCCAAGCAATATTTTCCGTGTTTCCAGGGTCACACCTGCGGCCCTCAGTCGACGTCCAAACGTATGCTTGAGATCGTGTACTCTTACCGGCAAATCCAAATCCCGTCTTGAGCGCTTCCAGGCACTGTTGTTGATACGTTCCAGCGGGCATGATTTATAGGTGAATAGAAAATCACCATGCTGGCCGCGAACACTGTCCACGACGGACCTGGCAATCCGATTCAGTACAACCAATCGATGACTCGCCGCCTTAGCAGGATCACCAAACAAGGTGATCGTTACCTGCGCACGATGCTGGTTCATGGCGCCCGAGCTGCGTTAATGGCGGCACGGCGCAAAGCGGCAAATGGTAAGGAGTTCACGCGACTGGAAACTTTGGCTGTCAATACCCAGGCCAGAGCGGGTCACAACAAGGCCACTGTGGTATTGGCAAACAAGATGGCGCGCATTATGTGGGCGGTATGGACGAGGCATGAGAGCTTCAACGGGAATGACGCTTTGCGTTTTGCCGCGTAATTTGTAAAGAGCATATCCACAAAGCTGCGCAGATCGATCGCTTGACGATACACACGGTTTACCGTGCCGCCTGAAAGGCCGATAGTAATTCTAGAACTTCAGAGTTCGACATGGCGATAGGTCCGGGCGGTGCGGATCCTCTCATGGCCCGGTGGTACGACCACCACTTACAAAGGCCGGATACACGAATGCAGCCGATTCCGTCAGATCGATCCAGTCACGTAGCAGCCAGGAGAAAAGTAATGGTTTAATCTCAGTTGACGGAGGAGTCCATACAGGAATTACTATTCATAGTCTGGGCCAGTAGTTAGAGTCAAAACGTATGCCCTGACCATGCAGATCGGTCAGGCGGTTCGTCCCGGATGCCCACCGGTTCACCGAGCGTCTCCGACACGACCATGTGCCGTAAATCATTCCAATCAGCCTGTGTCTGAGGAACCGGTGGATGCCCTGGGCGCGTCAGTGGCACCGCTTGCCAGGTCGGGATTGATACTCGCCACGGCATCATACTGGGTAAGATGGACTTCACCCGTAAGTTCTTCGAGGAAATGCGAGCGCTTCAGTTGGTCCATAACCGGGCCCTTCACTTCAGACAAATGAAGTTTGATGCCGCCATCCTCGAGTCGACGGTTGATCGCCTCGAGACTTTCCAGTGCAGAGGCATCGATGGTGTTCACCGCAGGGCAAACAATAATCACATGGCGAACGCCGGGGTTCTCAGCCACAGCTTGATTGACACGTTCCTCCAGGAAGCGGGCGTTCGGGAAGTACAGGCTCTCGTCCACCCGCAGCGACAACACCTGTGGATCAGTGACCACTTCGTGCCGGCTGATATTGCGGAAATGCTCGGTACCCGGAACCTGGCCCACAATCGCCACGTGCGGTTTGGAGGTGCGGTACAGATGCAAGAATACTGACAGCCCAACACCTGCAATCAGCCCGAACTCGATACCGTGCGTCAGGGTGATCAGGATGGTGGCGACCATGGACGCACCATCTGTCCGGGAATAGTGCCAGGTATGCTTGATAGCACCCAGATTCACCAGCGAAAGGACAGCGACAATAATCGTCGCAGCCAGGGTCGCGTTCGGCAGGAAGTACAGCAGCGGGGTCAGGAACAGTGTGGCTATCGCGATCCCTACCGCAGTGAACGCGCCGGCAGCCGGCGTCTCGGCCCCGGCGTCAAAGTTAACCACGGAGCGCGAGAAGCCGCCGGTAACCGGAAAGCCGCCGGACACCGCAGAGCCGACGTTGGACATGCCCAGGGCAATCAGTTCCTGGTCCGGGTCTACTCTCTGGCGGCGTTTCGCCGCAAGCGTGAGCGCCACCGAAATTGACTCCACATAGCCCACGATGGAAATCAGCAGGGCGGGGACCAGGATCTTCACCCACAATGACAGGTCCACGGGCGGCAATGCGATCGCGGGAAGCCCCTGTGGGACGGCGCCCACGATTCGAACACCGTGGGCTTCCAGTCCTAAACCCCAGACTGCAACCGTGGTCAATGCAATGGCGACAATCGGACCCACTTTCGCCAGGATGTCAGCAGCTCGCTCAGCGAGTCCCATTCGCAGCAACAGGGGCTTGAGCCCGCGCCGTACCCAGAATAAAAAACCCAGCGACGCAAGACCGATCGCCGCGGTGTAAGTATTTAACTGCCCGAGGTTGTGATACATGGAAACCAGCACATCGGTCAGGGTTTCGCCGTGCACGTCAATGCCCAGCACAGGCCCGAACTGTCCGGCCGCGATCTGGATACCCGAGGCGGTAATGAAGCCGGAGATGACCGGATGGCTGAGAAAATTGGCGAGAAAGCCCAGCCGCAACAGCCCCATGCCAACCAGCAGCAATCCTGAAACCATCGCCAGCGCCACCGCCGCACCGAGGTACTCGGGTGTACCCTGGTCTGCAAACTGCGCCACAGCGGCAGCAGTCATGAGGCTTGCCACAGCCACGGGCCCAACCGCCAGCGCCCGGGAGGTTCCGAACACCGCGTACATCAACAGCGGCAACATGGAGGCATATAGCCCGACCTCCGGCGGCAGCCCGGCCAACAAGGCATAGGCCAGCGACTGGGGAATAAGCATGACGGTGACGATCCCCGCTACTACCAGGTCATTGACCAGGGTTTGCCGCGAGTACTGCGCCCCCCAGGTCAGGATCGGCAGGTATTTACGTAACAATTCCATAATACCTCAATGCAGCGGGCAAGCCGCCGTCAGGATGAACCCGGCGGCAGCAAGTAAAGTGTCAACGCGTATATCAGGTAAAGCATGAGCAACAGGACCCCGACGAACCAGGCAGAGCGACCATTAATGGTGACAATATTTGCTACCAATGCGGCGATGAGTATCATCACCACTGCGCCGGGCCAGAACTGCAGGTCCATCGGGGTCGGACCGATAAAATAGCTGGCGATTACCAGCACCGGAGCGACAAAAAGAGCAATCTGGGAAGCACTGCCCAGCGCGATACCCACACTGAGATCCAGGCGATCTTTGCGGGCGGCAGAAAACGCTGCCACCATCTCTGCGGCGGCGCCCACCATGGCCACCACGATAAAGCCGACAAAGGCCGGGCTCATCCCGAAGACTTCCGCCGCCACCTGCACGGACTCTACAAACACCTCGCTCACCAGGGCGACCAGCACGGTCACACCACCCAGCGCCCCCAGGGCCAGACCCATCGGCCAGGGCGTTTCGCTATCCTCGCCGTGATCCTCACTGGCAAACTCCTTGCTGTGCGTTTTCAGTGAAAACACCAGGCTAAGGCCATAACTCACGATCAGCAGTATCGCCAGGGCAAGGCTCAAGGGCTGGCCGATCGCCATCGCTGTATCAGGGTTGGCCTTGGCAATCGCCGAAGGCATGAGCAACGCCACCGTGGCTATAAACAACATACTCGATAGGACGCGGGCATTGAGCTTGTTGTATTCCTGCACATGGAACTTGAGCCCGCCAAGGACAAAGGCCATGCCGAGCATAAACAGGGTGTTGGTGACGATCGCGCCCGCGATGCTCGCCTTTACCAGCATGTATTCGCCGGCTTTCAGTGCAGTCAGGGCGATAATCAGCTCTGTCATATTGCCAAAGGTAGCGTTGAGCAGGCCGCCGACGCCATCCCCGGTTTTGGACGCCACCGATTCCGTGGCGTGACTCATGAGAGCCGCCAGGGGAATGATGGCCAGCACCGACAAGACGAACAGCATAGTGTGCGCGTCGGGCTTAAGTTTATGAGCCACGAGCACCACCGGCACCAATACGAGCAGCCACAGCAGTGGATTGCTTCGCAATTCCTTTAACAAGGCATTCATAGGTCTCTCCGGCAATCAACCCTAACGTCAGGCCTGGTCGCGAACGGCACGGTGCTCATGAGCCGGTAGTTTCAGTCGATTTTCCGGCTTGCCGTGCAAAGATCCGGGCACCTATGGCGGCGAGAACGACGGACCACAAAGTCCACATGACGGTCATCACCAGTATGCGCGGGTCCGCGTCTGGAATGGCGAGAGCCGCCGCCAACACGGCGGCAACATTGCGCGTGCCCATACCCAGCGCCATGACACTGCGCTGGTTCTGGCGCATCCCAAAGCCGATCAGGTAGGTAACCAGAGCCATGCCCACCATGAACAAGGTCATGGCCATGAGCGCGAACTGTCCAGCCGTATTGAGCATGTCCTTCCCGAATAGAATCAGGCACCACAGGACCGTGAGTAAGGTCGAGAGTTTCGCCAGGACTTTCACAGCAGGGTAGACACGAGTCGCCGTGGTCCCGTAGTAGTGCCGTATCGCCGCGCCAATCAGCAGGGGCAGGAGTATGGTCAAAAGCAGCGGCTTTGCCAGCGCCATGGCATTAATCGTCAGCCCCTTGATCAAAAAAGGAGCCATTACCGGCATCAGGATCACCGTACCGACGGCAACAAGTGGTATAAGGGCCCCCGCAAAACTGATATCTCCACTGGCTTTTCCCACCATCTGCTGGAGGAACGGAGCACAGGGTGCAAGGCTGGCGAGCAGGATCACAATCTTGTAGGGCTCCTCAAGTGGAAGCAGCAGGGTTATCAGGTACCCGAGAGCCGGCCCGAGGATCCAGCCCCAAACAAAGATAAGCACAATGGCGGCCCTGTTTTTCAGCGCAGCCATGACTTCGGGCAGGCTTACCTGCAGCCCCATGGCGGCGAGGTTGGACACGGTAAAAATGAACACCAGGGGCGTAAACGTGCTCTGAAGAAACTCCATTACAGCACTCACGGACTATATTCGCCCTGCCCAAAATACCGTGAACAACAAATTCACGACTTGAAGAGACTTGTTCATTTCATCTCTTCCGACACATGCATGGCCCGGGAGAGGATACCTCCAGAGAGGGTGCGCACCTTGAAGCCATGTTGCGCGAGCATCCGCTGGGCGTAATAGGCGCGCTGGGCGGAGCGGCAGATGAGGTGAATCTCTTTATCCTTTGGCAGCTCCTCCATACGCGAGCGCAGTTGACCGATCGGAATATTGACTGCGCCGGGTACGCTCTCTATCACCAGTTCCACCGGCTGGCGCACATCCAGCAGGAAGGCGCCTTCCAATTCGTCCCAGTGGCTAACCGGCATCCCGTCTTCCATGATATTCGCCGCGACCATGCCCGCGAAGTTCACAGGGTCCTTGGCGCTGCCGAATTGCGGCGCATAGCACAGCTCCGCTTCCTCCAGGTCGTAGATCGTCGCACCCATCTGGATCGCCATGGCCAGGGCGCTGATGCGCTTATCTACTGCCGGGCCATCTTCACCCAAAGCCTGGGCGCCCAGCACCTTGCCATCGGATTTACGGAACAGCACTTTCAACCCGATCATCTTCGCCCCGGGATAGTAGCCGGCATGGGAGTTGGGGTAGAGATACACTCTTTCGTAGTCTGCATCTCCCAGCCTTTCCAACGTCGTTTCGCTAACCCCTGTCCAGGCAACAGCCCCGCCGAACAGGCCGATAATCGCTGTGCCCTGGGTACCGCGAAAGCTGGAGTCACGACCGGCGATCACATCCGCCGCGATCCGGCCCTGCCGATTTGCCGGCCCCGCCAGCGCCACCAGGCTCCACTCACCGGTCACGAAATCCTTCACCTCGATGGCATCACCCACGGCAAAAATGTCCGGATTGCTGGTGCGCATCTGGTCGTCAACGCGGATACCGCCGCGCTCTCCGATCTCCAGGCCCGCGGTTTTCGCCAGCGCGGTTTCCGGACGCACCCCGATAGCGAGAATCACCACGTCCGCGGCGTGGGTCTTGCCGGAACCTGTCTTGACACTGATGGAGCCGTTTTCCAGTTGCTCGAATTCGGCGGCGCCGTCACCAAGCACCAGTTGCACACCATTGTCCCTGATGTACTCCTCAACCGTCGCTGCAACTTCCGGGTCCAGGGGAGCCAGTATCTGTGGCAGCAGCTGCAGCACCGTGACCTCGAACCCCAGATGGACAAGATTCTCCGCCATTTCCAGGCCGATAAACCCGCCGCCCACTACAACGGCCCGCCGGGCAGGCTTCTTCATCTGGATGCCGGAGTAATTGGACATACCGGCGAGGAACGTGGTCCCGCCCTCGATCCATTCCTTTATTGCCCGCACGTCGGGCACCGTGCGAACCTGGAATATCCCGGGCAGGTCGATACCCGGCAGGGGCGGATGAATGGACGCAGCCCCGGGGGCGAGCACCAGTTTGTCGTAGGATTCCGTGGTGATCTCGCCGGTTTCTACATTGCGCAGATCAATAGTCCTGGCATCCGCCGAAATGGATACCGCCTCGCAGTTGGTGCGCACATCGATGCCGAACACACTCTTGAACATCTGCTCCGAGGCCACCAGCAGGCTGGATTCCTTCTCGATCACCCCACCGACATAGTAAGGCAGCCCACAGTTGGCATAGGACACGTATGGCCCTTTCTCTACCATGATGATCTCGGCACTCTCATCCAGTCTTCTCAGACGCGCGGCGCAGGAAGCACCACCGGCCACACCACCAACGATAACCACTTTCATATCAGCTCCCATAATTCTCCGGCTTTAACAGCCCCGCCAAACAGCGCCCCATAACGCAGGTGTATTCAGGACAGAAACGTCCGCTCCGGGGTCAGGCTTTTTGTCCAGGGGCAACCCGTATTCTTCCAGCCGCTGGCGGGCTGCTGGCTCCGGGCGACACTCTCGGAATCGCCGTTTACGTCACCTTCCATACCGTCCACGATGTTGTACACGTTTTTGAAACCGGCCTGCGCCAGCAGGTTTACCGCCATGGCACTGCGCCCGCCAGAGCGGCACATGACCAGGATAGTGCACTCAGGTGTCGCCACCTGGCTCACCCGCTCGACAAAATCCGCCAGGAGTTGCATGGGGAATTTGCCCGCTTCGGCGTTCCACTCGTAGCTCTGGGCAATAATGGGAACCTTCCAGGCCATTGGTGGGTGCCCCACAAAGAGGTACTCCTCGGGCGTGCGAACATCGAGAATAATCACCTCCGGGTCCGCCTGCCAACGTTCGTAGGCCTCTTGCGAGGTTACATAAAGCTTCAGCGCCGTCTGCTTGGCGGCTGGCAAACTATCGTGCAAGTCAGTCATATCTGACCCTCCCTTTATCCAGGTTCTGCCTTCCTGCCCAGCTGTCGTAGGAAAACCATTTAATAAACAGGTCTACTTGCGACTAGCCGAGCCGCGTACCGTCCACGTCGATCTTGCCTCCCCTGGGAAGCTTGCTCCAGCTTCTTCTCTCCCACTCCTCCTCAAGCACTTCAATAGCGGCCCGCTCCAGGAACTCCGGAGCCGCCCACTCTTCCACATCAAAATCGTTCTTTATATAGTCGTGACTGAGCATGAAGTCCTTGCCGATCTTGATGGTTTCCAGATTCTGCGCACACAGGCTTGGCACCATATCGACGTGCTTGATGCCCTCGTAGGTGTGCTCTGCATCCAGGTAGAAGGTCTGCCGGTTGAGAATGGCCGCCGCCGCGCGCTTGTGGTCATTGGCCCAGCGGCCGACCTTGATCATGGCTTTCATGTAGGCAATGACCAGCTCAGGGTGCTCCTTGGCCATCACGTCGGTGCAGGTGATGACGGCGGGCGTGTTGGCGACCTGTAGCGTCCAGTCGGGCAATCTGGACAGGTCGAAGATGGACTTGATTTCGCCGGTGGCTTCCGAGAGCTGCCCAAGTTGTCCCATCTGATTGTAGATGGCATCAACGGTCCCATCGAGCAGGGCCTTCTCCAATGGCCGGAAGGCGTAATCGTGCTTATGGTCGCGGCGCATCCACAACTCGGAGGGGTTGTTCATCGGCGGGGTCAGCATCTCGGGCTTGTCGTACCAGTCATCCGGGTACGGGAACTCGACCAGCTCAATATCATCCATGGTCATGTCATGCAGCATCAGCATATTCTCGATAGCCATGTGCTCCTGGATGCGCCACCAGTCATTTTTGATGGTGTTGAGGCTCTTGGTGATACCGATCTTCTTGCCCTTCAAATCCGAAACGCGAAAAATCTTGTCGCGGGCTCGCACCTGCATCACCCCACCCTCGTAGACCCACGTCGCCCCCAACAGCACGGTGCGACGAACGTCGGCGTGCACCGAGATCGGCGGGTACAGGCCGCCAAAGCGAATCAGGTTGTCGAGATTGTGTATGTAGTGTGGGTACCAGTTGTTCTCGGGCGCGGAGCGAAAATAAGCATAGTCGACGCCAATCTTTTTGAACTCCTCACGACACCAACCCAACTCCTGGTCCACATTGTTGGCGGACACCATCGGACAGTTCGTGAACCACACTTGCTTCCAATCCAAAGGCACGGTGGTTGATTTCTTCACTGTTTTACTCATCGTCTGTACTCCTGCTCTAGCTGTTGGTAGGCGCTCTGCGACCCGGGGGCCGACAATGTCTTTAACTCATATTGAGTGTAGGGATTATTTCACTACGCGAGGGTTTATTTTATGACACAAAATGGATAATTTAGGACACGTTCGACTACACTCTTTGACACTGATCAAGCAACCGTGGACAACTACATGGCGACGGCCGGAAAGGGACCGGGCAAGCCCAGGGACATGCTCCGAATCGGCGCCACAATGGGCGTGCCACCGGTGCTGCGCAGCCTGGGGCTGGTCCCCGCCGAGGTGTTGTCGGCAGGCGGATTCGACCAGGGGCTCTTTGACGACCCCGACAACCTGATCTCCTTTGCCGCGCGCAACCGGCTACTGGAACATTGCGTCGCAATGAGCGGATGCGAGCACTTCGGCCTCCTGATCGGGCAGCATGGCGGGCTGCATTCCCTGGGTCTGGTGGGATTGCTGGTTAAGTACTCGCCGGATGTGGAGGCTGCCCTGGCCAACCTGGTGCGATATTTCCATCTCCATGCCCACGGCGCTACATTGAACCTGGCAGTACAGGGCGGCACCGCTATCCTGGGCTACCAGATACAGGAGGGCGGGGCCGGCACCAACCGGCAGGTTGGTGATGGCGCTATCGCCGGCTTATTCAACATCCTGCGTGAGCTGTGCGGCCCTGGATGGAAGCCAACAGAAGTCTGGGCAATACACCGCAAGCCGCGAAATATCGAGCCTTACCAACAATATTTCAAGGCTCGCCTGCGGTTCAATGCCGAGCAAAATGCCATCGTCTTTCACTCCTCGTGGTTGGCCACCCCCCTGCCCGAAGTGCATTCCGATGTGCGCCGCATGGTGCAAAAGCAAATCGATGCACTGGCGTCCCGGCATCGCGACGATTTTCCCGAGCAGGTTCGCACGCTACTGCGTGCGGCCCTGCTCAGCGGAGATGCCAGGGCAGATCGAGTAGCCTCGCTACTCTCGATCCATCCACGAACGCTCAATCGCCGCCTGAATCCCTACGGTTTAAGCTATCAGACGCTATTGGATAACTGCCGCTTCGAAATGGCGCAGCAAATGCTGAAAGACTCCGACCTGAAGATCAGCGAAATCGCGCTGGTACTCCATTACGCCGATGCGCGGTCCTTCATCCAGGCATTTCGACGCTGGTGCAATACAACACCCGCGCGATGGCGAGCTGCACAAAAACAGCGTTGAATCAGCGGAAAAATTCTTACTTCGCAATCCCGCCCGCATCACCGCCTCGGGCGAAAGACCCTGAACGCGATGCTGATAGATGGTATCGAGCGGTTGATCGCCTGAGGGTCAAAGTTGCGCCAGAAATTCCAGCAGCAGGTCGTTGACAACTTGAGGCCGCTCTTCCGCCGCGCTGTGACCAACGCCTTCCAGCAAAACTTTTTTGTGTAAGTTCGGCAGGTGACTGTCAAGTCTGTCGTAGTTGGGCATAAACAGTTCAGCCGCCGGGTCGGCAGCTCCGCCAATAAACAGGCTGGGTTGCTGCACCTTGAGGCCTTCGAGGAAGGCACTCTGCTCCCAGTTGCGATCCCGCGCCCGGTAGTGGCTCAGCGGTGCCGCGAACCCCTTGCGGGCGTACTCGCCTGCGTAGTAATCCATTGCCACGCGGGACAGCCATGATGGAAGTACTGCTGGGTCGAATACCGTATCCAGAAAGTTTTCATCCCTGGCGATAAACAGGCGCCAGCGCTCTGCGCCAGGCGCATCGCCCGAGATGGAGTAATAGATACTGCGCAGGGTTCTGCCAATATCGGCATCCATCACCGCCACAGCCTCGCGCTGCTGGAAATACTCCTGGTAGAAACGCTTGCCGGTCTTGTTCGCCAGCATTTTCCAGGTATCGCTGGGGCGTTGCGATTCACGGGGAGTCACGGGGGTATTGAGCATGGCCAGTGCACGGAACAGGTCCGGACGCATCTGGGCCGCGGCGTAGGCCACCCAGGCACCGAGGTCGTGGCCGACCACCACCGCGGTACTTTCGCCCAGCTCCCGCATCAACCCCACAAGGTCAGCCACGCAGTGCAGCATATCGCAGAACTCGGGCTCGGCGGGGCACTCACTCTGGCCGAAGCCGCGGATATCCGGTGCCACTACCCGGTATCCTCCGGCGGCAAGCGCGCGGATCTGTTGTCGCCACATGTACCACAGGTAGGGAAAGCCGTGCAGCAGGATTACCAGCGGACCTTCACCCTCCTCTACATAGTGCAGGTCTATACCGGTGCTTCGTACATGGTGATGGCTAAAGCCCCGGGGATCATCAACCGCTGGGTAAAGTTCAGGCATGGGGGTACTTCCTGTGGTCAGTAGACCGGCTCCCAGCCGGCGATGGATGCGCGCTCCATGTAGCGGTGGCAGGGCGGGTAGTCCATTACCGCGTAATGCTGGGTACTGCGGTTGTCCCAGATAGCGACACTGTTCTTGCGCCAGCGCCAGCGCACCTGGAACTCAGGGATATTGGCCTGGCTCATCAGGTACTGGAACAGGTCGCCGCTGGCCTGGGTGGCGTCCTGGCCAAAGCGCACCCGGCCGGGCTTGTGGTAGTTGACGAAGTGGGTGGCCCAGGCACCGAGCACGAGTATCTTTTCACCAGTCTCGGGGTGGGTTTGCACTACCGGGTGCTCCACCGCGGGCCACTTGGCCCTGGTGGCAGCGTGATCTTCCCGCGGGATCATGGCGCTCATGGTATCGAGGAAGGAGTGACTGGCCCACAGGTCGGCAATCCGGGTCTTCATGTCATCCGGCAGGTTCTCGTAGGCGGCAACCATATTGGCCCACATGGTGTCACCGCCCACCGGCGGGCACTCCACGCAGCGAAGCACACAGGCCTTGGAGGGTACCGGACGCCAGGTATTGTCATGGTGCCAGGTATTCTCGTAACGGCCGACCGGTTTGTCCGGGGTCTTGTAGATTTGCACCAGGCCGGGGGTGGCATCCGGCGTGGGCAGCACCGGGTGGTCCTCGAGCTCGCCCATCCGTTCCGCAAAGGCCACGTGATCCGCCCCGGAGATGTCCTGGTCGCGCAGGAACAAAACCCTGTGGCTGAGCAGCGCCGCGTAGATCTCGTCGAAGAGGGCATCGTCATGGGCCGCGTCGCGCAGGCTGACGTCCAGCAATTCCGCGCCGATGTTGCAGGTCAGTTGTTCAATACGCATGATGATCTCCGGCGTTCGTGGAGGTCTAATGCTAGGCCCTGTCGGCGGCCTTGCACCCCCCTGCAAGGGGGGGGACTGCTGTGATATTAAGTTTAGGCTTACTCAAGCTGGCCATACCAGTAAGAGGACGCAAATCCACCTGTTGCCTGGCGACGAAGTCTCAGGTGGGCTACTGTGGACAAAAACGGGAAAGAGATACGCGATGAGCGCTGACAACTACATCCTTTACGGCTCTGACATTTCCTACTATACCGGAAAGACACGCAGCAACCTGCTGCACAAAGGCGTTCCATTTGTCGAGCTGACACCCAATCCCTGGCAGTATCTGGTGGTGTTCCCGCGACGTGTTGGAGCCGCTGTGATGCCGGTCGTGCGCACGCCTGATGGCGAGTGGTGGCAGGACAGCAGCCTCATTTTTGATCAACTGGAGCAACGCTTCCCCGAACCAGCGGGGCTACCGGCCACTCCCGTACTGCGGTTTGCCGCCTACCTGTTCGAGCTCTGGGCAGACGAATTCCTGTTGCCCATGGGCTGGCACACCACCTGGGGCCGCCCGGAGCGGCGGCCGGTGTTTATCGAGGAGGTGGGAAAAGACATGCTGCCCGGGTGGCCCAGGTTTCTGCAGCAGCTGGCGGGAAAGGATATGGGCACCAAAATGAGCGCAATGTCGGACATGCTGGGCTTCACGAACGACATGGCCGACGTCCTGAACCGGCTGCGAACGACCCATCTCGATGCCCTCGATCACCATTTCTCCACCAGAGAGTTTTTATTCGGCACCCGGCCCTGCCTCGGTGATTTCGGGCTGATGGGGACATTTTACTCCCACATGGCGCGCCCTCCCGCGGCCAGGCGCGAGCTGGTGGAACCGCGCCCGCACCTGGCCGCCTGGTTGCAGCGCATGAATGATCCCGCCTCATCCGAAGGCGGCGAGTTTCGGGAGGAGGACTGCGTGCCGGACACCCTGTTGACCGCACTGCGCTCCATATTTGACGAGATGGTGCCCCTGATCAAGGCTTGCCGCGATGCAGTGTGCGCCGCACCAACCGGGAACTCGGATCGTTTTCTGGATACCATTAGTTATCCCATGGCAGGCGGGCAACACACACGAAAAGCCAGCGGCTATATCGTCTGGATGGCCCAACGCCTGATGGCGGTGTATACCTCGATGTCACCCGGTGACCAGCACAGCGTACAACACTGGGTCGGCAGTATGGGCGGAGCCGCATTATTTGAACTTGACTTACCGCCCATGCGCCGCGAGGGCGTAAAAGCGGTGCGGGCAAGCTGAGGCTTTTTTATCAGTGTCGCGAGCATAGCGCCGCCTCAAAACATATGGAGAGAAAATGAACACAGCCTACAAACTGGAAGTGTTTATCAATCACTGGGACGCCGGCAGGGATCAAATCGCCAGGGGAGCACCCTGTATTATCCAGGCATGGGCCGGCAAAGATGAGCGGACGGCACCTCCGGCTGCCGCCATTGCTATTGCCCACATTCAGTTGGCGGCAACCGCTCTCGGGTTGGGGTCCAGCTGGACGGAGGGTATAGGTTACGCCAGCCGAGCTTACCCTCCCCTGCTGGAAGTCCTTGGTATGCCGGAAGGACAAATTCCGTTCGCTACATTCCTGATCGGTTACCCGGCCGAGTTCTACCGCAGCATTCCTGCCAGGAAACCGCTTGATGTTACCTGGATTTGAAACTGTGACGGAGGTTAATGATAAAATGAATTACTCAACTCTACTGGTCGAACAACGCGATAGCGGATTGTTGATTGTCACGCTCAACCGACCCGATGAGGGCAACGCAGTCAACACGCAGATGGGCATTGAGCTTCTCGATTTTTGGACCGCACTGGTGCGCGATGGTGAGGGTAGTACGACCCGCTGCGTGGTGCTGACCGGCGCGGGAGAAGCTGCATTTTGCGCTGGCGGCGACATGAAGGAACGTGACGGGATGTCTGCTGAAGCCTGGCGTCATCAGCATGAGATCTTCGAACAGGCACTGTGGACGATGATGGAGTGCCCTGTACCGGTCATTGCCGCTGTCAACGGCAAGGCTTTTGGCGGAGGACTGGAAATGATCCTCGCTGCCGATTTCGCTTATGGCGTGGACAGTGCGCAGTTGTGGTTCCCCGAAGTGATGATAGGGATTATTCCTGGCGTAGGAGGCACTACCACGCTGCCACGCATCGTTGGGGAGCGCCGTGCCAACGAGATTATTTTCACCGGCAAGGCGTTTGGCGCGACCGAGGCGCTGGAGTGGGGAATTTTCAGTCGTGTTTGCAGCACAGCGGACTTGATGCCTGTGGTGATCGCGACTGCGGAAAGCATAGTCGGCAACGCGCCACTGGCCGTACGACAAGCCAAGAAGGCGATCCATCAGGGCCTGCAAATGGATGTTCGCTCCGCGCTCCGTTTTGAAGTGGAAGCCTACAACCGCTTGACTGATACCGAGGACCGGCGCGAGGGTGTGGCGGCATGGAACGAAGGACGCAAACCCCGCTTCAAGGGGCGGTGAACCGGCGAGACGGATCTGCGACCCGGCGGCCCTGGCCTGGTTGTTGTTGCGGGAGGTCTATCAGCTGCTGCTAGACGCATGTCGGCATAAATGTCGGCCGATCCCTGGTTCTGAAGTTCGGTACGCGAGATGACACCGCAGGGCGTGGTAACTGCAGGACGTTCGGGTCCAGCTGCCGTCCGTGGGCGTGCATTCACGTTCTGACAGCCTAGCGATGTTCGGCCACGGCCCCGTCATTGTTGCTGATCCACCCACAACACCACCGGCTACTCCAGTATGCCGAGCATGCGCGCCCGGGCAAGCAGATGTTGCCGGGTACCCGCCTGCAGCTTGTGGAACATGTTCTTCAGGTGCCATTTGACGGTCTGGTCACCGACCCCCAGGGCGAGGGCGATTTTCTTGTTGGAGAGGTTGCCCGCCAGTAACTGCAACACTTCGGTTTCCTTGGGGGTCAGCAACGCGTTGGCCAATACCCGAGGCTGCTCCCTGCCGCGGCTGGAGCCCGAACCCCGGTTGGCCACGGCATCGCCAGCACTGCTTGCGGTCTCGGTCAACGCGCTTGCTTCTCCCGGCGAGCCCTTGCCGACAAACGCAGGGAAGGTATCGGCCAACACCCGACCCAGGCCCAGCGTTTTGGCGAGACTCACCGCCTCGCCGATCATTTCAGTGCCATCCTCACCGCGCTGCTGGACGGCGAGTGCCCTGAGCAATTGCACCTGAATAGCATCGCGTACCCGGCGTATTCTTTTCACCAGCGGATCAATGGGGTCCAGATCCGGCATCACCGAATCCCAGCGATGGCTGACAATTGCCGCATAGGCGCGGGCCACGCCAATTTGCGAGGCCACCAGTGGTTGCACTATGCCCCAGCCGGATGCCTGCGCTTGTTCCAACCGTTCCAGGGCCCCGAGGCGCGCCTGGCAGGCCTTGTCCTGATGCTGCAGCGCAAGCATGCGGATTTCCTCCCCCAGGCTGGCGACGCACAACCGGGGCAGGCCACGGGAATCTCCTATCGCCCGCAACTGCTCGATCAGGTCGTGGGCCCTGCTCTGGGTTCCCGCCGCAGCTGCCAGGCGCGCGGCTGTCAGGTAGCCGTGGATGATGGCGTCAGGGGGGGCGTGGCGCTCCAGCACATCCAGCCGGTCGGCCAGTAACAGTCTGGCTTCATCGAACAGTTCCCGGTCCCACAACACAGCGGCCAGGGTCGCTGCCAACATGGTCGCGATCGGGCTGCGCCGACCGGACTCCGCTTCGGCCCGCGCCAGCGCCAGCCGCAACACCTCTTCTGCCAGGGCTATCTGGCCCTCCCACAGGTAAGTGAAACCTGACACCCAGGCAGACCAGCCCTGGGCATAACTGAGTTCGGCAGCGCGAGGGAATTTTTGCAGCCGATGCAGCAGATGATTCGCATTCTCGGGCTTGCCATGGAACAGCTCCAGCGCCGCCAGCAGGTTGGTGCCAACTATTTGCTGGTGCGCCGGCTGATCCTGCAATGATTCTCGCCAGGGTGAGATGTAGTCCTGCAGGCGGTCAAAATCGTCATTGAAAAACGCGGCTGTGGCGCAAATCTCCGCCGCCTCACAGCGCCAGGCAGAGTCCACCGCGGAATCCTCCATTATCGGCACTACCAGTGCCGCCGCCTCCGCGTGCCGTTCACCCTGGGCGAGGGCCCAGCCCGTGGCGATGCGCAGTTGGGGCCGGCGCCGGATCTCGTCTGCCGGCAGGTGTTCGAGCCACTCCAGCACCCGCGATACCCTGCCCTGGGTCATGATGCCGTACAGGCAGCGCTCGATGAGATCGAAAGCAAAGGTTTCGTCTCCCGCCAGGCGGGCTTGTTGCGCGGCCTCCTCGAACAGCTCGCGCTCTGCCAGCCAGTGCGCAGCGCGGGCGTGTAATCGGCGGCGGTGTTCCAGCGGCAACCGATCAAAGCGTTCAAGGAGAAACTCGCGGGCGATAGGGTGAATCCGCAGCCAATCGCCGCTCACCACATCCTGGAAAATCGGGGTCGCATCGCGCAGGTGGGCGAGCATGGCGGCGCTGTGTTCGTTTTCCGTCAACCACTGGCACAGTTCGGGGTGAACCCGGTCGAGACAGGAGATGTCCACCAGGAACATCACTTCCTCGACCGGCAGCCGGTTAACCAGCACCTCCATGAAATAATGCTGCAGGTCGCCGCTGCGGGACGAAAACTCGGCGATGGCTTCCCGCGGGTTGGCCCGCTTGACCACGCTGGACTTGGCCAGCTGCACTCCCAGTGGCCAGCCCTCGGTCAACTCGTACAGGCGCACACAGGTATCCTTGTCGATTCCGGGCGCGGGGCCGGCCTCCAATACCTGCGTGGTCTCCTCCAGGGTGAAGCATAAATCGTCCGCATGCAGGTGCAGCAGGCGCCCGCTGGCAATCAGTTCGGCGAAGTTCAGCGGTAATGCCCGGCGGTAGGCGAGGATAATCCTGAGGTTGGCGGGTGCGTTGAGCAGCAGGTACATCAGCATGGACCTGGCGGTGGCCTCCGGAAGATTGTGCGCATCGTCCAGCATCAGTTCCACGTCGACCGCCATACTGGCCACTTCCGCCAGCCATACGGTCAGCGCCTCAAGTTCACCCTGGTGGCGAACCGGTGCGCCGCCGCCATCGCGCACAAAGCTGCCCGAGCCGCTGCCGATGCTCAGGGCTACGTCGAGGCCGCGCACGAAACTGACGCCGTCGTCGTGCTCATCCAGGGTCAGCCAGGCGACGATCGCACCGGACTCCAGTGCCTCACGGCGCCACTGCAACAGCAGGGAAGTCTTGCCATAGCCCACTGCTGCCTGCAGGGCAATGAGGAAATGGTCGCTCTGGTTGCCCCTGTTCAGCCCCAACCGCTCCCGGTACAACAACGACCGGGATGCCCTGGGGGCGGTGGCCTTCAGGATTAATCGGGGATCGTTGGTGTGCTGTTCCATATGGCGCGAAAGTCTAACAGCGATCGTTGCCCGCGTCACAGCGGTCTGGGGGGTCTGAACCGGGCCCACCCCCCCGAGGGAACCTTACCCCACCTCTTGGGGGGGGTGGGGACGCCTGCCAGTTGCTACATTGACTGCTATATAGACCGCCCGCTGGAGCTAGCGTGGCAGGCGTGATTAGACGCTCCCGTGGCTGACAATCAAAGGCTCACAGGGATACAGGAGATATCTGACATGGCACATTCCATACAGGGCGTTGTTTCGTTGGGCTCGTCGCTGCTGCGACCGACCCGCGGCGCAATCGCCATTGGCCACCGCAAGGCGCCGAAAAAGACGCTGGTCCTGTACGAGGCGGAATACTGCCCCTACTGCCGCTATGTTCGCGAAGCGCTGACCGCGCTGGACCTGGATGCGCTGATCTACCCGGTTCCCAAAAAGGGCAGCCGTTTCAGGGAGCAGTTGGTTGCCGCTGCCGGTAAGGCCCAGGTCCCATTCCTCATCGACCCCAATACCGGCGACAAACTGCATGAATCCGATGCCATCGTAAAGCATTTGTACCAGGAATACGGTCCCAGGGGTGCGAAGGTTCCGCCATTGGGCATCAAGTCATCCCTGAACGCGACCCTGCTGCGCACGGGCAAGGGTATGTTCGCCAAACCGGGCAAGACGCCGGCAAAGCCGCTGGAGCTTTACTCCTTTGAAGCCAGCCCCTATGCGCGCCTGGTCCGCGAAACCCTGTGTGAATTGGAACTGCCCTTCCTGCTGCACAATGTGGGCAAGGCACCGGGGAAACTGGGCGAGTGGCTGCCGCCGGAGTTACGCCACAAGCGCGGCTATACTCCCGAGACCAAAAATCGCAAACGCCTGGCCAAGCGCGGTGGCAAAGTGATGATACCGTACCTGGTCGACCCCAATACCGGGACAGCCATGTACGAATCCGCTGACATCCAGCGCTATCTGCGCACAACCTATCGCACCTGACTTCTTGAGGAACGCACCATGCATGACCCGATAACTGTCGCCAAAGCCGTCGCTTCCCTGGGCACCTCCCTGCTGCGGGTCAACCGCGGCCTGATGGTAAAAGGCAACCGCCAGACACCGGCGAAAACCCTGGAACTGTACGAGGCCGAGTACTGCCCCTACTGCCGACATGTGCGCGAGGCGCTCACCGAGCTCGATCTCGATGCGATGATCTACCCGATCCCAAAGAACGCCAAACGTCATGTCGCGCGCCTGGTGAAATTGGGGGGCGAGAAAAAAATACCGTTCCTGCACGACCCCAATACCGGGGTCAAGCTGTATGACTCGGAAGCCATCGTGAAGTACCTGTACGAGCAATACGCCCTGGAAGGTGAGCCGGTGCCAGAGCGCCAGATTATCACCTCGACCATGGCGTCGTTGACGCGGGCAAAGTTCGGCGGCATGTACGCGGTGCCCAACAAGCCCGCGAAAAAACGCCTGGAGCTCTACTCCTTCGAGGCCAGCCCCTACGCCCGCCTGGCGCGCGAAGTGCTGTGCGAGCTGGAAATCAAGTACCTCTTACACAACTGTGGCAAGACGCCCGGCGGCCACTCCGACTACTACCCGCCGGAGATCCGCCATGAAAAGATGAAAAACTACATGCCGGGAACGGAAAACCGGCGCAAATTCCTGGAGCGCACCGGCTTCATCATCATGCCGTATATCTTCGACCCCAATACGGGCGTAGAGATGCATCAGTCAAAGGATGTGATCGCGTATCTGCGCAAGACCTACGGGGCTTGAGCAGGTTTACGCGGTCGCCCGCAGGCGGCCGACAATCCACTGCCCTTGGTAACCAATAATGATAAATGAAATTCTAAACCAGGCCGTAGGCCCGGTCATCGCTATCTTCCTGGTCACGGCCATGTTCAGCCTGGGGCTGGACCTGACGATTGGGCAGATCGGCCTGGCGCTGCGCAAAAGGCGCCTCGTGCTGGTTTCGCTACTGGTAAACTTTGTGGCGATTCCGTTGCTGGCCATCGCCATCAGCCGGATCATTCCAATGGAGAGGGCGCTGCAATTGGGGATAGTGCTCTATGCATTTTCAGCCGGCACGGAAGGCGGGCCGAAATTCGTGCAAATGGTGCAAGGTAATACCGCCTTTGCCTTCGGGTTGCTGGTGCTGATGCTGATTTTCACCGTTACCCTGGTGCCCCTGCTACTGGCCTGGGTGATGCCCGGGGCACACATTCCGATCACGGCACTGATAGGCAAATTGCTACTGGTGGTAGCCCTGCCCATCGGCTTGGGCCTGTATATAAATGGGCGATACGCGAAGCTCGCAGCCAGGCTCAACCCCATTTTCCACCGGCTGGCAATGGTGCTGCTGTGGTTGCTGTTCGTGCTGCTTGTTTACGTTAACCTCGATGCGATCGCGACCTTGCCCACCAACGCCCTGCTGGCTGGCCTGCTGTTCTTCGTTGCGGCCTTTGCCGTTGGCTATCTGGGTGGCGGGCCAGCACAGGAAAACCGGCGCGCGCTGGCTATCATGAGCTTCGCCCGCAACGGCAGTATTTCGATGATGATAGCCAGGGAAGTATTCACTGACGACCCACAGGTGCTGGTCATGGTGACCGTCATGGCGGCGGCATCAGTCATTCTGGCTGTGCTGGCGGTCGTATGCCTGCGCCCTCTGGGTAACCAACCGGGGGTATAATTACCCAGGGGCATCACCCAGGCACCCCGGCAGCGCTGCTATTTAGCTGGCCGGGGCTTCGCTACGGGGACAGATTTTGGTTTGTTACCCACGCCCGGGGCAGGCCTTGTCTGCACGTCATCGTCGGGGTAGCGGCGTATTGCGCCCACCGCGCCAGTCTTCAGGCAGCCTTGTCTCCCGCGGTCTCGTCGTAGTCTGTCACGTAATCCACCATGCTTCTCCACACCTCCCTGAAGGGGCGCTTTGCCTCCCGCGCCAGCAGGAGCACGACCACCGGCGCCGCAGACCAGAAGACTCCGCTCATCACGATTTCATCCAGCAGGCGACTGTCGTTGGCGGGGTTGCCCCTGAAGCGCGACAACATCGCATCCCAGGTGTTCGCCCCGCGGTTGGCGATATCCATTACCCGGGCGACAAGTTCGATCTCCTCGATCTCGCGCGGGCTGTAGTGCTCCCTCAGTTCCTGCAGCAATTCCGGGGATACCTCGCCGTAGTTGGCGGACACGAGCGCGCGAACATAGGAGATGGCCACCCATTTACTCCGGTCAAAGCCTTCGGGGTCCATGTTTTCTATATGCGCCAGTTCCTCTTCCGGAACGCCTGACAGGTACGCCCACTCGTGGTGGCCCCAGGTGCAGTAACGGCAATCGTTCAACTTCGCCACCGCCAGCATGAGCTCCTCGCGAAAACCCGGGTCAAGCTCTTGCTTACCCCAAATCTGGTAGATCATGGATGCCTGTGGCGCGAGCGAATACAGGCTTCCGGCAAACTCCCTGGCGGTCATGGTGCGCTTACGATATCCACCAAAAGGGCTGCTTGTTTTTTTCCGGCTGACACGCGAACGCACGGCGTGTACCAGGCCTTTCTTCGGGGCTGCCGGGGCGCTCTTGGTTGCGGGTGCTTTGACAGCAGCGGCCTCGCGAGGCGCGGATTTCGCGGCAGTGGACTTGCGGCTGGCCGTTTTTTTCCCGGCAGCGGCCTTGCGAGCGCTGGTCGATCGCCCGGGGCTTTTGTTCGAAGCGGTAGTTTTGGCTGCAGGCACTGGATTACCTCATCTTGTGAGCGATTAGTTGGTCTCAAAGTTCTGGCGGCAGGCTTCACGCACGACACGCCGCAACACTTTGCCCACAGGGCTCAGCGGCAGTTGCTGCGCAAAACTGATTGTCCGGGGTACGTTGTAGGCGGCAAGTCTTTGCCCGACAAACTCGCGCAGTGCCTCACCATCAATCTCTTCCCCACCGCGCAGGACCACCTCTGCATGGACCCATTCGCCACAGCTCGGGTCCGGAATACCCACCACTGCCGCCATCATCACGGTCTCGTGGGCCATAAGCGCCGCCTCGACCTGGTTCGGGTAGACGTTACACTCCTTGTGCACAATAGTGTCCTTGAGCCGGTCGAGCACATATAAATAGCCCTCGGAATCAATCCGGCCCACGTCTCCGGATTTCCAGAAGCTGTCGCAGAATTCTTCCGCCGTTTTCTGTGGGTTGTGCAGGTAACCCATGCAGATGGTGCGTGAGCGCATCCAGATCTCGCCGTCCTCCCCATCCGGCACCGGCTTGCCATGGTTGCCCATGATCACCACTTCAACGCCGGGAACAATTCTGCCGGCGGAAGACAGATGTGCCTCCCTGCCGTTCGCGTCGGGAAAGTGTTCGGCCTTGCCGAGACAGCTCACCGCACCCGCGTGCTCGGAGCTGCCATAGAGCTGAACGAAGATATTGCCAAACTGCTCGCGCAACTGCTTCAGCCGCGTAGGGTTCATCGGCGAGGCGCCGTAGTACATGGTGGTAAGTGAAGAAAGGTCGTGGTCTTTCACCTCCGGGGCTTCCAGCATGTGATACAGCATGGACGGCACCATCAGCGAACAGGTAATCCGCTCGCGCTCGACGGTCTGGCAAAAGGTCAACAGCGAGCGATCGTTCATGGTGACGGTGCAACCACCCTTGAACAAAACCGGGAAATATACGATGCCGCTGGCATGGCTGATCATGCCGAAGTGCAGCATGCGCTCACTGCGCGCGGCCATCGGGTCAGCGGTGGCATAATGCAGGTCGCGTCCGCCCAACAGGTTGTCGATGCTGTACATCACCGCCTTGGGGGCGCCGGTGGTACCGCCGGTGAAACGCAGCACCATGCAGTCCTGGCGGCTGTCACTGGTCACACCGGGATTGGTATCCCTGACGCCATCCAGCAGGTCCCAGAAATGCAGTACGTCGGCATATTCCGGCCCCGGTGGATCCATGCTGATGATGGTCATTCCGTGCTTTTTCAACAACTCGTAGTGAGTGGGCAGCAATTCGGCCTCGACGAAGACAACCCTGGGCTTGACCAGGCTGAGCTGGGTCTCCTGGGTTTCCAGGGAGTCGGTCGTGTTGGAATAGCAGGCCGTGGCCTCACCCTTGAACGCGGTCATCCAGCCCAGTACAGACAGGTTGTCATTGTTCAAGATGTTGTACCAGACATCACCACGGCGCAATTCCAGACGCCGCATCATCATGTTCACGATGCGATTGCTAAGGTGATGGAACTCCCTGAAGCTGTACCGACGCCCCCGCTCGACATTGACCACGCATTCGGCGTCACCATAGGTCCTGGCGAGGTTCTCACTGATATTTGAAAAGTCTATATGCATTGGCCTGTTCTCCCGTTGCTGGACACAGGATCTGACTGGTTGATTGTCAGTATATACTTTAGGCCTTGCCCGGCAGATTGAACCCCCCAGAGTGGGGGGGGGCAGGAGTAGGGCTGGCACAGTATTGTAGGACCCCTGTGTAACATTGCGTCACCGGACTCTGCAGAAGCAGGGTCTGTCATAGCAAGAGTGGGAGAGTTTAATGGATATGAGTTCCGACAAGTGGCTGCGACAATCCGCCCTGGTCATGCGCCTGGTGGGCTGGTTTCTCTGCATCGGCCTGATAGCAATGCTGTTAATTTACCCCCCCGGTTTCCTGTGGGGCGCACACCCGGAGCAATTCCCGCATATCGGCCCGGCCCACCCCGCGTCGCCCCATGACGCCCTCCACCCCTATCTTTACATGCTGGCGGCCATGTATGTCGCCCTGGGTATCCTGCTGGTACGCGGCGCCCGGGATCCACTGGCCAACGTGGCACTGTTTGACTACGGCATACTGGCAAACCTGTTGCACGCCCTGGTCATGATTCCGCAGGCGTTCTATTACCCCAACGAGCACGCCCATCTCTGGGCCGACATACCGGGCCTGTTCGTGATCTGCGCAATGCTCTGGTACCGGCACCCGAACCGGATGCCGGCCGCGATTCGAAACAGCTGATATAAGCGACAAGAACGTGCTAGACACTATCATTATTGGCAGTGGCTTTGGCGGTAGTGTCGCCGCCAACCGGCTGGCCCTGGCCGGGCAGAAGGTCCTGGTGCTGGAGCGCGGCCCCTGGCGCGATTCGGTGCCGGTGCGCTCCATGGGGGTGGAACGGCGCGCTCCCTTCCCCTACGGTATGAAGGCCATTACCCACCTGCTGCGGGGCGCGCAACTGGGCGGCCGGCGCCTGAACCTCAACAAGGCCGGGATGTACGAGTTCTTTTCCTTCCCCGGCCTGATGGTGCTGGCGACATCGGCCGTGGGCGGGGGCAGCACTGCCTATGGCGGACTGCTGCAGACGCCCCACGACCCTCGCTACTGGGAGGGTCATCACCCGGAACTGGACCCCACCGTTATCGAGGCTTACTACCCCAAGATCCTCGCCGATCTCGGCGCCACGCCATTTACGCCCGACCTTCAACTGCCGAATTCCATCTGGACCCATTTCCCCTCGCAGCCGGGTAACCGCTGTACCCCTGCCGCGCAGCAGCCTGACATGGCAATGCTGCTGCCGGGCACCCTCGCCGAGGCCGGGCGGGCGGTCACCACGGACGCCGGGATAGAGCGTCGCTACTGTGCCTTTGACGGGGACAGTTTCCTGGGATCACGGGGTGGCGCCAAGGCGTCGGCGGATTTCATTTACCTGGGGCCTGTACTCAGCAGGGGCGCGACGGTACGGGATCTGTGCGAGGTCAGCCGGATAGAGCCGATCGCTAACGGCGGTAGCCAGGGCTACAGGGTTCATTTCACCGATCTGGCCACCCGCAGGCCGGAGCTGGTAAAGGCGAAGCGGGTGGTACTGGCCGCCGGCACCATGAACACGCTGCGTCTGCTGTTCGCGGGCAGCCGGTCACCCGGCGGGCTGGCGCCGATGCCGGCTCTGGGACAGCGCTTCGGCGCCAACTGCGACCTGATGGGCGCGTGGATGAGAAAGCCCGGCGCCTGGTCCAGTTTCAGCTCAACACCTTCGATAGGTTCATTTGCAGTGAGCGGAATCGACACCCCGGAATTCGGGATGGGGGGCTTCCCGGGGCTGGATTCCCTGCCACTGCCGGCATTTGTGAAACGCCGGCTGGCGCGCTGGATTTTCATCTACGGAATGGGGACGGACAGCGGCAAAGCCACCGCAGGCTTCGAGCGCGAGCGCCTGACGGTTCAGTACGACGAACGCCAGGAACCCCTTTTTGGGGATATACGCACCGCCTTTGGCCTGCTGGAAAGCGAAAGCGGAGAACCGGTTCGCGCCCTGCCCAAACCGTTTACCGTGCACCAGTGGGGAGGCGCCGGCCTGGGCCCCGACCCGCAGCGGGGGGTAGTCGACCACCGCGGCGAGGTCTACGGCAACCCGGGCCTGTTCATTGCCGACGGCGCGGCGCTGCCCGTGGCGGTGGGGGCACCTCCCTCGGTGGCGATCGCGGCCTGGTCACATTACGTGGCGGACGCATTGTCACAGGCGAGCGGCTGAATCATTGCCGATTTAGCCATTGTCCAATTGTTCGCCACTGCCGGACTTTTGCCGGGATCAGTCCTGCCCAGTTGTGCATTTCGGTGCGATTTGCAACGGGATCTGACCCCTAAAAAGGGGTCAGATCCCAAAAAGCGGTTCCATCGTTGCTTTGGGCAAGGCCCTGGCGATTACCCTGCCAGTTTATGTTGTATTGGTCCTCAGTCAGGCCACCTAGTCATCCGAATCGTCTGAGTCGTCTGAGTCGTCTGAGTCGTCTGAATCATCCGAGTCATCTGAATCGTCTGAATCATCCGAGTCATCTGAATCATCTGAATCATCCGAGTCATCTGAATCATCTGAATCATCTGAATCATCTGAATCATCTGAATCATCCGAATCATCTGAATCATCGTCCGAGTAATATTTTGGCCTGAAATCCCGGAGTTTGGCTTTTGCTACCAGTTGGGCGACCTCCTCTCCCGCAGGCAGGAAGAGTCCCAGTTCGGTGTTAAAAAGATCGGATGCCTCCTGGGTCAGCGCCAGTCCCAGCTGCATCGTGGTTACTTTCCCATTGGGGTTGAGGGACGCGGTGGAGTTGTCGAAGATCGCAATATCGAACAGAGGCACAACCCCGGAGAGACTGCCATTTATCTGCACCAGACCGGTAACCCGGGGCTTACCCTCGTAGCTTTCCAGACTCAGGTTGTGCAACTTGACTTTAGTGCCATCAAGCGCGGTAAACCGCAGGCCACCCGCGTGATTGACTTCGCCAATGAATCCGTTCAGGTCGAATGCACCGCCACTGACCGGTAGCCGGACGTTCCGTGTTTTGGATTGCTTTTTAGCCGGCCCTACCGGCCCGGTTGTGATGCCCGCCGAATCCAGCGCCTGTAAAAAGCTCTTCTCCAGCTCGAGCAAGCTCTCGCTTGCCTGGCTTTTCACCTGGAGAACCGGTGCCGCATATGATTGACCACCGGTAACGCTGAGTAAAACAACAGAACTTACCACTATCTTCTTCATATCGAGTGTCCCGATCAATGTGATGTAAACTGCATCTGGCAAAGACCTGGTTGCCGTATGTGTTTTCAATTTTTGTTTTATGGACCAGCGCAGGCATGATTTCAAGCGATTGTTTGAAAAATATCCCGATCGCCATCAGCTATCGCCCAAAACGCGATGACTATCTGCCGGTGGTCGTAGCGGCCATCCGTCGCCATATGGGCGATTGGCCGATCGTTATACTCTGCGAGGCGGGTCACCTGCCGCCGAACAAGTGGTTGCAGCGCCATGCAATACAGGCCATCACCGACTGGGAACACTCGCCGGGTGCCAATAAAGTCTTGCGCCTGTGGGAGCACCAGGAGGTCTACTCCCGGCATTTGGAGAGCTGGATCTGGTGGCACGATGACATGCTGTTACTGCGTCAACTGCAGGACCCGCACGCGGAGTTCCAGCGCCCACTGGTTCGCCATGCCCCCCGTGCTCGCCCCAATCGAAAGCTGAGCAACTGGCACGGCTGGCTGTGGGATACGCTCGGCTTTTTCGCCTGCCAGGGTATACCCGCCCCCAACCCGGTGCTGCATATTCCCCGGCTCATAAACCGTACCGTGCTGCAGTCGATCCCGAAAGAATGGGATCGCAGCCGACTGTTGTTCGAGCCCACTTATCTGCTGTGGCACTGGCACCAGGCGGGGCTTGCGTTCGAGACGGACGAAGACTACCGCATCGCCGTGTTTGACGGGCTGCTGCCCCCGATAGCGGAACTGGAACGATCCGGTCACACCTTTATGACCTGGGGGCGGAGCATCGATCAGGACTCGGCGAGAGCCGAGTTGGCCCGTTGTTATCCGGTTGATTTCCTCGTCTAGCGAGTCACAGCAGGTGCGCAGACGTTTTACGGCTTGATTCGCCGCCAGACGTTCCGCTCGTGACGGCAGCTTACAGGCTGAGCTTGCGGTTGCTCGCCTCGACGAACGCCACTTTCAGCTCCTCCAGGTTGGCGACCGATTTGAACTGGGGGAATTCGTCGATAACGTTCTGGGGTGCGTGGATCAGGAAGCCGACGTCGGCCTCCCCCAGCATGGTGGTGTCGTTGTAGGAGTCGCCGGCGGCGAGGACCCGGTAGTTCAGGCTGTGCAGCGCCTTCACCGATGCGCGCTTGGGATCGACCTGGCGCAGCTTGTAGTCCACCACCCGACCGCTGTCGTCGGTAACCAGGCGGTGGCAGAACAGGGTTGGCCACTTCAACTGGCGCATCAGCGGCTGGGAAAACTCATAGAATGTATCGGACAGGATAATCACCTGGAACCGTTCGCGCAGCCAGTCGACAAAATCGATCGCACCCGGCAGTGGCTCGAGGGTGGCGATTACTTCCTGGATATCGCCTATCTTCAGCTTGTGCTGGTCCAGCAGGCCCAGGCGCTGCTTCATCAGCACGTCGTAATCGGGAATGTCGCGCGTGGTGGCCCGCAGTTCCTCTATGCCGGTACGCTCGGCAAAGGCGATCCATATCTCGGGGACGAGAACCCCCTCCAGGTCCAGGCAGGCCAGTTCCATGTGTCAGTCTCCTCGGTCGGTAAGCGGCTGCTAAGTGCTTGAAAATCTGCGTGACGGCGTACACTAACGGCTTGCCGCCGGGGGTACAAGCCCCCGCGGGGAAAATCAGTAAACGGGTAAATCGATGTGGGAAAAAAGCTCTTCCAGCTCCGCCTTACTGTGCTGCTGGAAAGCATCCTGCACCACGTCCCGGGTCAGGTGAGGGGCAAAATTTTCGATGAATTCATACATGTAGCCGCGCAGGAAAGTCCCCCGGCGGCAGCCTATGCGGGTCACACTGCTGGCAAACAGGTGGCTGGCGTCCAGGGCGATCAGGTCGCTGTCCTTGGTCTTGTCATAAGCCATGGCGGCGACGATGCCGATGCCCAGGCCGAGGCGGACATAGGTTTTTATCACGTCCGCATCGGCCGCGGTAAAGACCACCCGGGGTTCCAGCCCTTTCTCGACAAACGCCTCGTCCAGTTTGGAGCGGCCGGTAAAACCGAATACATAGGTGACTATCGGGTGCTCCGACACCGCTTCCAGTGTCAGTTCGGACAGCTGGGTCAGGGGATGGTCGCGGGGTACGAGAATGCAGCGGTTCCAGCGATAACAGGGCATCATGATCAGGTCGGAAAACAACTCCAGAGCCTCCGTGGCAATGGCGAAATCCACGGTGCCGTCGGCGGCCATCTCGGAGATCTGCATTGGCGTGCCCTGGTGCATGTGCAGGGACACGTCGGGATAGCGTTCCATGAATGTCTTGATGGTGGCCGGCAGGGCGTAACGGGCCTGGGTATGGGTCGTCGCGATCGACAGTGCGCCTTTTTTCTCGTTGGAGTACTCCTGGGCGACCTGCTTGATACTCTCGACCTTGCGCAAGATCTCGCCGGCGGTCTGGAGAATGACCTCCCCGGCGGGAGTGACGTGGGTCAGGTGCTTGCCGCTGCGGGCGAATATTTCCACACCCAGCTCGTCCTCGAGCAGGCGAATCTGCTTACTGATACCGGGTTGCGAGGTGAACAGGCTCTGGGCGGTTGCCGAGACGTTGAGTTCGTGGTGCGCCACTTCCCAGATGTAGCGCAACTGCTGAAGTTTCATGCCATCCTCCGGATCAGCCCCAGCTGGAGCAGCTGTTGGTTATGAAGAATAGCCATTAAACCGGGCAAAGGCCAAATATATAAGTAATAACCAGCCGCCCGGCAGAACTCAGTTATTTGCTATGCCGTGGGGTACGTGACCGGTGGCGATATGCGGGCTGGCCGCGGCGCAGTGGCCCGGCTGGTCATCGAAAAAAACATCGGCCTGGTAAGCCCGCAGGAACTCGGTCTTGTCCAGTCCGCCGAGAAAGATGGACTCGTCAATGCGGATGTTCCAGGCGCGCAGGGTGCGGATGACCCGTTCGTGGGCCGGTGCCGAGCGAGCCGTCACCAGCGCCGTGCGAATAGGTGCCTCGCTCGCGGGGAAAGCCTGTTGCAGTCGCTGCAGGGCGGCCAGGAAGGGCTTGAACGGTCCGCCGGCCAGAGGCTCCCGGGCGGAGGCTTTCTCGCTGGCGGTGAAGGCGGCCAGCCCCTCGCTTTTGTAGACGCGCTCCGCCTCATCGGAAAAGATGACCGCGTCGCCGTCGAAGGCGAAGCGCAGCTGGTCACTGTCGGAACCACCGCCCTTGCTCGAGACCAGGGTTGCAGCCGCGACTCCGCAGTCCAGGGCGTAGCGGACGTCCTCAGCTTCGTTCGACAGAAAGAGCTGGCAGCCGAAAGCGTTGATATAACGCCAGGGACTCTCCCCGCCGCAAAAGGCGGCCCGGTTAATGGCCAGGTCGTAATGCTGGATGGAATTGAACACCCGCAACCCGGTGTCGGCGCTGTTGCGCGACAGCAGCACCACCTCCACCCGCGACTCCTCCCCGAGGCGGTCGTTGAGCCGCAGCAACTTGTGGACCAGCGGGAACGCCTCCCCCGGTTCCAGCGGCTCTTCTTCACGGGCAACCTGGTAGGCGGAGTAGGCCTCGAGGCCCTCGCTCTCATAGACACGATGACTGGCATCCAGGTTGAACAGGGCCCGGGATGAGATTGCGATGACCAGACGGTCGTTGAGGGTTTGTGGCATGGGGCAAGAATACCCAGTTGTGCGGGCAGGCACCAGAGTATCGTTTCCGCCGGGCTAACTGACTTTCAACTGACCCCGTTCTTCCAGCTCCAGTATCAGCAGCTGCTGGATCAGGAAATCCTTGGTTGTCTCCGGGTGCTCCAGCTGGATCCGCTCGAGAAACGGCCGGGCCGCCTCCTCGCCACCGCGGTGCATCAGTGCCTTGAACGAGGCGCTGATGAAATGCGCGGGCTCTTCGCTCAGGGCCTTGATCTTGCGCAGGCTGGCGCCCAGGGCCAGTTCCTGTTCGGTGAGGTCAGAGCCAAAGGGATAGGCCGGCAGCAGGCCTTTCTTTGCCAGCGGCGCCAGCGCCTGCTGCAGGCGCTCGGGCGTGTTGTTCAGGGCTTCCGCCGGAATCCGGTAATCGCGTTCCAGTTTGCCGTGGGTCTTGGCAAATTGCAGCAGCTCGAGCTGGAAGCGGGAATCGGTGATATTGATCAGCCGCTTGATGATCTCCGAGTCACTCTGGCCACGCAGGTCTGCCACCCCGTATTCCGTAACGATGACATCCCGCAGGTGCTTGGGGATGGTGATATGCCCATAGAACGGCACGACGTTGGATTTCAGCTGTTTGCCGCTCCCGCGGGTGCTGCGGATGCACAGCACTGAGCGCGCCCCCGGCAGGTCGTGCGCCATCGCGACGAAATTGTATTGCCCCCCTACCCCGCTGATCACCGTGCCGTCCTCCAGGGCATCGGAGGCAACCGCGCCGGTCAGGGTCACCATCATGCCGGTATTGATAAACCGTGCTTTCTGGCGCTGCGCGCAGTACAGGTGGTAATCCAGCAGCAACTGGTTGGTGCGTCGCACACCCGGTCATGCAGATCTGCTCCTGACCCGCCGCATCCAGTTCGCGCAGTTTGCGATAGAAGTCGGCCGGGCCGAGGAAAAAGCCACCGTGCAGAATCCTGCCATGGCGCAGCTCGCGCCCCTCGACATCGGCCAGCAGCGCTGCCCGGGTATCCGGGGAATCGGTATCATTGGGCAGCTGGCGACCCGCGACGGACAGGGTGTCCCGCGCCACCAGAGTGGCCGTATCGAGGATACCCCAGTAGCGCAGTTCCTCCAGGTTACGTTCTTCCAGGTGGCGGGGAATGAGCCCCTGGGCGCGACAGTAGCTGAACAGCCTGTCGTCTATCGCACTGCTGACGTCGCCGCTGTTCAGGCCCAGTTGCAGCGCCAGGTTGTCGTACACCTTGCGCTTGACCACGCCCTGCTCCATCAGGTGCATCATGCCGTTGACGAACATCTCGGTGGACACGTAGAGCCCCTCGTCGAAGGGTTCGCTGTGGCCTGCTACCGCGACGTGCTGGTGGGTGATCGCGCCCAGGGCCTCGCGATAGTCGGCGTTGTGCTGCTGCCTGAGAATGCAGGAATAGGCGACGGCATCACCCAGCGCTCCAATGCCGATCTGCAGGGTGCCGCCGTCGGCTATCAGTGAACTGGCGTGCAGTGCGGTGGCGTAATCCTGGGTGGGGATCGCGGTATTGGGCACGGCGAACAGGGTTTTGTCGTACTGTGGGTTGTTGACCAGCAGGTCGAAGCCATCCACCCCGATATCCGCATCGTTCTCCATAAAGGGCAGGTCCTCGTGGACCTGGCCGATCGAGATACAGGATCTGCCGCTGCCCTCGTACATTTCCATCAATTCGACACCGGTGTCGGGGTTGCAGGACAGGCTCACCGACAGCCCTTCAGGGGTTTCCCGGGCGGCCACCAGCTGCACCAGCACATTGGCACCGGCGGCGAACATGTCGCGGGCGATATGGGTGTAATTACTGGATATATAGTTGCGCTGGGCCGAGGCCACGTTCTTCATGGAGCCGGCCTTGAAGTAAAGCTCGCTTACCTGGATATTGGCCGGCAGGGCATCGTTGCGCATGGGCTTGAGGAAGGCCAGCTCCTCGTAGTCACCGAACAGGCGATCCATGATCGGGCCGGCCAGGCTCGCCTCGATGCCGGTGCCATGGGCGGGGTCTCGAGGCACAGTGCGGTATAGATGTGCAGGGAGATGTCCGGGTCGGCCTCTGCCCGCCGGTAGAAAGCGTTGACCAGTTGCACCGGCTTGCCCAGTCCCAGGGGCGCCATCAGGACCAGGTTTTTGCCTACCCTGGCTATTGCCCTGTCTACACACTCCTCGACGCTGCTCAGTATATCGGTCATCTTCGCCTCCCTGGACCCGGTTTTTCTCTACCGGGCTGCCACCAGCGCCGGCCGGGTAATAGTATGTGCCCCGTGCCGGATTCGCCTTGATTTGGCGCAAAGTCAGCGCCGCTCGAAATACTCCCGGGAGATTTTGAAGACCAGCGGGCTCAGCAGCATCAGCGCGATCAGGTTGGGAATCGCCATAAAGGCGTTGAGGGTGTCGGCGATCAGCCATACCAGGTCCAGCTCTACCAGGGTGCCCAGCGGGATCGCAATCACCCAGGCAATCCTGAACGGCGTGATGATCCTTGTGCCCAGCAGGAACACCGCGCAGCGCTCACCGTAAAAGGACCAGCCGATCATCGTGGTAAAGGCGAACAGGCACAGTCCCAGGGTTACCACGTACTGGCCACCTGGGAAGGCGGTGGCAAACGCCATGGAGGTCAGGCTGGCACCGCTGACGCCGCTGGGCCACACATCCATGATCACGATCACCAGGCCGGTCATGGTGCAGATGATCAGGGTGTCGATAAAGGTGCCCAGCATGGCGATCATGCCCTGCTGGACCGGTTGGTTGGTGCGGGCGGCGGCGTGGGCGATAGGTGCACTGCCCAGCCCCGCCTCGTTGGAGAACACCCCGCGGGCAACCCCGAAACGCAGGGCCGCCCAGACCGAGGCACCGGCGAAGCCGCCCGTTGCGGCCGTGCCGTTCATCGCGCTCTGGACGATGGTGACGACGGCGTCGGGTATCAGCGCATAGTGAGTGATGATGACGACGAGGCTCATCAGGACATAGCTCAATGCCATGAACGGGACGAGCCAGCTGGCGACACTGGCAATACGCCTGATTCCACCCAGCACCACCGCGCCAACCAGTATCATCAGTACCAGGCCGGTAGCCAGCGGCGGAACGGAAAACGAGTCGTTGAGCACCTGGGCTACGGAATTGGATTGCACGGTGTTGGCCAGGCCAAAACCCGCCAGGCTGCCGAACAGCGCGAACAGGAACCCCAGCCAGTGCCAGCGCCGGTGCAGGCCGTTGCGAATGTAATACATGGGTCCGCCGCTGTAGTTGCCCCGGGCATCCTGCTCGCGGAAACGCACCGCCAACACGGCCTCGGCATACTTGGTTGCCATCCCCAACAGCGCCGTGATCCACATCCAGAACAGGGCACCTGGCCCACCCAGCGCCACCGCGGTGGCCACCCCGGCGATATTGCCGGTACCGATGGTGGCCGACAGCGACGTCATCAGCGCGCTGAAAGGGGAAATATCTCCCTCGCCCTTGCCCTGGCGTCCCTGCAGCAGCAGGCGCAGGGCAACCGGGATCTTGCGCACTGTCATAAAGCGCAGGCCCAGGCTGAGGTAGAGCCCGGTGCCCAGCAGCAGTACCAGCATGGGCGGGCCCCAGGCCAACCCATTTATCGCTGGTAATCAGCTCTGCCACGGTTTTCCCCTGTTTGTCTTATCGTTGTCGAAGGCTGCACCGGAGTCGCCCGTGGGGCGCCCGCAGGTGAGCCGGGCCTTTCATGTTACCAGCTGAAACCGCCGCGCTGGGGAAACAGGCCAAAAATTCCACCGGTGTGCACGAAGACAATGTCGCGGCAGCCCTCAAAGCGCCCACCCGCAATTTCTGCCAGCATGCCCGCGAAGGCCTTGCCGGTGTACACCGGGTCGAGAACCAGCCCTTCCAGTGCTGCCAGTTCGGCAATCAGGCTGAACACCGACTCATCGGCGATACCGTAGCCCTGCCCCACATAACCGTCGATCACCCGGGGCTGAACCTCTACAGCCGGCACACCGGGATAGCGCCGGCGCCAGTCCGCCGCGTCGGCGGCGACCTTGTCCAGAAAATACTGCTCGTCGTCGCAGACGTTGATGCCCCAGACGATGGCGGGCAGTTGATACAGGGCGGCGCCCAGGGTGAGTCCCGCCTGGGTGCCGCCGGAACCGGAGGCGGTAACGATATGGGCCTCGCTCGATACCATGTGCGACAAAATCCGCCGCCAGTTCCTCGCAGGCGGCGATATAGCCCCAGGCACCGATGCCGTCGCTGCCGCCGGTGGGCACGGCCAGCGCCTTGCGGCCGAGTCCGGCATAGTGTTGCTGCCAGTCGATGAACAACTGGTCTATTTCCGCGACGTACTGTTGCTTCGGGTAACAACTGACCGCCGCACCGGCCAGCCGGTCGAGCAGCAGATTGCCTTCGGGCTCCGCCGGCGTCTCGCCCCGCAGCAGCAGGTGTACCGACAGCCCAAGCTGGGCCCCCGCAAAAGCCGTGGCCCGGCAGTGGTTGCTCTGCAGACCGCCGCAGGTGATGAGCGTGTCATAGCCGTTATCGATGGCGTGGGCGGTGATGAACTCCAGCTTGCGCACCTTGTTGCCACTGAGGGTACAGCCGGTCAGGTCGTCGCGCTTGACCCACAGGCGATGGCCGCCACCCCACTTGCCGGTGGCGCGTTCGAGGTACTGCAGCGGGGTTGGCGTGCGGGCCAGGTCGATCCTGCGTGGGTAGTGAAGTTCCATCCCGGCCCGGAGGTGGCGCTAGCCGATGGACTTGAGTGTGCCCTTGGGCAGGATCGCATGGACGTGAACGCGCTGGAATTTCATGTCCACGTTATTGGCGACGTTCAGCACCATGTAATTGTCGTCCAGTGAGGTGACCTTGCCGAGGATGCCCGACGAGGTCACCACCTCATCGCCCTTGGCCAGGGCGGACACCATCTGCTGGTGCTCTTTCTGGCGCTTGCGCTGGGGCCTGATGGCTATGAAATAGAAAAGGACGAACAGTCCGACGAGGAACAGGATCTGGAACATCTCACCACCCGCGGGCGGCGGTGCTCCCGCCGCCTGGGCGTGGGCGCTGGCAATAAACAAACTCATCTGACACTCCCTGTAAGTGGGTGAACTCCATGAGTGGAGCGCGGAAAACGCGGCTAATGTACCCGGTTTCAACATTGGCCGCAATTCAACCGCGGCTTCCGAACTCTTCAACGGGCTGCTAGGCGCCGAGAGCAAGGTCATACTCCATGATCTGTGGCGCGTGATCGGAAAATCGCTCTTCTTTGTAGATGTCCGCCTTGCGGACTGTCGGGGCCAGCGCCGGGGAAATGACCTGGTAATCCAGGCGCCACCCGACATTTTTGGCCCAGGCCTGGCCGCGATTGGACCACCAGGTGTACTGGTCGGGTTCCTGGTTGACCAGCCGGAACGAGTCGACGTAGCCCACCTCCTCGTAAAGCACGTCGAGCCAGGCCCGTTCCTGGGGCAGGAACCCGGAGTTCTTCTGGTTGGCCCGCCAGTTCTTCAGGTCGATTTCCCGGTGGCAGATATTCCAGTCGGCGCAGATGATGAACTCCCGCCGCTTGCGCCGCAGGGCCCGCAGGTGCTCGAGAAAAGTATCCATGAAACGGTACTTCTTCTGCTGGGCCTCGTCGCTGCTGGACCCGGAGGGCATGTAAAGAGAAATCACACTGAGGCCCTTGTAATCCGCCTGCAGGTAGCGCCCCTCGGAATCCAGCGGGTCCCAACCCAGGCTGCTGGTGACCCGCTGCGGCTTGACCCGCGAGTACAGGGCGGTGCCGCTGTAGCCGGGCTTGACGGCGTCGTTGTAATAGCAGTGGTAACCCGCGGGGGAGAACACCGGGTCCGCCAGCTGATGGAGCTGGGCCTTGGTCTCCTGGATGCACACCACGTCGGCCTGCTGCTCCCTGCAGCCAGTCAAAGAAGCCCTTGCGGGCCGCTGCGCGAATACCGTTGGTATTACAGGTGATGATCTTGGTCATGGGCTGGTTTCATGGTTCAAAACAGCGGCGCAGTGTAACGGAATGGGCTGGGCGGGTCCAAATCAGTAGGCAGAAGTTGGATTTTTCCGCACCTTGTACCAATAATGGTAAGGCCAGGCCCGTTTATTATCATGTCGGCCAGAACTGCAACGGTACACCGGAGTCATTTTGTGAACACACAGGAAGATGACGAGAAGTCACAGGGCGCGACACGGCGCCTGTCCACCAACCTCGCCAGGATCCTGCGGGAATTCTCCCGGGACTTCGACCGCCGGGTTACCCACAAGCTGCGCGAACGGGGCCACCGGGATTTCAGCCTGTCCCACCAGGTCGTATTCGCCAACATGGGCCTGGGGCGCACCCGTGTGACGGAACTTGCCGAGCGCGCCCGGATAACCCAGCAGGCTATGGGCAAAACCCTGCGGGAACTGGAGAGCCTGGGTTATATCGAGCGCTCGGTCGATCCCAGCGACCGGCGCGCCAGGGCCATTCGCCTCACCCCCAGGGGTATACAGCTGGTCGATGACGCGGTGAGCTGCTGCGAGGAGGTCAGGCGCGAATACGCCGGAAAGATTGGCGAGCGCGAGCTGGATGAACTGGAAGAGCGCCTGCGCAGTGCTGCCAGCCGCCTCGAGCTCGATTACCTGCCGACCTCATGGGCGGAGCCCGGCGGGCGCTGAGCAGTCCCGCTCAGGACTCGAACGTCATAAAGTCCGGCGTATTGAACACCCAGCTTTTCTGTTCTTTCCGGCGGCAGATGCGCCAGCCCTGCTCCGTGCGCCGATACTCATCCAGGTACCACAGCCCGAGAAAAAAGGTGTGCCGCTCCCCCCCCGGTAGCGCCATCTCCATCGGGTTGAAACACATTACCCTGCCGCTGGCACTGTCACCGGTAAGGGTCACCTGGATATTGGCATTGAGGTGCTGGGTGTTGGGAAACAACTCGCTGGTAACGGCTGCCCGCAGAAACGTGAGGGTTTCCTCAAGATTGCCGACACTGCCGCCGAAGGCGCTGTAGTCCACGTGGGCGTCCGCGGTGAAGATATCCTTGAGCCCGTCGAACTGTTTGCTATCCACCAGCTCGGCGTAGCGGTAGATCAGGTCCTGGATTTCAAAACGGTCTGACAGCTCCTGCAGTGACAACATGCTGGCTTCCTCTTTTCAATTGCAGTTTTTTCGTATCTGGCTCTACTGGTCGAGTTTGAACACGCGAATGGCGTTTTCCCGCAGGAATTTGGGCCACACCTCATCCCGCAGGGGCACGTCGGGCATCTCACTGAAAATCCTGTCCAGCGACAGCCCCATGGGAAAGTAGCCTGCATACATCACCTGGTCGGCGCCGCGCTTGTTGGCGAAATTGATGATGTCCTTCGGATAATGTTTCGGTGCGAACGCGCTGGTCATGTAATGCAGGTTGGGGTATTTCAGCATCATTTTCCAGGCGAGTTCCGTCCAGGGCTCGCAGCCGTGGCGGGTCACCACCCGAAGCTCCGGAAAGAACCACAGTACCTCGTCCAGCAGCTCCACTTTTTGCGGGCCAAAGGGCACCCGCGGCCCCGGCACGCCCATACAGGGACAGAACGGCAGGTCGAGCTCCACCAGCTTGCCGTAGATCGGATACCACTTCTTGTCGTTTACCGGCACCGGCGGGCAGATCATCGCCGGGGACGCGGTCACGGCCTTGATACCGAACTCCTCATGCATGGCGACAATCGTGCGCACCTCGTCCATGCCGTTGTTGGGGTTGGCCTCGTAGGAGCCAAAAAAACGGTCCGGGTGCCGCCGCAGGGCCTCGGCGTGCACATCACTGAACTTGCCCACGCCGATCATCGCGCGCTCGATACCGTGTTTATCCATCTGCTCGAGGGTGTAGGCGATGTAGTCTTCCTGCTTGCCGGTGTCCGGGATGTCCTTGAACATATACTGGGCGGGCATTTTGAACATCTCATGGCTCTCCCGGTCCATGAGCATGGGTTTTATCCATTCGTAAAAATGGCTGGTGTCATCGCCTGGCACGGCGAGCATCAGGTCGATTACACCGATATCCCTGGGCATGGCCATTATGTGCTCCTCGCGGTTGTCATATTATAATTAACATTATATAAACCTATAACCTTCTGTATTTTATATATTTATACCTGCAAAACCGGCTGGTCTTCGAGTTCGGAGCGGTGGCGGCGCAGACGTAAATGCAGGGTGTCGTCGATCGAGCGGTAGGTGTACTGGCCACTGGCATTCAGCTCGCGCGCGAGCTGGCCCCGCTGGTGCAGGTAATTGAGATGGGCAATACACTCTCCCAGCGCCAGCCCCTGCTGGCTGTCGTCGAGCTCACGCTTGAACAGGACAGGCAACAACTCCAGGGCCGTGGGTGCCGTATCGACACAGGCCTCTTCCAGCGCCAGCAGGTGCTCCTCGTGGTGCTCTATCAGGTGACGCAGCCTGGCATGCAGCCCGTAAAAGGGGGCATTGTGGGCGGGCAGCACCAGCGCATCCGGCGGCAGGGTTTCCAGGAAGTGCTCGTGGGAGGCCAGCCATTCCTTGAGCGGGTTGGCCTCGGGCTCTCCTCCCATGACGCTCACGTTGGATGTGATTTTGGGTATGACCTGGTCCCCGGAAATGAGGATGTTCAGAGCCTCGCTGTAGAGGCAGGCGTGCTCCGGGCAATGCCCGCGGCCCACCACCACGCGCCAGCGCCGGCCCTTGATCGTCAGGGTCGTGCCCTCCACCAGCCGGCGATAGGCCGTGGGCATGGGCTTGATATAGTCTCCAAAACCGCTGAAGCGCGTGCGGGCCCGCTCGATCTGCTGCGACGTGTAGCCCGCCTGCTGCAGGTGGAGCGCTGAACTCCAGCTGAAATCCCCCGCCTGCATCCTGCTGAAGGCCAGGCCGCTGAGGTACTCCGCCTGGGTCATGTAAAACGGCGCCTGCCAGCGCTCACAGAGCCAGCCGGCCATACCGATATGGTCCGGGTGATAGTGTGTCGAAAGCACGGCCTTGACCGGTTTGCCCGCGAGGGCCGTGGCGAACACCTGCTCCCACAGCGCCTGGGTGGGGCCGATCGCAATGCCCGTATCGATGACCCACCAGCCGTCATCGTCTTCCAGCAGGTACAAATTGATATGGTCCAGCGCCATGGGCAATGGCATGCGCAGCCACTGCACACCCGCCGTTATCTCGCGCAGCTCACCAGGTGCCGGTACATCATCGAACAGGTAATGTGGCACGGCAGGCGGGATTGCCGGCACCTACAGACCCAGTTCCTTCACCAGGGCGATCACGTCGTCGTGATGCGTCTTGGTCTTGACCTTGTCCATGACATGCTTGAGGCGGCCGTCCTTGCCGATGATAAACGTCGTGCGCAGCACCCCCATGAATTCCTTGCCCATGAACTTCTTCAGGCCCCAGGCGCCGTATTTCTCGGTGACCGCGTGATCTTCATCGGACAGGAGGGTGAAGTTGAGATCCTGTTTTTCGATAAATTTGCCCAGCTTCGCCACCGGGTCAGGGCTCACACCCAGCACCACCGTATCGAGCCTGGCAAGGGCCTTCTTGCTGTCGCGTATGCCGCAGGCCTGCACGGTGCAACCGGGCGTCATGGCCCTGGGGTAAAAATACAGGACCACGTTCTGCTTGCCCTTGAACTGGGCGAGACTGACCTTTTTGCCGTCCTGGTCCAACAGTGAAAATGCCGGTGCCATGTTGCCGACCTTGGGAAATGCCATGACTCTATCCTTTTTAATTAAGAGTTCTGATTCAGGTATTACTGCGCCGGGGCCTGCGCTCAACGGTAGACACCCGGACCGGGAAGTGGTCCCGACTGGCGTCGATGAAAAACTGCTCAAGGGTTTCATGCACGACCGGAAAAGCGATCTGGTCCCAGGGAATGTCCGCCTGGCTGTAAAGGCCGGTCTCGAGACTCTCGGGGCCGACACCGTAAACACCGTCATCCAGATCGCAGCGGTAAAACATATAGACCTGGCTGATGGAGGGCACATCGAATACCCGGTACAACTGGAGGTTGCTGACTCTTGCGCGCGCCTCCTCCCAGGTCTCCCTGGCTGCTCCCTCCGGGGTGGTCTCCCCGTTTTCCATGAAGCCTGCAGGCAGGGTCCAGTAGTCCTTGCGCGGCTCGATCGCGCGCTTGCACAACAGCACCCTGCCCTCGTAGACCGGAACGCAGCCAACGATGACCCTGGGATTGGTGTAGTGGATCTGTTCACAGGAAGTACAGATAAATCGTTCGCGGTCATCGCCCGCGGGAATCCGCAGAGTGACTGTGCTGCCGCAGCTGGTACAGAATTTCATCGATTCGGTGTCGTGGTCAAGGCGAACTGCACAGTATAAAGCCTAAAGCCAACAGCGGCGAGCACACCAGGGATCCTGTCCGCTTACGGGGCAAGGCTGTGATAATTACCGGAGTAGAACAGCAAAGGTTCACCATCCTCGCGCGTGTGCATGTTGATCACCCTGCCCACGATAATCAGGTGGTCGCCACCGTCGTGGGTGGCGTGCAGTTCACACTCAAAGGACACCAGGGCGCCCGGCACAATGGGCGTACCACACTTGCCCGGGATGAAGTGGTCCGGATGCAGGACGTGATCGCCCTTTCTGGCATAGCGACCGGAATGTTCGTGGTGCTCCCGGGCCAGTACGTTGATGGCAAAGTACCTGGGCCGGGCAAATACATCGAATACCTCGGAGTTGTTCTGCAGACTCCACAATACCAGCGGCGGATCCAGCGAGACCGAGCTGAAGGAGTTGGCGGTCATCCCGAGCGGCTCGCCCTCTTCTGTCATGGTGCTGATAATGCAAACGCCGGTGGCAAAACGCCCGAGGGCATTGCGTAATTCCCGGCTGTCGATCTCTGCCCTGCTCTCTTCCATCTGTGCTGCCTTATTGTGGTTGTACGGTTTTTGTCCTGGATCTACATTTCACCTCAGCCGGGAAAAGGACACATCCCCCGTTCAGGCTATGCCGACGTATCGTCGTCCCAGCGCGCGGCCCTGGCGCTGTCTTGCGCCCTCGCCTCGACCCAGCGCGCCCCCCCGGGTCCGACTTCCTTTTTCCAGAACGGGGCCTCGTTCTTGAGGTAGTCCATAATGAATTCACAGGCGCTGAAGGCCGCCTCCCGGTGGGCCGACGCCACGCCTACCCAGACTATCTGGTCACCTGCCTGCAGCCGACCTGTCCTGTGTACCACCGATGCCGCCAGTAATGGCCAGCGCCGGGATGCCTGTTCGAGAATGCCCTGTATACTGCGCTGCGTCATCCCCGGGTAGTGCTCCAGCTCCATGACATTCACCGGCTGCCCGACATTGGCCGCGCGAACATAGCCGGTAAAACACGCCACGGCGCCCTCGGCATGCGCACCTGCCAGCAGCTCGCGCTGCAGCGCCGCCACATCGAAATCCTCTGCCTGGACGCTTACCGCCAGCACTGCCGCGGCGCCTGTTTCAGCCACCGGTAACCGGCGGGAAGAAGGCGATTTCATCGCCATCGTGCAGGCTCACATTGCCTGTCACCACGGCCTGGTTTACCGCGCGGATCACATTGGAACCGCTCAGCACATCCCGCCAGTGGGCCCCACCGTCCACGCACAACCGCGCCTGCAGCTGGTCCAGGTCGGCCACAGTCTCGCTCCATGCCAGCTCCAGGCCCGGACAATCGAGCTCCTCCTTGATCCGGGCAAAAAACAGCACTTTCAGCATCAGGCACCCTGCCCCGGCGTGCGCTGCCAGTCGCCCGACTTACCGCCGCTCTTGCTGAGCAAGCCCACGTTGCGAATCTCCATCTCCCGATCTACCGCCTTGCACATGTCGTAAATGGTGAGGGCTGCCACCGACACGGCTGTCAGCGCCTCCATCTCCACCCCGGTCTTACCCGATACCTTACAGGTGGCATCGATATGCACACAGGATCCGGCACTGTCGATTCTGAATTCAACCGCCACCGAGGTCAGCATCAGCGGATGGCACAGGGGGATCAGGTCCGAGGTCTTTTTTGCGGCCTGGATACCCGCCACCCGGGCCACCGCCAGCACGTCACCCTTTTTGTGCCCGCCCTGCTCCAGCAGCGCAAGGGTCTCCGGCTTCATACACACTATCGCCGTCGCCACGGCAACCCGCCCGGTAACGGCCTTCTCACCGATATCCACCATCCGGGCGGCGCCGGTTTCGTCGATGTGGGTGAGTCTGGGCATGGATAACTCCGGTAAAGCATCTGCGTTCAGGCGCACGAGTCTATCCAATGGCGCCTCGGATTGACAATCGTATTGACCGGGAAAGTCAGCGAATATGGCCGCCGACCCACGTTCTCCCGGGGACCAGCTTGGCGTAAAGTAGCGGCACTACACGAGGAGGCGCGACATGGCAAAACTTTCACTGGGACTGCAGCTGGGCTACTGGGGGGCACAGCCCCCGACCAATCATGTGGAACTGGCCCAGGAGGCGGAAAGACTCGGCTTCGACTCGGTGTGGACCGCCGAATCCTACGGCAATGACTGCTTCACCCCGCTGGCGTGGATCGGCGCCCAGACCTCGAAAATCCGCCTTGGCACTTCCGTTGCCCAGCTTTCGGCCCGGACCCCGGCCTCCTGTGCCATGGCCGCCATGGCAATGGACCACCTGTCGGGTGGGCGGATGATTCTCGGACTCGGCGTGTCGGGCCCCCAGGTCGTGGAAGGCTGGTATGGCCAGCCCTACACCAAGCCCCTGACCCGCACCCGGGAATACGTGGACATCGTGCGCAAGGTGCTGGCCCGCAAGGAACCGGTAACCAGTGACGGCGAGTTCTATCCCCTGCCCTATAACGGCCCCGGCTCCTGGGGAATGGGCAAGCCCATCAAGTCCATTACCCACCCCCTGCGGGCCGACCTGCCCATTTTTATTGGCGCCGAGGGCCCTAAAAATGTTGCCCAGACCGCCGAGATTGCCGACGGGTGGCTGCCGCTGTACTACTCGCCCTACAGGCAGGAGGTCTACGCCGATCAGCTGGTGGGTGCCAAGGAAGGCTTTGAAATCGCCGCCCTCACCCTCGTCAATGTAAATGATGACCTCGCCCAGGCCCTCTACCCGGTCAAGGCGATGCTCGCCTTCTACGTCGGCGGCATGGGCTCCAGCAAACGCAACTTCCACAAAGAGCTGATGGGGCGGATGGGCTTTGCCGACGAGGCAGAGGAAATCCAGCGCCTGTTTTTTGCGGACAAGCGCGACGAGGCCATCGCCGTGGTACCGGACCAGTTCGCCGACGAGATTTCCCTGTCCGGACCTCCCGATCGTATCCGCGAACGGATCAAAGACTGGGAAAATTCCCCCGTGACCACCCTGCTGATTCACGGCGATGTCACTTTGTTGAGGGATATGGCAGAGTGGGTGCTCTGACCTCCGGGCGCTACCGGAGAGAGTTACAACAATAACAAGGGAAGCGCCGCCATGGCACAGGACAACACCGGCATAGCGGACTTCTCTCCTGCCTACAAGCGCTTTGCTCTGGCAATGCTTACCGCGGTTTACGCGCTGAATTTCATCGACCGGCAGATCCTGGTCATCCTGCAGGAGCCCATCAAGGCGGACATGGCACTGAGCGATGCCCAGCTGGGTCTGCTCAGTGGTTTCGCTTTTGCGGTCATCTACGTGACCGCCGGCATTCCCATCGCTTACTGGGCGGACCGGGGTAACAGGCGCAACGTGATATCTCTTGCCGTCGCCGTATGGAGCGGCATGACTGCAGTGTCCGGCCTGGCCCAGAACTACGGCCAGTTACTGCTGGCCCGGGTGGGTGTCGGCCTGGGTGAGGCCGGTGGCAGTCCACCGGCACACTCCATGATCAGTGACTACTATCCGCCGGAGCAACGGGCGACCGCCCTGTCGATTTATTCCTCGGGTATTTATGTTGGCATCCTGCTGGGTTTTCTCTTCGGCGGGGTGATTGCCGAGGCGTTTGGCTGGCGAACCGCCTTCATGGTGGTCGGCCTGCCCGGGGTGCTGTTTGCCTTGGTTCTGCGTTTCACTCTCAGGGAACCCGTCAGGGGACGCTGGGAAAAAACCGCCGCGGCACACACCCCGCAACCGGGGCTGAAGCAGACCATGGCACTGCTGCGCGACCGGCCCTCTTTCTGGTATATCGCCCTGGGCAGCGCGTTTGCCTCCTATGTGGCCTATGGCAACGGCAACTTCCTGCCGTCCTTCCTGATTCGCAATCACCATATGAGCATCGCTGAAGTGGGCACGATACTGGCCCTGGTTTCAGGGGTATCCGGGGCGTTGGGCACCTTCCTGGGCGGCTACCTCAGCGACAGGTACGGTACAAGGGATATGCGCTGGTACCTGTGGATACCCATGCTCGGTATTGCGCTGGCCTACTTTCCCTATCTCAACATGCTGCTGACGGACAATATAAGCAGCGGACTCGTGCTGGTGTTTTTCGCGCTGATCCTGAATTCTTTCTACCTCGGCCCGTGCATCGCGCTGTCCCATGCGCTGGTCGAACCGGGCATGCGGGCGCTGACCTCGGCGGTCCTGTTCTTTGTGCTGAACATGATCGGGCTCGGGCTGGGGCCGTTCCTGACCGGGCTGGTCAGCGATATGCTGGTGCCCGCCTACGGCGACCAGGCCCTGCGCTATTCGATGGTCGTGACAACCCAGGTGTATCTGCTGGCACTGCTGATGTTTGCCCTGGCGGCGAGACGCCTGCCGGCAGACCTGGCAAAACGCTGAGGCCTGTGCTGATGCCCCTCCCAACCACCACCAGGTGTTGTCGCCATGCAGGCCACTAGCGTCCGGCGCCGCCTGGTATACGCCTCGGGGGTGGTCAACTACGCCCTGAAGGATGCGGCTTTTGGCGCTTTCGTGCTGTTCTACTACAAGCAGGTGCTCGGGCTGAGCGGCACACTGACAGGGCTCGCCATCGCCCTGTCAATCATCTGGGACGCCATTTCGGACCCGCTGGTCGGCGCCTGGTCCGACAAACTGCGTTCGCGCTGGGGGCGCCGGCATCCGCTCATGGTCGCTTCGGTCATACCCCTCGCGCTCAGTTTCGTCGCCATGTTCTGGCCGCCACAGCTGGCCCAGGACAGCCAGCTGTCGCTGTTCTACTGGCTGCTGGGTAGCGTGCTGTTGCTGCGCACGGCCCTGACCTTTTTCATGGTGCCTTACCTGGCACTTGGCGCGGAAATTTCCACCGACTACCACGAGCGGACCCTGCTGGCCAGCGCCCGCACCAACCTGGGCTGGTTTATCGGTGTGCTGGTCCCGGCCATTTCCCTCGCCCTGATCTTTACCTCCCAGGACGGGCTAGACGGGCGCTTTGTCAGCAGCCATTACCATGTCTACGGTATGCTCTGCGCCCTGGGCGTGGTGTTTGCCAGCTGGGTCTGCATCAAGGGCACCGAGGCCTACATTCCCACCCTACCCCAGAGTATCCACACCGGTAGCTCCAGCCTCTGGCGGGATATCGCAGGCACTTTCCGCAGCCGCAATTTTCGTCTCGTGGTTATTCTTGAAACCGTACTGGGCGGCATGGGCGGCATCATCAGCACCCTGCTGATGGTGACCTACACCTACTTCTGGCAGCTGGACACGACGGCTATCTCGCTCCTGTTCGCCGGTCCGCCGCTGCTGGCGGTGCTGTTGGTGACTACCAGTTCGCGCTACGTCAACCGGCGCCTGGAAAAGCAACAGCTGCTGCGCCTGAGCTGCGTGCTGGGCGCTCTCAACCTGCTGTGGCTAACCCCGCTCAAGCTGTTCGGCTGGCTGCCCGACAACAGCAGCCTGGTGTTTGCCCTGATATTTCTCAACTACACCCTCAATACCACCTTTAGCATCGTGCGCACGATATCCAACCATGCGCTGCTGGCAGACATCGCCGACGAGCAGGATCTCGCCACCGGCCGGCGCCAGGAGGGTGTGATGTTCGCCGCCGCGTTCTTCGCCGCCAAATTCATCAGCGGATTCGGCTACCTGATCGGGGGCCCCTTTCTCGACCTGATCGGGCTGGAGGCGGGCATGCAGCCCGGAGAGGCACCGCCCAGCGTCATCTGGGGCCTGGGCCTGATTATGGGACCCGGGCTGGCGCTGATGCTCGCGATACCCGCCTGGGTGGCGTTCAGGATTGACCTTAGCATGAAGGACCAGTTACAAATTCAGCAGGCGCTGAGGACGCGCCAGGAACCGCCGGCTGCCGGTTCCTGAGCCGGAGCGACCGAAGCGTGGCGCGCGAGCGGCCCGGCATATATCATTGCGCGCGATGACACTACCCCGTCCGCCGGCGCTTACAAGAGAACCCCACATGTCCGACAACCAGCCTTTCGTCGTCTCGCGCATGGATGAGGACGCGGCCCGGCTGCGGGCCCGCTTCCAGGAACTGGGCTATCTTTTTTTCAAACGCTACGTTGCCCAGGCGGCCTGCAAAGAGCTGCTGGATAAGCTGGTGGCGCAGACTGGCGAGCGCGTTAGCCTCGATGCTGCAAGCGCTCTGCCCGCTTTGCGCGGCGATCCCTTTGTGGAGTCTGACCCGGACTGGGACGATGTCTACCCGCGGATCCAGGCCCTGGAAGAGTTCCACGGTTTCTTTCACAGTGAACACATGCTCGACCTGATGCGCCTCGTGTCCGGCTCCGAGGTCTTTGTCTATCCCATGAAAATGGCCCGCATTTCCACCCCGGGCAAGATAGGCTTCGAAACACCTCCCCACCAGGACGCCTACTCCCACCACGCCGGGCCAACCATGGCGGGTATCTGGGTGGCCCTGCACCACATATCTTCCGAGATGGGACGGGTCAAGGTACTGCCGGGTTCCCACAAGGGTGGCGTGCGCAAGGTATTTACCGCCGCGGGTGTAGGGGGCGTGCAGTGCGAGATTCACCCGCATGAAACCACCTGGCATGTGGCGGACTCGGACCCTGGCGACGTGCTGATATTCCACTCGGCGACGGTGCACAAGGCCGAACCCAACGTCACCGCCAGTACCGTGCGCATGAGTGTCGACACACGGTTTTGCGATTACGGCGCCCCGGTGTTTTCCACCAACCTCGAGCCCCACCACGGCTGGCGGATCGAGGGGCTCAACTGGGATCATGTCTACCGCGGTTGGCAACGCCGCGATTTCCAGTACTACTGGAAAGATTATCCCAATCTATTCTGATACTACCCCCTGGAGGATCCCTCCGGGGAGGACATGGTTTCATTTCTTTCCAGGCATATTCGCTAGAACGAACCTCAGGCTGTCGCAAGGCAGTCGTAGACAGCCTTTACCAGGGTCCTGGAGCGCGGGTCTCCCTCCGGATTGAATTGCATGGCGTTCATCACGTATGCAAAGCCGATGCCGGCGTCCGGATCGGCAAAGGCGAGCGCACCGCCCGCCCCCGGATGGCCGAAACAGCGCGGGCCCGCCCCGGGCGCGAGGGCCGGTTGCAGGGCGTAGCCCAGGCCAAAGCAGGTCTCGTGGAATATGACCGCATCGGCGCCACGCACCTGCTCCTGGCAGGCCCTGGCCAGTTGCGCAGGCCCGAGCAGCCGTACACCGTCTACCTCGCCAATCACCGCCGCGTAAAACCGCGCCAGAGAGCGGGCATCCCCCACCCCATTGGACGACGGCATCTCGGCCTGCAATACGTCCGCGCGATTCCACATGTCGTTGTAGCCAAACAAGCCGTTTGGCCCGCTCATCACCCGGGCGGTCAGGCTGTCCGCTCCCAGCAGTTCCGCAACAGCGTTACTGCCCCCCTCCGGCGGCAGGAGGGTGGCGCATAGTGTGATCAGTTGCGGCGGCAAGCCGACCCAGTAACGCAGTCCAAGCGGCGCACAAATATGCTGCTGTAAATACTGCCCTGCACTCTCACCGCTTATCCGCCGGATCAACTCACCGAGAATCCAGCCGAAGGAGCGGGCGTGGTAGCCGTGCTTGCTGCCGGGTTCCCAGTTGGGGGCCTGGGCTGCGATCGCCGAGACGACCGGGTCCCATGCCAACACCTGGTCCAGGCTGAGGACGCCGTCCACCGCAGCCAGGCCCGCCTGGTGCGATAGCACCATGCGCGTGGTGATTTCCTCCTTGCCGTTACAGCCAAACTCCGGCCAGTAATGCGCCACCGGCAGGTCCACGTCCAGTCGTCCCGCTTCAACCAGCTGGTGAATGCAGGTCGCCGTTGGACCCTTCGCCGCCGAGAATACCAGGGTAATAGTGTCCTCTTCCCATGGCCTGGCGGCTTCAGCATCGGCGAAGCCACCCCATATATCCACCACGGGTCGACCCCGGTGGTAGAGTGAACAGGCAGCCCCCACCTCCCGGTGCCTGGCAAAATTGTCGGCGAAAGCCGCGGCGACGGGTTCGAAGCCACTGGCCACGCGACCGCTCACGCGGCCCCTTTCCAGCTCGATAGTAATCTTGTTCAGCCTAAAGCCCCTCCGATGGTGTGAGTTCAGCCATGCGTGGCCGGCTACCGCCCCAGTATATCCTCACGTCAACGCTTTGCGCAGGGCAGCCTGTTTCCGTCACGGGCGCGGCTCTCGTTCCGGAAGGCCCGGGCTTCCCGATTGCGCTGGATTCTGGCGGAAAGAGTGATTATATTGCCTGCCTTTCCAGCTAGCAGGGACTGAGCCCATGGGCCGCGCCTACCAGAACCGCAAAGTTTCGATGGCCAAAACCTCGGACGCCAAGGCCCGGGTGTACAGCAAGTACGCCCGGGAGATCTACGTTACAGGGAAAGCGGGCGGAACCGACCCGGAGGGCAACCTGGCCCTGCGCAGCCTGATTGAACGCGCCAAGAAAGACCAGGTGCCCACCCATGTCATCGACAAGGCGATCGAGAAGGCCAAGGGCGGTGGCGGCGAGGATTTTGCGGTGGCGCGCTACGAGGGTTTCGGCCCCGGCGGCTGCATGATCATCGTCGAGTGTCTTACCGACAACGCCAACCGGACGATAGGCGACGTTCGCGCCTGCTTTACCAAGACCAAGTGCAAACTCGGTACACCGGGAAGTGTCAGCCACCTGTTCGACCACAGCGCCATCCTGGTGTTCAGCGGTGACGACGAGGAAGCGGCGCTGGACGCGCTGATGATGGCGGACGTCGATGTGACCGATCTCGAGCACGAGGACGGAAAAATTAGCGTGTTTGTGCCCAACACCGAACACTTCAAGGCCAAGCAGGCCCTGCAGGATGCCTTCGGCGACATCGACTTCGAGGTGGACGAGGTTCAGTTTCTGCCCCAGACCACGGCCGAGCTCGGTAGCGAGGACCAACAGGTGCTGGAAAAACTCCTCGATATGCTCAACTACCTGGACGACGTCCAGAACGTTTACTGCAACGCGCCGTCCTGACGCGCTGTTGCTGAACCCGCGCTCAGGCCGCGTCGTGCAGACGCCCGGGCGTCACCTCCTCCCCCGGCCCACCGGTTTGCCCCGTCTGGTCTGACATCACGGTTTGCAGCGCCCGCTCCATCAACCAGCGGGCCTGCCCGGCATAGGCATACGCACAGGCGCGCGTTGCGGCGTCCGACCAGTTGTCCACCGCCCCCTCTGCGAGCTCGGCTTCGAGCATGGCCAGCCCCGCCACCAGGTCCGCCAGCCGGGCCGTACCAAATCTATCGTGCCCGGGCCGCGAGGAGCGAGCCGCCGCCAGTTCATCCTGGGATATCTGCCGGGGCCTGTTGGCCACCAGCTCGCCCAGGTCCATCGTGCCTTCGCGGGTGACAGTTTCGACACCGCTCCGGCTGAACTCGAATGCCAGGAAACCCGGATCCGGGGGAAAAGCCGCGGCGCTGACGCCCCGCTCCTGCAAGGTCTGCAGGGTTCGCTCGTGACCGTCATGGTAGATGACCAGTGTTCGCCTGGCGCCCAGCGCGCCGGCGAGCTCATCGACCTGCCGCGCCTGGGCAGCGCCCAGGGTGTCGCAACCTATGACCAGCAGTTCCGGTGGTTCGAGCTCACCCGCCAGCGCCGCTGACGCATCTGCAAGCGGGAGCCTCGCGAGACTGGCGTTCACATGAGAAAGGCACCCCTGATGGTCGTCCAGCCAGTCACACAAGGTCTCGCCCAGGAACAGCACAGTTGGTTTCCTGGCCGGTGCTGATGCCGGTGCACTGTCCGCTCGACCCAGCATGACTTCCAGGGTCTTGCGATCGCAGGCCGATATTTCCCCGATCCTGACGCCAGAATTGACCAGCGCGGCGACCAGCTGGAGGTGCTCGAGATCGGTCTGGGTGTACTGGCGCCGGCCGGTTTCCGACCTGTGGCTGGCGCCCAGGCCGTAGCGGCGCTCCCATATGCGCAGCGTGTCCGGCTTGAGCCCGGTAAGCCGGGCTATCGTACCAATGGCATAAAGGGGACGCGGTTCCAGATTTACTTTGTGCACGGCTTGTTCCTCTGAATGGGTCTGAGGGATATACGCAGCCCGGCGCCCGCTGGATGTGCCGCTTCAGGGAGCTTTTTGCGGCGCAGTTTGGCTGCCGCGGCTGTTGCGTGACGCCCGGCAGCCTTGTACCTTGCCCGGGTAAGGACCAGACCGTGCGACAGTGAGTGCAGTTATGACAAAAGACAGTTCGCCAACCCGGCCGGTAATGGGTATCGGCGCCTGCCTGGCGGGCAAGGCGGTGCGCTACAACGGCCAGACCAAAAGCGCCAACGACCATGTGCGCAGCCTGTCGGAAGCCTTCGAAATGCGCTCTTTTTGCCCGGAAATGGGCATCGGCATGGGGGTGCCGCGCGCCCCAATTCACCTGGTGGGAAACGCCGACGAGGTGCGGGCACTGGACGTGGAGACCCACAGCAGGGACTACACGGCGCAATTGGCGGGTTACGCCGGCACCGTGCTGGCGCTTGCGCCCGAGCTCTGCGGCTACATCCTGGTCAAAGGCAGTCCGAGCTGCGGCTATGACCGGGTCAAGCGCTACGCCGACAATGGCTACGGCATTGCATCGGATGTACAGGGAGTATTTGCAGCCGCCCTGAACAGGGCGGACCCGCTGCTGCCCCTGGAGGACGACGGCCGTCTGAACGACCCGGGGCTGCGCGAAAGTTTCGTCACCCGGGCCTATGCGTACCACGACTGGAAGCAATTGTGTGCAGGTGGCCTGACTGCCCACAAGCTGGTGGCGTTCTACAGCCGCTACAAATACCTGGTCATGGCCCACCATGTACCGGGCTACAAGCAGCTCGGAAGAATGGTTGCCGATGCCGGCAAGCGCCCCCTGGACGAGCTGGCGGCGGAGTTCGTCAGTGCATTCATGGCGGCGCTGACCCAGCGGGCGACCCTGCGCAGCCACACCAATGTGCTTTTTCATCTCGCCGGCTACCTCAAGCGCGAGGTGGATGGCCCCCAACGGCAGCGCCTGGCAGAGCTGATCGAGCAGTACCGGCAGGGTCATATCCCGCTGGTGGTGCCCCTGACGATGCTCAAGCACCATTTCGCCAACAACCCGAATGCCTACATCGACAGCCAGGTCTTCATGGCGCCCTACCCGGACGAGCTGAAACTGCGCAACCTTATCTAGCTGGCGACCGCTGCCTGCGCTAGGCGGCGAAGATCTCGGCCAGGGCCGCGTCGATGGTCGGCAGTGAGAAGTGAAAACCGGCCGCCTCCAGCGCGGCGGGCAGGACCCGCTGCCCATTGAGCAGTAACTCGTCAGCCATCTCCCCCACCAGCAGGCGAATGATCGGAGCCGGGACCGGTGCGCTGATCACGGTGCGCTTGTGTCGTTGCATGGCGGTACAGAACCCCCGGCTTGTTACCGGCTCCGGCGCCGTGATATTGAACGGACCCGAGAGGTCGTCGCGGTGCTGCAGGAACTGGATGGCCGCTACCACGTCCCGTCGGTGCACCCAGCTGAGCCATTGCTTGCCACTCCCAATCCAGCTGCCGACACCAAACTGGAATGACTTTGCCATTTCGAGCATCGCGCCGCCATCGCGGTCGAGCACGACCCCGAAACGCAGCAGGCATACCCGCGTGCCAAGGCCCGAGGCCGCCATGGCCGCCGCTTCCCAGCGCTGGCAGAGATCCTGGGAAAATCCCGGGACCACCGCACCCTCCTCGGTGAGCGGCTCATCGCCGTGGTGGCCGTAATAGCCGATGGCGCTGCCACTGAGCAGTACTGCGGGGGGTGCCTCGAGGCGCCGCATAAACGCCACGAGTTGTTCGGTGGCAGCCACCCGACTGGAGACGATCTCCCGCTTGTACGCGTCGCTCCAGCGCGCCCCCGCAAGGGAGGCGCCGGCAAGATTGACCACCGCATCAAACCGGCTTGTGGCGGGAATACTGTCGAGGCTGTTGACATAGCCCAGTGGGCCTCGCCCCTGGCGGGACTGGCGGGTCAGGACCGTCACGGCATGGCCTTCGCGCAACAGCGCCTCCGTCAGGGCGGTGCCGATAAAACCGGTGCCGCCGGTAATCAGGTAATGCATAGGTAACGCCTCTGCCGCGCCGTGACACAGGGTATGTCTGCGTCACCACGCGTCGAATAAAATACATGTTATGAAATGAACCTACGCACACCGGCACTAAACAGATTTTTCATCCCGACTGTGGCCGCCTGCGTATAATCGCCCCATGGACACTTTCCACGCCAGTATGCCTCCCCTGCGCGATTTCGTCACCGCCAACCGCCGCCTGGTGGTCATCACCGGGGCCGGCGTGAGTGCTTCTTCCGGAATACCCACCTACCGCGACCGCGAGGGGGTCTGGCGTCACAGTGCGCCCATCACCCACCAGGAATTTGTCTCGGACGCCGCCCGCCGGCGTCGTTACTGGGCGCGCTCGCTACTGGGCTGGCCGGCGGTGCGCGACGCGCGACCGAACAGCGCACACCTGGCGCTGGCCCGGCTGGAGCAGCTCGGCCATGTCGACCTGCTGATTACCCAGAATGTCGACCGCCTGCATCAGCGCGCCGGCAGCATGGCGGTCATCGACCTGCACGGCAGGGTCGACCAGGTGCGCTGCCTGGACTGTACCGGGGTGGTCGCGCGGGAACTGGTCCAGCAGCAACTGCTGAGGGACAACCCGCACCAAGCGGGCCTGCCGGGACAGACACGCCCGGACGGCGACGCGGACGTTGACGACAGATGGGTGGAGAGTATCACGGTGCCAGGCTGCGACCTGTGTGGCGGTACGCTGATCCCGGATGTGGTTTTTTTTGGCGGCACCGTGCCCCGGGAGCGCGTGCAGGCCTGCAAGGATGCGGTGGCCGCCGCGGACGGGGTGCTGGCGGTGGGGAGTTCCCTGCAGGTCTTTTCCGGCTTTCGTTTTTGCCGTCTCGCCCGGGAACTGGGCAAGCCGATTGCCATCATCAATCCCGGCAGAACCCGCGCCGACCCCCTGGCCGACATCAAACTGCAGGCTGAATGCGGGCCACTGCTCGAGGCGCTAGCCGCCGAGGCTAGCTCGATGCCTCTGCCATCCGCTGCCGGTAGTCCCAGCTGAACAGGCGCCTGGGCGTCAGGGTGATCAGCAGCTCCCCTTCGCTGCGTGAGAGCAGCCACTGCGCCAGGGTCGAATCGATACCGCCGAGATAGCGCTGGAGCAGGCGCTCCAGCATGGCGGCACCGCCGCTGTCAGACAGGGACGCATCCGCCTGCCCCCGCACCCCGAAATAGGGCGGGTCATTGGTGGCGATCTCAAAGCCGACGCGGCCATTGGCCCGCAGCAGCGCCACCAGCTGGGACGAGTTGTGCGAGGCACACATCAGCTGGCCCTGCTGGTAGATAAACCATACCGACACGACCCGGGGATAGCCATCGGCCCCCACACAGGCGAGGCGCATGGGGTAGTGGCAGCCCTGCAGGAATTCGGCGATCTCCCCGGCTGACCAGGGGCCCTTGATACTCACGTCCATAGCTGTTGCCTCGCAGGTTTATCGTTGCTGTATGCTGTCCGTGATTATCCGGCAGTCGGCCGCTAACACCAACCCCGTCGACCAGTGATCCTGGGGACGGCCACGAGCGTAACAGAATCATGTCATCCCCGATTATTTACTGGTTCCGCCAGGACCTGCGTACCAGGGACCTGCCCGGTCTCCTGGCGGCCGCCGCTACCGGCCAACCCATCGTCGCCTGCTATATCCTGGACGAGGTGTCAGCCACAGAGCACGCGCCGGGAAGCGCCAGCCGCTGGTGGTTGCACCACAGCCTGGAGGCGTTGGCTGGAGAAATTGCGGAACTCGGGGGCTCGCTCGTGTTGCGCCGGGGCGATGCGAAAAAGGAGCTGGACCGACTCATCGAAGAAACCGGTGCCGAAGCCGTCTACTGCTCCCGACTGTATGAGCCCTGGGCCAACACCCTGGAGGAGACGCTGCACGCCGCCCTGGACGCGCGCGGTGTCAGCTTCAGGCGCTACCCAGGCTCGCTACTGTTCGAGCCCGGCAAGGTAATGAACTTAAGCGGCGGGCCCTTCAAGGTTTTCACCCCGTTCTGGCGACACTGCCGCGCGGCCAGCGCGCCACCGCGCCCCAAACCTCAACCTGCGCAGATTACCTGGTTCGATAGCACAGTGGCTACCGACACCCTCCCCCGCTGGAATCTGTTGCCCCGTGACCCGGACTGGGCGCGGCACTGGCCGACTCTTTGGCAACCCGGATCGGCAGGTGCCCACAAGCGACTCAAGCTGTTTCTCGCCGGGCCTGTCGGAGATTACAGTGAGGGACGCAATCACCCGGCAAAAGACGCCACCTCACGCCTGTCGGCCCATCTGCATTTTGGCGAAATTTCGCCACGGGTCGTCTGGCACGCGGCCCGCAGCCTCGCCGACAGGGAGACTCACAGCGAACAGCAGGTGGATAAATTTCTCAGTGAGCTGGGCTGGCGCGAGTTCTCCCACCACCTGCTCTACCACTTTCCGCACCTGGTAGCGGAACCGTTCAAGCCGCAGTTCAGGGAGTTCCCCTGGCTGGGCAACGAGACGGCCCTGCGGGCCTGGCAGCGGGGCCAGACCGGCTACCCGATCGTGGACGCGGGCATGCGCGAGTTGTGGCACACCGGCTACATGCACAACCGCATACGCATGGTGGTTGCCTCATTCCTCACCAAGCACCTGCTGGTGCACTGGCGCGCGGGGGCGCGATGGTTCTGGGACACCCTGGTAGACGCCGACCTGGCCAACAACAGCTGTGGCTGGCAGTGGGTGGCCGGCAGTGGCGCCGACGCCTCGCCCTACTTCCGCATCTTCAACCCGGTCATCCAGGGGGAAAAATTCGACGCCCGGGGCGTGTACCTGCGCAAGTGGGTGCCCGAACTGGCCCTGCTGCCAGACCGCTACCTGAACCGCCCCTGGGAGGCTCCGCCCGAGGTGCTGGAGCAGGCGGGTGTCCGCCTGGGGGAAAACTATCCCCGGCCACTGGTAGACCACAAGTCCGCCAGGGAGTCTGCCCTGGCGGCCTATGCCGCCATCCGGGACTCCGGCGAGCAGGACGACGTCGTCGCTTAAGCCCCCGGGGCTATCGACGATAGGCGCTCTACTCTGCGTGGCCCAGGGCTGCGCGGCCACCCGCTCATCTCTTCACCCTCCGTTTATTAGTCAAGCTTAATCTCTTGTTTTCCAAAGAATTCCAGTCTCCGGAAATCTGGACTTTTCGCCGGTTTTTGGATGCCATGGCGAAGCGCTCTCTGTAGTTTTTTGAACAGGCCATCCCGGCTGCGAAGCAACCGCACGCAGGATGGATTTGTGACTACGGAGAGAAGGTCATGTGGTTGTGGGCTAAAGTTGCCGCCGTACTGGGTTTCAGTGTTCTGCTGATGGGCAGCAAGATTATTATTCACGTCCCCCCGGGCGGATCGGTTGTGTCCTCTTCGGGTCTGTTCGCCTGCGCTGCCGGGGAAGTCTGCACTATCGATATCAACGAGCAGTACTTCGCCGAGACATTCACGGCCGAAGCGGAGCCGGGTTTTGCATTCAGCGGCTGGGGCGACAAGGCAGGTGCGCTGTGCGGCGGTAGCCGGGACCCCTATTGCAGTGAACTGGATGGAGGGCCTTTCAGCGACTTCGGGAGCGGCAAACCGCAGTTGCAGCCGGGCAGTGTACTGACCATGCACCCCTCCTTCGCGGCCACAGGCTACGCCGCCCCCCAACCCCAGCCACGTATCGACGTGGAGTCAATCCACATCACCCGCTACTACGAGGTGAGCGGCAACACCCAGGAAGAAATCTGGGCCCAGCTCCACGGCGCCGCAAACCCCCTGGCACCGGACCCAAGCGCCGGGGTGAAGCCGCTGGGCCACGCCAGCTTCCAGTACCAGTACGATTACCGCGGCGGCTTCGCTGAAAACAGTTCGCACTGTCGGGTTGAATCCGGCAGCCTGCAACTCCGCTTTGAAACTGTCCTGCCGCGGCTGGCTGATTCGGCACAGCTAAGTGACCGCCTCCGGGATCGCTGGCAGCCGTTGCAGGCGCTCATTACGGAGCATGAGGCGGGCCACCACGCCATTTATCGCCGCTTGGTGACGCAACTTCCACAGGTGATGTCAGACCTCGACGCCGTACCCTGCCAGCAGCTCGGCGAACAGGTGCGGCTGGCGGTAGAGGACGCGGTTGCGGCAATCCGCCGGGCCAGTGCCGACTACGACGAGCATAACGGCGGCGAGACCTACCTGGCGTCTTCACTTTAGGTCCTGGACCACCGGGATGTCCTGTATCACCTTGCGGGTCGGCCGCCCCAGCGCGATTTCGCCAGCGTGGCGCCCGGGCTCGGCAAGCGTTTCAACTCAAGCCCGAAGAGGCCAGCATCACGGCCAGGCACCTTGCCCAGAGCTCGCCGATACTCAAATAACGACTAAACTTAACCGGTGTAGAGTTGCAGAAATAAGTCTGCTGGCTAATTTTGGAGGGCAGAACCATGTTCGAGAGTATCCTGCTCATTGGCATTTCCGGCTGTCTGGCGTGGCTGGTGCTGCGCGTGTTTCCCAGGCGGGCTGAGACCCAGGCCGGAGCATCCCACAGGGCTCATCCCTATCACTCGGTGTCGATACACACCGGTTCAGCCGCGTGTTTGCAGGCCAGGGGTCTGAAACAGAAACGCTTTTTATCCGGCGAGGCACCCCAGTTGCCGCTGGCAGAGTGCACCAGCCCGAAGTGCCACTGCGTCTACCAGCACCACCCTGACCGCCGCTCCGGCAACGGGGACCGGCGCGCTTTCGGCGGCACTGCCAGTGGCATGCTAAGGAGCCACGGAAATGGCGAACGGCGCCTGAGCAGCGGACGTCGCGAGATCGATAAAGAAAGTGATCTGTCCTGGGTGTAGTTTTCTTTGGCCGACGCCATAAGAGGCATTTAAGCGTTATTTATCAATATGATAAAGCGCCTAATTAAAGTTAATAGTGATAATAGCGGTCGGAAGCGATGGCACACCAACCCGGCCGCGGCGTGCACGGTCACCGCGCCGGGATTTAAGAAAATGGAGGCTCGGGTCGGAATCGATGGTACGGCATCCCGGCCGGCGTGCACGGTCACCGCGCCGGGGGATTTAAAAAATGGAGGCTCGGGTCGGAATCGAACCGGCGTACACGGAGTTGCAGTCCGCTGCATGACCACTCTGCCACCGAGCCACTAAGACGTTGAAAATATTCAACAAATAGAACAAATTGCAAGCAGATCAATCACTTGCGGGGCGCATTCTACGGGGCGGGTTAAGGCAGGTCAAGACAATTGCCACCAGACAGGTTTGGAGAGCCCGCCCTACTCCATCAACGACCGCTTTAATGCGACATTTTTTGTCGTTTCCTGACGCTTATTGTGCGCAAGGTGCCCCCTCCTGTTTTGCCTACCTCCTAACCAGCGAAAGCCCCTTAGCATCCTTTAAGGGCTTTTCGGCGGTAAATCAGTGGGGTTGGCGTGTTCCCAGAAATTCATTTCACTGCTTTTTAAAGCTTACAAGTCATATCTGCAAATAAAGCCAAAAAAACACTTGTGGCCTGCGACTTGCTTCAAACCGGGAACATATTCTCAAAGCGGTTCGTACCTGCGAGGTTGTGATATGAGTTCAGAAATAGCTGGTTCCTTCAATTACTCTGCGGTCAGGCAGGCTCTGCTGGGACTGGCCGTCGTAATGCTGGCCAGCTGCCGCCTGGTGATTACCACCGATGAGACGGGCCATATTACCTCTGCATCAGGCTCTCTGGATTGCGACAGAAGCTCGTGTGAGTTCCCCATCACAGAGGAAACGACTGACACGTTTACAGCGGTTCCCGCTGCCGGCTTCCGCTTCGTCAAATGGAAGTCAATCTGCACCAGGTCCCCTACACCCGTATGCGAGGCGACAGTGGTTCCCTTGCCGGATAAATTGCAGCAGTTCGACGGTGACATAGGGCTTTCAGCCGTCTTTGAGCCCAACAGCAGATACAGAGCCTGGTTTCGCGACGCGGACGGCGATCACTACGGCTCTCCAGATCAAAGGGTGGAAGGTCGTCAGCAGCCGCAAGGCTTTGTCATGAACAAGCGCGATTGCGATGATACGGATAGCAGCGTTCACCCTCACACGAAAGAGCTGAACGACGGCAGGGACAACAATTGTAATGGCAAAATTGATGAGGGTTTTGTTGATATTCGCTTCTTCCTGGACAGTGATGGTGACGGCTTTGGTAACTCCGACCCAACCTTCAGCGTAACGGCTGTAGAGGCACCCGAGGGATATGTCCGCAACAAGCTCGACTGTAACGACTCGAGTGCCTCAGAAAATCCTGAGGCAGAAGAAGTCCTCGACGGTCGCGACAACGACTGTGATGGCGAGATCGATGAAGGCAATGGCGATTACTACAGGGACGTCGATGGCGACAGTTTTGGTGCGCCGGGGCGTGCCATTGAATCGCTTGAACCAATCGAGGGGTATGTACAAAACAACCGCGATTGTGATGATAACAATGCCAACATCTTCCCGGGTGCACGGGAAGAGTTAGATAGTGCCGACAACAACTGTGACGGTCAGGTAGACGAGGGCTTTACAGTCAGGAACTACTACCTGGACGCGGACGGTGATGGCTACGGGGATGCGTCTTCATCTGTTTCAGATAAGGTGAAGCCCGAAGGTTACGTAACCAACGCTTCAGACAACTGTGTACACAATTACAACCCGGGCCAGGAGGACCTAGATCGCGATGGTATTGGTGATGCATGCGATAGCTTTACCGATATAGACTCCGACGGCATTCAGGATAGTGCCGATAACTGTCCTGCCAGGAGCAACCGCAGCCAGGCCGATGCAGACGGCGACGGATTGGGTGACGCCTGTGACGCCGTGGATAACAGCGACAATGGAGAGGACAACAGCCCCGGCGCTTGCTCGGTGTCCGCTGAAGACCAGGCCATGCTGGATGCGGTCAACACATTCAGGTCTCAAGCTCGAGTTTGCGGTAGTCGTGGAGGTTTCCCTGCCGTATCGCCACTGAGCTGGAACTGCGAATTGAAAGTGGCGGCGCTGGGCCACTCCACGGATATGGCTAACAACAATTTCTTCGACCACACAGGATCCAGCGGACAAACCCTGCGCTCCAGGGCCGAAGCAGCAGGATACGCCTGGTCAGCACTGGGCGAGAACATCGCCGCGGGCACCTCCTCGGTCAATAGTGTGATGCAGCTGTGGATTGATAGTCCTGGACACTGCGAAAACCTGATGGGCGCGAGCTTTACCAACCTTGGCGCAGCCAAGTTCAGCAACGTTTCAAGCAGGTACGGTGTTTACTGGACCCAGGTATTCGGCAGGCCGCGGTAGGTAAGGAGGATTTGGAGCGGGAAACCGGGTTCGAACCGGCGACCTCAACCTTGGCAAGGTTGCGCTCTACCAACTGAGCTATTCCCGCACACATCGCGCTTATCCACCGCCGTGGTCGCCGGAACCGTCGAGGCTACGCGCCCCGCCTGCAACCTTGGCAAGGTTGCGCTCTACCAACTGAGCTATTCCCGCACACATCGCGCTTATCCACCGCCGTGGTCGCCGGAACCGTCGAGGCTACGCGCCCCACCTGCAACCTTGGCAAGGTTGCGCTCTACCAACTGAGCTATTCCCGCACACATCGCGCTTATCCACCGCCGTGGTTGTTACTTCACCCGATGGGCGGCAGCCTATTGTATTCGCCCGTCCGCCAGAGTCAAGGACAATCCCAGATCATTCCCGCAACTGGCTGAATTACAAGGGATTGTCGAGGTCCTTGATTACCACCCAGGCAGCCCGCAGGTAAATGAACATCGACCACAGGGTGAGCACCGCCGCGGTGTACAGCACGATATAGCACAGTGCCAGCAGCCAGCTTTCGTCCCGGGCCGGGTCGATGGCCAGCAGGCCGGTGATGGCGAGCATCTGGAAGGCGGTTTTTATCTTGCCGATATAGGATACGGCGACCGAGGTGCGCTCCCCCAGTTCGGCCATCCACTCCCGCAGGGCGGAAATGACGATCTCCCGGCCGATAATGACACACGCGGCAAGGGTGAACATCAGGGTGTCGTGGCGTTCGACCAGCAACACCAGGGTAACGGCCACCATCAGTTTGTCCGCCACCGGGTCCAGGAAGGCCCCGAAGGCGGTCATCTGGCCGAGGCGCCTGGCGAGGTAACCATCGACCCAGTCGGTAATCGCGGCAAAGGCGAAAATCAGAGCCGCCACCTGGAGATGATGGCGAAACGGCAGGTAGAACACCACCACGAGTACCGGGATCAAACAGATCCTCAGGATGGTTAATGCGTTGGGTATATTGATGCGCAAACAGTCCCGCTCCCCGTCTCTTCAGTCGCCGATATTGTGCAGGTGATCGTATATCTGCTGGGCCATTGTGGCACTAATTCCGGCAACTTTCTTCAACTCCTCGATATTGGCGTTCTCGACCCCCTGGGCGCTGCCGAAATGCCGGAGCAGGTCCCGCCTGCGTTTCGCCCCGACACCGGCAATGTCCTCCAGAGCCGAGCGCTGTCTCGCCTTGTCCCGCCGCGCACGGTGCCCGGTGATCGCAAAGCGGTGAGCCTCGTCCCTGATCTGCTGGATCAGGTGCAGCGCGGGATTGTCGACGCCAAGTTGCCGCTCCCGTCCGGTGCTGCCGTTCAGCAGTGTCTCAAACCCCGCCTTGCGAGTAACGCCCTTGGCGACGCCTATCACCTCCACACCGGCGATCTGCAGGTCGGCCAGCACCGACATGGCCTGGCTGACCTGGCCTTTGCCGCCATCGATAAAGAGGATATCCGGCATGGGCGCCTCGCCGGATTTCAGTCGCTTGTAGCGCCGCTCCAGGGCCTGCTGCATGGCGGCGTAGTCATCGCCACCGGTAATGCCTTCGATATTGAAGCGGCGATAATCGGATTTGCGCGGTCCGCCCTGGTCAAAGACCACACAGGAGGCCACCGTGGCCTCCCCGGAGCTGTGGCTGATATCAAAACACTCCATACGCTCCGGCATTTCCGGCAGCCCGAGCAACTCCTGCAGGGCCTGCATCCGTTCGATGACAGACTGCCGTCCACTCAGGTGTGAAGCAAGGCTGGTTTCCGCGGTCTGCAGAGCCAGTTGCAGCCAGCGGGCCCGGGCATCGCGCACCCTGCTGCGCAGGCGGACACGGCGGCCCGATTCCGCCGTCAGGGCCAGGGCGAGCGTGTCCGCATCTTCCGGTGCCTCGTTGACGATCAGCTCGGGCGGAATCGCCCTCATGCCACCGAGATAATACTGGGGGATAAACGCCGACAATACCTGGGCCGGCGTCTCCTGCAGGCGCAGTGGCGGGTAGTAGGTTTTGCTCCCGAGTACCCGCGCACCCCGCACGAACAGAACCTGCACACAGGCCCTGCCGCCGCCCACGGCTGCGGCGACGATATCCAGGTCGCCCTTGACGCCCTCGATGCCCTGGCTGGCCTGCACATGCTGCAACTGGCTCAGCTGATCCCTGAATACCGCTGCCTCCTCATAGGCAAGGTTTGCGGCGGCTTTCTCCATGTCATCGGCCAGGCGGGCCATCAGTTGCCGGGACTTGCCGCGCAGGAACAGGGTGGTATTTTCCACCTGCTGGGCGTACTCCTCCTCGCTTACCAGCTCGACACAGGGCGCGGTACAGCGACCGATCTGGTGCTGCAGGCAGGGTCGTGAACGGTTGTTGAAATAACTGTCCTCACACTGCCGGACCTTGAACACCTTCTGCAGAAAGTGCAGTGATTCGCGCACGGCACCGGCGCTGGGATAGGGGCCGAAGTACTGGCCCTTGCGCCGCTTCGCCCCCCGGTGCAGGCTGAGCCTCGGGTATTTGTCTTCACTGGACAGGAAAATATAGGGGTAGGATTTGTCATCCCGCAGCAGGATGTTGTAAGGCGGCTGGTGGGACTTGATCAGGTTGTGCTCCAGCAGCAGCGCATCCACTTCTGTGGAGGTGACTGTGACCTGGATCTCGTGAATCCGCGCGACCAGCGCCATGGTTTTTTCAGTGAGACCACTGGCGCGAAAATAACTGCCCACGCGGTTCTTCAGGTTGCGGGCCTTGCCCACGTACAGCAACTTGTGGTCTGCGTCGTACATCTGGTAGACGCCTGGCCTTGTGGTCAGTGCCTTGATAAACGCCTTGTGGTCGAACTCGCTCACACCGCCCTGCCGTAAATCCTGGGCTCGATCTCGAGCGCGATGTCGAAGGTGTCCAGGACCGAGTCGGCAATTGCCCTGGCCAGGGACAGCAGGTCCGCGCCATTGTCGTTGCCGTAGTTGACCAGCACCAGCGCATGTTCCGGGTGCACACCGAGGCCCCTGTCGCGATGCCCTTTCCAGCCGCAGAAGTCGATCAGCCAGGCAGCGGGGAGCTTGATACTGCCATCGGCCTGGGGATACTGCGGCAGGCCAGGAAACCGGCGGGCCAGTTCCTGTGCCGCCTGGGCCGGCAGTACCGGGTTCTTGAAAAAACTTCCGGCATTGTGCACCCGGGCCGGGTCGGGCAACTTGCTGCGGCGGATGTTCACCACCGCATCGAACACCGCCCGGGGCGTCGGTTCACTGCAGCCGCGCTGTTCAAGTTCCCTTGCCAGTGCAGGGTAAGCTGCCTGCACCCCCGGACGGCGGGACAGCTGCAGCTCGACTGCGGTTATAACGAGCTGGTCCTGCAGGCCGTGCTTGAAAATGCTGTCGCGGTAACCGAACTGACACGCTGCTCCCGCGACGATACGGGTCTCGCCGCCCGCTATCGTCACACAGTGCACCCGCTGGACGAAGGGCGCCAGCTCGACACCGTAGGCGCCGATATTCTGGATGGGCGCGGCGCCCACCGTTCCCGGAATCAGGGCGAGGTTTTCCAGGCCGAAATAGTCCTGCTCCAGTGACCACTGCACAAGCCCGTGCCAGTTCTCCCCCGCAGCCACCCGCAACAGGACCGAATCGCCATCGTCTTCCAGCACTTCTATACCGCGGGTATCCAGGCGCAGTACCAGGGCTTCGAGATCCCCCGCGATCACCACGTTACTGCCCTCCCCCAGTGGTATCACAGCCAGAGCGCGATCCGCTGCCCAGGCCAGCGCCTCGAGCAATTGCCCGCGATCTGCGACCCGCACCAGCGCCCTGGCATGTCCCGCCAGCGCCAGGGTGTTGTAGGACTGCAGCGCCTCACCCTGCAGGATATGCATCACCGGTCTCCCACAACAGCCCACCGGATGCCCCCTCCATCAGACCGCAGAAGCGCCATCAAAGCGCCCCCGGACGGCGTCGAGGTCGGCGGCGGTATCCACCCCGCCGGGGACTTGCTCGCAGGCCACCGCCACGTGTATACCGACACCATGGTAAAGCGCACGCAGTTGTTCCAGCTGCTCGAGTTGCTCAGGAGGAGCCGGTTGCCAGGTCACGTACTCGTGCAGGAACGCGGTGCGGTAGGCGTAAATACCGATATGGCGATACCAGGTCCCCTGCCCCGGCATGCTCTGCTGACCGTCCTTGAACTGTTCCCTGGGCCAGGGGATGCTGGCCCGGCTGAAGTACATCGCCATCCCGGCGGCGCCAAAAACCACCTTTACCGCGTTCGGGTCGAGCAGTTCGGAAACATCAGTAATCGCCTCGCAGAGGGTGGCGATGCCCGCCCCCTGCTGACCGGCGAGGTTCTGCGCCACCTGGTCGATGACCGCCGGCGGAATCATGGGTTCATCGCCCTGCACGTTGACGACGATCCGGTCGTCGGTCCAGCCGAAATGGGCGGCGACCTCCTGCAGCCGGTCCGTGCCGGAGGGGTGTTCCATCGATGTCATGCAGGCCGTGGCGCCAAAGCCTTCGGCCACCTGCAGGATCCGCTCGTCATCGGTGGCGATGACCACCTCCCGGGCGGCGCTGCGGCGCGCCTGCTCCCAGACGCGCTGCACCATGGGTTTGCCGGCGATATCCAGCAGCGGCTTGCCCGGCAGGCGGGTGGAGCCGTAGCGCGCGGGTATGACAACGGTGTAGGACATGCTTGCTCCGTAAACTATTCAGGAATGTGCCAGTGCCGCCACGGCAGTGGTCACCGCCTGTGGCAACTGCGCGCTGATTTTCAGGTACCAGGCATCAGCGCCCGCGAGGCCGCTGCATTTTACCGCGTCCTTCTCGGTCATGATAATCGGCTTGCCGGCCAGTCGGTCAAAATCACCCGGGCTGTAGCGGTGGTGATCCGGAAAACACAGGGGCTGGACGCGAAAACCGTAGCTTTCCAGGGCCTCGAAAAACTGTCCGGGTTGACCAATGCCCGCTACCGCGAAGACCTCCTGCCCCAGCGCTGCTGGTGTCACGGACCGCTGTTCGCCACTGCGCAGATTTACCAGGCCCTCCCCGATGTATTGCACCCCGGTAAGCGGATCCGCGCTGCCGCGATAGAGCACGAAGTCGGTGCTTTCCAGGCGTGCCCGGGTTTCACGCAAAGGCCCCGCGGGCAGGCAGAAACCATTGCCGGTGCGACGCTGTTCGTCCAGCAGGGCAATTTCCATATCGCGGGCCAGCCCATAGTGCTGCAGGCCATCGTCACTGACGATAATATCGACGGAGACCCGCGCGAGCAGAACCCGCACCGCGTCCGCGCGCGAGGGCGCCACCACGCAGGGACAGTCGGTGCGCCGATGTACCAGCAGCGCCTCGTCGCCGCACTGCCCCGGGTCACTGTCGCTGTCGACCCAGTGCGCCGTTGCGCTGCCGGTACCGCCGTAGCCGCGACTGACGACTCCAACCCGGATGCCGCGTGCCTGGAGGTATTCGACAAGGGCGATGACGACGGGGGTCTTACCGGTGCCGCCAACGGTGATATTGCCAACCACAACCACCGGTACCGGCGCCCGGTAGACGCGCAACAGGCCGATCCGGTACAGGCCGCGACGCGCTGCTGCCCCGAGCCGAAACAGCAGTTCCAGTGGCCGCAACAGCCAAAGCCACCAGGCGCCCCTGTACCAGGCGTTTTCCAGGGTTTCGCGCAGCCGCGTCTTCAATCGGCAAACTTCTGGTGATACAGCTGCGCGTAGAGGCCACCCTCCTGCAGCAGTGTCTGGTGAGTGCCACTGGCAACCACCCTGCCCGCGTCCATCACCACGATGCTGTCCGCGTGTTCGACGGTAGACAGGCGGTGGGCGATGACGATCGTGGTGCGATTGGCCATGACATTGTCCAGCGCCTGCTGGATTCGGTGTTCTGATTCGTTGTCCAGGGCCGAGGTGGCCTCGTCGAGAATCAGCACGGGGGCGTCCTTCAGAATCGCCCGGGCGATCGCGATACGCTGGCGCTGGCCACCACTGAGCCCGCCGCCGTCATCGCCCAGTACGGTCTGGAATCCCGCGGGGAGGTTGTCGATGAATTCACTGGCGTAGGCCGATTCGGCGGCGGCGATCACCGCCTCTTCCGTCGCGTCCGCCAGTGCGCCATAGGCAATATTGTTGTAGACGGTGTCGTGGAACAGAGCGACCTGCTGCGACACCATCGCCAGCTGGGCTCGCAGGTTCGCCAGGCGGTAATCCGCCAGGGGAATCCCGTCCAGGATGATTTCTCCCGTTTCCACCGGGTAAAAGCGGGCCAGTAACTGCACCAGGGTGGTCTTGCCGCTGCCCGATCGGCCCACCAGTGCCACGGTCTTGCCGGCGGGTATCTCCAGCGAGACATTCTCCAGCACCAGCCGGTCGCTTCCGGGATAGGCGAAGGACAGACCCCTGATACTGATCGCCCCCGTCGCGCGTTTCACCGTCACCGCGCCGTGGTCCATCTCCTCGTCAAGGTCGAGCTGGGCGAAGATATCCTCCGACGCCGCCAGGCCGCGCTGGATGTCGGACTGGACCTCGCTCAGCTGGCGGATCGGCTTGCCCAACTGGGTGGCCGCGGTGAGAAAGGCCACCAGCGAGCCGGCGGTAAAGCCGCGCAGTATATCGGGGCTGAGGGCGAACCACACCAGGGTGGCCAGGGCGAGGGCCAGCAGGGTCTGGATCACGGGTGTGCTGAGGCCATCGGCAAAGGCCATCTTGAGATTCTGCGAACGGTTGTACTGGCTCGCTTCGCGGAAACGCGCCTGTTGCTGGGCCTGTCCGCCGAAAATACGGATTTCGCGATAGCCGCTCACGCTCTCCCCCGAGACCTGGGTGACATCCCCCATGGAGGTCTGGATACGCCGGCTGTAACGACGGAAATGCTTGCCCACAAAGGCGACCACCGCGGCGATGACCGGTATCACCGCAATAAACACCAGGCACAGCCGCCAGTTCAGGTAGAGCAGGTAGCTGGTGAGGGCGATGACCGTCAGCCCTTCCCGCACCACGGTTTTCAGCGCCTTGGTAACCGCTCCCGTGACCTGTTCCACGTTGAAGGTGATCTTGGAAATCAGCGCCCCCTGCTTGTGGGCGTCGTAGTAGGCACTGGGAGCGACCAGCATCTTGTCGAACAACTCACAGCGCAGATTGTGGATCAATGTGCGCGCGACATGGTTCATGAAGTAATTGCCCATAAAGAAACCGCTGGCCCGGCTGGCGGCAATGAGCACCATGGCCACGGGCACCGCTACCCGGGCAAACTCCACACGGTCGTGACCCTCCGGGTCAAACAACCGGTAGACCACCGACGACACGATCCCGGAGGACACCTCGACAGAGTCATCGAGCGAGTCGAGCAGAAACTGCATGAGGTCGGCGAGCAGGACGTTGCCCATCGAATAGATCACGTAACCCAGCAGGCTCAAACAGAACATCAGCCAGTGGGGAACTACATAACCCAGCAGGCGGCGGTAGATCTGCCAGTCGCTCATGCCGTGGCGACCGGGCTGGGCATAGGGCAGTTCCGAGTAACTAGCCACCCGATTCCGACTCGACGGGCTGCCTGGTGGTAATACTCAGGTGCACGAAACCCATCTGGCCGGCAGCGTCCATGGCCCGTACCACGTGCTGGTGGGCGGCCTGGGCATCGGCGGTGATGGTCATCGGCATGGTGGTGTCGCCGGCGGATATCTTGTAGATCGCCGCCTGCAGGGTGCGCATACGATTATCCACCAGGCCCTGGCCGTTGACCCGGTAGTTCCCGGTCTCATCGATCAGGATCTCGATTTGCTCGCTCACTGGTTTCCTTGGCGGCACCCTCGGCCTCGGGCAGGTCGATGCTCAACTGGGTTTCGCGGGTGAAGGTGGTGGAGACCATGAAAAAAATCAGCAGCAGAAAGACCACGTCTATCAGCGGGCGTCAGGTTGATGCCGACCTCGTCGCGATGTTGACGTCTGAATTTCAAGAGCGTGGCTTCCGTGTTCTCTTCACTGTGCAGGGCATCAACCAGCTTTATGGTTTCCTGCTCCAGTTCGACCACGATGCCGTCGATTTGGCCGACAAAGTAACGGTGCATCACGAGCGCCGGAATCGCGACGGTCAAGCCGGCGGCGGTGGTGATCAGGGCCTGCGGAAATACCGCCAGCCAGGGCACTGGCGTTACCGGTGCCCTGGGCCATGATTTCAGCAAATACCTTGATCATACCGACCACCGTACCCAGCAGGCCCAGCAGGGGCGCTACGGCGGCGATGGTGCCTAGGGTGTTGAGATAGCGCTCGAGGTCGTGTACGACGTGTCCGGCGGCCTCCTGGATGCTTTCCTTCATGACGTCTCGGCCGTGATAGGCATTGCCGAGGCCGGCCGCGAGTATCCGGCCCAGGGGCGAGGACTTTTTCAGGTGCGCAGCCTTTCGGCATCGAGTTCACCGGCTCTTCAGTTGCTTCCATACGGTGGCCAGCAGGTGCGGCGGCGCGATTTTCCTGGGATTCAGGGTGTACAGCCGCTCCACGCAGATCGCCAGGCCGACCACGGAACACAGCAGAATAAGCCCCATCAGCCAGCCACCGGCAGATAACAATTCAAGCACCTTCACACCCCCCTGTTTTTTTAATGGCGCCATTATACGCCCAGGGGCAAGGGCTGAGAAACCGCCAACCGGGAAATCACATCCAGAAACGTGTGTGCTCCTGCCGCCTGCGCCGCACCTGAACCGGTTGCCCGGGAACGAACTCGAATTCCAGGGCGCCCCCGCGGGCCGTGCCATAGACCCGTGCGCCCGCCTGCCCCAGCCGCGCCAGCACATCGTCGTGGGGATGGCCGAAGCGGTTGGCATAGCCGCTGCTGACCACGGCGACCGAGGGCCTGACGACCTTGAGCAGCGCCCAGGATGAGGATGTCCGGCTGCCGTGGTGTGCAACCAGCAGCCAGTCACTGGCCAGGCGGCTACCCCAGTAGCGCGCCAGTTCGCGCTCCTGCGAACTTTCGACGTCGCCCAACAGCAACAGGCGGAAGCCCGCCGCTTCTATCTGCAGCACGCAGGAGCTGTCATTGCTGGGGCCGGACCCGGTCGGCCCAGGCAGCGGCGAGAGAAACTGGAACCGCTGCCCACCGGGCCAGCGCCAGGCCTGGCCGGCGAGACAGGGTCGCGCTCCGGTTGTCGCCACCCGGTCCCCACCGAAATACACCCTGGCCGGCGGCATGGCGGCCGCCAGGGTAGCTGCGCCCGCACTGTGGTCGTTATCCGGATGGCTGATGACAAGGGTGTCCACAGCGACCGCACCGTGCTGGCGCAAATAGGGCAGTACCACCATGTCAGCCATATTGGCGCCGGCGGGATCACCGCCTCCGGTATCGTAAACCAGCACCCTTGGCCCACTCCTGACGATCACTGCAGTACCCTGACCGACATCGAGCACGGTGACCCGTGTCATCCCGGGCGGATCGGCCCGCGACGGAAAAGCAGCCTGGTAGTCCGGAGGTAGCAGCAATGGCAGTAGCATCAACAGCGCCAGTGTCCTGGCCCGGGCCGGCAGCGGCAGAATCACCAGGAGTATGCCGATTGCCGCCAGCAACACATCCGCCAGGGAACCCTGAAACTGCAGGTAAAACCAGTTGCTGTCCCGGGCGAGGGTTCTTGCGAGCGGTAAAACCTGCTGCAGCGGCCAGGCCGCGAGCCGCCACAGGGGCAGCTCCGCTATGGGAATGAGGTACATGCAGACTACCGCCAGCAAAGCCAGCGGCACCACCACCAGGCCAACCAGGGGGACCATCACCAGGTTCGCCAGTCCGGCTACCACGCTGCTGCCACCGAACCACCACGCGCCCAGCGGTAGCATGACCAGCGACATAAACCCGTGGGTCGACAAGGCCCGCCGCCAGCTCCGCCATCCCCGCTGCCAACGGGCCAGCCACAGCAATGCCGCCACCGCGCTGAAGGACAGCCAGAAGCCGCTGCCCAATGCCGCCAGCGGGTTGATGACCAGGACGAGAGCCGCCGCCAGCAACAGGTTATTGGCGGGGCTGCTGCTGCGCCCTGTCAGATCGGCCACCAGAAAGCAGGCCAGCATGCACAGGGCCCGCTGGGTGGCGACCGAAAAGCCTGCCAGTGCGGTGTAGGCACAGCAGCAGAACAGCGCCAGTATCGCCGGCAGGGCGTGTGCGGGCCGGCCCGCCAGTAAACACAGTCGCTGGAGTGTGCCGCCCAGGAGGTAGGCGGCGCCGGCCACCAGGCCCACGTGCAGGCCCGAGATCACCAGCAGGTGGTTGATACCGAACTGCTGCAACAGGGTCCAGAATGGGGCGTCGATGCCGCTCTTGTCCGCCACGGTCACTGCCCTGAGCAGGGCTGCGGCCTCCGGGGTCAGCGGCAGTGAGGCGATGCGCTCACTTATCTGCTGGCGCAGGCGATTGGGCAGGCTGGCCAGGTCCGCGCTCCCGCTGTGTCGTACGGCCAGGCTGGTTGCCGCGCCACCCCTGACACTACCCACGGCGTCGATGCCGGTTTGCGCGTACCATGCCTGCAGGTTGAAAGAGCCGGGATTGGCAAGACCCCAGGGCCTGGCCAGTTTTACCGGGAACGTCCAGCGGTCGCCGGGAGTGATTTTAGCTGGGCCGTAATAGGACAGGAGTACCCTGCGGGGCCCGGCGCAGCGCCGCGGCTCCAGCGCGGCGATGGCGACCTCGAAACGCTGCCGGCCCCTGCCGTCCGGGAACAGGGTGTTACGGGGCAGTGATGCTATCTCGCCTGTCAGCAGCAGCGGCTCCCCGACACAGGAATCAGATATCCGCCGCTCCAGCAGCAGCTGACCATGCACCAGTGCCAGGGCAACACCCAGTGCCAGGCCTGAGGTGAGACGCGGCAGCGCGCCCCGCCAGGCCAGCAGCACCAGCCCTGCCCCCGCCAGCGCAAGAGGCGCCCACGGGCCCGGTAGACGGGGTAACAGGGCTACCGGCAGGATGCCCAGTACCAGTCCGACCATCCATGATCTCATCCTGGCTATCCCAAACTTTCGGGGCGCCCCGTGAGCGCCCTGATCTGTGATCGACGCCCTAGAGTAGCCGGCAGTTTATAGGCATAATAACTTGGGCCGGAGCGAAGACGACGCTTCAGGGAATGGCCGCAGCATCACGCCTCTGCCAGTGAATCACAACTCGTCAGGGAACGACACAGCAGATCCGGTCACCCACACCATGCCGAAGAAGACACTCAAATCGCTGATGCCCAGTGCTGCCAGGGTAAGGGAAATCAAGTCCCTGCACGTTCTGGGCGACTGGATTTACGAGACCAACCTGTGGCACCTGAATCGCTACTCGGCGTCGATGGCATTTTTCGTCGGGCTGTTCATGGCCTTCATGCCGATCCCCGGGCAAATGCCCCTTGCGGCCCTGCTGGCGCTGATGTTGCGCTGCAATCTGCCGATATCGGTATGCCTGGTCTGGATTACCAACCCGCTGACCATGCCCGCCCTGTTTTTCATGGCCTACCAGGTCGGGGCACTCATCATCAATGTGCCGGTAACGGCGATCGAGTTCGAGCTCAGTTTCAACTGGCTCAGCCACCAGCTGGCAAATATCTGGCAGCCATTTTTGCTGGGTTGCCTGATCTGCGGGCTCTTTTTCGGCTGCCTGGGGTATTTTGTGATAAGCATGTTGTGGCGCTGGCGGGTCTCGGTTCACTGGCGTGAGCGCAAACGCCGCCGCGCCAGCAGGCTGAAAAACTAACTGCGATCCTGGTTGAGAATCAGCGCCGGCGCCAGGCGCGAGGCGCGCAGGGCGGGATAGATAGCCGCCACCACACACATGGCGAAAGCCACCCCACCCACCACCAGAATGTCCCGCCACAGCAGGTCCACCGGCAGGAACGATACCGGGTACACATCGGTATTGAGGAAATTCATGTCAAGCAACCGCTCCAGTGAGCTCACCAGGTCCGGCACCAGCTGGCTGCCGATCGCGCCCAGCGCGGCACCCACAGTAACCCCGACCAGGCCGATCATGGCGCCCTGCAGCACGAAGATAATCGCGATGTCGCGCGGCGCGGCGCCCAGGGTCCGCAGGATGGCAATATTGCCCTGCTTGTCGAACACTACCAGCACCAGTGAGGACACCACATTGAATGCGGCAACGGCGATGATCGAAAATAGCAGGATCGTAATCAGGTCCCGGGACAACTGGATGGCTGAATACAGATTCCCGTGAGTCATCATCCAGTTGGTAGCGTAATACCCGCTGGGCATATTATTCACCAACTCCCAGCCGACGCGCGTCACCGAAAACAGGTCCCGGGTGGCGATACGTAGACCCGAGACAGCGGTACCCAGGCCCGCGAGTTCCGATGCCATTGCGAGCTGGACGATTGCCGCCGCCTGGTCGAGTTCGGTACCGGTTTCGAGCAATGCAACCAGCTTGAGGGATTCGAACCTGGTGGCGCGGCCCTCGGCGCCGGGTCCGGCCCCGGGGACGATCAGTGTCAATTCATCGCCGGGCCTGACCCCCAGCCGATCGGCAATGCCCACACCCAGCACCAGGCCATTGGCCTGCCGCTGGAACGCGGCGACTTCCTCCCCGTCCAGGTTTGCCAGCAGGCGACTGACGGTGGCGGAATCACTGCTGTCTATGCCCACACCCATGGCGGTTTCGATGTTGTCGCCGCGCATGAACAGGGCGTCGAACTCGGTAAAGGGAGTGACTTCCAGAACCTCCGGATGGCGCGCCACCACCGCGGCCTGCTCCCGCCAGTCCTCAATGGGGATCGCACTGTGCAGGGTGATGTGGGGCACCATCCCCAGAATCCGCTCCCGCATCTCCTTGTCGAAGCCATTCATCACCGACAGCACTATGATGAGCAGGCTGATGGCGAGCACCAGGCCCAGCATGGACAGGGTGGAGAGGAAGGTAGACAGGTGACCACCGCCAAAGGCGAAGGTATAGCGCACCGCTATGCGCAGGCGCTCATAAAAACTCATGGCAGCTCCCTGAGGCCGCCGTCCCGCAGTTCCAGGGTGCGGTTCATCTGGTTCGCAATCGACGGGTCGTGGGTCACCACGACAAAGGCGGCGCTCTCCTGTCCGAGTTCATCGATCAGCGCCAGTACCTGTGCGGCCGAGTGCGGGTCCAGGTTGCCGGTGGGTTCGTCCATCAGCACGACATCCGGGCTGCCGACCAGCGCCCTGGCGATCGCCACCCTTTGGCGCTCTCCCCCGGACAGCTGGCCGGGCCGGTGCATCGAGCCGGTGTGACATCCCTACCCGGTCGAGCATCGCCGCCGCCTTGCGCCAGGCCTCGGCTCGCGGCAAGCCGGCTATCAACAGGGGCATACCGACGTTCTCCCGGGCATCGAACTCCGGCAGGAGGTGGTGAAACTGGTAGACAAAACCCAGGCGCCGGTTGCGCAGCTGGCAAAGCGCTTTCTCGCCCAGTGTCGCCAGGTCCTGCCCGGCCATCAGCACCCGGCCCGAGGTGGGGTTGTCCAGCCCCCCCAGCAGGTTCAGCAGGGTGGATTTGCCCGAGCCGGAGGCACCGATGACAGCAATTTTCTCTCCGGCCGCTAGGCTGAGCTCGACGTTCTCAAGCACCGTCACCGTTCTGCCGCCGTCTTCGTAAACCCGGCACAGTGACTCGCAGCGCAGCACCGTATTACTCATAGCGCAGCACCTCGGCTGGAGCGATGCGGGTTGCGCGCCAGGCGGGATACAGGGTGGCAAGCAGGCTCAGGAGCAGGGAGGCGAGGACCACGCCGCCCACATCCGGCCATTGCAGGTCCGATGGCAGCTCGCTGATGAAATAAACACTTGGATCGAACAATTTGACTCCGAAAGTATTTTCCAGGAAGGCGGTCACCCGCGATATGTTCAGGCCCAGGGCGGTTCCCAGGGCTGCGCCGATGGAGATGCCCACCGCCGCCAGGCCAAGGCCGTGGGCCACGAAGATCGCCATGATACCCCCTGCCCGCGCCCCCATGGTGCGCAGCACCGCGATATCCCGGCGCTTCTCCGCTACCGACATCACCAGGGTGGAGACGATATTGAACGCCGCCACGGCCACCACACTCAGCAGCAGCAGGCTGACCATCACTTTTTCCATTTTCACCGCCCGGAACAGGGAGCCCTGGCTCTGGCTCCAGTCCTTGACCTCGTACCCGGCGGGCAGCGACGCAGCCAGGCTTGCCATGATTGCGGGCGCCTCGAACAACTCGCTGGTCTTGACCTGCAGCCCGTCAACCCGGTCTCGCGGCCCCAGCAGTTTCTGACCGGTGGCGAGCGATACATAGGCCTGGTAGGCGTCCGGCTGGGCCCCCACCTCGAACAGGCCGGTGACGAGCAAGCCGTTTGCTGCGGGGAAACACGCCCATGGGTGTTACCGTCAACCGGGGCACGGTCACATCGACATGGTCACCGGGCTGCACCCGCAGGATGCGGGCCAGGGATGCACCCAGTACCACGGTGAAACCCTGGCCGTCGAGGCTGTCCAGGGAACCGGACACCATCGCCGCGGGAATCTCAGAGACCGTCGCCTCGGTTGCCGGGTCGATCGCCGTCAGTACCGCGCCGCGCAGGTTGGTGGGACTCGCCAGCAAAACCTTGTCGCTGATGTAAGGGGATACCGCCACCACTCCGGAGGACTGCCGCAGTGTCGCGCCCAGCGCCTCCCAGTCGGCAATGCCGCCATCGGGATTGGCCACGTAGCCGTGAGGCACCAGGGAGAGGATACGTCCCCGCAGCTCCCCGCCAAAACCGTTCATCACCGACAGCACCGTGATCAGGCTGGCCACGCCGATCACCATGCCCAGCATGGACACCATGGCGATCACCGAGGTAAAGCGATTGCGTTTGCGGCTGAAGCTGTAGCGCAGGCCGATAAAGGGGGCGTAGTTGCGGATGGAACCTGCCTTTGTCTGAGTCACTGACACCATCGTTACCGGGTATGGGTATAGCGAGTTCGGCCTGGTGCCGGGTACCCGAAAAGAAAGCGGTGATTATATCTGCTGGGGGGGCAGGGTAAACGGGTATTTATAACGGGTGGGTAGCGGATAACTCAGGCTGTAAGCGAACCTTGCATGGCATTACTTGTCCGCTGGGTAGTAAAGCTCGGGATTCTTCTTGCCCGCCTCCCCATCCCGGGTTTCCTCGTCGCAGCGCTGGGGATTGCCGCCGCAGATTTCACAGGCGGTGTCGATACCCAGGGCGCCCATGCCGCCGCAGGAGCCCTTGATGGGCGCCCGGCCGTTCATGACGCCTACCGCCATGGCGGCCATGACCAGGCCGAATACCAGTGCGGAAATCAAAAAAAGTGACATGTGGTGCCTCCGGAATCCAGTGGATTCAGTTTAGTCTCGCGGGTCCGGGTTTTCCAGGTAGCGTGAAAATGCCGGTGTATGGCTGGCTATAAACGCGTCGCCCTCCCGCCTTATGAAATATACGGCCAATCCCTGCTCCTGGGCCACCGCCATCGCGTCCTCGTAGCCTGACACAACCAGCGCTGTGGCCCAGCCGTCGGCGACCATCGCGCTGGGGTGCACCACGGTAACGGACACCAGGTCATGAGCTACAGGGTAGCCTCTGCGGGGATCGATACTGTGAGAGTAACGCTTGCCATCCAGTTCAAAGAAATTGCGGTAATCCCCCGAGGTGGCGACTCCCACCTCGCTCACCCGGATGGCCTCCTCGGCCGCCCGGTCCCCGCTGTCGGGCCTCTCTATGGCGATGCGCCAGGGGTCACCCCTGCCGCTCAGCCCCGCCAGGCGCATTTCGCCCCCGACTTCCACCAGGTAGTTTTCCAGCCCCTGCCCGCTCAACCACTGGGCGACCCGGTCCACTGCGAAGCCCTTGGCGATAGATGAAAAGTCGAGCGATACCGGGCTGCGCTTGAGCAGTCGCAGGCCGTCGCCGTCCAGCCTCAGGTGGTCCTGCCCTACTCTCTCCAGCACCTCAGTGACGGCGTCGTCGGAGGGGGGCTCCGATACCGGGCCCGCGGGCCCGAAACCCCACAGGTCTACCAGCGGCGCCACGGTCACATCATAGGCCCCTTTGCTCTGCCAGCCGATGGCCATGGCGGTTGACAGCACCGCGTAAAAGTCAGGGGACAGGGTAAACCATTCATCTACCGGCAGGGCATTGAAGCGGCTTATTTCCGAGTCTGCCCTGTAGGTGGACATGCTCAGGTTGACTGCCTCGAGTACGGCCCCGATACCCTGCTGCAAAACGTCGGGGGTGGGGCTTCCCGTACCCGGTATCACCGTCACATGCCAGCTGGTGCCCATGGTTTCGCCCGCCAGGCGGACCGGTTCAGGGCGCCCGTTGCAGGCGGCCAGCAGCGCGAGAGCAAGGGCTGTCGCTACAGCAAAAAGCCACCCTCCCGGGTGGCTTATTCTGTTAACCGCCGAAGTCATCCAGCATGATATTTTCGGGTTCGACTCCCAGTTCCGTCAGCATCTGGATGACAGCCGCATTCATCATGGGCGGACCGCACATATAGTACTCACAGTCCTCGGGTGCGGGGTGATCCTTCAGGTACTCCTCGTAGAGCACATTGTGGATAAAGCCGGTGTAACCGGTCCAGTTGTCTTCCGGCTGGGGATCGGACAGGGCCACGTGCCATTCGAAGTTCTCGTTCTCCTCGGCCAGCTTGTCGTACTCGTCCTGGTAGAACATTTCCCGCAATGACCGGGCACCGTACCAGAAGGATATCTTGCGCTTGGAGTGCAGTCGCTTGAGCTGGTCGAACAGGTGCGAGCGCATCGGCGCCATGCCCGCACCGCCACCGATAAAGACCATTTCGGCATCGGTGTCCTTGGCGAAGAATTCGCCGAAGGGGCCGTAAACCTTGACCTTGTCGCCGGGCTTCAGGCCGAACACCCATGAGGACATGATACCCGGTGGGATTCCGGTGCTGCCGGGGGGCGGAGTGGCGATACGGATATTGAATTTGACCAGGCCGCGTTCTTCCGGGTAGTTGGCCATGGAATAGGCACGTATGGTCGTCTCTTTCACCACGGACTCCAGCTTGAAAAAGCCAAAGTGTTCCCAGTCACCCCGATACTCTTCCTCGATGTCGAAATCGGAATACTTGACGTGATGAGGCGGACATTCCAGCTGAACGTAACCCCCGGCGCGGAAGTCCACGTTCTCCCCCTCGGGCAGTTTCAGGGTCAGTTCCTTGATGAAAGTGGCCACGTTGGGGTTGGAAACCACCGTGCACTCCCACTGCTTGACCCCGAATACCTCCTCGGGCACCTCTATTTTCATGTCCTGCTTGACGGCCACCTGGCAGCTCAGGCGCCAGCCCTCGGCCGCATCGCGCTTGGTGAAATGCGACTCCTCCGTGGGCAACATGGAGCCGCCACCGTCGCTGATAATGCATTTGCACTGGGCGCAGGTGCCACCACCGCCACAGGCGGAGGGTAAAAACAGGTTGGCTTCGGACAGGGTTTGCAGCAGTTTGCCGCCGGCGGGTACCGTGATGGTTTTCTCGCCGTTGATTTCGATGTGCACGTCACCGGTACTGACCAGCGCTGAACGGGCAGCGAGAATGATCGCCACCAGTATCAATACCACCACCGTAAACATGGTGACGCCGTATACAATTGTCATATCCATATCAGTTCAATCCCGCTTAGATATCGATGCCGCCGAAGGACATAAACCCGAGGGCCATGAGGCCCGTCGCCATGAACGTTATGCCCAGGCCCTGCAGGCCATCCGGTACATCCGAGTACTTCAGCTTCTCACGAATCCCCGCAAGGGCGACGATTGCCAGTGCCCAGCCCAGTCCAGAACCCGCACCGAACACCACGCTCTCGCCGAAATTGTAATCCCGCTCCACCATGAACAGGGCGGCACCCAGGATGGCGCAATTCACCGTGATCAACGGCAGGAATACGCCCAGGGCGTTGTAGAGCGCCGGCACATACTTGTCCAGGAACATCTCCAGGATCTGCACCATTGCCGCAATCACGCCGATATACGAGATCAGGCCCAGAAAGCTCAGGTCGAGGTCAGGCAGGCCTGCCCAGGCAAGTGCGCCGTCTGCCAGCAGATAGGTGTAGATGAGGTTGTTCACGGGCACGGTGATGGCCAGCACGACCGTCACGGCGATACCCAGTCCAAGCGCCGCCTGCACCTTCTTGGAAATGGCCAGGAAGGTACACATGCCTAAAAAGAAGGACAGCGCCATGTTTTCTATGAAGATCGCGCGGACAAACAGACTCAGGTAATGTTCCATTTACACGCCCTCCCTTGCAGCAGTATGCCCGGCCATCTTGAAGTCGGGTTTTTCCACCTGCTCCGAGCGCACACTGCGCAGGCCCCAGATAAACAATCCGATGAGGAAAAACGCGCTGGGAGGCAGCAGCAACAAGCCGTTGGGGTTGTACCAGCCGCCCTCGGTTACCAGGGGCAGAATCTCAATGCCCATCAGTTTGCCGGCACCGAACAGTTCACGCACAACCGCCACCGCGATCAGGATCACACTGTAGCCCAGGCCATTGCCGATGCCGTCGATGAAACTGGGGATCGGCGGATTCTTCATGGCGAAGGCCTCTGCCCGGCCCATGACGATACAGTTGGTGATGATTAGCCCCACGAAAACCGACAGCTGCTTGCTGATGGCAAAGGCATAGGCCTTGAGGAACTGGTCGACCACGATAACCAGCGAGGCAATTATCACCATCTGCACGATGATGCGAATGCTGCCGGGGATCTGCTTGCGGATCGCGGAGATCAGCAGGCTGGAGAAGGCCGTCACCAGGGTGAGCGCAACACACATGACCAGGGTCACCTGCAGCGATGAGGTGACCGCCAGCGCGGAGCAGATACCCAGGATCTGCAGGGCGATCGGATTGTTCTTGAAGATCGGGCCGGTCAGGGTCTCTTTAATGGAATCCATGGTTACGCCTCCCCGGCTCTTAGATTATTAAGGAAAGGTTCAAAGCCGTTTTCGCCCATCCAGAAATGCAACAGGTTGGTGACCCCCCTGGAAGTCAGGGTTGCGCCGGCCAGGCCATCGACCTGCCAGGGCGCGTTGGCCGCTGAGGGGTCGACAGAGCCCTTGATGAGGCCCACGGCGACCTCCCCGTCGCGATAGACCTCTTTGCCTGGCCACATGGCCTTCCAGCGGGGGTTGTCCACCTCGCCGCCCAGGCCTGGTGTCTCGCCATGCTCGTAGAAACCAAGGCCCGCCACGGTGTTGGCGTCGTCCTCGAGTGCGACAAAACCGTACATCGTGGACCAGAGACCGTAGCCCCTGACCGGCAGTATCACCTTGTCGATATCCCCGGCGCCGTTTTCCACCACGTAGACCAACGCGTAGTTCTCGCGCCGGCCAATTTTCGCCAGATCCTCTTCGGGGCTAAGCTTGTCCGAGGCGGAAGGGTCCTTGGCTGCCTTGTGCTGGTCGTATTTCTGCGGGTCGATGTCATCGACGAACTTGCCGGTGCGCAGGTCCACAATCCGGGTAGTGATCTGGGAGAACTGCTCCTCGACACTCCTGCCCTCCTCCAGCATGCCCGCCGCGGCCAGGATATTGCGCTTGCGGTCCAGGGCCTTGTTGACTTCCTGTACCGGCTTGAGCATCACCGTCGCGGCGGACACGAAGATCGCGCAAACTATGCTGACCGAAAAAGCAACAATCAGCGTCTTACTCGTACTGTCGTTACTGGACACGGGCAAGTCTCCGTTTGATATTGGACTGGACCACGAAGTGGTCGATAAGGGGGGCAAAGATATTGGCGAACAATATCGCCAGCATGATGCCCTCCGGGAACGCCGGGTTGACGACCCGGATCAGCACGGTCATCACCCCGATCAGGATGCCGAAGTACCATTTGCCGGTGTTCGTCATGGAGGCGGACACGGGGTCGGTCGCCATGAAAATCATGCCGAACGCGAAGCCACCGGTGACCAGGTGCCAGTACCAGGGCATGGCAAAGAACAGGTTGTCCTCAGAGCCGATCAGGTTGAACAGGGTCGACAGGGCCACCATGCCGATCATGACGCCGGCGATGATACGCCAGGAGGCGACCCGGGTGAGCAACAGCAGCGCGCCACCGATCAGGATGGCCAGGGTGGAGGTCTCGCCGATGGAGCCGGGCACGGAACCCAGGAAGGCCTCCATCCAGCTCCATTGCTCTCGCAGTGCATCCATCCCCTGGGACGCTGCCACCGACAGTGCGGTGGCGCCGGTGTAGCCGTCCACGGCTGTCCAGACAGCGTCACCCGACAACTGGGCGGGATAGGCGAAGTACAGGAACGCCCTGCCGGTCAGCGCCGGGTTCAGGAAGTTCTTGCCGGTACCGCCGAATATCTCCTTGCCGATCACCACGCCGAAGCTGATGCCCAGCGCCACCTGCCACAGGGGTATATCCGGCGGGCAGGTCAGGGCGAACAGGATGGAGGTGACGAAGAAGCCCTCGTTGACCTCGTGTCCGCGGCGGATGGCGAACAGGATCTCCCAGCTGATGCCAACCAGGAAGGTCACGATATAGATCGGCAGGAAAAAGACCGCGCCGAACCAGAAACAGTGCCAGAGATTGCCGGCGTCATAGCCGCCCAGCAGTTCTATCAGGTAACCGTGCCAGCCCTCGATACCCTGCCCTGCGGGCATTACCGAGTTGGCCTGGAACCCCAGGTTGTACATACCGTAGAACATGGCGGGAAACGCCGCTATCCACACGGTGATCATGATGCGCTTCAGGTCTACACCGTCGCGCACATGGGCGGTGGAGCGGGTCACCGAGTCGGGGGCATACAGAAAGGTATCGAACACCTCGTACAGGGCGTACCACTTCTGGAACCGGCCCCCATCCTGGAAATGGTGTTCTACACCATCAAGCATTTTTCGCAATCCCACGCCTTAACCCTCCTTCTCGATTCGAGTCAGGTTGTCCCTCAGGATGGGGCCATACTCGTACTTGCCCGGGCACACATAGCTGCACAGTGCCAGGTCTTCCTCTTCCAGTTCCATGCACCCGAGGGACTGCGCCATCTCTGTGTCGCCCACGATCAGGGCGCGCAACAGCTGGGTGGGCAGAATATCCAGCGGCATGACATCCTCGTAGCTGCCAACCGGCACCATGGCCCGCTCGCTACCGTTGGTGGTGGTGGTCATGGCCAGCGGCTTGGTGCCAAAAAAGCTGGTCACATAGATGCCGAGGTTGGAATGCTTTTTGGTGCCGGGTGACAGCCACCCCATAAACTCCCGCTGGCGCCCTTCCAGCAGCACCGATACCTGGTTGTGGTAACGCCCCAGGTAGGATGTAGCCCCGGACACCATGCGACCGCCGAGTATCGAGCCACTGATGATGCGATTGTCGCCGGCCTTCATCTCACCGGCACAAAGGGCCTGCAGGTCGACACCCAGGCGGGTGCGCAGCAGGCGGGGCCGTTCGATCTGGGGACCCGCCAGCGCTATTACTCGCTGGGTATAGAGACGGCCATCGAGAAAAAGCCTCCCCGTGGCGATGACATCCTGGTAACCGACAGTCCACACGACCTTGTTGCTGCTGGCGCCTTCCAGGAAATGAATATGGGTACCCGCGAGCCCGGCCGGGTGTGGCCCGTCGAATTCAGCGACCTCGATATTGGCCGCTGTGCCGCGGGGAAGATCCGCGCCGGGCGCCGTGCAGAGGTATACCTTGCCCCGGGTCAGTTTGGCCAGCAGGTCCTGGCCCGCGGCAAACGCCTCGCGCTGCTCGCTTATAATCAGTGCCGGATCCGCCGCTAGCGGATTGGTGTCGATGGCGGTAATAAATATTGCCGCGGCCTCTGCGTCCGGGGCAGGAACCTTGCTGTAAGGCCGGGTGCGCAGGGCAGTCCACTGGCCACTTTCAACCAGCTGCTGGCGCACCGCTGCAGGATCCATTGCCGCTATCTTGTCTGCGCTCACCGGGGAAAATTCAACCGCCTCGTCGCCGTCAATCTCGATCAAGACGGATTGCAGTACCCGCTTGGCACCGCGGTTGATCGCGGAGATCACGCCGCTGGCGGGAGAGGTGTAGCGAACCCCTTCAGTCTTCTTGTCGGTAAAGAGCAGTTGGCCGAGCTTGACCCGGTCGCCCTCCTTAACCTCCATGGTTGGCTTCATGCCCACATAGTCATAACCCACGACAGCCACAGCGCGTGGGGCGGGCACATCTTCTATTACCTGTTGGGGAGCGCCCTGGATAGGAATGTCCATGCCCCGCTTGATCTTGACCATAGGATCTGCCTAAAGAAACTAAACATTTGTGGATGAGCCGGGGGCGTCTCGAGGGCGGAAGCCCCGTGGGCACGCGAAACCGCTACATGACGACACCCGAACCGCGCGCATTATAGCGGAATGGTTCTACAAAACGCCACCGGACGACTCCCGGTTCTTTGATTTCGAACAGCTTTTTCCCATGTCAATGGACCTTGGTCGATACATAGGGGGCACCCACGGCGCTGCCCAACCCCGACGCGGGATCAGCCCTCCCGGGGATAAACCGCGAAATTAATGCCGGCCATGCGCTCCAGGATACGATGCACCTGGCAGCTATAGCCAAATTCGTTGTCGTACCACAGGTAAAGCACCGCCTGCTTGCCGTTCACGATGGTCGCCTGGGCGTCGAAAATACAGGCGTGGCGGGAGCCCACGAAGTCGGTTGAGACAATTTCCGGGGAGGCGGTGTAGTCGATTTGCCTGCGCAGCGATGAATGCAGCGCCTGGTTGCGCATGAATTCATTGACCTCTTCCTTGCTGCTCTCCCGGCCGAGAGTGAGGTTGAGAATCGCCATGGACACGTTCGGGGTCGGTACCCTTATCGCGTTGCCGGTCAATTTGCCTACCAGCTGGGGCAATACCTTGCCCACGGCGGTAGCTGCGCCCGTTTCGGTTATGACCATGTTGAGGGGTGCGCTGCGGCCCCGGCGTGATGCCTTGTGGTAGTTGTCGGTCAGGTTCTGGTCGTTGGTATAGGCATGGACCGTTTCCACGTGGCCGGCGACGATACCGAACTTGTCATCCATCGCCTTCAGCGGCGGGGCTATCGCATTGGTTGTGCAGGAGGCGGCGGAAATTATGGTGTCAGTGGGTTCTATTTGATCGCTGTTGATGCCGGCGACGATATTCTTGAGGCTGCCCTTGCCCGGGGCCGTAAGAATGACCTTGCTCGCCCCCTTGCTCTTGAGGTGCTGGGACAGCCCTGCCTCGTCGCGCCAGGCGCCGGTGTTGTCGATAATGATGGCATTGCTGATGCCGTACTCGGTGTAATCAATATTGTCGGGGCTGTCGGCATAGATCACCTTGATCTCGTTGCCGTTGGCGATGAAGGACTGTCGCTCCTCATCCACCCTGATGGTGCCGTCGAAAGCGCCGTGCACCGAGTCGCGCCGCAACAGGCTGACCCGCTTGACCAGGTCGTTGGGAGCCTTGCCCTTGCGCACCACAATGGCGCGCAGGCGCAGGCAGTCCCCGCCATCCGTTTTCTCGATCAGGATCCGCGCCATCAGCCGGCCGATACGTCCAAAACCGTAGAGCACGACGTCCTGGGGCTGTTCCAGCGGCTTGATCTGGTTGCCGATCAGATCCGCCAGCTCGCGCTCCACGAACTGCTCGAGACTCAGACCCGCGGCGACGCCCTCTTCCTGGAACCGCACCGCCAGCCGCCCGACGTCTATGTGAGCGGGGCCCAGGTCGAGCCCGGCCAGGTGGTTGAATACCGGGTAGGTTTCAAATTCGGAAAGCTCGTTACCCTCGACCTGGCGGACATAGCGGTGGTCTTTCATGATCTGCAGCACCGAGCGATTGACCAGGGTTCTGCCGTACATATAGCACTTCACGTTCTTTTCCCGGGACAAGCGCCCGACCAGCGGGATCATTCCCTCTGCCAGCGCCTCGCGCTCTTTCCAGTTTTTGAAGTAATCGTCGGGGCGTGGTCGCTTGCGTTGGGTCACTGTGGCTACCTTCCTTAGGGGGCTCTGGGCCGTTGGGTCGCGTATTATCATGCCAGCGTCCGGGGTGCGCAAGTTGGGATTGCCCGTTTTGACGCCTCACACACTCATCCCCACTGGAGCTTGGCAATGGCTTGACGCTACAATAGCGCCTCTTCCCGAACGGCGCGCAGACACCCGCAGCCATTTACCCAAGGCCTATGTTTCCCGAACTCCTGAAAGATACACCCTGGCCACTGCAAAAGGCCTCTCGCACCGCCCTTGGCCCCTTCTCGGGTAGCGCCGAGGCGCGCTGCATTGCCGAGCTGGCCCGCCCGGGGCAACTGCTGCTGGTCATCACCGCGGACACCAGCTCGGCCCTGACTCTGGAACGGGAACTGCCCTTTTTCCTGGAGGACGATGTCGAGATCCTGGCATTTCCCGATTGGGAGACCCTGCCCTATGACAACTTCTCGCCGCACCAGGACATTATTTCCGAGCGACTGAGCACCCTGCACCAGCTGCGCCGGATGACTGCCGGGATACTGGTGGTGCCGATTCCCACCCTGATGCACCGGCTAGCGCCCACCGATTATATCGCCGCGTCCAGCCTGGTACTCGCACAGGGCCAGACCCTGGATATCGACAGTTTCCGACGCGACCTGCAGCTCAACGGCTACCTGAACGTGGAGACCGTCTACGAGCACGGTGAATTCGCCCTGCGTGGCTCCCTGTTCGACATTTATCCGATGGGCAGCAAGCTGCCCTATCGCATCGACCTGCTTGACGCCGAGGTCGACAGCCTGCGCACCTTCGATCCGGAAACCCAGCGCACAGTGGACAAGGTGGAGCGGATCAACCTGCTTCCCGGCAGGGAATACCCGCTGGACAAGGGCGCCATCAGCCGCTTCCAGATGAACTGGTACGAGGCCTTCGAGGTGGACCCGGACCAGTGTGCGGTCTATGTGGAGGTCTCTGCCGGGCGCAGTCCGGGCGGTTGCGAGTACTATCTGCCGCTGTTTTTCAAGCAGTGCGCCACCCTGTTTGACTACCTCCCTGACAATACCGCGATAATCGCCTGTGGCGACCACCACGGCAGCGCCTGCCACTTCTGGGACGATGTAAACAACCGCTTTGAGGAATACGGGATAGACCCCCGGCGGCCCCTGCTGCCGCCGCGGCGATGCTTCACTCCCGTGGAGGAGCTGTACCAGATTCTCGGCAACTACGCCGTGCTGGAACTCCGCCATAGCCCCGATGCCCCGGTGCACAGGCACACCGCAGTCAGCCCCCCACCCGACCTGGGCGGTGACCAGCGCTCGCTCTCCGCCGCCGCTCACCTGGTTGAGTTCATCCGCGAGCATGGCGGCCCCGTCCTGCTGTGCGCGGAATCCGCCGGGCGACGTGAGATCCTGCTGGAGTCCCTGCGGGAACACCAGCTGGAGCCGCCAGCGGTGCGCGACTGGCGCGCTTTTATCGCCTCGGGGGCTGATTTCGCCATCGCCACCGCTCCCCTTGACCGGGGCATGTATTTTGGCCCGGGACTGCCAACCCTGGTGTGCGAGGCGCAATTGTTCGGCAACCGGGTCGCCCAGCGCCGCCGTCGCGGGAAGCGGGCGGAAGATGCCGCCGTGGCCAATGTGTTCCGCGACATCAACGAATTGCGCGAGGGCGTACCGGTCGTCCACATCGAACACGGTGTCGGGCGTTATGTCGGCCTGCAAACCCTCACGGTGGATGACCAGGAAGCCGAGTTCCTGACCCTTGAGTACGCCCAGGGTTCGCGCCTTTATGTGCCGGTCGCATCACTTCACCTGGTAAGCCGCTATGCGGGTTCCGACCCCGAACTGGCGCCGCTGCACAAGCTGGGCTCGGATCAGTGGGACAAGGCCCGGCGCAAGGCCAGCGAAAAAGCCAGCGACGTGGCTGCCCAGTTGCTGGAAGTGTACGCCCGGCGCGAGGCCAGGGAGGGTTTTGCCTTTGCGCCTTTCCAGCATGAGTACGAACAGTTTGCCGCCGCCTTTCCCTTCGAGGAAACCCCGGATCAGCAGTCGACCATCGACGCGGTAATCGAGGATATGCAGAGCCCCCGGGTGATGGACCGGCTGGTCTGCGGCGATGTCGGCTTTGGCAAAACCGAGGTGGCCATGCGCGCCGCCTTCCTGGCCACCCGCAACAAAAAACAGGTGGCGGTGCTGGTGCCTACGACCCTGCTGGCACAGCAGCATTTCAATTCTTTCAGCGACCGTTTTGCCGACTGGGACGTCAGTGTCGAGGTGGTTTCCCGGTTCAAGTCGGGCAGTGAACTGGCCCAGGTGACCCGGCGGGTGGCGAGCGGCAAGACCGACATCCTGATCGGCACCCACAAACTGCTGCAAAGCGGCTTTCACTTTGCCGATCTCGGCCTGTTGATTATCGATGAGGAGCACCGCTTCGGCGTGAAGCAGAAAGAGGCGATCAAGGCCCTGCGCTCGGAAGTGGACGTGCTCACCCTCACCGCCACGCCCATTCCCCGGACCCTCAATATGGCCATGGGCGGCATGCGGGATCTCTCCATCATCGCCACTCCGCCCGCCCGTCGCCTGTCGATCAAGACCTTTGTGCGCGAGCACAATATCGCGCTGATCAAGGAGGCCGTGCTGCGCGAGACCCTGCGCGGTGGCCAGGTGTACTACCTGCACAACGAGGTCAAGACCATCGAGGAGACCGCGCGCAAACTGCGCGAGCTGCTGCCGGACCTGAGCATCGCCGTGGCCCACGGCCAGATGCGGGAAACCCAGCTGGAGCAGGTGATGTCATCGTTTTACCACCAGCGTCATCACATTCTGCTGTGCACCACCATCATCGAAACCGGTATCGACATTCCCAACGCCAACACCATTATTATCGAGCGGGCGGACAAGTTTGGTCTCGCCCAGCTGCACCAGCTGCGCGGTCGCGTGGGCCGCTCCCACCACCAGGCCTACGCATACCTGATGTGCCCTCCCCGCTCGGCGATCACCCCGGACGCGGGCAAGCGGCTCGAGGCGATCGAGGCGGCCGGTGACCTCGGCGCCGGCTACATGCTGGCGACCCACGACCTGGAAATACGCGGCGCCGGGGAATTGCTGGGAGATGAGCAGAGCGGCCAGATACACAGCGTCGGCTTCGGCCTGTACATGGAGATGCTGCAGCGGGCTGTCGCCGCGCTGAAACGCGGTGAGATACCTGACGTCGATGCGCCGCTTGATCACGGCTCGGAGATCAAACTTCACATGCCCGCTCTGATTCCCGAGGATTACCTGCCGGATATCAACAGCAGGCTGATCCTGTACAAGCGGATAGCCGCTGCCGCCAGCGATAACGAGCTGCGGGACCTGCAGGTCGAGATGATAGATCGCTTCGGCCTGCTGCCGGTGCAGGTGAAAAACCTGTTCCTGGTCTCCCAGTTGCGGCTGCGCGCCCAGGCCCTGGGTATTCGCGCCATTGAAGCGGGCCCTGAGGGTGGTAGTATCGATTTCAACACCAATACGCGAGTACATCCCCTGAGCCTGGTCAAACTGGTGCAGTCCGACCCCAGGGCCTATAAACTGGCCGGGGCCACCCGCCTGCGCTTTACACGCCAGCTCACCGACAACCGGGAGCGCCAGCAATATGTGGAACAACTGCTGGAATCCTTTGCCACTGATGCCACGGAACATGCCGCCTGATGCCTAAAATATCCGCTCTGTTGACTGCCTCCGCCCTCGTCGTGCTCGCGGTTTTTCCCGGGCACAGCGCCCTCGCCCAGGACTATCGCTGGTTCCGGGTCGAATTGCTGGTGTTCACCAACCAGGCACCGCCCGCCCCGACGGGCGCGGCCAGCGCGGAACAGTGGGACGCCACTCCCGAGCTCGCGTATCCGCTGGCCGCCCGCTTCCTGGTGGACCCGGCGCGGGTCGCGCGCAACGAGGCCAGATACGCCGGGGAAAGCCTGATCGACAAGTACGGCCGCCAGATCATCACGATCACGTCGGGGGCTGCCGGCGGCCCGGTCAGGGCGCCCACACCCGTGATATCCGAGCCGGCCGCTTCCGCGGAGGCACTCGCCCCGGCGACATCCGACCCGGTTCCTGCCGAGGCCGTCAATTCCCTGCCACGGCCGTTCGTGACCCTGGGCGAGGGATACCAGGAATTTCGCGGCAAGGCATCGGCGCTGCAGCGCAGCGGGCGCCACGCCGTCCTGTTTCACGAGACCTGGGTACAGGCGGTCGGCCCGGAAGCCAACAGCCTGCCCATCGTGCTGGATCACTCGGGCGATGAGGAGCAGTGGCCTCCCCTGCAGGGCACCGTGAAGATCTTCCTGACCCGCTACCTGCACCTGGAAACCAACCTGTGGCTGAATACTGCTGGCGAATACCTGCCGGGTAACTGGAAGATGCCCGCCCCGCCTTTCGGGCCCCCTTCCCTGATTGTCGAGGAAGAAGGCGTGGTCGATATAGCCGCGGCGATCGCCGCGATGCCGCCGGGGCAGCCCGAGCCGGAGGCCGCAGCAGGTGAAGCCGTCGCTGCGCCGGGCGGCAGCGGTGAGACAAGCGCAGCGGCGATCCAGGGTCCGACAGCAACAGCCACGATGCCGACAGGCCCTGGGGCGACTGTGGTGGAAGAGGCCCAGGGGCCGGTGTACCCCTATCGACACGCTGTCCTGCTGGAGCAGACCCGGCGCATGCGCAGCGGCGAGGTACACTACATCGATCATCCGCTGCTGGGGCTGATCATCAAATTTACCCCGATTTCCGGGGAGGAACTGGCTGCTATCGCAGCTGCCCAGAAGATCTGAGCGGCACCGGCACCCCCGGGGCTATTTATCCTGGCGGCGCAGCAGGGCTCGCAGCAGCTCGTCCACGACGCCCGCCTCCCGTTGCAGTATGTCGCGCATCATTTCCAGGGATATAGGCAGCTCACCGAGCCCCGCTGCGGGGTTGACCACCATACAGACCGAGGCATAGGCAACCCCGAGCTCCCGGGCCAGCGCCGCCTCGGGCATGCCTGTCATTCCCACCACGTCACAGCCGTCGGCCGCCATACGGCGAATTTCGGCGGCGGTTTCGAGTCGCGGACCCTGGGCCACGCCGTAAACGGCCGTGTCCTGGCAGGCGATGCCGGCCTCGCTTGCGGCGGCCAGCAGAGCCCTTCGCAGCTCGCGATCGTAAGGCTCGGTAAAGTCGATGTGCATGAGCGGGCCATCACGGCCGTCATCGAAGGTATGCTCGCGCCCCCAGGTGTAGTCGATCAGCTGGTGCGGAATTACGAGCCGTCCGGGCTGCATGGCGGTCGAGATCCCTCCCACCGCATTGATGGCCACGATGTCTGTAACCCCCAGGGACTGCAGTGCCCAGAGATTGGCCCGGTAATTGACCAGGTGCGGTGGAATAACCCCGGGACTACCGCCATGGCGCTGCAGGAAATAGACGCGACGACCGTCGAGCAGGCCTTCGCTTATCGGGCCTGAGGGTGCGCCATAGGGCGTATCGGGGTCATGGGTGGTCACCGGGACCAGCCCATCGAGCGCCGCGATACCGGTTCCGCCTATCACACCGGGCTGTTTCACTGGCCGAACCTCCTTTGCGCAGCTGTCATAGCGGTTTTTCACGCCCCTGGTATCGATCGCAATCAAGCGCTTTTTTAGACAATTTTCTCATTTCGACAAGGGCTCGATTGCGGTAAAGGAATATATAAAAGCCCCGGGATACCCATGTCAACTCCTGTAAAGGGACCCAAGCATTTGATCTTCCTGAAGATCTTTTTGGCCAGTGTATAAAGTAATTTACAGGGCGATTCATATACCAGCTTCGCATAATGGACACCTTGTTCCAGCGTGTTATGTTGGACTCGGAAGTGTTGAAAAAAGGAAAAGAAAAATGAAACTGCAGCAGCCTGTAATCGGGCGATGGTACAAGGACGTGCAGATAGATGCACTGTTTGAGGTGGTCGACTGGGACCCGGATACCCTTTCCATCGAGATCCAGTATCTGGATGGGGAGGTCGCGGAGTTCGACCTGGACGCCTGGCGCGAAATGATGCCGAAGCGGGCCGAGGCGCCCGAGGACTGGAGGGCAGCCTTCGAACTGGATGACGAGGACATGCTGGATCCCGACCTGCCGATGCATCCCGAGGACTGGAACAGCCCGCTCAACTCCATCGAGCCCGATGCCATGTACGGAGTCGAGGATTACTGAGTCCCGACCCGGGTAGCCCGCTTTCCTCCGCCCTCCTGCGGCGGGAGTTCGCGCTGTTGTACCGGCGCAGAAATACTGTATATAATCACAGCACCTGTATAAATAACCACGGTGCTCCGCAATGGAAAAGCTCACCTCGCGACAACAGCAAGTGCTGGATCTTGTGCGCCGGCATATCGACCAGACAGGCTATCCCCCCACCCGCGCTGACATCGCCAGGGAGCTCGGCTTCAAGTCTGCCAATGCCGCCGAAGAGCACCTGAAGGCGCTCGCCCGCAAAGGCGCTATCGAAATGATCGCCGGCGCGTCCCGTGGCATACGGCTGCCGGAAAGCGCAGGCATACCGATCATCGGCCGGGTGGCCGCGGGTAACCCGGTGCTCGCGGAGCAGAACATCGAAGATTATTGCGACCTGCCGCCGACCTTTTTCAAACCCAGCGCCGACTACTTCCTGGTGGTCCAGGGCGACAGTATGATCGACGTGGGAATTCTCGATGGCGATCTGCTCGCCGTCCACAACACCCAGGTGGCCAATAACGGGGATATTGTGGTGGCGCGCATCGAGGATGAAGTCACCGTCAAGCGGCTGCACCGTACGGCCCAGAAACACCTGCTGGAATTGCTGCCGGAAAATCCGCAATACGAACCCATCAGGGTCGACCTGCGGGAACAGGCCTTTGCCATCGAGGGCATCAGCGTCGGGGTACTCCGACGCGGTGTATGATGGCGGATTGTGCGAGAACATTCATCGAGCGGCGATGAGTATCCGGAGCATACGAACTTCTTTCAGAACGCTGTTCAGCGAGCTGGTTACAGGGACAGCCTGTGGGTTCAGGCTGCCCGGGGCTGCATTGTTGCGCGACCGGCGCTAGTGCAGCATGCGGGAAACGGGTTCCGCCGCAGTGGTTTCTTCCTGCTCGATCTGTTCGGCAATCGCCGCGGCTGCCTGGATGCCCGCCTGAATCATCGCCTTGGCGACCTCAAGCCCGTTATCCATCAGGTATATACGCGATTCGTCAGAGAAACGAATGCTTACTAGCGGCTCGGAGTCATCGTCGGCACGTTGCAGAACGACTTCCCCATCTCCCAGATCAACAATCTCCAGTAGAGATGCAGACATTCAAATGACCTCTGGTTGCTGAATGTGCCCTTGCATTCTAACAGCAGTAACTGCAGACGGCCAAGTTGGGGGCTGTTCACATTAATTGAGCTGGCCCTAGTACTCGTCCAGCGAATCACCCATGCGTCCGATCTGCGCCTCCAGCTGTTCGATCCAGCTCGCGACCTGCCCGATGCCGGGCGCGTCCCCTGCAGCCACGGCAAGGTTGCCCTGCTGGCGGGGCGTGGGGCCGGCGGGTTCCTGATCGCGCAACATGTCCGCCAGCCAGCCGCTGCTCTCGAGCTGCCGAAATTCGTTTATTTCCCCGGGAAAAACCCGGCCTTCCGGCATGGGAGGCAGTTCGTCGCAGCTGCGGGGCAAGCCGTGAGCCGGTCTATCGCCGCCACTGGTCGCGAGCAGAAACCAGCCATAAGCCGCTATGAGGTGCTCCCTGGCGGCACCATGGAAAGCCTGGGCCAGCACGGTGGCCGGGGTATCCTGTCGCTCCAGCTCCCGCCGCCATGCAGACAGGACTATCTTGGCCAGGTAGAGCGCGTGGTTGGACCGGGCCCGGTTGTTGGCGTTGCTGCCACTCAAGAGCGCTTGCGGCCCCCGCTGCCGGTGGTGCCGGATTTCTCGACCTGCCACTTGCCATTGCGGTAAAAAGCTTTCCAGCCAGTGGCCTTGCCGTCGACTTCCGTCATGACGTACTGCTCTTTGGTTTTGCGGCTGAAGCGCACCTGTGCCCGGTTTTTGTCCGGGTCCATGACCGGCGCGCTGAACAGGAACGCGTACTTGGGATCTATCTCGTCCTTGTGCGGCAACAACTCATCGACAAATGGCGCACGGGTTTCCCGGTTGCGGGGAAACTGGCTGGCGGCGAGGAACAGGCCCGCGGCGCCATCCCGCAGGATATAGTGGTCCTCAACCTTGACGCAGGCCAGTTCAGGCATGGGTACCGGGTCCATTTTCGGCGGAGCCGCCTCACCGTTGCGCAACAGTTTGCGCGTGTTTTTACAGCCTTCCGAGGTACAGCCGAAGTATTTACCGAAGCGCCCGGTTTTCAGCTGCATATCCGCGCCGCACTTGTCGCATTCGATGATCGGGCCGTCGTAGCCCTTTATCTTGAATTTACCGGTCTCGACTTCAAAGCCGGGGCAGTCGGGCCCGTTGCCACACACATGCAGTTTACGCCCCTCATCGATCAGGTAACTGTCCATGGCGGTATTGCAAATCTTGCACCTGTGCTTGGTGCGCAACAGGCGCGACTCGGCCTCGTCATCCGCATCCTCGCGAATCGCCTCGTCACCCGGTGTCAGGTTTATGGTCTGCTTGCAGCGCTCCTTTGGCGGCAGCGCATAGCCTGAACAGCCCAGGAATACCCCCGTGCTTGCTGTACGGATCTGCATGGGGCGCCCGCACTTGCTGCAGGGAATGTCCGTCATGGTCGGCTCATTTGGCTGCATGCCCGCCGGCTCCGGCTCCCCGGCCTTCTCCAGCAGCCCGCTGAATTCACCGTAGAACTGGTCAAGCAGTTCGCGCCAGTCCAGTTTGCCCTGGGCTACTTCATCGAGATGGGCTTCCATGGACGCCGTGAAGCCGTAATCCAGCAACTCGGTAAAGCTCTTCTGCAGACGCTGGGTGACTATCTCGCCCATTTTTTCCGCATAAAATCGCTTGTTCTCTAACCGGACGTAACCGCGGTCCTGAATGGTGGAAATAATCGAAGCGTAGGTAGAAGGCCGGCCGATGCCCCGCTTCTCCAGTTCTTTCACCAGGCTGGCCTCGCCATAGCGGGGCGCGGGCTTGGTAAAATGCTGGGCCGGATCGAGCTTTTCAAGGGTGAGCACCTCGCCCTCTTTCATATCCGGCAGGACGATATCCTCCCCCTTGCGGCCAGCGGGCACCTGCACCCGGGTATAACCGTCAAACTTCACGATTCTGCCCTTGGCGTTCAACTGGTAGTCCCCCGCCGTAACGGTAACGACGGTGGAGGTATACTGGGCGTCGGGCATCTGGCAGGCGACGAACTGGCGCCAGATAAGCTCATACAGGCGCTCCGCGTCGCGCTCCATGTCTTTCAGGCCGGCCTGTAACACATTGACGTCGGACGGACGAATGGCCTCGTGGGCCTCCTGGGCACCCTCTTTCGAGGAATACCGGCGCGGCTCCTCCGGCAGATAGGCCTTGGGGAAATTCTTGCCGATGTACTCGCGGCATGCGGCAACCGCCTCGGCACTGAGGTTGGTCGAGTCGGTACGCATGTAAGTGATATAGCCCGCCTCGTACAGACGCTGGGCCATCATCATGGTCTTCTTCACCCCGAAGCCCAGCCGGGTACTGGCCGCCTGCTGCAGCGTGGAGGTGATAAAGGGGGCCGATGGCTTCGATTTGGTGGGTTTGTCCTCGCGCTGGCTTACCGAGTAAGGCAGTGACTCCAGCTCGGACGTGGCCGCCATGGTGGCCTTTTCACTGGTCGGGCTGAATGTCTCGCCGCGATGCTTGCGCACCTGGAAGCGCACCTTGTCGCCCTGCTTGCCGACCAGGTCCGCATGCACTTCCCAGTATTCTTCGGGAACGAAAGCGTGAATTTCCCGCTCCCTCTCGACCACCAGTCGCACCGCCACTGACTGAACCCTGCCGGCGGAGAGACCGCGCGCCACCTTGGCCCATAACAGCGGGGACACCATGTAGCCTACAACCCGGTCGAGGAAGCGCCGGGCCTGCTGGGCGTTGACCCGGTTCTGGTCCAGGTGGGAGGGATGCTCGAACGCCTCGGTGATCGCCTTCTTGGTAATTTCATTGAACACTACCCGCTGATAGCGGGACTCGTCGCCACCGATGGCCTCGCGCAGATGCCATGCAATGGCCTCCCCCTCGCGATCGAGGTCGGTCGCCAGATAAATCGCATCGGCGTTTGCCGCGAGTTTCTGCAATTCGCTGACCACCTTTTCCTTGCCGGGCAATATCTGGTAATTGGCTTTCCAGCCGTGCTCCGGGTCGATACCCATGCGCCTGATCAACTGCTCCTGAGCCTTGGCCTTCTTGTACTCCGCCTTTTTCTCCGGCGCCATCTTGCGGGTCTTGGCAGCCTGTGCCGCGCGTTCCTTCGGATCGACGGGGCCACTGCTGCTGCCCGCTGTCGGCAGATCGCGAATATGACCCACGCTGGATTTCACTACAAAATCCGCGCCGAGGTATTTGTTGATAGTTTTCGCCTTGGCGGGCGACTCAACGATGACTAGTGATTTACCCATAATTTCCCGTGATAAATACCCGGTTCAGGGCGTGGACCGGTGTGTTCGTCCAGTGAAAAGGTGGCATATATAAGTCGGCTGCTCTCTGTGGTCAAGCTAAATAAGGTAATCTCAGGCACGCAACTGCCCTGCCCAGGTCTCCAGCACCTGCCTGATTTGCTCTACAGCGTCGACTCCGCCTGACTCTCGCCAGTAAATACCGCAACTGCCTTCATCCACACTGGCTGCCAGCACCTCGGCGGGCAACTGCACCAGCGATTCGGGCACCGCGAGCCTGCGTCCCAGGGCCACCCAGCCTTCTGCCTCGAGCAACCAGGCCTGGCTCTGCTGAGGCTTTTTTTGCTTTGCCGGGGGCAAACGTTTGCCATAGTAGATGGTGTCGTGACCGGCGCGATCGCGGCTTTTGATGCGACCGCTTGCGCGCCCGGGTACACTTCTGAACTCGACAAACAGGCCATGCACGGCGGCATACTCGCGCATTCTGGCTATTTCCCTTTGCCGTTTGCTCGGCATAAAGTGCGTCAGTGGCACCAGGGCGACGACGATTACGAAAAATATCAGCAGGTAAGTCAAGTCAGTGATTCCTGATTCAGGTCAACATCCGCACAGCCCGGGCGTGAGACAGTAGCCGGCGTTAAAGAAGCCGGGTGCTCGTGAACATGCATCACCCGCTTACATTCTATGCTATAACTGCCATTGTGATCGTGAGCTAAAAATAAACGGGGTAGTACTACTATGTCTGACTATGCAAAGATCCTGGTCGCGGTTGATCTCAGCGAAGATTCCAACCTGATTGTCCAGCGTGCTCGCGCGGTTGCCAGTGGCGCAAGCGCCGATCTTCATATCATCCATGTCATCGAACCCCTGAGTTTTGCCTACGGCGGGGATATCCCCATGGATTTTTCCGGTATCCAGGACGAGATCTACCAGCAGGCCACTGCGCAGTTACAGCGTTTTGCCCAGAGCAATGGCGTCGACGAGGCGCACAGGCACATTGTCATGGGCCGCCCGGAAGTGGAAATCCACTCCCTGGCAGAGGAACTCAAAGCCGATCTCATCGTGGTCGGCAGTCACGGCCGGCACGGGTTGGCACTGCTCATGGGCTCAACCGCCAACGGGGTGCTGCACGGCGCCAAGCGAGATGTGCTGGCAGTCCGGGTCGGAGTCGAGGACTGACCGCCGGTCACTGGTCGATAAACTCCCGCAGCTGGCCGGCCGTAAACGGCCAGCCCAGCTCCCTTCCACCGGCGTCACGCAACACTGGAATCCGCAACCCGTAGCGCTCGAACAGCGCATCCGAGCCGCTGATGTCCACTTTCTCAAAGGCCACCCCCGGGTTGTCCCTGCCCAGGTCGACCAGCAGCTCTTCCGCCAGTTCACACAGGTGGCAGGCGGAAGTTCCATACAGCGTGTATGGCGGCGCGCTCGTGGCTGTTTTCATGACTTCGGCTCCTCACTCTGGCGGGTATTTCGCGGTTTGCCAATGGGCTTGAACTGCCCCGGATCAGGCGTTACCATGCCGTCCAAGTACAATAAATTATACCAAAATCCACAGACAGAACCCGATTCCGGGGGCCTCTGTGGATCGGTGAAAAGGAGTACACAGGTGGCTTTATTTTCTCAACCAACTGCGCGGGCCCTGGCCATTCTGGACCTGCTGATGGCGAACCCCACCCAGGCGTTCGGCCTGACCGAAATGACCCGTCGGCTCAATCTCAACAAGGCCACGTGTCACGCGATCCTGACCACCATGGCCAACTACGGGTTTCTCGTCCAGCATCCGCAGACCAAGGCCTACCGGCTGGGGCCGTCCATCATCGCCGCCGGTAATGCGGCATTTGCCCAGTTCCCGGTGCTCGAATACGCCCGCCCTGAACTGGAAGCGCTGCAGAGCGACCTGAAAATCGGCTTTGCCGTTACCGGTCGCTCCAAACTGCACCAGGTCCTGCTCGCCCTGTACGGCCAGGCTACCCCTTTGCTGGACTCGTTCCAGCTGGGCCTTCGTCTGCCCAACACAGCGCCCCTGGCGGCGTGCTTTACCGCCTTCTCCCCCGCCCGCGAACTGGAAGCCTGGTTGAGCCGGGCGCATGAGGCCAGGGGCGGCTACGATGAAAAGCTCGACCAGAAGCTGCGTGTTGCCGCGATCGGTATCCGTGCCAGGGGCTACGAGGTTACCCTGCGCACCAAAGCCGAGGCGAGACTCACGGCGGAGCTCAGTCGCATTCACAGTGCCTGGAGCCTGTCCGCGCTGGAGGAAGCTGCAAACCAGTTCCAGCATGACCTGTGCGACGAATTCTACCACCTGGACAGGATCGACCCCAAAGCCCGCTACGAGGTAAGCACGATTTCCGTGCCGATCTTCGCCTACAAGGAAGTGCCCGTGCTGTGCTTCGTCGCCGGTTCTTTCGACAAGAGCCTCAGCGGCAGCCAGATCGATGAAATTGCCACCCGGATGAAAGAGTCGGCTGACCGTGTTACCCGTCTGGCGGCCGGCCAGGAAACGATCGGGTGATCGCCACGGGCCGGTCGGCGAGTTGACAGCCCATGCCTGAAAGCGACAGCTATCTGGAAAAGAAGGCCCGCTACAGCAAGATGCTGACAGTATACGGGCGCAAGCCGGCGCTGGAAGTCCTCCAGGACGACAGCGTGCGCTGCCACGCATTACACCTGGCGGACAATAACCGCGAGGGCGGCATCATCGCGCAGTTGACTGCCCAGGCGGAACGCCGGGGTGTGGCGGTAAAACACCACAGCCGCGCGGAGCTGGCGAGGATTTCAAAAAACGGCAAACAGGACCAGGGCGTGGCGGTGGATGTGCATTGCCCTGCCTTCCGGGACGTCGACCAGTATCTGGCGAGCGAGCCCGGCCCCGCGGCGGGAACCCGGCTGCTGGCGCTTGACGGCATCAGTAATCCGGCCAATCTGGGCATGATCATCCGCTCTGCCGCAGCGGGTACCATCGACGGCATCATCTGCCCACGCCGTGGCAACGCCACGCTGGGACCGCTGGTAATAAAGGCGAGTGCCGGCACCCTCTACCGGGCGCCGCTACTGCGCTGCGAAAGCCTTGCCGACGCGCTGCGACTGTGCCGCGAGGGGAATATCGAAATTTGTATCCTGGCCGCGGACGCACAGGCGTCGCTGTTTGATTACCAGCCCAAAGGAGCGGTGGTCTATGTGCTGGGTAACGAAACAGAAGGGGTATCACCGGCGGTGGAGGCGCTGGCGGATACGCGTCTCGCGATCCCCATGCGCAACGGGGTGGAATCGCTCAACGTGGCGGTGACAGCGAGCCTGATCGCCTTTGCGCCCGCGCTGGCGTCCGGTCGGGGCTGATACTCCGCTCTACTTTGAGAGGTAGGACATCCCCTCTTCCAGCCCCTTGAGGGTCAGCGGGTACATATGGCCGTCGAGCAATTTGTGGGTGATGGCCACCGACTGGGTGTACTGCCACTCGTCCTCGGGTGTCGGGTTGATCCAGATGACCTTGTCATAGACTTCCTGCAGGCGCCGCATCCAGAGCTCGCCCGACTCCTCGTTCCAGTGCTCGACAGATCCGCCGGGTTGGACGATCTCGTAGGGTGACATGGCCGCGTCGCCGACAAAGATCACCTTGTAGTCGTGGCTGTACTTGTGCATCACGTCCAGCAGCGGCGTGCGCTCGTTATGGCGACGGAAATTATTACGCCAGACGCTTTCGTAGATGAAGTTGTGGAAGTAGAAATACTCCATATGCTTGAACTCGGTGCGGGTCGCAGAGAACAGCTCCTCGCAGACCTTCACATGGGGATCCATCGAGCCGCCCACGTCGAAGAACAGCAGGACTTTCACCGCGTTGTGCCGCTCCGGCACCATTTTGATATCGAGCAGGCCGGCATTGCGGGCCGTGGAACTGATGGTGTCATCGAGGTCCAGCTCTTCCGCCGCACCGGTGCGGGCGAATTTTCGCAGCCGGCGCAGGGCCACCTTGATATTGCGCGTGCCCAGTTCGACGCTGTCATCCAGGTTTTTGAAATCGCGCTTTTCCCAGACCTTCACCGCTTTCTTGTTGCGGCCGTTCGGCCCCACCCGGATGCCCTCGGGGTGATAACCTTCCTGCCCGAAGGGCGAGGTGCCGCCGGTGCCGATCCACTTGTTTCCCCCCTGGTGGCGCTTTTTCTGCTCCTCCAGGCGTTTCTTGAACTCCTCGATCAGTTTTTCCAGGCCACCGAGTGATTCGATTTTGGCCTTGTCTTCCTCCGACAGGTTCTTCATGAACTCCGAGCGCAGCCAGTCATCCGGTATCAGCGCTTCGATAATGTCATCAAGCGCCTCCAGATCCTTGAAGTGCAGCCCGAAAGCCCGATCGAAGCGGTCAAAATACTTCTCGTCCTTGACCATGCAGGTGCGGCTGAAATAGTAAAACTCGTCGATGCTGCCAAAGGCGACGTGGCGCTTCAGCCCCTCCATGAGGTCGAGCAGCTCCCGGGTTGTTACCGGTACTCCCGCGTCCCTGAGTCCTTGGAAAAAATTGATCAGCATCGAGCTTACCTGCTCTCCCTTCGGTGCATGAAGGCGAGGCGCTCGAGCAGGTGTACGTCCTGCTCATTTTTCAGTAGGGCGCCGTACAGTGGCGGAATGGCCTTGCTGTGGTCGCGCTCCTTGAGGATCTCGTCCGGGATGTCATCGGCCATCAGCAGCTTGAGCCAGTCGATCAGCTCGGAGGTAGACGGTTTCTTTTTCAGGCCGGGAATGGAGCGCACATCGAAAAAGACCTCCATGGCCTCCTGCACCAGGTCCCTGGCGATATCGGGGTAATGCACCGCGATGATCTCGCGCATGGTGTCCCGGTCGGGGAAGTTGATGAAATGGAAGAAACAGCGGCGCAGGAAGGCGTCGGGGAGTTCCTTTTCATTGTTACTGGTGATGATAATGATGGGGCGGTGTTTCGCCTTGATCGTCTGCCCCGTCTCGTAGACAAAAAACTCCATGCGGTCGAGTTCCACCAGCAGGTCGTTGGGGAACTCGATATCGGCCTTGTCCACCTCGTCGATCAGCAATACCACCTGCTCATCTGCATCAAAGGCCTCCCACAACTTCCCGCGCTTGATGTAGTTGGCGATGTCGTGGACTTTTTCGCCGCCCAGCTGGGAGTCCCGCAGGCGCGATACCGCGTCGTATTCGTAGAGGCCCTGCTGCGCCTTGGTAGTGGATTTGATATGCCACTGGATCAGCCGCTTACCCAGGCCCAGTGCCACCTCCTCTGCGAGCATGGTCTTGCCCGTGCCGGGCTCTCCCTTGATGAGCAGGGGACGCTGCAGGGTGACCGCCGCATTGACCGCCATTCGCAGGTCATCCGTGGCCACATATCGTTCTGTTCCTTCAAATTTCATAGTCTGTTCATCACTCTTGTATTTAATCAAAGCCCGACAGGTTACCGACTGCTACAGCGCCAGGCAAGGCTCGCAGCAACCGAAGGTCCCGGCGGACGCTCTGCTTCAGCCGGCGGCGTCAGGCGCCGCCTGGTCCTCGTCGACGGCCCGGCGCCTGCCGCGAAACAGGGTGAGGCGCAACAACAGCGCCAGCACTACAGCGGCCACGGACAAGGCTGCCAACGGTTTCAGGGCATGCATCGCTGCTTCCCTGCCCTCGTTGACCCACTGGAATGCCGCCACCACAAGCGCCGGGGCAAAGGTCTCCACCCCGTCCCGTGGATACGCGGGCGTCAGCAGCAGGACGCCGCTTAGCAGCACCGCCAGGGCCGCCAGGCCCGGGCTCCGACGGAGCCACCAGCCCAGTAGCAGCATTGTCGCCAGCGCGGCGCCGATGTAGACGTATAGCGCCGTCAGGTAGGAACTCTCACTTAACACGGCTTACTCCTATTCAACCCAGTGGACGATGTGCTCGTCGTAGCCATCGGGATGGACAAATTCATCAGAAAGGGAACGACCCCGAATCGAGATACCGGCGCGATGCACCGAGTCGGCACTGCCGCTGACCAGCGGATGCCAGTCCGCCAGTGGTTCACCCCGGGCGCGCAGGCGGTAGGCACAGGTACTGGGCAGCCAGTCGAGATCATGGACGTTCTCCGGCGCCAACTGGATACAGTGTGGCACCAGCACCGAGCGGTTGGGATAGTCGCTGCAGCGACAGGACTTCTCATCCAGGTAGCGGCAACGTACACGGGTGTAGAACACCTGGCCATCGTCCTCGTCCTCGAGCTTGTGCAGGCAGCATTTTGCGCAGCCGTCACACAGGGCCTCCCACTGCTCGGGACTGAGTTCCGCCAGCGGCTTGTCCTGCCACCACTCAGCCACGGTTGCCGTCCCGATTCAACAACTCCGCCGCGGTCGGGGGCAGTTGCAGGTAGTAGCCCTGCTCTTCGAGTTTCGCCAGCACCTCGGCGGCATTGGCCCGGGCAAGTTTGCGCCCGGGTTCGAGCATCATGGTCATCACTGACTGCGGCTCGCCAAACTGGGCCATCAGAGCTTCCGGCACGTCCGCCAGGCCCTTCGCCTTGTCGACGTAGAGATACGATTCCGCCTTGCGCGAACTCCTGAATATCTCGATGAACCGCTTGCTCACGCAGCCCCCGCCAGGCTCTCGCGCAGGGGCGAAATCACCTTGTCCAGACGCCATCCCTGCCAGTGCCGTGGGCTTTCGATGGCCTCACCGAGGGACTCGCGCAGCAACAATTCGTAATCACGGGCCTGCAACAGGGCTTCTGGCGCAGTGGCAAGCTCCCCCGCTATCGCCCGCACCCGCGCCTTGAGTTTTTTCAACTGGTTGCGCTGCGCGCCGTCCAGTGGGCCAGGCAGGCGCGACGGCAGCTCACTGTCGGGTACCGCTCTTTGCTCCGCCAGCAATTGCAGTAATTCTTCCGCATTGCGACGCAGGGCCGCCGCATCGAGCCCCACCTGGCTTTGCAGCTCCTGGCGCGTCTGTGGATCGATCTGCGCCAGTTGCATACAGGCCTGGTCATCGATGATCCAGCCCCGGGGCTTGTCGCGCCGCCGGGCAGTGTCCTCCCGCCAGGCACAGACGGCCATCAGTGTCGCCAGCTGGCGTGGATTGAGTTTCCAGGCACTTTTGAAGCGCTTCAGGGAGTCGTTGGCAGAATTCCTGTATGCCGCGATCGCGTCGCGTCCATCCGCCAGCACCCAGTCTTCCTTGTCCTGTTGCAGGCACAACTCATCCAGGTGCCGCCACAGGGGCAGCAGCCAGGCCACATCCTGGGCCGCGTATTCACACTGGGACGCGCTCAAGGGGCGCTTCAGCCAGTCGGAGGTGGTCTCGCCCTTGGGCAACTCCACATCGCAGACCAGCTTGACCAAGGAGCTGTAGCCCATCCCGAAACCCACGTCCAGCAGCGCCGCCGCGCGCTGGGTATCGAACAGCGGTTCGGGCAGGACATCCAGCCAGCGGCTGAATACCTCCAGGTCCTCGCTGGCTGAGTGCAGCACCTTGGTCACGTCCGGATCGACCAGCAGCGCCGCCAGCGGCGCGGGGTCGTCAAGCGCCAGGGGGTCGACCAGCAGCGCCTTGTCGCCAAAACACAGCTGCACGAGCGCCACCTGGGGGAAAAAGGTATTGCGCCGCATGAACTCGGTGTCCACCGCCACGACCCGACAGTCCGCTACCTGCGACAGGGCGGCTACAAGCGCTTCATCCGACTCGATCAGTTGCCACTCCACAGGCTAGCCCACCGTCCGGCGGCCCGAGAGGGCGTGTGCAAGAGTCGACCCGTCGACGTACTCCAGTTCACCACCCAGGGGCACCCCGTGGGCGATCCGCGATACGGTCACCCCCTCGCTCTGCAGCATATCGGTGAGATAATAGGCCGTGGCCTCCCCTTCAACCGTGGGATTGGTGGCAAGAATCACTTCTGAGATGCCCTCGTCCACCACGCGCTGGTGAAACTTTTCCAGGCCAATTTCAGCCGGCCCGATACCATCGATGGGTGACAGGTGTCCCATTAATACGAAATAAATACCGTTAAAACCCCCGCTCTCCTCGATCGCCAGCACATCGGCTGGAGTCTCCACCACACAGATGGTGCGGCCGTCGCGCCTGGGGTCCTGGCATATTTCGCAGACATCCAGCTCGGTGAAGTTGCGGCAGCGGGTGCAGTGGTCCACCCGTTCCACAGCCCCGGCCAGGGCTTCTGCCAGCGCGCTCGCCCCTTCCCGGTCCCGCTCCAGCAGGTGCAGGGTCATACGCTGGGCCGATTTGGGGCCGACCCCGGGCAGGCATCGCAGAGCGTCCATCAGATTTTGCAGGGCGGGGCTGAACTTCATGCTGTGGTTACTTCCTCAAAAGGGCAGCTTGAAGCCGCCGGGGAGATTCAGGCCAGCGGCGAGGCCCGACATGGCCTCGCGGTTGTGTGCCTCCACCTTGCGCACGGCATCGTTCACCGCTGCGGCGAGCAGGTCTTCGAGCACTTCCTTGTCCTCCTTGAGAACCGCGTCATCGATTGAGACTCGCTTGATATCGTGACGACCCGTCATGATCACGCTGACCAACCCCGCGCCGGCCTCGCCCCGCACTTCTGCATTGGCGAGTTCTTCCTGTTTTTTCTGCATGTCGGCCTGCATTTTCTGGGCCTGCTGCATGATGTCTGAAATATTTCCTTTCATCTTTACTCCTCAACTGTTCACGGCGAAAAGCCAAACCCTGTCAGGGGTCTACCGGGGTGATGGACGCGCGATCCAACTCGCCATCGAAGCGGGCTATCAGCTTTTGCAACAAGGGGTCTGCATCTATCGAGGCAACGGCCGCCTGCTGTCGCTCCTGCTGCAGCCTCGCCTGGCGCCGGGCGGGCGTCTCTGCCGCGGTTTCGCCAGGTTCGATGGTGACAACCAGTGGCTCACCGAAGTATTTTTCCAGGGCCGCCCGAATTTGTTCCACGTGGCCCTTGTTGAACAGTGCGGCATTGGCCTGGTCGAGCACGAACTGCAGGGCATTGCCACTGCAGCTGCGCAATTCACTGTTGATGGCTATGGTATACACAATTCCGCCCAGGCCCAACTGCTCCAGCAGGCGGTGCCACTGCCCCGGCTCCAGCTCGCCGAGGGCAATCTTCTGGCTGGGATCAACGCTGCCCTGCCCCGGTTGGGTTGCGCCGGAGATCGACGCTGTGGATTGCGGCGCAGGCGAGCCGGCGTCGCGCTCGACTGATGGCTCTACTGGTGGCTCTACTGGTGGCTCTACTGGTGGCTCGACCGGTGACTCAACAGGTGGCGCCGCGGGCGCCCTAACGGGCTTTTTTACCGTATCGTCGACCTCCCGCGCGACAGTCTCTTTGACGGCGGGTTCGCCCGGAGCGAGATCTGCGGGAGTAACGCTCTCGTCGATAACGGCGGCGGGACGGAAGGCTACCATGCGCAACAGAATCATTTCGAAGCCACTGCGCGGGTCTGTCGCCAGCATGATATCGCGCTTGCCATTGAGAGCCATCTGGTAAAACAGTTGGGTGTCCTCGGCGGTCATGCTGGCGGCGAGTTCCGCTACCTGCTGCGCGTCACCCCAGCTGTTGTCGATGGCGTCCGGCACCACCTGGGCAACCGCCAGCCGGTGCAGCATTGAAATAAGTTCGTCCAGGCTGGCTTCGAAGTCCGGAGCGTGCTCCGCCATGTGCGCGACGACGCCCAGCAAGCCCGCCGCATCGTTCGCGGCCAGCGCCTCCAGCAACTGGTAAATGAAGCTCAGGTCGACACTGCCCAGCATGCTGCGCACCTCGTCCTCGCTGAGCTTGCCGGAGCCAAAGGAAATAGCCTGGTCGGCCAGACTGAGGGCATCGCGCATGCTGCCCGCAGCCGAGCGCCCAAGCAGCCACAGTGACGGCTCGTCAAAACCGATCATTTCCTGGCCGAGTACATTGCGCAGGTGCCCGACGATCTGTTCCGGCGGCATGTTCTTGAGATTGAACTGCAGGCAGCGCGAGAGAATGGTGACCGGCAGCTTCTGCGGGTCGGTGGTGGCCAGCAGGAACTTGACGTGGGGCGGCGGCTCCTCCAGGGTCTTCAGCAGGGCATTGAAACTGTGGCTGGACAGCATGTGTACCTCATCGATGAGATACACCTTGTAGCGCGAGCGGGTGGGCGCGTACTGGACGTTCTCCAGCAGCTCGCGGGTGTCCTCCACCTTGGTGCGCGAGGCGGCATCCACCTCCAGCAGGTCGACACTGCGCCCCTCGGCTATTTCCAGGCAGGACGAACACTGGCCGCAGGGTTCAGAGCTGACACCGGTCTCGCAATTCAGGCACTTGGCCAGGATACGGGCGATCGTGGTCTTGCCCACGCCGCGGGTGCCGGTAAACAGGTAGGCGTGGTGCAGCCGATCGTGGTCAAGGGCGTTGATCAGTGCCTGGAGCACATGCTCCTGGCCGACCATTTCACGAAAGGTCTTGGGCCGCCACTTGCGCGCGAGTACCTGGTAGGACATGCAGGGATTAGCCTTGGATCGGGAAAAGAGGCGTAGGATACACCAGCCCGGAGGTGGCTCAAAACGAATGGCGGGGTATTCCGCTGCCGGCGGGGCCGGCCGCCAGACCTGTCCGCGCGACGCGATGGACGCGGCCAGCAACGGAATCGGCAATACCTGCTTTGGCTGGATAGCCATCGCAGGAGCCCGCCCCGGGAACCTCCTGTTTATTTATGTATTACATTAATATTAATCCACATCTATTTGTTTTATTTGAATTTATGTTCCTTCATGCTAAGCCGCCGGTTTGCGGGAAATTCATTTCCAACGAAACCCCGTCGGCCAGTCCCCGGCAGGTACGGCCCATCGCCCTGGTCAGGCGCCCGCAGCTGCATCACTTACGGCCAACTGCTTCGGCGAGGTACACTGCTGCTTCCAGTGCACCTCCCCAAACCAGGCGGACCTTCTGATCGTGACCATGAAACGCTATAAACAGATTATCCTGCATGCCGGCTTGCACAAGACGGGAACAAGCAGCATCCAGAACAACTGTCATAAGTATCGTGACTGGTTGCGTGAGCACGGCGTCGTTTACCCCGCTTTCCAATACCGCGGCAAGCTGTTTCCCAACCATTCTGAACCACTGATTGCCGTGTTTGGCACCAAGCCCGGAAAATACGGGATGCCACAGCGACTGATGCTCGACGGAGCCCCCGCAATCGCTGCCGTTGCCGATGTTTTTTCGCGACAATTGCAGCAGGTTCTGGAAGAGCCGGGCGGCGACACGCTGCTGTTATCCGCTGAAATGGTCTGTGAATTCTCCAGTAAAGACATAAAGGTTCTGCGCCGTCATCTGGAAAAGTTTACCGAGAGCCTGCAGGTGATCGCCTTGATCCGAAGCCCGCAAAGCTCGGTGGAAAGCATCCTGCAGCAGCGTTGCCGCGGAGGTAACCTCGTGGAGCCAGACTCTCTGGTTGGCGTCGTCACGGAGAGATACAAAACGCTGCAACATGGCTTTGGAGACATATTGCAGGTGCTGAATTATCACGATGCCCGCGACCATTCTCTCGGCCTGGTGGGTTGCTTCCTGTGCCACCTCGGATTACCGCAGGCAGAGGTTGCCCAACTGGAGTTCGCCAGCACCAATGCGCGAGCCTCCATGGAAGCCTATAAGCTCATGGCGGCCATCAACCGGGTATACCCGGCAGGCAATACCTCCGAGCACGGTGTCAGGCGGCATATCAGCGATATGCACTCGCTCTACGCGTTACCCGGACAGCCGTTTCAGATTGAAGGCATTGCACAATCCCGCTTGTCTGAGTCGCTGTACGCGGAAAGTGCAGCGCTGGAGCGTGAGCTGGGATTCAGTTTCCCCCCTCTACCAGCGCGCACCTCGCCTGCGCTGTGGGAATCAGAAACACTGATGGCGCTGGAGTCGGCCATCAACTTGCTGGAGAACCTGAAGCTGCGCGAGGTGGCAAGAGATTTTTTGCTCGCAGAGGCAGCCCGTCTCAAGACGTCCGTACCGGGCACCTCGGCCGTACTCGACTTCATTGCCCATAAAGTTGACCTAAGGCAGGAACTTACTACAGGGCTAATCCTGGAAAAGTTGGGTGCCGACTATTTCAAGTACGCCGCCCTGCAAGTTGAGCGCGGCTCTGACGACATGGCCCTGTGGCTCATGCTTATCGCCCAGCAATTGCGCCCCCAGGCCGCCTTCATCAATGAACGGGTTGAGCACTATCGGGAAAAATCGAGCAAAACTCCCGGCACGAACACCGATTAGCCCTGGAGAAAAGATGGAGGCGACCCAGACAGCCACACCCCGGCACACGAGTCGATAATTACCGTTGCTCCCTTCCGGGCCTGGCGGGGTTCACTATCTATCGTTGCGAGGGGACCGCCTGGATCACCATAGCGCCTGCGACAGGTCGCAGGAGGCGCGTATTGTGCGCGAATCGTATTGGCGCTGCAAGCCGGGATCCAATTTCCGCCTTGACCGCATGTTAGACGACGTAACATAATGTTAATCACTCTTACATACGGTGCACTGCGGTCCAGCCATGAACCAGAATCCAGAAAAAGCCGACACCAGACCGGGTCGCAGAACATCCAGCCTGATCGGTATCGCCGGCGCGGTCGCTATCGTGGTGGTCATAACCGGTATTCTGGAGGCACGGGTCGCCCTTACGGGTGGGGTCGAGCCGAAAAACCCACTGGCAGTCGCCAAAGTGACCTACGAGGTACAGGACAGCTACTCTCGCCCGGTCTCCTACCTGGGGCTCGTGACGGCCGGCCGCAAGGCCATCCTGGGTTTCGAGATCCCCGGGCAGATCGCCACCCTGGAAATACGCGAGGGGGACCCGGTAAAACAAGGCCAGGAGCTGGCAGCGCTGGATACCGGCGCACTGCAGGCCAGGCGCAAGGCAACCGCCGCAGAGCTCGAGCAGGCCCGCACCGAACTTGAACTGGCCCAGCTCAAATCTGACCGACAGAAAGAGCTCAGCGCCACCGGCGCCGTATCGAAGGAAGCTTTCGACGATACCCGCCTGCGCGCACGGGCACTTACCTCACGGGTAGAGGCCGTTGAAGCACAGTTGGCCAGCATCGACATCGAGCTGGAAAAATCCCGGCTGCTGGCTCCGTACGACGGCGTTATCGCCGATCGCTATGTCTACCAGGGGGCGGTGGTCAGTGCCGGTACACCGGTGGTGCGCCTGGTCGAACTGACCAACCAGGAAGCCCGGATCGGGGTACCCGCAACCATGGCAGGCGCACTTGAGATCGGCCAGCAGTACACCCTGACACTGCGTGACCAGTCGCTGCAGGCGCGCTTGTTAACCGTGAGGCCCGATGTCGACCCCGTAACGCGCACCACCTCGGTGGTATTCGCCATTCCGCCCGATGTCAGCGCGCTCGACGGTGAACCGATCACCCTGGATTACCGGGAACCGGTACAGATGCGCGGCGGCTGGCTGCCAATGGCGGCTCTGCTGGAAGGCCAGCGCGGCACCTGGAACGTGTTGCGGGTCGAGCCGGATGGTGAATTGTACCGGACGACCCGCGAGTCGGTTGAAGTGCTGGATATCCAGGGCGACCGTGTCTACGTGTTCGGCACCCTGCCCGATGGCGCCTGGGTAGTTGCGGACGGCATTCACCGGATCACGCCCGGCACCCTGGTCAGCGTGACTGGGGGCAACTGAGATGCTGGCCCGTTATATTTTCAGGCATTCCAGGTACTTCACCCTGATCATCGTCTGCGTCATCGCGGTGGGGATTACCAGCATTCGCTCCATATCCCGCCAGGAGGACCCGACCCTCACCAACTTCGTCGGGAGCATTACCACGTTTTATCCCGGCGCCACCCCGGACCGGGTAGAGGCACTCGTGACCCGGCCGCTGGAAGATGAGCTGCGCAAGATTGCCGAGATCGACGAGCTGGAGTCGACCTCCAGCAGCGGCGTATCCGCAATCAGAATCCGCCTGTACGACGATCTGCCCGTTGAAGACCTTGAGCGGAGTTGGTCGGAGATTCGCGATGCCATGACCGAGGCGGCGCGCCAGTTTCCGGGCGGGGCCGGCGAGCCCGATTTCGACAATGACCGCATGTCTTCTTTTACCGCCATCGTCGCCCTCTCCTCCGCGGGACCGGAGGATATGCCTCTGTCGTTGTTGGGTCGCATGGCCGAGGACTTCGCCGACCGGGCGCGCAACCTGCCCAATACCAAGCTGGCGGAATTGTTCGGTGAGCCCCGGGAGGAGATCCGGGTAGAGATTGATGAATCCGCCCTGTTCTCCCGCAGCCTCAGCCTGCAACAGGTGGCTGCAGCCCTGCAGGCGGCGGACGCGAAAGTGTCCTCTGGACGCGCGTCTGGAGAGGGCACGGACATGCTCATCGAACTGACCGGGGATTTCGACTCCATGGAGCGCATCCGACAGGTGATCGTCAACACCTCCAGCGGCGGCAGTGCGACCCGAATCGCGGATATTGCGCGGGTTTACCGTGGCGCCGTGACCCCGCCGCCATCCCTGGCACTTGCCCAGGGGCGCCCCGCCATACTGGTGGGAGTCACCATGGAAAGCGGCAAGCAGGTGGACATCTGGAGCGAGACCTTCCGCCGCCTGGTGGCTGAATTTGGGCAGGAATCCCCGGCCGGCCTGAAACTGGAGATCACCTACGACCAGAGCCAGTACGCCCAGGCCCGCCTTCAGGAGGTTGGCAAGAACCTGGCCATGGGTATCGCACTGGTGATTCTGGTGCTGCTGTTTACCCTCGGATGGCGGGCGGCGGTCGTGGTGGCGGTGATACTGCCGCTGTGCGGGCTGATCTCGATAACCGTTATGGAGCGCATGGGGCTCGCCCTGCACCAGATGTCGGTGAGCGGCCTGATCGTCGCCCTGGGCCTGCTGGTGGACGGCTCCATCGTAATGACTGACGAGGTGCGCAAGCGGCTGCTGGAAGGCCACAGCCCGATAGAATCCATCACGAGTTCGGTAAATCGCCTGCGTATCCCGCTCATTTCCTCGGCTGTCACCACTATCCTCGCCTTTATGCCGATGGCAATCGTCGCGGGACCCGCGGGTGATTTCGTAGGTAGTATCGCCAAGGCCGTGATTATCATGCTGACCACCTCCACGGTGCTGGCACTGGTTATTACGCCCGTGCTGGCCGCGTGGCTGCTGCCACGCAAAAGCGAAACAACCCACCACTGGTATGTCGGTGGCGCAGAAAGTGGCAGGGCCGGCGCCTGGCTGGTCAGGGCCCTGGACTGGAGCCTGCGCCATCCGCTGGCTGCCATGGCGCTGTCGCTCTCCCTGCCTCTTAGCGGTTTCCTGGTATTCCCGACCCTGACCGCTTCATTTTTCCCGGGCACTGATCGCGACCAGATGTACATTCAGGTAAAACTGGCAGATGGCCGTTCCATCTATGACACCCGGGCGCTGGTGCAGAAGCTGGATGCAAAATTGCGCGATGACCCGTTGATCCGCAGGGTCGACTGGACCCTGGGCGAGAGCCCCCCCGCCTTTTACTACAACATGTACAGGAGCCGCGAGAGCATCCCATCCTGGGCGGAGGCGCTGGTACTCACGCACGATAAAGACCAGACCAATGAGTTGATTCGCCGTTTGCAGGTGGAACTGGACCGAGGGTTTCCGGAGGCGCAAATTGTAGTGCGCGGTATCGACCAGGGCCCACCCGTGATGGCCCCGCTGGAGGTGGAAATATTCGGCCCCAATCTGGATGTCCTGCAGCGTTTGGGAGAGCAATTCCGGCTGCGCCTGGACAACATCCCCCAGGTAACCCACACCACGGTAGACCTCATTGGCGGCGCACCCAAGCTGCTGTTTGAGCTTGAGGAAGAGAAACTCCGGCTGGCGCAGTTGCAACTGACCGATGCCGCTACCGCCCTTAATGACGCCCTGCTCGGCCGTGTCGGCGGAGAGGTGCTGGAGGGGACTGAACGGTTGCCGGTGAGGGTAAGGCTCGCGGAGCAGGACTGGGGCACATCTGAACGCATTGCCGACATTCGCATACCCCGACCCCTGCAGGCCGGGCTGCCATCATCGAGCATGATGGGTGGCCTGCCACTCAGTGCGATTGGTAAACCCGAGTTGGTGCCTGCCCAGAGCCCTATTTCCCGACAGGATGGTCAGCGCCTCAATCGCGTTTCAGGTTTTATCACACGCGGCGCACTACCCGAGGAGTCGCTGAAGGCACTGCGCCAGGAACTGGAGAAAGATCCTGTCACCCTGCCCCCGGGCTACTACGTCCAGTTCGGCGGAGACTCTGACGCCAGGGCGGAAGTGATGCAAAAGCTCATGGCGCCGCTGGGGCTCATTCTGGCGGCGTTGCTGGCAACGCTGGTGATGACCTTCGATTCCTGGCGCCTGGCGGCGGTGTCCCTCGTTGTATGCGTCTGCTCCCTGGGCCTGTCGCTGCTGTCACTGGCGATATTTGCCTACCCCTTCGGTATCATGGCGGTGATCGGTGTCATCGGTTCCATCGGGGTGTCGATCAACGCGGCGATCATCATCATAACGGCGCTGCAGGAGAACGAGGGAGCTGCCAGCGGCGGCCTGTTTGCGATTCGCGCGGTGGTGATGGACTCCAGTCGCCATATCATCTCCACCACGGTGACCACTTTCGGCGGTTTCCTGCCGCTGATCCTGGAAGGCAGCCAGTTCTGGCCCCCCTTTGCCATGGCCATCGCCGGCGGGGTGCTGCTGTCCACTATCATCTCGTTCTTCCTGGTACCCCCCGCCTTCCTGCTGGTCACCGGGATCGGCCGCAAGCGGCTGCGGAAATCTACAAGTGAAGAAATTTATACTGCCGCGGAAAAGGGGTGAGGGCGCCATGAGCAAGAACACAAAAAGCAAGGACTGCAAGAGCTACCACCACGGCGACCTGCGCAACGCACTGATTATCGCCGCTGCCGAGCTGATCGAGGAAAAGGGCTCCCTGGATTTCGCCATGATCGACGCCGCGCGCCGTGCCAAGGTCAGCAGTGCGGCGCCCTATCGCCACTTCGAGGACAAGGATGCGCTGCTGCAGGCGGTGTCCGAGCTGGCGTTCCTGGGACTGGACGAAGTCGCCCGCCGGGCATCAACGCTGGCGCCCTATGGCAGCAGCGCATGCCTCATTGCCCAGGGTAAGGCCTATATCGGGTTTGTCGCTGATCACCCCGCATTCTATGACCTCATGTGGGGCGACCTGGGTTTACGCAAACGCAACATCCAGGACATGGAACTGCAGACCTCCGGGTTTTACATGCTGGTGGACTGCGTCAGGGCCTGGTGTACAGAGGCCGGATTGACCAGCTACGATCCGCTGGAACTGGCGGTTAAATTCTGGGCCATGGCACACGGGCTCGCCTGCCTGACCATGAATGGCAATATCGAGCAGATCATGCCCTCTGCAGATGTCTTTGGACTGTTTGAAAGCAGCGCCATGACTTTCCTGGAAGGACTGCGCCCCTCAAAGCAGGCGCTCAACTGAAATGGCGCATGCGCCTGGCCGTGGAAAGATAACGCCAGGTACCAAAAGCCAGCGTGACAAGGCCCAGGGGAACGCAGCCTATCCCCACCCAGGCAAGCCAGCTCGACTGGGCGAAATGGAACAGCGTAACCCCCGCGAGCATCAGGGACACGCCCGAGCGCAGGTAGGCCAGCAGTGTGCGTTCGTTAGCCAGCTGGGTGCGGTCAAGGGCCAGGTGATCCCGCATTATCAGATCGCCTTGCTGGAATTTTTCGTAGGGGTTGCGGTCTGTCAACGGTCGGCCTCACTAAGTCGTCAATCAGCTCCCTGGCAGCAGCCAGGGCACAAGGATCAGGGAATACTATGCTTATTAGCAGTTTCGCTCAAAGATAGCCTCTGGCAGCTTGCTTATCCAGTAGCTTGCCCGGTCAGTTCGAACCTACCAACAAGGAACCCACAGGTCATGGAATACAGAAAACTCGGCGCCGCCGGCCTCAAACTCTCGGAACTGTCTTTTGGCTCCTGGGTCACCTTCAACAAACAGGTGGACGCGGGCCTGGCCGAGCGGATGTTCGGCACCTGCTTCGATGCCGGGGTGAATTTTTTTGACAACGCCGAGGGTTATGAAGCCGGTGGTTCGGAAATCGTGATGGGCAAGGCGCTGCAGGCACTGGCCCGCCCCAGGGACAGCTACTGCGTCTCCTCCAAGGTATTTTTCGGCGCGACTGCGGATCCCCTTCCCACCCAGCGCGGGCTCAGTCGCAAGCATATCTTCGAGGCCTGTCACCAGGCCATGCAGCGCTTGCAGGTGGATTATCTCGATCTGTACTTCTGCCACCGGGCGGACCCGGAGACACCGATTGGCGAAACCGTCTGGGCGATGCACAACCTGATCACCCAGGGCAAGGTGCTGTACTGGGGTACCTCCGAGTGGACGGCTGCCGAAATCGCCGAGGCCTGCGAGTTCGCCAAGGACAATCACCTCACCCCTCCGAGCATGGAGCAACCCCAGTACAACCTGCTCGACAGGGAACGCTTTGAAGTCGAATACGCCCCCATCTTTGACAAGTACCGGCTGGGGACCACCACCTGGTCGCCGCTGGCTTCCGGCGCGCTTACCGGCAAGTACCTGAAAGGTATTCCGGAAGGCTCCCGGGCGACCCTGGCGGGTTACGAGTGGCTGAAAAAACACATGGTGGAATCCGAGCGCGGCCAGCAGCGCATGCAGCGTGTGGCGAAGCTGCAACCCATCGCCGAGGAACTGGGTACCAGCCTGTCGAAAATGGCGATTGCCTGGTGCCTGCTCAATCCCAATGTATCCACCGTTATTCTCGGCGCATCGCGCCTGGAACAGTTACAGGAAAACCTGGCGGCGGTAGAAGTGTTGCCGCTGCTTACTGAGGAGGTTCAGGCCAGGCTCGCGGCGATATAAGGCGGGCTGCCGGACCGGGGAAATTAATCACGGAGCCGCGTACAGGGCCAGCAAGACATAATGCGGTGGCAACCGACGACAAGGCGCCCGGCTGGCCCGGCATAGAAGCGCGCTGGACTTCGAGCGCCAAATGCGGCGTTGGCACCGCCCTGGGTTCGCGCGGCCGGCTTTGGTTTACCATCAGCCACGGCATTCTCAACGAAACCTACTACCCGCGGGTAGATCAGGCCTGTACGCGGGATATGGGGTTGCTGGTCAGTGACCGGGCGGGTTATTTCTCCGAGGAAAAACGCCATGCGCGCCAGCAATTTGCGACCCTCGCCGATGGCGTGCCGGCTTACCGGCTTACCAATACCTGCCACCAGGACCGGTATCGAATCGAGAAAGACATTCTCGCCGACCCGGTGCGCGAGGTACTCCTGCAGAGAATTCGCTTTACGCCGCTGCAGGGCCAACTCGCCGACTACTCACTCTTTGCACTGCTGGCGCCCCATCTTGGCAACAGCGGCGCCGGCAATACCGCCTGGCTCGGGGAACTCAAGGGTATTCCCATGCTTTTCGCAGAGCGCGACGGCGTCGCTCTGGCCCTGGTCTGCTCCAGCGGCTGGCTGAGACGCTCTGTCGGGTTCGTGGGAATATCCGACGGCTGGCAGGACATTTCCCGGCACGGTCAGATGACCTGGACTTACGACCGGGCCGACGAAGGCAACGTGGCGCTGACTGCGCAGATCGATCTCGCGGCAGCCGGGGGCTGTTTTACCCTCGCATTAGGGTTCGGGCGCAATTGCGAAGAGGCAGGGCACCGGGCGGCAGCGAGCCTCTGGGACGGCTTTGACTGCGCCCTGGCAAAGTATTGCAAGGGCTGGCAGCGCTGGCAGCAAACCCTACTGCCCATGCAACCGGCGCTACCCGGGGGACGCGATCTGTATCGGGTCTCCACCGCGGTACTGCGAACCCATGAATCGGCGCGGTTTCCCGGTGCGATCATCGCCAGCCTGTCGATTCCCTGGGGCTTTTCCAAGGGTGATGGCGACCTCGGCGGCTATCACCTGGTCTGGCCCGGGACCTCGTGGAAACAGCGGGCGGATTGCTGGCCGCCGGCGCAACCAATGAAGTACGCCGGATATTACGCTACCTCGCGCTGACCCAGGAGGGCGATGGCTACTGGCCCCAGAACATGTGGGTCGATGGCCGGCCCTACTGGAATGGCATCCAGATGGACGAAACAGGATTTCCCATCCTGCTGGTCGATCTGGCTCTGCGGCATGGCGCCCTGGACAGTGGTACTGCTGCGCAGTACTGGCCCATGGTCCGCCGGGCGGCAAGTTTTCTGGTGCGCAACGGCCCCGTCACCCAGCAGGATCGCTGGGAGGAGGACCCCGGCTATTCGCCCTTCACCCTCGCGGTCGAGGTAGCCGCCCTGCTCTGCGCGGCCGACCTGGCCGATGTGCACGAGCCGGGCATTGCGCAACACCTGCGGGAGACCGCCGATGCGTGGAATTCCGCCATCGAGCGCTGGACCTATGTCACCGTCACCGATCTGGCCCGGCAAACAGGTGTCGACGGCTACTATGTCCGCATCGCGCCACCGGAAACGGCTGATGCCCCCTCGCCCGTGCTCGGTTATGTCCCCATCAAGAACCGTCCACCGGGCCAATCCACGACCCCTGCATCGCATATCATCAGCCCCGACGCCCTCGCCCTGGTCCGCTTCGGCCTGCGCGCCGCCGACGACCCGCGCATCGTCAACACCATCAAGGTCATAGACACCCTGCTCCGGTTCGAGGCGCCCCAGGGATCGCTGTGGCTTCGCTACAATGGTGACGGCTATGGCGAGCACGAGGACGGTGCGCCATTCGACGGCACCGGCACCGGCCGACCCTGGCCGCTGCTCACCGGCGAGCGAGCACACTTTGAACTGGCCGCAGGTCGGCCGGAACACGCCCAGGCTCTCGCGGCCACACTGTCACTTTGTGCCAACGAGGGAGGACTACTCCCGGAGCAAGTGTGGGACACGGCCGACCTGCCCCAGCGGGAGCTGTTTCTGGGCCGGCCCTCCGGCTCTGCCATGCCACTGGTCTGGGCCCATGCGGAATATATCAAGCTGTGCCGTTCGCTGGCGGATGGCAAGGTGTTCGATATGCCGCCACAGCCGGTACAGCGCTACCAGGTGGAGAGGCGGCTGTCAGACCTCGCGATCTGGCGCTTCAATCACAAATGCCAGCAAATCGCTGCGGGCAAACGCCTGCGGATCGAATTGCCACGGCCGGCGCTGGTCCACTGGAGCATCGACAACTGGGAGACGGCGAAAGATCTGCCCAGCCGGGATACGGCGCTGGGACTTCATGTGGTCGATCTGCCGACGGCCCGGCTGCTGCCTGAAGAGCAAGTGGTGTTTACTTTCTACTGGACCGTGGACGAACACTGGGAAGGCGGCGATTTCCTGGTAACCATATCCGCCGCACAGGGAACTCACGCATGACAGTCGCAAGTACACCCCCCCGCGCCGACGCCCTGGTTTTCTTCGGCGCCACCGGTGACCTGGCCTATAAGATGATCTTCCCCGCGTTGCAGGCAATGATTCGCCGCGGGCACCTGGACATTCCCGTGATCGGGGTCGCCAAGGCCGGCTGGACTCTGGACCAGTTGCGCGATCGGATCCGGGCGAGCCTGGCGGAGCATGGCGGCGGTATCGATGAAGATGCGTTCCCCAAGCTTGTCAGTCTCCTGGGGTATGTCGATGGCGACTACAACGACCGTGAAACTTTCGACGAGCTGCGCCGCCAGATGGCCGGGGCCAGGCATCCCGTGCATTACCTGGCCATTCCACCGAGCATGTTTCCCGTGGTCATCGATCATCTTGGCGCCTCGGGCTGCGCGGACAACGCGCGCGTCGTTGTGGAGAAACCCTTCGGCCGCGACCTCGCCTCTGCCAGGCAGTTGAATGATGCGATCCACCAGGTATTCGACGAGTCCCGTGTTTTTCGAATCGATCATTTCCTGGGCAAGGAGGCGGTACAGAACCTGCTCGTGTTCCGCTTTGCCAATACCTTCCTCGAACCCATCTGGAACAGGAACTACATCGAGAGCGTGCAAATCACCATGGCGGAAGCATTCGGGGTGCAGGGTCGCGGCAAGTTCTACGAGGAAGCGGGCGCGATAAGAGACGTGGTCCAGAATCACCTGTTGCAGGTGGTGGGTTTCCTCGCGATGGAACCACCGGCGACGACCTACAATGAGGCGATGCGCGATGAGGTGGTCAAAGTATTTCGCCAGATCAGGCCTCTCACCCCCGCTGACATCGTCCGCGGACAATTCCGGGGATACCGGCAGGAAGCCGGGGTCGCAGCCGACTCGTGTGTCGAGACCTTCGCGGCCATGCGACTTCAGATCGACTCCTGGCGCTGGGACGGGGTACCTTTCTTCATCCGCACCGGCAAGCTGCTGCCAGTGACCGCGACCGAAGTCGTGGTAAAGCTCAAACGCCCACCTATGACCCACCTGGCAGCAGGTGCCGGCAACCACTTCCGGTTGCGCCTCGGCCCCGAGGTCACCCTTGCCCTGGGCGCCATGGTAAAAAAACCGGGTGAGGTGATGATCGGCGAGCCCACAGAGCTGTCACTGGTCCACCACTCCCTTGGCGATGAAATGAGTGCCTATGAGCGCCTGCTGGGCGATGCCATGGCAGGTGACGCCACGCTGTTCGCGCGCCAGGATGCCGTGGAAACTGCCTGGGCGGTTGTCGACGCGATACTGGGAGATGTAACACCGGTTTATGATTACGATCCCGGCAGTTGGGGCCCCGCGGAAGCGGAAGTCCTGACCACGGATGTAGGTGGCTGGATGCAACCCGGGGGCGCGTCGTGAAAGTTCTCACCATCGACGTCGGCGGAACTCACGTCAAGCTGCTGGCCTCGGATGAAGTGGAACCTCGAAAATTCGCTTCGGACCTAGCGCTGACCCCCGGCGAAATGGTAGCGGAAGTGAAGCGCATCAGCGCCGACTGGAACTACGAGGTCATCTCCATCGGCTATCCCGGCCTGGTCATGCACGGGCGAATAGCGTCAGAGCCGCGCAACCTCAGACGCGGCTGGGTGGGTTTCGATTTTGCCGGCGCTTTCGGCAAGCAGATCTGCTATCTGGCAATACCCCACAATGCCTAGTCCAACACCTGCTGGCCCGGTGCTCGCCCGGAACCTGTTGCATCGCCATCGCAGATCTCATCCGCCGCGGAGCCGGCGGGGTGTTCCGTCTTCGCACGGTCCGTTGCCAGAACGAGATACACCGAAGGCAGGATAAACAGAGTGAACAACGTGCCAATCAGCATGCCGGCCACCAGAATGATACCAATGCTATTGCGCGCTTCGGCACCGGCCCCGGTTACCAGCACCAGCGGAAAGTGCCCAACCACGGTCGCGCCGGTGGTCATGAGTACGGGGCGCAGGCGCACGCTGGCGCCATGGGTTATCGCTTCCAGCTTATTCATGCCCTGCTGCTGCAGTTGATTGGCGAATTCGACTATCAGGATGCCATTCTTGGCCACAAGCCCCACCAGGGTAATCAGGCCAATCTGAGAATAGAGATTCACCGTGGTCCAGCCCAGGAACGTAAACATCAGTGCACCGGACAGCGCCAGCGGGACACAACCGAGCAACACCACCAGGGGGTCTCGCAGGCTGTTGAACAACACCACGAGCACGAGAAATACGAAAGCCAGGGCAAATGCCAGGGCACCGAACAGCGTATTGCCCTCCTGCCGGATCTGGCGCGACTCACCGGCGTAGTCGACCACATAGCCACTGGGCAGGATTTCCGCCGCGGCATTCTCGATAGCGCTCAGTCCCGCCTCCTTGGTAAACGCGGGTATCATACCGCCAAAGATGGTGAACGAGTTGCGCTGCTGGAATTTGGTCAGTACCCGGGGTCCTACCGTTTCTTCCATCGCAGCCAGTGCAGAGAAAGGCACTATCGCGCCGCCAGGCGTGCGCAATTTGATCTGCTCCACAGACCGCAGATCTAGCCTGTTCCAGTCCTCGATCATGGGTATGACACGATAGGCCTTGCCGTCGAGATCGAAACGGTTAATGTAATCGCCAGAAAGGTAGGTCGACAGCTGCAGGCTGACGTCCTCAACGGTCATGCCCAGGTCCGCGATCCGCTCGCGGTCCAGTTCGAAGTGCGCCTGCGGGAAATCGAGTTTCAAATTAGTGTCGACAAACAGAAACAGGTTGGTGGCATAAGCGGCCTCGATCAGTGCCTCGGCATACACCTGCATCTCCTCGACCGATGCCGGCGCTGTCACCACCATCTCCACGGAAAATTGACCGGCACTGGGCAAGGAGGGAGATAGATTCGGAAACGCCTGCAGGCCCGGCACCCCGGACAACTTGCCGAATACGGATGGCAGCATGTCCATTGGGGTCTCGCCACGCTCGCCCGGATCGACAAATTCCTGGCCGCCGAAGGCGCCACTGGGGTTGAGGACCTGCCACATGTCGGTCGCATCATCGAGGCCGTTCATTACCCCGACAACATCGTGCATATGGCGGTGGGTATAGTCCAGCGATGCCTCTGGCGGTGAATTCGAAATCACAAATATCGAACTCTCATCCTCAATGGGGGCGAGTTCCTGTTGCGAAAGAAGCAGAAAGGGTACCGCCAGCAAGGCGAAGAAAACACCGAAGGCCAATATCTGCGGCGTCCACTGCAGACTTCGCCCCAGCATAGCCTCATAACGCTGGCGCAGCTCATCGAAGCGGGAGTTCACCCAGCGCGTGACTCCACCTTCCTCGCCGCGCGGCGGGCTGGCATAGGCGCTCATTATGGGTGAAAGGGTCAGAGCTACTACACCGCTTATAAGCACTGCGACCGCCAGGGTGAAAGCGAATTCCCTGATCAACACACCAGTGAGTCCCGACAGGAAACCGATCGGGACATAGACAGCGGCCAGGGTAATGGTCATCCCTATAACGGGGGTCAGCAATTGGCGGGAACTGGCCAGTGCGGCCTGCTTTCTGCTCATGCCTTCGCGCATGAAACGGGCAACATTTTCCACCACCACAATGGCGTCGTCGACCACCAGTCCCACTGACAGGACGATCGCCAATACCGTCAACAGATTGAACGAGAACCCCACCATCATCATGATTGCCATGGCGCCAAGCAGCGAAATGGGGATGGTAATAAGGGGTACCAGGGCGGTGCGCAGGGACCCCATGAACAGCAGCACCACAATACCGACCAGCAGCACGGTTTCAGCCAGGGTGGTAAAAATCTCTTTCAGCGCGTCACGCATGTACAGCGTGCCGTCGTAGCCGACCTCAATTTTCATGCCATCGGGCAGACTGGCGTTGATTTCATCAAGTACGACATAGAGCCGATTGCCGATGTCCAGCTCGTTCGCGCCCGGCAGCCCGTAGACTGCCAGATAAATTGTATCGCGCTGGTTGAGCCGCGCTATGCGATCGCTCTCGACTTCGCCCAACTCCAGCCGGGCTATGTCGCCGACGCGAACAATTGCGTTATCGACATTGGCGACTATCAGTTGTTCAAAGTCTTCCCTGGTTTTAAGCGTGGCGCTGCTTTGCAGATTGATCCGCTGCTGCTGGTTCTCAACGCGGCCGATTGGCGCTATCACATTGTTGCTCGCCAGGGCGGCGCGAACCTGCTGAGCACTGACATTGAAATAGTCCATTCGAACCGGGTCCAGCCAGACCCGCATAGCCGGCGCGCGCCCACCCGGCAGAGCGACCCGCTGTACCCCTGGAATCGACGTTATTATCGGTACCACATAGCGAGACAGATAATCGGTGGTCTCGGCAATAGAACGACCGCCCATTAAAACGTCCAGATAGAAAATGGCATTGCCGGCGTCGGTCCGTTCCACATCTATCGACGGATCCTCCGCCCCCACCGGCAGTTCAAATCGAATCTGGCTGAGGCGCGCAGTCAATTCCGCCAGGGCAAGCGTGCTGGATTCGTTGAGCTTCAACCACGCGGTTACAACACTCATGCCGGCGGTCGTACTGGATTCGATATAGTCGACACCCGGCACTGTGGAAACAGCCCGTTCGATCGGGTCGGTCACGAAACCCTGTACAGTTTCAGCCGAGGCACCGATGTAGGGTGTGGTGATGACAAGGGAAGAGCTTTCGATTTCTGGAAACTCCAGCACCGGCATATCGACAGCCGCGCGCAGTCCCAACAGCACCAGAGTCAGGGAAATGACCACAGCGAGTAAGGGCCTCTCGATGAATGCATCAAAAATATTTGGCCGGCCGGGCGCCGGCGTCATGGACCCGACTCTCCCGTCTGCGCTCCCTGACCAGGCGGCGCCGGCTTGGGCGCGATAGCCTCCTCACTTTCAGCCACATGCGTCAACAGGCCGTCCAGAAGCTTGAATGCGCCGATGGCCGCTACCCGCTCTCCGGCTTCCAGCCCGCCGACAACGAAAACGTCCTCGCCGTCGGCCGGACCCACGCTGACCTGGCGTCGGGAAGCGCGGTAGGGCGCTATAGCGCCCGGCTCCGCTTCATTCAATACGTAGACGAATGCACCGAAGTTATTGCGTCGCACGGCGCTGGCCGGCAGCCGAAATACGCCTTCGAGTACGCCGGTCACCACTTCGACATCCACCACCGAACCGGGCCGTATGGCCTCCGGCGGATTTTTGACCAAGGCCCTGAATCCGCGACTGCGCCCCCTGGGATCCACGCTGGCGTCCGCCGCAATCACTGTCGCCCGCAGCGTCTGGTCCATCAGGCTGCGGCTGGAAATCTGTACCGCGTCGCCAATGGCGAGGGACGCCTTTCCCTGGGGCAATTTGAAATCGATCCAGACTTCATCTTCCCCGCCAGTCAGATCCGTAATGAGCGTATTCGCCGGCAGGTATTGACCCACCTGCAGTGTATGCAAGCCGGTTTGCGCGTCGAACGGCGCCACCAGGGACTTTTTCTCGATGGTGGCGGCGAGGGCAGCGGCATTGGCGAGCAATACATCCTTGTCCGCCTCGGCCTTGTCATATTCGTTCTGACTGGCGAGATTATCGCGGCGCAAACCCTTGAGCCGCTGCAACTGCAATTCAGCCAGGGCCAACTGGGCGCGCGTAGCCTGTAACTGGGCACGCTCCTCCGCGCTGTCCAATAACAATAACTGCTGTCCCGCGACGACAGGACTGCCGCCCTCAAAGCCGATGCTGATAATCTTGCCATCGACTTCAGTGCGCAGTTCGATAAATTTCGTAGCTCGCACCTCACCGATAGTGCGGTACCACTGCTGCGAAGTGCCCGCTGTCGCTATTACCGCCGTTACTGTCTCTGACCGCTCGGGAAAAGACTTCCCGAACGCGATGGCCCGGGTCACCTGGAGGTACTTCAGCCCGCCCAGGATCACCAGTACAACCAGGCATACCAAAACCAACAGACCCCAGCGCCGCCCCCGGCCGCCGCGATGTGGCTTTACCTTTGTTGCAGGGTTGGTCATAAATTCATGTCCATTAATCTCCGGAGTATTCTACTCTTTGCGGCAAAAAATAGTGGATTTCGCGAGAAGTATTCAGACTGCCGTTCCGGCCGGACTGACTCAGCCCAGCCTGAACCAGGCGAGCCCTGCGACATTCATCAGCAAATAGAGAGAAGCCGGGGGAATGATCAGTAACTTCAGTATTGCGGTTACTCAGGTTGAAGCGATAGTAGAGCCAGAGAGCCTGCCCCACGAAGTGCTTTGAATAGGGCAGAGGAAATGATATCAGGTGGGAATCGGTAGCGCTTGATGTAAACCATGTGTCCGGAATACACCGTCAGCTTTCTGGATTATGATCTAGGATTCTTTGATGAGGATGTGGGGCGGGTTGAGCCCGCCACCAATCCGTTTGTACCGGAACTGTAAACCATGTGCCCGGTATGATCTGTAAAGGATGTCTCCGGTACAGACCGTTTGAAAATGGCGCGCCCACCAGGATTCGAACCTGGGACCACCGGCTTAGAAGGCCGATGCTCTATCCAGCTGAGCTATGGGCGCGAAAACACCGTGCTTCCGTGGCTGCACCTTCTGGCGGGTTAAAAAAGCGCAAATGGCGTCAACGGGCGCGATTATAGCCACTGGGTGGCGCTAACACCACCGGCACAGGGACGGTCGCAAGATCTCATCCTGGGCGAGTTGCTTTTCGGGATTGGGATAGGTGGGGTGGCCGACGGGTCTCGAACCCGCCACCTCCGGAGTCACAATCCAGTGCTCTACCTGATGAGCTACGGCCACCGTCATTTGATGCTGAAAACCGCAATCGACCATCTTTCCCTGTGACTGAAAAGTTGGTCGGGGTAGAGAGATTCGAACTCCCGACATCCTGCTCCCAAAGCAGGCGCGCTACCAGACTGCGCTATACCCCGATTATTGCATTGCCGGCGCAGGCGCCAGCCCCTGTTTTCAGGAGGGCGCATCATACTCACCAGCGCCGGAAGCGTCAACGTCGCCGAGCGGAAATTAACCGGCATCGAGCCACTCAAGCCTTCCACTGGCAGGCGGGGTCATGGGACAATTCGCCTCCGCGCGGACCGGACCATACCCGCGCGCTACACCCACCCCCAATCGAGAGGATACCGCCCCATGCCCGCACTCATCCTGGACGGAAAGTCCCTGGCAGCCCAGACCGAAGCAGACCTGCTCGCGCGCGTGGAACGCCTCAAGGAAAAGTCCGGGGGCAAGACGCCCATCCTGGCGACCATCCTGGTGGGAGACGACCCGGCCTCGGCAACCTACGTGAAAATGAAGGGCAATGCCTGCCGGCGGGTCGGCATGGACTCCATGGCGGTGGAAATGCCCTCCTCCACCACCACCGAGCAGTTGCTGGCTAAAATCGGCGAGTTGAACGCCAACCCGGATGTGCACGGCATCCTGTTGCAGCATCCGGTGCCGCCGCAGATCGACGAGCGCGCCTGCTTTGACGCCATCGCCCTGGCCAAGGACGTCGACGGCGTTACCTGCCTGGGTTTCGGCCGCATGGCCATGGGCGAGGAAGCCTACGGCTGTGCCACCCCCCAGGGCATCATGCGCATTCTGGAGCACTACCAGGTCGAAATCGAGGGTCAACATGCCGTGGTGGTAGGGCGCAGCCCGATCCTGGGCAAGCCCATGGCGATGATGCTGCTGCAGAAAAACGCCACGGTGACCATCTGCCACTCACGCACAAGGAATCTTCCGGCGATAGTCGCCCAGGCGGATATTTTGGTCGGGGCCGTCGGCAAGCCGGAATTCATCAAGGCAGACTGGGTCAAGGCTGGCGCCGTGGTGGTGGATGCGGGCTACCATCCCGGTGGCGTCGGCGATATAGAGCTGTCAGCCCTGGTGGACAAGGCCAGCGCCTATACCCCGGTGCCCGGTGGCGTCGGGCCCATGACGATCAACACCCTGATCATGCAGAGCGTTGAATCCGGGGAGAAGAGCCTGGGTTGAGCCTGGGCGCTCTACTGCCTGCGCCACTTGGTTCCCTCCCGGGAATCTTCCAGCACCACCCCCTGGGCCAGCAGTTCCTGGCGGATTTCATCGGCCCGGGCATAGTCCTTGGCCAGCTTGGCCTGGTAGCGCTCCTCGATCAGGGCCTCGATGGCATCGGCAGAAATAGCATCGCCGCCTGCACCGCCCTGCATCCAGGCCTCGGGGTCCTGCTGCAGGATACCCAGCAGGTTCCCCGCCGCCAGCATGCGCGCTTTCAGCACCGGGCGCTCACCAGCTGAGGCCTTGTGCAACTGCCGGGCCAAAGCGTGCAGCTCGGCGATCGCAATCGGGGTGTTGAGGTCGTCGTTCAGCGCCTGGTAAAAGGGCTCATCCGCCAGCGGTACTTCCACATCCAGTTCGATGTCCTGTACGTCCCGCAGGGTGCTGTAGAGGCTGCCCAGGGTCGTCTCCGCCTGTTCCAGCAGCTCCGCGGAGAAATTCATCGGCGAGCGATAGTGGGCTGACAGCAGGGCAAAACGCAGCACTTCGCCGCGGTACGACTGCAGCAGGTCACGCACCGTGCGGAAATTTTGCAGCGACTTCGACATCTTTTCGCCGTCGATATCCAGGAACGCGTTGTGCATCCAGTAGCGCACGTAGTCGCCGCCGTGGGCGCAGCGGCTCTGGGCAATCTCGTTCTCGTGGTGCGGAAAAATCAGGTCGCGACCACCGCCGTGAATGTCGATGGTTTCGCCCAGGTGGGCGCGGATCATGGCGGAGCATTCCAGGTGCCAGCCGGGCCGGCCGCGGCCCCAGGGGCTGTCCCAGCCCGGCTCGTCGTCCGCAGCGGGTTTCCACAGCACGAAATCACCCGGGTGGCGCTTGTAATCGGCAACCTCCACCCGGGCACCCGCCAGCATGTCATCCAGGGAGCGGCGCGACAGCTTGCCGTAGTCCGCCATGGACTCCACCGCAAAGAGCACATGCCCCTGGGATTCGTAAGCGTGACCCTTTTCGATCAGGGTGGCGGTCAAAGCCACCATGGCCTCTATATTGTGGGTGGCATGGGGTTCCAGGGTCGGGGGCAGCGCGTTCAACTGGGCCATGTCCTCGCGGTACTTGGCGGTAAACTCGTCTGTGACCGACTCGATGCTGCGCCCGCCCTCCTTTGCCGCCGCGATGATCTTGTCGTCCACGTCGGTGATATTGCGAGCGTAGGTTACGGTAGAGAAATGGGTCTGCAGCAGGCGGAACAGGGTGTCGAATACCACTACCGGACGCGCGTTGCCGATATGCGCCAGGTTGTAAACGGTGGGACCGCAGACGTACATCGTGACCGTATCGGGCACCAGCGGCTCGAACAGTTCTTTCTTGCCGCTCATGGTGTTGTAAAGGTACAAGCTCACTCCCCTGCTCCCCCCTGGTCTGTCCAGTTGTCCCGCAGGCCAATCGTTCGGTTGAAAACCGGCGACTGCTCGCTGTGATCGTAGCGGTCGGCCACAAAGTAACCCTCCCGCTCGAACTGGAAACTCTCCTCGGGCTGTGCCAGTACCAGCGAGGGCTCGACCCAGGCCTGCTCCACGACCCGCAATGAATCCGGGTTGATGTGGGCCATAAAGTCGCGCTCGCCCTTGTCAGGCGACTCGTGATTGAACAGGCGGTCGTACAGCCTGACCCTTGCCCGCCTGCCCCTGGATGCGGACACCCACTGGATGACACCCTTGGGTTTGATGCCGTCCGCGGGATCTGCCCCCAGGGTGCCTGGGATGGTCCGGGCATGAACTTCCACCACCTTGCCGGCTTCGTCCTTCACCACGTCCACGGCCTCTATCACATAGGCATTGCGCAGGCGCACCCGCTTGCCCAGTACCAGGCGCTTGTATTTCTTGTTGGCCTCCTCCCGGAAATCGTCGGCGTCGATGTAGAGCTCCCGGGTGAAGGGCACGACGCGCTCGCCCAGCTCCGCACGCGAGGGGTGTCGCGCCGCCACCAGTTCCTCCACCTGCTCTTCCGGGTAGTCGGTCAGCACGACTTTCAGCGGCTCCAGCACACACATGGCCCGCGGCGCGTTCTCGTTCAGGTCCTCGCGGATGGCAAACTCCAGCATCGCCACATCCACCACGCCGTCACTGCGGGTGGTGCCGATCATCTGGCAGAACTTGCGTATGGCGGCAGGGGTAAAGCCCCGGCGGCGCATACCTGCGACCGTGGGCATGCGCGGATCATCCCAGCCTGCCACCACGCCGTCGTCCACCAGCTGCTTGAGTTTGCGCTTGCTGGTGATGGTGTAGCTGGGGTTGAGCCGGCCGAATTCATACTGGCGGGGCCGGCCTGTCACCGGCAGGTGCTCGATAAACCAGTCGTACAGCGGCCGGTGGTCCTCGAATTCAAGGGTGCAGATGGAATGCGTAATTCCCTCGATCGCATCCTCCTGGCCGTGGGCGAAGTCGTAGGTGGGGTAGATCACCCAGCTGTCCCCCGTCTGATGGTGCGGCACCTTGCGGATGCGGTACAGGATGGGATCGCGCATGTTCATATTCGGTGACGCCATGTCGATCTTCGCCCGCAACACTTTTTCACCTTCGGCAAACTCCCCGGCTTTCATCCGGGCGAGCAGGTCCAGGTTCTCCGCCACGGTGCGGTCGCGAAAAGGGCTGTTCCTGCCGGGCTCGGTCAGGGTGCCCCGGTACTCCCGGGCCTGATCGGCATTGAGGTCACAGACGTAGGCGTGCCCCTGCTCCACCAGGTACACCGCCCAGTCGTACAGTTGCTGGAAGTAGGACGAGGCGAAACGCACTTCGCCGTCCCAGTGATAGCCCAGCCAGCGCACATCCTCCTGTATCGAGTCGATGTACTCCTGGCTCTCTTTTTCGGGATTGGTATCGTCAAAGCGCAGATTACAGCGCCCGCCAAAAGTCTCCGCCAGGCCAAAGTTGACACTGATGGACTTGGCGTGGCCAATGTGGAGGTAGCCATTGGGTTCCGGGGGAAACCGGGTGTGAACAGACTGCACCCTGCCCGCGGCGAGGTCCTCGGCAACAATCGTTTCCAGAAAATTACTGGCGTTGGGGGTTTCCATAAATTCAACACGGCCACAGCGTAAAAAGGGCGCGTATTATAGCCCCAGTTACGCGCGTCTTATACCCACAGAGCGCCCTGACGCGGCGGAATGCGGCGTATTTATCCCTAACTTTGGTCCCGAGTGTTTTCCTGCCCCGGAAAAGCCCGTATTATTGCTGCGCTCAAGACATCCATCAGCAGGGAATAAGCATGGTCATCATTCGCACTACCTTCGGCGACATCAAACTTGAACTCGACGCCGAGAAGGCCCCCGTCACGGTCGCCAATTTTCTAGACTACGCCCGGGCCGGATTCTACGATGGCACTATTTTCCACCGGGTGATCAACAATTTCATGATCCAGGGCGGCGGCTTCGACACCAATATGGAACAGAAGGCCGTTGGCAAACCTATCGAGAACGAGGCCGACAACGGCCTGAAGAACGACTATGGCACCATTGCAATGGCTCGCACCATGGAGCCCCATTCAGCCACCGCGCAGTTTTTTATCAACGTCAAAGACAATGATTTCCTCAACCACAGCGGTAAAAACATGCAGGGCTGGGGCTACGCGGTTTTCGGCAAGATGGTCGAGGGCGAAGAGGTGCTGGAAAAGATCCGCAACGTACCGACCGGTAGTCGCAACGGCCACCAGGACGTTCCCACCGACACGGTAATTATCGAAACGGTTGAAATCGTCGAAGACTAGACTCTCGACCAACCCCACCGCCCACGTGTCCAGCACGTGCTTTATCTCCGACCTGCATCTCGACTCCGCCCGGCCGGACGCAATTCGGGCCCTGGCGGCGTTTCTCGACCGGCACACCCACTGCTCGCAGCTGTTTGTGCTGGGAGACCTGTTCGAGGCCTGGCCCGGGGATGACGACGACTCCCCGGTCGCCACCGCGGTTGCCGACTTGTTGCGGGACTACAGCGCTGCGGGAGTCCGCCTGTATATCATGCGGGGCAACCGGGATTTCCTGCTCGGTGAACGCTTCTGCAGCGACGTGGGTGCGACCCTGCTGCCCGACCCCACCGTAATCGATCTCTGCGGCGAGCCCACGCTGCTGATGCACGGTGACAGCCTCTGCACCGGTGATACCGACTATCAGCAATTTCGCCTTACCGCCCGGGACCCCGACTGGCAGGCCGAGTTGCTGGCCCGGCCACTGGCGGAGCGGCGGGCGCTGGCCGCCGGGTTGCGGGCCCTGAGCAGCGAGGCCAAAAGCATGAAGAGCGAGGACATCATGGATGTCACCCCCGCCGAGGTAAGCCGGGAGATGCGCGCCCATGGGGTGCGCCAGCTGATACACGGCCATACGCACCGCCCGGCCAGGCATGAGACAGATACCGGGCTGCGCTGGGTGCTGGGTGCTTGGGAGGAGCGGGGCTGGTTTCTGGAGGCTGATGCAGAAGGAATTTCGCTATCTAATTTTGTTATATATCAATAGCTTGGGAATTTATATTAAAGTCTTTTATAATTCTTCAGGGTCGGTAGGTGCCCCTCTTTATCGGGTAGTTATCCGACCGGTCCCGGCACCCCGCTGTGAAAGCGGAACTCCGTGTCCGGCGACTCGATCAACTCGCGCTCTCGTTCCAGCAGCAGCGGCAATCTCGCCGCCACCTCCCCGGCAGACCCCAGCTCCTCGGCCAGCTTGAGGTAATCCATAAAGTGCCTTGACTCGGATTTGAGCAGGGATGCGTAGAATTCCGCCAGTTCTTCGTCCAGTACCGGTACCAGGGCGGCGAAGCGTTCGCAGGAGCGGGCCTCGATGATTGCCCCCACCAGCAGGGTGTCGACCAGCCGCGCGGGTTCGTGGCTGCGCACCAGTTTGCGCAGTTCGCCGGCATAGCGGGCGGCCGTGAGCTGCGGGTACGCCACATGCCGCGCTTTCATCAGGGCGATCACCTGTTCGAAGTGGCGCAACTCCTCCCTGGCCAGCCGGGACAGGCGGTTCAGCAGGCGGTGGTGGTCCACATAGCGGTACATCAGGTTCAGGGCGGTGGATGCGGCTTTTTTCTCGCAATTGGCGTGGTCCACCAGCAGGATCTCCGGGTTTGCCAGTGCCCATTCAACCCAGGGTTGTGGTGTCGCGCAATGAAGAAACGCGACTATCGGCCCCATGTCTGCAGCGACCTTCACTCGCCCTGCCCCGCGAACAGGTCCGGGGGCAGAATGTAGCGTTCGTAGTAGGCCTCGGAGAGAATATAGAACTCGCGATCGATCAGTTCGCGCAGCTCGGCCAGGGGCAAATGCCGAAACGATTCGTCCACCACGAAACCGTAGTCTTCGGTCTGCTCTATCTGGCTGGCACCGGCCTTGATCAGGCTGAACACCCAGCAGTACTCGTCGTGATGCGGCGCGTAGCTCAACTGCTGTACCTGCAGCTGCCACTGCAGCAGAGCCTTGTCTGTGACCCTCAGCTTGTTGCTGACGCACCGGGACAGGAAGTCGCCGAGACGCCGGTCGATGACCTCTTTTTGCTCGTGCGTGTAGCTGTTCCAGGCGATGACCTCGTGGGAGAAGCGCTTGCAGCCGCGGCAGACGGCGTCGCCGATGCCGGTGGAGCAGACTCCTATACACGGGGTTTTAACGGGGGGTTTGCGCATTTTTTGCGGGGTTTTTCACTGCCGGCATCACGCGGCAAGTGTACGTTATCACCCCAGTGAATGCACGATATAAGCGCCCGTCCAATTTATCTCAATCGCCGCCTGCGCTATACTCCTGCTCCGATTCCAGATCCACCGCTATCGCCCCCCGGCACTCGCACTGGGGCGATCCAGCCAACGCAAAGGAGCTCTACCGTGCTTGAAGCATATCGCGAACACGTGGCCGAACGCGCCAGCCTGAACATTCCCCCCAAGCCGCTCAGTGCCGAGCAGGTAGCCGGGCTGGTCGAACTGCTGAAAAACCCGCCGGCAGGTGACGCGGAGTTCCTGCTCGAGTTGATCAGCAACCGGGTACCGCCGGGGGTCGACGAGGCCGCCTACGTCAAGGCCGGCTTCCTCTCCGCCGTCGCCAAGGGTGAGACCGCCTGCCCGCTGATCGACCGGCAAAAGGCCGTCGAGCTGCTGGGCAACATGCACGGCGGCTACAACATCGAGACCCTGGTGTCCCTGTTGGCGGACAAGGACCTGGGCGCTGCCGCGGCAAAGGAACTCAAGCACACCCTGCTGGTATTTGAGGCTTTCCACGATGTGGCCGAGCTCGCCACCAAGGGCAATGCCAACGCCAGGGCGGTCATGCAGTCCTGGGCCGACGGCGAGTGGTTCACCTCGCGCCCCGACGTGGCGCAATCCATCAAGCTGTCGGTGTTCAAGGTTACCGGCGAGACCAATACCGACGATCTCTCCCCCGCTCCCGATGCCTGGTCCCGGCCGGACATCCCCCTGCACGCCCTGGCCATGTACAAGATGCCACGGGAAGGCCTGCAGCCTGCCGAAGCCGGCGTCACCGGCCCCATGCAACAGATCGCAGACCTGCAGGCCAAGGGTCTGCCAGTGGCGTTTGTCGGCGACGTGGTCGGTACCGGCTCCTCCCGCAAGTCAGCCACCAACTCGGTACTGTGGTTCTTCGGCGACGACATTCCCGGTGTCCCCAACAAGAAGGGTGGCGGCATCTGCATCGGCGGCAAGGTTGCGCCTATTTTCTATAACACCATGGAAGATGCCGGTGCGCTGGTTTTCGAGGCGCCGGTGGAGAAGCTCGGCATGGGCGATGTCATCGAAGTGCGCCCCTACGACGGTAAAATCCTGTCCGAGTCCGGGGAGGTGTTGAGCGAGTTCGAACTCAAGTCCGATGTCCTGCTGGACGAGGTGAGAGCCGGTGGCCGCATCAACCTGATTATCGGTCGCGGGCTCACTACCCGGGCCCGGGAGAGCATGGGGCTGCCACCTGCCGACCTGTTCCGCACCCCGGAAGTCCCGGCTGACACCGGCAAGGGCTTCACCCTGGCCCAGAAAATGGTGGGCAGAGCCTGTGGCACCGACGGCATTCGCCCCGGCACCTACTGCGAGCCGGTGATGACCACCGTCGGCTCCCAGGACACCACCGGCCCCATGACCCGGGACGAGCTGAAAGACCTGGCCTGCCTGGGATTTTCCGCCGACCTCACCATGCAGTCGTTCTGTCACACCGCCGCCTATCCCAAGCCGGTGGACATCGACACCCAGCACACCCTGCCCGATTTCATCATGACCCGCGGCGGTGTTTCCCTGCGGCCGGGCGACGGCATCATCCACTCCTGGCTGAACCGCATGCTGCTGCCGGACACCGTTGGCACCGGTGGCGACTCCCACACCCGTTTCCCCATGGGCATATCGTTCCCGGCGGGTTCCGGCCTGGTGGCTTTCGCGGCCGCCACCGGCGTTATGCCGCTGGATATGCCGGAGTCGGTGCTGGTGCGCTTCAAGGGTGACATGCAGCCCGGCATCACCCTGCGGGACCTGGTGCACGCCATTCCCTATTACGCTATCCAGCAGGGTCTTCTCACGGTCGAGAAAAAGGGCAAGAAGAACATCTTCTCCGGCCGCATTCTCGAGATCGAGGGTCTGAAAGGACTCACCGTGGAGCAGGCCTTCGAGCTGTCTGACGCCTCTGCGGAGCGCTCCGCTGCCGGCTGTACCATCGCCCTGGACGAGGACACCATCGCGGAGTATCTGCGCTCCAACATCGTGCTGCTGCGCTCGATGATCGCCGAGGGCTATGGCGACCCCCGCACCCTGGAACGCCGCGCCCGCAAGATGGAGGACTGGCTGGCCAACCCGAGCCTGATGAAGGCGGATGCCGATGCCGAGTACTCCGCGGTAATCGAGATCGACCTGGCGGACATCAAGGAGCCCATCGTCTGTGCGCCCAATGACCCCGACGATGCCCGGCTGCTGTCTTCCGTGGCTGGCGACAAGGTCGATGAGGTGTTCATCGGCAGCTGCATGACCAACATCGGTCACTTCCGCGCGGCCGGCAAGCTGCTGGAAAAACACAAGGGCGGAATCTCCACCCGCCTGTGGATCGTGCCGCCCACCCGGATGGACGAGCACCTGCTGATGGAGGAAGGGTATTACAACATCTTCGGCGCCGCCGGGGCGCGCACCGAGATGCCCGGCTGTTCCCTGTGCATGGGTAACCAGGCGCGGGTGGCGGCCAACTCCACGGTGCTGTCCACCTCCACCCGCAACTTCCCCAACCGCCTGGGCGATGGTGCCAACGTGTACCTCACCTCAGCCGAACTGGCCTCCGTGGGTGCCATCCTGGGCAAGCTGCCTACCCCCGAGGAATACCTCAAGTTTGCCAGCGACCTGGACTCGATGTCTGACGAGATTTACCGCTACATGAACTTCGACCAGATTCTGGAGTTCCAGAAGAGCGCCGAGGAAGGCAAGCGGATTGCCGCGGTCGAGATCCAGGAAATGCGTGCCTGATCAAGGGCTGGCATACCGATAAACCCCGCATCGCGGGGTTTTTTTGCATCATCCAACGTGGCGTTGGCTGGGCAAGGGGCCAGCCTCCTGCCCGTGCCGCAGGCAACGCCCCTGATTAATCGGGTTGCAAGCCCGCCAGCCGCGCCGGGTCCAGCAGTGCCGCCAGCTCCTGCCGGGGAATTCCCGTGTCCTGTGCCGCGACGTCGATGATGGGTCTTCCCTCGGCATAGGCGCGCTTGGCAATCGCCGCTGCCGCCTCGTAACCAATGCGGGTGTTAAGCGCGGTAACCAGTATCGGGTTGCGCGCCAGGGCTTGCTCCACCTGTTCGTGGTTGACGCTGAAGCCCGCGACAGCCCGGGCAGTGGCGGCGCAGGCACCGCTGATCAGTTCGATGCTCGCCAGCAGCTTGTCCGCTATCAGCGGCAGCATCACATTCAACTGGAAGTTCCCGGAGCGGGCAGCCAGGGCTATCGTTCCGTCGTTACCCACGACTTCCGCCGCCGCCATCAGCGCCGCCTCCGGCAGTACGGGGTTTACCTTGCCGGGCATAATCGATGAACCCGGCTGCAAGGCCTCGAGCCGGATCTCCGCCAGGCCCGCCAGTGGTCCGGAGGACATCCAGCGCAGGTCGTTGTTGATTTTGCCCAGCACATGGGCAATCGAGCGCAGGCAGGCGGAGCATTCCACCGCCACTTCCTGCCCCGCCATACGGGATGCGGGGTTGGGACTCACGGTGAATTGCATTGCGAGCAATTCCGACAGGCGCCTCGCCAGCGCGTCGGCAAAACCCGCGGGCACGTTCACGCCGGTACCGACCGCAGACCCCCCGGTGGGCAGACTGCGCAGGCGAGGCTCAAGATCGGTCAGGCGCTGGACACATTCGGCGAGCTGGAAAGCCCAGGTTGCCAGCTCCTGGCCGAAGGTGACAGGCATGGCGTCCATCAGGTGGGTGCGTCCTGTCTTGACTGTATCGGCCAGTTCGTCAGAGCGCTGCCGGAGGGCTTCAGACAGCGACTGAATGGCGGGCAGTAGCTGGCGCTCCAGGGCCACGCTGGCGGACACCTGGATGCAGGCGGGAATCACATCGTTACTGCTCTGGCTGCAATTGACGTGATCGTTCGGATGCACCTGCTGACCGCAGTGTTGAGTAGCCAGCCGGGCCAGCACCTCGTTCATGTTCATATTGGTGCTGGTGCCGGAACCGGTCTGGAAAACCCCCACCGGGAACTGGGTGTCGTATTTCCCCGCCGCCACCTGCGCCGCGGCATCCTCAATCGCTGCGGCCAGGTCCGGCTCGAGACTGCCAAGTGCCGCGTTGGCCGTTGCCGCAGCGGATTTGATCCGGGCAAGACTGTAGATAAACTGCAGGGGCATGGTGCGCGGGGCGAAACTGAAGTTATCCACCGCCCTCTGGGTCTGCGCGCCGTAGAGCGCATCCGCAGGTACCTGCACTTCCCCCATACTGTCGTGTTCGAGACGGTAATTCATGGCAATTCTCCCCTGCTATAGTTAAGGATAGTATCTTTCACCCCGTCCGCAGTAACGCGGGCAACCCAAGGGAGGCACCCACGATGAAGCCAGCACAGGCTCAGGGCCGGTTATTACAGGTCGGCGACAGGCGATACACCATTTTTCCCTTAGATGGACTCGGGGCGGACGAATCCGTCGAGACCCTACCTTACTGTCTCAAGCTACTGTTGGAAAACCTGTTGCGCCATAGCCAGGAAGATTTTGTCAGCAGCGATGATATCGACGCCCTGCTGAACTGGGATCCGGCGGCCGCGCCGTCCCAGGAAGTCGCCTTCGTGCCCTCACGGGTATTGCTGCAGGATTTTACCGGCGTGCCTGCCATCGTCGACCTGGCGGTGATGCGCGACGCGATGGTGGAACTGGGCGGCGACCCGGGCAAGATCAACCCGCTTGCGCCGGTCGAGCTGGTTATCGATCACTCGGTGATGGTCGATCACTTCGGGACGCGGGACTCACTGGAGCGCAACACGGAAATCGAGATCCAGCGCAATCTTGAGCGTTACCGCTTTCTGCGCTGGGGCCAGGAGGCGTTCGATAACTTCAAGGTCGTGCCACCCGGCACGGGCATCGTTCACCAGGTCAATCTCGAATACCTGGCGCGCACTGTGTTCACCCGGGAGGAAGACGGCGGCGCGCTGCTGGCCTACCCCGATACACTGGTGGGCACCGACTCCCATACCACCATGATCAATGGCCTGGGTGTGCTTGGCTGGGGCGTGGGTGGCATCGAGGCGGAGGCCGCAATGCTGGGGCAACCCGTTACGATGCTGATCCCCCAGGTGGTGGGCTTTCGCCTTACCGGTAAGCTGGCGGAGGGTGCCACCGCCACGGACCTGGTGCTGACAGTCACCGAGCAACTGCGAAAGCACGGTGTGGTCGGTAAATTTGTCGAGTTTTTCGGGCCGGGTCTCAGCCAGCTGAGCCTGGCTGATCGCGCCACTATCGCCAATATGGCCCCTGAGTACGGCGCCACCTGCGGCATTTTCCCCGTGGATGCGGAAACCATTAACTACCTGAGGCTCACCGGCCGCGATGAACACCAGCTGGCACTGGTGGAAGCGTACATGCGGGAAATGGGCATGTGGCACGACGACGAGGCGCCACAGGCGCGCTACAGCGCCACCCTGGAACTCGGCCTGGACAGTGTCGTGCCTTCCCTGGCTGGCCCCAGGCGCCCCCAGGACCGTATCCCGTTGAGCGAAAGCAAGGTTGCTTTCGAGCGCGAGCTGGCCGAATTCCAGCAACTGCGGGTCGCCAGTGGCGACGAGGCGGAGTGGGCCGACGAGGGTGGCCAGGTGTGCGGCTCGGCGCCGGCAATGCAGGGCGTACCCGTGACCATGGGGGATACCAGCTTCCACCTGGATCACGGCGCGGTTGTCATCGCGGCAATCACCAGCTGCACCAATACGTCCAACCCTGCAGTGCTGGTCGCCGCGGGTCTGGTCGCGCGCAAAGCCCGCCAGCTCGGCCTGGCAACCAAGCCCTGGGTCAAGACCAGCCTGGCCCCCGGCTCGAAAGTCGTGACCGAATACCTGCAAAAGGCCGGCCTGCTGGCTGACCTGGAGGCCCTCGGCTTTTACCTGGTGGGCTATGGCTGCACCACGTGCATCGGCAACTCCGGCCCGCTGCCCGCTGAAATCAGCGCGGCAATCCACCAGGGGCGCCTGCTGGTAAGCTCGGTACTGTCGGGCAACCGCAACTTCGAGGGCAGAATTCACCAGGACGTCAGGGCCAACTACCTGGCGTCGCCGCCACTGGTGGTCGCCTATGCGCTGGCGGGCAATATGGGTGTCGACCTGTACAACGATGCCATCGGCACTGACCGCAACGGCAAGCCGGTAACCCTGGCGGATATCTGGCCCGGCACCGATGAGATCAACGACATCGTGTCCGCGAATATCAACCCCGCCATGTTCAAGTCCCGTTACGCCGATGTCTACAGCGGCAATAAAACCTGGAACGAGTTGCCGGTCGATGACAGCCAGCGCTTTGCCTGGCCGGACTCGACCTACGTCCGCAAGCCGACCTTCTTCGATGGCATGCCGGCGACGGCACCCCCGGTGCAGGCGGTATCCGGGGCGCGCTGCCTGGTCAAGGTCGGCGACAGCGTAACCACCGATCACATATCGCCCGCCGGGGAGATTGCGCTGGACAGCCCGGCCGGGGAATACCTGCTGGCACAGGGCGTGCAGCAGGGGGATTTCAATTCCTACGGCTCGCGCCGGGGCAACCACGAGGTGATGATGCGCGGCACCTTCGCCAACGTGCGCCTGCGCAATGAGCTCGCGCCGGGAACGGAGGGAAGCTGGACCACCTGCTTCCTCGACGACCAGCGCATGTCCATCTATGCCGCGGCGGTCGCCTACCGGGAAGCCGGCGTTCCCCTGGTGGTGCTGGCGGGCAGGGAGTACGGCACCGGGTCATCCCGGGACTGGGCCGCCAAGGGTCCCTCCCTGCTCGGTGTGCGGGTGGTCATAGCCCAAAGCTACGAGCGGATACACCGCTCGAACCTTATCGGCATGGGAATCCTGCCGCTGCAATATGTCGACGGCGAGGATGCCGGGAGCCTGGGCCTGACGGGCAGCGAGTCCTTCACCATCGGCGCGATCAGTGAAACAGATCGCGAAACAGACGTGACCGCCCATACCCCGGAGGGCCGGGAGATCCGCTTCCGCACCATTATCCGCATCGATACGCCCAACGAGTTCACCTATTTCAGGCACGGGGGCATCCTGCATTATGTGCTGCGCCGCCTGGCAGGCTGAGCCGGGAGGGTAGCGGCGGGCAGTCAGCGACGCCCGGGACGGAAGTCACGTACGCAGCGTCCGAGCTCGCGCTCCAGCGAGTTTTGCCCTTCTTCCGCCACCGCCGGGGGGCGATAGGCAAGGGCCGAGTAGAGGCGGGTTATCTGCTCTATCTGCCCGGCCAGTGGCCGCATGTTGCGCGCCGCCCGGGCGCCGTATTGTTCCGGCGTTTCCCCGGTTTCACGCGCCACGCCTACCCTGGACAGCTTGTCGCAGAACGCCAGGTAGTGTCTGTCCGCCGGACTGGTGGCGCGTCGTTCCCGCCTGCGCAGCAGGCTGAAGGCGACCGGGGCCAGTATCAGGGCCCAGCTTCCGATCAGCACCAGCATAAACTTGCGCGCACTGATGCCCCCGAAGACATCGTTCAGCAGCTGGAATTGTTTGTCGCGGTTGAAACCGTTCACCCAACCCTGCCAGCGATAGGTAAGCGCGTCGTACTGCAGGCGCAGGGTGTTAACCCAGGCCACACCGCGGTAGTGAATCAGCGACAGTGGCGAATCGCTCAGGAAGCTGCCCTCCGCAGCCAGTGCCCGCTCGAGGCCCCACTCGACACGGTCCGGCGACACCGCTGCGGTGGGGTCCACCCGCACCCAGCCCCGCCCCGCTAACCAGACCTCCGCCCAGGCGTGGGCGTCGAACTGGTGAACGATAACCGTGCGATTGACCGGGTTGACCTCCCCCCCCTGGTAGCCGGCAACCACACGAGCCGGCACACCCGCGGCACGCATCGTGACCACAAAGGCCGCGGCGTAGTGCTCGCAGAACCCGTTACGGGTCTGGAACATGAAAGCATCCACCGGGTTGAGGTCGGGCAACAGGGGCGGATTGAGACTGTAGGCAAAGGATTCCCTGGTAAACCTGCCGAGCACGGCGTCGACAAAAGCGGCATCGCTTTCCGACTCCGAACGCAGGCGGCGGGCCAGGGCGACGGTTTCCGGGTTCTCGCCCTCGGGCAGTCGCAGTTCAATCTCGCGGCGCCACTCCGACAGCTCCGGTTCCAGTTCAGCGTCGGGCCAGCTTTCCACCGTGTACAGCCGCTCATCTTCCAGTTCGGTCGGGGAAAACAGCACATAGTCGGGCCCGGTCATCACACCGGGCGAGACGGGTCGGGCATAGCGCAGGCTGTAGAGCCAGTTCTGCTGGGTGGGCTCCATGATGACCTGGTAGGCAAGCGGCTCCCCGGACGTATCGACCGGCCGCGGTCGCCGTTCGGTCGCCGGAATATTGTAATAGCGCAGACTGCGCCAGGCGCCCTCCTCCTGCACGCTGAACACGAGACCGCGCCAGTACAGGTCCGCAGCCAGGGGAATATCGCCGCTAAACTCGGCCCGGAAAGCCACATCATCGGATTTTCCCAGGCGGGAGATATCGCCGGGTTTCATGAAATCACTGACCCCGGTCTTTGCCGTGTGGCTCTTGATGGGAACCGTCCACAGCGGGCCTATGCGCGGGAACAAAAAGAACAGGACCACCATCAGGGGCAGGGCCTGCAGCAACATTACCGTGGCCAGCCGAATGGTTTTGCGGTTGAACTGGTTTTCCCCCGGGCGGTGCAGGGCCACAAGCCCTGTGGTTATGACCGTCACATTCAGCAGCGAGTACACCACGATTGGCAGGTCCTGGCTGAACAGGAACTCGGTGATGCAGATAAAGTATCCGAGAAACAACAGGACATAACCGTCCTGGCGGCGGGCCAGCTCGAGCAGCTTGAGCGCGAAAGCCGTCAACAGCAGCGCCACCGTAGGTTCCAGACCGATAAGCGAACCATAGCTCAGGTAAATACCGACGAAACTACTGATGATAAGGCCCGCCTTCACCCAGCGCCCGGGAAACGACCAGCGCCCCTGGTACACCATGATCCGCCAGAACGCGGCGAAGACATAGACACCGATTACCCACAGCGGGATGCGCCCGGCGTGGGGAGCGACCAGGGTGAACAGGCTGATCACAATCCACACGAGGGCGTTGCGGGGTATTTGCTGGTCGGGCTTCATCGTGGCCTGCCCTCCAGGCCGTACAGCGCCAGCGCCTGCAATACCCGGTCGCGGTGTCGCTCCCCGATACCGGGTTCCAACACCAGCCCCGGCAGGCGCAGGCCGTATTCCTCGTCGCGGCTTTCGAACTGCAGTGCCCAGTAGCACAAGTGCGACAGTCGTCGCTCGGTTCCCATGCCCGCAAACATTTCCCAGTCCAGCCATACGCAGCGGTCTGCATAAGCCCCGTACTGCTTGGTCTGCACTCCCTGGCCGCGCGCCAGTCCCTTCCAGTGTATCTGGCGCAGCGAATCGCCCTCGCGGTAGTCACGGAAACCGTAAAAATCATCGCTGCCGGCAATTGGTATCGCCGCGCCGTCGGGCTGGTCGGTGGCCAGGCCGGGCAATTCAGGGCAGGCCAACGGTTGCGGATACACCATGGCGCACAGGTCCAGGTCGATCCAGGTCCAGCAGCGCAACAGACCCAGGGGGTAGGTGGATTCCAGCAGCAGGCGGCCCGGGCTGTACCAGCCGCGCTGCCCCACTGGCAGGTGCAAGTGCACCTGAACCATATCCTGGTCGGTGAGATTGACCCAGGCGTCACTGCTGTCCGGCCACTTCAGGTGCAGACTGTAGTGGTCGCGCTGGCGCCCCCGCTCCAGCTGCACGGAAAATTCACTCTGCTGACCCGGAAAAGCAGGGCTGGCCCGCAGTGCCCGGATAGTCAGCCCGGACAGGTTGGCATAAGTATGCAGCACGCCGACGACAAACAGGGTGGCCAGCAGGAAGGTCAGTGCGAAACTCATATTGTTCTGGTAATTGATCGCGGTGATCAGCATCACCAGCAGGCAGACAGCGAAAAACAGTCCGGTGCGGCTGGGAAAAATAAAAATCCGCTTCTGATCGAGTGTTACGGCGCGCGCCGGCGGAATACGCCGATTCACCCACTGCGCAAAGCGCTGGCGCAGTCGGTGCCGGAGACCCTTGCCGGCAGTTCTAACCCCGCTTCCGCCCACAACGAACCCGGGTCAGCCCCGGATCACATCCACATTGCGGCGCATCAGCTCCACCAGCGCCATACCATCCCCGGCATAGTCACCGCTGGGCACCAGCCGGTGGGAGGCAACTGCGGGCAAGACCATCTGCAGGTCCTCCGGCACCACATGTGCACGGTTCTGCATCACCGCCCAGGTGCGGGCACACTCGAGCAGGGCCAACGCCCCCCGGGGTGACAACCCGACCGCGAACTCGGCGGCGGTACGGGTATAGGCAACCAGTCGCTGCAGGTAATCCAGCAGGTTATCCGAGGCGTGCACCGCATCGACCTCCTCCCGGATCAGCTGCAGCTGGTCGGTACTGATACGCTGCTGCAACGGGGTGCGCTGTGCGCCGTTGAGCTGGCGCCGCTGGAACATCTCCCGCTCCGCGTGCGGGTGCGGGTAGCCCAGCACCAGCCGCATCAGGAAACGGTCGAGCTGGGACTCGGGCAGCGGATAGGTCCCGGACTGGTGGATCGGGTTCTGGGTAGCGATCACGAAAAACGGCTGGGGCAAGGGCCGGGTCTCGCCCTCCACCGTTACCTGGCTTTCCGCCATCGCCTCCAGCAGGGCGCTCTGGGTGCGGGGAGTCGTGCGATTGATCTCATCTGCCAGCAGCAGTTGCGTAAAGATAGGCCCGGGATGGAAACTGAAGCTGGCGTCGTTGCGATTGTAGACCGATACCCCCAGGATATCCGCCGGCAGCAGGTCGCTGGTGAACTGCACCCGCTTCCAGGACAGACCCAGCACCTCCGCCAGGGCGTGGGACAGGGTCGTCTTGCCCATGCCCGGCAAGTCCTCTATGAGCAGGTGCCCGCGGGCGATAAGGCAGCACAGGGCCAGCCTGATCTGCGGTTCCTTGCCCAGCAGGACTTTCCCCACCTCCGCCACGGCGGCCTCGATTAACGCCTGTGTCTTCATGCCCTTTGCCCCGGGGTATTTTGCTGGAATATTCAGTCGAGCGCCGCCAGCCCGCGCTGCAGGTCCGCCCGCAGGTCTTCCACGTCCTCCAGGCCCACCGCCACCCGGATCAGGTTTTCGGTAATACCCGCAGAAGCCCTGTCCTCTTCGCTGAGGCGACCGTGGGTAGTTGTGGCGGGATGAACAATGGTCGTCTTGGCGTCACCCAGGTTCGCAGTGAGGGACATGATCCTCACCGCATCGATGAAGTTCCAGGCCTGTTGCCGGCCTCCCTTTACTGCGAACGACAGGACACCGCCGAAAGCTCGCTGCTGGCGACAGGCCAGGTCGTGGCCGGGGTGATCCGGCAGCCCCGCATAAAATACTTTTTCGACGCCCGGCTGCTGTTGCAGCCAGCTGGCCAGGTCATGGGCAGACCGACTGTGCGCCTCCATGCGCAAGCGCAGGGTTTCCAGTCCCTTGAGGAAGACCCAGGCATTGAAGGCGCTCATGGTCGGGCCGCAGGTCCGCAGGAAGGTCACCACCTCTTCCATATGCTGCCGCGAGCCCACCACCGCCCCACCGACACAGCGCCCCTGCCCGTCCAGGTACTTGGTCGCCGAATGGATGACGATGTCCGCACCAAGCGCCAGCGGGGTCTGCAGGGCGGGCGTGCAGAAGCAGTTGTCGACCACCAGCAGGCAGTCCTCCGCCCGGGCCAGTTCAGCCATGGCCGCCAGATCGGCCACCTCGCACAGCGGATTGGAGGGCGTCTCGAGGAACAGCATGGCGGTGTTGGGGCGAATCGCGGCGCGCCACTGGTCCAGGGCCAGCAGGGGTACGAAGGTCACTTCTACGCCGAACTTCGCGAGGTATTTGCCGAACAGGTTGACAGTGGTACCGAACACGTTGCGCGAACAGATCACGTGATCGCCGCTCTTGAGCAGGGCCATACAGGTGCTCAGGATAGCGGCCATTCCCGAGGCAGTGCCCACCGCCTGCTCGCCACCTTCCAGCGCGGCAATGCGCTGCTCGAAAGCCCGCACCGTCGGATTGGTATAGCGCGAGTAGACATTGCCCGGCGAAGCGCCATTGAAGCGGGCCGCCGCCTCCGCCGCGCTGTCGAAGACATAGCTGGAGGTCAGGAACAGGGGCTCGGCGTGCTCCCCCTCCATGGTGCGGGCAATGCCCGCCCGCACCGCGAGGGTGTCCAGACGCGCCCCTGCCAGTGCGCTGTCATCTGTTTCGTCACTCATAGTTTTCCGTACTTGCCCTAGACGTCGTTATGTATGCCGACAAGCGCACCATCGGCCTGCAGCGCCGCGCGACGCTCGCTCTGGGCATCATCATTGCGTAGCGACTCCACCCGATCAAGGTAATTCTGGTCAACATCACCGGTAATGTATTCGCCATTGAATACCGAGCAATCGAAGCCGTCGACCCCGGGGTTGCCCTCAAGCGAGCAACTCACCAGGTCTTCCAGGTCCTGGTATACCAACCAGTCGGCACCGATCAATTCGCATACTTCTTCCACCGTCCTGCCGTGTGCGATCAGCTCGGCCGCTGAAGGCATGTCGATTCCGTAGACATTGGGATAGCGCACTGGCGGTGCGGCCGAGGCAAAGAAGACCTGTTGCGCCCCGGCCTCGCGCGCCATTTCAATAATCTGGCGGCAGGTGGTGCCGCGCACTATCGAGTCATCCACCAGCATCACGTTCTTGCCCTCGAACTCCAGGGGTACCGGGTTCAGTTTCTGGCGCACGGATTTCTTGCGCTGGCTCTGGCCCGGCATGATGAAAGTACGGCCTATGTAGCGATTCTTCATCAGGCCTTCACGAAACTTGATGCCCAATTCATGCGCCATGGACTGGGCGGCGATGCGACTGGTGTCGGGAATGGGAATGATCACGTCGATATCCAGCTCGGGTCGCAGGCGGCGAATTTTCCTGCCCAGGGCCTCACCCTGGCGCATGCGCGTCTTGTACACGGAAATTTCATCCATCAGTGAGTCGGGGCGGGCAAAATAGACATGCTCGAAAATACAGGGGTACAGACGGGGTTCCTGCGCGCACTGGCGCCGGTGCAGTACGCCCTCCATGTCGATGAAGACCGCCTCGCCCGGTGCGACGTCGTCGATCAGGGTAAAACCCAGCACGTCCAGCGCAACACTTTCCGAAGCCAGCATGTATTCATCGCCGTTCTCGCTGTGGCGCACCCCGACCACCAGAGGCCTTATGCCCAGTGGGTCGCGAAAGCCCAGAACCCCGTAGTTCACCACCAGGGCTACCGCCGCGTAGCCACCACGACAGCGCTGATGCACAGCGGCGACCGCGGTGAAGATGTCATCCGGTGAGGGGCTCAGCTTGCCAAGGGTCTGCATTTCATGGGCAAAAACGTTCAGCAGCACCTCCGAATCGGAATCCGTGTTGAGATGGCGCAGGTCATCCTGGAACAGCTCCCGGGTCAGCTGCTCGGAATTGGTCAGGTTGCCGTTGTGTGCAAGCGCTATGCCGTAGGGCGAATTGACATAAAAGGGCTGGGCCAGCGCCGTGCCGGAGCTGCCGGCGGTGGGATAGCGCACATGGCCGATGCCGATGCTGCCCTGGAGTGTCTGCATATGCTGCTGCCGAAACACGTCCCGCACCAGGCCCTCGCTCTTGCGCTGGCTGAAGCGACCACCGTTGCATGTCATGATACCGGCGGCGTCCTGTCCGCGGTGTTGCAGCACGGTGAGAGCATTATAAATCTCGGGTGCTATGTCGGATTTTCCGACGATTCCAACCAGGCCGCACATGCTGACTTACCTCTTCGAAATTACGGGGAACGCGCTCCCGCTCAGGTGGATATGGCGGGCCACTGCCCGTTGTTGGCCCTGGCAAACATCGACTGGGCCCACTGTCCCAGCATGTTTATATGGGGCATCAACGTGGACTGATCAAGCCAGAGCAGCTCTGTGGGCGGCACCAGTTGACGCAGCACAAACACACAAACCAGGATCAGGATGATTCCCCTGGCAAAACCGAAAACCGTACCCAGCAGGCGATCCAGCAACGTCAATCCTGTCGCCCTGACAAGCTGTCCGGCCAGGTACGCGACAAAGGTGGAAGCGACCAGGGTTGAGACAAACAAAATCGCATAGGCGGCGACGTAACGGCCGGTAATATTCTCTATGGTCCCGGCGAGCAGGCCGGCCATCTGGTCGACAAACAGGTTGGCCACCAGGAACGCCGCCACCCATCCCGCGAGCGAGAACGCCTCCCGCACGAATCCGCGCCACAGACTCAGCAGGGTCGATATCGCCAGGACGACGATGATCACCCAGTCGACCGCCGTCAGGTGCGACAGTTCCGGCATCAGGGAACGTACCTGACAATCATGGATTTGACCCCGAACCGGGTATCGATACCGCCCTGGATTTTCTCCAGTTGCGCGCGCTCAAAATTCGGGCCGATGTAAACCCGATAGAGGTCCTTATCGCCACGCTTGAGTTGCTTTACATAGGCTTTTTCCTGCATGGCCAGGAGCCGATCGCGCAATTCGTCCGCTTTGCTCCTGCTGCTCACGCTGGCGACCTGAAGAATCCACGCCACCGGAACGCCCTTACTGTCCAGTACCGGTTTTTCCGGCGCCACCGTCCTGCTCCTGTCCTCTTCGGCGGAGGCCGTTACCGTCGGGGCAGTGACGGTGGCGGCAGGTGCGCTTTCCTGGGGTGGGGTCGGCTCGTCTGCAGGTATCTCGGTCCACTCCTCCACAACCGTCTCTTCGTCTTCTGCAATGCCCTCCGGCTCCCAATCAGGCGAGCCCCGCAGCTCTCCCTGTTCAGGCGATTCGATAGGGGTGGTATCGATAATCGGAGGGGGGGGTATCCTGCCGCGCTCCATCCCCGGGCGCTCCCCGGGCTCGACAAAAATGATCGGCCAGAAGACCACACCGAGGGCGACGAGTATCAGCGCCCCTACCAGCCGTTGCTTGAGGATATCGTTCACGCGCCGGCCTCTGCCCTGAAGTGATCCCGTTCCAGCAGGGGCAACAGTTCGGCCACGGTATAGAACGACCCGAACACAACCAGCCTGTCGCCTTCGGCCATGAGTGCCCGGGCGCGGCGAAACGCCTCACGCAGATTCTCGCTGACGCTGACCATCATTTGTCCCTCGGCGCGCAGCACTGCGGCCACGTCCGCAGCGCGAGCAGCGCGCGGATTGGCGGCCTGGTCAGCCAGGAACCAGGCGTCAAAAAGGCCCGATGCGGCCTGAATCATGGCGCGAATATCCTTGTCTCCCATTACTGAAAAAACTGCAAATGTCTTTCCTTTACAGCATGTTGCATTCAAATACTCAAGTAAATTATATACAGCTGCCGGATTGTGAGCGACATCAAACAGGTACTCCCTTCCCGCCACTGAGTGTGCCTCGCAGCGCCCCCGGGGCCGGGCCTGAGCCACCGCGTCGCCTATTTGCCGGTCGGTAAACTCGCAGCCCGCCAGCACTGCCGCCTGCAGCGCGGAACAGATATTGGCCGGCATCAAGGGCCCGTCCGGTAGTGCCGGTAACAGCCTCGCGCCACCATCAGCCTCCTGCAGGGTGCCCTGCCACCTGCCTGCCTGGCGCTCGAAACCGAATTCTTTTCCCAGGCACAGCAACGGTGCGGCGCCGACGCCGGCAGCGCAGTCGAGCAGTTCCGATGGCGGCTCCGGATCGCCGATAACCACCGGGATACCGCGGCGCATTATGCCCGCCTTCTCCCTGGCGATACTGCCGCGATCCTCTCCCAGCCAGGCCTGGTGGTCCAGGTCTATCCGGGTGATCACTGCGACTGTCGGGTCCACGATGTTGACCGCGTCCAGGCGCCCTCCGAGACCCACTTCCAGTACCAGCACATCCACCGACCTGGACTGGAAAACCAGCAGAGCCGCAAGGGTGGCGAACTCGAAATAGGTCAGGCTTGTCTCGCCTCTCGCTGTATCGATGGCGCTGAAAGCCGCGACTATTTCCCCGTCACTGGCCTCGACCCCGCCTACCCGGATGCGTTCGTTGAAGCGCAGCAGGTGAGGAGAGGTGTACACACCTGCAATTTGCCCCACCTGGCCGAGCATGCTTTCCAGCACCGCGACAGTAGATCCCTTGCCATTGGTTCCGGCAACGGTGATGACGGGCGCCCCAACGGGCAACAGCTTGAGCGCGTGGGCCACCGATGCGACCCGTTCGAGCCCGAGGTCGATCGGGTTCGGGTGCAGTGTTTCAAGGCGTGCCAGCCAGCTGGCAAGTGAGGTCTTGTCCATTTCCTGCCGCTGAGATCCGAAATACAGGCTATTCCCCATCGGCGGGAAGCGTTTCCACTTCCAGCGGAACAAGCGCCTTGTGGGTAAGCTTGGACAACAGGCGTGAGATAGTGTCACGCATCAGGGTGCGGTGAACGATCATGTCGATGGCGCCATGCTCCAGCAGGAATTCGCTGCGCTGAAAGCCCTTGGGGAGCTTCTGGCGGATAGTCTGTTCAATGATGTTGGGGCCGGCGAAACCGGCGCGGGCCTCTGGCTCGGCGATGTTGATATCGCCCAGCAACGCCAGGGAGGCGGAAACACCCCCGTATATCGGGTCCGTCATCACCGACACGTAGGGCACACCCTCGAGACGCATGCGTTCTATCACCGCACTGGTCTTGGCCATTTGCATCAGGGATATCAGGGCTTCCTGCATCCGGGCGCCACCGGAAGCGGCAAAACAGACCAGTGGAATTCGCTCTGCCAGCGCCAGTTGCGCCGCGCGGGTAAATTTCTCTCCCACGGCATATCCCATGGAACCACCGTGGAATTCGAATTCAAAGGCCACGGCGACCAGCGGCAAACCCTGCACAGCGCCGGTGAAGGCAATCAGAGCATCCTTTTCGCCGGTAGAGCGCTGCGCCGCGGTGAGGCGGTCGCGGTAGCGCTTCTTGTCCTTGAATTTGAGCCGATCCACCGGCTCTATGTCGGTCAGTATTTCTTCCCGGCCATCGGGGTCGAGGAAAATATCGATGCGCCGGCGCGCGCCGATACGCATGTGGTGATCGCACTTGGGACAGACGTCGTCATTGCGCTCGACATCGGGCCGGTAAAGCACCGCGTCGCACTTTACGCACTTTTTCCAGAGCCCCTCAGGCACATTGGAGCGCTTGTCACCCTCGTCGCTGCGCACGCCGGAGGGCAAAATCTTGTTTATCCAGCTCATGGCAAACCCCGCTCCAAATAAGGCGCCATTATAAACGCGCTGGACGTCATCTAGGAAGCCGCGTTATCGATCCCCTGGCGAATCTCTGCCAGCAGGGACACGGCCGCAGCCATGGCCGCCTCGTGATCACCGCCTCCGTCTATGGCCTTGGCCATGGTATCGACCAGCGCACTGCCGACGACGACACCATCGGCGACGCTGGCGACCGCGGCCGCCGAGGCGGCGTCCTTGATCCCGAATCCCACAGCGACGGGCAGCCTGGAATGTTCCCTGATAAGGCCAAGGTGGTGCGCCACATCAGCTACATCGAGGTGGCCAGCGCCGGTCACACCCTTGAGAGAGACGTAATAGATAAATCCGCTGGCCGAATCCGTAATGCGCTTGATGCGCTCGGTCGGTGTGGTGGGTGCGACCAGGAAGATGTTGTCCATGCCCACACGCTGCAATTCGGCGTTCAGCGGCGCGACTTCTTCCGGTGGAATATCCACGGTCAACAGGGCGTCCACGCCGACCGCTGCCGCGGCATCGGCAAAAGCCGGATAACCCATGTGGACCACCGGGTTGGCATAGCCCATGAGCAGCACCGGCGTGTCACCATCGCTACGTCGAAATTCCTCCACCATCGCCAGCACGCTGCGCAGGCTCGTGCCGTTGGCCAGCGCCCGTTCGTGCCCCAGTTGCAACACCGGCCCCTCGGACATGGGGTCGGAAAAAGGCACACCCAGCTCAATGATATCGGCACCACAGTCCACCATGCGGTGCATCAGCGCTACCGTGACATCCAGCCCCGGATCGCCCGCGACCACATAGGGGATAAGCGCCTTGCGCCCCTGTTGCGCCAGTTGCTGAAAACGCCCCGCTATTCGACTCACTGCACTCTCCCCCTGTTACTGCCGCGGCCCCGGAAACCTGCCCGGGCCCTAAAACTGGATACCGTCGATCTGGGCAACGGTATGAATATCCTTGTCACCACGACCGGACAGGTTGACCACGATCACCTGGTCAGGCGTCATACTGGCCGCGAGCTTCTCGGCGTAGGCCAGGGCGTGACTGCTCTCGAGCGCAGGCATGATGCCCTCGACCCGGGTCAGGGTGTGAAACGCGCGCAGGGCCTCGTCGTCATTGGCCACGACATAATTGACCCTGCCGAGATCCTTCAGCCATGCGTGCTCCGGTCCGACGCCGGGATAATCCAGCCCGGCAGACACGGAATGCGTGTGCATGATCTGGCCGTCGGCGTCCTGCATGAGATAGGTGCGATTGCCGTGCAGCACGCCGGGAGTACCTGCAGTCAGCGGCGCGGCGTGCTGGTTGGACGCGATGCCATGCCCGCCGGCTTCCACACCGTACATCGCGACACTCGCGTCGCCGAGAAACGGATGGAACAGGCCTATTGCGTTGGAACCGCCGCCCACGCAGGCCACCAGCGCATCGGGCAACTTTCCGGTCTGTGCCAGGGACTGGCTGCGTGCCTCGCGGCCTATCACGCACTGAAAATCCCGCACCAGCATCGGATAGGGATGGGGCCCGGCCACGGTGCCGATGATGTAAAAGGTGTCGTCCACGTTGGTGACCCAGTCGCGCATCGCCTCGTTCATCGCATCCTTGAGGGTACGCGAGCCGGAAGTTACGGGGATGACGTCGGCACCGAGCAATTTCATCCGGTAGACGTTCAGGGCCTGGCGCCTCACATCCTCCTCGCCCATGAAGACCTGGCACTTGAGCCCCAGCCTGGCGGCGATGGTAGCGGTGGCCACGCCGTGCTGGCCTGCGCCGGTCTCGGCAATTACGCGCGGCTTGCCCATATACTTGGCCAGCAGGGCCTGCCCCACGGTATTGTTGACCTTGTGTGCGCCAGTGTGATTCAGGTCCTCCCGCTTGAGAAAGATGCGCGCTCCGCCGATCGAGGCCGACCAGCGCTTGGCCTCGTAAAGTGGGGACGGCCGCCCCACGTAATGCGCCAGGTCCTCGTCGAGTTCCTGCTGAAAAGCCGGGTCCACCGACAGCTTGCGGTAAAGCGCTTCCAGTTCAGCCAGGGCCGACATCAGGGTCTCGGCCACAAACTTGCCCCCGTAGGCGCCAAAGCGGCCATCCGAATCGGGTACCGTATCAAATACACTGGTTTTCACATCAATCGTCATCACCTGCTCCATTCATCAAGGCGTCGGCAGCACGCACCGCCGCTACGAATCGTTTGATTTTCCGGCCGTCCTTGCGCCCCGGGGACTGCTCCACGCCGCCACTGACATCGACCGCTGCCGGCCGCAATCGGGTGACGGCCTCACCCACGTTGCCTGCATCGAGGCCGCCGGCCAGTACCACCGGCAAGGGCAATTCCCCCCTGGCCAGGTCCCAGTCGAAAGTCCTGCCCGTACCACCGGGGACGCCTTCCTGCCAACTGTCCAGCAAAACGGCACGGGCTGTGTGGTACTGCCTGCAGTGGGCAACGAGGTCCATGTCGGCCCGCACGCGCAGGGCCTTCATCCAGGGCCGTTGGAATTGCTCACAGAACGCGGCCGGCTCTTCGCCGTGAAACTGCAGAAGATCCACCGGAACGCTCTCCAATATACGGCGGATGCGCTCAGCCGGTTCATCGACGAACAGCGCTACCACGGTAACGAACGGGGGAACTGCCGCGACAATGTCCGCCGCCTGCGCGGCCGTTACAGCCCGGGGGCTGGGCGGGTAAAAGACCAGGCCGATGGCATCCGCGCCACAGTCGACCGCCACGCGGGCATCTTCCGCCGACGTGATGCCACAAATCTTGATTCGCGTGTAGGTCACTTGCTCGTTGAACTGGGCCTGAAAACAAGGCGCGAATGATAGCAGACAGGTCTCGCCGCTGTCTGCAAGCGAGCTTATTCAATTCAGTGGCGGCAGGCCTGGCAACATCGGGCCGCCGGGCGCCGCGGGAAGTTGGTAGCGCTCCGGGTACTCCACCGCTGCCAGGTACAGGCCATCCGGGGGCGCGGTATCCGCCGCCAGGGTACGATCACGACCCGCCATCAGTTGTTCGATCCAGATCGTGGGTTGGCGCCCCATGCCCACGGCCATCAGCGAGCCCACGATATTGCGCACCATGTGGTGCAAAAAGGCATTGGCCTTGATATCCACTACCACCAGGTCACCGAGTCTGCTCACGCGCAGGGAATGGACGTTGCGCATCGGGGTACTGGACTGACATGAAGCGGCGCGAAAGGCGGAGAAATCCCGCTCCCCCAACAGCAACTGGGCCGCATCGTGCATCCGCTGGTGATCCAGCGCGCGGCGCTGCCAGCTGACTTTGCTGTGAAACAGCGCCGGGCGGACCGGCGTGTTGGCGATCATGTAGCGATAACTGCGTGCGAGAGCGGAAAAACGCGCGTGAAAATCCTCCGGGACCCGGACTGCCCAGTGCACCCGCACACTCGGCGGCAGGTTGGCGTTGACGCCCAGCACCCACGCCTTCGCACTGCGCTGTACCGGGGCGTCAAAGTGAATGATCTGGGCAAAGCCGTGGACCCCGGTATCCGTGCGCCCGGCGCAGTGCACCCGCACCGGGCCATTGGCGACTACCGCGATACCCTGCTCGAGGGCGTCCTGCACGGTTTTTACTGCGAGGTGGGGCTGTGCCTGCCAGCCGCTGTAACAGCTGCCATCGTACTCGATGCGACAGGCGATGCGGCTACCCGCCGGGAGCGGGTCCGCCGCAAAGGGGGGCGCAAGATCAGCCAATTCGCTCCAGCAAGGCGCGAGCCTCGGCCCGGATTTCCTCGTTGCCCTCGGCGGCCACCTCTTCCAGGATCTGGCGGGCACCGTCCTCGTCACCCATGTCCATGTAGGCGCGGGCCAGGTCCAGCTTGGTGGACAAGCCGTTACTTTCGGCGGCGATCAGCAGGTCTTCCTCGTCCGGCTCCCCAGTCGCGTCTGAGTCTTCGAAGTCGGCTGAAAGATCGAGCTCATCGTCCAGGGCGATGCCCTGACCGGCTTCCTCGATTTCCAGGTCGCTGAAATCGGACTCCAGGGTATCGTCGACGTCTTCGAGCAGCCCTGTCTTGGTGTGGCTGCCCTCGGTGGCGAAGTCTTCCCTGGGCGCGGGTTTTTCACCGCCGCCGAGCGCCTCCCGACCGGCGGCGATGCGCTCCGCGTCGCCGATCGATTCGAGCTCGGCCAATTGCTGCATTGCATCGGGCCGATTGCCGGTCTCCATGTACAACTGCAGCAGTTTCAGCCTGTATGCGGCATTATCCGGATCGTTTACCAGCGCGTTCCTGAGCAGCTCTATCGCCTGGGGATAACGGCCGTAGGCGATATAGATTTCGGCCTCGGCAAGCGCGTCGCTCGCCTCATCGGATACGTATTCATCGTGCTTGCGCTGGCCATAACCGCGACTGCCGGGAACTGAATCATCCAGTTCCGCAACTGTTTCCTCCTCCAGTTTCAGCGCTTCCCCGGCGGCCTCCTCTACCTCGAGGTTCTGATCAGCCAACTCGACATCGGCGAAGACGTCGCGGGTCTGTACCGGTTCCTCATCGATGCCCTCATCGGCCTTGCCCCGCCGGCGCATGAATAAAATACCCAGCAGTGCCAGCACGATAGCCCCGAGCACGAACCACAGGTTGCTGAAAAAGCCGGGGGAGTCCTGCGCCGGCGTACTTGCGGGAGTCGCCGGCTGCGGCGGCGCTGTTACCTGTGCGGGCGCTTCCGCGACGGTTACCTCCTCGACTTCGACTACCGGTGTTTCTTCGACAATGGTCTCCTGCACCGCCAAGCCATCGCCAACCGCGCTGCCTGGGGCCGGCTCGCCCATGGCTGCCGCCGCTTCCTCGACCTCGCCTTCCAGGGCCTCGAGCTCCCGCGCTTCCGCGGCAGGCAAGCCGTCGCCGGAATCCTGCTTATCGGCCAACACGCCCTGCAGCGCGGCTATCTGGTCGTCCTTGAGGCTCACGATACGCTGCAGGGTTTCGACCTGCTGCTCCATGGAGGCGAGTCGCTCCTCAAGCTCCACACGCTCGAGCCCCGCCTTTTCGATGTCTTCCATTGCCGCGGTGTTGGCGGCAACCGCGGTAGCCGCTGCAGACCCGGCCGCCGCGCCATCCTCGGGCTCGGCGGAAATGCGCAGCGACGGGCCGCTGCCGTAGTCCGGCTCGCTGGCGCGCCCTTCGCGCCAGGCTTCATTCTGGGAGCGCACTTCGGCCAGCGCCTGAGAGGCGTCACCGGAGCTGATCTCAGCCTGGGTGGGCAGGTAAATGATGTAACCCGCCTTGATCTTGTTGATATTGCCGTCGATAAAGGCATCCGGATTCAGGCGCTGGATATCGAGCATGGTCTGGTGCACGGATGCCCCGGGGGGGCGCGCACTGGAGGCGATACGCCACAGGGTATCGTCGCGGTGAATCATATAGCGAGTGCCGGAGGCCGGGGCCGGCGCGGTGGTAGCGTTGAATGCGCGGGACGGCATCTGCCCCGGCGCCAGGTCTGAATCCCTTACATCAACGCGGGTCCCGCTAGAGCTGCTGGCTACTGCGCTGTTTTTTTTTGCGGGCTCCGGCTCGCCGTCTACCTGCGCCACCCGGCTGCTGGCAGACACGACCGGGGTCGTGCTGTCGAATACCGGCGGGTCAACCAGCACGGTGTACTCCCGCAACAGGCGACCCGAGGGCCAGCGGGCCTCGAGGATGAAATCCAGGTAGGGTTCCAGCACCGGGTCTTCGGAGCTGATGAGGATACGGGCGCGGCCGTTATCGTCAATCTCCACATCGAAGCTGATACTGGTGAGGAAGTAGGCGCGATCCACGCCCATTTTCTTGAAATCTTCGGAGGTGGCAAGCCGGATCCTGATCTGATCCTCGTGCAGCCCGCCAATATTGAGCAAGTCTACCTGTGCCTTGAGCGGTTCGTTGAGGTAGGAATCCAGGCTTATCTCGCCCAGGCCCAGAGCCATCAAGGAACTCGTATGAACACACCCCAAAGAAAAAACTACAGCAGCAAATTTTCGAGCCATACCGACGCCTAATTATTTTACCTGCTTGATCCTACACCGGCCTCCCCTAGGTCCGGCAGCTGATTCGGAATATGAATCACCCGACACCTGCAATTTGCCCCTGCAGATGCCTGCGCTGGCAGTTGTAGCACAGCGCTGGCTGGTGCCTCCTTGCACTCTCTATATCCCGAATTACCGCCAAGTATTAGTGATGTACAAGCATTAATCAAGGTAAGTTGTTACTAATGCTTCAGCAATTTGCACACTATTCAGAGCCGCCCCTTTGCGCACATTATCGGACACAATCCACAGATCCAGTCCCCTGGGGTGGGAAATATCCTCGCGGATCCGACCGACGAAAACCGGGTCGTGGCCGGCGGCCTCCGTCACCGCGGTCGGGTAACCGCCGTCAGCATGCTCGTCGATAACGGTGACACCGGGGGCTTTTTCGAGCAGGGCGCGAGCCTCGGCGGCGGTAATCTTGTCCACCGTCTCGATGTGCACCGCCTCCGAGTGGCCGAAAAACACCGGGATCCTGACACAGGTGGGGTTCACCTGGATCGAGGGGTTAGCGAAGATCTTGCGGGTCTCCCATACCATTTTCATCTCCTCCCGGGTGTAGCCGTTGTCCTGAAAGGTATCGATGTGCGGGATCGCGTTGAAGGCGATCTGGCGGGGGTAGACCTCGCACTGGATTTCCTGCCCGTTCAGCAGGCGGGCGGTCTGTCCCGCCAGTTCCTCGATGGCCTCCTTGCCCGTACCGGAAACCGCCTGGTAGGTGGCCACGTTGATACGCTCGATCCCTACCGCGTCGTAAATGGGCTTGAGCGCCACCAGCATCTGGATGGTGGAACAGTTCGGGTTGGCGATGATGTTGCGGCGGGTATAGCCCGCCAGCGCTTCCAGATTGACCTCCGGCACGATCAGCGGAATATCCTCGTCCTGGCGAAAGTGGGAGGTATTATCGATCACCACGCAGCCGGCGGCGCCGGCTTTCGGGGCAAACTCGGCGGAAATGCTGCCGCCGGCTGAAAACAGGCCGATCTGGGCCCGACTGAAGTCGAACTCCGCCAGGTCCGTTACCTTTATTGATTTGCCATGAAACATGACGGTTTTACCGGCAGAGCGGCTGCTCGCCAGCGGGTACAGGGTGCCGACCGGGAACTCCCGCTCCTCGAGAATCGAGATCATCGCCTCACCCACCGCGCCGGTCGCGCCTACCACTGCCACGTCGTATAACTTGCTCATCTGTGTATTCCCACTGTCAGGTTTGATTCATCAGCCGCGCAGGGCCGCTATTACCGCATCGCCCATGTCGGTCGTGCTCACCAGTTGCTGGCCCGGGGTAAATATATCGGGCGTGCGCAAGCCCTGGTCCAGCACCACGCTCACCGCCTGCTCGATGGCATCCGCAGCCTCGGGACTGGCCAGGGTATAGCGCAGCATCATCGCCACCGAAAGAATGGTCGCCAGCGGATTGGCCTTGCCCTGCCCGGCAATATCCGGCGCCGTGCCGTGGCAGGGCTCGTACATACCGCGCCCCTCCTCGTCCAGGGAGGCGGATGGCAGCATGCCGATCGAGCCCGTCAACATGGCGGCCGCGTCCGACAGGATGTCGCCGAACATATTGCCGGTGACCAGCACGTCAAATTGCTTGGGCGCGCGCAGCAGTTGCATGGCGGCATTGTCCACGTACATGTGGCTGAGTTCCACGTCCGGGTACTGCGCCCCGACCTCGTCCATCACCTCGCGCCACAGCATGGTCACTTCCAGCACATTTGCCTTGTCGACCGAACACACCCTGCGATTACGCTTGCGGGCGAGGCCGAACGCGAGGTGGGCGATCCGGCGTATTTCGGACTCACGGTAGACGTAGGTGTTGAAGCCCTCGCGCTCGCCGTTGTCCAGGGTGCGAATACCCCGCGGCTCGCCGAAGTAAATGCCGCCGGTCAGTTCCCGTACAATCAGTATATCCAGCCCCGCCACTACCTCGCGCTTCAGGCTGGAGGCGTCCGCCAGTTGTGGATAGAGGATGGCCGGACGCAGGTTGCCGAACAACTTCAGCTCCGAGCGTATGCCCAGCAGTCCCCGCTCCGGGCGCAGGTGCCGCTCCACGTTATCCCACTTGGGCCCACCCACCGCGCCCAGCAATATGGCATCGGCCGAGCGCGCACTGGCCAGGGTCTCCGGGGGTAGCGGCTCGCCCCTGGCATCGATGGCCGCACCGCCCAGCAACCCGTATTCGAGCTCGAGATCCAGGCCGAAGCGGCTGTCCACTTCCCGCAGGACCTTGACCGCTTCGGCCATGATTTCGGGGCCGATATAATCACCGGGCAGTACCAGTATTTTCCTTGCCATGTCGCGCGTATCTCCCGCTATTTGATGACGTCGAACAACCAGGGAGAGCGCTCCCGCGCTTCCTGCTCGTAAGCCCGGATCATTGCTGCATTTTCCAGGGTGAGGCCAATATCATCCAGGCCCTTCAGCAGGCAATGGCGACGGAACTCGTCCACCTCAAAACTGTAGAGGTCGCCACTCGGAGTCGTGACCTGCTGCGCCTCGAGGTCCACCGTCAACTCATAGCCCTCGGTAGCGTAGAGCTCACGGAACAGGCTATCGACGACATCGGCCGCAAGCACGATTGGCAAAATCCCATTCTTGAAACAGTTGTTGTAAAAGATATCGGCAAAACTGGGGGCGATGATGCAGCGAAAGCCGTGATCCTCCAGCGCCCAGGGCGCGTGCTCCCGGCTGGAACCACAGCCGAAGTTTTCCCGCGCCAGCAGGATGGAGGCCCCCTGGTAACGCGGCTGGTTCAGGGCAAACTCCTTGTTCTGGGGACGCTTGCTGCAATCCTGGCCGGGGTAGCCCTCATCCAGGTAGCGCAGGTCGTCGAACAGGTGGGGGCCGAAGCCGCTGCGCCTGATCGACTTCAGGAACTGCTTTGGAATTATCAGGTCGGTGTCCACGTTGGCCCGGTCCATCGGTGCCACCAGGCCGCGCTCTGCAATAAAACTTTTCATATCCCTATCCTCCTACCACTCACGCACGTCGACGAAATGCCCGGCGATCGCCGCGGCTGCGGCCATGGCGGGACTGACCAGGTGGGTGCGGCCGCCAAAGCCCTGGCGGCCCTCGAAATTGCGGTTGGAGGTGGACGCGCAGTGCTCTCCGGCCCCCAGCTTGTCCGCGTTCATCGCCAGGCACATGGAACAACCCGGCTCGCGCCACTCCATCCCGGCGTCGATGAATATCCTGTCCAGCCCCTCGGCCTCGGCCTGCTGCTTGACCTCTCCCGAACCCGGCACCACCAGGGCCTGCTTGATGGATGCCGCCACCCGCTTGCCCTTCACCACCTGTGCCGCGGACCTCAGGTCCTCTATCCTGGAATTGGTACAGGAACCGATAAATACCCGGTCGGGCCTGATCGCCGTGATCGGCATTCCGGCCTGCAGGCCCATGTATTCCAGTGCACGTATCACGCCTTCGCGCTGGGTGTGATTCTCTATTTTTGCCGGGTCCGGCAGGTGGCCGTCGACGGGCAGGACCATCTCCGGAGATGTGCCCCAGGTGACCTGCGGCTTGATGTCCTCACCGCGCAACTCGACCACCCGGTCGAAGCGGGCATCGTCATCGCTGCGCAGGTCCCGCCAGGCCGCCACGGCCTGCTCCCACATCTCGCCTTTGGGGGCGTAGGGGCGGCCCTTGACGTAGTCCAGGGTAATATTGTCCACGGCCACCATACCCATGCGCGCTCCCGCCTCGATGGACATGTTGCACATGGTCATGCGGCCTTCCATGCTCATATTGCGCACGACTTCACCGCCGAATTCGATCGCGTAGCCGCTGCCGCCCGCGGTACCGATTTTGCCGATGACCGCCAGCACCACATCTTTCGCCGTCACCCCGTTCTGCAGGGAGCCGTCGATACGCACCAGCATGTTTTTCATTTTCTGCTGGATCAGGCACTGGGTGGCCAGCACGTGCTCCACCTCGGAGGTGCCTATGCCGTGGGCCAGGGCCCCGAGTGCACCGTGGGTGGAGGTATGGGAATCCCCGCACACTACCGTCATCCCCGGCAGGGTCGCGCCCTGCTCCGGGCCGACCACATGCACAATGCCCTGGCGTCGGTCGTTGATTTCAAATTCGACGATGTCGTAGTCGCGGCAATTGTCGTCCAGGGTCTGTACCTGCAGCCGCGATATCGGGTCGGCGATCGCAGCAACGCCACCGCTGCGCTCCACCCGCTCGGTGGGAACATTGTGGTCTGGCACAGCCAGGTTGGCGTCCCGCCGCCACACGGGCCTGCCTGCCAGGCGCAGGCCCTCGAAGGCCTGGGGCGATGTCACCTCGTGAATCAGGTGGCGGTCGATGTAGATCAACGCACTGCCATCGTCGCGCTGCACCACCACGTGGTTTTGCCATAACTTGTCATACAACGTCTGTCCGGCCATGGGACTCACCTCGTCGCTGGAGAAAATATCCGGGTTATTGCGCAAATTATGAGCTTGCGCTTTGGATAACTCAAATTTATTATTTTTATAGATTACATTCCTATCAGGAATCTCAAATGGACACCCAGAACCTCCGGGCCTTCATGCTGGTGGCGGAAACCGGCTCTTTCTCCCTGGCTGCGGAGAAACTTCACCTGACCCAGCCGGCCGTCAGCAAGCGTGTGGCGCTACTCGAAGAGCAGCTGGGAACCGGCCTGTTCGACCGTATCGGGCGCAATATCAGCCTGACCGAAGCCGGCCAGGCCCTGCTGCCTCACGCCCTGGCGGTGCAGCGGGAGCTCGACGCGGCGCAGCAGTCGGTGCGCGATCTGTCCGGCGCGGTGGCCGGACGGCTGCGCATTGCCACCAGCCATCACATCGGCCTGCACCGCCTGCCGCCGGTGCTCAGCGCCTTCAGCGAGGCTTACGGCGCCGTGCAACTGGATATCGACTTCATGGATTCGGAGCAGGCCTACGAGCTCATCATGCAGGGCAAGGCGGAAATCGCGGTGGTCACCCTGGCGCCGGTGCGCGAGGCCAGCATCGTCACCCTGCCCCTGTGGCCCGACCCCCTGGATTTCATGGTAGCCAGGCATCACCCCCTGGCCCGGCACCGGGGCCTCGACCTGCAGGCACTGAGTGAGCACACGGCGATCCTGCCCGGCCTCAACACCTACACCGGCCAGATCGTGGCACGGCTGTTCGAACAGCACCGGCTGGCACTGCAGGTTTCCATGGCGACCAATTACCTGGAGACCATTCGCATGATGGCGTCCGTCGGTTTGGGCTGGACGGTGCTGCCGCGCAGCATGTCCGATCCATCCCTGGCCACATTGAAAATCGGCGGAATCAGGATCGAACGCACCCTGGGTATCGTCTATCACAGGGGTCGCAGCCTGTCGCGAGCCGCGCAGGCATTCGTTGAGGTGTTGCGAGACCCGGCCGGCGTCGAACGCTAACCGTCCATGAAGTAAGCCGAACCGTCGCCGATTGACCCGGGTTTGACCATGCCCTTGTGGTCGGGAATATAGAACGTGCCGTTGAACCTGGCCACCACGCCGTCGCGGTTGACGATCACACCGCTGGAAAAGGCAAAGCGGCGCTTCAGGGTGACCAGTTGCACGTCCGCCTGGATCCACTGGCCCAGGTGCGCGGCGGCCACGAAGTCCACCGCCAGGTTGATGGTGGGGCAGGCCCTCAACTCGCCGCGGGCCGCGTGAACACCGTTGGCGGCAGCGACATCCGCGAGGGTCATCAGCACACCGCCGTGGCAAATTCCCATGAGATTGCCGTGCTGTTTATCTACCACCAGGCCGAAGCTCACAGAATCGCCCTCTACCCGCCGATAACTCGGCTGCAGCGTATCGCTGAAGCCCAACCCCTGCGGCATCGGGATAAAACCCTCGGGCACCTGCTCGATGATCGCCTCACTCATGTTGAAATTCCTTTCACGATATCCTGCCGCCTGCCTGCTTAAAATATGCCCATGACCAGGCCGGCGGCGAAGGCCTGGCCCAGCTCCCGGCTCGCCTGCAGGTGAGCGTCGCTGACCTCGCCCCGCAGCACCAGGGATTCCGCCGCGGCGGGAAACGGATAGCCCGACATGATCCGCTCTGCCTGCCGGACCGCGCCGCGGCCGTCGTTACCAGCGCTGACCAGCAGGGCGTAGGGCAACACCAGGCCCCGCGCGATCGCCGGATAAAAGGTGCGATCCAGGAAATCCTTCATGCCGCCGCTCAGTGCGCCGGAATTTTCCGCCGCCACCAGCAGCACGCCCTGGGCCTGTACCAGGTCCTGAACCCCGGCATCCCAGACCCGCCGCACCGTCACCTGCACCCCGGGTTCCGCCGTGGCGCCGTGCCAGGCGGCCCGTGCCAGCTGCGCGCTGGCACCGCTCTGGCTGTGATAGGCGATAAGCAGTGATTTCATGAATATACGTTAACAGAATCCTCGCAGCAGGATTGGAACACAGTCGATCCGGACTGTCATGCACGGCGCGATTGCACTCAGCTGCTGCGCTCAATTTCGGGTTGCCGAGCAAAGACAACTTTTCACCGCGTTGCATTACTGCTGTAATACGCGACCTTCGGCAGAGCAGACACGGGAGCGACACACGATGAGCGAAACCAACAGGCAATGGCTGTTAAAGACACGTCCGGTGGGCATGGTCGGCCCCGAACATTTCGAGCTGGTGGAATCCCCCATGCCGGTTCCCGATCTCGAGGCCGGGCAGGTGCTGATCAGGACCCTGATGCTGGGCTTCGATCCGGCCATGCGCGGCTGGGTGATGGATGAGCCGAGTTACCTGCCGCCGGTCGCCCTCGGTGCCCCGATGCGCGCGAGCGGTGTCGGCCAGGTGGTGCGCTCCAGCAATCCCGACCTGCCCGTGGGGAGCCTGGTACAGGGCCTGCTCGACTGGCAGGAATACAGCATCGGCGACCCGGCGGCACCCATCGCCCCGACGGTACTCCCGGCTGGCGTCCCCCCGAGCCTGGCGCTCGGCATTTTCGGTACGACCAGCCTCACCGCCTACTTTGGCCTGCTGGACGTGGGCCAGCCACAGGCTGGTGAAACCGTGCTGGTATCCGGCGCCGCGGGGGCAACCGGTTCAGTGGTAGCGCAAATCGCCAGGCTGAAGGGTTGCCGGGTGGTGGGGATAGCCGGTGGCAGCGAGAAGTGCCAGTGGTTGCGGGAAGCGTGCAAGGTGGACGCGGTGATCGACTACAAGAGCGAGGACCTCGACCAGCGTATCGGCGAATTGTGCCCCACTGGCGTCAATGTGTTCTTTGATAATGTGGGCGGCGATACGCTCGAAGCCGGCATCGGTCACATGGCAGACTTCGGGCGTATTGTCCTGTGCGGCGCCATCTCCAGCTACAACGACGAGACGCCGCGCCCCGGGCCCAGGAACCTGATGACACTGGTCACCAGGCGGCTCCGGATGCAGGGTTTCATCGTCATCGACTACCTGGCACGGGCACCCGAGGCCATCGCCGCTCTCGGCGAATGGGTCGCTGCGGGGGAACTCGCCTGGCGGGACGATATCCAGGAGGGCTTCGAGAACATTCCGGCCACCCTGCAACGCCTGTTTGACGGCCGTAACACCGGCAAGCAAATGCTGAAACTGGCGGATCCGGATTAGTTATCCACAGGAAGCCCTGTGGATAACTGTGGGGACAGAGTGTCAAAATTTCTGACACCTGCCCCCGGGCGACCCCTTATAAGGACCTGGCAGGCAAAACAGGAAACGAGATTTAACAATATTGAATCAATAACTTAGGGGTTTTTTATAGCTTATTTCCGCGTTCGGGTAGCGCGGATACTGTAAATACAGGGTGATTGCCACCGGTGTGGATATCATTCTGCGCCAGCGGTTGGCAGCCACTTACCGGCCAAGGCGCGAGGCTCTGGGGGTTTCCCCCTGACCCCGGGGCAGGCATCGCGAGCGCCGGGCGCTTGACGGCCCCCTTCAGCCCCCGGCTCAAGCCCGGTCCGGGTGGACGATGGACCAGCAGCAGTGGATCTTCGGGTTGCGCTCGAAATCCGGATCCAGGGTCGAGCGGGTAATATCCTCGCACAGGAACTCCCTGCCCAGAGCCGGATCCAGCTTGAATCCCCTGCGATTATTGGAAAAGTACAGCCTGCCGCCCGGGCGCAGCACGGCCATGGCGGCGCGCACCAGCCCGGGATGGTCCCGCTGTATATCGAAGCTCTCGGCCATCGCACTGGAATTGGAGAACGACGGGGGATCCAGCAACACCAGATCGTAGTTCGCACCCGCCTGCTGCAGCCACTGCAGGCAGTTGGCCCGGATAATCGTGTTGTCCCGCTCATCCAGGCCGTTGTGGGCCAGGTTCTTGCGCAGCCAGCCGAGGTAGGTGTTGGACAGATCCACGCTGGTGGTAGAGCGTGCGCCGCCCAGGGCCGCGTGCACGGTGGCCGCTCCCGTGTAACAGAACAGGTTGAGGAAATCCCGCCCCGCAGCCTCGGCGCCCAGGCGACGCCTCAGGGGGCGGTGGTCCAGGAACAGACCCGTGTCCAGGTAGTCCTGCAGATTGACGAGCAGGCGGGCCCGGCCCTCTCTCACGCTGAAAAGTTCACCCCGGCTGTCCTGTTTCTGGTACTGCTGCGTGCCACGCTGCCGCCGGCGCTGCTTGTACACGATGGCTTCCGGGGCTACGTCCAGCGCCCCGGGCAGGGCTGCCCGAACTTCGTCCAGGCGCCGTGCGGCGGCCTGCGGATCAACCCCCTGGGGCGCCTGGTATTCGGCCACACAGACCCGCTCACCGTAGATGTCCACCGCGACCGCATACTCGGGCATATCCGCGTCATACAGGCGATAGCACTCCAACTGCTCGCGTTTGAGCCAGGATGCAAGGCGCTTTCGGTTCTTGCGAATACGATTGGCGAACATGCGGGCGCCGTCGGTGAGTTCGACCGGAGCCGCCGCGACCGCCGGGCTGCCCCCGGGGGTCGCTCCATCCTGCGGCAGCGGGCGCAGTTGGTTGTCGACCAGATCGAACAGCAGGAGATGGGCCGCCAGGGCACCGTTCCACAGTGCATAGCGCTTGTGACTGCGCAGGCCGATAGCTTTGCCCAGCTCCAGGTCGGAGGTGAACACCGCCGCCTGCCAGCCGCTGAACTCCCGCACCAGCACTTCACCCAGTTGATGGTACAACAGGCGCAAATCGTCCTTCTCACCCAGGCGCTCGCCGTAGGGCGGGTTACAGACCACCAGGCCCAGCGGCAGAGGGACATGGCTGGGCCTGGTCATCTGGGCCAGTGGCCTGGCACTGACCCGCACCACCTTTTCCAGGCCGATACGCGCGATGTTTTCCTCGGCGGTGCGGATCACCCGCGGGTCGGCGTCGTAGCCGCGAATCTCGGGGTAGTGTGCTGGCCCGGCCCCGCTCCGCCCTGCCCCTGGCATCCGCCAGGATCGCCTGCCACTGGGGCGCGTTATGCCCCCGCCAGTGCTCGAACCCGAACCGGGCGCGACCGAGCCCGGGAGCGATATCGGCGACCATCATCGCGCCCTCCAGCAGCAGGGTGCCCGAGCCGCACATGGGATCGATGAGTGCCCCGCCGCGGGCAGCCATGCCGGGCCAGTCCGCCCGCAGCAGAATGGCCGCGGCCAGGTTTTCCTTCAGGGGTGCAGCGCCGCCGCCCAGCCGGTAGCCGCGCTGGTGCAGGCTGCCGCCGGAAAAATCCAGGGACAGCACCGCCTGGTCCCCGCTGAGCCGGATATTGAGCCGGATATCCGGATCCTTGCGCGCCACCGGGGGGCGCTGCCCCAAGGTGTCGGAAAACCAGTCGACGATCGCATCCTTGCTGCGCTGGGCTCCAAATTGGGTGTTGCGGATCTGGCGGTTTTCCCCGGAAAAATCGATAGCAAAGCTCTGCTGTGGCCCGAACAGCGCCGCCCAGTCCACCCCGCGCAACTGCTGGTAGAGCAGGTCACTGTCCGCCGCCTCCAGCCTGGCGACGGGCAACAGGATTCGATTGGCCAGGCGCGACCAGAGACAGGCCCGGTAGGCCAGCGCGACCGGGCCGGTAAAGTAAACGCCCGCCACCGTTTCGCGGGTCGTTGCAGCACCCAGGGCGGCCAGCTCCGCCGCCAGCAGGGCCTCTATACCTTTCGGGCAGGCGGCAAACCACTGGTCTTTCGCAAATTCACTGAGTGTCATGCCGGAGCGGGATCCAAAATCAAAAATAAAATAATTAACTCAATAATAACATAGAGTTATCGTGCTTAATTAATGTGGATAATTAAAACTGGGGCGAACTGGGGGCCGCTCAGGAGCGGGTGCGCCGGGATGCGGCAGGCGCACGTTTGCGCTTGCGTGGCGCGGCTTTTCTTTTGCCGGGAGCCTTGGCCTTACTCTCGGCCTTGCCCTTCTTTGCAGCGCCGGCAGGCGCGCCCTTGCCCAGGCGGGCCTCTTTTTCGGACTGCATGACATCCAGCACGAGGTTGATGGACCCCTGCATGTAATGAATAAAGCGCTCGTACTCGTCGTCATTGAAACTGCGCAGGACGTCGTGCTGGCGGTAGAGGTTTATGAAGCGCCGCTCCCGCTCGTACTGCTTGGGCAGGGCCAGCACCCCCCACTGCTCCAGGGTTTTTTCCAGGGCCGGGTTGTAGGTGCGCATGAACTTGATGAGAAAGGGTATCGGGTCGTGCCGGGCAAGCAGCGATGCGCTGCGCAACATGACCTCAAGCGGCATGATCGTCTGGCCGCTCTCTATGTCCTCCAGCATGCCCTTGTCGGCGAGTCCCAGGCTTTCGGACAGGTCCTTGATGGACATGCCCGCGGTTTCCCTGGCATCCCGCAGGAAATGACCGGCTTCGGCCATCGCCTCGAGCCGCTCGGGCTCGAGCTGGTTCAACACTGTAGAGCGCAACCAGTTCTCGCCGAACATGGCGGTCATGGCAGCGGTGTTGCGCGCCAGCCCCAGGGTACCGCCGGCCACCTGACCGGTCAGGCGCCTGACGGATTCCAGCAGCGATTCGGAGTCGTGATCTTTATTTTTTCCAGCCATGGGAGAAGCATAGCCTAATAGTGAGGTAGAACGTAAGGGATATCGGCAAGCCGGCCCGGGCAGCCTCAGGAGGCTGCCGGAAGGCCCGTCTCGATGACAAATATCTCCCGTAAGATGGAACGCCATTCGTTGTACTGAGACTCCAGGGTGCCACTCAAGCGGAAAACCTTGCCGCTGGCCTCCATCACCGTGGGTGCCACCTCGTTGTTGAAGCCCTGGGCCATTTCATCCAGGTCCTGTTCCTGGATCTTGATCTGCTTGTAGGTATTGTAGGTCTGTTCCATCGCAGAGAAAGTGCCGCGCTGGCCTATCCTCTCCTTGGTCTGGGCCCGCGCCTCGTAGTCCTGCTGGTACAGCGCCTGTTCACGCCCATACTGGCGCCAGAGGCTGTAGGTCGGCGCCATCTCCTCGTAAAGATTCACATACTGCTCGTCCACCGTGTCCACGAACAGGTGTTCCTGGTTCCGAATGCGCTCTACCCTCGCCATCATCGGATCGCCGTCGGCGGGCAGCCGCACCAGGGTGTAGATACCCTCCGGGTCCCGCTGCAGATAGCTGCCGAAAGCCTCCTCGGACAGGCTGGCCGCATAGCGCATCAGCGCCACCTCGCGGATAACCTGCAACTCCCGCCGGTCCAGGCGCAGCCTGTATGCCAGCAGATCATTGGCTACCTGCCGGTAGAGATCGATATAGGGGTCACTGCCCTCGGTCGCCGGGTAGTCCCGCTCGGTGGCGGTGTCCGTATAGGTTTTATCCAGCCACTGGCGGCCGGTGGCATCCCAGGCGGAGACCTCAAGCACCAGCCTGGAGCCGTCTGACTGACGGATTTTTCCGGTTACCAGCAGCTCTGATGACACCTGCTTATCCGGCAGCACGCGCACGACACCCCAGGCGTTGGTTTCCAGCAGGACCTGGCGCAACAGCACCGGCATGAACTGTGCCTCGGCCTTGCGAATCTCGGGGAAGATACCCAGTTTGCTGTGCAGGGATTCGTCCAGGGGTATACCCGGGCTGAAAATCACCAGGCCGACGTCGAGCATATCCTGCTCGCTGGTCCCGCTCTCCACCCTGAGTGTGACGTTTCCCACCGGTACCGCTGCCAGCCCCGGATCCAGCCCCTGGGCCCGCAGCGCCGGGGCGCCCAGTGCCAGGAGGCAAGCCAGCAGGGCGACTGCCGCGCCGCGCCAGGAGTGCTCCCTCATTTCGATTCTGTCGTACATACCCTGCCCCGGGAGATTGTCATTTTGCAGCTGTAGCCATCGTCTGTCGGCTGGTAGCGAACATACACGCGATTGACGGTGAACGGCGAGGTGACCCGGTCTGATGTCACCGTGGTGGCGATATTCAGCCGCTGCCCATCCGGACCCAGGCTCATGACGTGCTGGATGGTGAGCCCTTCCGGCAGCAGGTTCTTGAAAATCAGCTGGTGCCGGTCCCAGCCGCAGATTTCCTTGCCCAGCGGTGTTTCAATCGTGTGGTACTGGCCCGGGTAGAACTCGCAGGTGAGGGCGAAATCCTCTTCCCGCTTTACCTTTATCTTGTGCTTGTCCTGCTCGATTTCCAGCAGTTGGGACTGGGTGATCAAATCGGCCATCTGGGCCAGGCCGATGATGGAGGCGCCGCTGTTGGTGCTACCCGGCCCGCCGATAACCATGGTGCCGCCGGCCTGCTGGTAAACACCGCCAGGTTGCGAACGCGGCTGGCGCAGCCCGCGCACGAGGGCGTTCAGGTTGACCTGGATGTTATCGCTCTGGCTGTAATCCAGCTCCCAGAAGCCGGTGAAATCGACTGCCGCGTCAGTCTGGTTTACCACGGGCCGGCGCTGCTGCTCGGGCTGGCTGCTGCAGCCGGCCAAAAACAGGCACAGCGAACAGAGCAGGAATGGAATCAGGTATTGTTGGCGGGCAGATATCATGGCGGCGCCTAGTGTACCTCACCCGGAGCCGCCCGCACGTCCTTCAGGCGGAAACATTTTGGGGTATTTGCCCAAAAGTAAGGCTTTGCGACATCAGCTGAAAAGTGCTTCCCCGGCGGCCAGCCGGGAACCGAGCAGGGCAATCTGTGCGGCGCTGCTGCCCAGGGTCATTTCGTTCTGCCGCAACCACAGGCAATAGCGCCACAGCGGGTAATCGCGGTCGATACCGGTACCGCCGTGGACGTGCTGGGCAGCGTAACTCACCCGGTGGCCCGTGTCCCCGGCCCAGATCTTGGCTATCCGGACTTCTGTCGTGGCGCTCACGTCACTGTCCAGCAGTGAAGCGGCCTGGTAGGTGGTGAGCCGCAGGCACTCGATATCGACATAGCAGTCGGCCATGCGGTGTCCCACCGCCTGGAACGTGGCTACCGGCACATCGAACTGCTTGCGCTCGGAGGTGTAACTCGCGGCCATACGCATGGCGCAGTCGCTCGCCCCCAACTGGTGGGCGCAGATCGCCGCCGTGGCGCGCTCGCCGATCCAGCCCATGATCCTGGCGCCATCGCTCGCGCTGAGAATAGCGGCGGCGGGCACCCGCACCGAATCCAGCACCAGCTCACACTGCGGCTCAAAGCTCGTGACCTGCAGATCCCGCAGGGTGACCCCCGCCGCGTGAGGATCGAGCAGCACCACCGCCACACCTTCTGCAGTGCGGGCAGCCAGCAGTATGTGGCTGGCCTGGGCGGCAAACGGCACTCCGCTTTTGGTGCCCGACAGCAGCAGGTCCTCGCCGTCGGCTACCGCCGTTACCGCGCGCGGATCGGCCGGGTCGTCGTTCAGGTATTCCCCGAGGGCGGCCGTCAGCAGCAACTCACCCGACGCCGCGCCAGGCAGGATGGCTTCTTTCATCGCCTCACTGCCGAAACGCTGTATCGGCAGCGCGGCCGCCACACAGTGGGCAATGGCCGGCACCGGGGCAATGCTGCGACCAACCTCCTCGATAAACAGCGCCAGCTCCATAAAGCCGAAGCCCATGCCACCGTAGCGCTGCTCCAGTGCCACCGCGGGCAAACCCGCACTGAGCAACTGCTGCCACAGCGCCCGGTCAAAACGCGGGGCCGCATACTCATCGTACGGGGCGAGGGTATCGGCGCTGACCTGATCCGACAGTATCTTCCGCGCCAGTTGCCTGACTTCCTGTTGTTCCTGGCTGAATCCAAATTCCATGTTGTCCGCCCCCGCTCAGCGACTGGCCCGGGGCATCCACAACCCCGCCGCCGAAATGATGTCACGCTGGATTTCATTGGCGCCGCCGCCGAACGTGATAATCGACGCCGTGCGGTACAGTCGCTCCAGCTTACGCGCCTCTGCGGTCGCCTGCGTGCTGCCCGATCGCACCAGTCCCGCCTGGCCGTAGATTTCTCCCAGCATGCGGTAAATCTCGATAAAACCCTCGGAGCCGTATACTTTGGCCGCAGAGGCGTCGGCCATTTCCAGCACACCTTCGGTCATGGCCCAGGACTGCTTGTAGACAATGAGTTTCATGCACTCGATCAGCGCGCGACAGCGGGCCAGGTTCTGCTGTACCCAGGGCTGGTCGATCATCCGCCCGCCGGTGGGTAACTGCGCGCTGCCCGCCCATTTCACGACCTGGTTGAACAACTGGGATACCGGACCGAAATTGATAAGGCTCAATCGCTCCCGGTTGAGTTGCCCGGTGATCAGTTTCCAGCCGCCGTTCAGCTCCCCCACCAGGTGGTCGTTACTCACCCGGATATTGTCGTAGAAGGTGGCATTGGTGCGCACCCCGCCAAGTGTGTGCACGGGGGTGCAACTCCAGCCCGGGTCCGAGTTGGGCACCAGGAACATCGATATGCCCTTGTGCTTCTTGGGGGCGCCCGGGTCGGTGCGCACAGCGAGCCAGGTGTAATCGCAAAAGTGGGCCAGGGAGGTCCACATTTTCTGCCCGTTGATGACCCATTCGTCCCCGTCGCGCACGGCGCTGGTGGTGAGGCTGGCCAGGTCGGTGCCCGCGCCGGGTTCCGAATAGCCGATCGATATCAGCAGTTCGCCCTTGAGAATTTTTGGCACCAGCTCACGCTTTACCCAGTCACTGCCCTGCTCTGCCAGCACCGGCCCCACTGACTCGGTGGTCAGGAACGGAAAGGGGTAGCCCGCCCGCATGACCTCCTCGACGAAGATGAACTGCTCCAGCGGCGTCATGCCGCGCCCGCCCCAGGCTTCGGTCCAACCCACGCCGATCCAGCCGTCGCGGCCCATCTTGCTCAGGGCCTCGCGCCACAGGGGGCCGCCGCCCTCCCCCATATCGCGCTCGCACTCCTGCACCAGTTCAGGCGTCATCAATTGCCTGAAGTAGGCGCGCAGTTCGTCGCGCAGGGCCAGCTGCTGTTCAGTGAACTGGATGTTCATTCGGCTCCCTCAATTCCCGGGTGTCCATTGCGGTAAAAGTCTAGGCGCTTTGGCGGACAGCTAACACCCGGACTGGGGCCAAAATGAATGACGAATTCGCTCAGGTTCATAGCTCCATTACGTGAAAGTTGCAGGACCGGTATCGAACCGAACCCGGGCCGCCGGGACTCGCCGTGAATACATCCATGTAGGCTCGTTTCGGCCATCCATGGCCTCAACGGTCCCGCCGGCCCGGGTTCGGCTCGACACCTCATTGACGGCACCAAATCGGCCCGGTGATACCCATAACTGCTAGGGCTTCAAGCCGGTGATGATTTTTTTCCACATCGCGTCCGGAGCGGCATAAGGCGCATAGATCGCCAGCCGGTCTGCATGAGCGCCGTATTTTTCGCGCAACATGCCCGCAATCTCGTCCGGTTCGCCGCGGGTGGTGAAGGCGTCCAGGAAGGCGTCGTCGATGTGCTCGCCCAGCTCCTGCCAGCGCCCCTCCTTGGACAGGCGGTTCAGTTCGGGCTGGAGGTCGCCGTAGCCCACCGCGTCCATGGGCGGGCGGTAGGCGGGGTGGATGCAGTAAAAACCGAGCAGTCCCTTCACGCTCTCGGTGGCCGCTGCGCGCGCCTCGGCGGTCTCGCCGGTGATGACGATGGCGTTGATTTGCAGGGTGAAGTCCTCACGGTTTCGGCCGGATTTTTCCAGGCCGCGCTGCACCGCGGGCAGGGCTGCGTCGGTGAGAAACGGCAGGTTACTGAACGGGTGGACGATCAGGCCGTCGGCCACCTCCCCGGCTACCTCGGTCATCATCGGGCCCAGGGCGCCCAGCAGAACCGGCGGCGGGCCGTAGGCATTGGGGCCGGGATTGAACATGGGGGTCATCAGGGTGTGGCGGTAGTACTTGCCTTCAAAAGCCAGCCTGTCGCCGCCCTGCCAGCAGGCGAAAATGGCCTTCAGTGCCTGGATGTATTCGCGCATGCGGGCTGCCGGCGGGCTGAAGTCAACACCAAACCGGTTCTCGATGTGGGCCTTGACCTGGGAGCCTATGCCCAGCAGGAAGCGACCCTTGCTGAAGGTCTGCAGGTCCCAGGCCTGGTAGGCCAGGTGCATGGGATTGCGCGGGAAGGCGACCGCGATGCCGGTGGCTATGTCCAGTTGTGGCGCATGCTCGGCAGCCAGCACGAGGGGCAGGAACGGGTCCCAGCTACCCTCGAGGGTGTAGACGCCGTCGTAACCAATGGCCGCAAGGCGTGCGGATTCCGCAGCGGCATCGACGAGCTGGGCATAGAAAGGGCCATCTATTTTCATTGTAGTGTTCCTGGTGGCGCGGTAACGCTTGAAGCCCTGCAGCGAAAGGCAAGGCGTCAACTTAACCCAGCACTGCCAGGCCACCAACTCCCGGCGATTGGGCCCGCCAACAATGCCGCCCTGGTTCAGAAAGGTGAACACCGCTGGCCGCCAGGTCGGCTAACATAGGGCACCACCGCTGATTGAGGACACCCGTCGTGAATATTGGTATCTGCCTGCCCTACATGAAAGCCGGGCTCACCCGCGAGGACTATATAGCCTGGTTCCGCGCGGTGGACGCCGGCCCGTTCCACAGTATCTGCTGCGGCGAACGGGTTCACGGGCCCACCATGGACATGCGCATGGTGCTGGCGGCAGCCGCCATGGCCACCGAGCGAGTGGAAATCACCCCGACCCTCTACGTGCTGCCGATGCACAGCGCCACCCGGGTGGCAAAGGAAATCGCGAGTCTCGACATCCTGTCAGGCGGCCGGGTCAAAAAGGTCTCGGTGGGTTATGGGGGCCGGGAACAGGACTACCAGGCCGTCGGCGCTGCCTACAGGGGCCGCTATGGCCGCATGGACTGCCAGGTCGAGGAAATGCGCATGGTCTGGCAGGGCCGGGAAATCGTCAGCGGCGCTGGGCCTATCGGGCCAACACCTACCACTGCCGGTGGCCCCCAACTGCTGGCCGGTGCCATGGGGCCCAAAAGCATTGCGCGCTGTGCCCACTGGGCGGATGGTCTCTATGCCTGGTCCGCCAACGGGGAAGAGCAGGAACTGTCCCGCGCCTTCGCCATGGCGGACGCGGCGTGGGAACAGGCCGAACGACCTGAAAAACCGTTTCGAATGGGTGGATTCTGGTACAGCCTCGCGGATAACGGCCAGCAGAAACTGTACGACTATGTTTACGAGTACCTCGACATCGCCGGACCCGAAATCGCGACCATGATGGCGGAGTCGGTTCATCGCAGCAGCCCCGACGCCGTCAAGGAGGGCCTGGACAATGCCGCCGCGGCGGGCTGCGAGGAAGTGTTCCTGGTGCCGGCCACCGCCGAACTGGCGGAAGTCGAGCGGCTGGGTGATCTGTTGGCAGGCCGCTGACAGGGGCCTGGACCGGCACCGCGCCACTTGCTCACACCGGGGGGATACCATAAGAACTCCCGCACAGGCGCGCTTGCCGCTATAATCCCGGGCTTACTCTACCAAAAAGAACTCACCCCGGGACTATCTCATGGCAAAACGCGTATACCTGTTCAACGAGGGCAACAAGGACGATAGAGAACTGCTCGGCGGCAAAGGCGCCAACCTCTGCGAGATGACCAACCTCGGCCTGCCGGTGCCCTTCGGGTTCATCATCACCACCACGACCTGCCGCGAGTTTTTCCAGGCGGGCAACAAGCTCCCCCGCCTGCTGGAACAGGAGTATCGGGTGGCCCTGGATATCGTGGAGAAAAAAATGGGCGCCCGCTTCGGCGACCCCGCCAACCCCCTGCTGTTTTCGGTGCGTTCCGGCGCACCGGTGTCCATGCCCGGCATGATGAACACCATACTCAACCTGGGACTCAACGATGAAATTGCAGCCGGGCTCGCAGAAAAAACCGGCAACCCCCGGTTTGCCTACGACAGCTACCGGCGTTTTATCCAGATGTTCGCCAATGTCGTAATGGGGGTAGACGGCGAGACTTTCGAGCACGAACTGAACGAGTACAAGCGGGAGCGGGGCAAGGCACTGGACGTGGACATGACCGCCGAGGACTGGCAGGAGATTGTTCGCATCTACAAGACGCTGGTGGAATTTCCGGAGGATCCTTTTGTACAGCTCAGGAAGGCAGTGGAGGCTGTTTTCCTGTCCTGGCATACACCGCGCGCCATCGTCTATCGCGAGATGAACAATATCGCGGACGCCCTGGGCACCGCCGTGAACGTGCAGGCCATGGTGTTCGGCAACTTCGGCGAGGATTCCGGGTCCGGTGTCGCCTTCACCCGCAACCCATCCACCGGAGAGCATCACTTTTTCGGCGAATTCCTGTTCAACGCCGCGGGAGAAGACGTGGTCGCCGGCATTCGCACCCCGCTTGCCGTGGAAGCGCTGAAAGAGCGACAGCCCGAGATCTACCGGGAGCTTTACGAAACCCAGGCGATGCTGGAAAAGCACTACCGCGACATGCAGGACCTGGAATTCACCGTGCAGGAAGGCAAGTTCTACATGCTGCAGACCCGCAGCGGCAAACGCACGGGGCGGGCCTCGGTGAAGATTGCGGTCGACATGGTAAACGAGGGCCTGATCACCGAGAGCGAGGCGCTGATGCGGGTATCCCCCGACCATGTCGAGGCATTCCTGCACCCCATGGTGGATCCCGAGGCAAAGACGGATATCGTCGCCAAAGGACTGCCGGCAAGTCCCGGCGGCGCCACTGGCCAGGTGGTGTTTTCCGCGGAAGAGGCAGTGGATGTGAGTGCCGGCGGAGCCAGCGTGATCCTGGTCCGCCGGGAGACGACGCCCGAGGATATACACGGCATGAAGGTGGCCGCCGGCATTCTCACCGAGCTGGGTGGCATGACCTCCCACGCGGCGGTTGTCGCCAGGGGCATGGGGGTCTGCGCGATCACCGGCTGCGGCAGTATCTCGGTCAATTACAGCGCGGGCACGGTGACCACCGACGAGGGTGTGGTGATAAAGCGCGGCGACATCATTACCCTGGATGGGGCGTCCGGCGAGGTGATGCTCGGCGACATCGCAAAAACCGAGGCCAGTTCCAGCGAGGACTTCCAGACCCTGCTGTCCTGGGCGGACAAGCACCGCCGCCTCAAGGTGCGGGCGAATGCCGAGACACCGACCGATGCGGCCAAGGCGCGTGAACTGGGTGCAGAAGGCATCGGCCTGTGCCGCACCGAGCATATGTTTTTCGACGCCGACCGTATCGATGTCATGCGCGCCATGATCCTCGCCGAGGACCAGGAAGAGAGGCAGAAGTATCTGGACATCCTGTTCGGGTTCCAGCACGCGGACATCCTGGAGCTGTTCAAGGTGATGGATGGACTGCCGGTCAATATCCGTCTGCTGGACCCGCCCCTGCACGAGTTCCTGCCCAGTTCCGAGGAGGATATCGCGGCGCTGGCCGAGCGAATCGGGAAGCCGGCCGAGAAGATCCGGGAAATCGCCGAGGGGCTCGAGGAAGTAAACCCGATGCTGGGCTTTCGCGGTTGCAGGCTGTCGGTGGTCTACCCTGAAATCACTGCGATGCAGGTGCGGGCGATTATCACCGCGGCGGTGGATGCGGTGGAACAGGGTTTCAAGCCTTTCCCGGAGATCATGATTCCGCTGGTGGTGAATGTGCGCGAGATCCGCCTGGTAACCGAAATTATCGAGGCGGCGATCCGCGAGGCCCTGGAGGGCAGGACTGTCTCCATCCCCTACAAGATCGGCACAATGATAGAAACCCCGCGGGCCGCCCTGGGGGCAGACCGGCTGGCCGATGCGGTGGAATTCATGAGTTTCGGCACCAACGACCTGACCCAGATGACCTACGGTTTTTCCCGGGACGACGTGGGCAAGTTCCTGCCCGCCTACCTGGCCAAAAAACTGGTAGAGAACGACCCCTTCGTCTCACTGGACCAGCGCGCTGTGGGCCGGCTGATGGAAATCGCGGTAAAAGAAAGCCGAGCGCGCAAACCCGGCATAAAGTACGGGATCTGTGGCGAGCACGGGGGTGACCCGCGCTCGATCCGCTTCTGTCACGAACTGGGGCTGGACTACGTATCCTGCAGCCCTTACCGGGTGCCCATCGCCAGGATCGCGGCCGCCCAGGCGAATGTGGGAGAAGAGCTGCCGGACTGAGCTTACTCTTCCAGCAGTTCCTCTTTCAGAACAAACTTGAGTACCTTGCCTGCCGGGTTGCGTGGCAGGGCCTCCACCACGTGCAGGCGCAGGGGCAGTTTGTACCGGGCCAGGAAAGGTTCGGCAAACGCCCGCAGCTCTTCGAGGGTGAGCTCCTTGCCCTCGTGCAGAGCCACCACCGCCGTTACGGCCTCTCCCCATTTTTCGTCCGGCAGACCAAGCACCGCTACCTCGGCAATATGGTCGTGCCGGTACAGAACGCTCTCCACTTCCGCCGGATAAACGTTCTCGCCACCGGATATGACCATGTCCTTGAGGCGATCGCAGATAAACAGGAAGCCATCCTCGTCGACATAGCCCACGTCGCCCGAATGGAACCAGCCTTCGGCGTCGATGGCCGCGGCAGTGGCATCCGGGCGATTCCAGTAACCTTTCATGATATTGGGGCCCCGCAGGCAGATTTCGCCACGCTCGCCGGGAGGCAGCTCCCGGTTGTCGTTATCGACGATGCGGGTATCGCTGAACAGCGGCGGCTGGCCTGCGGAACCGAGTTTGCTGATGCCGAACTCGGGGGTCAGGAAGGCGGAAAACGGGGATGTCTCGGTCAGCCCGTAACCCTGGCAGAACGGGACGCCGCGTGCCCCGTACAATTCTATCAATGACTCCGGCACCGGAGCTGCGCCGCAGATGATCGTCTTGATCGAGCTCAGGTCGGTATCGGCGAACTGCGGCTGTTGGGACATGAACAGGAACATGGCGGGAGCGCCGAACATATGGGTCACCCCGTAACTCTCGATATTGCGCAGCACCAGCCCGGGATCGAAGCCGCGCAGCAGCACCAGGGTGGAACCGGTGTGAAAGGAGGCAATAGTCATCACGTTGAGGCCGCCGATATGGAACAGGGGTGCGGCCGTCAGGATGACGTCTTCCCGGGAGCCGCCAAAGGCCATCATGGCGTTGATATTGTTCCAGACGATATTGCCATGGGTGAGCATCGCGCCCTTTGGCAGTCCCGTGGTACCGGAGGTATACATGATTATGGCGACATCGTGCTGGTCCATGGGCACGGCAGCGGCCAGCGGTTCAGCGGCGGCGCACTCTGTCGCCAGATGGCCCCAGCCTGCTGCCTCGCTTTCGGCAACAAAATAGTCGCGGCAACAAAGCCGGTCCCGCGCCGGCTCGATGACAGGCCGCAGGCCGTCATCCGCGACGAGGGTATGGATACCCGCATCGTTGATGATAAAAGTGAGCTCTTCGGCCGTCAGGCGAAAGTTAAGCGGTACAAATATCGCTCCGAGCGCCTGGGCGGCAAACATGGTCTCCAACAGGGCCGGGTGGTTGACACCCAGGTAGCCCACCCGGTCCCCGACACAGACGCCGCGCTGCCGGAACAGGCTGGCCTGGCGGCGGACGCGGTCGGCAAATTCCGCATAGGACGTCTCCTGGTCCTCAAACACCAGCGCCCTGCGCTCCGGACTCAACCTGGCGCGGCGCAACATCAGGGCCGCAATACTGGAATCTATGCCGGGTTTGTTCATACCTGCTTCCTCTTTCCAATTATGGTCTTATACACCGCGCCGCATTTTCGCGAATTTACGGGCGCCAGGGCCCGGTTGGCATCGACGGCGGTGGGCCGAAGATACTAACATGATGTTATTGGCCGTAAAATAAAACGGCTCATCCCGATACTGCAAGGACACCACGACATGACGGACAAAAACTGGCAGGTATTCGACCTGGCCGAGATCAAGCAAAAACTCAAGGGCAAACCTGCCGAGTACCTGGAGTTCCTCAATGTCCCGGCGCTCAGTTGCGGCATCTATTCCCTTGCGGCCGGCAGCACTGACATGCAGTCCCCCCATGACGACGACGAGGTTTACCTGGTGATGAGCGGCAGGGCGCGGATGCGCCTGGGCGATGTCGAACGCGCGGTCGGGCCAGGCTCCCTGCTCTATGTCAGCGCGACAACGGAGCACTCCTTTTTCGAGATCGAGGAAGATATGACCCTGCTGGTCTTTTTTGCCAACAACTAGCGAAAAGCGGTGTATTCGGCCAGCTAATAGGGACTATTGAGGCTTCCAGCTTAAGCTTCGGCTGAAAATCTGCTAACGTTCGCGCCACTTTATTCCCGCCAGTCAAGGACGCCAAAATGACCAGCAGCTTTTACCCCCCGCACCGCACCCTGATGGGCCCCGGCCCCTCCGATGTATCAGCCCGGGTTCTCAGCGCCCTTGCCCGGCCCACCATCGGCCACCTGGACCCGCTGTTCGTCGACCTGATGGACCAGATCAAGGTATTGCTGCAGTACGCATTCCAGACCAGCAACGAACTCACCCTGCCGGTTTCCGCCCCCGGGTCCGCGGGAATGGAAGCCTGCTTCGTCAACCTGGTCTCACCGGGCGACACCGTTATCGTGTGTCAGAACGGTGTGTTCGGCGGCCGTATGAAAGAGAACGTGGAGCGCTGCGGTGCCACGGCCATCATGGTCGAGGACAGCTGGGGCGAGCCGGTCAGCATCGACAAGGTGACCGCCGCCCTCGCCCGGCACCCGGAGGCCAGCATACTGGCCTTCGTCCACGCCGAGACCTCTACCGGTGTGCGCAGTGATGCGGCCGCGCTGTGCGCGCTGGCGTCCGCCCACGGCGCCCTGTCCATCGTCGACACGGTCACCTCCCTGGGTGGCATTGAGGTACTGGTCGATGCCTGGGGCGCGGATGCGGTTTATTCCGGTTCACAGAAATGCCTGTCCTGTATTCCGGGGATCTCGCCGGTCACCTTCAGCCCGCGGGCGGTGGAACGCATCCGCAATCGCAAGCACAAGGTCCAGAGCTGGTTCCTCGACATGCAACTGATCATGGGCTACTGGGGCGGCGACAGCAAACGCGCCTATCACCACACCGCCCCTGTCAACGACCTGTACGCCCTGCACGAGGCGCTACTGATGCTGCAGGAGGAAGGCCTGGAGGCCGCCCACCAGCGCCACCGCCGCAACCATGAGGCCCTGGTGGCCGGACTGGAGGCGATGGGCCTGGCCATGGTGGTGGCACCGGAATATCGGCTGCCACAGCTCAACCTGGTGGCGATACCGGCGGGCGTCGATGACGCGGCGGTGCGCGGCGCCCTGCTGGGCGAGTTCGACCTCGAGATCGGCGCCGGCCTGGGAGCACTGGCTGGAAAAACCTGGCGCATAGGCCTGATGGGCTTCGCCAGCAACGAGCGCAATGTGCTGTACTGCCTCAATGCTCTGGAAGCAGTGCTGGCCGGCCAGGGCGCCGATATTGCCACTGGCCGCGCCATACCGGCGGCACGGGCGGTTTTCGAACGCTGATCCACCCACGGGGGCGGTGCCTGCGGCCCGCCCTCACCCGCCGGAGAGCATGCGCCACAGCAAGGCGGGCCGGTCGTCGCCGGCATCGCGATGCACCAGGTACCGAACGTGTTCGTCACGGCGCGCCTCCGGGTGCAGTTCAATGCTCCACAGGGGAGCCAATTCATTGGGAATCATCGAGTAGCGAATGTCGATTACGCGGTTGGGAAAGAGCGGGTCGCGGGCAATATAGCCATTGCTGAACCAGCGAAAACGCTCAATATCCCTCGCCTGCTGGGATGCCTGGTCCAGCCAGGGCATGTCACGGGCAATATCGAGCTTGGCCACTGATTCCCCGTTGAATACCCGCGGCGCCAACCCGGCGCGCACCGCGTCGACATAATAGCGCTGCTCGGTCTCATAGACGATTTTCCAAACCAGGATATTGGCAAAACTGGGCTTGGCTTCCAGCCGCAGTGGCTCGTGGCCCCGGGAGGCCGCCAGGGCGTGCCCCATGTCCACCGCCTCGTTTCTTTGCCACAGGCCCAGGGCCATGTAGCTGCAGGCCCACAGCAGGCCGATGCGCGCAAACAGCGGCCTGTTGCGCCTCGCCGCCAGCACCACGGCAAACAGCAGGGGCAGCGTAAACAGTGGATCGATAATCGAAATGGTATTCCAGGCGATGCGCGCGTCGCTGAAAGGCCAGAACAGCATGGTGCCATAGGTGGTGCAGGCATCCAGCAAGGCATGGGTGGCATAACCCAGTGTGCAGAACAGCCAACTCTGGCGAAATTTCAGGCCCCTGCGGCGGCCGATAATGCCGTGCAGGACCAGCGCGCAGATCAGGCCGCCCAGGGGGATAAAGACCAGGGAATGCGTGAACTGGCGGTGATACTCGAGGAACAGCAGAGGGTCTTCACTGGAGCGAATCAACACGTCCAGGTCCGCCGCCATCCCCGCCAGGAACCCCAGCAGGCCCGCGCTGGCGGCAAACCTGCCCCGGGCTGCCGTGGCCTGTGGCAGGACCGCGCCCACCACGCCCTGTGTCAGCGGATCCATTGTCGTCCTCCTGCGCCTTGCATCATGCACAATGATACGCGAAGAAGCCCGTTTCGGTTGTGATTATGACTTTTCCCGAGGCAATTCTTTACACCCAAGCCGGGAACAATACACTGTCGCCAGTGCCAAAACCCGGTACGCGAAGCCCTGGCCGGCGATTCGAGCGCAAGGACCCAGGCGGAACCCTCACCAAAGCACAGGAATCATCAGTTCATGCGAATACTCAAAACCCCGGCGCTGGCGCTAACTGCCTGCGCAGCCCTTGCCGCCTGCACCACCAATCCCTACACGGGGGAACAACAGGCCAGTAAAACGGCCACCTACGGCCTGGGCGCCGCCGCTGTCTGCGGCCTGGTCGGCGCGATGGACTCCAGCAAGAAGGCCCGCAACGCCGCCCTGGGCTGCGGCATTGTCGGCGCCGGCGTGGGTGCCTATATGGACGTGCAGGAAGCCAAACTGCGCGAACAGCTGCAGGGAACCGGCGTCCAGGTCGTTCGCGAGGGCGACAATATCCGGCTGATCATGCCGGGGAATATTACTTTCAACACCGATTCCTACGAATTGCGCGCCAGCTTTTATCCGGTGCTCAACTCCGTCGGCCTTGTGCTGGCCAAGTATGCCGATACGACCCTGCGTATCACCGGCCACACCGACAACACCGGCACTCGCCAGTACAACCTGGACCTGTCCGAACACCGCGCCGATGCCGTGGCCGACTACCTGGTTACCCGCGATGTCACCCGCAATCGCATGTTTGTGCAGGGTGTGGCCTATGATTCCCCCATCGCTGATAACAGCAGCGCCGCGGGCCGGACACAAAACCGGCGGGTGGAGCTGTATATCCTGCCGAAGACCAGCTAGCCGAAAAGCGTGGGCGACTCCCTGGCCCGTCGAACCTGCGGTCGCCCCTCAGTTCCCGACACTCTCGTAAAGAGCGATATCCCTGTGAAAGATCCGCTCGATGAGGTCTCCGAACTGCGTTCCTGCCAGCAGCTCGCGGTGCACGTCGGGAATGGACAAATGGGGTGACCGGTTCAGAGGAATCCCGCGCTCGAGCAGCCGGATAACTGACTGCCGGTCAACAGCGGCTTTCTGCAGGTGGTGAGGCGAAGAAAATTTTGTGCGCTCGGCGCTCGAATCGCGCAGGGAGAATCTGCGCTCGATAGAATCGATGCTCTGGCTGAAATCCTCCAGCCTGTAGTGGGTGACATTGGGCAGGTCATACAGTGGCGTGTACTGACTCGCGTGATGGACCTCCACCTCCTCCACGTTATGTGCGTCCAGCCACAGCAGATAGTCCATAAATGACACCGGGTATTCCACCGGCGTTACCTTGCCGTATATCGAGCGCAGTATTTCGTAGCGAAGATCAAGACCCGCATGGCGGATACCGTCCCGCTCGAAGCGAACAAAGAAACGGTTCTGCAGATGCATGTAACTGCTGAACGCCCGGCTGTAGGGACAGCGCAGGAAATTTATTATCGGCGCACCCGCCTCGATGGCAGCAGCGATTTGGCCGGTGTAACCGGGGGTCTTTCTGAATACCTCCACTTCGTAGTTGTGGATGGACAGTCCCTCCTCATGAACCCTGTAGTCAAGCGCCTCTTCCAGCAGTCCCGCGTGCCAGAGAAACCATTTGAACACAGACGTACAGCCGCACTTTTGCGCCCACAAAACGAGGAATGGCACACTGGGGTGGTAGTAGGGTGTTCGCTTCCCCAGCTGCTTCTCCAAACCGGCTTTACTGTTCAGCACATTGCAAACCCTCGCTTTCGCATCCCATAGCGGATATGCACTACTTGATATCGAATGAGTAATACAGGTCGACCGAATTCTCCAGCCGGCTTACGACCTCCAGCCACAACCTTGTCTTCAGGTAGAGGCGGGCCGTCAACACATTGATCGGCTCGTATATACCCATGCCGTATGACAGGTACAGGCGCTCGCCGATATAACCCCCGACGGTCGCCGCCGTATCTGTCTCGTTGGTGCCCTCGGCGCCGAAGGCAATATTGTTGACCCCGGGAATCTTGTTGAGCTCCGTGACCAGCGCCGACTGGTTGACGAGGCTGGAACCCAGCGACAGGGCCATGGCAACCCCGTCGCTACTTGCGCCGGTGTCCAGCCCCCTGCCGCGCACCAGGTAGGACATGGTTTCCCCGTGGGACATCACCGGATCGGAAAATACCTCGAGCTTCGGCTGATTCAGCGTACCCTGCAGCTGCAAGCCCACTACCACGTTTTCGCTTGAAATATCGCGCTGGGCGCGCACGTCCAGCTCGGGGTTGTCCGGCGTACCTGCAAAGCTCAGGACACCGCGGGTGATTCTAAGACGCTGCTGGTAGGCGCGCAATTCCCCGCCTATCACGTTCAGGTTACCAAACACCTGGAGGGGCTGGCGCGGCAGCTGCCGCAAGCGCAGGTCACCGCCCAGGGTGGCATCGACGGAATCCCCCAGGATCCTGAATTTGTCCTTTATCAGGAGTCCGATCCGCATGCTGACATCGAACGGTGCGGGCTCATAAATAACATTGCCTTCAAGATCCACCTCGACCACATCCGTCGACAGCATCACAGCGCCCTCGGGCAACTGCTCGTGCTCCAACGTACCTTCGAGCACCACGATGTCACCCTGCAGATCCAGCAGTCCACCGGTCAGCGTCATCGCCAGCTTTTCCGAGACCAGCATCGTGGTATAAGGCGGCAGCAAAATCTCGTGCCTGTCACCGTCGATCGCCAGTTCAACGCGCCACTCCGGATGGCTCGTCACAGTGCCATCGATGGAAAACTCACCGCCCCCGAGCGTGCCTCGCCCCCGCACTACTGCACTATCGCCCCGGGCATCCAGTTGCAGGTTGAATTGCTGCAGCTCGGTGGGGTTTGCCAACAGGGCAAAGTGGCCGCCGGCCAGTTCAATAGTCCCCTGGGCAAGCGGCTGGTCGACTGTACCAGCCAATTGCAGGCGACCGCGCAACTCTCCCTCGAGCACTGACATGGTCGGCGCTAACGGCGCCAGGGTTGCCAGCTGAAGCCCGGCTATATCCAGGGTACCGGTCAGCGGCTGGCTGCGATCCTGGGGCAGCCCCATATCCAGGCTGATGACGCGGTTCCCATCGCTGTAAATACCGGCGTTGAGGACAAGCCCTGCCTCACCGTTGCCAACCTCCAGATCGATACTTTCCAGGCCGATGCTACCCGATTCATCACCCCCGAAATGTCGGGTAAGGTTGATTTTTCGCCCGTGGAGCCGACCATCGAGTTTGAGGGGCTGCCCCGCAGACCAACTGGCATCGAATTGTCCTACCAGCGCTCCGTCTATTTCCAGGTACTCGGGTACAAATACGCTGATTACCTCGAGATCACTATCCAGGGACAGGCTGGCCCTGCCGGTTTCCCCCAGCTCCGTCTCGCCGGGGCAGACCTTGCTCTGCTGGTACTGCCAGCAGTGCGCCGCTATCCGCAGGCGCTGCGGAGTCGGGTAGTAGTCCAGTGCGACTGTTTCGCCAAGGTGCCAGTTGCCCTCGCGAGTCTGCAGGGTCGCCGGCGCAAGTTTTCCCGACCATTCGCCGCTGTCAGCAAATCCACCGGTGAGCTCCAGCAGCCCGTCGATGTCGCCATGGCTGCGCAGGGTCAGTGTCTGCCTGGCCATGTCGCCGCTGCCGGCAAGATGCACGCTGGCAAGCTCAAGACCTGAGATCGACAGATCGGCCAACTCGATATCGAGCCTGGCCACATCCGTGCCACCGGGGCCGTAGTGCCCATCAATAGTGCCGGCTGAGACCCGCAGGTCCTGCCATTGAATATCCCCCACTTTACCGGTGACACTGAATTCCTCCCATCCGGGCTTGAGCAGGGATTCCAGCTCCATTTTGCCGTGGCTGCCGGGCAGCCAGTGACCCAGGTCATCCAGTGCCAGCGCGAGGCGGGCGGGTGAATCCGGATCGGCCACTGCGTGAAATGACAGCCTGGTGCCATTCAATTCAGCTTCCAGCGCACTGGGCTGCAGGACCAGACGGCTGTCGATACCGGCATATCCACTGAGCCGGGCAGGCAACCCGTTCAGGCTACCCTTCAGGTCCGCGTCAGCCAGCGAGATCGCCCATTCACTGTCGACAAAGCTGCCCTGCAGCTGTAATTGCCCCTCTATCCGGCCGCTGCCGTACTGCTCCAGCGGCGTGAGGTCGAAGCCGCTGGTCTCGAGCACCGCGGACCAGGCCATTTGCCCCGAATAGTCGAAAACGCCGGTTCCCCACAGGGTATTGGCGCCGGCCTTATCCTGTAGCCGCAAGTCTTCAAGCAATAATTTTCCCGCCGCATGGTTGCCCGCCAGCCGCAATCCCATGGGCTGGTAGCCCAGGCCGCTGACGGTGGTCTCCAACTGGTATACCTGTTCCCCGATGGTGCCGCTGGCAGCCAGTTGCAGGGGTGCGGTGAACGCCACGGAAGAAAGAGATTCGGGAACCTCCAGCAGCGCGGCCAGGGCAAGTTCCCCGGGCCAGTCAGCGCCCAGGGTCAGGCTGAAAGGCAGATCAGGTGCGATGGTGTTTACCATACCAGCGGCGGACAAGGCCAGTTCCCCGGAGGTATCGATCAGCAGTGCCAGCGCTGACAGGTCTCCCGTGGCACTGACGGTGAGCTGCGTACCCAACTCGGCCGGCCAGCCCTGAATGTCAGGCAGTTCGCCATCGGCCTCGACGGCCAGTGGCCACTGCCCGCTGAAATCGATATCGCCCGAGGCGTGCCAGCGTCCGAACGCAGCTGCCTGCAGCTCCAGCCGGCTAAGTTCCAGTGTGCTGCCGCGCCAATGCCCGGCCAGTTGCAGGCTGCGCAGCTCTCCCACCTGCCCGTCCAGGTCCCAGCTCGCACCTTCCACCAGCAGGTCTTCCAACAGGAGCTCCAGGGGCAGGCTGATCCCGGGCAGCACCACGGGTCCAGCGGATTCACTGCCGCCAGCCACCTGCAGTCGCCCCTGCTCCAGCCTGGCGCGCCCCACGCTGATGGTCGAGCCGCTGATCCTCACCGGACCCTCGAGCTTACCCTGCGCCCACTCGCCGCCCGGCCAGCGAACGACAAGGGCGTCCAGGTTGAGCGAGGCCGCATCCATCGGCACGGGGAAGACAAACAGTGCGGTGTCGGCTGCAACAGGTTCCTCCTCGGGCTCTCCGGCGGGGCCGGGCAGCAGCTCTATCGCGAGTTGCCGCGCGTACAGCTGGCGAAAACAGATGGCACTGCGCCACAGGCAACCCGGTTCGAGTTCGAGCACCAGTCCGCTCACCTCCAGCTGGAGGCTGTCACTGCCCCAGGCCAGGCGCTCGATTTCAAGCTCCCCCGCCAGGGTGCCCGCCCGGTACTCGATATCCAGCGGCAGCAGTCGCCCCACGGTGGATAACACGAGTTGGCTACCCCAGGCGGTGAACGCCATAACCACCGCCGCCAACACAGGCAGCAGCAACAGTGCCAGCAGCAGCCGCCACAACACCCGGTTCAAAACTCGGCCCCGATATTGAGGACCATGCGCCAGGACGGGTCGTCATCACTGGCGCTGTTGGCAAATTCGAGCCGCACGGCACCTACCGGGGATACATAGTGTATCCCGAAGCCCGGGCCGACATTGAGGTTGAAGTCGGAGGAGTCAAAGGCATCACCGGCATCGACAAACACGGCGCCCCGCCAGGTGTCGGTAAAGTAGTACTGGTACTCCAGGGTGGCAGTGACGAGCCTGTCACCGCCCACGACCAGGGTCTGTTTGCTGCCGTCATCCCGGGTTGTATCGAGCTCGTTGCCGATGGACTGATAGCCATAACCGCGGATGCTCTGGGATCCACCCGCGAAAAAGCCCAGCGAGGGGGCCAGGCTCACCCGGTCGTCGTCGGAGATAAACACCGCGCCCAACGCGGTGCGCGCAACCACGCGGTGCAACGGGAGCGGGGTGAAGATATAGCTGAAGTTGGCCGTGACCCTGAGCAGGTCGATGTCCGAGCCCAGGTCTGCGCTGCCGCCCTCGAACTTGTAAAGCTGGCTGAAGCCGCCGGTGGGATCCACCAGGGACCCGACGCGATCGCTGCGGGACAGGCTGAATCCCGGCAGCAGGTAATCATTTTCGTACTTGGTGTTCTTCAGTTCCCATGACTCGTTCAGCTCCCGCGCGGAATAACTGTAAAGCCAGCGTCCGCCCCTGATTTCCCGCGCCACACTCAGTTCCTGCTGATCGCTGTCGACATCCCCGTACTCGTTGTTCTCCAGTCGGGCGGACAGGTGCAGCACGTCATCCAGTGGATGGGACAGGGGTATCGTATAGGTAAAACGGCCGCTGGGGTTCACGGCGGAATAGGAAATTCGCGTCTGCTGGCTGTGACCGTAGCGATTCAGCAAGGGCGTACGCCAGACCATTGAAACCCTTTCCTGGGTGTCTGTGCTGTACCCCACACCCAGGTCGAAACTGTGGCGCCGGGCCGGGTACAGGGAAACTGAGAGTGGTATGCGGTAATCCCTGGCCTCGTCGATCAGTGGCCTGATCAAAACCCCGGAAAAATAGCCAGTCTGCTGCAGTCGCCCCTGGAAGTACTGCAGCCGTGACTGGTCAAAATACTCACCGTCCTCGATGGGCTGGAGCTCCTGCAACAGCTCGGGATCAATAGGGAAATCACTGTACTCAACCGCGCCGAAACGAAACCGCTGTCCGGACTCGTAGTGCAGGTGTATGTCTGCCTGGTCACTGACGACGTTGATCGCCACCCTGCTCTCCGACAACTTTGCCTCGAAATAGCCATGCTCCTGGCCCAGTGTCAGCAAGCGGGTCTTGAAGCGCTCGTACTCACCGTGGTTGAAAATCTCCCCCTCGACAAAGGGCGCGCTCTCGACCAGCTTCGCGAATGCCTCATCGGCGCCCGCGTCACCTGACAAGCGGATGTCTATAACGCCGATCAGCACCGGCTCGCCGGCTGTGACCGTTATTTCCAGCGACCAGACCGGCTCCGTGCGCTGCAGCGCCATATCGACCGTGGCGTTGTAGTAGCCCATGGCTTTCAGGCTGTCCTCGACCCGCTGCTGTGCTGTGACGATGAAGTTCGCCCGCTCCTGCGGGGTTTCCGGCGCCTGCCCCAGCCAGGCCTGGGCATTCTGGCGCAGATCGCCCTCCAGCCCCGTCAGTTTGTACTCGAGCACGGGCTCGATTTCAGCCGCTGTGGCAGCGGCTGCGACAAACAGCAGAAGCAGGCAAAGCCTGGAGAGCAGTCCCATACGCAGGAATATGTGGCGCGGTGAAATGGTCAGGCCGGCACTGCCCTTCCCCAGAGATTGTAGCCGGCAAAGCGCGGTGTGCCGGGCAGGTACATCGTGTCCATCTGCTCGATGCGGAAACCGCCCGCGGCAAGCAGGTCCGGGATGTTCCGGTTCAGGTGACAGCCGCCGAGCAGCCGGCGCCACAGGGGATTGATGCGATCCTGCCACTTGCATACGGCCGCGTCGGGTGCCCTGCCGTGTTCACAGAAAATCAGCTTGCCGCCGGGGCGCAGCACCCTTGCCATACCCCGCAGGGCAGTTACGGTGTCCGGGATGGTACAAAGGCTGTAGGTGACAAGCACCGTATCCACACTGGCGGCTTCCAGTGGTATCTCCTCCGAAGGCAGGCCGATGAACTCGACCTCAAAGCCCAGGTGCGCTGCCCGCTCGCCCGCCAGTTCCCAGGATCTTCCCGATGGATCCAGCCCTATCAGGCGCTCCACCCTGGCGGGATCGTAAAATGGCAGGTTGAGGCCGGTGCCAATACCGATCTCCAGGATGGTTCCTGTGGCCTGGGGAACCACCTTCTCCCGCTGCTTCATGATTGGCCTGGTGCCGCAGGCACAGTTGATCAATCGCGGTAAGATGCGTTGCTCGTAAAAACTCATGACTTTGACTCCAGCGCAGTAAGTGGATAATTATAGTCCGATGGCAGTAGCAAAAATACGATAATGTAGCCGCGGAAAAGGAACCTGACAGACAATGTTTGAAACACTCCAGGTCGGAAAGCGCATATCAGAAGAGGATTACGGCTCGCTGCAGAAACAGCTGCGCAACCGTTTGCTCGAGGCCCAGCTGGATCTGGCCGAACGCGACTACCCGGTGATTATCGTTATCGCCGGGCTCGATGGTGCGGGTAAGGGCTCGCTGGTCCAACAGCTCAATGAATGGATGGACCCCCGCTGGATCGAGACCAATACCTTCTGGGAGCACTCCGACGAGGAGGAATCCCGCCCCTATTTCTGGCGCTTCTGGCGAAGCCTGCCACCGCGGGGCCAGATCGGGATATTCATGGGTTCCTGGTACACCAGGCCCGCCCAGGCAGCTGTCAACGGCGAAATGGCCGCGGAAGAGTTCACCTTGTACTGCAAGCAGATCGAATCCTTCGAGCGCCTGCTCACGGACGACGGTGCGCTGGTGATCAAGCTCTGGCTGCACATCAGCCAGGAAAGCCAGCAGGCGCGCCTGCAGGACGACTCGCCTCACCGCAAGAGCACGCCTCGCAGCTCTGACCATCCCTATGAACTGCAAGGCGTGTACCAGCGGACCCTGGAAGTTTCCGAGCAGCTCATCCTGGCGACGGATTCAAGCCACAGCCCCTGGCAACTGCTGGAGGCCGAAGACAGGTACTATCGCGACATCACCGCCGGTGAACTGATACTGGAAGCCATGCTGTACCGCGCCAGCCGGGAGCCCACGGGGGCGCGCCCGCACATCCCCGCAACGGAGCTGATTACGGGGCCCCAGCCGACCGTGCTGGACAGCGTGGACCTGTCCCTGTCCCTGGACAATGACGACTACGACCGGCAACTGGAACACTACCAGAGCCAGTTGCGCGACCTGGGCTGGCAGGCCTACCAGCAGAAACGGTCGGTGGTCGCGGTGTTTGAAGGCTGGGACGCTGCCGGCAAGGGATCCGCGATACGCAGGGTCACCCGCGCCATCGATCCGCGCCTGTTCCGCCTGGTCCAGTTCGCCGCCCCCACCGACGAGGAGCGGGCCCATCACTACCTCTGGCGTTTCTGGCGGCAGCTGCAGCGTGACGGGCGCTGCACCTTCTACGACCGCTCCTGGTACGGCCGCGTGCTGGTGGAGCGCGTCGAGCAGTTTGCCGCGCCCGCCGAATGGCAGCGGGCGTACAGTGAGATCAACCGGTTCGAGCGCCAGCTGGTCGACCACGGTGTGATCGTGCTGAAATTCTGGATACACATCAGCAAGGACGAGCAGGAGAAGCGCTTCAAAGCGCGCAAGAAAGAGCCGCACAAGCAGCACAAGCTTACCGAGGATGACTGGCGCAACAGGGAGAAATGGCACGAATACGAACTGGCGGTGGACCAGATGGTCAGCCACACCAGCACCCGCCACGCCCCCTGGACCCTGGTGGCGGGCAACCAGAAACCCTATGCCAGGATCCAGATCCTGGAAACCTTCTGTAAAACGATCAGCGAGGCCCTGGAAGTATGATGCGCGCCATGGTGTTGTCGCAACCGGGACAACCGCTGCAGCTGCAGATGCTACCCAAACCGGTGGCTGGCCCGGGCCAGTTACTGCTGAAAGTCACCGCCTGCGGTATTTGCCGAACCGACCTGCACGTGCTCGACGGCGAGCTTACCGAACCTGCCCTGCCCCTGGTCCCCGGCCACCAGATCGTCGGGATAGTGGAGGACTCGGGTCCCGGGGTCAGCGGGTTTTCAATTGGACAGCGAGTGGGCGTGCCCTGGCTGGGCGGCAGCTGCGGCGAGTGCTGGTACTGCCGGCACGAGCGGGAAAACCTCTGCGACGCTGCCCGCTATACCGGCTACCAGATCAACGGGGGCTTCGCGGAGTATACGGTCGCCGACGCCACCTACTGCTTTGAGCTGCCGCCGCGCTACGAAGACCTGCAGGCTGCGCCACTGCTGTGCGCCGGATTGATAGGTTACCGGGCCTACCGGCTGGTTGAATCCGCCGAAAGAATTGGCCTGTATGGCTTTGGTGCGGCCGCCCATATTCTCGCGCAAGTAGCCCGCCATCGGGGGCAGCAGATTTATGCCTTCACCAGGAAAGGTGACCTGACCGCACAGGCCTTCGCCCGGGAACTCGGGGCGACCTGGGCCGGGGACTCCACCCAGGCTTCTCCCGAAGAACTGGACGGGGCGATTATATTCGCACCGGAAGGCGAGCTGGTGCCGCTTGCGTTGCGCGCGGTGCGCAAGGGCGGGCGAGTGGTATGCGCGGGCATTCACATGTCGCCGATACCGTCTTTTTCCTACGACCTGCTGTGGGGTGAGAGGGAAATATGCTCAGTGGCCAACCTCACTCGCCGCGACGGCCTGGAATTCCTGCCACTGGCGGCAGCCATACCGGTATCGACGACCGTGCACCCCTACCCGCTGGAGCAGGCCAACGAGGCGCTCGAGGACCTGCGCCACGGTCGTTTCAACGGCGCCGCGGTGCTCGTGCCCTGAACCGGCGGCCGGGACAGGCGATCAGGCAAACACTTCCTGGAGAAAATCCTGCAGCGCCGCCGAGGAACGGCGGTCTGCCGCCGCGTTGTAGACAGTACCCATTTCGGGATTGTTGGCGGCCGGGTTGGTAAAGGCGTGCACTGTGCCGCCGTAGGCATGCACCTGCCAGTCCGCCCCTGCCCCCGACAGCTCCGTCGCCAGCGCGAGCATGGCCTCGGGCGGGGCCATGGGGTCGTCGTAGCCGTGCAGGCAGAGCACCCTGGCCCTTATGCTGTTGCCGGCGGTATTTCCCGGAGCCCCGAACAGTCCATGGAAACTCACGACGCCGGCGACATCACTGCCGCTGCGCGCCAGATCGAGCACACAGAGACCGCCGAAGCAGTAACCCATCGCCGCGACCCGGGCAGGATCGACTTCCGCCTGCTGGCGCAACACTTCAACCGCACTGCCGATACGCGCCTGCAGTAGCGCCCGGTCTTCCATCAGCGGGGTCATCAGTGCGGTGTTTTCTTCGGGAGTACTGCCCAGCACCCCCTTGCCATACATATCGATGGCAAAGCCGACATAACCCTGGCGCGCCAGCGCTACCGCCTTCTCCTCCTCGAAGGGACTGCGCCCGGCCCAGGTGTGGGAGATGGCTACTGCCGGCCGGGGCGTGCCGGTGGTGTCATCCCAGGCCAGGAAACCCTCGAGGGTGATATCATCGTGCCGGTATTCGATCAGTCTTGTCCGAATTGTCATTGTTTCCCCACCTCCGCTTTCATCTCGATCATGTGGTAGTAACCGAACACGAATACCTGGAACAGGTTTCCTGGCAGTGACCCACTCGCCTGCCGGCACAGGGGGTACAACATCACCATTTCCGCCAGATGAACCACCGCGAAGATGCCAAGAATCCACACCGCCACGGTGCCCGCAGTGGTTCCGGTCTGGATCAGGGCCACCGCAGCCAGCACGGCATAGAGTACGAGACAACCCACTTTACCGGGGGACATATTCAAACCTCCTGCGTTGGTTTTTTGTAAGCCTCAGGATCGAGGCGACGCATTTCCGCCTCTATCCAGCGTTCGACCTCATCCATGAGTTCGCCGGGATCCCTGCCCTCGGCGCTGACGGGCTGGCCGATCGATACGTCTATGGTACCCGGGATAAAAGAAAATGAGCGCCTGGGCCAGCAGCGGGCTGAAGTCACCGCGATCGGAATCACATAGGCACCGGTGGCGACGGCCAGGCGGGTGGCGCCCACTTTGTAGGTGCCCTTTTTACCGCGCTCGGTGCGGGTGCCCTCGGGAAACATGATCATCCACTTGCCGCGATCCATGAGGACCCGCCCCTGCTCCGCCACCTTGTTCCACGCTTCCTTGCCCTTGCTCCGATCGATGTGGATCATATTGAGGGCGCCGATACTCCAGCCAAAAAACGGGATGCGCAGCAGTTCCTTCTTGAATACATAGGCCAGCGGATGCGAGGTCATGCTCGGAAAGAAAAAGGTCTCCCAGGTGGACTGGTGCTTGGGGCACAGGATTACCCTGCGCATATCGTGGGCCGCCGGCAGGTTGTCTTCGCCATGCACGCGATATTTAACCCCGCCGATCACTCGCGCGGCCTCGACCACGCCCTTCAGCCAGGGCACCGCGAACCACCACCAGACCTTCTCATCCTTCAGAAACAGGGACGCGACCAGCAGCGCTATACCGCAGGGAACAAGTGAGAGAACGAGCCAGGTAAAAACCAGCGTCGAGCGAATGGCGTTCATGCATAGCTTCCAGCGTAGTCGGGCAGAGCATTAAACCAGATTGTGCTGCCCAGACAAAACCTTACGCCTGTATTCTGGCGCAAATCTGCGTAGTATTAACCCCTGGAATGCGGCTGGAGAGCATGGAAATGAACAATACGCCGAAACCCGGGCTGGAGGCGTTGACCGACAGCGCCTATGCCTGGCTGGCACCCGACGGCAGTTGGGGCTGGAGCAACGCGGGCCTGATCGTCGACGGGGAGGAATCGCTGCTGGTCGATACGCTGTTCGACCTGGAGCTCACCGACAAGATGCTGCGAGCCATGCGCAAGGCCGAACCGCGTGCCGGGAAAATCGATACCCTGGTGAATACCCACGCCAACGGCGATCACTGCCACGGCAATGAATTGGTATCCGGGGCCCGTATCATCGCCTCCTCCGCCTCCGCCGCGGAAATGAACGAGCTGCCTCCGGAGGCCATGGCAGCGATCATGGAAGCCTCTGCCACAATGGGCAAGGTCGGCGAGTATTTTCGTCACTGTTTCGGCCAGTTCAGATTTTCTGGAATCACCCATACCCCACCCAACAGCACCTTCGACGGCAAGCTCGATCTCCTGGTGGGCGACAAACCGGTGCACCTTATCGAGGTGGGACCGGCTCATACCCGGGGCGATGTGCTGGTCCACTCCCCCGCGGATCGCACCGTTTTTACCGGGGATATCCTGTTCATCGAGGGCACGCCCATCATGTGGCAGGGGCCGGTGGCAAACTGGATCAAGGCGTGCCGGCTGATAGAGGCCATGGACGTGGATCATATCGTTCCCGGCCACGGCCCCATTACGGACAAGCAGGGCGTGATCAAGGTCCGGCAGTACCTGGAATATGTTCGCGACCAGGCCAGGGCGCGGTTTGACGCCGGCATGGATGCTTTTGAGGCGGCGCGGGACATCGAATTGCGCGAGTACTCGGCCTGGTCCGACCCGGAGCGCATCGCCGTCAATGTGGACTCGCTCTACCGCGAATTCTCGGGCAATGCCGCCGCGACAGATATTTTCGAGTTATTTACGCGGATGGCCGAACTGGCCGGCTTCAGCGACCAGAACCAGGCGCCGACAAAGCAATCCTGACGGCGTGAAGCGTGCCATTTGCACATATTGCCTCGCCCTCGCGCTGCCGCTGTTGCCACTGGCGCAAGCGTCCGCCGCCGACAGCACCGGCAGCAGGCACTTCTTCCGCGAGGGCGATCGCCGACTGGAGGTCCTGATCAGCGACCGGTACCCACCGGCCATGCGCGAGAACCTGTTGTTGTGGGCTGACTATATCGCCGGCGCCCTGAAGCAAGTCTACGGCCACTGGCCTGACCGGCGCTGGCAGATATCTGTCGACCCGGCTGACGCCGCCAGCGCCAGTGACCCCATTCCCTGGGCCCAGGTTCATCGGGGCGAGGTCAACAGGGTTGAATTTTTTACCGCTACAACGGCTTCCGCCGACGAGCTCAGGCGTGCATGGACCAGCTACCATGAGCTCGCTCACCTGCTGATTCCCTACCGCGGCTGGGGTGATGCATGGTTCAGCGAGGGCCTGGCCAGTTATTACCAGAATATCCTCCAGGCGCGCATGGGCCTCATCAGCGAACGCCAGATGTGGCAAAAACTGTATGACGGCTTCCAGCGTGGGCTGGCGGAAACCCGCTTCGACGGTATTCCCCTGGCTGCAGTCAGCGACGATTTGCGCGAGAACGGCGCATTCATGCGCGTCTACTGGAGCGGCGCCTGGTACTTCCTGGCTGCCGATAACCGCCTGCGCCTGCAGTCCGGCGGGCGCCAGAACCTGGACACGGCCCTGGAAAAGCTCAACCAGTGCTGTGGCGAGCAGCGCCTGTCAGTGCCCCGGATCGTGGCGCAGCTGGATCAGCTGAACAAAGTACTGCTGTTCGGCACCTTGTACGATGATGTGGCAGCCTCGACCACCGTGCCCGACTTCTCCGCCATTTTTGCCAGTATGGGCATCGATGTCAGGGACGGTGAAATACATCTGCAGGAGCAGGGCCCCGGTGCCCGCCTGCGCCGGGAAATCGTCCGGGGTGGCGCCGGCGAGCCGCGCATCGGGACCGCAATGGGGTCCGCCCTGTAATTGTTGCGACAGGCCGGTATACTAGTTCGTTTGGACAACCGATACCTGGAGCAGGTTATCTTGAAAAAACCTGTGTCAAAAGCGGAGGTGCGGGCTGAGCTGCAGGAGGAGATCGAGCGTTTCCTCCAGCATGGCGGCGAGGTCGAAAACATCCCCACTGGCGTCAGCGGCAAGGAGCCGGGGGATCCCCCACTGTTCCTGAATCGTCGCCTGTTCATCGAGCCCCCCATACCCCGCACGCCGGTCCCCGAAGTCGTGGCCGCTATCGAGTCCAGGCGCAGGATTCCACCCCGGCGCGGCCAGTCACGCAAGCGCAGCCGCCTCCCGCAACCCAGGCGCAAGGTGATTTACGATGACTTTGGCGAGCCGCTGCGCAAGGTGTGGGTAGAAGACGACTGAGTAGCCGCGACTGACCCGCGTGGGCCCGGCCGCTCAGTCATCCACAGTCTCTATGGTGCTGGCCTGGGCAGTGTTGCTGCCCAGCACCGTCAGGGCAAACCTGTCTTCGGGCAGATAGATATTCAATCGCTGCCCCTCGCTCAGCTCCGCCAGGCGGTACTCGCGGCCATCCAGGGAGACGCGCCACTGACTGTCGAGACTGACACTGCGGCGCTTACCCAGCCTGCCATCCGTCAGCAGGGTGCGAAACCGCAGGGTGTTCCCCACCACCCTGACCACTTCGATCGTAGCCTTGGCGTACAGGATACCGTCTTTTTCATAGACACCCTGGCAGGCTGAAGCGATATCGGGATTTGCCGCGAGCACCTCGGCCGACCACTTGAGGTCAGCGCACTGCACCGCGCCTCGGGGTTGGTCAGCAGCGACCGCGCCACCAGCGGCGAGCAACAGGGCGAATCCTGCCACTCCGAAAAACCTGCGCATCATCTGAACTCCTTTGCTTTCGCCTGAACGACACTGGATATCCGGGGTCGACTGCTGCCACCCCCGGATGGCAGAACCATGCTTGCTCAGCAAATAATTGTCAAATCCAGCGCCCACTCCACACCGGTATTACCCAGCGTGGCAAGCCTGCGGACTTGCCACGCTGCCCTCTCCTGACTTAGTGTTGGTCGCTCAGCGCAGCATCAAACGGACGCACCATCGATGAATACGACAATATCACCCTTCTCCGTCGCCATAGCCGACGCCCAGTTGCAGGATCTCAGGCAGCGCCTGAAGCACACCCGCTGGCCCGAGCAGGAAACCTGCAACGACTGGAACCAGGGAATCCCGCTGGACTACACCCGCGAACTGGCGGATTACTGGTGCACAGACTACGACTGGCGCAAATTTGAGGAAAAGCTGAACGGGTGGCCGCAGTTCACCACCGAAATCGACGGCATTGACATCCATTTCATCCACCGCAGGAGCCCCCGTGCGGACGCGCTGCCCATTATTATCTCCCACGGCTGGCCGGGCTCGATGGTCGAGTTTTACAAGGTGATCGATGCCCTGGCTGACCCGGAGGCCCATGGCGGGCGTGCGGAGGACGCCTTTCACGTGGTAGTGCCCTCCCTGCCCGGCTTCGGCTTTTCCGGCAAGCCGGCAACGACGGGGACGTCGGTGGAGAAGATCGGCCGGATGTGGGGAACCCTGATGTCCCGCCTCGGCTATGATCGTTATGTCGCCCAGGGGGGGGACTGGGGCGCCGTAATTACCCAGAATATGGGATTGACTGAAACGACCCACTGCGCCGGCATCCATATCAACATGCCGATAGTCGCCCCCGACCCGGAAACCATGGACAACCTGACGCCCCAGGAGCAATCGGCGCTCGAGGCAATGGCATTCTACAACGATTGGGACTCGGGCTACTCGAAGCAGCAGTCGACACGGCCCCAGACACTGGCCTATGGCCTGGCCGATTCACCTGTCGGCCAGATGGCCTGGATTGTGGAAAAATTCTACACCTGGACCGACTGCGAGAAGGACGGGGTCAAACATCCCGAGCACGTACTCAGCAAGGATGAACTGCTGGATAATGTGATGATCTACTGGCTCACCAACAGCGCCGCCAGTTCAGCGCGCCTGTACTGGGAGAGTTTCAACAAGCCAAACCTGGACACGATCGCGATGCCTGTGGGTTGTTCTTTGTTTCCCGGGGAGATATTTCGCACCAGCCGCCGCTGGGCAGAAAAACGATTTACCAACCTGATTTACTGGAATGAACTGGACAAAGGCGGGCATTTTGCGGCGTTTGAACAGCCGCAGCTGTATCTCGAGGAAATCCGTAACTGTTTCCGCAGCCTGCGAGCCTGAGCCAACGTCAGGACAAAGCGGCGATGCCGCCGCCCTGGAGTGGCAACAGCCCCTCCTCCTGCTCAGTCCTCGTAGTCATCGCTGGTAATCAGGTTGCTGCTGAAACTGCTTTCCCGGGGTGGAACCTCGGTAAAGATCCTGTCGTTGAAGATACTGTCGCTGAATGGTCGAGGGGTCTGGGCTGGCTTGCGACGATTTGCCGCCACACCAAACCCGTGGCGAACCTCTTCCTCATCCAGCGGTGCCTCGGCCGGCACGTCCTCAGCGCAGGTCTTCAACCCGGTCGGCGGCGAGGAGGGATAGGTGTCGTCCATGTCGATAGCCGAACGATCGGGCCGGGGTGGTCGATCCGGGGTAGCCGCAGGCGGGCTGGCGGGCGCCCGGGTCCCGGTTACCGGGACCTGCTGGGCCGGGTCCTCAGCTGCGGACCGCCCGGCGACTGGCGCGGTCGCAACGCTTCCCCGCGCGCCATTGCGCGCGCCGGGAAGGCGCAGGCTGGGAGCCGGTGCCGGCCTGGTCCCCGGGGGTAGATCGGGCGCGGGTGCGGTGTCCAGACCGATCCCCGGCAGCTGCGTTCTGCTGCCGATAAATTCCAGGTTCTGCAACGCCGCATCCGACGCCCGCCTGTTGTGTGCTGGCCGGGGCGTCTGGCTGACTGGCGCCGCCTCTTGCCCGACGGGCATCTCACTGCCCACCTCGTGGGCCGGGTCTGCACTGCGCCGTTCCCGCGCCGGCTCGACCTGCGCTACCCTGCCAGCGCGGGGAGGCCCCAGGCGAAACACACCCGGCCCAGGCTTATAGGTCCCTGGCTTCAGCATCCGCGCCTGCTCGGCCAGGGTAAAACTTGGCGTTGCGCCGCCCTGGCTGGCTGCTGCCGCGGTTATTCCTGTTGCCGGCGAGACGTTTGCTGACGACCCTGCCACAGCCTGCGGGTCGGCACTGTGCGGGGCCGACTGCTGGCGGCCATCGTCCCGATCGTAGGGGCTGCCGCTGACGGCTGTGCCAACAGCCTTGCGCAGAGGTTCGGCATAATCCTCATCGGTGATGTGCTCGAACTCGCGCTCCTCACCCAGCATGCGTTGCTTGAGCACCTCGTGCGCACAATCTGACCAGCGGCCGAAATGGGACGATTCCGCAGGGTCGGGCATACGGTGCTTGCGGAAACCTCGCATGGCCTCCATAAAGCGCTGCTTGACCGCCCGGTAATGGTAAATATGACTGTCGGTCTGCAGCGGAACCAGGTCGTCGCCGCCACGTATGATGAGCATCTGCGGTGGCAGCTGGCCCTGCAGGCTATGGAGCAGGTCCGCCAGAAAACACAGTCTGAATGCCGAGTGCAGGTTATTCCTGGCCTGGGTATCGCAGGGTATGTAAAGAAAGTCGCCGAGCTCGGAATAGCCACTGGTGCGCACCAGCATATTGGCTGCGCTGGAGAGCGGCCCGAGGGCCAACTGGCCGTTGACAATGAAATCGGTTCCCCTGCGCATGGCAGCCACAGTGGCGCTGCGTCGGGAGGGTTCGTCCGCATCCCAGTCGATCAGGCAGACGTCCTTGCCCTGGGCGCGCAGCGTCTCGGCCATGTCGTCCTGGCGCTCGATACTGTCGCCGGGGGGCACGCTACCGAGATCGGCGGGGATGCCGTGATCGGGGTTCTCGAGGGTGAGTCGTTCCATCCAGCAGGCAAAGGGTGATTCCCTGAACAGGACGAAATCTTCTGATGTATAAGTTACGGCGTTATCGACACTATAGCGATACATAGATTACGGCTCGTTTCCCCTGGCGGCTGAAAAACAGCCGGAGTGAGATTTCCACTCAAGCCGTTTGGCTATTTATATCGGAATGGGTCGCGAGTGTCCACGCTCTTGGCAAGAAAGTGCGCCGGACGGTGCCTGCAGTTCGCCGCTGCCTCAAGGTTTGCGGTAGACAGTGGCGCCGCCGATGATTGTTCGTTCAACGGTGAGGTCGCGCATCCCCATGGGGTCATCCAGCGGACTGCCCGACAGCACCACCAGGTCGGCATACTTGCCAGGCTCGAGCGAGCCCCTGTCGTCCTCGTGAAACACCTGCCAGGCCGCATCGATAGTCACAGACCGCAGCGCCTCCATCACCCCGATCCGCTGGTCGGGGCCCAGCACATCACCACCGTGGGTGATGCGCTGCACCTCGCTCCACACCGCCTGCAGCGGCAGCATCGGGGTAACGGGCGTGTCCAGGTGCGAACTGAACCGCAGACCGTAGTCCTGGGCCCACCTGGCGGGACTGATCACCGCAGCGCGTTCTGGTCCGAGAAAAATATCCCGGTGCCGGTCGCCCCAGTACCAGGTATGGGCGCTGAAAAAACTGGGGGTAACACCCAGCTGTTTCATCCGCGCGATCTGGTCCTCCCTGGCCATCTGGGCGTGAACCAGGATCATTCGGGGGTCCTCCACCGGGTGTTCCCGCTGGGCCGCCTCGAAGGCATCCAGGATATCCTCGATCGCCTGGTCGCCATTGCCGTGGATGGCGATCTGGTAACCCGCCTTGTGCAATGCCGCGACCTGGGTGAACAACTTGTCCCGGGGAATCGACGGGTAGCCGCGGTAATTGGCGTCGCCGTGATAGGGCGTGTAATACGGCTGGCTGAGGTAACCCGTGTAGCCCTGGATACTGCCGTCGGCGACCAGCTTCACTGCCCCCATCTGCACGCGGTCGCCGTTGTAGTCCTCGGGGTCGTAGCCGCCATTGAGCAACGCTTCGCCAAACTCGGTTTCAAAGGGAAACACCACCAGGCGCTGGGGGGTGACACCGAGCTTGCTGAACAGGGACAGGCCCGTGGCCAGCTTGGCGCTGACACCACCCGACTGGGCGGTGGTGACTCCACGTGCCAGATACTCCACGGTCGCCGCCTTGAACAGGCGGTACGTGTCCGTGAGGCTCATATCCTGCATCTTGATCAGGATTCCCATCCGGGCGGTCTCTTCGAGCAGACCATTTGGCTCGAGCGAGTTCGCCTGCCGGCCGATGACACCGCCCTCGGGGTCAGGGGTACTGGCATCGATCCCCACCTCTTCCAGGGCGAGGCTGTTGGCAACCAGCATATGACCGGAGATATGCATCGCCACCACCGGGTGATCCGAGGACACCGCGTCCAGCTCGGCGCGGGTGGGGTGACGATTCTCGGCGAGCAGGGTATCGTCGTAACCGAAACCGGATACCCATTTACCGGCGGGGGTGATGGCGGCCTGCTCCTTCAGGGCCGCGAGGACCTCGTCCATGGTGGTGAGCGTGCCGATGGGTGGGCTGTTGAGGTCGGCTGCGACCACTTTCAGGCCCGAACCGGGGAAGTGCCCGTGGGCGTCGATAAAACCGGGCATCAGCGTGCGCCCGCGCAGGTCCACCACTTCGCTGTCAGCTTCCGCGAGGGCCATAATCTCCTCGGTACTGCCCACCGCCTCGATACGATCCTCTCGCACGGCCACGGCCTCGACAATGCTATTGTCGGCATCCATGGTGAGCACGTTGCCATTGATAAACAGCTGGTGTGGGGGCGGTGCCGGCAGGCGCGTGGCCACGCGGATCACCACTCCGAAGCCGACCAGCAGGGCCGCCACGACGAGCAGTACGGTCTTCCACTTCAAACTATCGATCTCCTGTGTACGTGTTTCAGCGACCGGTGCCGGTCATCTGCCCTATCACAATATCGGCCAGTCGCGCCCGGTGCCACGCGGCATCTCCCCAGAGCATCTGGCTGTGTTTCTGTCGCTTGAAGTAAAGGTGGACATAGCACTCCCAGGTAAACCCGATCCCGCCGTGACACTGCACCGAGCGGCCCGAGGCGTAAGCCGCGGTCTCACTGGCGGAGGCCTTGGCCATGTGAGCGTACTGCTGTGCGCGCTCGGGCTCACTATCGATGGCACAGGCCGCGTTGTACACCAGGGACTTGGCCTGGTCGATCTGCAGCATGACATTCACCAGGGGGTGTTTTACCGCCTGGAAGAAACCGAGGGGTCGGTCGAACTGTTGCCGGGTGGAGACATACTCGACCGTGGTCTGCAACTGCCACTCCGCCGCTCCCACCATATCCGCCGCCAGCACCGTCCAGAGCGCGGGCATCGCCTCGGCCAGCGCGGCGAGGCCGTTGGCGCTGACTTCCTCGGCAACCACCTGGTCAAAACTGATGTGGGCCTGGTCCCTGGTAAGATCGACGATCGTATCCGGGCTAATTGTGATGCCGGGTGCGTCGGTGGCGACCCAGTACAGGCCGAGGCCGGCAGACGAATGGGCGCTGACCAACAGCCGGTCGACCTTGCGGGCATCCTGCACGTACCAGGCTGTACCGCGCAGTTTTCCGTCGTCGCAGCTGACATCGGTATCACCGGGTGACCAGGAACCCGCCTGGTTGGTGATGGCCATGGTCGCCGAGCGGCCCTCGGCAATTTCGCCGAGGGCGGACTGACCGCCGCTACCGCAGGCGGCCAGGACGTAGGTGGCATTGATCGTGCCCAGCAGTGGACAGGGAAAGGCGGCCCGCCCCAGTTCCTCCGCCAGCCCCGCCACTGCCACCGCCGGCATTCCGACCCCGCCGGCGGCCTCGGGTACCGCGAGCATGGTCCAGCCAAGGTCGACCATCTCCTGCCACAGCTCGCGGTTCCACAGACATTCGCTGCCCCGTTCCGGGCGATGGTCACCCGCCACCAGGGCGTGCAGGTCGGAGGTGGGGAACTTCTCACTGAAAAATTTTCGGGCGGACGCCTTGAGCAGCGCCGCCTCTTCGCCAAAGCCAAAATTATCCGGTTGTGCCATGCTCTTCCCCTTACTTCGACTTTGCCAGGCCGAGCACGCGCTCACCCAGAATATTGCGCTGCACTTCACTGGTACCGGCGGCGATCGTCATCCCATAGGAATTCATATATGCCAGGTTCCACTGCCCCCCCGCGGGCGCGTTGGGATCACCCAGGTACAAAGAGGCGCTGGCGCCTGCCACTTCCAGCGCCAGGGCGGCGGTATTCTGGCTGATTTCGCTGGCCAGCAATTTGTTCTGCAGCTGCAGCCGCATCGGGTGGTCGAGCAAGGCCGGGACCCGGGCGCGACGCTGGTTCTGGCTCAGCCCCGCCTCACAGATCAGCTGCTGCATCATGCGATCGCGCAGCAGGGGGTCCCGGGCGGCGGGGTGACCGTCACGCATTGCACTGCGGGCAAACTCGATGAGGTTGTAAGCTGTTGTGGCGTGACTGCCCTTGTTCTTGAGGCCGCCGGCGCGCGGTGTCTGCAGCTCCCCGGCGCCGCGCTCGTGCAGCAGGGTTGTCATTGCCACCTGCCAGCCCTTACCCAGTTCGTCCAGGCGGTAGCCGTCCTCCACCTCCAGGTTGTCAAAAATCACCTCGTTGAAGCCCGTCTCACCGGTGATCTTGATCAGCGGGCGCACCGTGACGCCCTTGCCGAGGGCGGAGCGAATGGGGACGACAAAATAGGACAGGCCGTCGTACTTATGGGATTTGTCGGTGCGCAGTAACAGAATCATCCACTCGGCAAAATGCGCCAGCGAGGTCCACACCTTGTGGCCGTTGATTACCCATTTATCACCCTTGCGCTCGGCGAAGGTCTGCACACTGGCCAGGTCCGAGCCGGCCCCGGGCTCGCTGAAACCCTGGCACCAGATATCCTCACCGGAGAAAAGCCGCGGCAGCAGGCGTTCCTTGAGCGCCTCCTGGCCATGGTAAAACACGGTGGGGGCGGCCATACCCAGGCCAATGATATTCGGGAAATACGGTGTACGGGCCGCGAGCATTTCCTCGTTGGCGATGCGCTGGCAGTCCTTGCGGCCACCGCCGCCCACGGCCTCGGGATAGTCACAGCCCACCAGGCCCGCATCGTAAGCCGACTTCTGCCACGCCTGCAGGTAACTCAACTGCTCCGTCGTCATGATCTCCAGCGCGCTCAGCGGTAGGCGCACCGTCGGATCCGGCGGCCTGTTAGCTGCCAGCCAGCTGCGGCAATACTGGCGAAACTCCGCCTGTTCGGGACTGTCCTTGCTGGCGCTGTCTGACATGGTGATCTCCAAAAGTACGCTTTAGTGGCTGGGTGAATTCTACCGGCACCCCCGGTCACGGCAAGTAAAAAACCCTGGGGGCACCGCGATGGTTCAGCAAAGCTACCACATGGGGGCAAAAAGCTAATAATGCGGCGGGGGTTCGTCCGGATTGTCCGGGCCGGCGGGTTCGCTGGCCATATCGTCCTGGCGCTGTTTCAGTAACTGCAACTGCCTGCGCAGCACCAGTATCTCCTGCTGCTGGAGCGCCAGCGCATCATTGAGCTCGCGCACCATATCTTCCTGGTAGGCAAGCTGGGTCTGCACGTCGAACAACTGCTGTACCACGTCTTCCATTTCGGCCAATTGAGTCTCTCCCCGGACTGTCGCTGTTCCCGCTGGCAAAACGCTAATATACTGCCGACCTGCCTGAAAAACACAGCTATCTATGAACAAGCGAAAAAACAGCCGGTTGGTTTACTCCACAGAAGCGGGCCGCCTGTGCCCCCAGTGCCACCGACCCGTGGCGGGATGCGTATGCGGCAAGGACAGGCCGGCGGCGACCGGCGACGGCATTGTCCGACTGCAGCGGGAGACAAAGGGGCGTGGCGGCAAAGCGGTTACCCTCATCACCGGCCTCGCCCTGCCCGAACAGGAGATGCGGGAACTGGCCCGCGCCCTGAAGCAAAAATGCGGCGTGGGTGGTGCACTCAAGGAAGACCACATCGAAATACAGGGAGACAAGCGCCCGGTCCTGAAGGCGGAGCTGGAACGGCGCGGGTTCACGGTAAAACTTGCCGGCGGATAAGCCTGTCAACCACGCACCCACCAGCGGGCCTTCACAGTCGGTCGGCGCGCTTGTGAGCGACAGCCTGTTGTTGCTCGCGGTAACTGCTCCGGTCGTGCTGTTGCGCGCTGCATTGATGTTCGATCAACGCATGCCGCTTGCGTCTGCCGACCTGCGGGGCTTCTCCTCGGATCTTCTTGTCGCCCTGGCGGTGTATGCGGTCTGCCTGTGGCTTGCGCGCCGGACCTACCCGGGGGCAGTGCTGCTGACCCTGGCCTGGTACCTGCTGAACTTTGCCAACTACGAGCACATATCGACCCTGGGTGCGTCCGCCGATATCAGCCAGATCAGCTACCTGTTCGACCCTACCTTTTTCCGGGGTTCGGCCCTGTCCCTCTCATCACCGGGGTTGTTTCTGGCGCTGGGTGGCGCAGTGGCCCTCCTGCTCTGGCTGGCGGCCCGCCCTGGCCGAAGCAAGACACTGCCGTGGCGTTCAACGCTGACCGCCGCTGCCGGACTGCTACTGCTTTCCCGTGTCCCGCTTTCGGGCGATGCGCTGCACTGGCGGCAGGCCAACTTTATTGACGACAACCTGCTGCAACTGATTCGTCCGGTCGCCGCGCGCAGTGCTTCGAACCTGACGGATGGCAATCGCGAAGCGCTAAGCCAGTTGTATTCGCGCGACCTTAGCGGATCGCCCATCACCGCGCCGGCAGCGAGCGGTCACAACGTGTTGCTGGTCATTCTCGAGGGGATCTCGGGCGTTCACCTGGCGTCGCTCGCGAGTGTCCACGGCATCGACAACGCCATCAAACTGCAGGCGCTGGATACGGTAGCTGTGGAGAATCTGTCTTACAGCACTTTTATCGCACATAACCGCCAGACCAACCGCGGCGAATACGCAATCCTGTGCGGCGACCTCCCGGTGCTGGAGAACGCTGAACCCAAAATGACCCGGGTGCTCGCCGGCGACGATATTACCTGCCTGCCGGACATCCTGCGGGCCGCGGGTTATCAAACCGCCTACCTGCAGGCGGCCCCTCTGGGCTTCATGTCAAAGGATGCCTTCATGCCGATGGCGGGTTTCAGTGAAGTCCATGGCGAGAGCTGGTTCCCGATGAGCTATGCGAGCAACCAGTGGGGTATCGACGACCGCGCGTTTCTCATGCAGGCCACACAGAAAATAGCGCAGCTACAGCAAGAGCAGGCGCCATGGTTTCTTACCCTGCTGACAGTGGGAACGCATCATCCCTACATCGTACCGGGCTCATTCGGCAGCAGGAACTTCCCCGAGGCAGCCCGCTACCTGGATACTGCTTTCGCAGAATTCATGCAAAAGATCAGGCGCATGAAGGTTCTCGAGGACACCCTTGTCATCATCACCTCCGACGAATCCGTCGGGATCACGGGGTACAGGGGCGCGGGGGCCTTCACCAAAGGACTGCAGCTGGATGACGTCACCCGGAAAATCACTGACAACTGGGGCTTCCTCATTGCGCTGACCCCGGAGCGCGACAGGCAGAGAATCGACGAACCGTTTTCCCAAAGTGATATTGCCACGTCGATCCTGGACTACCTTGGACTGGCGGGCGTTTCCAATCCCTTTATCGGTCGCAGCATATTTCGCAGCTACGAGTCCCTGCGTGCCGTGGTGTTCGGCAATCTATACAAAAAGTATCTGGGTTACTTTGACCCGCAGGGTGGACTACAACTGTGCCCGGAGGATTTATCCGCTCCCTGTGAAGGCTTTTCCCTGCCACCCGGCGCGCTGTTCTCTACCCGGCGTGTACCGGGACAGCCCGCAGTGGATGCGGCCGGGTTCCTGCGCGCCGTGCTTGGCGCCGCTGCGGACAGCCGTCCGGCGGACCGCTTGATCCCCCTCACCCGGGAACCGATCGTGCCCGTGCGGCAGTCCCCCGGTATGCAGGTCCTGTTCGGCGGACAGTATCTGTCCACCGACCCTAATACCAGGATCTCGGTGGACATAGATGTCACGCTTCGCGGTCCGACTGGAACAGTACGGGCGGGAATACTGCTGCAGTCTGACCAGGGCAAACTTTTTTCCCGGGCGATCCCGCCGCTGCACACGGGTGAGCGGTTAAGACTGGCGTTTGATTACTACGCGCCGGAAGCGATGGAATCCCTGGCCCTTATCGGCACTGTGATCCCGGTCGAGGGTTCAGGCATGACACTTGAGTTTGAAAAGGCGACACTGAGGGCCGTCCTGGTCCCTGCCGGCGTCACGGACGGCAGCGCGGGACTCTCGGTGCGCACCCTGGAGGTATCGCACGCCAATTGACGCCTTCGCGGGGCCGCACAAGGCGGCCCCACAACTGTCGAACGTCAGGCGACCCCAGGCTTACAGGTCGTAACCGCGCTCGTCGTGCAGCACCAGGTCCAGGCCCTGGGTCTCCTCGTCGCCGTCAACCCGCAGGCCGACGAGGGCCCCGACCAGTTTCAGCAGGATAAAGGTCACCACGGCGGTGTAAACCAGGGTGGAGACCACGCCGGTGGCCTGTACCATCAGCTGGCCACCGATACTTCGAAATACCGTCGGAAAAACCGTTCCCGCTGAAAATACCCAGCTGGGTGGAACAGAAAATACCCGCCAGCAGCGTGCCCAGGATACCGCCCACCCCGTGCACCGGGAAGACGTCCAGGCTGTCATCGACCCGCAGTTTGTTTTTCAGGTACCCGGTGGCGAAATAACACACCACACCTGCGGTGAGGCCTATCAACACCGCCGCCGCTGGTCCTACCGACCCGGAGGCAGGGGTGATGGTGCCCAGGCCTGCCACCATTCCGGTCACCGTACCCAGCATGGAAGGCTTGCCGTGGCGCAACCATTCCATCGCCATCCAGGCCAGCGCCCCCGCAGATGCAGACAGGTGCGTGACCAGCATGGCCATGGCCGCGCTGCCGTCTGCCGCTACCGCGGAGCCGGCGTTGAAACCGAACCAGCCCACCCAGAGCATGCCGGCACCGGCCACGGTGAGGGTCAGGTTGTGGGGGGGCATGGCCACGGTACCGAAGCCGCGACGCGGCCCTATCATCAGTGCGGCCACCAGGGCGGCAACCGCGGCAGTGATATGAACCACGGTACCACCGGCAAAATCCTGCAGACCCATGGCGCCGAGCCAGCCACCGCCCCAGACCCAGTGACATACCGGGGCGTACACCAGCACCATCCACAGGGTGCTGAACAGCAGCATGGCCGAAAAGCGCATACGCTCGGCAAAACCGCCGACGATCAGGGCGGGAGTGATGATAGCGAAGGTCATCTGGAAGATTGCGAACAACGTGGCGGGGATCGTGCCGTTAACGCTGTCCATACCGATATTGGCAAAGAACATATTGCCGAAGTCGCCTATCCACATACCCTGCTCGACACCATCACTGCCGAAGGCAATGGTGTAGCCCACGGCAAACCATACCAGTGACATGAGGCAGGTCAGGGCAAAACACTGCATCAGCACCGACAGCACGTTTTTCGAACGCACCAGCCCGGCGTAGAACAAGGACAGACCCGGTATGGTCATAAACAGTACCAGGGCCGTTGAGGTGAGAATCCAGGCGGTATCTGCGCCGTTAATCTCCTGGGCGCTGGCGCCCGCGGAAACCAGCATCAAGGCCGTGCAGAGGGCCAGGGATATAGATGTCTTCATACGTTTTCTCCTGGATTAAAGGGCGTCGTCGCCGGTCTCACCGGTGCGAATACGAATACTCTGCTCCAGGGCGCTCACGAAAATCTTGCCATCCCCGATCTTGCCGGTATTTGCCGCTTTGCAGATAGCCTCGATCGCGGCGTCCACCCGGTCATCGCTGATCGCCAGCTGCAGCCTGACCTTCGGCTGGAACTCCACCACATACTCGGCACCGCGGTACAGCTCGGTGTGCCCCTTCTGCCGACCGTAGCCCTTGACCTCCTCGACTGTCATCCCGGAGATACCGATCTGGTTCAACGCATCGCGCACATCATCAAGCTTGAACGGCTTGATGACCGCTGTAATCATTTTCATTGGACTTACCTCACCTGCTGGTTATTGCAATTATTGTGCATGTCCCCCCGCCATAGTTTTCAGTCTGGGGAGCAATCGTGATGCTGCCGGATGTCTGGCACGGCTTGCCGGAGGGCAAATCCTGCCACAGTGGGCTGCAAAGGTTAAGGCCCAGCCAGATTTTTCCACCGGGCAGAGTCACCCGCTGGCTGAAGCAGCCCGAGTTATTCTGCGCGATGCGTGATTGCCCTGGCTTGCAGCTAGAGGTTGACCCAGCTGTTGAGGGCGCGCAGGCGGAAACGGACACCCTGCACCTCCAGCACCACGGCGTCAGGCAGGATCTCCTCGACCTTGATGCCCCCGGCCGAGGCGCCGGCCCGCAGGGTCTTGCCGTTGATGACCACGCTGGACCTGGACGGGTCCCCTGAATAGTCGTGACGCTGGTACATGAGCGTGGGAATCCCATCCTTGGTCTGCTGGGACAAGCTGGACAATAGCGGCACCGGATGCTCGGTGAGGCTGGCATCCTTGAGCTCCGCCTGTGCCTGCTCCACCAGCTTTTCGATATCCACCGTCTCTTCCACCCGGCTGACGCTCGCCGGGCTTTCAGTCCGGGACTGCCGTACAGGCGCCGCCGGCCGAGCCGGGGCCGGTTGCGGGGGCTGCTGGTAGAGCGCTGCCACGCCGGCGTCGACGTCTGGCGGATCGCGCTCGACCTGCGCTGGGCTGGCCGCCGGGCGGCTGTCTGCGGATACCACCGGCTCCGGGGCGGGCGATGGGGCAACTGCCGGCGCAGGCGCTACCGCGGGTTTTGCCTGGGGTGCAACGGGGGTTTTCTTCACCGGCGGGGGTCTGTCGAACTCCGGGGCGGCCGCCGGTTTCGCTGTTTTGGCAGCGATTTCTGCCGGCAACGCAACCGGCTGTGGGGTCCGCTCGATAAGCAGCCAGCCTATCGCCAGCACGGCGAGCCCTAGTGCGGAAACCAGCAGCCATTGCAGCAAATGGCTGTCCTTTGGCGGCGTTTCAACGGTGTGCACCGAAGACAGCCCCGGCAGTTCCTCGCTGTCCTGGCGCGAGCGGTTCAGTGCATCGAGAATCAGCGACATGCAAGAGACCTCATCGTTTGACCATGTCGCCGGAGCTGCGCACGAGCAGGTCCCTGGCGGCGGCGGCCGTCGGGTCTATACCGAGTGCCTCATTGAGCTTGAGCAGCGTCTGCATTCCCACTACACCATCGTCCTCCAGGGCATATTTGCGCTGGAACAGTCGCACGCGAGCCTCCAGGGGCGGGTTGAAAAGAGTTCCGGCGAGGGCCTGCGGCTGGCCATCCAGTCGCGCAAACAGCTCTGCCACCTGGGCTACCGCCGGACTGTTATCGCCGATGCTCAGGGGGTGAATAAAGCCTGGCGGTGGATGCCACAACAGGCGATAACGGCCGGTCCAGGCAGGACCCAGCTCCGCGAGTTGCACCTCGACGACACTCTCGTTTGCCGCAAACCATGCGAAGCGACCATTGCTGCCCAGGAAAACCGACCCCGCGGCAAAACGCTCCGGGGTGATCATGTCCAGCAGCAGGGGCCGATCGAGCGCGGACAGTTCATCCCAGGTCTGCGCGGTCCGCTCCACGCATGCCAGCCCTTCCTGTACCTGCCCGGAGCAGGTCGAGCCAGGCACCGGCGCCGGGCTGTAAAGCGACCACAGTCGCGCCCAGGCATCCTGCGGTGCCAGCAACCACTGGGGGGCCGGCGGCGGTGTTTCGACGGCAGCCGGCTCGGTGACGGCGGGCGCCACTGCAGTCGCCACTGACGCCGCGGCTTGTTCCGGCACGACTTCCGCTACCGGCGGTTGAGCCGCGGGCGCCGCGGCGAGGGCCTCGTTCGCAACAGCATCCGGTTGCACAGCCACCGGCGGCACCACCTCCTGCCTGTTCTTCTGCCACCACCACCCCGCCGCCAATACCACCAGCAGGGCAGCCACAGCAGCCAGCGGCCAGAAACGTCCGGGCTCGTCCCGGGATACGGCAGCCTCTTCGCCCATGACCTCGGTGGCCGCCGTACGCAGCATATCGATGTCGGTCCGCCCCACATTGCGGCCGTAGGCGCCCAGCATCATCCGGTCGCACAGCACATTGATCAGGCGGGGAATACCGCGGGTATAGCGATGAACTCCCCGTATCACCGCAGGGGGAAAAACCTCCTGGCCCGGATTCATGCCCGCCACCTGCAGGCGATGGCGAATGTAGGCGCCGGTCTCCTCCAGGCTGAGGGGTTCCAGGTTGTAGCGCGCCGTGATCCTCTGGTTGAGTTGCCGCAATTCCGGACGCCCGAGCATCTGGGCCAGTTCGGGCTGGCCGATCAGGATGATCTGCAGCAATTTTTCGCTGTTGGTTTCCAGGTTCGTCAGCAGGCGGATTTGCTCCAGCACGTCAAAATCCAGGTGCTGCGCCTCATCGATCAGCAGGACTGTTTTGCGTCCGCGGCGATGGTTCTCCAGCAGGTAGCGATGCAGGCTGTCGGTGAGCGTCTTGAGGGTGTGTTTTTCGCTGTCATAAGCGATGCCCAGTTCATCGCACACGGTGGCAAGCAGCTCCATCGCGTTGAGGGCGGGATTGAGAATGATGGCGATATCGGTATCGTCGGGCAACTGTTCCAGCAGGCAGCGGTTGATAGTGGTCTTGCCTGTGCCGACTTCCCCGGTGAGCAAAATGAAGCCGCCACCCGCCCCTACACCGTACAGCAGGTGTGCAAGAGCGTCCCGGTGTCGGGGGCTCATGAACAGGTAGCGCGGGTTTACCGCTATGGAAAAGGGCGCTTCAGTGAGCCCGAAATATTGGTGGTACATGCAGCCGGTAGCCAGTGGGCCAGAACGTGCGTGCATTATGCCCAAGGGTCGAACCCAATGCTATGGACGATGGTGCCGCCGGGGGAGCCCGGCGGCGGGTAACAAACACTTATCGTTAGAGGGTATCGTTGACTTCCTCGTCAGTTTCCTTCCCGGGCTCGGAAACTTGCTGCTCCCCGGGAGCCTTGCCGACGGGGGTGCTGGAAGCATATGCCGCTGTTGCGGACAGCATGCTCAGGATGATGTACACGACCGAATGAATAAACATGATTCAAACCTCCTCTAAGTTTTGGTTTGAGCGACCATTGAATCAGGAGGGGTTAGAATAAACATACTAAAGAGAGAGGCAATTTGCTGAGACAAACCAGGCCATAATTTTTTTTATGCTTTATTTTCAATGGGTTATTAAATATTGCTCACAAATTTTTTATGTTAATAGTGCCAATATGAGGAACATTGCCGTTCCCGCCAGGGAAATCGATTCCCAAGCCGCGTCGGGAATTCCTGCCCCGGGCGTGAATGGACGGCGGGCGATGTGCTTTCCAAGGCGGTGCCCCCGCGGAGGGTCAGCTATCGTCGCTCGCGCTGGCTGTAGCGCTGTTAGCCAGCAGCTCACGCTTTTCGGCGAAATAATCACGGCCGGTCTTCCTGGTATCGCGGTCGCTCACCCAGGCTTTGCGTTCCGCGGGGCCGGCGGTGCGCCGGCCCGAGTCCACATTGGTACTTTGAATGCGTATTTCCTCCTGGGACGCGGCGGCGGCGCAACCCTTGTCGCTGAAGGTGGTTTTCCCGGTTACCGGATCCTTGCACATGTAGACCCCGGCCGCCGCCAGCTGCGGCAGCAGTAACAACACCAGTAACAGAACCCGCATCTTCCTTCACCCTGCGCTCAACGCGCCACATATCCATTCAGCCCAGCGTATAGGGCTTATATGCCGCGATGCCACGAGTAACTGGAGAAATCTACAGATAATTGCCGATGGCCGTCAGGCCTTGACCGTCGCCAGCAGCACCAGGGCCTCGTCACACCAGGCCAGGAACTGCTCACCCTGGTGAATACCCAGGGCCAGCGCCAGGTACACGCCCTTGCGCCGGGTGGGCAGGGTTTCGGGATTAGCGTAATGGCGCCGGCGAATTTTCTCGTACAGGTAAAGCCGCCGCATCATCTCCTCCCGCCGGGCGGTTATTTCACCCGCCAGGTGAGCGGCGTTGCCGGTATCGAGGTTATAGAGCTTGACCAGCAGGTCGTCCTTTGCCGCCTGGGTGCGGGTGCTCCCGAAGACCCATTCGGCCAGAGCCTCGCGCCCTGCCTTGGTCATGCCGTAGACGATCTTGTTGGGCTTGCCGCGCTGTGTCACCTCGCGCTTGCTGAGCCAGTGCTTGTCAGAGAGCTTGCGCAATTCGAGGTAGATCTGCTGATGGGACGCCTGCCAGAAAAACCCCAGGGAGGTTTCGAAGTCCCGGGCCAGTTCATAGCCGGATAGATCATCGTCCAGCAGGGCTGTCATGATTGCGTGACCCAGCGCCATTGTGAATTGCCCTCCCCCGGTATCGACCCCGACAGCATACTCTCGCGGCGCCGGCACATGTAAAAGTATGCATATTTTCATTGTTATGCAATAGTTTGCATAATAAAATGCGCAGCTTCTGTAAAATTGCCCCGTGAACTTCAACGACAGGAATCTGCTGATATGGCCCTTCCACAGAATCTGCGCGACACCCTGGCACTGCCACTGGTGGCGGCCCCGATGTTTATCATCTCCAACCCCGACCTGGTCATCGCCCAGTGCAAGGCCGGCATCGTCGGTTCCTTTCCCGCGCTGAATGCCCGGCCAGCGGCGGAGCTGGAGGTCTGGCTGCAGCGCATTACCAGCGAGCTGGCCGCTTACAACGAGGCCAACCCCGACCGGCCCGCGGCACCCTTTGCTGTCAACCAGATCGTGCACGGCTCCAATGATCGCCTCAAACACGACCTGGAGATGTGCGTGAAATACAAGGTGCCCATCGTCATCACATCCCTGGGTGCCAAGGAGTTCGTCAACGAGGCCGTGCATTCCTACGGCGGCATCGTGCTGCACGACATCATCTCCGACCGCTTCGCCCGCAAGGCGGTGGAAAAAGGCGCTGACGGCCTGATTGCGGTAGCGGCAGGCGCCGGCGGTCACGCCGGCACCACCTCCCCTTTCGCCCTTATCCAGGAAATTCGTGAGTGGTTCGATGGCCCGCTGCTGTTGTCCGGGTCTATAAGTACCGGGGACGGCATCCTGGCGGCCCAGGCCATGGGCGCGGACCTGGCTTACATGGGTTCGGCCTTTATCGCCACGAACGAGGCCAACGCCGAGCAGGCCTACAAGCAGGCCATTGTCGATTACGCCTCTGCGGATATCGTCAACAGCAACCTCTTCACCGGTGTCCACGGCAACTACCTGCGCCCCTCCATCGTGGCGGCGGGACTGGACCCGGACAAGCTGCCCGACGGCGATGTATCCTCGATGAATTTCGGTTCCGGCGGCGACACCAGCGCCAAGGCCTGGAAGGATATCTGGGGCTGCGGCCAGGGCATCGGCGCGGTGAAGGCCGTAATGCCCACCGCCGATATGGTGGCGCGCCTGCAGCGGGAGTACCAGGCGGCCCGGGCGAGGCTGCTGGCTGCCTGAGTACTGCCGGTAGTGTTCAGCTAGAGGTCGACAAACTTCACTACCCGCGCTGACACCGGCGGGTGACGGTCGGCCCCTATCCAGCGCCAGCACAGGGTGCCGTTGCGATGGCCCGCGGTTTCAACCCAGTTTCGCTGGGGCGGCCGCTGGTGGGCAACCACTATCCTGACACTGCCGTCGGGCTCGTAGTGGGCCGTATGCTTGTTGAAATGGATGTTGTGGTAACGATAGTCCAGCGACTCCATCCACCAGTTCTGCAGGACGAAATTCCAGGTCTGACATTCGGGAATATCGTCCGCCTCGATCACCAGGGCCTCATCGTCCGCCAGCGCCCAGGCGCTGTGGAAGTAGTAGATATTCGGGTCACCGCCGATGGCCTGGCAAAACGCCTGGTCCGCCGGCGCCACCTCATTGGTGGTGGGTAAAAATCCCTCCGCCCAACCTTCAAACAGGCCCGTGGTATTGCGGACAAACTGGGTGACCCCCTGCAGCGCCTTGTCCAGCTGCGCGGGTGACAGGGGCTCGGGGCGGGCCTGCTCGGCCCCGATGCGTTCGATGCTGATCTCCGCGCGAACTTCGCTGCGGCGGTCCTGGAAGGTCTGGCGCACATTCACCGCATTGGTTTCGGGACCCATGCGCAGCCAGTTGCCCGGGTGCTCGCGCTGGCTGACGATAATCTCCAGGCTGCCATCCTCGCCGATGTCCATGTCGCGGGAATCGAGAAACCCATCGGTCTTCATGCCGCCGCCGGTACTGTAGCGGTTGATCACCGTGCCGAATCCCAGGTAGTCCACCGTGCCCCGGGTGCCGGTGATACGGTAGTCATGCTTCGGGTTGATGGCCGCGCTCTGGTAAAAATTGTCGGGGTTGTCGGCGCCCATCTTGATGGTCTCGTGCACCGGGCAGCGCAGCACCGGGAAGTCGGGGCCATCGCTTTCCAGGAAACTCTCCAGCCCGGCCCGCAGCATGCGGGTGAGGTAGCGGTAGCCCTCCGCCCGATTGAACGCATCCTGGGGGGCCTTGGGGGAATCCACCAGCTGTCCGACCTCTTTCAGCGCATCGCAGAAGTCGGCCCAGGCCTTGCCATCCAGTACGCGTTGTTCCGCATTCGTCTCGCTCATCGTTTTCGTTTCCGCCTTTTAGTCCATGTTCAGGTTGTAACGTTGCACGTAATCGCCAAACAGTTCCTCTACCTCCTCCCGGGAGATGCAATAGTCTTCCAGCCGGTATTCGTGCTTGCCGTGTTTGCCGCGCGGGTGGGCGGCAAGCCAGTCAGCCATTGCCCCCCTGGCGCCCGCCTCCAGGGGAGTGCCCCGCAGCCGGTAGATGGCCTCGATCCCGGGCCAGGGGTCAGCCACGAAATCATCGTGATGCAGATCCAGGAACTGGCCCGGGTGCAATGGCTCCAGCCGGGCCCGGTCCGCCTCGAAGGTATGGGTGTAGATCCTGAGCATATCCATCCAGTCCCGGCCGATTTCCGCCCGGTCGATATGGTCTGAGCCACTCCTGCGCAGTACCTCGCTGAAACTGCAGCCCGAGGCGACCAGGCTCATGGGGGCCCGGTGGGTCTGCACGATAATGGCGTCGGGGTAGTACTTCAGTATCTCCGCCAGCCCGAGCTGGTGAAACGGCGCTTTCAGCACCCACTGGCCCGGGTGCCTGGATTGCAGCAGCTGCAACTGCAGCTTGTGCCAGGCGTAACTGTCGCGGGCACACAGGTTCGCATACAACCAGTTGGCATAGCTGGGAATATGGAACATGGCCGAATATTCCACCGACATGAAATTGCGGTTGAGCAGCATATAGCACTCGTCGGGCTCCTCCGCGCCAAGCAGGTGGGTCGCCATGAACCCCGGCAGGAAGGCCTCGGTCAGGGCCACGCCCTCGCGCTGTTTGGCAATGCGCGGATCAGTCGTGTAGCTCGCGGTTTCCGGCGGCGGCACCGGGTTCTGGGCCGCCCACAGGCGCAGGGTGCGATTGCCGTCATCCTGGTTGAGCATATGGTGCAGGGCGGTGGTGCCTGTGCGCGGCAGGCCCACGATAAATACAGGCTTCACGACCTGTTCGTCACGCACCTCGGGATGGTTCTTGAGATAATCGACGATCGCCAGGCGGGTGATCAGACCGGCATTGATTGTCATCTGGGCCCGAATCAGGCCGAAGTCGTTGAGGCGGGCCTCGGTATTGAGGGCGTTGACCAGGCGCTGCAGCGGTTCGCGAAAATCGTCACCGCCAAAATCGGACAGCCCGGCCTGCTCCCGCGCCGCCTGTAACAACTGCTCTATTTCCAGCACCCATAACCCCCGATTTCGCCGGTGAGACGCAAGCCTATTACCAGCGCCAGTTACGAGCAATGCCACAGCGCCATAAAACCGTAGGGGGAGTTGTTCTGCCTGCCCTCAGCCACGGCTGGTACAGGATACAGAACCGGGCCCGGGACCTTTATTCTGGCGACAACCGGGTGCATTATGACCAACCCGTCTGTCACCAACCCGGAGAACCCAATGAAAGTCGCACTCGTCCCCATCAATATCGGCATGCAATCACTGGAACAAATCGTCGGCCTCGCCCAGCTGGCGGAGTCTCTCGGCTATGAGTCGGTATGGACCTTCGAGCACGTCATGGTGCCATTGGAATACGAGTCGCGTTACCCCTACAGCAAGGACGGCAAGATGGGCGGCGGTTCCGATGCGGCGTTTCTCGATCCGCTCATCGCCCTGACTGCGGTGGCGGCCCATACCAAAACCCTGCGCCTGGGCACCGGCGTCAATATCCTGTCACAGGCAAATCCCCTGCTGCTGGCCAAGCAGGCCGCCACCCTGGACCTGTTGTCCAACGGCCGCTTCATGCTGGGGGCCGGTATCGGCTGGCTGAAGGAGGAGTTCGACGCCATGGGCGTACCCTTCGAACGCCGCGGCGCGCGTTTTGACGACTATGTCGTTGCCATGCGCAAGGTCTGGTCCGGCGAGGTGGTGGAACACCAAAGCGACTTTCTCAACTGGTCAGGCTTCCAGAGCTATCCGCTGCCGGTGCAGAAAGGCGGCGTGCCCATCGTCGTAGGGGGCTCCAAGGGCAAGGCCATGGAGCGGATCGCCCGCCTGGGCGATGGCTGGTTCGCCCCCACCAACGACGCCGCCAGCCTGGCGCCGATGCTGGAAGAACTGAAGGCCGCCTGCAGCAAGCACGGGCGCGACTACAGCACCGTGGAGATCACCTCCATGTGGGACACAAAGGGCGGCATGGATGCGATAAAGGCGTTCGAGGATATCGGGGTATCCCGGGTGATCGTGCCGCTGTTCATGCTGGGGCGCGACCCGGTGGCGGGCCTGAAAACACTCGCCGGGGACATTATCGCGAAACTGGCCTGAGGCATTGGGGAAAAAGTAATCATAATTGGGGACATAATTGGGGACATAATTGGGGACAGACCACGATTAAACACATAATTGGGGACAGACCACGATTAAACATAATCGTGGTCTGTCCCCAATTACTACGTAAACAGCTAACTATCCTGAACACCATGATGAAGAACGGCACTCACTGGACCGAAAAACTTGCCTAAATACTTGACGAGGAAGCATAGTCACTTGCCAGCACCCAAATACAGTATAAAGTGCGTTCTTTTAAATTATGCCGAACCGCCCCGAGCTGGATTACCTTGGCCTCCCGCGGGCGCGTGGCTCTCGGGAAGCGAATGGCTGACAGGAAAAAAGTACTAATCATCGGTGCCAATTTTGCAGGTCTCGCCTGCGCAATGAAGTTGTCCTCACGCTTTGCAGTGACGGTTATAGACGCTTCGCCCCACTTTGAATTCCTACCCAATATCCACGAACTGCTGTCGGGGGTAAAGACCGCCGAACTGTTGCGTCTCCCCCGGGCTCGAATCCTGCATCGCCTGGGACACCATTTTGTCGAAGATACGGTAACCGGCATCGATGCAAGCAGTGGTGTCGTAACTAGCGCGGCGGGCGAGACTTTCGATTTTGATGCCTGCGTGGTCGCTGTGGGCGGCGTCAACAATACCTATGGTCTGCCGGGTGTCGAGCAGTTCACCCTGCCCTTCAAGTCCGTCGAAGACTGCGCGCTAATTGGCAGTCGACTGGAAGGTCTGGTTGATGCTGGCAAGAGCAAGTCAGTCGCCATAGTCGGTGGCGGACTGGAAGGTGTAGAGGCGCTGGGCGAGATTCTGCGCCGATATCGGCACTGCTCGAACTTCTCCCTGCACCTGGTAGAAGGCAGCAACGCACTGTTACCGGGTAGTGCCCCAGCCCTGGGCAGGGAGATTCAGCGCAGGTGTGATCCGTACCCTGTCACCTTTCATATGGGAGACCAGGTTAAGGCCGTAACGAAAACCCGCGTCAAACTAGCGTCCGGCAAATCGCTGAAGGCCGACCTGACGCTCTGGACCGGCGGAGCAGCCCCCGCACCTTTGCTCTTCGCAAGCGGCCTGTCCGAGCGCAGGGACGCCTGGGCCGCGGTAGACCAGTCGCTACAAAGCCGTGCTTTTGCCAATGTTTTTGTCATTGGCGATGCAGCCAGCCTGCCATTTGCGGTGAGCAAACAGGCCTACCATGCGTTGGACATGGGATCTCATGCTGCGGGGAACGTGCAGCGTTTCCTGAACGGCTCATCATTACGGCCGTTCAAACCAGGCCCCGAGATCGGCCTGATCTCCCTGGGTGATATCGATACGTACCTCACGATCGGCAAGCGGGTTTTCGCCGGGCCTGCGCTTGCAGCGGCGAAAGAATTGATTTTCCAGGCCAACATGGCGAGGTTGGACCCTCCGCTCCGTTTCCCAGCGGCAATGGAGCTACAGGCACGTTACTGGCAGGGCATCCGCGAGCTGGCGCTGCCATCCATGTGGCCGCCCTCCTCCTGGGTGCGCCGGGCCAGGCTGCGCAAGCTGGCCTGAGTCATTGGGGACAAAGTAATCATAATTGGGGACACATAATTGGGGACAGACCACGATTAAACATAATCGTGGTCTGTCCCCAATTACTCCCTGGCGGGCTGAATTTATGCCCGCCGCCTGTACTCGCTGGGCGAACAGCCCTCACTGTTGCGAAATGCACGGCGGAAGTTGGCGGCGTCCTGGTAGCCCAGCTCGGCGGCGATTGCCTCGACGCTGTGATCGGTTTCCCTCAGGTGCTGGCGTGCCCAGCTTCCCAGGATAGCGCCCCTGATCTGGCGAAAATTCGTCCCCTCCTGCTGGAGGCGGCGGTTGAGGGTTCGCTCCGACATATGCAGCCTGGCAGCGGCAGCGCCGAGGTCCGGCAGCGGGGGCTCACTCGATCGCAGCAGGGAGTCAACGTACTGGGTATAGCGATGTTTCTCCTTGCCCTCCAGTTCCCGGATACGCTGCGCCAGTGAAAGAGTGGCGTCGTGCCACATACCGGCGTTGTAGTAAGGGGACGGCAGGTCGAGACATTCGACAGGTAATTCCACCGCACTGCAGGTCGCGTCGAAGCTGACCGGACCGTGCAGCCAATGCGCATACTCACCGGCGTAGTCCGGTGCCGGCAAAGCCATGCGATACCTGGCGTTGTCGAGTGTGCGACCGGTCAGGGTCTCAACGTAGTTCTGGACGAGCATCAGGGCGGTTTCCGTATGAAACCGCTCGGTGGAACCGGTGTCATGCAGGAAGCGGAACTGCACCGACAGCCCCTGCAGGCTTGATGACAGCTCGAGCCGCATGTAGCTGATGTGCAGGCGGGTGTAGTTTTGCATCACCTGCAGCCCCTCGCGCACGGTGGGAGCGATAGCCGCCGCCGCGCCGATCGGCCCCAGGGCGATGATATTGGTATGGCGACCGATGATCAGCCCCAGTTGTTCGTCGCCGCTCAGCCTGCGTCCGTTCTCAAGGATGGCCAGGAAATCTTCCATCGGGATATCACCGCCGGTTTCCAGTTCCCGGCGGCTGAGTGATGTATCCGCCAGCAGCTCCTGGTCGGCAATGCCCTGGCGCAGGATTTCCCTGAGGACAAAGCGGGCATAGACCGGGCTGACATTTTCCATAGAGCATAAATCTGACAATTTGGCGGATTATGACACCCAATTGACGGGTAATACACTCTTTTTGCCGATGCTCCTCACCGATACTGGAACCCGTTGAACATTCACAGGCGAAGGAGCTGTGTTATGGAAAAGAAAGACAATCTCGATCTGGTGGCACTCGAGGCCGCCAAGCAACACATGGGCAGTTTTGCCTGGCCGACAGTGGTATTGGGTATCGTGTTACTGGCTACCTACCTCGCGACCCCGGTCGCTGGTCGTCATGGGTGTTATGCCCCTGCTCGTCGCGGTACCGCTGATGGCCTTCGTGACCTACGCGTCCTATACGGTTCTGCACGATGCCGCCCACGGCTCGATCAGTGGCAGCCATGCCTCCTTGCGCTGGGTGAACGAAACCATGGGTTATATCGCGGCCTGGATATTCATGATGCCGCTGACCGCCCACCGGCACGAGCACCTGGCGCACCACAGGCACGCGAACCAACCGAACGAGGACCCTGATTTCGTGGTGGCTGACATGACCCGTTCGCCTTTCCACGCACTGCGGGCGCGCAACCAACATGTACATCGGCCAGTTCAGCTACTATTTCAAAAACCGCTGGAACAAGGGTCCCCGTTCACAGAATCTGTACCTGTGCCTGGAGGTGTTCGCCGCATCTGGCCCCTCGCCTGGCGTTTGTGGCCGCGGGCTTCTGGGTTGAAGGCCTGGCCCTGTTTGTCATCGGCTGGCTGACTGGGCATCGCCCTGGTGATATTCCTGTTTGCCTATGTCGTCCATACGCCCCACCAGTCGGTCGGGCGCTACGTGGACACGTCAACTTTCGTCGTCGATGGACTGGGCGGAAAACTGGTAACCCTGCTCTGGGGCTTCCAGAACTATCACTCGATTCACCACCTGTTCCCGCGCGTTCCCTTCTACACCTACCGCGCGGTGTTCGAAGAAATCGAACCGGTGATGCAGGCAAAGGGGGCACCGATCTACCACCTTGGTTTCAGTGGCCTGCAGAAGAAGGCGGCAGTCAGCGCCTGACGCCCTGCTGCTCGGCTTGGAAAACGGGGACAGGAAAACGGGGACAGACCACGATTAAACCTTTAATCGTGGTCTGTCCCCGTTTAGATAGATTGGCCTGGTTACTTTACTTCTTCAATCTCACCCGGTCTCCAGGTCTTGTCAAACCATGCCTCGGTGGGGCTATAGAGACGTAAAAGAGAGAACCAACCTTTACCAGGAACGGTCTGGATCCAGTTTGCTTCCTTGCCGGCCGGGGCTTTCGGGGCGAAATAAATATCGATCGAGCCGTCGTCATTGGCAATCATCTTGTCGCGCTGGCTTTGCTTGCTGGGGAAGGTCTGGTCAGTCTGCAGCTCGGAGCGGGTCTGGGGATCATATACGACCACCGACCAGAATTTCAGGGCAGGAGCATCTTTGGGGATGTTTAACCTGTAAGTCTTGCTACCGTCGAGGTAGTTACCATCGGCGTCCAGATAACCCCAGGCGTATTGTGAGCCCGCACCAACGATTTTCATTGCCATCGCCGGCGTATTCACCGTTGCAAAGTAATAGTAGAGGGTCCGCGCATCCAGGTTGCGCCCGCCAACACCCTCATCTTTGAGGAACTGATAGTTATTGCCGGGATAACCTCTCTTCCAGTAGCTGCCTTCATAGAGGAATTCCTCCTGGTTGCGTTCATCCCACAGGAGAGAGCGTGCAGTTGCATTGGCCACCGCCACCGCATCGTTCAGGATTTTCTTCATGCGCTCGTCCGGGGCAAACGGTTTGCCCTTTTCGATTCCGATGGAGGCGAACAGTCCGCGCAACTCGGGGTCAAGCATCTCGACGGGTTCACGCTCAATAACGGTGTGAAGCTCTTCGTAAAACTCAAAGTTATTGGCGTGAACCGTGTTATACGCTTTGCCGGAGGCACTGATGAATTCCATCTTCGGTGGATTGTCTTTCCTGGCAAGGGGATAGATTTTCAGCCCCTCCCGCCACATCTTCGCAGCTGCATCCGGTTTGCCATCAACCAGGAATCCACGCAAGGCGACCCAATTCACGTAGCTGGTGGATTTCGCAACGAAATATTTCTCGCCGTCGATGAACTGCTCCTTCCCGCCGATGGGGCCTTCCAGGTCGCCCTCGTAGTCCGGTGGCAGGATCAGATACTTGCCACCCTTACCTTTGTCTGGTCCGGGTGCGCCCATGTCGACTACAAACCGGAAGTAGGCATCGTTAACCGTTCCCGGGCCGGCACCGGCCGGAATCTCGACCACGGTAGGGCCATCTTTCTTGAGGTCGAGAATAGGGGCAGCGTAGACCGTGCTGGTGTTGCCAGTGAGAAACAGGGGAGTACTGTCCAAAAGATCGGGAAAGTAGACAACCTGGTTCGAATTTGTTGCGCCGAGGGACACCGTACCTCGCCGCATTCCTTCGATGGAGGCGGCGGGTATTCCATTCAGGAAGGTCTCCACACCCCGCAGAAAGTCGAGGTTATCGTACACCAGAGCGGAAGTTTCCTTGCTGGGAATTCCGTCGAAGAACTTCAAGGTACCGATACGTGTCTCGACACTGTCGGGCGTGGTGATGGACGCGGGGATGTCCGTTGTCATCTTCATCTTCGGCGCGTCGGCGGCGTTTGCGCCCACTGCTGTCAGCGCGCAGCCCAGCAGCAGCATAAGCGTGGATACTAGCTTCGTCATTGTCTCTTTTCCTCTCTGTAGGTTATCAATCGGGTGCGAATCCGTTTTACAGCTGTAACTCGAAATCGCCGGGCATCCAGGTCTTGTCGAACCAGCCCTGCAGCACGCCGGCTTCTTTCGGGCCTTCCAGCAGCGCGTGAATCCAGGAGGTCGGCATGCCATTCAGAAACGTCGACCGGCCATGACAGGTCGATAAAGTCGGAGCCCTCTTTCGCGGTTGCGTCACTGGGCATGCCGTCGAAGCAGTCGAGCTTACCGAGCAGTTCGGTCTGCACCTTGTCGGGGGTCTGCAAAGAAGACGGAATCCCAGCAGGACAGGAAGGGTATCGCGAGCGCCATAAACGGGGTGCTGCGTTTTTTGTTTGTAGACATGGAAATGACTTCGCTTTTTACCGTTCCCGGTGACTGGTAGTGACACACTTTTTCAGCTGCTACTTTTCGACAGACCCATAGTAGTGCCACGTAATATATAAACTTGTTAGAACGGCTCAATTTTTGGAATAACGCGCTTTTGATCAATTCATGATGGGTCGTCGCTTCATAATGGCCGTCTGGAACAGCCCACATAGCGTCGCCATAACCCGCGCTGGCGCATGGCCCTACTTATACCGCCACCTTGCGTATAATGCCGATACGTGAAAATACTTGATATTTCGGCTCAACAACCTACCATGGCCGGAATACGCTGGCACTGAAACTGCTGGATATTGATATTCTGCTGCCACCGCGGTCGGGAGTTAAACAGGCTCTATATGGTCAATTCGCATCATGGGTGAACAGCACCCCGGTTCCTGGCTGCTGGAGGCGTTCCGGAAGATGGGCGTGGATACCAAACGGCTTGCCTGTGAACTGCCCAGGGAACTCGAGCAGATAGCGGATTACCCCGACACCGTCACACCTGACGAACTCAACCTCGTCCTCAATACCTGCGCCGAACAGACCGGGAATACCCATTTCGGTCTGCACCTGGTCGAAATAATACCTGCCTCCGATCTGGGGGTCTTTGCCTATCTCCTGTTCAATGCGCCCACCATCGGTGAGTTTCTCACCCTCGCGGCCCGCTACTACCCGATATTTTATCGCGGCGCGGTACTGGAGTTGCGTAAGCAGCGCAAACTTAGCCGCTTCGTCTACCGCCGTGCTGATATTCCGAGGGTCTCGCAACGCCACGATGCGGAATGGACACTGGGCTTTTTCGTGCACGCGATACGCTTAAAGCTGGGGACAGACTGGGTGCCGGTGCGTGTGACGTTCCAGGAGCCGGAACCAGAGGACGTCATCGAGCTGACGCGATTTTTTGGGCCGAACCTGAGCTTCGACTACCCCGTCAACAGTTTCGAGCTGGACGCGGCTTCGCTCGACGCACCGCTCAACGAGTCTGATCCACACCTGCTGATGATCATGATGCAGCAGGCGGATGCGCTCCTGCAGAGCTTCGCGGCGACGGAAAGTATCGAGTCGCACGTGCGACTGCTCATCATGAAGGATATCGAATCCGGCCCACCCAATGCGGGACTCATTGCCCGGCAGATGGGCATGTCGCTCAGCACCTTCAAACGGCGGCTGGCGGAGAGGAAGCTGACTTTTCGCGGCCTGCGGGATGCCGTGGTGGGTGAACTGGCAAAACAGGCACTGGTGGAGACCGACCTTAAAATCAGCCAGGTGGCGATGCAGCTGGGCTACAGCGAGGTCAGCGGATTCAACCACGCCTTTGCCCGCCTGGTGGGGCAGAGCCCGCGGGAGTACCGGCGCCAGGTCCGGCAAACCTGAGCGTATGGGGCAGTTCACGACCCTGGAATGGCATCAAATGAGGGGCGTGAGAGCAGCCCCTTCGCTCACCGCGGTAATTTGCGCCGTACAGTTACTGCTCATTCCCGCTGTGGCCTGATGACTCATTTCTTGCCTTGTAGCCGGGCGGCACTTTGTCCCAGGGGTAGCCGTTAACGGCTTTCTCGAATGCGTAGTCGTAGAGTTCACGCATGTACTGGGCGTCAAATTCCTCGCGATGTTTCGCGTTGAAATCAGAGCCGATGTAAGCCAGGTTGTAGTCCACGCCGTCTTCCTGTGTCGTCAGGTAGATTCGGAACAAATCCCCGAATCCCTGTGATTGCAGCAACGTGGCTATTGCCTTGCCGGTAATCGTAATCGTGCTGCGTTCCACGGTGGACCAGTTAGAATCCAGTCGTGCATTGCGAAGTATGTACGCCCGACGCTCACGGATATTCTGCAGGTTCCTGGCGTCCATTTCAGTGGAAATAGCTGGTGGGTAAAGAAATACCTGTGCCATGGTGCCACCGTCCACGTGCATTTCCTGGTATTGTCTGCCGTCTACTTCGACATCAATCATAACCGGTGAAAATGCGCCGGGGATCGAGGCCGAGGCGAGCATGATTCGATGAAACAGGTCGGCAGACTCCGGTGTATTTGCCGCCGCAATCGCCCCCATATTCCAGATCACAGGCTGCTGTGCGTCCAGGTTGGTGGTGCCGATGAACAGAAAGCGACCTCGCCGATAGGCTTCGGCTACCGCGGCGAGAAATTTGTCATCCACAAATTTTCCGATCAGTTTGTACAACGGTGTGGTATCGCCAAGTCCGTCCTGGGTCAGCGCCGACAAAATACTTCGCTTGTTGAAAATGTCTTCCTGAGTAACGGACGTGTAGACCTGCGACAATGCATCGTCGTAATCCGATCCGAGGAAGGCAAAGGGAGCAATGAGACCGCCTGTGCTGATGCCCGTGACGACCTTGAATTCCGGCCTGTCCCCGCTGGCAGTCCAACCACTCAACAGTCCGGCGCCAAAGGCACCGTTATCGCCACCGCCTGAAATGGCCAGGTAGGCTACGGGTGGCAGTGGGCCGGTTTCGCCGTCCTGCTTCCGGGCAAGTTGCTCCCTGTCCAGAGAGGCTAAGGCCTCGGCTACAATTTCCGAATTATCACTCATTGGCCAGAACCTGGCATTGGGAATGCCCGGTATCTGGGCACCCTGAACCGACTGCTCCGGGACAGCCTCCCGCCGCTCCAGCGAACCACATGCCGAGACAAGCAGGATAAGCAGTGCGGCGGCGAAAAATCTGGCCGTTAAATACATAAGTCAATTTCCTTTTAATATCTTCAGTTTGTTCGCTGAGGGTGGTGCAGTCGCAGCAGTTAATCCCGGGCAGCTAACCCGGATCTTCCTCACTACGCCCCAACCGGCCAGTGTACTTGCCCTGCTGACAATAAATTGCTATTTCAGCTCACAATGTTGGCTATTTGGACCAGAGGCCAGGATTCGAGCGGGGCACTCTTCCCAAGCTGCAGACCAACCGCACAGGGTGATCAATGGGTGGGCCCATGGCAACCATGATCGGTTCGATTTCCCTCCCAGGGGCCAGTGCCCTGGTTATCGCGCCGATTCGCGCGCAAACAAGCGATGCGCCATGACCCCAACCCGTTGTTCGATAGCTTCGCAGGCATCCAGAATCATGTCTTCGCGAAAGCGCCGGCCGATCACCTGGATACTGACCGGTAAGCCGTCGTTATAGTTCGCTGCAATACTGCCAGCCGGCAGCCCGAGGAAGTTCATACCGTAGCTCCAGAATGCCGAACCGATGACGTCCGTCATACCGGCCATGCCCTGGGCATCGCGGTCCCATTCGTAGGTTGGCTTCAGCAGGAATGGCGATAGCACCAGCGGGTATTTCTGCAGGAACAACAGCCATTCGCGGACATATCGCGAACGCCGCGCCATACCGAGCAGCAGTTCGTCTCCCTCGAACGGTGGGAAGTATTCAAAGTAGTGATCAAAAATTGAATTGATCGTGTCGCTGCCGTGGGTGCGGATATCTTTAAGCATTAACACTTTCACTTCGCCAAACAGCACCCGCAAGTCCGTCCGATGCCAGCGCTTCGGTCATAGGCGGCTCTGCCTCGACGACCGCGTACCCTGCATCGAGCAGGGCATCACGTGCGGCATCCAGTGCCAGGCTCACTGCCGGGTCGATTGCGAAACCGAGCGAGTTACGGGTAAACGCCACAGTGACCGGGCCCTCGGCGGCCGGCCCCTGAAACGGCATGGGCACTTGCCACGGGTCGTGCGGGTCGTACTCAACCAGCGATTGCATGGCAAGCCGCACATCACGAATCTCCCGGCAGATAACGCCCTGCACCGACATCAGTTGAGCCACAAGCCCTCGCTCGGCCCCGGCAGACGGGTTGTAGGCCGGGGTTCTGCCCAGACCGGGCTTGACCGAGGCAGCACCGGTTGCAGCCGCGGGATACCGAAGCGAGCCCGCAATATCGTTGCCGTGGGAAATCGGCCCCATGCCGGCCATGACCGCCGTTGACGCGCCACCGGATGAGCCACCCGATGACGCCCAGTCGTTCCAGGGATTCAGTGTCCGTCCGTGTAACTCATTGACCGTTGTGCCGCGAAACGAAAATTCCGGCGTGTTGGTTCGGCCGATGATAATTGCACCGGCCCGCTCCAGCGTATTGACCACCGGCGAGTTGGCCGGCGCAATCACGTCCTTGAACGCCGTGACTCCGTTGGGTGTTGCCCTGCCCTGCTGGTCGATATTTTCCTTGATGGTCACCGGCACACCATGCAGCGGCCCAATCGGCCCACGCGATCGCAGGTGCTCATCGTGAGCCCGCGCCATCGTGATCGCCTGCTCGCTCAGGTCATCGACAACGGCATTGAGCCTCGGGTTGACCGCGTGCATGCGATCAACCGTGGACTGGACCGCTTCCAGCGCACTGATCTGCTTGCCCGCTATCGCCCGGGCGAGTTCGGTTGCGCTGAGCTGCCAGATCATCGTGTCACTCATCGGTTCTCTCCTTGTTTGAGGCCATCCGGTGGAATTAACCCAATAACCTCGCAAAGAGGAAGTATACGGCACCGCCATTATGGCACTGGTAAACCGCGCAGGGCACGCGCAGGCAGAGAGCAGCCGACCCCCGCCAAGGCAGGGCTCGTTGAGCGCCGATAACCGGCGCCAGCTCAGGCAGGCATGGGGCTTGCGTGTGGCTCACACGCTGAAGCGCGCACCGGGTAAAGTCCGGGGCAGACGCCGGAATTCGCCCGGCGCCTGCCCATACCAGCGACGGAACGCCTTGCGAAACGCCGCCGTGTCGTTGTATCCCAGCAGCGCCGCCACCGCTTCCACCGACAGGCCGGATTCGCGCAGATGACTGGCCGCCAGTTGTGCCAGTACCTGGTCGCGAATCAGCCGGTAGCTGCTCCCCTCCCCCTCCAGCCGGCGCGCCAGGGTGCGCTTGGAAATGAACATGGCCCTCGCCACCTCACTCTCCGTAACCGAGCCCGGCGTCTGTGACAACAGCACGCGCCGCACCCGGTCGGCGGTCGACAGGGAGGCCGCCGGTACCTGTTCCAGCAGTTTGAAACAGAGGTCCCGCGCCAGCGCATAGGACCCGGGGTCGCCCGCGGCATTGGGCACCCGGGCCAGGGTCGCCGGCAGCCGAAAAACGGTTGCCGGCCTGGCGAAGCGGACCTTCGAGTGGAGATAGTCACGGTACAGCGCGTGATACGCCGGTCGCTTGTGGGCCAGTTCGATGACCGCTTCGGTCAGGTCCCTGCCCAGTACGGTCTCGACGAAAGACTGGATAACCAGCGCAAAGCACTCGTGCAGCACACGCTGTTCCTCGCTGTTCGCATCCAGCCTGATCGTCAACGAACAGCACAACCACTCGTCGTCCAACGCCACGTCCAGGCGTGCCAGTGGCAGACGCGCCGGCAGGAAATCCCGCAGGGATTCAAGGGAAGTGATGAGATCCGGGCTGCTCAGGGCCAGGTAGCCCAGGGGGCCGTGGGCGGACGGGTTCAAGCGGCTGCCGAGCCGGAGGCCGAAGTCCGGGACCCCCAGCATTCTCTGCGCATTGTCCAGGACACGCAGCTGCTGGCGCCCCGTCAGGTAGGTTTCGTCACCCGGCTGCAGGATGTCCGGCGACAAGCCGGTGCCCTGCAACAGGCGCGGCAAATCCCGCTCCTGCAGTTCCAGCTCCCGCGCCACGATGCGGGAGTAACTGCTGGGAATAAAATAGCTGTCGTCCCGGCTGGTCATTCATTCTCCTGAACCACAGATTGTCAATATATAACCCCTATGTGTCAATAAATAACCTCTTCTATCGCTATCGCCCACGTAAACTGTACGGCATCAACCTTATGGAGAAAAAACCATGCCGACAATTACGCTGATTGAATTCAACGGCCAGGATCACACGATCGAAGCCGAGGTGGGTAAATCCCTGATGCAGAACGCTATCGACAACGGTGTACCCGGTATCGACGCCGACTGCGGCGGTGCCTGTGCCTGCGGCACCTGCCACTGTTTTGTCGAGGGTGAGTGGCGCGCGATAGCCGGTGACGGCGATGCGATGGAGGAAGCCATGCTGGGCATGCGCCCGGACCGGTCCGAGAGTTCACGCCTGAGCTGCCAGATAGACGTCACCGACGCCATGGACGGCATGGTCGTACGCCTTCCCGAATACCAGATGTGATTAGCAACGAGGATTTCACCATGAATATTGCCGCACAGTTACCTGATCCCCTGTCTACCCCGCTGGAGCAAATCGATGTCAGCGATCCGCGCCTGTATCAACAAGACGCCTGGAGACCCTACTTCGAGCGGCTGCGGAACGAGGACCCGGTGCACTACCAGGCCGAGAGTCCGTTTGGCCCCTTCTGGTCAGTGACCCGCTTCGACGACATTGTCGCGGTGGACAGCAACCACCAGGTTTTCTCCTCGGAGCCGAATATTATCCTGGGCGACCTGGGCGACAAAATTCCGGCGGAAAGCTTCATCGCCATGGACCCGCCCAAGCACGATATCCAGCGGCGCGCGGTGCAGCCTGTGGTAGCGCCAAAGAACCTGGCGGACATGGAAACCCTGATCCGCTCCCGGGTCGTGGACATCCTGGACAAGCTGCCGGTCGGCGAAACCTTCAACTGGGTTGACGAGGTCTCCATCAACCTGACCACCCAGATGCTGGCCACCCTGTTCGACTTCCCGTTCGAGCAGCGCCACAAACTGACCTATTGGTCTGATATCGCTGCCGGCGCCCCGGAAATCAGCGGGGGAGACGTCAGTGAAGAGGAGCGTTATACCGGCCTGATGGATTGCCTGGAAACGTTCACCCGGATCTGGCACGAGCGCAAGGGCCGCGAGGGAGGCTTCGACCTGATTTCGCTGCTGCAGCGGGATCCCAATACCGCCGACATGGTGGATCGTCCGATGGAATTCCTGGGCAACATCGGCCTGCTGATCGTCGGCGGCAATGACACCACGCGCAATTCCGCCACCGGTGGAGTACTGGCACTCAACGAGAATCCCGCGGAGTACGACAAACTGCGCGCCAACCACGGGCTGATTCCCGGCATGGTATCCGAGATCATCCGCTGGCAGACGCCCCTGGCGCATATGCGGCGGACGGCGAAGCAGGATATCGAGTTCCAGGGAAAGCAGATCAAGAAAGGCGACAAGGTGGTGATGTGGTACCTGTCCGGTAACCGGGATTCCAGCGCCATCGAGAACGCCGACCGGTTCATTATCGATCGGGCCAACCCCCGCCACCACATCTCCTTCGGGTTCGGTATTCACCGCTGCATGGGCAACCGCCTGGCCGAGATGCAACTGCGCATCCTCTGGGAAGAGACCATGCAGCGCTTCCGTTTCGTGGAGGTTGTGGGCGAACCGGAGCGGGTGAAGTCCAACTTCGTGAGGGGTTACAGCAGTCTGCCGGTCCGGTTACATCGCTGGTAGGCGTTGCCGGAATCAGTCGCGGGAGGCTCCCGTCACTGTCAGAGCAGCTGCCGCAGCGGAAACGACTTGCCACCGCTGCGGTGCGCCGCCATGGCCAACAGCAGTTCCGCCGTCGCCAGCGCATCCAACAGCGCGTTGTGCCCCTGGTAGGGCGGCAATCCGTAGCGCTCGCGACAGGCGTGCAGGCGCAGGTCTCCCGGCATGATCGGTTGCTCCCTGCGCCGTAACATCGCTTCTTCCTGCAACAGGGTATCCACTACCGGCAGCAGGACCGGTGCCTTGAAGGCCTGCCTGCTCACGCGATCGAGAAACGCCATGTCGAGCGCCGCGTTGTGGAACACCAGCACCTTGCCCGCCGCGGCTTCGAGAAAGTAAGACAACACCATTTCGCCACTTTCAGCATCGCTCAGTTCGCAATCCCGCAGGCTGTGAATGGTGGCGCTCTGCCCCACCGAGTTCTGCGCCTTGACGAGATAGTGCCGGGCACTGTCGAGACTTATGCCCCCGCCCTCCACGGCGACCCAGCCGACACTCAGCAGCTCGCCCTCCCTCACATCAAGGGAGGACATCTCCGCATCCACCACCAGAAAGGATACCTGGCGCCAGTCGGTCCCAGTGGCAGGCAAGGGCGTCTGCCAGCAACGCTGCAGGGCCGTGCCTGCCGCCCGCCGGGCGTACACCAGGCGATGCAGGCGCAGCCTCCACATCAACCCATACCCGCGCGGTAGGTCTGCCTGACGGCGGACTGGGCATCGTCGATAATAGTGAAGGCATCACGCAACTGCTCCTTTGCCATCTTGGGCAAATCCCTGGGATTGAGGTTATTGGACACTTTCTCGCCGCGGGTTATCTGCTCGCACTGGTGGCGGATCCGCAGCTGCTGGATGAAATGCAGGGCATCGGCCAGGTTGCGGCTGTCCACAATGGTCATGTGTTTACCACTGGCAAGCGCTTTGAGCCGCTGCTCTGTGTTGACCGCTGCAATGCCATTGGCGAGGGCCCGCAGGCGCACCATCTCCGTGACCGGCAGGACCCCGCGCTTCTTCAGGTCAAGGTAGTCGCGATGCTCCCCGTCGCGATCCAGCACGAAGCGCCGAAAAATCCCGAGGGGCGGCTTGGTGTCGAGGGCATTGGCTGCAAGAGCCGCGAGAAAGATAGAATTAGTGGAGGCCTGCTGCAGCATGACCGCCTGCAACTGGTCGCACAGCTCGCGGCTGCCATGGATGCAACGCAGATCGAAAAAGATACTGACGCGCATGGCGGCATCCGGTGTGGGCGTTCTTACCCAGCGTCGCACCTTTTGCTGCCAGACTGCCAGCGGCTGGCGCCACTCCTCGGTTTTCGCCATGACGTCGCCGGGGCAGTAGACGTAGCCACATTCGTTGAGGCCGTCGCAGACAAAATCCGCCAGCGAACTGAACCAGGGCAACTGGTCCGGCTGTACCCCGTCAGCGATGACGATACCATTGTCCTGGTCAGCGCCCAGCAGCTGCTCTGACCTTGCCTGGGAACCGAAGCCCAGCCAGCACCAGGCGACCGGTGCCGGCCCGAGCTTTTCCTGGGCCAGATGGATAAGCCGCACGGTGACGGCGTCGCTGATAGCGGTCAGAATCTGGCTCACCTGCTGCGCGCGCATGCCCGAATTCACCCACTGCACCATCAGGTTGGCCATGCCGCCGACGAGATCGCGGATACCACTGATATCACCCTGGCGGGAAATGTGCTGCACGAGGTAGACCGGGTCGTCCTGCCTGGCGAGGATCAGGTCCGAGGTGGTAACGATGCCCTTGAGCTCGTCGCCGATCATCACCGGCAGGTGATGGAAGGCGCGCTGGGTCATCAGCAGGGTCACCGCAAAAATACTGTCGGAACCATCGACGGTTTCCGGATCGGGTGTCATGATCTCGCTCACCCGGGTGTCCGGCGGCAGGGCGTGGGCAACAAAGCGCGTCCGCAGATCCCGGTCCGTCACTATGCCTGCCAGTCGCCCCGCATCCATTACGAACGCCGATGATACGCGCCGTGCCGCCATCACCTGCGCCAGATGCCGCACCGTGTCGGTAGCGGACACGGTCAAGAGGTTGGTGCTCATGACGGTACGCACTTCCTGCATCATGAGGTTGGGCTCGGGCTGGTAACGGGCCGCCCTGCGCAATCGGCGGCTGCGCTGCCCGCTGAAGTATCGGTCGAACTGACGATTGCCCTCGCGCAGGCGCCGGTAAACCGGATCCGGGACCAGGTAGAGCAGCGCGTCCTCGATCACTGTCGCCTGCACCTCGCCCTGCTCCGCATTGAGGCCGCCGATATGAAAACTCTCGCCCTCCCCCAACCGATCCAGCAGCTTGTTGTCACTGTCGCGTATTTCAACCGCGCCGCTGCGCACGATCCGCAGTCCCGCCTCTTCGGTCTCGCGGTTGAACACGTCCCCACGGCAGTGATACTGCACCACGATATCCGCTACGACCTGGTAGAGCTCCGTTTTTGGCAAGTCGTTGAACGGCAGGGACTGTTCGAGAAATTCGGCGACCGGAACCAGCTCGGGCACCGCCAATCGCGGGGTGTCCTGTGCCGTCGTGCCCGGGGGGGATGCCGCAACCCGAAAATCATCACCCATGTGTCTGCTCAGCCCTCCCCGGGCTGCATAAATGCGGTGGAAGCATCTGCAAAATAACTGGCGCCACCGGCGATGGCTACCAGCCTGATTCGCTCCCCGGGTCCGGGCAGCCTGCCCAGGACCAGATGCCATTCGAGGCCCTGGCCATCGGTTGCTCGCATCGGCGTCGGTTCGGCGTCCTGTTCCGCTGGCCCGACTCCCAGCACCACCCCGTCCAGCGGGTATGCACTGCGCACTACCAACTCAGTGAGCGAATCGATACCGGTCGCCACCAGGGTGAGCCTGAAGTCCTCATTCTCAAGGTCACAGGCGCCGCTGACATAGCGGCAATTGCTCTTTTCAACCAGTGGGTAGGACATACCATTGACGGGTGCCTGGGGTGTCTCGCCGGAAAATTGCCCGGCTGCGACCCAGGCCAGTATGGCCAGTACCGGGGCCACGATCATGGCAATTATCACGTGCTTGTTGGTAAAAACCATAACGCCTGTCCCTGTTGCTCCGTGGATCATTATAGCGGCTGGCTCGCAGGAAATTGCTGTAATAAGCCAGTCTCTTTACGCAAAAAGGGAGGCACCGCCAGCGGTGCCTCCCGGTTCAGACGGTCACAATCTTAGTGACCTGTTGCCTCACCTGCACCAACGGGGACACGGATGTGCTCTACCAGCTCGCGCACACTTGCCGGTGGCGGCGCCGTTACCCGGGTGACTACCGCGGCAACCGCAAAGTTGACGATGGCACCCACAACCCCGAAGGCGTTGGGCTCGATACCCATGAACCAGTTGGGCTGCATGCTACCCAGGAACTCGGTACCCGGAATAAACATGATACCTTTGTGCTGGAACACGTAGAACAGGGTCACCCCGATACCGCAGACCATGCCGGCGATGGCGCCTTCCTTGTTCACGCGATCGCTGAAGATACCCATCATCAGCGCCGGGAAGATGGAGGATGCCGCCAGCCCGAAGGCCAGTGCCACCGTTCCCGCGGCAAAACCCGGTGGATTGAGTCCGAGATACCCGGCGCCCACAATGGCCAGGGCCATGGCGACACGGCTTGCCATCAATTCCTGCTTCTCGGAAATCTGCGGCGCGATCATACCCTTGAGCAGGTCGTGGGATATCGCCGAGGCGATCGCCAGCAGCAGGCCCGCAGCCGTCGACAGTGCGGCCGCCAGGCCACCGGCGGCGACCAGGGCGATCACCCAGTTAGGCAGTTGGGCGATTTCCGGGTTGGCCAGTACCATGATGTCATTGTCGATCTTGACCATCTCGTTGGTTGCCGGATCGGCACTGTATTCCACCAGGCCATCCCCGTTTTTATCCTCGAACTGCAGCAGGCCGGTTTTCTCCCAGTTCTTGAACCACTGGGGACGTTCATCGTAGACCATGTACTCACCCGGGGCAGGCTCGATGGTCTGCATCAGGTTAAGGCGTGCCATGGCACCAACCGCAGGAGCAGTGGTATACAGGATAGCAATGAATACCAGTGCCCAGCCGGCTGAAGAGCGGGCATCCTTTACCTTGGGTACGGTAAAGAAACGGATGATCACGTGGGGCAAGCCCGCGGTGCCGATCATCAGGGACATGGTGTAGGCGAACATGTTGAGTGTGCTAAGGCGCACATCGGTCGTGTACTGCTTGAAGCCGAGATCCGTCACCACCTGGTCTATCTTGTCCAGCAGATAAACGTCCTGCCCTGCCAGGGTACTACCGAGGCCGAGTTGGGGAAAGACATTGCCAGTCAGCTGCAGACTGATGAAAATGGCCGGGATCGTGTAGGCCAGGATAAGTACGCAGTACTGGGCAATCTGGGTGTAGGTAATACCCTTCATGCCACCCAGAACCGCATAGAAGAACACGATCACCATACCCACGAACAGGCCAGTGGCGTATTCGACTTCCAGGAAGCGTGAGAAGGCGACTCCCACCCCTTTCATCTGGCCGATCACGTAGGTCACCGAACAGAGGATAAGGCAGATCACCGCGACCACCCGGGCTGTCTTCGAGTAAAAACGATCGCCTATAAACTCCGGTACGGTGAACTTGCCGTACTTGCGCAGGTAGGGCGCCAGCAGCATCGCCAGGATCACGTAACCCCCGGTCCAGCCCATCAGGAACACCGAGCCGCCGTAGCCCATGAAGGATATCATTCCAGCCATGGAGATAAACGACGCGGCGGACATCCAGTCTGCCGCGGTCGCCATGCCATTGGCCACGGGATGCACGCCACCACCGGCGACATAAAAGTCCTTGGTCGATCCCGCCCGGGCCCAGAAGGCGATCCCGAGGTAGAGGGCGAAGGTCGCGCCCACAAATATATAACTGAGTGTTTGCAGTTCCATAACGGCCGCTCCTAGTCTTCTTCCACGCCGAACTCACGGTCCAGCGCGGCCATTTTTCTGGCGTAATAGAAAATCAATACCACGAATATGTAGATTGAACCCTGCTGGGCGAACCAGAAACCCAGCTTGTAACCGCCGACCTGGAACTGGTTGAGAAAATCAAACAGCAGTATTCCGCAGCCGAAGCTGACCACGAACCAGATCACCATCAGCTTGATCATGAGGGACAGGTTGCGGCGCCAGTACTCTTTCGCCTGTTGTTCCGTTAAAGGGGACATATCACACCTCCTGGGTGTTGTTATTGTTGCAGCCATAGCAACTATACCTGCTATGGCTGCAACTGGATCCTAGACCTTGGTCGAGTCGGCCTCAGAAGCCGTATTTGACCGAGAACTGCACTCTGCTCATATCGCCGTCGCGACCGTCCTCGAGTTCCTTGCTGGCCAGGATGAGCTCACCGCCAAGCGCCAGCGAGGGCGCCGGCAACCAGCTCAGGTTGGCGTGCAGGGACTGGTATTCCTTGGCCAGCCCTTGAGCGCCCGCGTACTGGTTGGTACCGGGATTGTCCGCGCCGGCGAGCGAAGCGGAAATAGTGCTGCGCCACCTGTCGCTCCAGTAGTGCTGGTAGGCGATAAAGCCGCCCCACTGGTCGAAGGTATCTATCGACCCGTCCGCCTTGATATAGCCGTCGTTAAAGGCGTTCAGGCCCATGTAGCGACCCAGGGCGTCACCGTAGTTAACCATGAAACGCAGGTCATCCTTGCCGAACATCCACTTGCCGGCAAAGCTCAGCGCGTAGCCGTACTGCTCGTCGCTGTCACCCTCGACAGCAGCATCGGTGCGGTCCTCGTAGCGCAATTCACGCCCCATGGCTGCCGCAGACCAGCTCAGGTCATTCCACTTGCCGTTGTAACGGGCGATCAGATCGGGCATTTGCTGACCGTTGTCGTAAACAGTGCTGCCGTTGCTGTCATTGAGACGGGTCGCCGGGTTTTCAACTGCCAGCTGCAGTCCGCCCATGGTCCAGCGGATCTGGGGCTGGCGCACGAAGATCGTGCCGGCTGGGCCCACGAAATCGTAGACATCCGGGAGCGCACCCACATTGAAGAAGGTGGACCAGCTCTGGCCCGCCAGGATCGACCTGTTGGTATCGTACTCCCAATTCACGAAGGCGTGGCGCAGGCGCGAACTCCAGGAGTTGGAAATGCGCTCATCACCCTGACCACTGAGGATGAAATCCAGCTCGACGCGGGTGCCGATAGTGCCCGCATCAGTCTTGGTTGCGGTGGTGAAGAAAAAGCGCGAGGTCTTGGCACTGAAGTTGGTCGAATTGTAGGAGTCCGCATTGCCGCTGATCGGTTCCACCGGAACCAGGGACGGCACGTAGAAGTCCTCGATCAGGCTGTTGGGCTTGCCTTCACTGTATTCGGAGTGGATCGCGTCCAACTGAATATAGCCGCCATAGGTAAACTTGGTGCCCTTTGCCATCGGGCGGGCCTCGTCGATTTCCGCCTGCATCTCGGTCTTGTTGGTCGCGATTTCCTGCTGCTGGGCAGAGACCTGGCTCTTCAGCTCCTGGAGCTGGCGCTCGAGCTCCTGGATTCTTGCGTCCACGGCGCTATCCGCGAGGGCGGATCCACCGATACCGATGCTACCGAGCGCGACCAGTGCGGTGGCCAGAGGTTTCATTTTGTTCATAGTGCGAGCTCCCTATCTAGGTATTGTTGGTTGAGCGCACACAGTAATAACCGCATCGCCTGCGATGACCCATTGGACTTTGGTCAAAAGCGGGGTCCCGATGCGACTAAAGTCTAATGCCAGCAGACACCTCCCCTCCTAAAATGGCCTCTATCAAAACCTTTCCCATACGGCCATCCAGGACCGTAATTCCAGCCGGGCCAGGCGCCCGGTTTTTTTCCTTTACAGTGAAGCGCCGCAGCCGCGACAATGTCCGTATAACTAAAACAGGGATATTGCCAGTGGATTCAAGAGGGCTCTCAATCCTCATTGCGGATGATCACCCGCTTTTTCGCAGCGCGCTGCAGCAGGTTATCGCCCAGTTGTACCCCAGGGCCGAGTTGTATGAGGCCGCAAACGTCGCCGAGTTACAGGCCCAGGCGGAGCTGCACCGCGGCACCAGCCTGCTGTTGCTTGACCTGCACATGCCCGGCGCGCTGGGTTACTCAGCCCTTTCATGGTTCACCGGCCAGTACCCCAATACACCGGTAATCATGATTTCAGCCAACTCCCACCCGGATACGGTACGCCGCGCAATCGATCACGGCGCGGCGGGATTTCTGTCCAAGTCGACAGATGTGAGCGTCATGGCCAGCTGTATCGAGCAGGTGATGGCGGGAAAACGCGGACTTCACCCCGGCCTGGACGCTGCCGGCAAAGGCGCCAGCCTGCAGTCCCTGGATGTCGCAGACGCACTGGCCAGCCTTACGCCCCAGCAATTTCGCGTGGTTTCGATGCTCTCGGAGGGTTTGCTCAACAAGCAGATTGCCTATGAGCTGGATGTGAAGGAAGCGACCATAAAGGCCCATATGACGGAGATTTTCCGCAAACTGGGCGTCCATTCACGGACCCAGGCGGTGCTGGCCCTCGGAAGTCTGGCGGTGGAACCACCCCAGGCACTGGTGGATCCGCCGCCCTGACCACCGGCTCGCTGTATCTCAGGAAATTACAGTCAAGCCGGCTTCATGCCAATGTTCCTTGATTGTCAGCCGAACTGGAAAAAGCAGAGCTTGTTGCCGTCCGGGTCACGGACATAGGCGCCGTAGAACATATCGGGGATGCGCTGACCGGGTTCACCCTCGCAGCTCGCGCCCAGTTCCCTGGCCTTGGCGTAGAACTGATCCACCGCTTCCTTCGAACCGGGATTGATAGCGACCATATTGCCGTTGCCGGGGGAAGGATCTTTCTCATCGTAGGGGATACAGACAGCGAGCATGGGTTCGTTCATTGCCTTGCCGATAAATGCGATGCGATCCATGCTCATCAGCTCTTTCGCACCCAGCGGGGCCAGCAGTTGCGTGTAAAAACTCTTTGCCTTTTCCATGTCGCGAACGCCGATGGTGACATAGCCAATCATAGTGCTTCTCCTGGAGGTTGTGGTGGGTTGAAAAACCGGGCGCTACACTAACCGATAAGAGGGAGCCGACACAATGGTAATTGCCGCCTGCTCGTGGGAAAGCACCGGGCATAGCGGCAGGCCAGGTAATGGCAGAACGGGTTTAGCAAGATTTCGGGGGCCATATTTTTCACGGCTTTTGCGGGCCGCAGAATCCTACGCCAGCAGGCGCAGCAGCCGCGGGTAACTGTTGGGAAACAATCGTGCCATCCAGAACATGGTCGAAGATTTATGTCCCGTGATAATGCGTCTCTTGCCCTTGAGCAGGCCCCTGAGGATATCGGCGGCGCAGTCTGCCGGCGGCGTTATCAGCAGCTTCTCGGATTTTGCCGAAAATTGACGGTCCTCCTCGGTGGCGGCGGCACAGCTACGGCCCGACTTTTCAATACTGGTTTTGATGCCACCGGGGTGCACGCAGACCGCACGTACTCCGGTGCCCTCCAGTTCCGACCAGAGTGCCTCTGTCAGGCCGCGTACCGCGAACTTGGAAATGTTGTAAGCGCTCTGGGTGGGAAAGCCCAGCAGACCGAAGACACTGGAAATATTGACGATGCAGCCCTCTTTCTGTTCCAGCATCAAGGGCAGGAACGCCTTGGTGCCATAAAGCACACCCCACATGTTGACGCCCAGCTGCCATTCGTATTCCTCTATGCTGGTGTGGGCGACGGTGCCGAAAATCGTCGCCCCCGCATTGTTGATAACATAGTGCACTGCACCAAAATCCCGTTTTACGTCCTCGGCATGGGCGAATACCGCCTCCCGGGAAGCCACGTCCAGCATATATCCGCGGACCGTACTCCCGGTGCGCGCTGCCAGCATTGCGATGGTCTGGTCCAGCCCTTCCCGGTTGATGTCCGACAGGGCAAGATTGGCACCAGCGGTACCGAATTGCAGCGCCAACTCACGGCCGATGCCCGATCCTGCGCCGGTGATTACGACAACTTTGTTTCTGAACATGTTCGACTCCAAACCGGACACCCTGTTTATTGACTGAGAATATGAATGGCCACTGCGGCTTCTTCGACGCCCTGCATACCGCCGCCGTTTTCCTGGATGGCGTGGCGCGCACCCCGCACCTGGCGCTCACCGGCCTCACCCCGAAGCTGGGTCACCAGTTCATAGAGCTGGCCTATGCCGGTTGCGCCCAGCGGATGTCCCTTGGATTCCAGACCGCCGGAGGGGTTGATGGGGATGCGGCCACCCACGGTGAATTCGCCGCGTTCCGCCGCGGGGCCGCCACCACCAAAGGGAACGAAACCCAGGTTTTCCGCCTGCAGTATCTCACCCATGGCCGAGGCGTCGTGCACCTCCGCAACATCCATGTCTTCAGGCCCCAGTCCGGCCTGTTCGTAAGCCTGGGTAGCCGCGCGGTGTCCCACGCTGAGTTCCGGTTGATCCATGCGGCGGTGAGTGAAGCTGCAAAGTACACTTGCCGCCACCCGGATGCAGCGCTTCCTGTCAGCCCCGATGCGGCGCAGGCCTTCTTCGGTGCACACTATAGCCGCGGCCGCGCCGTCTGACAGCGGCGCGCACATGGGCAGGGTGATCGGGTAGGTAATCGGTGGGGCTGCCAGGATCTCCTCGATGGTGAACGGTTTGCGAAACTGTGAAAAAGGGTTGTGGACCGAATGGGTGTGATTCTTCGCCGATACCGCTGCAATCTGGCGTTGGGTCGTGCCGTAGGTCTTCATGTGCAGGCGACACATCGCCGCATAGATTTCCATGAACTTGCTGAAGGGCTTGTCGGAGGTAGTACCCGGCGGCACGGTGACGCCCTCCCCCATTTTTATCAGCATTTCGTAATTTTCCTCGGCCCGGCTCACATCCCAGCCGCCCTCGAAAATCGAGAATGCCTTTGCCTTGTCCGGGATATTCATTTTTTCCGCGCCCAGTGCCAGTGCGACATCCGTGGTGCCGGCCCGCAGGCTCTGCACCGCGAGGTTGAACGCCGAACTGCCCGAAGCACAGGCGTTTTCAACGTTGTAGATGGGAATACCTTCCACCCCGATCTTGCTGAACACGACCTGGCCGGGAATCGATATCTGGCCCTGCAAGGGCCCGTTGGTCATGCCGGCATAAAAAGCCGCTCCGAGATCGCCGGTCGCGCAGCCCGCGTCCTTTAGCGCGCCATTGAGTGCCTCGCCAGCCAGGTCATCCAGGCTGCGCTCCAGGTGACGGCCGAAGACCGTCATGGCGATACCCGCGATATATACGTCGCTCATGAGACTCGTTCTCCTTCAGACCTTGCGGCCGCTGTCCTGCCAGTACTGCTCGCGCAGGTCTTTTTTCAATACCTTGCCCACCGTACTGCGGGGCAGGGACGCTACGAAATCCACGCTTTTGGGCGCCATGACGCTGCCGAGCTTTTCCTTGCACAGGGCGATGATTTCTTCCGCGGTTACGCTCTGCCCGGGATTGAGCTCGACCACCGCCTTGACCGCCTCACCCCATTTTTCGTCCGGGACGCCGATCACCGCACAGTCCTGCACCGCCGGGTGGCCCCAGATCACCTGCTCGACCTCACTGGGATAGACATTGAAACCGCCGGAGATAATCATGTCCTTCTTGCGGTCGGTGATATGCAGGTAGCCCTCGGCATCGATGTGACCCACGTCGCCTGTGTGCAGCCAGTCGTCGATGATAGTCTCGGCGGTTTTATCCGGCTGCTTGTAGTAGCCCTTCATCACCAGGTCACCGCGCACACAGATTTCGCCGGTCTCGCCCCGGGGCAGGATCTCGTTGGCGTCGTTCATCATTTCGACACGGATCAGGGGGTTGGGTCGACCGACGGAGGAGAGTCGTTGGTCGGACGCGAGTGCGCCGTTGACGAAATGGTGGTCCGGCGGCAGGTTGGAAATACTCGCGGGCGCCTCCGTCTGGCCATAGCCGCCGGCCATGATCGGTCCCCACAGGTCGATCGCCTTTTTGAGCTTGTCCACCGACATGGGCGCCGCGCCGTAGACCAGGTATTTCACCGAGGAAAAATCGACCTTCTCGATACCGGGAATCTCCAGCAGCTTGTAAATCACCGTCGGGGGCAGGAAGAATTCCGTCACGCGGTGTTTCGCCACCGCCTCGAAGATCAGTGCCGGGTCCGGTTTGGTGACCACTACTACGGTACCGCCCTGGGCGGTGCATGGCATGGACAGCAGCCCGGCCGTATGGGTCATCGGCGCCGCCGCCAGGTTTACCGGGCGGTCGTCCGCCCCGTAGTGGTGGGCCAGCATGAAATGGGCGACAAAGGTCTCGCAGCTACGATGGGTGTTCATCACCCCCTTGGGTTTGCCGGTAGTACCGCCGGTGGAGGAAAGCATCACCACGTCATCCATGGCAAACTTTACCCTGGGGCATGCAGCGCTCGCATCACCCAGCCAGGTATCAAGCGACGGCGCCCCCGGCGCATCGGTATCGATACAGACCCAGTGCCTGATCCCGGGCAGGCGGGGTCGCAAGCCGGCGATTACTTCCTCGAACTCGCTCTGGTAGAACATGATCTCGCAGTCAAAGAAATCGAGAATGTAATGATTGTCCTCCACCGAGTTGCGGGCATTCACCGGTAACCATGTCATATTGGCGCGCCACAGTCCCAGGGTGCAGGCCCAGGCCGTGACATCGTTGGCGGCCCAGATGGCGCCCTTGGTTTCCTTTGGCAGGCCAAGGGCGAGCAACTGGTTCGCAATGCGGCAGGACAGGTCCCCTACCTCATCGAAACTATAGGAGCGGTCACCCTGGATATAGGCGACCCCGGTGGGGTTGATCAACCAGCCGCGGTCGTAAAGGTCGATAAGAGCCACATTAACCTCCTTGCGCTGCGCTTACAGTTCGGTGACGCTGGCACGCGCCAGGCCGCGCTCCTCGAGGAAGCCCAGCAGGTAGCGGTGACCAAAGGCCCTGGAGCCGGATGCGAAGCCTACCTTGTTGGTATCGCCGTCCAGTAGCTTGATGACACCCGCGGTCTGCAGTGCCCCGGTAGCGATATAGGCGGTGGTGCCGTAGACCGTGGCGCGCACGGCTGACAACACCCCGCGGCCGATCGCGGTGTCCACGGTGCGAACCAGAGTGGTACGCTCCCGCGGCGGCATACTGGGCGTGGTGGACTCGGTGATCTGCCTGAGCACTTCGTCCTGCTGCTCGCTCGGAAGACCCTTGTACTCCGCCTCCCATTTTTCGCCCAGTGCGTGCACCATCTTCATGGCATCGTTATCATAAAAGCCCACGCAGGATTCACAGCTGCGCACCCGCGGGTCAGTTTCGAAATACACCGGCAGCGAGGTGCCACCCCAGGGCAACGCAAAGACCGGATCCATAAAATCAGGGGAGTTGATGGTGTAGGATTTGTTTGGCGCGTGCGGCACCAGTTTCTTTTCCCACAGGTAACAGGCCTCGGAACGGTACATCTCAAAGATCGAAGCGGTGGAGCCCACGGTTACACCGGCGCCGACAAAGCGCGGTCCGCGTGCCAGGGTCGTGGTTTGCAGAGCGTCAATGCCCGGGTTTTCCAACGCCAACTCAGCCGCTATCTCTGCGTAACTGTACATATAGGCCAGCGATGGCGACACGACCAGCCCTGCCTGGGCATAGAGTTCGCCAAACTGGTCGCGCACATCGCGGATATATGCCTGCTCACCGGTGGTATCCAGGTGGTGGCAACCTGCCTTGAGTGCCGCTTCCACCGCGGTAAGGCCGAACTTGACGAAGGGGCCGACGGTGTTGCACACGACCTTCGCGCCCTTGAATGCCTCGGTCAGCGCCTCCACGGTGTGCTGGGCCTCGATGATTTCGTAGGTCGCCGACTCGAGCCGCACAACCCGCTGGGCCATCATTTCCTTCACACGCTTCGCATCCCGGGCGACTGCGGTAAAGGGGATATTCTGGTCGATCAACCAGTCCATGGTGAGCATACCGGTGTAACCACTGGCGCCATAAACTACTACGGGGTACTTGGCCATTATACTTTTCCTCTTCTATGTAAGAGCCGTGCTGACACGGCCAAAAAAATGCCTTGAACAGAATTGGCTGGCGCCTAGTTTTGCGCCCACCCATCCTCATACAGTTGCTGACAAAGAAACCCCAGGCGGGTCGTCAGCATATAATTCTCGCCGTCCTCGATCAGGGCGGAGCGCACGTCGCGAACCAGTTTTTCGATCGGATATTCCAGCGTGGTGCCATTGCCGCCGAACAGGCGGAATGCCTCGGCCACTATCCTTTCGGCCTCCTCAGTCACCGTCACCTTGGCTGACGCCGTGGCCCACGGGTGTCCCGAGGGAGTCTGGCGCGCGTACGCCAGGGAGCGACGTGCCACTGCGCGGCACAGCTCCACGCGACGCATCATGTCGCCAAGGCGGTAACGGGTAAGCTGGTGGTCGATCAGGCGCTGGCCACCCTGCTTGCGTTCATTGCAGTAGTGCAATGCCATCTCGAAAGCCGAGCGGGCCACTCCGGTAAACACCTGGCCCATGTGGGTGCCGGCAAAGGACCAGGCCGAGGCGACATTGCCGTAGTATTCATCCTGCAGGGCGACCGCGAAGCGTTTCGGAATCTTTACGTTGTCAAAATAGACCTCTCCCTGCGGCAGGGCCCGCTGGCCAATTTTCTCCAACGGCTTGCCCCGGGATACTCCGGGTAGATCCAGGGGGAGGATAACGGTTACCCCGTTGGGGCGGCCATCGGCGTCAAAAAAGCCGTCACCATAGTCCGCACTCAGGTAACACAGCGCAACCTGTGCCACCGCGCCATTTGATACCCAGGCCGAACACTGGCCGTTGATTACGATTTCGTCGGCGCCGACTTTCGCAAGCATGTTGCCTTTATTACCCTGCTGGCCAGTGGGCCATTCGCGCTTCGTATCGAACGCGCCGACATCAGTGCCCTTGTCGGGATGGGTGATCATCCAGCAGCCGATCCTGCCGGTCGACAGCTCAACGAGTTCCTGGTTGCCCACGGCTTTCGCCATCTCCAGAGGGAAACCGTTCACCGTGAGTGACACCGCCAGCCCCGCATCGCCCCAACCCATCTCCTCGCCGATCAGGGACTCCAGGCGATTGGCCACCGCGGGCTCAAACTGTTGCAGCAGCTCCGGATCCAGACCCAGCTTTGCGGCCTCCGCCATGGCGTCCCAGTAGGGAGAGCCGGGGGCGCAAACCTCCTCAGCGGACATTTTGTCGAGTTCCTGCCCGATCGGTCGCAGCACATTTTTTGCAAACTGGTGCACCACGCCCTGGATAGCTTGTTCCTCTTCCGACAAGGGTGTCTCGAAGCCGGTCAGTCCGACGGTTGGCAGGGTCAATTCAGTTTTGAGCTTCAGCATATTCGCCTCCGGCGCCAGGTATAGTTATTGGTCATTCCGAATGAGCGCCTATCCTGGACTCGAATGCCTCTTACATCTTGCAGAAACTGAGCGTATCTTTATCAAAAAACGCTCATGGCCGTTGGTATGGAACGTTGGCAAAAAGTACGCAGGGAACTGGGCCACAGCCCGCTGGCCGAGGGTATTGTCGCGGGACCTACGCCCCTCTATGTGGAGCACTATCTGTTCAGCGGGATAGAAAAAACGGTATCCGGCATCAGTGGGACGACCCTGATCACCCAGTTTGGCGGCGCCCGGGTGCGCGAAGGGGAAAGCGGCGCCTGGCGGACAAACACGATGCCGAACGAGTCGCTGCTGGCACCGGCTAACTTACCCACGCACTGGCATTACGCAGGCACCGTGGATTTTGCAGTGTTCTATTTTCCGGACCGTCCGTCAGGCATCGCCGAGCGCCTGGCCAGACTGGCTGCCAACGCCAACACCCCGCTGCAATTTGGCGACCCGCTGGTCAGCGCCCTCGCCCTGCAGATAGTCAGGGAGTTGCACAAGGGTCTCGGCAGGGACGATCGGTTCATGACGATGCTGGTGCCAGTGATGCTGGAGCAGATCTACCGCGCACTGACCACGCCGGAGATCCGCGACATCAACCCCCGCCACATTCACTACAGCCGCCTGCAGGCGGTGCTCAACCATATCAGGCAACACCCCGGTGGGGACCTGTCGGTCGCGACACTGGCCGGCAAGGCGGAAGTGAGCGAGGGGCATTTCAGGCGCCTGTTCACTGATGCAATGGGTACTCCGCCACACCGCTACGTGCTGGCCTCGCGGCTGGAGAAAGCGCGCAACCTGCTGGCTACCACCACCCTTCCCATTAGCCATATTGCACAGGAATGCGGCTTCAGCAGCCAGAGTCACTTTACGGCCTGTTTCCGGGCCGCACACGCCACCACCCCGGCAGAATATCGGAGCCACCTCGAGGAAACCGCGGCAAGCTCGCGGCAGCGATAGTTCAGGGGCGAGTCAGCGCCAGCACCAGTGCCCGCAGGCGAGCCGGGTTGACCGGTTTTGGTAGAAAGCGAAAGCCTGCTGCCCGGGCGCGGTCACGGATTACATCGCTGTCATCCGCGCTGATAATAACGCAGGGAATCTCCCTCGCACCGGCCTGTCGTGCGGCCTGCATTACGGCCAGTCCGGTATCGCTGTCACTGAGGTGATAATCTGCCAACACGATATCCGTCTGATCGCACAGTCGTTGCATTGCCTCCTGCCGGTCCCGGGCGATACTCACCGAGGCGCCCATGGTCAGCAGCAACTGCTGCATGCCCTCCAGTATCATCGGGTCATTATCGAGACACAGTACACGCAGGCCTTCGAGATCCCGCGCAGACGCCTCTTCGCCCGGATTCGCCACAGCTGCCTGGGCCTGCCCCCAGGTCACCGTGATCGAGAACATGGTGCCCGCGCCCATGGTCGAGCGCAGCTGTAGCCGATGGCCCAGCAGTTCGGCACAGCGCTGCACAATGGCCAGGCCAAGGCCGAGGCCCTCGTCACTCTGGCCTGACTGTCGCGGCAGGCGCTCGAATTCATGGAAAATGCGCTCCTGGTCCTGTTCGGCGATGCCGGGCCCTGTATCCCACACCTGTATCTCGGCGCCCTGCGCTCGCCGCCGTATTCCCAGTACCACCCTGCCCCTGGCCGTATACTTGATGGCGTTCGCCAGCAGATTCTGCAGAATCCGATACAGCAGCGACTGGTCGGAATAGAGCCACACACTGGAGGCAACCACCCGTAACTCGAGGCCGGCCAGCCGGGCGGAGGGTTCGAACTCCTGCGCCAGGGCCTGGAATACCTGACCGGCGGCAAAGTGACTGCGACGCGGCATCTGCGCACCGGAATCCAGTCGCGCAATCTCCCGCAACTCGGCGATCAAAGCCTCCGCCCGCTGCAGGGAACGATCAATCTGCTCTACAGTTCGCACGGTATCGGCGCTGACATCACCGCCCAGCTGCGGCTTGAGGGCGGCGGTAAACAACCGGGCTGCATTGATCGGCTGTAACAGGTCGTGGCTGGTGGCCGACATAAAGCGCGTTCTGCCAAGGTGTGCCTCACGCAACCGGGACTCCACCTGCGCGCGCAGTCGGTTCTCCTGGCGCAACCTGGCATTGGTTTCGCTGAGGGTCTGGCTGCCCGACGCCACCTTCGCTTCGAGCTCTATTTTCGCTTCTTCGAGCTGGGTAACGACATCCCGGAAATCAGTGATGTCGATGTAACTGGTGACGAAGCCGCCCTGGGGCAGGGGCGTACCGCGAATATCGATGACGGTGCCATCCGGCAGATTGCGCTCGAGGCGATAAGCGTCACCATCGCGCAGCCAGCCCAGCCGCTTGTTGATTTCATCTTCGAGGTTCTCGGCTCCCCTGCCGAGGAAACCGCGCTCGGCATTGAAGCGATAAACCCGCTCGATCGGGCAACCCACGTAGAGGAATCGCTCGGGATAATTAAAGATTTCCTCGTAGCGTTTGTTCCACGCCACCAGGTGCAGCTCTGCATCTACCACTGACACGCCCTGCACCAGGCTCTCCACGGTGGTCTGCAGCAGCTCCCTGTTGAAGGTGTGCAGTTTGCTGGCATCGCTGACCATGCCGGCGAGATCGCTGTATGCCAGCTGCTGGCTGCTCTCCAGTTGTTCCATTGCCTTGTGCGCCGACGTGGTCCCGATGATACGCGCAAGCACCGCCTCGACCTGGCTTACCACGAAGCCGGGAGCGCGGTCGCCCGGGAGCAGCCGCTGCTGGTAGGTCAGCTCAAACTGCCGCCACATCTGCCGCAGTTCCTGCTGCTCCATGAAAGGGGGCAACAGGGCCTGCAACTGGCTCACGCGGATAAGGCTCAACTGGTAATCGATATCAGCCTGTCCCGGTGAATTGACGGCCCCGTCAGTAAACAGGCGCGCCTGGCGTATATCCGCCTGGGATGGGCGTAGCAGGAGTGAGAGAACCACCAGCGCCAGGATGTTGAGACCCAGGCTCCAGCAGGTCGCGTAGGCCAACCGGTGTTCGCCGGGGACACCGAACAGGTTGTCGGGTGCAAGCCATGCGACACCCAGGGGTCCACGCAGCAGCAGTTCACTCTCCGCCGGCAACATTGCGGGCAGCAGCAGGCAATAAAACCAGATGGCGAGGCCCGCCAGCAGCCCCACGATGACCGCCGCCCCGTGCGCCCGGCGCCAGTACAGGCCTGCCAGCAGCGCGGGCGCGAGTTGGGCAGCGGCCAGGAACGAGATAAAACCGATCTGGGCCAGCCAGGGAATCCCCATGATCTGCCGGGTGACCAGCCAGGATGCGAACAGAATCCCGACGATGGTGAACTGCCTGATCCGCCGCAGGCTGTCGCCCAGCTTGAGTACGGCCTCCGGAGAGTCCGCGTTGAGGCGCATGACGATAGGGGCCACAACCTCGTTGGTGATCATGATCGCCAGGCTTACGGTAGCCACGATGACCATCCCGGTAGCGGCGGAAATACCGCCGATGAACGCGGCGACGGTGACCCAACTCGATTCGAGGGAAATCGGCAGCACCTGCACATAGACGTCCGGGTTTACAGTGTTACCCAGCAGCTGGGCGCCGGCTATGCTGACCGGTAAAACCAGCAGCATGAACAGTCCGAGATAGAGCGGGAATATCCAGCGGGCCATACCGGTATCGGTATCCTCTCTTGCCTCCACCACCATGGCGTGGAACTGGCGGGGCAGGCACAGGACCGCCAACGCGCTGATCAATGTGCGGGCAAAAAAATCCGCTGACAGGGAGATCTCCCCCAGAGCGTTGCTGCCATGCTCGGCCAGACTGGCTGTCGGGAGCCCCGACAGGTATGACAGGGCCAGCACGGCCACAGCAATGAATGCGAGAAGCTTAACTACAGACTCGACTGCCACCGCGGTCATCATCCCCTGGTGACGCTCCCGACCGTCCAGGCGCCGGGTCCCGAACAGGATGGTAAATACCGCCAGGATGATGGCAACGAGCAACGCGGTGTCGCCGCCGATGGCCTCTACTTCCTGGGCGGTGCCACCCACCATGGTCCAGGCCTGGGCCAGGGCCTTGAACTGCAGAGCGATATAGGGCAGCACGGCGGCGGTCGCCACCATGGTAACCAGTACCGCAAGGGGCTGGCGCTTGCCATAGCGGGCGCCGATGTAGTCAGCGATCGAGGTGACACGGTGACGCTCACCGACCGCCAGCAGGCGGCGTATCAGGGGCCAGCCGAACACGAAGAGCAGGATGGGACCCAGGTATATCGGCGCGTGGCTCCAGGCGGATGCCGTGGCACTGCCGACGGCGCCGTAGAATGTCCAGGAACTGCAGTAAACTGCCAGCGACAGTGCATAGATCAGGCCACGCACCCTGGAGGCCCGAAAGCGGACACCGAACAGCCTGATGAACTGGCCTGCCCTGTCCTGGCCGCCGGTTGTCCGCGACACGCGATCGGCATACCAGGCCACCCCGAACAGGATGCAGATGTAGAGCAGCGCCAGGCTGAGCAGGTTGGAAGGAGACATCATGGCATGCAGGAGGGTCGGCCGCTGATTGGCCTGCAGCATAGCACGGGAAAGCAAGCGGTGAGAATTCACGCCCGGACATCCGGACAAAGTGCAGTTAAATCCTTTATCATCATTCGATAAAACGACAGCCAGAGACGTCCCGAACGGAGCCTGACGTGAACCTGAATATAATTCCTGCCCTGATGCTGGCGTTGCTGTACATGTACAGCTCAAACGCCCTGGCACACCCCAAGACCGACATCGTGAGACTGTACAACGGTGACCGGATTACCGGCGAAATAAAGGAACTCGATGGCGGCATCCTCAAATTGAGCACCGACTCCATGGGCACCATCAGCATCGAGTGGCAGGAAATCGCGGAGGTCGAGAGCGAGTATTACTACGAGTTCAAACTCAGCAATGGCGCGCGTCATTTCGGCTCGATACAGAAGTCCGCACGCCCCGGTCAGCTCAGTGTTATTGAACTGGGCTCGGAAAAGAAAGTCGAGTGGCTTGACCTGGTGAGGATGCGGCCGATCGAGAGCAATGTTATCGACCGCATTGATGCCTATTTCTCTGCCGGATACTCTTACACCCGCGCCAATTCTCTTACCCAGACCAGTATCAAAGGTAATATCGGCTATGAAAATGAGAAGAGTCGAAACAACCTCGATGGACGGATGAACTTCAGCGATTCAGATAATAATTCCTCGAGCAGCTCCAAGGTTGACCTGAACCGCGCCGTCTGGACAAAGTACCCGGGGATTTTCAGGGCGACATTCGGCAGTTATGAGCAGAACGACGAACTGGACCTGAACTACCGGCTGGCGGCTGGCGGTGGTGTTGGCCGTTTTTTTCTCGACACATACCAGAACCGCCTGTCGGGCATAGTCGGCTTACAGATTATCACTGAAGACAACAAGAGCGAGGGCACCGAGGAGAACCTCGAGATGGTCCTGTCTTCGCGCTATTCGGCATGGCGATTCAACACACCCGAGTTGCACCTGGACTTCAGCCTCAATGTGTATCCCAGCATCACTGAGAGCGGGCGCTTGAGAAGCAGTTCCGACCTGTCCCTGCGCTGGGAACTGTTTGAGGACCTGTTCTTCGACATAACGGCTTATGGCACTTACGACAACCAGGCGGAAGGTGATAGTGGCGTGGACTATGGTGTGACCACGGGGCTGGGCTACGACTTCTAGCCATCCGGCTCGACGCCCTCCCCCTGCTGGCCATAGCCCTTGAAAGCCTCATGCACCTCTGCCATCGATTCTGCTGACAATATCTGCACGCCGCCGATGGCGAGGCTACCGCAATAGATCGCGGCCAGCTCTTCAACTTCCTGCGCCACGCGAAGCGCCTGCGACAGATCTGCCCCGACCGCCACCTGGCCGTGATTGGCGAGCAGGCAGGCCAGACCGGCGTCCCCGAGTGCCGTTACTGCAGATGCCGCGAGCGCAGGTGTACCGAAAGTGGCGTAGGGCGCCAGGGGTATTTCATCCCCGCCGCTGATCGCAATCATGTAATGCACTGCAGGCAGGGACCTGCCGGTACAGGCCAGAATAGTGGCGTGACGGGAATGGCAGTGGACCACCGCATTGACATCGGGCCGCGCCCGGTAAATACCGGCGTGCATATGCCATTCGCTGGAGGGCAGTAACTGATCCTCACCGGCCTCCCCGGCCAGGGTCATGAATACGAGCTGTGACGGCTGCAGCATCGAAGGCACCACGCCGGTAGGCGTGATCAGCATTCCGCCGTCGACGCGCGTGGAAATATTACCGGAACTGCCGGTGCCAAGCCCCCCGGCGGCCATCTGCCGGTAGGCATCTACAATTGCGCAAACTGACTTATCCGGCATAGGGCTGGTACCTTGTATGGGCGAGATTAACTTAGCACGGTCCGCACTTGCCATGCGCGTTGGCCGGGTCAACAGAATCGACCTGGGCGCGCGGCAACTGCGGGCTTCGGCCCTCGTCGCAATCCAGTGCTTCCGTAATGCCCGTGGCCGGTTCATAATGCGCCGCACGAGCAAGAATAACAGCCAACTCTCTGTTTTTTGAGGTAATCAGGATGGAAAAGCCGACCCCGACGCCCAGCTTCGAGCCGCTGTTTGTGCGCAATATGATTGAATCAACCCTGCGTATCGGCTTGCTGCTGATCCTGCTCCTGTATACCTACGAGATTATCAGGCCATTCACTACCCCTATCCTGTGGGGGGCAATTATCGCCATGGCCGCGTTTCCGCTGGTCAAATGGTTGCAACCCAAACTGGGTGGCCGCAGGGGCTTGACTGCGTCGTTGGTCACCCTGTTCTTTATCGCCGCACTGGTTGCTCCGGCCTGGACCGTAACCGATGCGGGGCTGGGAGGCCTGAAAAAGCTCAGCGCAGGGCTTGAGTCGGGTGAACTGCGGATCCCGCCCCCCTCGGCCAGGGTAGCGGACTGGCCGGTTATCGGTGAGCGATTGTACGCCTCGTGGAGCTCCGCCAGCAGCGACCTGGAGACTTTCCTGCACAGTAATTCCAAGCAGATCGGGGAACTGAGTGGCATGCTGCTCAAGAGAATCGGTAGCAGCGTGATGGGCGTGCTCATGTTTGTGGTCGCCCTGCTCATAGCCGGCGGTTTCATGACCTATGCCGAGAATTGCGGAGCCATCGCCAAGCGATTCTTCGTGCGCGTGGGCGGGCTCGACCCGGGTGGCGTGTGGGCTCCGATGATCGTCGCGACGGTGCGCAACGTTCTGCAGGGAGTCATTGGCGTTGCCATTATCCAGACAGTACTCGTATCAATCGGGCTGTTTGTGGCGGGTATTCCAGGCGCCCCGATAATCAGCGTCATCGTACTTGTCATGGCGATTGCCCAGTTGCCGCTGCTACTGGTTTTGATCCCGATTATCGCCTACGCCTTCTCCGTTATGGAGCCCACCTGGGCTGTTGTTTTTACCGTGTACATGGCCATTGCCGGCTTCAGCGACAGTTTTCTCAAGCCCATGATGATGGGGCGCGGCCTGGACATACCGATGCCGATTATCCTGTTTGGCGCCATCGGCGGCATGATCATGTCGGGCATTATCGGGCTGTTCGTCGGGGCGGTGGTTCTGTCGATCGTCTACAAGCTGTTTGGGCTCTGGATGCAGCAAGAGGCCAGCCAGGTCCCGGACCTCCCGGAATGATTCAGAGCTGTCCTGGCTAGAGCGCCGGTATCAGCCTGGAGAACTCCTCGATCATGGGCATGACAATCTCGGGCTTGTCCCAGTTCTGCATGCCCACCCCGATATTGCAGCGATCTATCCCCATATCCCGATAGGATTTGAGCAGGTCCGCAGTAACCTCTGACATCACCACCAGGGTAATTTCCACGTCATCGGGATTGCGGCCGTAATCGCGCACCAACTGGCGGAAGTCTGCCATGGCTTGCGGAATATCAGGCAGCGCCACATCCACCGGCATCCAGCCATCCGCCCAGCGCGCCGTATGCTTTATCCCCAGGGGACCCATGGCGCCGAAAATCACCGGCGGCCCACCGGGCTGCACCGGCTTGGGATCAAACCATACGGGGTCGAAATCGATGAGTTCCCCGTGAAACGCCGGCTCTACCTCACTGAACAGGGCGCGCTGGGCCTGCACGGTTTCCTCCAGCGCCAGGTACCGGCGCCCCCAGGGCAGGCGCGTGGCGTTGGTGAACTCCTCCTCATTCCAGCCCACTCCACAGCCGATCAGCAGGCGACCGCCGGAGAGTCGGTCCAGGGTGGCGATGGTCTTGGCCTGGGAAAACAGCTCGCGCTCCATCAACAGGGCGATACCCGTGCCCAGCTTCAGCCGGGTCGTTACCGCTGCCGCCGCCATGAGGGAGACGTAGGGGTCCATCATCTTACGATAAGGCGCCGGCAATTCACCCCCCGCCGGGTACGGTGTCTTACGCGATGCCGGAATGTGACTGTGCTCCCCGTACCAGAGGGACTCAAAGCCAGCCTCCTCGAGGGTCCTCGCCAGCACATCCGGCGCCGGGTCATCCGCAGTGTTCATTGAACTGAATCCCAGATGCATGGCGTTATCTCTCGCGACGCAGGCGCACTGCAGTGGCCAGCTCCTGCAAAATTGATTCGGTATCGGGCCAGCTCATACAGGGATCGGTAATACTCTGGCCGTAGGTCAGGGCCTGGCCCGCCACCACGTCCTGGCGCCCTTCCACCAGGTTGCTTTCGAGCATCAGGCCGAAAATACTGCGACTGCCCCGGGCAACCTGGGTGGCGATATCGCTGGCCACGTCAATCTGGCGGGCGGGGATCTTGCGGCTGTTGGCATGGCTGGCATCGATCATGATACGCGCCGGCAACCCGGATTTCGCCAGCAGCACACTGGTGTCATCCACGGAAAACATATCGTAGTTCGGATGTCTTCCGCCGCGCAGGATCACGTGGCAGTCCTCGTTGCCGGCGGTCTGGAAGATTGCCGAATGCCCCTGCTTGGTCACGGACAGGAAGTGGTGCGGCTGGGACGCGGACTTGATGGCGTCCACCGCGACCTGGATATCCCCGTCAGTGGCATTCTTGAAACCCACCGGGCAGGAGAGCCCGGAGGCAAGCTCCCGATGGGTCTGGCTTTCGGTAGTGCGCGCGCCGATCGCGCCCCAGGCTATCAGGTCGGCATAATACTGGGGGCTGATCAGGTCGAGGTACTCGGTGCCCGCCGGCAGTCCCATTTCCGCCAGGTCGAGCAACAATTGCCGGGCCAGGTGCAGGCCCTTGTTGATCTGGAACGTGTTGTTCAGGTCCGGATCGTTTATCAGTCCCTTCCAGCCAACCGTGGTGCGCGGTTTCTCGAAGTACACGCGCATTACCACGAATACGTCCGCAGCCAGCTTGTCCGCCGCATCCCTGAGCCGGCTGCCGTAGTCCCTCGCGGCTGCAGGATCGTGAATCGAGCAGGGACCGACCACAACCAGCAGGCGGTCGTCCTCGCCCGCCAGGATCCGGTGGATGGTCTGGCGTGCATTTGCGACAGTTTCCGCGGCCGCGTCGGTCACAGCGACATCGCCTATGAGCTGTTCGGGCGATATCAACTGGTTGGTCTTGCGTATCCGCAAGTCGTCTGTGGTGGTACTCATTGGCTGTTCCGCTATGTTGCAACCGGGGGAAGATTTTCCCGCAGGTCAAAAGGCGGCCAATATACCACCTCTGCCAGCTTTTTGGCAGCCGGGTCGCGACGCGAATCGAGCTGCGCGCTACTCGCCGGGAGTAAACCAGGTATCGACAATCGCGGCGTGCACGTCGACGAGTTGCAGCTGCAGGTCGTCGATAAAGCCATGCAGCTCGCTGTCGACGAGTTCTCCGCAGTCAGTCGAAGACAATTTTTTAAGGACCTTTTCGGCTGCAGCCAGGGCCGGCTTGTGCTCCGGCAACAACTTCATGCTGTGCTCTATCTCACCCAGGCAGTGGGCCACCGCGCGGGGGAATATGTGGCTCTGAAAGAGGAACTCCAGCACATCCTGCGGGCTGACATTGCGCTGCACGTTGAGGCGGTACATCTGATAGGCGCTCAAGGATTGCAGCACGCTTATCCAAAGCACGTTGCGGTAGGGAGAAATATCCTCGAGATTACCCATGAGGCCGGCGGATGCCGCGTCGATTATGCGGGTGCTCATATCCGCGCGCTCGAGGTTTCTTCCCATGCGTATGAACTGGTAAGCCGCATCCTGGTTCATCGTGCCGGCGAGCATACCGGTGATTTGCTGGCAGGACTGGATGATATTGTTCAGTACCGAGTGGCGCACGCCGCGAGGCAGGTCCTTGTTGCTGCGCCGCGCCACACTCAGGTAGAGACTGTTGATCCGCTCCCAGGTCTCGCTGGGCATGATCTCGCGCGTGGTTCGCATGTTCTCGCGGGCGCTGGTGAGTGAGCTGATTATGGACGAGGGGTTTTCCCTCTCGCCAAATACGAAGCTGATGATATTCTTTTCGTTCGCGGCGCCCGGCAGGGCGGCGAAGTCCTGCTCAGCACCCAGGACCTGCAGTAACAGGTCCCATCCGGGCTGCACTTCCCTGGGCAGGTCCAGGATGGCATGGTGGCGCACCAGGATCAGACGGGCCGTATTCTCTGCCCGCTCAAGAAAACGCCCCAGCCAGTAAACCCGCTCTGCGGTTCTTGCCAACATCAGCCCGCCTCCGTGTCGACGATCCAGGTGTCCTTGCTGCCGCCACCCTGGGACGAGTTAACCACCAGCGAGCCCTTGCGAAGGGCGACCCTGGTCAACCCTCCCGCGGTTACATAGTGATTTTTCCCCTGCAGGATAAAGGGTCGCAGGTCCAGGTGCCTTGGCTCGATGCTGTTGCCGCAAAGCGTGGGCGCCGTCGACAGCTTGAGCGCCGGTTGCGCCATATAGTTGCGCGGGTTCTTTTTGATGAGCCCGGCAAACATCGCCAGCTCTTTCTTGCTCGCTGCCGGCCCGATCAACATGCCATAACCACCCGATTCATTGGCAGGTTTCACCACCATGTTTGCCAGATTCTCCAGTACGTACTTGCGGTGCTTTTCGTTTACGCACAGGTAGGAGGGAACGTTGGGTATGATCGGATCCTGGTCGAGATAGTACTTGATGATCGCGGGTACGAAGGTATACACGACCTTGTCGTCAGCCACGCCGGCCCCCGGTGCATTGGCCAGTCCCACCTTGCCTTTGCGCCAGGCGCGAAACAGTCCCGGCGTGCCGAGCGCGGAATCGGGCCGGAACACCTCCGGATCCAGGAAGTCGTCGTTGATGCGCCGGTAGATGACATCGATGGGGGACAGGCCGCGTATGGTCTTCATGTATACCCGGTCGTCACTGCCAACCACCATGTCTGCTCCCTCAACGAGCTCCGCGCCCATGCGCTGGGCAAGGTAGGCATGTTCGAAATAGGCGGAGTTGAATACTCCCGGAGTCATCACGACGATTTCGGGGTGCTTGACTGCCCGGGGCGAGAGGGACGCCAGCATGTCAAACAGTTGTGACGGGTAATCCGCTACCGGCTGGATGGAATTGCGGTCGAACAGTTGCGGCAGTACGCGCTTGGAGATCGCGCGGTTCTCCAGCATATAGGATACGCCGGAGGGCACCCGGAGATTGTCCTCAAGCACGAATACCGTACCGTCGCTGTCGCGCACCAGATCCGAGCCGCAGATGTGTGCCCATACCCCATGACGCGGTTTGGCGCCCAGGCACTGCTTGAGAAAATCCGGGGAGCTGGCAATGATCTCCTCGGGAACCACCTTGTCTTTCAGAATCTGCTGCTTGTTGTAGACGTCATCGATGAACATGTTCAAAGCGGTGAGCCGCTGAATCAGCCCCTGCTCCAGCACCCGCCACTCCTGCAGGGGGATTATTCTCGGAATGATATCCAGGGGCCAGGAGCGGTCGATATTCTGGCCCTCGCTGTACACCGTGAAAGTAATGCCCATCTCCTGGATCGCCAGGTCCGCCGCCTGCTGCCTTGAAACAAGGTGTTTTATGGTTTGCTTGCGGATGAACTCGACCAGGCTGCGGGTTGCCGGGCGGGCCCGTCCTGCCTTGCCGATGATCTCATCGTAAAACTCGCCGGGATGGTATTGGCTCCAGTCTATGGTGGAGCGCGGACGCACACGTGAGTAAGGCTGTGGAGATTTGATCTTGGCTTGCACCATTGTTGACGGACCCTCGGTTTACCGACACGGGCGAACCGGGCATCGTGGCAACCCGGGGTTGAGCAGACGGCTGGACTGCGTGGCCTATTCTAAGCTGACGCCAGCGTGTTTCAAGTGAAATCGCCACACCCGGCCGTTGCCTGCCGTCCGGTAATGCCATGGTCCCGGGGCGTGCCGGGCGGGACGGCTGCTACCAGAGCTTACCGAGGTGACTTTCGCCCTGCCAATCACCAAGCTCCCAGTGGTATGATCCTGTGAGTCCAGGCCGGGCTTCCGGTTCTGACCCTGCAGGGAGGTAGGCAGTCAATATGACGATTCGAACGAAGTTGATGGGCAGCGACGGCCAGGTGCGCGAGGGTGACGAGGCGTTGCTGGAACTGTGGCACGCCGGCGGCGAAAATCGACTTTGGCTGGACATAGAGGGTGAAATATCTCCCGCCATGCACGCCGAGTTGCTGCGACTGGGCTGCCATGAAGTCGCCATCACCGATATCGAGCGAGCCCGGCAACCCCCCAAGCTGCATCAGTTCGAACACAATACGTTCATCCTGTTTCGCGGGATCATCCAGCTGGACGAGCACCTGGTGCTGACACCCCAGCAGATCGGCTTCTTCGTCGCCGAACGCCACCTGGTGACCATCCACCGGGGTGTGTCCTTGAGCATCAACAGAGCCTGGGAGGAACTGAAGGACGGGCAGGACCGGCTTGATCCGGGCAGGCTCGCCCTGCAGATCATGGACTATGCCTCCGACCGTTACCTCCAGAGAATCCTCGAATTCGAAGCCTACCTGGGTGAGATGGAAGAAAGCCTGCTCAACAAGCCCTCGGACAGCGTGATGACGGAGCTGGTTGGCTACCGCTCCGAACTGCGCAAGTTGCGCCGCATCTTCAACTACCACAACCGCCTGGTGGAAGAGATCCTGGCGGAGGAACCCGCCTACCTTGGCGCCGGCCAGGAGGAAAGCCGCCACCTCTGGCGGACGCTGCTGGACCGTTGCGAGCGCCTGTTCAGCCTGACGGGTATGTACTACGAGATCTGCGGCGACCTGGTGGAGGGCTATATCTCGATCAGCTCACACGAGCTGAATACGACCATGAAGATTCTCACCATCATCACCGCAATCTTCGTACCACTGAGTTTCCTTGCCGGGTTGTACGGCATGAACTTTGAGAACATGCCGGAACTGCAGTTCAAATACGGTTACTTTTTTGCCCTGGCGGCAATGGCCTCCACCGCCCTGCTGCTGATCTATATTTTCAAGCGCAAACGCTGGCTGTAGCCAGCCTCGCTACCAGTTGTTGCGCAGTTCCCGGAGTTTGAGAAATACGGTACCGGGGTCGGGATCTTCAGGCAGCTCCGGGAATGTCTCTCGCAGGCGGGCTATCACACCCGGGCTGTCCAGCCGCATAAAAGTGTTGATCTGGCGTTCCAGCCCCATATTGGATACCAGGGCCCGGTTGGGATCCTGCTGTTTCGCCTGTGCCAGTAACCGGCCGGCCTCCTCGTTGTCCGGCTCCCTGTCCAGGGTAAACGCCAGGTTATTCGCCAGGTAATCGTGCCCGGGATAAACCAGCGTGTTGTCCGGCAGCTGCGCTATCTGGTTGGCAAAGGTTGCGTACAACTCCTGGGGATGCCCCCCGTGGTGGCAGTTTCCCGCGCCGGCATTGAACAGGGTGTCGCCGCAGAATAAGGCAGGCGTTTCCGTGTGAGACAGCACACAGATATGGCACATGGTGTGCCCCGGGGTATCCAGCGCCTCGAGTTCAACGGTCTTGCCCACCCGGATGACATCACCCGCCTGTAAGCCACGGTCGATGCCGGGAATGGAATCTTTGGCATTCACGTGGGCCAGCAGGCGCGCACCGGTGGCCGCGATCAACGCGCCATTACCACCGGTGTGGTCCAGATGCTCGTGGGTATTGAGCACCTGGGTGATATCCCAACCCTTCTCCCTGGCCCGGGCCAGGCACTTCTCATGATCCAGCGGATCCACAGCCATGGCCTCCCCGGTCTCCGGGCAGACGATCAGGTAGTTGAAGTTGCGGTAGGCATTACCTGTCCAGATCTGTTCAACAATCATGTCGGGCTCCTCTAGCTGCTTTGGTAAAAACGCGCTTTAACAGACTAGGCGCTGGATCAGGTCGATGCAACTGGCGGGGTTTCGCCAAACACCGGCCAGCGTTCCGCGATGAGCCCCTTGTCGTAAACGGCGATATCGCCGAACTGAAGGAACACGAACTCGCTCTGGGTGGGGCGAAGGAAAACCCAGTCGTCGGGCTGCAGGTGGATGTTGCGTGAACCATTGAGCATTTCCTGGTTGGTGGAGCGACCGAACAGCGGGTTGTAGGCCAGGCCCTGGGGCGACTCCGGCCTTGCTTTCCAGTACCCGCCGTAGGTGAAAAAGGTGCGGGCCCGGTTGGGATCCCACAGGGACTGCACCGCGCCCAGGTCGATACCCGGGATCTCCAGCGTATCCAGAGCCTTGAGAACCGGCGTCGCGATATAGCTGGCGGCCACGTGGTCTGCCAGGGTGGGCAGGTCAAAGTCCGTGGGCTTGACCAGGCAGGATCCGGCAGCCAGTTCATTGAAGGGAAAGCGCCCCTCGTCGTACATCTGGTAGGTCGGACTGCCCCCGGCATTGAGCAGCACATCTTCCGGCCAGTCCTGTCCGAGTCGCGCCCTGGCCACGTCTATATAGTGCTGGTAGACCGCCACCGCCCTGTCCCGGTAGGTCTTCGGATCGCCCACGGGCATCTTGACGATGTGGGGCTCATAGCCCATGAAACCACAGAAGTTCAGGCGTGGTGACTGGCTGATCATGTCCAGCATGGTGACGAGTTGTTCATCACTTCTCACCCCACCCCTGTGGAGGCCCACATCCAGCTCGATACAGATCTGCATGTCCTGCCCGAGAGCCCGGGCCAGTTCATCGTATTGGCTCACCCTCTGCGGTGTATCCAGTAACCAGCGCAGCTGTCGCCGGGGATCGAAGCTCCCGCCGCTGAACTGGTGATAGAAATTCCGGGCCGCGGCAACCGGCATCGGCTTGCCCAGCAGGACGTCCGCCTCGGGAAACTGCACCGCGACCTGGTTGATAAAAGGCTGGTGAAACAGCATCAGGCGGTTGCTGCCGGAAGCTTCCATCACTGTGCCCAGCAGCGGCAGTGAAGGCAGCGACTTGGCGACTATCCGGTAGTCGAACCGCCCCTGCATATGGCCGACGAGGGTACGTATGTTTTCCAGCAGTCGACTGCGATCCACCACCAGGGATGGTTTTGCCAGGGAGGCCTTGTCCAGCGCGGCAGAGAGCTCGCCAAAGTAGGGGCTGTGGTCGGCGCCGCGCTCCCCCGGGCGCAGCAGCCAGCCCAGACCGAGCGCCGCCGCTGTGCCAATGACCAGCGAACGTCGCTTCATGCGTTGCCTCCGGTACCTGCAAAAAGGTCTTTGAGGTAGGGGTTTAGAAAACGTCCCTGTGGGTCCATTTCACGACGCACCTCGACAAAGTCATCCCAGCGCGGGTACAGGCTGCGAAAATCCTGCTGCTGCAGGGTGTTGAGTTTGCCCCAGTGGGGTCGGCCGTGGTACTTGCGAAAGATCGGTTCTATGGTCCTGAAATACGGCGTGTAATCCTCGTCAAAATAACGGTGCACCGCGATCGAGCAGCAGTCGCGCTGGTAAAACGGGCTGAGCCAGATATCGTCGCCCTTTACGAAGCGTACCTCTATCGGAAAGAACACTTCCGGGTGCTGTGTCTCCAGTGCGGTGCGGACCTCGCGCAGGGCCTGCAGGCCGCTTTCCCGCGGCAAGTGGTACTCCATTTCATTGAAACGCACGTTGCGTTCACTGGCATAGTTTTTCCAGGAGTTTTCGACGGTGACTTCATCGCCCAGGGTTTTCATATAGGTGCCCAGCACCAGCTGCCGCAGGCGCGGCACGTTTTCCAGCCAGTCCCGCGCCAGTTGCAGGTCCCGGGCGCCCTCGTTGCCATCGAGTTTTTCCGTCGAACTGACGGCTTCCGTGGTGATGTCGTGGGTATCGGTAAATCCCATGCCTGAAAACGGCACGTAATAGAACTCGAAATTACGGTGCTTGTCCGCGTCGCTCTCGGCGATGGCCAGCATTTCCTCGAATTCGCGCCAAACGGTTTTCCGGCGCAGGCGGTAGGGCGCCACGTTCTGCAGCCTGACCTGGGTGATAATGCCGAGGCTGCCCAGGGATACCCGGGCAGCTTCAAACAGCTGCGCATTGCGCTGCCGGTCGCAGTCCACCAGTTCGCCGCGGGCATCCACCAGCTGCAGACCCTCGATAAACGTAGACATGCAGCCGATACCGGTGCCGGTGCCATGGGTGGCGGTGGCCAGGCTACCGGCCAGGGTCTGCTCGTCGATATCAGGCATATTGGCCAGTGCCTGGCCCGCCTGTTCCAGCGGGGCGCCGATATCACCGAGGCGGCTGCCGGCCCACAGCGTGGCCTGCAGCGCCTCGGAATCATGGGACAGCACACCACTGAGGCGCGACAGTGAGACGATGGTGCCATCGGTGGGCACCAGCGCAGAGAAGGAGTGCCCCGCCCCTACCGGACGAATCACGCCGGTAGTGCTGGCAATGAGCTCCTGCAACTCCGCCACGGAGGCCGGGGCAACGCGAGCCACCGGCAGGCACTGCTGGGAGCCGGACCAGTTGCGCCAGGGCAGGCGGCGCGCGGCGCCAGCTGCAGGCGCCGGCGTGTCGGCCGCAGCCAGGCGGGGCGCCACCGCCGCCGCCACCAACGCCGTGAGCATGCCTCTTCGACTCAGCACCGCCCTATTCCCCTGTCGCCATAAACCGGATGAGGGCCTCGAACTGCAGCGCGTCACAGTCCATACACAAGCCGAACGGTGGCATACCGCCAAAACCGTTTACGACATTGTCTACCAATACATCCATGCCCTTGGCCATGCGTGGTGTCCAGGCAGCGCTGTCACCGGTAAGCGGCGCCCCGGTAGCGGCCACCGTGTGGCAGCTGGCGCAGCTGCGCTGGTAGATAGCCGCCAGCTCCGGCGCGGCCGGCTGCAGCGCCCGGCTCGCCGCCTCGGTGGCAGGCGGTGCCGCAGGTCCTTCGCCACAGGCTCCCAGCAAGCCCGTGCAGGCGACCGCCAGGGCGTAAGGCAACAGTTGTTTCCACGTCATACAGGCTCTCCACTTTTAGCAGTCGCAGCAGGGGTATCAGCAGACGCGCCATCACATCCCGGCCCGCGCCACCAATCGTCCAGCAGCCCGCCGATCGTGTTGGGGACGACCAGGTGGGCGGCGTACCAGGTGTGCAGGCAGCGAATCCGCTGGAAGTCGGCGATACCACCGATGCCCCGGTCGTGCAGCACGTCGCCGAAGCCGAGCGCTTCCATGCGGTGCTGCAGTGCCTCGCTGATATAGCTGGCACGCAGGGCGATATGCGCCTGGTGATCAGCCCGCATCTGTTCCTGCAAGGCGGGGTCGGCGTCGATGCGCTGCTGAAATTGCTTGATCAGGCCGCCGGCCTCTACCTGGTCAATCCGGTAGTTGAGCGCGGGGTCGACCAGCCAGAACAGGGTTGGAAAAGGCTTGTCGTCCACCAGCGAGGCCACACGGATGACCATCGGATTGCCGTCAGCAGCCGCCAGGGCAACAGCCTCCAGTCCCCTGGGCTCTCGCCCCAACAGGGTGGCGACCCGGGCCCTCACTTGTGCGGTAATGCTCAAACCATCTGGCTCCAACTCTGGCGAATTCGGATTTTACGCCAGATCCCGGGGTGAATACGAATTCGGCGGGAATCACCGGCAATCGGTGTGCCAATGCTACTGTCCAGAATTTGACAAACAGGGGGGCAGGCTCTAGAGTCCCCGCCCGAACCAGGTGCCTGCCGCTAATGTCGTGACCTCCGTGTCGCCACAGTGCTGGGTAGGTTAAATGGGAAGTGTGGTAGGCCCCCGGCCAATCCACCGCTGCCCCCGCAACGGTATACAGTCCAGCACTGTGAGCCCGATACCTGCCTGGCGATATGCAACGATGGAGCGGAGGGCTTCACTTACGGTTGCCCCATGCCCAGCGCATGGCGTTTCCCGAACTCCTCCCTCATGCGCCGCTTAACCGAGGCATTTGAGGATTTCCCATGAACACGTTTTTACCCGCTACCGGGCATCTGCGACGCGCACTACTGCTGGTCGCAGCCGGTGCCTGCCACACCAGCCTGGTCGCCTCCCCCCTGGAGGAAGTGGTCGTCACCTCCTCCAGGGTTCCCATGCCGCTGCGCGAGGTGGGAACCTCGATCTCGGTGGTCACCCAGCAGGAGATCACCGAACTCGGTTTTGCCTCACTCTACGACGTATTGCGGACCCAGCCGGGCGTCTCCGTCACCAACACCGGCGGTACGGGGAGCGCCGCCGCCCTGCGCATCCGTGGGGAGGAAGGTTACCGCACACTGGTGCTGCTGGACGGGATCGATATTTCCGACACCTCGGGGCCACAGGTCAGCCCCCGCTTCGAACAGTTACTCAGTTCAGGTGTGCAACGGGTTGAAATCCTGCGGGGTCCCCAGGGCCTGATGTACGGCGCCGACGCCGGCGGCGTGGTAAACATCAGCACCATTGCTCCCAGCGAGGGATTCGGTGGCGAGGTGAGCGCGGAAGGCGGACGCTACGGCAGCCGGCAGCTGGCAGGCAACCTGGGCGGAGGCAATGACACGGTCGACTTCAACCTGTCGGGCACGGATTTCAAGACCGACGGATTCAACGCCCGCACTACGGACACGGTCCTGCAAGACGATGACGGCTACGACAACAGTACCGCGAACGCCCGCCTGGGCTACAACGCCACAGAAAAACTGCGGCTGAGCCTGGTGGGCCGCAGCGTCGAGGGCAAAAACCGTTTCGATGACTGTTTCACAGTCGATACCTTCGCACCCACCGACCGCTGCCGGGATGACTACGAGCAGCAGGCCTGGCGAGTGGCGGCGGATTACGACGCCGGCAGGTTCAGTCACCAGCTGGCCTATAACGGCAACGATACTGACCGCAAATTCTATTCAGATGGCCAGTCCAGCTTCAGGACCAAGGGCGAACTGGAGCGCAGCAGTTACCTGGGCAGCTTCAGTGCCAGTGAGGGACTGCGCCTGGTTTACGGTGTGGACCTCGAAACCGAATCCCTGGATGACGCCAGCCTGGACGAGAGCCGCAACCAGAACGGCTACTACTTCGAATACCAGGGCGGCTTCGGCAACCGGCTGTTCATAACCGCCGGCACACGCTATGACGACAACGATGACTTCGGCAGCCATACCTCCTACCGCGTCAGCAGCGCCTACCTGTTTGAGCTGGCGGGTGGCGAGTTGAAACTCAAGGGTGCCTACGGCACCGGGTTTCGCGCGCCAAGCCTGTACGAGATCGCCTACAACAACGGCAGCTTCGCCTATCCGCCCGCCTCCGACACCACACTGAAAGAAGAACAGAGCAAGGGCTATGACTTCGGATTGTCATGGCTGGCGGCTTCCGGCCTCTACCTGGAGGCGGTGTATTTCGACCAGAAAGTCGAGGACGAAATCTATTTCGACCTGGTCGATTATTCGGGCTACCTGCAGCGCAACGGCGACACTGACTCCAGTGGTGTTGAGCTGGTGGCGGAGTGGCCGCTGCTGGAATCCCTGGCGCTCAGTGCCAACTACACCTTTAACGATACCGAAACCAGCAGCGGCGCGAGCCGCCCATACCGACCGAAGCACCTGGCGAACCTCGGCCTGAACTGGCGCACCCTGGCGGGTAAACTCGTGTTGGGTGCGTCCTGGCGCATGTCCCGGGACGCAGAGGATATCGACGGCACCGGGCTGGATAATTACCAGTTGCTGGAATTGACCGCCAGCTACCAGTTAGTCGAGGACCTGCAGTTGTACGGTCGCCTCGAGAACGCCCTGGATGAGGACTACGAGGAAGTTCCCACCTACAATACCAGCGGGGCCGCCGGCTACGCCGGGCTCAGATACTCCTTCTAGGATTACCGCCATGACAAAGACCAGTAAAGACGCAAAACACAAGGCCGCCATGCAAAAGCAAAAGGCCAGTGTAGACGCCAGCATCAAGGCGGCGGATACGGAGCGCGGGGTTGCGCTCCTGCTCACCGGCGACGGCAAGGGCAAATCGAGCTCGGCATTCGGCATGGTGATGCGGGCACTGGGCTATGGCCAAAAGGTGGGGGTCATCCAGTTCATCAAGGGCGAACAACTGTCGGGGGAGGAAATCTACCTGAAGGAGCACTGCCCACAGGTGACCTTCTACCAGATGGGCACGGGCTTCACCTGGGACACGCAGGATCGCAGCGCCGATATCGCGGCGGCACAGCGCACGTGGGACGTTGCCATGCCCCTGCTGCAGGATGCCAGTTTCGACCTGGTGGTGCTGGACGAACTGACCTATATGATCGCGTTCAAATACCTGGACGAGGCGGAAATCATTGCGGCAATCCGCGACCGCCCCGAGGGCCAGAGTGTGGTGGTGACCGGTCGCGGTGGCGGCAAGGCATTGCAGGAGGTGATGGACACCGTGTCCGAGGTCAGGGAAATCAAGCACGCCTACCGCGCGGGCATCAAGGCGCGCAAGGGCGTGGACTATTAAGCAAGCCGGTCACCAGCGTCGCCGTCGGGGCCGCCTGCTGCTCACCTGCCTGGCGCTGGCCCTGCCCCTGTGCATCGCGGTGGGGATTGCCAGCGGGGCGGTAAACCTCGATTCCCGCGAGATCATCGCGGGACTCTACAGCGCCCTGAGCGGCAACGAGCAGAACCAGGCCGCGCTGATCGTCGGCCAGATCCGCCTGCCGCGGGTATTACTGGCAAGCCTGATGGGCGCCATTCTGGGCATGAGCGGCGCGGCGATGCAGGGTCTCTTTCGCAACCCCCTGGCGGATCCTTCGCTGATCGGGGTAACCGCCGGTGCCTCCCTGGGCGCGGCACTGGTAATCGTGCTCGGCGGCGGCCTGCTGCAGGGCTATACCGCCCTGACCGCGGTTTCGGTCGGGGCGTTTGCCGGCGGCGCGGTGGCGGTGGTGTTCGTGTACCGACTCGCCACCTCCGCCAGCGGCACCTCGGTCGCCACCATGCTGCTGGCAGGGATCGCCATCACCGCCCTGGCGGGCGCGCTGGGAAGCCTGCTGGAATTCCATGCCGACAACGATATGCTGCGCCGCATTTCCCTGTGGAAGATGGGCGGCATGGATGGAGCGAACTATCCGCGCCTGTGGCTCGCAGCGCTGGTGAGTGTCGCCGTGCTGGCTGCCCTGCCCCGCTACGCGGGCACACTCAACGCGCTGTTGCTGGGGGAATCCGAGGCGCGGCACCTGGGCATCGATGTCGACCGCGCAAAGATCGCACTGATCGTCTGGGTCGCCATCGGGGTGGGCACTTCGGTGGCGCTGGTGGGCACCATCGCCTTCGTCGGTCTCGTGGTGCCACACATCGTGCGCATGCTGATCGGCCCCGACCACCGCGCACTGCTGCCGGCTGCCGCCCTCGCCGGCGCTATTCTACTGGTGGTGGCAGACACCCTGTCGCGCACCGTGATCGCGCCCACGGAACTGCCGGTGGGTATTATCACGGCGATCATCGGCGTACCGTTTTTCATCTCACTGCTGCGCCAGCGCCATCACTACGGGATGCAGCAGTGAGTGTATTGCAACTGGATCGCGCCAGCGCCTCCCCCTGGGGCTCCCCCCTGCTGGAAGATATCAGCGTAAGCCTGGAACCCGGCGGCGTGCTGGGCCTGGCGGGCCCGAATGGGGCCGGCAAGTCATCGCTGTTGCGCCTGATTGCAGGCGATATCCCCCTGAGTGACGGCAAGCTGCTGTTGGACGGAAAGTCCCGGGGCCAGTGGCAGGCCCGACCACTGGCCCGCAAGCTGGCCTACCTGCCCCAGCTGTCCCTGCTGAACTTCCCCTACACGGTGGAGGAAGTCGTGGCCCTGGGACGGATGCCACACGATACCGGCCTGGCCATCGACGAGGAGATTTTCGACCAGGTGATGGCCGCCACCGACATCACCGGCTTGCGCGGACGGCTCTACACGCGACTGTCCGGTGGCGAGAAACAGCGGGTGCAACTGGCGCGTGTCTTCGCCCAGATCTGGGACGCGGGCGTCGGCGGCCTGTTGTTGCTGGACGAACCCACCACCGCCCTGGACCTGTCACACCAGCAGCTGGTTGCGACCGCCGTGCGCCAGCTGGCACAGACCGGCTGCGCAGTGGCTCTGGCCATCCACGACCTCAACCTGGTCGCCGGTCTTGCCGACACCATCGCCGTACTCGACAAGGGCCGGATCGCGGCCTGCGGGTCCCCCCGGGAGATCTTCACCGAAGCCCTGTTTCGTGACGTATTCTCTATCGACGTCCTGATCAGCCAGCATCCCGGCCGCGACCAGCTGCTGGTCATCAGTCGGTGAGGCAATGAAGATCGGCCTGCGCGACATCGTCTCGGTCCTGATCGCCGCGCTGCTGTGCAACGAGGTATTGTCGCAGCCGGTCAGCGCGGTGGACTTCACTGGCCGCGTCATAAGCCTGGAAGCCCCCGCCCGGCGCATCGTCACCCTGGCGCCGCACAGTGTCGAAAACCTGTTCAGCGCCGGTGGGGGCCAGGCACTGGTCGGCAGAGTCAGCTCGAGCGACTACCCGCCCGAGGCCGCCGACGTGCCGCTGGTGGGAACTTTCAACGCCTACAGCCTGGAGGCGATCGCCGCCGTACAACCTGACCTGATCGTCATGTGGGGCTCCGGCAACGGCGCAGGTACGCTGGGCAAACTCGAGGTACTGGGTATTCCGGTATTTGTCAGTGAACCCAGGCGCCTGGAGGACATCCCCCAGGATATCCGTGCCCTCGGCCTGCTGGCTGGCACCGCGGATACCAGCGAGGCCGAGGCCCGCCGTATCGAGCAGGGACTTGCGGCGCTGCGGGCCCGCTTCGGCGGGCGGGCGCCGAAACGGGTGCTGTATGAGATCTGGAACGATCCACTGCAGACCATCAACGGCGATCACCTGATCAGCCAGGTAATAGCCCTGTGCGGCGGGCACAACATTTTCGCAGACGCCGCCACTCTTGCACCCCGGGTCAATATCGAGTCGGTGCTGGCACTTGCACCCGAGGCCATTATCGCCAGCGGCATGAGCGACTCCCGACCGCACTGGCTCGACGACTGGCGGCGCTACCCCACCCTTCCCGCGGTGCGTGACAACGGCCTGTTCTTCATCCACCCAGACCTGCTGGAGCGGCCTACTGCCCGGGTGCTGCTGGGGGCGCAAACACTGTGCGAACAGCTGGATACCCTGCGGAATCATACGCCCGCAGGCGTGCCCGGGACCTGAGGGCAAGCGCCCAGGTCTTACCCGGGTGATCGATGCTTGCCAGCAGCAGTTAGTTTGCTAAGCTGCGCACTCCACGGAATCACCACAAGCCAACCACCAGCGAGAATCGATTATGAAGCCGGAAACCATCGCCCTGCACGCGGGCTACACGGGTGACCCCACCACCCACGCAGCCACAACACCGATTTACCAGACCACGTCCTTTACGTTCGACAACACCCAGCACGGCGCGGACCTGTTCAACCTGGCGGTGCCGGGCAATATCTACAGCCGCATCATGAACCCCACCAACGCCGTGCTGGAGCAGCGCCTGGCAGAGCTCGAAGGTGGCGTTGGCGCGCTGGCGGTAAGCTCGGGCATGGCCGCCATTCGCTATGCGATAGAGGCCATCGCGGAAGTCGGCAGCAATATCGTCAGCACCACCCAGCTTTACGGTGGCACCTATAACCTGTTTGCCCATACGTTCCCGCGCCAGGGCATCGAAGTGCGATTCGCCAAAGCGGATGACTTTGACAAGGCCGCGTCACTGATAGACGAAAACACCAAGGCCCTGTTCTGCGAATCCATCGGCAACCCCGCCGGGAATGTCGTCGACATCCAGAAGTGGGCGGAGATCGCCCACAGCGCGGGCGTGCCGCTGATCGTCGACAATACCGTGGCCACCCCGGTGTTGTGCCGGGTTTTCGATCACGGCGCGGATATCGCGGTACATTCGCTCACCAAGTACATTGGCGGCCACGGCACGACCATCGGCGGCGCGATCGTCGACTCGGGTAAATTCGACTGGTCCGCCCACGCCAAGCGCTTCCCCATCATGAACACCCCGGACCCCTCCTACCACGGCGTGGTGTATACCGAAGCCATGGGAGCGGCGGCCTATATCGGCCGCTGTCGCGTGGTGCCGCTGCGCAATACCGGCGCGGCGATGTCACCGCACAGCGCGTTTCTTATCATGCAGGGGCTCGAGACGCTCTCCCTGCGGATGAAGCAGCACTGCAAGAATGCGGAGAAAGTGGCGAAGTACCTGCGCAAACACCCCCAGGTAACATGGGTAAACTACGCCGGGCTCAAGGACAGCCCCTACCGGGAGAACTGCAAACAGTTCTGCGGCGGCAAAGCCGCGGGCATACTCAGTTTCGGCATCGAGGGCGGCTTCGAGGCGGGAGGACGCTTTATCGACGCCCTGCAGCTTATCCTGCGGCTGGTCAATATCGGCGATGCCAAGTCGCTGGCCTGCCACCCCGCCAGCACCACCCATCGCCAGCTCAACCCGGAGGAACTGGCCTCGGCGGGAGTGAGTGAGGATATGGTGCGCTTGTCGATCGGTATCGAGCATATCGACGATATCCTGGCGGACATCGAGCAGGCGCTGGCAGCGGCGAAATAGCCGTTCCGGCAACCTCCCGGCTGCAGGGCCGAAGGCCCCCGCTTTATCGGATATTCGCTCGGCCGCAAACCAGGGCCGGGGTCGAATGACTTCAACCCCATTAGGGGCGCAGTTTGACTGCAGGGCGGATTTCATCCGCAAAAAAAAGCCCGACTCATATAGCCGGGCTTTTTCATTGAGACGAGCGGGCAGATTTCAGACCCGCCCGGCGCCGACCTCAGAATGCAGCGGAGAAACGCGCGTACCAGAACGCCCCGTTGAAGCCGAAGGGTGAGGTAACCGCGTAGACATCACCGAGGAATTGCAGGGTTCCATCGCCCTCCTTGTCGGGATACTCATCGAACACATTCTGGCCGCCAACGGTCACTGTATAGTGATCCAGGAATGTGTAGCTCGCTTCCAGGTCGACCAGGACGGTGTCGTTGTAGTGGTAGGTATTCGCCTTGGAGGCCGTACCGTCACCGAACAGTCCGGGCGTGGTCTGCCAGTTGCCATAGTAGTTCAGCCGCACCAGGCCACTGAAAGAGGCCAGGTCATAGATGAAACTGAGCACCGAACTGTCCTCCGGCACCTGGTTTTCGAGGTCGAAAACCCTGCTCTGGTCAATTGCATTAGCCTTGACGTTGGAAATTTCCTGCTTGTTGTGGTTGTGGCGCATATCGGTGGTCAGGGTGCCCGCACCGATGTCGTGCCAGGTGGTGATTGCCAGATCGACACCCGTCACCTGGGTGTCGAAGCCGTTGGTGAAGTAGTTGGCGTTCGATCCCAGCAGCAGTTCAGCGTCAGGGTAACCCTGGGCGTCGAGGTCGTCGACATTCTGCTGGGTGATGGTATTGGAGGACAGGGCAAGCCGGTCCTCAATCTTGATGTTGTAGTAATCCACCGTGATATTGATTTTATCAACGGGGGTCCATACCAGACCCGCGGTGTAGCTGGTGGATGTCTCATTCTCCAGGTCGGTTGCACCCAGCACCTGGGCCACCGGGTTGTTGACCGGATAGGTGCCGCTGGGAATGAGGTTACCCGAGCTGTCCGCGGTGGTGGTCACGTTGAGCGTGTTCACCTGGCCCGGCGAGGGAGCCCGGAAACCGGTATTGGCGGTGCCGCGCAGGGCGAAGTTATCGGTAAAATCGTACCGTGCCGATATCTTCCAATCCAGGTTGTCATCGTACTCTTCATAGTTCTCGTAGCGCACGGCGACGGCACCGGTCAGCTTCTCGGTGATCTCGGTTTCGAGGTCGGCATACAGTGCCCAGCTGTCACTGTCCCAGCTGCCGGAGGACTCCGGGAAAAAGCCCTGGAAGCCGTCCGAGCCCACGCCGAACTGGGCATAGGTGGGGCCCACTTCGATGGAAGCCTGGTCGCCGGAGTCGATCTTGTAGGTCTCACGCCGCCATTCCGCACCGAAACCCAGGTTGGCGGGGTTGTTGTCGAAGGTTTTGACGAAATCCAGGTTAACCCCGCTTTCCTCCTGGGTCAGGGTGCCCGGGTTGAAGTCGATCGGGCTGAGCCTGCCCAGGCTGGGGTTGATGCTGTTTTTCAGGTTGTAATCCACCTCGTTCTCGCCGTAGCGCGCCTTGATGTCCCAGCTCAGGTCGCTGTTTTCAATCTCGCCCCGGGCACCACCGACAAAAAACATATCGGTGATATCGGCGCCGAAGATCGGGCTGTAGCCGCCGGGGAACTGCGTGTAAATCGGGTTGAGCAGTACGAAGCCGCTGGGGCTGGAAGCGTTGGCGGTTAGATAATCGTCGGGATTCAGACCCTGCCCGGTGATCGAGTCGACCAGGTCCTGCCCGGCGTTATCGGGTATGCCGTCTCCATCACTGTCTGTCATCAGAGTGCTGCGCGGTGGAAAGGCGATATTGTCTTCAGCCGTGGGCAGTACGGGGCCGCGATAGAAAAAACCGCCCTTGGTTTCGTTGTAGTAGTAGCTGCCGTTGCCGTACAGTTCCACGTTGTCGGTGAGGTTGAAACCGGTATTGAACACGCCCGTGTAGGAATCCAGTTCCGGGTCGCCCCAGCGCTGGCCGAGGCCATTGTAGGGCACTTCGCTCTTGCCCACGATATCCGCAATGCCAGCGGCATCGGGACGCGCCTGGCCGCGGCTGGTGGTATCGGTGCTGGCGTATTCTCCCGTCAGGTTCAGGAAGCCCCTGCCGCCCAGGCTGAGGCCGCCATTGGCACTGACCACGGTGCGCTGGCCGTCGCCGTTCTTGTCATACTCGCCGTATTGACCACTGATGGTAAAACCTTCATCGGCGTCCTTGAGGATCACGTTGACCACCCCGGCAATGGCATCAGAGCCGTACTGGGCGGAGGCGCCGTCCCGCAGTACTTCCACCCGTTTGATGGCGGCGGAGGGAAAGGTGGCAAAATCCACGCCCTGGGAGCCCTGGTTGACAGTACCCAGCGGCGCCAATTGCAGGTTGACCAGCGCAGAGCGGTGGCGACGGGTGCCATCGACCAGCACCAGGGTGTGGTCCGGCGACAGGTTGCGCAGGGTTACCGGACGCACAAACGCCGTACCGTCCGCAATCGGGAATCGCTGGGTGTTCAGTGACGGCGCAATCTGGGTCAGCGATTCAGTCAAACTGAAGGACGCCTGTCGGGTCAGCGACTCACTGCTGATGACATCAATAGGCGACAGCGTCTCGGTGGGCAACTGACCCTCTTTGCGCGTACCGGTCACCACGACCTCTTCCAGCCCCATCGGGGAATCCTGCGCCACCGCCTGGGGTACCGACACGGTCGGCGCCAGAGCGACAATCGCAGTAGCGAGAACGGTTTTCTTGAAATTTTGCATAGCGGAGCACCTTATTTTTAGTTTTGGGGTTATCTTGAAATTTTATACCCTCGCAGCCGGCTTTAGGCCGATGAAATATGTAACAAGTACACAAGAAAAGTACCTGACAGTGCTTTTTATCCGTGACGGGGGAGGATGTACGGCGCCAATGGGGTCCAGGTCGGGGGGGCACGTGGCCTGACCAGGCCCTGCTGGTTACATGGAACGGCGCAACAAAGGCGGGATATCCGGGTGTGACTCACCCTCCTCCCCCAACTCCGCCACCAGCTTGTGCAGCGCGGGGCCGAGCCGGGGCTTCACCTCCTCTGGCCGCAACGGTTCACCGCACTCGCTGCAGGTGAGCATGGGCCGGGTCAACTTGCCGCATTTCTGGTGTACGTACTCCAGCGGCGCGCCCTCCCCCTTGTCCATCCACTCGTCGCCCCAGCGGGCAAGGCTCATCAATACGGGATAGAGCCCTAGCCCCTTGCGCGTCAGGCGGTATTCATAGCGCACCGGCCGGTCGTGGTAGGGCACCTTGACCAGCACACCCTGATCCACCAGTTTGCCCAGCCGCTCGGAGAGGCGGTGTCGGGTAATGCCGAGGTTCGCCTGGAACTGGTCGAACCGGCGGGTGCCCAAAAAGGCATCGCGAATAATCAGCATGGTCCAGCGCTCGCCCACAATGGACAGCGCCCTCGCCACCGAACACACCTGTTTGTCTATATCGTCCCAGCGCATATCGAATCCTGAAGTTTGCACACGTTGTCTTTGCGAGATCAGGGGCAAAATGTAGCATATTCATTCTGAATTGGAACGGTGTGATTTGTGTGTCACCCTTCTTCAGGGCATTGCAGCATGTCTGCTATACCGGGCGAACGCGTGGTCGCTATAGGTTTTATTCGCTTCCATTCGCGGTGAAGGACGGGGGTTGCCTCGCTCCACGGCTGCGGCCCTCCGGGCTTCCCTCGGTCGGTTGGGAGCCCAAAACGCTGCGCTGGTCTCCCGCCACTCCCTCGGCGTGCGCCTTTTACGTTCCGCGAGGCAACCCCCGCCCTTCACCGCATTGCAAGTTCGAGCAATCAGGATGAAGTAGCATCGGCAGTGACTTTCGGTCGCATTGGTTACACGCTCGATATGAGGCAGGAGTCCGGGTTTGTTCTGGCGGAATGTAAAAGGCCAGCGCCGAGGGAGTGGAAGGAGACAGCGAAGCGCTTTAAGGCTCCTGACCGACTGAGGGCACCCCGGAGGGGCGCGGCCATGGAGCCAGGACATACCCGGACTCCGTGCCGCCAATGGAACTTGCCGTTTTGCATTGAAAAGACCGCACAAAAAAAGGGCGGGGTATTAACCCGCCCTTCTTCAAACAAAGGTAACCGAAGCTACCCGCGATAAAACCCGAACTCAGCCAAACTGGTTCATGGTGTTGTCCTTGCCACCCGCCTTGAGTGCGGCTTCACCGGCAAAGTACTCCTTGTGGTCATCGCCCATGTCGGAGCCCGCCATGTTCTGGTGCTTGACGCAGGCGATGGTCTTGCGGATCTCCTGGCGCTGAACACCCTTGACGTAGCCCAGCATGCCCTCTTCGCCGAAGTAGTCCTTGGCGAGGATGTCGGTAGACAGGGCCGCCGTGTGGTAAGTCGGCAGGGTAATCAGGTGGTGGAAAATACCCGCCTCGCGCGAGGAGTCGGCCTGGAAGGTGCGAATCCACGAATCCGCCTCGATCGCCAGGTGAGTTTCATCGTACTCGACACTCATCAGCTTATCGCGATCGTACGCAGAGACGTCCTTGCCTTCCTTGCTCCATGCATCGTACACCTGCTGGCGGAAGTTCAGGGTCCAGTTGAAGGACGGTGAGTTGTTGTAGACCAGCTTGGCATTGGGGATCACCTCGCGAATGCGCTTGACCATGCCGCCGATCTGGCCGATGTGGGGCTTCTCGGTTTCGATCCACAACAGGTCGGCACCGTTCTGCAGGCTGGTGATGCTGTCCAGCACGCAGCGGTCTTCGCCGGTACCCTTGCGGAACTGGTAAAGGTTGGACGGCAGACGCTTGGGCCGCACCAGTTTGCCGTGGTAATTGATGATCACGTCACCGTGATTCATATCGGCGGGATCCAGCTCCTCCACGTCGAGGAAGCTGTTGTACTGGTCACCGAGGTCGCCCACTTCGTGAGTGACTGCGATTTGCTTGGTAAGGCCTGCACCCAGGGAGTCGGTACGGGCAACGATTACGCCCTCATCCACACCCAGTTCCAGGAAGGCGTAACGCACGGCGCGGATCTTTGCCAGGAAGTCCTCGTGGGGAACCGTCACTTTGCCATCCTGGTGGCCACACTGCTTCTCGTCGGAGACCTGGTTCTCGATCTGGATGGCGCAGGCGCCCGCCTCGATCATCTTCTTGGCCAGCAGGTAGGTCGCCTCGGCGTTACCGAAACCGGCATCGATATCGGCGATGATGGGCACCACGTGAGTCTGGAAGTTATCGATCCTGTTCTGCACAGCCTTGGCTGCAACCTCGTCGCCGGACTGTCGGGCGGCGTCCAGCTCGCGGTACAGACCACCCAGTTCGCGCGCGTCGGCCTGGCGCAGGAAGGTGTAGAGTTCCTCGATCAGGGCGGGGACTGCGGTTTTCTCATGCATCGACTGATCCGGCAGCGGGCCGAACTCGGAGCGCAGGGCCGCAATCATCCAGCCGGACAGGTAGAGGTAGCGCTTGTCGGTGCTGTCGAAATGCTTCTTGATGGAGATCAGCTTCTGCTGGCCGATAAAACCGTGCCAGCAACCCAGCGACTGGGTGTACTTGCTGCTGTCAGCATCGTAGTCAGCCATGTCCTTGCGCATGATGGCGGCCGTGTAGCGCGCAATATCGAGACCCGTCTTGAAACGGTTCTGCGCTTTCATCCGCGCGGCGTATTCGGGGTTGATCCCATCCCAGGTGCCGCCCTGTGAGGCGCGCAGCTTGGCGATGGCGTCGATGTCTTGCTGGAATGTTGACATGGTGAAACCTCATATGGCTCAGTGTTGAATCCAATTGACGACTGGCTGCACCACCTTGTGGCACGGCCGACCCATCAGTTGATGCGTATAGTAGTCACCCGAGGCATATAACTGAAATAAATGGCATTGTATCTTTACTATTCAGCGTGTGAATTGAGGCCTCATCGCTACCCCGCGTCTGCCTGACCCACTACCAGCTCCCTGAGTTCGGCCTTGAGCACTTTATTGGTGGCGGTTCGCGGGAACACCTGTTCAGTCAGAAAAATCCGGCTGGGCACCTTGTAGGCCGCCAGGTGGCTGCGGGCAAATTCCAGCAGGGCCTCTTCATCCAGGGCCCCGGGGTCGTGCAGGCGGACGATAGCCGCCACCTCTTCCCCCCAACGCTCATGGGGCAGTCCCAGCACCGCCACCTCCCTGACCTCGGGAACCGCCAGCAGCTGGTTCTCGATCTCCGCGGGGTAAATATTCTCGCCCCCACGGATGATCATGTCCTTGGCGCGATCGGCTAGGTAGAGATAGCCGTCCCCGTCCAGGTAGCCGATGTCCCCCGTCCTGAGCCAGCCGTCGCGAAAATCCGCGGCATTGGCCTCGGGCCGGTGCCAGTACTCGCGGATATTGCAGGGGCTGCGCACCCATATCTCACCGGTCTGGCCAGCTGCCAGTTCGCCGCCCTCCTCGTCGCATATACGGATATCGACAATCGGGTGAGGCAGGCCCGCGCTGCCGGGCTTCGCGTTGAACGCCTTGCCGGTCAGGGAGGCGCCCTGGGCATTGGTCTCGGTCATGCCCCAGCCGGTGCCACTGAAGTTGGTGGGCATTTTTTTCTCGATGAGGGCCGTCACCCGGGCCGGGGTCGCGGCGCCACCGATACCGATGGAAAACAGGCTGCTGGTGTCCGCCTCGTCGAAGGCCTGGGACTCCAGAATATCCAGCACCATCGACGGGGCCGCCGCTATCGAGGTAATCCGCTCCTGTTCGATATACTCTAGCGCCCTGGCCGACATCCCACTTGTACATCATCACGATCCGGCGACCGCCTCGCAGGTTGGCCAGGAACTGGGCGTGGCAGCCACTGACATGGAACAGGGGCACCGCCAGCAGGGAGGTGGACTCAAAGCCCCGCTCCAGCATGGCGCCGATCCTGTCCATATTGCACATGGCCGCAGCCGCCGCGGCAAACTCGAAGTTGTACAGGGCCTGGCAGACAGCGCGGTGAGTGGAGGCAGCGCCCTTGGGTTTGCCGCTGGTGCCCGAGGTATACATGATCAGCGCCAGGTCTTCGCCGCCTATCGCCACTTCGGCCGGGGCCTTGCCCTTGAAGGCGGCCACAAAGGCCGCGAGGCTGCGCGGATCATCCGCACTGTCCGGGCGGGCAATCACGCCCGTCACCTTATTGTCCGCCAGCCAGTTCGATATCCCGTCGTAGCGGGCCTGGTCGAGGAACGCCAGCCGCACGCCCGCATCCCCCAGGGCGTGACAGATATCTGCCGGCTGGCCCCAGCTGTTCACCGGCACGATAACCGCCCCTATGGTGACCACCGCGATAAACACCGCCATCCACTCGGGGTAGTTGCGCATGGCCAGTCCCACCCGGTCGCCCGGTAATATGCCTTGGGCCTGCAGCGCGGCCGCTATCTCGTCCGCCTCGTTCATCAGCTGGCTGAAACTGCGGCGCTCGCCCTCGTAGACCAGGAACTCCCTGTCACCGTGTTCGCGCGCAAGCGCCAGGGCCTCGACCAGGTTGGCCGGCGCCTGTTTGTAATAGGGCACACCGTTTGCATCGCGCAACACCTCCCAGGGCGCCCCCGGCGCGGTCAGCTGCCCCGCCACGGCTTTGAATTCCTGTTCCAGATCTGTCATCAATTCACCTCGTCTACTTCACTGTCCAGTGCACATTCATACACTGTATCCAATTTGTAATGACCCACGACTGGCTGCGGGGACGGAGAGTTCAGGGGGGGGAATTTTGCCCCAATAGCGGGATTTTGCCCATTGCAGACAGGCCCCTCGAGACAGCTGGTACAGCAGTCTATGCCAGCGCATGCCCCGGGGGGATGCGCCGGCTTCGGCCCTGGCGGGATGGGTTCACCGACTCAGAATTTGACCTCCACCTCAACCCCGAAGTGATCGGAGGGGTGCGTCAGCTGCGGTGAGTCTTCGGGCTTGAGTTCCGACACAGGATCGGATGATTCTATGGAAACGGGGTCGTCGAAGATGCGCTCGGCGCTCAACGCGGCGGTGGCCTCCAGGTTCTTGATAAAGACATGATCGAGCGTGGTGCCGCCCGTGCCGCCACGCGGTATGAGCAGCAGGTTCTCCTCGTAGCAGAAGGTGCAGGGCAGTTGCTCGGCGACGGGATCCACGAAGCCGTCGTCCAGCCAGAGCTGGCAGTTGTCGGCATACTCGCCGTCTACACCATTGGCTTCGTTGGCGATACTGCAGTTGAAATCGCCGCCAAAATAGATCGGGTTGTCACCCGCCTTGGCGTTGGCAAAGGCGATCATCTGCTGCTGCATAAAGCGATTCTCACCCTCCCAGGAGCCGTGCTTGCCGCTGGCGGGATAATCGATGCCCAGGTTGGCGGTGGGGTGAGTACAGCCCACCACATGGGTTTGTTTGTTGAGGTTGATTTCAGCATACAGCGCGCCGCGGTGATTACTGGTGGAGTCCTCTATAAAGTCCTGGAACTCCCGCGCCTCCAGCGGGTACTTCGATGCGAGCATCAGGCCGAGGGAGCCGTCAAAGGCGAATTTACCCGCCGGCTGGGTCACGGCCTCCACCAAGGCTTCCACTGTAAGGTCCGGGATGCCGACCGAACCCAGCACCGCATCCAGGCACATCGGTGGCAACTGAAACAGGGGCTCGACGCACTGTGCCTGCGCGCAGGCCACCAGGTCGGCGCCCGACAGACCCGGGCAGAGGTCCGTCACACATTGCGCGAACGGCGTGATTTCCTCATCCGTGCAGGCTGCGGATTCGGAAAAAACCTGTTCCGCCGGGACCGTATAAATCTCGGGATAGACCGGTTTCAGTGCCTCGGTGATCGCCTCGACCTGCTCATCCAGCCACACCTCCTGCAGGCAGATCACGTCGCTGTCGTGGGCCGCCAGAATTTCCTCGTTGACGGGCAGCCGCTCCCGCGCGTACGGGACAAAATTCAGCGCCAGGCCAACGTTGTAGGAGGTCACCTTGAGGGTGTCGGATTTATAGTAGGGCTTACCGCTGCTGCCATCGTTCGAACAGGCCGACACCAGTGAAACCAGTGCCAGCAGACAGAATATTTTTACCGGGTAATCATTGATTGAAATCTTCATGGTTGGGCCAGCCCCTTGTTATGTAGGGTTTCATTTTGCGGATATCGCCACGGCGATACCCGCCGAGGTTAGCACAGTTTGAAGCCGCGCGGCGAGGCGGGCGAGGTGGCCCTCTAGCCAGTAGCCGGTGGCGTAAACGTGCAGCGGCGTAAATCCGCCGTCGCAGCTATCAGCCTGAGGACAGGCTGGACTCCATATTGCCGGCAATCGCAGCGGCTACGCGCCGTGCCCGCTCGGTCTGCTCACCGCTGAAACCCTCATCCAGGGTGGCGTTGAACAGTGCCAGCCAGCGCTGGAAGTCCCCCGCCTCGAGCGGTTGCTTGCCGTGCAACTGGCGATGGATATTCATGGTGTGGCGCCGGTAGCGCTGCTCTCCCAGCAGCAACTTGCACCAGTAGTCCTTGATATGCGGGCAGGTGGACAGCCAGGTCGATAGCCGCGACATCCAGAAATACCGGCGCCAGCTGTTCGTCCGCCAACAGTCGGGCGTAGAAACGATCGACGAAAGTCTCGATGGCCTCGCGCGAATCGAGATCCGGTTTGGGGGTCTGAATGGTCACTGGCATATCACAGGCTTATGGACAGCAGCGGCGGGACTATCGTTCCGCAAAGCCTACTTTTTCTTGCTCTTCTTGTTTTTCTTCACGTGCGCCATGAGACGCCGCTTGCGCTGTACCTGGCGACCGGTCAACTTGTTGCGCTTGTCTGCAAAGGGATTTTCCCCTGTGCGGAACTCGATGCGCACCGGTGTGCCCACCAGGTCGAGTTCCCGCCTGAACACCTTTTCCAGGTAGCGCTGGTAACTGTTGGGTACCTTGCCGGTCTGGTTGCCGTGAATGATTATCAGCGGCGGATTCTGGCCGCCGGCGTGAGCGTAGCGCAGCTTGATGCGGCGCCCGTCTACCATGGGCGGCGCGTGGTCGAACACCGCGCCCTCGAGGATTCGCGTCAGGGCATTGGTATTGAGCTTGCGGGTGGCCGACTGGTAGGCCGCATTGATGGACTTGTACAGCAGGCCTACCCCGGAGCCGTGCAGGGCGGAGATGAAATGGATCTCGGCGTAGGCGGCAAATTGCAGGCGGCGCTCGAGTTCACTCTTGATCCATTCGCGCTGGTCTGCCTCGATCCCGTCCCACTTGTTCACCGCCAGCACCAGTGCGCGCCCGGCGTCTATACAATGCCCGAGCAGGTGCATATCCTGGTCGACGATCCCCTCGTGGCCGTTCATCAGCAGAATCACCACGTGGGCATCGTCGATGGCTTTGAGGGTTTTGACGATGGAAAACTTCTCCACCGTTTCCCGCACGTTCTTGCGCTTGCGCACCCCGGCGGTGTCGATCAGCGTGTACTTCTGGCCTTCGCGCTCGTAGTCGATATAGATGCTGTCGCGGGTGGTGCCGGGCTCGTCAAAGACCACCACCCGCTCCTCTCCCAGCAGGCGATTGACCAGGGTAGATTTGCCCACGTTGGGCCTGCCCACCACCGCCACCCGGATGCTGTCGGGATACTCCCGCCGCTCCAGCTGGGGCTCCTCGTCCGGAAACCCGGCGAGCACCCCCTCGATCATACTGCGCACTCCGCGCCCGTGGCTGGCGGCAACGCCGTACAGTGACTGCACACCCATGGCATAGAAATCGCTGGTGGCAACCTGCTCATCGAGGCCATCTATCTTGTTCACCACCAGGTGAAAAGACTTGTTGCGCTGACGCAGGTGGCGCGCCAGTGCCTGGTCTCCGGGGTTGAGCCCCTCCCGCGCATCCACGATCAGCAGCACCGCGTCGGCTTCCTCGATAGCGGTAAGGGACTGGCCGGCCATCTGCGAGTCTATCCCGTCCTCATCTCCGCTGATGCCGCCTGTGTCGATCACCACGAAGCGCCTGTTGCCCATTCGCGCCTCGCCGTACTTTCTGTCGCGTGTCAGCCCCGGAAGATTGGCAACAAGCGCCTCCCGGCTGCGGGTCAGCTGGTTAAAGAGCGTCGATTTGCCGACGTTGGGGCGCCCGACGAGGGCGATGACGGGAATCATCAGTCCTTCGGCTTGATCTCGTAGGCAATGAGATCCCCGCTGTTGCCATAGACATACAGGATATTGTCCTCACCCAGCATGTCGGCCCTTACGCCGTCGCCATCGGCCTTGACCCGGCCGACAAACTCTCCATCCACCTGTGACAGGAAATGCACATAGCCTTCCTTGTCCCCAATGGCGAGATAACTGCTTACCGGGGTCGGCCTGGACAGGCCACGGTAGGCCAGTGCCGTCTGCTGCCAGCGAACACCCTGCCCGCTGCGCTGATAAGCCGTCACTGTGCCATCCTCGTCAGCCACGTAGACATTGCCGAAGCCCTGGGAGACACCGGAAAATGACGACACGTTGTTCTGCCATAGCTTGCGTCCGTCGCTGACGTTGATGGCGACAATCCGCCCCTGGTAGCTGGCCACATACAATTCACCGCCCAGCAGGCTCATGGTCCCGTCGATATCGACAACCCGTTCGATTTCCGAGCGCCCCTGCGGTATGGCGACACGGACGTCCCAGAGAATGCCCCCGGTAGCGATATCAAAGGCCTGTACCCGGCCGTTGGCGAAACCGACATAGGCGACATTGCCATCGACCACCGGGGTGCTGCTGCCGCGCAGCGTGAGCACCGGCACATTGCTGTCGTAGGTCCACACCACCTCGCCGGTGGCGAAGTCCAGGCCCTGCAGCTTGCCGTCCAGGGTATGCGCGAGCACCATGCTGCCGTTGCTCTGGGGGGTGGACATCACCTCGCCGTTGAGCCGGGTGGTCCACTGCACCTCCCCGGAGTTGGCATCGACTTTCAGCACGAAGCCGTCACTGCTGCCCAGCAGCAACGCATCCCCGTAGACACCGACGCCCCCGGATAAGGGCAGATCCAGTTCCACATCCCAGATACTGTCGCCGCTGCGCCTTTCGAACGCCTCCACATCCCCATCGGCGGCGGCGACATAAATCGTATCGCCGCTGATGGCGGGCTGAATTTTGTAAAAGCCGTCGCCCTGGCCGTTACCGACACCGTGCGACCACAGCTTCTTGATATTTGCTGTCTCATCGATATCCAAGAGCTCGGCGGGTTGCTTGGGATCGTCTTCATCGTCGAAGTCAAACCAGCCGCTGATGGTGCTGCAGCCACTGAGACTCAGCGCCAGTAAAGCGGCAAACAGCCAGCGGTATCCGCGGGACATGGCTCTAACCCTCCTCGCCATCGCCGGCGTTAGCGGCGGGCTCCGCAGTGGCGCCGGGTTCGGCCTGGGCCGGTGTTACCGCACTGCCGACGGCTCCGGCTGCCACGGTCGCCCGGGCGGGTATGGGATTCAGGGCCTGCAGCTTTTGTTGCACCGCAACCAGATCAAGGCCCGCGCCCTCCTGGGCTGACGCCAGCGCGAGCGCCGCGGCATAGGATTCGCTGGCTTCCTCGGTGCGCCCCATGCTCAACAGGATATCGCCCCTGGCGACCGCATAGGAGGCCTTGTAAGGACCCTCTCCGCCCTCGTCGAGAATCGTCAGCGCCTGTGCCGGTTCGCCACTGGCCGCCAGCACCCTTGCCAGCCGCAACTGCGCCAGTCGGGCCACATCGCTGCCCTTATCCGCCTTGCCCAGCACCCAGCGAAGCTCCGCCTGGGCAGTGGCGAGGTCGTTGCTGCCTACAGCTACCCGGGCCAGCTGCAGCGCGGCAAACTGGGCATAGGTGCTGTCGTCGTAATCAGTCTTGAGCTGATCGGCCAGTTGCAGCGCAATCTGCTGCTGCTCCGGCGACAGGGCCGGCGCGCTGAATGCCTGCAGCATGCGCTGGTACAGGTCGGAGGCCCCCTCCGCGCTGGTCTCAACGTGTTTTTTCCAGCCCTGGTAGCCAAAGCCGACTCCCAGCGCCAGGATGATCGCTACAATGGTGGAGCGACCATTCTCCTGCCACCAGCGGCGCAATGCCTCTACCTGTTCTTCCTCGGTACGATAAGATTCCACGTCTGACTATTCCTCTTGCCTGATTCAATCGGCGAACACTGCTCGCAGTGTCGCCTCCAGTTGTTGCCCGGGCACGGATTGCTGCCCTGATTTGTCGCCCTGTCCGGAACCCTCGCGCAGGTATTTGACGGTAACCGTGTCGGTGCTGATCTCGTCCTCGCCCCAGATAAGCGCCACCCTCGCGCCGCTCTTGTCGGCCTTTTTCAGCTGGCTCTTGAAACTCCCGCCGCCGGTGTGCTGCACGATGGTCAGCCCGGGCAGCGTATCGCGCAATGATTCGACCGCCGCCAGCGCCGCCGCCTGCGTCCCCTCGCCGGCCGCTACGACATAAATATCCGCAATGCCCTGTTCCGATTGTTCCAGCGCACCCGTTTCGAGCATCAACAGCACCAATCGTTCCATTCCCATGGCAAACCCCACGCCGGGTGTCGCCTTGCCGCCGAGTTGCTCTACCAGATTGTCGTAACGGCCGCCCGCACACACGGCGTTCTGGCTGCCAAGGCGCTCGGTCACCCACTCGAAGACGGTCTTGTTGTAGTAGTCGAGCCCGCGCACCAACCGGGGGTTAATCCTGTAGTGTACTCCGGCCGCATGCAGCAATTCGCAGAGGCGAATGAAGTCCGAGCGGGACTCCTCGTCGAGATAATCCGCCATGGTCGGCGCGGCGTCGAGCAGCGCCTGGGTTTGCGGGTTCTTGCTGTCCAGTATGCGCAGGGGATTGCTGTGCAGACGCCGCTGGCTGTCCTCGTCGAGGTCATCCTGATGGCTGGACAGGTACTCCACCAGCGCCTTGCGGTACTCGCGCCGGGCCGCACTGCTGCCGATCGAATTGATCTGCAACTCGACACTGTCAGCAAGGCCCAGTTGCCGCCACAGCCGCGCGGTGAGCAGAATCAGTTCCACATCCATGTCCACACTGGCGATGCCGAATGCTTCCACGCCGACCTGGTGAAACTGGCGCAGGCGTCCTTTCTGCGGCCGTTCGTAACGGAACATGGGGCCGGTGTACCACAGGCGCTGGGGCACGCCCAGCATGCCGTGCTGGATCACCGCACGTACGCAGCCGGCGGTGCCCTCCGGCCTCAGGGTCAGGTTTTCGCCGTTGCGGTCGTCGAAGCTGTACATCTCCTTTTCCACGATGTCGGTCACTTCACCGATAGAACGGCTGAACAACTCGGTTTTCTCGACCACTGGCATGCGTATCTCGCCGTAGCCGTAACTGGCCAGCAGCCGGCTCACGGTCTGCTCCAGCAAGCGCCAGTGACGGGTCTCTTCCGGCAGGATATCGTTCATCCCGCGGATCGCTCTTATATTGCTCACGCGTTCTCCAGTGATCGCATTGTGCTCAGTTGGACGACTTGAGAATCAGCTTCTCGTCCTGGGCCGCCCGCTCCTGCTCCAGTACCAGCGCGCGCTGCCGGATCACCTGTTCAAGGTGATCGACAAAATCGGTGTTGCTGACCTTGTGGTCGGGCTCGCCCGCCACGTAGATAAGGTTGTTGGGCGTGGCGCCGGTGAGGCCCACATCCGCTTCCCTGGCTTCCCCCGGTCCGTTGACGATACAGCCGATCACCGCGACATCCATCGGGGTGCGGATATCCTCCAGGCGCTGTTCCAGCAGGTTCATCGTGCTGATCACATCGAAATTCTGGCGGGAGCAGCTGGGGCAGGCGATGAAGTTGATGCCGTTGGTGCGCAGTTTGAGGCTCTTGAGTATCTCGAACCCGACCTTCACTTCCTCCACCGGATCCGCCGCGAGTGAAATGCGAATCGTGTCGCCGATACCGTCCATCAACAACATGCCAAGACCCACCGCCGACTTCACAGTGCCGCCACGCAGCCCTCCCGCTTCGGTGATTCCCAGGTGCAGGGGCTGGTCTATTTCCTTGGCCAGCAGGCGATAGGCTTCTACCGCCATGAATACCTCGGAGGCTTTTACGCTGACCTTGAAATCGGGGTAATTGAATTTCTCCAGGATCGCCACGTGACGCATGGCGGACTCCACCAACGCGGCTGCGGTGGGTTCACCGTACTTGCGTTGCAGTTCCTTGCCCAGGGAGCCGGCATTCACCCCGATACGGATGGGAATACCCTTGTCCCTTGCGCTGTCGATCACTGCGCGCACCTTGGCGTCGCTGCCGATATTACCCGGGTTGATGCGCAGGCAGTCCACCCCGTATTCGGCGACCTTGAGGGCGATCTTGTGATCGAAATGGATATCCGCCACCAGCGGGACGTCGACCTGGGCGCGTATCTCCCGGAAAGCCTCGGCCGCTTCCATGCTCGGTACCGAGACCCGAACAATGTCGGCACCCGCGTCCGCGATGGCCTTCACCTGCGCGACGGTTGCCGCCACATCGCAGGTTTCCGTGTTGGTCATGCTCTGTACGCTGATCGGGGCATCGCCCCCTACCGGGACATTGCCCACCATGATCTGGCGGCTGACGCGACGCTTGATCGGGCTATGGGTTTTCATTGTTCACCTTTACTGGAGTCGTCACGGGCGAGTTCGCCCGTGGAGCGGTCAATAAGTGGGGAATGTTCAGCCTGCGAGCTGGCTTCCGGCACAACCCGCCACCACCAGATAGCCACTACCAGCAACACCAGCAATACCAGCCCTATTATGACGCTGAGGCCGGTAGACTGCAGTTGCAATGGCCGGGTGCGAACTTTCTTCGGGACCGGCACCTCCTCTGCCCGCAGCCGATCGAAGGCCTCCAGCAGGCGCGTTTCATCCAGGCCCACCAGCTTGCCGTAAGCCTTGACGTAGCCCCGCGCGAAGGCGGGGTGGCGCAGGGCCTGGTAATCGTCCCGCTCGATGATGGCCGGGTAGCCCGGCATCAGGTGCAGGCGATCCGCCACCTCGCGCTGGGAGAGTTTCTGCGCCTCCCTTGCCGTCCTCAACAAGGTTCCCGGAGTCAGGAACGCATCGAGTTGCGGGCTGCTGTCATCACTCACGGTGTCGTGGTCCGCTTGTAGGCCTGGTATTCGACCGAGTCGGGGTAGAGGTTACTCAAGGCAAGCGCATAGCTGCCCTCATCGTTGAGGTCGCCCGCCTCGCGCGCAAGACGAATGCCAAGCCACAGCCCGCGGGCTGATTGCTGGCGAACCACTGATCGATAGGTGTTGTAGTATTTCCGCGCGTTAAACGTGTCACCGGCGTCAAAGCGCAGCTGGGCCATTTCCAGCAGGGCGATGGAATTGGTTCGGTCCATGGCCAGCGCGCGCACGAAAGCCTCTTCCGCGCCCTGGGGGTTAAACAACTGCTCGCGGCACAGGCCCAGGTTGACAAAGGCCCGGGGGCGACCGGAATACAGGCTGTCCTTCACCACGATTTCCAGCTGCTTCTCCGCTTTCTCGTAGCGCTGCTGGGAAAACAGGAAGGCGGCGTAATTATTGCGTGCGCGGGAGAATTTCGGGTCGATCCTGATGGCATTCTCGAAATTTTCCTCCGCCAGTTCGTATTCGCCGGTGCTCTGGTATACCAGGGCAAATGCCTCGTAGACTTCCGCGCTGTTGGGGTCGATTTCATAGGCCAGCTTGAGGTTGCGCTTGGCTGCCTCCCAGTTGCCGTCGCCGATATATTTCCGGGCCAGCTCCACGCGTTCGTTGAGCGCCTGTTCGGGCGAGTATTTCTCGGTAAAACCGCCCTCGGTGGTGGTTACGCAAGCTGCCAGCAGGGCCGGCACCAGTATGCTCAGGAAAATGTTTGGCAGGACTCTCATCAATACATACACCTTAAGTAACTGTGATTGCCTTTACTTCGGCAGCCGCGCGGTAGCGCTCGCTGCGCCGGGTGCGGTCGACCACCTGGCCGACCAGCTGGCCACAGGCTGCGTCGATATCGTCGCCCCGGGTGGTGCGCACGGTGACGACGAAGCCCGCATCCACCAGCACTTGCCAGAAACGGCTCACCGCATTGCCGCTGGGGCGCTGGTAGCCGGACTGGGGAAAGGCATTGAACGGAATCAGGTTGATCTTACAGGGAAAGTCTCGCAGCAGCACGGCCAGATCCCTGGCCTGCTCCGGCTGGTCGTTGACCCCGGCGATCAGCGTATATTCCACTGTCACCACCCGCTTGGTGTCGCGCTGGGCGGCGATATAGTTACGCGCGCTCTCCAGCAACATGGCGATCGGGTACTTGCGGTTGATGGGTACCAGCTCGTTGCGCAGTTCGTCATTCGGCGCGTGCAGGGAAATCGCCAGCGATACCTCGCTGACCTCGGCCAGGCGATCCAGCGCCGGCACGACCCCGGAGGTGCTGAGAGTGACCCGCCGCTTGGACAGCCCATAGGCCAGGTCCTCCAGCATCAGGTCCATCGCCGCCACCACATTGTCGAAATTGAGCAGCGGCTCACCCATCCCCATCATCACCACATTGGTGACGATACGCCCGCTGCCTGGCTGGAAGGCGTCGTAGGACTTGATGGCCAGCCAGACCTGGCCGATGATCTCCGCCGCACTGAGGTCCCGCTGGAAACCCTGCTTGCCGGTGGAGCAGAAACTGCAGTCCAGGCTGCACCCCACCTGGGACGATACACACAAGGTGGCGCGCCCGGCCTCGGGTATGAGCACGGATTCCACCAGCCCACCGCCGTCGACCCGGATTACCCACTTGCGGGTGCCGTCGCTGGAATCGTGCTGGCTGACGATCTCCGGTGGCCGGACCTCGGCTACCGCTTGCAGTTTTTCCCGCAGGGCCTTGCCGAGATTGGTCATTTCGCCGATGTCGGTAACACCGGCATGGTGGATCCACTTGAGTACCTGCTGTGCCCGGAACTTCTTCTCACCCATCTCCAGGAAATACTGTTCCATCTGGCGCAGGGACAGTCCCAGGAGGTTAACCCGGGTCTGCTGTGCGATGCTGGTTACAGCTGTGGCCATGGAATCGGGGCGGGCTGCGGGCGACTAGCGCTCGCAGATCTCGCTGGCGGCGAAAAAGTAGGCGATTTCCCGCGCGGCGGATTCAGGGGAGTCGGACCCGTGTACCGCGTTGGCATCGATGGAACTGGCAAAGTCAGCCCGGATCGTGCCTTCGGCCGCTTCCTTGGGGTTGGTCGCGCCCATCAGCTCGCGGTTCTTGGCTACCGCACCCTCGCCTTCCAGCACCTGTACCACCACCGGGCCCGAGGTCATGAATTCGATCAGGTCGGGAAAGAACGGGCGCTCCCGGTGCTCGGCATAGAAACCCCCGGCTACCTCGTCGCTCAGGCGCAGCATCTTTGCGGCCACGATTTTCAGGCCGTTGGTCTCGAAGCGCGAGTAGATCTTGCCGACGATGTTCTTGCCGACTGCGTCCGGTTTGATGATCGATAGCGTGCGTTCTACCGCCATGGGTGGTCTCCTTGTCAGATTTTTTGCGGGTATGCGCGGACGTTTGGGCCGCCGGTCAACCGACTGGCCCTGCCCCGAGCGTCAAAAGCCGCGCAATTATACGGACTTTGGGCTCGGGTTTCACCCAGTATTGGTTCTGCTGGAAAGATTGTTTTGCTTTTAAATCAGTGACTTGGAAAACAACTGTGGAAATAGGGTAATTTTACAGCTGCCCGGGCAGCCCCGTTCAGGAATTCCCCTGGCGATGCGCAGCCCAGCGCGGCGAGGATTCCCGCAGTTTTTCCACCGCATGGCGCAAATGAGCCACCGTGGCGTCCACATCTTCCGCACTGGTAAAACGGCCAAAACAGAAGCGCAGGGAGCTGTGGGCAAGGTCATCGGGCAAGCCGATCGCCCGCAGCACGTGGGAGGGTTCCAGGCTGGCGGAGGTGCAGGCGGAACCCGTGGAGATAGCCAGGTCTTTCAAGGACATGAGCAGCGCCTCTCCCTCGACAAAACCCACACTGATATTGATCGCCCCGGGCAGGCGCTGGTCCGGGTGGCCGTTGAGGCCGATGTCGCCCAGGTCCCGGATGCCCTGCCAGAAGCGCAGGCGCATGGCGGCCAGCCGCGGGCTCTCTTCGGCCAGCGACTCCCGGGCCAGGTCTGCGGCCGCGCCCATACCCACGATCTGGTGAGTGGCCAGGGTGCCGGATCGCATGCCGCGTTCGTGCCCCCCGCCATGCATCTGGGCCTCCAGGTTGACCCGGGGCTGCCGCCTGACATAGAGCGCACCGACTCCCTTGGGGCCGTAAAACTTGTGGGCGGACAGGGACATCAGGTCCACATCCAGTTGCGCCAGGTCTATGGGGACCTTGCCGGCGCTCTGGGCGGCATCGGAATGAAACAGCACCCCGGCCGCCCGGGTAACCCGGCCGATACCGGCGATGTCATTAAGGGTGCCGATTTCATTGTTGCCATGCATGACACTGACCAGGATGGTGTCGTCCCGCAGCGCGTCTTCCACCGCCTGGGGCGTGACCAGCCCATCCGCGCCGGGCTTGAGGTAGGTCACCTCGAAGCCTTCCCGCTCCAGCTGGTGACAGCTGTCCAGTACCGCCTTGTGCTCGATGGCGGAAGTGACAATGTGACGCCCCCGCTCCCGGTGAAAATGCGCCACGCCCTTCAGCGCCAGGTTATCCGCCTCGGTGGCGCCGGACGTCCAGACGATCTCCCGGGGATCGCAGCTGATCAGGTCTGCCAGCTGGCGACGGGCGAGTTCCACCGCCTCCTCGGCCTTCCAGCCGTAGATATGGGAGCGCGAGGCCGGGTTGCCGAAATTGCCGTCCATGGTCAGGCACTGCCCCATTTTCTCGGCCACCCGGGGGTCCACCGGGGTGGTCGCGAGGTAATCGAGATAGATGGGTTTGACCATTGACAGCTTGCTCCTGTTGTCCGGGACCCGACGCCGGGTTACCCAAGTATGCAATACGGCGTCGCCTCGGGCCAGCCGGGCTGGACCGCCAGCCCGGCCACCTACTCCCCGCCGCGGGCCCGCGCCACCCACTTGCGGGTCTCGGTGAGAATACCGCGCAGGATGTTCAGTTCCATCTCATCCAGCCGCACCCGCCCGTACAATCGCCGCAGGCGCGCCATCAACTGCCGCGGCGCCGCCGGGTCGAGGAATTCGATCTCGGTGAGTGTCTGTTCCAGGTGCACGTAGAAGCGCTCCAGGTTCTCGACCGTGCAGAACGGCGTATCCCACTGGGCATCCTCGTTTGCGGGCAGGTCGGGTTCCACCAGCAGCATCCGCAACTCGTAACACACGATCTGCACCGCCATGGCCAGGTTCAGGGAGCTGTAGGCATCCGAGGTGGGAATATTCAGGTGCAGGTTGCACAGCTGCAATTCCTCGTTGGTCAGGCCGCGGTCCTCGCGCCCGAACATGATGGCCACCTGCTCCCGCTGCGACAGCGGGCCGATACGCGCGGCGCACTGGCGCGGGTCAAGCAATGGCCAGGGTATCCGCCGCTCCCGCGCGCTGGTTCCCACCACGAACTGGCAGTCGCCGATGGCCTCCTCGACGGTGGCGGTGACGACCGCGCCCTCGAGCAGATCGCCGGCGGAAGCCGCTCGCCAGACCGCCTGTTCGTCCGGGAATTTTTCCGGAGCGACCAGGTACAGCCGCGACAGGCCCATGTTCTTCATCGCCCGCGCCACCCCTCCGATGTTGCCCGGATGGGTGGTATTGACCAGTACGATGCGAATGTTATCGAGGTTCATAGGTGCGGGTAGGTGCTTGAGGGCGCCGGAGTTTAGCAGATTTCCCCAGCGGTTTTGTAGTTGTCTTGGATCACAGTGTGAATGAAGAAGTCTGACTCGGGCCTGTTCCAATGCCGCGGTGGCATGGAGTGATGCCTCACTGGAATCGTCGTGAATACGTGCCCGATACAGTTGGGCAAGTGCTATGTGCGGGCCCTCTCCAGCTGTCCACTATCAGGTGGGGGACAGATCCTGCGCCGCGACAGTGTAAGAAGCAGCCTCACTGGACTCGCCGTGAATACGTCCATGTAGGCTCGTTTCGGCCATCCATGGCCTCAACGGTCCAGTGAGGCTGCTTCTTACACTGCCGCTACCTATAGGCCCTACAATTTATTCTGTGGCGTCTCAGTTGGTAGCAGCGGATGTGCAGTCCGTTAGACCGGGACCGTTGAGGCCATGGAGGGCCCACCCCGCTTTATCGGGTGTGGCCGATACGAGCCCCCATGGATGGGTTCACGGCGAGTCCCGGTCTAACGGACTGTACAGCCGATGCGGCGCAGGGTAGCAAAAGGCCGCTACCAAGAAAGGTAAAACGTCGGGTTAAAGCATTCCCGAAGCCCTACTTGAGCTCCAACGATGCTGCTATAATCGCGCGCCTCACGAAAGCCAGCCAGGACAAGACCATGGAACCGATGATCACAATAGCGCTACGCGCCGCCCGCAAGGCCGGTGAAAACATCGTGCGCGCCTCTGATGATCTCGAGCGCTTCGAAGTCAGGGCGAAAGGCGTCAACAACTTCGTCTCGGATGTGGACATCGCCGCCGAGAAAGAAATCATCTACCACCTCAACAAAGCCTACCCCGACCACGCCATCCTGGGCGAGGAGACGGGTCTTACCGGCAGTGAGGACGCGCCCTATCGCTGGATTATCGACCCCCTGGACGGCACCACCAACTTTCTGCGCGGCATTCCCCACTACGCGGTGTCCATCGCCTGCCTGTTCAAGGGCAAGCTGGAACACGCGGTTATCGTCGATCCCGTGCGCCGGGAGGAGTTTACCGCCTCGCGCGGCCGCGGCGCGCAACTGAACGGGCGCAGGATGCGGGTGAGCAATCGGCCGAGCCTGGAAGGGGCGCTGCTGGGCACCGGCATTCCGTTCAAGGACCACTGTGACGACCAGCTCGGGCCCTACAGCAAGACCATCGAAATACTGGCGGGCCAGTGCGCGGGGATCCGCCGGGCGGGCGCCGCTTCCCTGGACCTGGCGTATGTGGCGGCCGGACGGCTGGATGCTTTCTGGGAAATCGGGCTGGCGCCCTGGGATATTGCGGCCGGCGCCCTGCTGGTACGCGAGGCCGGCGGGCTGGTGGCGGACATCGACAGTTCGGAGAACTTCCTGGAGTCGGGCAATGTCGTGGCCGGCAGCCCGAAATGCTTCAAGGCGGTACTGCAGACCGTAAAACCGCTATTGCGTTGAGCTACCGCCCGGGGTCAGTCCCGGTCCGGCAGCATGTCGTCGTAGGGTGAGGCCAGCGCCAGGTCGACTGTCCTGCCGCCAATGGTGATCTGGTCGTCGCCGTATTCCACATCCGCATCCCCCAGCACCCCGTGGTCAAACCTGTACACGGGCTCTATGGCACCGGCTGTCATGCCCTCGTCATAGGCCTGTTGCCGCTCCCGCACCGCCTCGTTCGCGCCCTGCCACGCCTGCCACTGCGCCTTTGTGTAGCGCCGCTGCAGCATTCGGCTGGTCACCCCGGGGCTCAGCAGGGTCGCGCTGGCATTGTTTCCGCCGAAGCCCTTTGAATTGATGATGGCGTAGTTCTGCTCGGCGGGGTCAACCTCACGGTGCTCGCGACTGAAGGCCAGTCCCTCCTGGCTCACGTCCTGGGCAATGCTGTCGATAGTGGCGATGCCGGGCAGCAAGCCCCGCTCCCAGATACCCAGCGCGGTCGCCAGCTGGTCTCCGGCGGCGGCCCCGATGGAGTGGCCGAGGTAGCTCTTCACCGCCACGACTGGCCAGTTGTCGATACCAAAAGCGCGCGCCGTCTGGCTGAGAATTGCGGATTCGCTGGTACGATTCTGCGGTGTGCCGGTGCCGTGTGCCATTACGAGGCCCCCGTGGCGCAGGGCTTTTTCGCCGACCAGTGCTCGCGCGGCGGCGACCGCCTTGGCCATGGTGATGTAATTGCCCACCCCCGGGCCGGAGATGGACTTCTTGAAACCGTCCGCGTTGACGAACACGTCGGTGGCGGCGCCCATTACGGTAGCCCCCAGCTGGAGGGCCAGCTCGTCATCGAACAACACCACCAGCTGGGCCGACTCGGCGATGGTGAACCCGCAGTTTTCGGCGAAGGGCCGGCAGGCGCGGCGGTGGTCCGGCTCCCGGTCATCGGCGATCCCATCGAGCTGGCGCAGGCCCTTGTCGGTAGCCAGGGCGCCCATGGCCGCGTAGCCGTCGATGATCTCCGAGGTGATCGGCGCCTCTGCGGCACCGACGAAAACCACCCGGGCGCGGCCCTGGCGAATGTCCTCGATACCGTTGCGCAGGTTGTACAGAAAGGAGGCGCATGCCCCAAGGCTCGCGCCGGTGGCACCGAGGCTGCCCAGCACGTAGGCGTTGACGAAATCCGCCGGCATTTCGGCAAAGCCCAGGGGACAGAACTTGGAAGTCACCCGCTGGCCCAGGTAGCGTGCCTTGAGCATGCCGCCGGTACCGGCTCCATCGAGCTGCCCCATCGCACTGCCGGCGTAAACACTCATCTGGTCTGGGGCCACGTGCCGACGCACCGTATCCCAGTCCAGGCCGATGCTGCCGAGGGCGTCCGAGGCCGCGTACACCGACATCTGCAGGCCGCGGGGGTGGTTGCGCGAGGGGTACAACTTGCCGGGATCAAAGCCCGTGGGCAACTGCCCGGCCGCTTTTACATCGAACTCCCGGTGGGTGGGCAACAGGAAATCCTGGTGGCCGACAATATTGACGTGGACATGGGTGACAGTCGAAGGCGTCACCACCCAGTCCTGGGGAATCACCTCCGGCAGGTGCTTGCGGGCGATGTCGAAACTGACGGGCTGGCCATTGCTTTCGGTGGGGAAACGCTGGTTCCAGCTCACCGAATCCACATCAAAATGGTTCAGTTCTATGCGCCGCACCAGGGTATGGTCCAGGATGTACTGCTCCCTCGGCTTACCGTCGGCAAGGGCGTAGGGTCCCATCAGCGCCGCAAGCGCCGCCAGGGTGCGCTGTCGCTGCTGCTCCGGCAGGCCCGCGTACACCATCCGGTCGTAGGCGTGGTGCCCGGAGCTGCGCCCCGCACCGCTGACGCCGCCAAAACCCACTATGACCGGTAACCGCTGCCTGCCCATCGCCCCTGTCCCGCAATTGATAACACCTGACCACAGTGTAGGGCCCCACCCCCCGGGCAGCTATAGTGAATAAGACATAGTTTATGGTATTTTAGCCACGACATGTCCGCCCCGGAAGACCGCCTTGTACACCGCTGCCGCCCTGCTCTACCCCCATGCCCTTGCCACCAGTGTGACCCTGCCGATGGAAATCCTGCACGCCGCCAGCCAGATGGCGAGCGCCAGGCAGCGCAGTGGTCCCCAGGTCCGCGTGCTGCTCGCAGCTGCGCAGGAAGGCATGCTTACCCTCTCCAGCGGGCTCACCGTGAAGCCGGACATCACCTACGGGGAATTGCCGGTCCTTGACCTGCTGCTGTTACCGGCAATCTGGCGCAACCCACTGCCCACCATCAATGCCATGGCGGGTTCGCTGGATATCCTGCGGCGGTTTGCCGCTGCCGGAACCCGCATCTGCAGCGTGGGTACCGGCAGTTGCCTGCTGGCGGAAGCGGGCTTGCTCGACGGCAAAGCAGCCACCACCCACTGGAACTATTTCGACCAGTTTGCCCGGCGCTATCCCCAGGTCAGGCTGAAAACGCGGCACCTGATTACCCAGAGCGAAAACATCTACTGCGTGGGCAGCGTCAACTCGATCGCGGACCTGATGGTGCACATCAGCGAAGAATGGTTTGGCGTACGCATAGCCCGGGCGGTGGAAAACCAGTTTTCGCCGGAGATCCGCCGCAGTTTCAGGGCGGCGGCCTACCAGACGGAAGCGGACAGTTCCCACCACGACGAAACGGTTATCGAGGCCCAGCAGTGGCTGCGGGAGCACCTGGGCGAGCATCTTGGCATCGCCCGGCTCGCCGCCCGGCTGGACATCACTCCGCGCACACTCAACCGGCGCTTCCGCCAGGCTACCGGGATGAGCCCGCAAGCTTACCTGCAGGGCCTGCGCATCAACCAGGCCAGGGAAATGCTCAAGCACAGCAACCTCGGCGTTGGCGAAATCGCCTGGCAGCTGGGGCTACAGGACGCCAGCTACTTTTCCCAGCTGTTTCGCCGCCACTGCGGCATGAGCCCGCTGAGCTACCGCGAAGCGGTGCGGGGGAAGCTGTTCGACCCGACGGTGTCATGAGTCGGGTTTGCGGGCCGGAAAGCTGCCCGTCAAGGCCGGGGTGGCGTCGGGCCGCCCTTGAGTAAACACAGGGCCTGTGGCTAAATGTCGGCCCGGTTTTCAGCAATCCACTCCCCGCTTTCGACCGCCGGAAGCAATCCGCAAACGAACCAGAATGGAAACAGACCATGAGCGATAAAACAGTTGTCATTGTCGATGGCGCCCGCACCCCCATGGGCGGACTGCTGGGCAGCCTGTCCGCCGTACCCGCGCCCGAACTGGCCAGCACCGCTATCGCCGCAGCCATTTCCCGCAGCGGTATCGATGCGGCTGATGTGGACGAGGTGTTTATGGGCTGTGTACTGCCCGCGGGCCTGAAGCAGTGCCCGGCGCGCCAGTCAGCCATCGGCGCGGGTATCCCCAAGTCCACCGGCGCAGTGACGGTCAACAAGGCCTGCGGCAGCGGCATGCAGGCTACCATCTTCGGCTACGACAGCATTATCGCCGGCACCAACAAGGTCGTGATCGCAGGCGGCATGGAGAGTATGAGCAACGCCCCCCACCTGCTGCTGGGGGCGCGAGGCGGCATGGGCACGGGCAACAAGTCCGCCTATGACCACATGTTTCTGGACGGGCTCGAGGATGCCTATACCGGCAGGGCTATGGGCAGCTTTGCCCAGGAGACCGTCGACGCCCGCGGAATTACCCGCGAGCAGATGGACGCGTTCGCGATCGAGTCCCTTACCCGGGCCAAGCAAGCCATCGATAGCGGCGCCCTGACCGCGGAAATCGCCCCGGTCACCGTGCGCACGCGCAAGGGCGAGACGGTGGTTACCGACGACGAGCAGCCGCACAAGGCCGCCATCGAGAAAATCCCCGGCCTGCGCCCGGCTTTCAGCAAGGACGGCAGCATCACCGCCGCCAACTCCAGCTCCATCTCCGACGGTGCCAGCGCACTGATCCTGATGAGTGAACAAGAGGCACAGGCGCGCGGCCTGTCACCGATGGCGCGCATCGTGGCCCACTCCCGGCACAGCCAGGAGCCTTCGGAGTTTACCCTGGCCCCGATCGGCGCCATTCGGAAACTGTTCGAGCGGACCGGCTGGAGTGCCCAGGATGTGGATCTGTTCGAGATCAACGAAGCCTTCGCCATGGTGACCATGCTGGCCATTGACGAGCTGGGCCTGGATCACGCCAGGGTCAACGTGCACGGCGGCGCCTGTGCCCAGGGGCACCCGATCGGCTCCACCGGATCGCGCATCATCGTCACCCTGATGTACGCCCTGAAAAAACTCGGCAAGAAGCGCGGCGTGGCCGCACTGTGCATCGGCGGCGGCGAAGCCACCGCGGTGGGCATCGAGTTAATCTAGTGTGGTGGCGGTACGGCAACGTGCCGCCTTTTCCATACCTACCCCTTCCGAGGCAGTCTGCATGGCTCTGAGTAGCGTCCCCGATATTCTCGATGACATTCGCGACGGCAAAATGGTTATCCTCATGGATGACGAAGACCGTGAAAATGAGGGCGACCTGATAATCGCCGCCGAGGCGGTCACGCCGGAAGTGATCACGTTTTTCTCCAGCGAGGCCTGCGGCCTGATTTGCATGCCTATCACGCAGGAACGGGCACGCCAGCTACAGCTGCCGTTGATGGTGAGGGACAATCGCTCCCAGCACGAGACCAACTTCACCGTGTCCATCGATGCCGCCGAACGCAAGGGGCCTGGTATCAGCTCGGTACAGAGAGCCCACACAGTATTGCAGGCGGTAGCGCCGGACGCGGGACCCGCGGACATCGTCCAGCCGGGGCACATCTTCCCGCTGGTCGCCAAACCCGGCGGCGTACTGCGCCGGGCCGGACACACCGAGGCGGGGGTGGACCTGGCCCGGATGGCCGGTTTCGAACCGGCGGCGCTGATCGTGGAAATCATGAACGAGGACGGCACCATGGCGCGCCGACCCCAGCTGGAGGAGTTTGCCGCCAAGCACCAGTTGCGCATGGGCACCATCGCCGACCTCATCCAGTATCGCGCCCTGCACGAGCAGTCAGTGGACCTGCGCAGCAGCAAGACCGTGCCCACCGAGTTCGGCGAATTCGAACTGCACACCTTCCTCGACCTGGTGGATGACACCGTGCATTACGCCCTCACCCTGGGTGAGATCAGCGAGGAGCGGGAAACCCTGGTGCGGGTACAGACAATCAATACCCTGCGAGACGTGCTGGGTACCCGGATTTCCGGGGTAGAGCCCGGCTGGTCCTATCGCCGGGCCATGCAGTATATCGCCGAGCACGGCGCTGGCGCGGTGGTACTGATAGGCCAGCACACCAGTCCCGAGCAGAGCCTGGCCGAGGTATTGAGCTTCCCCGATGCACCGGGTATTGCCGGCCCCACCAGTTCCGAGGGCATCCAGAACTACCGGGTCATCGGCACCGGGTCACAGATCCTCAAGCGCCTGGGCATCGGCAAGATGCGCCTGATGTCGGCGCCCATACACTTCAACGCCCTGTCGGGCTTCAACCTGGAAGTCACCGATTTCGTCCAGCCCTGAGGGGCCGGACGCCGCTAACCCGCCTACTCTTCCAGAGTCATCCGGCCTATCTCCTGCGCGCATCCGGACCGCGCCGCACTTAAGGGCCAAGAGGTTGGTCATAAGCAGGTCAGTTCCGGTCTGACTACAGCTTGCTGAAATCCGGCGCACGCCGCTCCATAAAGGCGGTTACCGCTTCGATATTTTCCGGTGAACCGGCCTGGCGCATCATGCCTGCCTGCTCCGCCTTGATCGCGGCGTCGATGGCCGGCAGGTGATGCAGGCGCAGGCTGCGCTTGATCTCACGCAGTGAGTTGACAGGCCACCGGGCGATCTCCCGGGCCCTGGCGAGGGCGTGATCAAACAGATCGCTGTCGGGCACGACCGCGGCGGCAATGCCATAGTGCAGCGCCTTGTCCGCTTCCACCCACTCGGCGGTGTAAAACAGCTCGGCGGCGCGCTGGGCGCCGATATTGGCCTGCAACATGTAACTGCTGCCCCACTCCGGCACCAGCCCCAGGCTGGCGAAAGGCAGGCGCAGGCGCAGGCTTTCTCCCACATAAACGATGTCGGCGTGGAATAGCACCGTGGCACCGCCGCCGACGGCAACCCCCTGAGCAGCGGCCACCAGCGGCTTGTCGAACTCGACCACCGCGCGGGCGGCCGACTCAAAAGGGTGTTCCTCTCCCGGCGCCATCTCGGTAAAGCTCGACAGGTCCACCCCGGAGCAGAAGTGGTCGCCGGCGCCGCACAACAGGACGCAACGCACCGCATCGTCCTCAGCGGCAGCCCTGAAGGCTTCGCGCAGAGCCACCCACATCTCGTTGTTGATGGCGTTTTTCTTCTGCGGCCGGTTCAGGGTGAGCAGCCGCACACCGTCGCGATCCTCCGAGAGCAGATGCTCGCTCATAGCAATTCCCGCCTTGTCATCAGGAGTGAAAGTGGACGCAATCAGGGAGGCTCGCCCGGTCTGTCGCACACTGGTTGACCGGCGCATCCGGGTCGGGGACACCGAAGGAAATACCGAACAGCAGTTTGTTACTGGCATCGACCCCCAGCAGCTCGCGGATGACATCGGCCTCGAAACTCAGCGCGGTCTGCGGGCAGCTCCCCAGACCGTGGGCCGACATGGCCAGCATCAGTGTCTGCGCATACATCCCCAGGTCCGCCGCCTCCCGCAGGCCGAAAGGTTCCGGCAGAAACAAGAAAGCCACATGGGGTGCGTCAAAGAACGTGAAGTTGCGCATGAACTGTTCCTGCCGGCGGGCCTTGTCTTCCCGCGCAATACCAACGGCATCGTACAGGGCCTGGGCAGAGCCGTACTGGCGCTCCTTGTATACACCCTGGTAGACGCCGTCGTAGGGAAAATCGAGACTCATTTCACCCTTCATAAAACGCCGGGGCAATTCTTCCCGCAGGGTTGCCAGGCTGGAACCGGAAGCCACATGGGTGATCCAGGGTTGGGTATTACAGTTACTCGGAGCCCGTTGGGAAACCGAGAAAATCCGCTCCAGCGTGGCAGCAGGCACTGGTTCGGGCAGAAACGCGCGCAGAGAGCGTCGCCCGAGGACAACGTCGTCAAATATCCGGGCCTGTTCGGTCATGGCAATCACTCGTCAGAAAAAAGGCGTTCATTATGCGCAGCGTACAGTCGTTTTACTACCCGCAGCTATTTACCGGTAAACACGGCAGCGCGCTTTTCCTTGAAGGCCCGCATGCCTTCTCTGGCGTCACTGGATGCGAATACCGGACCCGCCAGTTCATCGGATGCCACCATGGCGTCGGCTTCTGCCATGCACTCCTGGTGCTCCCGCAGGGATCGCGTCACCGCCCGCACCGCCAGCGGGCCATTGGCACAGATCTTCGCGGCGTACTCCCGCGCCGCCGCCAGGGTCTGGCCCGCCGGGACGACCCGGTTGATGAGCCCGATCTCAAGTGCGCGCCGGGCACTCATGTGCTCACCACACAGCAGCATCTCCGCGGCCAGGCAGTAGGGAATCTGGCGCCGCAGCCGCACGGTGGATCCGGACATGGGATACAGGCCCCGGGCCACTTCGGTAATACCGAAAACCGCATTGTCCGCCGCCACCCGGATATCCGTACCCTGCAAAATCTCGGTGCCGCCGGCCAGCGCGTAGCCCTCCACCGCCAGGATCAGCGGTTTGTTCGGCCGGTTGTCCCGCAGCAGTGCCTGCCAGTGCACGTTCGGCACCTCGGCCATGATCGCCATGAATTCCTCGGTGGAGCGCTGCTGTCCCTCCGCGCCCGCCTTGAGGTCCATGCCCGCGCAAAACGTATCGCCGTTGGCGGTAAGAATCGCGCAGTACAGTTCCTCGTCTTCCTCCAGCAGTCGCCAGGCCTTGTACATGCCCAACAGCATCTCGGGGCTGAAGGCGTTCTTCGCCTCGGGACGGTTTAGCGTCACAATCAACACATGCCCGTCCTGTTCGACGATGCAGTTTTTGGTGCTTATCTTTAGTTCAGTCATTTTTTCTTTCTCTACGTCAGGTACGGTGCCGACCCGCGGTAGAGGGGCCACCGGGACTCGCCGTGAATACATCCATGTAGGCTCGTATCGGCCATCCATGGCCTCAACGGTCCCGGTGGCCCCTCTACCCGGTTCGACACCTCTGCTCCAGATGGCAAAGATCAATTCTGAACTCGAGGCTTGCTTAGCGAAAACCAATCACTAAAAGATGATCGCATGTCATTACATCTCAAAAGCGGGGTTTCCGGGGTATTTATCAATTTATCTCATGTCAGCTTTTTGACGGCACGGTGTAAGGGCGTCGAATCGGTCCGGGCTTCACGGGACCGTTGAGGCCATGGATGGCCGATACGAGCCCCCATGGATGGGTTCACGGCGAGTCCCGTGAAGCCCGGACCGATTTGACGCCCGATGGGTAAAGCACAAACAACGACCTCACGAAACCCGATGCTCCCCCGCCAGCGCAATCTCCAGCGCCTTAGGATAAGCCGGCTTGCCGCTGGGCGCGCGCGGCACCTCATCAACGACATGTAACTCCCGCGGCACCTTGTACCCGGCGATATACTTGCGCGCATCTTCCTGCACCGACGCCAGGGTGAGCTGCGCACCGCCACGGGCGGACGACCACCGCGGTCACCTTGCTGCCGAAGCGCTCGTCCGGGGTACCGACGACCAGGCAGTCGAAAATATCCGGGTGGGCTTTCAGCGCCTGCTCCACCTCTTCAGGAAATACCTTTTCCCCGCCGGTGTTGATGCAGTTGGAGCCGCGCCCGAACACGGTGATGCTGTTGTCTTCCTCGAGCCGCGCCTCGTCACCCATGAGCAGCCAGGACTTGCCATCGACCTCCACGATCGTTTTTGCCGTCTTGACCGGGTCGTTGTAGTAGCCCACGGGAATGTAACCGCTGCGCGCGAAGATTCCCATTTCACCGGGTGTCGACATGGCGGTGGGGTTCGCCTTCGGTGTCGGAAATCACCGACATGAACTCGCTCTTGGTGACATTACCCAGGCCCTGGCCCTTCTTGCCGCCACCGTCCATGCCCATGTTGCCGCTTTCGGATGAACCGAAGGAGTTGGTGATGAACACGTTGGGAAAGTGTTGCCGGAACGCTTCCTGTTTGCTGGTGGAAAAGACCGCACCGCCCGAGCCAACGCTGAAGATCGAACTCAGGTCCCAGCGGCCGGGATTGGCATCCAGTGCGTCCAGCAGGGGAACCGCCATGGCGTCGCCCACGATGGTGATGGCGTTGACTTTTTCCCGCGCGACGATGTCCCAGATCTCCTCCCCCACCAGTGAATGGGCCGGGTTCAGTACCACCGTATTACCCGCCAGCAGCTGGATACAGGCGTACCACCAGCAGGCGCCGTGCATCAGCGGCGCCAGTGCCATTCCCACGATGGGAAAGTCCCCCACCCGATCGGCAATCTGCTCCGGCTCGGTGATGGCGCCGTCGGGGTGAAACCAGCCACCACCACCCATGGCGGCGAAAAACACATTCTTGTGGGGCCACATCACACCCTTGGGTGACCCGGTGGTGCCACCGGTGTAAAGGATGAACAGGTCATCGTCGGCGCGCTCGGCGAAATCCCGGGCGCTGCTCTGGCCTGCGAGGGCGCTCTCGTACTCCGCGGAATCGATCGCGGCGGCGTCACAACCGCTCTCATCTGCCACGTGCACCAGGGTGACAAGGTCCGGAGCAGAGGGTAGCACCGCCGCAATATGGGGCGAAAACTCCTGGTTGTGAATGCAGGCCACCATGTCGGAATTGGTGAAGATGTAGAGCAGTTCATCCTCGACATAACGGTAATTGACATTGATCGGCACTGCCCGCAGTTTGAAGCAGGCCAGCATGGCTTCCAGGTATTCATTGCAGTTGTATAGATACAGGCCGACGTGGTCCCCCGCTCCGACGCCCCGGCCGGCGAGATAGTGAGCCAGCTGGTTGGCGCGCTGTTCCAGTTCGGCATAGGTCGCCCGCCTGTCGCCACAGACCAGGGCGTCGCGAGCCGGCACCTTGTCCGCCACCATCTCGTACATATCGGCAATATTGAAGTGTTTGGCCACAGCAGAGTTCCTCGTTATCAGGGTTTGTCGGCGCCGACGACCCACATGGCAAAAAACTGGGCGCCACCGCCATAGGCGTGCCCCAGTGCCAGGCGCGCACCTTCCACCTGGTGGGCGCCGGCGTCCCCGCGGACCTGGCGGGCGGCCTCGGCAAAGCGGATCATGCCGGAGGCACCGATCGGGTTTGAACACAGCACCCCGCCGGAGCAGTTCCAGGGGATGTCGCCGCCTTCATCCAGAGAGGTCGCGCCGGACATAGTGAGTTTCCAGCCCTCCCCCTTGGGGGCGAAGCCGAGGTTTTCCAGCCACATGGGCTCGTACCAGCTGAAGGGCACATAGACCTCGGCGCAGTCCAGGTCCCTGCGGGGGTCGCTGATGCCGGCCTGGCGATAGACATCTGCGGCGCAATCACGCCCCGCCTGGGGGCTGACTTCCTCGCGCCCGGCGTACATGGTGGGCTCCGACCGCATGGCGACGCCGCGAATCCAGGCCGGGGGCTTGGGCGAATCTGCCACCAGTTCCTCGGCGGCGATGACCATGGCGCAGGCGCCGTCCGATGAGGGACAGGCCTCGAGGAAGCGGATGGGGTCCCACAACATCATGGAATCCTCCACTTCCTGCATCGTGATCTCCGGCAGCTGCAGGTGGGCCAGCGGGTTGCGCGCGCCGTGCAAACGGTCTTTCACCGCCACCTTGATACCCACATCGTAGGGCGCCCCGGAGCGGCGCATGTACTCACGGATAATCGGCGCGAAATAACCGCCGGCACCGGCGTTGAGATGCACGGAAAAGGGCTGCGGGGTCGACAGCGCCCACATCGCGTTGGACTCTGACTGTTTCTCGAAGGTGACCGTGAGCACGCGTTTGAACATGCCGCTCTGCACGTGGGATGCAGCCACCAGCGCGGTGGAGCCACCCACCGAGCCAGCGGTATGTACCCGCAGCATCGGCTTGCCGTTGCAGCCCAGGGCGTCGGTGAGGTAAATCTCGGGCATGACCACACCCTCGAACATATCCGGTGCCTTGCCGATGATCACCGCCTCGATATCGTCCCAGCCCAGGCCCGCGTCCTCGAGGGCATTGACCGCTGCCTCCCGCACCAGCCCGGCGATCGAAACATCTCCCCTGCGGGTCTTGTAATGGGTCTGGCCGATGCCGACCACTGCTGCCAGTTTAGCCATCAGGCACTCTCCAGTACTGCGACGAGGTTATGTTGCAGGCAGGGGCCCGAGGTGGCGTGAGCAACCCCGCGAGAGATGTCCCCGGATACGATCCGGCGAAAGACCTCGCCAACGCGGGACAGGCCCGATGCCATCATGAGGTTCCCCGCCATCACACCGCCGCTGGGGTTGATGACCGTTTCGTCTCCCAGCCCCAGGGCGCGGGCGAGGATGATTTCCTGGTGGCTGAAAGGCGCATACAACTCCGCCACATCCACCGGCCCCCGTTCGACCCCTGCCGCCGCGGCCGCCTGGCGGGTCGAGGGCGAATCGGTGAGGTCGCGCATGCCCAGGTTGTGGGTCTCGATACGATGATCGATCCCGCTGATCAGCGCATAGGGCACGCCCCATTCCCGCGCCTTGTCCACCGTGCAGACAATCATCGCCGACGCGCCGTCGGCAACCGGCGCACAGTCGGATTCGCGCAGGGGTGACACCACGGTCCCGGCGGCCAGCAGTGACTCCACCGACACCTCCCCGCTGATCTGGGCATGCGGATTAGCCATAGCGTGTTTGCGGGCCCGCGCGACCACCCCGGCCATGGCGCGCTCGCTGGCCAGCCCCTTCTCGATCAGCAGGCGCGCCTGCATGGCGGCGAGCGACACAGTGTCCACCCACAGCGGCGCGAGGTAATAGGGATCGAGTTGCTGTGACAGCACCGTCGGTAACTCGCCCGAGGAAGCCTTGCCAAAGCCATAGATGAGCGCGGATTCGGCCTGTCCCATGCGGATTTTCAGGATGCACTCGTACAGTGCCCAGGCCGCATCCATCTCGACGTGGGATTCCTTGATCGGCGGTACCGCCCCCAGCGCGTCCACCCCGGCCACGAAGGCGAAAGCCGCGCCCTGCAGGTAGTCGCAGCTGCCCGAGCAGACGAAGTCCACGTCCTGGGCGTTGTTGAGGCCGACCTGGTCAAAGACCGCCCGCAACTGGGGCATGATCAGCTCGACCTCGTTGGCGGCGCCCGCCCTGGCGAGACAGTCAGACTGGCTGAAAGCCACGATTGCAATTTCTTTCATAGCTGTCATTCCTCGCCTCCCCAACCGGTAATGGGAAGCTTGCCGATCCGCTCGACCGGTACGTCCGGCTCATCGATGGGCCGGAAATAGCGGATATTATCCATCGCGTAGGTCCACTCGGCCTCGGGCTTCCACACCGCCTGCACCCGCTGGCCGATATGCACCTCACTGTTTTCGCACTCGCTCATCAGGTGAATGAAGGAAATGTTGGCACCGTCGAGCACCAGGTTCGCTATCACGAAGGGGGGCTTGATCGGGTTGTTGGGAATGGGAATGGCCACCACCGTGAAGGACTGCACGGTGCCCTTGTCCGGCAGTACCACCTCCTCCTCCGTGGGCACACCACAGGCGGGACAGGAACCCCGGGGCGGGATATAGACATTGGCGCAGCTCGGGCAGCGCTGGCCGCTGAGGACACCCTGGCGGATACGCTGCAGGAAACGGGCCGGGGCGCGGCCCGCGGTAAAATTGTAATGCAGGTAGATGGGCGTCTCTATGCGGGTTACTGCTTCGGTCTCGTCACTCACTGCCCTTCTCCCCTATCAATTCAAAACAGCGGATATCGGTGATGTAACCCCGGGGCTCATCGGCCCAGACGGCACGCACCCGGGAACCGGTCGCCAGGTCCTCCTCCGCGGCCGCAGCTATACAGTGAATCATCGGCACGTCGGCGCCGTCGAGCCGGATCATTGCCCAGGCGAAAGCGGTGTCCATCGGGTGGGATGCCCGGGGCTGCTTCACCCAGCACCAGCTGACAATGTCCCCCTCCTGGCCCACCTCGACAAACTCGCTCAATGCCTCGGCGGTGGAGGGGTCATACTCCATGGGTGGCACTACTACCCTGCCGTCACTGGCGCGGATACCGAAGATCCGCCGCTCCCGCAGACCGGTGAGAAATCGGCCGACCACGGGACCCGTGGAGCGGGTATAGGTAAAGCCGAGCTCAAAGGCCTGGCTGAGGACGTCGGATTGCGCCATGTTGGTGGGTTCCTTTCCTGGTTCGCTCTCGCAGCACCACGAACCTGAGTTGAGGTGGGCCTGGTTGACCGTACCGAGTATCGGCCACGAGCCGCCATCCCTCAATGACCCAAAGGATCATGCGACAGTGACTTTTCAGATCAGGCAGATACGGGAGGCTGACTCACTCCGCGGCAGGCGGTCGGCGATCAGCTCCGGGCAGGTTCCCTTACTTGAACCAGCGAGGAAGCAATTCCCGGACACTGCTGTAGCAGCGCTGAAAATGATTGATAATGGCCCGCGGCCGGATTTTCCAGGGCCGCGCCAGGATCACTCACCTCAAGCTGCAGGAGCACCAAATGACAGTTGCCGCCATCGGATATTTGCGTATCGAGTCCACCGACAGCGCCGCCTTTATGGCGTTTGGCACCGGGGTGCTCGGGTTGATGGACGCGGCCCGTGAGGATGAAAAGGGCGCGCATTTTTTGCGTATGGACGCGCACCCCTTCCGCTTTATGGTTGAAAGCGGCGCCCAGGACAGGCTGCTCGCAATTGGCCTGGAGTATCGCAGCAGGCAGGACTGGCAGGCCGCCTGCGACACACTGGCCGCGGCCGGGCACGAGCTCAGCCCGGGTTCAGAGGCGGATGCCGCCCGCCGCTGTGTCACCGGTTTCGTGTCGGTGACCGACCCTTCCGGCAATACCGTGGAGTTGTATCACGGACGCAAACTGGATTACCGGCCGTTCAACTCGCCAGTGGGTATCGGCGGCTTCGTCACTGGCAGTGCGGGCACCCGGGACATGGGCTTTGGCCACGCGGTGATTCCGGCGCCGCAGATCGAACAGACGACTGCGTTCTACACCGACCTGATCGGCCTGGGTGTGTGCGACGTTCTGCAACTGGCCACCCCGCCGTCGCAGGTCGTGTTCATGCACGCGGACAACCCCCGCCAGCACTCACTCGCCCTGTACGACCAGCCACATCCTGCGGGAGTGGTGCATGTGATGGTAGAGGTCGGGACGCTCGATGAAGTGGGGCAGGCGCTGGATCGCGCCAGCAAAGCGGGCCACCCTGTCATCGCCAGCCTGGGCCGCCATGTGAACGACAATATGTGCTCGTTCTACGTGCTGGCACCCGGGGGCATCGCCTTCGAATACGGGTATGACGGATTGCAGATCGATGACTGGAGCCGCTACACACCGACGGTCTCTACCGAGGGAGACCTCTGGGGCCACGAGTACAACTTTCCCGGCGTGAACGACTAGACCAGGCGCTCAGCGCACTTCGACCCTGACCGGTATCCAGCGATTCAGGATGTACTGCAGGGTACCGTTGGCCTTCATCACCGCGAGGGCCCGATTGAGTTCTCCCGCCAGCACATCGTCACCGGGGCGCACCGCCCAGGCCAGCATTTCTTCCGTCATGGGGGAGTAGAGGCTGATGAGATCGGCGTTTTCGCGCGTGGTTGCCAACTGCCAACTGGTCGGCGCGTCGTGAATATAAAGGTCTATCTGGTCGCCCCGCAGGGCGGCAAAAGCCGCGCTTGAATCCTGGTAAAACTTGACCTGTGCTTCCTTCAGTTCGCGCTCGGCGTAGGCGGCGCCGGTAGTGCCCGGCTCCACGCCTACCCGCACACCGGGACGGTAGACGGCCCAGGGCTGGGCGAAATTGGCTATCTTGTCGCGGTGCAGAATGGCCATCTGGCCGATCACCATGTAGGAGTCGGTGAAAATCACCTGCTCACTGCGCTTTGCGGTCACGCTGAGTCCGGACATGATGACATCGATTTCACCGGCGAGCAGCGCCGGGATGAGCTTGTCGAAAGACATGTTGCTGAGGCTGACCTTGCGACCGATGATCTCTCCCAACGCCAGTGCATTGTCAGCTTCAATGCCGACGATCTGCCCGTCCCGCTCGAAGACCAGGGGCGGGTAGTCCGCACTGACACCGACGCGCAGCACGCCTGCCGCCATCGCCGCGGTGCTGGCCAACCATAATAAGAGTACCAACAGGCATTTCCTGGTCATCTGTCTACTATCTCCCTGGAGCGCAATTACCTGGCTGTCGCTAGCGCCCTGACAGCGCAGAATGTGAGGAATCGGGGGCGCGTGAAGTTTACGGTTTCACCAGCAGAATAGAAACCCCCGGGGCGGCCGCGAACCTGTGCTTGAGTACACCGGCTTCATGTTATGCTGCGCTGGAAATCACCAGGTAATCGGGGAGTGCATGGCCGGGACCCAGGCTCAAGATATGATCGAACTGGACACACGCGCCCTCATCGGCAAGGGCCTGCATCGCGAGTGTTTCGTTCACCCGGAGGACCCGACACGATGCATCAAAATAGTGGTCTCCGGCTCGGGCAACGAAAACCGGCGGGAACAGGCGTACTACGCGGAGCTGTCCCGCAGGGGCATTTCCTGGGACATGCTGCCGCGTTTCTACGGACTGGTTCGGACAAACCTCGGCGAGGGTGCGGTATTCGATGCGGTGAGGGACTACGACAACCGGATCTCGTTCACGCTGGGACATTACCTGGCGTCCCAACAGCTGACCGAACGCCATGGTCCGGCGCTGCGCGCGGCGCTGGACCGGCTCAAAGCCTACCTGCTGGAAAACCGCATCATCACCATGACGCTAAAAGCCAAGAACATCCTGTTCCAACTGGAGAATGCGCAGAGCGGCAAGCTGGTTATCGTGGACAATATCGGCAACTCCGACTTTATTCCGCTGGCGAACTACAGCGCCCACCTGGCGAGGTGGAAAATACTGAGAAAATGGCGCCGCTTCGAGCGCAGTTTGCGGCGGGACTATGCCGGCAACAATGCACTGGCTGCGGCGCTTGGCCCCGCGCGCGTCTGACAAGCCGCGCAGGCACCCCGACATAAGCCGTTAGCGGCGGCCGCCCGCCTCGGAACGCACTGCCTCGCCGCCCTCAGGACGGACTGCTCCGGCTTCCACTGTCCCCGCTTCCGGCCCGGGGCCGATTACCCCGGCATCCCCATTCCCTGGAATGACATGCTCGATGCGATCCGCATCCTCCCGGCGTTGCACGCGCACATTATCTTCGTCGTCGCCGCCGCCGTAATAGTCGATACTCTCGCCCTCCCCTGCTTCTGTGTCACCACCGCCTGCCACAGGCGCTGACTGCGGGGGGGCCGCAGGTGCAGGCGCTGCCTCGGCCTCCGGTGCATCCATCAGATTGGTCGACGGAATGTCGACAACTTCGGCACCAGGCGTGGGTGAATCGCTGAACTCAGGCACGCCCTCGGCGTCCTCGCTCTCATAGACTTGCGCGTTGGCAGAAACCTGCACCAGCAGCGCCAGCAGGCCTCCGACAAGCAAATTCGAATACTTCATATATCCCCCTTTTTGGACGCGGGTTTCAACCCTATCAGACGCCTGTACTTATATCATCAATTCGATATCTCCCGCATGCTTATCTGGACAAATCAACACATTACGCCAACTTGCCAAGGTAGCGGTTGTGGTCCAGACTTTCCGAACCATTTTCGACGGCCCGCCGCCCCGCACCGTAAGGCACGGCCACAGAAACCGTGCAATAACCGCAATCAAGGAGAGTACTTCATGCGCCTGAACATCCTGCATACCTGTGCCGCCGCTATTCTTTCGATACTACTGGCAGCGACTGTCTCCGCCGACAGCTCGCTCCCCGAGGTGAGTCACGATGGCCTGCACCTGCTGAAAAACACCAAACTACGAGCGGTGTATATGAAGCCCGGGGCCAACCTCGATGAGTACGACAAGGTCGCTCTGCTGGCCTGTTACGTCGCGTTCGCCAAGAACTGGCAGCGCAACTACAACGACCAGAGCATGGACCTGATGGATCGGGTTACCGACCAGGACATGAAAAATATCCGCGAACAACTGGCTACCGAGTTCAACAAGGTGTTCACCGAGGTGCTTACCAAAGGCGGCCAGCAGATGGTCACCAAAGGGGGTGCCGGGGTACTGATCGTGCAGCCCGCGATCGTCAATCTCGAGATCACTTCTCCGGATGTTATGAGCGCGGGCATGGAGCAGAACTTTTCCGCCGACGCCGGGCAGATGACCCTGTACATGCAGCTGTACGACGGCAAGACCGGGGACATCATTGCCCGCATCATCGATCCGGAAGCGGCGGGTGATGAGGTCTTTGAGGTTCGCAACAGCGTGACCAATATGGCGGACGCGGAACGTATCCTGCGCCGCTGGGCGACGATCCTCAGCAGTCACCTGGAAACCGTCACCGCGGCCACCAGCGCCAAGCAGTAACTTCCCTTTGATCAGGTGCCCTCTCCGTATGTCGGTCAGGGCACCAGCCTGCCCGGTTGACGCCGGCCTGCGAAAATAAACGTTGACAGTGGTCAGATTAGGTATATAGTGGCGCCAGCTTGGAAGAACGACTGTTATTTATTTTCCCCATTTCGAAGTCCCGCTGTACTACCTCGTCCTGAAGTCTTTAAATAAAAAGCCCTAGTTCCAGCACAATGCCTTTAATTACGAGGGCGATTTTTTTGAATATATATAGGAAACGACAATGTCTAACACTGTAACCGGTACTGTGAAGTGGTTTAACGAATCAAAGGGTTTTGGCTTTATTGCCCAGGAAAACGGCCCCGATGTTTTTGCTCACTTCAGCGCCATTTCAGGCTCCGGCTTCAAGACCCTGGCTGAAGGCCAGCGTGTAGAGTTCACCGTAACTGCAGGCCAGAAAGGCCCGCAGGCTGAGAACATCGTAGCGATCTAAACCTGCGAAAATGCAGTCCGCGCCACCGCGTGGGCTCATTTCCAAAGCAATAGAAAACCAAAGGGCCGGCGCCCGAAAGCGCCGGCCCTTTTTTTAGGTCGAAATTCTTCGACCGGCACCGTGTATCACACTAATCCTCGCCCTCCTTCCCGGGCTTCAGGGCGAAATGCGCACGCTCGATCACGTAGTGGTGGATATTGTCTGACTGTTCTTTGTCCAGCTCGCCGCCAAAACCCACCATGCCGTTCTGCCAGTGCATGCCACCGAGCACGATAGCGTCCCACATGGCGTGCTTCTCCGGCGTCAGCGCCCGCAAGTCTGGCGTTGCGCCGCCGCTGACCGCGCCATCGCCGTGGCAGAAGACACAATAGGTCAGGTATTCCTTGCGCCCTGCAGCCACCTGCTCGGCAGAAGCGGTGAGCTCCGGGGGATCGATCAGCAACGGCTTGTCAATGGCCGGCGGCAGCTCAGCTTTACCATCGAGCTTGAAGACCAGCAGGCGACTGCGATTGGCAATTGGGCCTGCGGTGAGGGCCTCGCCTCCCACCAGGGCCAGCGAACCGCCCCATCCGGCCGCCACTGCCAGGTACTGGGTGCCACCGAGACGGTAGGTGACCGGCGGGGCCACTATCCCGGTCTGGCCATCGAAGGCCCACAGCCTTTCGCCGGTATCAGCCCGATAGGCTACGAGTTCCCCTGTCGCATTACCCTGGAATACCAGGTTGCCGGCGGTGGACAGGATGCCCCCGTTCCAGGGGCCCTTGTGATCCACCCGCCAACGTGCCTGCTGTGTCACCGGGTCCCAGGCGATGATGGTCCCGGTGATGCTGTCCAGCACGCTCTGCTTTTCTACCGGGTCGTCAGGCAGGCTCGCCAGGCGGCTGTCGGTTCCCGTATTCCAGTAACCCTTGCGATGGCGAAATTCCTCGTCGGTGGCGTAGACCCAGGGCGTGTCCTGGGCGGGAATGTATACCAGCCCAGTGTCGGGGTTGTAACTCATGGGGTGCCAGTTATGCCCGCCGATGGGGCCGGGAAAATGCAGCCCGGTGGCCTTGTCCTCGTAACGGGCGCCCTCGGTTTCCACCGGTCTGCCGGTCTCCATATCGACATGGGTTGCCCAGGTGACAGTGGCGTAGGCCTCGGCGGACAGCAGTTCGCCGGTCTGGCGGTCCAGTACGTAGAAGAAGCCATTTTTGGGCGCCTGCATAATGACCTTACGCGGCTTGCCGTCCACTTCAAGGTCGGCCAGTATCATGTGCTGGGTTGCCGTGTAATCCCAGGTATCACCCGGGGTAGTCTGGTAGTGCCAGACGTAACTGCCATCGTCCGGGTTGAGCGCCAGGATGGACGAAAGATACAGGTTATCACCTCCGTCGGGGCTGCGAATCTGCCTGTTCCAGGGTGCGCCGTTGCCTACCCCGAGGTACAGCAGGTTGAGTTCCGGGTCGTAGACCATGGAGTCCCAGACGGTGCCGCCCCCGCCGATAACCCACCACTCGCCGCCGCCCCATGTTGCGGCCGCGCGTTTCATCGCCTCGTTTTCAAAACCGTCGGCGGGGTTACCCGGCACCGTGTAGAAGCGCCAGGCCTGCGCCCCGTCATCCAGGTTGTAAGCGGTGACGTAGCCACGCACACCGAATTCACCGCCACCGTTGCCGATGATGACCTTGTCCTTGACGATCCGGGGCGCCCCGGTGATGGTATAGGGACGTTCCTCGTCCGTGGTTTTCACTTCCCAGCGCACGGAGCCGTCCGCCGCGTTGAGGCTGATCAGCCGGCCATCGTAGGTGCCGAAAAACAGCCGCCCCTTGTCGTAGGCGACGCCGCGGTTGACGACGTCGCAACAACCGTGAACTGCCCAGTCCCTGGGCACCTGCGGGTCGTAGAACCACAACAATTCTCCGGTGGCGGCGTTGTTGGCGAAGACCATGCTCCAGGAGCTGGTGGTGTAGATAACGCCGTCTATGACAAGTGGCGTCGCCTCCATCCCCCGGGCTGTGGGATAGTCGAAATACCACGCTAGTCCCAGCTTGCCGACGTTGTCATCGTTGATGTCCGCAAGGGTGCTGAAGCGGGTTTCCCCCTGGTCGAGGCCGTGCTGGCGCCACTCGACGTCGGGCGCCGGGGCTGGTGGGGGCGCGGCCGCTACCGCCGCGGTCTCGGCCTCGGCAGGCGGGGCCGTGCTCTGTGTCGGGGGCTCATCGCGGGAGCAGGCCACGAGCGTTGAGATTAATCCGGCAAGTGCCAGCCAATGTACGCCACGCAAAATCATAATATTCCCTGTTCTTATTCCATAGACGACTGATCATAGTAGCCAAGTTCCCTCAGGTTAAGTAGCTGGGGGAAAAAAATACGCCACATGGGCATCCACAGTGCACTAGAGATGGTCGGCGTCCACCATTTGTTGAATAAGCCAATGCGGACCTGTACCAACGCCATGGCAGATGGCATATTCTATCGACCTTTCTGCACCTGGAGATTCGACGTGAAAAGATGCCTTGCTGTCGGCGTAAGCGCCTGCCTGTTGGTGGCTGCCCTGGCCGGTTGCGCCCAATACGAGAACAAGCGGGGAGTTGAAGTGACGTGGCAGGGCAGCGCCACCAGCCGGCTCGTTCCAGGAGAGACCACGCGCAAGGAAGTCCTCTCCCTGCTCGGGCCCCCTTCCCAGGTGATATCCCTGGAAGAAGAAACCGTACTGTACTATCTGTACGAGCGCTCGGTCGGCAACGGCTTGATCCTGATTCTCTACAACCGGATGAAAATCGATACCCACTACGATCGGGCTATCCTGTTCTTTGACGAAAATGACATCCTGACCGACTTCGCCACCCGGATAGATGAGACAGCGGATGCCTGAGCGCATTGCCCTGGTTCCCCTGTTGTTGGCGCTGTTACTGTCCGGCTGCACCCAGTGGCGCTACGAACTGGGAACCCGGCTGTCACCCGAAATGCTGCCGGCCATCGACCAGAACCTTTACCTGTCGGACGTGCTGGCACGGCTGGGACCTCCGCAGCGGCTGTCGGAAGCCGGTAACGGTTATGTCCTGGCCTGGGAATTCTGGAAGATTCGCGAAGATACTATCGGCGTGAGCCTCGGTGCCATGGGCGCCGACCTGTTGTCGGTAGACTGGGGCGATGCCCATATGCACGGCGAGTTCCTGCTGGTCACCTTCGACCGGCAGCACCGGGTAACCGGCAGGTCTTTCTCCCGCTGGAGCAACGACGCCGGTGGCGGTCAGGCTATCCAGCCCATGCTGGGGCTGGTATCGCTGGTGGACGTCGAGGACATGGTAGACCACATGCCCCACCACCAGTGGGGAGGCACCTTGCTGGAACCCATGCCGGAGGCGATCAACAGTAACTCGCGCCCGGACACGGGGCAGACCGGCATACAGCGGCGCGGCACCCCGACCGGCACGGGGCAACAGAGCCTGGAGTAACTTCTCCGACAGACCGTCACCGGACTATCGCCGCAATGACGCCCTAAATACTGAACTGCAGGGTCAACCACAACTTGTTGGTGTCGGTGTAACGGTTGCCGTCAGCGGAGAAACCGGCAAACTTGAGTTCGGTAGTAAAGTACTCGTTAACCGGCCAGGTAGCAGCCAGGTCGATCTCATCGCCGAAGTCCTCGCTGGAATCTTCCGCCTGGAAGTTATGATAGATCGCTGAAAGCTTGAGCGGACCCAGCGCCGTGTCGACACCCAGGTAGAGGTCCTCCACGCCATCCACGGGCGTGGTCAGGAACTTGTCGGCCCAGCCCTGAAACTTGTGCAGGGTTGCCAGAGGTGTGGCGAAACCAGTGCCGTCCCCGGCGGCCAGCACTTCGTAGCCGGCCTTGACACCAAGACCGGCAACTTTGCCCCCTATTTCGAGCAGATAATAGTTTGCATCGTAGTTCAGCTCGCTGTCGCGCGCCCACCCCGGTTGCGCTCAAGCTAAACCGCACCGATAGCAGCATCGGCCGGCACCGCGCGGTCTACCACATTAGATCGTCGGGTATCTTGTATTCCGCATAGGGGTCTTCTTCGCCAACAGCCGCCGGCTCACTGTTGTTGAGCAGGATGATGGCCTCTTCGTCACGCTGCATGATCTTCCTTGCGGCCGCCGCTGGCAGCAGCTCGTAACTGCCATCCAGGCGGGCTATTGCCAGCCGCCCCCTGCTCAACTCGTCCTGCAGTTGCGACGTGACATAGATCTTCTTGATTTTCCTGCCATCGGTGAACTGGTAAGCCACATCGCCTGCTACCCGCTCGATCCGGTTCATCCTGATGAGCTGTATGATCTGGGCCTGGATAGCCTTCTTCTCGTTCTGGGCCTGCTGTTGCCGGTTGAGTTCGCGGTCGCGTTCCGCCTTTTTTGCCTGCGCCAGCCGGGCCTGCTCCCGCGTCTCGTCTACCCGGGCATGCCCCTTTGGTTGGCTCCTGGCCTCCTTGCGCTTTTCCTTATCGATCTGCTTCGCCTTCTTGGAGTCGACGATGCCGGCTTGCAACAGCTGGTCTTTCAGGGATGCCATGGGAGAGGCCCGTTGAGGTAATGGAAAGCGCGATTATCGTAAAATCGTCGATCACAGGCAATTACCGATGTGCCTGCAAACTGTCTGGTCACCGCATTCGGTGATATTCTCTGCCGCGAAATTCAGCATCGGGGAACAATCTTGAAAAAGAAAACGATTTTTGGCGCCGGTATTGTCGCCGCGGCGCTGGCGGTAGCAGTCATCCAGTTTATCCCGGCCCCTGCCCTGCTGGTGCCAGCGCAGCTGCCGCTGGAACAACGCAGTGCGCATCGGGTGCTCAATTTCGAGGGCATATCCAATTTTCGCGACCTTGGCGGCTATCGGGCCAGCGACGGCAGGGCTGTGAAATGGGGCCGGCTCTACCGATCCGGCAACTTTGCCGAGGCATCCAAAGCCGACCTGGCGGGCTTACAAACTCTCGGGCTGACCACCTTCATCGACTTCCGCTCCGGGGTGGAGAAAACCGAGGAGCCGAACCGTCTGCCGGAGGCCCCCGGGTTCACCGTCGTGGACATTCCCGTTCTGGATGAGGGGAACAAAAACCTGTTTGGCGAAATCAGTGAACGCATCGAGACTGATAATTTCGACGGTTTCGATCCAGGCCAGGTCATGGAACAGGCCAACCGGCAGTTTGCCGACGAATTCACCCCGCAGTTCCGGCAGTTTGTCCACACCGTGCTGGATGCCGACGGTACCCCCGTGCTGTGGCATTGCACCGCGGGCAAGGATCGCACCGGTTTCGCGGCAGCCATTTTGCTGCGCATTCTCGGGGTGCCCCAGGACACCGTCGTGGCTGACTACATGGCGAGCAGGCTACCGGCCCTCGAGGCGCGGCAAAATCAGCTGCTGATGCTGCGGGTATTCAAGGGTGAGGACGTAGCGGAAAAAATTGCCGTGTTGCTGGGCGTTGAGCAGCAGTGGCTGGAGGCGGGCTTTGAGGAGATAGACGAGACCTGGGGCAGCTTCGATAATTATGTCAGCAACGGCCTGCAGCTGAGTGCCGCCGATATCCAGCGATTGCGGGACATTCTGCTGGAATAAGGCAGACGGGGCTGCCGGCAGTCACGCCCGGGCCGCCGGCAAACTACAGGGATTTCTGCCAGAACATGGCCTGACCCATCGCCGGATCCAGCTGGTAGGCACCGAAACCGAACTTTTCATAGGCCGCCCTGGCGGGTGCATTTCCCTCCAGTACCTCCAGGGTCAGCTTGGCGCAGCCCCTCTCCCGGGCCTCACCTTCCACCGCCCGCAACAGGTGCTGGCTCAGGCCCAGGCCGCGAAATTCCGCCAGCACCGCGATATCGTGGATATTGAGTAACTTCCTGCAACTGAAGGTGGAAAAGCCTTCAAAGCAATTGGCCAACCCCGCGGGGCGACCATCGACGTAACACAACACGGTGAGCGCGTGCGGCAGGGTGGCCAGGGTCGCCACCAGATTCTGCCTTACGTAAGGCGTAAGCGCTTCGCCGCCACCCATGGGGTCGGTGGCGTAGCCGTCCAGCAAAAATACGATGTCCGCTGCCTGTTGCGGGTCCAGGTAGTTCGCCCGCTGTACGTCTATATTCATTGCCGATCCGTGATATTTATAAACCATCGAACACCGCCGCGCCATTGGTCGCTCCAGCGGGGTCGGCCGGGACAGGCGGGTGCGTGGCATTCACGCCAGCTTGCGATACGTGACTGTGTTAGTACCGGCAGCGCCTGTGAGCTAGAAAATCGAGCACTTCTCGCCGGTCTTGTAGACAGCCCTGCCGGGTTGCCAGGAGCCCCCCGCCAGCTGTTCCCCGCTGTCAGCGCTGTTTACAACGGCAGAGCCGTCGCTCGCGTACTCCATCTGGAAAGAGTGCGACAGCGTTTCGGGATATTCTATACGAAGAAGCGCGGGGGGGCATGAATCGCTGTAGTTCGTGCGGGTGGCGTTGAGTACGAACACCTCGACGCCAGCCACGTAACTGCCGGCCAACTCATAGGTGACATGGCATTCCCCGGATTCAGCGGCGTAGGTATTGGAGTAATTGTAGAACGTCTCGGTGCCCGAGGCGGACCCTGTGGCGTCATCAAAAGACAGCTCCCCTACCGTATAGCGGGTGCTGGCACTCCAGGCATCACTGTCCTGGGTTTCACAAGTGCGGAAGGCGCTTGCGCTGCTGGCCCATATCAGGGCGAGCCCGCTTGCGATCGATACTGTTCTGCTGCCGTACATTAGAATGCGTCCAACCAACTACGATTCTGACCATCCCCCCAAGTAGATACAGCACCGAGAGCGGCATGTCCACTACCGCGGGCTACTTTCCGCTTCCCGGATCTGGACAGATCCGGGAAGACCGGGCTCAATTGACGGTGGTGGGCCGGATGTCGCGAGCCAGGGAGTCCCGGATCTCGGGCGGAAGCACGATGGGACCCACACTGTAGGCGGGGTGGTCGACACCGGCCGAAATACCTGCACCGTTGCCCAGCGCAGCCATCATCACGGGAGTCAACTCAAAACGCAGGAAGTGCACCGATGAGGTCTTGACCTCGTTCTCCCGCGAGATGTCCTCGTCGGCAATCGGGTAAACCCGGTCGCAATCGTCTACCTGCATCCAGACCTTGTCCTCGATGCCAATGAGTTCCGCAAGGCGCCGGGCCCGCTCCGCCGGATCCGCGTATTCCACCATGAAAGTGGCTTTCCAGTTGTGCCCATCGGGAATAAGCGGGTTGTAGGATTCCAGTTCCTCGTTGATGCCCTCGGCCTCGAACACCTTTTCGATGCGCAGCATCTCCTGGATCTGGTACTTGATGGTCAGTGCGTCCTCAAAATACAGCCGTGCATGCTCCCCCAGGGGGACCTGGCGGGTTTTCTTGTGGGCCATCACTTCCTGGCGAAAAGCAGGCCGCTGCTCGGCATATTCCTCCAGGGACCATAGATCAGCTCGTGATAAAGCAGGCATTTACTTGTTCCTCCAGGTTACAGGCCGTAGGCCATCCGCAGCAGGGTCATGGGATGCTCGGCGTGGGTGACTTTCTCGGACAAATTGGCTATCTGGGTACCGGCCATGGGGCAGTCACTGGTGAAATGATCCGGCGCCTGCTGGTCGACCTTGCGGACCACGGGGCGGGCGATTTTAATCGACTTGTCCCGGGTCTCCGTCTTGACCGCGTAGGTGCCGTCATGGCCGGAGCAGCGCTCGTGCGCTGTTACCTGCGTTCCCGGCACCAGGCTCAATACATCCCGGGTCTTGAGGCCGATGTTCTGTACCCGCTGGTGACAGGCCACCTGGTAGGCGACCTCTCCCATCGCCATGGGGAATTCCGTCTTGAGGGCGCCGCCCTTGTGGCGTAGCCACAGGTATTCAAACGGATCAAAAAAGGCCGCCTGAACCTTTTTGACCTGCTCGTCGTCCGGATACATCAGCGGTAGTTCCTGTTTGTACATGAGCACGCAGGAGGGTATCGGCGCGATCAGGTCATAGCCCTGGTCGACCAGTGCGGCCAGCACCGGGATGTTCGCCTCCTTCAGCTTGTTGACTGTCTCGAGATCTCCCAGCTCCAGCTTGGGCATGCCGCAGCACTTCTCCTTGGGCACTATGTCGATATGAATATCGTTGTGCTGAAACACCTTGACGAAGTCCGGCCCGATCTCGGGGCTGTTGTAGTTGCCGTAGCAGGTCGCGTAGAGGGCTACCTTGCCAGTGGTGTTTCCCACCGGCGTGGGCTGGATCTGCCTGATCAGGGGTTTCACCTGCTTGCGCATGGTCTTACTGTGAAATTGCGGCACCGGGGCCTCGCGGTGGATTCCCATCGCCGAGTCGAGCACCTTGCGGAAGGTCGCATTGCCATTGAAGGCGTTGACCGTGACATCGACCAGGGGAATCGAGGTCATACCGAACACGGCATCGGTGCTGGTCAATACCCTGTCACGCAGCCGCGCCCCCTCCTCCCGGAACTTGACCGCCTTGGCCCGCAACATGAGGTGCGGAAAATCGACGTTCCACTCGTGGGGGGGTACATAGGGACACTTGGTCATGTAGCACAGGTCGCACAGGTAACACTGGTCGACCACCTTGACGTAGTCCTCCTTGGCAACGCCATCCACCTCCATGGTGGAAGACTCGTCGACAAGGTCGAACAGGGTGGGGAATGAATCGCACAGGCTGACGCAGCGGCGACATCCATGGCAGATGTCGTAGACCCTCTCCAACTCCTTTTCGAGGTCGGCTTTATCCCAATACTGGTCAGATTTCCATTCAATCGGATGGCGCGTGGGCGCCTCCAGGCTTCCTTCTCTCACTGGGAACGTCCTCGTCTGTTAGCAAGCTTTGGGGGCCGGCGGGCAAGCCCGCCGGCCGGGGCAGGAATTAGCTGTCCAGCGAATCCAGCGCCTTCTGGAAGCGGTTGGCGTGGCTGCGCTCTGCCTTGGCGAGGGTTTCCATCCAATCGGCTATTTCGTCGAAACCCTCATCCCGGGCGGTCTTGGCCATGCCGGGGTACATGTCGGTGTACTCGTGAGTTTCACCGGCGATGGCCGCCTTCAGGTTGTCAGACGTCCCGCCGATGGGAAGCCCGGTGGCCGGATCGCCCGTTTCCTCGAGGTATTCCAGGTGGCCATGGGCATGCCCGGTTTCACCTTCGGCCGTGGAGCGAAACACTGCTGCCACGTCGTTGTAGCCTTCGACGTCCGCCTTTGCGGCGAAGTAGAGGTAACGACGGTTGGCCTGTGATTCACCCGCAAAAGCGTCTTTCAGGTTCTGTTCGGTTTGGCTGCCTTTCAATGACATCTTGTGTCTCCTTGAGAATGGTTATCATCACCACAGACTATGTGGAGTTACATAAAATAGTACAATTGCATACGTCTGACCAATCAATTTGGATCAGGCCTTGATCTGCATCAGCCCGCTATTTCACGCCCTGTGCCAGACTCGCAAAATCACGGTTTCTTTATACCCAAGTTATCGCCCGGGCACGGGCCCAAGGCCTGCCAATGCACAAACTCTCCCCCCTGGACTCAGCCTTCCTCCTCGCGGAGAGCCAGGAGCTTCCGGCACATGTGGCAATGGTGCAAATTTTCCGGCTGCCCGCCGGTAAAGGGTCCGCCTGGCTCGCGCAAATGATGGCGTCCCTTCGCCAGCACGCACCCGGCCCCCCTTTCAACCTCAGACCGCGGATGCACGCCACCAGCCTGCCGGATATGTCGGAGGATGAGCATTTCGACATCGACTACCACCTGCGGCACACCGTACTGCCCAAACCCGGGACTGACGAGCAGTTGCTGAACGTGGTGGCCCGCCTGCACGGACACTTGCTGGACCGGGACCGACCCTTATGGGAGTTCCACCTGATCGAGGGGCTGGCAGGGCGGCGCTTTGCCTTTTATACCAAAATTCACCACGCCATCTGCGACGGCGCCACCTTCTCCAAGTGGGCTTCCGAATCCACCAGCCTGAAACCCGGGCCCGGCAAAATGCGGCCGGTCTGGGAACGACTCAACACGCCGCAGGAGCGCACTGAACGCCCCTGGCTGCACGCCCTGCAGGCGCCCATGGGGCTGGCGCGGCAATCACTGGACCTGGGGCGGGGGCTCACCCACATCGGAACCAAACTGATCACAGAGCGCTTTATCAAAGGCGATACCAATATTGCACTGCCACTATCGGGCCCCCACACCGCCATCAACGCCCACCTGACCGCAGCGAGAAACCTGGCCTTCACGTCCTTCCCGCTGGCGGAACTCAAGGCTATCGGGCGTCCATTCGGCGCCACCGTCAACGACGTGGTTCTCGCCCTGTGCGACGCAGCGCTGCACCAGTACCTGGCCGCACAGGGACAACCCGCCGACAAGCGCCTGGTGGCCATGGTGCCCATCAACCTGCGCCCCCCGGGAAGTACCGCAGAGGGGAACTTCGTTACCACGGTGCAGGTGAAACTGGGACACGCCGACGAGGACCCGGCCAGTCGTTTGCAGACCGTCCGGGACTCCATGCGAACCGCCCGGGCGCTCTACGCGGATGTGCCCGCGGTCGCCAGCCAGGCGTATGTCCTGGTGGCCGCCAGCCTGGGCGCCCTCGGCATGGTACTCAAGCTTGAAGGGATCATGCCCCCTCCCCTCAACCTGATCATATCCAACGTTCCGGGCCCCCAGGAGACGCGTTACTTCAACGGCGCCAAACTGCTGGCCATGTACCCGGTATCGGGGATTGCGCCAATGACGGCCCTGAACGTCACCGTCTACAGCTACGCTGGCGTGCTGTATTTCGGGCTCATCTCGGCCCGCCGCACTATCCCGCACTTGAGGGAGCTGTGCGTGTCGCTCGAGAACGCCTTCGCCGAACTCAAACGCACTACTGCCACGTCGGGCGCGGACTGAGGCCATGCTGGGCCGCATCTACCTGCTCCCACTGTTTGTCGCCCTGGGCTACGGTTTCTGGGCGAGCAGCAGTTTCAAGGATATTGCCGCGGGAGTGGCGCTGTTCCTGTTCGGCATGCTGTGCATGGAACAGGGGTTCAAGGCGTATAACGGCGGGGCCCTGCAAAGACTTCTCAGCGCGTGCACCGATCGACTCTGGAAAAGCCTGGCCTTCGGCATCGTCGCCACTACCGCGATGCAATCCTCCTCGCTGGTTTCAGTCATTACGATCTCGTTCCTGAGTGCCGAACTGATTGGCCTGCGTGAGGGAATAGGTATCATCTTCGGGGCAAACCTGGGCACGACAACCGGCGCCTGGCTGATCGCCGGCTTTGGCCTCAAGGTGAACCTGGCGGCCTACGCACTACCGATGCTCGTGTTTGGCGTAATGATGCTGATGCAGACATCAAAAAGTCTGAAAGGCGCGGGCTGGGTGCTGATGGGTATGGGTTTCCTGTTCCTGGGCATCGACTACATGAAGGAGGGTTTCTCCTCCTTCTCGAGCCAGATGGACCTGACCCAGTATGCAATGAGCGGAATCGCCGGGCTGCTGGTGTTTTCTTTGGTGGGAATCATCGCCACCGTGCTCATGCAGTCCAGCCATGCCACCCTGACCCTCATCATCACCGCCCTGGCGTCCGGGCAGATTACCTACGAAAACGCCCTCGCCCTGGCGATCGGCGCCAATGTCGGCACGACTATTACAGCCATACTGGGTGCCATCGGTGCCAATGTGGCCGGCAAACGACTGGCCGCCGCACACCTGGTATTCAATCTGGCCACGGGTTTAGCGGCGCTGGTTTTTATCCGCTTTCTGCTGGCGGCGGTTGACTACCTGGCCGGCGTACTGGGCATAGCGGCCGATGATCACACCCTCAAGCTCGCCCTCTTTCACAGCCTGTTCAACCTGCTGGGTATAGCCCTGATGCTCCCCCTGGTTAATAAGCTGGTGCACTGGCTGGAGCGATTGCTGAAAGCAGACCGTTCGACCCGGGACCAACCGCGCTACCTCAGCGATGCATCACTGTCGCTCCCGCAGGTAGCCCTGCAGGCAGTTACCAAGGAGACCAGGCACCTGTTCAGCAACGCCTTCACCCTGATCGCCCACGGGGTGAGCCTGCGCCGGGCCAGCATCACCGGCACGGATGACCTGAAGGAGCTTATCGAGCCTGCCGGCAAGGTTATCGAGATGGACCTGGACCAACAGTACGAGCGTATGATCAAGGATATATACAGCGCCAATATCGAGTTTCTAAGCAGGGCCCAGGCGCAGTCCAGTCATGAGTATAGCGCCGCCTACAATGCCCTGCGCCTGGCCAACATGGACGTGGTCGCCGCCATCAAGGCGGTAAAGCACCTGCGCAAGAACCTGCTGACCTACATGCAAAGTCCCAACCCGTATATACGGCGCGAGTACAACACCTTTCGCATGCGCATCGGTGAGGTACTGCGCTCGCTGGCAGTCCTGCGTGACTCCGAGGACAGTGTTGTCGCCCTGCTCTCCCTGGACCGAATCCGGGTCGAGATCCTGGGCAGTGAAAACGAGGCAGCCAGGGTCGCCGATTCCCTTATCCGGGACCGCCAGATCAGTTCCCAGATGGCCACCTCGTTGATTAACGACGGGGCGTATGTGAGAGAAGTCATTCAACGCTTACTGGATATGAGTGAGCAGCTGCATCGAGCCGGGCTGCCCTACGGCGAAGCGATGCCAGATGAGCTGGCGCTCAGGGCCGAAGAGATCGCCAATATCGCCAGGGCCGCCGGCGAAGTACGCTGACCGTTATCAGTCGAGGATCACCCCATGACAAACGCCAGACTATTCGACAAGTTGCGAACTCTCATCGAGGACGCCCGGGATGCGGACAAGAAACACATCAAGAAACTGCGCAAGGTGCTGCGCAAGTTGAAAGAGCGCCAGAACGAACTGCGGGACAAGCTGGGCGATGTCGACAACCCGTCAGAGCGACGAAAGATAGAGCAGGAAATCGCCGTCATCAGCCTGCAGCGGGGTAAGGGTGTCGAGGTTTACAGGCAGCTCAAAGCTGCCCGCAAGCAGCGAAAAGAGGGAAAGACCAGCGATAGCGCCGGCCTTGCCCCCAACCCGGACGAGCCGGGGAAAACCTCCTAGCCTGACGCGTCACCCGCGGCAGGCCTGGAGGGATGAACTGGGATCAGTTTACCCTGACCACCTGGGGCGGTACCCGGTGCCGTCCAGAATCGATGGGTACTTTTCCTTAGCCATTACATCGTCCAGGCCACGCCGATCGTGCCGGCCTTGACGGAATCGTAAATTGGCGAATTGCCCATCATTGTGGGAACTGCCATGGCTGCAAAACAAGCCCAGAGCATCGGTAATGCCTCGTTGAAGGCAGCTGTCATCTCAAAAATCAGGATCATTCCCGTCACTGGCGCTCGCACCGTCGCGGTTAAAAAAGCCGCCATACCGGCGACAGCAAAGGTAACCGGGGTGGCTCGCTTCGGGCCGCGTGCTCATAGCTGTAATGTTCTCAAGAGGGCTTGTGATTCAGTCATTCACGTCTCTCCACAGACTATGCGCAACGATTTGCCAGTGGAAGCTCAGCTGTGCGATGGCTCACCACCGGTATGTCCGGGGAGCGCCCCGGAACCAGGTTCGACTTGCAATGGCCCGCGAAAATTTATGTCGCGCTGTGGAAAGGGAATCTCAATACCCTTTTCGTTGAACGCAGCATTGATGGCGCGGTTCAGGTCGCTGGTCACGTAACGACGCCGCTTGATATCGCGGATAATGACGCGCAGCTCGAAGTCGAGTGAACTGTCACCGAAATCCACAAACAGGACGCGGATAAGCGGCGGATCTCCGGCAGTGGCTCGGGTTTCTTGATGACTTCAGCCGTGACTACCTCGGCATTATTATTGGCCACGTCGACCAGGGTCTGAATAACTGTCTCGACATCACTGCCGTAGGCGACACCGATCGGCATCTTGATCCGCCCCCAGGTATTTCCCAGCGTCCAGTTGGTCACCTGGCCGGATATCAGGTCCGAATTGGGCACGATGACATCGGCCCGATCAAAGGTTTGTATGGTTGTCGTGCGAATACTGATGCGCTGTACGTAGCCCTCGGTGTCACCGACGACGATCCAGTCGCCGTTTCTTACCGGTCGCTCAACCAGCATGATTATGCCGGATACAAAGTTGTTGACGATGTTCTGCAGGCCGAAACCGACGCCCACCGACAGCGCGCCGGCGATGATGGCCAGATTGGCAAAACTGATCCCGGCCAGTGACAGGGACACCATGGCGGCAATGCCCACTGCGACATACCCGAAGGTCGTGACCAGCGCTTCCCGTGCACTGGCTTCCATGCGCGTCTCGACCAGCCATTTCGTATTCAACCGGCCCTTTAGCCAGCCGGTCAAAGGTAGGGAGACGGCGAAGACCAGGACGGCCCAGAGCAGATGGGTGGGGACGATGGTCAGTCCACCGACCTGAAACCCCTCGGTGAAATTACGCAATAAATTGCCGGTGATTTGCTCTTCGGGGTCCCAGACCCGCAGCAGCAACAGTGAGGCGCCGAGCCACAACCCGAGGTGGACCACCAGCCGCAGCCAACCCAGGCCGGGAACGTAATCCTCGTCCTTGAGACCCATGGTGCGACGCACTGTTTTTTGCCAGCCATAGCGTCCCTGATCGAGCCCGTCGAACACATCGGAAAAGACCTGACTGATCACCAGCGCGAGACCCAGCAATGCCAGGGAGTAGGCGATACCTACGATGATCAGCGAGCCGAGGTTTACATAGCCGATTGCCGCAGCGATGATACCCGCGAACAACGCCAGGCTGATAAGTAGCAGGAGCGCCCACCTGTCCCGCCAGCCATCCAGTCGGCGCAACAGCCAACAGACCCAGATAACATTGAGCACAAAGAGCCAGCCGATAATATGTCTGGCGAGGGCATACATGCTCTCATCGAGTAAGCCGCCTGCGTGTAGTTCCTGAATCAGCCACCGCAACAGCGCGATCAGGACAAGGAACCGGCTGCGCCTGCCCAGCGGAATTGCTATGGACTCAGACAGCGGCAGATAAGCAGTCGCGGGTGGGCAGGGGTCGAGCAGCGCCCTGATAATGGCTGCAATAGCAATATAGGCGAGCAGGCCATAAATAATGCTGACCAAAAACGGCCGATCACCCCCTGAGCTCGGAATGAGCAGCAGATACGCGCTGATGCCCGCCAGTGCAAGCAGGATGGGTGCGTAACTGACACCAGAGGCCATGAATGCCTGTACAAGACCTTTTGAGACCTGCTCTTTCTCGACCTTGTCGGGGGCAATCCGGGTCCGAAGTCGGCGCCCTCCAATGCGGAACACGATCAAGCCCAGAAAGCATCCCAGCACACCGGCAGTCGCGGCACCGGCCAGGTGAGCCCGGTAAACCGGATTCCTGCCAGTGAGTATCGCGGCCAACCGATCGGCGAGATCCAGCCAGCGCTGGCGCTCATCCAGGTTGTCCCGCAAAACCTCAGGCAGGGTTGCGCCGCGTGTCAGCAGTTGCCGAGCCTGCAGGCTGCGCAAATAGTCATCCACATTTGAATCCAGGTCATTACTGCTCAACAGCATCAGTTTGCAGTCGGCGACTCGCCCTTGCAGGTTCGCTTTCTGGCTCTGCAGATCCTGCAGCTGCCCGGCGATCACGGGAGATACCGGTGCTGCCTCCTGAGCTGCGGACGGGTCCGCGCCTGCTGTTTTGGTCTTGGCGCCCTGGGGCTTTTCCGGCTGGAGGACAGCAATCTCACTGTCCAGCAATGCGATTTTTGGCTCCGTCTCCTGTACGCAGTCGAGCGCACTGGAGCGAACCACTGCGATTTCTTTCCTGAGTGTCTTCAACTCCTGCGCTGTGGCTATGTCGGCGGTGGCGATCTCTCGCTGGAGCCGCTCGAGTGTGGCCCGCGCCTGGGCCACAGTGTCAGGCTTCGATGCCTCCTCTGCCTGCGCCGGGATCAGCAGCCCCATCAGCAGCAGCATGGCCCATGCCTGGCAGAGCAAAAAGCGGGGCAGAACAAGGGCACTCACTTTACAGATCACCATGTTTCAATCCGGGGGCCCGAGCCTCAAAGCACAAATTATAAGCATAAAAGAAGTTAACCTGCTCTCTAAAAATAACAGAAGCGGGTTAATCGGCCTGGCCTCTGTTGCAGCGATTTACACGCTATACGGACACCGTGACTTGTGACTCTTTCCAGAGGGTGGGGTGGGCTCTTGTCCTGTTGCACAGATGTTGGCTCAAATCCAGCTACCAGACAAGGCGCGGACAAGCCCTGAAGCCCTAACCCAGCGCCTCATTCTCGCGATCCCTATTGAGATTATTAGGCGAATGGTTAAGATGGCCTGAGTCTATTATCGAAGCAGCCTATGCTAGAGAAATAACGATGCGCAGAACCCCACAGCTTTTTTTCAACAGCGCGATGTACGGCTGAGGAAAACACTATCAAGGCAATATCGAAGCTATCGCTGTTTGTTATCTGCGTGCTGCTCGCGAGCTGCATGTCTGCAGGACCAATACTCGTCAGCGGCTCACGCACCGACTACAACGTGGTATTGCGACAGGCCGACGACCAGCAGATGCTGCTTAACCTGGTACGCTTGCGCTATCGCGATCAGGCGATGTTTCTCGAGGTAAGCGCCCTCAACACTCAGTTTTCCATCAGCAACGAGCTGAATGCCAACACGGTCCTTGGCCAGGGGGACAGTTACCTGGGGGTCGGGGGCAGTATCGTGGCCCAGGAGACCCCCACTGTCTCCTACACGCCGCTAAAGGGGGCCGACTTTGTCCAGCGAATACTTACACCCATCAGCCTCGATACCCTGGTCCTGCTGGACAGCGCAGGTTGGAGTTCTGATCGGTTGTTCCGGCTTCTGGTAGATGAAATGAATGATGTCGGCAACGCCCAGGGGGCTAATGGCCCAACGCCAGCGCAGGCGCCCCCCTACGAGGAGTTCAAACACCTGGCTTCCCTGTTGCGCCAGATGGGTTTGGCGGGGTTGTATACAGAGGCCGTATACAATGACCAGGCGGTATTGGTTTTTGAGCCACAAGCGCTCGAGCACCCCCAATATCATGAGTTCACAGGCGCCCTGGGTCTTAACCCAAAAAAGCTGCTTTTCCCGCTTGTTGTAGCTGCTGGACGCAGTGCCAATAACAGCATAAACCTACGCTTCAGATCTCTTGCCGGTGTGATGTATTTCCTGTCCCAATCAGTCCAGGTCCCTGAAGAGGATATCGCCGCTGGGAGAGTAACTGTCACCAGGGACGCCGCGGGCCAACCCTTCGACTGGCAGCAGGTTACTGAAGGTATCCTGACAATCAAATCCAGTGCCGATGCGCCGGATAACGCTTCGGTTGCGATCAACTATCGCAACAGCTGGTTCTACATTGACGATTCAGACCTTAGTTCAAAGTCCACCTTTTCACTGCTGGGACAGGTGTACCAGCTCCAGGCGGGTGACGCCAAGAGCGTTGTGCCAGTGCTGACTCTGCCCGTCGGCAACTGAGATACCGGTGCCGCATGTTACGCGGTCGCAGGTTATGACTGGAAAGGCTTTCGCCGCTATGCAACAGGCTGTGGGCCCTGGTCGATGGAGATGCGCAACGGCTTGTCGCTGTCCAGGTGCACGTCCCGCTGCGGGAACGAGATGACGATGCCGGCCTCCTCGAAACGTCGGTAGATTGCCAGGTGCAGCGCCGTCTTCACGGGCCACATGTTATCGACATTGTCGATATAGAAGCGGCAGACCATGTTCAGGGAATTGTCCCCGAAATCACTGAAGATAATCGATGGCGCGGGATCTGCCAGCACGCGCTTATCATCGGCAACCGTATCAGCCAGGATCTTCAGGGCCAGTGCGGCATCGCTGCCGTAGGCGACACCCACCGGCAGTGTGAGTCGAAGCCGGGTATCGGTTAGCGACCAGTTGAGCAGGCGACCGGTGATGATTTCCTTGTTGGGTATCACCAGCTCCTTGTTGTCCCAATCGCGTATCGTGGTCGCCCGAATGCGGATCCTGGTGACGACACCGTCCTGGTCACCCACCGTGATAATGTCGCCGACACTGATCGGTCGTTCGAACAGGATAATCAACCCGCAAATAAAATTGGCGACTATTTCCTGCAGGCCAAAACCGATTCCCACGCCCAGTGCTGCCACCAGCCACTGCAGCTTCGACCAGTCCAGGCCAAGCCTGGATAAGGCCACAAGGATGCCAGCGCCGAGAATGATGTAGTTCAGCAGTGTACTGACGGTATAGCGCGTGCCCGCCGAGACATCTGTGCGCGAGCGCATAACCAACTCTACCAGGGCCGGTAGCTTGCGCGCGGCGTATACCGTCACACTTACCAGCAAAACGACAAAGATGAAAGTTTCCAGTGTGACACGGTTGATGGTGGCCACGCCTTCAACCATGACCGTGGAGGTCCACAAGGTGACCGCCGACATCGCGTTGAATACCGGCAGAATAGGAGCCCAGAGGAAATACAGCACTGACAAACCAACCGCGACTGCCGCCGCATTCAGTAGCTGTGTGGTCTCCTCGCCCAGGTCGGCGAGGTTTTCCTTCTCTTCCTCGACGACGCCCATCTCGGACAGAGGCTGGTCAGATTGAGCCTCCCTGGCTTTGAGCAGTTCCTCAAAGCGCAGGCGGCGGCGCGCGAGCTGTAACCAATGCAGCAGGAAACTGTAGGCGATTGCCAGGGCGACACCGACCTGTAATGTATCCATAACTGTGCTGATCACGAAAATGACTGATAAGCGCAAGCCGAATACAACACCGATCGCGGCCGCAAAGGAAGCCAGCGCCAGGATGAGTTGGAAGCGAATAATGGAGGTCGACAGTATTTGTCTTCCGCTGGCCTTCACCGACCTGACGATGGCGCTGGCAATATGCAGGGCAATCCAGAGGATAAGGGCCAGCATTGCCAGGCGACCCAGCAGCGGCACGGTGCCATAGAGTCGATACAGGACCGCGGCCACCGCGAGAGCGGGCAGTAACCAGCGCAGAAACCAGCGGGTTTCCAGCCTCAGGCGATCGCATACCGGCTCTTTCCATTGAAATTGTTTACGCGCGACGCCGTCCTTTTCGCACAGCAGGCTCAGCAACTTCGCGGTAAATAGCCATCCGGCGACGTTATACAGGACGACAGTCAACGCCACCGAGAACAGGTCCTTGTTGGCTGCAAATAGTGAAGCCAGTGCCGCCACCATCAGTGCTGGTGGCGCCGCCCGCAGGGCAGTCGCGAGCAGTGCCATCGCCGTATAGTTGATAGACGCGTGCCGCGGACGTGATATCAGCTCGTTCTGGCGGTGCTGGTAATCGCGCAGCCGGCTATTGAATAACAGCAGGACCAGGGCCAGAACCATGAAAACGAAAAAGCGAGCCTGAAGATCGAGCTCTATACCCGTTCCGGCTTCCAGCAGTACCTGCACCTCGGCTGGCATTTGGGTGAAGTCGGTTTTCCACAAACGCGAACCGCTGGGTAACCACAGCACAAGCGGGTCGAGGAAACGCCGGTATTCCAATACGGTTTCCGCGTGCTCCTCGAAACCTGCCTGCAGCTCGCTCAAGGTATCGATGACATCCGACTCTATTGCAATGATACTGCGCAATAGCTCGCGTCGAGCGAGAATAAGTGCGAGCAGCACTTCGCGCTCCGCTTGCGAAACGCTCGACGGATTCAGGCCCTCATTGCTGAGCGCATTATTCAGGTAGACAGTGGCGTTGAGCATTGTCGCGAGGCTTTCCTCATGACGAATGCGACTGACGACGAGATCACCCACCTGATTGGAAACCCCTTCCTCCGGTTCCTGCAGCCGCAACCTGTTGAGTTCTTCCCAGTACGCCACCAGTGCCCCACCCAGGTCATCGCTTTGATTGGCAAACTTCACCACTCGCTGGGCACTCGCAAACCGCTCGTTCAGTATGCGGGTGGCGCGCCGCAACACCTGTCGCTCGGCGCTGTGGTTGGTCAAATCCAGCTCCAGTTCCAGCCGCTGTTCACGAAGACTGAGGTTCTCCGCCTGGTACTCATGTGCGAGTTCGTAGACCGGGCTATCAGTGGCGAGATTCAACGAGTTTTGTGCAGCCGTGCTCATGAGCTCAGCTTGCAACTGACTTGACAATAATTTGGTGCGCTGCACCAGCGTATCGATCTTCGCTTGCAGTTCCGCGCGCTCTACCGTCATGGCGCTGTAACGCACAGGTTGGCTGTCCAGTTGCGCCGAAAGCGCCAGCTGCTCCTCCCGCAATGATGCCCGTTCGGCTCGCGCCAGCCATTGGCTTGCCTCTGCGAACGACGGCTCGGCGGTAGAATCGACGATACCGCCATAGGTCGTCATGGCCTCAAGGCGAGCGGCTATCTCTTCCAGACGGGTGCGTATGGAATCCCGTTTGCTCTCCCTGGCGTCCAGTTGCCGTGTAAGAATGTCCCGGGCCAACCTTGCATCACGCGTGGCGCTCTGGGTCAGGAGTATCTCTGCTTCCAGGTCCTGCACGGACAACTTATCGAGGTCCTCGTTGTCGACCTGCACAGACTGCATGGCATCCAGACGCGCCTGTATGGCGGTCTCACGTCGCGGCGCATCGGTCAGTTCCCTGATGTATCTGGCCGCGTCACTTTTGTGCAGCTCGGTACTGGTAAGCCAGAGATCTATGGCTCGATACGTCTTGAGTGGTTCATCTGAATCGGCGACCCCCTCCTTGCGCAGGGTAGCGATACGCTGGTCGATGAGCGCCCTGGTCAGTTCCGGACCGCTGTCCTGGGCAAACAGTGGCGTCGCCACCAAGAACAGGTAGCATGTGAGTGCGAGTGCTATCAAAACCGGCATGCTCGCAGATTTTCGCCAACACTTGGGGTTAAAGCCCACTAGCCTGACGTCTGGCCCGCGGCAGGCAAGGAGGCGCTTATGGCCTCAGCCAGGCGCTTCAGCAGCGTTTCCTGGGCCCGCACCAGGGCGTCGTAACCGTCACCCGACAATGCCTGCTGCTCGGAAAAACGGTAAGACTTGCTTGCCCCCTGGGATGCAACATTCCAGTAAGCCACGAGTACCGCCGCGCCACTGCCGGTGCCGTGCAGCTGGTCAACTGAGACATCGATACGCGTCACGGTGGCGCTGCTGGCCGCGGCTGCGATATCCCTGCCGCTCGCGTCCGAGACCTGTGTGGCCAGATAGCGCCGGAGGGCGACCTGCAGCGGCTCCGCCCAGACATGGTTCTTCGCAGCATGAATGGTGCCGTCACCGGTTGCCAGCACCAGGCCGGGCTGGTCGATATAGTTCGCAACCCGGATATTACCCAGGGCAATGCCGCTGTCACTCAGGGCCACATCTGAGCCTGCGGGAACCTCGGTGCGCAGCAGATAAGTGGCTGTTTGTGGCGGCTGGCTGGAACAGGCGGTGAGCAGGACCACCGCTATCGCGCAAAGTATTCTCATTGGGGACTGGCCTCCGGTATGGGGTCGGCGGGATTCTCGGTGGGAAATACCAGCGAGTTGGGCTTTTCGCTCAACGTGCGCGTCAATTCCTCGAGATTACGCAGGGTACGGTTCAACTCAAACACGCTGTCACTGAGAGACTGACCCATCGCGGAATCCGGCGAGATGGAGGACAACGCTTGCGCAGTTCCGCCAGGGTCTGGTTGAGCTCGCCCGGCAGAGCTTTCGTTCCTTCCGTGTCGAGGATCACCTGCAGTGAGCTCATAGTAGCTGTCAGCGATGCCAGGGTACCGTCCAGTGTGGCGAGCGCGGCATTGGCGTTGCCAGCGATTGCCTCAAGCGGCAGGGCATTGAACTTGTCCAGCAGGCTGCCGATTTGTTGCTCCAGGCGACCCAGGCCGCTGGGGATGGTTGGAATGACAGGATAGTTACCAAACTCCCCGACCGTTGCCACGGGCAGGTCCTTGTACCAGTCGATGTTTATGTACAGCGCCCCGGTGAGCAGACTGCCGGTCTGCAGGCTCGCCCGCATGCCGCTCTTGACACCAGCCGCCACCGACTCGCGCATGCCGTCGACGGACTCCTCGGAGTCTGGCAGCCCAAACCTGGCGGGTTCGAGATACATGAGTACCGGGATCGGCTGCCCCTTGCCGGCTTCGCGCATGCTCACCATCTCCGTTATAAGAATCCGCTCCACCCGGCCGATCTGGATACCCCGGTATTCTACCGGCGCACCCTGCTGGAGACCGCGCAAGGACTGCTCGAATTCCGCGACATAGTATATGCCGTGCTGATACGGGTCCTCCGCCAGTGCCTGGTAGGATGCATTGAGTTTGTAGGTGGCGCCGGACACGACCTTCTCTCCCGGTGGCAGCCCCGGGAGGCTACCGAAGGCGACCCCTCCAAGCAGAATGGTCTCCAGGGAACCGGTGGTCACGTTTATACCTGAAGCGCTCGCATCCACTGCAAAACCGCTGATATTCCAGAAGCGTGTACTGGTCGTGACGAGCTCGTTATAGGGTGCGTCGATGAACGTATCGTACTTGAGCAATTTTTGCTCTATATCGAAAGTAACCCCCTCGATGCGACCCACCTTGTAGCCGTTGTAGAGGATAGGGTCGCCCGCAGTCAGTGAGCCCGCTTCCTCGCTATACAGCGTCAGGCGAACCCCGGGGGCGTCAGCAGGCGTGAGGGGTGGCACCTCGAGACCCGTGAATTCATATTTCTTGCTGCGTGGGCCGTTGCCCGGGTCAAGCTGCAGGTATGCGCCCGACAGCAGGGTGCCGAGACCGGATATCGCACCGGCGCCGACACGAGCCCTCACCACCCAGAACCGGGTGTCTTCACGCAGCATGTCCTCGGCCGACTTGTCCATTTTCGCGGTGACCATCACCTTGTCCATGGAGCCGCTGAGGGAGACAGCTTCCACCAGGCCGACATCCACATCGCGGTAACGAAGTTTGGTCTTGCCCGCCTCCAGCCCCTCGGCGGTATTAAACTCGATGGTGATCTCGGGACCCTCGGTCAGCTTGGTATGAATCACCATATACAGGCCGATTATTACTGCCACCACGGGTATCACCCAGATGGGGTTAAACCTTTTCCCGGTACTGATCTCGGGTTGCAATTCACTCATTCGTCACGTCCTGTTGGTCCCAGATCATCCTGGGGTCGAAGCTTTCGGCGGCTACTATCGTTACTATCACCACCCCGGCAAAGGCTACTGCGGCCGCGCCCGGGAGAATTACCAGCAAACCAGTCAGATGTACCAGTGCCACCAGGATCGACACCACAAATACGTCCACCATGGACCACTTACCTATCAGCTCAGCTGCACGGTACAGCACCGTGCGCTGCCGGGGATCGGTGGTCCGCCCCGCGCTGACACTCCAGCAGACGTAAAAAAGAGCGATAAGCTTGCCCAGGGGCACCATCACGCTGGCAATAAAGATAATCGCCGCGATAGGGGCCGATCCCATATCGATGAGCAATACCACACCCCCCAGGATGGTACTGTCAGTGGAGTTACCGAACTGGTCGGTTATCATTATCGGCAATACATTGGCGGGTATGTAAAGCACACAGGCTGTCACCAGCAGGGCCAGGGTCCGTTGCAGGCTGTTCGACTTGCGCAGGTGCAAAGGCTCGCCACAGCGGGGGCAATGATGCAAGCTGGCGTCGGCCAGTTTCAGGCAGAGGTGGCAGGATGCCAGGTTGCGGGATGCGGCGGTTTTACCCTGCATTCTTCAACCCTGCCAGGCGTTCCAGTTCGTTCCAGTACTGCAGGCGATCGAGGTTGCCAACCGAGGCGATGAAACACAGGGCAAATGCCCCATAACCCCAGAATGAGATACCGATAACCACCGTGGCCATGTGGCCTATCTTAACCAGACTGACCAGCACGCCGATAAAAAACACCTCGACCATCGCCCAGTTTTGCATATGGAATACCAGCCGAGTGACCGGGACCATCCAGGCGTAGAACTTCTGCTGGATAATGCAGGTAGACAGCAAAAGGAGCAATATGAGCACTACCGCGGGAATGAAAATAATGAACCCCGCCACCAGGAGAGCCAGATCCGGACGACCCTGGTCGTACAGTTGCTGCGCGGTCTGGGGCAGTGTCATTATGCTCTCAAGTCCGCTCGACTCGAAGGACAGGAATGGAAAAGCGCAGGCGATCATGAGAAAAACCAGGCCGGCAACTGCATAGGACTGCAATTTGAAAAAACAGTCGGTCCTCACCCGTGTCAGGAAGTCCCCGCAGCGTGAGCAACTGGCTTTTTCCCCATTGCGCATGCCGCTGACATCAAACAGCAGGTCGCAGGAGGGGCAGGCCACCAAGCCGGTCTCAGGTGGCGCGGACAACGGCGTTTCCTTGGGGATGGGCTATTTTCATGCAGGCCATTATATACACAGAGGATGCCCCTTGTAACAGACCTGGCCCACATAACGTGCAAGGCCATCGGGGGGATGTGACGGCACAGACTGGGACCGCTGGGACGTGCGACCGACCTACAGTATAAAGACCACTACAAACACAACCAGGAACAACAGCGGAGCCAGCAGACGCGACGCCATATTGAGTCCCATGGCCGCTCGCAGGTCTCCCCTGCCCTCCAGCCAGGTTACGGCCACCGCGGCCGCCAGGGCACCGAACACCAGTACCGAGGACGCCACCATAAACTTGTCCAGCCGGGTGAGATAGGCGATGGGTGGAAGAATCGATGCCATCGAAAAGCGGTAGGCAATCAGGGTCAGCATGGAAGTGGCCACAAGTCCGACCCTGGGTGCCACGAATTCCAACGGCATCCAGAACACCGCCCAGGTCATCATCACCACCAGGAACAGTGGCACCAGCAGCTGCCAGGTATAGAAGCCGGTCAGGCGCTGTATCTCGAACACGATGTCGAGTCGGCTCAGGGTACTGTCCACCGGGGCGATATAGTGCTCCGAAGAGCGACTTTCCCCTGCGCTTATCTGCCAGTTTGACACCGAGAGCATGTCAGCCATCCCGATATCCTGGCGGCGGGTGACAATGACCGCGTCCGCCAGGGCCTCCGCTGCCACGACAGCAAAGTACAGCTCCTGCCGATCGAAGGGAAAATCCGTCAGGTCGGCCTGGAAACTGAAATCGCCGTAGGTCCGGATCGTCTGGCGGACGCGACCATCGGGAGCCACTACCAGTTCCGGCTCAGTAACGCGCTCGACGCTGCGGCGGTTGAGCAGCTGCAGCCGGGGGGTCCATATCATTGCCTGATCCACGCTGCAGGGCTGGGCGCCGCCGTGGGCCAGCCGGGGATCGGTCCACTCCGCGCGAAAGAAGATGTCGGCGACAAAACTCTTTTCGGCGTCGTTTATCTCGATAAGGTCGTTCAGGTAGGCTTCTATCTCTATTTCGACAGGCCCGCCGCCCTCGGCGCCAAGGGGCGCCGTCAGCGAGTTTTCATGGAACACGCATGGGTCGGCCAGCGATTGCGCCGCCAACACCATGAAAATTACACCAACCAGTTTGATCACGGATTCGCCTCATGCAGATTGACCCCTGCTACCTGCAGGAGACGCCGACGCGAGACCCGTCACTGCGGTGGCGCGTTCGGCGGGGCGCAGCATAGCGCCTGGCGCTGTGCGCACCAAGCCCTGTGACTAGGGATGCGCGCCAGCCTCTTCACCCCAGATCTGCTTGAGCCGCTGGTCCCTGCCGCAATTCCAGCGATAATATTTGTAGCGAACCGGGTTTTTCAGGTAATAGTCCTGGTGGTACTCCTCGACGGGCCAGAATTGCCCCGCCTGCCTGATCTCGGTGTATACCCTGTCCGGTGCGAACCGTTTTGCTACCGCGGCGCGGGACTGCTCCGCCAGGGCCGTTTCCTGCTCGGTAGCGGGAAAAATGGCAGTGCGATAGCTGGGTCCCTTGTCACAGAACTGCCCCAGGTTATCGAAGGGATCGACATTCACCCAAAACAGGTCCAGCAGTTGCTGATAGCTGACTACCGCAGGATCGTAGGTCACCCTGACGGCCTCGAAATGACCATCGTGGTTACCCTGGTAGGTCGGGTTGGGCCGGCTGCCGCCGGTAAAGCCGGAAACCACATCGACCACCCCCTCCCTGCCCTGGTAGGCCGCTTCCATACACCAGAAACAACCGCCGGCGAACATTGCAGTTGCTTCCTCCGCTCGGGCCACAGGCACCAGGGAAAGCAATAAAAACAGAATACCGCCAACAGGTCTCATGGTCTTCCAGCCGTTTTTGATGTCACTGCAGTAGACCCCTCGGGCTCTCCCGGGTTCCCCTGGGCGCTCGTCGACAGCATCAGGGATAGGTGGAGTCTGGTTGGCAATTTCCGTCGGGGTTGCCGCAGGTGTTGATGTCCAGCACGTACCAAAGGTAGCAACGGGAGAATATGCCGTTCAAAACCAGGGCGACTGCCATGATCACCACGAACCAGTCCACCACATTCATGTGTAGCTGCTGGCTGGCCCAGACAAGCATCAGGATACCGGACAGCAGGCGCACCAGGCGCTCTGCATTTCCAAGATTACGTTCTATCATTTTGTTGCCTCTCAGGCAGTTTTGAATCGCCCTTGATACGCGAGGGCTGCTGCGCCGGATGTCAGTAAATAGTGGACAAAAGCACATTTCCGCCGTTTTGCGGCCGTGCTCTACCGGTTGACGCCATCCCCTATCGGCCAATCGGCTGCATCCGTAATGAACTCGGGCTGGCGGGGACGGAAACCGCCCCAGGTTTGGGTGAAAAGACCGTCCGGGTCGTAAAGCTGCGCCTGCTTTTCGAGGTTGAAGTGGCGGCCCCCGCGCGGGTCACAACCGACCCCGGCAATGTACTGCCAGTTGCCGTAATTACTGGCGAGGTCGAAATCGATCAGGTGCTTTTCAAAAAAAGCCGCTCCGTAGCGCCAGTCCAAATTCAACTCGTTTACCAGGCAACTTGCCGCGATCTGGCGTCCGCGGTTACTCATGAACCCCGTGGCACACAGCTGCCGCATCAGGGCATTCACCAGCGGAAAGTCGGTGTCTCCCTGGCACCAGCGTGCGTAAGCGCGCGGTTCAAACGTACGCAAATGCCGTTTCCTGGCTATGCCTGTCGCTGCGAACAGGCGATTACGGTCAATGCGCTCGCGCCAGTGGAAGTACTCGCGCCACAGCAGTTCCTGGTAGAGCCAGCGCGTCGACTCATTGCGACAGGTCGTCTGCTCATAGTCCATCAGTGCGTGTGCGACCGAGCGCACGGACAGACCCCCGTTGGCCAGCCATGGCGACAGTCCGCTGCTGGTGTATTCGCCCTGCAGGGCATTACGGGTATCTTTATAGGTGTCGACCGCCCGCCTGCCGTGGAGAAAACCGGTCAGTCGCTGTTGCCCGCTCAGCCCGCCACCGCGCGCCGGGAATGCCATTGCCGGGAGAGCTTCCGCTGTCGGGAGCCTGGATCGGTAGACCCCTTTCGGTACCGGTGGTAACGCTACCGGCAGGCCAACCGGGGGCACCACCGGCTGATGTTCCATCATTCGCCGGAACCCGGCAAAGTGATCTGGCAGCCCGGCCAGCCCTCCCGGTAACTGCCTCTCATCGAACAGGGTATTGCCGGGGTGGACCGACAACGGTATCGGCAGATTTCGCTGGAGAAAAGACCGCTGCTGCGCTTCGTAAAAGCCTGCGGCGTAGGAGGTGCCCACCCTTTGCATGCGGTATTTGCGCACCAGCAAAGGGATGATCGAACGGGGATCGCCCTGGATCACCAGCAGCGTTTGCCCGAGCCCCTCCAGTTGCCGGTTCAGCGCCGCCAGGCTCTCGAGCAGAAACCGCCTGCGCTGCTGCCCTGTGCCACTGTTGTTACACCAGGCCGGGGGGTCCTGGAGACAGTAGAGACATAACAGGGCCGCGCCGCCGGCATGCTGCAATAGACCCGGGTTGTCCTCCAGCCGCAGGTCCGATTGAAACCAGTAAAGATCCCGCGTGCCCGAGTCCCCCGGGTTCTGCCCTGATCGGGTTGCTGTCATCCGCTCGCCCCCGGCTTGGCATAGGGTTGCCGGCCCAGGCCCTGCACCCGGTGGTATGAGTCCAGGCCGCTCAGGGTAATGGTGCCCGCGGACGCTATATCCACGCTGCCGTCCTCTTCGATACTGTCACCCGGCAGGTCCACAAGGACAATCTCACCGATGACGAGGTTGGTGCCGTTGATCGCCAGTTTGTGATGCTCGCGCAGTTCGAGGCCGATACGGATAGCGGATTCAGCTACAAAAGGAGCGTGGAAGCCTCCTTCAAACAAGGGGGTGAGACCCACCTCACCGAACTCGGAGGTCCCCCGGGGATAGCGGGCCGCGGTCTGGTGCGCCGCCTTGAAAAACGCCTCCCCCACATGGTTCAGGGAATAGACACCACTGGCGAGAATATTGGCCAGGGTATGCTGCCCCGCGTCATCCGGGCGCATCACCAGGGCAAGAAGGGGTGGATGGGACCCCAGGTGAACCGCAGAACTCATGATGGCCAGATTGCAGTTCCCGTCCGGGTCCCGGGTGCCCACCAGGTTGGCGGCCTTGAAGCCGCTGAGCGAGTTGACAAACGCAGCCCGGTAGCGGCGCTCCATGCTGCCCAGGTCATCGGAATTCAGGATCATGGCTTGCTGGTCCCCACTAATAAGTCATCGTCTTTATACGGGCCAGCCGCAATCTGGATGACCGTCCCGCCGGATCGCGCCCGGAAGACCACCGAGCGCAGGGACCGGAGTGATCCTGCCGTCACCTTTAGCCGTAACTACACCGTGAATTACTGCCCCTGGAAACCCTGATGCCCTGGCTCAAACTGCTGGCCCTGACGCTTACCCTCACTGTGGCCGGCTGCAGTTCCGTATCTGTGGAAGACTACGCCGACAGGACCCCGGTGCTGGTTCCCGAGACATTCTTTGACGGTGCGTTGACCGCCCACGGGGTGGTCAAGGACCGCGGCGGCAAGGTCATCCGCTACTTCAACGCTGACATCAAGGCCTACTGGCGAGACGGCGTTGGCACCCTGGAGGAGGACTTCGTCTTTGACGACGGCGAGAAGTCACGCCGGGTGTGGACCCTCAGGCCCAACGGCACAGGGCGTTATGTGGGCACCGCCGGCGATGTGGTCGGCGAGGGTCAGGTCCGGGTGGCGGGGAACAGCATGTTCCTGGATTACGTGCTGCGTATTCCCTACGGGGATGGCACCCTTGACCTCCACATCGACGACCGCATGTACCTTGTTACACCCGACATCCTCATCAATGAATCCCGCATGATCAAATTCGGTTTTGACGTCGGTGAAATCCTGCTGGTGATCGAGCGTCGCTCTGCGGACGACTGAGATGCGGTCCCGCACCCTGATGCATGTGCTGGGCTACGCCGGCCTGATACCTTTCATAGCCGCCGTTTACGGCACGTTTTTCTTCGATGACTATCCCGGCGCACTATCCCGCCAGGCCTTCGTTGTGTACTCGCTGGCGATCCTGAGCTTCCTCGCGGGCACCCTGTGGGGCTCGGCAATGCATTATCCGGAACGACCAAAAATTCTGCGCCTGGTCATCAGTAACGGTATCGTGATCTTCGCCGTGCTGGGTATACTCACAGCCCAGCCGGTCCTGGCAGCCTGCCTGCTCATGCTCGGCTACATGGCGATCCTGTGGTACGAACGCAACAGCAGTGGAACGAGCGGTTGGTACCCTGCCCTGCGCGCGCGACTGACCTTGATCGCCGTTGGATTGCACCTGCTTTACATCAGCGGCCTGGTGGTCCGCAATGGCGGCTGAGGGGAGCGACCGGGCTCAGGTCGTCCAACGACAACTTAATTCTGACAACCAGTAGGGAATCGATATGCAGGCAATGAAATTGAGCACTCCGGGAGGGCTGGACAAGCTGGCCCTCGCACCCGTGGAGCCCGTGGCACCGGGGCCAGGCCAGATTCAGGTGGCAGTGAAGGCCAGCTCCCTGAATTTTCACGACTATGCCGTGGTGAGCGGTTTGATACCAACCCCTGACGGCAGGATTCCCATGTCTGACGGCGCCGGCATCGTCACTGCGGTAGGTGACGGTGTGACGGATTTTGCCGAGGGGGACAAAGTGCTCAGCTGCTTCTTTCCCAACTGGCTGGAGGGCGGCCCCGCACTGGACAAACTGGTCGGTGTGCCGGGTGACCATGTCGACGGCTTTGCCGCCACCAGCGTGACCATGGCCGCACAGGGCTTCACCCGCATGCCTGAAAATCTCGACTTCGAGTCCGCCGCCACACTCACCTGTGCCGGCCTGACCGCCTGGCGGGCTCTGATGGTAGAGACCCACCTCAAGCCGGGCGACTGGGTTCTGGTGCAGGGCAGTGGCGGGGTTTCCGTCTTCGCTCTCCAGTTCGCGCGAATGATGGGTTGCAAGGTGATCGCCACGTCGTCCTCAGACGAGAAACTGGAACGCCTCGGCGCCCTTGGCGCCCATCACCTCATAAACTACCGGACAGAACCGAACTGGGGCGACAAGGCCCTGGAGATCAGCAACGGTCGCGGGGTAGATCTTGTAGTCGAGGTCGGCGGCCCGGGTACCGTGCCCCAGTCGGTCAGGGCCGTGGCCATAGGCGGTTGCATCAGCATGATCGGCGTGCTGACCGGCTTTGCCGGTGAGGTGCCCACCGCCGAGTTGTTTACGAAAAATGCAGCCATCAAGGGCATCACTGTCGGCAGCAGGCGCCACCAGCTCGATATGATAGCGGCCGTCGAGGCCGGCGACCTGAAGCCGGTGATCGACAGCAGCTACCCGCTCGAGCAACTGGCGGACGCGTTTCGTCACCAGGAGTCACAGCGCCATTTCGGCAAGATCTGCGTTACTGTCCAGTAGACCCGCGCCGGGCAAGAAGGTGTATTGCCCGCCACTGCGGGCGAGCAGCTACCTGATGTAACCGATGATGGAAATGAAATGGCAGATGCTGCCGGCCAGCACAAAGATATGCCAGATACCGTGTGAGTGTCTGAGCACTCCCATTTTGTCCAGCACATAGAACACCACGCCCCCGGTGTAGGCCAGACCGCCCGCCAGCAGCCAGTTGAAGGCCGGCGTGGAAATGGCACCACGCAGCTCCGCCATGTCCAGGGAACAGGCCCAGCCCATGGCGAGATAAATCAGCATCTGCCCCACTTTTACCGCCCGCCCCGAGAGGAAGATTTCACTGAGAACTCCCAGCAGGGCGAGCCCCCAGACCACCGACATGATCACAACACCGTTGCCATGGCGCAGCGAAACCAGCATAAACGGGGTATAGGTGCCGGCGATCAACAGGTAGATAGCGATGTGGTCGAACAGCTGGAACAGGTTCTTCAGCCGCGGCGGGTGGAAACTGTGGTAGAGCGTGGACATGGTGTACAGCAGCACCATGGTGACGCCAAACACCGTGAAGCTGCCCAGTATCCAGGGATCCCTCGACTGCAGCCCCACTGTCAACAGCGCGCCCAGCCCCATCAGCGCCAGCGTGGCGCCGACCAGGTGGCTGATACTGTTCAATCTTTCGCCGTAATACACCCTGTCGTCCCTGTCCGTCCTGAACCTGCGCAAGCGTTGCACCCCGGCCGGAAAAATGCAAACGCCCCGCTTCCGGCCTGCAGCACGCCACTCCCCTCATGAAAACCATCCCAGCACCGCCAAAACCGGGTATTCTTCTGCCAGCGGCGGTGCGATAATCCCGCGCGGACGGGGCAACCGGATTGCCTGCGCAAAAACTCAACTCAGGGGTTCGTAATCATGTCACCAAAGAACATTTTCCTCTCTATATTCCTGCCGCCGCTGGCCCTTGCCCTGGCCGGCGCCACTTCCGCCCAGGCCGCGGGCCTGTACATCGGCGGCGGCGCTTACCAGGCAGATTCGGATGTCGGGGACGACACGGTCCCGGGCGGTTTCCTGGGTTACACCTTCCTCGATACCAACTTCATCATGCTGTCCGCCGAAGTGGGATACTACGACCTGGGCGACAGCAGCAACCGCAACACAAAGGCGGAAGCCAGCGCTATCACCGCGGGCGGCGTGGTGTCCCTGCCCCTGGGCCCCTTCTTCGAGTTGTACGCCAAGGCCGGGGTGGCCTCTGCGGAAGTGAAGCTCGAAACATCCGAGAAGAAAAGCGACAAGACCTCTGAGGAGGCCTACTACGGCGTGGGCGCATCCATTGATATCCTGGACACCATCGATATCTATGTCGAGTACCTGGTGTTCGACACCAGTATCAATTCGGAAGTAGCCGGGGTTGGCGTCAAGCTGTCGTTCTAGCCGGCACACTCCCCGCCTCCGGGCTCGCCAGTACAGGCAGTCACACCACCATCCCCCCAGCTCCTGCAGGCCGAAACGCCGTCCAGGAGCGGCTCGCCTCGATTATTTTTGTAATACATATATTGACCTTGTATTACATTTAACCTACATTCACTGCTATTGAATTCAGACACCAATACCCTGTTGTAGCAGCGGGAGAGGCAAATGCCGGAGTCGACACGAAGAAAACGCGGTAAACCGCGCCAGACCAAGGACCGTGTACTGCAGGCCCGGATTCCCAGGCAGCTCGACGACGAATTGCGCGAACACGCCGAACAACTGGGAATCTCCGTTTCCACTGTCGTGCGCAATGTGCTGCTCAATACCTTCCAGCTGGTGGAGGGCGTAGTGGCCGACAGTACCAATGTGGCCCGGGCATTCCAGGGACGCAGGCCCCGCCCCCAGTCCCATCAACTGCCCTCCCCCGCCGCGACTGAAACCGAGCTCGATACCGGCGTAATCGGCTGGCAGGAAGCGGTGCTCAACCTGAACGGCATCTGCGATCAGTGCAACAAGATACTGCCCAGGGGGGTTCGCGCCGCCGTTGGGGTTCCGGCCCAGCCCCGGCCGGTCGTGCTCTGCCTCTCCTGTCTTGAGGCACTGGCGGGCAGCGACAGCGAAGATGCCGACAAGGTGGACTAGGCAACGGGCTCCAGGAAAGCGCCGGCACTGGCAGCACGGCCGGCGTTACACGACAAACTCTCAGCACGAAGGGACAAACCTATGAACACGTCAATCAATACGATACACGGCGGTAGCCGGCTGGTGTTCGATTCAGTGGAGGGCATTACCAATACGGTGGAGCGCATGCACGAGAGCATCGCGCGCACTACCCTGCTCCTGGCCCCGGTACAGCCGACCCGGGCCCACGGCCATATTGCCGCAGGGGTATACAAAGTGATCCGCGGGATCAACGCCGGCCTGCGCGAGGGTGTCGACCGCTCATTCCGGCTGCTGCCGCAGGAGATGCGCCAGGCCGGCAATTCGATCGCGGAAACCCGGGTTGTCGCCGCCTTGAATGGGGTGTTCGGCGACCATCTGGAGGACAGCGGCAACGCCCTGGCGACGCCGATGAGCCTCAGAACCCCGGAACACGCCCTGGACCTGACTGACCCGGGTGCAGCAGTGCCCCAGGTGTCACCGCACCTCGTGATACTGATACACGGACTCAGCCTGTCTGAACTGAGCTGGCATCGCAGGGGACGTCCCGGCATCGGTGATCGCCTGCGGGACGAGCTGGGCTGCACGCCGTTGTACCTGCGCTACAACACCGGCCGCCATATATCGGCCAACGGCCGGGAGTTTGCGGAAATGCTGCAGCAGTTGTGCGACGCCTGGCCCGTACCCGTGGAGTCGATTTCGCTGATCGGCCACAGCATGGGCGGCCTGGTGATCCGCAGTGCCTGCAGCTACGCCCGGGGCGACCGGGCCCAATGGCTGCAGAAACTGCAACGGGTGGTTTGCCTGGGTACGCCACACCACGGCTCGCCGCTGGAAAAAGCGGGCCATGCGTTTGAAACCGCCATGAAAAAACTGCCCTACGCGGAGCCCATGCTATTCGGCAAGCTGCGCAGTGCGGGTATCAAGGACCTGCGCCACGGGGCTCTGCTGGACGAGGACTGGCAGGGGCAACACCCCGACGAGAGGCGGCCCGATCAACACAGGGTGGTTCCCCTGATAGCCGGGGTCGACTACTACTTCGCAGCGGCCAGCCTCGGCCGCGATGAGCGCGACCCGCTGGGTCACCTGCTGGGGGATTTGCTGGTGCGTCCCGACAGCGCGGTGGGCATCCACCGGGATGAGCTTAAGCGCCTGAAGATCCGGCCGGAGAACTGCCGGGTGTTCCACGAGAAAAATCACTTCGACCTGCTGGACGACGCTCGCGTCCAGCAGCAGGTTGTGGATTGGTTCGCTTCCTCGCCCAAAGCGACCAAAAGAGAGCTCGCCCGGGCATAGCCGCGCCGCCCCGCCCGGTCACTGCTTCAGAAGCAGTGCCTCCAGGGCCATGACGTGCGGGTCGGGGTCATCCAGCTCCCGCAACGCGTCAGCCAGGCTGAGCAGGTAGTCGCGATTACTGCCACTGGGGCCCGAAGAACGCGCTATATGCGCTGCCAGTTCGGGCAGCGGGGCCGGCCCCAGGTAAGCGTGGTTATCAGAGCGCGCCACGTAGAGTATGCCCCCGACACGGCGCCCGGACCGCGCCAGGGACATGCTCACCGCGTGGCGTTCATAGCCATTTTTTTCCCGGTGGTCGAGGTGTTCGAACACCTCGTGTTCCACCCGGTAGGCAACACCCTTGCACACCGCACCGGCCGCGGGAATCAGGGTTACCACCCTGCCCGGTGCTTCCGGGGTGCCCCGGTGATCGTGTGATCCCTGCCAGAACCTGCGCTGCCAACCCTCGACAACCGCCTCTTCCCGTTCCAGGTAAGGGAAATCAACTTTGTAAATCAAAGACCCGTAGCCAAACACCCAGGTCGAGTCCTGCCAATTGTCACTCACGGCACTAGTCGAAATTGATAATAATTTTGGCTTCATCTTCCGGCTATGCCAGCGTGTCGAAGGCCTGGGCAACACCCTCGGGCTGGACAACGCTGGTGATCGTCGGTTCTGCTTCCAGCCTGCCATCCGCCAGGCCGGCCAGGGTCTGCGCGAACTCCTCGCCGGGGCCCGGTTCGGGATCCCGGAGTTGCTCTACATCCAGGGACCCATTGCGCATGACGACCGCTTTCATGGCACTCTCCAGCGTCTGTGTAACACGGGGCCCCACTATAGAAGTCCCCCGTTGCGCCTGTCAACGCGGACGCCCTACCACGCGTATCCAAACCTGACGTTATAGGTCTCGTCAAGATCATCGACCCCCTCTACCGCACCGCCGTCGTACTCGTATTTCACCTCCGCCCCGGCAGTCAGGCCGTAAATCACCGGCAGCCGTATGCCTATCGTGGTGTTCACCAGCTGGCGGTCGAGATGATCAAAATTCACAACCCCATCGGCGTTAAGGTACAACTGGGTATCGGGCAGGATATCGCTGACCAGGCGCGAACCATTTTTCATGATCAGCTCATCAGCCAGACCGGGGGGCGTGAACAATAACAGGGCGGAAAACAGGATGGCATGGCGGCCTGTCATGTGGGGATCTCCGGGTGTGGTTGGTTTGTCGAGCTAAGGGAACTGGCGCCAGGACAGGTTGCGTTTACGGGCAATCTCTTTCGCAGGGCCATGGCGCTTCTGTCGCTGGCGCAGTGACCCGCTATTTTTCAAAAGCAGCCCGCACCTCCGGGCTGTAGCCACGCCGGATCAGCGAGGCGGGGTAATCGTGCCCTGGTGAGATTATGTCGCCCCGGGGTGGGTAACCTGGCGGCCGCGGTCGCAGCGGTGGTCGCGCGATCGGATGCGTGGGCCGGGGACGGTAGCCGCCGGGACGATACACCGGGTAAGGATAGTAGCCTGTATAGATACCGCTGTTGCTGGCAGGGGCGCCATATTCGATGACCTGGGGCTCACTCTCGGCCTGCAATTTGCGCATTTCCGCCCGGTGCTTCTCCCGTTGCTGGCGATCCGCCACCATGCGGTCCGTGGTCTCACGCATGGCCTCGAGTTGCTCCTGCGCCGATTCGCTGTCTTGCGGCGCCGGCACATCGATCACCATGACCTCCGCCTCCTGCTCAATTGCAGGGGCCGTATCCGAATAACTGACAACACCATTCTCATCAACGGTCTTGTAGACAGTGGCCGCCAACACGGGACCCGCAACCAGCGACGCCAGCAGCAGGGCGCAGAGTTTCTGGAGGCGAACCTGCCGGTTTCGCGCGGTTTTTAACTCGAGGCACATGCCGCAATTATACGGCATGAATCCCCATTCTTCGATCCCGCCAGCGTCACTGCTTCTGGCAAGGCGCCCTGCCCCGCCCCTGTCCACCCGGGCAGCATCCCGCCCGGGTCAGACACGATTATTGGCTTTCACAGAAGCGCCTGAGCGCGTATATTCCCGCACAGTAAACCTAAAGCCACGCCGACCCGTGACACGGCCAGAACCCCGCGCCGGTCGAGCATTACAAGCCTGGAGCAGTCTCATATGCGAAACCCGATCTACCGAGCCGTCATCCTTGCCTCAGCCGCGCTGGGCAGCACAGCTCTTGCCGGCCCCTACAGCGATATCTATGTATTCGGGGACAGCCTGTTTGACAACGGTCAGTTCAGTGGCACCCGTTTTACCAACCGTGTCGGGCCGGACTATTACACCTCCGCCTACGGGCCCGTGTCCCCGAACTATGTCGCGGACGGAATGCGCCTTACCGAGGCCGCGCCCTCCCGGGAGGGCGGTACCAACTACGCGGTCGGCGGCAATGAATCGCTGCAGACACTGCAGTCAATTACCGCCGCCACCACTTACGAGAATCCCGTCGCTGTCGATCAGCCCGGAGTTAACCCCACCTTTAACTCCCTGTTCTACAATCTGCAACGCAGTGACCAGAAACTGGACAAAAACGCGATCTATATCATGGATGGCGGCGGCAACGATATCCGTACCGGCAAAGTCTTTGACGACGCAAGTGCAGCGGTGGTTGCCAGCAATATGGTCGATGCAGCTACTGCCCTCAAGGAACGCGGCGCAAAATATGTAGTGATCGCTAACGTTCCTGACTTCGGTCTGGCTCCAGCCGGTATTTCAGTCTCCGAGCTTGCCAGTAGCATATCGAGCAATATAAACACCCAGATCCAGCAGCAGGTTGGTGGCGCCAACATACTGATTTTCAACGCCTTCGACATGATCCAGGAGATCGCTGCATCTCCCGCCGCCTATGGCCTCCCGTTGAGTTCCTTTGAGTTCAGCAGGGCCTGCTTCAGCGAGTCCCAAGGCAACTGCGCAGGCGGGAATCCCGATGCGAAACTCGATGGCAGCGACCCTGACCCAAGCCAATTCTTTTTTAACGATGGGCTGCATCCAACAACGATAGGCCAGCAAATATTTGGCGACTTCATGCTGTCTGTTTTGCAGGCCCCGGGCGAGATCTCCCTGCTGCCACAGATGGGAATCGACGACATGCAGTCCCAGTGGCGTTCCGCCCAGCCGATCATGCAGGCCAACCGCTGGAAGGCCACCACCCCGGTGGGTAGCTACTCGGTCTGGGGCGGCGCCAGTTACAACGAGGACAAGCACGATACCCAATACAACAGTACCGGCACCAACGAGGCCACCCAGTACAACGTGGGCGTGAATTTTCGTCCGGCGGACAGCTGGTACGTCGGCGCCCAGGTGGGCCGGGGCGACAATGAACTGGATTTCGGTTCCAGCAGTTCACGCTACGAGATGGACAGCCTGAACTTTACCGTGCTCGGTGGCTATCATAGCGGCCCGTGGTTCTTCGAGGGCGCTATCAGCTACAGTGATCTCGACTACGATGAGCTCAAGCGCAGCTTCAACCTGGGTCCGGTGCTCAAGCGCACCGAGACTGGCGACACCAGCGGTGAGGCTTTAGGCATCATGGTCAGCGGCGGCCTCAACGTTGTCGACAGCGACAAGGATTATCATTTTGGCCCGACCTGGAGTTACGAGTACATCGACGCCGATGTGGACAGCTATGAGGAGAAAAGCGGAGACGCCACTGCCCTGCGGGTCAATGACCTGTCGACCACCAGTGGCATCGCAAGTGCCGGTGTGTTCGGCGACATGCAGCTGGGTTTCTGTAACTGCGAGCTCTACAGCGAGCTGACCTACCGCGCCTACCTCGACAACGATGACACCAACCCCCGCATCGGCCTGGTAACCGTACCGGGTAATTCGGCCAAGCTGCCGGGTTACGACCAGGACGACGACAGCATCCGCTGGGACGCTGGCCTGGCGGCTAAAATCGGTCGTGCCATGGAGCTTAACGTCGGCGGCGGCTACACCGATGCCGACAATGGCGAGGCCTTCTGGTACGGCGCAGAGCTGATCTACACGTTCTAGTTATTATTTTGCTTCCGGTCGCGGTTTTCGACCCGGCCGGAATCTTCTCTCTTGAGTCGGGTCGCTACGCGGCAACGCTTGCTGCGACTGAATTTAGTTTACATACCCATACTGCTTATGTGGTATCCTGCGCGCCTCTCCGCTTACTGCAACCAACGGGATAAGTAGCCTTGCCCGTATGGTCGCGTCCATTCACTACCGTATTCTCTCGCCCGTCGAGGCTACCAAAACAGTCCCCGCGGGGTAATCGTGAAGTTTTTCCAGCGCTACAAAACCTGCCTGGCCATTGTCTTGTGCCTGGGCGGCGCCCAGTCGAGTTACGCCCCAAATATCTATTGGAAAAAGTGGGCCATAGACGCCAGTGGCAACGGCGCGGACGGTGTCCATGTCGGTGACATAAACCGGGACGGCCTGGTCGATGTTGTCTCCGGCTGGGAACAGTCGGGTGACCTGATGCTATATCTCAACCCTGGTCCGGACTCCGCCAGGACAACCGCAGCATGGGCCGGTGTCGACATCAGCGGCGGTATCGCCATCGAAGGCATCGAGGACGCCGCGTTTGCGGACCTCGATCTGGACGGCTTCTACGATGCGGTTCTGTCGAGTATCGAGGGTGATACCCAGAGCCTGGGTATTCACTGGCTGGCCGGCAACAACCTGAGGAATCCCGCGGAGTGGCGCGCGTTCAACCTGGCACCCGCCAAACACGCGGGCTATATGAAGGCCCGGGCAGGCCAGATAGATGGCGTGGGCGGCGCCGACATCGTCGCCGGTACGAGGGACATGGATGACGACGCGAAGGCGGCGATTTTCTGGTTCAAGGCCCCGCCTGGGTCACACCCGGGCAACATCGCCCAGTGGCAACGCTTTTATGTCGGCGCCGTTGACGTCAAGACCGTGACCCTGTTGATCAGGGATATGGATGCGGACGGCCTGGCGGATATCGTATTTGCCGGCAGGAACGGGGTTGGCTGGTTCAGGAATCCCGGGGAGCAGGCGCTGGGTGAGTCACCGGCCAGCGCAGACTGGGAACGCATTATGATCGCCGACAGGGGCAGCGAATTCACGTTCTGTGACCACGTTGTCGATGGCATGGAAGATATTATCGTGGCGACATCCCATGACTCCGGCATGGTGGCAAAATGGCTCAAGCGGCTGGACGCCAGCGGTCGTCACTGGGAGGTGTACCCGATCAGTTCCGACAGCCTGCGCACTGAACACAGCAGCGGTCGCAAATTTGTGATCAAGGGCGTGGCCTGCGGCTACGTCGACGGCGACGACCGGATCGATGTGGTGTTCACCGGCAGCGGTCACGGCCACGGGGTGTTCATGATGACCCCGCGCGCTGACATACCCAGCGGCGTGACCTGGGACCTGGTCAATCTCACTCCCTATGCGGACTATATGAAATACGACAATCTCCGCCTGGTCGATATCGATGCCGACGGCGACCTGGACATTATTACCACCGAGGAAGGCGAAGGCATTTTTACCTCAGGCCAGGGTGTGTTGTGGCTGGAGAATCCGCTCAACCCGGCGGAAAGCACTGCCGGGAACGGGCCTTCAGGCAGCGGCTTGTCGCAAAACGGGCATTGAACTATAGTCGCTGGGGATAACGGAACCCGAAGCCGTTCGGGCGATCCAAACCAGCAGGCTTGTGAGACCACCTGCCACTTCATTCACCATTGGGGACTATTTATGTTCAATCTCAGAATGTTAGCAATGGCTGCAGCCATCTCGACCCTTGCCGTCCCGGCGCTGGCCCAGGAGATGCGGTGTGGTAACCGCCTGATCGCCGGCGACCAGATCAATCCGCTGCTGAAAGAGCAGGTACTGCAGATATGCGGGGAGCCGACCTCAAAGGACTCAGACCGCTGGTTCTACCAGGAGCAGGGCAAGATCCTGGTATTCAACGGCAACGGTGAGCTGGATCACATCGAAGACGCCGAGGTCACCGAATAACCTTTACCATCCTTTCGTCTCCTCTTCCGGTCAGCGTTTGCCTCATTGGTGCCCGCCCGGAAACCGCAGTGGAGTGTTTACGCAACAATTGCAGGGCGGAATTTATTCCGCCCTATCAGAGCAGTGATCGAACATCCTGGCGGAATGATTGCCGCCCTAGACGGACCTGATTTTGCCAACCACCGATAAAGGTATTCTGGGGCATCTCGGCACCCGGCGCTGGCGCCCGTGGCGCAACGTATTGCTGGCGCTGGTAGCGCTCAGCGTTTACCAGTATGCCAGTGACGGCAGTATCAGCTGGCCCGGGGCAGTCGTCGACAAGGTCGGCGGCAGCCTGCGCGACTATGCGAACCGGCCCAACGCCAGCTGGCGCGAGGCCACAGACAAGCTGGAGGAACTGGGGGCCGCGCGTGAAGGCAATCCTGTTCCCGAGTTCGGCATTACCGGTCGCGTGGTCCGGGTCGCCGACGGAGACACCGTCTCGGTGCTGGACAGGCATAACACCCAGTTCAAGATCCGCTTGCACGGTATCGACACGCCCGAACGGGACCAGCGCTACGGCAAGAAAGCCTGGGATGCCCTTGCGGGCATGATAGCGGGCAAAACTGTCGGCGTGGTCGTCCTTGGCAAGGACAGCTATGGTCGCACCGACGGTACGATTTACCTGGAACAGAACAACATCAACCTGGCAATGGTCGCAGGCGGGCACGCCTGGTGGTACCGCTACTACGCGCCGAATGAACACTTGTTGCAGGCTGCTGAAGCCTCGGCTCGGGAGAAAAAGCTGGGGCTATGGGCCCAGCCCGATCCCATTCCACCCTGGGACTGGCGCAGGCAGCAACGCTACTCAAAACCCTGACAAGCACCATGAGTCCGCTTCCAGGTCAGTTGCAGCTCTCAGGAAAACACCATTCCACCCCGTCGAAACATAGATTTAACATCATATATAGTTCATAAGTGATTGTTTTTATTGTTTTTTTAAAACCCTCGCCTCCTCTGTAGCCAGCCGTTCCACAACGGGTCGGATGGTTTTGCGCCAGACGTCATAGCCTTTCTCGTTCAGGTGTATCCCGTCCCGGGTGAACAGTTCACCCCTGACCTCACCGGCGTCGTTCAGCATCGCGGGCACGATATCGACATACCGCAACCGCGGGTCGCTGTCGCAAACGTCCTTGATGAGGCGGTTTGCGCGCTGCATCTCGGGCCAGAACTTGCGACGTGATTTGGCGGGTTTGATCGAGATATAGTGAACCGGCGTATCGGGCAAGCGCTCGAAAACCCCCTGGCAAAATTGCCTGAAGCTCTCGCAGACTTCCTCGGCGGAGTGCTTGCGGGTTATCAGGAGTCCCGCGATATCGTTTTCTCCGGCGTAGAGGAAGATCGCCGCGGGATTGTAGGGAAAAACGATCTGGTCCATGTAGTGCACCACCTGGTGAATCATGGAACCGCCGAAGCCGCGGTTGATAACCGGGTATGGCGCCATGTCCCGTTCCAGTGAACCCCAGAAGCGAATGCTCGAACTGCCCGTAAACAGCACGGCGCCATCCTGGGGCGGGTTGCGCCGGTCCTCCCGCATAAACTTATCGATGGCCAGGCGCCAGAGAACCGGGTCGTTGTGGTAAAGGCCTTTCAGGAATTTGCTGATCACGATAGCGACACTGTACCGTTTAATTGTGGTGCCCGGGACCGGAATCGAACCGGTACGCCTGCAATAGGCGGGAGATTTTAAGTCTCCTGTGTCTACCAATTTCACCACCCGGGCGACAGGGGCAGTGTGGGGTGCTGGGCCCCCGCGAAGCGGCGGCATCATACCATAGAATCCGGCAAGTTTGATCGCAGCCCGGTGGGAGACCTGCCGGCCCGTTTTGCCTGCATGCTACACTCTGAATTCGTTTTTTTTCGGGAAAGCCTGGCCACATGCGCCGACTCTTGCTCGCCCTTACCGGAGTCCTTTTCGCGGCAGTTGTGGCGCTGCTGCTGGCGCTGCGCTCGGAGTCGTTTGTGCTGGGGGCCGCGCACTGGGCGGTGAATACATTCACCGACCTGCGCCTCAAACTGGTCAACCCCGCTGTCGATGTATATGCCGGCAGTCTCCGGGCGGACGAGATCCACCTGATACCCCGGGCGAGCAATGGACCGGCTATGCTATCAGTGCTGGATTTATCTACCAGCAGGGGCGTTGACACCACTTCAGGAGTATCCCGATCGGGTTTCTCGGTGCAGGCCGGCTCTGTCCTCATTTATATTTCCGACAGCGACAGTACCAGCGATCCTGAACCCATGCAGTTGCTCGGTTACCTGGGCTGGCTGCCAGCGCAACTGCGGATAGGCCAGGTACACCTGGTAACCACCTCAGCCAATACCTGGATCTTTCCGTTGAAAGACCTGCGCGGCGACAGGCTGCCAGGTGGCAACTACCGACTGACCGCCGATGCTGACTATGACGGTGAACCACTGGAAGTCGCCCTGGAGTTGCTGGCGGTCGACAGGGGTTCCGGTGTGACGGCCGTGCAGACCGAGATTCAGATACGGGCACCTGCCAGCGGTAGCGAGTTCAGCGTCGCCGGGACGCTTGAAGGCAGCGACCAGTATTTTCAGTACAAGCTCCAGCTGAACGCGTTTTACCGCGATATCCGTGAGCTCCTCAAGGGTTTCCAGGATAGCGCCAACCTCGCCGGACAGCTGCGACTGCAAGGCACCATGGTCGGTGACACCAGTGGCTTTGTACTGTCTGATGCCACCTTCCTGCTGGACAACTTTCCCGAGTACGGTTTTCAGGCCGGTGGCTGGCTGAACTACCGCGTGTCTGGCGAAACAGGCCTGGAACTGGTGGCGAACGGCGAAATGGCGTCGGCCTCCTACCTGGTGGACTGGCTGGACCTTGACCTGGGTGAACTCGGCGCGGTGCAGAGCAATATCCGGCTGACCGGCAGCCTGGACAAACCGGTAATCGAGGCATTCAAGCTGACCACCAGCAGCGATGAAGGCCTGACGGTCAATATCAATGGCAGGCTGAACCTGTACGACGCTGATCAGGACAGCGAGTCCCTGGAAAACACACTGCTGGTAGAGTTGCAGGGGCCTTCGCTGACGGTTCTTGAGCGCTGGCTGGGTGAACTGCCCTTTGACCCCGGGGCCTGGCGCGCCAGCGGCCAACTGAGTGGCTACCGGGAGAACCTCACCCTGCAGGATGTGGTGGTGGAGAGCGGCACGCCCGACACGGTGGAAATACGTGCTACCGGCATGGTAGGCAGTATTCACCGGGCGCCACAGCCCGATGAAAACTACGTCATCGAGGACATCCAGTTCAGGCTCGAAGCCCACGCCGCCGACTCCGCCGCTGTCGGCGCCCTCCTTCGCCTGGATGCGGTTCCTCCCTACCAGGAGGTCACTGCGTCCGTGGATATCAGCGGCACCGGCAATGAGCTCAGGCTCAGCAACGGAGAGTTGATCATCAGCGCCAGCGATCTGGACGCCAAAATCGGCCCCGCGAGCGCCTTGTATCGCCCCGGCACGCCCGTGCCACTTGTGGACCTGACGGCACCGGTGCTGGTTGAACTCAGCGACGTCGCCGCGCTGTCCCAGTACGTCTCCCAGCCCATGCCAGTACTCGGCCCGTTACGGCTCACGGCCGTATTGACCAGTAAAGGTGAGGTTTTCCAGTTGCAGGACGTGCTCGGGGTGATCAGTGAGGGCGGCATGAAAGTGGAGACGAGGGGGGTGGTCGGCGATCTGGCCAGGCTGAGCAAGGTATCTCTTTCCAGCAAGGTCACTGGTGTCGACATCCGCACCTTGCTGGCCACCTGGCTGCCGACTTTCGACTACGCCAAACCCCTGGGAAAACTGGAGGGTGCGTTCAAGCTGGCCGACAGGAACGGCGCCTGGACACTGTCGGGCCTGTCACTGGTGGGAGGCACCAGCACAACTCCATTGGAGTTCGCGGTCGATGGCGCTATTGCGGATATTACCGGTAAGCTCTCGGCCGACCTCGACGCCCGGTTCCGGCTGGACGACAGCGCGCTCATTAAATCACTGACTGGTATTGCGCTGAAACCCGTCAGCGGCAGCCTGGTTGTTGCGACGTCGCCGGGGCAGGTTCGCGGCACTCTCAGGGCGCAGGTCGGGGATACCCGCCTCGATGGCGACGGCGTGATCGCGCTGGCTGAACAGCAGATAACGGCTGTAAAGCTCAGCCTTGCCACACCGCATCTTTACCTGCAGGACTTCGCGGTCGACGGGAGTCGGAACGGTGGCCAGGAAGATGCGACTCCCGCGGCGGATGAATCCGGCTTCCTGCTGACGAAGCTGGGTGAACAGGCACCCCCGTACCCCGTTGATGTCACCCTGAGTGTTGATCAAATCAGCGGTGAATCCACCCGTTTTGACAGCCTGCTGATCAAGCTCAGCGGCAATGACAAACGCTACACTCTGGAGCAGTTTTCGGCCCGCTATAACCAGGCGCTGGCGGAGATTCGCGGCATAATCGACCTGAACCCGCAGCCTCCGGCCGTAAGCCTCGCCGGGCAAGCCAACGCCATGCCCCTGGGCGCCGTGCTGAGGGACCTGGGAATACAGTTCAATGTCTCCGGTGCCCTGACGATCCTGGGCGGCGTCACCATGATGGGAGACACCCCGGACGCCCTGGTGGCGAATCTCAACGGCAGCGTGGCCTTCGCCCTGGAAAACGCCGTGGTGGAGGGCGCCGCCTATGACCTGCTGGCGACGGACCTGTTGGCATGGATCTATTCCGGCGCCCTGACCGAGAAATCCACCTACCTCGATTGCACCATGGCCAGGTTCCAGCTGCGCCAGGGGGTGGCCAGCAGCGACAGCCTGTATATAGAGTCTGCCAAAATGCTGGCGACCGGCACCGCCGAATTCGACCTGGTAAAGCGCCGGATGGACCTGCGCATTACCCCGATGTCGAAATCGCGGCTGTTGCAGGTGCCCTCGGAGGTCAGGATCAAGGGTAAAATGAACAACCCCAAGGCGGACATTTCCCCGGTGAGCGCGGTTGCGGACGCCACCTCGGCTGCACTCATGCTGATCCCCAGCCTGACCCTGAAGCTGTTCGGGGTGGATACCTCCTCCAACAAGAACCACCGTCCCTGCCAGGCCAAACTCGGCAATTAGACTCACAGCCCATGCCAGTCATCGTGCTACACTGGCACGCGGCGAAAACAACACTAACAAGGTCGTGCAATGGCATCAGCAAGAGGCGAGTTCAGCTCCCGTTTCGGCTTCGTTATGGCGGCAGCGGGCAGCGCCGTCGGGCTTGGCAACATCTGGGGCTTTCCGACCCAGGCTGCCAGCAACGGTGGCGCCGCTTTCCTGCTGGTCTATCTCGTCGTCGCGTTTACCCTGGCCTACCCCGCCCTGATGGCGGAACTGATCATAGGCCGGCACGCCCATGCCAACGCCGTCTCCGCCCTGCGGCAGATATCCAATACCGGTACCCAGCGCCTGATCGGCGGCACTGCCGGTATTGTGGGTTTTATCGTGGCCAGCCTGATCCTCAGTTTTTACGCCATAGTCGCGGGCTGGATGATGGCCTTCTGCCTGTCTTCCCTGCTGACGCTGTTCGGTGGGGACTCCGCCGCAACCTGGCTGACCTCCTTCGGCTTTACGCGCAATATACTGGGCATGCTCTTGTTCATGGGGCTGACGGTGGCCATCATCGCCCGGGGCGTGCACGACGGCATCGAACGCTGGTCGGAGCGCCTGATGCCGGTGTTGCTCGTTACCCTGGTAATGCTGGTGATCTATGTGCTGACCCTGGAGGGTGCAACCGAGGGACTCAAGGTTTACCTGTTGCCCGATTTCGAACGCGCGCTGTCACCGGACCTGATTCTCAACGCACTCGGCTCCGCCTTTTTCTCCCTGTCGCTGGGGGTGGGCACCATGCTGATTTACGGGTCATACCTGGACGACAGCCAGAACCTGCCCCTGGTCGGCGGCATGGTGACTGCGGTGGATATTGGTATCGCGGTGCTGGCGGGGTTTCTGGTGCTGCCGGCCATGTATGTTGCCCTGCACAACGGCGTTGAAATTTTCACCCCCGCAGGCGAACTGATATCGGAGGACACCCTGATATTCACGGTGCTGCCCGAACTGTTCAACAGCATGGGGCTGGCTGGCATCCTCGTATCCATCTTCTTTTTCTTCCTGATGAGCATCGCCGCCCTGACCTCCTCTATCTCCATGCTGGAGGTACCGGTAGCCTACGTGGTAGAGACCCATGGCGTGGCGAGAAAGAAAGCGGCCTACCTGATAGGCGGCTGCATCGCGCTGGTCAGCACTGCCATCCTGCTGAATTTTGACAGCCTGTTTGGCCTCGTCATCACTATCACCACCCGCTACAGCCAGCCACTGATAGGCTTTTTATTCTGTATCTACGTGGGCTGGGTGTGGCATCGGGACCAGTTGCTGCAGGAGTTGCGCAAGGGGAATCCGGATATCGAGCGGGGCCTGTTCTGGAAAATCTGGCCCTGGTGGGTGCGAGTGGTCTGCCCCGCGATCATCCTGGCCATATTTGCGCAGTCACTGCTTGGTTGAGCCGCCGCGCATTAGTTGAGGCTTATCTGCCCCTCTTCCTCTACCCGCTGGGTGGGGACCAGCCCCTTGAAATCGATCTTTGCGGTAAAGCGATAGGTCAGGTCATCCTCCTGGGTTTGTCCCAGGCTGGCCAGCAGCTTGAGCACCTGGAACAACTTGAGACTGGCCTCGATCGATACGACTCCCTCGCTGTAACCGTCGATAACCGGGATGTCCTTGCTGACCCCGGTGACTACCTCCGTACCGACCAGTTCGATAGCGTAACTGATACCGGCAATATCCAGCGCTTGTTCATTGGGGTTTTGTACCCGCAGCTTGATCAGGAAGCGCGGGGCGCCACCCTCGGTAGAAGGCAGGCTGTCAAAACTTTCCAGCGACACATTCGGTGGGTCCATCGGGGTGGTCAGGCTGGCACAACCCGTCACCAGTAAAAACCAGGCCAACACTGTGATGCTATAACCGGCTACGCGAATGGACATGGGGTCACTCCTGTGAAATTCGAGGGTTGGCAGTGCTCAGGGCTTACCGCCCCGGGCACTGGTGAAAAAGTAGGTGGCATAGGCGGCACTGCCGATGGCAAAAACGATTGCGACCCAATCGCCTGTGCGACTGTACATCCACAGGCTGAACACGAACATCGCTATGGCTACCAGCAGAGCGATCACCCGCACGGTCGTTCTCCGAAGCACCGTTTATCAACCATAGCCGTATGTTATTCCAATGTTGGTCGCGGCTCAGTTTAGCGCGGCCGGGAGTGGATGCAACTCTCGCATAGCCTGCAGCAGAATTGTCGAGAGCAGGGTTGGCGGTTGCTGGCCAACGTGATCGTTGGCGGCAGAGTCACCAGCCAGCTGCTCAGCAGTAAAACTCACCGGGATAGGCGGCCAGCCACAGGAGCCGGTTCAGCGGTCCGTCGGCACGTGAAAATCGATCGCGGCGGGCGCGGCGGAGAACGGCAGGTCGTCCCTCGTCAGTGCCGCCAGCGCACGCTCCCGATCCGCCCGATCGAATGTGCCTGTGGTAAGACAAAATTCGACCAGGTTGTCATTCGGGTCCCTGGTGTAAATGGAGTGACACCAGTTGTGGTCGATCTCCATCACCTTCAGGCCCGCCCCGAGCCAGCACTGTTTGCGTTCTGCCAGCTCCTTCATACTGCACACCCCGAAAGCAATGTGGTTGATATGGTCCGGCAGGCCAGCGGCCTTTGACAGATTGGTTTCCATCGCGCCTGCGCCGGGCACGTCATGTAATTCCCAGAAGGCGATAAAAGAGGCGTCATTTTCCATGCGATAAAAGAAGTGTTTGGCCCAGCCACCGCCGGGTACTTCGCCGATCTCTACTTTCACCAGCTCGAATCCCATCAGCTCTTCATAGAACCGGTGGGTTGCGCCCATGTCGCGGGCTGCCAGCGCGAGGTGGTGGTATGACATCTACTTCTGCCCCTGCTGGGCATGGTCAACCGCGCTCATCACGTCATCGCCGCCAGCCGCGGGCGCCGCTATCTCGGTAATACGTTCATCGATGTCGTCATATTCAAGCCGCAGGGCCCGGCTCATCACGGCGTGCATATCGTACAGGGCTGTAATATAGGTCAGTTCCAGGATCGCCTCGTCCGACAACTCCCGCCTGAGCGCGTCAAAAACCGCATCCTGCACCCGCCCGCCCTCGAGCACCAGGGCGTCGGTGTAGGCCAGCACAGCACGTTCCAGCGGCGTGTAGGCGTCGCTGATCTGCCAGTTGGGGAGGTCGCGAATCTTGCTCTCGAGCACGCCTACAGAACGGCACGATTTGCAGTGTTGGGAGTAGACAAAGCGGGAGCCCCGGGCAAAGCCTGCGCGAGTCTGGCCGAGTTCCCGCAGCTGGGGATCCAGCTTGCGCGCGGGGTCGCGGTAAAAGCGGAAGCCATTGATCGCGTGTTCCAGACAGTCCGGCACCAGCGCAAACACGGTCCACCAGTTACCCGGCGTTCCCGTGCTGGTGCCCGGCTGGCTTACCGGGTCGCGGCCGGGGAACAGAAGGTCATACATCCGGGTGGCGAGGGACCCCGCCTCTTCTCGTGTTACCTCTCGCAATCTTGGCATCAGGTTTCTCCAAGGAATCGGAAGCCGTCAGCATAACCCAGCGTAAGCGGGGCTGGAAAGCATTAGAAAATGGTTGAATAAATACCTATATCTATTTGTTTTTATTGATTTATTGACTATTTCATGGCGTAAAAAACCCTGGGAGTTGTCCCATGCCCTACTGTGGAGACACTTTCCGTACATTCCGGCCAGAGTTGGAGTAGTGACACCAACTGTCGCTCATGAACAATTTAGCGGGAGGCGGGAAATCAACCAGCGGGTTATCATTTCAGGAAGTGTTCCGCGGCAGCACGGCGAGCGCTTCTGTTTCACAAAGCAGTTCAGGACGGCAGACCTCCGCCGCAACTAAAACGTTGGGAAAGCCCTCATAGCCGGCATCGCGGAACTTCTCCCGCAGGCGTCGGACATCTGATGGGTTTTTTACGTAGGTTATCGCGTAGACCACGTCGCCAAAGCTTGCCCCCTGACCCTTGAGCAACGCTGCGACGTTCACCAGCATTCGATCCGCCTGGGCTTCGAAGTCATCCAGATGCACCGTCCGGCCAGCCTCGTCGAGGCTCGCAGTTCCGGAGATGTGGAGCGCGATCTTGTTTGTTTCCAGTATCCGCATGCCGCGGGAAAAGTCCGAGCCGTACACCGGTGCTTCATTGAGCGTGGGCGTGGTCATAACCGTCCGCTCGGTGGGGATGTCGCCTTTGACTGCATAGAACCCCAGCAAGAGATCGTGTTCTCCGGGTACCAGCCCCGCACCGATACCGGTACTGGCCGGGATGGGGTCGACGCCGCGCGACTCGAAGAACTCCCGCCTGGCCCGGTTGAAGCCCGCGTAGTCGCGTTCCATTTCCGGGAAATAGATCCAGGTTCGCATGACATCGCGAAATTCCATTCCCGCCTGGCTGCAGCAGGTTTTCGGCAACCTCGAACATGGCGTGGGTCTGTTCATAGGCGTTCTCACCTGCGCCATAAAGACCGCCGGCATATAATCGAGCTTCACGACCAACGCGGACTGATAATCCGTGCGAGCGCGCGCATTCGCTGCAGCTGCAGTTAGTGACGGCCTCGAAAGAGTCGAGTTCAATGGGCGACTCATTCGGCAGAACCGCGTGAATCAAAACCTCGAGGTGGGCTCTCTCGTTCAGCGGGGGCTGCACAATCTCGGTTTTTGCAGGTCGATGCGCCGCGTCCCCAACATCAGCCATCATTCTGGCACGTGCCGCACGGATCGGCTCGATATCTGCCCTGTCCCGCAGGAAAACCGTCTCGTTGACGATGGATTCGTAGCTGCCGCCTTCAGACTCGAGAAAAGCGTTGATGGCCCGGTAGATGAATTCAGACTGCTCGCCCGGGCCTACCGCCGTATCGGCGGGATGGCAGTTGAAATACAATTCCCTGGCTTTAGGGCCTTCAAATCGACGCACGGTCGTCGAGCAGCCGTGGAACTGGATTATTTCAATTGGAGAATGAGGCGACACCGCTATCCTTCATTCGACATTCTGTAGGTATCTCCCCCGAACCGCTTGAGCGGTCTCGGGGGGGGGGAGTCAGCTGGTAAGTATCAGCATTCAGATGGCAAGTCGGCCGGGTCAGAACTGCCTGCGCCGCCGTTGAAGGGTGGTAGCGAGAAGGAGGTAAGATTATTTTTAGGTTTGTTCTTCTCGAAGCAGTTGCCGCCCGTGTCAAAAGTAGGGACGAAGTTCTCGATTCCCTGCGCATAGACTAAATCTGCGGGCGGCAGGGGACCGCCAGGGGGCGGGTTCTCGGCATTACCGCTCAGTCTATTCTGGGCAACTAGGTTGTTGTTCGACTGAGGCGGAGCCCTCAACGAGTTTCGAGGGTCGCCCTCCCCAAAGAAGAGGCATGCGCCGTTCTTGACGTCTTCTTCATCTATTCCAAGTCCGGTGCACCAGCCCACCACGGCGATTCCCACGTAGTCATTGTCCTCAACATTGTTCTTGGCAATCACGGCGTCGCTAACGCCCGATAATAGTACACCAATCCCCGGGGGAAGAATTGCCTGGAAGGTCTCGGGAAGTGCTTCATTAGGCCGGTTATTATCGTAAATGTCGTTTTGCTCAATCAACCAGTTTGCCATGACCGGTAAAGGCGGGTTCCCCGCACCGTCGGGATGGAACAGGCCAACGCCCACAGTGTTGTCATACATCTCGTTCTGCTTTACTTCCACTTCGTTGGAAACCGTGATCTCGAAACCGATCACGCTACGGTGGAGCTTGTTACCAATGACGCGCACATTCTCAGAGCCCGCAATCCACATGGCCGTATCCAGCGAACCATAGGACTCGTTATTGCGGACCAGTCCATTCGCCGAGAGGGTCGGGTATATCCCATTGTTGAGGTTCTCAACGGATTCGTTCCGAACGAACTCGAAGCCATCCACCCAGCGAGTCTGAATCCCATTTCTTGGGAAATTTTCCACGCTGAAGCCACGAATATAGAAGCCCTGTATGTAGGGTATAGGGTCTTCTGCTTCGAGACCGAGTGCTTCCTTGCACTCTTCCTCGTTCATTTCAAACTCGCAACCGGCAGGCGCCGCATAGACGCCAGTTCGCTGTCCGGTGTTGCAAACCGGTTCGCGATCCTTTTTGTCTGGGGCAAGACACATATTCCCCTCGTCGTAAAACACACCATCATAGACGAGGCGAACCTTTCCCTCTTCGCCCCGGCCTTTCTTGACTTTACCGATCAAGCGTATGTTGTCCTTGGTGATGTGGAGGCCGTAAGTGCTGTCGGCGGGTGCTTTATACACCCCTGGCTCGACCAAGATTGTATCGCCCGACTCGGCATCATTATCAATCACATCCTGGATGGACATACCCGGGTATACCCGATGTACGGCTGCCTGGGCGGCGGTAGCTGTCACAAATACCGCGCCTGCGAGAAACGCACTGATAAAGCCTTTTTTCATCTTTTTATTCTCCACACAATATGCAGGGTTTTTGCGGGCGTGATACGCAATACCATCTTCCGTGGAAACTTACCTCCGAATACCATTTGTGTATAGGTGCTTTTTTGCTACCTGTCAAACACAGCTGCAAATCTAGGGAGCTACACCGGACTAACAGTCCAAACAGTTGCACTGGCCGGACCAATTGACTTCGCTTTAGCGATCAAACAAACTCCGCGAGAACCTGGTATCAAGAACTTCGCGACGGAGAACCCACATTATTCTAACCGGTATACAACGCCAAATCGGTGCCGCCAAAGCGGGCTTGCTACTGCTGGCTCTGGCGGCTCTCCTCGGCTGCCAGAACGAAGCCGGCAGCGGCCCCATGGCATTCCCCGGCGCAGCGTCCGGCCTGCTGGAGATCACCTACCCGCTCGACGAAACGCTGTTCCCGCCCGACATTGTCGCCCCGACTTTCATCTGGGAAGACGAGACCGATGGTGTCGAGCAGTGGCAGGTCCTCTGGACTTCGAGGGAGAGGACGAGATGCTGCGCTTCCCCACCGGCGAGCCCCGCTGGCGCCCTCTGAGGAGGACTGGGCAGACATCAAACGGCTTTCCACCGCAAATGACGCCAAGGTGGCGGTTGTCGGCCTTGGATCCTGACGGTGACACCCTTCTCCGCGAGCATCCGTATTCGCACCTCAACCGACCCGGTCGGGGACTCGATCTATTATAGGGAGGTCCCGCTTCCTTTTATCTCCGCCGTACAGGACCCCTCGCGTATCCGCTGGCGCTTCGGTTCAGTCGACTCACAGGAACAACCACCCATCGTTCTGGAAAACCTGCCGGTCTGTGGCAACTGCCACTCCTTCTCCGGCGACGGCGGCGTACTGGGCATGGACGTTGACTACGGCAACGACAAGGGAGGCTACGCCATTCTCCCGGTGTCAAAGGACATGGTGCTGAACGACGAGAAGATCATCACCTGGAGCGACTACAAAAAAGATGATGGTGAAGCCACCTTCGGGCTGCTGTCACAGGTTTCGCCCGACGGCCGCTACGTTATCAGCACCGTAAAGGATCGCGCCGTATTCGTGGCTACACCGGGCATCGAATTCTCCCAGTTGTTCTTCCCGATCAAGGGCATACTCGTGGTCTACGACACGGTGACCGGTAGCTATACGGCACTGCCTGGAGCTGACGATCCCGAGTACGTCCAGAGCAACCCGACCTGGAGCCCTGACGGCAAGTGGGTCGTGTTTGCCAGAACCAAGGCCTATCAGAAAGAGTCAATCGCCAACATCAACAGCATTCTGTTGAACGAGAACGACGTCCCCGAGTTCATCGAAGACAAGGAGCCCTTCAAATTCGACCTGTATCGGGTACCGTTCAACGAAGGGCGCGGCGGCAAGGCCGAGCCCATCGCAGGCGCGTCTCACAACGGCATGAGCAACTTCTTCGCCAAGTTCTCCCCCGACGGCAAGTGGATCGTCTTTACCCAGGCCGAAAACTATATGCTGCTGATGCCAGACAGCGAACTCTACATTATTCCGGCCGAAGGCGGTGAGGCCCGGCGCCTGCGCGCCAATACCTCGCGGATGAACTCCTGGCACAGCTTCTCCTCGAACGGGAAATGGCTGGTTTTCTCCTCGAAGGCCAACACCCCCTACACCCAGCTGTTCCTGACCCACATTGACGAGGAAGGTAATTCGACACCCCCGGTCGTGCTCGATCGATTCACTGGCGAATACGGCGCAGCTAACATCCCCGAGTTTGTCCCGCTACCCGCCGACGCCATTGCGAAGATCCAGGAGAAATTCCTGGATGCCTACTCATTCCTTCGTGCAGGTATGGCCAACGAGAGGACCGGCAACTACCCCGCGGCCGTAAAGGCCTACGATCGGGGTCTTGCCGTTGAACCGGAGAACGTGGAACTCTTGAACGCCAGGGGCTTTGCCCTGTTTCAACAGGGTGAAAGCGAGCAAGCCGTGATCTCGCTGGCAAAGGCGATTGAGGTCGATCCAAAACACTGGAAAGCGCACAACAACATGGCCCTCGCGTCAGTTGACATGGGTGAGTTCGAAATCGCCGAAGCGCATTACCGGGAATCGCTGGCTATCGAGCCGCAACCCGCCATCTATAACGACCTGGGCTTCGTGCTTGAACGCCAGGGGCTGCCATTCGAGGCAGTCGACATGTATCGCAAGTCACTGGAACTGGACCCCGAATCGGCCGCTGCACATTTCAATCTCGCCTCTTCGCTTGCGCGCAGCGGCGAGTTCACCGAGGCCGAGCAGCATTTTCGCGCGGTGCTGGAAAAAGACCCCGGCAGCCAGGCTTACACAGGCCTGGGTATTGTCCAGTGGCAACAGGGACGACAGGACGAAGGTATCGCCAGCATGCGGGCGGCGATAGCGGCAGACCCCGAGAATGCCACCGCCCATGACCAACTGGGTAAAATGCTGCTGCAGAAGGGCGAACTGGAGGAAGCGCGCAAGGAACTGGCGCAGGCGAAAGCCCTGGACCCCAGTCTGGGTAACGTACAGTAGGAAATCGAAGCTGAGCGCCCATCCCGGGAATGAATGGGTGCGAATGTACTGAAGTAATGGCGGTGAGGGAGGGATTTGAACCCTCGATACGTTGCCGTATACACACTTTCCAGGCGTGCGCCTTCGACCACTCGGCCACCTCACCGTTGAGGGCGCGCATCATATCACAAGATCCGGCCCATGCCAGTCCCGCCGGGGATTATTCCACCACAGCGCCAGTCGGGTCGGAATTATTGCCGGTTCAGCCGCGGCAGTGGCCGCGCGGCCGGGTCTGTGCTTCGCAGGGGATTGATATCGAGCCCGCCGCGGCGGGTGTAGAACGCCTGGATGTGCAGGAAATCGGGGGCGACCCGCCGGTGAATATCGCAGAACATGCGCTCGACACACTGCTCGTGAAACTCCTGGTGACGCCGGTAAGCGAGGATGTAACGCAACAGGGATGAGTGCTCCAGCAGCGGGCCCCGGTAGTGCACCCAGACGCTGGCCCAGTCAGGCTGGCCTGTCACCGGGCAGAGCGAACGCAGCAGATGGGTATAGACCTGCTCATCCCCCGCCTGCCCGGGGCGCAGCTGCAACATATCCGCGCTGGGCTCACCCTCGGGCACAGCCACCTCCAGTTCATCCAGGCAGCGCCCGGCAAGGTGGCCGCCAGCCAGTGCCGGATCGTCCGGCGGCAGCAGGTCCAGGCCGATCTCGCTGCCCACCACGGCGGCAATGTCGCGCCTAATCAGGGCGGCAACCTCATCCTCGCTGGCGAAACGGGTGTTGTTGAGGGAGTTGAGGTAGAGCTTGAAGGACTTGGATTCCACCAGGTTGGGGGATGTTGCGGGGATGCTGACACGGCCTACCCGCACCAGCGGCCTGCCCTGGCTATCCAGCCAGGAGATCTCGTAGGCGTGCCACAGGTCGATGCCGCAAAAGGGCGTGGCGCCCTCGCAGCCCAGGGTTGCGCGACCCGATGCCCGGGGTATGGGATAGAGCAATTCGGGGGCGTAGTGCTCGACAGCCGGCGTCTGCCGCCCCAGCAGCATATCCTGCCCGTGATCGGTGGCCACAGCGTACTTACTGCCGCAATCGCTTGCCTGAGTTCAGCAGGTGCATGCTGAAGCAAAAGGCGAGCACGGTGAACAACGCGATCATGCCGAAGGCCAGGGGCAGGCTTACGTCGGACACGCCCAGCACGCCGTAGCGAAAGGCATTGACCACGTATACGAGCGGGTTGAGCTTGGACACGTTCGCCCAGAATTCGGGCAGCAGGTCCATCGAGTAGAACACGCCACCGAGGTAGATAAGCGGCGTGAGCACGAACGTCGGGATAATCGAGATATCGTCAAAGTTGTTGGCATAAACCGCGTTGATAAACCCGGCCAGGGCAAACAGTGTGGACGTCATCAGTACGATGACAACCACCACAAAGTAACTGTGAATCTGCAGGTGGGTAAAAAACAGTGAGACTATCGTCACCACGACCGCTACCAGCATGCCGCGACTGATACCACCGACCACGTAGCCCAGCAGGATAATGTAATTGGGGGTGGGCGAAACCAGTAACTCCTCCACGCTGTTATTGAACTTGGAGCCGAAGAAAGACGACACCACATTCGAGTAGGAGTTGGTCACTATGGCCATCATGATCAGGCCCGGCACCACGAACTGCATGTAGCTGAAACCACCCATCTCACCGATACGAGAGCCTATCAGTGAGCCGAAAATCACAAAGTACAGGGACATGGTGATCGCCGAGGGCAGCAGGGTCTGGGTCCAGATTCGCAGGTAGCGCTTGATCTCCTTCCTGACGATAGTCATAAACGCCACATACTGCTCGCGCGGGCTCATGAGGCACCCTCCACCAGGTTGACGAACATCTCTTCCAGGCGGTTGGCCCGGTTGCGCATACTGTTGATGTGGATACCCTGGCGGCCCAGTTCGTCAAAGACCTGGTTGATGAACTGGCCCTTCTCCACTTCCACCTCCAGCGAGTGGGAATCCATGCGGCGCACGACAAAGCCATCGATCTGCACCGTTTCCGGCGCTTCCTCTACACAATCGAGGATGAATACCTCGCGTTTGAGACGACGCAACAGCTCCTTGATGGAGCTGTGCTCGACTATTTCACCCCTGTTGATAATCGCGATATGGCGGCACAGGGCTTCCGCCTCTTCCAGGTAGTGGGTGGTGAGGATAATGGTGGTGCCCTGGGCATTGATCTTCCTGAGGAAGTCCCACATCGAACGGCGCATCTCGATATCGACACCCGCGGTGGGTTCGTCGAGGATCAGCAGTTTGGGCTCGTGCACCAGGGCCCGGGCAATCATCAGGCGACGCTTCATCCCGCCGGAGAGCATCCGCGAGGGGACATCGCGCTTGTCCCAGAGGCCCAGGGCCTTCAGGTACTTTTCTGCGCGCTCGGCCGCCAGTTCCCGCGGCAGGCCGTAATAGCCGGCCTGGTTGATGACAATATCCAGCCCTTTCTCAAACTGGTTGAAGTTGAACTCCTGGGGGACGATGCCGATATACTTCTTGGCGGCGGCGAAATCCCGGTCGATATCTGCATCGAATACGGACACCTTGCCCGCGGTTTTGGCCACCAGCGAACAGATGATGCCGATCGTGGTGGATTTGCCCGCCCCGTTCGGCCCCAGCATGGCGAAAAAATCGCCCTGCTGCACCTCCAGGCTGATGCCCTTGAGGGCCTCAAAACCATCGCCGTACACCTTGCGGAGGTTTTCAATAGTGAGTGCTGGTATCATGGATTCCCGGAAAAGAGTGTGCTGAAACAAAGCGCGCCATTGTAACTGTATTCTCCCTGCTAAACGACTCTGGCCATGAACGACGAACAATACCTTTTGCACTGCCGCGAATTACTGACCGACTTCGCCCGGGGGCTCTCGACCCGCACCGCTTCCCTGCCGCAGGACGACACCCTGCGCCAACTGGCGGCGGAGTTCGAGCGCCTGGCCCAGGGCGGTGACGCAGATCTGTACTCCGAAGCGGCGCCCCTGGTGGACCGCCTGTTCACCACCTACCCCGATTTTGCTCCCACCTTCCCCAGGGAGCTGCTGTGGTTTTTCGGCGGCGACTGCCTGCACTTCATGCCCGACGATGAGATCGCACTGTTCCAGCAGCTGGAGGAGGAGCGCAGCCAGGCGGCGGCGGGTGGCAATATTCTGGACCTGCAGGCCGCCAGAGCTAAGCTGCTGAACTTGCAGTAGATTGTGCCGTAATTTTGCGGCCCGGGGGACTTGACGTGAATCGGCTGTCTACCTACAATGCGCGCCTCTTGATTGAGACCAATGCGTCCCCTTCGTCTAGTGGCCTAGGACACTGCCCTTTCACGGCGGTAACAGGGGTTCGAACCCCCTAGGGGACGCCACTCATCAAGATAGAGACCACGGCGGTGGATACACGCAGCAAGATGCGGGAATAGCTCAGTTGGTAGAGCGCAACCTTGCCATGGTTGCAGGGGGGGCGCCCAGCCTCGCCGGTTCCGGCGACCACGGCGGTGGATACACGCAGCAAGATGCGGGAATAGCTCAGTTGGTAGAGCGCAACCTTGCCAAGGTTGAGGTCGCCGGTTCGACCGGTTACCGCTGCAGATGCGAATGCCTGGTAACGAACTTGCCGGTTGAGGTCGCGGCGAACCCGGTTTCCCGCTCCAATCCCAATCCCTGATAAAAACTCCCCGGTTCGAAGTCGATGGCGACCCCCGCCGTTTCCCGCTCCAATCCCAAAACCCGCTCAACTCGCCACATCACTCTGCCTTGTCCAGCTTCACCGACAAGCTGTTGACACAGTAGCGCAGCCCGGTGGGCGTCGGCCCGTCCTCGAACACATGGCCCAGGTGGGCGCCGCACTTCTTGCACATGATCTCGGTGCGCACCATGCCGTGAGTGGTATCTTTCGCCTCCAGGATAGCTCCGGCTTCGGCGGGCTGGAAAAAACTCGGCCAGCCGCAACCGGCATCGAATTTTGTCTCGGACAAGAACAGCGGCTCACCGCAGCAGCGGCAGTTGTATACACCCTCGTCCGTACAGTCCCAGTACTCGCCGGTAAAGGGCCGTTCGGTGCCTTTCTCCCGACAGACATGAAATTCCTCGGGTGTCAGTTTGTTGCGCCACTGCTCGTTGTCTTCCATTTTACTTGCCTCGCTAGAACGACCGGGGGGCTTAGCGTACACTAGCAATTCGTCGCAAACTACAGGCTTTTACCCGAATGGCGGATCTTCATATCGATGATTTCTACCGCGACGTCGCAACCATATTCCTCCGCCTTTACGCTGTCTTTCCCCGCAAGACCATTCTCTATGTAGAGGATATCTGCGGGCCCGACCAGCCCGATGAATTCGGCCTGCATCACCCCCGTTTCGAGGCGGGGTTCAGCGCGATGGTATGGCTGGCCGAACAGGGTTACCTCGATTTCCAGGACACCATCCGGGCCGAGGCCCTGGACCAGGCCGTGCTCAGCAGGCGTGGCTTCCTGCTGCTCACCACACGCTCGGAACTGGGCTTTGCCACACCGGCAGACCCCGGCCAGCCTGCCGCCGAGCGTGGCCGCGCAGTCACAGACCAATATCAACCAGGTGCGCGCCGCGCTGCGGGAGAGCTCAAGTATCAAGTTACAGCAGTGCGTAAGCTACCTGCTGTCACAGCCGCCCGTTGGCGGGCAGTGATTCTGTAACAGCGCAGTGATATGGCCGGCACTCCGTGCCCAGGTCCCTAGGCCCTCAGGTCGATGACACCCGGTAGAGAATCCGGTCATCGTAGCCGGTAATCACTGTATGCCAGCCACTGAGCTCACGGTCGAGGGCGGGGTCATTGGTATCGACCAGCAGGGGCCGCCCTTCCAGGGCGGCGATTTTTGACTTGGCTGCCACCACCAGGATGTTTTCCAGCCCTACGGCGCGGATGACTTCGGGGGAAAACTGCTGGTTGCCGCGACCAAATACATTGCCCTGGCCGCCGATCACTGTCACCACGATAGCGGCGCCGCGGGCGCGGCGGCCAACCACTCCAGCAGGGTGGCCTCGTCCGCATCGTTGGCGAGCACTTCACCATTGCGCACGACGTCCACGCCCAACAGGGTATTTTCCAGACCCAGCCTCGCCATAATCGCCGCGGTGGTCGAGCCGGGGCCGATAAGATAGGTGCGGTCCGTCTCCATCTGTTCCACCAGCCAGTCCGCGATATCGTCCGCGACCAGCTCGGGACTCTCCCTGCCACCGACCTTGGTATGCTGCAGGTAGCGTCCCTCGCCGGGAACCAGCATTTCGCCATAAAAACGACTGCGAACCTGGTCGTGGCGGAAGGCTTCCTCGTCGATATCCCGCACCTCCCGCGGCATCAGCCCTACCAGCCCACCCCGCACCAGCTGCAACAGCAACTCCCCCGCTGCTTCCGGGGACACGGCGAATACGCCGGAGTGCATTTTCACCCCCGCCGGAATTCCCAGCACCGGAAAGCCGCTGCCGACGACATCGAATATGTCCCGGGCGGTACCGTCACCGCCCGCAAACAGGATGAGATCCACCCCCGCGCTTCGCAAGGCCTCCACGGCACTGCGCGTATCCTGTGCGTTACTGCCCTCCCCCACGGGCTCCCCCGCTACGGTGTGCGGTATACCCAGGTGGGCGAGTGCGTCCGCTCCCATGCCGCCGCCCCATGTAATGAACGTCACCGCATCGCCGGCACCCGCCAGCGGCTGCAGCGCCCGCTCTACCCGGTCGAGGGCCCGGTGGCGTTGTTGCGGGCTAAGCTCAGCCAACCGGTCGCGCAGGGCCTGTCCGTCACTGCCCTTGAGCCCGAGGCTGCCGCCCAGTCCCGCCAACGGGTTAACCACCAGGCCGATATGGAGCACCGCACTCATCCCTGCAAGCTCCCGCCGAGGCAACCCAGGCCGGCGAGCAGCTGTTGCTCCGGCGCGCCGGGCGGCCGCAGACTTACCCGGCTTCCCAGAATCTCGCGGCGCTCGGGATAGTCCCGGCGCAGCCGGTCGAAGCCGGAGGCCGCAACAGCGGGCTCCATTCCCAGGGTCACCGCCCGCAGGGCGGCGTCATCCGCCGCTATGTCGTAGCGTTGGGCTATCACGGCCCGCAGCAGGGCCGCGCCCTTGTCCCGTGGCGCTATCTGCAGGGGCGCGGGCTCGCCGGCGGCACTGCCAGGGTCCTGCCAGTCCAGGCCCAGCTCCAGGGCCATTGCCTGCGCCAGCATCCGGGTCGCCAGCAACTTGCCGTCGAGGCTATAGCCGGCGATATGGGGAGTGCCGTACCTGACTCGCCGCAGCAGCTCGTGGTTGATCTTCGGCTCTCCCTCCCAGACATCCAGCACCACATCAGGGCTGTCATCGTGCTCAAGCAGCGCGAGCAGGGCGCGGTTGTCCACCACCGGTCCCCGGCTGGCATTGATCAGCAGGCTGCCGGGCGCCAGTCGCGCCAGGGCAGGGCCGTCCAGCAGGTGCCTGCTGGGCCAGGGCCTGGCGGTCGGTCAGCTCCGCATGCAGGGTGACGACCGCGCAGTCGAGCACCTGGGCCAATTCAGCCGGATGATCGATCACAGCCCGGTCCAGCCAGGGGTCGTACACGCAGTAGTTGATATCGAGGGCGTGTAGCCGGGCGGCTACCGCCCTGCCGATCACGCCGAAACCGATGACGCCCACCGGCGCCCCCGCGAGCACCCGCTCCAGGTGATCCCCCACGCCGGCTATCGCGGCCAGTACGTACTCCACCACCGAGTTCGCGTTCGAGCCGGGTGCGTGCTGGAAACCGATTCCCTGCTGCCGCAGGTAGTCCCTGTCGATATGGTCGACACCGCTGGTCGCCGTGCCGACAAAACGAACTCCGCTATTGTGCAGCAGCTCTGCGTCCACCTTCGTCACCGAGCGCACCAGCAGCACGTCCACACCCGCCAGATGCTCCGGGCGAAGGGAGCGACCGCTGAAGCGGGTCACCGCCCCGAGACCGCCTGTGTAGTGCTCCACAGCCGGGATGTTTTCATCGGCGAGTATGCGCAGGGTCACGACTGCAGTTCCGTCAGCTGAAGCCCAGGATCGCCGGGTTTGAGGCCGGTGCCGAATTCGCGCGCCAGGGCGTTGAAAAACAGCTCGGCGCGCTCGGGCAGACCCGTCCGCTGCCAGGCTAGGGCCTGTGACAGCACTCGCTGACTGAAAGGCCCGATATCGTGTGCACCTGCCCGGGTTGCGTCGAGATTGTCCACGCTGATGCGAAAGCGATGGCCACAGGCCAGTGAAAAAAACCACTCCAGCGCCTGTGGCTTTACCTCGACTGCCTCGAACGCCGCCTGCTGCTGTGGGCTGCGTCCGTCGGGTGCATACCAGTACCCGAAGTCCGCCAGTTGTCGTCGCCGCTCGCCGGCGATACACCAGTGCGCGACCTCGTGCAGGGCGCTGGCAAAATAATCACTGCGATAAAACAGGCGATGCATCCCGCACTCGCTACTGGCGGGCTGGTAGTAAGGTTCGCTCACACCGCCCTCGAGTACGGTGCGCCAACCCCGGGCAGAAACACGCGGCGAAAACCTGCTCGAGGCGGCTGGCGGCAAACTGTTCCACGGCCCGGATCACCCCCCCTTGCGCAGCAGGTAGCGGTAATTGCCGTCCATTTCTTCCTGCTCCAGTAGTTCGTGGCCCAGGAAACTGCAGAACTTGGGGATGTCCCTGGTGGTAGAGGGGTCCGTTGCCAACACCTGCAGGGTTTCACCCGCTACCAGGTCACGGATCCGGTTGTGCAACAGCATCACCGGCTCAGGGCAGAACAGGCCAGTGGCATCCAGTATGTGGTCGGGTTTCGTCGACATCGTTCTCGTCATTCATCCAGCAGCTCGCGCGCCTGGGGTTCCGGCACCAGGTCCCAGTGTTCGCTGTCCAGGTCGTAAACGATGAGCAGCTCCCCCCGGTGCATCAGGCCCCGCAGGCTGCCCACTTTCTGCTCCAGACTCAGTTCGCGCTCACCGTAGTCGGTGCCGTCCCTGCTGGCGTACTCCTCCAACAGAGCCTGCAGCACGCTTGCCTCGAGCCGCTGCGGAGGTACTTCTACAAATTGCGCCATGGCTCCCCGGTGCGGGCTCGTTACCCTCTGTCCTGTTCGCTAGTGTAGTGCCCGATAGCGCGCTAATATACGGCCTGCGCCCGTGAATGTGGAGTCAAACTGGTGGAAACTTCCTACATCGTTACCTTTATCGGAGACGACCGGCCGGGCCTGGTTGAATCGCTCTCGCGAGTGATCGAGAGCAACCAGGGCAACTGGCTGGAGAGCCGGCTGTCGCAGCTGGGGGGCAAATTCGCCGGCCTGGTGCTGGTATCCCTGCCGGGAGAAAACGGCGCGACCCTCGAGGCCGAGCTCAAGGAACTGTCTACCAGCGGTCTCAGCGTACGGGTGACTCCGGCGGACACGATCGCCGGCAGCAAGCGCGGCCGCTGCATCACATTGACGGTGATAGGGCCGGATCGCCTGGGTATCGTGCGCGAAATCTCGCGGGCACTGGCGCAGCGGAACGTGAACGTGGTGGAGATGGACAGCGAGGTCAACAGCGCGCCGATGAGCGCCGAGTTACTATTCAGCGCCCGTATCGACGCAGAGATTCCCGAACATATCGACCTGGATGACCTCGAGGACAGCCTGGAGGAAATCGCCAATCACATGACCCTGGAAATCGAACTGGAACGGGGGAATTGACCGGGTCGCGTTAAATCGACCCGGCTTTGACAAACGCGGCAGAGTAGCGGCTGCCGCTATTCCAGCAGTTCCGGCTGTTCGGCCACGATCACGTCGTACAGCGGCTGGAAGCTGAACCATCCCGCCAGGTGCGACCCGACAGTGGCGTGGGTCTGGGCCGCGTGCTCGTCGGCGATGATGACGGGCTTGCCGACCGCCTCGGCCATCAACTGGGCCTGGCAGCTGCGCTCCATCGTGATAAACCACCAGGCCGCTTCGTCCACACTCTGGCCCACCGTAAGCAGGCCGTGGTTCTGGAGGATCGCCGCTTTCTTGTCCCCCAGTGCCGCCGCGATGCGGGTGCCTTCGCTGTCATCCAGCACCACCCCGGTAAAATCGTCAAACAGCACGTGGTCATTGTAGAACGCGCAGGCGTCCTGGGTGATAGGGTCCAGCAGGCGCCCCAGGCTTGACCAGCTCTTGCCGTAAACAGAATGGGAATGGGCCGCGGCGGTCACCTCGGGGTGCGCCATATGGATCTGGGAGTGAATGGTGAACGCCGCGCCGTTGAGCAGCCCCTTGCCTTCTACCACCTTGCCCTCGTGGCTGACCTTGAGCAGGTCGGACACCCGCATCTGCTTGAAAGAGCGGCCCATGGGGTTTACCCAGAAATGGTCCAGCTGCTCGGGGTCGCGCACGGTGATGTGACCCGCAACACCCTCATCGAAACCAAACTTGCCGAACAGGCGCAGGGCGGCCGCCAGGCGTTCCTTGCGCAATTGACGCTCCTCTTCCACGCTGCGCTGGGCTCCGGGCAGCATGCCCTCGGCGGCTTCGGGATTCATTATGATCTTGTTCACTGTAGTGTTCATTGCCGGGCTCCTGTGTGTCTGGCTTATTCACTGTAGTTGAAATTCTTCAATTCGCGCTGGCAAGCGGGACAGCCGCTGTTTAACTGCTCGCAATCACTCCCGGGGATCGGCCCGCTGCAGGATCGTTTCGAGATCCAGTCCGCGCGGCAGGGTGCCGAAGTTGCGATCGCCGCGCTGCCCCAGGCGGGAGGCGATAAACGCATCCGCCACGGCCTGGTTACCGGCCTGCACCAGCAGGCTGGCCTGCATTACCAGGGCCAGTTGGTCTACCGTGCGCCGCGCCCGGTACTCCACCTCATCGGTATCTGCCAGTGCCTGCTGCGCCGCCTGGATTGCCGCATCCAGCTCGGCGCTGGCGCCGCGGGTTTTGGCCAGTTCGGTATTCCAGGCATCGAGCACCTCGGGACTGCGGCTGAGGGCGCGCAACATATCCAGGGCCTGGACATTACCCGAGCCCTCCCAGATGGCATTGATGGGGGCATCCCGATACAGGCGGGCGAGGATGAAATCCTCCGTCACACCGTTACCCCCAAGGCACTCCATCGCCTCGTAGGCATGAAACGGCGTGCGCTTGCAGATCCAGTATTTGCCGGTGGGCAGGCCCAGCCGCAGCAGCAGCTTCTCGTGCTGGTCACCCCCCGGGGCCAGGCTGCGATCGAGGGCCTCGCCCATCCGCATGGTCAGCGCCAGGGACCCCTCGACTTCCAGCTGCAGGTCTGCCAGCACGTTGCGCATCAGGGGCTGGTCGATCAACCGTTTGCCGAATGCGGAGCGCCCCCGGGCGTGGTTCACCGCCTGGGCGACCGCCTGGCGCTGGCCCGCGGTAGAACCGATCATGCAGTCGAAGCGGGTCATGGCGACCATCTCGATAATGGCCGGCACGCCCCTGCCCTCCTCGCCCACCATCCAGCCCAGGGCGCCGCGCAGTTCGATTTCCGAGGACGCGTTGGCGACATTGCCCAGCTTGTTTTTCAGGCGCTGCACCTGGATGGGGTTCTTGCTGCCATCTGGCCGCCAGCGCGGCACCAGGAAACAGCTGAGCCCTCCCGCCGCCTGGCCCAACACCAGGAAGGCATCGCACATGGGAGCCGAGGTGAACCATTTGTGGCCGACAAGTTCATAGGCCTGGCCAGGGCCCTGGGCCGTCATTGGCTGTGCCGTGGTGGTATTGGCACGCACATCCGAGCCGCCCTGCTTCTCGGTCATACCCATGCCGATGGTGAGCGCGGTTTTTTCGGTGTGGGGCACATTGCGCGGGTCATAGCCACGGGCCAGCACTCCCGGCAGCCACTGGCTGGCGATCTGCGGCGTGAGCCGCAGTGTGGGCACGGATGCAAAGGTCATGGTTACCGGGCAGCCGTGGCCCGACTCCACCTGGGCCTGCAGGTAGTAGCGGGCAGCGCGGGCCACGTGGGCGCCCGGGCCGGGTTCGCTCCAGGGGGATGAGTGCAGCCCGGCCTGTTCCAGGGCGAGGTTCATCAACTGGTGGTAGGCCTCGTGGTAGCGCACCCGGTCCACCCGGTAGCCCTGGCGGTCGTGGGATTCGAACTGCGGTTTGTACTCGTTGGCCAGGAAGCCCCACTCGATGACCCGGGCGCTGCCGGTCACGGCGCCGTGGGCCGACAGGGAGTCTTCAGCCCAGGCCGCACCGTGGCGCAGCACCGCCTCCCGCAGGGCGCTGTCATTGTCGTAGGCGTTGTAATCGACCAGCGGGGCCGACTGGTTAAACACCTCGTGGGTGTGAGCCAGGTGGTCCAGGGATAATGTGCCGGTGTCTTTGCTCATAGCATGTCCTCCTCGTTCCGGGGCGCGGTGCCTACAACAGCACCTTGACCGCCGCGGCTGCGGTTTTCGCGGTCGCCACGGCAGCCTCCACCGTTTCCCCGCGCGCCAGTGCCACGCCGAGCCGACGCTGGCCGTCGATATCCGGCTTGGCGAACAAACGCAGCTGGACATCGTCGCAGTCCAGGGCCGCTGCAATGCCGGTATAGCGTATGTCATTCGACTTACCGGTAGCGAGTATCACGGCGGAGGCTGAATTTCCAAGCACGGGAATCTGACGCACGGGCAGGCCCAGGAAAGCCCGGACATGCAGGGCAAACTCGGATAATGACTGGGATATCAGGGTGACCATGCCGGTATCATGGGGCCGCGGGGACACCTCGCTGAAAATGACCTCATCCCCCTTTACAAACAGCTCGACCCCGAACAGGCCGTGACCACCCAGGGCCGCAACAACCTTGCCAGCCATATCTTTTGCGGCGGCGAGCGCCACGGCAGACATGGCCTGGGGCTGCCAGGACTCACGGTAGTCCCCCGCCTCCTGGCGGTGGCCGATCGGTGCACAGAAGTGAATGCCGTCAATGGCGCTGACCGTCAGCAGGGTGATCTCGTAGTCGAATTCCACGAAACCCTCGATGATCACTTTACCGCCGCCGGCCCGGCCGCCTTCCTGCGCGTAACGCCATGACGACTCCAGGTCCGCGTCACTGCGCAACAGGCTCTGGCCCTTGCCCGATGAGCTCATGACAGGCTTGACGATGCAGGGGTAGCCCATGGCGGCCACCGCCGATGCATAGGCCTCATAGTCCTCCGCGAAGGCGTAGGGAGAGGTCTGCAACTTGAGGGTCTCGGCTGCGAGGCGCCGGATACCCTCCCGGTTCATGGTGAGCTGGGCAGCCCTGGCGCAGGGCACCACGTGCACCCCCTCGGCTTCCAGTTCCACCAGGGTCTGGGTGGCAATCGCCTCGACCTCGGGCACCACGTAATCCGGCCGCTCCCGCTCTATAACCTCGCGCAGATGCGACAGGGTCGAGCATGTTGAACACGTGGCTGCGGTGCGCCACCTGCATGGCAGGGGCATTGGCGTAGCGGTCACAGGCAATCACCTCGACACCAAGGCGCTGGCACTCTATTGCCACTTCCTTGCCCAGTTCACCCGAGCCCAGTAACAAGACCTTAGTGGCGCCTGCAGACAGTGCAGTTCCGAACATGTGCTTATCCTCGTTTCCTGTGCCAAGGCGCATCATGATAGCGACTGGCATGACATGCGCAAGGCGAACTGACCCGGGGCCCCCTAGTCCGGCTCCTCGGCCTCTCGCAGACGCTCCAGCCGGGCGGCCTCCTCCGCCATGGCCGCCTTGATTTCCAGCAGCACGGCATCGACGTCGGCGGACTCGAGGTCCTCCTCGAACAGCCCGGTCAGCTCGGTCTCGGGCTGCAGTTCGCCCTCCTCGTAGAGGGACCACATTTCCTTGGCGTAGTTGGTGTGCTTCAACTCCGGGGCGAACAGGGCGTAGTAGCTGGTTATCTTGTCGACATCCCGGGTGAACATGGCCCGGGCATTGTTATTGGCCGCCGCATCCACTGCCTGGGGCAGGTCGATAATGACCGGCCCGTACTCGTCGACCAGCACGTTGAACTCCGACAGGTCACCGTGCACCAGGCCATCGCACAACATCAGCTGGATATAGTGCATCATCAGGGCGTGGTCTTCGCGCGCCTGCTCGGCAGACATGTCGACCTCACCCAGCCTGGGGGCCACTTCCCCCTCGCCGTCGGTGACCAGCTCCATCAACAGTACACCGTCGAAGCAGCCATAGGGTTGGGGCACACGCACGCCCGCCCGGGCGACCCGGTAAAGCGCGTCCACCTCGGCGTTCTGCCAGGATTCCTCCATCTGCTTGCGACCGAACTTCGAGCCCTTCTCCATCGCCCGGGCGCGCCGGCTGTTCTTCTCCCGTCGCCCCTCCTGGTATTTGGCCGCCTGCTTGAAACTGCGCTGGGCTGCCTCCTTGTAGACTTTCGCGCAGCGGGTATCATCGCCACTGCGCACCACGTACACGGTGGCCTCCTTGCCGCTCATCAACTGGTAGAGGACCTCGTCAATAAGACCGTCCTCGTACAGTGGCAGCAGTCGCGCCGGAATCTTCACAGTCGCCTCACAGTTTGCGCACCCGGAACTTGCGCCCCTTGATCTTGCCGTTCAGGAGGCGGCCAAGGGCGAGGTCGGCACTATCGCTGGCAATCGCCACATAGGTGACGTTGTCCATAACGTCTATCTTGCCCACAGCCTTGCCGTCTATCCCGGCTTCACCGGTCAGGGCACCGAGTATATCGCCAGGGCGAACCTTGTCCTTGCGTCCACCGGCAATACACAGGGTGACAAATGACGGCGCGGCCATCTCCTCCTGGCTCCAGGCGACGGTCTCCACTGCCTCGAAGCTGATTTCGCGCTGCTGGAACTCGCCGATACCGTCCACCCGGTAGCGTTCCTGGGCGGTAAACAGGCTCAGGGCGAGCCCGTCCCGGCCCGCCCGGCCGGTACGGCCAATGCGGTGCACGTAGACTTCGGGGCTGCGCGGCAGCTCATAGTTGACCACCGCCGCCAGGTTGTCGATGTCCAGCCCCCTGGCGGCGACGTCGGTAGCCACCAGTACACGGCAGGCCTGTTGCCTGAACTGCACCAGCACCTGGTCCCGGTCGCGCTGTTCCATGTCGCCGTGCAGGGCGCCGGCGCTGATGCCATTGCTGAGCAGTTGCGCACACACGTCTCGCACCAGTTGTTTGGTATTGCAAAAGACGACAGCGCTTTCGGGCGCGAAGTGAAGCAGCAATTTGACCAGTCCCTCGAGCCGACCAGACTCCTGGCAGATAAAAAACTGCTGGTCTATCTGCAGGCTCTGGTGCTCCGACTCCACCGCGACCCGCTGTGGCGATCGCTGGAAACGCTTGCTCAGCTGCAGGATATCCGGTGGGAAGGTGGCGGAAAAAAGCAGGGTCTGCCGGTCGGCGGGGGTCTGTTGGACGATGGTTTCTATATCGTCGACGAAACCCATTTCCAGCATCCGGTCGGCCTCGTCCAGCACCAGGGTGCCTACCCGTTCCAGTGCCAGGGTATTCTTGCGCAGGTGATCCTTGATCCGGCCCGGTGTACCCACCACCACATGGGCGCCGTGTTCCAGCGAACCGATCTGGGGGCCGATGGGCTTGCCGCCACACAGCGTTACCACCTTGATATTCTGCTGGTGGCGAGCAAGGCGGCGTATCTCCGCCGCGACCTGGGTCGCCAGCTCACGGGTGGGGCAAAGTATCAGGGCCTGGGTGCCGAAGTCCCGGGGATTGAGCCGGGCGAGCAGGGGAATGGCGAAGGCGGCTGTCTTGCCGCTGCCGGTCCGGGCCTGGGCTACCAGGTCCACGCCCGCCAGCGCCAGCGGCAGCGCGGCTGCCTGGATGGCCGTCATATGGTCATATCCCAGGCTGCCCAGGTTATCGAGCTGGCCTGTCGCCAGGGGCAGGGATGCAAAAGAGGTATCGGTCACGTCGTATTCTTGGGTAGATGGCCGCGCAGTATACCAGAGTTGGCCAGAACCCATGCGGGGACAGTGACGACCCCAAATCCACTGCAGCTCGTGCCAGTCGCGTTGACGGGCCGGGTGCAAGGGCGTAGTTTCAACTCTAAAAATTCACAGGAGTAAGCCATGAGCAAGAAAATACCCCGTTCCAACGAAGACGACTACAGCGCTGACATCATCGGCCAACGCCAGGCGTTTATCGAAGAAAATACCCCGGCGAAGCTTAACCATACCCGGCAATACTCCTTCGACCCACAGGACATGTCCGGCAACATCGAGAACATTTTCGGCGTCGCCCAGATACCGATAGGCCTGGCCGGGCCGTTGCTGGTAAACGGCGAGCACGCCAGGGGTGAATTCTTCGTGCCTATGGCCACGGTGGAAGGCACTATGCTGGCCAGTTATAACCGTGGCATGAAGGTCATCAGGGAGAGCGGCGGGGTCATCACCACCGTCTCCGGCGAGGCCATGCAACGGGCACCCGCATTTGTCTTTCCCAGCGCCCGGGAGGCGCGGGATTTCTGTATCTGGCTCAAGGAACATTTCGAGCAGATCAAGGCGGTGGCAGAGTCGACGACCTCGATCGGCAAATTGAATGAGATCGAGCAGTACCATGCCCACAACATCGTGTTCACCCGCTTCGATTACAGCACCGGTGACGCCGCCGGCCAGAACATGACGAGCCGGGCAACCTTCGCCGCCTGTGAGTGGATCGTAAAGGAGCATCCCCCGCTGTCCCATTACCTGCTGTCCGGCAGTTTCGACACTGAAAAGCGCACCTCTTCGGTCAACCTGCTGAAAGGACGCGGCAAACGCGTTACCGCCGAGATCACCATTCCAAGGGAAGTGATGATCAGGAACCTGCGTATATCGCCCCACCAGATGCACTATGGCCAGGGCATCAGTACGCTGGCTGCGCTGCTGACCAACTCCTCCAACAACGCCGCCCACCCGGCCAACGGCCTGGCGGCACTGTACCTCGCCACGGGCCAGGACATCGCCAATATCGGCGAATCCAACCAGTGCACCACCTACAACAAGGTAACCCGGGACGGCGACTACTATTTCTCCATAACCATGCCGGCACTTATCATGGCCACCTACGGCGGTGGCACGGCACTGCCCACCCAGCGCGAATGCCTTGAAATAATGGACTGCTTCGGCAAGGACAAGGCCATGAAGCTCGCCGAAATCGCCGCGGGGCTGGTGCTGGCAGGAGAGCTTTCGCTGGGTGCGGCAACCAAGGTGGACAAGGACACGCGCAAGAACGAGTGGGTGGACGCCCATGAGCGGCTGGGCCGCAACCGCTAGATCGCCATGAGGGATGCGACCCTCATCATCGCGATCCACCAACTGCTGTTCCAGGGCATGTTCTTTGCCAAGAACATCGCCCTGGGAAACAGGCTGGGCAGGCCGATTCGCGGCTACAACCTGGAGGCAAGCATCTCCATCGGCTTCTTCGCGGTTTTCATAGGCTTATCGCTCTGGCTGGCCCAGGGTGAAAGCGGCTGGGGGATGCTTTCACTGCTGCCTGTTCACCTGGCGCAGGCCATCTGTCTACTGGTGCTGGCCGTAAACCTGGCGGTGGCTGCGGCAGCACTGCAAGACCTGGGGGATTCCTGGCGCGTGGGTGTCATCGAGGAGCAGCGGACATCACTGGTCGAATCAGGCATCTACAGGTTCAGCCGCAACCCCTATTTCGTGTCTTACATGCTGATGTTTGTGGCGTATACGATACTGTTGCAAAGTACCGCGCTACTGGCCCTCTCCCTGATAGGTTTCGCACTGATACACTGGATGGTGCGGCGAGAGGAAAAATACCTGGCGCGCCTGCATCCGCGGGAGTACGTGCGGTATTGCCAGCGCGTCCCCAGGTACCTGATCAAGTAACGCTTTGCGGTCCGAACTGACTATGGCGACAGACACATCCACACTGGCAATTACAGGCCAGCTGCAAATCCCATTGGCGGAGATAGACGTGCAGGCAATCCGCGCCCAGGGCGCGGGCGGGCAGAACGTCAACAAGGTCTCGTCCGCCATTCACCTGCGCTTCGATATCGGGGCCTCGTCACTGCCAGAGCTCTACAAGGAGCGCCTGTTGGCGCTGCGCGACCGGCGGATTTCCAGCGAGGGAGTGCTGGTATTGAAAGCACAGCGCTTTCGCAGCCAGGAGAAAAACCGGGCGGACGCGCTGGCCCGCCTGCAGGAGCTGGTGGCAGGCGTCACGGTAGATCGCAAGAAACGCCAGCCGACCAGGCCAAGCAAGAGCGCCAAACGCAAGCGGATGGACAGCAAAACCCGGCGCGGCAAGCTCAAATCACTGCGCGGCAGGATCGAGGACAGCTGATCCCGCCCTCGCGTTAGTCCAGAATGCTGCTGTATTTGTCCGAAAATACATCCCTGCCAATGATGTACTTCATGATCTCCGAACTGCCGGCGAGGATGCGGTTGATACGGGCGCTGGTGAACATGTAACTGATGGGGTACTCCATCATGTAACCGGCCCCGCCGTGCAACTGCACTCCCAGGTCCAGCATGCGCCACTCTATTTCAGTGGCCTGCAGCTTGCACTTGGCCCCCATATTGGCGGTTAGCTTGCCCTCGTTGTGCAGCTCCACGCAGTGGTCGATGTAGACCTGCATGATGTCGATTTCCGTATCCATCTCCGCCATCTTGAACTCGGTGTTCTGCATCTTCGACAGGGGTTTGCCAAACACCTTGCGCTCCATCACGAACTGGCGCGTGAGATTGAACGCCGCGCGGGCACTGGCGATAGAGCCGGCCCCGGAAATGAGGCGCTCCTCTGCCAGTCCATTCATCAGGTAGACGAAGCCCTTGGTCGGGTCTCCCAGCACGTTTTCCTTGGGCACCTTGACGTTATTGAAAAACAGCTCGGCGGTGTCCTGGGCGTGCATGCCCATCTTGTCCAGGTTGCGGCCGCGCTCGAAGCCCTCCATACCGCGCTCGACGATCAGCAGGGCCAGAGAGTAGGGATTGTTTTCCGGGTCGGTCTTGGCGGCGACAATCACGATATCGGCGTTGATGCCATTGGAGATATAGGTCTTTGAACCGTTGAGTAGAAAGTGATCGCCCTCGTCCTTCGCGGTGGAGCGCATACCCGACAGGTCGCTGCCCGCATCCGGCTCGGTCATGGCGACCGCGAGGATGGTTTCACCCTTTACGCAGCCCGGCAGGAAGCGCTGTTTCTGCTCCTCGGTCCCGAAGTTTTCAAAATAGGGGCCCACCAGGCGGCTATGCAGGGTATTGAACCACTCGCCGCAACCGGCCCGGGTGGTCTCCTCCATGATGATCTGCTCGTAACGGAAATCCTTGTCGCCCATACCGCCATATTTTTCATCGGGCCAGATCATCAGGAAGCCCTGGTCCCCGGCTTTTTTGAAAATGTCCCGGTCGACTATTCCCTGCTCGCGAAAACGCGGCATGTGCGGCTGCACCTCGCCTTCCAGGAACTTGCGATAGGCGCCCCGGAACATCTCCTGTTCTTCTGTAAAAGCTCTCATGCGATTTTATCTCCTGTTGATTTCCCGGTCGGTACCTTACCGACGCTGTCTATTTTTGCCACCTCAGGCGAACAACTCACCGGACTGCGCATGCTGGAGGGCAATCTGTGGCGGCTGAAACCGTTCGCCGTAAAGCGCCTCGAGCTCCCTGCAGCGATCGACAAACCGCTGGAGGCCATAGGTGTTTACAAACTGGATATAGCCACCCGTCCACACCGGTGCGCCAATGCCCATAATCGAGCCCACATTGCCATCCACCACCGAGCGCAGGACATTGGTCTCAAGACACTTGAGGGATTCAATCACCGGTCGGAACAACAGGCGATCTTTCATGTCCTGCTCACTGAGCCCGGCTTCCGGCTTGTAGTAGATGTCGAACAGTGGCGGCCAGATACTCTTGCTGCCGTCAGCTGCGTACTCGTAGAATCCGCCGCCGTGGTGGCGCCCGCCGCGACCGTGCTTTACTACCATGGTATCGATCACCGACCTGACTATGCTGCCGTCGCCCCACTTGTCCAGTACGCCCATCTCTTTCCAGGCCTCCTGTGCCTTGCGGCTCAACTCGAGGCTGACCTCGTCATAAACCGCCAGCGGCCCGACCGGCATACCGATGGCCTTGCCCATTGCATCGATCTGCACGGGATGCGCGCCCTCGTTCAGCAGTCGGACCCCCTCGTCCAGGTAGGTCCCGAAGGTGCGGGAGGTAAAGAACCCCATGGAGTCATTGACGACAATGGGCGTCTTGCGAATCTGCCGGGTGTAGTCGAAGGCCCGGGCCAGGGTCTGATCGGAGGTCTTTTCACCGCAAATAATCTCGACCAGCGGCATTTTATCCACGGGTGAGAAGAAGTGAATACCGATGAAATTTTCCGGCCTGGCGCTGGCCTGGGCCAGCCCGGTTATGGGCAGGGTGGAGGTATTGGAACCCCAGACGCCATTGTCCGCCAGGTAGCCCTCGGTCGCGCTGGTGATCTTGTGCTTGAGGTCCATATTTTCGAAAACGGCCTCGATGATCAGGTCACAGCCCTGTAAGTCCTCGTCCCGGGCGGTGGCCTTGATCAATCCCAGTACCTGGCTTTTCGCGGCCTCCGTCATGCGGCCGCGGGCGACCTGCTTGTCGAGCAGCATTTCCGAGTAGGCCTTGCCCTTCTCGGCCGCCTCTACTGAAATATCCTTGAGCACTACCTCGATACCCGCCATTGCCGAGACGTAGGCGATGCCCTGCCCCATCATGCCGGCACCGAGTACTCCCACTTTTTTCGTAGCGTAAGGCTCAATATCCCGGGGGCGACTGGCGCCACCGTTAACCTTGTTCATACCAAAGAAAAAGGTGGTGATCATGTTCTTGGCCTGGGGTGTAACCGCCAGGTAGGTCAGCCCCCGCGACTCCACTTCGAGGGCAGAATCAAAATCCAGCCGCGTGGCCTCGACGGCGCAATCCAGGATCTTTTCGGGCGCGGGCAACAGGCCCCGGGTTTTCTGCCGCAACATCGCCGGCGCGCCCACAATGAGCTGCGCCAGCTTCGGTGAGCTGACATTGCCGCCGGGCAGGCGAAAGCCCTTGCGGTCCCAGGCTTGTACCGCTGCATCCTCACTGTCCCTGTTCGCCAGGATCCAGGCTTTTGCCCGGGGTACCAGCTCCGCAACGCTGGCCACGGTTTCGTCAATCATGCCCTCGGCCAGGGCCACCTGGGGGGCCACCCGCTTGCCTTCGAGCAGGAAGGGCAAGGCCTTCTCCAGTCCCAGCAGGTTGACCATCCGCACCACCCCGCCGCCGCCGGGCAGCAGGCCCAGGCTCACTTCAGGCAGGCCGAGCTGCACCGACTTGTCGTCCCAGGCGATGCGGTGGTTACAGCACAGGCAGATTTCAAAACCGCCACCGAGGGCGGCACCGTTGATGGCCGCGACTACCGGTACCGGCAGCTTTTCAAGCCGACGCAGGTTGTGCTTGGTCACCCGCAGCATAGCCATAAAGCCGGCTTCGCTACCCTTCTCTGCAGCCAGCAATTCATTCAGGTCGCCGCCCGCAAAGAACACTTTCTTGGCAGAGGCAAAAATGACCCCGGTAAGGCCCTGTTCGGCCTCGAGCCGATCTATGGTCTCGGCCATGGCCTGACGGTACTCTTCATTCATCGCGTTCACCGGACCGGTCATGTCCATGGTGACAGTTACAATCCCGTCTGCGTCTTTTTCGTACTTGAATACACTCATGATCTGTTCCTGATTTATCAATTCCGTGGGGCGCTAGACACGCTCGATAATAGTGGAGATACCCATGCCGCCGCCGACGCACAGGGACAGCATGCCGCGCCTGAGGTCGCGCCGCTCAAGTTCGTCGAGCATGGTGCTGACCAGCATGGCGCCGGTAGCCCCCAGCGGGTGGCCCATGGCGATAGCGCCGCCGTTGACGTTGGTCACCGCGTGCTCAATGCCCAGGTCTTTCATATAGCGCAGGGCAACCGCCGCGAATGCCTCGTTGATCTCCCACAGATCGATATCAGCGATTTTCAGCCCCGCCTTCTCCAGGCACTTTTTCGCCGCGGGTCCCGGCCCGATAAGCATGATGGTGGGGTCGGTGGACAGGACTGCCGTGGCGACGATCCGGGCGCGCGGCGTCAGGCCGAGATCCCTGCCCGCCTTCTCACTGCCGATCAGCACCGCGCTGGCGCCGTCGACGATACCGGAGGAGTTGCCGGGCGTGTGCACATGGTTGATTTTGTCCAGCGTGGTGTAGCGGGACAGGATGACATCGTCGAAACCGAATTGCCCGACCACCCCAAAGGAAGGCTTGAGGCCCGCCAGGCCTTCCATGGTGGTCTCCGGCTTGATGAAATCATCCCGTTCCAGCACCGTCAGCCCGTTGTAGTCCTTTACCGGCACCACGGATTTGTCGAAGTAGCCATTGTCCCGGGCGTGAGCCGCACGCTTTTGCGATTCCACTGCAAAGGCGTCCACGTCCTCCCGGGTCCAGCCCTCCAGCGACGCGATGGTGTCGGCGCCGATACCCTGCGGGACAAAGCCTGTCTTCAGGCTGAACGCCGGGTCGCTACCCATAGCGCCCCCGTTGGAACCCATGGGCACCCTGGACATACACTCAACACCGCCGGCGACTACCAGGTCTTCCCAGCCGGATGCGACCTTCTGGGCCGCGATATTTACGGCTTCCAGGCCGGAGGCGCAGAAGCGATCAAGCTGCACGCCGGCGACAGACTCATCCCAGTCTGCATTCTGGACAATCATCTTGGCGACATCCGAACCCTGTTCCCCCACCGGGGTGACGCAACCCATGACAACGTCGTCCACATAGGACGTGTCCAGGTCATGTCGGGACTGTAATTCCCGCAACAAGCCGGCACCGAGGTCAATTGGTTTGACTGTGTAGAGGCTGCCGCCGGGCTTGCCCTTGCTGCGGGGCGTTCGGACAGCGTCAAAGATATAGGCTGGGTTACTCATCGGGGTCTCCGTGAATCGGGTGGCTGAGGTTCGGCTACGAGAAGCGAGTTGAAAAAAGCAGGAGGGATAGTGCTGCCAGGCCACTGCCTATGCAATGACCCCAGCTGTTACTGAAATTGACATTTTGTTACAACTGCCGAAGACATCAGCGGCAATCTTATGCGGCAGGGCAGCGCCCTACGCCGCCTTGCGGCGCTTGCGGGGCGGATGGCTGCCGCGCAAGGCCTCCTCCTCGAAATTCACCAGGATCTCATCCAGGGCGCGGCTGATATGGGTCTGCACCCGGATCATCTCCATCTTGCGCCAGGCGGATTTCTCACCGGATGAAACCAGCTTCATGATCTCCTGGGGCGTAAGGTGAGCAAGCAGCTTGAGCGGATTGTAGAAACGGTTGCGCGGCAGGATATTCACATCGCCGACGTAGTCCTGATTGACCATGGACAGGGCGATATTGGCGACTCTCGACAGTGTGCTCTCCCTGCTGAGGGGTTTGTGCATAATGGCGGCGCCCGCGTTCAACCACTCCCTCGCGGTGCGTCGGGTGGCATTGGTCAGTATACCCAGGGTCCCGCCCTGGCGTCGGCCATCGGTAACAAACGGCAGCACAGCGGGGTTTGCCTGGCTGACGATATAGTGGTTTACACCGTATAGTCGCGCCAGCCGCTTGGTAGGCAGGTCGTCGCTTACCGAGCCGTCAACCCACTTTCTGGAGGGCAGGTAGGGCTGGCGGTCACCCCATTTATCTCTCGCCTCGAGGGTGACCGGCGGAAACACTCCGGGCACCGCCGCCGACGCCATCACAGATTTGTGGATCAGTACATTGGGAGACGTGGTCGCGTTCAACAGCCGGGAGGTCTGGTGGGTTTCGGCAGGGGCAACGGACACATTGAGCATACGCCCGCTGTGGTCGAAGGCCTCCTGGAATGTCATGTCGGGAATCAGCCGCTCGATCATCAGCTGGACCTCGTCCACCTGCAACATCCTGGGGCGAAAGCCCCCGAGGGAGCGCAGCAGTCCCGCTTCCTGCTCCATCTCACTGAGCAGGAATTCCGGGGTGAAGATTTTACTCAGCTCCTTGTCGTTGTGGGTGCAAAGCATGCTGCCGACAATGGAGCCGCCACTGGAGCCGGACATGATATCCGGCAACAAGCCCTGCTCCCACAAGGCTTTGACCACCCCGATATGAAAATACAACAGGGTGCCGGAGCCGCTCATCAGCAGCGCCGTGCGGCCGAAACAATGGTGCGCGCGACGGAAGAACTCCAGTTTGTCCTCGAAGCTGATTTGCTCGACCGCCGGACTGGCCAGCGTTTTAAGAGCGTCGACGATCTCCTCGACATAGTCGTGGATCAACTGTTTGGTGCCGAAGGCCGCTCGCTCGTAGAGGACGGACTTGCCCATGCCGGCCATATTGCCGTGGATGCCTTCGTTGAGAGTGAACAGCAGGCCGCGATAGTCGTGGCGGGCGCGCATCGCCCGGAGCCGGTCCAGGCGGATGCGGATAGAGACATTGTCAAACTGGGTGGATTGATCGCGCATGCGCCAGCGCTCCATACCGGTCGCGGCGTCGAAGCCCCTGGCCGCCTCCGCCCACTGTTCATAGCTTTCGGCCTGGTCCATGGCCTTGGCGAACTTGCGTTTGTCCCGAAATGACATCTGCTGTAATCCCAAATTCTGGTTAATCGAAAAACATACCCAAAGATCAATGTACCGTTTGTGGCAGCTAATCACACTCTTGACGGGGTGTCCTTGATCTGGCACAGACTATGGGGAAATTTGGTAAAATCGGGCTTGGAAAGGGGGCGGAATATGACCTCAGGCCGCGAATTAACCAAGCGCGGCCCGCCTGCACAACAGGTCAGGGTAGCTTTGCGGCCAGGTATTCCAGTATCCGCTTCGGCGCCTTCCAGCGCCTGGCCCACGGCAAACTTTTCGATTCTCGAGCCCAGCAGTGGCACCCTTGCGGTGGCCTTCTGGTCGACCTGGTAGCAGCAACCCTCGTGGGTGGCAAACAGCTCGATATCCGCATACACCTTTATAGGCTGCCCCTTTACCTCAACTTCCTGGCGACATACCCAGCCGCTGTCGTCGTCATTGGGGCGCCAGGTCTCGGTCATGCGGATACTCTGGACCGGGTCGAAGATCCTGGCCAGGAACGCCGGAATATCGCGTCGTACCTTTCTATCCGACTGGACTATGGTGGTATCGCCTCGCTGGGTCACGGTAGTGTGCGATTCCAGGTCTCCCAATGCGAGGCTGCGTTGCTCGATAAACTCAGGATCTGTCAGCATTGCGTAGACTTCTTCTACAGCGCAATCGAAGTTGATTTCCAACATGGTCAGCTCCCTCCCAGTTCAGGCTGCCATCGCTGGCATGCCTGCAGGTACCCCGAATAACGCGGATTATCGATTTCCAACGACTTCAGCGTCCTGCGCCTCAGATAATCCAGCAGGCGGGCATCCAGTGCCAGTTCGCCATCTCTGAGACGCAAAGCCATTTGCTGCAAAACGGGACCGGCCGCCGGATCGATCCCCAGATCCGCCGCGATCGCCAGGTCCAGCAGATCCAGTTCAGGCTTCAACTGCAGTTCCCTGCCGACTATAGCCAGGCTGTTAGCCGCCACCCTTGTGGTATAGGCCGAGAATCCGTCCAGTTGGGGCAGCACCTCATCTCGCAGGAAGGCGCGTGCGGCTTCCAGCAACTCGTTTGCATCCGTCTGGCTCATAGCCCGAGTTCCTCCATCAGCAACAACAGATCGATTTCGGACTCCGACATACGCCGCCCGACGGCCGCCCGCTCCAGGCTGCGATCCTGCCCACTGCGGTACATCTGAATCATGGTGAGGCAGACCAGGCCCCAGTTGAGTGCGCAATACACTTCCCAGTAGCGCAACTCTTCAACCGAGGGCGCCGTACCGTTTACCGCGCGATAGCCGGCAAGCAAATCCTCGTAGTGCCCAAACCCGCCGACGGGCTTGTCGATACGGCCAAAACGCCAGACATTCCCGCATACATAGCCCAGGTCCTCTACCGGATTGCCGATGTGCGTAAGCTCCCAGTCGAGCACAGCCACCAGGCCCTGCTCGTCCACCAGCAGGTTGCCGTTACGGAAATCGCCGTGCACCAGCGCACGCCTGCACTCCACCGGCTGCCTGTCGCGCAGCCAGTTCAGGGCGAGTTGATGCACCGGGGAGGCATTGCCATAACTGTCCAGCATAGCCTGGAGCCTGTCCAGGTCCTGGTCCATGGGAAGGTCACGCAGTCCCGGCGGCAGTCCGGCAAGGGGAATGGCGTGGATCCGGGCCAGCGCCTCGCCGCACTGGTAGGCGAGGCGCTCCCGCGCTGTCGCGTACTCTGCATCCGCCAGGATGCGAAAGGGCAAGGCCTCACCACGCTCCCTTGTCATTATGTAGCCGCTGCCGAGGCCGTGCTCCGGCTCAAGTACCAACACCACGCCGGGCACACTGACCCCATGTTGGGCTGCCTGGCGAATAACGGCAGCCTCGGTTGGCAGGTCGATCGAGCCGACCAGCACCGCTCCCTCCGACGCATCGGCTGTCCCCGGCGGCAGTCGCCGCAGTATCAGCGGCAGCTTCTTGCCATCATGCAGCCAGTCCATGGCCCAGGTTTCCATATTGGCGCCACCGGACAGGCGCCGCAAACCCTCCACCCCTGCGCTCGATGCCAGCTCGCCATCAGCGTGATGACTGCTTGCAAGTGCAGCAGTCAGCAGTTCCGCCATATCGGTGGATTTATTCAATATCACGCCTTTTTGTCCTTCAACCCGTAAGTCTAACCGACTAGTGAGGTAAGCCTGTTGCGAACGCTCAGCTGGCCCCGTCGAACCAGTCGGCAAAGCCCAGGGTGGTTGATGGGCCAATGTGCAGTTGCTCGAACACGCCGTGGCCGACCCGGTCACCGCAGGTGGCCTTGACGATCTGCTGGATATGGATATTTTCAAGTGCCAGCGGGTCCAGGTCGCTGTCTTTCCAGCTCTCACCAAAGATGGCCAGCTCTCCCTGCCACTTACCGTGCCCCCACACAGGGTGCTGGTAACCCAGGCCCTTCATCCGATGTACCAGGACCGGCTCCAGTGAGACCTCCATGATCTCGCCCGAGCGATCCTGCATGGTGACCACCGCAGACGAGGCGCGCCGGGTGCCGGGAATCATCGTGATATTGTGCTGTACGGTGCCCTGCCAGGAGTAGCTGCCGGGGTCCGTGGTACCGGGTATATCCTTCATGTTCGAGTAGCGCGGCAGGAAACACTGATCGGTGTGCCACTGGTTACCGGTGCCGTCCTCAAACCAACCGGCCAGGCTGCACTCGTCCTCCCAGTGAATCGGCATCCAGTTGAAATGAACGGCCTGGTAGTCGGCCAGTGGGGCGCCACCGCCATAGGCATCCCCCACCGGGCGGATCCCCCAGGAGCGATCCTTCAGGCCGAAGGTGCTGTGCCCGTCGACCTTCAGCCGCTTGCCGTCGTAACGAATCCACCCCTCCCAGGAGCCGAACTGGTCCAGCCGGGTGGCATCCATGATCAGGTGGCGCTGGTTGCGCATTGTCTGGCGCCCTTCCTCGATACAGGCGGTATGGGGCGTGAAGACCAGGTCGCACTCTATGCCGGTATCGTTAGCTTCTATCACCACCCGGTGCCGACCCATGGGCTCGAGTATGTGCAGGGCAAAAGGGCCGACAGAGGTGTCGGTCGGTTCCAGCGGCGCCCGCCGGGATCCGTGAAAGGCATACTGATGGCCGTCGATGGCGAGGCTGAGTGCGCAGTCGAGAATGCCCAGGTTGGGATAGCGACACATGCCGACACCAAAGTAAAAACTGCCGTCCCGGGCATGCCCGTTGTACCAGAAGCGATCATAGGTATTGCGATCGCTGCTCGCGGTGTGAAACACGGGCTCGGCCGTCTGGTGTACAGGGTAGTCGTCAAATTTGGATAACACGGTCAGCCTTCTCCATTATTGGGCAGTGCCCTAGCATGGACCACGGGACTGGACGCAACAAGGCTGGAAGAGCAATCCGCTGGCGCATGTATAGCAAATCAAACCCCTGCTACAGGCCCACGCCAGGAGACCGGGTCTGCGCGCGCAAGTTCTCGAACGGGGCAGTGCCTAGCCGCGGGTAAACTTTCCCTGCCTGCGCTCGCTGACCGCCCGGAGACCTTCGCCATGGTCGCTGGTGGCTGCCAGGCGCAGCTGCTCGGCATATTCCCGCTGCAGTTGCTGCTCGACCGCCTCCGCCAGACCCTGGCGCAGGGTCTCGCGGGTCGATTCAACCGCCAGGGGTGCCGCGGCAGCGATCTCGGCGGCCAGGGCTATGGCGTCATCCCGCAGGCGATCGGCGCTGCTCAGCGTGTCTGCCAGGCCCATCGCCAGGGCGGCCTCCGGGCCGACCCTGCGACCGGTGTAGAGCATCAGGCTGGCATTCTGCTGGCCGACGACCCGGGGCAGCGTATGGCTGATCCCGAATCCAGCATGCACACCGAGCTGGACGAAGTTGGCCGCGAACCGGCTGTGCTCGCACACCACCCGAAAATCCGCCACCAGGGCAAGGCCCAGGCCGCCGCCGACGGCAGGGCCCTGTATCGCCGCGATGATGGGTTTGCGGGTTCTGAACAGTCGCAGGGCATGCCGGTATAAACCCCCGGCGCTCTGGCTGGAATCGTCGTCGAACAGCGCCTTGCCTGTGTCCGCCTGAAAATCCGCCCCGGCGGAGAAAGCCCTGCCCTGCGCGGCCAGCACCACGGCCCGGCAGTCGCTCTGCTCGTCGAGGTACTCCAGGGCGTCCGCAAGGTTGCCAATCAGCATTTCATCAAAATAGTTGTAGGGCGGTCGATTCATCTCCACAACGGTCACGTGCCCCAGGGTTTGCATGCGAACATCACCAAAGCGTTCCATCGAAATTGCCTTCTTCAATCACTGATGCGAGCGTGCATTATACCCACAGCTGAACTGCGCCCGGGCATGGCGCTTGCCAACGGAGTCTAGGATAATGCACGTCGACCCCTGCCCGGACCCGCAGATCCATGATTGAAATAGCCGCGCTGTCACTGGCCACGTTTTTTGCCACCATCGGACCTCTCGATGCCGCCGCCATTTTTGCCGCCCTGACGGTAAATTCAACGCGTCGGCACCGCCGCGCCATGGCTGTGCGGGGCACCCTGATTGCAACATTCATCCTGGTGTTGTTTGCCCTGGTGGGGGAATCGGTGCTCGGCGGCCTGGGAATATCGCTGGCGGCACTGCGAACCGCAGGAGGAATTCTACTGCTGCTTATCGCCATCGAGATGGTGTTCGCGCGCACCACCGGCGGCACCTCGACCACCGATGAGGAGGAGCAGGAAGCCCTGTCGAAACAGGATATATCGGTTTTTCCCATCGCCACCCCACTCATCGCGGGTCCAGGCGCCATGGGCGCGGCGATCCTGTTGATGGCCGATGCCGAGGGTGACCTCACTCACCAGCTGATCGTGCTCGGCTCGTTGCTGACTATCCTGCTGTTCACGTTTATCGGCATGCTGCTGGCCGGCCGCATCCAGAAATTACTCGGCATTATCGGCATGCATGTCATCACCCGGATTATGGGGGTATTGCTGTCGGCCCTGGCAATCCAGTTCATTTTCGACGGGATCGCCCAGAGCGGCCTCGTTTGAAGCAGGCACCGCGATCACGATCCCGCTAATGGGTCGGCCGCCTCATGTGAATTGCAAGAACACGCCGCTTTCGCATTACTCCGAAAGACGCCTCGTGTTGTGCCACTTGCGCGGGCGCGCGTAGACTGTTGCCCCAACAAAATAACAGGAACCACGACGTGTACAGATTCGCTGTTTTACTCGCACTGCTCACTTACTGCCTGCCTTCCCTGGCAACCGATATAACCCTGCTCACCGGCTACCAGTTCAACTCGGACTTTGAAATCGTGTCGGCCAACAATCTGCCGCCGAGCGTCGAGCCGAACACAGGCGAGCCCGGCGATGATGTGGAGCTGGAGGATGGCGCCGCATTCAGCCTTGCGGTGGACTTCGTATTCGAGCAACAGCAGACCAAGCGAATCGGGTTCTATGTATCCTACGAACAGACCGAGTTCGATAACAATGCCGGCCTTGTCGGACAGGGACATGGACGTGACCCATGTCCACTTCACCGCCATGAGCTATTACCCTCAGGGGCGCCTTGAGCCCTTTGTCATGGCGGGCCTTGGGGCGGGCTTTTTTTCGCCCAAGGACTCCACCCTGAAAGATGAGACCAAGTTTTCCGCGCAGGTCGGCGCAGGTACCAATTACCGGCTTACCGACGAGCCTCCTGCTGCGACTGGACGTGCGCTGGCTCGGCACCTTCTTCAACAGCAGCGGTGCAGCTTTTTGCAGCGGTGGCTGCACCATAGCGGTCAGTTCAGACACCTACAGCCAGGTACAGGCCAACCTGGGACTCATGTATCGGTTTTGATCCTTCCGAGCCGGCTCAGAAAAATCCCAGGGGGTTGATGTCGTGGCTTACCAGCATACTCTTGGTCTGCTGGTAGTGTTCCAGCGCCATCTTGTGTGTTTCGCGACCGATACCTGATTTTTTGTAACCGCCAAAGGCCGCGTGGGCTGGATAGGCGTGGTAGCAGTTCATCCAGACCCGGCCGGCCTTGATGCCGCGGCCCATGCGGAACGCGCGATTGGTGTCGCGGGTCCACACGCCGGCCCCCAGCCCATACTCGGTGGCATTGGCAATCGACAGTGCCTCCGCCTCGTCCCGGAAGGTGGTGACGCCCAGGGTGGGGCCGAAAATTTCCTCCTGGAACACGCGCATGTCGTTGGTACCCTGCAGCAAGGTGGGCTGGATATAGTAGCCACCGGCGATATCGCTGCCGACAGTTGCCTTGTCGCCGCCCATGAGGAAGTGGGCACCGTCCTGTCGCGCCACGTCCATGTAGCTCATGATTTTGTCGAATTGCTCCAGGGAGACCTGCGCCCCGACCATGGTGTCGGTGTCCAGCGGGTTGCCCTGCTTGATATTTTGCGCCCGCGCCAGCACTCGCTCGATAAAGTCACCGTAGATGCTCTCCTGCACCAGTGCCCGGGAGGGGCAGGTACAGACTTCGCCCTGGTTGAAAAAGCCCAGTAGCAGACCCTCGACACACTTGCTGATGAACTCGTCCTCGTGGGCCATGACATCCTCGAAGAAATATATTCGGCGACTTGCCACCGAGCTCCACGGTGGACGGGATCAGTGTTTTGGCCGCGTTAGCCAGGATGATCTGGCCCACCGCTGTCGACCCGGTAAATGCAATCTTGGCGATACGATCCGAGGTGGCCAGGGCATGGCCAATCTCCTCGCCGTAACCATTGAGGATATTCACTACGCCCGGGGGTAGCAGGTCAGCGATCAGCTCCATCAAGACCAGGATGGAGGTGGGCGTCTGCTCGGCCGGCTTCAGCACAACACAGTTTCCAGCGGCGAGGGCTGGCGCCAGTTTCCAACCGGCCATCAACAGGGGAAAGTTCCAGGGAATGATCTGCCCTACCACGCCCAGCGGTTCGTGGAAATGATAGCTGACGGTAGTGGCGTCGATCTCCGTCGCGGTTCCCTCCTGCGCGCGGATACAACCTGCGAAATAGCGGAAATGGTCAACCAGTAGCGGAATATCGGCGTTGAGGGTCTCGCGGATACCCTTGCCGTTGTCCCAGGTTTCGACGTACGCGAGGGTTTCCAGGTTGGCCTCTATCCGGTCGGCGATCCGCAACAGCGTGTTGGAGCGTTCCGCCGCAGCGGTCCTGCCCCAGGCGTCAGCCGCGGCATGCGCCGCATCGAGGGCAATATGAAGGTCTGCCGCTGTTGACCGGGGTACTTCACAGAACACTTTGCCCGTCACCGGACTGACGTTCTCAAAGTAGGTTCCCTCCCTGGGTGCGACCCATTCACCCCCTATAAAATTCTCGTAGCGGCTCTTGAAGGTGTACAGGGCGTCTTTGCTTCCAGGCATAGCGTATTGCATTTGGTCGATCTCCAATATTATCCAGGGCTCGTTAAATATAGCGCAGGATGGTTCGCCCGGCAGTGTTTCCTGTTGCTGCCAGAGAGATTGGCCGCGCTTGCCCCAGGGAGCAGCGCTGTCAGCGCAGAGCTTGACAGCGTCGCGATCCGGGCCTACCCTTAGTTCTTTTTTGGAACTATAATTTTCGTGCCCCGGGGAGACTAACAAATGACTGAACGGGTAGCTCTGATCATCGGCGCCGGTGACGCCATCGGCAGTGCGATAGCACGCAAGTTTGCCCGCAGGGGCCTGACGGTCTGTGCGGCGAGGCGCAATGGCGAGCGACTGGGTCCGCTGGTGCAGGAATTGTCCGCGGCGGGCCATCGCGCCCACGCCTTCAGCTGTGACGCCCGAAAAGAGGAGGCCATAACAGGCCTGTTTGCCAGCATCGAGGCCGATATAGGTGAGATCGACGTCGTGGTATTCAACGTGGGCGCCAATGTCCCGATGGGCATACTGGAAACGGACAGTCGCAAGTTCTTCAAGATCTGGGAAATGGCCTGTTTTGCAGGTTTCCTGTCGGGCCGCGAGGCAGCCCGTTACATGAGCAAGCGTGACCGCGGCACGATCATATTCACCGGCGCCACCGCCAGCCTGCGGGGCGCCGCCGGGTTCGCGGCGTTTGCCAGTGCCAAGCACGGCCTGCGCGCCCTGGCCCAGAGCATGGCGCGCGAACTCGGGCCAAAAAATATTCATGTGGCCCACGTGGTCATCGACGCTGCGGTAGACACCCAGTGGATCAGCGAGAACCTGCCCGAATCCGCTGCGCTCAAGCTCAAGGATGGCATAGTCGCCCCGGACGACCTCGCCGACAACTACGTCATGCTCTATGACCAGCCGCGCAATGCCTGGACCTTCGAGCTGGATATTCGCCCCTGGATTGAAAAATGGTAGAACACGGAGATCCTTATGAGTAAAACCCTGGAATTTTATTTTGATTTTGGCAGCCCCACCGCCTACCTGGCCCACAAACGACTGGGCCAGCTGAGCAAACAATACGGTCTGCAGGTGGGTTATAAGCCGATGCTTCTGGGTGGCGTCTTCAAGGCGACAGGTAACACCTCACCGGTGGCAATTCCGGCAAAGGGCAAGTATATGCTCGAACACGACCTGCCGAGGTTTGCACAGCGCTACGGCGTAACGCTCAATTTCAACCCCCACTTCCCCATCAATACCCTCAACCTGATGCGAGGCGCTATAGCTGCCGAACGCCTGGGCTGCCTGGAAGACCTACGTGAACCTGGCTTTCGATGCGGTCTGGGTACAGGAAAAAAACATGGGAGATCCCGCCGTGGTCGGCCAGGTACTGAGCGAGGCCGGCCTGGACGCCGAGGGTCTTATCGCACTGTCACAGGACCCGGCAGTGAAAGCCGAGCTGGTAGCAGAAACCGAAGCCGCCGTTGCACGAGGGGTCTTCGGCGCGCCAACCCTGTTTCTGGATGGCGCTATGTATTTTGGCCAGGACCGGTTGGATTTTATCGAGGAAGCGATAAAATCCTGAGCAAGGCTACTTGTGGGCTATCGGTTTTTCGGTAAACAGGTAGTCCTTAAGCTCCTTGTCCATGGTGGGGTCCCGGCGCCGAATCCATTCCAGGACCATGGCAGCGTGCTCCTTTTCCTCGTCACGGTTGTGCTCCAGGATGGCTTTCAGGTCCGGGTCCTTGCAGGCGTCCACTCGCTGGTTGTACCAATCTACCGCTTCCAGCTCTTCCATAAGCGATGTAATCGCCCGGTGCATGTCCCGGGTCTCATCCGTGAGCTCTGTGATTGGCTCGTGATATCCTTCGTTCGACATTTTTTACTCCTTTGGTGGGTTAACCCGAGTATTCCACTCGAGTCGTTAATGGGCAATACTGGCCTACCCAAAAATAAAATTCTACAGGTCCCCCGGCTCCGTGAAACCCAACAACTTCAGTGGCGCAACCCACTTCAGCATCATATGGGGCGTGGCCCTGGCGGTCATGACCCTCGTGGAATGGCACAGCCTGGATCGAGACCCGGTGAGGCAGGAAATCCTGAGCCCGTTTATCGAACGCAACATCGAGGTGACAGTGACCAATCCGGTTTCGCCGGCTGCAGGCGTGGAAGATCTTGTTGACGTCGAAGAGTCTCCCGACGCAGCCATGCGCTATGACGTTGAACTGAAGTTCAATGGTCCCCTGTTCCTGGCCTGTTTCTTCATCCCGATATTGATTTTCCAGGGCCTGGGCCTGGTGTGGCGCCGACTGCGGGGCTCCTGAAAACCGCCTGATACCCGCAGGCGATAGCGCGATACGATCCGCTATGCCAGCCGGCTAAAGCAGCAACCAGCAGCCGCCTGCAAGCATTGCGACACCGGACGCCCGGGCCAGCCACTCGCCCCGCGGCAACCATTTTTCCAGCACCACCAGCAGGCACAGGCCGGCGATCCATACCAGGTTCATAATGCCGCCAACAAACAGCAGCAGCATCAATAGCCAGCAGCAACCCACGCAGTAGAGTCCGTGCAGCCAGCCAAGACAGAGGGCCCCGAAACGCCCACTGCGCCAGTGGGCCGACAAAAAACCCGCAGGGTGTCGACAGTGCGCCAGGCAAGCTCCCTTGAGGGGGGAAAACTGGTAGGCCCCCGCTCCCAACAGGAACAGTCCGGACAGGACATGGCTGCTACTCCACATCATCATCGAGTGCACCAGACCCAGTTGTTGCAGGGCCCACTGCAGGCCCGTGGCCAGCAGGCTGAACACCAGCCACGAGAGCAGGTAGCCGCTAACAAACGTCATGGTGGGCACCAGGGCATCGACCACGCCCGCCTTTTTCCAGTGATGGCGTTGCACCCTGGCGTAGAGGAAAACCATCGGAGCCGCGCTGGGCAACATCATGGCGATCATCATCAGCCACCACATGGCAAGCATCAGTCCCCAGTACGACAGGGGCCAATAGTCCGGGTCACCTGAATAGACCGGCGGCGGAAACTGCCAGGTGGACATGGCGGCGACACTCATGCCGGTGCCAGCGCCGGTGAGAAGGTAGTACCAGCTCAGTAGGGCAAGAGCGCACAGGCAGAAGCCGACAAGGAGGCGATCGCGACGCAGCAGGGCTTCTGTTGCGCTCAACAGCGGTGCTCCTGCGCTCTTCAGGCGGCCCTCGCCCTCACGACCCCGTGGTTATTGAGGTGCAAATGGGCGAACTGGCCGTAACGATCATCAAAGGCCAACTCTATCGGCCCGCTGGTCTTTACGTGGGATGCACCCATTTCCGCGAGGGTGTACTCGAAACCGTTGGGCAGGTCGATGCGGGCACGGTGCTCTTCCCCGGTGACCGGATTGCGGATCGGCTCCCCCCGGGTATCCACCAGCCCCTCTACTTTCACGTGCCCAACCCGGGCCTCGACATCAACTGCCATGTCTATGGCCCTGAATACAGGGTCGAATACTTTATCGAAGGTCGCGGCAAATACATTCCAGACGGTTGCGCCGATGTCCGTCTCGGCACCGCCCAGGATGGCCAGCAGGCCCTCCCGCTGGGACTCATCCGCACGCTCGTCCAGAATCATGAAGGCCCGGCCGCCGCCCTCATGAATAGGCCCGGGCCATTGCATTATCGCTACGCTGTCTATTCCATCAAGGGAGATATCGCCAAAATGGCCATGCTCTATATGCATACCGACCGCGGCTTCACAGTTGCCGTAGGTCGGTAATGCGTTGAACTGGCAGGGGCAACCGTAGGCACAGTTACAGCTGGAAAACTCTACCGCGCGTATTTCCCATGGAATCATTCCGCTCTCCTCAGTTGTAAACGCAGCCGGGGCAGCTGCTGCGGCCACCAGAACGGCCGGGGGCACCAGAAAGCGTAGACCAGGCGCGCCAGTTCGGCCAGTTGGGGGCTGGCCGCTAAAAAACGATGCTCTGTCCCTGGGACGGGATTTCGACCTTGAGTTGCTGCTCCCGCCAGAGCTTATCCGCCATGGCGTCCTGCGCCTTGGGCTCTCCATGAACCAGCAGGGTGCGGGGCGGGGGTTGAAACCCGGCGACCCAGTCCACGAGTTCGTGCTGGCCGGCGTGAGCGGACAAGCCGCCCAGGGTTTCGACGCGGGCCTTCACCACGTACTCATCGCCGAACATCTTGATATTGGTCGCGCCGTCGACGATCACCCTACCCAGGGTCCCCCGGGCCTGGTAACCGGTAAAGATGACCGTGTTTCGCCGGTCCCAGATGCGTTGCTTGAAGTGATGCCGGATACGTCCACCGGTGCACATACCGCTGCCGGCGATAACGATTGCGCCGCCCTTTATCCGGTTGATCGACATTGATTCCTCGGTGCTAACGGCCAGGTTGAGGGTGGGCAGGAACTTTTCCAGCGAGCTTTTGTGTACGTCGCTTAGCTGGCGCACGTCATCACCATCGAGCAATTTCAGCCAGCGATCGTAGATACGGGTTACCGCTATCGCCATCGGGCTGTCCAGGAAAACCTCCCAGTGATCCAGTTCGCCCTGGTGGTGAAGGCAGCCCAGGTGAAACAGCAGGTCCTGGGTCCGCCCCACCGCGAAGGCCGGAATCATCACGCTGCCCCCCAGCTTCCAGGTGTCGCGCAATATCTCCCGCAACTGCACAACGGTGTCCTGTTCACCGCGATGCTCGCGGTCACCGTAGGTGCTCTCGACCAGCAGCACATCGGCCCTGGTCGGACGGGCGGGTTCGTTCATCAGCACTGAATCAGCTTTGCCCAGGTCCCCGGAGAATACCAGCACCTTTTCCTCGTCCTGCTCGCGCAGGGTGATCTCAACGATGGCGGACCCCAGGATATGCCCGGCATCGTGAAAGCACAGGCTTGCGCTCTCGCCCAGTGGAATACTCTCGCGATAGCGATGCCCCCGGCACTGCTTCAGCACCGCCTCAACATCCTCCATTGTGTAGATGGGGTCGAGCTGGGGCCTGCCCCGCCTCGCGCTGCGCATATTGTTTCGCTCCAGATCCCGCAGGTAGAGCCCGACGGAATCATTGAGCATCACCTCCAGCAGCTCGGCCGTAGCGCGGGTGCAGATAACGGGGCCTGTAAAACCCTCGTGAACAAGGCGGGGCAATAAACCCGAGTGGTCCAGGTGTGCGTGGGACAACACCACCGCGTCGATACTGGCCGGGTCAAAGGCAAATTTCTCATCCTGGATGCGCTCGACTGCGTCACCCCCCTGGTGCATGCCGCAGTCCAGCAATATACGCCCGACGCTGGGGCTGTCCAGCAGGTGGCAGGAGCCAGTGACTTCCTGGGCTGCTCCAAGAAAAGTAATCGTTGCCATGGTGTTATTCCTTCAATTGATCAACTGGGTCACGGCCTGGCTCTACGCCCTCGACCTGCGCGACCTGGCGAATGGTTTTACCGCCGACGGCAAATGCCCGGGCTGAGCCGTAAGCTCCGCTGCCCACGCTGCGGGTGACTACGACCAGCTCGGGAAATCCGTCACCGTCGATGTCCTCCACTCCGATCCGTTCAACAGTCCCGTCCCGGGGCAGCACCACACCCGAGAGAAAATCGTCATAAGGGTAATCCGGCTGAGACCCCGAATAGAGCCTGATGCTGTAGCTACCTATCGACCGCGGCTCCAGCGGGGCCTCAGCCACCACCAGTACTTTTCCATCGGACAGGGTCACATGATCGATAAAAACGGCATCGGGGTTATCACCGGCAATCGCAAACTTTGCAAGCAGCAGGCCCGCAAGCCCGATTGTGACGATGCGGCATCCAAAAACCAGTGCCAGGTGCTGCCATGAATGGTTTGGGGGTGGGTTAGAAATATATCTGGCGACAGGCTTCCCCTATGACTGTTGTTAGGATCGAGCGGCATTTACAGTCAAAAATACGGGGATTTCACCTGCCGGGCAAGGGCAATAAGCTCAGTCGCACAGCAAATGCTCGTACTGGTCCGCAGAAAAGCCCCGATACTGCATAAAGCGCATACGCCGGGCCTTCTCTTTCAGCTCCACCGGGCCGGGCTCGCCAAATTTCTTGCGGAACACCATCTCGGCCAGAGCCGGCCAGTCCAACTCCGCCGACTCGAAGGCCCTGGCTATAGCGAGGTCCGACAGGTTTTTCTCCCGCATTTCCTGCCTTACCCGGGCGGGGCCATAGCCCCTGCCCGCGCGCTGCCGGGCAAAACTCTCCGCGAAACGATCGTCGCTTTGCAGGTTTTCTTCCACCAGCTTTTGCAATTGGGTTTCCAGCATTGCCACGTTATCAAAGCGGCGCCTGAGCTTCTGGCGCAACTCACCAAGGGAGTGCTCGCGCCGCGCAAGCAGGTTCATTGCCGCCATGCGCATATCGGCAGGACTGACGTCGTCCTCGCCGGCGCCTGGGGGGCGGCTATCCGCAGCCGGGAAGTCGGGTTCACTCATGAGAAAAAAAGGTGCCGGGGAGTGGGGGGGGATAAGCGGGTTCCCGGCACCTTTGACGAAAATGTAACAATGGGTGAATCAAGTTGCCACTGCCGAGCGGGATTACTCCTGCTCGGCGTCAGCCTCAACCTCAGCAGCTTTAACTTCAGCAGTTTTGGCCGGTGGCACCTCGGGGGTCAGCATCTGGGCCCTTATCTGGGTTTCAATCTCATTGGCAACAGCAGGGTTGTCCTCAAGGAACTTGGCTGCGTTGGCCTTGCCCTGCCCTATCTTGTCGCCCTTGTAGGCATACCAGGCGCCGGACTTGTCGACCAGGTTCAGCTTTACGCCCCACTCGATCACTTCACCCATGTGGTAAATACCCTTGCCGTACATAATCTGGAACTCGGCCTGCTTGAAGGGTGGGGCGACCTTGTTTTTCACCACTTTGACCCGGGTCTCGTTACCGACCACCTCGTCGCCATCCTTGACCGCGCCAGTGCGGCGAATATCCAGCCGAACCGATGAGTAGAACTTGAGCGCGTTACCGCCGGTAGTGGTTTCGGGGTTGCCGAACATCACGCCGATTTTCATGCGAATCTGGTTGATGAAAATAACCAGGCAGTTGGTCTGCTTGATCGCGCCGGTCAGCTTGCGCATGGCCTGGCTGAGCAGGCGGGCCTGCAGACCCACATGGGAGTCGCCCATTTCTCCCTCGATTTCCGCCCGGGGGGTAAGGGCTGCCACCGAGTCGATGACCAGCACGTCCACCGCGCCGGAGCGCACCAGCATCTCCGCTACCTCGAGCGCCTGCTCTCCGGTGTCGGGCTGGGACATGATAAGGTCTTCCACCCTGACGCCGAGCTTTTCGGCGTAAATGGGGTCCAGCGCATGTTCCGCGTCAATGAACGCCGCGGTACCGCCGGCCTTCTGGGCCTCGGCGATGACCTGCAGGGTCAGGGTGGTTTTACCGGAGGACTCCGGGCCGTAGATTTCGCAGATACGTCCCTTGGGCAGGCCGCCGATACCCAGGGCAATATCCAGCCCGAGTGACCCGGTGGATATGGAGGGCATGACGACCCGCGGCTGGTCTCCCATGCGCATGACCGTCCCCTTGCCGAATTGGCGATCAATTTGGCTCAGTGCAGCTTCCAGCGCCTTGACTTTATTCGCTTCCATTTTGAAAATCTCCCGTAACCGTCCAGTGATACTACTGTATATATACTCAGTGGTTTGAAAATGGATTGCAACCCCCAAAAGCAATTAAATTCGGCCAGGGCGGGTCCCCTGCAAAAACCTGCCTGATAGGGCGACAGGTCAGCTGGCGACCCGGCTGGCAGGATGCCGCCCCAAGGCCAAAAGCGCAGTGCAATTTTTTGCAATCATTGGCGGTTACCGCATGTACACCGCCTCCCCCGCAGTGGTAACGTCTTCAGCCCGGGCGGGTCCCGGGAAGCGGGACTGGTCGGGACAGGAGATTGGACAATGGACAGTGACACTCTCCGGCAATTACTTCGACCCGGGGCGTTTGCCCATCCCAACGCCGATATCGCGCTGCGGGAGACACACATCTCCTGGGTAATCCTGAGCGGCGAGTTTGCCTACAAGATCAAGAAGCCGGTCGACTTCGGCTTCCTCGACTTCTCCACGCCAGAGCTTCGTCGCCATTTTTGCGAACAGGAACTGGCGCTGAACCGGCGCTATGCACCGGCTATCTACCTCGGGCTGGCCAACATCACGGCGGACCCGGATGGCCTGCGCTTCGACGGCGAGGGGCCCGTCGTCGACTGCGCGGTGAAGATGCGCCGTTTCGACGAAAGCCTGTTGTTGGACAACATTGCAGCCAGGGGAGAACTGGAACGGCCCCTGGTGCGCGCCATAGCCCGGGAACTCGCCGCGCGACAAGCCGAGGCCCCCTTGTGTTACCCGATGCCCGGCAGTGAGGAGCCCGGCTCCCCCGCTGCCCTGCAGACAGCGATGGTGCAGAATTTCCGGCAGGTCCGGGATTACCAACTCGGGCTCGAACAACAGGAGCAGCTGAACGCCATCGAAGCCTGGACTCTCGCGCGTTACCAGGAGCTGGCACCGCTGCTTGAGCAAAGGGCAATATCCGGCATGGTCATCGATGGCCACGGCGATGCGCATCTTGGCAATATCGCGCTCATCGACGGTGAGGTGCGCCTGTTTGACTGCATCGAGTTCAACGCGAACCTGCGGGTAATGGACAGCATCGGCGAGATCGCCTTCCTGAGCATGGACCTGGAGGCCCGGGGCCACAGCGGCGAAGCACACTGCGTGCTGACGGATTACCTGGAGTATCGCGGCGACTACGCCGGGCTGCGCCTGCTGCAACTCTACCGCTGCTACTTCGCCATGGTGAAGGCCAAGGTCGCCCTGCTGCGCGAGCCGGCGGGGACCGGTTCTATCCAGAGCTCCGGGGCCTACGGCGAGTTCTGCCGCTACCTTTCCCTGGCGCACGGCTACTGCCAACCCGGGGTGCGTTTTCTCGCTATCACCCACGGCGTCTCCGGCACGGGTAAATCGACGGTCGCCGACCAGCTGGTCGCCGCCGGTGGCGCTGTGCGCATTCGCTCAGACGTGGAACGCAAGCGCCTCTTCGGCCTCGCGCCGGAGCAGCGCAGCGACCCGGCGGACCAGGCGCGCCTGTACAGCGCGGCGATGAGTCGCCAGACCTTCGAACGGCTGGAAGAACTGGCGCTGATCACACTCGAAGCCGGCTTCGCTGCGATAGTGGATGCCACTTTCCTGCACCGGCGCACCCGCGACAGGTTTCGGCGCCTGGCTAAAAGCCTTGCACTGCCCTTTGTCATCATCGATTGCAGCGGTACGCCGAGGGGGCAGTTGCATCATCGCCTGGAGCTGCGCCAACGGCAGGGAGGGGACGCCTCGGAGGCGGGTATCGCTGTGATGGAAGACCAGCTCAGCGTAGATCAGCCACCCGCTGGCGTGGAACTCGCTCACCGCCTTGCGGTGGACTCCAGTGAAGCGACCGGGGTCCTGTGGCAACGCCTGCAGGAGGCGATGCACAGGGCCTGAGCACTGGCGCTGGCATCGCTTTGCAGCGGGGTCAGCCGGCTGCTTCAGTCCGCTTCGCATATGGTACTGCCATCATCCGCTACCGCGTAAAACAGGCAGTCCGATTCGGCGATGGCCGCATTGTTGGTAATCATGAACAGCTTGAGGGCCTGGGCCGGGTACAACTCGCCATTGTCGATACGCACCAGCCGGGTCACCGCGCAGCGACCGCCGGCATCCAGGGCTGAGAACAGGCTGCGCTCCGGGCCCCTGGCCCAACCCAGTAGCGTGTCGGCGGACACCGCACCGAAGTTGTGGTGCTCGATATCTTGCTTGAGGGTGATGTCGTAGCTGGCACTGGGCTGGTCCGCGTAGGTCAGGGTGACATTGTCGTTCAGTTCGAGGCGAATCGGGTCACGCAACAGCTCCAGGCCCCAATCGGTATCGCCCTGGTCGAGCACTAGCGGCGCCGCGAAGTAGCGGCACATGCCTTCATAAGCCAGTTCGTGGGCCTCCTCGTCCAGCCGCCCGCCTACCTCCACGGTCACGGTGGGGAAATTGTCCTCGCTGATTTCCATCAAGGCGCCCAGCCCTAGATTGGAAACAATCAGGCGCCGGGTGAACAGTGACACCAGCGCGTCGTGCTGCCGGTCCATATGGGTGCACACACCGAAGGAGGGGCCCGAACCGGAGGTGTTGTGCATATCCACTATCGCCTCTGGATGATGGAGGCGCAGTATCTCCAGTATCTCCTCGGCCAGTTCTCCCTGGGCGTCGTCAAAGGGCGGCCGGAAGCAGCGGTTGAGGTCCCGCGCACGCGGCAACATACGCTGGCTGAATACCGGGGGAGCAAGCGCTGCGGCAACCGACGCCACAACACAGACCACATTGACTGCCGGCCGCTGTCCCGATAGCAACCAGCGGTGCAGCGCAATTGCGCCGGAGGGCTCATTGCCGTGAAGCAGGGTCACCAGTGCGCGGGTGCGCTCACTGTCTTCCCCGCTAAAAAACAGGCAGGCCGGGCCGTCCAGCCAGCGCAGGAATTCCTCGACATTGTGGCCGACACTGTCTGGGGCGGGATCCCGGATAAATTTGAAACGCCTCAATGCGGCCACTGCGCCACAGGCAGGTTACTCTCGCTGTGCTCCATATACACCTCCAGTAATTCGTGCAGCGCCTCCTGCAGGGGCAGCCTCTGCCGCAGCCGCGCCAGCATGTTGCGCTGCCAGGTCGCGCCGGTCTGGCGCCGCTGCAGGCGCTGTTCGATGATGTCGACGTAGTAGCTGGCTTCCTCCGGGGCCAGGCCGATGGATTCCAGCCCGGCCCGGGCCAGCGGCAACACGCTGGCGATAATCTCGCTCGCACCCCGCTCCCGGTAATCAGACCGTCCCCGCTGCGGCCAGAGGAGCTTTGCCTCCAACCCGTGCTGGGCCGCCCGGTAGAAGTTGTACTCCGCCCTGGCAAAGGGCAGCCCTGGCAGCAGTTCATTGATCTGCGGGCGCAGCCCCTCGGCAAGGCCGATCAGGAATGCCGCATTGGCCACCATATCTACCGCGGTGGGACCGGCGGGCAGTGCACGCATTTCGATACGCAGGTGACCGCCTCCCAGGTTGTCGTAGATGGGGCGATTCCAGAGCCAGACCGTGCCCTGGTGCAGACGCAGCTCTGCAAGTGAGGGCGTGGCGCCGCTGGCCAGCTCATCCGCTGACGAATGTTCCGCACAGATCGGTATCAGCGCGGGGTATATCCTCACCACCTCGCGAAACAGTTCTGCCGCGCCCCGCCGGGCCCAGCCCTGGCCAAAATTCACCCGGGCCGGCTGATTCCAGCCATAGCGATCCGGATGGCGGGTATCGATGGACTGTTTGAACAGGGGCACCCGCGTCTCATTCCAGAGTCGGTGGCCGAACAGGGTCGGCGAGTTGGCCCCCACTGCAAGGGCCAGTGGGGTCGCCAGCTGGATCGCGTTGAAGGTGTCTGCGTAAGCGGCCGGCGGGACCCGGTAATGGACCTGGAAGGAGGTGTTGGCCCCTTCCAGGGTGATGTCGGACAGTTCCAGCTTGAGCGGGTCGTCACCGTTGATATCGATACGGAAACTGTCACCGCGACGCCTGATCAGCTGCTCCACCAGGACCCGGTAGCGCCGCCGGGGGGTGATGCAGTGGAGCCCGAAATCGCTCTGGCGCAAAGTGGGAAGGATACCGATAGGCACCACGCGCCCACCCAGGGCCGCTGCGACGGACCGGACCTGCTGCAGCTTGGCGAGGATTTCCCGCTCGGTGGATTTAAAAGCCGACTCGGCAAGGCGGTAGGGACTCAGGTTGTACTCGAGGTTATACCGGTTGAGTTCGAGGGTCAGTTGCGGGTCGTCGGCTTGCGCGAGAATTTCCTCGTTGGCATACAGGGGCCGCCCTGAACTGTCGACGACATACATCTCCAGTTCAGAGCCCAGTGAGGCGGGACCTTCACCAAAACCGGGCTGCTCCAGCAGTTGCCCCAGGCAATCCAGGTTTTCCTCCAGGCGGTCGGCAAAGGCCTGGTAGTCCTGCGCGGTGAAAACCGTTTTATCGATATCTATACCCATGCGCGCCTATTGTGAAGAGTCATACACCATGTGTTATTGATATGGATCGCATACCGGGTAAAAGGCAGGCAGTCTATCCCCGCGCCGACCACGGTATGGGTCTATCCTACCGGGTGCGCCAATCTATCCGTTTTCGGTTATTGCTCTATCGCATAGGAAACGCTGACCGTCACCTGGTAGCTGTTTTCCCCGGCTGCTACCGGCATCGCGTCCGCCGCCTTGGATGCCATCATTTCCGCGCGCATCATCGGCGCTGGCCCGGGGTTATAGCTGTTTTCCGAGATTTCCAGCAGTCTGCCGAGCTTGACCCCGGCTGCGCTCGCAAGTGTCTTCGCCCTGGCCGCGGCATCCTGCACGGCGCTGGCACGGGCCTTGTCGATAGCCGCGGCGGGATCGTCATTGGTAAACATGATATTGCCGCCCTCGTTGACCCCCAGCGTCACGGACTGGTCAATGATCGCGCCGAGCTTTGCCAGGTCCCGCACCCGCACATCGAGGCCGTTGCGCACGGTATAGCCGACGATCCGGGGTGGCTCACGCTCGCCCTGGGCTTTGGGCTGGGGATAGACATACCTGGGCTGGATACCGAAATTCGAGGTCTGGATATCCCGCTCGGCTATGCCCTGCTCCCGCAGGGCCTTGATCACCTGGGCCATGGCAGCCGAGTTAGCGTCCAGTGCCTGCCTGGCGGTGTCGGCGTCCCGGGTCACGCTGAGCTGCAACAGCGCCATGTCCGGTACCAGTTCCGCCGTACCCTCCCCGTTCACCATAATCCTTGGGACAGGTTCATTGTCATTCGCCCTTGCCGCACCGCTCAAGCCGCATGCGAGCAGCGTAATCAACACCATCAGCCGCCCAGTACCGGACATTGTCGTCATTTCGCTTTACTCCCTTTTTCGTTCGTTCCATCAAGTGCCGCCAGGGCGGCAGCGACCACCGCGGCGATATCGCCGCCATCATGCCAGTATTGGATTAACTGCCGACGCATGGCCGGTGTCCAGAAGTGGCTCAGGTGGTCAGCCGTGCGCTGCGCCGCCCCATCGTCTCTACCCGCACCGAGATTCAATGCTATCTGGTCAGCCATTTTGACCAGTTGCTCTACCTGCTTCGCCGCCATGTTCAGCTCTCCTGCACAATCCGATGTGGGTTGGCGTAGATCACCTGCCGGCCGGGCTGGAGGAAACCCACCAGGGTAAGCCCGCTTTGCCGGGCCTGCTGCACCGCCAGGGAGGTGGGCGCGGACACCGCCGCCAGCACCGCCAGGTTGCAGCTGGCGGCCTTTGCCACCATCTCGTAGCTCGCCCGGCTTGTCACCAGCGCGAAGCCCCTTGGAGAATGTGCGCTGACTGCGAGCGCTCCCAGCAATTTGTCCAGGGCGTTATGCCGCCCTACATCCTCTCGCACCAGTTCAATCGATCCGCTGGCGTCGCACCAGGCTGCGCCGTGCACACCGCCGGTAAGGCGTTTCAGTGACTGGCGCTGGCCCAGTGCCGTGACAGCCGCCTGCAAAGCCGAATGTGGTATCTGCAGGTCACTGCTCACCTGCGCTGCCGGGGGAACTGCCTGCTCCAGTGACTCGATGCCACACAGCCCACAGCCGGTTCGCCCCACCAGGCTGCGGCGGCGCTGTTTCAGCGCCGCGAAAGATTCGGCACTGATCGTCATGGAAAGTTCCACTCCGTGTTCCCGTTCGATAACTTCGAGGTCCCGCAGCTGTTCGCTGTTGCGCAGGATACCCTCCGACAGGCTGAACCCCAGGGCGAGGTCTTCCAGCTCGGCTGGCGTCGCCATCATGACGACATGGGAAATTCCGTTGTACACCAGCGCCACCGGCACTTCGATGACTATCGCATCCTCATCCTGGTGCAGGCTGCCGGCACTCCAGGTAAGCCGCGTGACGGCCTGGGTTACCTCAGTCACCCTGCGGTGGCCGCATCGAGCAACTGCTGCTGGCGCCGATCGAACTGCTGCTGGCGGGCCTGCCAGGCTGACGGCTCAGTCACCCGGGTCACCTGCACTGCGGTGACTTTATACTCGGGGCAATTGGTCGCCCAGTCGGAGTTATCGGTGGTGATCACATTGGCGCCCGACAGGGGGTGATGGAACGTGGTGTAGACCACGCCCGGCTTCACCCGTTCGGTAATACGGGCCCGCAGCACCGTGTTGCCTACACGGCTCTGGATCCCGACCCAGTCGCCCTCGGCGACACCGCGCTCCTCGGCATCGTGTGGGTGTATCTCCAGGGTATCTTCCGGGTGCCAGTTGCTGTTGGCCGTGCGCCGGGTCTGGGCGCCGACATTGTACTGGCTGAGTATTCGCCCGGTGGTCAGCAGCAGGGGGAAGCGGCGATTGGCGCGCTCATTGGTGGCCACGTATTCGGTCAGGGCAAAGAAGCCCTTGCCGCGCACGAAGGTATCCACGTGCATGATCGGCGTACCGTCGGGAGTCTGCTCGTTGCAGGGCCACTGGATGCTGCCCAGTTCCTCGAGGCGAGCGTAGCTGACACCGTGGAAGGTCGGCGTCAGCCTGGCGATCTCGTCCATGATCTCGGATGGGTGCGCATACTGCATTGGGCAACCCATGGCGTTGGCCAGGTCCTGGGTGACCTCCCAGTCCTCCTTGCCAGCCAGGGGCGGGGTCACCCGGCGTACCGGCGAGATGCGCCGCTCGGCGTTGGTGAAGGTGCCATTCTTTTCCAGGAAAGAAGAACCGGGCAGGAATACATGGGCGTACTTGGCGGTCTCGTTGAGGAACAGGTCCTGCACTACCAGGCAATCGAGCGCGGCCAGCGCCGCCTGGATATGCTGGGTATTGGGGTCGGACTGGGCCACGTCCTCACCCTGGCAGTAAAGACCGCGAAATTCGCCGTCTATCGCCGCGTCAAACATATTGGGGATGCGCATGCCCGGCTCCGGGTCCAGCGCAACATTCCACTCACCTTCGAACAGCGCTCGCGTGGCCGCGTCGGACAGGTGGCGGTAGCCCGGCAACTCGTGGGGAAACGAACCCATGTCGCAGGAGCCCTGCACATTGTTCTGGCCCCGCATGGGATTCACCCCGACACCTTCCCGGCCAAGGTTACCGGTCAGCATCGCAAGATTGGCAATGGCCATTACTGCGGTGGAACCCTGGCTGTGCTCGGTCACGCCAAGGCCGTAGTAAATCGCCGCGTTGCCGCCGGTGGCATACAGCCTGGCGGCCTCCCGCAGTAACTGCGGCCGCACGCCGGTGGCAGTTTCCAGTTCCTCCGGAGCGTGGCGCAGGTCGCGGATGAACTCCAGCCACTGGGCAAACTGTGCGTTGTCACAGCGCTGTGCGATAAAGGCTTCATCCTGCAGGCCCTCGCTGACAATTACGTGGGCCATGGCGTTGAGTACCGCGACGTTCGCCCCGGGGTTTACGGGCAGGTGGTAGTCCGCGCGGATATGCGGCGCATCCACCAGCTCGATACCCCGCGGGTCTATCACGATCAGCCTGGCTCCCTGGCGCAGCCGGCGCTTGAGGCGCGAACCGAACACCGGGTGCGCCTCGGTGGGGTTTGAGCCCATTACCAGCACCACATCGGTATGGGCTACCGAGGCGAAGGTCTGGGTACCGGCGGATTCACCCAGGGTGGTTTTCAGGCCATAGCCGGTGGGCGAATGGCAGACCCGGGCGCAGGTGTCGATATTGTTGTTGCCAAACCCCGCCCGCACCAGTTTCTGTACCAGGTAGACCTCCTCGTTGGTGCAGCGGGAGGAACTGATGGCGCCGATACTGTTGCGCCCGTGCTGCTGCTGGATAGCGCGAAAGCGCCGGGCGGTGTAGGCGATGGCCTCCTCCCAGGACACCGTGCGCCAGGGCTCGTCGATACTGTCGCGGATCATCGGCTGGGTGATGCGGTCCCTGTGAGTGGTATACCCGAATGCGAAACGACCCTTGACGCAGGCATGTCCCTCGTTGGCCCTGCCGTCCTTGTGCGGCGTCATTCGCACCACGCTGGTGCCCTTCATCTCGGCCCTGAAAGCACAGCCCACACCGCAGTAGGCACAGGTGGTGACCACTGAATGTTCCGGCTTGCCCTGTTCAATAATGCTGTTTTCCGTGAGGGTCGCGGTGGGACATGCCTTGACGCAGGCGCCGCAGGACACGCATTCGCTGTCCATGAACGCCTCGCCCTGGCCGGCGCTCACGCTGGAATCAAACCCCCGGCCCTGGATGGTGAGTGCAAAGGTGCCCTGGGTTTCCTCGCAGGCGCGCACGCAGCGCGAGCAGACGATGCACTTGGACGCATCGAAGGTGAAATAGGGATTCGATTCGTCTTTCGGGGCGCTCAGGTGATTGGCGCCGTCATAGCCATAGCGCACTTCCCGCAAACCCAGTTCACCGGCCGTGTCCTGCAGTTCGCAGTCGCCGTTGGTGGGGCAGGTGAGGCAGTCCAGGGGGTGATCGGAGATGTACAGCTCCATCACATTGCGGCGCAGACCGGCGAGTTTCCCGGTCTGGGTATGCACCACCATATCCGCCCGCACAGGGGTGGTACAGGAGGCCGGGTAGCCTTTGACACCCTCGATCTCCACCAGGCAGACACGGCAGGACCCGAACGCCTCGAGCGTGTCGGTGGCGCACAGCCTGGGTACTTTCACCCCGGCAAGGGCGGCGGCCCGCATCACTGACGTGCCCGCCGGCACTGTCACCTGCCGGCCGTCGATGGACAGGCTGACAGGCGGCCCAGCCGCGACCTGCGGGGTACCGAGATCCTGTTCCGGTTCGTAAAATTGCAACATTACACCAACCTCCTGGCGGGCAAGCGCACGCCACGCCGTCTCAGGACCAATCCCCACTGACGCCCGCGGGAAAGTCCTCGGGAAAATAGTCCAGCGCACTGCGCACGGGATAGGGTGTCAGGCCACCCATGGCGCACAGTGAACCGGCTTCCATCGTGTCGCACAGGTCCCGCAACAGTGCCGCATTTTTTGCCGGTTGCTCCCGCGCAATAATCCGGTCGATCACCTCCACCCCGCGCACCGAGCCTATCCGGCAGGGCGTGCACTTGCCGCAGGACTCCAGCGCGCAGAACTCCATCGCAAAACGCGCCTGCCGGGCCATATCGACGGTATCGTCGAACACCACCACGCCGCCGTGGCCTAGCATTGCCCTGATCCCCGCGAATGCCTCGTAATCCAGCGGTGTGTCCCATTGTGACTCGGGCAGGTAAGCGCCCAGGGGGCCACCCACCTGGATGGCGCGGGCCGGCCGGCCACTGTAGGTGCCGCCACCGTAGTCCTCGACCAGTTGTCGCAAAGTGGCGCCGTAGGCCAACTCCACCAGGCCGCCGCGACGGATGTTGCCCGCCAGTTGCACCGCCAGCGTCCCGCGCGAACGCCCCACACCGAAGTCCCGGTAGAACTCGGCCCCCTTCTCCAGCACTGTGGTCACCGCCGCCAGTGTCAGCACATTATTGACGACAGTGGGCTGGCCAAACAGGCCGGCGATCGCGGGCAGGGGCGGCTTGGCCCGCACCATTCCGCGCTTGCCTTCGAGGCTGTCCAGCAGGGAGGTCTCCTCGCCGCAGATATAGGCGCCGGCGCCCACGCGCAACTCCAGCTCGAAAACCCTGCCACTGCCGCGAATATTGTTGCCCAGGTAGTGTTCCGCCCGGGCCATTGCGATCGCCTGTGCAAGAATATCCCGGGCCCGGGGATACTCCGAGCGCAGGTAGATATAACCCCGGGTGGCGCCCACGGCGAGCCCGGCGATGACCATGCCCTCGATCAACTGGTAGGGGTCCGCTTCCATCAGCAGGCGATCGGCAAAGGTTCCGGAGTCCCCTTCGTCGGCATTGCACACGATATATTTTTGTTCCCCGGGGGTATCCAGCACCGTCTGCCACTTGATGCCCGCGGGAAACGCCGCCCCGCCCCTGCCCCGCAGGCCGGATTCCGTGACCGCGCTGACAATGTGCCTGCGGCTCCATACCCAGTGCCCGCTCCAGGCCTGCGAAACCGGACTGTTTGCGATAGGTATCCAGGCACAGGGGGTCACCCTCCCCCGCCCGGGCAAAGGTCAGGCGCTGCTGGGATTTCAAGTAGGGTATATCCCGGACCGGACCGAGATACAGCGGATGCCCGGCAGGATCGCTTGTAAGCGCGTCCAGCAAGTGCGGCACGACGTCCACTGTCACCGGACCGAAGGCTAGCCGTTCACCACCATGTTCGACCTCCAGCAGCGGCTCCAGCCAGAACAGTCCGCGGGAACCGTTGCGCACCAGTTCGAGGGACACTCCCCGCAGCTCAGCCTCCCGGGTGAGGGCAAGCGCCACCCGGTCCGCGCCCAGCGCCGCGGCGGTGGTATCCCGGGGCAGGAACAGGCGAGAGCTCATTGCCCCTCCCTCGCGCCAAGACCATCCAGCAGGGCGTCCAGCCGCGCCGGGTCGACCCGGGCGTGAATCTCGTCGTCCAGTCGCACCGAGGGCGAGCAGGCACAGTTACCGAGGCAGTAAACCGGTTCAAGGCTGAGGCTTCCGTCCGCCGTGGTGTCGCCGTAATCGATACCCAGGCGCTGTTTTGCATGGGCCTCGAGTACGCGGGATCCCATCGCCTGGCAGGCCTCCGCCCGGCAGATCTGCAGAACATGCTCACCAGCCGGTTTGCTGCGAAAGTCGTGGTAAAAACTGATAACCCCGTGCACTTCCGCCCGGGACAATTGCAGGCCGCGGGCAATCGCCGGAACGGCATCGGCGGGAATATACCCGAGGGCATCCTGCAGGGCATGCAGCAGCGGTAACAGACCACCGGGCACAGCCTGGAAGCGCTCGATACCCGCAGTGACGACTTCCGCTATACGCTCATCCATCCCACACTACCTGCCACGCTTTCGGGGAACACCCATTATATGCTCAATAGAGACAGCCCGCGTGAAAGGCCAGGTGATCCCCGATAAACGATGCGATAAAGAAATAACTGTGGTCATAACCCGGCTGCATGCGGATGGTCATCGGATAACCCGCATCGGCGCAGGCCTGCTCCAGCAGTGGCGTCTTGAGTTGCTCTGCCAGGAAATTGTCCGCGTCGCCCTGGTCAACCAGCACCGGCAACTGCTCGCCTGCGCCTGCCAGCAGCGCGGTGGTGTCGTATTCACGCCACGCTTCCCGCTCCGGCCCCAGGTAATTGCCCAGGGCCTTCTCGCCCCAGGGGCAATTGAGCGGCGAGCAGATAGGGGAAAACGCAGTGGCGGACTTGAACCGGCCCGGATTTTTCAAGGCTATGGTAAGCGCCCCATGGCCACCCATGGAGTGCCCGGAGATGCCGACGCGGCTGGCATCCACCGGGAACTCTTTGTTTATAAGCGCAGGCAGTTCGTCGACGATGTAATCGTACATCCGGTAATGCTTGCGCCAGGGCTCACGGGTGGCGTTCACATAAAAGCCAGCCCCCAGGCCAAAGTCCCAGGCGCCGTCGGGGTCGTCCGGCACACCGTCCCCCCGGGGGCTGGTATCCGGGGCCACAATTGCCAGCCCGAGTTCCGCCGCATAGCGCTGGGCGCCCGCCTTGGCGACGAAGTTTTCGTCGGTGCAGGTGAGCCCGGACAGCCAGTAGACCACCGGCACCTTGCCCCGCTCCACCTGGGGCGGCAGGAAGATGGAGAAGGTCATGTCACAGCCCAGTACGCTCGATGAGTGCGAGTACCTGAGCTGTCGTCCGTCGAAACACTTGTTGACGCCAATCTGTTCCATGTACCTGTCCTGTATCAGTACTGCACCACCGAGCGAATGCTTTCACCTGCGTGCATCAGGTCAAAGGCCTTGTTGATGTCCTGCAGCGGCATGGTGTGCGTGATGAGATCGTCGATATTGATCTTGCCCTCCATGTACCAGTCGACGATCTTCGGCACATCCGTACGACCGCGGGCGCCGCCGAACGCGGTGCCGCGCCAGCCCCGCCCGGTGACCAGCTGGAAAGGCCGGGTGGAAATCTCCTTGCCGGCGCCCGCCACGCCCACGATACAACTCTGGCCCCAGCCCTTGTGGCAGCACTCCAGCGCCTGGCGCATGACGTCGACGTTGCCAATACACTCGAAGCTGTAGTCAACGCCACCACCGGTCATCTCGATCAGGTGCTGGACGATATCATCCACATCTTTGGGATTGACGAAATCGGTCATGCCGAACTTTTTCGCCAGTTCCACCCTGCCCGGGTTGAGGTCAATGCCGATAATGCGGGTGGCGCCGACCATCTTCGCTCCCTGCACGACGTTCAGGCCGATGCCGCCCAGGCCAAAAACCGCGACTGTCGAGCCCGGCTCGACCTTCATGGTGAACGCCACGGCGCCGATGCCGGTGGTGACGCCGCAGCCGATATAGCAGATCTTGTCGAAGGGTGCGTCCTCGCGCACCTTCGCCAGTGCGATTTCAGGCAGCACCGTGTAATTCGAGAAAGTGGAGCAGCCCATATAGTGCAGCAGGGGCTTGCCGTCCAGGGAGAAGCGGCTGCTGCCGTCGGGCATAAGCCCCTGGCCCTGGGTACCGCGAATCGCCTGGCACAGGTTGGTCTTGGGGTGCAGGCAGAAATTACATTCCCGGCATTCCGGAGTGTACAAGCGGAATGACATGATCTCCGGGCTTGACGCTCTTGACCCCCGGGCCAACCTCCAGCACCACCCCCGCACCCTCGTGGCCGAGAATCGCCGGAAATGCGCCCTCGGGGTCATCGCCCGACAGGGTAAAGGCATCGGTATGACAGACCCCGGTGGCCTTGATTTCCACCAGTACCTCACCGGCGCGGGGTCCCTCGAGGTCGACTTCGACGATTTCCAGCGGTTTGCCCGCCTGGAATGCCACTGCTGCGCGTGATTTCATATTGTTACTGACTCCTGCATGAATAATTGGCTCTCGTAGGGACAGAATAGTGGCACTGAGCCGAAAAAATAAGCCCTTTACGATATTATTTCAGCCGCCGGCCCGGCAGGCACATATCATCGCGTAAGGTCCGGTTGGCACCCGAGCAACACTGTGCGAGCATGACCCCTGCAAGCAGGCAACAGGGGTAGACATGACCGGGGCAAGGGAGCTCACAAGCGCCGTTACGATGATGTTACTGTGCGCGCCGGCAGGTGCGCAGAGTCTTGACCAGCAGGTCGAGTCCCTGGTCCGGCCACTTGCCAATGCACTCGCCGACTTCGTGTTCTACCGAATCGACCTGTTTGGGCAGGGCTTTCCCCTTATCGTGCTCTGGCTGGCCGTCGCCGCACTGTTTTTCACTTTCTATCTGGGTTTTATCAATATACGGGGCTTCGGCCTCGCCCTGCGCCACGTGCGCGGCCACTTCCACAACCCGGCGGCCAACGGCGAGATCTCCCACTTCCAGGCGGTGGCGACCGCGATCTCCGGCACCGTCGGTATCGGTAACATCGGCGGCGTGGCGGTTGCAATCGCTATCGGTGGCCCCGGCGCGGCGTTCTGGCTGTTCGTTGCCGGTTTTCTGGCGATGTCGACCAAGCTGGTGGAGTGCACCCTCGGCGTAAAGTACCGCCGCTACAATGCGGATGGCTCCGTGTCCGGTGGACCCATGTACTACCTTGAACACTATCTGACGGTCCGGGGGGCGCCGCGCTGGGGCAAGTTGCTGGGCGGTTTCTATGCCCTGTCCCTGGTGATCGGCTGCCTGGGCATCGGCAACATGTTCCAGTCCAACCAGGCCTATGTGCAGTTCCTGGTGATCTCCGGTGGTGACGACAGTTTCTTCGCCGAGCGGGGCTGGCTGTTCGGCCTGCTGCTGGCGGCGACGATATCGGTGGTGATCATCGGTGGTATCCGCTCCATCGCCCGGGTGGCGGCCCATGTCGTGCCGTTTATGGGCATTCTCTACGTGCTGTGTGCCCTTACCATCATCGGCATGAGTATTGAGCACATTCCGGCAGCACTGGCACTTATCGTCAGCGGTGCTTTCAGCGCCGACAGCGTCACCGGCGGCATGGTGGGCGCGATTATCGTGGGCTTCCAGCGCGCCCTGTTCTCCAACGAGGCAGGGCTCGGGTCAGCCTCCATCGCCCACTCCGCCGTGCAGACCAACGAACCCGCCTCCGAGGGCCTGGTGTCCCTGCTGGAACCCTTTATCGATACCGTGGTGATCTGTACCCTGACTTCGCTGGTGATAGTTACCACCGCCTACCCAGCCGGGCTGATGGACAGCGGACTCGAGGGAATCGCCCTGACCTCCGCCGCATTTGCCCACCACTTCAGTTGGGCACCCTACCCGCTGGCGTTGGCCGCCCTGCTGTTCGCGTTCTCAACCAGCATCTCCTGGTCCTATTACGGGCTCAAGGGCTGGACCTACCTGTTCGGTGAAAGCAATGCGACCCAGATGCTGTTCAAGGCAGTCTTCTGTGCGTTTATCGCCCTGGGCTGCATGATTCAGCTCAGCGCGGTGCTGGATTTCTCCGATGCCATGGTGTTCCTGATCGCCATTCCCAATATCCTCGGCCTGTACCTGTTTGCGCCGGAGGTTAAACGGGAAGTGAACGACTATATTCGGCGGGTCAAGGCGGGAAAGGTTCACCTTAGCGGTGATGAGGTGTTGGGGCGAAGGTAAATACGTTTGCGTTTGTTGCGCCGGGTTCCGGGTTTGGTCGAATAAATACCGGCTTTATCGGGTATTTATTCGACTACCGCCAGAGTGCAAATTTGCAAGGCCAAAGAGCCTGCTAATACGGTTTGTCACCGTCGATGGTGATGCGCAGGTGCTTGCGATGGGCGGGGAAGTAGTCGTTGATCGGTTTGTGCTGGGTGCTGCGGTTGTCCCAGATGGCAATGCTGTGGGGCCGCCACTGGAATCGGCAGGTGTATTCCGGTGTCACCACATGCCGGAACAGGAACTGTAGCAGGGCATCACTTTCCGCCGCCTTGAGGCCCTCGATATGGGTGGTGAACAGGCTGTTGACAAAAATCACCTTGCTGCCGGTCTCCGGGTGGGTGCGGATAACCGGGTGCCTGACCGGCGGATTGGCCGCCACGGCATCTGCCAGGCGCTCCCTGCCACCGGGCTCGGCAAGGCTCTCCCTGAAACCGTGGGAGAAGTCATGAACCGCCGTCAGACCCTGCAGGAAATCGCGCATGGGAGCTGACAGTCCGTTGTAAGCCGCTGTCATGCTTGCCCAGAGCGTATCTCCACCCTTGGGCGGAACAATCACCGACCGTAGCACCGTACCCATGGGCGGGTGCTGGCGGAATGTCATATCGGAATGCCAGGCTTCTATCTTGGTCGGTTTATCGGCGGTGCTTTCGAGAATGGTCAGCTCCGGGAAGCCCTCTACCGTGTCGTAGGCGGGATGGGTCTGCAGCGGGCCGAAGGAGAGCGCCAGCGACTTCTGCATGGCCGGGCTGATATCCTGGTCGCGGAAAAAAATCACCTGGTATTCGTTGAGCAGTTCCCGCACCCGCTCGCGGCTCTCGGCACTGAGCTCCCGGGACAGGTCCAGCCCATGAATCTCCGCGCCAAGGGCGCCTGCCACAGGTCTGATATCAAGCATAGAATGACTCCAAAAAAACAATGTATGTCGCGCCTGAAGCGGCGCTGACAGATGCTGCACAAGCCGCCTATAATACCACCCCGCGAACCCGCGCCAATACTGTGACACCCATGAAACTGCATATCATCACCACCGGCGGCACCATCGACAAGATCTACTTCGACGCCAAGAGCGATTACCAGGTGGGCGAGCCGGTGATAGGCGAGTTGCTGAAAAAAATGGCCGTGGGCTTCCCCTTCACCGTGGAGTCCGCCATGCGCAAGGACAGCCTGGATATGACAGACGAGGACCGCGCCCTGATCCGCCGCCTCGCCAAGCGAGTGTGCGGAGGAATGTGTGCTGATAACCCATGGCACCGACGGCATGGTTGCCACCGCCGGAGTTCTGCAGGGTATCGCCGACAAACGGATCGTGCTTACCGGCGCACTGCAGCCCGCCGCTTTTGCCCAGAGCGACGCCATTTTCAATATCGGCTGCGCCATCGGCGCCGTGCAGAGCAAGCCGCCCGGAGTGTACATTGCAATGAATGGCGAGGTGTTCGATGCCCACCAGGTGCGCAAGAATGTCGCCGCCAATCGCTTTGAGCACCTGCCCTGATCAACAGCAGTCTATGGAGGAGTTCCAACCGCTATGCCCAATGTAGTCTGTCCGCACTGCTCTGCCGTGAACCGTATCCCCCAGGAGCGCCTCGGCGACCAGCCACGCTGCGGCAAATGCCGTGAAGCCCTGTTTGGCGGAAAACCACTGGAATTGACCGCCGCCAGTTTCGACCGACACCTGCAGCGCAGCGAGCTGCCGTTACTGGTGGACTTCTGGGCCGACTGGTGCGGTCCCTGCAAAATGATGGCGCCGGCCTTTGCCCAGGCCGCGGCCGAACTGGAGCCGCGAGTGCGGCTGGCCAAGATCGACACCGAGGCCCAGCAGGCTGTCGCGGCGCGCTACGCCATTCGCAGCATACCCACGCTCATCCTGTTCCAGGGTGGTCGCGAGATCGCCCGCCAGGCGGGCGCCATGAGCAAGAACGATATCGTACAGTGGGTGAAGCGCGGCTTGCAGGCTTTACCCTGACTCCCTCCCGGCGCGATTGCGAGAGCCGAACCGCCGTCTGACGCTGTCGCAGTTGAGCTCAAGCCACTACACTGACTGCACCAAACGGCTCTGTGCTGACAGCGGCCAGGCCAGTTGCAAACAAAGGCACAAAACATGAAAGCGCTCATCAAAAAGGAAGCCCGCCCCGGTATTTGGCTGGAGGATGTCCCGGAGCCGACGCTCGGAATCAACGATGTGCTGATCAAGGTCAGGCGCACCGCTATCTGCGGTACGGACATGCATATCTACAACTGGGACGCCTGGGCGCAAAAGACCATCCCGGTACCGATGGTGGTCGGGCACGAATTCGTCGGCGAGATCGTCGAGGTCGGCTCCAATGTCATCGACTTTCACCCTGGCCAGATCGTCTCCGGCGAGGGTCACGTGGTCTGCGGTCGCTGCCGCAACTGCATGGCGGGACGGCGCCACCTGTGCGCCTTCACCAGCGGCATCGGCGTCGATCGGCCCGGGGCTTTCGCCGAGTATCTCGCCCTGCCCATGTCCAATGTGTGGGAGCATTCCGAGGGCATCGACCTGGATGTGGCGGCGCTGTTCGACCCCTTCGGCAACGCGGTACACACCGCCCTGCAGTGGCCGTTGCTGGGGGAGGACGTGCTGATCACCGGCGCCGGCCCCATCGGCGCCATGGCCGCGGCGGTGTGCAGGCACTCCGGCGCGCGCAACGTGGTGATTACCGATGTGATAGACGCGCGGCTGGCCCTGGCGGCAAGGCTTGGCGCTACCCGCACGGTGAACGTGGCAAAGGAGAGCCTGGCGGACGTGCAGAAAGAGCTGCATATGACCGAGGGATTCGATGTGGGTCTGGAGATGTCCGGCAATGGCCAGGCCTTCAACGATCTGCTGGCCAGTATGTGCCACGGCGGCAAGGTGTCGATTCTCGGCATACCCAGCCAGAACACGGCGATCGACTGGAATATAGTGATTTTCAACATGCTCACCCTCAAGGGTATTTACGGCAGGGAGATGTACGAGACCTGGTACAAAATGTCGGTGATGATCGACTCGGGCCTGGATATCTCCCCGGTGATCACCCACCGGATGAGCTACCGTGATTTCCAGAAGGGGTTCGATGTCATGAGCAGCGGCGAGGCCAGTAAGGTCGTTCTCAACTGGGAACAATAGGTTTGAGGGCCAGGCCCGATTTTATCGGGTATTCATTCCATCAGGCCCCCTGGCGCAATGATTTCCGCCCTACAGCGCCGGGTCGGACGTTTATTTAACACATAAAACGTGGAGTCAAAAAATGTACGATCGCTACCGGGAACATGTGGCCGGTGAACTGGCCGCTATCGAGAGCGCCGGCCTGACCAAGCACGAGCGCCTGATCACCACCCCCCAGGGCGCCCATGTGGGGGTGTCCGGCGGCCGTGAGGTACTCAACCTTTGCGCCAACAACTACCTGGGGCTGGCCCAACACCCCGAGGTGAACGCCGCGGCTGCCCGGGGTCTGCAGGAGTGGGGCTACGGCATGGCCTCGGTGCGCTTTATCTGCGGCACCCAGACCCTGCACAAGCAACTCGAGGAAACACTCAGCGCCTTCCTCGGCACCGAGGACACCATCCTCTACCCCTCCTGTTTCGACGCCAATGGCGGCCTTTTCGAAACCCTGCTGGGGGAGGAGGACGCGGTGATCTCCGACGAACTCAACCACGCCAGCATCATCGACGGTATCCGCCTGTGCAAGGCTAAACGCTATCGCTACCGCAACAGCGATATGGCGGACCTGGAGGCGCAGTTGCAGGCAGCGGACGCCGCTGGCGCGCGCTTCAAACTGATCTCCACCGACGGTGTGTTTTCCATGGACGGCTATATCGCCAGGCTCGATGAGATCTGCGCCCTGGCGGACAAGTACGACGCCCTGGTGCATTTCGACGACTGCCATGCCACCGGCTTTATCGGCGCCGGTGGCCGGGGTACCCACGAGTTGCGAGGCTGCATGGATCGGGTGGACATCATCACCGGGACACTGGGCAAGGCGCTGGGCGGCGCCAGCGGCGGCTATACCGCGGCACGACAGGAGATCGTCGATCTGTTGCGCCAGCGCTCCAGGCCCTATCTTTTCTCCAACACGGTGGCGCCACCCGTGGTGGCAGGCGCCATCAAGGCTATAGAGCTGGTGAGCGAAGCGCCGCAGTTGCGCGAGCGACTCCAACAGAACACACGGGTGTTTCGCCAGGGGCTTGAGAACATGGGCTTCGACCTGCTCCCGGGCGAACACCCGATTGTGCCCGTCATGCTGCACGACGCGGCACTGGCAGCCAGGTTCGCGGAGGCGATGCTGGACCAGGGCGTATACGTGGTGGCGTTTTCCTTCCCGGTGGTTCCCCGGGGCAAGGCGCGAATTCGCACCCAGATCTCCGCAGCACTGAGCGACGACGATATCGCCCTCGCGCTGGAGGCATTCGGGCGGGCAAAATCCCTGGTGTTGTAAGCTGCCACTGGAAGTTGCGGCGCGGCCAGACCCGACAGGCCTTCCCGCGGTTCAGTCTGCCTGTTCGGGCTCCTGCAGGTTGAACAGCTGGGTGTTCCCGCCCCTGGCGACCACGTTGTCGGTGCGGGTCTTCTCCACCGCAAAGCGCGCCAGGTAATGCGGCCCTCCAGCCTTCGGGCCGGTACCCGACAGCCCCTGGCCGCCGAAGGGGTTCACCCCCACTACCGCGCCCACCATATTGCGATTGATATAGGTATTGCCCACCCGGGTCGCCTCGAAGACATCCTCGACAAAACCGTTGATCCGGCTGTGGATGCCCAGGGTCAGGCCGAACCCCGAGGCATTGATATCCGCCAGCACCCGCGGCATATCCTGCACCGCGTAGCGGATGATATGCAGTATCGGGCCGAACACCTCCTCCGGCAGCTGTGACAGCTGCCTGATCTCGTAGACCCGCGGGGCGAAGAAATAGCCCCCGGCATGGTCCAGGGCCAGCTCACAGCGCGCCAGCAGCGTGCCCTCCTTGCCCATGCGCTGGGCATGTCTTTCCAGCATCTGGCGGGCCTCAAGGTCGATCACCGGGCCGATGTCGGTTGCCAGTGCGGCGGGGTTCCCCAGTTCCAGCTCCGCCATGGCGCCGGCCAGCATGGCGATCACCGAATCGGCTATATCCTCCTGCAGGTAGATCACCCGCAATGCCGAACAGCGCTGCCCTGCACTCTGGAACGCCGAAGTGATGACGTCGTCCACCACCTGCTCGGGCAGCGCGGTTGCGTCGACGATCATCACGTTGAGACCGCCGGTCTCCGCAATCAGCGGGACGATGGCACCCTCGCGCTCCGCCAGCTGGCGGTTGATCAGCCGCGCGGTGGCAGTGCTGCCGGTAAACGCCACTCCCGCGATACGCAGTGTCCCTGACCAGCGCCCCGCCGACCGCCGCACCGCCGCCCGGCAGCAAATGAATCACCTCCGGCGGCACACCCGCCTCGAGCATCAGGCTCACCGCCCGCGCCGCTACCAGCGGGGTCTGCTCCGCCGGTTTTGCGATGACGCTGTTACCGGCCATCAGGGCGGCGACAACCTGGCCGGTAAAGATCGCCAGGGGGAAATTCCAGGGGCTGATACACAGGAATACCCCTCGTCCGTGCAGGGACAGTTCGTTGACCTCTCCGGTCGGACCGGGCAGGGCTTGTGGCGCGGCGAAGCCGAGCCGCCCCTGGCGGGCGTAATAGCGGCAAAAATCCACCGCCTCGCGCACCTCCGACAGGGCATCGTCCACAGTGCGTCCCGCCTCGCCGATGATCAGGCCCATCAGGCGCTCGCAGTGCAACTCCAGCAGGTCCGCCAGGCGCTCCAGGCAGGTCGCCCTGAACTCAGCCCCCGCGGCATCCCAGCCCGGCTGTGCAGTGACAGCCAGTCCCAGTGCCATCTCGATCGCCTCCGGCCCCGCATCGACTACATGGCCTACCACTGTCTCGAACAGGGCCGGGTTGGACACAGCCTGCGCCTGTCCCTGTAGCCATTGCCCGCCAACCACAGGCGCAGCCCGGGCACCCTTGTCCGCTGGTGGTGCCAGTTTCGGCAGGAGCTCCGCCACTTCCAGCGGGTCCGCCAGGTCGATGCCGCGGGCATTCAGCCAGGGCGCTGGCTCGTCGCGATACAGCTGCCGCGGCACCGGAATTCCAGGGTGGCGCCCGGCCGGCTGGGCCAGCGCTTCTTCCACCGGGTCCCGCAACAGCTCCCTGGGCGGTACCCGCGCATCGAGGAAGCGGTTGACGAAGGAACTATTGGCGCCGTTTTCCAGCAGGCGGCGCACCAGGTAGGGCAGCAGGTCCTTGTGATTGCCCACCGGCGCGTACACCCGGACCGGAACGCCGGGGTTCTTGTCCCGTACTTCCTCGTACAACAGGTGCCCCATGCCGTGCAGGCGCTGGAACTCAAAAGCCTGCTTGCCATTGGTGAGCTCCATCACGAGCGCCACCGTGTAAGCGTTGTGGGTGGCAAACTGGGGATAGATTACATCCTGGGCCGCCAGCAGGCGCTCGGCGCAGACCTGGTAGGAGACATCCGTATGGCTTTTGCGGGTAAATACCGGATAGTCGGCCAGGCCCTGTTCCTGGGCATGCTTGATCTCGCCATCCCAATAGGCGCCCTTGACCAGGCGTACCATAAAACGTCGGCCCGACTCCCGCGCAAGGGCTGCCAGCCAGTCCGCCACCAGGTGCGCGCGCTTCTGGTAGGCCTGCAGCACAAAGCCGAGACCGTCCCAGTCAGCCAGCTCATCGTCCCGGGCCAGGGCTTCGAAAATATCCAGGGAGAGGTCCAGCCGGTCACACTCCTCCGCATCGATGCTGAAACCGATGCCGCCCTGCCTGGCCATCAGCGCCAGTGCCTTCACCCGGGGTAACAGCTCTGTCATCACCCGGCGCTTTTGCCTGAATTCATAGCGCGGGTGCAAAGCGGACAGTTTTAGCGAGATACCGTTGGCGCTGATGACGGAATCCTCGCGCGCCCCGGCGCTGATGCTGGCGATCGCGGCGGCGTAGGAGTCGAAGTAGCGCTTTGCATCGGCGGCGGTGCGGGCGCCTTCACCGAGCATGTCGAAGGAAAAACGCGTCCCGGCCCGGTTGTTCACCCTGCCCTTTTCCAGACCCTCCTCAATAGTTCGGCCCAGCACGTACTGACTGCCCATGATTCGCATGGCCTGCAGCACCGCCTGGCGCACCACCGGCTCGCCCAGGCTGTTGATCAGGCGCCGCATCCAGGAGGAAGTCTGCTCGGTAATATCGTCATCGAGGCGCACCACTCTGCCGGTGAGCATCAGCCCCCACACCGAGGCATTGACGAAACGGGACCAGGACTTGCCCTTGTGGGCGCCCCAGTCCCCGGACTGGATCTTCTCGGCAATCAGGCGGTCGGCCGTTTCCTCATCCGGCACCCGCAACAGGGCCTCGGCCAGGCACATGAGGGCAATTCCCTCCTTGTTCGACAGGCCGAATTCCTGCAGGAACGCGTCCAGGGTGCCCGCCTTGTGGCTTTTGCGCCGGCAGCGCTCCACCAGGTCGACCGACTGCCCGCGCAGGCGCTCCCGCCGTTCGGGAGAGAGTGTGCCTGATGCCAGCAGATGGGCCAGCACCGTTTTCTCGTCGGCGACGGTCGTCTTGCGAATGCGCGCCCTGAGATCAGCAATACTGTTTTGCACGCTCATATCCGGTCCGGAGCGCGGCGCAGGGTCACCGGCTGGAGTGCCCGAAGCCGAGAGCCCCATGTAGAGCGGATCGACCTCATGCATTGAACAGGGAGGCGAGGAGACGGGGTGGGGGTGGGTACGGCTACTGTCATCGTGATCATTTGCCATAGTGACACTGGTGTTCCCAATAAAGGGGGTCAGAGTCAATTTTAAAAAGGGGGTCAGAGTCAATTTAATGTAAGGGACTCTTACCCCCTTTAGCCTTACGACTCCCGCGGTGGATAATCACTGTAGCCGCTGGAACCACCGGCGTACAGGGTGCGCGGATCAAATCTGGCAAGGGGGGAACCGTCACGGAACCTTTCGACCAGGTCGGGGTTGGCAATGTACGGCCGTCCGAATGACACCGCGCTGACCGCCCCACTGGCTATTGCGGCAGACGCCTCCTCGAAGTCGTAACTGTCATTCACAATCAGCCTGTCACCGAAGAAATGTTGCCCCAGGGCAATATTATCAACCCGGCCCGTGGGCAGGCGGATCACGTGCAGGTAAGCCAGCTGTAGCCGGGCTGCCCCGCCCAGCAGTTGCTCAAAGGTCCGCTGGGGATCTTCATCGCTGAGGTCGTTGAACGGGTTGTCAGGACAAATGCGCATGCCGACCCGGTCCGCGCCGTCCACCGATGCCATGGCCTCCAGGGTCTCGAGGGCAAAGCGGCAGCGGTTCTCGGCGCTGCCGCCGTAGTCGTCCGCGCGTTTATTGGTACCGGTGCACAGGAACTGGGCGGGCAGATAGCCGCTGGTGCAGTGCAACTCGACACCGTCGAAGCCCGCGGCGAAGGCGTTTTCTGTGGCCTGGCGATAGTCGGCGATAATCCAGGGTATCTCGCCGCCCCGCAGGACGCGCGGCGTGTCAAACGCCACCATGCCTTCCTGGTCGGTGTAGATCTCACCCTTCGCGGCGATGGCCGACGGCGCCACCGTGTCGCTGCCGGGGGGTTTGTTGAGCTGGCTGGCCACCCGGCCCACATGCATCAGCTGGGCGACGATCCTGCCGCCGGCGGCATGTACCGCCGCCGTCACCCGGGACCACGCCTCCACCTGGGCGTCATTGAACAGTCCCGGCGTGCGGCAGTAACCCAGGCCACTGGCGCTGGGGGCAATACCCTCAGATATTATCAGGCCGGCACTGGCGCGCTGGGCATAGTAGTCGATCATCATCCCGGTGGGCACCGCATCGGTATCCGCCCGGCTGCGGGTCATCGGCGCCATTACGACCCGGTTGTCCAGTTGCAGCCGGCCCAACTTTACCGGCGAGAAAATATCCATATCTTCTTCCTATCTGTGAGTGCGAGTCGCGGGAACCTTACCTGACACGTATCCTCGGCTCTGGCGCACCGCGACGCATCGTTGCCAGGAACTGATCCAGCGGTGCCGGCGGCGCCACCTCAGGCTGCTCGGTGTCCGGTGGATGACTCCAGAATTCCTGCCATGAGGGCCACAGCTCGTGATAAGCGCCCTCGTAGGGTTCCCGCCCGGGCCAGCGCATCTTGTTATCGCCGATCGGCGGCTTGTTAAGGTCGGTGGCATACCAGTAGCATGGCAGGCGGCGTCGAAAATACCAGCGCCCGTCAACGCGCTGGTAGTTGTCCCAGTAGAGCATCTGCATGATGACCCACTGGTCGCCGGTTTCGTGCTCGTTTTTCGAGTACACCACGCCGTGGGCGTTGTCGGGGTCGTCGAACTCGATCACGTGATTGCCGATATGGTGGGCGGTCCCGGTAAACTGCAGACGCAATGTATCGTCCAGCCAGCGCTTTAGATGGGAACGCCCGACCTTGTCCCGACTGACCCGGATATCCGCGGCAAACAGGTTAACGTGGGCATCGAGGTCGCGCATATCCAGGGACAGGGCGTACTTCGCCGGCAACTGCCGGATCTCGTCCAGCGATTCCAGCCGATCTATGCGCGCCGATAAATCCTCATTCATGCTCTCTTCCCGCTGTTGTGCTAGTCCCAGCTTGCCGTGCCGGTGATCAATTCCGCCGTGCGCCCGCCATCCACCACCAGCTCGGCGCCGGTGATATAGGATGCCTCATCGCTGGCCAGGAATAAAATAGCATTGGCACATTCCGTCGGATCGCCAATGCGGCCCAGGGGCAGGGATTGTGCGGTCGCGGCCTGGGATTCCTCGTCCGGCATCAGGCCCAGCGTGGGTGGCGTCAGGAATACGCCGGGGATAACCGTGTTGACGCGCACACCCTTTTTGCCCCATTCAATCGCCGCATTGCGGGACATGGCGATCATGCCGGCCTTGGCTGCGCTATAACCGGCAGTGCCGACTGAGCCCAGCAGGCCGCAAACGGAGGACACGTTGACGACCGCACCGCTGTTGGCCTTCAACTGGGGATACGCCTCACGCATCAGGAACATGGCGCCATCGAGTGAAACGATGAAATTCTGGCGCCAGGCCTTGCTGCTGTAGCTGGCCAGCATACCCGGCACCATCAGCACCGCGTTGTTCACCACGATATCCAGTTTGCCGTAGGCCGCCACGGTATCCGCCACCAGTTGCTTCACGGATTCCTCGTCGGTGATATCGCAGGCGCAGGCCATGGCGGTGCCACCAGCGGCCTCGATCTCGGCGACCACCTCCTGCAGCAGGTTGAGGCGACGGGCGGCCACCACCACTTTCGCGCCTTCTTCGGCCATACGGCGGGCCGTCGCCGCGCCTATCCCGACACCCGCGCCAGTCACGATAGCTACCTTGTTTTCCAGTCTCATGAAGCATTACCCCCGGTTTTCTATGGCAAATCCGATTTATTATCCCTCAGGACAACTCATTTCCACAGCGCCAAGCCAGCCGAATTTGTAGACATTACCATTCACAGTGAAATTCTTTGGCTGCGAGCGGTAATGTCAATGCAAAAGACCCGCTTCGCTCTGTTCCACCGCCGGGTCGGGGGCTAAGTTGCGAGACTGTTCAAACAGCTTAGAGGCAGGAGACAGATAATGGGAACCTACGTCATCAGCGGCGGCGCAAGCGGTATAGGCGCCGCCATAAGCCAGCAGCTGCAGTCCGAGGGCCACAGGGTATTCGTGGTCGATATACAGCAAGCGGACATCGTCGCGGACCTTGCCACCTCCGCAGGTCGGTCCCACGCCATCACTGCTATCAGAAACGCAACTGGCGGCACCCTGGACGGGCTGGTGGCTTGTGCGGGAGTCGGTTCGCATATCCCCAATCGGGAGCTCATAACAGCGGTAAACTATTTTGGCGCTGTAGATCTGGTCGAGGGACTGCGCCAGACACTGGCGGACAATCGTGCTGCTGTCCTGCTGGTTTCCTCCAACTCGGCGCCCATGCCCACCAATCCCGACTATGTACAGGCTCTTTTGGCGGGCGACGAGCCCGCAGCCGGCGCCATAGCCAGCCAAATGGAAGCCCAGCCGGTGTATTCCGGATCGAAGCAGGCGCTGGCCAGGTGGATGCGGCACAACACCCGGGATTACGCGGCCCAGGGCATACGCATGAACGCCATCGCTCCGGGCTATACAAGGACCCCGCTGAGCGCGGCGGTTGAGGATGATCCCACCTACGGTGAGGCCATCAAGCAGTTCATCGCCTCGATCCCAATCGGTCGCCCAGGCCTGCCCCAGGACATGGCCGACGCAGCCAGCTTCCTGCTGGGCGACAAGGCCACTTTCATTTGTGGTGCCATGCTGTTCATCGATGGTGGCCACGATGCGATGCTGCGTCCGGATGCGTTCTAGCCGGTTCGGCGTATCTTGCTTGAATTCTTGGCTGTGTGCTCGCTAGCGGGTCTGGGGCTGGTGCTTGCTAACGGGTCCGGACCGGGGAGGGCTTTTCAGTCGCTCCCCGACAATCGCTTGGTGAAAAGCCCTCCCCGGCCCGGCCCCTTGCATCGTGCAGCTCCGATATAGCGTGGACTGGGCTGGGGCTGGAAGGGACAGTTGCCTTACGGGGTCCCGGGCGGGGAAGTGTTTCTCACCAAGCGATTATCGGGGAGCGACTGAGAAACACTTCCCCGCCCGGGACCGCTGCACAGAACCAGACCACTAACCCCCTGAATCAGGCAAAAAAAAACCGCGCCAAGAACCCTGGCGCGGCAACGGACCCCAGAGGGATACTAGAACTCGTAGGTCACATCGAGGCCATAGCTCACACCCTCGCCATACTGCTGGGTAATGGGGCCCAGGCTGGCGAAGTTGATCCCGAATGTATTGTAGTCCTCGTCGGTCAGGTTCTTGCCCCAGAGGCCCGCTCGCAGGGTACCGTTGCCCAGCGCTATACCCTCGATACCCAGACGCATATTCACAATGGTGCGCTCCTCGACATCAATTTGGTCAAAGACGTAGGGCTCACCCGAGTAGTAACCGCTCCACAGCGGCGCGGCATAGCTCTCGCTCTGGTAGAACACTTCGGTATGGGCGATAAATTCTGCCCAGTCAGTGCGCGCAAACACCCAGTCCACGATACCCGATGCCATATTGTCCGGCGAGGTACGCTTGGCCAGGTTATCGGTATTGATGCTGGTATTGACCCCTTCAAGCGGCGCATATTTGTCGAAGTCGCCGTCCGTGTGGGAGTAGCTCAGGGAGATCAACAGATCATCCGTTGGCAGCCACTGCACTTCTACTTCGGCTCCCCAGCGCTCGGATTTACCCGCGTTACCGATGAAGGAAGTGGTTTGCAGCGTCAGTTCATTGACCTCGATTTCACTGACCTGCTGATCGTCATAGGTATAGGCAAATAACGCACCGTTGACCCGAAGAACTGCCGGGATCACATCGGACTTCACGCCCAGTTCCCAGCTCTCGATAGTCTCTTCCTTGTACTGGTCGCCAAACACCTCACCGTTGAAGCCGCCACTGCGGTATCCCGTGGCCCAGGTAAGATAGGTGTTCGTGTCATCAGTGAGATCGTAAGCCACAGTGACGGTACCGCTACTGTTATCGTAGCTCTCGTGTTCCTTGACACCATATTGGCCCGGAACAGGCTCAAGCTGGCCGGTATAGTCCGGATTGGTGCGCAAAGTGCCGGGAAACGGTCCCGGAAGGATCACTGACCCGGCGCTCTGGTAGAGATATTTGACCTCTTTCTGCTCTTCGGTATAACGGTAACCCAGGGTCAGCGCGAGGCGATCATCGAACATGTCGGGACGGAAAGTTGTCTGCCCGTATACCGCCCAGGCCTCGGTCTCGTTGTCGTAATTGACTGCCGCCTTGCCACCTACCGGCTGGGCCGCGCTGCGAATACTGCGGTTTTCACCCTCGTCGCTGAAATAGTAAACGCCCAGCGCATAATCTATCTCGTTGGCGGTACCCACCATCTGCAGTTCCTGCGAGAACTGGTTGTAGTCGATCTCGGCATCCTGGTTGAAGAAAGCGCCGCCAAATTCGTCGATGTTTTCCCACATCAGGCCAATGCTCTGCTGTACCTCGTTGTACAGGGGTGTCAGGGCGGGGATAAGTGCGGGGTTGTTCGCCATATTCCCGAACAGAGCCAACTCCTCGCCGTACATGCTGGTGAGCGCGCCCAGGGTACTGTCGTTAATCGCACCGGCACCACCGGGCGCTACCGAATTGTCGGTGCCGTCCAGGTCGCCAAAATTGGAATTAGTGATCTTCCTGTAGGCGGTAATCGATTTGAATTCCACGCTCTGCAAAAAGCCCAGGTTATCGAAGGCCAGGGCGGCTGTCAGGTTGTGGCCATCGGCCTTGTTCTTCGAGTAGGTATTGATATCACTGCTGGCCTTACCCGGGCGATCGCCGTCATTCAGGTTGTTGTATAGGTCCAGCGTGTCCTGGCTGGAATCCACGTAACGGCCGGCCGTGGGGTCAGGAGACAGGCCAAATAACGGGGCAAACTGGTTCATCTGGGCGAGGCCGCCAGCTATCTGGCCGGTATTGAAGTCCGCCAGCACCTGGGTGCGACTGGTCTGCACGCCGGTTTCCGGATTGATCGCCAGCGGGGTAAAGCCGACCATAAACTGGGGAGTCCCCTTTTCGTTCAATTCCGAGTGGTCATAGGCATAGTCCACGGTCAGCTGGTCATTGACTTCCCAGCGCAGGGCAAGCCGATAGGCCTCCCTGTCAAGGTCATCGAAATCATCCAGGTTCGGGTTGGTGTTGTCGTAGAGCTCATCCCGCTGCCGGATCAGCCCGCCGAATGTGGCCGACAGTGCGCCAAGACCCTCTCCCGATGTCCCGAGGGTGTCGGTATTCACGTTAGCCTTCAGGCCCCAAAGACTGTCACTGCCGGCGACTCCGGTAAGCTTTCCACCGAACTCACCGGTCGGTTTCTGGGTTATGAAGTTTATGGCGCCGGCGGTAGAGTTACGGCCGTAGAGGGTGCCCTGGGGACCGCGCAGCACTTCCACCCGCTCCAGTTCCGCCACGTCCAGGGACGAGCCTATGAGCTTCCCGATATACACACCGTCGAGGTACATCGCGGTCGCCGGGTCCACGGAAAGGTTACTGGAGCTGCCGGAGCCAATACCACGTATGTTGACGCTCAGATTGGCCCGACTTCCGGGGGCCGTATAGCCGGACATATTGGGAATTGTACTGATCAGGTCGCCGAGGTTGACCGCGCCGCGACGCTCCAGGTCCGACTCCGTCAGGGCCGAAATGGAAATCGGCACATCCTGGGAGTCCTGCGCGCGTTTCTGGGCAGTCACTACCACCTCTTCCAGCATAAGAGAGGAGGCCTTGGACCGCGACTCCGCCTGCGCCAACACCAGGGGCGAAAGCGCGGCTCCTGCAAGTGCCACAGCCGAGACCAGGACGGACTTCTTGAACGGTATTCTCATCGTTGGGGCTCCATTGACTAACCGGTTTATCGTTTATAGTGCGGATTAATCCAGCCACGGCAGGTGATGTGGGTCTCTGCCGGCTCCGTGCAATTATTGAGGAGCACCCGGGGAGAACACAGGGCGACACGATCCAAATTTATAGACATTTCAGTTCGCAGCCGCCTGGATGGCGGACCGGCAAGCCGGCCCGCAAATTTCGGGGATTACTTGCCGGGGGAGTCGCCCGAGGTGCGATAATCGCCAAATTTTTCATCCCGCGATTGCAGCGCGTCGGTCAGGCCCTGCTGCTGGATATTGCTGATGAAGGCCTTGAAGGTAGGCTGGTGAGTGGCCAGGGCGCACATTTCGGTGCCGGCGCGAATGCCCTGGCGCAGGCCCATGACATCCATCTGCCGATGCACCGCGCGCTTGTTCAGCTGCACGATATCCTGGGGTAATTTGGCGATCCTCCGGGCTATAGCGAGAACCCTGGCCTCCAGTTCCTCGCCGGGGAAGCTGTCGGTGGCCCAACCGCGGGCAGCGCATTCAACCCCCGACAATGAATCCCCTGTCAACAGCATCTCCATGCCCTTGCGCATGCCCACGAGCCAGGGATGGAACTGCATATCGGGGACGCCGAAACGTACCGCCGGATAGCCCATCTGGGCGTCGTCAGCCATGTAAACCAGGTCACAGCCCGTCGCCAGCTCACTGCCACCGGCAAGACAGTAACCGTGTACCTGGGCTATCACGGGTTTGGCAAGATCCCAGATGCCCATCCAGCCATCCGTGACATGGCGCGGCCACTGACTGTCGCCTCCTGCCGTGTAAAAGGGATACCCAAGGCCCGCGTTACCGCCGCCCAGGTCATAGCCGGCGGAAAAACAACTACCGGCGCCGCGAACGATCTGTACCCTGACCGCTTCATTCGCATCACCGTGCTGCAGGGCATGGAGGACCTCGCCGCGCAGGGCGTGGTTGAGGGCATTGCGCTTGTCGGGGCGGTTGAGCGTGATGCGCCTGATACCCTCAGCGGGCTCGTCGATCAGTACAAGCTCATAACCCTGCTCGCCATAGCGCTGCACACCGTCATCACCCGCGGCGTAAACATCCGTTTTTTCTGTCATGATCCAAAACTCCTGAAGTGAAAACGTAGACCCATCATAGAGGATCATGCGCGCAGAGTGCCGGGTCATCCATAACCCGATAGTTCAGATTGATAGACATTGACACTCAATCTGGCAGGTGCAGAGTGAAACAAGCTGTAAAATTAGTCCGACGAGGTCAAACCAAGTCAGAATGCAAATGTCTATAAATTTGAATCAATGGGTTCTTTTGCAATTTGCAGCAGCGATTACCATGGCACCCTGTTACCTCCTCGAGCCGCGCCAGCGCCATGCCACATAAATTTACCCATCTGCTGTCCCCCGCCCGCATTGCGGGGCTGGAGTTGCGCAATCGCATAGTAATGGCCGCCATGGGCACCAACTTCGCCGCAGCCGATGGGCATTGCACCGAGCAACTCATCGCCTACTATGAGGCGCGCGCAGCCGGCGGTGTAGGACTTATAGTACTGGAGACATCCGCAGCCCTGTTCCCCAATGGGGCGAGCATGCCCAATACCATCGCCTTTTCCTCCGACGATTTTCTGCCCGGGCTCACCGAACTGACGCGGCGGGTGCATCGGCACGGTGCGAAGATCGTGGCCCAGCTCAACCACAGCGGCAAGATGGCCCAGGAGGATACCGCCGCCGGGCGCCCCATCCCGGTACCCTCCCCCGTCACTCCCTCTCGCAGTGACATGTTCCCGGTGCTGACCCGGGCCGAGATCGGCACCTTCATCAAGGCCGCCGGGCCAGATGGCAAGGGACCCAGATATTATGAGATGAGCGTGGAACAGATCGCCGAGACCGTGGCTGGCTTTGCAGATGCCGCCGAGCGCGCCAAACGCGCCGGCTTCGATGGCATAGAGCTGCATGCGGGCCACGGCTACCTGCTGGCAAATTTCCTGTCGCCTTACACCAATAAGCGGAATGACCAGTACGGAGGCTCCGCCGAGAACCGCGCCCGCTTCCTGGTGGAAACAATACGCGCGGTGCGCGCCACTGCCGGCGAGAACTTCCCTATCCTGGTGCGACTGGACGGGAAGGAATATCGTATTGATGGTGGCATAACACCGGAAGACTGCGTACAGACGGCGCGGCTTTGTGAGGAGGCTGGAGCCGATGCAATAGACGTGAGTGCCTATGGCAGTGTGGCCCACGCGATAGCCTTTACCGAGGCACCACTGGTACACGAACCCGGCGGTTTTATCCCCTTTGCCGTCGCGGTAAAGAAGAAGGTTGGGATTCCGGTGATAGGGGTAGGCAGGATAGACCCGGAGCTTGCCGAGCGGCACATAGCTGCCGGCGACTTCGATTTCCTGGCGCTGGGCCGGCGCCTGCTGGCGGACCCGGACTTACCCAACAAACTGGCGGCCGGCCAGGACAAGTCAGTGCGCCCCTGTATCTACTGCTATATCTGCGTCAGCCAGATTTTCATCAACAAGCCGGTCTGCTGCGCGGTCAACCACAGTACGGGTCGCGAGCACGAGGGGGACATCATCGCCCGCAGCCGCGACAGCAAGAAGATCCTCGTCATCGGCGGAGGCCCGGGCGGTATGGAGGCCGCACGCCTGCTGGCGGAAAAGGGGCACCGGGTTAGCCTGTGGGAAAAAGAGCGGGATCTGGGGGGTACTGCCCGGATTGCGTCGCTGGCCTATGAACCCAATGAGCGGCTGGTGCACTACCTCGACAATGCCGTGCGCAGCCTGCCCATTGACCTGCAACTGGGCAAGGTCGCGACCCTGGAAAATATCGCGGCGGCCTCTGCCGACCACATAGTACTCGCCACTGGCGCGATGCGCGCCGCGCCAGACATACCGGGCAAGCAGCAGCGCCATGTCTTCGACGGCGACGAACTGCGCGGCGTGCTGTTCGGCAACAACCCCATCGCCCTTGCCAAACTCCCGCTGTGGCAGCGCCTTGCGTTAGGCGTGGGCCGTATGAGCCAGTTGCTGCGCAATATCAGTCTGCTGCGCCTGCTGAGCAAGCTGTGGATGCCTATCGCCGACGAGGTGGTCATCATCGGCGGTGGACTGGTGGGACTGGAACTTGCGGAGTACCTGGTGGAACGCCGCCGCAAGGTGGTGGTGCTGGAGCCAGGCGCGGACCTGGGCTCCGAGCTGGCTATCGTGCGCCGTGCCAGGGTACTGCACCTGTTGCGCGAGCACGGCGCTGTGATTCATCGCAACGTTGCGGCTATACAGATCCACGCACAATCCGTCAGCTTCAAATTGGGGGAGGAAGCCCATTCGCTGGCTGCAAAGCAGGTTATCATCGCCATGGGGGCGCAGCCGGACGACAGCATGCTGGCGCGGCTGACCGCCAGTGGCGCGAACGTGCACCAGATAGGCGACTGCCGCGAGGTCGCTTATATCGATGGCGCTATCCTGGATGCACGAAAGCTGGTGCAAACCCTCGGCTAGCGTGACAGGGGCTGGTTCAGCCCCGCCCCAGGGACTGCATTTTTTCCTTGTAGGATTTAGGCGTATAACCGGTCCAGCTCTTGAAGGAGCGAACAAAAGAACTGGCCTCGGTGAATCCCAGGAACTCCGCCAGGTCCGCGACCCGGGTGTTGTCGTTCAGCAGCTTGTCGATCGCGACCTCGCAGCGCACCTGGTCCTTGATCGCCTGGTAGCTGGTGTTTTCAGACTGCAAACGCCGTCTCAGGCTGGATTCGGACATGTAGAGCATCGATGCCACCGCCGCAAAAGACGGCATACCGGTGGGGAGATCGATACTTACCAGTGATTTGATCGCCGCAGTAGTACTGGCGGGTATGCGGTCCATCGCTATCAGGTGGTAAATACTGTTCTTGAGGAATTCCGCCAGTGATTCGCTGGTGTGCACTATCCGCCGCTGCAGCAGTTCCCTCCTGAAACTTAAACTGTTTTCAGCAGCATCGAAGTGTACCGGGCAATCGAATATCCGCTCCAGGCTATCGCGGTACTCCCTGCTCACATTGGGGGCCATTACTCTCAGCTCTTCCGCTGTAAGGGCATCACCAGTAAGCCAGCCGCAATAGGCATGCCAGACCACCAGGCCGGAAGCCCGGGCAACGGAGACCTTGTAATCGGCCCTGTCCCAGCCCTCGGGGATCAGGTCTGTTTCGCCCTCTGGAATCTCGATGTCATATTCAAGGCGAACCAGCGGTCCTGCCGGCTCCTCCAGCAGGCGCATGCGATACCGGTTGAGAGGGTAGAGTAACTCGTTGATGCGTTGGGCAAGATGCAACGCCTCCCCAAGGGTCCGGGCGCCAATCATACAGTGGCACATCAACTCGAAGGACTCTCCACCAAGGCCCGCCCCCCAGGGAATGGGCTGCCCCAGGCGCTGCAGTTCCACCGTCGCCGCCTTGTACAGGCGGGAGTAATTCAGCGCCGGCAACGACTGCTCTGGATCCAACCGGGCGATACGATCCGCGCTTAAATCCACGGCGGCGGCTATCGCCTTAACATCCAGGCCGACGCGTTCGAGGTAATCGAGCAGGCGTTGAAACTTTTTCGCAGGTACCGAAATCTCACTCATGGCTTTTCTTCAGGCGTCACGGCAGGCAACGCAATTCTACTTATGTTTGCTACCGAGCTTAACATAATTCAGGACCCTGCCCGATAGCGCCTGCTGTTCAGATCAGGGCCGACGAACTACTGCCCAGTGGCCGCGATGGCGGCTAATGTCTACCATTCTGGCCCCTTGGGTCTATGCCCGCGAGTCCCCCACTGTGCCATAATCCTGCGGAGCGACAGGTCGCACAACAGGCGGAAAAATGGCAACTCCAACAGCCACGCAACATATCAAGCACGAGATGCTGGTGGGTGGTATTTCCAACACCATCTTCAACGGCATAATTGCCTGGCTGTTGCTCAAGAGTGGCCCGGCCCTTGCCTGGGGCGGCGACCACAGCTTCGCCGTGGACGTGATTGCCACCGCATTTATCCTGCCCTTCATCGTGGCCCTGATCGTCATCCCGCTGCAGCGCGGCAAGCTCAACAAGGGCAAGCTGGAGTGCATCGACCTGGGAGCGGGATCTTTCATGCAGCGCATGGCTGACCGACTGCCCACAGGCACCTTCAAGAGCGCCCTGCTATTCGGCCTGTTTGGCATGTGCGTCATAGCACCGCTGACTTTGCTGGGTTTCTATCTGCTGGGTGTGGGTGAGGTCAGCCCCCTCAACTACTCCATCTTCAAGGGCATCTGGGCTGGCCTGATGGCCGCCCTGCTGGTAGTGCCCATGGTACTGCTCGCCTTGCGAGCGCCCGCAAACGCCAACTGAGATCATACGACAAGGAGTTATTCCATGGGCTTGCTGGAAAACAAGGTAGGTATCGTCACCGGCGCAGGCCAGGGTATCGGCCGGGCCATCGCCGAGTCCTATGCCCGCGAGGGCGCCCGGGTTGTCGTGGCGGACTTCAACGAGGAGATGGGCAGGGAAACCGTGCGCCTTATCGAGGAAAATGGTGGCACTGCCGTCTTCAGCTTCGGCGACGTCAGCAAGGAAGACTCGGTACAGGCCATGGTGGATTATGCCGTGGCGAGCTTCGGGAGACTGGATGTCGCCTGCAACAGTGCCGCTCTCAGTCGCGGATCGGGCCCTATCCACGAGTACGAACGCAGCGTGTTCGACCAGACCATAGAAATGTGCCTGACCAATACCTGGCTGTGCATGAAATATGAAATCGCGGCGATGTTGAAAACAGGTGGCGGTGCCATCGTCAACATATCCTCCAATTCCTCTTTACGCGGCCAGGCCTACAACACGGCTTATGCAGCCGCCAAGGGCGGGGTGAATATCCTGACCAAGAGCTCAGCCGCGGAATACGGTGCCCAGGGGATACGGATCAACGCCGTCTCACCCGGTGTGATCCGCACCCCGGGAGTGGAAAAATACTTTACTGAACAACCGAAAATGGCCGAGGGCCTGAAAAAGGCGGCCGTCATGAACCGGCTGGGCGAACCGGAGGAAATCGCCGAGGCGGTGTCATTCCTGTCCAGTGACCGGGCCTCTTTCATCACGGGACAGATCCTGTCGGTGGATGGCGGGGGCGCGGTGCGCTAGCGTTACCAGCGCTGGATTACGGCCTCGCTGAACTGCTCTATCCTCGACAGCTTTTTCTCCCGGTCCAGCGCCGGGTCATAGGGGTTCCAGGGTGTAACGCAGATATCGGTCACCCCCAACTCCCCCAGGCGGCGATAGTCATCCAGCGTGCGGGCGTGCATGTCGAAGGCATGAATCTCGAAATCCGGCCGCTGGTCAGTGCCGCATTCCCGGCGCAACTCGTTCAGCTTGCCGATCATCTGCTGCAATGACTCGAAATCGCTGTTGGCGGAAATCCAGCCGTCACCGACGCTGGCGGCCCGGCGCAGGGCAGGAACCGCGTGTCCGCCGACCAGGATAGGCAGCGGCGCAGTCGGCACCGGCGACATTTTCATCCGGCCGAGATCATAGTAGTCGGAATGAAACTCGAAATATTCGCCGGACAGCGCGCCGCGAATAATCGCTATGCACTCATCCATTCGCCTGCCACGCTCTTCGAAGGCAATGCCGTTGTAGGTGAAATCCTCCTTCCAGGGACTCAGCCCCGCGCCGAGGGATATCCGATTGTTGCTGATTACCGCCAGAGACGACAGGCCCTTGGCGAGCACCAGGGGCTGGCGCACCGGCACCTTGAGTACCGCGGGGTAAAAACGCAGGGAGCTGGTGACACTGGCCATACTGGTCATGGCGATCAAGGGATCCAGCACCGGTACACTTTCAAGGGCCTCGCGCACCGCCTCGGTGCTGAGGTAGGGATAATCCGACTCGGTCACCTCGGGATAGAACAGGCTGTCCGGAACCGCCAGGGAATTCCACCCCGCTGCTTCTGCGGCTACGGCGATAGCCGTGTAATCGGCGATTCCCCCTAGGCCGGTCATCAATGTAAAGCGCATGCTGTGATCCTTTTTGGATTTGCTGCACAGCTTACCGCTTCGCTGTTTCCTGCAAAGGACCTAATCGGGCAATTAGATAAACATTAGCAACCGCGCGCCGGTCGGAGCAGGCGCCGCTACCCGTGCCTGTCTTACTCAGCCTCGTTTGCCCTCCCCAGCCTGGCTGCCCGCCCAGCTCTGGTCGACCGCCTCGCGGATAATGCGGGCCACCAGGCCCGGATCTTCCATGGGGATAAAGTGGGACATATCCGGGAAGTAGAATTCCCGGGAGTTGGGCAGCACATTCGCAAGGCCCGGCCAGGTGGGCGACGCGGCAAGGTTAAACGGGTTCTGCTCGTCCTGCGGCGCACGCAGGACCGTCACCGGCAGCGTAAGCCCGGGAAGCAGTTCATAAATGGCCTCGTTGCCTTTCTGGCTCAGGTATACGGACGCCTCGTGCAGCGGGTCACAGGCCAGCTGCAGCGCCGATTCCTCCGGTACCGAACGCAACGCATAGTCACAGTAGTCCCGCAACACCTGCTCTTCCCAGGTGTTGAAGGGAGCCTTGCTGTGGAAGCGCTGGAACATTTCGTCGGCGTCGCGCCACTGGTTCTTGCGCCGACTCACCGGGCTCTGGGCCGGATCCACGGGAGCCGCTGACACAGACAGCCCCGAATAGGTCTGCCTGGGCAGTATCACCGGGTCGATCAGTACCAGTTGCCTGAACCGTTCAGGTTGTTGCGCTGCGACATAAGCTGTCAGAAACCCCCCCAGCGAGTGGCCGACCCCAACCACCCTCCTCAGGTCCAGTCGCGCCAGCAGGGCCTCTATATCGCTGGCCATCAGCAGCCAGTTCACCGCTCCGTGACGGTCGCTGCCGCCGTGGAAACGGATATCCACCGCATACACATGAACGCCTTCCAGCTTGCGGGCAATACTGTCCCAGCAGCGACTGTGGAAGCCGGTGGCGTGCAGCAGCAGCACCGGGTCGCTGTCCCCTGGCCACTCGGTGACCTGCAGTGTGACGTCGGCAAGCTCTACTGGGTATGTGTGGGGTTCTCGCAGGGACAAGAATGAGTTACTCCGCTCTGGTTACACTGGCTATCATGGTGGCCGATGAAGTAATGCCGGCAGGCAGCACGACTAAAGCGGCGTGATTGTAACCGAAGTGCGCGGGTAGTTTGCAGCCCAAATCGCCCTGCGGCGCACTGGGAGTGAGTTTCCCGAGGCCGCACCAGCAGCTGCGCTGTGGTCCGCTGCAGGGTATGATGCCAGGAGCTCGCCAGCGAAAGGCTCAACGATGCACCTGAAGAATATCGCCCACAACCTGATTCGCCCACGAATTCACCGGGGCAGGTTTGCCAACCACCAGAAGGTGAGCCAGTTTGAACTGAACAAACTGGGCGACAGCCTTTCGCGGCGCTTCGAGCGCAGGGCGGGGGATGCCTCCCCCCGCCAGCCGATACCGGTGGAAAAACTGACCCGCAGGCGTTTGCTGGCAGCTCCCGACAATACGGTTTATCGCCTCGGCCACTCGAGCGTGCTGCTGAAGCTGCAGGGTGAGTTCTGGCTGACCGACCCGGTGTTCTGCCAACGGGCTTTTCCCGTGCAGTGGGCCGGGCCGAAGCGTTTCCACCCGCCGCCGATTGCGATAAAAGACCTGCCGCCGATCAAGGGCGTGCTGCTGTCCCACGACCACTACGACCACCTGGACAAGTCGGCCATTGCCCAACTGGCACACCGGGTCGAGTATTTCCTCACTCCCCTGGGCGTCGGTGACCTGCTGCAGGCGTGGGGCGTTCCCGCCGAAAAGATCCACCAGTTTGACTGGTGGCAGTCGGGCACCGTGGGCGGGCTGGAATGCGTGGCCACGCCGGCGCAGCATTTCTCCGGGCGCGGCGCCGCTGACAGCAACAGGCGGTTGTGGTGCTCCTGGACCATCCTGAGCGGCCAGCACCGTATTTTCTTCAGCGGTGACAGCGGCTATTTTGCCGGGTTTGCCGAAATCGGTGACCAGTACGGACCCTTCGACCTGACCTTGATAGAGACCGGGGCCTACGACAGGAACTGGGTCGATATCCACATGTTGCCGGAGCAATCCCTGCAGGCCCACCTGGACCTGCGCGGCAAATACATGCTGCCCATTCACAACGGCACCTTCGACCTGTCCATCCACCCCTGGTATGAGCCCTTTGAGCGGGTGTATGCCGCAGCGCAGAAGGCCGGCGTGCAGCTGGTGACGCCGCGCATGGGCCAGGCGCTTTCACTGGCCGCGCCGCCGGCTACGGATCTGTGGTGGCGGGAGCTTATGGATGCGGAGCTGGTGGGGGAGTTTGGCTAGCCGACCGGCACCCGCCTCAACCCGAAGGCCGGGATTGCAACCTGTAGGCTGCCGGTGTCGTGCCGGACCAGCGCCGGAACGCGGTGCGAAAACTGCGGGCGTCCGCGTAGCCCAACTGACCGGCGATCGCATCGACTGTCAGGCCGGTGGAAGACAGGTAGCGACAGGCGCCGGCATAGCGAACCTCCTCAAGCAGCGCGCGGTAACTTGTGCCGATAAGCCGCAGGTGTCGCCGCAGGGTCCTGGGACTGAGACTGAAATGCGCCGCCACCTGCTCCAGGGTGGGCACCCTGCCCTCCCGGGCCAGCACCAGGTCCCTGATGGCCTCCACCAGGTCGCGCTCCCCCACCAGGGACGCCATGCTCTGGCGGCACATGTCACGGAACAGGCCACTGTACTCGGGCTGGGGATACGGCAGCGGCATGGATAGCAGGCTTATCGGGAACAACAGCGCGTTGCGAGCGCTGCCGTCCACCACCGGGCAGCGAAACAGCTCGCGAAATTCATCCGCGCAGACCGCCGGATTCACGTGGGCCATTTCGATAGCGGCGAAACACACCGGCTCACCCACCAGCTCATTGAAAATCGATTGCAGCGAGGCGATGGTGCTCTCTATCTCCAGCGCAGCCGCCCTGGCGTCCGCCGCGGTCGGAAACAGGGTCAGGCAACGGCAGGAAGTACCCCGGTAGTTTTCCTCGGTAAGGGTATGCTGAGAAGCCCAGCTGATCAGGGGCGAGAATTCAGTGACCAGGGCCAGCGCCTCTCCCACGCTCATAGCCCCCATCACCGCGTAACCGAGAATACCGTAGCTGGACAATGACAGCCGCCGACCCACCCGGATGCCAAGCAGCGGGTCGGTATTGCGATGGGCGATCCGGGTGTAGAGCTCCAGCTCCTGCTCCAGGGTGAGGCGCCTGGCGGGGTCGGCCAGACCCCGGGGCGATACACCGGTTCCCGCCAGGATAGTTTCAGGCGGAATGCCCTGCCTCTGCTCGAGCTCCCGCAGCATCAGCCTGATCTCATGGCTGTTCAGCAGCTGGCGCTGAATGACGACCGGGGCACTCCGGGGTAATCGGGATGGGGGCATTTCAGGCCTGCGTCGTGTCCGTTTCTATTCCCTCATTGTCCCCTATCCCCAGTGCCCATTCCAGTACCCCGGTCTTATGCTGACAGGACCGACCAATCCATCCGCCAAGCTGGTAGCAGAACCCAACCATGAAGAATCGCTACGATGCCATCGTCATAGGCGCCGGCCACAACGGGCTCACCAATGCCGCCTACCTTGCCAAGGGCGGCCTGGACGTACTGGTAGTTGAAAAGAACGACTACATCGGCGGCGCAGCCGTCAGTCGCGAGTTGCACGAGGGCTGGCTGTACTCCAACTGTTCATACGTGTGCAGCCTGCTGCGCCAGTCCATTCACCGCGACCTGGACCTGACCCGTCACGGCCTGATGATCGTGCCCTACAGCGGCACCACCAATTTTTCCCGCACCGGGGACTACATCGCGGAGTACCCTGACGACGCCATGCAGTACCGCGAGATCAGGCGCCACTCCCTGCGGGACGCCGATGCCACACACCGCTACAACACCGACCTGATGCGCTATGCCAAGCTGATCCGTCACTTCCTGCTGCGCACGCCGGCGGACCCCACCTCCTTCAAACCCAGGGACATCGGCGAACTGGTGTTCATGGGTAAAAAGTTCGCCGGCATGGGTGAGGAGCAGGTCTACGAATTTATCCGCTTCATGACCATGAGCGCCGGCGATTTTCTCGACGAGTACTTCGAGAACGACCTCGTCAAGACCATGTACGCGACCAGCAGTATTATCGGCACCGCTCTCGGCGTGTACTCCCCCGGTACCGCCTACGTGCTGCTGCACCATGTGATGGGTGACGTGGACGGCGCCGTGGGCGCCTGGGGCCTGGCCAGGGGCGGCATGGGGGCGATATCCAACGCCATAGCCAGCGCCCTGCGCGAACACGGCGGCGACATCCGCACCAACGCGCCGGTACAACAGATCATCGTGCGCAATGGCCGCGCGGTGGGCGTAGCGCTGGAGGGCGGCGAGGAAATCCACGCCGACATCGTGGTATCCAACCTCGATCCCAAGCGCACTTTCACCGTCATCATGGATCGCAAGGACATCCCCGGTGACCTGCGCAAAAAGGCCGAGAACTTCAAGATTCGCGGATCGTCGGGAAAAGTGAATATCGCCCTCACCGGGGCGCCGGACTTTCCCTCACTGCCCGCCGGCCATCCCCTGCGCCACGGCTCGTTCCAGTTCCTGGACTCCATGGAGCGGATGGAGCGGGCCTACGACGACTGGAAACACGGCCGCTGGTCCGAGGACCCGTTTATTGAAATGACCCAGTCCTCCATGTGGGACCCTACCCTGGCGGCACCGGGTAATTATTTCGTGTCCTGTTTCATCCAGTACTGCCCGGCCGAGGTCGAGGGCGGCTGGACCCCGGATAAGCGCGATGCTTTCGGCAAGACCGTGATCGACCAGATCTGCAACTACTCTCCCAACTTTCGCGACCTTATCGCCCACATGGAAGTACGCACACCCTACGAGATCGAGAACGAGATCGGCCTGACCGAGGGCAATATTTTCCAGGGCGAACTGACCATCGACCAGCTCATGTTCAACCGCCCCTTCCCCGGTTATTCCCAGTACCGCGGCCCGGTCAAAGGCATGTATATGTGCGGCTCCGGCACCCATCCCGGCGGCGGGGTCTCTTCGGCCTGCGGCGCCAACTCGGCGCGGGAGATCCTGCGGGACTTAAGACGACCCAACGTGGTACCGGAGGATGACGTCGATGAGTAAGTCACCTGACATTATTATCATCGGCGGCGGCCACAACGGCCTGGTGTGCGCGGCATACCTGGCAAAAGCCGGCCGCCAGGTGCTGGTGCTTGAGGCCGCCTCGCAAGCCGGGGGCCTGGGCGCTACCCGGGAGTTCGCTCCCGGGTTTCGGGCCTCGGTGGCCCACACCCTGCCCCAGCTGACCCGAAAACTGGTAGCGGACCTTGAGCTGGAACGCCATGGGTTCAGCCTGGCGGCCCAGGCCCTGCCCACTGTTGCCCTGTCGCCGGAGGGGCAGCACCTGAGTGTTGCGGGCGGGCATTTGCGAGGGGCTTCTGCGCGAGACTCAGCCGCTTACCTCGACTACAGCCGCCTGATGAAGAAATTTGCCACGGCAATAACGCCATTCTGGCACAAGCAGCCGCCGGTGTTGGGCAGCGGCAATGTCAGGGATATCGCCACTCTGGGCCAGTTCGGCTGGAAACTGCGGACCCTGGGCAAGGCCGACATGCGGGAAATGATGCGTATGATCGCCCTGCCCGCCCAGGACCTGATGGATGAATACTTCGAAAGTCCCTTGCTGAAAGCGGCACTGAGCTGGGATGCCAACGTCGGCAGCAAGCTGGCGCCGCGCTCTCCCAACAACGCCCTTATCGCCCTGCTGTACCGGATGAGTGGCGACCTTAGTGGAGACCTGGCCATCGCCGCCGGTGGCACCGGCGGGCTCATGGACGCGCTGGTCGCCTCTGCCCGGAGCCACGGTGCCGAGGTGCGACTGGCCAGCCCGGTAGCGCGGGTTATCGTGGAACAGGGCGAGGCAGTCGGCGTCGAACTCGAAGCTGGCGAGATCATCCGGGCGCGGCAAATCGTTTCCAACGCCGACCCGAAAACCAGTTTTTTCAAGCTGCTGGGCGCCAGGCACCTGGACATACAGTTCACCCACCGGATCAATCGCCTGCGCACCGATGGTTACGTTGCCAAGCTGCACCTGGCGCTGGACCGCGTACCCGACTTTAGCGGCCTGGAACGGCCCGAGGGCCGCCTGGTGCTGGCACCTGACATGGCGTTTATCGAAAATGCCTACGACGCGGCCAAGTACGGTGGCTATGCCCGGGAGCTTCCCATGGAAGTGCTCGTGCCCAGCCTGTACGACCCCAGCCTGGCGCCTGCGGGCCAGCATGTGCTGTCAGCCCAGGTCCAGTATGCACCCTATGCGGTAAAGGGTGGTTGGGACACGCATCGCGATACCTTCCTGGAAAATGCGCTGGACAGCCTGCAGCGCTATGCGCCGGGAATCCGCGATTGCCTTGTGGCCAGTGAGCTGCTGACGCCTGCCGACCTCGAACAGCAATTCGGCGTAACCGGCGGCCACTGGCACCACGGCGAGTTCGCCCTCGACAACTGGTGGATGAACCGGCCGACCTACGGCGCTTCCCAGTACCGCACGCCAGTGCCGGGCTTTTACCTTTGCGGCGCCGGGGCCCACCCCGGCGGGGGCATTATGGGGGCCGCCGGCAGCAACGCCGCCCGCGCCATTCTGGAGGAGATATAAGCATGCCGCTCAAGGCCCAACTGCAAAGCGCCGACGCTATAGACCACGTCCATCTGGGCATCCTGCCATCGCCTTTTCACAGCCGCACTTCGCGTCTGAACCTGAACCAGCAATGGAGCGAGTGGAACGGCTACGCCTCGGCCCGGTACTACGCAGACGCACACCTGGAGTACTTTTCCACCCGCAACACCTGCGGCGTGTTCGACGTGTCACCGATGCGCAAGTACCGCTTCAGCGGCCCGGATGCCGCGGCAATGCTGGACCGCATGGTGACCCGTGACGTGATCGCCCAGGAAATCGACACAGTTGCCTACAACGTCTGGTGCACCGACGCCGGCGGGGTAGTTGACGACGGCACGATATTCCGCCTGGGCAAAGACGAGTTCATGCTGTGCTGCGCCGACCCCTGCTACGACTGGTTCTGTCTCAGCGCCGTGGGCTTCGAAGGGGTTGAGATTGCCGAGATCAGCGAAGCAGTCGCCGCGCTTGCACTGCAGGGGCCCACCTCCTGTGCCCTGCTCAAGGCGCTGGAGTTCAATGGTATCGAGCAGTGCAAGCCCTTCCAGATCATGCGGTTTCCCTTCGGCGAGCGGGAGGTCATGGTCTCTCGCACCGGCTACACCGGCGACCTGGGCTACGAACTGTGGCTGGACCCGCGCGACGCCGAAGCGTTTTGGGATGCGCTGTTCAGTACCGGTTCGCTCTACGGCATCCAGCCGATGGGGGATGAATCGCTGGAAATGGCCAGGCTTGAGGCGGGCTTCCTGGCCCCGGATGTGGACTTTCACGGCTCCCTGCACACCGTGGAGCGAGGCCACGACCACTCCCCACTGGAACTGGGGCTGGGCTGGATTCTCAATTTCAAGAAACCCCATTTCAGCGGTCGCGCCGCGCTGCTGGCACAAAAGGAATCCGGCAACTACCGGCGCCTGCTTAAACTGGATATCGAGGGTAACAAACCGGCGGAACACAGCATTCTCTACGCCGACAGGAAATGCGCCACTGAGATTGGCTATGTCACCTCGGCCATGTGGTCTCCGGTAGTCAAAGCCAATATCGCCTATGGCCTGGTGGAAGCAAAGTATTTCGAGGGGCCGATCTGGGCCGAGATCTACCACCAGAAAGAACTGCGCTGGTTGCGCAAGGTGGCGCGCTGTACCCGGGTTACCAAGCCCTTCTGGTCGCCCGAGCGGGCAAAGGCAACCCCGCCGGCGGACTGCTGAGGTGGTTTAGGGCGCGCCGCTTTATCGAACGGATGGGAACAGCACTGTAATGAGTACGCGTAAGCCCCCGGGCAAAAGCTTCGAGCAGGTACGAGCCGAGCAGCTCGAGTACAACGCCAAGCGGGAATCCGGGTATCGTGAGCGGGCCCTGAAGATCTACCCATGGATCTGCGGCCGCTGCGCCCGGGAGTTCGATCGCAGGAACCTGTCGGAACTGACCGTTCACCACATCGACCACAACCATGACAACAACCCGGGCGACGGCAGCAACTGGGAGTTATTGTGTATCTATTGCCACGATGAGGAACACAGCAAGTTTGAAAACCTGGTGCGCTACGGCAGCACCAGTGACGGCAAACCCAAACCGGCCACGCACAACCCGTTTGCCGACCTCAGGGCGAAGATGGACAGCAAGGACTGAGAACATCAACCCGTGACAATGGGCAACAATCCGTCACTGGTAATCGAAACAGACCTCGTCACCCGGCATGGGTGTCACCATGAACTTGTTGATGCCGGTCTTCAGACCGAGTTTACCCGTGAGAGTCACTGTACCCCCGGGAATCAGGTTGGCGTAGGTCCCGGTGCCACCGGTTACGGAGAGCGTTTCGACAACTTCAACGTTATTGACGAAATCCCCGCCACCAGTCAGGCACGCCACGTCCGGGCCGGTAGTGATGCTACTGACCTTGTCCCGGGCTGTCAGTACATGCGCAGCATCTGCAGCGCCACAGGCATTTGGCATGGTCAGGATAGCTCCTTCAAACAACCCGGTCATAACCAGGGTCCGCTCACCGGTTGCTCCCTGCCTGTTCTTCAACACGATCTTGTAGATACCGGCTTGACTGGTACAGGCCGCCCCGTCGGTGCACAAAGACGTGGCAAAGCCTCTTACCGGTTTGTAACAGCCCGCCGGCTGAAGATCTGTGGCCTGCACTGCTGTGGCGATGGTCGCTGCCAGTAGTGCTGTGGCTGCGACGGATAGTGTCCTGATATTGTTCATGCCGGGCAATCTCCTGATTCTGCTTCCAGTACTACTTGCGGGGGAAGCGAATTTGCAGGCTACGCAGCGTTTAACAGCAGGACAATCGACCACCTGCCCCATGTGGGGCAGGTAATACTGTGTATTGGCCGCTCCCGGGGCCTAAAACGCGGCAGTATTAACCCATATGGGGCGCTTGCGGGCACTCGTTGCTTGTCTACTCGACTTTCACTTCCCTGAAATTGTCATTGCCCTCAAACAGTTTCCTGAAAAAGGCAAAACAGTTGTCCGCGCCACTCAATATCGGGTTCAGGGTATTCTCTCTTTCTTCTGATACATCAAATATCGATGTCCTGAAATAGATTGCCTGGTTCATAGCTCTCCTTTGAACATGTCGCTACTGCCATTGGATGTAGGTCCGGCAACTACAGAAGAGCCTGTGTCATAATGGCCCCTTCACAGAGATTAGAGCCCCGCCGGGGTAAAGCACAGGCGCAGTGAGCAAGCACGAAGACCTTGTAAACGAGCAAAAACGCATGGGCATGGCCATGCAGGTACTGGCCTGGCTGACGTTCCTGGCGCTGGGAGCTTTTTTATTCGACGACCTGCTGGAAAAGCAATACAACCCCAATCAGAACCTGCAGACCCACGCCAATGAAGAGGGGATGCGGGAAGTCGTCCTGCAACGCAACAAGTTTGGCCATTACGTCACCAGCGGCGAGATCAACGGCCAGCCCGTGACGTTTATCCTCGACACTGGCGCCACCGGGGTGGCGGTGCCGGATGCCGTCGCCCAACGCCTGGGCTTGCAACGCGGGCGAGCATTTAGCACCCAGACCGCTAACGGCATCGGCACCAGTTACGCGGCGATGCTCGATAGTGTAAGTGTCGGAGGCATCGAGCTGCAGAATGTGCGGGCGGGAATCACGCCCGGGCTGCAGTCTGATCAGATCCTGCTGGGCATGTCATTCCTCAAGCACATAGAGTTCACCCAGCGCGGTGACACATTGACTCTGCGCCAATACCTCTAGCCAGCCAGTGATAGTGACTCGCAGCGGGCACTAGACCTGGCTCAGCGCACCACCATCGCTAGAGAGTCAGTGCTTTTTGCAGGGCCGGCCGCTCGAGCAGGCGGCCCAGATAGGCCGAGGTGACAGGGAACCGTCCGTCCAGCACACCCACAGCCTGGGCGGCAAGCAGGGTGAAACCCATCATGATGTCCGCGGCGCTGAAGTCCTCTGCCAGCAGCCAGGGACCGGAGCCGAAGTGGTTCTCCAGAAACTCCAGGCCGGAGGCGGCGCGGCCTACAGCGTCCTGCACCAGTTCAGGGTGCGACGCTGCATCAGTCCGGTAAAGAGTCAGCCAGATAACGATGCCCAGCGGGGGGAAGGCTGTGCTTTCAGCAAAGTGCAGCCACTGGAGATACAGGGCGCGGTCGGGGGAACCCACCGCCGGGGCAAGCCGACCACTGCCATATTGCTCCAGAATATATTCGATAATCGCGCCGGATTCTCCCAGTACGATGCGATCGTCCTCGATAACCGGAAGCTTGCCCAATGGCGTTTTCTGGGCGAAGAAGGCTGTGGCTGTGGGTTCGAACTCAACCCGCTCCAGCTCGTAGGGTAAAGCCAGTTCCTCGAGCAACCAGGCTATCCGGACCGCACGTGTTCTTGGGGCAAACCAGAGTTTTATCACTGTGTTACCACCTCACTTTGGGCAACAATACCAATATCAGAACGAGCGCTTGTTGCATTTATCAAAATCCCACGTTGCCGCTGGGCATCGGCGGATAGTCACCGACATTTGCTCCCTTGCGCTGCACCGCCTCGATAGACTCCTCCATGATATCCAGGCCTTCCAGCAAAGTCTCTGGCGGCATATTCAGCGCCGGGTACATGCGTACCTGGGCCTGGTTGTCGCAGATGGCCCAGACGCCGCGGCGCAGCATTTCATGGCGCACGGCGCGGGCCACGAAAAACTCTTCGCCCGGGTTTTGACTCTCTCGCGAAGGAGACACCCATCAGCAGGCCGAGGTTTCGCACCTGGGTGACGATGTCGTAGCGGGTCTCCCAGGGAGCCATTCGCTCAGCCGCGATGTCCGCGAGTTTGGCGGCGTGGGCGAGAATATTGTCCCGCTCGTAGATCTCCAGGGTTTTCAGGCAGGCCGCGCAGCCCGCCGGGGTACCGGCAAAGGTGCTGCCGGCTGTGGCCCGGGGATTGTCACCGAGAATATCGTCCCGGGCGGCCACTCCGGCGCAGGGCTCGATGCCGCCGGACATATTTTTGCCGGCCACCAGGATATCCGGCACAACGTCGTAGTGCTCCACGCCCCACATTCTGGCGGTGCGGCCCAGGCCGGTCAGCACCTCGTCGGCGATCATCAGCCAGTCGTACTTGTCGCAGATCCTGCGCACGCCCTGGAAGAAATCCCGGCTGGGGATCCAGTTGCCTCCTTCCGCAAGTCCGGGCTCGATCAGGATCGCGGCAATATTCTCCGCCGGCACCACGAATTCGGGCAGGTGGGTTTCCAGGTACCACAGGCAGTACTCGCTGTACTGCGCCTGGCTCATTCCCGCGGGAATATTTTCCGAATAGGGGAACGGGGCTTTAAGTACCCCGCCGGACCAGGCTTCCATGTACAGGTTGTTGTCGCTGTTGTAGGCGCTGACCATCTTGGTGCCCAGGCCCTCACCGTGAAAGCACGAGGTAAAACTGATGATATAGCGGCGCTTGGTGTGACACAGGGCGAGATGGATCGCCGATTCGACCGCCTCGGTGCCGGACACTTCAAAACTGAAGCGTGGCAGTGCATTGCCGGGCATCAGTGCGGCGAGCTTCTCGGTCAGGGGAATCCGCAGGGGGTGCTCCCACTGGAAGCCATAGCGCTTGTGCGCCTCGTGCACCGCCTCAATTATCTCCGGGTGGCAATTGCCCAGCGGGTTGGTGGCCCAACCGCCCTGGAAATCGATATAGCGGTTGTCGTCCAGGTCCCAGACGTAATCCCCCTCGGCCCTGCCCACTATCATCTGGGCGGGGGCGTCGTAACCCTTGTCGGCGCTGCGCTGGGCGGCAGCGGGATAGCGCAGGCCGTTGCGCAGATGTGGCAGGCCCCGCTCCAGCAGGGCGCGGGACTTGTGGCCGGGAAGTTCGTAGCTCATGAGGTAAACACCACGGTTCGATTGCCACGCACGATCACCCGGTCCTCGAGATGGTAACGCAGGCCGCGGGACAACACCGATTGCTCCACGTCGCGCCCCAGCCTGACCATGTCGTCCTTGTCGCAGCTGTGGTTAACACGTATGACATCCTGTTCAATGATGGGACCCTCATCGAGGTCTTCCGTTACGTAGTGACAGGTAGCCCCTATCAGCTTCACACCGCGCTCGTAGGCGCGTAAATAGGGATTGGCACCGATGAAGGAAGGCAGGAAACTGTGATGGATATTGATCAGCCTGCCCGCATATTCACTGCACAGCTGCGGCGGAATGATCTGCATATAGCGCGCGAGCACTATGGTCTCGGCGCGATGCCGCTCGATAATCTCCGACACCTGCCGGAAGGCCTCGCTCTTGTCCTCTTTCGGCACCGGTACGTGGTGGAACGGTATACCATGCCATTCCACCATGCTGCGCAGGTTCTCGTGGTTGGATATGACACAGGGAATCTGGCAGGCAAGGTCACCGCTCTTCCAGCGGTGCAGTATATCGGCCAGGCAGTGCGAGGCGTGGCTGGCCAGCAGCACCACCCGCTGCAATTCGCTGTTGTCCCGCAGGGTCCAGCTCATCCCCAGCTCTTCAGCCAGGGGCTCAAAGTCCTGCCGGAACTGCTCCAGGCTGACGCTGAGCGATTTCGCACTGATCACGTTGCGCATGAAAAACCAGCCCTGGGCCACATCGGTGTGGTGGTTGGACTCGGTCAGGGAACCGCCCCGGTCGGCGACAAAGCGCGACACCGCCGCGACAATGCCTACCCGGTCGGGGCAGGAAACCACCAGGGTGTAACTCGGAATCCGTTGCTCGTTGTTCATTGATCACTGTCCTTGCAAGGAACGCAGCCGTTCGCCGGCAGTTTTCGGTGTCGCCCCAGGGTCTACGGCCGCAGTGACAGGGCGTACACCCCGGGGCTTTCTGTACTTCTGTTCAATTTTTTGTATGGGTATATAATGCCAGCTTAGCGGGGTATTTCCAAGCCACTACAGTACCAACCAAAGGCACACAGGTAGATTCCATGGGCACGAAGAAACCCGGTATCAGCAGCTCTATCCAGGCCGAGCGCAGGCGCCTGCTGATCGACGCGACGATCAGCGCCATCTCCGAGCACGGACTGCCAAAACTCACCCTGGCAAAAATTGCGACTATCGCCGGACTCAGCGCCGGCTCGGTCAACTTCCACTTCGCCAGCAAGGAAGCCCTGCTGCTGGAGACCCTCACGGAACTGGCACATGAGTTCGAGCAGCGCATACTCAATGCCCTCGAGTCGGCGGGCCCTGCCCCGGCGAAAAAATTGCTGGCCATGTTTGAAGCGTCACTGGACCCGAATATCACCGAGCCGCGCAAGACCGCCGTGTGGTTTGCCTTCACCTCCGAGGCGAGGTCGCGGGCGGATTACCAGCGCATCTGTGGCGACCAGGATCAGAAGATCTTTGCCATCACCCTGCAACTGTGCGACGAGATCATTCACCAGGGGAACAAACAGGGGAAGATGAACCCCCGGGCCATGGCCAATGCGGTACAGGGCCTGATAGATGAAATCTGGGAGGAAATACTCTACACCGGCGAGGGCTACGACCGGGAAAATGCCCGCTTCATGTACCTGGCCTTTCTCGCCAGCGTCTTTCCCTGGGCATTTGAACTGCCTGGGACCCAGGTCGGGTCAGGACAACGCCTGGCAACCGAGGACAAGTCCCTGAAGATAGTCAGGGCGGAACGGGAGCACCTCTCGTCGCTGGCCGCCCTGTTCGATCTCTACCGCCAGTTCTACGGCCAGCAGCCGGATGCCAGGCTGGCCAGCAGGTTCATCGGCGACAACATCAGGAAAGAGCGCTCGGTGGTATTGCTGGCCCTGGACAGCGCCGGCAAGGCCCTGGGGTTCACCCAGCTTTATCCTGGCTGGTGCTCGGTCAGCGCCAGCCCTACCTGGGTACTGTACGACCTGTTCGTCGACAACTCGGTGCGCCAGCGCGGCGTGGGTCGGGCGCTGATGCAGGCCGCCGAGTCGATGGCGCGCAAGAGCAGGGCAAGCCGTATCGACCTTGAAACGGCCGTCGACAATTACACTGCCCAGGCACTTTACGAGTCGCTGGGCTATGAACGTGAACGGGACTTTTATAAATACTCGCTGGAACTGAACTGATCTATTCCGGCTGGAGAATATCCGCGTGTTTGCCTGAACGTATCTCCTGCTGCGCGAGCAGCAGCGCCTGGCGCAGCGCCCCGACCAGGTCGTCTATCTGGTCCCGGGTGATGATAAGTGGCGGCGACATGATGCAGACGTTGATCAGAGGGCGCACCAGCAGCCCGAGATCGTGACAATAACTGTCCACGAGCTCACCGATGGCATAATCCTGCGCCAGCAGTTGCGCCCCGCTGGCACCGGTTTCCAGGCGCATCTCCACCGCGGCCATCAGGCCGGTACCCCGCACATCGGCCACCAGCGGAATGTCGGCGAGGGTGCGCAACTGCCGCTGGAAATACGGGCCTATCTCCCGCACGTGCGCCAGCAGGCCCTCCCGCTCGATAATATCCCAGCTCGCCAGGGCCGCGGCGCAGGACACCGGATTGGCGGACCAGGTATACCCGTTGCTGTAGATGTTGCCTCTGGATTCCTCCCCGGATATCTCGTCGATAAATCGGTCGGACACCGCGAACCCGCCCAGCGGCACGTAGCCGGAAGTCAGGCCCTTGGCGAAGGTGATGATGTCCGGCACGATGCCGAACACCTTCTCGGAGGCAAACCAGTGGCCCAGGCGGCCGAAAGCGGTGACCACCTCGTCGGCGATGTAGACGATGTCGTATTTTTTGACCACTTCCCAACAGCGCCGGTTGTAGTCGGCGGGCGGCACAATCACCCCGCCTGAACCCATCACCGGCTCGGCGATAAAGCACATGACATTTTCCGGACCCAGTTCCAGGATCTTGCTTTCCAGTTCATTCGACCAGGAAATCACAGAACGCCTCCTCGCTTAGCTCCTGGTGGTGATAGAAGTGGCAGGGTACGCTGAGGAAATGCACATTGCCCTGCTGGGTGTCCATGGCGGTCTTGTCGCGCTCCTTGCCGGTGACGGAAGCCGACAGGAACGTGCTGCCGTGGTAGGCGTGGTCGCGCGACAGAATATGTTTGCGCTGGCGCCGGCCCTTGATGTTGTTGGCCAGCTGGCACAGGCGCAGGGCGGAATCCACCGCGGTTGAGCCGCCGGTGGTGAAGAAAATACGATTGAGGTCCCCGGGGGTCTCAGCGGCTATGCGCCGGGCCAGCTCAACCTCCCGGGGGTTGATGGTGGAAAACGCGGTCGAATAGCCCAGCTTCATGATCTGCTCGGACACGGCGTCCGCGATCTCCCGCCGGCCATAGCCTGTCTGCATGCACCACATACCGGCCGGACCGTCGATCATGCGCCGTCCCTGGTCATCGGTTATGTAGATGCCCTCCCCGCTCATGATGACGGGGGTGGACTCGTCCTCCCCCAGGCCGGGCAGGTCAGCCCAGGGGTGCAGTGAATGGCGGTTGAACTGGCGTCGAAAGGACGACACAAGACTCTCCTACAGGTTGGCTGACAGGGTCGCCAGGTACCAGTGAATGAATTCCTTCAGGGTACTTTCGAATTCGGGGTGGTAGGGACCCGGCTCAAAGAAGCGCGAATTAACGCCCTCGCTGTTGCGGGTAATGATGTATTCGTCTTCCAGCGTGGTGTTGTGCCACAACCAGGTGACCTTGTCGCGCTCGTAATCCACTCCCTCACGGGCGTCGCCGTTGACAAACCACACCACCTCCATGTCGGTTGCGGTGAGGCTGCGGGGAATGAAGCGGTAGAGCACGCAGTGATCGGGATAGTTGAGCATGAAAGACAGGGGCCCCATCTGGAAATCACCGGTGCCGCCGTCATAGCCCTGGATATGCCCCATCAATGGGGCGACCGGCTTGCCGTCTTCGCTGCCGGTCAGGTAGCCGTCAAACAGGCCGTAGCGACTGGTGTATACGCAACAGCCAAAGCCCTCGGCATTCAGGTAGATACCGTAGTGTTCCTTGCCCATGCCCTTGACTCCGGTCACGTCCTCGGTTCTGTCCAGCATGGCCTGCACCAGGTCGGCCACCTTGTGGTCCAGGTCTTTCAGGGTGTGCATGCGGGCATAGCTGCGATGGGAAGTCGCACAGTGATAGCACTCCAGGTAATTTTCCAGTACCAGCTTCCAGTTGGCATCCACCCGGTAAGTCTGCTTGTGGGCCACCTTTGCGTTTGCCAGGTCATAGGCGCCCAGCGGCTCATTCAGCTGCTGCAACGGGCCGAGAAAATCGGCGGCGTCCGGGTCGCAGTTGATGAAAACCAGGCCCATGTAGACAACCACCCGGGCCTGCTTAAGTCCATGGGTGGCCATGTCGAAATCGGCGCGCATGTTCATCTCGCGCGCGGCCTTCAGGCTGCCGTCAGTGTTGTAAACCCACCCGTGGTAAGGACAGACAAAGGTCTTCCTGTTGCCGCTCGCGTGCTCGCAGACCCGGGCTCCCCGGTGGCGACACACGTTCATCAGGGCGCGGACTTCGCCGCTGTCATCGCGCACGATGATCAGCGAGTCCTCGCCGATCTCGAGCAACAGGTAATCGCCAGGGTTTTGCAGCTCTGAGACATGGCCCGCGTAGATCCAGCTGCGAAACACCAGTTCCCGCAGTTCCCGCTCATACACCAGATGTGAGCGGTAGAAATAGGAATCGATGGCATGGTCGGGACGCAGCGCCGCCACGCGCAGTTTTTCCGCCAGTTTTGCCACGGAATCTTCCACGTCGGTCGCTATAAACTTCATGCCATCACCACGAGCTTTTGGATTGGTTTGGGTGGAACCAGGGAGTATAGCAATATTTTATACGGACATACAGTTTTCTAAACAGGCATTCAGGTTTAACTATCAGGGCATCGCAGGGTCGCAGGGCTGCCCTACACGGCGCGCAAGTACCATTCGTAATCCAGGTTCGAAATGCGGGCGTGAAACGCCTCGCACTCAGAGTGGCGCATACTGCCGAACGCGCTGCAGTAGGCCTCCCCAAGGTACTCAGGCATAACGGTGGACTGATCGAAGGCTGCCAGTGCCTGCTCCCAGCGCGCGGGCAGGCTGATTTCCTGGGCGGCCAGCTTCGTGCCCTCGGCCACCATGGGCCCCGGTTCGCAACGCTGGCTGATACCATAATGTATTCCCGCGAGCACCGCGGCCGCCACCAGGTAGGGATTGGCATCGGCGCCGGCAACCCGGTGTTCTATACGGCGGTTCTGGTGGCCGGAAACCGGAATGCGCAGGCTGACGTCGCGGTGGTTGTAACCCCAGCTGGGCGTCAGCGGTACATAGTTGCCGGGGACGAAACGGCGATAAGAATTCGCGTTGGGGGCAAATATGGCCATGGCATCACTCATGGTCACCGCAAGGCCACCGACGGCATGGCGAAACAGTGGCGACAGGGCTGGCGTTGCATCGCTATCGGGGTCCGCAAATACATTGTTGCCCTCCCCATCGTACAGGCTGGCGTGAATGTGCAGGCCATTGCCGCCGCTGCCGGCAAAGGGTTTCGCCATGAAAGTGGCGGACATGCCGTGCTGCAGCGCAACCCCCTTGACGATACGCTTCAACAACAGGGCATGATCGCAGGCAAGCAGCGGGTCATCGACATGATGTGTGTTGATCTCCCACTGTCCCGGCGCAAATTCCGACAGCATGGTGGTCATGGGCACCGCCTGCTGCTCGCAGGCTATTCGCACTGCGTCGAGAAAGGCATCGTGCTGCCACATATCCTCAGCCATGGAATACTGGATGCCCTGCTGCTCCAGGCTGGTACCGGGTATCTTCCCCAGCAGGGGTCGGGGCGCAATGCCGTCACCCGGGGCGACAAGGTAGAATTCCAGTTCGGTGGCGATAACCGGCTTCAGCCCCATGGAGCCAAAACGCTCCAGCACCCGGGCCAGCACATGGCGAGGATCCATCCAGGCGGGTTCACCACCCATCGTGTAGTGACTGGCGATCACCTGTCCCGTGGGGGACGCCAGCCAGGGTACCGGCGCCAGGCTGCCGCTCACCGGCAGTAGCCTATTGTCCGGCTCTCCGGCCACAAGGCGCGGATCGACCTCGTGATCGTACTCTCCCATGGTCGTCACCAGCGGCTGGGTGGCAGGGCTCTTCAGGGCGCCGTCGAACAGCGCGCCGAACTCGCTGCGATGAATTCGCTTGCACCGGAAAATACCGTTCATATCCGGCATCAGTACCTCGAGCATGGCGATACCCGGGTGTTGCTGCTGGAACACTTCCAGTTCGGTTTTGTCACCCACCTGCATAGCTACCTCTTGTGCGCTTCGATTGATGCCCTGGTTTAACTGCCTCGAGTAACAGCTTGTTCCTGACGTTCTTCATGAACTCGATCAACTGCCCGCACCACAAGCGCATCCAGTCCGAGGCAGTCATCGACCATCAGGCGCACCGGGTTGATATCGACCTCCTCGATACAGTCAGCCAGTTCCAGCGCGAGTACCGATAGCCGCGATGCCATCTGGCAGAACGCCGCCACCGCGAGAGCCTGCCGACCGCGGGCTTCGCCGAGCAGGCGGTACAGCTTCAGACGGCTCAAGGCTCGCATGACCTGCGCCGGGCCAAACGGCGGCAGCAACACCGCGGCATCGCCCAGCAGCTCCGCGTACACGCCCCCCAGCCCGATTAGCACCGTGGGCCCGAACTGGCTGTCCCGGGCAATACCGAGAATCATCTCGAGCCCCTCCCCGCTTACCATTGGCGCAACCAGCAAGCCGGCACCGAGCCGCGCGCTCATAGCGGCGCAGGCCTGCCTCAATTGGTCCTCGTTGGCGAGGTTGAGTATCACCCCACCGACATCGGACTTGTGGGCGATGCCCGGCGCGGCGGTCTTGAGAACAACGGGAAAGCGCAGGCCGCGCAAGACTTCCGCTGGCACGGCCGGGCCATCGAAGACAGCGCCCGTCACCACCGGAATGCCGAAGTCCCGCAGCAGCTGCCCGGAACTCGCCTCGTCCACATGAACTGTTGCCTGGAGGTACTCGCGCCAGCGGCGCACTGTCTCCGGCGCGGTTGCCGGCGGGGGCGGCTCCTCTACCCTGGCCTGGTAATCGCGGTAGGCAAAAAGACCCCGCGCAGCCACCTGGAACTCCCTGAGCCCGTCCAGCACCGGGAACCCCTCCCGGGTTGCCTCGAGCGCCCTGGGATCGGCACCGGAGCCCGGCCAGTTGGCGACGAGGCAAACCGGCTTGCCGGTGGCCTGGTGCGCGCCCCGCAGGTACTGCAGGTAACTGCTGTAGATGGCACCGTTCGGGCCCCGGTCGTGCACCACCGCAGCCAATGCAACTCCAGGGTCGCTGGCGAGCGCGGTAAAACAGTCTTCCATATAACTTGCTGCGTCCGCCCCCCCACTGCCCCAGGCATCCAGCGGATTCACCGCTGGCAGACCCTCGTCCAGAATGGCCTCCAGCCGCGCTACGGTAGCGGGGGCCAGGCCGGGATATTCCAGGCCCAGGGTATCCGCCAGGTCGATGGCCAACTGTCGCTCCCCCCCGGAATCGTGCATGGTGGCAAGCCCCCCCGCCGGCAGCGGATGGGGCTGGGCAAACAGGATCAGGCTGGCGGCCAGCTGGGCCATGTCGTCAACCCGCTGCACTCCGTAGCGCTGAAAAACAGCCTCGTATACCGCGTCGCTACCGGCCAGCGCGCCACTGTGGGATACCGCCAACCGTGCGGCGAGCTCGGTTCGTCCCACCTTCAGCGCCACTATGGGTATCTTCCGGCGCCGCGCCTTCTCCAGGGCGGCCAGCAGGCGCCGGGGCTGGCGGCTGGTTTCCAGGAACAGGCCGACAACCGCGGTCTGCGGCAGGTCCAGCACATAGTCCAGGTAGTCCTCAACCCCCAGGCACAGCTCCTGGCCGGTTGAGGCGGCGAACAGGAAATCGAGGCGCTCCTCGCAGTCCAGGATGCCCGACATACCGGCGCCGGACTGACTCAGCAGCACCACATTGCCCGGGCGCTGATGAGCGCGGGTGTCGAAACCCGACATCCAGACAGCGCCACTGAAATTGAAAAAACCCATGCTGTTGCCGCCGTGCAGCAGCAGCCCGGCCGCCCGGGCCTTGTCGCCTATGCGCCGGGCCAAACCCTCACCCGTGTCCCCGGGGATGGCCATGGCGGAAAAGATGGTTGCCGCCTCGACCCCCAGGGCCAGCGCCTCGTCAAAACAGGCTTCCAGCCGCACATCGTTGACCGCAAACACAACGTGCTGCGGCACCACGGGCAAATCCGCGAGTGAGGCAAAGCAGGGAAAGCCCTCGACAGACTCCCGGGCTGGATTGATCGCAAACACCGATCCCGCGTAAGCGCCCTTACGCAGGTTGAGTAACACCTCGTTGCCCGGGGAACCCGCCCTGGAGCTGGCGCCGACCACCGCGATCGAACGCGGATGCAGCAGAGGGTCGAGCCGGTGCCCGGACATTGGCCTGCCCTAGAAGCTGCCGGGGGGCACTGCGCGCCGCCGGGGAGGGTTGAATACCGGCGCGTCGATCACCTTGCAGGGCGCGAGCACCCGGGTCCACTGGAGTTCGCGCTGGTAGTAAATTTCCGCGATCAGCTCATCCCCCACCGCCCCGTGGGGCATTTCAAGCTGGGCGAAGGCGACATTCGATTTTGCCGTGGGACACCAGGCGGCCGAGGTCACAGTGCCCACCTTCTTGCCACCCTTCAGAATAAACGAGTGATGGGCGGGCTTGTTGCCCTCCACATCGAGCATGGCAAAACGGTAGCGGGAGCCCTCGGCCTGTTCCCGCCCCAACGCCCGACGCCCATTGAAGACTGGCTTGTCCATGTCCACCAGCCAGCCCAGGCCCAGCTCGAAAGGTGAGCGCGAGCGGCCATTGCGAACCGCGGATTCCGCCGGCACAAAATCCACCCCCGCCTGCAGGAAGCCCGCCTCGATCCGCGCCAGCTCCAGGGCATCGGAACCAAATGGCTTGATAATATGGGGCCTGCCGGCCTCGAACAGGCGATCCCACAGCAGCTCGGCTTTGTCCGGCGCAATCCACAATTCGTAGCCAAGGTCACCGGTGAAACCGGTGCGGCTGACCATGAGGGTCTCTCCCTCGAACGGGAAAGGTGGTGAGGCCGAAGGGTTTCAGTTGCTCCAGGCCGGCCAGGCCCATGGCCAGCAACACGGCGCAGGAGGTCGGCCCCTGCACTGCCAGTGCCGCCACCTCATCGCTTTCGTCCGCTATCGTGACGTCGAAGCCCAGGGCGCTCCAGTGCAGCCAGTCGATCGCCCTGGCAAAAGCGCACAGGCGGTAATCGTTTTCACCCAGGTGAAAGATGGTGCCGTCGTCCATCACCTGCCCCGCGTCATTGCACCAGACCGTGTAGCCGACCCGACCGACCCGGATCTTGCTGACGTCGCGGGTAACCATCCGGTTCAGGTAGGCCTCGGCATCGGGCCCCGTAATGCGGTACTTGTTCATCGGCGTGAGATCGAACACACCCGTGGTGCTGCGGATGGCGAAGTACTCAAGTTCGACATCCGTATAAGCCGTCGGCGTGGTATAGCCTTTCCAGGTGCCCCAGGCGTTCAACTCACAGGCGGCGGCCACCCTGGAATGGAAGGGGGTGCGCAACATCATGGTCTGGTCACTTGCGGACTTCATGTCCCCGCCCCCCGCCTGATAATCTCCCGGGCCGCGTTTTTCCCCGCCAGGCCCATCACCCCGCCGCCCGGATGTGTACCCGCGCTGCACAGGTACAGGCCGTCCAGGCCACTGGCGTACTGGGTAGCCCCGGGGAAGGGTCGCGTCATCATTACCTGGTCCATGCTCAATTCGCCGTGGTGCCAATGCCCGCCCTTCATACCGTAATCCCGCTCGAGGTCGGCGGGCGTCAGCAACTCGCTGGCCACTACCTGCTCGCATATGCCCGGCGCATACTCCGCTATTTTCGCCAGCAACAGCCGGATAAAGTGCTCCCGGTGTGTCTCTCCGGCGATCGCACTGGGGCCCTCCCAGCCACCCGCAGGTTCAATGGGCGCGAACTGCACAATGGCCGACAGCACATGACACCCGGGCGGCGCGCCTGCCGGGTCACTCACAGTAGGAATGCTGATATCGAGGGCCGGGGCCGCGGAGTACTCGCCATATTTGACCGCGTTGAAGGCCCGCTCGATGTAGTTCATATCCGGCGCGATGACGAGGCGTTGGCCGAGCTGCGCCTCGTCCAGCCCGGTAAAGCGCGGCAAGCCGTTGAGGGCCAGGTGCAACTTGGCCGCCCCCCCGGCGCTGCGCACCTGGCTGACCCGCCGGGCCATGCCCGTTTCCATGTTGCGAAAACCCACCAGTTTTTCGAAGGTGGTAACCGGGTCGGCATTGGACACCACTACCGGGGCTCGCAACTGCTCCCCGGACGCCAGGGTCACACCCACTGCCCGGCCGTTGAACATGTCGATACTGGTCACCCGGGAGCCCAGGCGCAGGCTTACGCCCCTGGCCCGGGCGCTGGCGGCCATGGCCTCACCGAGGGCGCCCATCCCGCCTTTTACCTGGGCCACCCCGTTGTAGCCGAAAACCTCACCAACCCGCCGGTATAAATAAGCAAATACGGTGTTGGGTGTGCGCGGCCCCATCCGCGAACCGAGCACGCTGTCGAAACTCAGCAGGGCTTTCAGTTGTGGGCTGGTGAAATGCTCTTCCATCAGGTCGTGCATATTGCTCAGGACAATGCGCATCAGGTCGCTCATATCCTCGCGCCCCATCAGCTTGAGGCCAAGACCCAGCTTCACCAGCGCAAACCGGTCCGCCAGGTCGGCCTCCACCAGTTTCGGTGGACGTGACTCAAACACCCTGGAGAGCAGCCTGGCGTATTTCAGCGTTTTCTCATGGAACAGTTTATAGGCCTCGCGGTCCTGGTCGGCGAGCCTGTCGCCCTGGGCACGAGAGCCCAACACGCTGAGGTGCCGTCCCTCCAGGTCCAGCAGCACCGAAGGCAGATCCCGCGCGGCCAGCTCCAGCCCATATTTTTCCAACTTGAGATCGCGCGCTACCCGCGGGTGCAACTGGTACAACCACTGGGCACAGGATGAAACAGCATAACCCGGGGTGAATTCACGGCTCGCCGCGGCGCCACCGGGGCGGTCTCCAGCCTCCAGTACCAGTACTTTCCTGCCCGCTTTCGCAAGGTAGGTGGCGCACACCAGCCCGTTGTGCCCTGCGCCAACCATGATCACGTCATAGCCGTCAGTCATCGGCGTAGCCTCCCGGCACCACGTCGGGAAGGCGCAGGTCCATGAGGATTTCCCGCGCCGCGTTGGCGCCGGGTGCGGCCATCACGCCGCCGCCGGGGTGAGTGCCCGAGCCGCACATGTACATGCCCCGAACCGGACCGCGATACTGGGCGTAACCGGGAAAGGGGCGGTTGAACAGCAACTGGTCGAAGGTGAGCTCTCCCTGGAAGATATTGCCCTCGGTGAGCCCCACCTCCGCTTCGATTTCCCGCGGGGTGCGGGTTTCACAGTGCAGGATAAGGTCCCTGAAATCCGGGCTGTAGGCCGCGATCTGGTCGATGACCGATTTCTCGAACCCCGCCTTGTCTGCGTCGGTCCATTCGCCGCCGTTGATCTTGGGGGGTGCGTACTGCACAAACACGGTCATCATGTGCTTGCCCGGTGGCGCCATGGTCGGATCGGTCTGGCTGGGAATCAACATGTCGACGTAGGGGTCCTTCGACCAGGTACCGTCTTTCCAGTCGTCGTAGGCCCGCTCCAGTCGCTCCAGGGAGTCGGTGAAGTGCATGTCGCCGAGCATCAGCGGGCTGTTCCTGTCCAGGCCGTTAAAGGTCGGCAGGCCATCCAGGGCAATATTGAGTTTGCCGGAGGAGCCACGGATCTTGAAATTTTTCGCCTTGCGAACCACCTCCTGCGGCAGGTCGCTCTCGTCCATCACATCCAGGAATGTGCGCTTGGGGTCGAGGTTGGAGACTACGATATTGGCGCGGTACTCGGTTCCGTCCTTGAGGGCCACGCCCTTCACCTTGCCGTGGCTGACCATGATCCGGTCGACATCCGCGTCGCAGATGATCTCACCGCCGAAGGCCTGGAAGGATTTGGCCAGGGCCCCCGCCACCGCCCCCATGCCGCCACGGGCAAAACCCCAGGAGCCCACGTTGCCGTCGACATCCCCCATGTAGTGGTGCAGCAAAACGTAGGCCGTGCCCGGCGAGTAAACCCCCAGCGCCGTGCCTATGACACCGGTACCGCCCAGGTGCGCCTTGATCACATCCGTTTCGAAATATTCGTTGAGATAATCACCGACACTCTTGGTCCAGAATTTGATGGTGTCGGCCAACCCCTCCTCCCCCATCTCGGTGAAGGAGCGGGCAAAGCCTATGAGGTCACGCAGGTCGCGCAGCTTGAGCGATGTTGGATCGGGGGGCCGCTGCAGCAGGTAGGGGCGGATCAGCCGCGTCTGTTTCATGACATCCGTGGCATAGCGCTCGTAGGCATTGGCGTCGCGCCTGGAGTGCCGCGCCATCTCCCGGTACTGGCGGTTGTGGTCGTAGTAGTTGCCGTAGTAATCGCCGTCGCGCTTGAAAGTGACACCGCCGCCATAGGGCACTACCTGCAGGCCGTGGCGGGGCAGCTCCAGGTCCCGGGCGATTTCCGGGCGCAGCAGGCTGCAGACATAGGAACAATTGGAATAGGTCCAGCCGGGGTACAGCTCGCGGCTGACGGTAGCGCCACCGATATACTCGTTGCGCTCCAGCACAGCCACGTCCAGCCCCGCCTTGGCCAGGTAGGCCGCATTGGTCAGGCCGTTGTGGCCCGCACCGATTACAATGGCATCGTATTTCTTCAAGGCTGGCTCCGCTTGCAGGCACCTCACAGGGCACCCCTGCGCTCGGCCCGAGCATGCCACGGGCGTTATTGCCTGTCCAGCTCTGAATGAATAGTCATTCAGTTGTTGCCTGTGAAGCGGAGCTGGTTTAGGGTTGGCCGGAAAGCTTGCCATTACAGTGCCCGCGCAGCATCGCGGGACAGGCCGCAGGAAAGGTAACCCGGTGACCAAAACCGCCAACAAGAATCGTCGCGCCCAGCCCAGGGAAGTCCGCAGGGAACAGCTGATCCAGGCGACCATCAAGTGTATTGCCAGGCACGGCCTGTCCGGCGTCACCATGGGTCGCGTCACCAAGGAAGCGGGGCTTAGTATGGGCATTGCCAACCTGCATTTCGAAAGCAAGGAAAAGCTGCTGCTGGAAACACTCATGCTGGTCACTGCCGAATACGCGGCGGGCCAGACCGATATACTGACCGACGAGGGCTACCCTTCCACAGCCGCCCGGCTGGAAGCGCTGCTGGAATTTGACTTCAACCAGACCGTCGGCGACAAAAACAAGCTGGCTGTCTGGTTCGCCTTTCTGGGAGAGGCCAAGTCCCGGCCTACCTACCAGCGCATTTGTTCGCGACAGGACTCGGCTGCCGAGGAGAAAATCAGCGCGCTGTTCCAGCTCGCGCTGACGGAAGCAGGCGATAAAACAGCGGATGCCGGGCTGCTCGCGGCAGGTTATATTGCGCTGGTGGACGGCCTGTGGCTGAACTCGCTGGTGGACCCGCGGCGATTGCCCTGGAAAAAAGCCCGCAGCGCCGCCAGGCAGTTCCTGGCCAGCGCGTTTCCGCAGCATATCAAGCTGCCCCACAAAGGAGAGCAGTAAGGCAATGCAGATCGAACTGAGCGAGCAGACCCTGACCTGGCAACAACTGGTGCTGGCCTACGTCGAACGCGAGCTGCTCCCCTGGGAGGTGACCGCGGAGCTTAACGGCGGTGAACTGCCGCAGGAAGTCATGCAGCGCATTCAGGGCGAGGCGATCAAGCTCGGTTTGCCGGGGATGGACGCCCCGGTCGCGCAGGGCGGATTGGGCTTGAGCATGGTGGACCAGGTCGCCGCATGGGAAGCACTGGGACGAGCCACCAATGCGCTGTGCTGGTGTTTTCCGGAAGCGCAGTCCTGGATGTACGAGGCCTGCGCGGACAGCCCCTACCAGCTCGAGACCTATGTCCAGGCCCTGCTGGAGGGCCGGCGTCGCGAAGCCTACGCCATCACCGAGGCGGAATCCGGCTCACACGAGGTGGTCAATACGACGGCCCGGCATAGCGGCGACGACTACCTGATCAACGGCGAGAAATGGTTCGTCACCTCCGGCAACCTGGCGGACTTCCTGTTTGTCCAGGCCAAGGCCGACGAGGACGGCGATGCGCTGTTTATAGTGGACATGGATAGCCCGGGTATCGAGATGGTGGAGAACCCGCTGTTCTCGCACACCTTCCCCTCGCATCACCCGACCTACCGCTTCACCGATGTGAAAGTCCCCGCGCGCAACCGGATAGGCGGGGCCCGCTCGGGGATGGATTACAGCCGCAGCTGGTTCCGCCATGAGCGCATGACCATTTCCGCCCGCATGCTGGGCGCGGCCACCCGCATGATCGAGGAGGCCACAGAGTGGGCGAGCACGCGGCAGATACTGGACGAAAAACTTATCGACAAGCAGGCGATACAGTTCATGCTCGCCGACTGCAGTACCGAGCTGTGGGCGGCGCGCCTGATGGTGTATGAGGCGGCAAGGGCACACGACCGGGGCGATGTGGACCTGAAGTCACTGCATGTGCGCTGTTCCATGGCCAAGTTGTACGCCACGGAAATGGCCAACCGGGTGGCCGACCGCTGCCTGCAGATCTGGGGCGGGCGCGGCTATCGCCGGGACAACGCGGTGGAACGTTTCTTCCGGGAAGTGCGGGTAGATCGCATCTGGGAGGGCAGCAGTGAAATCCAGCGAATGATCATTGCCAGCGCCCTCACCAAGCGCGGACTGGACGGCATGTAATGCCAATACACGCGACGCGGGAGCGAAGGACAGGCCAGACCATGGTTGCCATCGTCCTGTTGCTTGTCGCCCTGGCGCCGACGAACCCGGTTTATGCCGCCGAAAAACCCCTGCTCAATATTTACAACTGGTCGGACTACATCGACCCGGATCTCATCCAGGAATTCGAACGGGAGTTCGGGATCAAGGTCAACTACGATATCTACGACTCCAGCGAAATCGTCGACACCAAGTTACTCACCGGTCACTCCGGTTACGATATCGTCGTACACTCCGCCTCGTTCTCGGCGCGCCTGATCCCCATCGGCGTGTACCAGAGCGTGGATTATGAGCGCCTGCAGAACTGGCATCATATCGACAGCGGCCTGCTGGCGAAGATTCGCCGCTACTTCGGCGAGGATATTGCCGGGGTGCCATATATGTGGGGCACCACGGGTTTTGCCTACAATCGCGACATGATCCTGAAGCGGATGCCGGATGCACCGCTGGACAGCGCCGCCATGTTGTTCGACCCCACGGTGGTATCGCGTTTCGCCGACTGCGGCGTCTCCCTGCTGGACGATCCCACCTCGGTCATTCCCATCGCCATGTTGTACCTGGGGCTCCCGGCAAACTCCGTGGAACCGGAACATCTGGCGAGGGCTGAAGAGTTGCTCAAGGCAGTCAGGCCCTACATCAAGTATTTCAGCTCAACCAAGATGCTGCTGGACCTTCCCAGCCGGGAAGTGTGTCTCGCCATGGCCTGGTCCGGCGACTACGCGGTGGCCATTACCCGGGCGGCAGAGGCCGGGGTCGATATCGACCTGGGCTACACCATTCCGAAGGAAGGTGCCATCGACTGGTATGACGTGATGTATATTCCCGCTGACGCGCCCCACCCGAACAACGCCTACCTGTTCCTGGACTTCATGCTGCGGCCCGATGTCGTGGCCCGGGCCAGCAACTATATCGGCTACGCCAATGCCAACCGCGACGCCTTGCCCCTGGTGGACGAGGCGCTCAGCTCCGATCCGGCTATCTACCCGGACCTGGAGACGATGAATCGGCTGGAGCCATCGGTGGTGTTGCCTCCCAAGCTGGAGCGGCGCCGCTCCCGCACCTGGACCAAAATCAAGACCGGACTATGAAGTGACAGGGTTTTACAGATGAGCGAAGCAAGCGACAGCAAAAACGCGAACCCCGGCGGGGCCTGCAGCGGCTCACCCTGGAAGGACCCGTCGCAGCAGCCGTTCATCGAACTGCAGTCACTGAGCAAACGCTTCGGCCAGTTCGCTGCGGTCGATGATATCAGCCTGAAAATCTATCGCGGCGAACTGTTCACCATCCTGGGCGGCTCCGGCTGCGGCAAATCCACCCTGCTGCGAATGCTCGCGGGTTTCGAGAAACCGAGCGCCGGCCGCATCCTGATTGACGGGGTGGATATCACCGAGTCACCACCCTACGAACGGCCGGTCAATATGATGTTCCAGTCCTATGCGGTATTCCCCCATATGACGGTGGAACAGAACATCGCTTACGGTCTGAAAAAGGAAAAGCTCGAGCGCGCCGAGATTGCGCGAAGGGTCGAGGAGATGCTGCAACTGGTGCAACTGCCCCAACTGGCCAAGCGCAAGCCCAACCAGCTCAGCGGCGGCCAGAGCCAGCGCGTTGCACTCGCCCGGGCGCTGATAAAACGCCCCAAGGTACTGCTGCTTGATGAGCCCCTGGCCGCCCTGGACAAGAAGCTGCGGGAACAGACCCAGTTCGAGCTGATGAACCTGCAGGACCAACTGGGGATCACCTTCGTGGTGGTCACCCACGACCAGGAAGAGGCGATGACCCTGGCTACCCGCATTGCGGTGATGGATGCGGGAAGGTTCGTCCAGATCGGAACGCCCAGTGAGGTCTACGAATATCCGTGCAATCGTTTCATCGCGGACTTCTTTGGCAAAATCAATGTATTCGACGCCACGGTGGTGGCAAGCGACGGGCAATACCTGACCGCGCGCCTGGATGACAGCGACACCGAGATCCGCACCCGCCACGAGCAGAGCCTGGCCCCTGGCAGCCGCTGCGCTATCGGGGTGCGACCTGAAAAACTGCTGATCAGCACCGAGGCACCCACTGGCGATGGCTACACTGTCACCCGCGGCGTGGTGGAAGACCTGGCCTACTACGGCAACCGCTCGCTCTACCGGGTGCGCTCACAGAGCGGCCGGGTGATACAGGTCAGCGCGCAGAACTACCAGCGCTCGGCGGAGCTGTTGCTGGAGTGGGACGACGAGGTATTCCTGAGCTGGGATTCCGGCTGCAGCGTGGTGTTGACGATTTGAGCAGCGGGGCGCGCATATGACCATGGTCGTCAACCCCGGCAAACGGGACCGCCTCTGGCGCAGTGTGGTCATCGCCACACCCTACGTCTGGCTGTTGCTGTTTTTCCTGGTGCCTTTTGCCATCGTGCTGAAAATCAGTTTTGCCGACCCGCTGGTGGCCCAGCCGCCGTTTACCGCATTCTTTGACTGGTCGGCGGGGGCCGGTAACCGGGTGCTGGCGACCCTGGACAACTACCGCTTCCTGCTGGAGGACAAGCTCTACCTGGTGAGCTATCTCAAGTCCATCAAGATTGCGCTGATATCCACCGGGCTCTGCCTGTTGCTGGGTTTCCCCATGGCCTACGCCATCGCGCTGACGCCCTACCCCTGGCGCAACCTGCTGTTGCTGCTGGTCATCCTGCCCTTCTGGACCTCCTTCCTGCTGCGGGTGTACGCGTGGATGGTGATGCTGGGCAAACAGGGGCTTATAAACCAGATGCTTATGTCCGTCGGGCTCACCGAAGAACCCCTGCAAATGCTCTACACCGACGGCGCGGTCTACCTGGGCATTGTTTACACCTACGTGCCCTTTATGATCCTGCCCCTGTACGCCACCCTGGAAAAGCTCGACCTCGACCTGCACGAAGCCGCCGCCGACCTCGGCGCACGGCCCCTGCAGGTATTTCGCGACGTCACCCTGCCGCTGGCCATGCCGGGTATTATCGCCGGCTGCCTGCTGGTGTTCATTCCCGCGCTGGGGGAGTACGTCATCCCTGCACTGCTGGGCGGACTCGATTCACTGATGATAGGTCGCACCCTGTATGACGAGTTCTTCGTCAACCGCGACTGGCCCCTGGCATCGGCGGTGGCGGTGGTCCTGCTGCTGATCCTGATCCTGCCCATCATGCTGTTCCAGCGGCTGCAACAGGAGACCGAGGCATGAGGCGATCATCCACCTTCCTGTACTCCTTGCTGTGCTTCGGCTATGCCTTCCTGTACCTGCCGATCCTGATCCTGATGGTCTACTCCTTCAACGATTCGCGCCTGGCGACCGTGTGGGGCGGCTTCTCCACCCGCTGGTACGGTGCCCTGGTGGACAACTCCCAGATCCTCGATGCCGCGCTTTTGAGCCTGCAGATCGCGGTGGTAAGCGCCACTGTCGCAACGGTACTGGGCACGCTGGCAGCGCTGGGCCTGAACCGGATGGGACGCTACCGGGGCCGCACCCTGTTCACCGGCATGATTGCGGCGCCCCTGGTCATGCCCGAGGTCATCACCGGCCTGTCGCTGCTACTGCTGTTTGTCAGCCTGCAGGAACTCATAGGCTGGCCCGGCACCCGCGGCGCCAACACCATCACCATCGCCCACATCACGTTCTCCATGGCCTATGTCGCGGTGATAGTGCAATCGCGCCTCGCCTCGATGGACCACGCCCTGGAAGAAGCCGCCATGGACCTGGGCGGCCGGCCCTTCGCCGTCACCCTGGATATCACCCTCCCCCTGATCGCTCCCGCCATGGCCGCGGGCTGGCTGCTCGCTTTCACCCTGTCGCTGGATGACCTGGTCATCGCCAGCTTCACCGCCGGCGCCGGCGCCAGCACGCTGCCGATGGTGATTTTTTCCAAGGTGAAACTGGGTGTAACGCCGGAGATCAATGCGCTGGCGACGATTATTATCGGCATCGTGACGGTGGGGGTGCTCGTTGCAGGGTGGACCATGTTGCGGCAGCAGCGGCAGTTGGCGAGTCAGCAGTCGTTAGAGCAATGACAAGCATTTCATATTAATTGCCGTTGTAAGATTGGGCGCAATAAATTCGGGAACTGATCCCGATACAGGCAGGCTGGACCCGCCGTAAATACATCCATGCAGGCTCGTGTCCCGAACGCGGACCGGGCCATCCATGGCCTCCAACGGTCCCGTCAGACTGTTATCCATACCATATGCCGCCCCTGCGTTGATCATTGGCAGGCATGTCCCAACCGAGAAATCGATTACACGAGGTAGCCCATGTGAAGCATTGAACCTCGCGGAGGCGTCGAACCGAACATCGCCAGGCGGGACCGTTGAGCACATGGATGTGCGAAACGAGCCTACATGGACGTATTCACGGCGAGTCCCGGCTGGCGATGTTCGGTTTGACGCCGTCCTTCACAAAGCGGACTAAAACTACATCCCCCGGAACCAAACCCCACCAGTATGGAGCTTGCCACCGTTTCCCACTAACATGGCGACTCAATAACAGATACACCCCAAGAGGCACCATGCAACAGGCGCGAGCTCCCCGGAGCGTGTTCGACGACATTCTTGGACTACTGCAGCAGCGCCGGGCGGACGACGCCATCGCGCGCTGCCGGGAAGCGCTTACCCGGTACCCCGAGGATGTGAACATCCTCGGGCTGCTGGGCGCAGCGCTGGGAGACCAGGGCCAGTTCGGCGAAGCGGAAGAGATCCTGCTGAAGGTCATAGACCTCACACCCACCTTCGCCAAACCCTACGAAGACCTGGGCACACTACTGTTGCAGCAGGGCCAGGCGGAACGGGCGGTTCCGCTGCTGGAAAAAGCCACCCGGCTGGGCCCGAAAGAAGAGTCCGCCCACTTCCAGCTTGGCAAAGCGCTGGCACAAGCTGGTCGCGGGCAGGAAGCCGATGCGGCCTTTGAGCGCAGCTTTGCCCTGTCACCTACCCGCGGAATGATGGCTCACGCCGCCGAGCACCACGCGGCCGGGCGACTGGAAGACGCGGAACGACTATGCCGGCAGGTGCTGCAAAAAGACCCGCGGCACGTGGACGCCCTGCGCATGCTGGGATTGATAGCCGCGGCGGCGGGTGACCTGGACGAGGCGGAACACCTGCTGCGCCAGGCCCTGGGCAACGCGCCCGATCACGTGCCGGCGATGTTCGAACTCGGCCGCGTGCTGAAGGAACTGGAGCGACCCGATGAGGCTATCGAGGTCTACCAGAAACTGATCTCTCTGCAGCCGGACAACCCCAGGGCGCATTACCGCCTGGCCGGGGTGTTGGCTCCCGCAGCCCTGAACGAACAGTCCGCGGCTGCGTATCGACGCTGCCTGGAACTGGACCCGGAACACGCCGGCGCATGGCTGGGCCTGGGACATATGCTGAAAACCCTGGGCAAGCAAAGCGAGGGCATCGCGGCCTACAAACGCTGCCTGGATATCGAACCGGAATTCGGCGAGGCCTGGTTCAGCCTCGCCAACCTGAAGACCTACCGCTTCGAAGACGCTGAAATTGCCGAGATGCAACAGCGCCTGGAAAGCGACACCGTGCGGGAGACCTCCCAGGTCAATTTCCTGTTCGCCCTTGCCAAGGCCTATGAGGACCGTCGCGACTACGGCGCGGCCTGGCAATATTACGAGCAGGGTAACGCCAAACAACGACAGTTGGTGAGTTACGACCCGGTGCTGACCGAGACCGTGAACGATGACCTGGTAGCGTATTTCAACGCAGATTTTTTCCGCCAGCGCGCGGGCGCCGGCAACCCGGACCCCTCCCCTGTTTTCGTCGTCGGCATGCCCCGCTCGGGTTCCACTTTGATAGAGCAGATTATTGCCAGCCACAGCCAGGTGGAGGGCACCAGCGAGCTGCCCTATGTCGGCCGCCTTACCAAATCGCTGAATCGCAACCGGGCCGACGGCATGCAGTACCCGCGAGTGTTGTCGGAACTGGAGGCGCGTCACTTCCACCGGCTGGGACAGAACTACCTCGACATGGCCGAAATGCACAGGGTTGAAAGTAAGCCACGCTTCATCGACAAGATGCCGAACAACTTCCCGCTGGTGGGTTTTATTCACGCCATATTGCCCAACGCGAAAATCATCGATGCCCGCCGCCATCCGCTGGATGCCTGCACCGGCAACCTGCGACAACTGTATGCTCGCGGCCAGACCTTCAGCTATGACCAGACCGACATCGGCGAATACTACCTGCAGTACCAGCGCATGATGGACCACTGGGACGAGGTGCTACCGGGCAGGGTCCTGCATGTGCAGTACGAGGAGGTCGTGGCGGACCTGGAGACCCAGGTCAGGCGCATCCTGGACTACCTCGAACTGCCCTGGGAAGACGCCTGCCTGAACTTCCACAACACGGATCGCGCCGTGCGCACCGCAAGTTCCGAGCAGGTCCGCCAGCCCATCTATACCTCTGGCATCGGTTTCTGGCGCCACTACGAGACCCAGCTGGAGGAATTACGGGAAGTGCTGGAACCCATCCTCGACCGCTACCCCACCACCTAGGGCAGTTTGCTCGGGGGGACATCTTCAGGTGAAGGGCCAGACTTCCAGTCCGTGGATTGCATTGCGCACATCCGTGGTGAGGCTGACGACGCTCACGGTCTTTACCTGTTCCAGGTCGTGAAGTGCGATGGTTGACGGGGATGATCCTGCAGCTACCAGCGTTTCACCCACTACACACAGGCCGCGACCGAAGCCCGGGCGCGCAATGCGCGAGTCGTCCAGGTCGGTGTGGGTGAGCCTGCTCTCATCCACCGCGGGGACCGCGAAACTGGTGTCCCTGTCCGGTGTCAGCAGGCGCACCCTGTCTGCGGGGGTATCATTGAACAGGACACCCTGGCCGAAGGGGCGCGCGTTGTGAATTCCCCTGGGAAGGGTTGCAACGCGCACCAGGGTACGGCCGTCAAAGCGCATCATGCCGGCGGTCTTCAGGCCGCTGAGGAACATGCCGTCACCGTTGCAAAATACATTGTTCAGATGGAGCTGGTTTGCGGGGGCGGGCCCCTCCTCCGACTCCGGGTCAAAGGGCGCGCCCTGGTAGCCACTGCCGATCGCCACAATGTGCAAACCGAAACAAAACCGGTTGCTGTCCAGGTCAAAACCCAGCACCGAGTCATACCCGGTAGAGGTCAGGTACAACCTGCGCTGGTAAACGAATATCTCATGGCAGTGCATCAGGAAGCGGTTGCGATAGGATGCAACCAGCTTGAAGTCGGGCGTATAGACAAACAGCTCGTTGCTCGCGGCGATAAAAACCCGCTCGCCGTCGAAGGCGATGCCCCGCAGGCCGCGGTCCCAGCCCCGACCCTGCCAGTCGATATCAGCAGTGTTCCAGTCGATTACCTGGCGCACCTGCTGGCGGGCGAAATCCACCAGGTACACGCCACCATGGCTCTCGCCCTGGTTGGTTCCCCGGACCACAGAGCTGGCGACAAGGGTTGTCACGCGAGGTGAGAGGTCCTATGGGCTCCGGGCAAGTCGGCCGCGCTCGCCTGGCTCTGCCCAAGGTGTTCGGGCGGGATGTAATCAAAGATGAAATTGATCCGGCCCTCCCTGCCCTTGTTCATCACACTGTGCTGCATCTGGTTATTGATCTCGTAGACTTTCCCGACCTCCATCCGGTATGGCCGGCCGTCTATCATGAAGCGCACTCGCGGGTTGGTGTAGATCGGGATGTGAATACGATGGCCGTAGTGGAAAGAAGGGTGTTTGTCCCGATGGGGCTTGATCACTCCTCCCGGACTCAGGCGGGCGGCCATGGCGCGAACGATACAGCCACCCGGCGGGTAGTGGTCGGCAAGTATGCGGTGCATGAGCGGTACCGCCTGCTCGGCCAGTACATCCCAGCCGGGCTCCCTGCGCACTTCGATGTCGGGCCAGCCCGCACCGTCGGTGAAAACCATGACGATTGACTGGGTCTGTTGATGCACCTCGTATTCCTGCTGGCGATACGTGTTGCCCAGCCAGACCTGCTCATCCTGGGCGAGTATTACGTCCCGCAGCGGGCCGATGTCATATTCGCCCAACTCGCGTAAAGGCACTCCAATATCCATGAATATTACATCCGCGTGCATCAAAACAGGTCAGTCGATGCACCATAAATTGACACGGGCACCGAGTCAACACGCTCCGCCTTCAATGAATGATGGTTCATTCATATTAGGCCCGCGGTCTGCTTGGCTTTCGTAGCGGCTTCAAGTACGATTGAGGCAGGTGATTCGAAAGCACGGTGAAAACCATGAACAATAACTACAAAGATCCTGCAGCACCTGGAACACCGCCGTTTACTACCCGGCAGAAAACTCTGGCGCTGGTAGTGTCCGCGGTACTGGGAACCTCCCACGGTGCATTGGCCCAACCTGGCGTGCTGGAAGAGGTGATTGTCACCGCCTCCAAGCGCAAGGCCAACCTGCAGGACCTGCCCCAGGCCATTACCGCCTTCACCACCGAAGACATCACCCGCCAGGGCTTTACCGGCCTGGATGACTACGCGGCAAAGATTCCCAGCCTGGCCTACGCCACGCGAGAACCCGCCGGCACCTCGGTAGTGTTCAGGGGTGTCGCCTCATCGGGTATCCAGTTTGGCACCAACCCGTCATCGGGTGTATACCTTGACGAACAGCCTATCACCCAGGCGGGCCTCAATCCCGATCCGCGCCTGATCGACATAGAACGGGTAGAAGCCCTCAGCGGCCCCCAGGGTACGTTGTTCGGTGATGCCTCCCAGTCGGGCACCCTGCGCATAATCACCAACAAGCCGGACCCCAATGAATTTGACGGCTGGGTTGAGGGCACCGTGGCCCAGCCGGAACACAGCAGCGACCAGGACACCGATATTTCAGGCATGGTCAACATACCCCTGCTGGATAACAAGGTGGGCATACGACTCGTGGGATTTCGCGCCGACGAGGCGGGTTACATCGACAACGTGCTGGGCTTGAGCCAGCCCGACCAGTGGAAAGAAGCCCGCGAGGACGCCGGCTTGCCGGTGCGTCCCCGCTTTGATAACAGCGGCAAGGCCGAGGACGACGTCAATTCATCCACCACCACCGGCGGCCGGGCCGCCCTGCGCTGGCTGGTCAATGACGACTGGACCGTGGATGTGGCGGGCATCATCCAGGACCTGGAAGTAGACGGCTTCGGCGACACCACTGCCGGGCTGGGCGACCTGCAGCAGCTGCGATTTGCTGACGAAAAACTCAAGGACAAGTGGTACCAGATGAGCCTGTCCATCGAAGGGGATCTCGGTTTCGCCGATACGGTGATCACCGGCAGCTACTTCAACCGGGACATGACCTACGACGCCGATGCTACCAGCTATCTTCACGATTTCGACCAGAAGTACAACCCTGTCTACTACGCGATCTATGACTTCACTGGCCAGCCCCGGGGCAAGGCCAGGCAGGACCAGCAGGACGATCGCTGGACCTTCGAGGGCCGGCTGACCACCCAGGAGGATTCGGGCAGCCGCTGGAGTGGGCTGGTGGGTTTCTTCTACAGCAAGCTCGATCGGAAGCAGCTTTTCACCTCCGACATCCAGGGTTTCAGCGATACTGAATACTACGCCAACCAGGGCTACAGCTACCTGAGCGATCAAGCCAATTCGCCCTACTACAACCCGAATTACGACAAGTTCCACAATACGCCCACGGACAACTGGTTCTTCGGCTCCTATGACCTGGAGGTGACCCAGACCGCCCTGTTCGGCGAGGTCAGCTTCGCCGCCACCGATAAACTGACCTTCACTGCCGGCGCCCGCTGGTTCGACTACAAGCAGGATGTCACCCTGCGCCAGGGCGCCCTGCTGGGCGGCACGAAACCGGACCTGGAAACGGACTACTTCACCACCAATGAGAGCCCCAGCTACCACCGATTCGGACTGGGTACCCAAGTTCAATGTTACCTACCAGTTCAACGATGACATGATGGGCTACGCCACCTACTCCGAGGGCTTCCGCCGGGGTGGCACCAATGCAGTGAGGGCGTCCTCCGTACTGCCGCGAAGTTATGACCCGGACAAACTGAAAAACTATGAACTGGGCTTCAAGAGTACCTGGTTCGATAACAGCCTGAGCTGGAACTCGGTGCTGTATCGCATGGAATGGGAGGACATGCAGATCCAGGTCAACGACCCGGAAATTTTCTCCCTGGGTATCGTCAATTTCTCCGAGGCCCAGGTGGATGGCTTCGAAACAGAAATTACCTGGGTGCCGTCCGACGGGTGGGATATCACCCTCAATGGCGCCTGGATCAATGCGGAGATCTCCAAGGACGACGTCATAACCGGTGAGGACGGGGTTATAGTGGCTCAGGTCGCCAATGGGACCCAGCTGCCCATCTCACCGGAATACAAGGCCAGCCTGGCAGTGCAGTACAGCTTCGCCTCACAGCTGTGGGGAGCGGACCCCTATGTGCGGGTCGACTGGTCCTATGTCGGCGACTCGGTAAACTCACTCGATGGCACCGAGTCTATCGTCTTCACCCAGGGCCCCACTGACCAGCCCTCCTACGACCTGGGTAATTTCCGGGCGGGGCTGGATGCAGACAAGTGGAGTGCGACGCTGTTCGTGGACAATGTGACGGACGAGGTGGCCAAGCAGTTTTATAACAATCGCTGGGGCTCACTGCAGCGCATCTCCGTCAATCAACCCCGGACTGTTGGCGTAACGATGCGCTGGAAGTTTTAGGGGCGGGGAGATACCCCGGCATCGGTGGTCGAATTTATTCGACCATCAACTCCACCGATAACGGCGTGGCTCAACCCGCGCCAAGCTCTTTCTCGATCGCCGCCTCCAGCGCCGCACTCAATTCCTCCCGGGTACGGGCCTTGGTCTGCCGGTGGGCTTCCATATTCAGACCCGCAAACTGTTCGGCCATGTACTTTGCCCTTGGCAGCAGGTCTTCCTCGCTGACCGCCTCGTCCAGGTAACCTGCCTCCAGTGCACCCGCTGCGTCATACACCTTCGCCAGCGAAACCGCGGGCCCGAGATGGGTCTTGGCCAGCCGCGCCCGCGCCAGCTCGATGCCAAAATACGGCAGCGTCATGCCTATAGCCACCTCGTTCAGGCCGATCTTGTAGGTGCCGTGCACACCGATCCGGTAATCGGCCGACAGTAGCAGCAGAGCGCCCATCGCCAGGGCGTGGCCGCTTACCGCGAGCACCACCGGCGTCGGGAAATCCAGCATGCGCCGGGACAGGTTGGCGCCAGTGCGCAGCAGGTCCAGCATGGCGTCGCCACCCTGCCCCATCACGGACAGATCGAACCCGGCGGAGAATTTACCGTGCCTCCCGGCTATGACAACGGGCTTGCCGGCCTGCTCGGCCAAATCCAGCGCGGCGCCAAGTTGCGCCAGCATATCAAAGCCCAGGGCGTTGGCCTTGCCATCGTCCATGGAGATCAGGGTGTAATCATTTTCCTGTGTGGTGGTGACCAGTGTGGCCATGGGATTGCTCCTTATCAGCGATAACCGGCGGGCATTATGGCGTTTTATTCCGACAAACGGTAGGGAAGCAGTGGCTCCTAACCGGGGGCGGTCGCCAGGTCTTCACGCAGGCTGCGGGCCGCCAGGTAGAAGTGGCAAGCCGACCAGAACATGATCGCGGGGAGCACGTACAGCATGGCGTAACGTAGTGATTCCAACCCGAGTGTGGGTTGCAGGTAGTCACTGAGCATACCGGTGATCCAGGGACCCAGGCCCAGCCCTATGGTGTTGAGTATCAGGAAAAGGATAGCGGACGACAGCGCGCGCATCCGCAACCCGACCAGGCCGTGTGTGGTCGCGATAGTATTACCGAGGTACACGTTGAACAGTACGCCCGGGACAATACCCAGCAGCAGGGCGGTATAGGCGCCGGGCGCGAGATAAACTAAAACCATGAAGGGTACACAGATGAAACCCGCCAGCGCCGGCAGCCACATATACCATCGCTGGTCACGGGAACCGAGGCGATCGGCGAGCAGGCCGCCACAAAAAACCCCCACCGCGCCTCCCAGCCCTATGGTCATGGCCAGCCAGGTGCCAAGCTCGCCGGTAGTCATGCCGTGGGAGCGGATCATGAAAGAGGCGGTCCAGTTGCTGGTGCTGTAACCGGCAAAGGCATTCAGGCCCGCGCCGATCGCCATATGCCGGAACGAGCGCCGGCTCCAGAGCAGCGACAGTACCTCCATCAGCGGCACCGGCACGGGGTTGTCCTGGCGCTGCTCGTTCAGGCCGCGCACGGGTTCGGCAACGGTGAAACGCACAAATATCGCCAGCAGGATACCGGGGGCGCCCACCACCAGGAATGCCACGCGCCAGCCAAAAAACTCATTCAGCCAGCCGCCCGCGAGAAAGCCGAACAAAATTCCGATGCTCACGCCCATCGAGTAGAACCCGATCGCGCTCGCCCGTTCACTGGGTCTGAAAATATCTGAGATCATCGAGTGCGACGGTGGACTGCCACCGGCCTCGCCGATACCCACACCGATCCGGGCGAGCAACAGCTGGGTATAGTTCTGCACAAAACCGCTGATCGCGGTCATGAAGCTCCACAGGAACAGCGAGAGCGCCACTATATTGCGGCGGTTGGAACGATCGGCCCAGCGTGCTATCGGTATGCCGGCTGTCACGTAAAAAGCGGCGAAAGCGAAGCCCGTCAGTAAACCCAACTGGCCGTCCGACAGTCCGAGGTCGGCCTTGATGGCCTCCTGCAGTATTGCCAGTAACTGGCGGTCGATGAAATTGAAACTGTAAACAATGGTCAGTACAACGAGGGTGTAGTAGGCCGTCTTTCGCGAGGCATAGGGATTAAGAGTCATGGCGAGATGTCCGCTGGGCCGAGGCCGATTATTGGTTTTTTGTAACAGCCTACACGAGAGTCGCCTCGATGCGGAAAAAAATTTGCCTGCTGTGCGCCCTAGGCGCTGGCGCAGCAGTCCGTCGCCCTGGCCCTGAGAGCCTCACGATAGGCCGCGGGCTCGTTAACGCCCAGTTCCGCGCGCAACTTATCCAGTGGCTCCGCGAGTCGTTGTTCCCAGTCTACCGTGGCGAACCACCTGGCCCTCTCACCCGTGCGCCGGCCCTCGGCGATGCAGGTATCTATGTCAATGTCCGGCGCATCCTGCCGGAACTTCCGCCTGGCCATGAAGACTATGAAAGCAATGCCCCGGTTGGGCGTCTGGGCGCACATGAACGCCAACAGGCACAGTTCACCGAGTTCGTCGCGACCATAGCCGCACATGACATGCTGCAGGTCGTGGATATCGCGCAGGCGATTGGCAAGCCACAATTCATCAGGGCTTTTCTCCAACTCCCGCGGCGCCTCTTCGCTGGCGGCTACGAGGCCATCTGCGCTCAGGGACTGTGACTCGACGAAATCCAGGTATGCCCGACCCAGGCTGCCGGGCGAAAGCGCCCGCAGGTATTCCCGGTCACTGAGCAATGGCAGGATCGCGGGTTTGCGTCGCAAAAGCTTACTTCCCTGCGGGTCAGCCGTCATACGGGCGACGGCACGCGCCAGGCTGCCGCCCTTGAGTGCCTCGATAATCTTGAAGACTTCGCCGGTATTCTCGGGGTTGGCGATCAGCGCCCGCACCGAGCGCAGGGCCTGCAAGGGTTTCAGGTAACGAACATCGTCTAACACATTCATTGGCTGGTTCCAGTGGCAATCACCACCTGATTATAGCTCCAAGTGAGGCGTTTCATATAAGGGCAAGAGTCAGCAGGGCGATCAGGATGAAAGCCACCAGCAGGAGAATTGCGTCCAGCGCCAGGATAACCAGGGACTTGCCTGCCGCGCCGACCAGGCTCGAACCGTAGGTTCTCATCAGGGCCAGGGGCAGATAGATCACGAAAACCAAAAACAACGGCGCGCCGATACCCTCGGTACCGATCCAGGTACCGAACAGTGTCCCGAACAGGTAAAGGAGATATGCGAAGCTGTAGAAGTGCAGTGAAAAGACAAGGTGCTCCAGGTAATTATAGGGAGAGAAGAGATAATTGAATTTCAGCAGCAGGGCGAAGACGGGGAGCAGGATGAACATCATCTGCGGCAGGTACTCGATCAGCTGATCTACAAATTGTCCCGGGTCACCCTCCAGTTTCTCGGCGTTGTCTTCAAGCCGCTGATCGAGATCCTTTAACCACTGGGGACTGTCCTCATCGGACAGTGAGATACCGATATCAGCAGCCAGTGCGGCATCGCCCTCGGTGTCACCAACAGCCAGGGGAGCAACAACAAGCTCCCGCTTACCCCCTTCGACCGCTCGCGCATGCGGCCTGATGTCCAGGGTTACGGCGCTTCCCGGGGCAACAGGATCCCTCTGGGGCGCAGCTCTGGGGGCGGTTGCAACCGCGCCCTCCGCCGGGGCAAAGTCGGGAGCTGCAGCGGGGGGCGCGCTGTCGATGTGGACATAGTCAGTCGTGGCCGCGACCAGCGACACTACCAGAAAGAGCACGAAACTGATTATGAGGTAGAGGCGAAAAGGCGGAACGTAGCGAGCCCTGCGGCCCGCAAGGAATTCGGCTGTGAGAAACCCGGGGCGAAAAACCAGCGCTACGAGGGTTCGCCAGATGCGCGAGTCCCAGCTGAATATATCGTCGAAGAGTTCGCCTGCCACGGCGCCGAAAGTGAGGCCGCCGGGCCAGTCCCGCTGACCGCACTGGCTGCAATAGTCACCGTGAAGCGGCGCGCTGCAGTTCTGGCAAGGGGTTCGAATGTCAGTCATAGTTATCATGGTGCCGGCACGGTGAATCGAACACCGGACCTACGCGTTACGAGTGCGTTGCTCTACCAGCTGAGCTATGCCGGCACGGTCGCGACCGAGTATAGGTAATGCGTGACAGGCAGGCAAGCGCCCTGGCCGGAACGGGCCAAGGGCTGGCGATGAGGATCAGCTCTCGGCGAACCTGCTACAGGGCGAAGGTCCGCGCCCTGGCAATGCGGCTCTGGGGCGCCGAGCTCAGGCCATTTGCGCCGCTCGGGTCGTACCGCTGTATGAGTTCGGGGTCGGTCAGGTCCTCTTCCAGTTCAAGTCCCGCCTTTTGCAGATTAGCCGCCAGCTCGGCTGGCTCAAAACCTGATATGAATGGCTCTCCCACCGAGGCCACGCTTTCCTGCATACGGGTAAAAGCCTCCGGCGCGGGCCCTGAGCCGGATGAAAAAATCGCCTGGTCGATGTAAGTGAAAACCAGTTCGCTGCCCGGGGCCGTGCAGTTTGCGATCTCGCGCATGGTGGCCCGGTTGTCTGCGAGCGACAGATACATGGTCACACCTAGCAGTGAAAAAAATGTGAGCTCCCGGGGATTGAATGAAGACCTGGCCAGGGCGGCACCGAGAGCTTCCTGCGACAGGTCCGCGCTCAGGAACTGCACGCGCTCGTCTACCGCGATACCACAGTCAGCCAGGCGTTGGGTCTTCATGGTCTGTGTCGCCGGGTGGTCTATCTCGAAAACCCTGAGGTGTTCAGTTCCCGCGGGCATCCTCAATGCGTAACTGTCAAAACCCGCGCCTATCAGGACATACTGGGTGACACCGCGGGCGATCGCAGCCGCCAGCGCGTCCTCGGTGTAGCGTGTCCGCAGGACCACATTGGCATAGGCGGGGCTGGCCCGCAGCAGGGCGTCTATATCAGCCTGCGAATCGTCGGTGCCAGTTCCGCCCTTGGGCAACATTGATTGCCGGATTGCGTTTACAACCGCTCCCGGTACCAGCTGATCAGCCCACGGGTCGTTGATCAGCGGTGCCGGCGCCGTGCGAGTATGGGTTGCCCGGATAAGGGCTACCGCAAGTGCGGTAGCGCTGGGATTTGTCTCCTTCATGGCGTCCTCTTTGCGCTGCGCGCTTCAGTTAAAATTCAGTCCGTACAGGTCGAGCGTCACCCCTCGCGGCAACACCTCATGTAAGCGCTCGTACCGGAAGCCCAGCTTTGTCAGTAAATTGATACAGGCAGTGTTATCCGAGGTGGTGATTGCTACCACCCGCGGTAACTGCAGTCCGTTCCTTGCCAGGCGAAGAAAGCTTTGAGCGGATTCGAAGCCGTAACCCTGGCCTTCATAAGGTGGCAGGAAACCAAAACCGAGGTCAACCTCGGCGAGGGAGTCGCGTTTGATCAGACCGCAAATCCCGATCCGTGTGGTATCCCCCTTGAGCTCCACCAGGTGCAGGCCCAGGCCGGTGGTTCGGTACATTGTGACTATCGAGTTGGCAATGAAAGCGCGGGCGTCGGCCAGGGTCTGGAAATTTTTGTCGCCGATGAAGCGTTTGAAGGAGTCGGTACCGTAGAGCTCGAAGATGAAATCAGCATCCGCCGGCGTGATGGGGCGAAACCCCAGCCTGGGCGTGCGGGTGCAATCGGGCACACCCGCCTCTCTCATGTTGAGCTACCGGGCGGGAGCTGTGCAAGTACCTCTGCCAGGTCAAGCACATCAGCGTACTTGGCGTGAATATCAAACAGATTGGCGGCATGGGCGGCGGCATTGCGATCGCCTACCGCTTCCCGGGGCACCACCACCGGGTAGTTGTACTGCAGCCCGTCCACCGCAGTGGCACGCACACAGCCGCTGGTGGTCATTCCGGTCACTACCAGCGAATCAACTCCCGCCTGCCGCAGGCGCGCGTCCAGCCCGGTGTCGAAGAATGCGCTGGCCCACTGTTTCTCCACCAGGCCATCGCCGCCCCCCATGTGCAACCGTTCATCAACCTCGACCCAGTTAGATCCGGGCACCAGCAGGTTGAGGGCCGGCACCCTGTCCCGGAAAACCCGGGCCTGGTCATCGCTATGGTAGATTACGGTCGTGAAGTACACAGGGAGTGTGCGCGCGTGAAATTCGTCCACCAGGCGGGCGTTGGCTGCCACCACTTCCGGGCAGTCATAACCGAGCGCACAGGCGGGGTCGGTGAAGCCACGGATCATATCCACGACAATCAGCGCGGGCTTGGCGCCAAGGCCAAGGCTATTGCGTTCGAGATCCATACACGCCTCAAGTGATTTGCCAGTCGGCCGGGGACACCATGGCGAGGGCCGCGACCCGGTCTAGATTAGCACCGCGCCTGTGCAATTGCCCAATCAGTTGCCGAAAAAAGCGCCCACAGGGCTTAGCAGCGCCAGGTCCCGGGAGAACCGACCGGCTAAAATGCGGCTCGCGCGACGGGAACTGCCATAGATTGTTATAATCTGGCCTGGCGCGATCTGCTCACCAGGATTTCACTGTTTTGTGGCCAGGTGTGGTGCAGCCGCCTTTAAACTATTGACGGGATCATTACCTTGAAAGTAACGCACTATGGATAGTCTGGTTATTCTGGCTGCATTTGCCTGTGGTTTTGCCGCGCGCCAGATCGGCCAACCCCCCATGGTGGGCTACCTCATCGCAGGATTCGGCCTTGGCCTTGCGGGTTTCGAGTCATCTCAGGGTATCGAGTTGATAGCGGACGCAGGCATCTCCATGATGCTCTTTATCATCGGCCTCAAACTTGATATCAGGAGCCTGTTACGCCCGGAGATATACCGCTCCACCCTCCAGCATACGCTCTCCTTCGGCCTGGTCAGTTTCTGCTTCCTGTTGTTCATCGGCGCGCTGGGCCTGCCCCTGGTGTCGGACATGAGCTGGCAACAGGCCACGTTGATAGCCTTTGCCATGAGTTTCAGTTCCACTGTCTGCGCGGTCGCCATACTGGAAGAGCGCGGTGAGTTCCGCGTGCGCCACGGCCAGATCGCGGTAGGCATACTGATCATCCAGGACATTATCGCCGTACTGTTCCTGACGATCTCCACCGGTACCATCCCGTCTGCCTGGGCAGTGTTATTGCCCTTGCTGTTTTTCGCCCGCCCCTTTTTCAGCTACCTGTTGCGCGCCAGCGGTCACGACGAGGTGTTGATACTGGCAGGTATTATCCTGACCTTCGCCGGCAGCTCCCTGTTTGAACTCGTGGACATGAAGGCCGACCTGGGCGCCCTGGTGTTCGGCATGCTGTTGAGCGGGGACAGGAAGGCGGGTGAACTCGCCAAATCGATGATCAGTTTCAAGGATATATTCCTGATTGGTTTTTTCCTCAATATCGGCCTGTCGGCGTCCCCGACACCGGACATGCTGGGAATCGCACTGGTCCTGTGCCTGCTGCTGCCGGTCAAGGGCGCCATATTCTTCTTCCTCTTGTCGCGCTACCGCATGCGCGCGCGGACCGCATTACTGGCGGGCATGGCGCTCACCCAGTACAGCGAGTTCGGCCTGATTATCGCGGCATTGGCACTCAAACTCGGTTGGCTTTCCGAAAGCTGGATGGCAACGCTGGCGATAGCCGTGTCAATTTCATTCGTTCTGTCGACACTCATCAACGGTCGTTCACACACTGTTTACAGCCGCTTTCGCGACGCTTTGAAGGAGTTTGAAACCGCCGCCGCTACCGAGGACGACCCGCAGTGCCCGGCACGGGATGTTGATGTGCTTATCATTGGCATGGGCCGGGTCGGATCGGGTGCCTACGACACTGTCGAATCGCAATATAACCTGCGGGTTTGCGGCGTCGATACTGACAAGACCAAATTCGCCAAGCACGCGGCGGCCGGGCGCAGGGTCATCTACGGCGATGCGGAGGACGCGGATTTCTGGGAAGGCGTGCAAACAACCCGCTATAAGCTGGTCATGTTCACCATGCCATCCCTGTCCGAGATGATCGATGCGGTGGGCCAGCTGCGCCTCTCCGGCTACCAGGGCAAAGTGGCGGCGGTGGCAAAGTACGAGGATGAGCGCGAGGCGATGAAAGCCGCGGGTGCTGACGTGGTATTCAATTACTACGCCGAGGCCGGCGCCGGTTTTGCCGAACACACGCTGTCAAACCTGCTGGATATACTGCCGCAGAAACCGGCGGCGGTTAGTAATTAGGCGCCAGGCCGCTGGATTGCCGCGAGTATTGCCAGGCGCTCCTGTCCGGACGCATGATGGAACCACGACAATTTGGTTACAAGGCTGGGAGCATATGGACTGGAAGATATTTCTGACGATTTTTGCCGCGGTTTTTATCGCCGAGCTGGGCGATAAAACCCAGCTGGCCACCATGCTGTTTGCCGCCGATAAAGAAGTCAGTAAGTACACCGTTTTCATTGCCGCTTCCGCCGCACTGATTGTCGCCACAGCGCTGGGCGTGCTGGCCGGCAGCCTGCTGTCGGAGTACATCAACGAACGCTACCTGCACTACCTGGCAGGAAGCGGATTCATCCTGATTGGGCTTTACACCCTGTACAACGCCTGAGGCAGCGCTGTAATCAGCCGATGAAAGTCGGCTTCACCGGGGCGGGCAAATGGGTTTCCGCCTCGCATGCCGCCCTTATCGTCTCCACGTCGCCGCCAAAGTTGAACAGCGCTATGTCATCGCCCCGCGACGACACCATGTCGGCGCGCAGTTGTGCGGTCGCTGCAAGGTCCACGGCGCCGTCGTCGCCAATGACCACCCCGTAACGGCGGGCGCCATCGCGGCTCACAAGGCGGCGCTCGACATCCTGGCGGACCAGCTCGGGATCGCGCTTGAAGGGATCACCCCAGCCGCCGCCACCCCAGGTATTGAAGTAGAGTAAATCGCCCTCCTTCACCTTGACGCCCTCGACCTTGGCCGGCAGCCATTGCTCGGAACCATCGGCGCGCACCAGGCGCTTGGTAGAACGCAGGCCGGTCTCTCCGCCCAGGACTCCCCAGGGATACATCAGCCAGCGTTCGTCGTGGATACCGATTTCGCCGTCGCATAAAAAGCAGTAGACCACGCTGAGTCCGTTGCCGCCCCGGTGCAGGCCGGCGCCGCCTGAGTCGGGAATGGTCTCGTAGCGCTCGATACGCAGGGGGAAATAGGACTCTATAAACTCGTTCGGCACGTTGGTAAAGCCCGGCCACAGGGAGTGACCGTCGGGGCCGTCCCCCACCGGCCGCCCCGGGATCCCGCCGAAGCCGATCTGGAACAACTGGAACCACTCCCCTTTCTTGTCGTAGCCCGAATAGAACAGGTGAGGCGAATCGGAAAAACCGGCTGCGTTAAGCATCTGCTCCGGCGCACCCATTCCCAGCAGGGCACCCAGCAGGTCGAAGATGCGGCCCAGGGCATGGGTGCGGCCCGACAGCGCCGCGGGAAAGTTCGGCTTTAGCAGGGTGCCCTGCGGGATACGCACGTCCACCAGGTCATAGAAACCGTCGTTGAATACAATCTGCGGATCCACCACGTTGATCGTGAAGGACCCGAAGAACATCTTGAACATGTCCTCGTTGAGGTAAAAGTTCACGGAGCTCTGCGCCTGGGGGTCGGTGCCGTCGAAGTCGAAAATGGCCACCGAGCCCTCCCGCCACATTTTGCACTTGATCTTGTAGGGACCCATGCCCATGCCGTCATCACACAGGTAGTCCTCAAATATCCTGGGCTCCTCCGGGATAAACATGCTGATGATATGTTTCATCGCATCGTAATTGCGCTGCAACATGATATTCATGGTGGCCACCAGCACGTCGTCACCGAAGCGGTTGGCAAGCTCCACGCAGCGTTTCGCCGCGGTATTACAGGCCGCCACCAGCGCGTTGAGATCGAAGCGGTTCCACTGGGGTGTGCGCACATTGTGCAGGATCAGCTCCAGCAGGTCCGCCTGCAGCACGCCCTTTTTGTAGAGCTTGATCGGCGGAATGCGGATTCCTTCCTGGTAGATGGTGGTAGCCTGGATGGGGATTGAGCCCGGCACCATGCCGCCGTTGTCCGACATATGCCCGAACATGGCCGACCAGGCGATGTGCCGGCCGTCCTTGAACACGGGCACCAGCACTACCCAGTCAGGCAGATGCGACACCGCGGCATTACACATATAGGGATCGTTGGTGAGGATAATATCCCCCTCCTCGATCTCGGCGTCGTAGGCTTCCAGGAAGGGGCCGATAAAGGAGCCGAACTGGCCTACGACCATTTTCCCCTCAAGGTTGGCAATCATTGGGAAGCAGTCACCCTGCTCCCGTATGCCCGGCGACATGGCGGTGCGAAACAGCACCGCGTCCATTTCCTCCCGGGCGTTGCGCAGGGCATTCTCGATAATATCGACGGTGACGCCGTCGACCTCCACCGCGCTGAACGGGGCGCTGTTGCTCTGGATAATGGTAGCTGTCATATCTGTGCGCTCCCCTGGTTCACAGGATTTATCAGCAGGTTGCCAATGGCATCGACTCGCGCGTCGAAGCCCGGTAACACCACGGTAGTGGAGTCCATCTCGCCGATAATGGCCGGTCCCGGCACTACCAGACCTTCATGCAGGCGACTGCGGTCATAGATGAAAATATCGTGCCACCGGCCCTCGTAGTAAAAGCGGCTGTCGTGCACCCGGCACTGCTCCAGTGTGGTGCCAGCCTCCCCTGTCCTGAATTCGGCAATGGCTTTGCTGCGGGCCTTCACCAGCGCCCGGATCATCAGGATCTCGTGGCCGTCACCGAGCTTGAAGGTGAACAGCTGCTCATGCTCGCTATCGAACTGGTCGGTGAGCAGTGCGACACCCCGGGCTTTCAATTCTTCCTCGGTAAAATCCACGGTGATCTGGAAGGCCTGGCCCATGTAACGCAGGTCGGCCTGGTAGCTCACCTCGTGCTCTGCCTGTGGAATGCCATCCGCCAGCAGTGACTCGCCGGCCCGCTGGCGCAGCTCATCCAGGTCCGCCAGTAACCGGGCGTCACTCAACTCCCCCGCCATGGTCAGGTAGGTGCGGGCAGCCTCATCCTGTACCTGGGTCGTGGCATCGCCATAAGCACAAAGTACACCCGGACCGGGCGGCACGATCACCGGCCAGGCATCCGTCAGTATGCCCAGGGCATTGGCATGCAGTGGCCCGGCGCCGCCAAATCCCACCAGGGCGAAGTCCCGGGGGTCATAGCCCTGCTCGACAGACACCAGCCGCAGGGCGCCGAACATCGATTCGTTGACGATCTTGCAAATGCCTTCCGCGGCCGCCATCAGGTCGATGCCCATGGCGTCTGCAACTTTTTGCACAGCTGCCACAGAAGCGTCCCGGTTGATATCCATCTTGCCGCCGAGCTGTACATCGGAGGGCAAATAACCCAGCACCACGTTGGCGTCGCAGACCGTGGGCAGCTCGCCGCCCTTCATGTAACAGGCGGGCCCGGGCACCGCTCCGGCGGACTCGGGGCCGACCCGCAGGGCCTTTGTCAGTTCCGGCACAAAGGCTATCGAGCCGCCGCCGGCGCCGACCGTTCTCACATCCACGGAGGGCGCCCGCACCCGCACATCACCGACTATCGTCTCGCGGCGAACCCGGGCCCGGGAATTCTGGATAAGGGCGACGTCGGTGGATGTGCCGCCCATGTCGAAGGTCAGGATATTGTCGAAGCCCGCGCGGCTGCAAAAATAGATGGCGCCGGACACGCCGCCGGCGGGGCCGGACATCAGCAGGTTGACCGGCGACTCACCGGCACCCCGGGCCGATGCCAGGCCGCCATCCGAGCGCAGGATGGACAACTGGGTGTTGCTGCCCATCCTGTCTTCCAGGGCCGCCTGCAGGTTGCGGACGTATTTCGCGACCTCGGGCCGGACATAGGAGTTGACCACGGTGGTCTCCGTGCGCTCGTACTCCTGCATCTCGGGAACCACTTCACTGGAAATGGAGATGGGGGTATCGGTAAATATCTCCCCTGCGATATCCCTGGCACGACGCTCATGCTCGCCGTTGAGGTAGGCATTGATAAAGCAAATCGTCAGGGCCTGTACCGTCCCCTTGTCATACAGCACCCGCAGGTCCGCCCGTAACTTCTCTTCGTCCAGCGCACGCACGATCTGGCCATCAGCCCCGATCCGCTCCGCGGCCCCTATGGTCAACTCCAGCGGCGCCAGCAGCGGCTTCTTGACAAAGCTCACCCAGCCCCCGAGTCCCCCGGGGCAGAATGACCGGGCCACCTGCAGGGTGTCCTCGTAACCTGCCGTGGTGACCAGCCCCACCCTTGCGCCCTTGCCCGTCAACACGGCATTGGTCGCCACGGTGGTGCCGTGCATAACCCGGCGCACGTCGGTGGGATCGATGCCGGATTCGTCACAGATCCGCGCGATACCATTGAGCACGCCGATGGATGAATCCTCCGGTGTCGAAGGCACCTTGGCGGTATGGGTCTCGCCAGTGTCCTCGTTGATCAACAGGAGGTCGGTAAAGGTTCCCCCGACGTCTACTCCCAGCCTGTAGCTCATTTTTTTCTCCTGTTATGTTGATCCGTGCTCAGTCTCATAGACCGGTCTCAAACCGGCCTGCACAAACTGTCCTCAACCCGCCCGCTTCGCCAACCACGGCTTCAGCCACGCCTTGGCTCGCCCACCGGGCGCGGTACCGGTCAAATCCTGCGCCAGGTCAGAGGCCCGCATCAGGGCATCGAGATCGATGCCCGTGTCGAAACCCATCTGCTCCAACATCATGGCCACGTCTTCGGTGGCGACATTACCACTGGCCCCGGGAGCAAAAGGGCAGCCGCCCAGGCCTGCGATGGAAGCGTCGAAACGCCGGATGCCGGACTCCACTGCCGCATAGACGTTGGCAAGGCCCATCGCCCTGGTGTCATGGAAGTGGCAGCCCAGTCGCCCGGGGCCGTGATCACGCACCAGTTCCGCCGTCATGCTGCGAACCTGCCCGGGGTTGGCCGCGCCGATTGTATCGGCGATAACTACCTGGTCAGCCCCCAACTCGAGAAACCGGGCCGCCGCGGATATCACCACGGCGGGGTCGGTAGCGCCGGCAAACGGACAGGCAAAGGCCACCGATATGGTGGCAATCACCTCGATTCCGTCCTCCCGGGCTCGACTGAGGATATCCGCAGTGACGGACTCGGCGGCCGCCATGCTCATATTGACGTTCTTGTGGGCCATTTCATCGCTGGCGTAGAGCACCATGGTGACCGAGCGGACACCGGCGCCGCGGGCCAGCTCATAGCCTTTCATATTGGGTATCAGCGCCGTGTAATGTATCCCGCTATCCCCGGGCAGCCCGGCCACAAGTTCGTCGGTACCGGCCATGGCGGGCACCGCCCTGGGGGAGACAAAACTGCCCACTTCGATACTGCGCATACCCGCCGCCCCAAGGGAGCCGATTAACCGCAGCCTCTGTTCAACCGTGAGAATTCGCGGCTGGTTCTGCAGACCGTCCCGTGGGCCGACGTCCGTAATCAAGATTCCTTCCCTCATACCCGCACGAATACTCCCAGTTTTCTTTCAACAGTGGCGGTTGTGCTCTCAGCCGATCACACCCTCTTTTTTCAACCGTTCTATCTGTTCTTCATCCAGCTGCAATATGCCACGCAATACCTCGTCGTTATGGCTCCCCACGGCCTGGCCCGGCCAGTCTGTGCGACCCGGCGTGCCGTCGAGGCGGGGCATGATGGCGGGAATTTTCAGTGGCTTGCCATCGATCTCAACACTCTCGAACATACCCCTGGCCTGGTATTGCGGGTCTGCCATCATATCCTCGACACTGTAGATGGGCCCCACCGGCACCCGCACTTCTTCCAGCGCGTTGATAATGTGGGCAGAGGCGTGCGATGCGCACCACAGCCCCAGGGCCTCATCGATCTCGTCCTCGTGCTCTATACGGCCGGCATTATGCGCCATGGCGGGGTTCTCGGCCATGTCGGAGCGGCCGGCCACCGTCATCAGGCGCTTGAAAATCGAGTCGCCATTGCCACCGATAACAACGTACTTGCCGTCATCACAGCGGTAGGTATTGGTCGGCACAATTCCCGTGATCGTTGTCCCCGAGGGTTCCCGTACCACGCCGGCGCCGTCGTATTCGGGAACGATGCCCTCCATCAGGTTGAAAACTGATTCGTACAGTGCGACGTCGACAACCTGCCCCTCGCCCGAGTCCGGCTTAGAGCGCTGCAACAGCGCCAGGGTTATTCCCAGCGCCGCATGGATCGCCGCCACCGTGTCCCCGAGGCTGATATTGGGCCGGACCGGCGCCTTGCCGGGCTCACCATTGATATAGCGAAAACCGCCGAAACCCTCGGTAACCGATGCGTAGCCCGGTTTACTCGCATAGGGACCCGTCTGGCCATAGCCGGATATACGGGCATAGACCAGCCCCGGATTGCGCTCCTTGACCTGCGCGGGCCCCAGCCCCCACTCCTCCATAAGCCCCGGACGGAAATTCTCTATCACTACATCGGCCTTCTCCAGCAACTGCAGGGCCAGCGCCCTGCCCTGCTCCGATTTCAGGTCCAGGGTGACGCTCTTCTTGTTGCGACCGAGGCTGCGATACCACAGTGAAGTGCCGTCGCGCAGCACACGCCAGCCCCGGACAGGGTCGCCCCCGGGCGGCTCCACCTTGATCACCTCCGCACCGAAGTAGGCCAGGATGGTGCCGGTAAAGGGTCCCGCCAGTAACTGCCCCATCTCGATGACCCGAAGGCCCTCCAGTGGTCGCTGCAATTGACTCATTGTCATTCACCTCTGTGGTGGCGCCCCGCGCAGATCCGCTGCCGGCTTTGATTCCGACCGGTCCGGGGGTTCTGTCGCGCGCCGGAAAAATGGTGCCGGTAATATATCACCTGAAAGCACAATGCGCGCGGAACTCCGGGCAAGCGGGGTTTTTCCGGCCAGCGGCGTCCCCGACAGTGATTCCACAGCCGTGTCTCGGCTATACTGCATCCTGCATCTACCCAGGAAACGGCTCCATGGTATGCCCGAAAGCTGTCATTGATATATGCATGCGCAAAGACTGGGAGTGCGATGGGCTGCAGGCGACCATAGCGCTGCCCGCGGGTCGTCACCAGGTGCTGTCTTTTGACCAGTTTCTCCTGGACGGCGCGGAGATGATGCGCATCATCACCGTGGTCGGCCCGGTGGCCACCCTGTCCGAGATTCAACTCAATGCGGTGCTGGGGCTGAACTTCAGCCTCGCCTATGGCGCGCTGGCTATCGCGGGTGATGACCTGGTTATGGTGGACACTTTCCTGCTCGAAGGGCTCTGCCATGACCAACTCGCCAGCGCGATGACGTTTATCGCGGAGACCGCCGACCGCTATGAACGGGAAATCTACCATACCGATGTGCACTGATTGGTCGTCACCCATATGGGGGACTCCTCGGCGCTTTCCCCAAGGTAGAGTACGCCGCTAATCCACACTTACGCAGGGAATACATATGCCAGTCACACCCGTTGATCTCGCCGGGAAGAAAATCCTGATTACCGGCCCTACCGGCCAGGTCGCCCTGCCCGTGGTGGAACATTATGCGAAAATCGCCGACGTCCACACCCTCGCGCGCTTCAGCAAGCAGGCGGACGTTGACAGGATCGAGGCACTGGGCGCGAAGGTCATTGCCGCGGACCTGGCGGATGCGGCGGCCGTCGCCCGGATTCCTGCGGATTTCGATTACGTGCTGAACTTCGCCGTGGTCAAAAGCGGCAACTTCGACTACGACCTGGCTGCCAACGGCGAGGGCCTGGGCAATCTCATGACCCGCTGCCGCGATGCCAGCGGCTTTCTGCATATCTCCTCGACGGCGGTATACGAGTACAACGGCCATGAGCCGCGCAAGGAGAGCGACCCGCTGGGTGACAATCACCGCGCCATGTTCCCCACCTACAGCATATCCAAGATAGCCGCGGAAACCGTGTGCCGCTTTGTCGCGAAACAGCACGGCATTCCCACTACCATCGCCCGCCTCAACGTTCCCTATGGCGACAATGGCGGCTGGATGTATTTTCATATGCTGATGATGCAGCAGGGAATCCCGATCGACATCCATCCGGAGCGGCCGAACAACTACAACCCGATCCATGTCGACGACTACATCGAGAAAATTCCCTACCTGCTGGGCGCCGCCTCTACCGATGTCACCACCACCAATTTCGGCGGCTCCGAACAGGTGAGTATCGAGCAGTGGTGCGCCCTGATCAGCGAGCTGACCGGCTTCGAACCGGTATTCAACGAGACCGGCACCGCCTTCGGCAGTCTCTCGATCGATACCACCCGCATGCATGAGTTGATCGGTCACACCCGGGTGGACTGGCGCGAGGGAATACGCCGCCAGCTGCAGGCGCTGGCACCGGAGGTGCTTCTGTAGGGGCGTGGTTGTCCGGCCAGCTGTGACGGCAAAGGGTGCCGGGAAGCCGCTCACACAGCATCGGCCATCGAGAGACCGAATTCATTCGGCCTTAACAGTTATAACAACATAACGGGACAAACCATGACACTGGCAAACCGCATACTGGCACTGGAAGACATCGAGGCCATCAAACGGCTCAAATACGACTATTTTTTCTTTTGCGATACCAAGCAACCGGAAAATGTACGGGGTTGTTTCGTCGATGGTCCCGTCCACATCGACTACGGCCTGGTCGGTGTGTTTGATCACAGGGACGCCCTGGTAGCCGTATTTACCCAGCTGGCCTGCCACGACCATATGGTCGAGATGCACCACGCCCAGAACCCCCGCATCGATCTTGTCGATACCTACAGGGCGATGGGTAGCTGGGGCCTCTACTACTACCTGATCGATACCCGCGAGAACAGCGTCACCCAACTTGGTGCCTATTACGAGGACGAGTATCGCAAGGTCGACGGCCACTGGTTGATCAGCGCCACGGTATGCAAGGTGACTTCCACCTACCGATGCGATCTGTCCGAACATGTGGCCAAAGTAGTGTTTGCGGGGGGCATCAGCCCGATTCAGTCAAAGCTGTCCCCGTAGCGCTCGCGCAGCAGGTTTTTCTGCACCTTGCCCATGGCATTGCGCGGCAGCTCCGACTGGAAATACACCCGCTTGGGCACCTTGAAATTGGCCATCTGCCCCCGGCTGCGTTCGACGATGGCAGCTTCGTCGAGGATCGCTCCCTCCTGCGGCACTATCACCGCCACCACCGCCTCCCCGAAGTCCGCGTGGGGCACACCGATAACAGCGGATTCCCTAACGCCCTCGAACTCGTCCAGGGCCTGCTCGATCTCCTTCGGATAGACGTTGAGGCCGCCACAGATGATCATGTCCTTGGCCCGGCCAACGATCGAGACATAACCGTCCGACGACTGACAGGCCTTGTCACCGGTATTGAAAAAACCGTCGGCGGTAAAGTCCTCCCGGGTTTTTTCCGGCATTTTCCAGTAACCGGGAAACACGTTCGGCCCGCGCACCTGCAGGTCGCCCGCCTCACCCGGGGGCACCGCTTGCCCCCGGGCATCCACTACCCGCACGTCAACATCCGGCAGGGGTAAGCCCACCGTGCCCGCGCGACGCTCCCCGTGCAGCGGGTTGGAAGTGTTCATCCCGGTTTCGGACATACCGTAGCGTTCCAGGATCGTGTGGCCGGTCCGCTGCCGGAACTCCCTGAAGGTCTCCGCCAGCAGCGGGGCGGACCCGGAAATGAACAGGCGCATGCCACCACAGCTTTCGCGCCCGAAAGCGGGCTCTGCCAACAGCCGGGTGTAATAGGTGGGAACCCCCATCATGACAGTGCAACGCGGTAGTACCGCGGTCACTTCGGCGGTGTCAAATTTGTCCAGCCAGATCATCCGGGCGCCACTGAGCAGCACGCAATTGATCGCCACGAACAGGCCGTGAACATGGAACACCGGCAGTGCATGCAGCAGCACATCGGCCGCGGTAAAACCCCAGATCTGCACCAGCGACAGGCCATTGCTGGCGAGGTTGGCATGGGTAAGCATGATGCCCTTGGGACGGCCGGTGGTGCCCGAGGAATACAGCAGTGCGGCCAGATCCCCCGGATCGCGTGTGACCGTACCGAATTCGCCGGAACAGTCCGCAGCCGCCGTCGTCAGGCTGCCGCTGCCGTCGGCCTCGAGTGTGCACACTGTCTCAACCCCGGCATCGGCGGCCAGTGATTCAAACAAAGCCGCGGAACGGCCGGCGCAAACCACGATCCTGGGCCGCGCATCACCGAGGAAATAGTTCAGCTCAGAGGCCTGGTAGGCGGTATTGAGCGGGTGGTAGACGAGACCGGCGCGCAGGCAGGCCAGGTACAGGCACAACACCTGCGGCGACTTGTCCACCTGCACCGTCACGCGATCCCCGGGGCTGGCCCCCAGTGCGCAAAGATAATTCGCCAGGCGCGCCGACTGCTGCGCCACATCGGCCCAGCAATAGTTGACGCCAGCGCTCGTTTGCAGCAAGGGGCTTGCTCTATCCGAGGCGAATGCGCGCTCGAACAGTCGATAAAGATTGTAGTCCTGTCCCGGATGCACTTGCGTAGTTTCTCCCTTCGATAGTTACAGGCGGCCGGCCCCGGTACTTAGTCTTCTCCCTCCAGCCACTGTGCATTGCTGATAATCGCCTCCCACGCCAGGTAGGCCAGCACAGCGCCCGCCGCAATCGCGGCAGCGGCGAGGCTCGCCCACCAACCGCTGGCAGCGGCCGAACTCGCGGCGAGCAGGGCCAGTCCCGAGCACACCAGGTTGCGCAGCACCAGGGCCCAGCTGAGCTGCAGCGGTGACCCGGGGCCGGAGCAACCGCAGTTCATCGCCGCCTGTCCGCGCAGTATCTGCAGCGCCATGAGCCCCGCGTAGAGCAGCAACAGGCCGGCGGCGCACAATAACCCCGGGAGACGCCAGCGGGGCAACAGCAGGGCCAAGGCGATGGCCGCTTCCGAAAGGGCGAGGGGCCACAGCAGCAATGAACCGACATTAGCGACATATCGGCCCATCACACTGCGGTAATACCCCGGTGCGAGAACCTTGTGGCACGCCGCCCGTGCGAACAACCATGCCAGGAACCAGGCCAGGCCATTGCCGATCATAACAAACTGCTCCCCACCGGACCCCGGAATTTACAACTGGGTATCCAGGGGCAGTTCTGAAACATTCTTGATCTCGGTGACCGCCATGTGCGAATGCAACTCCCTGATGGAGGGACTGGCGGTCAGTGTGTTGCGGACAAACTCCTCGTAATGGCGGATGCTGCGGGTGACGATTTTCAACATATAGTCCCAGATGCCGGTCATGGTGTAACACTCGATCACCTCGGGGTGACGCACGATATCCCGTTCAAATTCGATCAGGTTCTGGCGGCCGGTAGACGTCAGGTTCACGGTGGCAAAAACCACCACCTCCATCCCCAGGGCCTCGCGGTTGAGCAGTGCTACCCGGCCCTTGATCAGCCCCTCCTGCTCAAGCCGGTTGATCCTGCGCCAGCAGGGGGACTGGGACACGTTGATCCGCTCGGCAATGGCGGCGGTGCTGAGGGTGGCGTCCCGCTGCAGAAGTTTCAGTATCTGGATATCCTGTTTTTCGAGTTTAACGACCATCCATTCCCCCTGGGTTGATTATCTTGCATACTTTATGCAGTCTAGTCCGACAACTGGGCTAAAAACAAATAAACATACCCCTGGTTTTCCAGCAAACTACGCGTTCTACTTTTCGGTGGTGCTTATGAGCAGAGATCATTCGAACGACAAAGCCACGGTGTCGCTGGACGACAAGTACGCCCTGGATACCACCCGGGCTTACATGACAGGGATCGAGGCGCTGGTGCGCCTGCCGATGCTGCAACACCAGCGGGACAAGAAGCGCGGGCTCAACACCGCCGCGTTTATCTCCGGTTACCGGGGATCCCCCGTGGGCGGGGTGGACCAGGCGCTGTGGAAGGCCAAACCCTTCCTGAAAAAACACAATGTGCACTTCCAGCCCGGGGTAAACGAGGACCTGGCAGCCACCGCGGTATGGGGCAGCCAGCAAACCAACCTGTTTGCCGGGGCGAAATACGATGGCGTGTTCGGCATGTGGTACGGCAAGGGACCGGGCGTCGATCGCAGCATGGACGTGATCAAGCACGCCAATGCCTTTGGCACCTCGAAGTATGGCGGTGTACTGGCGGTGGCCGGTGACGACCACGCCTGCAAGTCATCCACCCTGCCCCACCAGTCCGAACACATGTTCATAGGCGCATCGGTGCCGGTGCTGAGCCCTTCCAACGTGCAGGAAGTGCTGGACCTGGGCGTCTATGGCTGGGAACTGTCCCGCTACAGCGGCTGCTGGGTGGCGCTCAAGGCCATTACAGAAAACATGGACTCCGCCATCTCGGCGGATATCGATCCCAACCGGATCGAAATCATCACCCCCGATGAATTCCAGCTGCCGGCTGATGGCGTACACGCCCGCTGGCCGGACAAGCCGCTGGAACAGGAGTTGCGCCTCAACAAGTACAAGATATACGCCGCCAGGGAGTTCGCCCGGGTGAACGGCCTCAACCGGATCGTGCTGGACAGCCCCAACCCGCGCTTCGGCATCATCACCAGCGGCAAGGCGTATCTCGATGTGATGCAGGCGCTGGACGATATGGGCATCACCACCGCGGTCGCCGCCGAGATTGGCCTGCGGGTCTACAAGGTGGGCATGCCCTGGCCGCTGGAGCCGCGCACCACTCACGATTTCGCCGAGGGACTTGAGGAGATCCTGGTGGTGGAGGAGAAACGCTCCATCATCGAGGACCAGCTTACCGGCCAGCTGTACAACTACCCGGTAGCCGCGCGCCCGCGGGTATTCGGAGAGTTCGACGAACAGGGGCGCGACCTGCTGCCGAACCTGGCGGAACTCACCCCGGCCATGATTGCGCTGGCCATCGGCAGCCGCATAAAGCGGTTCTACCAGTCCGAAACCATGGAGCAGCGCCTGCGCTGGATCGAGCAGAAAGAACTGTCCCTGGCCAGGTACCACGACATCATCGAGCGGGTGCCACATTTCTGTTCCGGCTGCCCCCATAACAGGTCTACCAAGGTTCCCGAGGGCAGTCACGCACTGGGCGGCATCGGTTGCCACTACATGGCCACATGGATGCCCGACCGGGATACCCACACCTTCACCCAGATGGGTGGCGAGGGCGCAACGTGGATCGGACAGGCGCCCTTCACCACCACGCCCCACGTGTTCCAGAACCTCGGGGACGGCACCTATTTTCACTCGGGCATAATGGCTATTCGCGCGGCGGTGTCCGCCGGGGTCAATATCACCTACAAGATTCTCTACAACGACGCGGTAGCCATGACCGGCGGCCAACCCATCGATGGCACGCTGAAAGTGGAGGACCTGATCTACCAGCTGCGCGGCGAAGGCGTACGACGGATCGCCCTGGTCAGTGATGAACCCGGTCGCTGGCGCGGCCGCTTTGGCAGTGTGCCAGGCTACAGCCTGCATCACCGCGATGAAATGGACGCACTGCAAAAGGAGCTGCGCGAATACCAGGGCACCTCCGTCATCGTCTACCAGCAGACCTGCGCTGCGGAAAAACGCCGGCGCCGCAAGAAAGGCATACTGGAAGACCCGGCCAAGCGGCTGTTTATCAACGACGAGGTCTGCGAGGGCTGTGGCGACTGCAGTATCAAATCCAACTGCCTGTCGGTACTGCCAAAGGAGACGGTCCTGGGGCGCAAGCGCCAGATCGACCAGAGTGCCTGCAACAAGGACTACAGCTGCGCCAACGGTTTCTGCCCCAGTTTCGTCACCGTGCTTGGCGGCCAGCTGAAAAAACCTTCCACTGCGGTTGCCAGCGACGACAACAGTATCGCTACACTGTTTGACCCGCTGCCGGAACCGGTACTGCCCTCCCTGGAGCGCCCCTGGAACACAGTGGTAACCGGGGTCGGGGGTACCGGCGTACTCACCATCACCGCCCTGGTGGCCATGGCCGCCCATATCGAGGGCAAGGGCTGCGCCACCATGAACCAGACCGGGCTGGCGCAGAAATTTGGCGCCGTGGTCAGCCACGTGCGGGTGAGCCGGGAGCAGGAGGATATCAAGGCCGTACGCATCCCGGCCGGTGAAGCTGACCTGCTACTGGGCGCAGACCTCGTGGTAACCACCACTTATGAGGCGATGGGCAAGGTCGCCCAGGGGCGCACCCACGCGGTGGTCAATGAAGCGGAAGTGCCTACCTCGGCGTTTATTCTCGACCCTGATGCAAGGTTTCCCACGACCGCCATGAAGGGCAAGATCGCCGGGGAAGTCGGGGCTGAAGGCTGCCACTTCATCGATGCGACCCGCATTGCCACCGCCCTGCTGGGCGACTCCATTGCCAGCAACCTGTTCCTGCTCGGCTTTGCCTGGCAGCGCGGCCTGGTGCCGGTATCGGCCGCAGCGCTGGAACAAGCCATCGAATTGAATGCCGTGGCGGTGAACTTCAACAAGGAGGCGTTCCTGTGGGGGCGTCGCTGCGCGCACCAGCCGCAAAAAGTATATGAACTCGTGAACCAACAGCGCGAGGCGGCCGCTCCCCTGTCCCTGGAAGAGCTGGTCGCGGACCGGGCGTCGCGCCTGGAAAGTTACCAGGACGCCGCCTACGCTCAACGCTACAAGGAGGTCGTGGGCCGGGTCCAGCTGGCCGACCCCCAGTCCGAATCGCAGCAATCCCTCGCGCTGGCGGCAGCTCGCAACCTGTACAAGCTGATGGCCTACAAGGACGAGTACGAGGTCGCCAGGCTTTACAGCGACGGCGAGTTCCAGCGCAAGCTGCAAAACCAGTTCGAAGGCGACTACGAGCTGCGGTTCAACCTTGCGCCGCCACTGTTCAGCAAGCGCGACCCCAATACCGGGCACCTGGTCAAGCAGGAATTCGGCCCGTGGATCATGACTGCCTTTTCCTGGCTGGCGAAACTGCGATTCCTGCGGGGGGGCAGGTTCGATATTTTCGGCTATAGCCAGGAGCGCAGGCAGGAGCGCGCGGACATAGACGAATACACCGGGCTACTGGAAGAGCTACTGGCCGGCCTGACGCAGCAGAACTACGCAGCCGCGGTGGAACTGGCACAGCTTCCGGCAAAACTGCGCGGCTTCGGCCACGTCAAGGAGCGCAACCGGGAACAGCTCGCGCTGCGCAAGGCCGAGCTGCTGCGCCAGCTCCGCGGGGAAGTGTCCACTGCGGAACCGCAATTCATCAACGCCATAGAGGTGAAATAAGCTCGCGATTGCAGGGGGCCCCTTGTTAGCATTGGGTTTGTTTCCAGCAAGCTAGCGGGCACTATCTGTATGAATGGAGCGAATTCACCCTTTGACCCGGTCACTATCGGGCCACTGACACTGCGTAACCGGTTCATCAAATCCGGCGCCAACGAGGCAATGTGCCTGGGTGGCAGGCCCACCAGGGCACTGGTGCGGCATCATACAGAGCTGGCGCTGGGGGGGATCGGCATGACTACCGTGGCCTATATGGCTGTAGCCCCAGAGGCCCGGACCCTGCCCAACCAGATCTGGATGTGCCGCGACATCCTGCCCGACCTGCAGGCGCTGACAACTGCAGTGCATGGGGCGGGAGCCGCGATATCGGCGCAAATCACCCACGGCGGCTCCTTTGTCACCGGCATGAGAGTGAAAGGCCGCACTATCAGCTCCTCCGGCGGATTGAATCCTGCCGGAATGCTCAAAGGCAACGTACTCCAGCGCGCCATGACTGAAGCAGACATGGCGCGGGTTATCGCCGAGTTTGTCGCGGCTGCCCGCCTGGCCCGCGACGCGGGCTTCGACGCGGTGGAACTGCACATGGGTCACGGCTATCTGCTGAACCAGTTTATCTCTCCCCTGAGCAACCGACGCCATGACGAGTACGGCGGCAGCGCCCTGAACCGGGTGCGCTTCCCGGCCCGGGTGCTGGCCGCGGTAAAACAGGCCGTTGGCGACACGACCGCGGTGCTGGCCAAGATCAATGTGGCTGACGGCACCCGCCGCGGCGCCAGCGTGGAAGACGGTGTGGTCACGGCAAAGGCCCTGCAGGAAGCCGGCGCCGATATGCTGGTACTGAGCGGCGGCCGCAATGTCGAGTCAACCTGGTTCATGTTCGGCAGCAGAATCAACCGGGAGGAAATGGGGAAGGTGCTGAAGCAGCAGGGCGAATGGCTCACCGCAATAATGATGAAGGCCGCCGCTTCCAGCGAACCGGATATCCATTTCCGGGAAATGTATTTTCTCGAGTACTCGCGCAAAATCCGCGCGGCCGTGGAGCTGCCCCTGGCTTACCTGGGAGGTATCAAGTCACTGGCCAACGCCGAGCAGGCGATGGCGGAGGGCTTTGACTGTGTGGTCCTGGCCCGCGCCCTGCTGCACGACCCGGCCCTGGTAAACAAGTTCCGCAGCGGCGAGCTGGCCGAATCCGGCTGCGATAACTGCAACGGCTGCGTGGCCTATATCTACCATCCGGCCGGCACCCGCTGCATCAGGAATCCACCCAATGAGCTGGCGCTGAACCGGATACCGGCTTCACAGCATGATTGATTGTCGATATTGCGAGCCCCAAGGCTTGGCAAATCCACCGACTCGTTCTACTGTAGCGCCAGAGGCAACCAAAAAGGAGAATTCAAATGAAGCGACTGATTCTTAGCCTGGTGGTCGTTGCCGCCCCGGTACACGCTTTCGATTGGCCCTGGCAGGACACGCAGCGCGAAAGCTACAGTTACTGCAGGGGTTTCGTGCATTCCGGGCTGACCGAGGTTTCGGAGAGAGGCGCCGCGAGGATTAAACTGTGGCTGGACTGGAACGATGCAACCCGCGCCCAGTTCAGCCAGGGTACGCTCGACCAGGCCCAGTACGACGCGGGCAAAGCCCGTTTCGGCGAATTGCTTGGCGCCAACGACACGGCTGCGCTGGCGGATGTGATCGACAAGCAGTGTGACTTCGGCAACAGCTGATAGCCCCGCCTCACTGCCTGCGGGCTGAGCCTTATTCGGCCGCGGGCAAGCCGTACGCCAGCAGCACATTGCCCGGCATGTGGAAGTAGATACCGTAGCCGGAATTGACGTAGAGCATCCCCCCGCTCAGCACCGCACCCGCGGCCCCGCCAAGACTGCCGCCGTGGGCATTGCCACCGTCCAGGGTGGGAAACGTCACCGCGGTATCAAGGTCCCACAGTACACTGCCGTCCTTGCTGCTGTAGGCGCGCAGGTGGCCGTCCATGGCGCCGGCAATAACACCACCCTTGAGCGCCGAGGCAGGTGCGGATATGCCCGGCTGGCAGTACTCGCGCTGGCCACAGACATCGGTAGCTCCCGGCGTATACCACAGTGTTTTTCCAGTCCTGATATCCACAGCGTACATTCCAGGTTTTGCAACGCCGGGCCAGCGCGGGCCCCCATCAAAGTCGGACATGGGTACGTACAGCGTGTCGCCGTCAACCGCCATACCGAAGTGAACACCGCCCTGGATGCCGCCGCGGCCGAGCTTGCTCCGCCAGAGTATCTTGCCGCCCTGGTCAGGATCCAGGCCAAAGACCTCCCCGGATTTCTGCCCCGCCAGAATAATGTCCCTGCCGTCAGAACTGGTCGCCAGGATCGTCGCCGCGCCAAAATCATAGTCCGGGCCATTTTCCGGCGGGCAATTGATCTTCTCCTCGGTTTCGCAGCCCATATTCCAGGCATCCCCGGCGGTCATCTGCTGACGCCAGAGTATGCTGCCGTCCTTGAGACTAAGGGCGAGGATGGCATCGCTGGTATCGTTGGCCGGGGAGGAGTAATTCTCACCCGTACCCAGGTACATCAAGCCGCGTTTCGCATCGATGGACGGTGTACCCCAGACCGGCGCACCGGAGGGCGCTATACGTTCGGTACCGATGGCGTTCTTGCCAACCACCCGGGGCTTCTCGTCGATGGTGTAGCCGACCCACTGTCTCTCGCCACTGAGCGGGTCATACACCGCCACCCCCCCGCGGAAGGTGCAACACGCATAGGTGGGATCGGCAGCCGCGGTAACCTCGAGGGCCGACATCGGCACATACAGGCGGCCCTCGTAGAGCACGGGCGCCGCGGTCAGGGTCAGGCTGGGATGGTCATCCGGGCGATCGCGCCAGACCAGTTTACCGGTCAGCGCCTCTACCGCGTAAACGTTGCCCACCAGGTCACCGAAGTAGAGCAGCGGGTTGGCCTTCTGGCCGGCTTGCCAGGGCGTGAGCACGATACCGGTGCGCACCTCGGCGACAGTGGAAAACGACCAGCGAATACAGCCGGTGGTCTGCTCCAGCGCATAGACAGTGCCGTTCTGGCTGCCGATATAGAGTGCGCCGCCACCGGTTACCGGCTGCGACCGGGCGCGGATAGCATCGGGAAAGGCGAACGCCCATTTCAGTTCAAGTCGCGGCAGGTCACTCGCTTCGAGACCGGCAATCTCCGGGGAAAAATAGCGTCGGTTGTCATGGCTCACACCCCAGCCCAGGGCGTCCGGGGGGGAATCGAAATCAAACGCAGACAGCGCTTGCGTGCACTGCTGCGCGGGCTGCACCGCCACTGCATCGCCCAGTTTCTGGCCGGTCAGGTGCTCGGCCACCAACCTGCGCTGCGGGGGCGTCAGGCCGGCAGCCTGCTCCTGCATGATCCCCTGTTCCATGGCGCGCAGTACCGAACTCGCGGACATGATCTGGAGAAGGCTGACCGGTGGCGCCTTGGCCACCTTGCCGCCGTGGCAGCTCTCGCAGTGCTGCTTGAATAGCGCGGCGCCATCCGCAACGTCGTTTGCCTGTGCTTGCGCTAAACCAGCTGCAAGTATGGTAAGCAGCGACAGGACTATTCTTGCTGTACTTCTCAGCGCCATCACGCCGCCTCCACCTGGTAGCCCCGCCTTGGAAAATGCACTACCACCTCACCTGCCAGCGGGTCCTCCCGGCGAATTGCTATTTCCGAATGGGTCAGTCGCAGCAAGCTGCCCTGCACGGGTACTGATCCGTAGTCCTGCGGGGTCACACTGACGCGGGCGTTCTCCGCCAGCCGTGGCCACGCGGTACCATCCACTTCCGGCACCGCCGAGGAACTGCTATCGCGAGCTATTGCCAGTGCCTCCTCGGCAGCAAGCGTACTGCTGCGGCCGTGTCCAATACCCTTCACGCGTTGCTCCCAGGCCTCCAGCGCATCCAGGCCCGCAAGTAATTCGTCGGCGTTTACGATGTTGCCGCGACACATCCAGACCGGGAAATAGGCGAGGATATCCGCCCAGCCGGCCTGGTCGCCGCTCACATAGGCGCGTCCGTCATCGAGCATACCTTCAACCAGCTGCAGGTGGGCGCAAAACTGTGAATAGAGATGGGGCAGCTGTTGCTCGAGAGTCGTAAAATCCAGGAAATTAAAAAACTCACGGCGATCGCGCAGGATATCTTCCGGCAGCCCGGTATTCGTGCCCATGGAGAGTCCGGCGCCGGGCTGGAAAAAAGCCGCGTCGCTCCACTGGCTCAGCGCCATGGACAGGGCCTGGCTGTGCCAGGGAAACAGTGTGGGAAGCGGAAAGCGCCGCTCGAGTTCTACCGCGATGCACTGCGTATCGCAGAAAATGTCGGCGCCTATCTGCATGACCGGCGTCTTGCGGTAGCCGCCGGTGAGCGCGGTCAAGGCTGGCTTCGGCATTACCATCGGTATTTCGACCGAGCGCCAGGCGAGACCTTTCAGTCCCAGGGCAAGGCGTACCTTTTCGGCAAAAGGTGAACTGTCGAAGTGGTGCAGGATAATCTCCGCCATGCAAAAACCCCGTATTACAATGTAAAAAAAGGGCCAGCTAAAGCTGACCCTGACGGACCTCGATCTGGCTGCTATTGGCCGAAGTTCATACCGAACTCAACACCGAAGGTCTGCGGCTCGCCGTAGTAGGCGAAGGTCCACAGGTCTGCCACGGGCAGTTCACCAACCTTGTACTCCTCGTCAGTGAGGTTCTTGCCGTACAGTCGCACGAAGTACTTTCCTTCGGTCTCGGTATAGGTCACGCTGGCATTGAACAGGGTTCGCTCGTCAGTGATGCCGTCGTACTGCGGACCGAGCACCGAGTAAACAAAAATGGCCTCGTCCACATAGTTGGCGTTCACCAGCCAGCGGACATCCCCGCCGAACAGTTGATGGTCGTAGATAGCGTCGATATTCCACTGGTACTCGGGCGCACGGTTGACGTCCGCATCGCTCAGGTCGACATCATCGATGCCATCATAGTCGGTATCAGCGGTAAACTCGCTGTACTCGCTGTGCAGGTAGCTGCCGTTGCCACGCAGGGTAAAGTTGTCGGTAATCGCGGCAGTGAACTGAACTTCGAGTCCGTATACTTCCATGTCCGCCGCGTTAAAAAAGCGGGTTTCCTGGAATTCCGCGCCAAACTCGTTCTCGAACGAGGCCACCAGGTCGCGCTGGGCGTCCGAGTACTCCACATAAAAGGCGGCGACATCCAGGCGCAGGCTGTTGTCCAGCATATCGCTCTTGAAACCCAGTTCGTAGGAGTCGGCTTTTTCCGGATCAGTAGGTGCGGCTGATGCGGGGGTAATTGCCACACCGGACGTGCCGGTCTGGTCGTTGTAACCGCCGCTCTTGAAGCCGTGAGAGTAATTGAAGTAGGTGAACAGATCCTCTGTCATCTCGTAGCTGATGGTGGCCCGGTAGGTGGGCTCATCCCAGCTCTCGCTGTCCTTGACTACCCCGGTGGGATACTTGTTGAACTTGGCTGCACCCAGCGGCTCGCTGAAATCCTGCCAGGTCAGGTTGGGATCGAATCCACCCTCCAGAGCCTGGTAGAACACCTGGTTGCGACCGGTCCAGTCCTTCTTTTCATCAGTCCAGCGCAGACCGCCGCCGAAAGACCAGCGATCGGCGAAGTCATAGGTGAAATCGCCAAACACCGCCCAGTTTTCCGCTTCCTGCTCGTTACAAAGCACCTGGGGGTTGTTGTCAAAGAAATCGGGAACACCGAAATTGGCGGAACTGACTCCCAGCAGATCGAGGAAGCCCAGCACCTGGTTGACACAGAACGTGGTGTCGTCGGTCTGGTAGAAACCGCCAGCGACAAAATTGATCGGGCCGCTATAATCCGACGCCACACGCAGCTCCTGCTGGAATGTTTCGCGATGGTCCTGGCGGTTGGCATCGAACAGTGAATTCGGGCCGACCTCACCGGTGTAGGTGTTGGGCAGCTCGCTATCCTGTTCGCGATAGCCTGTCACCGAGCTGAGTGTGTATTCACCCATGCTGTAGTCCAAGTTCAGGTAATAGCCGTCGATGTCTATCTGGTGGCCGTCGGACATATGCAGCAGCAGGTCGTCCCTGTCTGTCACGGCGCCGTTCTTGATGGCATCGCCTCTGTCCTTGCCCAGGCCCAGTGCATTGAAGACCATCGGGGCATTGAGCGGCGTGGTGTTGACACTGGGGGGAGAGTCGCCCTGATCCCGGATGATCTCGTACTGTGCCAGGGCGGTGAAGTCGTCATTGGGCTGCCACAGTCCCTTGAAACGACCGGAAAACGAATCGTCACCACCAACGTCATCACCATTGCCTTTGCCGGTTGCCCCGATGAAAGGACTGGCGGGGTCAAAGGGTGTTACCGGCCCGTAGCTGGCGCCGTTTTCGTAGTAGCCGTCGGACTTTATGTAGGCGCCCGCTGCGCGGAAGGCCAGGGTGTCAGTCGGGCTGTAATTACCCGCGTAGCGACCCTCGTAGCGGCCGTACTCCGCTACCTTGCCCTGCAGTTCAAGAGTGTTCTCGCCCAGTTGGGGCCGCTTGGTCTTGACGTTGATCACGCCACCGGTGGTGTTCTTGCCGAACAGGGTACCCTGCGGACCACGCAGCACTTCGATCTGTTCGATGTCGAAGATTTCCATGTTCTGGGTTTGCACCGAGGGCAGGACAAAATCGTCAACGGTGACACCGACCTGGGCATCCTGGTAGACGATAATCGAGGTCGTTCCCACGCCGCGTATGGCGAAGGCGGCCGCCTTGAAACCGGGCTGCTTGCCGGCGATGAAGTTGGGGACCTGGGCGGAGATATCACCGAGGTCCTGGGGTACCAGTTCGTTGATATCGTTACTGGTCAGGGCGGTGATCGCGATGGGTGTCGTCTGGATGTTTGTCTCGGTCCGTCGGGTGGCTGTTACCATCACTTCTTCCAGCTGGGCGGAAAATGCGGGTAGCGACTGCATACCGGTCGCAGTCGCGCTGACCAGCCCGACCGCTGTAACAAGTTTCTTTACCCGCAGGTGGGGTTGAGACTGCTCGCCTGACACAGTGTTGTTTTTCATTTATCTAGCTCCTGTCACCTTTTTATATTTTTGATGTGTAATTCATGATGCATCACACATCACCAAGCCTAACCCTGTCCTCTCTTTTTCCACTTCAACCGCACCGGGGCAAGTACTTTTGCGGGAATTCACCCGGCGGCTGACTGGTTTTGAATCCAATTCAAGATTGTTCTCGTTACTTGTCTTTGTCAAGTAAATTATTGCCGCAAATAGGCAGGAAAACACGCCCCGTCGTAACTGCGCGACCGGCATGCCCGTTCAGCTGTTCGGCGACAGCTTTTGCAGTCACGCCCACGCCTACTCCTGGGCAAGACGGCGCTCGAGCTCCACGTGGAAATGCCTGAGCCGCTGCTCCTGCTCGCCCCACAACTGCCCCTTGAACCCGCGTGAACGCATACCCTTTTGAACTACGGGCAGCAGCGCTGAATCCTGGCTCAGGACCGGGCCGAGCCCGGCGTCCTCGTGGATACCGTAGTGTTCGGTGGCTGGCCGCTGACTGCCGCTGACATCGATTCCCTCCGGCAGACCCATCCAGCCCGGCGGTCGATAGTTGGGATCCTCGGCCGGGAATATCAGGGTCATGGTGTCGTAGTAGAAACGTTCCGGGTCGGATTCGTGCGGCAGGAAGCGCATGATAAATACCGCTTCGGGGTGGCAACCGATCTGTACATTGGGAAACACGCCCGTCGCCCAGCTGTCCGACAGCTGGCCGTCCTCAAACCTGGAGTAGTCGAGGCCCAGGCGCGCGGCGCGTTCGCGCTTGCCCTGCTGAATCGCCTTGCGCACATCAGCTGCCGTGCCCTTGAAACCGCCGGCATCGATACCGGCATCCTGCAGCATCAGCTTCAGGCCCTCGTTAACGGTGAGCTGGTCATGGATGCGAGGGCTGGGCTGGCCCAGAGGGACGATCATCCTGCTGGCGCCCATGGGGTACAGGTCGTACTGGACATTGAGGTCGCCCATTACCCCGCGGGTTTCAGGGTGAACGGCATGCAGGTGATAACTCTCATAGAACGCCTCGACACCCACTTTCCAGTTGGAGCCCCATTCGCTGCGAACGTGGCGCACCACCTTCATCCGGTCGATCTGGTATGCCTCGAGATAGCCCTCAGGCAGTCCCAGCGACTCCACCAGCGGCGCCGGCTTGTCATCCATATTGATAAAAATAATACCGGCGTGGGTATCACAGGCGACCGGGGTCAGGCCCGGACGGTGGCAAATAACCTCAGGCTGGAAAGTGTCCTCGTCAGTAATTCGACGCAAGTCGCCGTTGTTGGTGAAACTCCAGCTGTGGAACGGGCAGACGAATACCTTCTTGCTGCCGCGCTCATCCGCTACCAGCCTGGTGCCGCGGTGCGGGCAGACATTGTAAAACGCCTTTACGCCGTCGTCCGTGCGGGTAACGATGATGGACTCATCACCAATATCGAACAACAGGAAATCCCCCACCCCCGGCAGGTCGGATTCAACACCGGCAATCAACCAGCTTCGCGTCCACATGCGCTGCCATTCGCGGGCCATGTAATCACGGCTGAAATACCCTTCCTTGGCGTAACACTCCGTGCCATTATCAATATGCGGCTGCTTGGCTTCCAGCGAGTCCACGGGCGCGTCGGGGTTGATCACGGCCAGGGGAATGGTATTTGCGTTCATGACAACTCTCCTCTTGCTTATTCGATCAAACGGAAAACGGGCATATCAATGTCCGGCGACCATTGTGCAAAGCAGACCTCCAGGGCTGCCCCCACCCGCAGCTCATCAGGCTCCGCGTCAATCACACTGCTCATCATTCGCGGACCCTCCGCAAGCTCTACCAGTGCCACGACATAGGGCGCGGGGTAAGCCGCTGATATACCCCTTTGCACGACAGTATAGCTGACCAGAACGCCGCGCCCGCTGACTGCGCGCCACTCGAGCCGTGCACTGGAGCAGTGGCTGCAGATGCAGCGCGGGTAAAACTGGAAGCGCCTACAGTCGGCACATTGCTGCAGCCGCAGGACGCCCTCTTTACAGCCATCCCAGTAGGGCTGGCTCAACGCAGTAGGGCGCGGCAGTATCCGGTTCATTTCAGCCGGCCTCCCGACCGAGTATCAGCGCGGTATGCGAGGACATGATACCGCCCTGGGCATGCACCAGCGCGACGCCGGCATCGCGCACCTGGCGCGCGCCCGCCGCATGCCGCAGCTGCCAGACAGTCTCCGTGAGGGCAAACATCGAGCCCGGGTTACCCGGGTGGCAGTGGGACAAAAGCCCTCCATGGGTGTTCACCGGAAGGCTGCCGCCCGGCAGCGTCGCACCGGATTCGAGGAAAGCCCCACCCTCCCCCTTGGCACAGAAACCCAGGTCCTCCAGTTCCAGCAGCACGGTCGGGGTAAAGCAGTCATAGAGCTGGGCAAAGTCCATATCCCGGGGGCCGAGGCCCGCCATCGCATAGGCCCGCTCGCCAGCCTCCCGGGCAGCCGAGGTCGTCAGGCTGTGGGCCTGGCTGATATGTTCGTGGCTGTGCCCTTCTCCCGCTCCCAGCAAATACACCGGTGGTTGCGCCAGGTCCCTGGCCAGCTCCGCCGAGGTCAGAATAACCGCGGACCCGCCATCGGACACCAGCGAGCAATCCAGCAGGTGCAGGGGGTCGGCAATCATGCGTGAATTGAGTACGTCGTCGATAGTGATCGGGTCGCGCATCTGGGCGGTGGGGTTACGCGCGGCATGAGCCCTGCCGGACACGGCCACCTGCGCCAGCTGCTCGGGGGTGGTGCCATACTGCGCCATATGCGCCCGGGCGATCAGCGCATAATATGCGGGAACCGTAGGGCCGAACGGTTGTTCAAATTCCGGGTGACCGGTGGATGACTGCACCAGCAGGGCCTGTTCACGCGACAGGCCGCTGCGCAGGCTGTCGGCCATGGTTACCAGCACGATATCGGCCATGCCCGTCGCGATTGCCGAGGCCGCGTGGTGAATTATCGAAAAAGTGGTGCCGCCGCCCGCGCCTACGGCGATGCAGTAGCGCGGGAATATCTGCAGGTATTCGGCCATGGCCTCGGCGTGGTATAGCAGCGGCTGCGCCATGGCGTTACAGGTAACCAGCCCGTCTACCTGCTCCCTGCGCAAACCCGCGTCCGCCAGCGCGCCGAGGGCCGCCTGTACACACAGCTCCATGGGGGTGCTGCCGGGAATCGCGCCCACCGGCGTATCAAACGCCCCGACGATGGCTACCTTGCCGCTGATATTGGCCGCCGCCATCGCTCAGTAACCCTCCCCGGCACGGTTCACCGCTTCAGAACCGGTGGAAGCGCGCCAGCGCTTTGCCCGGCGCAACCACATCACCGGCCTCGTTCCTGATGAAAACATCGATGTCCACCTCGCCGCTGTCTGCGCGGCAGGCGGTAACCACACCGCCCGAGTACAGGGTCTCGCCGATGTAGGTGGCAATACGGTTCGAGTACTCGATTGATGCCAGTCGGCCGTCATCGCCCAACCACTCCTCCACGCACTGGTTGAGCCAGTCGCCCAGCAGGGGCCCGGCGATCACCAGGCCGGGATAGCCCTCGACGTCCCTGGCGTAGGGTTCATCGAAATGAATACGGTGGCCGTTCCACAATACCGCGTTGTAGAGCATCGACTGCACGTTATCGGGCTTGAAAGCCCGTTGCGGCAGCTCTTGCCCGGGCTCTATGGCATGGAACCTGGCGCGCTCACCCACCGCGGTCATCGCAGAATCCTCGTGGTCTTTTCCCTGATCACCAGCTGGCCGTCGTCGTCCACGATATCCATGATCACCTCGTAGAAAATAAGCGGACCGGAGCGGCCCTGCTTTTCATAGATCGCCGTCAGGGTGCGGGTGGCCGTCAGCCAGTCACCCGGGAAGATGTCCCGGTGATACTCAATTTGAAGGCCGCCGGCCATCGCCTTTTCCAGCGGAAACTTGGGCAGCAGCGTATCGATTGACACGCCGTCTGGCGTCAGCTGGTCCAGCTCGACGACGTCCCAGAACAGGGGCACGTGAAACATCGGGGGGGCCTGGTCGCCATCCAGGTACTTGCGCTGGCGGTTGCCCGTTGCCACTGCGTACTTACGGATGTCACGGCGGGTAACCAGCTCCCGCTGGGGAGGATTGCTGCGACCGATGTTCGCCAGCAGTTCATCGCTCAACAATGCGCTCATACCTTGCTCTCCCTGCTTTCCCAGTAAGGCGCCCGCAATGCCCGCTTGAGTATCTTGCCGGTAGGCGCCTTGGGCAGGCTGTCGACAAAGTCCACCGAGCGCGGCTTCTGGTAGGACGCCAGGTGTTTTGCCGCGGCAGCGATGATTTCCTGCTCGGTGGCGGTGGTGCCGGGCTTGAGCACCACCACGGCTTTTACCGCCTCGCCCCACTGCTCGTCGGGCACGCCAAACACCGCGGACTCCAGAACCGCCGGGTGCTGGTGGATCGCTGCCTCTACCTGGGTGCTGTAAATGTTCTCGCCGCCGGAAATAATCATGTCCTTGGCCCGGTCCACGATAAAAATGTAACCGTCCTCATCCCATACCGCGATATCGCCGGTCCACATCCAGCCCTCGCGCAGGGTCTGGGCAGTCAGCTCGGGGCGACCCCAGTACCCCACCATGTTGGCCTCGGAGCGCACCAGGATCTCACCCGGGGTCAGGCTGTCCCTGGGCACCGTATTGCCCTGGGGATCGACCAGTTTCACCTCGGTCACAAAGCCCTCGCGCCCGCAGGAAGCCAGTCGTTCCGGGTGATCCCCCTGCAGCGCCCGCAGGTGGTCTTCCTGGGACAGGAATGTCATGGTCATGCCCTCGGTCTGGCCATAACCCTGGATGATGGTGCAGGGAAATGCCTCAAGCGCCGCCGCCACGACCTTGTGCGGCATGGGTCCGCCGCCGTACTGGATATTGCGCAGGCTGCTGAGGTCGAACTGGTCGAAGTCCTCCACCGCCATCATCCAGTTCAGCATGGTGGTAATCCCCAGGAAGGCGGACACGCGCTCCCGCTGGATGACCTCCAGCGCCAGCCTCGCCTCGAAATTGATCAGCACCAGCGGACAGCCGTGGGCCTGGTAATTCATTGCCAGCCCGACCGGGATGTGGAACATCTGCCCGGTGAGCATGTAGACATCGCCGGGAACGATACGCTCCGCCACCGTCTGGTTGAGCATCCCCATGTAGAGTGAGCGATGGGTGTGCAGCGCTCCCTTGGACTCACCGGTGGTACCGCCGGTGTAGAGGATCAGCACGGGGTCATCGCCGCCCACCTCACCCGATGCTGCCGGCTCGGCGTCACTGCCTGAGGACAACAGGGCCTCATAACTGCCGTCGCTGCCCGCGCCAAAGCCCAGCCAGTGCCCGGCAGAAAGCTCCGCCTGCAATGGTGCCTGCAGCTCCAGGTACTCCGCCGACATTATCACCACCGCTGGCTCGCCATCAGCCAGGATGCGGATCATCTCCTGGGGACCCAGGCGCCAGTTGATCGGCTGGGTGATCAGACCGGTACGCGCGCAGGCGTAGTAGACCTCCATGTACTCGATACAGTTTTTCGCGACCACCGCAACACGGTCGCCCTTGCGCAGGCCCAGTCCGTCAACGAAGGCATTGGCCAGGCGCCGCACGCGCTCATCCAGCTCGCCGTAGGTCATACGCCGGTCATTGGGCACATCGATAAGGGCTTCCCTCGACGGATCGAGGCGGGCGTACTTGGCGGGTATCTTGCCGATATTCATGGCTGGCAGGGCACTAGTAGGATGAATCGAGTTCGACGTGGCGTTTCAGAATCCGCCAGTGACCGTCTTCCTCGATCACCGTGTCGCGGTAGACACCCGCTGCCAGCAGTGCTGCCTTGCCGTTCTCGGTAGCCACCAGGGTCAGGTTCGACACGACCACCGGGTGCCCGGACTCCTCCTCGAAGAAAATATTGGAGATGACATGGCGGCGCACATCCGTTTGTTGCGCCATCGAGTTGTGCATCAGCTGCATGATGGCATCGCGACCCTCGAAGGGTCCGATCAGGTCGCCACCGGCGATACGCATACTCATGGTCGCAGCGCTCGCGAAGCCACTCTCAAGCAGGGCCATATCGCGCTCGTCATAGGCGTAGGCGGCGCGCCCCAACAACTCGTGGATCGCCAGTTTCTGTTCCAGCGCCAGGCTCATGATGCCACCTCCATACCCAGCACATCGAGCGTACCGCGCCAGGCGAGAGAACCGCCGTCAATGGTCCACACCGCCCCGTTGACAAACTGTGACTCGGGGCTGGCCAGGAAACAGACGAGCTCGGCGACATCCACCGGCTGGCCCATTCGCGGGACCAGATGAGTCATGGTCATGGTGTTGAGCATTGCCTGCGGGTCCGGTGCGGCCGCCAGGTAATTGTCGACAATCTGGGTGTGAATGGAACCGGGACAATAACAATTGACCCTGATGCCGTCGGGGGCGAGGTCAACCGCCAGCATTTTGCTCAGCTGCATGACCGCGCCCTTGCTCGCGCCATAGGCCTGGCACTGGGGATAGCCTGACAGGGAGCTGGTGGAGCCGGCATTGATAATGGAAGCGTTGTCACTTTCGCGCAGGTAGGGAAGCGCATACTTGGAGCAGAGCCAGACGCCGGTGACGTTCACTCCCATCACCTTCTCGAAAGTCTCCCGGCTCATGGACTCCAGGGACAGGTCGGTGCTGAGCATGCTCTCGTGGATGCCCGCGTTGTTGTGAAGGATGTCGATGCCGCCAAAGGCCTCGGCTGCGGTTTTCATGAGTGCGGCGACCTGCACCTCATCGGTCACGTCGCAGTGACGGTAGATCGCCTCACCGCCGGCGGCGCGGATCTCTTTCACCAGCGCCTCGCCCTGGGCGTCATTCATGTCGGACACCACTACCCTGGCGCCCCGGCTGGCGGCCAGGCGGGCGGTACCGGCACCGATGCCAACCGCTGAACCGGTGATGACAAAGCGCAAACCTGAAACACCCATGAGCAGACTCCTTTATTGTTTTATGCAGCATCTTAGATATTACTTGAACAATATTCAAGATAATGATTCGGTGCAACAGGACATTTGTGGCATAGTCGCCACCTGCGAGGCGGGAACCGTAAAAACCGATGAAAAAAAGCCAGTCACCCAATACCGTTGCCGCCGCGCCGGACAAACGGGATTCACGCGGCGATAAGCGGCGCCGGCAAATCTTCAAGTCGCTGCATGACTGCATCCTGGCCAAAGGCTATGTCAAAACCACCCTGGCGGATATCGCCGAGGGTGCCAACATGTCCGCCAGCCACCTGCTGTACTACTTCAAGGGCAAGGAGGCGATACTCGAACAGTACTTCGAGCGTGTCTCTGAGCGCTTCCTCGCGCGCATCGACAGCTTCCGGGAGCAGCCCCCGCGTGAACAGATCCAGTCCCTGGCGGATTTCTGGTTCAAGGGTGAGGCGAGCACCCGGCAGGAGATCGGTTTCATGCTCGAGTGCTTCGGGGCGGCGGTCAATGACCCGGTCCTGCAGGTAACCAAGGCTGATTTCGACGTGCGCTGCAAGGCCTACCTGGCGGAGATATTCCGCATGGCGCCATCGGTTGTCATGGGCGACACCAAGGACGCTGCGGAAATTTCCTACTCGGTGATGATCGGCCTGCGTTCGGCGGTGTACTTCGACGACGATATAGACCTCGAGGACGCCCACCGCCTGTTCGTGCGCAGCATGCTGGTGATGTGCGCCCTCGATTAAACGGACAGGACACTAGCGCAGGCGCGGCAGCACCTTTTCGGCGATGTAGCGCAGCCGGCGGTTGCCCGACTCGACACTCTCGCCGGGAAACTGCGCCCAGAAATGTATGTCTGCGATAGCGGGATAATCCCGCATCAGTTTGCTCAACTCACTCACCGCGGTGTCTGCATCCCACAACTGGTAAAGGCCGTTGCTGATGGCGGCGTCGGCATTCTCGAACAACGGCGTTTCCCCCGGCGGCCCGAACGCGCCCCACCTGATATATTCATTGGCCTGGTACAGCACGTGCTCACCAATGCGCGCCGCCTCCTCCTCGGGATCCTCGGCAATAATTCCCCAGCAGCCGAGAACCACCTTGCCGTCGCCGGCTTTCCCTCCCTGCTTGTGCACGGCTTCTGCGTAAATATCCAGACCCAGCCCGCCGGTGCACAGGAAGCCATCGGCCACCCGGGCAGCCCGCTCAATCGCCGGCACCGCCATTCCGCCCAGCAGAATCTGCGGCTGGTGTTCCGGGGTCGGGGTCACGCACAGGTCGCCCACGTTGAATCGCTTGCCCTGGAAATTGACAGGCTCGCCCGACCAGCAGCGGCGGAGAATCTCTATGCCCTCCTCCACCAGGCTGGGGCGATGGGAAAGCTGACGCCCGAACTGGTCAAACTCCAGCTGGCGGTAGCCGATACCCACGCCGAGGTCGAATCGCCCCCCGGTGACCAGGGACAGGGTGGCGGCGTCCTCGGCGACGCGCACCGGATCGTGCAGCGGCAGCAGCATCAGGTTTGTGCCCAGCTGCATATGCCTGGTGCGAGCACCGATGGCGCTGGCCAACACCAGCGGTGACGGCGTGTAGCCGTCGTCGCAGAAATGGTGTTCCGTGAGCCAGCATGAGGTGAAGCCCATATCTTCGGCGGCGCTTATCTGGGCCAGGCGCTGGGCATAAAAAGCCTCGAAGGGTTGGCGCCACTGGCGGGGATTGCGGAAGTCGTACCAGAGGCCAAAATTCACGTTGTCAGTCATTCCTGTCATATCCCGGGTTGATGTGTTCGCAGGTCTGCACGAACACTAGGTCAGAAAAATCAGTTCAGAAGCACTCGTTCAGAAAGCTTGCGAATTCACGGTTATAGCGCTCGGACTCCTCAATAAAAGGCGCGTGCCCCGCCTCCTCGAATTCGACGAGTCGCGCCCCGCTGTTGTAGTTGACCACGGACCTGCAGATCGCCGGGTCGACCACCGCGTCCCTGGCGCCGACGAAACTGAGGATGGGGACGGTGATGGCACCCAGCATCGCGCGCTGGTCCAGTGGGCCCAGCTCGGCGAGCGTTCGCGCCGCCAGGGGGGAGGAGCGCAAAAACATCAGCCACATCCAGTCCTGCACCTGCCGGCTGACCTCCGTGGCGCACACGCCCTGGGCGAGAGCGGCCAGGAAGTTCACCCGGTCCGCCGCCATGGCGGCAAGCGTGCCAGCCAGGTCATCATCGGTCCCGCCGTGGGGAAAATCACTTTTCTGCAGGTAGGCCGGGCTGGCCGCGCAGGTCAGTACCAGGCCGCAACAGCGCTGCGCCAGCAAGCTGGCGGCTTCCACCGCCACCGCGCCGCCCAGCGACCAGCCGTTGAGTACAACCCGCTCAAGGCCCAGGTGCTCGACCAGCGCGACCACGTCCGAGGCTACAGCGCTGATGCTCATGTCCTCGAAATCCTTGTCGGACTCGCCGCAGCCGCGGTGGTCCAGGGCCACTACCCGGTGACCGGCTGCGAGCAGCGCCTGCAGCGAGTAATCCCAGGCACGCAGACCCATACCCCAGCCGTGAATCAGCACCACCGCGTCACTGCCCGAGCCGTAGCTCTCGTAATACACGCTGCGCCCCGCTTCCCTTTCGATAGTCGCCATCAAACACTCTCCTTTGCACGTAACAGTCGGGTGGTATTTGCCTCGTAATCCGCGAACAGGGCATCCAGGTCCAGCGCATCCGCATTCACCAGCCACTGGTAGACCGTGCCGAAGATAAAGGCGCAGTACTGCACCGCGAACTGCTGGGGGTTGATGCCCGGGTCTATCTCCCCGCTCGCGATACCCTGCTGAATCCAGCGGGTGGCGTCCTCGCGGTACACGTCATGGTGGTCGGCAAGCCTGCTGGTGATGGCGGACCTGTGACCGAGCGCTTCATACCACAGTATGTACATCGCCCGGATATAGCCTGACTCCAGCTTGAGAAAATCCCGCAGGGCTGTCGCCGCCGCCGTAACCGCCCCGATGCCGGAGCGCTTCGCCACATAGTCATCCAGGTGCGCCTTCCAGCGCTTGTCGAAACGGGTGAAAAGCTTGTCGAGGAAACCGTCCTTGGAACCGAAGCGGTAGTTGGCAAGGCCGCGGCTGTAACCCGCCAGCTCACCTATCTCCTTCAGGGTGGTTTTCTGCGTGCCGTGTTCGTTGATCAGGGTGATAGCGGCTTCAAACATGCGCTGGTCAGACAGGGCCGTCCGCTCTGCCTGGGTCATGCGCTTGCCGGCGGCGGTAGACGGTTTGCGGCCGCCCGTGCCGTCTTTGCCTTTCGATTTCACTTTAGGCTTTGTCCCAACGGCCATGCTCACCTCACGTATTCCACTTTGAGTTCACCATTTTCGCGAGCGTCACGCAGTCGCCGCTTGTCTATTTTGCCGACGCTGGTTTTCGCCAGTTCAGCCGGTGAATGCCCAGTACTCAGGTATCCAGAATTTGGCCACCCGATCATGCAAGAACTCGCGCAAGGCCTGCGCGCTGAGATCGTCGGTTTTGCGCACCACGATCGCCAGGGGTCGCTCCTGCCAGCGCTCGTCCGGGGTTGCTATAACAGCTACCTCTACCACAGACGGGTGCGCCAGCAGGGTGTTTTCCAGGTCTACCGAGGATATCCATTCGCCGCCGGACTTGATCACGTCCTTGGTGCGATCGGTCAGCTGGACAAAGTGGCGCGAGTCGATATGGCCGACATCGCCAGTGCGCAGCCAGCCGTCCGCGGTGAACGAGTCGGGACTTTCATCGCGGTAGTAAGCGCCGGTAATCCAGGGGCCGCGCAGCTGCAACTCCCCTACTGTCTCGCCATCGCAGGGCAACTGCCGGCCGCTGTCATCCACCACCCTGACCTGGACACCCGGCACCGGCCTGCCGCTCTTGGCGCGCCAGGGAGTCTCCCCACCGGGTCCCGGGTCACGCGGCGGGTGTGAAAGTGCGCACATGGGACTGGTCTCGGTCATGCCCCAGCCCTGCAACACGGGCACGCCCCACTGCTCACGCGCGGCATCGATCATGGCCGGCGCGACGGCGGAGCCGCCGCAAACCAGCATCCGGAAGCTGCTCATATCGAGTCCCGACTGCTCACCCGCCCGCAACAGGTCGCCGAGGATGGTGGGTACCATCGCGGTAATCGTGGGCCGCTCGCTGGCGATCATTTTTACCAGCCCGTCCAGCTGCACATGCGGGCCGGGAAGCACGAAATCACTGCCGCTGAACCAGCCGCTGTAAGGCAGGCCCCAGGCGTTGGCGTGAAACATGGAGGGTAACAGGAGTATGCGGTCGCGCTCGCAAACCCCGAAAGTATCGGTCGCCCGGGAGGCCAGCGAATGCACATAGGTGGTGCGGTGACTGTAAACCACGCCCTTGGGGTTACCGGTGGTGCCACTGGTATAACAGATTGCGGCGGCCGAGGTTTCATCGAGCAGTGGCCAGTCGAAAGCGGCCGCCTGGGCCTGCAGCAGCTCGTCGTAATCGAGGCAGTTGATGCCGGGCAGGTCCTCGGCCGGACCGACCATCAGCACATGTTCGACACTCTCCAGTAGCGGCAGGGCCTGGGCGAATACGTCCCGCAGGCTGGCATCGAGGATAATAACCCGGTCCGCCGCATGATTGATGACATAGGCGACCTGCTCGGGCGCAAGGCGGATATTGATGGTATGCATGATCGCGCCCATCGAGGGAATGGCCAGGTAGGCCTCCATGTGCGCAGTGTTGTTCCAGCTGAACGTGCCGACCCGGTCGCCGGGTCGAATACCCAGCGAGGCCAGCGCGCCGGCAAGCCGGGCCGCATTGGCCGCCACCTGTTCATAGCTGACATGACGGACACTGTCCCCGTCGAAGACACCAACACGACTGCCTGGAAACACCTGCGCGCCGTGCTCCATGATCAGTTGCACCGTCATCGGTGTGTGCATCATCGTCGCTTGCATTACCACGCTCCCGTCGCGGCCAGACGCGCTTCTTCCAGCAGGGCCGGCACATCGTATTCAAGGCCCCTGGCATAGGGTGTGTCGACGGTGCCGTTGACATAGAGACCGTAAGCACCCTCGACGATTGCCGCCAGTCGCCAGAACGCAAAGCACATATAGAAATCCAGGTGATCAATGGCTATCCCGGTTGCGCCCGCCCAGCGCGCCGCCAACTCGCGCCTGGCAAGCACCCCATCGAGCCGGGTTACCGCCTGGACGTGGGAGAAGCCGGGGGGGTCTACCGCGCGCGGGCCCCAGAACATAAGAAACAGGCCCAGGTCAGTCAGCGGGTCTCCAATGGTTGCCATTTCCCAGTCGATGACCGCCAGCAATTCAGGGCATGTCGGCGCTGCACAGGGTGTTGTCCAGGTGGAAATCCCCGTGGACGATGCCCGTCGGCGCCCGGGGCGGCAGGTTTTCCAGCAGCCACTGCCCCAGTGTGAACAATTGCGGCAGTTCCCGCACAGCCGAGGACTCCCGGGTGCCCAGCCATCGCTCTATCTGGCGCCGCAGGAAGTTGTCCGGGTTGCCGAACCTGTCCAGGCCAAGTTGCTGCCAGGGCGCCGTGGCTATCGCCGCGAGCGCATCGGTGAGCTGTTCGCCCAGGCTGTTTACCGCGGCGACCCCGTCATAGCCCGGGGGCAGTCGCTCGGTAATGGAGAGTCCGTCAATGAATTCGACCAGGGCAAAAGGCCGCCCGATCACGTCGCTGTCATCGCACCAGCCCAGCACCTGCGGCACCGGTGCATGGCCGCGCAGTGCCGACATCACCCCGGCTTCGCGTTCCACTCCGCGATGCGCCGTGGGCGATATAGTGGCGGCCGGCGGCGTGCGCAACACCAGCTTGCACTGGTCCGTTGCCACCAGCAGGGTCACATTGGAGTTGCCGCCGCTCAGTTCACGCAGAACGTGTGCGCCGGTGTATCCGAGTTGCCTGCTGATCCACGGGGCCAGCTCCGGGTAAGTGGCTGGCACCGGGCTAGCCAACGACGCCAAAACTGCTCATAAGGCCGCCATCGGCGGGTACGAATGCGCCGGTCATGTAGCGCGACCTGGCGACCCACTCCACCACTTCGGCGATCTCATCGGGCTCGCCGAAGCGTCCCATGGGTATCTTGCGACGCATGGATTCCAGCGCTTTTTCCGACAGCGCCTGGGTCATTTCGGTCAGCACCAGACCGGGTATCACCAGGTTGACGCCGATGCCGCGGGGAGCCAGCTCTATCGCCACCGCGCGGGTGAGCCCGGCGATGCCGGCCTTGGAGGCCGCGTAGGCCGAATCCCCGGGGAATCCGCGAAAGCCGACCACCGCGCCGATGTTGACGATGGCATTGCCGGACTCCATTTGTTTTGCGGTTGCGCTGATCACATTGAGGGTACCGGTGAGGTTGGTGTCGATGACGGTGCGCCAGTCCGCCAGCGCCAGGCGATCCACCTTGCCTCCGCGGTGGGCTCCGGCGTTATTGATGACGATGTCGATCCGGCCCCAGTGCTCCACCACCTGCGCCACGGCCTCGATGACCTGGTCCCTGTCGCCGACATCCGCCCGGCAGCCCATACACGCGTCACCCAGCCTCTCGGCTATGGCCATGACATCCTGTCCCCGGGCAAGCAGGGCCACACGGTCGCCGGCCGCCAGGGCGCGCTCTGCGACAGCAAGACCTATGCCTCTGGATGCCCCGGTCACCAGCCAGACTTTACTGCTGCTCATGCTAATTATTCTCTTGGTCCAGCGGGTAAAATTTGCTTGTTTGCGTCTAGTAAGTCTAAACTACGCGCACTTGAAGTCAAGACGCCGGTCATTTCCTGCAACCGGCTCTGTCTCGCATCATGAACCAGGCCGCAAGGCCGAGAAACCAAGAGAGGGCAGCCGCGTGAGCTGGAGCTTTGAAACAGACAGTGAATTCCAGGCGCAACTGGACTGGATCGACACCTTCACCCGGGAAGAAATCGAGCCGCTGGACCTGGTATTTCGCGGGCCCGGCGACCCCTGGGACCCCGCCTCCCCCGCGGCCAGGGCGATGGCGCCCCTGAAGCAAATCGCCAAGGACAAGCGCCTGTGGGCCTGTCACCTGGGGCCGGAGCTCGGTGGCCAGGGCTACGGCCAGGTCAAGCTGGGACTGATGAACGAAATACTCGGCCGCAGCCGCTTCGGCCCCAGTGTGTTCGGCTGCCAGGCGCCGGACTCGGGCAATGCCGAGATACTCGCTCATTTCGGCACGCCGCAGCAGAAGAAGAAATTCCTGCAGCCCCTGCTCGATGGCAATATCGCCTCCTGCTACTCGATGACGGAGCCCCAGGCCGGCGCGGACCCGGCGGAGTTCGAATGCGTCGCCACCCGCGACGGTGACAGCTGGGTCATCAACGGCGAGAAATGGTTCGCCTCCCACGCGCGCTTTTCCGAGTTTCTGCTCGTCATGGTGGTGACCAACCCCGACGTGCCTATTCACCAGGGAGCCTCAATCATCCTGGTGGAAAAGGACACCCCCGGGATGGAGATCCTGCGCAATTCCGCCGTTGGACCCTACGTGGAACAGGGCGACGGTGTACACGGCTACCTGCGTTTTACCGACTGCCGGGTGCCCGCGGAAAACCTGCTGGGCGAAGAGGGCCAGGGCTTTCTCGTGGCCCAGACCCGACTCGGCGGCGGCAGGGTGCATCACGCGATGCGCAGTGTCGGGGTGTTGAAGAAAGCCATGGATATGATGTGCGAGCGCGTGCTCAGCCGCACCACCAAGGGCGAGCGCCTGGCTGACAAGCAACTGACCCAGGAGAAGATAGCCGACACCTATACCCAGATCCTGCAATACCGCCTGCATGTGCTTTACACCGCTTGGCTGATCGACAAGTACAAGGAATACAACCGGGAGGTCCGCAAGGAAATCGCGGCTATCAAGGCGGCCACGCCAAAGATCCTGCAGGAGGTCATCTACCGTGTCATGCACCTGCACGGCAGCCTCGGTATGTCGGACGAGGTGCCGCTGATGAACATGTGGGCAAACATTCCCGAACTCGGCGTGGTGGACGGCCCCTCGGAAGTGCACAAGATCACCGTGGCGCGCACCGTGCTGAGGGATTATGAGGCCGCGCCAGGACTGTTTCCCACCTACCACACACCCGCATTGCGGGAAAAGGCGATGGCCAAGTACGGCCACTTCCTCGACTAGGGCCGGGGCCGGCCGGGCAAGATCTCAGCGGGGTACGGAAATTTCCGTTCTCGGCATCTCGTCCGGCATGCCGCCCAGGGCCACCGCGCAGCGCGAAAATCCATTGAAATAGGCGACCACCAGCGACAGGTGCAACAACTCCTGCGGGGTGAATTCCGCCTGCAGCTGCTGGCGCAACGCCGGCGGTGGCACGCCGGGGTTGTTCAGGTACTGGTCGGTGAAGGCGATAATCAGTTTTTCCCGGGGCGTCAGCGCGCTGTTCTCAAACTGGTCACCGATCAGCTGCACCTTGTCCTCGTCCAGGCCGGCTTCGATGGCGATGTCATATCGCACCGCCTTGCACAAGACACAGCCAACCCGCTGTGCATTGCGCAGGCGCGCCATTTCTATCTCGGCCGGGTTGAGCGGGCCCTCATCCCAGATGGCTGCATTGAGGGGCAGGTAATGGGCCAGGGTCTGGGGCACTATGCCAAGGGCCGAATCGCGAATGACATTGCCCGTGGAGGAATCCGGCGCGCGCACTCGCGCGGCGCCGCCCATCAGTGTTTCCCGCCTGAACTGTCTGCCAGGCCCCAGAGCAGGCCCAGCCGGATCATGCCGTCAAAGACACCCAGCGCCTGCAGCAGCGCCACCAGGCCCTCTTCACCAAAGTATTGTTTTACCGCCTCGGCCTGGGCGTCGGTTATCGCCATCGCATCCATCGCATGCACCTCGGTCAGCGCCAGGCAGGCGCGTTCCGGGGCGTCGAAGTGGGCGCTCTCGGGCCACTGCCTGAGCTCGTCGCGCTGCGCCCGGGACACAGGAACTTCCTCTATCGCCCAATCGAGCTCGCTGCTGTGTAACTGGGCCAGGCGCAGGCGGCACAGTTCCAGCGTCGCAGCGGGCAACTGCGGCAACTGCCAGAAAGCAGCGTAAAGCCCCTCGAATCGGTCGCCGATACCCGGCAGCTGGTTCATCAGGGCTTGCCGGTTATCCCCCGGTGCAATCCAGGCCATACTCATCTCCTCGAGGCAGTGCCGCGCGTGAAAGTCTGTGATCGAGTCTAGCAGCGGCCCTGCAGGCGTCAATCGGCCGCTCAGCCATCGGCCATGCGCGGCCTTGGATGATTCGGGTACAGCCAGTCGTCGCCAATACGCTGCTCAACCCGAAGCGCCTCGGGAATATTATCGCTGCCGATGATACGGTCAGCGCTCTGGTGCCAGTGGTAAATTCTGGCCTCCTGGTAGGACAGTGATACCCCCCTGAAACCCGGCGAGGACACCGACTTCTGGATTCCCGCCGCCATCTCGGTATCTTCCAGCAACACCTTTTTCAGGCTCGCGCCCGCGTCATCGGTCCACATATCGGGTCTAGGCTTGTCGCCCCAGTCGGGCGCGAGAGTCCAGGTTTCCAGCCGGCACCTGTCGGGTCCGTTGGGCCAGAACAGCAACGGCGCCAGCGTGCGGTGATTCAGGGGGGAGACCCAGTTGGGAAATATGTTGTAGGACTGGGTGCAGGTTCGCGCTATTTCACCCACGGTGTCGATAGTGTTCCCGCCACGGGGCAGTTCCACCGCCGCTTTTATCGCACTGCCCTCGCGCCCCGGAGCGACCATCCTGCCGTGGCCGTTCCGGTAGAGCGTATTCACATTGCGCCGGTCATCCAGCATCGGCGCCACGGTTTTCGGGTGCACGGTGCGCACGTGATACACCTCGGTGTTGGTCTCCATGGCGATTTTCCAGTTACAGTCCAGGTCGAACACATGCCGCGCCGCCAGGCGACACCCGTCGAACTGGAACTCCCGCCACTCCAGGGCGATTGGCCCTAGCCAGTCGTTTAGCGAGGGAGCATTGCTGTCGAAGTTGACAAACACCAGCCGGCCGAATAGCTCGCATCGAACCGGGACAAGCCCGTGACCACTGTAATCGAAGTCGCGAAAATCCTCGGGGTTGCGAACGGCCAGCAGCTCCCCCTCCATGCTGTAGCTCCAGCCGTGGTAGGGACAGGTCAACCTGGCCTTCCTGCCGCTGGCTTCGGTGACAACCGGCGCGCCCCGGTGGCGGCAGATATTGTGGAACGCCCGCACGGTGCCATCCTGCCCATGGGTAATGAGCACCGGTGGGCCAGCCAGGTCCCATGCCCGGTAACAGCCGGGCTCCGGAATCTCGTCGAGATGGCCCGCCAGCAACCAGGTACCCTGCCAGATGTGTTCTCGCTCCAGCTGGTAAAACTCGGGACTTGAATACCTGCCCCCGGGAATGGGCGGGAGGTGCGGAAACCCCGGTGGCGGTTCGGCGCGACCGGCTTCATACGTCATCAGCTCGCGCAGCCGGACGATATCCCGTTCGTTCATAGCATTCCCCCAAACATCGTTAAAGGTCCGTACCGCCACCAGCTGACCGATAACACCATCATAGGGTGAACCGGCTGCCTGGCGCACCAACCTTGTGGCTTCGCCGATAGCAATACGGCAGAATAACTTGCGCGCCCGCCTACCCACATGCCCGAGCTGGAGCAGATTCATGCCTGACATTGCCTTTGACCGATTCTACCGCCACGATGAACTGTCCCAGTTGCTGCACGCCTATGCCCGGGAATACCCCAGGCTAGTTTCCCTGGAGAGCATCGGCAAGTCCTGGGAGGGACGGGATATATGGGTCGTCACGCTGAGCAATAAAGATACCGGGCCAGCACAGGACAAACCCGCCTTGTGGCTGGACGGGAACATCCACTCCGTGGAGGTCACGGCATCTGCAGCCTGCCTGTACCACATTGAGAAAATGGTCTCCGGCTTCGGTACTGACAGGACGATTACCCATTGCCTCGACACGCGCACTTTCTACGTCTGCCCCCGGGTCAATCCCGATGGGGCCGAGTGGGCGCTGGGCGAGATGAACCGCAATGTGAGGTCGTCAGTGCGGCCCTATCCACATGCCGATGAGCAGGTAGAGGGCATGCGGATAATGGACATGGACGGCGACGGGCGTGTGCTGTTCATGCGCCAGGCTGACAAAAACGGGCCGTGGAAACCACATCCCGAGGAGCCGCGTCTGCTGGTACGCCGGGAACCTGATGATTTCGAGGGGGATTTCTATCGCCTGTTCCGCGAAGGCGAAGTGGTCGGCTACGACGGTGCAACCGTCACCCATACCAGGCCGCCGGAGGGCCTGGACCTGAACCGAAATTTTCCCGCCTTCTGGGCACCGGAGGCCAGGCAAATGGGCGCGGGGCCGGCCCCGTTTTCCGAGCCGGAAACCCGTGCACTCGGCGACTTCATCACCAGCCACAGTAATATCGTCACCGCGGTCGCCGGACATACCTTCTCCGGTATCTTGCTGCGCTCCTGCTCCAATAAGCCCGACAGCGAGATACCGGTCAACGACTTGCGGGCCTACAAAAAAATGGGCGACAAGGGTTCACAGCTGAGCGGCTATCCCGCCGTCAGTATCTACCACGACTTCCGCTATCACCCAAAACAGAATATCGCCGGCGGCTTTGACTGGGTCTATGAGCACCTGGGGATTTACTTCTGGACTATTGAGTACTGGGCGCCGCACAAGACGGCTGGGGTGGATATGGCCGGCCAGAAATATTCAGACTGGCTGTTCGATCACAAAGCGGAAGACGACCTCGTTGTCTTCCGCTTCTTTGACAATGAGTGTCCGGGCAAGGCCTATGTCGACTGGTATGCATTCAACCACCCGCAGCTCGGCCCGGTGGAAATCGGCGGCTGGGATATCCTGAACTCCTTCCACAACCCGCCGCTGCACCTGCTGGAACAGGAAATTGCCTTGTTCCCGCAGTGGTTTGTGTACCAGGCATTGATGACGGCAACCCTGGAACTTGTCGAGGCCAGCGCTACCAGGCTCGGTGACGGAACCTACCTGATCCGCCTGGTAGTGGAAAACGGCGGCTACCTGTCGACGGCAGGCAGTGAAATGGCAAGGGAAAACGGCGTATCCCGGGAAGTGGTCGCGGAGATCGAGCTGCCCGATGACGCAATACTGCTGCGCGGAAAGAAGTGGCAGGAGGTCGGGCATATCCCCGGCAGGGTCGGCATGATGGCGTCGCCGGTCTTTATGGGCACCGGCTTCGACGCCATGGACGGCAACAGCAGTCGCGCGAGTATGGAGTGGCTGGTGAAAGCCGCGCCTGGCACTACGGTAAACGTCACCGCCCGGCAGGAGCGCTCCGGACGGCTGGAGCAGAGCATTACCTGCGAATAAAACGCCAGCCGCGCCGGCTGTTTTTTGACTTGCAGTCGGCAACGCCTTGCCACTTGGCGACGGTCTGCTATCATTCCCTGACAACAATTAAGTGATTATTCACCCGGCGGCGGGCCTATCGCACAGCGACAGGATAATAAAAATACATGTCACTATTGCGCAGCAGCGGCCATTCCCATGCACCTATTGGCGCTTCCTGCCGGGAGGAATATGTCTACGACTCGGGTTGCCTCAGCTGCCACCTGTAACTGCAGGAAAAGACCCAGGGTAATCCCAAGGCCTTTCGCGCACACCGCCGCTACTTTGCAGACCCCGCTGAAATGAACTGTGTGTTCTGTCACGAGAACGTGGGCCACAAACGCCTCGGCTACCACCTCGAGGCTATGGGCTGGAAACAGACCGAAGGAGAAGGATAATGAAGTATCTTATTGGATTCAGCCTGTCGCTGCTGCTGCTTGGAATACCCGCTACCTGGGCGGCCGACAGCGCGATCAGTATCGCCCCGGTAAAAACGCTGAAGGTGGACCGGGGCCTCAGCCCGGATGGAAAGGCCTGCATTACCTGCCACCAGCAGATATCACCGGGGCAGGTCTCGGACTGGGCCGACAGCAGGCACGCCCATGCGGGTATCTCCTGTATCGACTGTCACCAGGTTCCCGAGGATGCGCCCAACGCCAGCCGCCATGCCAACGTGGAGGACACCCCGGTGTTCGTGTCTGCGCTGGTCTCCCCGGCAGTATGTGGCCGTTGCCATGTGGATGCGAAGGAACAGTTTGACGCGTCCGGTCATTTCCGCGCCTTCCGCCAGATCATCCCCAAGGACTCCTTGCACGCGCTACAGGTGGTACACGAGGGCCGCAACCACCCGGAGCTGTCCGGCGCGCCGGGAGAGACCGGCTGCATGCAGTGCCACGGTACCGAGATCAAGCTGGATGAGAACAAGCGCCCGACACCGGAAACATGGCCCAACAACGGCATGGGCAATATCTACCCGGACGGCAGTACCGGCAGTTGCACCGCCTGCCACAGCAGGCACAAGTTCTCTATCGCCGAGGCCCGCCACCCCCACGCCTGTGCCTCCTGTCACCTGGGCCCGGACCACCCGAATATCGAGATCTTCAATAACTCCAAGCATGGCCACATCTACAACACAGAGGGCGACGAATGGACCATGGACAGTGCGCCGGATGCCTGGGAGCCCGGGGACTACCGGGGACCCACCTGCGCCACCTGCCACATGAGCGGCATCGGCGAGCTGCAGGTCACTCACAATGTGTCCGAGCGCCTGTACTGGAACCTCTGGGCCAAGAAATCGGAGGTGCGCGGCTCGGACGATGTGCTGAGCCCGCTGCTGGGCGACGGCCCCGCGGGGCGTGAGAAAATGAAGACCGTTTGCACGAACTGCCACAGCCAGACCCACACCGACAATTTCTTCACCCAGGGCGACAAGGCAGTAATGCTTTATAACGAGGCCTATTACACACCGGCTACCGCCATGCTGGATGAGTTGAGGGAGAAGGGCCTGCTGAAAGAAAATCCCTGGACCGACGAATTCCAGATAACCTATTACTACCTGTGGCACCACGAGGGCCGCAGGGCCCGCCAGGGCGCGATGATGGGCGGCCCGGACTATGCCCACTGGCACGGCTTCTTCGAGTTGCAACAGGACATGTACAAGCTGGAGCAGATTCACGCCCGCCGGCTGGAGAGTGGCCAGATCGAATAAGGCAGCGCCAGTCGCGCGCAGCTCACTCCGATGAACCTTGAGGCTCGCCCCACCCCGGGCGGGCCGGATATTCATCGCTTACGGCCTCACCCGTGCATCTGTTTCTTCTCCCATATTTTCTACCCGATGACCAATATCACCGCCGAAAAACACGATGGTTTCATCATCACCAGCCCCGAGGGCAACGCCATCACGGAGGGGGTCTTCGCTGTACTGCAGGAACTTATGCAGAAACACGGCAATGTCGTATTCGGCGGCGACGGCTACTCCGCCGAGTGGCACAAAATGGCCGTTGAGGAAAGAGGCCTGAAAAATATTCCCACTACTGCCGGCTACGTACTCCTTGCCAGCGGCATGGCCTGGCGTGCCAGCGTGCTGAAATTCAGGAAAGCCTAAACCTCGAAGCGGTGTTTGCGAAACCAGAGCGTAGCCCCCAGCAACGCGGCGGTCACCAGCAGGCCCAGCAGCATCCCGACGTAATCCAGAGACCACCATTGCGGTTGATAGAAGTAGAACCCCAGCGGCAGGCTGCCGTCCACCCCCGGATGCGGGACATGATTTGAAAACGCGTCACCCAGGTATTCGCTGCCGATGAACAAACGCTCGAGAATCATCAGCCCGACGGGGATGCCCAGCGCCAGCATCAGCGGTGAACGCCGCGCGACCGAGGAACACAGCAGCAGCCAGGCGTAAAACGGCAAGGCCCAGGCGACCCAGATCAACATGCCGCCTATCTGCCCGGAAAACAGCGAAGCAAAGTTAACGTTATCCCATATCGTCTGCACCGGATTCATGTCCATGCGCCAGGTGATCAGCATGGCAAGTCCCACCGATGCAAGCTGGGTAAGCATTGAAACCACCAGGTAGATAGCCGGAGCAACCAGGCATACCGTCACCATCTTGGCTGCCACTTCCTGAAGCTCTGACACCGGCAGCGATTTCCAGAACAGCACGCTGCGATCGCGCCGGTCCTGATACAGGGTGCCCAGCAGGTAGTTTACTGAGATCGTCAGCAACATCAGCAGGAACAGCCAGTGCAGGCCGTTGAGGACCGGGTTCAGTGAGCCCTTGAACTCAAAGGTATCTTTCTCGACCTTCTCACTTCGCTGCGGGTCAAAGTTCCATTCACTGGAGAAATTCCACTCATCCCGATCAGTATCCTCATCCACGCTTTCCTGGCTTATCACGTAATCGTGACTGACCTGTCCCTGGTCGATGGTGATCGATATATTCATGCCGGAGTCGGCATCCCGGTTGTGGAGGATGTCTATTATCATGTCGCCGGTCACGGTAATGCTGTTTGCCAGGATGACGCTGGCCAGCAGGCAGACGACGAACACGCCGGCCATAATCAGCGGCGCCAGCACAAACAGACCCCGGTTCTCCTGTACTTCGCGCCTCAGCAGCGCTACAACTTTCTTTCTTCGAGGGTGATTCATTGCCCTACCCCCGCTCCCATCTTGGCGACAAATATATCTGACACCGTCGGCACCCTGGGTTCGCCCAACTCCATCAATGCCTCCCTTGGCGTGTCCTCAAATATAAAGGCCTTACCCCCCAGGATAGACCGTTGACCAATGGGGTTCAGTGCTTGCGCCTGTTCAATACCCGCTCCTAGCACATGCAACTCCAGGTAGCGCTCCGCAATTGCATCCATCCGCTCGTGCAGGAGCGTTTTCCCGGAGCGCATGAACATGACGTCGGTCAGGATATTTTCCACCTCGTCTACCTGGTGAGTTGAAATGATAATCGTCCGTTGCTCATCATAGTAATCGTTCAAAAGTTGCTCGAAGAAGTGTTTGCGAAACATGATATCAAGACCCAGGGTAGGCTCATCGAGTACCAGCAGGCGCGCGTCCACACTCATCACAATCGCCAGGTGCAGTTGCACCACCATACCCTTGGACAGCTCCCTTATGCGACGCTTCAGCCCGACCTCAGTATCATCCAGAAATTGCAATGCCCGGGCCCGGTTGAATCGCGGGTGTACACCTTCCACATAATCCAGTATCTGGCTGACAGTCATCCAGCCGGGCAGCACCGCGGTATCGGCTATCGAGCAAACCTGGTCGAGCATTTTGCTGCGCTCGTAGCGCGGGTCGAAACCCAGAACATCGAGCTGGCCCTGGCAGTCACACAAACCCAGCAAAGAGCGCAGTAGCGTCGTTTTACCGGCGCCATTGGGACCGATCAAACCCAGTATCGTGCCGGCCTCAACCCGCAGGTCCAGCGAATCAACCGCCTTCTCGTTACCGAAGTATTTTTTGACTCCCGTCGCATTTATGATTGTCGCCATCAGCTGTTTTCCCCCGCTTCGCGCAATTTCTCCGCAACGATGCCAAAATCTATACCGAGCTTCTTCACCCGATCCACGAACGCCGGCAACTCATCGGTCAAAAATTTCTGCTGCTCCTGCTCGGTCAGCGATTTCTTGGCACCCGTGATAACAAACATACCCAGTCCTCGGCGTGTTTCCAGCAGACCCATATCCACCAGTTCCTGATAGGCTTTTGCCACGGTCAAATGGTTAATTTGATAATCCGTTGCTATCTGGCGCACCGAAGGAACCGCCTCACCTTCCGGAAAGCTGCCATCGATAATGCGCTCAACGACCAGTTCCCTGAGTTGCCGGTAGATGGGCTGCTTGTCGTTCCATTCCATAAGCATCGTTTTAACCTGCCGGGAAAGGCTATTGGCCGTCCCGCTGGGTGATATCGCCGGAACCCATAACGGATGTCGATGTTTCCGGCGTGCCGTAGTACAGCAGGTCACCACTGCCGAGAATCTCCGCCTCCAGAGACTGCGCCACGCGCACTTCAACATCACCGGAACCGACAATGGTGACCTTGGCAACATTGGTCGCAATGTCCTTCATTTCGATGTCACCACTGCCCATCATGGCGACTTCGAGCATGTTCGCCCTGCCCTCGTCCTGCACCACGATATCGCCGGACCCTGCAATTTGCGCCTTGATGCTATCGGCCTCGATACTGCCCAGCTGTATGTCGCCACTGCCCTGGACGTTCAGGCGCACCGTGTCCGCACTCAACGTGACGGCCTGTACCCCGCCGGAGCCGAATACCTGCACCTCGAGCTTACCGGCCTTCACATCAAACATACGCACCTGGCCGGAGCCGTCCACCGAAACCAGCAGGTCGTCAACAGACAGTGGCTTGACGAAGACATCGCCGGAGCCCTTCAGCAGTATCTGGGTAACGCCAACTGCGCTCAATTTGAACTTCAGATCGCTCACCGAATCGCCCTGGCCCGTGACGCCCAGGCGCAACATGTCACCCTGGACCACGAAGGGTGGCGGGTTCAGGTCGCCCTTGTCGCCGCGGATTTTCAGTGTATTGGCATCACCCTGGGTGATTTCAAGCTCATTCGAGCCCACCAGTTGCACTCGACTGAATTCCAGGGAGTCGACTCGGGTAACATCCGCGTTTGCATGAGTGCCTGCCAGGCCGCAGGAGAAGGCGACAATAGCAAGGAATGATAAACGGTGCTTCCCTTCACCCGCCCGGCTTGTAATTCCTAGTGCACGCATTTTGGCTGCCTCATTGATATGGTGTTATATATCACTATAACTCCTAATGTAATTTTCGCAAACTTTTTTATGTTCCTGTCCTGTTGCCCTGCTTTTCTTCCCTGCCCCACGGAAGCCGACGCGACCACTGACTAAAGTTCAAGTTCGTCAAACTCCCCCAGGCTGGCCATAAACTGGTGCAGGGATGCATTCACCGCTGACCGGTCAGTCGCCTCGGACAGATGGCGCACGCTGTCGGTGATCGCAAGCCACCAGCGGATGTGTTTGGCACTGAGTTGCGCGGCAACCGGGATCAGATCGTGTACGGTCGTGAGATTGCGTTCGGCCACCGCCTTCAATCGGGACATGGCGTCCAGATCCAGCGGTGGATTGGCCATGAATTTCTTGAACAGGAAGGCCACCACCTTGGGGTCTTCCTCCAGCGCCCTGGAATCTGCCGGTTCCTCGTTCTCGTGCAGCAGGCCAATGTCGATATGGCTCAGTATCTCCCGCAGTGCACCGCGCAGGCTCTGCCGCAGTTCGTGACGGCGCTCCTGCTCCCGGCGACGCTGGAACAGGGAAAACAGGCCGATAAGGAAAAAACCCTCGAGACAAAACCCGATCAGCTCCGGCACCAGGTTGTCAAACACCCGACCCTCGTTGCCGGGCTTCAGGAAAACATACAACAGGTATGAGCCGCCCACGCCAAACAGCAGCATGGGCGCGAGCAGGATCAGGCGGTTTATCACTCGGCGCCCTCACCCGCATCGGGGTCTGCCAGGGCACGCACTACCGCCGCAATTTTCTCCGCTTCCTTGGGCGTCAGATCGAGCGGGACGTTCTGGATATAGACGACAAGGTCTTCGCGCAGCGGAACCGGGAAAATATCGTGGGGCCTGCGCGGCGGGTCCAGCGCGAGCTGCTCCCGGGCCCTGGCCTCGCCGGGCGAATCCTCTTTCAGGCTTTCCCTGGTCGCCCTGAGCTCACTCTCGCGTGGCTGGAAAGCGCCGGGGTCATTGGTCCAGTTGATGAAATCCGCCAGGGCGTCCTTGAGACGCGAGCGATAGACATCCAGGCTCTCCGGCCGAATGGTCGACCCCTGTATCTTGTGAAAACGCGCAACCAACGCGTCCACATCAACCAGCCGCATGTCCGTTCGCTCATGGGACTTCAGCTGGATCAGCAACTGCTCGGCGGCCAGTTTGCGCGCGCGGGCGGTGGAGGGGTTGTAAAGGCCCGACACGGCCGCTTCACGCATAAACCCGTGAAAGCCTGCTTCACTGTAATCCTTCTCCGCCATTGCCGGTTCTCTTTCCTTTTTCTGGTAATGTGTCGGGGGTCGGCTCCAGTGTAGTCTCATCCGTTGTGGGGTAAAAGCCGACATCGGCCCTCCCCCTCGCATCGTCACCTCAGCCATTGATTACACTGACCCGCAAACCGGTACTGGCCTGCGGCAGGCTGGTTGTGAGCAATTCACTTGTGAGTTCCTCGCTGCGGGCGCGCACAAGTAACTGTACCTGGCCGCTGGCATCGCGACGCTGGCCGAGGGTTTCCACCTCCACACCCTGGAGGCGACCGTCGACCACCGTGTAGATGCGATCGTCGCCATAGAGGCTCTGCAGCGGAATCCCGGCGACCTCCTGCAGCGGCGGCAGCAGCACGGTGACATCCAGGGCCCTGCCCAGCTCAAGGTCATCGCCATTACCGCTTACCCGGAACAGGGCATCGACACCGGCGCGACCGGCGCCGACTGTTGCTGCCAGCTGTCCCAGCTCCAGTGGCAGGTCACCCCCTGCGCCATATCGGGCAGCAATAGTCTCGCCGCGCTCGAGCGCCTGCCGGATCGGCTCGACCGCAGAGCCGGGGATAGTCACCCGTACCTGCAAGGCGGCAGTATCATAGACCCCGGCCAGCATCTGGCCCTCGCTGATCCTGTCTCCGGGCGACACCTCGACACTGGAAACCCTGCCGCGAAAAGGCGCTGTCACCCGGGTGCGCGCTACCCGCAGCTCCTGCTGCTCGAGCAGCGCCCGCGCGCGCTCCAGGGTCAGTTCCGCGACCGCCAGGCGCTGGGGATAATCGTCGACCTTGAGCTGCTGCCCGGCCAGCTCTATCGCCTGGCGGGCAACCGCGGCCCGGGTATCTTCCAGCTGCTCCGCTGCAACCAGGTTGCGCTGCTGCAACTTTTGCAGGCGGTCGCGCTTGGCGACGGTCAGCTCATAAAGCTGCCGCATGTGCTGCAGCACTTCCACATCCACCACATGCTGCTGGCGTGCGCTTTCCAGGGCCGCTTGCGCCTCGGCAACATCCGTCGCTGCCTGCTGTGCCTGCAGTGTCTCGTCGGCATCGTCCAGCACCACCAGGATCTGCCCTTTTTCGACAAGCTCGCCTTCGCGCACGTTAACCGCGTTCACCCTGGCGGTAACCGCCGCCGTCAACTGGGCATGACGGGGAGTTTCCACCCTTCCGAACAGGCGCAACTCCGGTGACAATTCATCCGGCTTCACCTGCATCGTTGTCACCGGCCACGCCTTTTCCTCCAGGGAGTTGGCGTCGTGCTGCGGCGCCGTGGCCATCAGCGTGGTGGTGGCCGCCAGGCCGACAAATGTGACCAGGGCCAGGTTGCGATTCTTGCGTGAAAACCTACTGCGCAAATCGAACTTCATAATCGACTCCTTTTTTCTCTGCCGAGGCCAGTTGCTCCAGGACAGACAAAATGGTGGGAATAACAAACAGGATCAGGGTGGTGCCATACATCAGGCCAAAGCAGATAACCACCGCCAGCGGCACCATTACCTCACCCATGGGCGAACTCTCCAGCATCAGCGGCGCCAGGCCCAGGGTAGTGGTCAGGGAGGTCAGGATCACCGGGCGCAGGCGCAGGCTGCAGGCCCGCTCCAGTGCCTCGCGGGTAGGCATACCCTGCTCCCGCGCCTCCCGGTAGCTTGTGATCAGTATGATCGAGTCGTTGACGATGACGCCGGTAAGGGTGAACACGCCCATGATTGCCAACGCCCCCAGGTTCAGGTCAAGCGCGTAGAGACCGACCAGGGCCCCGGTGAGCCCAAGGGGTATCGCCGTCATCACCGCCAGGGGCCAGCTCCAGGAGGCAAACACCCAGGCCAGGATCAGGTAGATCAGCAGCAGGCCGATAGCCGCGCCCAGCATCATATCCGCCAGGGTCTGCGCCTCCTCGGCGGAACCCTGCCCGAGGCCGTAGCTCACCTTGTACTTGCGCGTGAGTTCCGGAATGACGTCGCTCTCAAGTGAGGCGATGACTGCCATGGCAGTGTTCACCCGGGTATCGATATGGGCGTAGATGTTGACCGACTTCAATGCACTGTGATGGTTGATGCGCTCGATGCCCCGGCGACTGCTGATCCGGGCCACCGCGAGCAGGGGCACGGTTTCACCCTGCGGGGTGGCGACGGGCAGGTTGTAAAGGCTGTCCAGTTGATCGCGTTCGTCCGCGGGAAGGCTGACCCGCACCTCCAGTTCCGCATCGTTCTCCGTGAACAGCTGCACCCGGTATCCCTCAAAGGCAGAACGCAGCTGTCGGCCGACATCGGCAGGCGTCAGGCCCAGGCTGCGACCCTCGGTAGTAAGCGAGATGATCCACTGTTCCTTGCCGTAGGGAAGGTCATCGTAAACATTGGTAACACCTGGATAGGTGGCGATGCGGGTGGCCAGCTCCTGGGCGGCAAGCTTGAGGGTATCGATGTCAGCACCGGAGAAATACAGGCCCAGCTCCGGCTGGTTGCCATCGCCGGAACCAATGCGCAGCCGCTCAACCAGGGGGGACTGGGGCAGCCGTGCCTGCCACTCGGCCACGAACTGGTCCAGTGTCACGGAGCGTTTCTCGGGTGAGATGAGTTCCACCCACAAGGTAGCGTACTGGCTGCCGCTCCTGGGCTGTTCGTCAAAGAATGCCCAATTGCGATTGATAACCCGTGTAACGACCAGGCCACCACCCAGGGCTTCATCCGTTTGCTCCGCAGCACTCGTCATGGCCTCCAGCCAGTCCTCGATCTGCGCCTCGCTGGTGCCGGCGGCGAACTGCATATAGGCATCGGCAAACTCAAACTCGACGTTGATATTGAGGTCGGGCTTGACCCGGCCGCTCAGCAGCAGCGTCAGGGCAATGGCAAAACCAAACAGGGCGATCGCCAGCACCGAGCGCCGGTTGTCCAGGGCTGTGTGCAGGGCGGGCAGGAACAGGCGACTGCGAAAGTCGTCGAAGCGGGCGTCAAACCAGCTGCGCAGCCGGGACGGGGTGCGCTGCTGCATACGCGTGAAGCTGTGGCGCAGGTGGCCCGGCATTATCAGGAAGCACTCCACCAGTGAGGCGATGATCACGCAGACCATGAGCAGGGGAATTTCACGTATGAACGGCTCATCGATGACAAGCAGCGGCAAAAAGGCGGCCAGCGTGGTCAGCGAGGAGGCCATCACCGGCGCGAACATGCGCTGCGCCCCCTGGGCGGCCGCCACTTCCGGGCTGTGCCCGGCCTCGAACTGGGTCAGGGAGTGCTCCCCTACCACGATGGCGTCGTCCACCACGATACCCAGCCCCATGACGACGCCAATCATGCTGATAAAGTTGATGCTGCCGCCAAAGGCGTGGAAAAAGGCCAGCGCGCCGAGGAAGGAAACGGGAATGCCCAGGGTCACCCACCAGGCCACCCGCCCGTTGAGGAACAGGAACAAAATGGCAACGACCAGCGCCAGGCCGCCGACACCGTTTTTGAACACCAGGGAGATCTGGTCCCATGCGAAGCGCCAGGCTTCCAGCCAGATGGTGACCTTGATGCCGCGCGCCTCTAGGCCAGGTGCCTGCTCGGCCTGCCATGCGTAGAGAATGTCAGCCGCGTCCAGGGTGTCCGATTCAGGTCCCCTGCGCAGCCTGATCATGATGGCCGGGCGATTATCGTAATACACCAGGCGCTGGTCATCGCGCTGGCGGCGCTCGATGGTGGCGATATCACCGAGTCGCACCAGTTCCGTATCAACGCCGCTTTGCAGGGGCATGTCGGCAAACTCCTCGGCGCTGCGACGCTGTTCCAGGCTGCGCAGCTTGCGCTGCAACTGGCCACCGCCCAGGTTGCCCGCGGGCACGTCTGTACTGCCGCTGAGCACCCTGGTGGCGATTGTCGATAGCGGCACACCCAGTTCGAACAGCGTGCGGCTGTCGACCTGTATGGCTATCTCCTCATCGGGGACACCGCGAAATTCCACCGTGTCTATGCCCCGGGCCAACAAGTCCCGCTCTATTTCCCGGGCCACCGGCACCAGTTCATCGAGCGCTCCCTCGCCGGAAATCAGGATCGCGGCAATGGTGTCGAGTAACTCGCTGCGCTGGATAACCGGCGGTTCAATGTCGGCGGGCAGGTCGCGCACCTGGCTCACCCGCTGTTTGACCCGGTCCATGGCATCGATCATGTCGGTGCCCTTGTCGAAGGTGACGCTGATCTCGCTCAGGCTGTCCGAGGTCTTCGAGGTCAGGTTCGCCAGCCGGGTGAGCGAGCGCAGCTGTTGCTCCACCGGCTGGGTCACCAGCCGCTCCACATCCTCGGCGCTGGCCCCCGGCCAGGCGATGCTGATGACGGCCTCGGTCGAGCCCTGGGCCGGGTTGAGCTGAACAGTCAGCTGGCGTATACCCCAGAATCCCGCCAGTGCGAGCATGATCATCAACAGGTTGGAGGCCAGTCGATGGCGGGTAAAAGTATCGATCAGGTAGTGGGGCTTGCTGAAATCGGGATTGTGCATGGCCGTGTCCGACTGTATGTTTACTGTTATATGTAACTATAACACCATATCAGCAAAAGGAAACAAGCCACGGGTAGAAGATTTTGTTCTACTTGTCGGCGATAGAAATAACCTAATTTTTTTATCTTTTATTTCAGATAGTTAGTAATCTTACTTAAAGTGATTAGTAGCGAATGGAGCACAGCAGAGGCGGCAGGCAGCCGGGCCAGGCCAGGTAACTAAACCTGGTGCAGCTCGCGAATCAGCGCCGGTATCTCGCTGGGGTGGAGCACGGTATGCGTGGGGTCGATTCCCAGCTCCGCATCCAGTGGCTGCTGGTGCTGGATCCAGACCGAGGTGATGCCGCTGCCGTGGGCGCCGGCGATATCCGCCGCCAGGCTGTCGCCCACATGGATGGCCTCGTGTGGCTCACAGTTGGCGAGCCGCAGGGCCTTGTCGAAAATCGAACGGGCCGGTTTCTGCTCCGGCTCCTGGCCGCCAATGATGATGTGGTCCACATAGGCTGCCAGGTTCACCGCCTCCACCTTGGGGACCTGGGAAAACTCGGGCCCGTTGGTGATCACCACCAGGGTAAAAAGCTTGCGGGCCTCAAGCAGGAATTCCTCGATCCCGGGGTAGAAGTGGAAGGCTTCAAGCCGGTCACTGTCGAACCTGTTTTGCAGCTCCCGGGCGGATTCCTCACTCACGCCGGCCACCCCCTGCTCCGCCAGCAGGTCGCGAATCAACTGCAGGCGAAAGGCGCCCTCCCCCTGCTCCTTGATGATCGGCAGGTAACGCGCGCGTTGGCTCTCGCTCCAGTCGCGGTAGATCCCCCTGACGTAGCGGCTGGCGACACCCTGGGCGTCAATGCCCGCGCCGTACTGCGCCACGAGCGCCTGCGCCATCAATTGCCGGGCCCGCTCATTGGCGCCCAGGGTATCGCACAGGGTTTCATCCAGGTCCAGGAGAAGGGCTTTCAACATTACAGGCTCCGGTAAGGGGGTGCCTATCATGCCATAAAGTGGGCCCGGCCAGAGCAGGTCACGATGCCAATCGTGCGGGCAACACAAGGCGCATGCAGTTTCAGGGGAACCCGGGGCAGCCCACAGTCGTCATCACCAGGAACATCCAAGGTTTGCCAGGGTGACGGTGGGGGGTAAGCGCCGGCGTCCGGTAGGGTTTGATTGGGCTCCCGTAAAGGAGTACAGGGCTGGGCCGGTAATGACAATCGACCTGGTCACCTGCTTGCTGCTGCGTTCCTGCTTCCTGGCGGGTTTGGGGGGAGGCTTATTAGTCTTGCTGATACCGCCTAATTGCAGGCCGCATTGCAGCAGGGAGAATTTTCCACCGCTGGCATGAACCGTGGTGGCCGTTACGGACACCAACACTGCAAATAAAAAAATCTTCACACATTTCATTCCGGTAATCCCGCCGTCATAGGGCTTTCACCCCGTAGACCGTTGATTTTGCGTCCCTGCCTTTCGACAGGTTTGCCCTTGTACGGAAAGTAACACCTCCAACCTTAATCCAAAGCCGGGGTTGTTTTCAGCAAAAAATGTGCAGATAAATTACAAATATGATCCGCTTATGTCGCGCAATAGGAGACAGCGAACGCCATGCGCAGGTCACGCGACGAGGCCCCGATCGAGATTTCGTACTCCCCGTCGTCCACCCGCCAGCACAGTGACTCGGGGCAATAGTAAGCCAGGGCGCGCACCGGCAATTCGAATTCCACGCGGCGAGACTCCCCGGCCATGAGAAACACCTTGCGAAAAGCCTTCAGCTCCCTCACGGGGCGCGGCAACGAAGCACGGCGGGGGCCAACATAGAGCTGTACTACCTCGGCGCCGTCGCGGGCCCCGGTATTGGTCAGCTGCATTGACAGGCGCAGCGTCCCGTCACGCTGCCAGCCACCTTCTTCAAAAGCCATCTCGCTGTATTCAAAGCTGGTGTAAGACAGGCCGTGACCGAACGGGAATAGCGGTTCGATGGCCTCCCGGTCAAAGTGGCGGTAGCCGACAAATATATCCTCGTCGTAACACACTTCTTTCTCATCGCCAGGGAAGCACCTGGGATTGCTGTGGGCCGGGCTGTCTGCCAGGGTGCGGGGAAAGGTGACAGGCAGCTTGCCGCCCGGGTTGACCTCACCGAACAGCACATCGGCGATAGCCCTGCCCCCCTCCATGCCGGGATACCAGGCCATAAGAATGGCGGGGACGTCTTCCACCCAGGGCATTTCCACGGGGCTGCCTGTCACCAGCACCACCACGGTATTGGCGTTCTTCGCAACAGTTTCACGGACAAGCGCATCCTGCTCAGGCGGCAGTGCCATGCTTTTCCTGTCCCCCGCCTCGCTGTCCCCGCCCAGACGGTGGCCCAGCCCGACGAAGACTACCGCAGCGTCGGCGCCAACCGGGTCACTGACAATTTCGCAGGAGCCGCCCACCCTTTCGCGAAGCCCCTGCAACGGCGTTATCTCGTAGGGCGACCACACGCCAGCACTGCCTCCGTAGAGCGGGCGACAGTTGCGTTTTTCGGCACGCGGCCCGAGTACCGCCAGACGGCGCATCCGCGTCCTGTCCAGTGGCAGCACACCACCGTCGTTTTTCAGCAAGGTGATTCCCTGGGCCGCCATCCGCCGCGCCAGCTGCTGGTGCCCGGGAGTGTTGCGCCTGCCCGTCGGGTGTCCTGCGTCGGCGCTGGTGTGCAACCAGATCCGCAGCAGTTGACCCAGGCTGCTTTCTACTTGTTCCAGGGTAAACGCGCCCGCCGCGAATTCCTTGCTTCAGTTTCGATAGCCGGTAGCGCGAGCCCCGGCCCGGCATCTCCAGGTTGAGGCCCGCCTCGAGACAAGCGGCAGCGCTGCTGGTGCGCCTTACCGCGAACCAGTCTGACACCACGAAACCGGTGAAACCGTACTCCTGTCGCAGGATGTCGTTCAGCAACTGCTTGTGCTCGCAAGCGGCCACCCCGTTCACCGCGTTGTAGGCGGCCATCACGGACCACACATCCGCCTCGCGCACGGCGGCCTCGAATGCCGGCAGGTAAATTTCCCGCAGGGCCCGCTCGCTCACCCGGGAGCTGTTCTTCGTGCGGTTGGTCTCCTGGTTGTTCGCCGCGTAATGCTTCACGCAGGCGGCAACCCCGTTGGACTGGATGCCCCTGATCACGTCTACCGTCAGTCGGCTGTTGAGCTCCGGGTCCTCGCTGAGATATTCAAACGTACGGCCGTTGAGCGGCGTACGACAAATATTAACCGCCGGCCCGAGCACGACCTGGGCGCCCACCGAGCGCGCCTCCAGTGCCAGGGCCTCGCCAAACTCGCGGCCCAGCTCGGGGTCCCAGCTGGCGGCCAGGGAAATTCCGCTGGGAAATGCGGTGCAGCGGCGCAAGGCGGAGTGAAATCCCACACCCCGCGGGCCATCGGTAAGCTTCATGGGGGCAAGCCCAAGTCGGGGTATGCCCTTAGTCCTGAACAGGCTTTTGCCCGACAACAGGGACAATTTTTCGTCCACTGTCATCGCCCGCAACAGTTTCTGCACCTGCGCGTCGAGTTCTTTGATCTCTTCTTTGTTCATCATTCAATCCCATGTTCTATGCACCAGCGTGCCGGCAACCCGCCTCACACTGGCGCAGCCAGGTCCGAGGGGCGGTCGATATCCCGGTGAATGCCTGCATCCGCCAGTGGCAACTCCCTGACCCGGTCCGGGTTTGCGTCCAGCAACTGGCGTGCGCCCGCATCTCCACCGAGTGCCGCCAGCGCGGGGAAAAAATCACTGCCGAATCCCACCGGGTGACCGCGCCTGCCCCGGTAAACCGGGACCACCATGCAATCCTGTGCGAGCTGACCCGCCACCGCCCGAAAAGATGCCGGCGTGATCCACGGCATGTCCGCCAGCGCCACCAGAGCGCCCTGCCAGCCGGGGATCTGGCCAACAGCCTCGGCAAGTGTGCCGCCCATCCCCTCCCCGGCGCGGTGACATTGCAGCCAGGCAATGTTCCGGCCGAACGGACGCCGGGGCAGCAGCTCATCGCCCTGCCCCACACAGACCAACACAGGCATCCCGCTGGCCCGGCAATTGGCCAGTGTCGTTTCCAGCACGGTGCGGCCATCGGGCAGCAGTGCCTCCCGTTTGTCAGCCCCGAAGCGAGCGGCCTTGCCGGCGGCGAGTACCAGGATACCGACGCTCACCCGGCAGCGGGCCGGCGCCGGAGCTGGGTCAACTGGGCCATGATTGCCACCGCGATCTCTATCGGAGTCTTGCTGCCGATGTCCAGGCCCACTGGTGCGCGCAGGCGTTGTATCTGGGCCTCAGTAAGGTCCAGCTGGCGCAACCGTGCCAGGCGTTTTTCGGTGGTCCGCTGGGAGCCCAGTGCGCCCACGTACCAGGCGTCGGTACCCAGGGCTTCCATCAGTGCCATATCGTCGATGCGCGGGTCGTGGGTCAGGGTGATTACAACCGAATGCCGGTCACAGGCCCGCTCTCGTATCACGTCATCGGGCATCCCCTTGACCAGTTCCACCTCGGGCCCCTCCCACTGCCGCAGCATCTGCTCCCGTGGGTCGGTCACTATCACCTCATAATCCATGGCCAGGCCCAGCTCGGCCAGCTTGTGCGCCAGTTGGCCCGCGCCCACCAGCAACATGCGCATACGCGGGCCAAAGCACTGGCGCAGTTCCAGCGGATCGATTGCCAGGGCAGTGAAATGCTCAATGGGCGCGACACGGGTCTCGCCGGTTTGCAGGTCCATTAGTCGCTGGACACATTGCCGCCGCTCCAGCGCCTCCAGCGCCTGTTGCAACCAGTGACGATCACCGGCACCAAGACGCTGCAACAGGAGGGTCAGGCGGCCGCCACAGGGCAGGCCCAGACGCTCGTTTTCTTCCGCGCTCACGCCGAACTCGATCAGCTCGGGCCGTTCACCGGAATAGTCCCCGGCACGCAGCCGCTCCAGCAGGTCTTCCTCGATGCAACCGCCGGACACCGAACCCACCTGGCGACCGTCATCGGCAGTAACCATAACCGAGCCCACCGGGCGGGGCGATGAGCCGATAGCGTGTACGATGGTACACAACCAGGGCCCGGTTCCCGACAACCAGTCCAGCGCGTGCTGCAGCACCTCGTGCTCTATTGCTTGCATGTTGGCATTGATTCCATTTGAGTCGGCAGGCCCCGTAAAAGTGCTGTTTATAATGAATATTCCGCCTCACGATTGTGACAGCTGCCCCTTGGGGGATACAAGTGCTCGCCGACTACGGGAGGCTATTGCTATCGATGGCATCATTATCCAGACTCATCTACCTGGAACATCAACAGGCGATATCGAGCTTGTGTGGGACGCCGGAATTCCCGGCGGCTGCGCCGGGCTTTCGAGGCCAGAAAGAATGACATGGCTGCCAGCAAGCGGGGCTGGGTGCCTGCCCCGGGGCAATGAAAACCCCCTCCGGGGCGAATGACCGGTCCCGGTAGTAGCAAACTGCGGCAGAGCCGCTAATAATAAGCAGCTTGGAAAACTGGAGATTACCGATGGCTGAAGCCGTACTGTTTGATGCCCGCGATGATGGCATCGCCGTTATTACCCTGAACCGGCCCGAGACGCGAAACGCATTGGACCGGGATATCCGCGAGGGGCTGTTCCAGGCCTGGGACCGTTTCGAGCGCGACCCGGCCCTGCGCATCGCGATACTCACGGGGGCTGGGGACAAGGCCTTTTGCGCCGGTGGTGACCTCAAGGAGATGGTGGCGACCGGCATGCAGGTGCCGCCACGGGATATGTTCCCCCTGCCCTACGATACTGTAGAGCTCTCCAAACCCACCATTGCGGCGGTCAACGGGGTCGCCTTCGCCGGTGGCTGGATGATCGCCCAGGCCTGTGACCTCTGCGTTGCCAGCAGCAGTGCCAGGTTCGCGGTGACAGAAGTGAAGGTGGGCAGAAGCTCGCCCTGGGCATCACCCCTGATTCACATGATCCCCCAGCGAATCATGATGGAGATCCTGCTTACCGGCAAACCCATCACGGCGCAACGCGCCTATGAGATAGGCCTGGTAAATCGCCTGGCTGAACCCGACGCGCTTATGGACGCCGCCCTCGCCCTGGCCGAAGAGATTCTCGATGGCGCCCCCCTGTCAGTGAAGGCGGCCCGGGAAACCGTCATGCTGGCGACCGAGATGGGCCGCTCCGCAGCCCTGAAAGCGGCCAGGCATGCCTCGGAGCTGTGCTACCACAGCGAGGATGCCCAGGAGGGCCCCCGGGCATTTGCGCAGAAGCGAAGCCCCAAGTGGCAGGGGCGCTAGTCATCGATTATCCTAGGTCGCCCGCGTCAGGCGATCCAAATTCAAGTGAGGTTCAGAGTATGTTAGACAATTTACGCGTGGTCATCACCGGCGCCTGCGGCTCACTGGGTCAGGCGACGGCGGAGAGGGCCCGGCGCTCAGGCGCCTTCGTCATTGGCCTCGATATCGTGGACACCAGTGCCGCGGCCAATACCGACGAGTACCGAAAAGTCGACCTGATGGACCGCAACGCCACGCTCGAATGCTTCGCATCCCTTGGCAAAATCGATGTACTGATCAATATCGCAGGCGGGTTCGCCATGGGCGACGAGGCAGCCGATACCGCTTCCGAACAGTGGGAATCGATGTTCCGGATCAATGTCGACACCATGCGCAACGCCACCATGGGCGCCGTTCCCCTGATAAAAGCCCAGGGCGGCGGTGCCATCGTCAATATCGGCGCCCTGGGAGCCCTGTCGGGCCAGGCAGCGATGAGCGCCTACTGCTGCGCCAAATCCTCGGTTATGAAGCTGACGGAAAGCCTGTCAGCAGAGCTGCGCCACGAGGGCATCAACGTCAACGCCGTCCTGCCCAGCATTATCGACACGCCGCCGAATCGCCGGGACATGCCGGATGCGGACTTTTCCCAGTGGGTGTCCCCGGCGCAACTGGCCGAGGTGATCTGCTTCCTCGCTTCGGATGCGGCCGGTGCCATCCATGGCGCCCTGATCCCGGTGCGGGGCCTGGTCTAGACCGGAAACACCAGCGGCTGCAGTTTGTCGAAGGACTCCTGCATCAGCTGGTTCCAGCGACTGCGCAATTCCGCCAGGTAGGTACTGTCTTCGTCAAATACCAGATAGCGGCCGGGCTGCAGTGTACCCGCGTCGAGCAGGCAAAGCTCGACCGGCGGCCCGACGGTGAGATTACTGCGGATGGTCGCTTCCATGGACACCAGGCCACACAGCGCAGCCCGCTCTATCGGTGTGTCAGGCTTGATCACCCTGTCCAGTATGGGCTTGCCGTACTTGGCTTCGCCTATCTGCAGAAAAGGCACCTGGGATGAACTGGATATGAAGTTTCCCTGGGAGTAAATCATGTACAGGCCACCCTCGGAGCCCGCTATCTCCCCGGCCAGTAGGAACGTCGTTTCAAAAATCGCGCCGCCACCGGTATTCTGCTGCTGGCTCTCCACATTGATACGGCCGACATACTCGGAGGCATCATTCATATCCCGCACCGTCAACAGGCTGACCGCGGCCTTGTCCTTGATATCCCGTTCGATACAGGCAATAGCTGTCTGGGTGGTCGCAAGATTGCCGGCGCTGCACAGCACGAACTGCCGCTCTCCGGGCACTCCGAATCTCCACATTTTGCTGTACATGCTGATGTTGTCGACTCCCGCACTTGTACGCGAGTCGGACACCATCACGATGCCCTGGTCTACTTTTATACCTACACAATAAGTCACTCAAATCTCCTGTTGACACAAAAGAGCATCGGCGCCGGAAGAGAAGGTCCTGGCGAGGCTGAGCATGATAACCACTACCAGAACTTTGGCAAGGATAAGCGCAAGCCTCTCCACCATTCGGTATTTCCGATGTCAAAGAATACATTTTACGAATTGCCCTACGCATTAGCGGACCCTATAACTAGTCCGGGAAAGACAAGCCTCAATTCAACCGAACCGCCATGGAGGTGAAAATACATGAAATTCATGAGATCTGCGGCGCTGGCTATTATGCTTACCAGTACCGCGGCTGTCGCATTTGAAGTCGACGAAAGCAAAATCACAACGCCCGATGAGGCGCTGGCTGCACTGACGGCAGGTAACGAGCGATTTGTCAGCGGCAATCCCCTGAACCAGGATTTCAGCAGGCAAATTGCAAAAACCAGCGAAGATCAAAAGCCCTATGCAACCGTCCTGTCATGCCTGGACTCGAGAATTCCCCCCGAGATTGTTTTTGACCAGGGCATCGGGGATATCTTCGTCGGGCGCGTCGCCGGCAATGTCGAAAGCGTCAACATGGTGGGCAGCTTCGAATTCGCAGCCGCTCTGAAAGGGGTCAAGTTGATCGTGGTGATGGGTCATACCTCCTGCGGCGCGGTAGCGGGCGCCTGCCAGGATGCGAAGCTGGGCAATCTGACCGCCCTACTCGGAGAAATCCAACCGGCGGTTCAGTTGGTCAAGAAAGACCATCCCAACGAAAACGTCTGTGCGAGCCCCCTGGTCGATGACATCTCAGTGGCGAATGTCAACGAGACTATCAAGGGCATCAGGGAGATGAGCCCGGTAATTACTGACCTGGAAGCACAGGGCAAGCTCAGACTGGTGGGCGCGATGTACGATATCACCACCGGGAAAGTGACCTTTATCTGATACGCTCCAAATCCCGCATGGGCTGGCGCAGCCTGCACCGGGCCAGCCCATGCGCATGCCTGACACTGGCAGCTTCACCTGAACTGGCATGGGTTACCGCTTTCACTGGATCTGGTAAGACAGTTAACATAGCGGAAACTCGAACGATTTAACCGCAGCCAGGATACTATTAGCGCATGGCTTCTGACCCACTCTTACCAGTTACCGTTTACGGTTCCAGCATTTCCTATTTCACCGGCAAGCTGGAAAACTACCTTCGTATCAAGGGCATCCCCTACCGGTTCCAGGCCATGACCGGCGAGACAGCACTCGCCGCTGGTCAGAGGAAAAGACCGGCTCATCCGCAGATGCCGGCCCTGCAACTCGCCGACGGTCGCTGGATGACCGACAGCACGCCGGTAATCCAGTGGTTCGAGTCCGAGTATCCCGCGCCCGCGGTTATTCCCGTCGATCCCCTGCAACGCTTCTTCAGCCTGCTGCTGGAGGACTACGCGGATGAGTGGCTGTGGCGGCCCGCCATGCACTATCGCTGGTACTACGATGAGGGCGCCCGTTTCGCGAGTTGCCACCTCGCCGCGGAGCTTGCGGCGGACCTGCCTGCTGCCCGCCGCGCTAAAGCGCTGGGCGATTACCCGGCGCCAGAGACGGGGCTACACCTCGGGCGATGGCATTGATCGCCGACCGAGGTTCCCGGGGTGGAAGCCATTTACCGGCGCATGCTCGAACAGCTGGAAACGATATTCCGGCAAGCGCCCGTTCCTGCTGGGAGACCGGCCCTCCCTGGCGGATATCGGATTCTCCGGACCGGTTTTTCGACATTTTGGCCTGGACCCGATTCCCGCGGAGATCATGCGCCAGCAGGCACCTGCCGTGTTCGAGTGGGCGGCCCGGCTTTGGAATTCAGTCTGCAGGATTGCCCGGACACACTGCTGCAGGGTATTCCCGTGGACTGGGGACCGATTCTCGACGAGATTGGCAGCCACTACCTGCCCTATCTGTGCGCCAATGTCGATGCAGTGGCCGCCGGTCAACAAGCGCTTTGATGCGGACAGTCGGCGGCGTTCGCTACAAGGGCGCCCGCTGGTCAAAATACCGGGTATGGTGCCTGCAGCGAATTGCGTGGGCATTTCGAGGCTCTGGCTACCGATGATCAGCATACGGCACAGGACGCTGCTGCAACAGCACGGTTGCTGGGAACCCTTGTGGCGCCACCAACAGCTACCTATCGACGCCGCGCTGTGCAGCCGGCTGCCCTTTCGTGCAGATGCCAAGATGATCGACGTGTACGGATGACCGGCCGACCGGGCGTTCATTGCGGAGATTCGTGCGATGGAGGCGGAGTTCACCCAGCGCGAAGAACGGCTGGCCGCAATTTATGGCTAATTTGGCTTGGCAAAAGCAATACCGGGTGGGCCAACCAGGCTTCACAGCGTTGCATGCCTTTCTCCAGCGTCACCGTGGCCTTGTAACCCAACAGCTTCCTTGCCTGGGCATGGCTGTAGTCGGCGCTGGGACGGCTCAGCATAATCATGGTCAGAGGGTTGATATCCGTGGTCTTGCCGGCCAGGTGAACCGCTTTTTCGAACACACTGGTACCGGCAATGGCCAGCTTGCTGGACTCGCTGGGCACCTTCTTCAGGCCAGCCATTTTCGCTCAGTGCATTGGAGACCACCGCAGCCGTATGCAACACGGCATCGCAATGCTCCAGCAACGAGCGCCACCTATCCACTGCAAACAGGTCCGCGGCGATGACATTAGCCTCGGGGTTGGCCACAAAATCGATTGCACAGCTATCGATACCTTTTTTCTTGAGGAAGCTGGCACAAGCCTTGCCGATATCGCTGGGACCGCCAGTGATTTAGACGTTTTTGAGTTCCATCATCGTTACCCGGAAACATACATGGCCGGGGCCGTTACCTGCAAACCGCTTCGTGACAGATTGCCGCGGCCCTGCCGGCACGGGTTCGCCAGCACGGCCCGGCTCTAGGCGCCCTGGGATCTTTCTAGTAGATCTTGAACTGAGTCACCAGCGGTTTACAATCAGCCGCCTCGATGCTGTAACGATAGATACCCTTTGTTACGTCCTTGCCCTTCACCTGACACCGGAGGTTGCCCTCCTTGTTGCTCTTGAAATTGCATTCGTCGCTGCCCTTCTCCACGAAGGGATTTTGGCTTCCCTGGTTGAATGCAATCGAGAAGGAGTCCTTACCGCCTTTTTCCATCGACCACTGAACTTTCTTTTCCTGGCGGGTGCAAACACAACCCTCATCTTTACTGCAATCAGCGCGACCCATAGCCGCGTCGTTACCGCAATTGTCGCTGTCGCCCTTGAATGATGCCCTCACCTCGCACTGGGAGCCATCGGTGGGCTTCGTCACATCCACCCACACACGCTGCTCTTTCGCTTGCCCAAGGGCCGAGGCACTCCCGGCCACGCAGAGAACTGCCAGGGAATACCTCATCAGGGTCTTGATAGATTTACTCATTTTCATTGCTCACTACTCCATATTGGTCAGTCAAGAAAACTGGTGCCAGCTGTGGCCTGAACCGGCTACGCGACGACACCCGCCGGTAACTATTGTAGCCGTTTTCCACGACCAGCAAGTTTTGGCTTGGGTCCGATTCCAGAATGTCGCCTGACAACGAACCATCGGAACAGGAACTTCTTCTTTGCAGTTTTCAGTAAGTCTTCTGGCCCAGTACGGCAAGCACCACCGCGCGCCACGGACTGCTGGATAACGAAGCTCGCCAGTTTTTGCGTCTGAGCAGCGTAACGCTGACCTGGCAATGCACTTTTTGGATTTCATGACAATTATTTTAGAATTTACGACACCGGGTCGGGCTGTCTCTACCAAAAATCAGATCCATGAATCGCTTGCTTTTTAACTCACGAAAAATGGCCCGAGGAAAAGGTCGTCCGACATTTCTGTGGAATGTCTGAGAGCCATATTCTTTAGCTTACCGGCTCAGGGCCGCCCCGCGGGCTTCCGATTTTTCCCACATGCGCAGATAGGCTTCGGCTGATTTGAACAGAGGCTCCAGTTCTTTATCAGTCACGCCGTCGCGTCTGACATCTTCAATCAACTCGACCACAAGACCAAGGTGTGCCATGCCCTCGGTATTGAAATCAAGAATGCGATTGCCTACCACCGGTTGCTCGAAGGTGATATCCCCGGCATAGGAGGTGAAAGGATAAGTTATGCCCTCATCCGTTTGTGTTTCAGCGCATACGCTATTGTCGCCAAAACGGGGGCCGGGCGCACCGGCAAAACCATTGAGGTCAAAGCCGAAACCTTCGGCCGGGTAGGCGTTGTTGTCGCGCATAAGCTGAATCCGCGCCTGGAACTGGTCGTCCATGGTGGCGCTCTCGCCGGTTGAACGGCAGCGGCCAAAGTTCGATTTGGACAGGCCGCCGAGTTTGTATAGCAGGCCATTATTGTTGCGCCCGTGAGTGCCCATCGCCGGGTAGTCGTTCTCCACCAGTAGTTCGTAGGCGCGTTTGTAGCTTTTGCGAGGGAAATGGTCGACTTCAATGATCATTCCGCGCTTCATCATCTGCGTCATCAGGAATTCACCCAGTTCAGTGAGGCCATTGTTCTGGCAGTACTCACCCTCGAGCGCGCCGCCGCCCAGTAGCGAGAAATTGGCCAACAGAGTGCCCAGTGGGTCAGCTTCAAAACCGCTCATATCGAAGGGTGGCTCAGAGTCATATATTTCTCGCGGTTGATTCAGGTTGGCGAAATCCAGGCCGCCCCTGTCAAAGCCCCCCGGTACAGCCAGGAGATCCTCGCTGCATTCAACAAAATCGCTGTAGTGACCAGTTAAGGTGAAATTCCCGATCTGGCTGGTACGACGGTCGCCATCGCCGGAGGAAAACGCGTTGTCGAATTTGTGTACGGGGAACAGTACCCGCACACCTCTGTCATAATACTGATCCAGTTGCTGCTCGACGGTAGCCTCGTCGCAAGGGCTGAACTCGCCGAACGACACCAGCGCACATTCAAACAGGTTCGAGGTTTCAATGCCCAACACGACAGCCAGCTTGCCCGCCTTGATTTGTTCGCGCGCCTCGGCCGGGCTGAACACGATTCTGAACCAGCCTTTACCTGGCCCGCCAGATAGGGCATCGATGTAACGCTCCAGTGCATAGGTTTCTTCAATGATACGATCCACGGCTACCATGTCATTGCAATCGTAGCGTTTGGGCTGTGACCCGATGCCAAATGTCATCTGGCACAGCCACCGGTCGGTCGTGGCGTGCTGCACCAGCAGGCGCAGGCCACCCAGGTATGCCCGCTCCAGCCACTTGTAATACTGCACCTGGTGGGTGGGGCTGCGGTGGGCGTCGGGCCAACTGGTAAAGATGGGATAGCCCTGGGTATCGTGGGTTTTTTCTGCCAGCTCACCGGCGATGAGCGCCGGGATCAGTTCTTCAACACCACCACTGCTATCGACAGCGCCCGCGCCCAGGAAATCCCGCCGGCCCTCTTCACCGTGCGACAAGTCGCAATCTTCCAGGGCGTGCTCAACCCCCAGGCGATGGAATGGCGAGCCGTGAAAAACACCGCCGCCGCCAAATGAAAAGTTTGAGAACAAGTGAGAGTGGGTTTCAACGAAGCCAAATACAGCGCCATCATCGAATTCCGTCATTGAGATTTCACCGTTGGCATCCAGTGACAACTCGGGGAAGCTTGCGCAATCGGTCTGCGGAACAAGTTGCAGCGGAGCGGCGTCTGCCTCCTCCATCACCAGGCCCTCGCTACCGATATAGGCCTTGGAGCGCAGGTGATGCAGAGTGAAAAGGCCATCGGGTGCCGCGTTTAATGCCCACTCACCCTCCGATTGCAGCCGGTCTTCTATCACCACCTGGCCGCCGACCAGCTTGGTGTCTGAACTCAGGGCCTGTTGGCGCGTTAGAGTAGCGCCGTCGCTGGTAAGGTATTGGCTGTTCTCATCGAACAGAAGATAGACGCCCAGATCTGCCGGGCGCAGCAGGAAGCGGCTGGCGGCGGCTGGATCAATCTCTCGTAGCTGAAAGCCGGCGTCACCGTCGGTGAAACTGACAAACTGCCCGCCGTCATCGATGCCGATGGCAAAGCATTGATTGGCTGCGGCGTACACGGTTTGCTGGTCCGCAGGTAGCGGTTCCACCTGTGTATTTGGGCCGCTATTACTATTGTTGTCGCTATCGCAGGCTGCAAGTAGCAGTACAAGGCATGTAATTATCAGGGAGTGTATGGCCCGGGGTTTATCAGAATTTTGCATAAGATCTTGCTCGGCTGTTGTTGGCGAAGAAACGCCTGTGCTCTCAGCGCCGTGAGAGGCGTGCGAAACCGTTGGCAGTATCAGCCAGTTCGTCATTAGACACAAAGTCTATGGTCTGGGTATCACCCTTCAGGTACGCATCAAGAAAAGCTGTACTGACTATCTGTACCAGGCGTAAGGGTATTGGCAAGTTAAGCTCTCAGGAATCCAGTGTTGGGCGAATACTTCATCAATATATACGCTATCGCCGTAGCCCCAACGCTTTCGTCCCAACCTGCGGGCGTAGAGCCCGCCAAACTTGACACACCATAGACGGATCGCTTCACGGCTGACGGTGATGCCGTTTCGGCGAGCAGATCTTCTATATCGAAAAAATTGGGGTCAGAGTAAAAACCAAACTATTGAAGAATTTGTGATCCGTTAACAGAAGAGTTTTTACTCTGACCCCAAATTACATTTATTCTGACCCCGAAATACTGACCCCGAAATATTCATGCTCCTGGTTTCCGATTCACCCTGATGGGGAATTCCGAATACTACCGATTCGGGTAAACTATCACCACGATGATGAATCACAGTAAGAGCCGCTTGCAAAAGCTCGCGCTTGTTATTTTAGCCCTGGGAGCACTGTTAATGCTCACTGCCCTGCAACGCCAACTGATTTATTTTCCCGGCAGGGCCGGGGCCGATGAGTTAGCGGCACTCGCCTCGCGCCTGGGCCTGCAGGCCTGGCATGACGGTACGGGCTCCCCCATTGGCTGGCGCTCAATGGCACCCTCGACAGCGCAAAATCGGATGTTGGTATTCCACGGCAATGCAGGCTATGCCCTGGACCGGCAGTATTTTGTGGCGGGCTTTCAGGCGCTGCAGGAGCAGTGGGATGTTTTTCTGTTCGAATATCCCGGCTACGGGGCGCGCCAGGGAACGCCGTCCGAGGAGAGTTTCAAATCAGCTGCGGCAGATGCCCTGAAGGTATTACTGGCAGAGGATTCACGCCGATCCGGGATACAGACCATAAACAAGTGTCCAGGTTAGACATCATACAGGCACGTAAATTTCCATTTGGAATCAGGTTTTTCGGCATAATCGCGATGACTGCGATTGAAACGGAAGTACAGCCAGACGGAATAGGAAATGATGTCAGGAGGGAATCGGTGGCTCTTATGGGTATTCATCCACCGATTCTATCAATTTCTGCCGTTTAACTTGGCGATGCCCAAGTTTGTGCTAGGAGCGGGCGCTCTGAGTAACGCATATCCGAGTATCCAGGGGGGCTCCATTTGCCATATCATGGCACTGGTTGTCTGATTTTACTTATTCCATAGTGGCAATTGTGTCGCCAATTCGGAGTATCTTAGTTCTTAACATTACGCTGAGATTCGAGGAATGAACTGATGTTTTCCAGTTGGAGCGACTTCTTCACCACGACCGGGGCGGCTGGCGGGGTGTTTGTGGGATTGCTGTTTGTTGTTGTCACGCTTGGCACCGGGTTGGAGACATCTCGAAAGCTGGATATCGCACATGCATCGCTGACGCCTGCGATGTATAGCTTCGCCGGGGTTCTGTTCCAGAGCATGGTAATGTTGGTGCCCTGGCAGTCCAATTGGCCAGGTGGAGTTATTTTTGTCGTGATGGGAATCGCGGGCGTAATCTATCGCATTAATGCCGTCCGCGTGCGGAGCCGTCTCCATCTCCGGGCCATTAATAACATGCTGGACAGAATCTTCCACAACGTAGCGCCGATCGTTGCCAGCGTCATCCTGTTTTGCGGCGGCGCGGTATTGATCGCTGGAGAGACTGTCGCCCCTTACGCCATTGCGGTTTCAACCACGCTCCTCCTGGTGTCCGGAATCTACCGAACCTGGGGAGAAACCCTGGCTCTAATTGAGCTTTCCGACAAGTCTTAGCCGAGGGCACAAAGGCGCTTCTTGCGCCCTAACGGACGTCCCCTGGCTCCAGATCATTAATCCGGACATTGGCAGTAAACTAACGAAGAGAAAAATCGCTGAAATCTCGGGGGATGTCATTTGCTGACAGGGACTGTCAGTAGAGGTGCCGCGGCACCCTGACCGATTGCTTTGGACATGGTCATAGTCCACAGGCTGGCCAGGAGCCTGAAATACTCTTTGGTAACCAGGTCGCGCTCATCAATATAGAACCAGCCTTCGCGATATGGCACCGCTATATACGCGTGCTCCGGCTCCTCTGTCGAGAATGCAATCTTCAATTCTCTGCCCGCTCGCCCTGGCGGCGGCGCCGGCACGACAACTCCCGCCGCCTTGTCCGTGTCTGGAACCTCAATGGATGCCGAGAGTATTTCGACCAGGTCCCACACGGAACGGGTGGTGATTCCCAGGCCACCGACGGCGGCGCCGTCCAGGGCGAGAAATACGGGGATGACAACTTGCCGTTGGCCGGGCTTGGCAGCAGGTAAACCCAATAACTGCAGCAGGTGTTTTACCTGCGCGGCATGTCTGGGTTCGGATTGGTCGATCACGATGGAGAACCCGGCCTGTTTGGTAGCGGATTCAACCCATTGCAGGCGGTGGTCGCGGGTGAGCGCCGCAATAATGTTTATGAGTTCGTCGAAGCGGGGATCCTCCGGTTCCTCGCTGTAATTGAAACTCGGGTTATAGATATAGTTTGCAGCGGCAATAAAAGCGGACAGCGCCGGCGCCGGGTCGGTCATCGTACGCGTGATCTGCGCCAGCAGTAGCGGGGACATTGGCGAGCTGAGTTGGCGCAGGTACTTTTCACCGGAAACCGGTACATAGGAGATAGTCGGGTTCTCTTCGTACACCACACTGCCGGCGAACGGTACGAGGTTGCCCTGATAGTCGCTGCTGCCGCCAAAACCGGCCTGGATGCCCGCACTGGTGGTGACGCTGACGTTGGCGGTGACACTGGCGACAGTGAGCAGATGGCCGCGCTCCCCGTAGCGGTTCTGGATGAGGACCATCAGCATCTGCTGGTTGTCGGTGGTGGTAATGGCCTCGTTGTAGGCCAGCCGACCGCTGCTGATGGCCGCGGGACCCACCACGGCACACCCGACCATGAGGCTGCCTAGCGCGAGAAGCACCAGGCAATAAGCCTTGCTGCCTGGCCTGGGCTGATGGTTGGTCACAGTGTGATCGACAGTCATGTCTGGCCTCGCTGCTTGCGGGTTGAGGATCTATTATCGTCCCAGCAGCGCTAATTGCAAAACATACTACTGGCGGCGGCCGTTGACCGCTACGGCTGCGTTTTTCGATGTAAGCGGTTATGATTGACTCCCGCTTCGAGGAGATGGATACCATGAAAAACGCGACACCAATACTACCGGCGATCCTGGCATTGATGCTGAGCGGGTACAGCTGTGCAGATGCGCTGACAGACGCTGCCGAGGGGCTGTGTGACACCATCAGGACCTGCGCACTCGAAGCGGTGGCGGGCCCGGACCTTACCGACGAATTGCGGCAGAAAATGGCTCCCGTACTGGACAGCAACTGTGCCCAATTGCGCAGCCGGGTTAAGGTAGTAGGTCCCAACGACAAACTCTACCAGCCAGCAGTGGGCTGCCTGCGCAGCATGGAGTCGCTCAGCTGCCCACAGCTACACAATATGAGCGAGATCAAAACGCCCGAATGTGGAGAGTATGACCAAATGGCAAAAGACGCGAGTGACACCACCCCGTAAGGCTAATGAAGTGTTGGTGCCCCGCACAAGGGAGCGCATCACTACGGCCATGAGAGACGGGGGCTAGCACCCCGTAGCTACCAGATCCCCGTTAACGCCAGTTATAAGTGAAGTCGAAGAGCAGCGAGTAGTGATCCTTCGATTCGCCGGCAACGCGTCCCCTGTCAGGCGAAAATCCAGTATCGATCGGGGCGCTGCCTGTATCGAGTACGTCAACGCTAAAGGCGATGTCATTGCCGTTGTACAATTTGTAGGTAACCCCCGCGCCAATGCCCCACATCTCGTCCATGGAAATACCAAAAGTGCGGGCATCCTCATCCATGGGTTCCTCAACCCACAACATACCTACCTCACCGCGCATTTTCGTATTGATCGGCCAACTGGCGCCGATGGAGGAGGCGAAAAAGTCGTTATAGATGTTCTTGGGCGCATTGATAGTGCCGGCCTCCAGTGAAACATCTGTCACCCCGAACTTGGAAAACTCCACCCACAGCAGATCCCAGGTCAGCTCCCAGTCGTTCTGCAGGCGATGGTAGACGCCAAAACCGGCTGTCATTGGCACATTGTCAGCAAGATCGATGTCCTGGCTCTGCAACCTGTCGATAACTTCCGGGGGAAGTCGAACATTTCGGAAATCTATGTCCGAATCGACATCGATGTTGACCTGAGAATTCCAGGTCAGGCCCACCCTGGTGCCCGGCGAAAACGAATACAGCATGCTGATGCCGGCGCCGTACCCGACACCTTCAGCCTCCACAGAAAGCCTGCCGTCCTCAAACCGGTCACCTAAAAAATTGTTATTCACCCGGGTGTGGACTTCTGAGTCGGCGTACATGATTCGCACGTTGGCACCCACCGACAGGCTTTCACTGAACTTGTAAGACGCGGCCGGGCTCAGGGCGATATAGACCAGTGAGGACCTGTCACTGTAGTAGCGTCCGGCCCAGTTGGGTCCATTGGTGGCGCCAAACCCGGTGGGGACATTGAGTGAGGCTCCGAAGTTCCAGTTTTCCCTGAACTGCCGGGAATAGTAAAAAGAAGGGACCAGGGCGCCCTGTGGGTCACGGGGATCACCGCCATCAACGGTAGTGACCTTTTCATCCACCTCAAAATTGGAAAAGTCCACAGACACGATACCGTTCGCGGTCATTTGCGTACCCTTGAGCCTGCTCATGCCCGCCGGGTTCGTAAACACGGTCTCAGCCGAATCAGCCCCCGCAAAGAGGCCGGTTCCGGCTGGGCCATGGGCCTGGCTGGCCGCCGCGGCAGCCAGCGAAGCCGTGATAACAGCGAAGCGCACCGTCGGGTTCATCGTTTACTAGCCCCCGGCTACTTTATATTGCACTGCTTCTGAATCTCGGCAATCTTCGCGTCCAGCTTCCTGTTGTACTCGCCGGAGCCGATTTCCATGCTCTCCTTTTCGCTGCCACCAAACAGATGTGCCACGGCCCCAACCGGGATGATGGAGCTGGCGCCATCCTCAATTTCCTGGGAGGTACGAGCTTTCTCAGCGTTGAGTGTCTTGATATCTGCCGCCGCGGTCGAGCAGTCAACAGACTTTGCGAGGTTAGCCTGCACCTGCTTTTCAGGCGCGGGCGCCTGGGCAGCACAGCCTGCGATGGCAAACGTGATTATGGCAACAAACGGGATAATGATTTTCATGCGGTTCTCCATGGGGAAATGATAGTTTTTGGGGTGTGCCCCAGGGCGGTGCGGCTGCCAGTGGCATTCAGACCCGGTACAAAAAACGGGCACCCTTTCGGGCGCCCGTGTTATTAACTATTACTAATACTACGCTCACTCACCCGGTTAGTGACCCTGGTGGCTGACGTGTTTGGCGTCCTGCATCGCGTGGATAATGTTATCCAGGTTGTAGCTCGCCGGTACCTGCAGCGACGGGAAGGTCCTGTAAGTCTCGAGTTCCTTCAGCCACAGCAGCTGGCCTATGGGCAGCAGGTTCCAATCGTAGATCATGGCCGTGCTCGGCGCGGCCAGGGCGCCGCCGTAGCCCAGCAGGGTACCATCAACCGACGCGACCGACCGCTCGAAGGGATCCCGCTTGAGGTTGTTGACCATGGTCCAGTGATAGGTCACTGGGGAGCTGAACGCACCCGTCGCTTCGGAAGGCACCATCGTGTAGTAGAACTTCCAGTTCTTGTACCGTACGGCCGATGGCTGTGCACCGGTGTAGTAGAAGAACGTGTCGCGGGCAGAATCTGCCTTGCCTTCGAGATAGTCCCGCTGGTCAAAACCGTCCAGTGTGGTCTTGACGATACCGGGGTACTTGCCGGCCTCAATCTGTTTCTTCAGGCCATCGCCTTTAGGCCCGCCGGCGATATTCACGAGGGTGGGCACCCAGTCCAGAGAGGAAAATATCTGGTCCGGATTCGTACCAGCCTTGATGTGTCCCGGCCAGCGAATGACCATCGGCGCCCGCATACCGCCTTCCCAGGTGGTCAGCTTGCCGCCCCTGAATGGCGTGATTCCGCCGTCCGGGTAGGTTATTCCCTCGGCGCCGTTGTCGGTGGTAAAGACGATGATGGTGTTGTCCATCTCACCCATTTCCTCGAGCTTTTTGAACACGTAGCCGATGTTATCGTCCATCTGCTTCATGCCGGCCTCGTTGGGGCCCCAGTCCTTGCCGCCCTTCGAGCCCAGCATGTCCATGTACTTGTCAGAGAGCACGGTGGTGACGTGCATGCGCGCCGGGTTGTACCAGACGAAGAACGGCTTGCCGGTTTTCTCGGGGTCGTTGCGGTCGAGGAAGTCGATGACCTGGGCGGAGATTTCCTCGTCCACGGTCTTGGAACGTTCCAGCGTCAGTGGCCCTTCGTCCTTGCAGCTCTGGTTCTGCTCGGTGCCGTCCTTGGACGTACAATGGAGCATCGGCCGCGGTGGCATCATACAGAGCGCCTTCATCGGATCCACCGCACCGGGGACCTCGGGGAGACCCTTGACCGGGGTATTCTTACAGGGCGGAACAACGGTCTGAGCGGTCGGGGAGCTGTTGATATCCGGGAAGCTCACCCCCTGCATCGCGTCGAGGTGATACAGGTAGCCCCAGAACTCCTGGAAGCCGTGAGCGGTCGGCAGCGACGCCGACTTGTCACCCAGGTGATTCTTGCCGAACTCGCCAGTGGTGTAGCCCAGGTCCAGCAGGAATTTGGCTATCGCGGGCGTGCCCGGCAACAGCGAACTGGTGGCGCCCGGAAGCTGCGGCATGACCATGCCCGCCCGCAAGGGGTGCATGCCGGTGGAGAAGGCGGTACGACCGGCCGTGCAGCTCTGCTCGGCATAATAGGTCATGAATCTCGCACCTTCATTCGCGATGCGATCGATGTTGGGCGTCTCACCCACCATCAGGCCCTGGTGGTAGGCGCCCACGTTCATAATGCCAATATCGTCGCCCATGATGAACAGGATATTGGGTTTATCAGCTGCGGCCTGTGCCACCGTGGGCAAAGCCAGGGCGAGCGCCAGCGACGCAAGCCATCCTCTCGAGCGGTGTTTCATATCAAGCTCCTGCCAAGCAGAGTAATACTTTGTGATGCTCCAACCCACGCTGGCGCATTCCCCTACGCGCTGCCGCTTCAAACCCCTAAGGCCCAAGGCCTAATTGCTCTCCGAAAGGCTACTGCGCGTCCCGATGTTATTAGCATTTTTCGATAAAGGGAAATATATTGGAAGCTCTCAATCCATAACCTGAATGTTATTTCGCATCTCAGTTGACCCGTTCCTGTGCAAAAAATGCATAACGCGTTTGTTTCAAGGTCAGCCCATCAATCAATAATATGGACACTTTATGATCATTACCGAAACCCGCCTGACACACCTGTTCAGCGTCGTCCGCCACGGGCACTTTGGCCTGGCCGCGGCCTCACTGGGCATCTCACAACCCGCACTGTCAAAAAGCATTCAGGGGCTCGAGGCCGCGCTCGGTGTAAAACTGCTGGATCGCCAAACGGACCGGGTGTTACCGACTACCTTTGGCGAGACAGTCATGAGGTACGGCACTCAGATGTTAAACAGCCAGAAGGAGATGTTGCTTGATCTGAGATCACTGAACGGGCTCGATGCCGGGCAGGTCAACGTCAGGTTCGGTCCTTATCCCAGCGTCATATCCGGCTACCCTGCGGCCGGTCGGCTGCTCGCGAAACACCCTAAAATACAACTGTCTCTGGAGATCAGGGACTGGCGTGAAGTGATGGCCGCGGTGATCGAAGGCCGCGTGGATTTTGGCGTGGCCGAACAAAACGAATTTGAAACGGATACGCGTTTCGAGTTCGAAGTTCTGGGCACCCATCTCGGCCGCCTGTTCTGTGACCCGGAGCATCCTATCCTGCGCCAGCCCCGCATTACCATGGCAGACGCCCTTCAGTATCCCTTGGCAGGCAGTCGCTTGCCCTCTCGCGTCAGCAGCATGCTCCCACGGCGGCCTTGCCCTGCAGGGCATATCGACCCACTCAATGGCGACTTCGTCCCCAGTGTGAAAATTGATTTGCCCATTCACCTGGACGATTTTACCAGGGGTAGTGAAGTGCTGGTTCTGGCCTCTCTGGCGCTGGTGGAACAAGAGCTGGCAGCAGGCACAATGGTGCCGCTGCCTGAACCGGGTTTCCCTGGCAGGTACGGCGTTCTCAGGATGAAGTCGCACTCTCTTTCCCCCGCCGCCCTGGCGTTCATTGCGGAGATTCGTGCGGTGGAGGCGGAGTACGCGCAGCGCGAAGCAGCGCTGGCCGCCATTTATTGTTAGATTGGTATCGCTAAGTTGACTCTTCTGACTCGCGAAAATCCATGCCCCGGTCTCGGGCTACAGCCCTAATCCAACTGCGTAGTTAGCTTGTATGTCTGATTGCAGGGGTAATTATGCCTTCCAGGTCCCTTTCAGGCTGGGTCAAGGCCGGCCATCCTTGCCAGTCGCATTGAGCGTATGACAGGATTGTTGAAGAACGAACCCGCTAAGCCAAGTGACTTTCCAGGAGAGAAGCTCCATGACCAGAACAGCGCAGACAGTTTTGAACAGCTCACGGTGCGGCCTCATGGCCTTTGCGCTGCTGGCGCTCTCTGGCTGCATGGCCTTCGGCCCCCAGTTTGTCAGCGGTTCCCGCACTGATTACAACGTGGTATTGCGACAGGCAGACGACCAGCAGATGTTACTGAACCTGGTGCGCATGCGCTATCGGGACCAGGCGATGTTTCTTGAAGTGAGTGCGCTTAACACCCAGTTTTCAGTCACCAACGCGTTGTCTGCCGATACCCAACTTGGCCAGGGCGACAGCTACCTGGGTTTGGGCGGTAATGTGGTGCTACAAGAGACGCCCACCATTTCCTATGCACCGCTCAAGGGTGCTGACTTTGTTAAGCGGGTATTGACCCCGGTCCCACTGCAAACGCTGTTTTTGCTCAATACTTCAGGCTGGAGTTCGGAAAGGTTATTTCGCCTTCTGGTGGACGAAATGAACGAATTCGCCAATGCCCAGGGCGCTAACGGGCCAACACCGGCCCGGGAACCGGCGTTTCGGGAGTTCAAGCACATTTCACACCTGTTGCGCCAGATGGAGTGGGACGACGTCGTTTCAGGCGGCAGGTACCATGATCAACCCGTACTGATCTTTGATCCTGAGGCCCGCTCGCGTGCAGACTACATCGAGTTTACGAGCCTGCTTGGCCTGGACCCCGACAAATTGATGTTCCCGATCATAGTGGCCGCCAAGGGTGGCGCTGCTGACAGTATTAATCTGCGTCTCAGGTCTTTTGCCGGCATTATGTATTTTCTGTCCCAGTCAGTTCAGGTGCCGGAGGCGGACGTTGCACAGGGCTTCGTGACAGTTACCAGAGACGCGGAGGGTCAAGCCTTTGACTGGCAGGAGGTCACCGAGGGCTTACTGGCGATCAAGTCCAGCCCCAACCCGCCGGACAATGCGTCAGTGGCGGTCTATTATCGCAACAGCTGGTTCTACATTGACGACTCTGACCTGGATTCAAAGTCCACATTTGTACTGCTGGGCCAGGTGTATCAGCTTCAGTCAGGCGATGCGAAGGCTGTGGCCCCTGTGCTTACGCTACCGGTCGGGAACTGAGCAGGGCCTGGTAGCGAAACCGCCTCACCAATGCAGTTTGGGAGGTTTATGCTGCCGGGGCCGGGTCTATAGAAATGCGCAAAGGCTTCTCGCTGTCCAGGTGCACATCGCGCTGCGGGAAGGAAATGACGATGCCGGCTTCCTCGAAACGTCGGTAGATCTCAAGGTGCAGCGCTGTCTTCACGGGCCACATGTTATCGACATTGTCGATGTAGAAGCGACAGACCATGTTCAGGGAGTTGTCCCCGAAGTCACTGAAGATAATCGATGGCGCGGGATCTGCCAGCACGCGCTTATCATCGGCAACCGTATCAGCCAGGATCTTGAGGGCCAGTGCGGCATCGCTGCCGTAGGCAACACCCACTGGCAGTGTCACTCGAAGCCGGGTATCGGTTAGCGACCAATTGAGCAGGCGACCGGTGATAATTTCCTTGTTGGGTATTACCAGCTCCTTGTTGTCCCAATCGCGTATCGTCGTCGCCCGAATGCGAATCCGGGTGACTACCCCGTCCTGGTCACCCACCGTGATAATGTCGCCGACACTGATAGGTCGCTCGAACAGGATGATCAGCCCGCAAATAAAATTGGCGACAATTTCCTGCAGGCCGAAACCGATCCCCACGCCCAGCGCAGCCACCAGCCACTGCAGCTTCGACCAGTCCAGGCCGAGCCTGGATAAGGCTACCAGGATCCCCGCACCAAGAATGATGTAATTCAGGAGTGTACTGATGGTATAGCGCGTGCCCGCCGAGACATGGGTGCGCGAGCGCATTACCAACTCTACCAGGGCAGGTAGCTTGCGCGCTGCGTATACCGTGACGCCCACCAGCAAAACGACAAAGATAAGCGTTTCCAGTGAGACACGATTGATGGTGGCCACGCCTTCAACCATGACGGTTGAGGTCCACAAGGTGACCGCAGACATCGCGTTGAACACCGGCAGAATCGGAGCCCAGAGGAGATACAGCATTGAAAATGCAACCGTGAAGGATGCCGCATTCAGTAACTGCCTGGTCTCCTCGCCCAGGTCGGCGAGGTTTTCCTTCTCCTCCTCGACGACGCCCATCTCGGACAGAGGCTGGTCAGATTGAGCCGCCCTGGCTTTGAGCAGCTCCTCAAAGCGCAGGCGGCGACGCGCAAGCTGTAACCAATGCAGAAGGAAACTATAGGCGATTGCCAGGGCGACCCCGACCTGTAATGTATCCATAACTGTGCTGATCACGAAAATGACTGATAAGCGCAAGCCGAATACAACACCGATCACGGCCGCAAAGGCAGACAGCGCCAGGATTATCTGGAAGCGGACAATGAAGGTCGACAGTATCTCTCTGCCGCTGGCTTTCACAGACCTGACGATGGCGCTGGCAATGTGCAAGGCAATCCAGAGGACAAGGGCCAGCATTGCCAGGCGACCCAGCAGCGGCACCGTGCCATAGAGCCGATACAGGACCGCGGCCACCACGAGAGCGGGCAGTAACCAGCGCAAAAACCATCGGGTTTCCAGCCTCAGGCGGTCGCATAGCGGGTCTTTCCATTGAAATTGTTTACGCGCGACGCCCTCCTTTTCGCATAGCAGGTTAAGTACCTTCGCGGTAAATAGCCATCCGGCGACGTTATACAGGACAACAGTCAACGCCACCGAGTACAGGTCCTTGTCGGCTGCAAATAGTGAAGCCAGTGCCGCCACCATCAATGCTGGTGGCGCTGCCCGCAGGGCAGTCGCGAGCAGTGCCATCGCCATATGGTTGATAGATGCGTCCCGCGGTCGCGATATCAGTTCGTTCTGGCGGTACTGGTAATCGCGCAGTCGACCATGGAATAACAGCAGGACCAACGCCAGAGCCAGGAAAATGAAAAAGCGAGGCTGAAGATCCAGCCCAATGTTTGCTCCGACGTCCAGCAGTACCTGCACCTCGGCGGGTATTTGGGTGAAGTCTGTTTTCCACAAACGCGAGCCGCTGGGTAACCACAGCACAAGCGGGTCGAGGAAGCGCCGGTATTCCAGAACGGTTCGCTGGTGCTCCTCATAAGCTGCCTGCAGCTCGCTCAAGGTATCGATGAGATCCGACTCTAGTGCAATGATACTGCGCAATAGCTCGCGTTGAGCGAGGATAAGTGCGAGCAGCACTTCGCGCTCCGCTTGCGACACGCTCAACGGATCCAGACCCTCAGCGCTGAGCGCAGTATTCAGGTAGGCAGTAGCGTTTAGCATTTTTGCGAGGGCTTCCTCATGACGAATGCGACTGACAACGAGATCACCCACCTGACTGGAAATCCCTTCCTGCGGTTCCTGTAGCCGCAGCCTGTTGAGTTCCTCCCAGTACGCCACCAGCGCCCCACCCAGGTCATCACTTTCAGTCGCAAACTTCACCACTCGCTGCGCACTCGCAAACCGCTCATTCATCAAGCGGTTGGCGCGCCGCAACACCTGCCGCTCGGCGCTCTGATTGGTGAAATCCAACTCCAGTTCCAGGCGCTGTTCACGAAGACTCAGGTTTTCGGCTCGGTAGTCATGTGCGAGCTCGTAGACCGGGCTATCACTGGCCACGTTCAGCGAGTCTTGAGCAGTCGTGCTCATAAGCTCAGCTTGCAAACGGTTTGACAATAATTTGGTGCGCTGCACCAGCGTATCGATCTTTGCTTGCAGTTCCGCTCGCTCTACCGTCATGGCGCTATAGCGCACAGGTTGGCTGTCGAGCTGCGCCGAAAGCGCCAGCTGCTCCTCCCTCAATGATGCCCGTTCGGCTCGCGCCAGCCATTGGCTCGCTTCGGCGAACGACGGCTCGGCGGCAGGATCGACGATACCGCCATAGGTCGTCATGGCCTCGAGGCGAGCGGCTATTTCTTCCAGACGGGTGCGTATGGAATCCCGTTTGCTCTCTCTGGCGTCCAGTTGCCGTGTAAGAATGTCCCGGGACAATCTGGCATCACGCGTGGCGCTCTGGGTCAGGAGTATCTCTGATTCCAACTCCTGCACGGACAACTTATCGAGGTCCTCGTTATTGACCTGCACAGACTGCATGGCATCCAGGCGCGCCTGTATACCGGCCTCACGTCGCGGCGCATCGGTCAGTTCCTTGATATATCTGGCCGCATCACTTTTGTGCAGCTCGGTACTGGTAAGCCAGAGATCTATGGCTCGATACGTCTTGAGTGGTTCATCAGAATCGGCGACACCCTCCTTGCGCAGGGCTGCAATACGCTGGTCGATGAGCGCCGTTGTCAACTCGGGTCCTTCCTGGGCAGACACCGGCATGGAAAGAATGAAGAGGCAGAACAGGAGTACGAACGGCAAAACGGCGCACACACTAATCAGATTCAGAGGGAGGCGCCGGCTTGCGGTGTTACACGATAATCCTTCACTCACTGGTTTTTCCCCTCACGTTAAGTGTAGCCACTATCGTTGTCGAGAGCACATAGGATAAAAACCGGTCCGCTCTTCATCACGGGAAACACCGGCATTCATTAAACTGATTTTGCGAAGATCGTTTAATGGAGAGAAAACCGATGCCCCACGCGGGAGTTGTATATGGCAAATTCCTATATCATCAATGGTAGCAGCAGCTCTTCAAACACAGCAAGTCCCGCCAACGGGCGCCAAATCTGACCACCCCGGATATCACCCTACTCGGCTTCTTTTCACTATTCTGGTTCGGAGTTCGGTTTCGAAAAACCGTTAGGCGTCGGCTTAGAGCTGCCAATGTACCGCTGGGAACCCGCAAGGTGTTGCTGGGCCATCGCGACGGCGACATCACAACACACTACTCCGCCCCAGAGCTTGAGGAGCTTATAGTGGCCGTAAACAAGGTCTGCGAGGAAAATCGCCCGTTGTCTCTCAAGGTGTATATGCCATTTCCCAGGAGCGTTAGAAATACTGTGTCAATTCTCTAACGAAGGTGACCGATTGGGGGCATCCCTGATACGCCGCAGAAATACACGCTCTCGTCCAACCCCGACGGCTCAATCATCGAGTTTGAGCCCATTGGCGGCACAAGCCGAGTGCAGCCACCGGGAAGCTAGAACGTAAACTCCTTGTCGAGTAAAAAACTGGATGGTGTCACGCCTGATGCCGTCCAGGTCCTTGGCGTCTTCCGCTGCGGCTGTTTCCAGAACCTCAAAAAACGTATCGACATCGCTGAAATCTGTGCACAACACTACGCGGTTATCTTGTTCAATGACCGTGTATTCGTAATGACCTTCAATTGTCTGCTGGCAAAACAAGGCTGCGTGGTCCCGGGAGTCCTTTTCCCATTCGACCAGGTCTGCCACATGGATCATAGCGACTATTTGCGGCATGGAATTTTCCGACAGGGAAGAAACCGGGTGCTAAACTATTAGCGAACAAAGGGAGATATAAAGCGATGATCAAGAACTTTGATCATGTCACAGTTTGTGTTCGCGACCTGGAAGCCGCCAAAAACTTTTTCAGTCTCCTGGGGTTTGAAGAAGACAAGCGGGTTATTATCGCCGGAGAGCCGTTTGCCGGTTACATGGGCGTGGCAGATATCCAGGCGGATCACCTGACCATGGTAGTGCCGGGTCTGTCACCCCGGCTCGAAGTGCAACTACTGCACTACCGCCACCCGCAGGCGCAGGCGGACCCGGTAATCGAACGGCTCGACAAACTGGGTTTTAACCATATCTGTTTTGCGTCGGCATATTCTTTCTACGGTGGTTTCTCGGCGCGCCTTACATATCAAAGCTTTCTGATGTCATCGGTCGCAAGAACGCTATCCTGATCTGCCTGCCGGGGGGCGCTGGCCGGGTATGCCATCACTATTGTTGCACTGTACCAGAGCAGTCTTTGGCTGCTTATCCTGGGCCTCTATTCCGCCAGTGTCAGCGTCGAGGAACAGGGCTGGATCATGGGCATCACAACGGCAGTGTTTACCCTCATAGCCGGACTCATGTCCCTACTTGGCGGGAGCCTGATGAGTATCGGTATCCGCAGCCCGTTCTATATCGTGATTGCCGCCGCGATAGTCGGGTTCTTTGTGCTGCGCATGGTGTGGACAAAGCCCGACATCCAGCGCATAACAGCGATATAACTGAGCGCGGGCCACTTTTTGTTAAGCATAAGTCCCTTTGTATCTCATGCTGGAAAACGACGAGCAACATGGCAAGGCGGCGCACCCTGCACCGGATCATCTGAGTCACGCCGCGGCGCGCATAGAGCGAACGGGGAAAATCGTAGAGAAAAACTCTACAAAAACCCTACGTTCGTTTTTTTGAAGTCGGACGCGAATGCGTCAGTCTTTGATTGGCGCGCCGTTATGCCGTATCACTGGCACGATTCGAAGCGGATCGCCGCCCGCCCCGACCGACAGGGTCGTAGTTATCCGGAAATTTTAGCTGGTGGTGTAGGTCGCCATGGGCCGGACCTCGCAGTTATGGCCAGTTAATTGGACAATACCTATACTTGAAAAGCAGGCTACAGCAGCATTACCGAGGAAAGAGCATGAGCAACAGCCACGACGCCGTCGTCATCGGAGCCGGCCACAACGGGCTGACCTGCGCCTGTTATCTCGCCAGGGCGGGCATGAAGGTGCTGGTGCTCGAGCAATTTCCCTCAGTCGGCGGCATGACCAACACGGAAGCGCTGACACTGCCTGGATACCTGTCTGACACCCACGCCTTCGCCTACCAGCTCGGCAACGTCTCGCCGGTGCCACGGGAGCTCGACTTGCAGCAACATGGATTTGAGTTGATTCACCCCCAAATCGGGTACACGCATGTCTACCCGGACGGTCGTTCCTTAAGCGTGCATCGTGACATCGAGCAGAGCTGCGCGAGCATAGCCCGTTTTTCAAGCCGCGATGCCCAGACCTATCGCGACCGTTGCGCGCGCTTTGCGGCGCAGGCGGAGGAGTTCGCCGGCGCGATCAATTCCCCGCCCCAATCACCGGCGCAGCAGTTGACGATGCAGGCAGCGATGCCGGGAGGCCTCGACGAGTACCGGTTCGCGCTTCAGTCGATGCGCGCCTGGGCACAGGACGGCTTCGAAAGCGAGCACAGCCGCGCACTTGTTGGAACCTGGTGCGCCCATGTAGGTCTGTCGCCCGATGACGTGGGTGGCGCGGGCGTCGCGTGGAGCTTCGCCACGGTCATCCAGCAGTTTGGCAACAACGTGGTGAAGGGTGGCATGCGCCAGCTGCCGCTTGCGCTCGCGGGGTACCTGAAGGCGCATGGTGGTGAGATTCTCACCGACGCGACGGTCGCAAAGATTCATGTTGAGGGTGATAAGGCAGTCGCCGTGCAACTGGCAGACGGCACATCGATTGACGTCGGTGGGCTGGTCGTCTCCGGCATCGACCCGCAGCAGCTGGTACTGGGACTATTGGGCGAAGAGGTGGTCGGGGCGCAGATCGCGCGCAAGATGCGCATCTATGAGCCGGGAGAATCAGCGCTGGTAGTCTATCTCGCCCTGAATGGACCCATCCACTACAAGGCAGGCGCGCAGGCCGATCAAAGCGTCTACGTGCACCCTGCCCCGTCACTGGACTTTTTCGCGCGCCAGTTCCAGCAATGCCGCAGCGGCCTGCTGCCGTCGCATCCCTTTGCGCTGATCTGCAACGACTCGGCCTGCGACCCGAGCCGGGTACCCGCCGGCCGGGCGCTGATGAAACTGGTCGTGCAACCCGTGCCGTACCTCATTGAGGGCGATGCGGCTGCCACCATCCGGGGCGCCACATGGGAGGAGGTGAAGGGGTCATTTGCCGATCGTGTCATCGACCAGCTGAGTGCAGACTACATCCCCGATCTGCGCCAGCGCATCGAATGCAGGGTGGTACACAGCCCGGTCGATGTGGAGACGCGGCTGCCGAGTTCGCCGCGAGGCACTCTCATGCACGGCGCCTTCCTGCCCTACCAGGCTGGCGCGATGCGGCCGATTCCGGAACTGGGCCAGTACCGCTCGCCCGTCGACAATCTCTACCTGTGCGGCTCGGGCAGCCATCCGGGCGGCGGGGTCTCTATGGCGCCAGGGCGCAATGCAGCGCAGGTGATCCATCGCGAGCTGGGGCTCAATTTTCCACCGAACTGAGTTCAATCACGGTGAATCAACACATCGTAGTGCACTATCCAGCCGATCAGATCAACTTCGGCTCGTCACATTAGTAATATCCTGCAAAGGCTATGAAACTAATAGATCCACATGCTATCACTCGTGGTACAGGAGCCGGGTAATGCCGAGTAGGACGAAGCCGGCGTGGCCTGGTCGATGGGTGTTTTCGGGTTTCCCCACACTGCATCGCAGGGGCCCAGATTACCGTCGGGGCAGGTGTTGGAAGCCGATGTAAGCGGGGTGCCCGCGGCTTCATTATTGGAGTTGGGGTAGGACACATACACGCACTCCGGGGTGTCGGGGTCGTTCCAGTAACCAGTGAACTCCAGGTTGCCGCGTTGCAACTGGATATAGAAATCATTGGCTGTGACGGCATCCCAGTAAGTGCTCGTGAAGTCGGCGTCTGTGACCGTTGCATTTAAGAAGACCGCCCCTTGCAGGTAGGCGCCGGTGAAGTCCGTTATCTCGCCGGCAGTGGTATTCTTTGACAGGTCGGCACTTTCAAAATTTGCCCCCACCAGCACAGCTTGCGTCCATTCCGTGCTCTGCAACACAGCATTGCCGAAGTCCGCATTGGCGAGATAGGCGTTGTTCCACTTGGAGCCGGTCATCGTCGCGTAGTTCGCGGTCGCCGTACCGCTCACGCCGCTGTAGAAGTTTGCATAATTAGCAATTACCCCGGTGAGGTTCGCCTTCGACAGATCCACGTCACGCAGGTACGCGCCGGTGAG
>CAVQRS010000005.1:0-182278 GCA_963715345.1 uncultured Gammaproteobacteria bacterium
GGGCATTATTCCACCCCGGGGTTCATCAGTTAGGAATTATTGCCGGTTCAGGCGGGGCAATGGCCGGGCGGCCGGGTCTGTGCTGCGCAGGGGATTGATATCGAGCCCGCCCCGGCGGGTGTAGAACGCCTGGATATGCAGGAACTCGGGGGCGACCCGGGCGTGGATATCACAGAACATCCGCTCGACGCACTGCTCGTGAAATTCCTGGTGACGCCGGTAGGCGATGATGTAACGCAGCACGGAGGAGTGCTCCAACAGGGTGCCCCGGTAGTGGATCCAAACGCTGGCCCAGTCGGGCTGGCCTGTCACCGGACACAGGGAACGCAACAGGTGCGTGTAGACTTGCTCCTCCCCCGTCTGGCCAGGGCGCAGCTGCAGCATATCCGCAGAGGGCTCGCCCTCCGGCACCGCCACATTCAGTTCATCCAGGCAGCGCCCGGCAAGGTGCCGGCCGGCCAGTGACGGGTGGTCGGCCTCCAGCAGGTCGAGCTCTATCTCGCATCCCACCACGCCGGCAATATCCTGCCGTACCAGGGCGGCAACCTCTTCCTCACTGGCAAAGCGGGTATTGTTGAGGGAGTTGAGGTAGAGCTTGAAGGACTTGGATTCCACCAGGTTGGGGGACGTTGCGGGTATGCTTACCCGGCCCACCCGCACCACCGGCATGCCCCCGGCATCCAGCCAGGAAATCTCATAGGCGTGCCACAGATCCGTACCGCTGAATGGTGAGGCACCCTCGCAGCCCAGCGCTGCCCGACCCCCTGCCCGGGGAATGGGGTACAGCACCTCGGGGGCATAACGCTCTACAACCGGCGTGCGCCGCCCAAGCGGCATATCCTGTCCGTACTCGATCGCCACTGCCGGGTTACTGCCGCAACCGCTTGCCTGAATTCAGCAGGTGCATGCTGAAACAAAAGGCGAGCACGGTGAACAGTGCGATCATGCCGAAGGCCAGGGGCAGGCTCACATCGGAAACCCCCAGCACGCCGTAGCGGAAAGCATTGACCACATAAACCAGCGGGTTCAGTTTCGACACGTTTGCCCAGAATTCGGGCAGCAGGTCCATCGAGTAGAACACGCCACCAAGGTAGATAAGCGGCGTGAGCACGAATGTCGGGATAATCGAGATGTCGTCGAAGTTGTTGGCATATACCGCGTTGATAAACCCCGCAAGGGCAAACAGGGTGGACGTCATCAGCACGATAACGACCACCACGAAGTAACTGTGGATGTGCAGATGGGTGAAAAACAGCGAGACGATCGTTACCACAATCGCCACCAGCATGCCGCGACTGATACCACCGACCACGTAACCCAGCAGGATAATGTAGTTCGGGGTCGGCGAAACCAGCAGTTCCTCCACGCTGTTGTTGAACTTGGAGCCAAAAAAGGACGACACCACGTTGGAATAGGAGTTGGTCACGATGGCCATCATGATGAGACCGGGCACCACGAACTGCATGTAGCTGAAACCACCCATTTCGCCGATACGCGAGCCGATCAGCGAGCCGAAAATCACGAAGTACAGGGACATGGTGATCGCCGAGGGCAGCAGGGTCTGGGTCCAGATGCGCAGGTAGCGCTTGATCTCCTTCCTGACGATGGTCATGAAAGCCACATATTGCTCCCGCGGGCTCATGAGGCGCCCTCCACCAGGTTCACGAACATCTCCTCCAGGCGGTTGGCCCGGTTGCGCATACTGCTGATGTGAATACCCTGGCGGCCCAGTTCGTCAAAGACCTGGTTGATAAACTGTCCCTTCTCCACTTCCACCTCCAGCGAATGGGGATCCGTGCGGCGTACCACGAAGCCCTCGATCTGCACCGACTCCGGCGCCTCCTCGACACAATCGAGAATGAACACCTCGCGTTTGAGACGCCGCAGCAGCTCCCTGATGGAGCTGTGCTCGACTATTTCGCCCTTGTTGATAATGGCGATATGCCGGCACAGCGCTTCCGCCTCTTCCAGGTAGTGGGTGGTGAGGATAATGGTGGTGCCCTGGGCGTTGATCTTGCGCAGGAAGTCCCACATCGAGCGGCGCATCTCAATATCGACTCCCGCGGTGGGTTCGTCGAGGATCAGCAGTTTCGGCTCGTGCACCAGGGCGCGGGCAATCATCAGGCGGCGCTTCATCCCGCCGGAAAGCATCCGCGAGGGCACGTCGCGCTTGTCCCAAAGACCCAGCGCTTTCAGGTATTTCTCGGCGCGCTCAGCCGCCAGCTCCCGCGGCAGGCCGTAGTAGCCGGCCTGGTTGATAACGATATCCAGCGCTTTCTCGAACTGGTTGAAGTTGAACTCCTGGGGCACGATGCCGATATACTTCTTGGCAGCGGCGAAGTCCTTGTCGATATCCGCATCGAACACCGACACCTTGCCCTCAGTTTTCGCCACCAGAGAGCAGATGATACCGATGGTGGTCGATTTCCCCGCCCCGTTCGGCCCCAGCATGGCGAAAAAATCACCCTGCTGCACCTCGAGGCTGATGCCCTTGAGGGCCACAAATCCATCGCCGTACACCTTGCGGAGGTTTTCAATAGTGAGTGCTGGTATCATGGATTCCCGGAAACAAGAGGCGCTGAAACAAAGCGCGCCATTGTACCTGTATTCTCGCTGCTAAACGACTCTGGCCATGAACGACGAACAATACCTTTCACACTGCCGCGAATTGCTGACCGACTTCGCCCGGGGGCTCTCGAGTCGCACCAGCTCCCTGCCCCAGGACGACACCCTGCGCCAACTGGCGGCGGATTTCGAGCGCCTGGCCGGGAGCAGTGACGCAGATCTGTACTCCGACGCGGCGCCCCTGGTGGACCGACTGTTTACCACCTACCCCGATTTTGCTCCCACCTTGCCCAGGGAGCTGCTGTGGTTTTTCGGCGGCGACTGCCTGCACTTCATGCCCGACGATGAGATCGCACTGTTCCAGCAGCTGGACGATAAGCGCAGCCAGGCGGCGGCGGGGGGCAATATCCTGGACCTGCAGGCCGCCAGAGCTAAGCTGCTGAACTTGCAGTAGATTGTGGGATAAATTTGCGCCCCGGGGGACTTGACGTGAATGGGCTGTCTACCTACAATGCGCGCCTCTTGATTGAGACCAATGCGTCCCCTTCGTCTAGTGGCCTAGGACACTGCCCTTTCACGGCGGTAACAGGGGTTCGAACCCCCTAGGGGACGCCACTCATCAAGCCACAGACCACGGCGGTGGATAAGCGCACAGAGACGCGGGAATAGCTCAGTTGGTAGAGCGCAACCTTGCCAAGGTTGAGGTCGCCGGTTCGAACCCGGTTTCCCGCTCCAATTTCAAAGCCCGCTCCCAGCTCCCCGGTTCGAAGTCGATGGCGACCCCCGCCGTTTCCCGCTCCAATTTCAAAGCCCGCTCCCAGCTCCCCGGTTCGAAGTCGATGGCGACCCCCGCCGTTTCCCGCTCCAATTTCAAAGCCCGCTCCAACTTCAACCTCCCCCTCAAACCCTGCCCTTCACTCCGCCTTATCCAGCTTCACGGACAGGCTGTTGACGCAGTAGCGCAGGCCGGTGGGCGCAGGCCCGTCCTCGAAGACATGGCCCAGGTGGGCTCCGCACTTTTTGCACATGATCTCGGTGCGAATCATGCCGTGGGTGGTGTCTTTTGCCTCGAGAATTGCCCCGGCCTCGGCGGGTTGGAAAAAACTCGGCCAGCCACAACCGGCATCGAATTTTGTCTCCGAAAGAAACAGCGGCTCACCGCAGCAGCGGCAGTTGTACACGCCCTCCTCCGTACAGTCCCAATACTCGCCGGTAAAGGGCCGCTCGGTGCCTTTTTCCCGACAGACATGAAATTCCTCGGGGGTCAGTTTTTTGCGCCAGTGCTCGTTGTCTTCCATTTCATATGCCTTGCTAGAACGTCCGGGGGCCTTAGCGTACACTAGCGTTTCGTCGCAAACTACAGGCTTTTATCCGAATGGCGGATCTGCATATCGATGATTTCTACCGCGACGTCGCCACCATCTTCCTCCGCCTTTACGCCGTTTTTCCCCGCAAGACCATTCTCTACGTGGAGGATATCTGCGGACCCGACCAGCCCGATGAATTCGGCCTGCACCACCCGCGCTTCGAGGCGGGTTTCAGTGCCATGGTCTGGCTGGCCGAGCAGGGATACCTCAACTTCCAGGACACCATCCGGGCCGAGGCCCTCGACCAGGCCGTGCTCAGCAGGCGGGGTTTCCTGCTGCTCACATCCCGCTCGGAGCTGGGCCTGGTCACCCCGGCAGACCCCGCCGCCGTGCCACCGAGCGTTGCCGAGCAGTCACTGACCAACATCAGCCAGTTGCGCGGCGCGCTGCGGGACGGTTCCAGCATCAAGTTACAGCACTGCGTAAGCTACCTGCTGTCGCAACCACCCGTCGGCGGGCAGTGATCGTGTAACAGCCCAGACATAAAAACCGTGTACATTCTGCAGACTCATGCAAGGGAAGCAATAATATGAAACTACCCCCCAGATATACCCGACGCACCATCCTCAAGGGCATCACCGCCAGCTCGCTCATACCCCTGCTGGGCAGCAACCTGATCGGCTGCTCCAATGGCTCCAACAATAACTCCGGGTCATCCGTTGACAGCGTGCCGGCCCAGTTCGATCACGGGGTTGCATCGGGTGACCCCATGGATGACCGGGTAATCCTGTGGACGCGGGCGACACCCGAGCGTGACGGCGACGTGGTGGTGGAATGGGAGATAGCCACGGATGAAGACTTCAGCTCTGTGATCGCCAGCGGTAGCGGGACCACCACCGCCGACGTCGATTACACGGTAAAGGTGGATGCCCAGGGCCTGGAGCCTGCAAGCGAGTATTTCTACCGGTTCACGAGCGGCGATGCGGTCTCACCCACCGGCCGCACCAGGACAGTGGCGAGCGGGGCGCTGGCTGCTGCGAGTTTTGCAGTCGTATCCTGCTCCAACTTCCCCGCCGGCTACTTCAACGTTTACCGCGAGGTAGCCAACCAGCAGGTGGCTGCAGTGCTCCACCTTGGGGACTACATCTACGAATATGCCAGTGACGGCTATGCCAGCGAACGCGCTGAAGAGTTCGGGCGGGTTGTGGAGCCGGCCAGGGAAATTCTGTCCCTGACCGACTACCGTACGCGCTACGCCCAGTACCGCACCGACACCGATCTGCAAAGCTGCCATGCAGCCCACCCTTTCATCATCGTATGGGACGACCACGAGGTTGCCAACGATGCCTGGCGCGACGGCGCCGAGAACCACGACCCCGACACCGAGGGGGACTACAGCGAACGACGCGCCGCGGCTATCCAGGCGTGGTACGAATGGCTGCCTGTGCGCCCGCCGGCTACCGAGAAAGACATCATCTACCGGCGTTTTCACTACGGTGACCTGGTCGACCTGCTGATGCTCGATACCCGCCATGTCGGCCGGGACCGGCAGGTCAGCTACGCGGATTTCGCCAACGGCGGCCTCATCGACACGGCCGCGGTACGCGCCGCTACGAATGACAGCAGACGCACCCTGTTGGGCACAGAACAACTGGAATGGCTCAAGGCCGGGCTTACTGAAAGCACCGCGCGCTGGCAGGTGCTGGGCCAGCAGGTGCTGATGGCGCGCCAGCCACTGCCGGAACCGGTGGTCAGGGCGCTGACACCTGAGCTGGCCGGCGACAACGCCATCGCCGAGGCCACAGCAGCGGTGCTGGCAGCGGTAAACGCCAAGAACAAGCCGCCAGAAGAGCGTACGCCGGAGGAACAGGCTCTGCTGGATTCGGCTATCCCCCTGAATCCGGACGCCTGGGACGGGTACAACTTCGAGCGAGAAGAGGTTCTCAATCACGCCGCGCAGTTGCAGTCCCGCCTGGTGGTGTTTGCCGGCGATACCCACAACGGCTGGGCGTCCCAGTTGACCCTTGCGGATGGCACGCCCGTCGGCGTCGAATTCGCCTGCGCCAGTGTCTCCTCACCCGGCGCTGAGGGTGTTATCGGTACTGACAACGCCGCCCTGTTTGCCCCGTTCGCGGAGATTCTGATGGACGACCTGAAGTACGCCAACCTGAAGAGCCGGGGCTATGTCTATGTGACTTTCGGGCCCGATGAAGTAAGCAGCGAATGGCGTTATGTCTCCGCCATAGATACGACGGATTACAGCCTGGACGATGATTTGACCACGGGCTTTACCGTCAGCAGGTCCGACCTGCTATTGGCGTGAGCGGGAAGCAAAGCCTGTGCCGGGTTCTCAGATCGACGACACCCGGTACATAATCCGGTCGTCGTAGCCAGTGATCACGGTGTGCCAGCCACTGAGCTCCCGGTCGAGCTCGGGATCATTGGTGTCGACCAGCAGGGGGCGCCCTTCCAGGGCGGCGATTTTCGATTTTGCCGCCACCACCAGGATATTGTCGAGACCCACCCTGCGGATGACTTCGGGTGAAAACTGCTGGTTGCCGCGACCAAACACATTGCCCTGGCCGCCAATCACTGTCACCACGATAGCGGCGCCGTCGGGCGCGGCGGCCAGCAGTTTCAGCAGCGTGGCCTCGTCCGCATCGTTGGCCAGCACTTCACCGTTGCGCACGACGTCCACCCCCAACAGGGTATTTTCCAGGCCCAGTTTTGCCATGATCCCCGCCGTGGTAGAGCCCGGACCGATAAGATAGGTGCGGTCGGTCTCCATGTGTTCGACCAGCCAGTCCGCGATGTCGTCCGCGACCAGTTCCGGACTCTCCCTGCCCCCGACCTTGGTATGCTGCAGGTAGCGCCCCTCGCCGGGTACCAGCATCTCGCCATAGAAACGACTGCGTACCTGGTCGTGCCGGAATGCCTCCTCGTCGATATCCCGCACCTCCCGGTGCATCAGCCCTACCAGCCCGCCCTGCACCAGCTGCAAGAGCAATTCTCCCGCGGCTTCGGGGGATACGGCAAACACGCCGGAGTGCATCTTCACCCCGGCGGGAATTCCCAGCACAGGAAAGCTGCTGCCCACCACATCGAAAATATCCCGGGCCGTACCGTCACCGCCGGCGAAGAGAATGAGATCCACGCCCAGGGCTCGCAACTCCTGCACAGCGTTGCGGGTATCCTGCGCGGTACTCTCCTGCCCCGCGGGTGTTCCCAGTACGGTGTGCGGTATACCGAGATGGGCAAGGGCGTCCGCACCCATGCCCCCGCCCCAGGTGCTGAAGGTCACCTTACTGCCGGCCTCCGCCAGTGGCCGCAGCGCCCGCTCCACCCTGTCGAGGGCCCGGTGGCGTTGTTGCGGGGTGAGTTCAGCCAGGCGGTCACGCATAGCCTGCCCGTCGCTGCCCTTGAGCCCGAGGCTGCCCCCCAGTCCCGCCAGCGGATTAACCACCAGGCCTATGTGCAGCACCGCGCTCATCCGGGTGCACTACCGACAAGGCAGCCCAGACCAGCCAGCAGGCGCTGCTCAAACATCCCCGGCGGCTGCAGGCTGACCCGACTGCCGAGTATTTCGCGGCGCTCGGGATATTCCCGGCGCAGCCGGTCGAAGCCGGAGGCCGCAGCGCTTGCCTCCACGCCGAGGGTGGCACCGCGCAGGGCGACGTCATCCGCTGCTATGTCGTAGCGCTGGGATATCACCGTGCGCAGCAGGGCCGCGCCCGTGTCCTGCGACGTTATCTGCAGCGGTGCAGGCTCGCCGGCGGCACTGCCCGGGTCCAGCCAGGCCAGCCCCAGCTCATCAGACATGCCCTGCACCAGCATCCGGGTGGCCAGCAATTTGCCGTCCAGGCTGTAACCGGCGATATGGGGGGTGCCATACCTGACACGCCGCAGCAGCGCATGATCGATCGCCGGTTCTCCCTCCCACACGTCGAGCACGATAGCCGGAGCAACGGCCTGCTCGAGTAAAGCAAGGAGGGCAAGGTTATCCACTACCGGTCCCCGGCTGGCATTGATCAATAGACAGTCCGGCGCCAGCCGGGCCAGCGCCTCCTCGTCCAGCAGGTGCCTGCTGGGCCAGGGCCTGCGATCGGTCAGCTCGGCATGCAGGGTGACGACGGTGCAAGCCAGGACGTCGGCCAGCTCGGCGGGATGATCGATGGTTTCGCGGTCGAGCCACGGATCGTAAACACAGTAGTTGATGCCGAGGGCGCGCAGGCGGGCCGCCACCGCCCCGCCGATCGAACCGTAACCGACAATGCCGACAGGTGCGCCGGCAAGAACCTGTTCCAGGTAATCTGAGACGCCGGCTATTGCCGCCAGCACATATTCCACCACCGAGTTCGCATTGGACCCCGGTGCGTGCCGGAAACCGATTTGCCGCTGCTGCAGGTAGTCCCGGTCGATGTGGTCGACACCACTGGTCGCTGTGCCGACAAAACGAACCCCGCTGTTATCCAGCAGCCCGGCGTCGACCCTGGTTACCGAGCGGACCAGCAGAACGTCCACTCCCGCCAGTTGCTCCGGGCGCAAGGTACGACCATTGAAGCGCTGCACCGCTCCCAGGTCGCCGATGTAGTGCTCTACTGCCGGGATGTTTTCATCCGCGAGTACGCGCAGGCTCATGCCAGTCCCGCCAGGTCCAGCTCGGGGTCACCGGGTTTAAGCTCCGTACCAAACTCGCGGGAAAGGGCACTGAAAAAAAGTTCTGCCCGCGGGGGCAAGCGGCTCTGCTGCCAGGCGCGCGCCTGGGCGAGCACCCGCTGTCTGAAAGGCGTCGTGTCGTGTTCGCCGGCCTGCGCTGCACCGAGGTTGTCCACACTGATGCGGAAACGGTAGCCGCAGGCCAGGGAGAAAAACCACTCCAGAGCCTGCGGCTTCGCCTCCACCGCCTCGAAGGCACTTTGCTGCTGCGGGCTGCGCCCATCGGGTGTATACCAGTAACCGAAATCAGCCAGTTGCCGTCGCCGCTCTCCCGCGATACACCAGTGCGCAACCTCGTGCAGAGCACTGGCAAAATAATCGTTGCGGTAAAACAGGCGATGCATATCGCACTCACCCGTGGCGGGCTGGTAGTAGGGTTCGTTCACCCCACCCTCCAGCACCGTACGCCAGCCCCGGGAAAAACAACCGGCGAAGACCTGTTCGAGTCGGCTGGCGGCAAAGTGTTCCAAAATCCGGCTTACCCCCCCTTGCGCAGCAGGTAACGGTAATTGCCGTCCATCTCTTCCTGCTCAAGCAATTCGTGGCCGAGGAAACTGCAGAACTTGGGGATGTCCCTGGTGGTCGAGGGGTCCGTCGCCAACACCTGCAGGGTTTCACCCGCTGCCAGGTCCCTGATGCGGTTGTGCAGCAGCATCACCGGCTCCGGGCAGAACAGGCCGGTGGCATCCAGTATGTGGTCGGGTTTGGTCGACATCGCTCTCGTCATTCATCCAGCAGCTCGCGCGCCTGCGCGCTTGGCACCAGATCCCAGTGTTCGCTGTCCACGTCGTAGACGATGAGCAACTCGCCCCGGTGCATCAGGCCTCGCAGGCTGCCCACTTTCTGTTCGAGACTCAGTTCGCGCTCGCCATAGTCGGTGCCGTCCCTGCTGGCATACTCCTCCAACAGAGCCTGCAGCACATTGGCCTCGAGCCGCTGTGGAGGTACTTCTACAAATTGCGCCATGGCTCCCCGGTGCGGGCGTGTCCTGTTCGCTAGTGTAGCGCCCGATAGCGCGCTAATATACGGCCTGCGCCCGTGAATGTGGAGTCAAACTGGTGGAAACTTCCTATATCGTTACCTTTATCGGAGACGACCGGCCGGGCCTGGTTGAATCCCTCTCGCGGGTGATCGAGAGCAACCAGGGCAGCTGGCTGGAGAGCCGGTTGTCGCAGCTGGGGGGCAAGTTCGCCGGCCTGGTACTGGTATCCCTGCCGGGAGATAACGGCGCGGCTCTCGAGGTCGACCTCAAGGGTCTCTCGACCAGCGGTCTCAGCGTGCGCGTCACTCCTGCGCACGCAATCGCAAGAGACAAGCGTGCACGCTGCATTACACTGACGGTAATAGGGCCGGATCGCCTGGGCATCGTGCGCGAAATCTCCCGGGCACTGGCGCAACGGAACGTGAATGTGGTCGAGATGGACAGTGAGGTCACCAGCGCGCCGATGAGCGCCGAGTTACTCTTCAGCGCCCGTATCGACGCCGAGATTCCCGAGCATATCGACCTGGATGACCTCGAGGACAGCCTGGAAGAAATCGCCAACCACATGACCCTGGAAATCGAGCTGGAACGCGCCCATTGACCGGGTCGAATTCATTCGGCCTGCACCCCGCCCTCCCCACAGTGCCAGCCTCAACCCGGTGACCGAAAACGCAACCTGTATGCCGCAGGTGTCGTCCCCGACCAGCGCCGGAATGCGGTGCGAAAACTGCGGGCGTCCGCGTATCCCAACTGGCCGGCGATCGCATCGACCGTCAACCCGGTAGAGGACAGATAGCGACAGGCGCCGGCATAACGGACCTCCTCGACCAACGCCCGGTAGCTCGTACCGATAAGCCCCAGGTGCCGCCGCAGGGTGCGGGCACTGATACTGAAGTGTGCCGCCACCTGCTCCAGCGTGGGTACGCTGCCCTCCCGGGCCAGAATCAGATCCCTGATGGCCTCTACCAGACCACGCTCCTCCACCAGGGAGGCCATGCTCTGGCGGCACATGTCGCGGAACAGGCTGCTGTACTCGGGCTGGGGGTAAGGCAGCGCCTTCGACAGCAGGCTAAGCGGAAAAAACAGCGCATTGCGGTGGCTGCCATCCACCACGGGACACCGGAACAGCTCGCGAAATTCGTCACCCCCGACCGCCGGATTCAGGTGAGACACTTCGATTCCGGCAAAGCGCACCGGCTCTCCCACCAGTTCATTGAAAATCGATTGCAGTGAGGCGATCGTGCTCTCTATCTCCAGCGCCGCCGCCCTGGCATCCGCCGCAGTCGGGAACAGGGTCAGGCAGCGGCAGGAGATACCCCGGTAGTTTTCATCGGTCAGCGTGTGCTGCGAGGCCCAGCTGATCAGGGGAGAAAATTCCGTCACCAGTGTCAATGCCTCACCCACACTCATCGCCCCCATCACCGCATACCCCAGTATCCCGTAACTGGACAGTGACAGCCGCCGGCCAACCCTGATTCCCAGCAACGGGTCAGCATTGTGATGAGCGATACGGGTATAGAGCTCCAGTTCCTGCTCCAGGGTGAGCCGCCGGGCGGGGTCGGCCAGGGCCCGGGGCGACACACCCGTTCCCGCCAGGATAACCCTGGGTATTATGCCCTGCCTCTCCTCCAGTTCCCGCAACATCAACCTGATCTCATGGCTGTTCAGCAGCTGGCGCTGAATGACAGCGGGGGTATTACGCCGGGATCGCAATAGGGGCATTTCAGGCCTGCTTAGTGTCCGTTTTTATTCCCTCATTGTCCCCTATCCCCAGTGCCCAATCCAGTACCCGGGTCTTATGCTGGAGCAACCCAATCAATCCCCAAGCTGGCAGCAAAACCCAAACCATGAAGAATCGCTACGATGCCATCGTGATAGGCGCCGGCCACAACGGCCTGACCAATGCGGCCTACCTGGCCAAGGGTGGCCTGGACGTGCTGGTCGTTGAAAAGAACGACTACATCGGCGGCGCCGCCGTCAGCCGTGAATTGCACGAGGGCTGGCTGTATTCCAACTGTTCCTATGTGTGCAGCCTGCTGCGCCAGTCGATCCACCGGGACCTGGACCTCACTCGCCACGGCCTGATGATCGTACCCTACAGCGGCACTACCAATTTTTCCCGCACCGGCGATTACATCGCGGAGTACCCCGACCACGCCATGCAGTACCGGGAGGTCAGGCGCCACTCCCTGCGGGACGCCGATGCCACCCACCGCTACAACGCGGACCTGATGCGCTACGCCAAGCTGATACGTCACTTCCTGCTGCGCACACCCGCCGACCCCACCTCCTTCAAACCCCGGGACCTCGGCGAACTGGTCTTCATGGGTAAAAAGTTCGCCGGCATGGGCGAGGAGCAGGTATACGAGTTCATCCGCTTCATGACCATGAGCGCCGGCGATTTTCTCGACGAATACTTTGAGAATGACCTGGTCAAGACCATGTACGCGACCAGCAGTATTATCGGCACCGCCCTGGGTGTGTATTCACCCGGGACAGCCTATGTACTGCTGCACCATGTGATGGGTGACGTGGACGGCGCGGTGGGCGCCTGGGGCCTGGCCCGGGGCGGCATGGGCGCCATCTCAAACGCGATAGCCGGCGCCCTGCGCGAACACGGCGGCGAGATCCGCACCAACGCGCCGGTGCAACAGATCATCGTGCGCAATGGCCGCGCGACAGGGGTGGCGCTGGAGGGCGGCGAGGAAATTCACGCCGACATCGTGGTGTCCAACCTCGACCCCAAGCGCACCTTCACGGTAATCATGGACTCCAGGGACATTCCCGGCGACCTGCGCAAAAAGGCCGAGAACTTCAAGATCCGCGGCTCGTCGGGAAAGGTGAATATCGCCCTGACCGGCGCGCCGGACTTCCCCTCACTACCCGCCGGTCACCCCCTGCGCCACGGTTCGTTCCAGTTCCTGGATTCCATGGAGCGGATGGAGCGGGCCTACGACGACTGGAAGCACGGCCGCTGGTCCGAAGACCCTTTTGTCGAAATGACCCAGTCCTCCATGTGGGACCCGACCCTGGCGGCCCCGGGCAACTATTTCGTGTCCTGTTTCATCCAGTACTGCCCCGCCGAGGTTGAGGGCGGCTGGACGCCGGAGAAACGCGACGCGTTCGGCGAGACCGTGATCGACCAGATCTGCAACTACTCCCCCAACTTCCGCGACCTCATCGCCCACATGGAGGTGCGGACTCCCTACGAGATCGAAAACGAGATCGGCCTTACCGAGGGCAATATATTCCAGGGTGAACTCACCATCGACCAGCTGATGTTCAACCGCCCCTTCCCCGGTTACTCCCAGTACCGGGGTCCGGTCAAAGGCATGTACATGTGCGGCTCGGGCACCCACCCCGGCGGCGGTGTCTCCTCCGCCTGCGGCGCCAATTCGGCGCGGGAGATCCTGCGAGACCTGAGGCGGCCCAACGTGGTACCGGAGGATGACGTCGATGAGTAAGTCACCTGACATTATTATCATCGGCGGCGGCCACAACGGCCTGGTGTGTGCAGCCTACCTGGCCAAGGCTGGTCGGCAGGTACTGGTGCTGGAGGCCGCTGCCCAGGCGGGCGGCCTGGGTGCCACCCGGGAGTTCGCCCCCGGTTTCCGGGCCTCAGTGGCCCACACCCTGCCCCAGCTGAGCCGGAAACTTGTCACCGACCTGGAGCTCGAGCGCCACGGGTTCAGTCTGGCCGCGCAGGCCCTGCCCACCGTCGCGTTGTCGCCGGACGGGCAGCACATGAGTGTCGCAGCCGGACATTTACGCGGTGGCTCTGCCCAGGACTCAGCCGCTTACCTCGAGTATGTGCGTCTGCTGAATAAATTTGCCAAGGCGATAAATCCGTTCTGGCACAAGCAGCCTCCGATGATGGGTAGCGGCAATTTCAGGGATGTCGCCACCCTCGGCCAGTTCGGCTGGAAGTTGCGGACCCTGGGCAAGGCGGACATGCGGGAAATGATGCGGATGATCGCCCTGCCCGCCCAGGACCTGATGGATGAATACTTCGACAGTCCCCTGCTCAAAGCGGCCCTGAGCTGGGATGCCAACGTGGGCAGCAAGCTGGCACCGCGCTCCCCCAACAATGCCCTCATCGCCCTGCTGTACCGGATGAGCGGCGACCTGACCGGCGGCCTGCCCATGGCGGCGGGCGGCACCGGTGGTCTCATGGACGCGCTTGTCGCCTCCGCCCGGGGCCACGGCGCAGAAGTGCGGCTGGGCAGCCCGGTGGCCCGGGTTGTCGTGGAACAGGGTGCGGCTGTGGGCGTTGAGCTCGATGACGGCGAGGTGATCCGGGCCGGGAAAATCGTATCGAACGCCGACCCGAAAACCAGTTTTTTCAAGCTGCTGGGCGCCAGGCACCTGGACATACAGTTCACCCATCGCATCAATCGCCTGCGCACTGACGGTTACGTCGCCAAGCTGCACCTGGCACTGGACCGCCTGCCGGACTTTACCGGCCTGGAGCGGCCCGAGGGCCGCCTGATCCTGGCACCGACCATGGAGTTTATCGAGAACGCCTACGACGCGGCCAAGTACGGCGGCTATGCCCGGGAGCTTCCCATGGAGGTGGTCCTGCCCAGCCTGCATGACCCCGGCCTGGCGCCGGCCGGCCAGCACGTGTTGTCGGCCCAGGTCCAGTACGCTCCCTACGCGGTAAAGGGTGGCTGGGACGCGCATCGCGATAGCTTCCTCGAAAACGCGCTGGACAGCCTGCAGCAGTATGCGCCCGGCATCCGCGATTGCCTCGTGGCCAGCGAGCTGCTGACGCCTGCGGACCTCGAACAGCAGTTCGGTGTCTGCGGCGGCCACTGGCACCACGGTGAGTTCGCCCTCGACAACTGGTGGATGAACCGACCGACCTACGGAGCCTCCCAGTACCGCACGCCGGTGCCGGGCTTTTATCTCTGTGGCGCCGGCGCCCATCCCGGCGGTGGCATCATGGGGGCTGCCGGCAGCAACGCTGCCCGCGCCATTCTGGAGGAGAAATAAGCATGCCGCTGAAGGCCCAACTGCAAAGTGCCGACGCCATTGCCCACGTCCATATGGGCATCCTGCCGTCGCCTTTTCACAGCCGCACCTCGCGCCTGAACCTGAACCAGCAGTGGAGCGAGTGGAACGGCTTCGCCTCGGCCCGGTACTACGCGGACGCACACCTGGAGTACTTTTCCACGCGCAACACCTGCGGCGTATTCGACGTGTCACCGATGCGAAAATACCGCTTCAGCGGCAACGACGCCGCGGCAATGCTGGACCGCATGGTGACCCGGGATGTGATCGCCCAGGGAATCGACACCGTCGCCTACAACGTCTGGTGCACCGATGCGGGCAAGGTGGTGGACGACGGCACGATTTTCCGCCTGGGCGAGGACGAGTTCATGCTGTGCTGCGCAGACCCATGCTACGACTGGTTCTGCCTCAGTGCGGTGGGCTTCGATGAGGTGGACATCACCGAAATCAGTGAAGACGTCGCTGCGCTGGCGCTACAGGGACCCACCTCCTGCGCCCTGCTGAAAGCGCTGGGCTTCACCGGTATCGAGCAGTGCAAGCCGTTCCAGATCATGCGTTTTCCCTTCGGGAACGGCGAGCTCATGATCTCCCGCACCGGCTACACCGGTGACCTGGGTTACGAGTTGTGGCTGGACCCGCGGGACGCAGAGGCGCTGTGGGATGCCTTGTTCACCACCGGGGAGCTCTACGGCATCCAGCCCATGGGGGACGAATCCCTGGAAATGGCGCGGCTGGAGGCGGGCTTCCTCGCCCCGGACGTCGACTTCCACGGCTCCCTGCACACCGTGGAGCGCGGCCACGACCACAGCCCGCTGGAGCTGGGCCTGGGCTGGATACTCAATTTCAAGAAGCCTCATTTCAGCGGCCGCGCCGCATTGCTGGCCCAGAAGGAGTCAGGCAATTACCGGCGCCTGCTGAAACTGGACATCGAGGGCAACAAGCCCGCTGAAAACAGTATTCTCTACGCGGACAGAAAATGCGCGACTGAAATAGGCTATATCACCTCGGCCATGTGGTCACCGGTAGTGAAAGCAAACATCGCCTACGGACTGGTTGAAGCGAAGTATTTCGATGGCCCGATCTGGGCCGAGATCTACCACCAGAAAGAGCTGCGCTGGCTGCGCAAGGTGGCGCGCTGTACCCGGGTTACCAAACCCTTCTGGTCGCCCGAGCGGGCAAAGGCTACCCCGCCGGCGGACTGTTGAGAATGCCAGGGACAAGGATTGGAATCCGCCACCACGGCGCTGACAACCCGCGTCAAAATTCCGCTCCGGTGTTTCCGGGGCCTGCCTGCACCACCTTCCGACTGCCTGCGTTCACAATCAGCAGGCAATAAAAAGCCCCGCGAACGGGGCTGTACATCAGGAGTCCTGTAACAACCGGCCGGTGGACGGTTTAGTCAAAATTTTACTGGTTCATAATGGAGGTATTCACTCCATTATTCGTTTGAGTTTTTGCAGGCGCTCTTCGGCATCGCGCAATTCGTTCTCCGCCTTGGCGAGAAAGTATTTACGGGCTTCACTGTCTTCTTCCTGCACCTGCGCCATGCGCTTGTGAAATGGCACCGTCTCGCGCAGGTAATCGTTGATACGTTCCCGCAGTGTACTCATGACCACAGCTCCTGAACCCACAGTCTGGTTAATTCTTCACGGTCCGTGCCATCTACAATAAAATTTAATTAAAATAGAGACTTATCACCGAAAGCTAAAGTCAGCTGGGGATTTGAAGACAAGGCATATGTAAAATATTTCGACACGAGTGAACACCGACTTTCCGGCTGTTGGGGATTTGCCGGGGGATTGGTGTACAGTGCCAATAACGCGATTCGCACTGGATGGACACACTGGAAGAGCAAGGTCATGAACAGCCCGAAACCGCCATCGAAAAGTTTTGAACAGGTTCGCGCCGAGCAGCTTGAGTACAATGCCAAACGGGAGTCGGGCTATCGCGAACGCGCCCTGAAACTCTATCCCTGGATCTGCGGCCGCTGTGCCCGGGAGTTCGACCGCAGGAACCTGTCGGAACTTACCGTGCACCACATCGACCACAACCACGACAACAACCCCGGCGACGGCAGCAACTGGGAGTTATTATGTATCTATTGCCACGATGAGGAACACAGCAAGTTCGAGAACCTGGTGCGCTACGGCAGCACCAGTGACAACAAGCCAAAACCGGCGACCTACAACCCCTTTGCTGACCTCAAGGCAAAAATGGAAGGCAAGGATTGAGCCCGGCAGGCCTCAGAGCTCGCCTGCGTCCGCGGGCTCCAATCAGTTACTGGTAATCGAAACAGACCTCGTCGCCGGGCATCGGTGTTACCTTGAATTTATTGATTCCTGTCTTCAGACCGAGTTTACCCGTGAGCGTGACTGTGCCCCCGGGAATCAGGTTCGAGTAAACGCCGGTACCCCCAGTTACGGAGAGCGTTTCGACAACCTCAATGGTATTGACGAAATCCCCCCCTCCAGTCAAACACGCCACGTCCGGGCCGGTAGTGATGCTGCTGACTTTATCGCGAGCCGTCAGTACGTGAGCCGCGTCTGCTGCACCACAGGCGTTTGGCATGGTTAGAATAGCTCCCTCAAACAAGCCGGTCATAACCAGGGTACGCTCACCGGAGGCCCCCTGCCTGTTTTTCAGCACAATCTTGTAAATGCCGGCTTGACTCTTACAGGCCTCCCCGTCGGTGCACAAAGACGTGGCAAAGCCTCTTACAGGTTTGTAGCAGCCAGCCGGCGGCTGACTGTCTGCCTCCTGTGCTGCCACTGTAATGGCCCCGGTAAGTATCCCGATAACTGCTACGAATACGGTCCTGATCCTGTTCATCACCTGCACTCTCCTGGTTCTGCTTTCCCCTGTTCTTGTGAGGAAGCGGGCTGCCAGACTATGAAGCAAGGGATGGCAGGGCAATCATCGCTCTGCCCCATTTGGGCAAGGAAATTCAGGATTTCGGGTTCTCAGCCGCCTGCAGACACGAAACCGGGGCAGCAGTGCCCCATTTGGGGCGCCTGGGGCGCCTGCATTTGCTTTTCAGGGCGCCACCGACTCATCGACTCAAGTGCCAATGAACTATCAGGCGGGATGTCTTCGATAAGCTTTGCGAACTTATTGAGAGTAGCCCCTGGAGCCTTCAGGCTATTCCGGCAGTGTTTCCCCGCTGCCACCCATTTCCGCCGGGACATCGCGCATCTTCGGCAGACCATCGTGGATCGGAAGAACCGATTCGGAGTAAAAAACGTGCAGGCCGGGACGGTAATCAAAAGACGGGATCACCGCCGCATACACATCGATCAATCCCATCTTCGGGTGTTCTGTCATCAGATGCCCGCCACACTCCTTGCACCACTTGCGATGGCTGTTTTCGGTTTTCGCGTAGCTTCCAATTTTATCTGCGCCCCTGGTGACAGTCACCGACTCCGGTTTCCACAGGGAAAAAGCATTGACCGGACCGGCCGACCAGTGCCGACATGATTCGCAGTGGCAATATCCCATTGCCTCCGGGGATCCCGAGACTTCGATCTCGACCGCACCGCAAAAACAACCGCCTTTCACCGCAACACCGTCATTCATCGCGAAACACCTCCAGGTTTTGGTAGATCAGCGAACTCCAGCGCCAGCGGCGGCTGCGGGTATCGCTGCCTGTGAATTATATGCGAAAAGAGCTTGTGTCATAATGGCCTCTGACAAAGATACAAACCCGCCTGGATCAAGCAAAAGTCGAGTGAGCAAACACGAAGACATCGTCAACGAGCAAAAACGCATGGGCACCACCATGCAGGTCCTGGCCTGGCTGACATTCCTGGCGCTGGGCGCTTTCTTTTTCGACGACCTGCTGGGCAAGCAGTACAACCCCAACCAGGATTTGCAAACCCGCTCAACTGAAGCGGGGGTTCGAGAAGTCGTCCTGCAACGCAACAGGTTTGGTCACTACGTCACGAGCGGCGAGATCAACGGCCAGCCCGTAACTTTTATTCTGGACACGGGCGCCACCGGCGTGGCGGTGCCGGATGCGGTGGCCCAACGCCTGGGCTTGCAACGTGGGCGGGCTTTTCGCACCCAGACCGCAAACGGCACAGGCACCAGCTACGCTGCCAGGCTCGATAGCGTAAGCGTAGGAGGTATCGAGCTACAGGATGTGCGGGCGGGCATCACTCCCGGGCTGCAGAGCGACCAGATTTTGCTCGGTATGTCATTCCTGAAACACATAGAGTTCACCCAGCGCGGTGACACACTGACTCTGCGCCAATACCTGTAGCCAACAGGACATAAAGGGGGACAGACCACGTTTATCAGGCTCTGGGATTTAGTTTTTGCAAAAAAAGTGGTCTGTCCCCGATTGTTCTGTCCCCGATTGTTCATTACTTGTCCTTGTTACCGCCGCCGGAGCCTTTGCCTGCGCCCATCGACTGGCCGGCCTGCCCCTTATCCATATCCATACCCATACCGGTACCCATACCCTGTCCATGGCCTTGCCCCATGCTCTGCCCGGCCCCACTGCCCTGTCCTTCACGGTTAGCGGGCATATCGTCAGGCAGGGTCTTGCCCTGCGCAGTGGCGCGCTGCTTCATCTGCTCGTGATGCCGGGCTCGAAAGTCTGCGCGTTCCTGTTCCGTATTCAGTTGCCGCATCTGGTTCTGGTACTCATTGCGCTCCTGCTGGGTCATGAGGCTGGAACCGTATACGCGATCCTGGGACTGAACTTGCCCCATGGTTTGCGCCTGTTCCGCTGTTTCCTGCTGGACGCGGCTGGTCTCCTGCGCGTTCAGCGGTTGAGCTAACACGAAAAGTGCCACTGCCGCGCTGCTTAAACTGGCTAATTTCATCATGTCTATCGTACTCCTGAGTTAAGTTGGGTGTTCATCGGCAGGCTATTGGGCTTGTTATCAGGTGCGCCTTTTTCGCGTCTTTTACCTCTTGCTTGACCTCAGCTAACTTTGTCTTTGCCTGGTCGACATTCATTTTGGCCTCGCTCGTTACTTTGTGTTTTGCGTCTACTTATAGCAGACGCGAATCACGTTCGGCCGCTGGCGGGTTAACGATTGATTCTGGAAATTTTGGTCCCCTCAATGCTAACCCCAGCCATCAATCCTTGCTGACTGAAGATAAAGGCATAGGCATCATCCTTCAGCGAAGTTGTCGAAAGGTTCTTAGCCACCCCTTCATCAACGACGACAACGGTCGGACCTACGCCGATTTCCCAACCCTTTGTCTCTCTAATATATTGAACGGCCTTATCGGTCATCAGAAACACCGCGTATCAGTAGGACTGGGCACCTGCCTGCAGGCCCCAGGACCCGGTAACCGTGTTGTAATAGTCGACAACTTTTGAGCCCTCGATCAACTCACCCTCTCCATAGCTGCCGCCGAATACGAGGCCAGCCTTGACGATATTCGGGAACACCAGCACGGCCTTGACCAGTTACATGGACAGTCTGGATGCGCTTGAAGTATTGATCGCTTTAGCACGGGCAGTCTGTACTGAAACGCACATAGCGCGATATTCAGGGTTAATTGTTGATCTGGGTTCAACCAGGATTACATTGAAACGTGGCCGTCCTCGTACCGTTGGCGTTAACCACGATGCTGGAAGAGTGGGTCGTCGATCCGCTGCTCAGGCAGTAGAGGTAAACTTTTAGTGATATATCGAGGAGTTCCTGATCGCTTCGATAGGTATACGTAAAATCCGGATTGATCTGCGTTGCGGGCGACCCGCTGCCGGCACGCACTCGAATCTGACGACAATATCACCGGCATCATCCTGGCTAAGACCCAGCGGTCGCGGTGCGAGCAGACGCTGGCTGCAAAATGTTGCGGCAAGTTGATTGGTCTGGATCAGCTCGTCATCACTTCGATATTTGTAGGTGACGCCGGCTTTTTTGCCTGCACTTGCCCTGGCGAGGACGAGCCAATCGGAGAGCAGGCGGCAATCATCAGCGTGGCGATTGCAGCTGCTGGCCGTCCAGGACCAGACATTGGGAGAGGAATACTTCTGGTTTCTATGGAACAGCAGAATTTCAAAGAAAGGCCGTTCTGCTAAGTGCGTTACCGCGCAGACAAGGACTACATTTCTCTGCAGTCTGGGAAAATCCATTTTCCGGCAGGCCATTCGCGTAATACATCTGGATTGAACTGGCGGCTTTGTCTAAATGGTTTACGGTGTTTTCAGACAATCAGGGAGATCACTTGCCAACGACCAAACCCGTCATAAAAGGCAACCAACTGCTTGCGGCACTGCCTAGCAGGGATCGTGGGCGCGTTCTTGCGGGCTGCGAGCTTGTCGAACTGAAGTTTGCGCAGATCCTGAGCGAGCCCGGCGAGCGCATTCAACAGGTCTACTTTCCTATGGAAAGCTTCATTTCTCTGACCAAGCCATTGAGTGATTCATCCAGTCTGGAAGTGGGGCTGGTCGGAGACGAGGGTATGCACGGTATCGCCCTGATACTTGGGGTAGGTATATCGCCACTGCACGCCGTTGTTCAAGGCGAAGGTTCGGCCCTGCGCATTAATGCGACAACATTTCGCCGTGAGCTTGCACAAAGCCCTTCACTTCAACGAATACTGAAGCGTTACTTTTATGTACTGTTTTGCCAAATCGCCCAAACCGCAGCCTGTACACGTTATCACGTGGTAGAGGCTCGTCTTGCACGTTGGCTCCTGATGACACAGGACCGTGCGCATTCAAACACGTTCTACGTCACCCAGGTATTTCTTGCTTACATGCTGGGCGTACGTCGAGTCGGCGTCACCAGGGCGGCCACGGCTCTTCAGGATCGCAAACTGATTAGCTACACACGGGGCAATATCAGGATTCTGGACCGCAGTGGTCTGGAGGCTACTGCCTGCGAATGTTACGCCGCCGACAAGGCAAGCTACGCCACCATAATGGATCCGGGTTCTGTAGATCTCAGCTAATGGTGGCGAAAAGGAACGCCTGCAGGCCAGTGGCGTGTGACAGCCAATTATTGTTGATTATGTACGCTAGCAGACAGACCGCCAGCAAGATTCAACGTAACCTTCTGTAGTCATCGGAGTTGTCATAAGCCGCGCCAGGTTTGGAGTTCATGCCAAAGAGTCGTTTTTGCATCGCACCACAGGCAGATGCCCCACTTCGCCTACCTCTTATTAAGGAACGATTATGAACAACTTCACCACATTTTCCACCATGCATAGATACGTTATCAGTGCGTTTGCCGCGGTCATGCTGCTCGGCCTGGGTGGCTGTTCGGAAATGTCGACGCAGGACAAGAATACAGCTATCGGTGCTGGTGCCGGGGCCGTCGGCGGCGCCGTTCTTACAGGCGGTAGCGCAATCGGAACCATCGGCGGTGCAGCCGTGGGCGGCATCATTGGCCATGAGGTCGACAAGTGAAAAGGACTCGGCTCGCGATGGCCCGTTTCAGCCAGCCGGCCAAGTCGCAGCGCGTCACGAGGCATTTACAGGACACAGGGATGATCAGGACCGAAAAACCTGATTCAGATTAGAACGATCACAAGGAGATATACATCATGAAACTGACCAGAATGCTTTCCACTGCCTTGATTATGAGCACGTTACTCGTCGCACTGCCCGGCTGTGAGAAGCAAGGCCCGGCAGAAAAAGCCGGCGAAAGTATCGATAAGGCGACAGACACTCTTGGAGAAAAAGTTGAAGATGCTGGAGAAGCCATCCAGGACGCGGCAGACGGCGACAAATAGTAAAGAATACCATTGAGGAGAAATACGCATGCTTGAAACAATTGTAATTGTCTTACTGGTCTTATGGCTACTCGGCCTGGTGTCGTCCTATACCATGGGCGGGTTAATCCATCTGCTACTGGTTGTCGCGCTGGTCGTTATCGCTATACGTGTCCTGCAAGGTAGAGGCGTGTAATACCACAGCAAGACGCGCCAGGTGGCGTCGGGATTAGCGACCGACGCTCACCCTCTGTTACACGCCCTTCGATAACTCCTGCGCTATGCTGTGAAGAAATGACTCGAGGCTGAATTCGCGCAGGGCCTCTTCGAGCCGCGATTTGCCAGAAACACGATCAGAAGCACTCAAACAACCAATACCAGAACACCAGCCATATCATTCTTCTTTCAAGTGTTACTTCAACGTCCGCCTGGTACCAGCAGGCATATGTGGCGAAAGCCCTATATTTTGCCTGTCAGAAATAGAATGAGCAGGATTACCAACACCAGTCCAAGACCTCCGCTGGGGCCGTAACCCCATCGTCGACTGTGAGGCCAAACCGGCACAACACCGACCAGCATCAAGACGAGTATGATTAGTAGAATGGTTCCTAATGACATTTCCTATCTCCTGAAAATATACCATAGATGGGCTAATTTTTTACCGAAGTCCACGGTTCTTGAAATTGCTGCGGACTATTCGCCCTTTTGCTCCGGAGCCGACACTGAACCTTTGACAGGCTTTGCTCGTCTATATGAATCCTGTCTAATCGGGTTAGCTTCATTGCCCTGAAACGGCAGGTCCATAGTATTCAGGTCCAGTTGACACCGAAATTAGTGCCGACCAGACCTGTTTACAAACCGATCAATTCATGCAACCGGCAATTATTTGCCTAGCATGAAAATATCTATGGACGAGACGATATCCCTAGAACTGGGACTTGAAGTAGTTGTAGGAATGTTTCAATGCATCGCCTATCTTGTCCACTTCCGCTACCATATTCTCCCAGGCATCCTCGCCGGCATTCTTCAGTTCATCCAGCTTGGCACTCGCCCGGCTTGACTGTGCGCGAAGATCAGCCATTTCCTGTTCGTATTTTGCCTGCATGTCTTTCTTGGCACTCTTGGATTTGGCTGCCAGTATATCGAGCTGTGCGTTCAAATCGTCGAGTTGTGACTTCATCTTCGCAACGTATTCGTCTCTCTTTGTCATAAAATTTTTCCTCTAGTTTATAGGTGGACAGGGGCACGAAACCACACTTCGGCCCTACCTGGTATCACCAGTATCGATACATTGTGGCCGCTTGTCTGTTCGCTATCATACATAGGCGGTGCTAACCCGACAGGGCGCACGCCTACCGTAGAAAATTATGGTCTCTTATTCCTGAACTTCAAATGCACTGAGAACCATCGCGGTTGCGATATTGACAGAGAGCAGACTCTCGTCGATCTGAACGATTCATTTCCTGTTAATCGCTTGCCTGTACCTGCCCCGGTTGTCCACGTCTGTACGCTACTGTACACAGGGGCTGCTTACCCAGCCGTCGCAAACCGCGGTGTGTAATCGGCATCTTCATGCGGATCAGCAACTGTGTCACCGGCTACTGATGAGCCTCAGCCGACTCTCTGGCCGCTAATGACTTGGCAAATCACCATGATGATTGCGATCACAACCAGGGCGTGGATCAATCCTCCTCCAGTGAACGCGGTCACCAAACCAGGAACCCAAAGAACTGACAAACCTACAGCGATAGTATCTACAATGGTCTGTCTTCCTCAGATCGACCGGTCGATCGCGACTTCCGTGGATTCTAAACTGGTCACGCCAGTCAAATACTACCCATCCTACAACTTCACTTCTGTTCGCTGCCGGACAGACGATAAACACTACGGTTCCTCGACTCTGCCCCCTCTCTTGTGGCTTAACGACCAGCTGTCCGCTCGGCCTTTAGTTCGAGAGACGGCCTATCAAACGACGTTTTACAGGAATGTAAAAGACACCAATGTAACCGCGAGGCCTTAGCGCGATTTGCTCTAGCCGGAAGTGCGGCTTAAAACACCGAACAGTCAAATCTGGTATTGGATATTGACAATCCCAGTGCCTGTAAATCTTGTGAAAAGCAACTATGCTCACAGACTAAGTGCTTAAAGAAGAGAATTGCCCGAAGAGAGATATATGCCCAGAAACATTTTCTACATCACAGGTGTAATCGTAGTCGTAGTGGTCGTCTTCGGACTGTTAGGAATCTATTAGGTAGGAGTAAGATTGAGGCGCTGCCCTATCTATACAGAGCAAGCTCAATCACCATACTCACTCTACGCCGCTTTTTGGCGTAGGCCCTTGTAGCTTGGGTCTCGGGCACAGCTGAATAGTAGCTACTGTGGGCCCTCGTACGGATAAAACGCTGATTTTGGTAAAGCTTTGCTTATAGACCCGAGGGTATCCAACGATTTCTTGTTTTTCGCTGTTTTAGTTTCCTGTTTCGACGGACGCCTGGATGTCAGTGAACAGGGACGTTAGCTCTCGAAACATCTGGACACTTAACTCACATATCCCGGTTGGCGAATCTGGCGTGGAACACGCTTATGGTTACAGGCTCACTGCCTTTTGCAGGGCAGGCCTGTCGAGAAGGCGGTGCAGATAGGCTGTGGTGACAGGGAACCGCTCATCCAGCACACCGACTGCCTGGGCGGCAAGCAAAGTGAAACCCATCATGATATCGGCAGCGCTGAAGTCGTCACCGAGCAGCCAGGGACCGGGCCCGAAGTGGCTTTCCAGAAACTCCAGACCTGAGGCCGCGCGGCCCACAGCGTCGCGCAGCAGTTCAGGGTGTGATTCCGAATCGTTCCGGTACAGGGTCAGCCAGATAACGATACCGATGGGTGCGAAGGCCGTGCTCTCTGCAAAGTGCAGCCACTGAAGGTAAAGAGCGCGGTCAGGAGAGCCTGCCGCCGGGGCAAGCCGACCACTACCGTATTGTTCCAGGACGTATTCGATAATTGCACCCGACTCCCCCAGTACTATGCCATCGTCTTCGATAACTGGCAGCTTCCCCATTGGTGTTTTCTGGGCGAAGAAAGCTGTGGCTGTGGGCTCGAACTCAACCCGCTGCAGCTCGTAAGGTAAGTCCAGCTCCTCGAGCAACCAGGCTATCCGCACGGCACGGGTTCTGGGGGCAAACCAGAGTTTTATCACGGCGACACAACCGCCCGGGATTTACCCATCAGCAGCACCTGCACGTTTCCCTTTGATGCAATGCTCACTATAAACAGGTACAGGGAAAGAAACAGAATTCCGCCGAAAACGGCGACCAATCCCAACAGCAGGCCACCAGCGGAGAACTGGTGACGCCAGGACACCCAGAAGCCCGACAGCAGCAAAAAACCCATGAAGTCGAAGTTGAACTGCCCCGGCCAGGTCATGGCTCGCATATCGCCGAAAAAAACAGGCAGCAGGTTCCAACCATGGTTTGAAATAGTGATGGCAGTGTAGCCAACGATCGACACAAAAATGACAGCCAAGAAGATTCTGAAACCTGACATTTTTTCCTCCCTTGCATACCGCCAAAAAGCGGTTTGGAGTTGGCAATGGGACCCGGCCGCCGGGCAGATCCCAGCTACGCACGACACAAGGATCTACCGTTATTTCATCTAGAATCCCACGTTGCCGCTGGGCATCGGCGGATAGTCGCCGACATTCGCCCCCTTGCGCTGCACGCTATCGATAGCCTCCTCCATGATGTCCAGACCTTGCAGCAGGGTTTCGGGCGGCATATTCAGGGCCGGGTACATACGCACCTGGGCCTGGTTGTCACATATCGCCCACACACCGCGGCGCAGCATTTCATGGCGAACCGCCCGGGCCACGAAGAATTCCTCCCCCGGTTTCGACTCTCCCGCGAAGGAGACACCCATCAGCAGGCCGAGATTCCTCACCTGGGTGACGATGTCGTAGCGGCTTTCCCAGAGGGCCATCCGCTCGGCCGCGATGTCCGCAAGTTTGGCGGCGTGGGCGAGAATATTGTCGCGCTCGTAGATTTCCAGGGTTTTCAGGCAGGCCGCGCAGCCCGCGGGGGTACCGGCAAAGGTGCTGCCGGCAGTGGCCCGGGGGTTGTCCCCGAGAATATCGTCCCGGGCGGCTACCCCGGCGCAGGGCTCAACGCCGCCGGACATATTCTTGCCGGCCACCAGGATATCCGGCACCACGTCATAATGCTCCACGCCCCACATCCTGGCGGTGCGGCCCAGCCCGGTCAGTACCTCGTCGGCGATCATCAGCCAGTCGTACTTGTCGCAGATCCTGCGCACGCCCTGGAAGAAATCCCGGCTGGGAATCCAGTTACCCCCTTCCGCCAATCCGGGTTCTATCAGGATGGCGGCAATATTCTCTGCCGGTACCACGAACTCGGGCAGGTGGGTCTCCAGGTACCACAGGCAGTATTCGCTGTACTGGGCATGGCTCATTCCCGCGGGAATGTTTTCCGAATAGGGGAACGGCGCCTTCAGCACCCCGCCGGACCAGGCTTCCATATAGAGGTTGTTGTTGCTGTTATAGGCACTGACCATCTTGGTGCCCAGGCCCTCCCCGTGAAAGCACGAGGTGAAACTGATGATGTAGCGGCGCTTTGTGTGGCACAGGGCAAGATGGATCGCCGATTCCACCGCTTCCGTGCCCGAGACTTCAAAGCTGAAGCGCGGCAGTGCATTCCCGGGCATCAGTGCGGCGAGCTTCTCGGTGAGGGGAATCCGCAGGGGGTGCTCCCACTGAAAGCCGTAGCGCTTGTGTGCCTCGTGCACCGCCTCGATGATCTCCGGGTGACAGTTGCCCAGCGGGTTGGTGGCCCAACCGCCCTGGAAATCGATATAGCGGTTGTCATCCAGGTCCCAGACGTAATCCCCCTCGGCCCTGCCCACGATCATCTGGGCGGGGGCATCGTAACCCTTGTCGGCGCTGCGCTGTGCGGCAGCCGGATAGCGCAGGCCATTGCGCAGATGTGGCAGGCCCCGCTCCAGCAGGGCGCGGGACTTGTGGCCCGGCAGATCGTAATTCATGAGGTAAACACCACGGTTCGATTGCCGCGCACGATGACCCGGTCCTCGAGGTGGTAACGCAGGCCGCGGGACAATACCGCTTGTTCCACGTCGCGTCCCAGCCTGACCATGTCATCCTTGTCGCAGCTATGGTTAACCCGTATGACGTCCTGCTCGATGATGGGCCCTTCATCCAAATCTTCGGTGACGTAGTGACAGGTGGCCCCAATCAGTTTCACGCCACGCTCGTAGGCCCGCAGGTAGGGGTTGGCACCGATAAAGGAAGGCAGGAAACTGTGGTGGATATTGATGAGCCTGCCCGCATACTCCTGACACAGCTGGGGCGGGATGATCTGCATATAACGCGCCAGCACGATCGTCTCGGCCCGATGCCGCTCGATGATCTCCGACATCTGCCTGAAGGCGTCACTTTTGTCCTCCTTCGGCACCGGTACATGATGGAAGGGAATGCCGTGCCACTCCACCATGCTGCGCAGGTTCTCATGATTGGATATGACACAGGGGATCTGGCAGGCGAGGTCGCCGCTCTTCCAGCGATGCAGTATATCCGCGAGACAGTGGGACGCGTGGCTGGCCAGTATTACCACCCGCTGCAGCTGGCTGTTGTCGCGCAGGCTCCAGCTCATCCCGAGCTCTTCAGCCAACGGACCAAACTCGTCCCGAAATTCTTCCAGGCTCACGCTGAGTGACCTGGCACTGATCACGTTGCGCATGAAGAACCACCCCTGCGCCACATCGGTATGGTGGTTGGACTCGGTCAGTGAGCCGCCCCGGTCAGCGACAAAGCGCGACACCGCCGCGACAATGCCCACCCGGTCCGGGCAGGAAACCACCAGGGTGTAACTCGGTAATCGTTGCGCGTCGTTCATTGATAAGTGTCCTTGCCTGGAACGCGGCCAGTCGCCGCCTGCTATAAGGTGTCGCCTCGAGGTATCTGCCGGCCGGGACAGGGCGCGCGCCCCGGGCGTTTCTGCATTTGTGTTCAATTTTTTGTATGGGTATATAATGCCAGCTCGACCGCCTATTTCCAAGCCACTGCGGCACGCAAAACAGCCACACAGGTAGACTTCATGGGCAACAAGAAACCCGGTATCAGCAGCTCGATCCAGACCGAGCGCAGGCGCCTGCTGATCGACGCGACGATCAGCGCCATTTCCGAGCACGGCCTGCCAAAACTCACCCTGGCAAAGATTGCCGCTATCGCCGGGCTCAGCGCCGGCTCGGTCAACTTTCACTTCGCCAGTAAGGAAGCACTGCTGCTGGAGACCCTCACGGAACTGGCCCGGGAGTTCGAGCAGCGCATCCTCAACGCCCTCGAGTCGGCTGGCCCCAGCCCGGCGAAAAAACTGCTGGCCATGTTTGAAGCGTCGCTGGACCCGAATATCACCGAGCCGCGCAAGACCGCCGTGTGGTTTGCCTTCACCTCCGAGGCGAGGTCCCGGGCAGATTACCAGCGTATCTGCGGCGACCAGGACCAGAAGATCTTTGCCATCACCCTGCAGCTGTGCGACGAGATCATCCACCAGGGCAACAAGCAGGGGCAGATGAACCCCCGGGCCATGGCCAACGCGGTACAGGGCCTGATAGACGAAATCTGGGAGGAAATACTCTACGCCGGCGAGGGCTACGACCGGGAAAATGCCCGCTTCATGTACCTTGCCTTTCTCGCCAGCGTGTTTCCCTGGGCGTTTGAACTGCCGTGCAGCCAGGTCGATGAGGCGCAGCGCCTGGCGACTGCGGACAAGTCCCTGCAGATCCTCAGGGCGCAGCGGGAGCATCTCGAGCCGGTGGCCGCCCTGTTCGATCTCTACCGCCAGTTTTACCGGCAACAACCGGATGCCGCTCTGGCCCGGAAATTCATCGGCGACAATCTCAGAAAGGAGCGCTCGGTGGTATTCCTCGCCCTGGACAAAGCAGGCAATGCCCTGGGTTTCACCCAGCTCTACCCAGGCTGGTGTTCGGTCAGCGCCAGCCCAACCTGGGTGCTTTACGACCTCTACGTCGATGCCTCGGTGCGCCAGCGCGGCGTGGGCCGGGCGTTGATGCACGCCGCCGAGAAGATGGCCCGCAAGAGCCGGGCAAGCCGTATCGACCTGGAAACCGCTATCGACAATTACACTGCCCAGGCACTGTACGAGTCGCTGGGCTATGAGCGCGAGCGGGACTTTTACAAGTACTCGCTGGAACTGGACTGAAGCGGAGCAACCCGGGACCCGGAGGGTCACCCTGCGGACAGGGCAGAATCTATTCCGGCGGGAGAATATCCGCGTGTTTACCTGAGCGCAGCTCCTGCTGCGCCAGCAGCAGCGCCTTGCGCAGCGCCCCGACCAGGTCGTCTATCTGTTCCCGGGTGATGATAAGGGGCGGCGACATGATGCAGACGTTGATCAGGGGTCGCACCAGCAGCCCCAGATCATGGCAGTAACTGTCCACCAGTTCGCCGATGGCATAATCCTGGGCCAGCAGTTGCGCCCCGCTGGCACCTGTCTCCAGTCGCATCTCCACCGCGGCCATAAGGCCGGTGCCACGCACATCCGCCACCAGCGGAATATCACTGAGGGTGCGCAACTGCTGCTGGAAATACGGGCCAATTTCCCGCACGTGCGCCAGCAGGCCCTCGCGCTCGATGATATCCCAGCTGGCCAGGGCCGCGGCACAGGATACCGGGTTGGCCGACCAGGTATACCCGTTACTGTAGATATTGCCCCGGGATTCCTCCCCGGATATTTCATCGATGAACCGGTCCGACACCGCGAAGCCCCCGAGCGGCACGTAGCCGGAGGTCAGCCCCTTGGCGAAGGTGATAATGTCGGGCACGATACCGAACACCTTCTCGGAGGCGAACCAGTGGCCCAGTCGGCCGAATGCGGTAACCACCTCGTCGGCGATGTAGACAATGCCGTATTTCTTGACCACCTCCCAACAGCGCCGGTTGTAGTCGGCGGGCGGTACGATCACCCCGCCGGAACCCATAACCGGCTCGGCGATGAAGCACATGACATTCTCCGGCCCCAGTTCCAGGATCTTGCTTTCCAGTTCGTCCACCAGGAAATCACAGAACTCGGCCTCGCTGAGCTCCTGGTGGTGATAGAAGTGACAGGGCACGCTCAGGAAATGCACATTGTCCTGCTTGGTGTCCATCGCGGTCTTGTCGCGCTCCTTGCCGGTGACTGAGGCGGAAAGGAAAGTACTGCCGTGGTAGGCGTGGTCCCGCGACAGGATGTGTTTGCGCTGGCGCTGTCCCTTGATGTTGTTGGCCAGCTGACACAGGCGCAGGGCGGAATCCACCGCGGTAGAGCCGCCGGTGGTGAAAAAAATGCGATTGAGATCACCCGGAGTTTCGGCGGCAATGCGCCGTGCCAGCTCGACCTCCCTGGGGTTGATGGTTGAAAACGCCGTGGAGTAGCCCAGCTCCATAATCTGCCTGGACACCGCGTCGGCGATCTCCCGCCGACCGTAGCCTGTCTGCATGCACCACATGCCGGCCGGGCCGTCGATCATGCGGCGACCCTGGTCATCAATGATGTAGATGCCCTCCCCGCGCATGATAACAGGGGTGGACTCGTCCTCTCCCAGCCCGGGCAGGTCGGCCCAGGGGTGCAGCGAATGACGGTTGAACTGACGTCGAAAGGACGACACAAAATCTCCTACTGGCTTGCCGACAGGGTCGCCAGGTACCAGTGAATGAATTCCTTCAGGGTGCTTTCGAATTCAGGGTGATAGGGACCCGGCTCGAAGAAGTGGGAATTCACGCCCTCGCTGTTGCGGGTAATAATGTATTCGTCTTCCAGCGTGGTGTTGTGCCACAACCAGGTCACCTTGTCGCGCTCGTAATCCACCCCCTCCCGGGCATCGCCATTGACGAACCACACGACCTCCATATCGGTAGCCGTGAGGCCGCGGGGAATGAAGCGGTACAGCACGCAGTGGTCGGGGTAATTGAGCATGAAAGACAGGGGGCCCATCTGGAAATCCCCGACGCCGCCGTCATATCCCTGGATATGGCCCATCAACGGGGCGACGGGCTGGCCGTCCTCGCTGCCGGTCAGGTAGCCATCGAACAGGCCGTAGCGACTGGTGTAAACACAGCAACCGAATCCCTCGGCGCCCAGGTAGATGCCATAGTGCTCCTTGCCCATGCCCTTTACCCCGGTGACCGACTCGGTCCTGTCGAGCATGGCCTGCACCATGTCCGCCACCTTGTGGTCCAGGTCTTTCAGGGTGTGCATCCGCGCATAGCTGCGGTGGGAGGTCGCACAGTGATAACACTCCAGGTAATTTTCCAGCACCAGTTTCCAGTTGGCATCCACCCGGTAGGTCTGCTTGTGGGCCACTTTCGCATTGGCCAGGTCGTAGGCACCCAGCGGCTCATTCAGATGCTGCAGGGGGCCGAGAAAATCGGCGGCGTCCGGGTCGCAATTAATGAACACCAGGCCCATGTACTCCACCACCCGCGCCTGCTTGAGGCCATGGGCCGCGATGTCGAAATCGGGCCGCATGTTCATCTCCCGCGCGGCCTTGAGGCTGCCGTCGGTGTTGTATACCCAGCCGTGGTAGGGACAGACAAAGGTCTTCCTGTTGCCGCTCGCGTGCTCGCAGACCCGGGCACCGCGGTGGCGGCAGATATTCATCAGGGCGCGAATCTCACCGCTGTCGTCGCGGACGATGATCAGCGAGTCCTCGCCTATCTCCAGCAACAGGTAATCACCGGGTTTTTGCAGTTCCGAGACATGACCTGCGTAAATCCAGCTGCGGAACACCAGTTCCCGCAGCTCCCGCTCATAGACGAGGTGGGATCGGTAAAAATAGGAATCGATGGCGTGGTCGGGGCGCTGCGCCGTCACGCGCAATTTTTCCGCCAGTTTTGCCACGGAATCATCCACGTCGGTCGCTATGAATTTCATGCCATCACCACAAGATACTGGATTGGTTTGTGTGGAGCGAAGGAGTATAGCAATATTTTATACAGACATACAGTTTTCTAAACAGACATTCAGGTTTTAACAGGGCGGCAAACGGGTGGGCAAAAGACGTTATGCGGGGTCGAAGATCCTACACTGCGCGCAGATACCATTCGTAATCCAGGTTCGAGATACGGGCATGGAAGGCCTCGCACTCGGAGTGGCGCATACTGCCAAACGCGCTGCAGTAGGCCTCCCCAAGGTATTCCGGCATTACCGTGGAATGGTCAAAAGCTGCCAGCGCCGCCTCCCAGCGCGCGGGCAAGGTGACTTCCCGGGCCGCCAGTTGCGTTCCCTCGGCAACCATCGGCCCGGGCTCGCAGCGCTGGGTGATGCCGTAATGTATTCCGGCGAGGACGGCAGCCGCCACCAGGTAGGGATTCGCATCCGCCCCTGCCACCCGGTGCTCTACCCGCCGGTTCTGGTGACTGGACACCGGAATACGCAAACTCACATCGCGGTGGTTGTAGCCCCAGCTGGGCGCCAGCGGGACATAGGTGCCGGGCACAAAACGGCGATAGGAGTTCGCGTTCGGGGCGAAGATCGCCATGGCGTCACTCATGGTCTGCGCCAGGCCCCCGATAGCTTGGCGAAACAGGGCGGACAGGGCGGGCGTCGTGTCTGCAGCAGGGTCGCTGAACACGTTGTTGCCCTCCCCGTCGTAGAGGCTGGCGTGAATATGCAGTCCACTGCCGCCACTGCCGGCGAAGGGCTTAGCCATGAAAGTGGCCGAAAGTCCGTGCTGCAGCGCCACCCCCTTGACGATGCGTTTCAGCAACAGGGCGTGATCGCAGGCAACCAGCGGGTCATCGACATGGTGGGTGTTGATCTCCCACTGTCCCGGCGCGAATTCCGACAGCATGGTGGTCATGGGCACCGCCTGCTGCTCGCAGGCAATTCGCACATCGTCGAGAAAGGCGTCGTGCTGCCACATGTCCTCCGCCATCGAATACTGGATACCCTGCTGCTCCAGCCTGGTGCCCGGTATCCGCCCCAGCAGCGGTCGGGGCGCAATGCCATCTCCGGGGGCGACCAGGTAGAACTCGAGTTCGGTGGCGATAACCGGCTTCAGCCCCATCGAGCGGAAACGTTCGAGCACCCGGGCCAGCACATGGCGGGGATCCATCCAGGCGGGTTCACCGCTCATCGAGAAGTGGCTGGCGATAACCTGACCCGTAGGAGACGCCAGCCATGGCACCGGAGAGAGGCTGCCGCTGACCGGCAGCAATTTGTTGTCCGGCTCTCCGGCCACAAGCCGCGGATCAACCTCGTGATCGTACTCTCCCATCGTCGTCACCAGAGGTTGGGTGGCCGGGCTTTTCAGGGCGCCGTCGAACAGCGCGTCGAATTCGCTGCGGTGAATTCGCTTGCAGCGGAAAATACCATTCATGTCCGGCATCAGCACCTCGAGCATGGCGATCTCCGGATGTTGCTGCTGAAACAACTCCAGCTCGGTTTTGTCAGCCACCTGCATAACTACCTCGTGTGCGCTTCGATTCATATCCCATTTTAACTGCCTCGAATTACAGCTCGTTACCAACGCTCCCCATGGAGTCGATCACCTGCGCGAACTACCAGCGCATCCAGCCCGACGCAGTCATCGACCATCAACCGGACCGGGTTGATATCGACCTCCTCGATGCAGTCCGCCAGTTCCACCGCAAGCACAGAGAGCCGCGATGCCATCTGGCAGAAAGCCGGTATCGCCAGCCCCTGCCGGCCGCGGACTGCGCCGAGCAGGCGGTACATTTTCAGACGGCTCAACGCACGCATCGCCTCTGCAGGGCCAAAGGGCGGCAGCAACACCGCGGTGTCGCGCAGCAGCTCCGCATGCACGCCCCCGAGCCCGATCAGCACCGTCGGCCCGAACTGGGTGTCACGGGCAACCCCGAGAATCATCTCGACCCCCTCCCCGCTCACCATGGGCGCAACCAGCAACCCGGGGCCCAGTCGCGCCGCCATGTCGACACAGGCGTCCTCCAGTTCGGCCCTGTTCGCCAGGTTGAGCTTCACGCCACCGATGTCGGACTTGTGGGCGATGCCCGGCGCGGCGGTTTTGAGCACAACGGGATAGCGAAGGCGTTGCAACACCTCAGGTGGCACGTCGGGACCATCGAAGACAGTGCCCGCCACGACCGGTATACCGAAGTCCCGCAGCAGCTGCCCTGAGCTCGCCTCGTCGATATGAACTGCTTGTTGCAGGTACTGGCGCCAGCGACCCACTATCTCCGGCGCAGTTGCCGGTGGCGGCGGCTCCTCTGCCAGGGCGTGGTAGTCACGGTAGGCAAGGACACTGCGCGCCGCCACCTGGAACTCCCTGAGTCCGTCGAGGACCGGAAACCCCTCCCGGGTTGCCTCAATCGCCCTGGGATCAGCACCGGAACCCGACCAGTTGGCCACCAGGCAGACCGGCTTGCCTGTGGCCCGGTGCGCGCCCCGCAGGTACTGCAGGTAACTACTGTAGATGGCGCCCTGGGGACCCCGGTCGTGCACCACCGCGCCCAGTGCGACACCCGGGTCGCTGACCAACGCGGTAAAACAGGCTTCCATGTAGCTTCCCGCGTCCGCTCCCCCACTGCCCCATGCGTCCAGCGGGTTCACCGCGGGCAACCCCTCGTCGAGGATCGACTTCCAGTCTCGCCACGGTTGCGATCGTGAGGCGGGGATACTCCACACCCAGGGCATCCGCCATATCGATGGCCAGCTGCCGCTCCCCGCCGGAGTCGTGCATCGTGGCCAGCCCGCCCTGGGGCAGCGGGTGGGGCTGGGCGAACAGGATGAGGGTGGCGGCCAGCTGCGCCATGTCGTCGACCCGCTGCACCCCGTAGCGCTGGAAGAGCGCGTCGTACACCGCGTCACTGCCGGCCAGGGCGCCGCTGTGGGATACCGCCAGCCGGGCGGCCAGCTCGGTCCTGCCCACTTTTACGGCGACTATGGGTACTTTTCGGCGCCGCGCCTTCTCCAGCGCGGCGATCAGGCGCTGCGGGTGGCGGCTGGTTTCCAGGAACAGGCCGACAACTGCCGTCTGCGGCAGGTCCAGCACATAATCCAGGTAATCCTCCACCGCCAGGCACAGCTCCTGGCCGGTGGATGCGGCGAACAGAAAATCCAGGCGCTCCTCGCAATCCAGGATACCCGACATACCGGCGCCGGACTGGCTGAGCAGCACCACATTGCCCGGGCGTTCATGCGTGCGGGTGTCGAAACCGGACATCCAGACACCGCCACTGAAATTGAAAAAACCCATGCTGTTGCCGCCGTGGAGCAGCACCCCGGCCGCCCTGGCCTTGCTGGATATCCGCTGGGCCAACCCCGGGCCCGTGTCCCCGGGGATTGCCATCCCGGAGAATATCGTGGCCGCCTCGACACCCAGGGCCAACGCCTCGTCGAAACAGGCTTCCAGCCGGGTATCGTTGACCGCGAACACGACGTGTTGTGGCACCGCCGGCAACGCGGAAAGGGAGGCGAAGCAGGGGAAACCCTCGACGGAGTCGCGGGCGGGATTAATCGCGAACACCGATCCCGGGTAGGCGCCCTTACGCAGGTTGAGCAATATCTCGTTGCCCGGGGAACCGGCCCGTGCGCTGGCGCCGACCACCGCGATGGAGCGCGGTTGCAGCAGCGGGTCGAGCCGGTGCGCGGGCACGGGCCCGCCCTAGAAACTGCCGGGGGGCACTGCGCGCCGCCGGGGGGGATTGAATACCGGCGCGTCTATCACCCTGCAGGGCGCAAGCACGCGGGTCCACTGAAGTTCGCGCTGGTAGTAAATTTCCGCCACCAGCTCGTCCCCCACCGCCCCGTGGGGCATTTCAATCTGGGCGAAGGCGACATTCGATTTGGCGGTGGGACACCAGGCCGCCGAGGTTACCGTACCTACCTTCTTGCCGCCCTTGAGGATAAACGAGTGCTGGGCGGGCTTGTTACCCTCCACGTCGAGCATGGCAAACCGGTAGCGGGAACCCTCAGCCTGCTCCCGCTGCAGCGCCCGACGTCCATTGAACACGGGCTTGTCCAAATCCACCAGCCAACCCAGGCCCAGCTCGAAGGGTGAGCGCGAGCGACCATTGCGGACCGCCGACTCCGCCGGCACGAAATCCACGCCCGCCTGCAGGAACCCCGCCTCGATCCGCGCCAGGTCCAGCGCGTCGGAACCAAATGGCTTGATAATATGGGGGCTGCCCGCCTCGAACAGGCGATCCCACAGCAGCTCTGCCCGGCCCGGAGCAATCCACAATTCGTAGCCCAGGTCGCCGGTGAAACCGGTGCGGCTGACCATGAGGGACTCTCCCTCAAAAGGAAAAGTCGTGAGGCCAAAGGGTTTCAATTGCTCCAGCCCGGTGAGTCCCATGGCCAGCAACACGGCGCAGGAGGTCGGCCCCTGAACGGCCAGCGCCGCCACCTCATCACTCTCGTCCACAATCGTCACGTCAAAGCCCAGGGCAGACCAGTGCAACCAGTCGATCGCCCTGGCGAAGGCGCACAGGCGGTAATCGTTCTCGCCCAGGTGGAAGATGGTGCCATCGTCCATCACCTGCCCGGCGTCATTGCACCAGACCGTATACCCGACACGACCCACCCGTATCTTGCTGACGTCGCGGGTAACCATCCGGTTCAGGTAAGCCTCGGCGTCGGGCCCGGTGATGCGGTACTTGTTCATCGGCGAGAGGTCGAACACACCCGTGGTACTGCGGATGGCGAAGTATTCCAGCTCGACATCCGTATAAGCCGTCGGCGTGGTATAGCCTTTCCAGGTACCCCAGGCGTTCAGCTCGCAGGCGGCGGCCACCCGCGAATGAAAAGGAGTGCGCAACATCATGGTCTGGTCGCTTGCGGACTTCATGCCCCTGCCCCCCGCCTGATTATTTCCCGGGCCGCATTTTTACCCGCCAGGCCCATCACCCCGCCGCCCGGATGTGAGCCCGCGCTGCACAGGTACAAACCGTCCAGGCCGCTGGCATACTGGGTAGCTCCGGGGAAGGGTCGGGTCATCATTACCTGGTCCAGGCTCAACTCGCCGTGGTGCCAGTGACCGCCTTTCATGCCGTAGTCCCGCTCCAGGTCGGCGGGTGTCAGCAACTGGCTGGCCACCACCTGCTCGCCTATGCCGGGCGCGTACTCCGCAATTTTCGCCAGCAGCAGCCGGGTAAAGTGCTCCCGGTGTGTTTCTCCGGGGGTGGCGCTCGCGCCCTCCCAGCCTCCGGACGGCTGCAGGGGCGCGAACTGCACAATGGCGGACAGCACATGGCAGCCCGGCGGAGCAGCTGCCGGGTCGTTCACGGTGGGTATGCTGATATCGAGGGCGGGGCCGGCGGAGTACTCGCCGTATTTGACCGCGTTGAAGGCCCGTTCGATGTAATTCATATCCGGAGCGATGACCAGTCGCTGGCCCAGCTGCGTCTCGTCCAGCCCGGTAAAACGCGGCAACCCGTTGAGGGCGAGGTGCAGCTTGGCTGCGCCACCGGCGCAGCGCACCTGGCTGACCCGCCGGGCCATGCCTGTTTCCATGTTGCGAAAACCCACGAGCTTTTCGAACGTGGTGACCGGGTCGGCGCTGGACACCACCACCTTGGCTCGCAACTGCTCCCCCGATGCCAGGGTCACGCCCCCTGCCCTGCCGTTGAACATGTCGATACTGCTTACCCGTGAGCCCATGCGCAGCTCTGCACCCCTGGCCCGGGCGCTGGCGGCCATGGCCTCCCCGAGGGCGCCCATTCCACCTTTCACCTGCGCCACTCCGTTGTAACCGAAAACGTCGCCGACCCGCCGGTAGAGGTAGCCAAACACCGTGTTGGGCGTGCGCGGGCCCATGCGCGAACCGAGCAGGCTGTCGAAACTGAGCAGGGCTTTCAGCTGTGGGCTGTTGAAATGCTCTTCCATCAGGTCATACATATTGCTCAGCACAATACGCATCAGGTCGCTCATATCCTCCCGCCCGAGCAGCTTCAGCCCCAGCCCGAGCTTGACCAGGGCGAACCGGTCCGCCAGGTCACCCTCCACCAGTTTCGGGGGGCGGGACTCAAACACCCTGGAGAGCAGTTTGGCGTATTTCAGCGTTTTCTCATGAAACAGCTTATAGGCGTCGCGGTCTTCACTGCTCAGCCTGTCTCCCCCGGCCAGTGAACCCAGCACGCTGAGGTGCTGTCCCTCGACGTCCAGCAGCACCGAGGGGAGGTCCCGGGCCGCCAGCTCCAGGCCGTGCTGCTCCAACTCGAGATCACGCGCTACCCGCGGGTGCAACTGGTACAGCCACTGGGCACAGGATGAAACAAAATAGCCGGGGGCAAATTCGCGACTGGCCGCGGCGCCGCCGGGGCTGTCACCGGCCTCGAGCACCAGCACCTTTCTACCCGCCTTCGCCAGGTAGGTGGCGCAGACCAGCCCGTTGTGCCCGGCACCCACCAGGATCACATCATAGTTGTCAGTCATCGGCGTAGCCTCCCGGGACCACGTCGGGACGGCGCAGGTCCATCAGGATTTCCCGCGCCGCGTTGGCGCCCGGGGCGGCCATCACGCCACCGCCGGGGTGAGTGCCCGAGCCGCACATGTACATGCCCCGCACCGGCCCGCGATACTGGGCGTAACCGGGAAAGGGGCGATTGAACAGCAACTGGTCGAAGGTGAGTTCTCCCTGGAAAATATTGCCCTCGGTCAGCCCGACCTCGGCTTCGATCTCGCGCGGGGTGCGTGTTTCGCAATGGAGAATAAGATCCCTGAAATCGGGGCTGTATGCCGCGATCTGGTCGATGACCGACTTCTCGAAACCGGCCTTGTCCGCATCGGTCCATTCGCCGCCGTTGATTTTGGGCGGCGCATACTGCACGAACACCGTCATCATGTGCTTGCCCGGTGGCGCCATGGTCGGGTCGGTCTGGGAGGGAATCAACATATCGACATAGGGATCCTTCGACCAGGTACCGTCTTTCCAGTCGTCGTAGGCTCGCTCCAGTCGCTCCAGGGAGTCGGTAAAGTGCATGTCGCCGAGCATCAGCGGGCTGCGCTTGTCCAGGCCATTGAAGGTAGGCAGACCGTCGAGGGCGATATTGAGCTTGCCGGAGGAGCCGCGAATCTTGAAATTCTTCGCCTTGCGAACCACCTCCTGCGGCAGGTCGCTCTCGTCCATCACATCCAGAAAGGTCCGCTTGGGATCCAGGTTGGAGACCACGATATCGGCGCGGTACTCGGTCCCGTCCTTGAGGGCGACGCCCCTGACCTTGCCATGGCTGACCATGATCCGGTCGACATCCGCAGCGCAGATGATTTCGCCGCCGAAAGCCTGGAAGGATTTGGCCAGGGCCCCTGCCACCGCTCCCATGCCGCCACGGGCAAAACCCCAGGAACCCACGTTGCCGTCGACATCGCCCATGTAATGGTGCAGCAGTACATAGGCAGTGCCGGGGGAGTATACTCCCAGCGCCGTGCCTATCACCCCGGTGCCGCCCAGGTGTGCCTTGATCACATCCGTTTCGAAATACTCATTGAGATAGTCACCGACACTTTTGGTCCAGAATTTCAGGGTGTCGGCCAACCCCTCCTCGCCCATCTCGGTAAAGGAGCGGGCAAAATTCATGAGATCGCGCAGATCACGCAGCTTGAGCGACGTGGGATCGGGCGGGCGCTGCAACAGGTAGGGACGGATCAACCGCGTCTGTTTCATGACATCGGTGGCGTAGCGCTCGTAGGCATTGGCGTCACGCTTCGAATGCCGCGCCATCTCCCGGTACTGGCGGTTATGGTCGTAATAGTTGCCGTAGTAGTCGCCGTCGCGCTTGAAGGTGACACCACCGCCATAGGGCACCACCTGCAGGCCGTGGCGGGGCAACTCCAGGTCCCGGGCGATTTCGGGGCGCAGCAGGCTGCAGACATAAGAGCAGTTGGAATAGGTCCAGCCGGGATACAGTTCGCGGCTGACGGTGGCGCCGCCGATATACTCGTTGCGCTCCAGCACGGCCACGTCCAGTCCCGACTTGGCCAGGTAGGCCGCATTGGTCAGGCCGTTATGACCCGCTCCGATAACAATGGCATCGTATTTTTTCAAGGCTGGCTCCGCTTGCAGGCCCCTCACAGGGCGCCCCACCGCTCGATCGGAGCATGCCACGGGCGCCATAGCCTGTCCAGCTCTGAATGAATGGTCATTCAGTTGTTGCCTGCGAAGCGGAGCTGGTTTAGGGTTGGGCGGAAAGAATACCAATCCAGGAACCGCGCCGCGGGACACAACCCAAGGAAGATAACCGGGTGACCAAAACCGCCAACAAAAGTCGTCGCGCCCAGCCCAGGGAAGTCCGCAGGGAACAGCTGATCCAGGCGACCATCAAGTGTATTGCCAGGCATGGCCTCTCCGGTGTCACCATGGGCCGCGTCACCAAAGAGGCGGGGCTCAGCATGGGCATTGCCAACCTGCACTTTGAGAGCAAGGAAAAACTGCTGCTGGATACTCTGAGGCTGGTCACTGAAGAGTACGCGGCGGGACAGGCGGCAATACTGAGCGACGAGGACTACCCTTCCACAGCCGCCCGGCTGGAGGCTCTGCTGGAATTTGACTTCAGCCAGACCGTCGGCGACAAAAACAAGCTGGCAGTCTGGTTCGCTTTTCTGGGGGAGGCCAAGTCCCGGCCCACTTACCAGCGCATCTGCTCGGGCCAGGACTCTGTCGCCGAAGAAAAGATCAGCGCGCTGTTCCAGCTCGCGCTGGATGAAGCCGGCGACAAAACGGCAGATGCCGGTTTGCTCGCGGCAGGTTATATTGCGCTGGTGGATGGCCTGTGGCTGAACTCGCTGGTGGACCCGCGGCGACTGCCCTGGAAAAAAGCGCGTAGCGCGGCCAGGCAGTTTCTCGCCAGTGCTTTCCCGCAGCATATCAGCCTGTCCCACAAAGGAGAGCAGTGACACCATGCAAATCGAACTGAGCGAGCAGACTGCGACCTGGCAGCGCCTGGTATTGGACTACGTCGAAGGCGAGCTGCTCCCCTGGGAGGTGACGGCGGAGCTCAACGGCGGTGAACTGCCGCCGGAGGTGATGCAGCGAATCCAGGGCGAGGCCATCAAGCTCGGCCTGCCCGGCATGGACGCCCCGGTCGAGCACGGCGGACTGGGGTTGAGCATGGTGGACCAGGTCGCCGCCTGGGAAGCCCTGGGAAGGGCCACCAATGCATTGTGCTGGTGTTTTCCGGAAGCACAGTCCTGGATGTACGAGGCCTGCGCGGACAGCCCCTACCAGCTCGAGACCTATGTCCAGGCCCTGCTGGCGGGGGAGCGTCGGGAGGCCTACGCCATCACCGAGGCGGAGTCCGGCTCGCACGAGGTCGTCAACACGACAGCGCGGAAGACCGACGACGGCTACCTGATCAACGGGGAGAAATGGTTTGTCACCTCCGGCAACCTCGCGGACTTCCTGTTTGTCCAGGCCAGGGCAGACGGGGACGGCGACGCGCTTTTTATCGTGGACATGGACAGCCCGGGGATCGAGGTCGTGGAAAACCCCCTGTTCTCCCACACCTTTCCCTCGCATCACCCCACCTACCGCTTTACCGATGTGAATGTCCCCGGGCGGAACCGGATTGGCGGCCCCCGTTCGGGTATGGATTACAGCCGCAGCTGGTTCCGGCACGAGCGCATGACCATTTCCGCCCGCATGCTGGGCGCGGCCGCCCGCATGATCGAGGAGGCCACCGAGTGGGCCAGTACGCGACAGATACTGGACGAAAAACTGATCGACAAGCAGGCCATACAATTTATGCTCGCCGATTGCAGCACCGAGCTGTGGGCGGCGCGCCTCATGGTTTACGAGGCGGCCCGGGCACACGACCGGGGCGACGTGGACCTGAAGTCATTGCATGTGCGCTGTTCCATGGCAAAGTTGTACGCCACGGAAATGGCCAACCGGGTCGCCGACCGCTGCCTCCAGATCTGGGGCGGTCGCGGCTATCGCCGGGACAACGCGGTAGAGCGTTTCTTCCGGGAAGTGCGGGTAGATCGCATCTGGGAAGGCAGCAGTGAAATCCAGCGAATGATCATTGCCAGCGCCCTCGCCAAGCGCGGACTGGATGGCATGTAATGCCATTGCAGCCGGTGTCGCGGCAAAGGACAGGCCAGGCCATGGCGGCCATCGCCCTGTTGCTGGTGAGCCTCGCACTACCGGATCGGGTTTATGCCGCTGAAGAACCGCTGCTCAATATCTACAACTGGTCGGACTACATCGACCCGGACCTCATCCGGGAGTTCGAGCAGGAGTTCGGTATCAAGGTCAATTACGATATCTATGATTCCAGCGAGATCGTCGACACAAAGTTGCTCACCGGTCATTCCGGTTACGATATCGTTGTTCACTCCGCCTCGTTTTCGGCGCGCCTGATTCCGATCGGCGTGTACCAGAGCGTGGACTACCAGCGCCTGGAGAACTGGCACCATATCGACAGCAACCTGCTCGCGAAGATTCGCCGCTACTTCGGTGAGGACATCGCGGGCGTACCCTATATGTGGGGCACCACGGGTTTTGCCTACAATCGCGACATGGTGCTGGCGCGCATGCCGGACGCCCCACTGGACAGCGCCGCCATGCTGTTCGACCCCGCCGTGGTATCGCGCTTTGCGGATTGTGGCGTCACCCTGCTGGACGATCCGACCTCGGTCATTCCGATTGCCATGTTGTACCTGGGGTTCCCGGCAAACTCTGTGGAGCCGGAACATCTGGCAAAGGCAGAAGCATTGCTCAAGGCTGTCAGGCCCTACATCAAGTATTTCAGTTCCACCAAGATGCTGCTGGACCTGCCCAGCCGGGAAGTGTGCCTCGCCATGGCATGGTCCGGTGACTACGCCGTGGCTATCACCCGTGCGGCGGAAGCCGGGGTCGATATCGACCTGGGCTATACAATACCCAGGGAAGGCGCCATCGACTGGTACGATGTCATGTATATTCCGGCGGACGCACCGCACCCGGACAACGCCTACCTGTTCCTGGACTTCATGCTGCGGCCCGAGGTGATCGCCAGGGCCAGCAATTATATCGGCTACGCCAATGCCAATCGCGATGCCCTGCCGCTGGTGGATACGGCACTCTCCTCCGACCCGGCTATCTACCCCGACCCGGAGACAATGCAGCGCCTTGAACCCTCCGTGGTGCTGCCACCCAAGCTGGAGCGGCGCCGCTCCCGCACCTGGACCAAGATAAAGACCGGACTTTGACGTGACAGGGTATTGCAGATGACAGAAACAAACGGCAGCAAGAGCGCAACCAGCGGCGGCGCCTGCAGTGGCTCCCCCTGGAAGGATCCCGCGCAGCAACCGTTTATCGAGCTGCAGTCACTAAGCAAGCGCTTCGGCCAGTTCACCGCGGTCGACGACATCAGCCTGAAAATCTACCGGGGTGAGTTGTTCACCATCCTGGGGGGGTCCGGCTGCGGCAAATCGACCCTGCTGCGAATGCTCGCGGGATTTGAAGAGCCCTCCGCGGGCCGCATCCTGATTGACGGTATGGATATAACCGAGTCGCCGCCCTATGAGCGGCCGGTCAATATGATGTTTCAGTCCTACGCGGTATTCCCGCATATGACGGTAGAGCAAAACATCGCCTACGGCCTGAAAAAGGAGAAGCTTGGGCGGGACGAAATCGCCCAGAGGGTAGAGGAGATGCTGCAGCTGGTGCAACTGCCGCAGCTGGCAAAGCGCAAACCGAATCAACTCAGTGGCGGCCAGAGCCAGCGCGTGGCCCTGGCAAGGGCGCTGATAAAACGCCCGAAGGTCCTGCTGCTGGACGAACCGCTGGCGGCACTGGATAAAAAACTGCGGGAACAGACCCAGTTCGAACTGATGAACCTGCAGGACCAACTGGGCATCACTTTCGTCGTGGTGACCCATGACCAGGAAGAGGCAATGACCCTGGCGACGCGCATAGCGGTGATGGACGCGGGAAAGTTCGTCCAGATAGGCACCCCCAGCGAGGTTTACGAATTTCCGCGCAATCGCTTTATTGCCGACTTCTTCGGCAAAATCAACGTGTTCGAGGCCACGGTGGTGGCAAGTGACGGGCAGTACCTGACCGCCCGCCTGGATGACAGCGACACAGAGATCACTACCCGGCATGAGCAGAGCCTGGACCCGGGCAGCCGCTGTGCAATCGGGGTAAGACCGGAAAAACTGTTGATCAGCACCGAGGCCCCCACGCGGGACGGCTACACGGTTGCCCGCGGCGTGGTGGAAGACCTGGCCTACTACGGCAACCGCTCACTCTACCGCGTGCGCTCCCAGAGCGGCCGGGTGATCCAGGTCAGCGCGCAGAATTACCAGCGTTCCGCGGAGCTGCTGCTGGAGTGGGATGACGAGGTGTTCCTGAGCTGGGATTCCGCCTGCAGCGTGGTGCTGACGGAGTGAGCAGCGAGGTGCTTATATGACAACGGTCGTCAACCCGGGCAAACGCGACCGGTTGTGGCGCAGTGTTGTCATCGCCACGCCCTATTTCTGGCTGCTGCTGTTTTTCCTGGTGCCCTTCGCCATCGTGCTGAAGATCAGCTTTGCCGACCCGCTGGTGGCCCAGCCGCCGTTCACGGCATTCTTCGACTGGTCGGCAGATGCCGGTCACCGGGTACTCGCGACACTGGACAACTACCGCTTCCTGCTGGAAGACAAGCTCTACCTGGTGAGCTACCTCAAGTCCATCAAGATCGCGCTGATATCCACCGGGCTGTGCCTGCTGCTGGGCTTCCCCATGGCCTACGCCATCGCGCTGACACCCTACCCCTGGCGCAACCTGCTGTTGCTGCTGGTCATACTGCCCTTCTGGACCTCCTTCCTGCTGCGGGTTTACGCCTGGATGGTGATGCTGGGCAAACAGGGCCTTATCAACAACTTCCTGATCTCTCTCGGTGTCATCGACGAACCACTGCAAATGCTCTACACCGACGGCGCCGTCTACCTGGGCATCGTCTACACCTACGTGCCTTTCATGATCCTGCCCCTGTACGCGACCCTGGAGAAACTGGACCTTGACCTGCACGAGGCGGCCGCCGACCTCGGGGCCAGGCCGCTACAGGTCTTCCGCGACGTCACGCTGCCGCTGGCCATGCCCGGCATCATCGCCGGCTGCCTGCTGGTATTCATTCCGGCTTTGGGTGAGTACGTGATCCCGGCGCTGCTGGGCGGGCTGGACTCACTGATGATAGGCCGCACCCTGTACGACGAGTTCTTCGTCAACCGCGACTGGCCGCTCGCGTCAGCGGTGGCAGTGGTCCTGCTGCTGATCCTGATCCTGCCGATCATGCTGTTCCAGCGCCTGCAACAGGAGACCGAGGCATGAGGCGCTCATCCACCTTCCTGTACTCCATGCTGTGCTTCGGCTACGCCTTTCTCTACCTGCCGATTCTCGTGCTGATGATCTACTCCTTCAACGATTCCCGGCTGGCAACCGTGTGGGGCGGGTTCTCGACTCGCTGGTACGGCGCCCTGTTGGAGAATTCCCAGATCCTGGACGCCGCCCTGTTGAGCCTGCAGATTGCGGTGGTCAGCGCTACGATGGCAACGGTGCTGGGCACCCTGGCGGCGCTGGGCCTGAACCGGATGGGCCGGTATCGGGGCCGGACCCTGTTTACCGGTATGATTGCCGCGCCCCTGGTCATGCCCGAGGTCATCACCGGGCTGTCGCTGCTGCTGTTGTTTGTCAGCCTGCAGGAGCTGATCGGCTGGCCCGGCGCCCGCGGCGCGAATACCATCACCATTGCCCACATCACGTTTTCCATGGCCTACGTCGCGGTGATCGTACAGTCGCGCCTGGCCTCGATGGACCAGGCCCTGGAAGAGGCCGCCATGGACCTGGGCGGCCGCCCCTTCGCCGTCACCCTGGATATCACCCTCCCCCTCGTCGCCCCCGCCATGGCCGCCGGCTGGCTCCTCGCCTTCACCCTGTCCCTGGACGACCTGGTGATCGCCAGCTTCACCTCCGGCGCCGGCGCCAGCACCCTGCCCATGGTGATTTTTTCCAAGGTCAAACTGGGCGTCACGCCGGAGATCAATGCGCTGGCGACGATCATCATCGGCATCGTGACGGTGGGCGTACTCGTTGCGGGCTGGACCATGCTGCGGCAGCAGCGGCAGTTGGCGAATCAACAAACCAAACCCTGATGTGATTCGACTGAGTTTCTGCTCCAATGCCGGCGGCAAACCGAGCAGTGCTTTTCGGGACACGCCGCAAGTACATCCATGTAGGCTCGTGTCCCGAACGCGGACCGGGCCATCCATGGCCTCCAACGGTCCCGAAAAGCACTGCTCGGTTCACCTCCTCTGTCCTGCTCTCCGAATTTACTGAAAATGTTTTGTAAGCGCTTCCCGGTTTTACGCCCGATTCTCACAAGTGGAGAAATGGACGAGGGCGGTGGATCGGGTATGGATTGTCTGGACCGTTGGAGGCCATGGATGGCCCGGTCCGCGTTCGGGACACGAGCCCCCATGGATGGGTTTACGGCGAGTCCAGACAATCCATACCCGATTCAGCGGCCGTCTCTCAAAGAACTTTCGAAAAACTGCGACCAAACAATCTGGAGCCCAACAACGTTTCCCACTAACATGACGACTCAATAACAGACAGCACTCACGAGGCACCATGCAACAGGCGCGAGCTCCCCGGAGCGTGTTCGACGACATACTTGGACTGCTGCAACAGCGCAAGGCGGACGATGCCATCGCGCATTGCCGGCAGGCGCTTGACCGGTACCCCGACGATGTGAACATCCTCGGCCTGCTGGGCGCCGCGCTGGGAGACCAGGGCAAGTATGCGGAGGCGGAAGAAATCCTGTTGCGGGTGATAGACCTCACCCCCACCTTCGCCAAGCCCTACGAGGACCTGGGTACACTGCTGTTACAACAGGGTCAGGCGGAGCGGGCGGTTCCGCTGTTGGAAAAAGCCACCCGGCTGGATCCGAAAGAGGAGTCCGCCCACTTCCAGCTGGGCAAGGCCCTGGCCCAGGCCGGCCGGGGACAGGAAGCCGATGCGGCTTTCGAACGCAGCTTTGCCCTGTCACCCACCCGCGGGCTGATGGCGCGCGCCGCCGAACACCATGCGGCCGGGCGGTTGGACGAGGCGGAACGATTGTGCCGGCAGGTATTGCAAAAGGATCCGCGGCACGTGGACGCCCTGCGCATGCTGGGATTGATTGCAGCGGCGGCGGGCGACCTGGACGAGGCCGAACACCTGCTGCGCCAGGCCCTGGCCAGCGCGCCCGATCACGTGGTGGCAATGTTTGAACTGGGTCGGGTACTCAAGGAACTGGAGCGACCCGATGAGGCGATCGCGGTCTACCAGACCCTTATTTCACTGCAGCCTGATAATCCCAGGGCGCATTACCGGCTGGCCGGGGTGCTGGCACCGGCTGCGCTGACCGAACAGTCCGCGGCGGCGTACCGACGCTGCCTGGAACTGGACCCGAAGCACGCCGGCGCCTGGCTGGGTCTGGGGCATATGCTGAAGACCCTGGGCAGGCAGAGCGAGGGCATCGAGGCCTACAAACGCTGCCTGGAAATCGAACCGGAATTCGGCGAGGCCTGGTTCAGTCTCGCCAACCTCAAGACCTACCGCTTCGAGGACGCGGAAATCGCGGAGATGCAGCAGCGCCTGGAAAGCGACACCGTGCGGGAGGCCTCGCAGGTCAATTTCCTGTTCGCCCTGGCCAAGGCGCATGAGGACCGCCGCGACTACAGCACGGCCTGGCAGTACTACGAGCAGGGTAACGCCAAACAGCGACAGCTGGTGAGCTATGACCCGGTACTGACCGAGACCGTGAACGACGATCTGGTAGCGTATTTCAACGCGGATTTTTTCCGCCAGCGTTCGGGCGCGGGCAACCCGGACCCCTCCCCTGTTTTTATCGTCGGCATGCCCCGCTCCGGCTCCACCCTGGTAGAGCAGATCATTGCAAGCCACAGCCAGGTGGAGGGCACCAGCGAACTGCCCTATGTGGGCCGCCTCACCAAGTCGCTCAATCGCAACCGGGCCGATGGCATGAAGTATCCGCACGTGTTGTCGGAACTGGAGGCGCGCCACTTCCAGCGGCTGGGACAAAACTACCTGGACATGGCCAGTATGCACCGGGTGGAAGGTACACCGCGGTTTATCGACAAGATGCCGAATAACTTCCCGCTGGTGGGTTTTATTCACGCCATACTGCCCAACGCGAAAATCATCGATGCCCGGCGCCATCCGCTGGATGCCTGCACCGGCAACCTGCGGCAGCTGTACGCCCGCGGGCAGACCTTCAGCTATGACCAGACCGACATCGGCGAGTACTACCTGCAGTACCAGCGCATGATGGATCACTGGGACGAGGTGCTGCCGGGCAAGGTGTTGCATGTGCAGTACGAGGAAGTCGTGGCGGACCTGGAGACCCAGGTCAGGCGCATACTGGACTACCTGGAGCTGCCATGGGAGGACGCCTGCATGAACTTCCACAACACCGATCGCGCGGTGCGCACCGCCAGCTCGGAGCAGGTCCGCCAGCCCATCTATACCTCGGGCATCGGTTTCTGGCGCCACTACGAGGACCAGCTGGAAGAACTGAAGGAGGTGCTGGAGCCCATCCTCCACCGCTACCCCACTGCCCCCCAGCCCGTATTATCCAATCAAGTTTAGTAAAAACTCTATCTGAGTGATTTTTCCTGACAGCGCTGCCTGCAGTCCTCGATTACCAATCGTACATGCGCCCGTTCATGTGGATGGGCGGTTTTATGATTCTAGCGAGTCAAAAATACTCCTACCGAATTCTCGGGGGCAGCAGTGAAAACGAGAGTGACTGTGCTACGAGGCTTCTTCCAATTCGTAGGGTTCTACCTCTCGCAGTAGTTCGCTTCTTCGAGCATTCCACAGGTCATGGGCATTTTGCAAACGTAGCCAATGATCGGCCGAGGGCTTGCCGAAAGCGATCTCCAATCGAAGTGACATTTCGGGCGTGATGGCACCTCTGCCATTGAGTACTTTCGAAAGCGTTTTACGGCTAACGTTCAGGTGTTGCGCCACATCCACCGTTGTAAGGCCGAGCGGCTCAATTATTAGCTCACGAAGAATTTCTCCTGGATGCGCCGGGTTATTCATCCTCATCAGTGGTAGTCCTCGTAGTTTACAATCTCTACATCTTTGCCCGTGAATTTGAAAGTAACGCGCCAGTTACCGCTCACGGAAACTGACCAGATACCTTTTCTGCTGCCCTTTAGGCGGTGCAATCGAAGCCCGGGCAAGTCCATATCATCCGGCGATTCCGCTTGATCCAAATTGGTAAGTATCAGCCGCAGCCGTTGGGCATGTTTCGCCTGAATACCCGAGCTTCTACCGGTTCGATAGAACCGCTCCAATCCTTTATGAATAAAGCTGAGAATCATTGGCAGATTGTAACCTAATGGGTTGCATCGTCAAACATCACATAAGCGCATAAAAGGCCTTGATCCCTGTCTATTAGACGGTACACCCGATACCATACAATGCATCTCGAAACTGGATTCTAAATGAAAAACAATAGGTTACACGCGAACGGCTCTGGCTGTCTGTAGGCGGTTTTTCCCGGGGGCCTTCATCCACATGGATGATTCGAATATCGGCAAGGTACTCGCAGCCGCTGTAGGGTCTCGGTTCACAACCCGTCATGGCTGCCGCAAGCCGGATGTCAGAACTTCTTCGCAGTCCCCACGCATCGCAGCAGCTATACCTGTTTCCGTCTTTACCGCTCGGCAGAGTCGGCTCAGCTGAAAGGCCAGACTTCCAGTCCGTGTATCGCGTTGCGCACGTCCGTGGTCAGGCTGACGACGCTGACGGTCTTTACCTTTTCCAGGTCGTGCAGAGCGATGGTAGACGGCGATGAGCCGGCCGCTACCAGCGTCTCGCCCACGACGCACAGGCCGCGGCCGAAGCCAGGACGCGCGATACGCGAGTCGTCCAGGTCGGTGTGGGTGAGCCTGCTCTCATCGACGGCGGGAACGGCAAAACTGATGTCCTTGTCCGGCGTCAGCAGGCGCACCCTGTCCGCCGGGGTGTCATTGAACAGGACACCCTGGCCAAACGGCCGCGCATTGTGAATCCCCCTGGGGAGGGTGGCAACACGCACCAGGGTGCGGCCGTCAAAACGCATCATTCCCGCGGTTTTCAGGCCGCTGAGATACATACCTTCGCTGTTGCAAAAAACATTGTTCAGATGGAGCTGGTTGCCCGGCGCCGGGCCCTCCTCCGACCCGGGGTCGAAGGGCGCGCCCTGGTAGCCGCTGCCGACCGCCACGATGTGCAGACCGAAACAAAACCGATTACTGTCCAGGTCAAAGCCAAGGACCGAGTCATACCCGGTCGAGGTCAGGAACAACCTGCGCTGGTAAACGAAAATCTCGTGGCAGTGCATCAGGAATCGATTCCTGTACGATGCAACCAGCTTGAAATCCGGGGTATAGACGAAGAGCTCGTTACTGGCGGCGATAAATACCCGTTCGCCGTCGAATGCAATGCCGCGCAGGCCGCGGTCCCAACCCCGGCCCTGCCAGTCGATATCAGCGGTATTCCAGTCGATAACCTGGTCTACCTGCTGCCGCGCGAAATCCACCAGATACACTCCGCCATGGCTCTCGCCCTGGTTGGTTCCCCTGACTACGGAACTGGCGACAAGGGTTGTCACGCGAGGCGGGAGGTCCCACGGGCTTGCGGTAAATCGGCCGCGGCAGGCTGGCTCTGGCCAAGGTGCTCGGGCGGAATATAATCGAAGATGAAATTGATCCGGCCTTCCCTGCCCTTGTTCATCACACTGTGCTGCATCTGGTTGTTGATTTCGTAAACTTTTCCAACCTCCATCCGGTAAGGCCGGCCATCTATCATGAAGCGCACTCGCGGGTTGGTATAGATCGGGATGTGGATACGATGGCCATAGTGAAAGGAAGGGTGTTTGTCCCGATGGGGCTTGATCACGCCTCCCGGTGAGAGGCGTGCGGCCATTGCGCGGATGATGCAGCCACCCGGCGGATAGTGGTCGGCGAGTATACGGTGCATCAGCGGCACCGCCTGCTCGGCCAGCACATCCCAGCCCGGCTCCCTGTGCACTTCAATGTCAGGCCAACCCGAACCGTCCGTGAAAACCATGACGATGGACTGGGTCTGCTGGTGTACCTCGTATTCCTGCTGGCGATAGGTATTGCCCAGCCACACCTGCTCGTCCTGGGCGAGTATGACATCGCGCAGCGGGCCGATGTCATACTCGCCCAACTCGCGTAAAGGCACTCCGATATCCATGAATACTACGTCCGCGTGCATCAAAACAGGTCAGTCTCTGCACCATAAATTGACACGATCACCGAGTCAACACGCGCCGCACTGAATGAATGATGGTTCATTCATATGAGGGGACCTGTTTACTTGGCTTTCTCGTCGGCTTGCAGTAGGATTGACCGAGGTGATTTTAAAAGGCACGGTGAAAACCATGGATAATAAATACAACTATCCGGCAGCACCTGGAACGCCCCCATTTACCACCCGGCAGAAAACGCTCGCACTGGTCGTCTCGGCCGTGCTTGGCACTTCCCAGGGTGCGATAGCCCAGTCGGGCATGCTGGAAGAGGTGATTGTGACCGCTTCCAAACGCAAGGCCAACCTGCAGGACCTGCCCCAGGCCATTACCGCCTTTACAACCGAAGACATCACACGGCAGGGCTTTACCGGCCTGGACGATTACGCGGCAAAAATTCCCAGCCTGGCCTACGCCACGCGCGAACCCGCCGGCACCTCGGTGGTGTTCAGGGGCGTCGCCTCCTCCGGCATCCAGTTCGGCACCAACCCGTCATCGGGTGTGTACCTGGACGAACAACCCATCACCCAGGCGGGACTCAACCCCGATCCGCGGCTGATCGATATCGAGCGGGTGGAAGCCCTCAGTGGCCCCCAGGGCACCCTGTTCGGCGATGCCTCCCAGTCGGGCACCCTGCGCATCATCACCAACAAGCCGGACCCCAATGAATTTGATGGCTGGATCGAGGGCACCCTGGCCCAGCCGGAACACAGCAACGACCAGGACACCGATATTTCCGCCATGGTCAACATCCCACTGCTGGATAACAAGGTGGGTATCCGACTGGTGGGATTTCGCGCCGACGAGGCGGGTTACATCGACAACGTGCTGGGCCTGAGCCAGCCCGACCAGTGGAAAGAAGCGCGCATCGAAGCCGGCCTGCCGGTACGCCCCCGTTTCGACAACAAAGGCTTCGCCGAGGACGATGTCAATTCATCCACCACCACCGGCGGCCGCGCAGCCCTGCGCTGGCTGGTCAACGACGACTGGACCGTGGATGTGGCGGGCATCATCCAGGACCTGGAAGTAGACGGCTTTGGCGACACCACCGCCGGGCTGGGCGACCTGCAGCAGTTGCGCTTCGCGGACGAGAAGCTCAAGGACAAGTGGTACCAGTTGAGCCTGACGATAGAGGGGGATCTCGGCTTCGCCGACACCATGCTCACCGGCAGCTACTTCAACCGCGACATGACGTACGATGCCGACGCCACCAGCTATCAGCACGACTTCGACCAGACGTACAACCCGGTGTACTACGCGATTTATGACTTCACCGGCCAGCCCAGGGGCAAGGCCAGGCAGGACCAGCAGGACGATCGCTGGACCTTCGAGGGCCGCCTCGCCACCCAGGACGATTCGGGCAGCCGCTGGAGCGGTCTGGTAGGCTTTTTCTACAGCAAGCTCGAGCGCAAGCAGCTTTTCACCTCGGACGTTCAGGACTTCAGCGACACCGAGTACTACGCCAACCAGGGTTACAGCTACCTGAGCTACCTGGCCAATTCGCCCTATTACAACCCGAATTACGACAAGTTCCACAATACCCCCACGGACAACTGGTTCTTCGGCTCCTACGATCTCGAGGTAGAGCAGACCGCTGTGTTCGGCGAGGTGAGCTTCGCCGCCACCGATAAACTGACCTTTACGGCCGGGGCCCGCTGGTTCGACTACCAGCAGGATGTCACCCTGCGCCAGGGCGCCCTGCTCGGCGGCAAGACACCAAACCTGGAAACCGACTATTTCACCACCAACGAGAGCCCCAGTACCAGCGACTCGGACTGGGTGCCCAAGCTCAACGTGACCTATCAATTCAATGACGACATGATGGGCTACGCTACCTACTCGGAAGGTTTCCGCAGGGGCGGCACCAATGCCGTCAGGGCATCCTCGGTACTGCCGCGAAGTTACGACCCGGACAAACTGAAAAACTACGAACTGGGTTTCAAGAGTACCTGGTTCAATAACAGCCTGAGCTGGAACTCGGTGCTGTATCGCATGGAATGGGAAGACATGCAGATCCAGGTCAACGACCCGGAAATTTTCTCCCTGGGTATCGTCAACTTCTCCGAGGCTCAGGTAGACGGCTTCGAAACGGAGATTACCTGGGTGCCCTCCGACGGTTGGGACATCACCCTCAATGGCGCCTGGATCAACGCAGAGATCTCCAAGGATGACGTCATCACGGGCGAGGACGGCTTCATCGTCGCCGAGGTCGCCAACGGCACCCAGCTGCCTATCTCGCCGGAGTACAAAGCCAGCATCGCGGTGCAGTACAGCTTCAACTCGCAGTTGTGGGGAGCAGATCCCTATGTGCGTGTGGACTGGTCCTATGTGGGCGATTCTGTTAACTCGCTGGACGGCACCGAGTCCATCGTCTTCACCCAGGGGCCCACTGACCAGCCCTCCTATGACCTGGGCAATATCCGGGCTGGCCTGGATGCTGAAAAGTGGAGCGCGACCCTGTTTGTCGATAACGTCACGGACGAAGTAGCCAAGCAGTTCTATAACAACCGCTGGGGTTCATTGCAGCGCATCTCGGTCAATCAACCTCGAACTGTCGGCGTGACGATGCGCTGGAAGTTCTAGGGGCAGGGAGGTCTCCCAGCCTTATCAGGTCGATCAGGTCGAATAAATTCGACCCTGCGTTTTTTTGGCGTAGTCTGTGTGGGGCCTAAGGCCCTGCCCCGCTTTATCGGGTATTCATTCGGCCTTCAGCCCCGAACATCCCTCACATGCCGCGATCAAGCGGCGCCCAGCTCTTTCTCGATCGCCGCCGTCAGGGCTGCGCTCAGGCCCTCCCGGGTACGGGCCTTGGTCTGCCTGTGAGCATCCATATTCAGACGGGCAAACTGTTCCGCCATGTACTTTGCCCGGGGCAGCAGATCCTCCTCGCTGACCGCCTCGTCCAGGTAACCCGCCTCCAGGGCCCCCTCGGCGTCGTAGACCCTGGCCAGCGCTACCGCGGGACCGAGGTGTTTTTTTGCGAGCCGGTCCCGCGCAAGCTCGATACCAAAGTACGGCAAGGTCATACCGATCGCCACCTCGTTCAGCCCGATCTTGTAGGTGCCATGCACGCCGATGCGGTAGTCCGCCGACAGTAGCAGCAGTGCACCCATGGCCAGGGCGTGGCCGCTCACAGCCAACACCACCGGCGTCGGAAATTCCAGCAGGCGCCGTGACAGGTTGGCGCCTTTACGCAGCAGATCCAGCATGTCATCGCCACCCTGCCCCATGACAGACAAATCAAAACCGGCGGAGAATTTGCCATGCCTGCCGGCAATGACGACAACTTTGCCGGCCTGCTCAGCCGAGTCCAGCGCGGCGTCGAGTTGCGCCAGCATATCGAAGCCAAGGGCGTTGGCCTTGCCATCGTCCATGGTGATCAGGGTGTGATCGGCTTCCGGTGTACAGGTGACCAATGCAGCCATTGGATTGCTCCTTGATTAGCGATAAACGGCAGTCATTATGACGCTTTATTTCGGTAAACGGTAGGCGATACCGGGGCGGCCGGGGTCTGGCCGCGGTCGCGCCTACCGGGGGGCGGCCGCGAGGTCATCCCGCAGGCTGCGCGCCGCCAGGTAAAAGTGGCAGGCCGACCAGAACATGATGGCGGGGAGTACGTACAACATGGCATAACGCAATGATTCCAGGCCGAGGGTGGGTTCCAGGTAGTCACTGAGCATACCGGTGGTCCATGGGCCGAGGCCGAGCCCAATTGTATTGAGTATGAGGAACAGGATGGCAGAAGACAGCGCGCGCATGCGCAGCCCCACCAGGCCGTGCGTCGTCGCGATGGTATTGCCGAGATACACGTTGAAAAGTATACCGGGCACAATCCCCAGCAGCAGGGCAGTATAGGCGCCGGGCGCGAGATAGATTGCCGCCATGAAGGGCACAGAGATGAAACCCGCCAGTGACGGCAGCCACATATACCAGCGCTGGTCGCGGGCCCCGAGGCGATCGGCGAGAAGGCCGCCGCAGAAAACCCCCACGGCGCCACCCAGCCCGATCGTCAGCGCCAGCCAGGTGCCGAGTTCGCCGGTACTCATCCCGTGGGAGCGGATCATGAATGACGCCATCCAGTTGCTGGTGCTGTAGCCGGCAAAGGCATTCAGGCCCGCGCCGATTGCCATATGCCGGAATGAGCGCCGACTCCAGAGCAAGGCAAGCACCCCCATCATCGGCACTGGCGCGGTGTCGTCCTGGCGCTGCTCGTTGAGGCCGCGCACGGGCTCGGCAATGGTCATGCGCACGAATATCGCCAGCAGGATACCGGGCGCTCCCACCACCAGGAAAGCCACTCGCCAGCCAAAGAACTCGTTCAGCCAGCCGCCTGCGAGGAAACCGAACAAAATACCGATACTCACGCCCATCGAGTAAAAGCCGATCGCGCTCGCCCGCTCCCTGGGCCCGAAGATATCAGAGATAATCGAGTGGGACGGCGGGCTGCCGCCGGCCTCACCTATGCCGACGCCGATACGGGCCAACAACAGCTGGGTATAATTCTGCACGAAACCGCTGATCGCGGTCATGAAACTCCACAAAAACAGGGAAATAGCCACGATATCGCGCCGGTTGGCGCGGTCTGCCCAGCGTGCGATCGGTAGACCGGCAATCACATAGAAGGCGGCAAACGCGAAGCCCGTCAGCAAACCCAGTTGGCCGTCTGAGAGACCCAGGTCGGCCTTGATCGCCTCCTGCAGTATGGCCAGCAGCTGGCGGTCGATGAAATTGAAGGCGTATACGATGGTGAGTACTACAAGGGTGTAGTAGGCCTTCTTGCGCGAAGCGTAGGGATTGATAGTCATGGCAAGATGTCCGCTGGCTCTTTGTAGGTCGCAGGTTTTTTGTGACAGCCTACACCAGAGCCACCGCTGTGCGGGAAAAATCTTGCCTGCAGCACCCGCTAGGCGCTTGCGCAGCAGTCGGCCACCCTGGCCCTGAGGGCATCGCGATAGACGACCGGCGCGGACAGGCCCAGTTCCGACCGCAATTTATCCAGAGGCTCGGCCAGCCGCTGCTCCCAGTTTACCGTGGCAAACCACTTTGCCGTCTCGCCGATGCGGCGGCCCTCGGCGACACAGGAGTCGATATCGATGTCCGGCGCTTCCTGCCGGAACTTCCGGCTGCCCATGAAGATGATGAATGCGATGCCCCGGTTGGGCGTCTGGGCGCACATGAACGCCAGCAGGCACAGCTCGCCGAGTTCGTCGCGACCATAGCCGCACATGACATGCTGCAGGTCGTGGATATCGCGCAGCCGATTCGCCAGCCAGCGTTCATCGGCATTCTTCTCTCGCCCCCGCGGCGCCTCCTCGCTGGCGGCTACGAGGCCGTCGGCGCTCAGGTACTGTGACTCCACAAAATCGAGGTAGGTCCGTCCAAGGCTGCCCTCGGGAAGCGCCCGCAGCGCCTCCCGGTCACTGAGTAACGGCAGTATCGCGGGTTTGCTGCGCAATAATGCGCTGCCTTGCGGATCTGCTTCCATACGGGCGACGGCTCGCGCGAGACTGTCGCCCTTGAGCGCCTCGATAATCTTGAAAACCTCGCCGGTGTTCTCGGGGTTGTCGATCAGTGCACGCACCGAGCGCAGGGCCTGCAGCGGTCTGAGGTAGCGAATATCGTCAAGCAGTGTCATTGGCCGGTCCTGGTGTCAGTCACACCCTGATTATAGCCCCGGATGCGCGCTGCAGTTTTGGCAAAGCTTCCGGTCGTCAGTCATATGATTTTATGGTGCCGGCACGGTGAATCGAACACCGGACCTACGCGTTACGAGTGCGTTGCTCTACCAGCTGAGCTATGCCGGCACGGACGGCGAGTATAGGTAAAGCGCAGCGGGCAGGCAAGGGGGCGACGCCAGACCGAACCACCCGGCTATATTCAACCAGGGGATGGGTTGGAAATGTTTAAATAGCAGCGGTACGCGCCCTGGCTATGCGACTCTGGGGCGCCGAGATGAGCCCGTTCACGTCAGCGGGATCATAGCGCGCTATCAGTTCGGGGTCAGTGAGGTCCTCTTCCAGCAGCAGCCCGGCTTTTTCCAGATTGCGCGGCAAGGTGGCGGGGTCAAACCCGCCAATAAAAGGCTCTCCCACGGAGGCCACAGTCTCCTGGATGCTGGTAAAAGCCTGCGGCGCAGGCCCTGAGCCGGCTGAGAAAATCGCCTGATCGATGTAGGTGAAAACCAGCTCACTGCCGGGGGCAGCGCACTTTGCTATCTCGCGCATGGTAGCCCGGTTATCAGCGGGCGAAAGGTACATGGTCACACCCAGCAAGGAAAAGAACGTGAGCTCCCCCGGGTCGAAAGAGGAATCTGCCAGTACAGTGCCAAGCGCCTGCTGCGACAAATCCGCGGGCAGGAACTGCACGCGCTCATGCACCGCAATACCGCAGTCATCCAGGCGCCGGGTCTTCAAGGTCTGTGTCGCCGGATGGTCTATCTCGAATATCCTGAGGTGCTCCGCCTCCGCAGGCGTCCGCAGGGCGTAGCTGTCGAAACCCGCCCCTATCAGGACATACTGGGTGACACCGCGCAGTATTGCTGCCGCCAGGGCGTCCTCGGTATAGCGGGTACGCAGGACCACATTGGCATAGGCGGGGCTGGCTCGCAGCAGGGCGTCGATGTCCGCCTGGGTATCAGTGGCGGCAATGCCGCTCCCGGGCAACATGGACTGCCGGATCGCGGTTACAGCCTGCTCGGGGACCAGTTGATCGCCCCAGGGATCATCGATCAGTCGCCGGGGGGCGGTGCGGGTGTGGGTTGCTCGTATGAGCGCCACCACAAGTGCTGTAGCGCTGGGGTTTGATTCATTCATGGTGTCCTCGCTGCGCCTGGCGCTTCGGTTAAATCCAGTCGGTACAGACCCAGCGTTACCCCTTCGGGCAGCACCTCATGCACCCGCTCAAACTTGAAGTCCAGCTTTGACAACAAGTTAATACAGGCCGTGTTGTCCGATGTGGTAATTGCGACCACCCGGGGCAACTGGAGGTCGTGCCTTGCCAGGTCAAGGAAGCTGCGGGCGGATTCGCAGCCGTAACCGAGCCCCTCGTATGCGGGCACAAAACCAAAACCCAGGTCGACCTCATCGAGCGAGTCACGCTTGATCAGCCCACAAATACCGATGCGCGTGGCGTCGGACTTGAGTTCGACCAGATGCAGGCCCAGCCCGGTGGTCCGGTACATCGTGACGATGGAGTTGGCGATGAAAGCGCGCGCGTCCTCCAGGGTCTGGAAATTCTTGTCGCCGATAAAGCGCTTGAAGGAGTCGGTGCTGTAGAGCTCGAATATGAAATCGGCGTCCGCTTCCGCGATGGGGCGAAAGCGCAGCCTGGGGGTATCCATCCGCTCGATCCCGCCCGCCGCTGTCACAGGGAACCGCCGGGGGGAAGCTGCGCCAGCACTTCAGCCAGGTCGAGCACATCGGCGTATTTGGCGTGAAGATCAAACAGGTTGGCAGCGTGGGCCGCGGCATTGCGATCGGCCACCGCTTCTCGCGGCACCACCACCCGGTAGTCGTATTGCAGCCCGTCAACCGCCGTGGCCCGGACACAGCCACTGGTGGTCAGACCGGTCACTACCAGCGAATCCACCCCGCCCTGTCGCAGGCGCGTATCCAGGTCGGTGTGGTGAAAGGCGCTGGCCCACTGTTTCTCGACCAGGACATCACCGTCTCGCATGTGCAGCCGTTCATCGACCTGGACCCAGTGAGACCCGGGCTTGAGCACATTGAGGGCAGGCACCCGTTCCCGAAAAACCCGGGCCTGGTCATCGCTGCGGTAGATCACAGTCGTGAAGTACACCGGCAGCGCACGCGCGTGAAATTCATCCACCAGACGGGCGTTGGCTGTGACCACTTCAGGACAGTCATACCCCAGGGCGCAGGCGGGATCGGTGAACCCGTGAATCATATCCACGACTATCAGCGCGGGTTTACGGCCAAGGCCCAGGCTCTTACGTTCCAGATCCATGCATTCCTCAAGATTTTGCCCGGCGACACGGTAGCGCGGCCGCACCCAACCTAGATTAGCACTGCGCCCGAAAAATTGCGCAACGGGTCGCGAAAAAACACGAGCATGCAACTTCCAGACGGCAAGCCCCGACTGTATTAGCTCGCAGTCCAGCGGGCTCCCGGGACGGGAACTGCGATAGCTTGTTATAATCCGGCGCCCACTGTTTGGCATCGGTGCTCCACTCCCGTGAGGCCGGGTGCCTTGCAGGGTCTTTTAACGGTTTAAGAGGGGTTTCGCCTTGAGAGTAACGCGCTATGGATAGTCTGGTCATTCTGGCGGCTTTTGCCTGTGGCTTTGCCTGTCGCCAGATCGGTCAGCCCCCCATGGTCGGCTACCTCATAGCAGGCTTCGGGCTTGGCCTCGCCGGCTTCGAGTCATCACAAGGTATCGAACTGATAGCGGACGCCGGCATCTCCATGATGCTGTTTATCATCGGCCTTAAGCTCGACATCAGGAGCCTGTTGCAAGCCGAGATATACCGCTCCACCATCCAGCACACACTCTCCTTTGGCCTGGTCAGCTTCTGCTTCCTGCTGTTTATTGGCGCGCTGGGCCTGCCCCTGGTGTCGGATATGAGCTGGCAACAGGCCTCGCTGGTAGCGTTTGCCCTGAGCTTCAGTTCAACTGTTTGCGCCGTCGCAATACTGGAAGAGCGAGGAGAGTTCCGCGTGCGCCATGGCCAGATCGCGGTGGGTATATTGATTATCCAGGATATTATTGCCGTGCTGTTTCTCACCATCTCCACCGGCAAGATCCCTTCCGCCTGGGCTGTTTTCCTGCCACTGCTTTTCTTCGCGCGCCCTTTTTTCAGCTATGTGTTACGCGCCAGCGGACACGACGAGGTGTTGATACTCGCAGGTATTATCCTGACCTTCGCGGGCAGTTCGCTGTTTGAATTGGTGGGCATGAAAGCCGACCTGGGTGCCCTGGTATTCGGCATGTTGTTGAGTGGCGACAGGAAAGCGGGCGAACTGGCCAAATCGATGATCAGTTTCAAGGACATATTCCTGATCGGTTTTTTCCTGAATATCGGCTTGTCCTCCTCCCCGACGCCGGAAATGCTGGGGATCGCGCTGACCCTGTGCCTGCTGCTGCCGGTCAAGGGCGCGATCTTCTTCTTCCTGCTGTCGCGCTACCGCATGCGGGCCCGGACGGCCCTGCTCGCCGGCATGGCGCTGACCCAGTACAGTGAGTTCGGTCTCATCATCGCTGCACTGGCGCTCAAACTGGGATGGCTTTCGGAAAGCTGGATGGCGACACTGGCCATGGCCGTGTCGATTTCATTCATTCTGTCGACACTCCTGAACGGTCGTTCCCACAATGTATACAGCCGCTTCCGCGATGGGCTGAAGCGGTTTGAAACCGCCGCCGCCACGGAGGATGACCCGCAGTGTCCGGCACGCAATGTCGACGTGCTTATCATCGGTATGGGCAGGGTGGGATCAGGCGCCTACGACACCGTCGAGTCCCAGTACAACCTCCGCGTTTGCGGCGTGGATACCGATAAAGCGAAAATGGTCCAGCACGTGGCGGCCGGGCGCAAGGTCATCTACGGTGATGCGGAGGACGCGGATTTCTGGGAGGGCGTGCAAACGACCCGGTACAAGCTGGTCATGTTTACCATGCCCTCCCTGTCCGAAATGATCGACGCGGTGAGGCAACTGCGTCTTTCGGGTTACCAGGGCAAGGTGGCGGCGGTGGCAAAGTACGAGGATGAGCGCGAGGCAATGAAAGCCGCAGGTGCTGACGTTGTATTCAATTACTACGCCGAGGCCGGTGCCGGTTTTGCCGAGCACACCCTGTCAAACCTGCTGGACATCCTGCCGCAGAAGCCGGCGACAGTTAGTAATTAGGCGCAACGATGGTATTGTGGCCGGCGTTATCACCGGGATGCGTCGTGCATCCGGGACACAAGACTCACAAGGCTGACGGGACATGGACTGGAAGATATTCCTGACGATTTTTGCCGCTGTTTTTATCGCCGAGCTGGGTGATAAAACCCAGCTGGCCACTATGCTGTTTGCCGCGGACAAGGAAGTCAGTAAATACACCGTTTTCATAGCGGCTTCCGCCGCGTTGGTTGTCGCCTCGGCACTGGGTGTCCTGGCAGGCAGCCTCTTGTCTGAATATATCAACGAGCGCTACCTGCACTACCTGGCCGGCACCGGATTCATCGCCATAGGCGTCTATACGCTATACAACGCCTGAAGAAGCCGGGATTCGGGCCCATAATCCCAGGTCAGCCGACCTGCGGAGCGTCAGGATCCGGCGCGGACAAAGGTGGGTTTCACCGGTGCGGGCAGATGGGTTTCCGCTTCGCATGCCGCCCGTATCGTCTCCACGTCGCCACCAAAGTTGAACAGGTCGATATTGTCTCCCCGGGATGCCACCAGGTCGGCGCGCAGCTGGTCGGTCGCCGCCGCGTCCACGGTACCGTCGTCGCCAATAACCACACCGTAGCGGCGGGCGCCATCGCGGGTAACGAGGCGTCGCTCGACATCCTGGCGCACCAATTCCGGATCGCGCTTGAAGGGATCGCCCCAGCCGCCGCCACCCCAGGTATTGAAGTACAGCAAATCGCCCTCTTTCACCTTGATGCCCTCGACCTTGGCCGGCAACCACTGCTCGGATCCGTCGGCACGTACCAGGCGCTTGGTTGAGCGCAACCCGGTCTCGCCCCCGAGCACGCCCCAGGGATACATCAGCCAGCGTTCGTCATGGATGCCGATTTCGCCGTCGCAGAGAAAGCAGTAGACCACGCTGAGTCCGTTGCCGCCCCGGTGCAGGCCGGCACCACCGGAGTCGGGGATCGTCTCGTAGCGTTCGATACGCAGGGGGAAATAGGACTCGATGAATTCGTTGGGCACGTTGGTAAAGCCCGGCCACAGCGAGTGACCGTCGGGGCCGTCCCCCACCGGCCGGCCCGGGATCCCGCCGAAGCCGATCTGGAACAGCTGGAACCACTCCCCTTTCTTGTCGTAGCCCGAATAGAACAGGTGGGGCGAATCGGAAAAGCCCGCCGCGTTGAGCATCTGCTCCGGCGCGCCCATTCCCAGCAGGGCGCCCAGCAGGTCGAAGATCCGGCCCAGGGCGTGGGTGCGACCGGACAGCGCCGCGGGAAAGTTCGGCTTGAGCAGGGTGCCCGCGGGGATACGCACATCCACGAGGTCGTAGAAACCGTCGTTGAATACAATCTGCGGATCCACCACGTTGATGGTGAAGGACCCGAAAAACATCTTGAACATATCCTCGTTGAGATAGAAGTTCACCGAGCTCTGGGCCTGGGGGTCGGTACCGTCGAAATCGAAAATAGCCACCGGGCCTTCGCGCCACATCTTGCACTTGATCTTGTACGGGCCCATGCCCATGCCGTCATCACACAGGTAGTCCTCGAATACCCTGGGCTCCTCGGGGATAAACATGCCGATGATGTGCTTCATGGCGTCGTAATTGCGCTGCAGCATGATATCCATGGTGGCCACCAGCACATCGTCGCCGAAGCGGTTCGCCAGCTCCACGCAGCGCTTTGCCGCGGTGTTACAGGCGGCCACCAGTGCATTCAGATCGAACCGGTTCCACTGGGGTGTGCGCACATTGTGCAGGATCAGCTCCAGCAGGTCCGCCTGCAGCACGCCTTTTTTGTAGAGCTTGATCGGCGGAATGCGGATACCTTCCTGGTAGATCGTCGTGGCCTGGATGGGGATGGAGCCCGGCACCATGCCACCGTTATCCGACATATGCCCGAACATGGCCGACCAGGCAATATGCCGGCCGTCCTTGAACACCGGCACCAGCACCACCCAGTCGGGCAGGTGCGAGACCGCGGCATTGCACATATAGGGATCGTTGGTGAGGATGATGTCCCCTTCCTCGATCTCGGCGTCGTAGGCTTCCAGGAAGGGGCCGATAAAGGAACCGAACTGGCCCACGACCATTTTTCCCTCGAGGTTGGCTATCATAGGGAAGCAGTCGCCCTGCTCCCGGATACCCGGCGACATGGCGGTGCGAAACAGCACCGCGTCCATTTCCTCACGGGCGTTGCGCAGGGCGTTCTCGATAATATCGACGGTGACGCCGTCGACCTCCACCTTGTTGAACGGGGCGCTGTTGCTCTGGATGATTCTGGCTGTCATTGGTTTGCGCTCCCCTGGTTTACCGGATTGATCAGCAGGTTACCGATGGCATCGACCCGGGCATCGAAGCCCGGCAGCACCACCGTGGTGGAGTCCATCTCGCCGATGATGGCGGGCCCTGGCACCACCAGGCCCTCGTGCAGGCGATTGCGGTCATAGATGTAGATATCGTGCCATCGGCCCTCGTAGTAAAACCGGCTGTCGTGCACCCGGCACTGCTCCAGTGTGGTGCCGGCCTCTCCGGTGCGGAATTCGGCAATGGCTTTGCTTCGGGCCTTGACCAGCGCCCGGATCATGAGGATCTCGTGGCCGTCACCGAGCTTGAAAGTGAACAGCTGCTCGTGCTCGCTATCGAACTGGTCGGTGAGCAAGGCGACACCGCGGGCTTTCAATTCGTCCTCGGTAAAATCCACGGTGATCTGGAAGGCCTGGCCCACGTAGCGCAGATCGGCCTGGTAGCTCACCTCGTGCTCTGCCAGCGGGATACCGTCGGCCAGCAGCGACTCCCCTGCCCGCTGGCGCAGCTCGTGCAGGTCCGCCAGCAACTGGGCATCGCTCAGCTCCCCCGCCATGGTGAGGTAGGTGCGGGCGGCCTCGTCCTGCACCTGGGTCGTCGCATCGCCGTAGGCACACAGCACCCCCGGCCCGGGCGGCACGATCACCGGCCAGGCATCCGTCAGTATGCCCAGGGCGTTGGCGTGCAGGGGTCCGGCGCCGCCGAACCCCACCAGGGCGAAGTCCCGGGGGTCGTAGCCCTGCTCGACGGACACCAGGCGCAGGGCGCCGAACATGGATTCGTTGACGATCTTGCAAATACCCTCGGCGGCCGCCATCAGGTCGATGCCCATGGCATCTGCAACTTTTTGCACAGCTGCCACTGACGCATCCCGGTTGATATCCATCTTGCCGCCGAGTTGCACGTCGGAGGGCAGGTAACCCAGCACCACGTTGGCATCGCAGACCGTGGGCAGCTCGCCACCCTTCATGTAACAGGCGGGGCCGGGCACCGCACCGGCGGACTCGGGGCCTACCCGCAGGGCCTTCGTCAGTTCCGGCACGAAGGCTATCGAGCCGCCACCGGCGCCGACCGTTCTCACATCGACAGAGGGCGCCCGCACCCGCACATCACCGACGATCGTCTCGCGGCGAACCCGGGCCCGGGAGTTCTGGATCAGGGCGACGTCGGTGGACGTGCCGCCCATGTCGAAGGTCAGAATATTGTCGAAGCCCGCGCGGCTGCAGAAATAGATGGCGCCGGACACGCCGCCCGCCGGGCCCGACATCAACAGGTTGACCGGGGACTCCCCTGCGCCCCGGGCCGAGGCCAGGCCGCCATCGGAACGCAGGATGGACAACTGGGTGTTGCTGCCCATCCTGTCTTCCAGGGCTGCCTGCAGGTTGCGCACGTATTTGGCAACCTCGGGCCGGACGTAGGAGTTGACCACGGTCGTTTCCGTGCGCTCATATTCCTGCATCTCGGGGACCACTTCACTGGAAATGGAGATGGGGGTATCGGTAAATATCTCCCCCGCGATATCCCTGGCACGGCGCTCGTGCTCGCCGTTGAGGTAGGCGTTGATAAAACAGATCGTGAGGGCCTGCACCGACCCTTTGGCGTGCAGCACCCGCAGATCCGCCCGTAACTTCTCCTCGTCCAGGGCGCGCACGATCTGGCCGTCTGCCCCGATGCGCTCTGCAGCGCCTATCGTCAACTCCAGCGGCGCGAGCAGTGGCTTCTTGACGAAGCTGACCCAGCCACCGAGCCCTCCGGGACAGAATGACCGCGCCACCTGCAGGGTATCCTCGTAGCCCGCCGTGGTGACCAGCCCCACCCGCGCACCCTTGCCCGTCAACACCGCATTGGTCGCCACGGTGGTGCCGTGCATGACCCGGTTTACCTCGGTGGGGTCGATACCGGACTCATCGCAGATTCGCGCTATGCCGTTAAGCACGCCAATGGATGAGTCCTCCGGCGTCGACGGTACCTTGGCAGTATGGGTCTCGCCCGTGTCCTCGTTGATCAACAGGAGGTCGGTAAAGGTTCCCCCGACGTCTACTCCCAGCCTGTAGCTCATTTTTTTTCTCCTGTTGTGTTGATCCTCGCTCAGTCTCATAGACCGGTCTGAGACCTCTGTGCGGCTTTCGAGAAAAATCGTACCGCTTTATTACTGTTTAGAGTCGCTGAATAATGGTCGACCGTTACCTACCGTGCTCTCATGCCTTGCTACATCCTTTGACAAGCGCAGGACCGGTCGCCCGCTTCGCCAACCACGGCTTCAACCACGCCTTGGCGCGCCCGCCCGGCGCCGTGCCCGTCAATTCCTGCGCCAGGTCGGATGCCCGCATCAGGGCATCGAGATCGATGCCCGTGTCGAAGCCCATCTGCCCCAGCATCATGGCCACGTCCTCGGTAGCGACATTGCCACTGGCCCCGGGGGCGAAGGGACAGCCGCCCAGGCCGGCAATGGAAGCGTCAAAGCGCCGGATACCGGACTCCACCGCCGCATACACGTTGGCCAGCCCCATCGCCCGGGTGTCGTGGAAGTGGCAGCCCAGGCGCCCGGGGCCGTGAGCGCGCACCAGTTCCGCCGTCATGCTGCGAACCTGCCCGGGGTTCCCCGCGCCGATCGTATCGGCGATAACCACCTGGTCAGCCCCCAGCTCGAGAAACCTGCCCGCCGCGGAGATAACCACGGCGGGATCGGTAGCACCGGCGAAGGGGCAGGCAAAGGCCACCGATATCGTGGCGATCACCTCGATGCCGTCCTCCCTGGCGCGGCTGAGGATATCCGCGGTGACCGACTCGGCAGCCGCCATGCTCATATTGACGTTCTTGTGGGCCATTTCATCGCTGGCGTAAAGCACCATGGTGACCGAACGGGCACCGGCGGCGCGGGCCAGCTCATAGCCTTTCATGTTGGGTATCAACGCCGTGTAATGCATCCCGCCGTCAACGGGCAACGCAGCAACGAGCTCGTCGGTGCCGGCCATGGCAGGCACGGCTTTGGGGGAGACGAAACTGCCCACTTCGATACTGCTGACCCCGGCGTCCGCCAGGGCGCCGATCAACTGCAGCCTCTGTTCGACCGTGAGAATTCGCGGCTGGTTCTGCAGGCCGTCCCGGGGTCCGACATCGGTAATTACGATTGCTTCACTCATATTCCTGCGAATGCTCCCCCCGGCTCTGCTGCGGAGGACCTCAACCGATCACCCCGTCTTTTTTAAGCTGCTCTATCTGCCCGTCATCCAGCTGCAGGAGACCTCGCAACACCTCGTCATTATGGCTCCCCACTGCCTGACCCGGCCAGTCTGTCCGGCCTGGCGTGCCTTCGAGGCGGGGCATGATCGCAGGGATTTTGAGCGGCTTGCCGTCGATCTCGACACTCTCGAACATGCCCCGGGCCTGGTACTGCGGGTCTGCCATCATATCCTCGACACTGTAGATGGGCCCCACCGGCACCCGCACCTCCTCCAGTGTGTTGATGATATGGGTGGAGGCGTGTGAGGCGCACCAAAGCCCCAGCGCTTCATCGATTTCTTCCTCGTGCTCTATCCGCCCGGCGTTGTGCGCCATGGCGGGATTTTCTGCCATATCGGAGCGGCCCGCCGCTGTCATCAGGCGCTTGAAAATGGAGTCGCCGTTACCCCCTATGACCACGTACTTGCCGTCGTCACAGCGATACGTATTGGTCGGCACGATACCCGTAATGGTGGTGCCGGAGGGTTCGCGCACCACACCCGCTCCATCGTATTCAGGGACGATGCCCTCCATCAGGTTGAATACCGATTCATACAGGGCGACATCCACTACCTGTCCCTCGCCGGATTCCGGCTTTCCCCGCTGCAGGAGGGCCAGTGTTATCCCCAGCGCGGCATGAATGGCCGCCACCGTATCGCCAAGGCTGATATTGGGACGCACCGGCGCCTTGCCAGGCTCACCATTGATATAGCGAAACCCGCCGAAGCCCTCGGTGACCGACGCGTAGCCCGGTTTCCCTGCATAGGGGCCGGTCTGGCCATAACCGGATATACGCGCATAGACGAGACCCGGATTGCGCGCCTTGAGCTGCACCGGCCCCAGCCCCCACTCCTCCATGAGCCCGGGACGGAAATTCTCTATGACCACATCGGCTTTCTCCAGCAACTGCAGGGCCAGCGCCCTGCCCTGCTCCGACTTCAGGTCCAGGGTGACGCTTTTCTTGTTGCGCCCGAGGCTGCGATACCACAGTGAGGTGCCGTCGCGCACCACACGCCAGCCGCGCACGGGATCACCCCCGGGCGGCTCTACCTTGATCACCTCGGCCCCGAAGTAGGCCAGGATAGTCCCGGTAAAGGGCCCGGCCAGTAACTGTCCCATCTCGATGACCCGCAGGCCCTCCAGTGGTCGTTGCAAATCACTCATCCCTGTTCACCTCTGTAGCGGCACCTCGAGCGGATCTGTTGCCGGCGGCTGAGCGCACCGGCCCGCGGTGTCTGCCCGCGCCTGTAAAAGTAATGCCGGTAATATATCATCTGACGGCACCGAGTCGCGCACAATCTGAGCCAGGCTCGATTAATCGTGAACCCGCAGTGATGCACCGGGATCGGGTCGGGTATACTGCTGTTGCGCGAACTCAGGAATCACTGCCATGGTATGCCCGAAAGTCGTTGTCGACGTCTGCCTGCGAAAGGACTGGGAGTGTGACGGGCAGCAGGCCACTCTCGCCCTCGACTGCGGCCGCCACCAGGTGCTGTCTTTCGAGGAATTCCTGCTGGACGGCATGGACATGCTGCGCATCGTCACCATCGTCGGCCCTGTCGCCGACCTGTCGGAGATTCAGCTGAATGCGGTCCTGGGGCTCAATCGCAGCCTCGCCTACGGTGCGCTTGCCATAGCCGGCGATGAACTGGTTATGGTGGATACCTTCCTGCTGCAGGGCGACTGCCACGACCTGCTTGCCAGCGCCATGGCATTTATCGCGGAAACCGCCGACCGCTACGAGCGGGAAATCTACCATACCGACATCCACTGAAGGCCCGTCCCCCATATGAGTGAGTCCACCAGGATTACCGCAGGTTACACTGCATACACACCCCATCCGAACCCAAGGAGTTACCATGCCAGTTACACCCGTTGACCTGGCCGGGACGAAAATCCTGATTACAGGCCCCACCGGGCAGGTCGCCCTGCCGGTTGTGGAGGCCTACGCCGGTATAGCCGATGTACACGCCCTCGCCCGTTTCAGCAAACCGGCGGACGTGGCCAGGATCGAATCGCTTGGCGCCAGCGTGATTGCAGCTGACCTGTCGGATGCCAGGGCCATTGCCAGCATCCCCGATGACTTCGACTACGTCCTCAATTTTGCGGTGGTCAAGAGCGGCAACTTTGACTATGACCTGGCCGCCAACGGCGAGGGAGTCGGCAACCTGATGACGCGCTGCAGAGACGCACGCGGCTTCCTGCATATCTCCTCGACGGCGGTGTACGAGTACAACGGCCACGAGCCGCGCAAGGAAAGCGATCCGCTGGGTGACAATCACCGGGCGATGTTCCCCACCTACAGCATCTCCAAGATAGCCGCCGAAACCGTGTGTCGCTTCGTAGCCAAGCAGCACGGTATTCCCACCACCATCGCCCGCCTGAACGTACCTTATGGAGACAACGGGGGCTGGATGTATTTTCATATGCTGATGATGCAGCAGGGAATCCCGATCGATATTCACCCGGAGCGGCCGAATAACTACAACCCGATTCATGTCGATGACTATATCGAGAAAATCCCCTACCTGCTGGGCGCTGCCTCGACGGAGGTCACCACCACCAATTTCGGCGGCTCCGAGCAGGTGAGCATCGAGCAATGGTGCGCCCTGATCAGCGAGCTGACCGGTTTTGAACCTGTATACAACGAGACCAGTACCGCCTTCGGCAGCCTGGCTATCGATACCACTCGCATGCATGAACTGATCGGTCCTACCCGGGTAGACTGGCGCGAGGGGATCCGCAGCCAACTTCGGGCGCTGGCACCGGAGGTGCTGCTATAGGGCCGCAGTCGTCCGGGCAGCTGTGACAAAAAAAATTGTGTCGGCGGGCTGGTGCGGTCGCACCGGCCATCGACCGGCCGGATCTATCCGGTCATGACAAGCAGGGTAAAGTGACGGGGCAAACCATGACACTGGCAAATCGCATCCAGGCACTGGAAGACATCGAGGCCATCAAGCGGCTCAAATACGATTATTTTTTCTTCTGCGATACCAAGCAACCGGAAAATGTGCGGGGTTGTTTCGTCGACGGTCCTGTTCACATCGATTACGGGCAGATCGGTGTATTTGATCACAGGGACGCCCTTGTAGCGGTGTTTACCGAGCTGGCCTGCCACGATCATATGGTCGAGATGCACCACGCGCAGAATCCCCGGATAGACCTGGTCGATAGATCCAGGGCGATGGGTAGCTGGGGCCTCTACTATTACCTGATCGATACCCGCGAGAACAGCGTCACCCAACTCGGTGCTTATTACGAGGACGAGTACCGCAAGGTAGATGGGAACTGGTTGATCTGCGCCACGGTATGCAAGGTGAATTCCACCTACCGCTGCGACCTGTCCGAACACGTGGCCAGGGTGCTGTTTGCGGGGAGCAACAGCCCGGTTCAGGCAAAGCTGTCCCGATAGCGCTCGCGCAGCAGGTTTTTCTGCACCTTGCCCATGGCATTGCGCGGCAGCTCCGTCTGGAAATAAACCCGCTTGGGCACCTTGAAATTGGCCATCTGCTCCCGGCTGAACTCGATGATGGCCGCTTCATCGAGCGTCGCCCCGTCCTCCGGCACTATCACCGCCACCACCGCCTCCCCGAAGTCCGCGTGGGGGACACCGATAACAGCCGACTCCCTAACGCCCTCGATGCCGTCCAGGGCCTGCTCGATCTCTTTCGGATAGACGTTCAGACCGCCACAGATGATCATGTCCTTGGCCCGCCCCACTATGGACACATACCCGTCCGGCGCCTGGCAGGCCTTGTCACCCGTATTGAAAAAACCGTCGTCGGTAAAATCCTCACGGGTTTTTTCCGGCATTTGCCAGTAGCCCGGAAACACATTCGGCCCGCGCACCTGCAGGTCCCCCGCCTCCCCGGGTGGCAGCTGTTGCCCGCTGGCGTCGACCACCCGCAGCTCCACATCGGGCAGGGGCAGGCCCACGGTTCCCGCGCGGCGTTCCCCGTGCAGGGGGTTGGAGGTATTCATCCCGGTTTCGGACATACCGTAGCGCTCCAGGATGGTGTGACCGGTCCGCTGCTGGAATTCCCTGAAAGTCTCCGCCAGCAGCGGCGCGGAACCGGAGATGAACAGGCGCATGTGCTCACAGCTTTCGCGCCCGAAAGCCGGCTCCGCCAACAGGCGGGTGTAATAGGTGGGAACACCCATCATGACGCTGCAGCGCGGCAGCACCGCGGTCACTTCGGCGGCGTCGAATCTGTCCAGCCATAGCATCCGGGCACCGCTGAGTAACACGCAATTGATCGCCACGAACAGACCGTGGACGTGAAATACCGGCAGCGCATGCAGCAACACGTCCACAGGGGTAAAACCCCAGATCTTCACCAGCGAAAGGCCATTGCTGGCCAGGTTGGCATGAGTCAGCATTATGCCCTTGGGGCGGCCCGTGGTTCCCGATGAATACAGCAGCGCGGCCAGGTCCCCGGGCCCGCAAACGACAGTCTCGAATACGCTGGGAAGTTCCGCGGCCCCCGCGCTCAGGCTGCCGCTCCCGTCGGCCTCGAGCGTACACACTGTCTCCACCCCGGCCCCGGCCGCCAGGGATTCAAATAAAGCCGCGGAACGCCCGGCGCAAACCACGATCCTGGGCCGCGCATCCCCCAGGAAGTAATCCAGCTCAGATGCCTGGTAGGCGGTATTGAGCGGGTGGTAGACAAGACCGGCGCGCAGGCAGGCCAGGTAGAGGCAAAGGACCTGGGGGGACTTTTCCACCTGCACGGTCACGCGATCACCGGGGCGGGCGCCCAGCGCGGTGAGGTAATTCGCCAGGCGCGCCGACTCCCGCTCCACGTCGGCATAGGAATAGCTGTCGCCCGAGGGCGTTTGCAATAAAAGGCTCGCCCCATCCGGCGGACATGCGCGCTCGAACAAATGATAGAGATTGTGGTTTTGTCCTGGACTCACTTGCGCAGCTCCCCTGCCCGAAAACTATGAGTGACGACTGAACCCTAAGGCTAGTCTTCGCCCTCCATCCACTGTGCATTGCCGATGATCGCTTCGCCGGCCAGGTATGCCAGCACGGCGCCCGCCGCAATCGCAGCGGAGGCCAGGCCTGCCCACCAACTGCTCGCGGCGGTCCCGACCGCACTCATGGCCAGCAGGGCCACCCCGGCGCAGACCACGTTGCGCAACACCAGGGCCCAGCTGACCTGCAAGGGCGAACCGGGACCCGAGCAACCGCATTGCATACCCGCCTGCCCCCGCAGTATCTGCAGCGCCATGAGTGCCGCGTAGAGCAGCAACAGGGCGGCGGCGAATGCCAGTGCGGGCAGGCGCCACCGGGGCAGCAGCAGGGCCAGGCCGAGAACCGCTTCCGCCAGGGCGAGCGGCCACACCAGCGCCGAGCCGGCGGCGCCGGCATACCGGCTCATGACGGTACGGTAATACTCCGGTGCGAGAACTTTATGGCAGGCGGCCCGCGCGAACAACCACGCGAAAAACCAGGCCAGGCCATTGCCGATCATAACAAGCTACTCCCCAGCAGAAATCAACCCGCAGGTCCCAGGCGCCTAGCCTACCATGCCTGCGATGGGGCAGTCCCCGCCAGCCGGTTCACTGGCAAAGGGTATCCACCTGGTCGAAGCGTCTCTCGGCAAGTTCGCAACTGTCATAGAGTTCGGCGTAATGCCGCTGAAGATTACGGGGAAAATGGACTGTGGGCATAGCCTCCCTCTCTGCGCCAGAGTTACAACTGCGTCTCCAGCGGCAGTTGTGAGATATTCTTGATCTCGGTGACCGCCATGTGGGAGTGCAACTCCCTGATGGAGGGGCTCGCGGTCAGGGTGTTGCGGACGAACTCCTCGTAGTGGCGAATGCTGCGGGTGACTATTTTCAACATGTAGTCCCAGATCCCGGTCATGGTGTAACACTCCATCACTTCCGGGTGGCGCACGATATCCCCCTCGAATTCGATCAGGTTCTGGCGACCGGTCGAGGTCAGGTTCACGGTGGCAAAGACCACCACCTCCATTCCCAGCGCCTCGCGATTGAGCAGGGCCACCCGCCCCTTGATCAGCCCCTCCTGCTCGAGGCGGTTGATCCTGCGCCAGCAGGGGGACTGGGACACGTTGATCTGCTCGGCAATGGCTGCGGTGCTGACGGTGGCGTCCCGCTGCAGCATTTTGAGTATCTGGACATCCTGCTTTTCGAGTTTCACGGCTATTTATTCCCTTTATATTCTTTATATTGCATATTTTATGCAGTTTAGTCGGATTATCGGGCTAAAAACAAATAAACATACCCCGCGTTTTGCAGCAAACTACGCGTTCAACTTCTCGGTGGTGCTTATGAGCAGGGATCATTCGAACGATAAGAAGATGGTATCGCTGGACGACAAGTACGCCCTGGATGCCACCCGGGCGTACATGACCGGCATCGAGGCGCTGGTCCGCCTGCCGATGCTGCAACACCAGCGGGACAGGAAGCGCGGACTCAACACCGCCGCATTCATTTCCGGTTATCGCGGCTCTCCCCTTGGCGGCGTGGACCAGGCACTGTGGAAGGCCAAACCCTGGCTGAAAAAACACAATGTGCACTTCCAGCCGGGGGTAAACGAGGATCTGGCCGCCACCGCGGTATGGGGCAGCCAGCAGACCAATCTTTTCGCCGGCGCCAAATACGACGGCGTGTTCGGCATGTGGTATGGCAAGGGACCGGGTGTGGATCGCAGCATGGATGTGATCAAGCATGCCAACGCCTTTGGCACCTCGAAGTATGGCGGTGTGCTGGCGGTGGCAGGTGACGACCACGCCTGCAAGTCATCCACCCTGCCCCACCAGTCCGAGCACATGTTCATCGGCGCGTCAGTGCCGGTACTGAGCCCCTCCAACGTGCAGGAAGTACTGGACCTGGGCGTCTACGGCTGGGAACTGTCCCGCTACAGTGGCTGCTGGGTGGCGCTCAAGGCCATAACCGAAAATATGGATTCCGCCATCTCGGCGGATATCGACCCCAACCGGATCGAAATCATCACCCCCGAGGAGTTCCAGCTGCCCGCCGATGGCGTGCACGCCCGCTGGCCGGATAAACCGCTGGAGCAGGAACTGCGACTCAACAAGTACAAGATTTACGCCGCCAGGGAGTTCGCGCGGGTGAACGGTCTCAACCGGATCGTCCTGGACAGCCCGAATCCGCGCTTCGGCATCATCACCAGCGGCAAGGCCTACCTGGACGTGATGCAGGCGCTGGACGACATGGGGATCACCGCCGCCGTCGCCGCCGAGATCGGCCTGCGGGTCTACAAGGTGGGGATGCCCTGGCCACTGGAGCCGCGCACCACCCACGATTTCGCCGAGGGGCTGGAAGAGATCCTGGTGGTCGAGGAAAAGCGCTCCATCATCGAGGACCAGCTCACCGGCCAGCTTTACAACTACCCGGTCGCCGCGCGACCCAGAGTGTTCGGCGAGTTCGATGAGCAGGGACGCGACCTGCTGCCCAACCTGGCGGAACTGACCCCCGCCATGATTGCCCTGGCCATCGGCAGCCGCATAAAGCGATTTTACCAGTCCGAAACCATGGATCGGCGCCTGCGCTGGATCGAACAGAAAGAGCTATCCCTGGCCAGGCCCCACGACACCATCGAGCGGGTACCGCACTTCTGCTCCGGCTGCCCCCACAACAGGTCTACCAAGGTGCCCGAGGGAAGCCGCGCGCTGGGCGGTATCGGTTGCCACTACATGGCCACCTGGATGCCCGACCGGGAGACCCACACCTTTACCCAGATGGGCGGAGAAGGGGCGACCTGGATCGGCCAGGCGCCGTTCACCACCACGCCCCACATCTTCCAGAACCTGGGTGACGGCACCTATTTTCACTCGGGAATACTGGCGATCCGCGCGGCGGTCTCCTCCGGGGTGAATATCACCTACAAGATTCTCTACAACGACGCAGTGGCCATGACCGGTGGCCAGCCGATCGATGGCACTCTGAAAGTAGAGGACCTGATTTACCAGCTGCGGGGCGAAGGCGTGCGGCGTATTGCCCTGGTCAGTGATGACCCCGGTCGCTGGCGCGGTCGTTTCGGCACTGTGCCCGGCTACAGCCTGCATCACCGCGACGAGATGGACGCACTGCAAAAGGAGCTCCGCGAGTACCAGGGCACGTCGGTCATCGTCTACCAGCAGACCTGCGCCGCGGAAAAACGTCGACGCCGCAAGAAGGGAATACTGGAAGACCCGGCCAAGCGGCTGTTTATCAACGACGAGGTCTGCGAGGGTTGCGGCGACTGCAGTATCAAATCCAACTGCCTGTCGGTCCTGCCCAAAGAAACGGCCCTGGGGCGCAAGCGCCAGATTGACCAGAGCGCCTGCAACAAGGACTACAGCTGTGCCAACGGTTTCTGCCCCAGCTTCGTCACCGTGATTGGCGGCCAGCTGAAAAAACCTTCCGCAGCCGCCGACACTGGCGACGACAGGATCGATACGCTCTTCGAGCCCCTGCCGGAACCCACCCTGCCCTCCCTGGAACGCCCCTGGAATACGGTGGTAACCGGGGTTGGCGGTACCGGCGTGCTCACCATCACCGCGCTGGTCGCCATGGCGGCGCATATCGAAGGCAAGGGCTGCGCCACGATGAACCAGACCGGACTGGCGCAGAAATTTGGCGCCGTGGTCAGCCATGTCAGGGTGAGCCAGGACCAGGAGGATATCAAGGCCGTGCGTATCCCCGCCGGTGAAGCGGACCTGCTGCTGGGCGCCGACCTGGTGGTAACCACCACCTACGAGGCAATGGGCAAGGTCGCCCAGGGTCGCACCCACGCGGTGGTCAATGAGGCCGAGGTGCCTACCTCGGCGTTTATTCTCGACCCGGACGCACGTTTTCCCACTGCCGCGATGAAGGGCAAGATCGCCGAGGAAGTCGGGGCCGAAGATTGCCATTTTATCGATGCGACCCACATTGCCACTGCCCTGCTCGGGGACTCCATTGCCAGCAACCTGTTCCTGCTCGGCTTTGCCTGGCAACGCGGACTGGTACCGGTAGGGGCCGCCTCACTGGAAGAAGCGATCGAATTGAACGCCGTGGCTGTCGACTTCAACAAGCAGGCGTTCCTGTGGGGACGCCGCTGCGCGCACCAGCCGCAAAAAGTGCTGGAACTCGTCGCGCTGGATCGCGAAGAGCCAAAGCCCATGAACCTGGATGAGGTGGTTGCCGATCGCGCGTCGCGTCTTGCGAGCTACCACAATGCGGCCTATGCCCAGGGCTACAGGGAGATCATCGACCGGGTCCGGCAGGCTGACCCCCAGGCCGGGTCGCCACAATCCATTGCGATGGCCGCAGCGCGCCAGCTGTACAAGCTGATGGCCTACAAGGACGAGTACGAGGTTGCCAGGCTGTACAGCAACGGTGACTTCCAGCGCAAGCTGCAAAGCCAGTTCGAGGGAGACTACGAACTGCGCTTCAACCTCGCGCCGCCACTGTTCAGCAAGCGCGACCCCAATACCGGTCACCTGATCAAGCAGGAATTCGGACCGTGGATGATGACTGCCTTTTCCTGGCTGGCGAAACTGCGTTTCCTGCGCGGTGGCAGGTTCGATATTTTCGGCTACAGCCAGGAGCGCAGGCAGGAGCGCGCCGATATCGACGATTACCGGCAGTTACTGGACGAGCTGTTGGCCGGTTTGACGCAGCAGAACTACGCAGCCGCACTCGAGCTCGTTCAGCTGCCGGGAAAACTGCGCGGCTTTGGTCACGTCAAGGAACGCAACCGGGAGCAGCTCGCGGTGCGCAAGGCGGAACTGCTCAGACAGTTCCGCGGTGAGGCGTCGTCCGCCGAGCCACAGTTCATCAACGCCGTCGAAGTGGCATAGGTACGTTTTCAAGGATAATAATATGACTGTTTTTTCGGCTCCGGCCTTTGACGAACACGAGTTGGTGACATTTTGCAGTGACAGGGACAGCGGCCTGCGCGCGATTATCGCAGTGCATAACAGTACCCTTGGCCCCGCGGTAGGTGGTTGCCGCATGTTTCCCTACGCCAGCGATACTGAAGCCCTGCACGATGTGCTGCGACTGTCCCGGGGCATGACCTATAAATCGGCCCTGGCGGGCCTGCCTATGGGCGGCGGGAAGTCGGTTATTATCGGCGATCCCAAAAGCCAGAAGAGCCGCGCACTGCTGCTGGCAATGGGCGATTTCATCAATTCCCAGAACGGACGCTACGTGGCCGCAGAGGATTCCGGCACCGGCGTTGATGATATCCGGGTAATGAGTGAACGCACCGCCTGGGTAAGCGGCATGGACGACAACGAGTACGGCGGAGACCCTTCCCCCAGCACGGCCCTCGGCGTCTATCTGGCCATCCGCACCGCCGTCAGCCACCGACTCGGGAGTGTCGACCTGCGTGGGCTGACTGTGGCGATACAGGGGCTGGGGCACGTCGGTTACTATCTCGCCCGCCATCTCACGACGGAGGGCGCGACAGTGTATGGCGCTGACGTGAACAGCGCCAATCTCGAGCGGGCCGTTGCGGAGCTGGGGGTGATTACCACAGAACCCGGGGAAATACTGCGCCTGCCGGTCGATGTCGTCGCACCCTGCGCCATGGGGGCGGTATTGCACAGCGGCAGTATCGAGGAACTGCGCGCGGGTATCGTGTGCGGGGCGGCCAATAACCAGCTCGCCAGCGAAGGCGACGGCGCCCTGCTGCAGGACCGCGGCGTGCTGTACTGCCCTGACTTCCTGGTCAATGCCGGCGGCATCATCGACGTACACCATCAGCGGATCGCTTCGCCCGCGAGGGTCAAGCGAGCCCATATCGGCAGGATCGAGACCACCCTGTCGAGTGTCCTGCAGCGCGCCGACGAGCAACGGCGACAACCCCGGCTCATTGCCGAGGAACTCGCGCGGGAATACCTGGCGCAAGGTGAGAGGGCTGCATTATTGAAGGCTGCCTGCTAGCACCGTCGCGTCAAACCCCGCAGGCCCGCCTGCCATTTTGAACTGCGCCCCTCTCCCGTCCCGAATTCGCTCGCGATACGACCGGGAGCCTTGTTAGCATGAGACCTGTTTCCAGCAAGCGATCGGGCAATGCCGGCATGAATGCAGCGACCTCACCCTTTGATCCGGTCACTATCGGGCCACTGACACTGCGCAACCGGTTCATCAAATCCGGCGCCAACGAGGCCATGTGCATGGACGGCAGGCCGACCAAAGCGCTGGTCCGCCATCACAGGGAACTCGCCCAGGGCGGCATTGGCATGACCACCGTTGCCTACATGGCGGTGGCACCCGAAGCCCGCACCCTGCCCAACCAGATCTGGATGCACCCCGATATTCTTCCGGACCTCAGGGCGCTCACGGACGCCGTACATGGGGAAGGCGCGGCAATATCCGCACAGATCACCCATGGCGGCTCCTTTGTCACCGGCATGAAAGTCAAAGGGCGCACGATCAGCTCCTCAGGGGGGCTCAATCCTGCGGGGATGCTCAAGGGCAACTTCCTGCAGCGGGCCATGACCGAGGCCGATATGGAGCGGGTTACCGCCGAGTTCGTTACCGCGGCCCGGCTGGCCCGTGACGCGGGCTTCGATGCGGTGGAACTGCACATGGGCCACGGCTATCTGTTGAACCAGTTCATCTCTCCGCTGAGCAACCGACGGCGGGACGAGTACGGTGGCAGCGCCCTGAACCGGGTGCGCTTCCCGGCCCGGGTCCTGGCGGCCGTCAAGCAGGCCGTCGGCGACACCACGGCGGTGCTCGCCAAGATCAATGTGGCTGACGGCACTCGTCGCGGGGCCAGTGTCGAGGACGGCGTGGTCACGGCAAAAGCCCTGCAGGAGTGCGGCGCCGATATGCTGGTGCTCAGCGGCGGCCGCAATGTCGAGTCAACCTGGTTCATGTTCGGTAGCAGGATGAACCGGGGGGAAATGGGCAAGGTACTGAAGCAACAGGGCGAATGGCTCACGGCACTGATGATGAAGGCCGCCGCGTCCAGCGAACCCGATATCCGGTTCCGGGAAATGTATTTTCTCGACTACTCCCGCAAAATACGCGAGGCCGTCGAGCTGCCCCTGGCCTACCTGGGAGGCATCAAGTCACTGGCCAACGCAGAGCAGGCCATGGTCGAGGGATTTGACTGTGTGGTCCTGGCCCGCGCCCTGCTGCACGATCCCGCCCTCGTCAACAAGTTCCGCAGCGGTGAACTGGCCGAATCCGGCTGTGACAACTGCAACGGCTGCGTGGCGTATATCTACCATCCGGCCGGCACGCGCTGCATCCGAAACCCGCCCAATGAGCTCGCGCCGAACCGGATACCGGCTTCCGCGTCCGAGTGATTTGGGGGACAGGCCGACACAGGGCTTGGCAAATCGTCCGACTCGTTCTACTGTAGGCCGGCAAGCCAATAGACAAGGAGAAATCACATGAAGCGCCTGATTCTTAGCCTGGTGGTCGTCGCCGCCCCGGTTCACGCTTTCGATTGGCCCTGGCAGGATACCCCCCGCGAAAGCTACAGTTACTGCAGGGGTTTCACGCATTCAGGACTGGCCCAGGTTTCGGATAAGGGTGCAGCGAGAATTCAGCTGTGGCTGGACTGGAACGGCGCGACCCGTACCCAGTTCAGCGGGGGTGAACTCGACCAGGCCCAGTACGAAGCCGGTAAAGCACGCTTCAGCGAGCTGCTGAGCGCGAATGACGCGGATGCACTGAAAGATATGATCAAAAACACGTGTAACCTCAGCACCAGCTGAAGGCCCGGGCATCTCCGGGCCGGGCTCTCCGATATGCCCCCGGCCGGGAGCTGATAAGGAGAGCTCGTTATAAAATCACTGGGATATAGCGACACCCCGACAGAACCCTCACTCCGGCTCGGGTAGCCCGTAGGCGAGGAGCACATTGCCCGGCATGTGGAAGTAGATGCCGTAACCGGAATTGACGTAAAGCATGCCCCTGCTGAACACAGGGCCAGCGGCCCCGCCGACACTGCCGCCGTGGGCGTTACCACCGTCCAGAGTAGGGAATGTCACCGCGGTATCAACATCCCACAGGATGCTGCCGTCCTTGCTACTGTAAGCCCGCAGGTGGCCATCCATTGCCCCGGCTATGACGGCGCCTTTGATCGCCGAGGCAGGCGCGGATATTCCCGGCTGGCAGAATTCGCGCTGGCCACAGACGTCGGTCGCACCCGGCGTATACCACAGCGTTTTCCCGGTCCTGATATCCACCGCGTACATTCCCGGTTTCGCTACTCCCGGCCAGCGCGGGCCGCCATCAAAGTCGGACATCGGTACATACAGGGTGTCGCCGTCAACCGCCATACCGAAGTGAACCCCACCCTGGATACCACCACGACCGAGTTTGCTCCGCCAGAGTATCTTGCCGCCCTGATCGGGATCCAGGCCGAAAACCTCCCCGGATTTCTGTCCGGCCAGAACGATGTCCCTGCCGTCAGAAGTGGTGGCCAGTATCGTTGCCGCGCCAAAATCATAGTCCGGGCCGTTTTCCGGCGGGCAATTGATCTTCTCCTGGGTTTCGCAACCCATATTCCAGGCATCGCCGACGGTCATCTGCTGACGCCAGATGATGCTACCGTCCTTGAGGCTGAGAGCGAGAATCGCGTCGCTGGTGTCGTTGGCCGGGGAGGAGTAGTTCTCTCCGGTGCCGACATACATCAGCCCGCGTTTGGCATCGATGGAGGGGGTACCCCAGACCGGCGAGCCCGAGGGCGCAATGCGCTCGGTCCCAATCGCGTTCTTGCCCACCACCTTCGGTGCCTCGTCGATGGTATAGCCGACCCAGAGCTTCTCGCCGCTGAGCGCGTCATATACCGCCACGCCGCCGCGAAAGGTGCAACAAGCATAGGTGGGATCGGCGGCAGCGGTGACTTCCAGGGCGGACATCGGCACGTACAGCCGCCCTTCGTGCAACACGGGAGCAGCCGTCAGGGTGAGGCTCGGGTGATCATCGGGGCGATCGCGCCAGACCAGCTTGCCGGTGAGGGCCTCCACCGCGTAAACGTTGCCGACAAGGTCACCGAAGTAGAGCAAGGGGTTGGCTTTTTGGCCCGCTTGCCAGGGTGTCAGCACAATGCCGGTGCGCACCTCCGCGACGGTGGAAAACGACCAGCGAATACAGCCGGTGGTCTGCTCCAGTGCGTAGACGGTGCCGTTCTGGCTGCCAATATAGAGTGCGCCGCCGCCGGTGACCGGCTGCGATCGGGCCCGGATAGCGTCCGGAAAGGCAAACGCCCATTTCAGCTCCAGCCGCGGCAGGTCAGCGGCTTCGAGGCCAGCCACCTCCGGGGAAAAATAGCGCTGGTTGTCGTGGCTGACGCCCCACCCCAGGGCGTCGGGCGGAGCATCGAAATCGAACGCCGCCAGTGCCTTGTCACATTGTGGCGCCGGCTGCACAGCAACCGCGTCAGAAAGCTTCTGGCCGGTAAGGTACTCAGCCACCAATCTGCGTTGCGGGGTTGTCAGGCTGGCAGCCTGCTCCTGCATTACCCCGTGTTCCATCGCGCGCAACACGGAACTGGCGGACATGATCTGGAGCAGGCTGACCGGCGGCGCCTTGGCCACCTTGCCGCCGTGACAGGTTTCGCAATGCTGCTTGAACAGGCTGGCGCCATCGGCAGCATCGCTGGCTTGCGCACTGGCGGCAAACCCTGCAAATGCAGCAACTATGGACAGGAGTACACTTACCGTAAGTTGTTTGGCCATCACGCCGCCTCCACCTGGTAGCCCCGCCTGGGAAAATGAACCACAACCTCGCTGGTAAGGGGGTCGTCCCGGCGAATGGCAATTTCTGAATGCGTCAGTCGCAACAGGCTACCGTGGACGGGCACCGCCCCATAGTCCTGGGGCCTTACAATGACGCTGGCGTTTTCCGCCAGCCGGGGCCAGGCGGTGGCATCCACTTCAGGCACAGCACTGGTGGTGCTACTGCGCGCAATAGCCAGCGCCTCCTCGGCCGCCAGCCCACTGCTGCGACCGTGGCCGATATTCTTCACCCGCTGTTCCCAGGATGCCAGGGCAGTCAGGCCCGCGAGTAATTCGTCGGCATTCGCTATGTTGCCGCGACACATCCAGATCGGAAAATAGGCAAGAATATCGGCCCAGCCGGCCTCATCCCCCGTCACATAGGCACGCCCGTCATCCAGCATCCCTTCCACCAGTTGCAGGTGAGCGCAAAACTGCGAATACAGATGCGGCAGCTGTTGCTCGAGCGTTGCAAAATCCAGGAAGTTAAAAAACTCGCGTCGATCCCGCAGGATATCTTCGGGCAGTGCGGTATTGGTCCCCATGGAGAGTCCCGCTCCGGGCTGGAAGAAAGCGGCATCACTCCACTGACTCAGCGCCATCGACAGGGCCTGGCTGTGCGCGGGGAACAGTGTAGGAAGTGGAAAACGCCGTTCGAGTTCAACGGCGATTCGTTGTGTATCACAGAAAATATCGGCCCCGATCTGCATTACCGGCGTCTTGCGATAACCGCCGGTGAGTGCCGTCAACGCGGGTTTGGGCATCACCATGGGGATCTCCACCGAGCGCCATTCGAGATTTTTCAGACCGAGGGCCAGTCGCACCTTTTCGGCAAAGGGCGAGCTGTCGAAGTGATGCAGGATAATTTCCATGATGCTGGCTACCCATAATACTGCGTAAAAAAAGGGCCAGCTAAGCTGACCCTCAGGGACCTCGGATTTGTTTCTACTGACCGAAGTTCATACCGAACTCAACCCCGAATGTCTGCGGCTCGCCATAGTAGGCGAAGGTCCACAGGTCTGCCACGGGCAGCTCACCGACCTTGTACTCCTCGTCGGTCAGGTTCTTGCCGTACAGTCGCACGAAGTACTTTCCCGTCACTCTCGGTGTAGGTCACGCTGGCATTGAACAAGGTGCGCTCATCCGTGATGCCGTCGTACTGCGGGCCCAGTACCGAGTAAACGAAAATAGCCTCGTCCACGTAGTTGGCGTTAACCAGCCAGCGAACATCCCCACCGAACAGCTCGTGGTCGTAGATGGCATCGATGTTCCACTGGTACTCCGGCGCACGGTTGACGTCCGCATCGCTCAGGTCCACATCGTCCACACCGTCATAGTCGGTATCAGCGGTAAATTCGCTGTACTCACTGTGGAGGTAACTGGCGTTGCCGCGCAGGCTGAAGTTATCCGTTATCGCGGCGGTGAACTGTACTTCCAGGCCGTACACTTCCATGTCCGCCGCGTTGAAAAAGCGCGTTTCCTGGAACTCGGCGCCAAACTCGTTCTCAAATGATGCCACCAGGTCGCGTTGCGCATCCGAGTACTCAACGTAGAAGGCGGCGACATCGAGGCGCAGGCTGTTGTCCAGCATATCGCTCTTGAAGCCCAGCTCGTAGGAGTCGGCTTTCTCCGGGTCAGTGGGCGCTGCAGAGGCAGGGGTAATGGGCGCACCGGATGGTGCCGGTCTGGTCGTTGTAACCACCGCTCTTGAAGCCGTGAGAGTAATTGAAGTAGGTGAACAGATCCTCAGTCATCTCGTAGCTGATGGTGGCGCGATAGGTGGGCTCATCCCAGCTCTCGCTGTCCTTGACCACCCCGGTGGGGTACTTGTTGAACTTGGCTGCGCCCAGCGGCTCGCTGAAATCCTGCCAGGTCAGGTTCGGGTCGAAGCCGCCCTCCAGGGCCTGGTAAAACACCTGGTTGCGCCCGGTCCAGTCTTTCTTTTCATCGGTCCAGCGAGCGCCACCACCAAAGGACCAGCGGTCGGCGAAGTCGTAGGTGAAGTCGCCGAATACGGCCCAGTTTTCCGCCTCCTGCTCGTTACACAGCACCTGTGGGTTGTTGTCAAAGAAATCGGGAACACCGAAATTGGCGGAGCTGGCTCCCGTAAGGTCGACGAAACCCAGCACCTGGTTGACACAGAAGGTGGTGTCGTCGGTCTGGTAGAAACCGCCAGCGACAAAGTTGATGGGGCCGCTGAAATCCGATGCGACCCGCAGTTCCTGCTGGAATGTTTCACGATGGTCCTGCCGGTTGGCATCGAACAGTGAGTTCGGGCCCACTTCACCGGTGTAGGTGTTGGGCAGTTCGCTGTCCTGCTCGCGGTAGCCTGTCACCGAGCTGAGGGTGTACTCACCGATGCTGTAGTCCAGGTTGAGGTAATAGCCATCGATGTCGATCTGGTGACCGTCGGACATATGCAGCAGCAGATCGTCCCGGTTGGTCACCGCGCCGATTCTTGATCGCGATCACCCCTGTCCTGGGTCAGGCCCAGAATGTTGAATAGCATGGGAGCATCGCGCGGCGTGGTGTTGACACTCGGGGGCGAGTCGCCGTTATCGCGGATAATTTCGTACTGCGCCAGGGCGGTGAAGTCATCGTTGGGCTGCCACAGTGCCTTGAGCCGGCCGGAGAAGGAATCGTCCCCGCCGACATCATCGCCGTTGCCCTTGCCGGTAGCACCGATATAGGGACTGGCGGGATCAAAGGGCGTTACCGGACCGTAGCTGGCGCCGTTCTCGTAGTAGCCGTCTGACTTTGATGTAGGCGCCCGCGGCGCGAAACGCCAAGGTATCCGTGGCGCCGTAGTTAGCGGCAAACCGACCCTCGTAGCGGCCATACTCCGCCACCTTGCCCTGCAGCTCGAGGGTGTTTTCACCCAGCCGGGGACGCTTGGTCTTGACGTTGATCACACCGCCGGTGGTGTTCTTGCCGAACAGGGTACCCTGCGGGCCGCGCAGCACTTCGATCTGCTCGATATCGAATATTTCCATGTTCTGTGTTTGCACGGACGGCAGCACGAAGTCATCCACCGTGACACCTACCTGGGCGTCCTGATAGACGATGATCGAGGTCGTACCGACACCGCGTATCGCGAAGGCGGCGGCCTTGAAACCGGGCTGCTTGCCGGCTATGAAGTTGGGGACCTGGGCGGAGATGTCACCGAGGTCCTGGGGTACCAGTTCGTTGATATCGTTACTGGTCAGGGCGGTGATCGCGATGGGTGTCGTCTGGATATTGGTCTCGGTCCGTCTGGTGGCCGTCACCATCACCTCTTCCAACTGCGCAGAAAATGCGGGCAATGCCTGCATCCCTGTCACAGTCGCGCTGACCAGCCCGACGGCCGTGACCAGCTTTTTTACCTGCAGGGGGGATTGAGACTGCTCACCTGACACAGTGTTGTTTTTCATCTGTCTAGCTCCTGTCACCTTTTTATAATTTTGATGTGTAACTTGTGGCGCGCCACACATCGCCAAGCCTAACCCGATCCTCTCTCAATTCGCTAAAGCCGGCGCCGATTCGAGTACATTTATGGGCAGTCCCCCGGCGGCCAACTCATTTTGAATACAATTCAAGATTGTTCTCGTTACTTGTCTTTGTCAAGTAAATAATTACCACAAAAAGGCACTCAAGCAGGCGCGGGGACGAGCGCGCCAAAGAGGCCCGCTGTTCACCTGTTTCCGGGCAGCTTTTCCTCCCGCTGCCCCGCCTATTCCTGCGCCAGACGCCGCTCCAGTTCCACGTGGAAGTGCCTGAGGCGCTGCTCCTGCTCACCCCACAACTGCCCCTTGAAGCCGCGGGAGCGCATGCCCTTCTGCACTACCGGCAGCAGCGCGGAATCCTGGCTCAGGACCTGGCCGAGCCTGGCATCCTCCTCGATACCGTAGTGCTCGGTGGCCGGCCGCTGCCTGCCGCTGACATCGATGCCCTCGGGCAGGCCCATCCAGAGCGGTGGTCGGTAGTTGGGATCATCGGCGGGAAATATCAATGTCATGGTGTCGTAGTAAAACCGTTCCGGGTCTGATTCGTGCGGCAGGAAGCGCATGATAAATACCGCCTCGGGGTGACAACCGATTTGCACGTTGGGAAATACGCCCGTGGCCCAGCTGTCAGACAGCTGGCCATCCTTGAAACGGGAGTAGTCCAGTCCCAGCCTGGCCGCGCGTTCGCGCTTGCCCTGCTGAATCGCCCTGCGCACATCAGCTGCCGTGCCCGTGAAGCCACTCGCATCAACGCCGGCGTCCTGCAACATCAGCTGCAGGCCCTCGTTGACGGTGACCTGGTCATGGATGCGGGGACTGGGCTGACCAAGGGGGACAATCATTCTGCTGGCGCCGTTGGGGTACAGGTCATACTGCACATTGAGGTCACCCATCACCCCGCGGGTTTCCGGGTGGACCGCATGCAGGTGATAGCTCTCATAAAAAGCCTCCACACCGACTTTCCAGTTGGCGCCCCATTCGCTGCGAACGTGGCGCACCACCTTCATCCGGTCGATCTGGTATGCCTCGAGATAGCCTTCCGGCAGGCCAAGCGACTCCACGAGCGGGGCCGGACTATCATCCATATTGATAAAAATGATGCCGGCGTGCGTAGCGCAGGCCACAGGCGTCAGGCCCGGGCGATGGCAAATCACTTCCGGCTGGAAAGTCTCCTCGTCAGTGATTCGACGCAGTTCGCCGTTGTTGGTGAAACTCCAGCTGTGGAACGGGCAGACGAATACCTTCTTGCTGCCACGCTCATCCGCTACCAGCTTGGTGCCGCGGTGCGGGCAGACATTGTAAAACGCCTTTATGCCTTCTTCGGTGCGGGTAACGATGATGGATTCATCGCGGATGTCGAACAGCAGGAAATCCCCCAGCTTGGGCAGGTCCGATTCAACACCGGCAATCAACCAGCTGCGCGTCCACATGCGCTCCCATTCGCGGGCCATGTACTCGCGGCTGAAATACCCTTCCTTGGCGTAGCACTCCGTGCCGTTATCGATGTGTGGCTGCTTGGCTTCCAGCGAGTCCGCAGGCGCGTCAGGGTTTATCACGGCCAAAGGAATGGTGTTTGCGTTCATGACGACTCTCCTCTTGCTTGTTCGATCAAACGGAATACCGGCATATCGATGTCCGGCGACCACTCGGCAAAGTTTACCTCGACCGCCGCCCCCACCTGCAGCTCTTCGGGCGCGGCGCCTATCACACTGCTCATCATCCGCGGACCCTCCGCAAGATCGATCAATGCGACAACATACGGTGCCGGGTAGGCGGCGGAAATTCCGCGCTGTACGACAGTATAGCTGGCCAGCACGCCGCGCCCGCTGACAGTCTGCCACTCGAGTCGGGTGCCGGCGCAATGGCTGCAGATGCAACGCGGGTAAAACTGGAAGCGAGCGCAGTCAGCGCATTGCTGCAGCCGCAGCACACCCTCACGGCAGCCGTCCCAGTAGGGCTGGCTCAGCGCGGTCGGTCGCGGCAGTATTCGGGTCATTTCAGCCTGCCTCCCGACCGAGGATCAACGCGGTGTGCGAGGACATGATCCCCCCCTGGGCATGCACCAGCGCCACACCGGCATCGCGCACCTGCCGCGCGCCCGCCGCATGCCGCAGCTGCCAGACCGTCTCGGTGAGCGCAAACATGGAGCCGGGATTACCCGGGTGACAGTGGGACAGCAGGCCACCGTGGGTATTCACCGGAAGTGTGCCACCGGGCAGGGTTGCCCCGGACTCCAGGAATGCACCACCCTCGCCCTTGGCACAGAAGCCCAGGTCTTCCAGTTCAATCAGCACGGTCGGTGTAAAACAGTCATAGAGCTGGGCAAAGTCCATGTCGCGCGGACCCAGGCCTGCCATCGCGTAGGCCCGCTCGCCGGCTTCCCGGGCGGCGGAGGTCGTGAGGCTGTGGGCCTGGCTGATATGTTCGTGGGTATGTCCCTCTCCCGCCCCCAGTAAATACACCGGCGCTTGCGCCAGGTCCCTGGCCAGTTCCGCCGAGGTGAGCACAATGGCGGACCCGCCATCGGATACCAGCGAACAATCCAGCAGGTGCAGGGGGTCGGCAATCATGCGCGAGTCGAGCACGTCGGCTATCGTGATCGGATCGCGCATCTGCGCCGCCGGGTTCAACACAGCGTGCGCCCTGCCGGACACGGCCACCTGTGCCAGCTGTTCCGCCGTGGTGCCGTACCGGGCCATATGAGCCCGGGCGATCAGCCCATAGTAGGCCGGCACCGTGGGGCCAAAGGGTTGCTCGAATTCCGGATGACCGGTGGATGACTGCACCAGCAAGGCCTGTTCGCGCGACAGGCCGCTGCGCAGACTGTCGGCCATCGCAACCAGCACGATATCGGCCATGCCAGTCACGATGGCCGCAGCCGCGTGGTGAATTATCGAAAAGGTAGTACCGCCGCCCGCACCCACCGCCATACAGTAGCGCGGGAATATTTGCAGGTACTCGGCCATGGCTTCCGCGTGGTAAAGCATCGGCTGCGCCATGGCGTTACAGGTCACCAGCCCGTCGACCTGCTCCCTGCGCAGCCCCGCGTCCGCCAGCGCGCCGAGGGCCGCCTGCACACACAGTTCCATGGGTGTACTACCGGGGATCGCGCCCACCGGTGTATCAAAGGCCCCGACGATGGCCACCTTGCCGCTCATATTGGCTATCGCCATCGCTCAGTAACCCTCGCCGGTGCGGAGCACCGCTTCAGAACCGATAAAAGCGCGCCAGCGCTCTGCCTGGTGTAACCACATCACCCGCCTCGTTTTTGATGAACACCTCTATGTCCACCTCCCCGCTGTCGGGCCGGCAGGCAGTAACCACGCCCCCCGAGTAGAGGGTTTCGCCAATGTAGGTGGCGATACGATTCGAGTACTCGATGGCCGCCAGCCGGCCGTCGTCGCCCAGCCATTCCTCGACGCACTGATTGAGCCAGTCACCCAGCAGCGGGCCGGCAATCACCAGGCCGGGATAGCCCTCGACGTCCCTCGCGTAGGGTTCGTCGAAATGGATGCGGTGCCCGTTCCACAGCACCGCGTTGTAAAGCATCGACTGCACGTTATCGGGCTTGAAAGCACGCTGCGGCAGCTCGTCCCCGGGCCGGATGGAATCGAACCTTGCCGGCTTCCCCGCCGCGGTCACCGCAGTATCCTCGTGGTCTTTTCCCTGATGACCAGCTGGCCGTCGTCGTCCACGATATTCATGATCACCTCGTAGAAAATAAGGGGGCCGGAGCGGCCCTGCTTTTCATAGATCGCCGTCAGGGTACGCGTGGCGGTAAGCCAGTCACCGGGGAAGATATCGCGGTGGTACTCGATTTTCAGTCCACCGGCCATCGCCTTTTCCAGCGGGAATTTGGGCAGCAGCGTATCGATTGAAACGCCGTCCGGCGTCAGCTGGTCCAGCTCGACGACGTCCCAGAACAGGGGCACATGAAACATGGGGGGCGCCTGGTCACCGTCGAGGTATTTACGCTGGCGGTTACCGGTTGCCACGGCGTACTTGCGGATATCCCGGCGCGTCACCAGCTCCCGCTGGGGAGGGTTGCTGCGACCGATGTTCGCCAACAGTTCATCGCTCAACAATGCGGTCATACCTTGTTCTCCGTGCTTTCCCAATAGGGCGCACGCAATGCCCGCTTGAGTATCTTGCCCGTGGGCGCCTTGGGCAGGCTGTCGACAAAGTCCACCGAGCGCGGTTTCTGGTAGGACGCGAGGTGTTTGGCCGCGGTGGCGATGATTTCCTGCTCGGTGGCAGTCGTACCGGGCTTGAGCACCACCACGGCCTTCACCGCCTCGCCCCACTGGTCGTCGGGCACGCCAAACACCGCGGACTCCAGCACCGCCGGGTGCTGGTGGATCGCCGCCTCCACCTGGGTGCTGTAAATATTCTCGCCCCCGGAAATAATCATATCCTTGGCGCGATCGACGATGAAAATGTAACCGTCCTCATCCCATACGGCGATGTCGCCGGTCCACATCCAGCCCTCGCGCAGAGTCTGGGCGGTCAGGTCGGGGCGACGCCAGTACCCCACCATGTTGGCCTCGGAGCGCACCAGGATTTCACCGGGGGTCAGGCTGTCCCTGGGCACGGTGTTACCCTGGGGATCCACCAGTTTCACCTCGGTCACAAAACCCTCGCGCCCGCAGGAAGCCAGCCGTTCCGGGTGATCCCCCTGCACCGCCCGCAGGTGGTCTTCCTGGGACAGGAATGTCATGGTCATGCCCTCGGTCTGGCCATAACCCTGGATGATAGTGCAGGGAAACGCCTCGAGGGCCGCGGCTACCACCTTGTGCGGCATGGGACCGCCACCGTACTGGATATTGCGCAGGCTACTCAGGTCGAACTGGTCGAAGTCCTCCACCGCCATCATCCAGTTGAGCATGGTGGTGATACCCAGGAAAGCGGAGACGCGTTCGCGCTGGATAACCTCCAGCGCCAGCCTTGCCTCGAAATTGATCAGCACCAGCGGGCAGCCGTGGGCCTGGTAATTCATCGCCAGCCCGACCGGGATATGAAACATCTGCCCGGTGAGCATGTAGACGTCGCCCGGCACGATGCGCTCCGCCACGGTCTGGTTGAGCATGCCCATATAGAGTGAACGATGCGTGTGCAGCGCGCCCTTGGACTCACCGGTGGTGCCGCCGGTATAAAGAATCAGTACCGGGTCGTCATCGCCGACCTCGTCGGAAGCAGCCGGTTCGGCGTCGCTGCCCGAGGCCAACAGCGCCTCATAGCTGCCGTCGCTGCCGGCGCCAAAGCCCAGCCAGTGCTGTGCAGCAAGCTCCGCCTGCAGTGGCGCCTGCAGCTCCAGGTATTCATCCGAGATAATGACTACAGCCGGCTCGCCATCAGCCAGGATACGGATCATCTCCTGGGGACCCAGGCGCCAGTTGATGGGCTGGGTGATCAGGCCACAGCGCGCGCAGGCGTAGTAGACCTCCATGTACTCGATGCAGTTCTTCGCTATCACCGCAACCCGGTCGCCCTTGCGCAGGCCCAGTCCTTCAACGAACGCGTTGGCCAGGCGCCGCACACGTCCATCCAGCTCGCCGTAGGTCATGCGCCGATCGTTGGGCACATCGATCAGGGCCTCTCTGGATGGGTCGAGGCGGGCATACTTGGCGGGTATCTTGCCGATGTTCATGGCGGGTACCCTAGTAGGAGGAGTCGAGTTCGACGTGACGCTTGAGAATACGCCAGCTGCCGCCCTCCTCGATCAGCGTATCGCGGTAGACACCCGCTGCCAGTAGTGCTGCCTTGCCGTTCTCGGTCGCCACCAGGGTGAGGTTCGAGACAACCACGGGCTGCCCGGACTCCTCCTCGAAGAAAATATTGGAGATGACATGGCGCCGGATATCCGTTTGTTCGGCCATCGAATTGTGCATCAGCTGCATAATGGCATCGCGCCCCTCGAAGGGACCGATCAGGTCGCCACCGGCAATACGCATACTCATGCTGGCCTCGCTCGCAAAGCTGCTCTCAAGCAGGGACATATCGCGCTCGTCATAGGCATAGGCGGCCCGGCCGAGCAGTTCGTGGATCGCCAGTTTCTGCTCCAGCACCAGGCTCATGAGGCCACCTCCATACCCAGCACATCCAGCGTGCCACGCCAGGCGAGGGAGCCGCCGTCTATGGTCCACACTGCGCCGTTGACAAACTGCGACTCGGGGCTGGCAAGAAAACAGACCAGCTCGGCGACATCCGCCGGCTGGCCCATACGCGGCACCAGGTGCGTCATGGTCATGGTATTGAGCATTGCCTGGGGGTCCGGTGCGGCCGCCAGGAACTTGTCGACAATCTGGGTGTGAATGGAGCCGGGGCAATAGCAATTGACCCGGATACCGTCGGGGGCGAGGTCGACCGCCAGCATTTTGCTCAGCTGCATGACCGCACCCTTGCTCGCCCCATAGGCCTGGCACTGGGGATAGCCCGACAGTGAGCTGGTGGAACCGGCGTTGATAATTGAGGCGTGATCGCTTTCGCGCAGGTAAGGCAGCGCATACTTGGAACAGAGCCAGACCCCGGTGACGTTTACCGCCATCACCTTCTCGAAAGTGTCCCGGCTCATGGACTCCAGTGACAGATCGCCACTTAGCATGCTCTCGTGGATGCCGGCGTTATTGTGGAGGATATCGATTCCGCCAAACGCCTCGGCCGCCGTTTTCATCAGTCCGGCGACCTGCACCTCATCGGTAACATCGCAGTGTCGGTAGATCGCCTCGCCGCCGGCAGCGCGGATTTCTTTAACCAGCGCCTCGCCCTGGGCGTCATTCATGTCGGACACCACCACCCTGGCGCCCCGGCTGGCCGCGAGACGTGCGGTGCCGGCACCGATACCGACAGCGGCTCCGGTGATGACAAAACGCAAACCTGAAACACCCATGACCTTACTCCTTTATAGTTTTATGGAGCATATTAGATATTGTTTGAATATTATTCAAGATAATGATTCTGCGCAACCGGACATTTGTGGCATAGTCTTGGCCTGCGAGGCGGAAACAGTACTGTTCCATGAAGAGAAGCCAGTCAACCAAAGCCGTTGCCGCCCTGCCGGAGAAACGCGGCACTCGCGGCGACCAGCGGCGTCGGCAGATATTCAAGTCCTTGCACGACTGCATCCTGGCAAAAGGCTATGTCAAAACAACCCTGGCGGATGTCGCCGAGGGCGCAAACATGTCGGCCAGCCACCTGCTGTACTATTTCAAGGGGAAGGAGGCGATACTCGAGCAGTATTTCGAGCGTGTTTCAGAGCGCTTCCTGGCGCGCATCGACAGCTTCAGGGATCAGCCACCGCGCGAGCAAATCCAGTCCCTGGCGGATTTCTGGTTCAAGGGTGAAGCCAGCACCCGGCAGGAGATCGGCTTCATGCTCGAATGCTTCGGGGCCGCGGTCAATGACCCGGTCCTGCAGGTGACCAAGGCTGACTTCGACGTTCGCTGCAAGGCCTACCTGGCAGAGATTTTTCGCATGGCGCCTGCCGTGGTCATGGGCGACGTCAAGGACGCCGCGGAGATTTCCTATTCGGTAATGATCGGCCTGCGCTCGGCGGTGTATTTCGATGACGACATAGACCTGAAGGACGCCCACCGCCTGTTCGTGCGCAGCATGCTGGTGATGTGCGCCCTTGACTAGCGCAGGCGCGGCAGCACTTTTTCCGCGATATAACGCAGCCGGCGGTTGCCCGACTCCACACTCTCACCGGGAAACTGCGCCCAGAAATGTATGTCGACGATAGCGGGATAGTCCTTCATCAGTTTGCGCAACTCCCGCACGGCAGTATCGGCATCCCACAACTGGTACAGGCCGTTGCTGATGGCCGCGTCGGCATCCTCGAACAGTGGTGTTTCCCCCGGCGGTCCGAACGCGCCCCACCTGATATATTCATTGGCCTGGTACAGCACATGCTCACCGATACGTGCCGCCTCTTCCTCCGGGTCCTCGGCAATGATGCCCCAGCAACCCAGTACCACCTTGCCGTCGCCAGCCTTGCCGCCCTGCTTGTGTACTGCCTCGGCGTAAATATCCAGACCCAGTCCCCCGGTGCAGAGGAAGCCATCGGCCACCCGGGCTGCTCGCTCAATCGCCGGTACCGCCATGCCACCCAGCAGAATCTGCGGCCGGTGTTCCGGGGTCGGGGTCACGCACAGGTCGCCCACCGTGAAGCGTTTGCCCTGGAAATTGACGGGCTCGCCGGACCAGCAGCGGCGGACGATTTCGATGCCCTCCTCGATCAGGCTCGGGCGATGGTTTAGCTGGCGGCCGAACTGGTCAAACTCCAGCTGGCGATAGCCGATGCCCACGCCGAGATCGAAACGCCCCCCGGTCACCAGGGACAGCGTGGCGGCGTCCTCGGCAACGCGGACCGGGTCGTGCAGGGGCAGCAGCATCAGGTTCGTGCCCAGTTGCATCTGCCGGGTGCGCGCGCCGATGGCACTGGCCAGGACCAGCGGCGAAGGGGTGTAGCCGTCATCGCAGAAATGATGCTCCGTTAGCCAGCACGAGGTGAAACCCATGTCCTCGGCGGCGCTTATCTGCTCCAGGCGCTGGGCATAGAAAGCCTCGAAAGGCTGGCGCCACTGGCGGGGATTGCGGAAGTCGTACCAGAGGCCAAAGTTCACGTTGTCAGTCATGCCTGTCATATCCCGGGTTGGTTTACTCGCACTTGTCCAGAACAATCAGTTCCAAAACATCGGTTAGAAAATATCGGTTCAGATGCATTCGTTCACAAAGCTGACGAATTCACTGTTGTAACGCTCGGGTTCTTCAATAAAAGGCGCATGCCCCGCTTCCTCGAATTCGACGATACGGGCCCCGCTGTTGTAATCGGCCACGGACCTGCAGACCGCGGGATCGACGACCGCGTCTTTGGCGCCGACGAAACTCAGTACGGGGGCAGCGATGGCGCCCAGCTTGTCGCGCTGGTCCAGGGGCCCCAACTCGGCGAGCGTTCGCGCCGCCAGCGGCGATGAGCGCATGAACATCTGCCACAACCAGTCCTGCACCTGCCGGCTGACCTCGACGGCGCAAACTCCCTGGGCGAGAGCGGCGAGAAAATTCACCCGGTCCGCGGCCATGGCGGCAAGTGTGCCGGCAAGGGCATCATCCGTTCCCCCGTGGGGATAGTCACTCTTTTGCAGATAGGCCGGGGTGGCTGCGCAGGTCAGCACCAGGCCACAGCAGCGTTGCGCCAGCAGGCTGGCAGCTTCAACTGCCACCGCGCCACCCAGCGACCAGCCGTTGAGCACAACCCGGGACAGCCCCAGCTGTTCGACCAGAGCCACCACGTCCGAGGCGATGGCATTGATACTCATGTCCTGGAAGTCCTTGTCCGATTCGCCGCAGCCGCGATGATCGAGGGCCACCACCCGGTGGCCGGCGGCGAGCAGCGCCTGCAGCGTGTAATCCCAGGCCCGCAGCCCCATGCCCCAGCCGTGAATCAGTATGACTGCGTCACTGCCCGAGCCATAGTTCTCGTAATAAACGCTGCGCCCCGCTTCCCTTTCAATAGTTGCCATCAAACAGTCTCCTTGATACGTAACAGCCAGGTGGTATTTGCCTCGTAATCTTCAAACAGCGCATCCAGATCCAGCGCATCCGCATTGACCAGCCACTGGTAGACCGTGCCGAAAATAAAGGCGCAGTACTGGACGGCGAACTGTTCCGGGTTGATTGCAGGGTCTATCTCCCCGTCAGCGATACCCTGCTGAATCCAGCGGGTAGCGTCCTCGCGGTACACGTCATGGTGGTCGGCGAGCCGGCTGGTGATAGCGGACCGGTGACCGAGCGCTTCATACCAGAGTATGTACATCGCCCGGATATAGCCCGACTCCAGCTTGAGAAAATCCCGCAGGGCCGTTGCGGCCGCGGTGATCGCCCCGATCCCGGAGCGATTGGCCACATAGGCATCGATGTGCGCCTTCCAGCGCTTGTCGAAACGGGTGAAAAGCTGGTCGAGGAATCCGTCCTTGGAGCCGAAGCGATAGTTGGCAAGACCGCGGCTGTAGCCCGCCAGTTCGCCTATTTCCTTCAGCGTGGTTTTTTGCGTACCGTGCTCGTTGATCAGGGTGATCGCGGCTTCGAACATGCGCTGGTCAGACAGGGCCGTCCGCTCCGCCTGGGTCATGCGCTTGGTGGCGGCGGTCGAGGGTTTGCGGGCACCTGTAGCGGCTTTGCCCCTGGACTTCGCTTTCGGCTTTGTTCCAACGGCCATGATCACCTCACATACTCTACTTTCAGTTCGCCACTTGCGAGGGCATCCCGCAGTCGCCGCTTGTCGATTTTCCCTACGCTGGTTTTCGCCAATGCATCAGTGAATGCCCAGTACTCCGGAATCCAGAATCTGGCGACCCGATCATGCAAAAACTCGCGCAAATCCTGCGCGCTGGGCGAATCCGAGTTGCGCACCACGATTGCCAGAGGTCGCTCCTGCCAGCGCTCGTCCGGGGTGGCGATAACAGCCGCTTCTACAACAGACGGATGCGCCAGCAGGGTGTTTTCCAGGTCCACCGAGGAAATCCATTCGCCCCCGGACTTGATCACGTCCTTGGTACGATCGGTGAGCTGGACAAAGTAGCGCGGGTCGATGTGACCGACATCCCCGGTGCGCAGCCACCCGTCCGCGGTGAAGGATTCGGGACTCTCATCGCGGTAGTAGCTACCGGTTATCCAGGGGCCGCGCAGCTGCAACTCTCCCACTGTCTCGCCATCGCAAGGCAACTGCCGGCCGCCGTCATCCACCACCCTGACCTGCACACCGGGTACCGGCCTGCCGCTCTTGGCGCGCCAGGGTGTTTCTCCGCCGGGTCCCGGGTCCCGCGGGGGGTGCGACAGGGCGCACATGGGGCTGGTCTCGGTCATACCCCAGCCCTGTAACACGGGCACGCCCCACTGGTCGCGCGCGGCATCGATCATGGCCGGCGCGACGGCGGAGCCGCCGCACACCAGCATTCGGAAACTGCTCATATCCAGTCCGGACTGCTCACCCGCCCGCAGCAGGTCGCCGAGGATAGTGGGTACCATCGCGGTAATCGTGGGCCGCTCGCTGGCGATCATTTTCACCAGCCCGTCCAGTTGTACATGCGGGCCGGGCAGGACGAAATCGCTGCCGCTGAACCAGCCGCTGTAGGGCAGGCCCCAGGCGTTGGCGTGAAACATGGAGGGCAGCAGCAGTATACGGTCCCGCTCACACACCCCGAAGGTGTCCGTCGCCCGGGAGGCCAGCGAGTGCACATAGGTGGTGCGGTGACTGTACACCACACCCTTGGGATTGCCGGTGGTTCCACTGGTATAGCAGATCGCCGCGGCCGAGGTTTCATCCAGCAGCGGCCAATCGAAAGCGGTCGCCTGGGCGCCCAGCAGCTCATCGTAATCGAGGCAGTGAACGCCGGGGAGTTCCTGCGCCTGTCCCACCAGCAGCACATGCTCGACACTCTCCAGCAGCGGCAGGGCCCTGGCGAACACATCCCGCAGGCTGGCATCGAGGATAATAACCCGGTCCGCCGCATGATTGATGACATAGGCGATCTGCTCGGGGGCGAGGCGGATGTTGATGGTGTGCATGATCGCACCCATCGAGGGAATCGCCAGGTACGCCTCCATGTGCGCCGTATTGTTCCAGCTGAAGGTGCCGACCCGGTCTCCGGGTCGAACCCCCAGCGAGTCGAGTGCGGCGGCAAGCCGGGTCGCATTGGCCGCCACCTGCTCATAGCTGACATGACGGACACTATCCCCATCGAAGACGCCGATGCGGCTGCCGGGGAAAACCTGTGCGCCGTGCTGCATGATCAGCTGCACCGTCATCGGCGTGTGCATCATCGTCGCTTGCATTACCACGCTCCCTTCGCGGCCAGGCGCGCTTCTTCCAACAGGGCAGGTACATCGTATTCAAGGCCCCTGGCGTAAGGTGTATCGACGGTGCCGGCGACATAGAGGCCGTAAGCACCCTCGACGATTGCCGCCAGCCGCCAGAATGCAAAACACATATAGAAATCCAGCTGGTCAATCGCTATCCCGGTCGCGTCCGCCCAGCGCGCAGCCAACTCGCGCCTCCCCACTACCCCTTCGCGCCGGCTTACCGCCTGGACGTGGGCAAAACCGGGGGGCTCGACCGCGCGCCCGCCCCAGAACATGAGAAACAGGCCCAGGTCGGTCAGTGGGTCACCAATAGTGGCCATTTCCCAGTCGATGACCGCCAGCAATTCAGGTTTGTCGGCACTGCACAGGGTGTTATCCAGGTGGTAATCCCCGTGCACGATGCCGGTGGGCCCCCGGGTTGGCAGGTTGTCGAGCAACCACTGCCCGAGCGTGAACAATTGCGGCAGCTCCCGCACCGCCGACTTCTCCCGGGTGCCCAGCCAGCGCTCTATCTGCCGCCGCAGGAAGTTGTCGGGGTTGCCGAACTTCTCCAGGCCGAGTTGCTGCCAGGGCGCCGTGGCTATCGCCGCGAGTGCGTCGGTGAGCTGTTCCCCCAGGCTGTTTACCGCGGCGACACCGTCGTAGCCTGGCGGCAGTCGTTCGGTAATAGAGAGTCCGTCAATGAATTCCACCAGGGCAAAGGGCCGCCCGATCACCGCGCTGTCATCGCACCAACCCAGCACCCGGGGGACCGGGGCGTGGCCGTGCAGGGCGGACATAACCCCTGCCTCGCGCTCCACTCCGCGATGGGCCGTGGGCGATATGGTGGCGGCCGGCGGCGTGCGCAACACCAGCTTGCCCTGGTCGGTTGCCACCAGCAGCGTCACGTTGGAGTTGCCGCCGCTGAGTTCACGCACAACCCGGGCACCGCTGTATCCGAGTTGCCTGCTGATCCAGGGGGCCAGCTCAGGATAGGTCGCAGTCACCGGCTCAGCCAACCACGCCGAAGCTGCTCATCAGACCGCCGTCCGCCGGCACGAATGCGCCGGTCATGTAGCGCGCCCTGGCAACCCATTCCACCACCTCGGCGATCTCATCGGGCTCACCGAAGCGACCCATGGGTATCTTCCGCCGCATGGATTCCAGGGCTTTTTCCGACAGCGCCTGGGTCATCTCGGTCAACACCAGGCCCGGTATCACCAGATTGACGCCGATGCCGCGGGGGGCCAGCTCAATGGCCACCGCGCGCGTGAGGCCGGCGATGCCCGCCTTGGAGGCGGCGTAGGCCGCATCCCCGGGAAATCCGCGAAAGCCCACCACTGCGCCGATGTTGACGATGGCACTGCCGGACTCCATTTGTGTTGCGGTTGCGCTGATCACGTTGAGGGCACCCGTGAGATTGGTATCGATCACGGTCTGCCAGTCCTCCAGCGCCAGGCGATCCACCTTGCCCCCGCGGTGGGCTCCGGCGTTATTGACCACGACATCGATACGACCCCAGCGCTCCACCACCAGCGCTACAGCCTGTACGACCTGCTCCCTGTCGCCGACATCGGCCCGGCAGCCCATGCACGCGTCACCCAGCTTCCCGGCAATCGCCATGACATCCTCACCCCGGGCCAGCAGGGCTACACGGTCGCCGGCCGCGAGGGCTCGCTCTGCGACGGCGAGACCTATACCTCTGGACGCCCCGGTTACCAGCCAGACTTTACTGCTGCTCATGCGAATTATTCTCTTGGTCGAGCGGGTAAAATTTGCTTGTTTGCGTCTAGTAAGTCTAAACTACGCGCTCTTGAAGTCAAGACGCCGGTTCTTTTTACAGACCGTGTTTGTCTTACACTATTAACCAGGCCCCAGGGCCGCGACACAAGAGAGGGCAGCCGCGTGAGCTGGAGCTTTGAAACCGACAGTGATTTCCAGGCGCAACTGGACTGGATCGACACCTTTACCCGGGAGGAAATCGAGCCGCTGGACCTGGTCTTCCGCGGACCCGGTGATCCCTGGGATCCCGCCTCCCCTGCGGCCAGGGCAATGGCACCCCTGAAGCAGATCGCCAAGGACAAGCGCCTGTGGGCCTGTCACCTGGGGCCGGAGCTCGGCGGCCAGGGCTACGGCCAGGTCAAGCTGGGACTGATGAACGAAATACTCGGCCGCAGCCGCTTCGGGCCCAGCGTATTCGGTTGCCAGGCACCGGACTCGGGCAACGCCGAGATACTCGCTCATTTCGGCACACCACAGCAGAAGAAAAAATTCCTGCAGCCCCTGCTCGATGGCAACATCGCCTCCTGCTACTCGATGACGGAACCCCAGGCCGGGGCGGACCCGGCGGAGTTCGAATGCATTGCCACCCGTGACGGTGACAGCTGGGTCATCAACGGCGAGAAATGGTTTGCCTCCCACGCGCGTTTCTCCGAGTTCCTGCTGGTGATGGTGGTGACCAACCCCGATGTGCCGATTCACCAGGGGGCCTCGATCATCCTGGTGGAAAAGGACACGCCCGGCATGGAGATCCTGCGCAATTCCGCCGTGGGGCCCTACGTCGAACAGGGCGACGGTGTGCACGGTTACCTGCGCTTCACCGACTGCCGGGTCCCGGCGGAAAACCTGCTGGGTGAAGAAGGCCAGGGTTTCCTGGTGGCACAGACCCGACTCGGCGGCGGCAGGGTGCATCACGCGATGCGCAGTGTGGGTGTCCTGAAGAAAGCCATGGACATGATGTGTGAGCGCGTTCTCAGCCGCACTACCAAGGGAGAGCGTCTCGCGGACAAGCAACTCACCCAGGAAAAGATAGCCGACACCTATACCCAGATCCTGCAATACCGGCTGCATGTGCTCTATACCGCATGGCTGATCGACAAGTACAAGGAATACAACCGGGAGGTTCGCAAGGAGATCGCGGCCATCAAGGCGGCCACTCCGAAGGTGCTGCAGGAGGTGATCTACCGCGTGATGCACCTGCACGGCAGCCTGGGCATGTCGGATGAGGTACCGCTGATGAACATGTGGGCCAACATTCCCGAGCTCGGCGTGGTGGACGGCCCCTCCGAGGTGCACAAGATCACCGTGGCGCGCACCGTTCTGCGGGACTATGAAGCGGCGCCGGGACTGTTTCCGACTTACCACACGCCCGCGCTGCGGGAGAAGGCGATGGCCAAGTACGGCCACTTCCTCGACTAGGGCCGGGGCCGGCCGGGATGGATCTCAGCGCGGTACGGAAATTTCCGTTCTGGGCATCTCGTCCGGCATGCCGCCCAGGGCCACAGCACAGCGCGAGAAGCCATTGAAATAGGCGACCACCAGGGACAGGTGCAGCAGCTCCTGCGGGGTGAACTCCGCCTGCAGCTGTCGGCGCAGCCCCGGCGAAGGCACGCCGGGATTGTTCAGGTACTGGTCGGTAAAGGCGATAATCAGTTTTTCCCGGGGCGTCAGCCCGCTGTTCTCAAACTGGTCACCGATCATCTGCACCTTGTCCTCATCCAGGCCGGCTTCTATGGCGATGTCATAGCGCACCGCCTTGCACAACACACAGCCCACTCCCTGGGCGTTGCGCAGGCGCGCCATTTCTATCTCGGCCGCATTGAGCGGACCGTCATCCCAGATGGCGGCATTCAGCGGCAGGTAATGGGACAGGGTCTGGGGCACGATGCCCAGGGCCGAGTCGCGAATGACATTGCCGGTGGACGAGTCCGGCGCGCGCACCCGCGCGGCGCCGGCCATCAGTGCTTATCCCCGGAACTGTCCGCCAGGCCCCAGAGCAGGCCCAGCCGGATCATGCCGTCAAAGACACCCAGTGCCTGCAGCAGCGCCACCAGTCCCTCATCGCCAAAGTACTGTTTCACCGCCTCGGCCTGGGCATCGGTGATCGCCGCCGCATCAATCGCGTGCACCTCGGTCAGGGCGAGGCAGGCGCGCTCCGGCGCGTCGAAGTGAGGGCTGTCGGGCCATTGCCTGAGTTCGTCGCGCTGCGCCCGGGGCACCGCGACCTCTTCTATGGCCCAGTCCCGCTCGCTGCGATGCAACTGGGCCAGGCGCAGGCGGCACAGCTCCAGGGTTGCGGCCGGCAGCTGCGGCAGCTGCCAGAAAGCGGCGTAAAGCCCCTCGAAGCGGTCACCGATCCCCGGCAGCTGGTTCATGAGGGTTTGCCGGTCGTCCCCCGGTGCGATCCACGCCATACTCGCCTCCCTGAGCTAATGATTCGTGTCACTCTGTGTGATCGAGTCTAGCAGCGGTCCCGTGGGCGTCAATCGAGCGCGCTGTCATCCGCTGCAGACGGCCTTGGGTCATTCGGGTACACCCAGTCCTCGCCGATAACCTGCTCGACCCTGAGTGCGGCGGGAATGCTGTCTATGCCGATCAGGCGGTCCGCGCTCTGGTGCCAGTGGTAAATTCTGGCTTCCTGGTAGGACAGTGATACCCCGGTATAACCCGGCGAGGACACCGACTTCTGGATGTTCGCCGCCATCTCCGTATCTTCCAGCAACACCTTTTTCAGGCTCTGGCCTGCGTTATCGGTCCACATATCGGGTTTCGGTTTGTCTCCCCAGTCGGGCGCGAGGGTCCAGGTCTCCAGCCGGCACTTGCCCGGTCCGTTCGGCCAGAACAGCAGCGGCGCCAGGGTCCGGTGATTCAGGGGCGACACCCAGTTGGGGAAGATATTGTAGGACTGCGTGCAGGTGCGGGCCAGTTCACCCACGGTGTCGATCGTGTTTCCGCCCCGGGGCAATTCCACGGCCGCCTTTAATGGGCTGCCCTCGCGGCCCGGCGCGACCATGCGGCCGTGGCCATTGCGATAGAGCGTATTCACATTGCGCCGGTCATCGAGCATCGGAGCCACGGTTTTCGGGTGCACGCTGCGCACGTGGTAGACCTCGGTGTTGGTCTCCATGGCAATCTTCCAGTTACAGTCGAGGTCGAACACGTGCCGCGCCGCCAGGCGGCACCGATCGAACTGGAATTCCTGCCACTCCTGCGCGATTGGCCCCAGCCAGTCGCTGAGCGCGGGAGCATCGCCGTCAAAGTTGACAAAGACCAGCCGGCCGAATCGTTCGCAGCGAATCGGCGCAAGGCCGTGACCACTGTAATCAAAATCCCGGAAATCCTCCGGATTGCGGATGGCGAGCAACTCCCCGTCCAGGTTGTAGCTCCAGCCGTGATAGGGGCAGGTGAACCTGGACTTTCTGCCGGCACCGTCCGCCACGACAGGCGCACCCCGGTGGCGACAGATATTGTGAAACGCCCGTATGATGCCATCGTCCCCGTGGGCAATGAGCACAGGCGGGCCCGCAAGATCCCACACCCGGTAACAGCCGGGCTCGGGAATTTCATCCATATGAGCCGCCAGCAACCAGGTTCTTTGCCAGATGCGCTCCTGCTCCAGCTGATAAAATTGCGCACTGCAATAGCGCGCGCCGGGGACTGGCGGCAGGCGCGGGAAACCCGTTGGAGGCTCAGTGCGACCGGCTTCATACGCCATCAGCGCGCGCAGCCGGGCGATCTCACTTTGCTTCATTGCATTACTCCAAGCATTATCAGAGGCCTCTACCGTCACAGGAGTACATTCAAGATATCATATGGCGACGCCGCGGGTCGTCGCATCACCTTTGTGGCCTCGGCGATGCCAATACGGCAGAATGGCTCGCAAGCCCGCCCTGCCCGACCTGGAGCAACTACATGCCAGACATTACGTTTGACCGATTCTACCGCCACGACGAACTGTCGGAACTGCTTCAGGCCTATGCGCGGGAATATCCGGACCTCGTTTCCCTGGAAAGCATCGGCAAATCGTATGAGGGGCGGGATATATGGGTCGTCACGCTGACCAATAAAAAAACCGGGGCCGCCGAGGACAAACCCGCATTGTGGCTGGACGGAAACATCCACTCTGTGGAGGTCACCGCATCGGCCGCGTGCCTGTACCATATCGAAACAATGGTCTCGGGTTTTGGCAACGACAGGACTATCACCCATTGCCTCGATACGCGCACGTTCTACGTCTGCCCGCGGGTAAATCCGGATGGGGCCGAATGGGCGCTGGGCGAGATGAACCGCAGTGTGCGGTCCTCGGTGCGGCCCTACCCTCACGCCGACGAGCAGGTCGACGGAATCCGGATAACGGATATAGACGGCGACGGCCGCGTACTGTTCATGCGCCAGGCGGACAGAAACGGTCCATGGAAAGCACACCCCCAGGAGCCGCGCCTGCTGGTGCGCAGGGAGCCCGACGATGTTGATGGTGATTTCTATCGCCTCTTCCGCGAGGGCGAAGTGGTCGGCTACGACGGCGCGACCGTCTCCCATGTCCCGCCTCGCGAGGGCCTGGACCTGAACCGCAACTTTCCCGCCTACTGGGCACCGGAGGCGAAGCAACTGGGCGCGGGTCCAGCGCCGTTCTCCGAGCCGGAAACCCGCGCACTGGGCGACTTCATCACCACCCACCGGAACATTGTCACCGCGGTGGCCGGCCACACCTTCTCCGGCATCCTGCTGCGCTCATGCTCCAACAAGCCCGACGCCGAGATCCCGGTCAATGACCTGCGTGCCTACAACAAAATGGGGGAAAAGGGATCGGAGCTGAGCGGCTATCCCGCCGTCAGTATCTATCACGACTTCCGTTATCACCCGAAACAGAATATCGCCGGGGGCTTTGACTGGGTTTACGAGCACCTGGGAATTTACTTCTGGACCATCGAGTACTGGGCGCCGCATAAGACCGCCGGACTGGATATGACAGGCCGCAAGTATTCAGACTGGCTGTTCGACCACAAGCCGGAAGATGACCTGGTCGTCTTTCGCTACTTTGACAAGGAGTGTCCGGGCGAAGCCTATGTCGACTGGCACGAATTCAATCACCCCCAGCTCGGCCCGGTGGAAATCGGCGGCTGGGATATCCTCAACTCCTTCCACAACCCCCCGCTGCACCTGCTGGAAAAGGAAATAGCTCCCTTTCCGCAGTGGTTTGTCTACCAGGCCCTGATGTCGGCAAAACTGGAACTGGTGGAGGCCAGCGCCACGCGGCTAGGTGACGGGACCTACATTATCCGCCTGGTGGTGGAGAACGCTGGCTATCTTTCGACAGCGGGCAGTGACATGGCGAGGGAAAACGGCGTGTCGCGGGAAGTCGTCGCGGAAATTGATCTGCCTGAAAGTGCGAAACTGTTGCGCGGTAAGCGCTGGCAGGAAATCGGCCACCTGCCCGGCCGGGTCGGCATGATGGCGTCGCCGGTGTTTATGGGTACCGGGTTCGATGCGATGGACGGCAAAAGCAGCCGGGCCAGCATGGAGTGGCTGGTAGAAGCCGCGCCGGGCACCACGGTAAACGTCACCGCGCGGCAGGAGCGCTCGGGAAGGCTCGAGCAGAGCATCACCTGCCGATAATACGCCATTGCGCCGTCATTGCCCCGGCTTGCGACCAAAGGCGCATTGTTACCTGGCAATGGTCTGCTATCATGCCCTCATAATAAATGTGTGATTGACGGCCAAGCCGCGGTCGAATCGCACAGCACAAGGGAATTAACAAAACATGGCCCTATTCCGCAGCCGCTGGTTCCGTTTCTTCCTCGCTCTCGCAGGCGCAGGCATATTTGCAGCGCTCAGCTGGGCAGCCATGGACACCATGATTCACCTTACCGGGGACGACGAGTTCTGCAGTAGCTGCCATTCCCATGCGCCCATTGGCGCCTCCTACCGGGAGGACATTCACGGCGGCAACAACCCCACCGGCTGGCGCGCCACCTGTTCCCAGTGCCACATACCGCAGGACAACTCGCTGCACTATCTGTGGGTGAAAGGCGTTCACGGCGTGGTAGACCCGACCATGGAACTGCTCAAGGATCCCCTTGAAATCGACTGGCACGGCAATCGTGAGCGCCGGGAGGAATACGTTTACGACTCCGGCTGCCTCAGCTGCCACCTCTACCTGCAGGAAAAAACCCAGGGCAACCCCAGGGCTTTCCGGGCGCACCGGCGCTACTTTGCGGACCCCGCTGAAATGAACTGTGTGTTCTGCCACGAAAACGTCGGCCACAACCGCCTGGGCTACCACCTGGAGGCCATGGGCTGGAAACAGGACGAGGGAGAAGAAGAATGAAGTGTCTTATACGCGTCAGCCTGTCGCTGATACTGCTGGCAATACCCGTCACCTATGCGGCGGACAGCGCCATCAGTATCGCCGCGGTGAAAACCCTGCAGGTGAACCGCGGGCTCACGGCGGAAGGTAAAGCCTGCATTACCTGTCACCAGCAGGTGTCCCCGGGACAGGTCTCCGACTGGGCCGACAGCCGGCACGCCCATGCGGGCATCTCCTGTATCGACTGTCACCAGGTCGCCGAGGATGCGCCCAACGCCAGCCGCCACGCCAACGTGGAAGACACCCCGGTCTTCGTCTCGGCACTGGTTTCCCCGGCAGTATGTGGCCGCTGCCATGTCGATGCGAAGAAACAGTTCGACGCCTCCGGTCATTTCCGCGCCTTCCGCCAGATCATCCCCAAGGACTCTCTGCACGCGCTGCAGGTCGTACACGAGGGCCGCAACCACCCGGAGCTTTCCGGCGCCCCGGGAGAGACCGGTTGCATGCAGTGCCACGGCACCAAAATCGAGCTGGACGAGAATAAGCGGCCGACGCCGGAAACATGGCCCAACAATGGTATGGGCAATATCTACCCCGACGGCAGCACCGGCAGCTGCAACGCCTGCCACAGCCGTCACAAGTTCTCTATCGCCGAGGCGCGTCACCCTCACGCCTGCGCCTCCTGTCACCTGGGCCCGGACCACCCGAATATTGAAATCTTCAACAACTCCAAGCACGGCCACATCTACAATACCGAGGGAGACGAGTGGACAATGGACAGCGCGCCGGATGCCTGGGAGCCCGGCGACTACCGGGGGCCAACCTGCGCCACCTGCCACATGAGCGGTATCGGCGCGTTGCAGGTGACCCACAATGTTTCCGAGCGCCTGTACTGGAACCTGTGGGCCAAGAAATCCGATGTGCGCGGCTCGGACGATGTCCTGAGCCCCCTGCTGGGTGACGGCCCCGCAGGACGTGAAAAGATGAAAGCGGTGTGTAACAACTGCCACAGCCAGACCCATACCAACAATTTCTTCACCCAGGGCGACAAGGCGGTGATGCTCTACAACGAGGCCTATTACACACCGGCTACGGCGATGCTGGACGAGTTGAAGGAGAAGGGGCTGCTGAAGGAAAACCCCTGGACGGATGAGTTCCAGATCACCTACTACTACCTGTGGCACCACGAGGGCCGCAGGGCCCGGCAGGGCGCCATGATGGGTGCTCCCGACTACGCTCACTGGCACGGGTTCTTCGAGTTGCAACAGGATATGTACAAGCTGGAGCAGATTCACGCCCGCCGGATGGAGAGTGGCCAGATCGAATGAGGTGGCGGTCGCCGAGGCGCTGTGACTGGGTGCGCACGGCCGGCATACTGCGCGCATGAGATCGTTTCTACCACTGATCAGGGCCGAGTGGCGCCTGCTGCTGTTCGGCTTTGTGATGACGTTTGGTTCCAGCCTGGGCCAGACTTATTTCATCGGCCTGTTTGGCGGCGATATCCGCGAGGACCTGCAGCTGACTCACGGTGCGTTTGGCGCCATTTACTCGGCTGCGACCCTGTCCAGCGCGATCATCCTGTTGTGGACCGGTTCGCTGATCGATCGACTAGAGTTGCGACACTACGCCTATCTGGTGGTCTTCGGACTGTGTGTCGGCTGCCTGATGATGGCCGGCAGCGTCGGCACCGTGTCCCTGTTCCTGAGCGTGCTGGTGTTGCGCCATCTCGGGCAGGGCCTGATGGGTATGGCGGGACCGACGACACTGGTGCGTTACCTCGACCACCACAAAGGCAAGGCCAACGCCCTGGGGGGGATTGGTTACTCACTGTCCGAAGCGATACTGCCCTCGATCGTGGTGGCACAACTCGCCCTGATGGGCTGGCGCCAGTCGTGGCTTGCGTGGGCCGTCATACTGGGCGTCACCGTGCCACTGGCAACGCGCGCCCTGCTGCGCGGCCACCAGGAACGGCACGCGCTGTACCTGGAAAATGTTACTGCCAGCCAGGCAGAAAATCGTTCCGGGCGAGATCGCAACTGGACCCGCGACGAGGTGGTGCGCGACCCGCTGTTCTACCTGTTTATGCCCGCCCTGCTCGCCCAGCCCATGCTGTTCACCGGCTTTATGTTTCACCAGGTACACCTGATAGAGGTGAAGGCCTGGCCCCTGGCGGTGTGGGGCGGCCTGTACGTCCTGTATGCCCTGGTTTCAACGGTGTTCAAGCTCTGGACGGGGCTGCTGGTAGACAGTTACGGCGCTATCCGCCTCGCGCCACTGGTTTGCCTGCCGATGGGGCTGGGTATGCTGTTTCTCGCCAGCGGCGATAGCCTGTGGGTTGCCGTGGTGTTCATGACGCTGTTGGCAGTGTCCGTCGGGATCTACTCGACACTGTCATCGCCTTTCTTTGCGGAAATGTACGGCAGCCTTCACCTCGGCTCCATCAAATCCGTCACGACAGCGGCAATGGTGTTTTCGAGCGCCGTTGCGCCGGTGCTGATGGGCTGGCTCATCGACCGGGGCGTGAGCATGGAGGCCATGGCGGTCGGGGCCGCCGGCTACGTAATGCTTGCCAGCGGCATGGCCTGGCGTGCCAGCGTACTGAAATTCAGGCAAGCCTAAACCTCAAAGCGGTGTTTGCGAAACCAGAGCGTAGCCACCAGCAACGCGGCAGTCACCAGCAGGCCCAGCAGCAACCCGACGTAGTCCAGAGACCCCCATTGCGGTTCATAGAAATAGAACCCCAGCGGCTGGCTGCCGTCCACCCCGGGATGCGGGATATGATTCGAAAACGCATCACCCAGGTATCCGCTGCCAAGGAACAGGCGTTCGAGAATTATCAGCCCGACGGGGATACCCAGCGCCAGTATCAGTGGCGAACGCCGCGCGGCCGCAGAGCAAAGCAGCAGCCAGGCGTAAAATGGCAAGGTCCAGGCGACCCAGATCAACATGCCGCTTATCTGCCCGGAAAACAGCGATACAAAGTTAACGTTATCCAAAATCGTCTGCATCGGATTCATGTCCATGCGCCACGTGATCAGCATGGCGAGGCCCACCGATGCAAGCTGGGTAAGCATTGAAACCACCAGGTAAATAGCAGGGGCAACCAGGCATACCGTCGCCATCTTGGCTGCCACTTCCTGACCCTCGGACACCGGCAGCGATTTCCAGAACAGCACACTGCGATCGCGTCGGTCCTGATACAGCGTGCCCAACAGGTAATTTACCGAGATCGTCAGCAACATCAGCAGGAAAAGCACGTGCAGAGCGTTGAGGACCGGGTTCAGTGAGCCCTTGAACTCAAAGTTTTCTCCTTCGACCTTCTCACTTCGCTGCGGGTCAAAGTTCCATTCACTGGAGAAATTCCACTCGTCCCGATCGGCATTCTCGGTCCTCGGTTTCCTGGCTTATCACGTAATCGTGGCTGACCTGTCCCTGGTCGATGGTAATCGATATATTCATGCCCGAGTCGGCATCCCGGTTGTGGAGGATGTCTATCACCATGTCGCCGGTCACGGTAATGCTGTTTGCCAGGATCACGCTGGCCAGCAGGCAGAGCACGAACACGCCGGCCATGACCAGGGGCGCCGTGAAAAACAGCCCCCTGTTCTCCTGGAGTTCCCGCCTCAGCAGCGCCGCAGCTTTTTTCCTGTGCGGGTGATTCATTGCTCCACCCCCGCTGCCATCTTGGCTACAAATATGTCTGACACCGTCGGCACCCTGGGCTCGCCCAGCTCCATCAGTGCCTCCCTTGGCGTGTCCTCAAATATAAAGGCCTTGCCCCCCAGGATGGAACGCTGACCAATGGGGTTGAGGGCCTGGGCCTGTTCGATACCCGCTCCGAGCACATGCAACTCCAGGTAGCGCTCGGCTATTGCATCCATCCGTTCGTGCAGGAGCGTCTTCCCGGAGCGTATGAACATGACGTCGGTCAGGATATTCTCCACCTCGTCTACCTGGTGAGTTGAAATGATAATCGTCCGCTGCTCATCATAGTAGTCGTTCAAAAGTTGCTCGAAAAAGTGTTTGCGAAACATGATATCAAGACCCAGGGTAGGCTCGTCGAGGACCAGCAGGCGCGCATCCACACTCATAACAATCGCCAGGTGCAGTTGCACCACCATACCCTTGGACAGCTCCCTGATGCGGCGTTTGAGCCCCACCTCGGTATCGTCCAGAAACCGCAGTGCCCGGGCCCGGTTGAATCGCGGGTGGACACCCTCGACATAATCCAGTATCTGGCTGACGGTCATCCAGCCAGGCAACACCGCGGTATCGGCTATCGAGCAAACCTGGTCGAGCATTTTGCTGCGCTCGTAGCGCGGGTCGAAACCCAGGACATCGAGCTGACCCTCGCAGTCGCACAAGCCCAATAAGGATCGCAGCAGCGTTGTTTTGCCAGCGCCGTTGGGACCGATCAAACCCAGTATCGTGCCGGCCTCGACGCGCAGGTCCAGCGAGTCAACCGCTCTCTCTTTACCGAAGTACTTTTTGACTCCCGTCGCGTTTATGATGGTCGCCATCAGCTGTTTTCCCCCGCTTCGCGCAATTTCTGCGCAACCATGCCAACATCTATACCGAGCTTCTTCACCCGATCCACGAACGCCGGCAACTCATCCATCAGAAATTTCTGCTGTTCCTGCTCGGTCAGCGATTTCTTGGCACCCGTGATAACAAACATACCCAGTCCTCGGCGTGTTTCCAGCAGACCCATGTCCACCAGTTCCTGATAGGCTTTTGCCACAGTCAAATGGTTGATTTGATAATCCGTTGCGATCTGGCGCACCGAAGGAACCGCCTCACCTTCCGGAAAGCTGCCGTCGATAATGCGCTCGACGACGAGGTCCCGAAGTTGCCGGTAGATCGGCTGTTTGTCGTTCCATTCCATAAGCATCGTTTTAACCTGCCGGGAACGGCTAGCGGCCGTCCCGCTGGGTGATCTCGCCGGAACCCATCACGGATGTCGATGTCTCCGGCGTGCCGTAGTACAGCAGGTCACCGCTGCCGAAAATCTCTACCTCGAGAGACTCCGCCACGCGCACTTCAGCGTCACCGGAACCAAGAATAGTCACCTTGGCAACTTTCGTCGCAGTGTCTTTCATTTCTACGTCACCACTGCCCATCATGGCGACTTCCAGCACGCGCGCCGCGCCCTCGTCCTGCACGACGATGTCGCCGGACCCCGCAATTTGCGCCTTGATGCTGTCGGCCTCGATACTGCCCACCTGGATGTCGCCACTGCCCTGGACGTTCAGGCGGACCGTGCCCGCGCCCAGCCTGACGGCCTGCACACCCCCGGAGCCGAGTACCTGTAACTCGAGCTTACCGGCCTTCACGTCGAACATACGGATCTCGCCGGAACCGTCCACCGACACCAGCAGGTCCTCAACAGACAGTGGCTTGACGAAGACATCGCCCGAGCCCTGCAGCATTATCTGGGTAACGCCCTCGGTGCTCAATTTGAACTTCACGTCGCTCACGCTATCGCCCTGAGCGGTGACGCCCAGGCGCAGCATGTCACCCTGGACCACGAAGGGGGGCGGCGTCAGATCGTCACTGTCGCCGCGAATCTTCAGGGTGTTGGTATCGCCCTGGGTAATTTCCAGCTCGTTCGAACCGATCAATTGCACGCGACTGAATTCCAGCTCCTCGACCCGGGCGACATCCGCATTGGCAACGGCGCCGACCAAACCCAGGGAGAGAGCGACAATGGCAACGCTCGACAAATGCTTGTTCCCTTCACCCACCCGGTTTCTGATTCCTAGTGCACGCATTCTTGCTGCCTCATTGATATGGTGTTATATATCACTATATCTCTTAATGGGATTTTCGCAAACTTTTTTTTACTCATGTGTTCCTGCCTACCGCTCCGCCTTTCTGCCCCGCCCAGCAGTGTCCGGCCACACCACTGGCTAAAGCTCGAGATCGTCAAACTCCCCCAGGCTGGCCATAAACTGGTGCAGGGAGGCATTCACCGCTGACCGATCCGTCGCCTCGGACAGATGGCGTACGCTGTCGGTAATCGCAAGCCACCAGCGGATGTGTTTGGCGCTCAGTTGCGCGGCGACCGGTATCAGATCGTGTACGGTCGTGAGATTGCGCCCGGCCACCGCCTTCAGGCGGGCCATGGCGTCCAGGTCCAGCGGTGGATTGGCCATGAACTTCTTGAACAGGAAGGCCACCACTTTGGGATCTTCCTCCAGTGCCCTGGAAGCTGCCGGTTCCTCGTTCTCGTGCAGCAGGCCAATGTCGATGTGACTCAGTATCTCCCGCAATGCACCGCGCAGACTCTGGCGCAGTTCGTGACGGCGCTCCTGCTCCCGGCGGCGTTGCAGCAGGGAAAACAGGCCGATGAGGAAAAAACCCTCGAGACAAAACCCGATCAGCTCCGGCACCAGGTTGTCGAAGACCCTGCCCTCGTTGCCGGGCTTGAGGAATACATACAACAGATAGGAACCACCCATGCCGAACAACAGCATGGGTGTGAGCAGGATCAGGCGGTTTATCAACTGGCGCCCTCCCCCGCATCGGGGTCTGCGAGGGCACGTACCACCGCCGCAATTTTCTCCGCTTCCCTGGGTGTCAGGTCAAGCGGGACGTTCTGGATATAGACGACGAGATCCTCGCGCAGCGGAACCGGGAAGATATCGTGGGGCCTGCGTGGCGGGTCCAGCGCGAGTTGCTCCCGGGCCCTGGCTTCCCCGGGTGAATCCTCTTTCAGGCTTTCCCGTGTCGCCCTGAGCTCACTCTCGCGTGGCTGGAAGGCGCCGGGATCATTGGTCCAGCTGATAAAGTCCGCCAGTGCGTCCTTGAGACGGGAACGATAGACATCCAGGCTCTCCGGTCGAATGGTCGATCCCTCTATCTTGTGAAAACGCGCAACCAATGCGTCGACGTCAACCAGCCGCAAATCCGTTCGCTCATGGGACTTGAGCTGGATAAGCAGGTGCTCGGCAGCCAGTTTGCGCGCCCGGGCCCTGGAGGGGTTGTACAGGCCCGACACTGCCGCTTCGCGCAAAAACCCGTGAAAGCCTGCCTCGCTGTAATCCTTTTCCGCCATAGCCGATCGTATTTCCTGTGTCTGCTGCGCTGTCCGGGGAGCGGTACCAGTGTAGTGCCATCCATTGCGGGGTAAAAGCCCGCTCCAACACACACCCCCTCCCACGATCATATCAGCCATTGATAACACTGACTCGCAAACCGGTGCTGGCCTGTGGCAGGCTGGTTGTGAGCAACTCACTTGCCAGCTCCGCGCTGCGGGCACGCACCAGTAATTGCAGCTGGCCGCTGGCATCCCGGCGCTGGCCGAGGGTTTCCACCTCAACCCCCTGCAGGCGACCGTCGACCACCGTGTAGATACGGTCGTCGCCATAGAGGCTCTGCACCGGAATCCCCGCGACTTCCTGCAAGGGCGGCAGTACCACGGTGACATCCAGGGCCCTGCCCAGTTCGAGCGCATCGCCACCACCGCTGACCCGGAACAGCGCATCGACACCGGCGCGACCGGCACTGACCGTTGCAGCCAGCTGCCCCAGCTGCAGCGGCCGGCCAATCCCGCTCCCGTAGCTGGCAGTGATGGTATCGCCGCGCTCAAGCGCCTGCCTGATGGGTTCGACCACCGAGCCGGGGATAGTCACCCGCACCTGCAGTGCGGCAGTATCGTAGACCCCGACAAGCATCTGGCCCTCGCTGATTCTGTCGCCGGGGGACACGTCGACACTGGAAACCCTGCCGCGAAAAGGCGCTGTCACCCGTGTGCGCGCCAGCCGCAGCTCCTGTTGCTGGAGCAGCGCCCGGGCGCGCTCCAGGGCCACTTCCGCGATCGCCAGGCGCTGGGGATGGTTGTCGACCTTGAGCTGCTGCCCGGCCAGCTCTATCGCCTGCCGGGCGACCGCCGCCCGGGTATCCTCCAGCTGCTCCGCTGCAACGAGATTCCGCTTCTGCAGCTTTTGCAGGCGGTCACGCTTGGCGACTGTCAGCTCATACAGCTGCCGCATGTGTTGCAGCACTTCGCTATCCACCAGATGTTGCTGGCGGGTGCTTTCCAGGGTCGCCTGCGCCTCGGCGACATCCGTCGCGGCCTCCTGTGTCCGCAGTTGCTCGTCAGCGTCATCGAGCACCACCAGCATCTGCCCTTCCTCGACAAGCTGACCCTCGCGCACGGTCACCGCGTTCACCGTGGCGGTGACCGCCGCTGCCAACTGGGCGTGACGGGGAGTTTCCACCCGCCCGAACAGGCGCAACTCGGGGGAGAGCTCCGCCGTCTTCACCTGCATCGTGGTCACCGGCCAGACTTTCTCCTCCACCGAGTTGGCGTCATGCTCAGGCGCAGTGGCCATCAGCGTGGTGGTGGCGGCCAGCCCGACCAACGTGACGAGGGCCAGGTTGCGATTCTTGCGTGAAAATTTACTGCGCAAATCGAACTTCATAATCGACTCCTTCTTTCTCTGCCGAAGCCAGCTGCTCCAGGACAGACAGGATGGTGGGAATGACAAACAGGATCAGGGTGGTGCCGTACATCAGGCCAAAGCAGATGACCACTGCCAGCGGCACCATCACCTCACCCATCGGCGAGCTCTCCAGCATCAGTGGCGCCAGGCCAAGGGTAGTGGTCAGGGAGGTCAGGATCACCGGGCGCAGGCGCAGGCTGCAGGCGCGTTCCAGCGCGTCGTGGGTCGCCATGCCCTGCTCCCGCGCTTCCCGGTAGGATGTGATCAGGATAATCGAGTCGTTGACGATGACGCCGGTAAGGGTAAATACACCCATGATCGCCAGCGCGCCCAGGTTCAGGTCAAGCGCATAGAGGCCGACCAGGGCGCCGGTGAGACCCAGGGGTATCGCGGTCATCACCGCCAGCGGCCAGCTCCAGGAAGCAAACACCCAGGCCAGGATCAGGTAGATCAGCAGCAGGCCGATGCCCGCGCCCAGCATCATATCCGCCAGGGTCTGTGCCTCCTCGGCGGAGCCCTGCCCCAGGCCATAGCTCACGTTGTACTTGCGCGTGAGCTCGGGAATAACCTCGCTCTCAAGTGAGGCGATGATGGCCATTGCGGTGTTTGCCCGGGTATCGATGTGGGCAAAGACATTGACCGACTTGAGTGCGCTGCGGTGGTTGATTCGCTCGATGCCCCGGCGACTGCTGATCCGGGCTACCGACAGCAGAGGCACGGTGTCACCCTCGGCGGTGGTGATCGGCAGGTTGTACAAGCTGTCCAGGCTATCGCGTTCTTCCTCGGGCAGGCTCACCCGTACTTCCAGTTCAGCATCGTTTTCCGTAAACAGCTGCACCCGGAAGCCCTCAAAGGCGGAACGCAGTTGCCGGCCGACATCGGCAGGGGTCAGGCCCAGGCTGCGGCCCTCGGTGGTGAGGGAGATGATCCACTGCTCCTTGCCATAGGGAAGGTCGTCGAAAACATTGGTAACACCGGGGTAGGTGGCGATGCGGCTGGCCAGCTCCTGGGCGGCAAGCTTGAGCGTATCGATGTCAGCGCCGGAAAAATAAAGGCCCAGGTCCGGCTGGTTGCCGTCGCCGGAACCGATGCGCAGCCGTTCAACCAGCGGGGACTCGGGCAGCCGCGCCTGCCATGCCGCGACAAACTGGTCCAGGGTCACCGAGCGTTTCTCGGGTGAAACCAGTTCCACCCACAGGGCTGCGTACTGGCTGCCAACCTTGGGTTGCTCGTCAAAAAACGCCCAGTTCCGATTGATCACCCGGGTAACGACCAGCCCGCCTCCCAGGGCTTCATCCGTTTGCTCCGCAGCGCTCGTCATGGTGTCCAGCCAGTCCTCGATCTGCGCCTCGCTGGTGCCGGCGGCGAACTGCATATAGGCGTCGGCAAACTCAAATTCGACGTTGATATTGAGGTCGGGCTTTACCCGGCCGCTCAGCAGCAGCGTCAGGGCAACGGCAAAACCAAATACTGCGATCGCCAGCACCGAGCGCCTGTTGGCCAGGGCGCCGTGCAGCGCCGGCAGGAATATGCGGCCGCGAAACTGGTCGAAGCGGGCGTCAAACCAGCAGCGCAACCGGGACGGGGCCCGCTGTTGCATGTGGGTGAAACTGTGGCGCAGGTGGCCGGGCATTATCAGGAAGCACTCCACCAGGGACGCGATGATCACGCAGACCATGAGCAGGGGAATCTCCCGGATAAAAGGCTCGTCGATGACAAGCAGTGGCAGGAATGCCGCCAGTGTCGTCAGCGAGGAGGCCATCACCGGCGCGAACATGCGCTGCGCCCCCTGGGCCGCCGCCACTTCCGGGCTGTGCCCCGCCTCAAACTGGGTCAGGGAATGCTCCCCCACGACGATGGCGTCGTCCACGACGATACCCAGTCCCATGACGACGCCGATCATGCTGATAAAGTTGATGCTGCCGCCAAAGGCGTGGAAGAAGGCCAGCGCCCCGAGGAAGGAAACAGGAATACCCAGAGTCACCCACCAGGCGACCCGGCCGTTGAGGAACAGGAACAGAATGGCAACGACCAGCGCCAGGCCGCCGACACCGTTTTTGAACACCAGGGAAATCTGGTCCCACGCGAAGCGCCAGGCTTCCAGCCAGATGGTGACCTTGATCCCGCGCGCCTCGAGGCCGGGGGCGTTCTCCGCCTGCCAGGCGTAGAGAATATCAGCGGCGTCCAGCGTGTCCGATTCAGGCCCCCGGCGCAGCCTGATCATGATGGCCGGGCGATCATCGTAATACACCAGGCGCTGGTCATCCCGCTGCCGTCGCTCGATGGTGGCGATATCACCGAGTCGCACCAGCCCCGTATCCGCGCCACTTTGCAGGGGCATGTCGGCGAATTCCTCGGCGCTGCGACGCTGCTCGAGGCTGCGCAGCTTGCGCTGGAGCTGGCCGCCGCCCAGGTTGCCCGCCGGCACATCGGTACTGCCGCTCAGGACCCTGCCGGCGATGGCCGACAGCGGCACACCCAGTTCGAACAGGGTGCGGCTGTCGACCTGTATCGCGATCTCTTCATCGGGCACGCCGCGGAATTCCACCGTGTCGATGCCGCGCGCCAGCAGGTCACGCTCGATCTCCCGCGCCACCGGCACCAGTTCGTCGAGCGCTCCCTTCCCGGATATCAGTATCGCGGCAATGGTGTCCAGATACTCGCTGCGCTGGATCACCGGTGGCTCGATGTCGACCGGCAGGTCGCGCACCTGGCTCACCCGCTGCTTGACCCGATCCATGGCGTCGATCATGTCGGTACCCTTGTCGAAAGTGACACTGATCTCGCTCAGGCTGTCCGAGGTCTTCGATGTCAGGCTCGCCAGCCGGGTAAGTGAGCGCAGCTGCTGCTCTACCGGTTGGGTCACCAGCCGCTCCACGTCCTCGGCGCTGGCGCCGGGCCAGGCGACGCTGATGGAGGCCTCGGTTGAATCCTGGGCCGGGTTGAGCTGGACGGTCAGTTGCCTTATGCCCCAGAAGCCGGCCAGCGCAAGCATGATCATCAACAGGTTGGATGCCAGCCGATGGCGGGTAAAGGTATCGATAAGGTAGTGGGGCTTGCTGAAATCGGGGTTGTGCATGACTGTGTCCGACTTAATGTTTACTGTTATAGGTAACTATAGCACCAAATCGGCAAGAAGGAACAAGGCGCGCAGTAGAAGATTTTGTTCTAGTAGCTGCAGGCGTAAATAACCGAAATCATTTTCCTATAATATTCATATAGTTAAAATATCTACCTAAAGTGATTTAAGCAGCAGGAAGGTAACGGGGGGCGGCGACATGGCCACCGGCAAGCTCAGCCGGAGCGCTAACTCTGGTGCAATTCGCGAATCAGCGCCGGTATCTCGCTGGGGTGCAGCACGGTGTGGGTGGGGTCGATTCCCAGTTCCGCGTCCAGCGGCTGCTGGTGCTGGATCCAGACCGAGGTGATGCCGCTGCCGTGGGCACCGGCAATATCGGCCGCCAGGCTGTCGCCCACATGGATCGCCTCGTGGGCCTCACAATTGGCGAGCCGCAGGGCCTTGTCAAAAATCGAACGGGCCGGTTTCTGCTCCGGCTCCTGGCCGCCGATAATGATGTGATCCACATAGGCGGCCAGGTTGACCGCCTCCACCTTGGGTACCTGGGAAAACTCGGGGCCGTTGGTAATCACGACCAGGGTAAACAGCTTGCGGGCCTCGATCAGGAATTCCTCGATCCCGGGATAGAAATGAAAGGCTTCGAGACGGTCACTGTCGAATTTGTTTTGCAACTCCCGGGCCGCCTCCTCGCTTACGTCGACTACCGACTGCTCGGCCAGCAGATCGCGAATCAACTGCAGGCGAAAGGCACCCTCCCCCTGCTCCTGGATAATAGGCAGGTAGCGCGCGCGCTGGCTCTCGCTCCAGTTGCGGTAGATCCCCCTGAGATAGCGGCTGGCGACACCCTGGGCGTCAATGTCCGCACCGTAATGCGCCGCCAGCGCCTGCGCCATTAATTGCCGGGCCCGCTCATTGGCGCCCAGGGTATCGCACAGGGTTTCATCCAGGTCCAGTAAGAGGGCTTTAAGCATGGCAGGCTCCGGGGGATAATAACGCGCATCATGCCACAAAGCGCGAAAGGCTGGCACATCGCAGCGATCGGATGTCCTCTGGGGTAGCGCGCCATCATGGCGTAACAAATCGACAGAAACCACAACAGGAGACGTGAACAATGATTTCCATGAAAGTAAACGGTGAGACCAGGTCTCTTGGCGATATCGACCCGGATACACCATTGCTGTGGGCTCTCCGGGATACCCTGGGACTGGTAGGCACCAAGTACGGCTGCGGCGTGGCGCAATGCGGTGCTTGCACGGTACTGGTCGACGGCTCTTCCGAGCGATCCTGCCTGCTGCCGGTTTCTGCCGTGGGCGACAGCGACATTACCACTATCGAAGGCCTCGCTCCTGATGCCACCACCCTGCATGTATTGCAGCAGGCGTGGGTAGACCTCGACGTGTCACAGTGCGGCTATTGCCAGGCTGGACAGATAATGAGCGCGGTGGACCTGCTGAACCGAAAACCCGATCCCTCGGACCAGGATATCGACAAGGCGATGGCGGGAAACTTGTGCCGCTGCGGCACCTATAACCGGATTTTCGACGCCATCAAGGCTGCCGCGCGAAACACCCGGCCCGGGGAGGCCTGATAATGAAAGACGATATCGCCAGATCTGTCGACGACAACTTCTCCTTCCTGGGTCCAAATGCAGCGGAACTCACGGAAGCTGCCATGAGCGCCGCGGTCATGGACCGGCGCAAATTTCTGCTGCTCACAGGATTCAGTGGCCTGGCCATTGGCCTGGTCGGTTTCGGCACCGCGGCGAGAGCCGCATCGCCCGGGCATACGGATAATTCTCATGACGCACAGATCAATAGCTATGTGCATATCGATACCGATGGAAGGATTGTCATATTTGCACCGAATCCAGAAATCGGCCAGGGGGTAAAAACATCCCTGCCAATGATAGTCGCGGAAGAACTCGATGCAGATTGGCAGCATGTCCATATCGAATTTGCCGCCATCGATCCGAGAATCTACGGGATGCAGGTAGCCGGGGGCTCCCGCTCGGTATTCTCACGCTGGGCAGAGTTGAGAAAGATGGGCGCCATGGCGCGAGCAATGCTGCTACAGGCCGCGGCCACGCAGCTGGGGGTAACTGAAGCCGAACTGGAAACAGCCAACTCGGAGGTGATTCACAAGTCTTCGGGGCGGGCAGTCCGTTATGCGGATCTCGCGACCGCAGCGGCAAGTATGCCGGTCCCGGAAGAATCTGTTCTGGTCTACAAGCAGCCCGCAGACTACCGCATCCTCGGAAAGCGAATCACCAATACAGATGCCGAGGCTATTGCCCGGGGACTGCCACTGTACGGAATCGACGTGACCGTACCGGACATGGTGTACGCCACTTACGTGAAATGCCCCTCGATTGGCGGCAAGCCGAAGTCTGCAAATCTGGAGGAAATAAGAAAAATGCCGGGCGTGGTAGACGCCTTCGTACTCGACGGCACCCGCAACATCCCGACATTCGACCCTCTTGGCGACCAGGTTTCCCCTGGTGTTGCCATTGTCGCAAGGTCTACCTGGCAGGCTTTCAAAGCTCGCAGCAAACTGAGAGTGGAGTGGGACCTGAGCACCGCCTCCACCGACGATTCAGATCAAATCAGTAAACAGGCACGTACAATAGCACAGGAGCCTGGCGACAAAGTGCTGGTGGAGAAGGGCAATGTAGAGAGCGCATTCAGCAGCGCTGACAACATACTGGACAGCTTTTACAGCACCGCATTCCTGTCCCATGCGCAACTGGAACCGGAAAACTGCACGGTATTCTACCGTGGTGATGCGGTTGAGGCGTGGGCGCCCTCACAGACCCCGCCAGCGGTCGCTGCGGGGATTGTAAAGTTGCTGGAGACAGCCCCCGACAAGGTCACTGTGCACCAGGTCCGCGCCGGGGGAGGCTTCGGCCGCCGGCTGGAGAACGACTACGCGCGAGAGGCCGCGCTCATATCAAAACACGTGGCGGCCCCGGTCAAGCTGCAGTGGCTGCGTGAAGACGACATGGCCTTCGATTATTACCGTCCACCGGCCTACTATTCATTCAAGGGTGCACTGACGGGCGGCCGCCTGACTGCATGGCGCACCCACGTGGTATCGGTGTCAGCGGACGGTAAAACACCCAACCGGGATGCGAACTACCCAAAAATATTTTTCCCGGAAAAGGTGCTACCCAACTATAAAGTGACTAACACCATGGTGCACTCACAGACCCCTACAGGGCCAATGCGCGCGCCGATTTCCAACAGTTATGCCTTTGCAGAACAGAGTTTTATCCACGAACTTGCGGTGGCGGCCAAACGCGATCACCTCGAGTTCCTTGTTGAAACCCTGGGCAAACCGCAGTGGACGGACGAGGGCAACGCCGATGCCGTCAATACTGGCAGGGCCATCGACGTCATAGAGGCCGTAGGTAAAAATGCAGGCTGGGGAAGGAGCCTGCCGCAGGGCCAGGCACTGGGCCTGAGCTTTTATTTCAGCCACCGCTCGCATGTTGCGGAAATAGCAGAGGTCAGTGTCGACGATAAAAAACGGGTAAAGATACACAAGGTATGGGTGGTAGCTGATATCGGACCTGTCATCAACCTGAGCGGCGCCGAGGGACAGTGCCAGGGTTCGGTTATCGACGGCATCAGCATGATGGCGCGCCAGCAGATTTCCATCAAGCAAGGAAGAATCGAGCAGACGAACTTCCACCAATATCCACTGCTGAAGATGGGACAGCGGCCCGAAATCGACGTGAAGTTCCTGCAAACCGACAACATCCCGACCGGCATGGGCGAACCCGCCCTGCCCCCGGTGGCGGCTGCGGTGTGCAATGCCATTTACGCCGTAACAGGAAAGCGCATTCGTAACCTGCCCATCATTAACGAGGGCTTTGAGATCATCTAGCGCAGGAAACGCGAGGAGAGTCAGCCTGCATAAAACGGGCCCGGCGTGGTCCGGCAGGCAAGAAGGGAAAGTTCGCTGTCAGTAAAGTTCGTGTAAAGGGACGTGATTAGCCGTTCAAAACCAGACGGCTGATCACTACCGCACAAAGATCCAATCGGCGATCCATAGATCATGTAACTTCGTATCCGGGCACTTCAACTCAATGTACTCTTGCGCCTCCCTCACTTGCCGCGCGTCGATTCCCGCTTGCGGGTCTGTGCTTTTCTGCAGCCTCTCCCTGGCTGCTATACAGCGAATATTGAGGGCATCCTTCAATTCCAAAAGATGCTGATTCTGTTTCTGGACCGATTTGGCGTCAGTATCACAGTATTCGTCAACGAGATTTTCCAGGCGCGACATTTCGGCCGGCCTTTCCGCATCTTCCAGATAGTGTCGAGTCCAATTGCGTGACAGCTTGAAAGCGCGCCCCCGGCGTTCCAATACAATCACCTGGTACCTGGCCTCCACGCAACGCTTGAAGCGTTCATCCGTCATGAGCCCCTCGGAATAGTCTTCGCTCCAGCGCTCTCGCTCGACATCCGCTTGCGACCTGTCGCGAGATTCGCGTGACTCCAATCTTTCGCGCAGCGCTTCCTCAGCCGCTTCGATCTCTTCCTGTGACGGCCCCTCGGGAATTACCAGTTCTTCAACATCGGCTTTTTCCGGCGGTTTGTCGCCAAAATGCACATTGCCTTCTTCGTCCACCCATTTAAAGACCTGGGCGAGCGCAAAAGCGGCGATCAATATCAGTAGCGCAAGGGAGTAATGTGATTTTTTCAAGGGCCTGGCCGCCTGTCACTAATCCTAAAACCAGGCGAGTCTGCTATGTATTCCAATGTTATACAAGCTCAGTGGTTGAGAGCTGCCCGGGCGCCGTGCAGCCTGGTATTAATGTGCTGGCAAGCCAAGGCGCAAAACTGAATATCTTCAGTGGGATCGCGCCGGGATCCTCACCAGGAACATCCGAGTTTTGCCACGGTGAAAGTGGGAGCCATACGCCGGCGCCCGGTGAGGTTTGATTGGGCGCCCGTAAAGGAGTAGAGGGCCGGGCCGGTGATGACAATCGATCTGCCAACCTGTTTGCTGCTGCTTTGCTGCTTTTTCTCGGGTTTGGAAGAGGCCTTTTGCGTCCTGCTGATACCGCCCAGTTGAAGACCACACTCCAGGAGGGAAAACTTGCCGTCGCTCGCATGGGAGGTGGCAGCCATTGCGGACAGGAGGACGGTCAGCAAAAATGTTTTTATATATTTCATTCCGGTAATCCCGCTGTCATAGGGCTTTCACCCCGTAGACCGTTGATTTTGCGCCCCTGCCTTTCGACAGGTTTGCCCTTGTACGGAAAGTCACACCTCCGACCTTAATCCAAAGCCGCTACTGTTTTCAGCAAAAAATGTGGGGATAACTCACAAATATCATCTGGTTATGTCGCGAAATAGGGCTCGGGCATATCACTGTGCCGACGGAGCCCGTAAGCCCGATCAGGATAAAGCAGTGCGTTGAGTGGACGCTCCGGGTGGACGATCCCGGGGGATTGCTACCCGCGCGCGAGATGCGGGAATTTACGCGGCATAGGCGACAGCAGCCCGCAAACGCAGATCACGCGACGAGGATCCGAGTGATATCTCGTACTCGCCGTCGGCCACCCGCCAGCACAGGGACTCGGGGCAGAAATATGCCAGCGCACGCGCGGGTAATGCGAATTCCACGCAGCTGGTTTCCCCGGCCCTGAGAAAGACCTTGCGAAACGCCTTCAGCTCCTTCACGGGACGCGGCAGTGAGGCGGCGCGGGGCCCGACATAGAGCTGCACAACCTCCGCACCGTCGCACGACCCGGTATTCGTCAGTTTCATGGACAAGGCGCAGCGCCCCGCCCTGCTGCCAGCCCGCCTGTTCGATAGCAAGTTGGCTGTATTCAAAGCTGGTGTAAGACAGACCGTGACCGAACGGAAACAGCGGCTCGATAGCCTCCCGGTCAAAGTGGCGATAGCCGACAAAAATATCCTCGTCGTAGCGCACTTCTTTCTTATCGCCGGGGAAACACCGCGGGTCGCTATGGGCAGGGCTGTCTGCGAGGGCGCGGGGAAAGGTAACGGGCAGTTTGCCGCCCGGGTTGACCGCGCCGAACAGCACATCGGCGATCGCCCTGCCCCCCTCCATGCCGGGATACCAGGCCATCACAATGGCGGGCACGTCATCCACCCAGGGCATTGCCACCGGGCTGCCTGTCACCAGCACCACGACGGTATTGGCATTCTTCGCAAGGGCTTCACGGACAAGTGCATCCTGCTCCGCCGGCAGTGCCAGGCTCTTCCTGTCCCCTGCCTCGCTGTCCCCGCCGAGACGGTGGCCCAGCCCGACGAAGACAACGGCCGCGTCCGCGCCAACGGGATCACTGACAATTTCACAGGATGCCCCTAGCATCTCGCGAAGCCCCTGCATTGGCGTTACCTCGTAGGGTGACCACACCCCCGCACTGCCGCCATAGAGGGGACGGCAGTTGCGTTTCCCGGCGCGCGGCCCCAGTACCGCCAGGCGACGGATGCGCTTGCTGTCCAGTGGCAGCAATCCGCCAGCGTTTTTCAGCAGGGTGATCCCCTGGACGGCCATCCGCCGCGCCAGCTGCTGGTGCTGCGGGGTGTTGCGCCTGCCCGTCGGATGTCCCGCATCGGCGCTGGTGCGCAACCAGATACGCAGCAGGTTCCGGAGACGATGTTCCAGTTCCTCCAGAGTAAAGGCGCCTGCTGCAAACTCCTTTTTCAGCCGGGAAAGCCGGTAGCGTGAACCCCTGCCGGGCATCTCCAGATCGAGGCCCGCCTTGAGGCAACTGGCACCGCTGGTGGTACGCCTTACCGCGAACCAGTCGGACACCACGAAACCGGTAAAGCCATACTCCTGCCGCAGGATGTCGTGCAGCAGCGGTCTGTGCTCGCAGGCGGCCACTCCATTGACCGCGTTGTAGGCAGCCATCACCGCCCATACATCCGCCTCGCGCACAGCGGCCTCGAATGCCGGCAGGTAAATTTCACGCAGGGCCCGCTCGCTCACCCGGGAGCTGTTCCTCATGCGATTGGTTTCCTGGTTATTCGCCGCGTAATGCTTCACACAGGCGGCAACCCCGGTGGACTGGATGCCCTTGATCACCGCTACGGTCAACCGACTGTTGAGCTCCGGGTCCTCGCTGAAATATTCAAAGGTCCGCCCGTTGAGCGGTGTGCGACAGATGTTGACCGCCGGCCCCAGCACGACCTGGGCACCCACCGAGCGCGCCTCCAGCGCCAGGGCCTCGCCAAACTCGCGACCCAGGTCGGGATCCCAGCTGGCGGCCAGGGCAATTCCGGTCGGGAACGCGGTGCAGCGCCGCAAGGTGGAGTGAAACCCCACACCGCGGGGGCCGTCGGTAAGCTTCATGGGTGCGAGCCCGAGTCGCGGTATGCCTTTGGTTTTGAACAGGCTCCTGCCCGCCAGCAGGGACAGCTTCTCCTCCACGGTCATCGCCCGCAGCAGTTCCTGCACCTGCGCGTCGAGTTCTTTCGCCTCTTCCTTACTCATGGTCCGTTATCAACTCCTGTCAATCAGGCGGGCGCAGGTGGCAGGATTCACTGGGGGCGCAAACAAGCCCGCCCTTCCAGCACGTCCGGGGCCCGGGTCAACCTGGCGCCAGCAGGTCCGCGGGCCGGTCGATATCCCGGTGGATGCCCGCGTCAGCCAGCGGCAACTCCCTGACCCGATCCGGGTGTGCGTCCAGCACCCGGCGGGCGCCCGCGTCTCCCCCGAGAGCGGCCAGCGCGGAAAAAAAATCACTGCCGAATCCCACCGGGTGACCGCGCCTGCTTTCATACACCGGCACAGCTATGCAATCTTTTGCAACCTGTTCCGCCACCGCCAGGAAAGACGCCGGCGCGACCCAGGGCATGTCCCCCAGCGCCACCAACGCGCCCTCCCAGCCGTCCAGTTGGCACACAGCCTGGGCAAGGGTTCCGCCCATGCCCTCGGCGGCGCGGCTGCAGCCGATGCACACAATGTCGCTGGCGAGCAGATGCCGGGCCAGGGCATCGTCACCCTCCCCCACACAGACCAGCAGCGGCAAGCCACTGGCCCGGGCATTGGCGAGGGTCGTCTCGAGAACCGTGCGGCCATCGGGCAACAGTGCGTGCCGCTTGTCCGCACCGAAGCGCGCGGCCCTGCCGGCGGCAAGCACCAGGATGCCGACGTTCACCCGGCGGCAGGCCGGCGCCGGAGCTGGGTCAGCTGCGCCATGATTGCCACTGCGATCTCTATCGGGGTCTTGCTGCCGATATCCAGCCCCACTGGCGCGTGCAGGCGCTTGACCTGGGCTTCCGATAGCTCCAGTTGCCGCAACCGGGCCAGGCGTTTTTCGGTGGTCCGTTGCGAGCCCAGGGCGCCCACGTACCAGGCATCAGTACCCAGGGCTTCCATCAGGGCCATATCATCGATGCGCGGGTCGTGGGTCAGGGTGATCACGACCGAATGCCGGTCACAGGCCCGGTCGCGGATCACGTCGTCGGGCATCCCCTGGACCAGGTCCACCGCGGGCCCCTCCCACTGGCGCAGCAACTGCTCCCGGGGGTCCGTCACGATCACCTCGTAATCCATCGCCAGGCCCAGTTCGGCCAGCTTGTGTGCCAGCTGGCCGGCACCCACCAGCAACATGCGCATGCGCGGGCCGAAGCACTGGCGCAGTTCCCGCGCATCGATCGCCAGGGCGACGAAATGGTCGACCGGCTTGATAGAGGTCTGCCCGGTTTGCAGGTCCACTCGCCGCTGGAGGCACTGCCGGGCCTCCAGCGCCGCCAGTGCCTGCTGCAGCCAGTCGCGATCACCCTCGCCCAAGCGCTGCAACAGGATCGTCAGGCGGCCGCCACAGGGCAGGCCCAGGCGTTCGTTTTCTTCGGCACTCACCCCGAACTCGATCAGCTCGGGCTGCTCGCAACGATGCTCCCCGGCCCTGAGGCGCTCCAGCAGGTCCTCCTCGATACAACCGCCGGAGACGGAACCGACCTGGCGCCCGTCATCGGCAGTGAGCATCACTGAACCAACCGGGCGGGGTGATGAGCCCACTGCGTGCACGATGGTACACAACCAGGGCCGGGTTCCCGGCAGCCAATCCAGCGCGTGCTGCAGCACCTCATGTTCTATAGCTTGCATTGTCGCAGCGATTCCATTCCAGTCGACGGGCATCCCGAAGGGGGTATTATGACAGGCGCCCCGCGGTAAGACAGCGCCGGGATGTGCCAGAACCGTAATTGTGACAGCTGCCCCTCAGGAGATACAAGCGCTCCCCCGACTGCGGGAGGCTATTGCCGCGGATCTTGCCGGGACTGTGGCAAACTGCCGCTGAGCCGATAATAATAGCGGAATCGATAACAGGGAGATTAGCAATGGCTGACGCCGTATTGTTTGACGCCCGTGATGATGGCATCGCCATCATTACCCTGAACAGGCCAGAGACGAGGAACGCACTGAGCAAGGACATACGCGCAGGACTGTTCGAGGCCTGGGACCGTTTCGAGCGCGACCCGGCGCTGCACATCGCGATCCTCACGGGGGCCGGCGACAAGGCCTTTTGTGCCGGCGGTGACCTCAAGGAGATGGTGGCAACCGGCATGCAGGTGCCGCCGCGGGACATGTTCCCCCTGCCCTACGATACCGTAGAGCTGTCCAAACCCACCATCGCAGCGGTCAATGGCGTCGCCTTCGCCGGCGGCTGGATGATCGCCCAGGCCTGCGACCTGTGCGTTGCCAGTAGCAGTGCCAAATTCGCCGTTACCGAAGTCAAGGTGGGCAGGAGTTCGCCCTGGGCCTCGCCGCTGATTCACATGATCCCCCAGCGAATCATGATGGAGATCCTGCTTACCGGCAAACCTATTACAGCGCAACGCGCCTATGAGATAGGGCTGGTGAACCGACTGGCTGAACCCGATGCGCTTATGAACGCCGCGCTGGAATTGGCCGGGGAGATCCTCGATGGCGCACCGCTGTCAGTCAAGGCAGCGCGGGAAACCGTCATGCTCTCCACCGAGATGGGGCGCTCTGCAGCCCTGCAGGCGGCCAGGCACGCCTCCGAACTGTGTTACCACAGCGAAGATGCCCAGGAGGGTCCCAGGGCGTTCGCGCAGAAGCGACGACCGAACTGGCAGGGACGCTAACCATCGATTATTCTAGGGGCTCACCGCAAACCGGCCACGCTTCGCAGACACCGCCGGTCACGCACGGCAGCGCCGTTGGCCTGCATCCACAGACAAGCGATCTAAACCTTGCAGGGTAACGAATATGTTAGACAGTTTACGTGTAGTCATCACGGGCGTCTGTGGCTCACTCGGCCAGGCGACAGCGGAGAAAGCCCGGCGCTCAGGCGCCCATGTCATCGGCCTGGACATCGTGGATACCGAATCCGCGGCGAATACCGACGAGTATCGACAGGTCGATCTCATGAACCGCGATGCCACCCTGGAATGCTTCGCGTCTCTGGGCAAGATAAATGTGCTCATCAATATCGCGGGCGGCTTCGCCATGGGCGATGAGGCTTTCGATACCACCTCCGGACAGTGGGACTCGATGTTCCGGATCAATGTCGACACCATGCGCAACGCGACCATGGGTGCCGTACCCCTGCTAAAGGCCCAGGGTGGCGGCGCAATCGTCAATATCGGTGCACTGGGCGCCCTGTCAGGCCAGGCCTCGATGAGCGCCTACTGCTGCGCCAAGTCCTCGGTTATGAAACTGACGGAAAGCCTGTCAGCGGAACTGCGGCACGAGGGCATCAATGTCAACGCCGTATTGCCGAGCATCATTGACACCCCGCCCAATCGCCGGGATATGCCCGACGCCGACTTTTCCCAGTGGGTAACGCCTGCGCAACTGGCTGAGGTCATATGCTTCCTCGCTTCCGGCGCTGCCGGCGCCATCCACGGCGCCCTGATTCCGGTCAGGGGCCTCGTCTAGTGGTCTTTCGCCGCCGCTCAGACAAGCGACGCGGCAGCACCGTTCCAGCTCCAGCCCACTGACCGATCCGGCCCCCGCCCGGTCGCAGGGTTCATCAAGCGAACATCTGGCAGCCTGCCCTCGGGCGCGCCGGCGCCGGGTTCGCCCATCTAAAACGGTCCACGCTTACCCAATATCAATCCCCCCCTCTGCGCCGTATCTCCGGCACGTCACTAGTTGGCATTGAATTTTTAATAAGTTTACTTATAATAACGCGGTCTATTTTAAGGAGGACAGCTATGGCTGACCGCGACCTGGGGGCCAGGCTCAGCTTCGAATTGCACACGGCCGCCCGTCTGCTGCGCCGCAATTTCGATCGTCGCGCCCGCGAACATGAGCTGAGCCGGGCCCGCTGGCAGGTACTGTGGCTGCTGGCCCGGGAGGAAGGCCTGAAACAGGCGGAACTGGCCGAGCGCCTGGACGTTGCGCCAATCAGTCTCGGCCGCCAACTCGACAACCTGGAGCAGGAAGGCCTGGTGGAACGTCGGCGCGACGCCGGCGATCGGCGCTGTTTTCGTATACACCTCACCGATGCCGCGCAACCGGCGCTCACGGTGCTGAAATCACTCGCGGAACAGACCCGGGCCGAAGCAATGGCTGGATTGACGAAGTCTGAATTGGAGCAATTGGAAAATTTGTTGAGCCGGATCAGGCTGAACCTGAGCGGCGAGGAAAACTGAGATGTCCGAAACTACGAAAAGCAGCCTGACCCGCAATGCCCTGCTGGGTGCCGGCATCGCCGTGGCGCTGGCAGTGGCCGCCTGGTGTTTCTATGACGGCTCCGTCGTGGACACCGAAAACGCGTATATCAAGGCTGAAAAACTGTCCCTGGCGGCGGAAGTAAGCGGTGTCGTCACCGAAGTATTCGTGAAGGAAAACCAGCCGGTAAAGGCGGGGGATGTACTGGTCGTGCTCGACGATTATTCCTATCGCCTTGCGGTTGCGGAAGCCGAAGCGCACGTTGCCCAGGTGAAGAACCAGTTGTTCGCCAGGCGCGCGGATCACGCCGAGGCAGAGGCCGCACTGGAGCAGGCCAACAAGGACGCCGAGTTCTATCTGCGCCAGCTGCGACGCAATGAAAAAATGGGCTCTATTGCGGTCTCGGAAGCACAGCTGGATGAATCGCGCCAGCTGCTCACCCAGGCTCGCTCCCGCATCGCCATCACCGACCAGAAGCTCTCCAGCCTGAGCGCGGAACTGGGTGGCGACCCGGGGGCGCCAGTGGAAGAACAGGCCGATCTCAAGGTCGCCCAGGCCCAGCTGGACCGGGCACGCTATCAGCTTACCCGCACCCGGATCATCGCACCGGTGGACGGCATCGTAGCCAACAACGTACCGCAGGTGGGTGAGCTGGCACACAACGGCCTGACCCTGATCAGCCTGCTCAGCAGCGAGAGCCTTTGGGTGGAGGCCAATCTCAAGGAAACCCAGCTGGCAAATATTCAACCCGGACAGCCCGCAACGGTAGAGGTGGATGCCTACCCCGGGCGGGTATGGCAGGCCGAAGTCGACAGCCTGAGCCCTGCCAGCGGATCGGAATTTGCACTTATCCCGGCCCAGAATGCCAGTGGCAACTGGGTAAAAGTAGTGCAGCGAGTACCGGTGCGCCTCCGTCTGCTGCCAACGGAGGGCAACCCCCCATTGCGCTCGGGCATGAGCGCGGAAGTGTGGATCGACACCCAGGCACCGGGACAGGATTCACTGCCTGATCAGGCGGCCCGGCCGGTCGCCGGGCGCGCCGTCGCAGGCCAGCCCGTGGCGTCCCGGCCGGCTCAATAGTCCACGTGAAACCCATCCCGGGGAAGGAATTGATGGTGACGGTCAGCATCATGCTGGCCACCATCATGCAGGTGCTGGACACCACGATTGCCAATGTGGCACTGCCGCATATGCAGGGCAGCCTCAGCGCCAGCACAGACCAGATTACCTGGGTTCTGACATCGTATATCGTCGCTTCGGCGATCATGACCCTGCCGGTGGGCTACCTGAGCCAGCGCTTCGGCCGGCGCAAACTGTTCCTGTGGTCCGTGGCGGGATTCACCCTCTCTTCCATGTTCTGCGGCCAGGCCAACACACTGGAGCAAATGATCTTCTGGCGTCTGGCGCAAGGCGTTTTCGGCGCGTCGCTGGCGCCCCTGTCCCAGGCCACGCTGCTCGATACCTACCCTCCCGAAAAGCACGCCGCGGCCATGAGTGCCTGGGGTATGGGCATCATGCTGGGACCCATCCTGGGACCCACTCTCGGCGGCTGGCTCACCGAATATTACACCTGGCGCTGGGTGTTCTATGTGAACGTACCCGTGGGCATTATTTCCATGATCGGTATCTACCTGTACGTGCCCGATAATGAATTGCAGAAGCGTCCCTTCGATGTGCGCGGTTTCGCCCTGCTGGCACTGGCGGTTGCCTCCCTGCAGATGCTGCTGGACCGCGGCGAGCAGGTCGACTGGTTCGATGCACTGGAAATACAGCTGTACGCGATCGCCATCGTCCTGGCACTTTACCTGTTCATCGTCCACAACCTGACCAGCAAGCACCGCTTTCTCTCCCCTGCCCTGCTGCGCGACCGCAACTATGTCTCGGGTACGCTCTTTATATTTGTGGTGGGTATCGTGCTGCTGGGAACCATGGCGCTGTTGCCCACCTACCTGCAGCAATGGAAGGGGTACCCGGTGATGACGACGGGACTGCTGCTGATGCCCCGGGGAGTTGGTGTCATGTTCGCCATGTGGCTGGCCGGTCGGATGATGAAATTGGTTGATGCGCGCCTGCTGGTGATTATCGGTCTGGGAGTGGTGAGTTTCTCGCTGCACCTTATGGCGGGCTTCAATCTGCAGGTTGGTGAGCGGGACCTTATTATTACCGGCCTTATCCAGGGACTGGGGCTGGGGCTGCTGTTCATACCAGTATCAATCCTGGCCTACGCCACCCTGCCCCAGCACCTGCGAGGCGAGGGCACCGCCCTGTTCAGCCTGTCACGCAACCTCGGCAGCAGTGTCGGCGTCTCTATCGTGATGGCAGCCCTGACCCGAAACATGTGGATCAACCAGCAGGACCTGGCGGGGCGCATGCAGGTTACACCGGAGTTGATGGCCGCCCTGCCCCCCACCTCGGATGCGATGGGCATGCCGATGATCCTGTTCAACGAGCTCACCCACCAGGCAGCGGAGATCGCCTATGTGAATGACTTCCAGTTGCTGATGTGGATCACCCTGGCCGCGATGCCTCTGGTGCTGTTCCTGTCCAAACCGGCCTCCTATCCTGCCAACGCAAAAGGGGCCTGAGCCCCCTGAGAGCGCGCAGGGGGCCTACTGCAAAGACGCAGTCGACCGGCTGCTAGGCATTGAAAACCAGCGGCTGCAGCTTATCGAATGACTCCTGCATCAACTGGTTCCAGCGATTGCGCAAATCCGCCAGGTAGGTACTGTCCTCATCGAACATGAGGTAGCGCCCGGGCTGCAGGGTACCGGCATCGAGGAGGCAGACCTCAACCGGCGGCCCGACCGTGAGGTTACTGCGAATGGTCGCTTCCATTGATACCAGGCCGCACAGCGCAGCGCGCTCGATCGGGGTATCCGGCTTGATGACCCTGTCGAGTATGGGCTTGCCGTATTTGGCCTCACCTATCTGCAGAAACGGCACCTGGGTGGAACTGGCTATAAAGTTACCCTGGGAATAGATCATGTAGAGGCCGTTTCCGGCGCCCGCGATTTCTCCGGCCAACAGAAACGTCGTCTCAAAAATGGCGCCGCCGCCGGTATTCTGCTGCTGGCTGTCGACATTGATGCGGCCGATATACTCCGAAGCCTCATTCATATCCCGCACCGTCAGCAAACTGGTCGCGGCCTTGTCCTTGATATCCCGTTCGATATAGGCAATGGCTGTCTGGGTGGTAGCCAGATTGCCGGCGCTGCACAGCACAAACTGTCGATTACCGGGCACTCCGAACCGCCACATCTTGCTGTAGACACTGATGTTGTCGACACCGGCACTGGTGCGCGAATCGGACACCATCACGATGCCCTGATCTACCTTTATACCCAGACAATAAGTCACTACAAACTCCTGTTGATGCAAACAGCACCGGCGCCGCGAGGGAACGGCCTGACGCGGCTGAGCATGATAACCACTACCAGAACTTTGGCAAGGGCAGTTGCAGGGCTCTCAATCATTCGGTATTTTCGATGTCAAAGAATCCATTTTTCGTATTGCTCTGTGAATTGCCGGACCCCGTAACTAATCTCGCAAAGACAACCCGTCGAGTGAGCGTAACCGCCATGGAAATGGAGATCTGTTCGTCGGGGTGGCAGCTTCACTTGAAAAGTTACATGGTACTGCTTTCACAGGATCTTCCAGGAAAGGTAACATGTCGATAAACCGGACAATGCAGCCGCGGCCAGGATAATGTAGCGCATGAGTACTGATTCACTATTTCCAGTCACGGTTTACGGTTCCAGCATTTCCTATTTCACCGGCAAGCTGGAAAACTATTTTCGTATCAAGGGGATACCCTACCGGTTCCAGGCCCTGACCGAGCGGCAGCACTCGCGGCTGGTCAGGGATAACACCGGCTCGACCCAGATGCCGGCCCTGCAGCTGGCCGATGGCCGCTGGATGACCGATACCACGCCCGTAATCCAGTGGTTCGAATCCGCATACCCCGCGCCCGCGGTTATTCCCGTCGATCCCCTGCAACGTTTTTTCAGCCTGCTGCTGGAGGACTATGCAGATGAGTGGCTGTGGCGGCCCGCCATGCACTATCGCTGGTACTACGACGAGGGCGCCCGCTTCGCCAGCTGCCACCTCGCCCATGAGCTTGCGGCGGACGTTCCCGCGCCTGCCGCAGTGAAGCGCTGGGCGATCACCCGGCGCCAGAGACGGGGCTATACTGCGGGTGATGGCATTGTTCCCGACCAGGTTCCCGGCGTGGAAGCCATCTACCGGCGTATGCTCGAACAGCTGGAAGCGATTTTTCGCAAGCGTCCGTTCCTGCTCGGAGAGCGGCCCTCCCTGGCGGATATCGGTTTCTCCGGACCGATTTTTCGACATTTTGGCCTGGACCCGATCCCCGCAGAGATCATGCGGCAGCAGGCGCCCGCCGTGTTCGAATGGGCGGCCCGGCTGTGGAATGCCAGGCTGCAGGATTGCCCGGGTGCAGCGCTGCAGGGTATTCCCGGGGACTGGGGACCGATTCTGGACGAGGTTGGCAGCCACTACCTGCCCTATCTGTGTGCCAATGTCGATGCCGTGGCATCCGGCCAGAAACGTTTTGATGTGGAAGTCGGCGGCGTTCGATACAAGGGCGCCCGCTGGTCAAAATACCGGGTCTGGTGCCTGCAGCAATTGCGCGGGCATTTCGAGGCTCTGGATGCCGATGATCAGCACACCGCAGAGGCGCTGCTACGACAGCACGGTTGCTGGGAGCCCTTGTGGCGCCAGCGCCAGCTGCCCATCGAGCCAGGCCTGTGCGGCCGGCTGCCCTTCCATGCGGATGCCAAGATGATCGACGTCTACCAGTAGCATTACAGGCGGCCGCCGCGGAAATATTTTTTCGTACGCAGCCGTAACGCTTACAGCGAGCCCCAGGTAACACCCACCTGCAACATGACAGTGTCCCTGCTCTTGAATCTTCCCTCGAGAGCGCCCAGCCCGGGAATTTCCGCGGTGCGCACGGGAGCATCGCCCAGTCCCAGGTAACTGAGTGACATTTTAACGGTGCGGGACTCGGTCCACTGCCACTCGGCGGCGGCACCCGCAGACCACAGGGCATCCAGGCGCAGGGTCATCGTGCGCTCATCGTCGTCGATCATCTGGTTGGTCACCAGGCCGGACACACCCATCATCCAGCGACTCGATACCGGCCAGGTATAGCTGGTGGAGATCGAGTAAATGTCATCGTATCGGGTATCGCTTTCGGCGAACGACTCCCCGTTGAAATAAAATTCGGAAAGCCTGAAATTACTGAAATCCATCCAGGCCAGGTCGACCGTAACGGCATGGTTATTGGAAAATTCATGGTAGAGTCCCGCCAGGACCGATTGCGGTGATTTGCTTTCTATTTTGATGTCGGCCCCGAGAATACCCAGTCGTGTCATCACCGCCTCAGTATTGGGGCCCAGGTTGGAAAATTCGCTGTCACCATCCCGGCTGGGTTCTTGTGCCGACTTGTAGGTCAGGCCCCAGCGGGTGCGCGATGAGCTCTGGTAGAGAGTCGACAGTCCAAAACCGACGTCAAATCCATCGGCCTCGAGTTTCGAGGTGCCGTCGCCATATCCCGGGTCGAAGATGTTTCGCACCGCCCGCTCCTGCTCGAAGCTGGAATAGCTGAGCGCAAGACTGCCGGCCACTGACCACTGCTCATTGACGCGATAAGCCAGACTGGGGAAGGCGCTCACCAGAATCGAATCATAGCTCTTGATAAAATAACGCCCGGGCCAGTCGCCGAGGTCATCGGAGAAACCCGTTCCGAGTATGGTAAATGAGGCGCTGAAGCTGTCGCTGATCGGTTGCAGGTAGAAAACCCTGGGCACGAAGGTACTGCCGGAGTCCTTGGAGTTGAATTGCAGGTCACTCTCGGTGAACTGGCTCTTCCAGTTCGAATCGCTGCCGAACCACATGAGCTCGACTTCCACCGCGCGCTGCCTGAACCGGGTGATTCCGGCGGGATTGGTGGCCGCGGTTTCGGCGCTGTCGGCGGATGCCGCCAGTCCGGATAAGCCGGGGTAAGGCCGGGCTGTCGCCAGTGTGCTGCCGAGGTTGAACAGCACTATCGCAAAGAGAGTAAAAAATCTGGTCAAACTGAAGGGCTCCCGGGTTCGAGGCAGGTGGGAGCATGCAAACTCCCGATAAGTGTCTCATCTTTTCACAGCGAGGCAGCAATTACCGTTGCAGCACACCATAATGGATATCGTCATTCGCTTCCATATCAGTCAGTGGTCCTTGCCATGTAAGTACCGACATGGGGTTTGCTGGACGCCGTGAAAAATAGCGAATCTCTCCCCTGATCGGGCAGGGCTGCATATCACCCGAGCAGGGGGAGTGCGCGAGGGCTCACAGCCTGTGTCTCCCAAAGATTTTTTCCGCCGGCCCGGATAGCTTCCTGAATAGAAGCAGGCTATTATATTGTCACCGTTTGTGCCATTTTATAGGATCGAGCCAGAATGAAAAAAGCCGTCGTCATTGGAGTCCTCGTCGTCATCGGCCTGCTGGCCTACAGCCAGCGGGCAACCATCCTCACGCGGGTGATGGAAAGGGGCATGGAGGCCCGCATGGGCGCGAATATCGTCGATACGTTCGAGGATGGCCTGCACCTGGCCCTGTGCGGCGCCGGAGGTCCCATGCCGGCGCCCAACGCATCGGGTCCCTGTGTGGTGGTTGTGGCCGGAAAGCAGATGTTCGTGGTGGATGCGGGAACCGACGGCTTGCGCAACATCGCCAGAATGGGTTACCAGCCGGCCGATATCGAGGGAGTGTTTCTCACCCACTTCCATTCCGACCACATCGACGGCCTGGGCGAGATGGCCACGATTCGCTGGGCCAGTGGCGCCAATACCAGCCCCCTGCCGGTCCATGGACCCGAGGGTGTGCAGCGGGTGGTGGAAGGCTTCAATACCGCCTACTCCCTGGACGCCGGCTATCGCCATGCCCACCACGGCGATACCGTCGCGCCGCTCAGCGGGGCCGGTATGGTTGCCAGGACTTTCACCAAGCCCGCACTCGGTGAACTGGCCACCGTTTACAGCAATGCCGACCTGAAAGTCGAGGCACTGGCGGTAGACCACTCGCCGATCGACCCCGCAGTGGGATATCGTTTCACTTACAAGGACCGCTCACTGCTGATCACCGGTGATACGATAAAGCTGGCCAATATCGAGCAGTTTGCCAAGGGCGTGGACCTGCTGGTGCATGAGGCCCTGGCCCCGAACCTGGTGGGCATGATGCACGATGCCGCTGCAAAGAGTGGCAACCAGATCATGGCGAAGATCACCGACGACATCCTGAATTACCACGCCAGCCCGGTTGAGGCTGCACAGACCGCCCGGGATGCGGGCGTGGGACATCTGCTTTACTACCACATCGTGCCGCCGCTGGTGTTCCCCGGGCAGGAAATCCTGTACCTCAACGGTGCCCAGGATATCTTCCCGAACTACACTATAGGACAGGACGGCGTCAGCTTTTACCTGCCGTCCGGATCGAAAGAGATTATTATCACCAGCCAGGGGCTGTAGCCCTCAGACCTCGGGCAGCGTCACCGGACCCTGGAAACTGCGAAGGTCTTTCCCGAACCAGAAAAATGTCCGGGTGGGGGTGGGTAGCGAGACTACCCAGGGCTGCTTGAGATCGACCCGGCGCAGGCTCGCGCCCTCGGGTAGGACAAGGGTTTCATCTGCGCTTGCATCCCCAACGACCTCGACGAAGTGACCCTCCGGCAAGCTGAGGACGGCAACAGCGCGACCGGCTGCAAAACCGATCACGTGTGCCTTGTCGACCGAAATCTCGATCGGCCCGCCGGAAACCGCCGGGGGCGTCTGCGCCTGCGGCGCCGCCACATTGATAAAAACGCGCCCGTCGATCGTCCGCTGGCGAACGGCTTCCCCCCTCCCTGCGGGGGAGTACCGGAAGGCGGCGACATCCATCGCCGCACGCGCTATCCCCACCCTGGCAAGGGAGTCGTCGAGTACCAGCGCTTCATAATCCGCAAGCTGCACCGGCGCCGCGCTCATCCACACCAGGCCGCTCGCTCTTTCCATCACTTCCATGTACAGATCGCGGCCACCCTGCACCACAAAGCCGCCATCCTGCAGACAGTCGCGCAGCATGCTGTCCAGGGTATCTGTTGAATTGCTCATCGGGTATGGCTCCTTGATCGCCAGGTGATATTGATTGCCAGCAGAACAAGCGGGCGAGTTGACTGCGCATGTTTCAACCGGACTGACTCCACTCAATTCGGCCAGTAAATGTATTCGTCGCCGCTTTCAAAATACTCCGCCAGGGTTTTATCGATAGCCACAGGCATTTCGGCAACAAACGGATAAAGAGGCTTGCGTGCGGAAGCCTGATGGGCATCCAGCAGGGCTTTCAGTTCGTTCAGCTTGTCGGTACGGGTACCTGCGAGGTTATTTTGCTCGGTGGGGTCGGCGGCCAGGTCGTACAGCCAGGCCTTGCGCGGGTTTTCCGACACCTGCAGTTTCCAGTCGCCGTGGCGCACCGCGCGGTAGTAGCCGCTCTGCCAGAACAGGGTCTCCCGGGACCAGGTATCGGCGCCCTCCCCGGTTGCCAGCGGCAACAGGTCGCGGCCATCGATATCGACACCGGGCGGCGGCTCGGCCGTGGCGGCCGCGGTCATGGTCGGCATCAGGTCGATATGGGCCACCGGAGTCTCGATACGCGTACCGGGCGCAATGCGTGACGGCCAGTTCAGGAAGGTCGGCACCCGCAGCCCGCCCTCGAAATTCGTCAACTTCCAGCCGCGAAAGGGTGTGTTGATGTCGGACAGGCCGATATAACCGGGGCCACCGTTATCACTGGAAAAGATGACCAGGGTGTTGTCGGCCAGGCCCTCTTCCTCCAGCGCCGCCATGATCCGGCCGACACTGCGATCCAGGGCGCGAATCATCGCCGCGTAAACCCGCAGGCGATGGGGTTGGATATCGCCCACCGCCTCATAGTCCTCGCGGGTCGCCTGCAGGGGCGTGTGGACACCCCAGTGGGCCAGGTAGAGAAAGAACGGGTGGTTGCGGTTCGCCCTGATCACCTGAACCGCCTCGTCGGTCCAGTAGTCGGTGAGATACCCACCGGGCTCGAAGCGCTCACTGCCCGGGTTGTTGAAGGACGCGGCATAATCCATGCGAGCCCACAGGAACTGGTCGATGGGGTCGAAGTCAAGCTTGGCATTGACCACATCGGGATCATCCTCGGGAAGGTAGAGGCCGCTGGCCATCAGCAGACTCTCGTCGAAGCCCTGGTCGTTGGGCGCAAAGCCCTGGCCGCGGCCCAGGTGCCACTTGCCGATATGCACCGTGTGATACCCCCTGTCCCGCAACACTTCGGCGATGGTCACCTCCGAGCCGGGCAGGCCCTGCTGATCATAGGGAGGCGCCTGTGATGCGCCCGCCTCATTGAATCGCCCGGGGGGCAGGCCGTTGTCCAGGCTGTTCGCCACCAGACCGACCATGGGCCCCATGCCAGAGGGCGTGGGGGTAAATTCAAAGCCGGTGCGGGTTGGGTAGCGGCCCGTCATGATCATGGCCCGGGACGGCGCGCAGGTGGCGTTACCGGCATAGGACTGCTCGAATACCGCGCCCCGGGCGGCCAGTTGATCGATATGCGGGGTTTGCACCCGGCCGCCGGCCACTCCGCCGCCAAAGGTCGAAATGTCGTTATAACCCAGGTCGTCCGCCAGGATCAGGATGATATTCGGGGGCCGCTCAGCCGCCGCGACCTGCGCCCGCTGAGGCCCCTGTGCCCACTCGATTTTACGATTGGGCGCGACGACAAACTCCCGCTCGGACCTGAACTTGACCAGGGCCAGCATCAGGTCGACACGCTTGAACCAGGCCAGCGCGCCTGAACCCAAGGCGACAAGCAACAGTAACAACAGTGTCTTTCTTAACATCTGGCCCACCCGTAACGCCGACATTTTATTGGCACATATAATGCCATTATAACAAAACAATGTAAACCGTGGTCGTAACGGCTGCGCCGGCGGCGTCGCCGGTCGCAGCTGGCCTGAACTTCAGCAGCAACTGAACAACGCACACCTGTCTTACAGTTGCCATGTGAGCGACCACAAACGACCTGCCGGCAGCCTGGCCAAGGCTGCCCTCGAGGCAGCCTGTTTGAAGTGTTGCTTGTCAATAAGCTAAGCTTTCCAGGACTGCTGGCCAGCCTGCCGAAGTCGAAATTCTGCCGCGTACCCTGCGGGTAATGGCAACGTCGAAAAGTCCTTGGAAACCGACATGACCAGAAGGCCATAGCTTATGTCTTTACACGATCTCGATTGGGACTATCCGGAACCGCATGTCATAGAACATTGCGCCACTGAGGATGAAGCGGATGGCTACGGGCACATCAACAACAGCGTCTATTTGCAGTGGCTCGATCAATGCGTCTGGTCTCATTGTGACGCAGTCCGCATGACTCCCGCTTTCTGTCGCGGACTGAATCGCGGCTTTGCGGCCACTCGCCATGAGATAGACTACATAGCCTCAGCCTATCCAGGCGATCGAGTGGCTATTGCAAACTGGGTGACGCTGAATGATGGCAGACTACGGGCAGAACGTAGATTCCAGATTATCCGAATCGAGGACGGGCGCACCCTGTTGAGAGCAAGAAGCTACTATGTTTGCACTGACCTTACGACCGGAAGGCCGGTTCGTATGCCGCCCGAGTTCAAGACGGGATTCAGCATATTACCAAGCGTGGCTATGGCTCTCGACCAACGGAATGACTGATCGAGGTTCTATGGTTTACCCTTGACCTGAACGGTCAGCTTATACTGGCGGCGGCGAGTATACCCGTTAATTAGAAATCGTCACCGGCATCAGCACCGGCGCATATTCGCCGGTAGTGGTAGACGTCGAGGCAGACAGCAGGCACTAACGGGAAATGTACGTGGACGGCGGATCCAGTTCGAGTCAGAAAATGCCGGAAAACCGCAAAACGATTTCTCAACTTCAGCTCCAACTGAGACCACTTGCGATGAATACAAAAGCGACACCGGGACCCCGCTCGGGCCGGGCCTGCAGGGTACATGTGCTGGCATTGGCGGTAGCCACCCTGCTCTCGGCCTGCGCCAGGCAAGAGCCGGAAGGCGTCGGTGCAGGCCCTCTCACAGTGCAGGCCCGCACAGATGGCCCCTGGTCGGACTACCAGGGAAAAGCCGCGACGGCCGCCACCCTGGCGGCCCTCGAAGCAGTAGAAGAAAATTTGCCCATGGGGGATTTCCTGGATGGGTCCATGATGTCGGATCACAGAAACGATCTGCTCGTCGCCCCCCTTCCGGCCAACCTCGGGGCGGTGAACGCCGCAGACATGTCCTTTCTGGACGATACTCGCCCGGGCAGTATCAATCCGAGTATCTACTCGGTGATGAAGGAGCGCTTTGCCGATTCCGGTTTATACCGGATCGCGGAGGGGATGTACCAGATCAGGGGTGACCTTGCCCATATCACCCTCCTGCGGGGTAACAGCGGCTGGATAGTTCTCGATGCCGGAATGACCCGGGATTTTTCCGCCGCGGCATGGGCTTTCGCGCGCCAGCACCTGCCCGGTGGTGACAGTGTTCCCGTGTCTGCGGTCATCTATTCCCACAGCCATATTGACCACTTCGGTGGTGTGAAAGGCTTCATAAGCCAGGCGGATGTGGACGCAGGTCGTACCGAGGTCATCGCGCCCTACGGGTTTATGGCGGAGGCGCTTGCGGAAAATGTTATTGCCGGCAGCGCCATGCAACGCCGGGCCCAATATCACTTTGGAACCTCCCTGGAACTGAAGCCAGACGGATCTGAACTGTTTTACCTGCAATTCATGCCTGGTGACTATACCTTGATCGCGCCCACCAAAGAGCTGCCCGAAGGTCGGGGCAAAGTCACGGAATGGGATGTTGACGGCGTTACCATCCAATTCATGGACATCAGCCAGGCAGAGGCACCGGCTGCTACCATCATGTATTTGCCGAAATATAAAATGCTGTTCAACTCCGAGCTGATGTATCGCGGCCTGCACAACATCTACACCTTGCGTGGCGCCCAGGTTCGGGACGCCCTGGGCTGGTCGAAATTGATCAACCAGGTGATCGAACAATGGGGGTCAGAGGTCGAAATAATGACCGGTCCCCATGGGCCCAATTTCTCGGGCAACGCCAGGATAGTCGAATATATGAAATTGCAGCGCGACAATTATGGCTTCATCCACAACCAGACCCTGCGCCTGATCAACAGCGGAATGAAAATCCAGGATGTCGGCCAGGCCATCGAAGGCATGGTGCCGGAGAGCCTTTCAAAGGTGTGGCATACGCACGGATACCACGGCACCTACAGTCATAACGCCCGCGGCGTGGTGAATCGTTACATCGGCTTCTATGACGGCAATCCAGCCAACCTCAACCCGCTGCAAATAGAGCCTGAAGCGGCTAAGTATGTTGAGTACATGGGCGGGGCGGAGTCGATATTGCAAAAGGCGCAGGCCGATTTCAACGCCGGTAACTACCGTTTTGTCGCCACCGTCGTGAACAAGCTGGTCACGGCACAACCCGATAACTGGGAGGCACGACACCTGCTTGCGGACGCTTTCGAACAGCTGGGTTACCAGGCCGAAGGCCCGCAGTGGCGCAATGCCTACCTCACCGCAGCCAAGGAATTGCGCACCGGCAAGATCGCCGTACCGGAACAAGCATCGACGGTTGACCTGCTCGGGGCGGCCACTATCGAAAACCTGCTGGATTCCGTCGCGGTGCGCATTGACGGCCGGGAGGCCGAGGGCGAGAGCCTCACACTGAACCTGGTCATACCGGATCGCGGGGAGACCTGGTTCGTAGAGTTATCCAACAGTAACCTCAGTTATGTGCTGGTGGACGAAACCAAGTCAGCCGACACGACATTGACCGTTGATATGAGCGACCTGCTGCGCCTGATGACCGGGAATATGCCGGTAACGGAAATTATAAGTCTGGGAGCTTCGAGTATCGATGGATCGCCCTTCACACTCGTTACCCTGATTGGGCTGCTGGAAAAAAGTAATGCCGCTTACGACATGGTGCCAATGCCGGTGAATTAGGCATCGCATTGCGCTATGTTATAGTGGACGGCTTTAACCAGGTGAGGCTGCTGCGTGCGCAAATTTTTACTCGGCGGGTTACTCCTGGCAATTATCGCATTGCCCGCGATGAGTGCCGGAGAAACAACAGACGACTTTTTCGCCGGCGCACCGCGAGGTGATGATGGTCGCTTCACCAATATCGGCGGAGAGATAGGCCACGGCACTTTCACGGTGCGATTCCCTTTTTTTCTGCGTCGCCTCGGCACCTATTTCAGGGACGGCGCAGGGGCTCCGGAGCGGGTTGCCAATGACGGTGCCTTTCTGCGGGAAAATGCGCGCCATAGTGTCCCGACCGTCACCTGGGTGGGTCATGCCACCCTCCTTGTCCAGTTGGAGCACGTCACCTTCCTGACCGATCCGATCTGGTCGGACCGTCCCAGCCCGGTTCCGTTTATCGGACCGGGTCGCTATGTCGAGCCCGGGCTGGAGATAGCAGACCTGCCCCCGATCGACTTCGTGCTTATCTCCCACAACCATTACGATCACCTGGATCTGCCGAGCTTGAGGTCCCTGGCGCAGCGCAACCCTGAAACACTGTTTTACGTTCCGCTGGGTAATGCCTCGCTACTGCAGGACCAGGGAATAGAGAATGTACAGGAACTCGACTGGGGGCAGACGGCCGTGTACAAGGGCGTCACCGTTCACTGTCTTCCATCGCAGCACTGGAGCAAGCGCAGTCTGACGGACGATCACGAGGCACTGTGGTCTTCCTGGGCGGTAACGGGGGCCGAAAGGCGCTTTTACTTCGCAGGTGATACCGGTTACTTCTCCGGGTTTGAGGCCATTGGGCGCAAGTTGGGACCATTTGACCTGGTGGCTTTGCCCATTGGGGCCTACGAGCCTCGCGCAATGATGCGCGAGTCGCATATGAACCCTGAGGAGGCGCTGTTGGCCGCGATGGATCTGCAGGCCAGCCGCGCCCTGGCCATACATTTCGGCACCTTCGACCTGTCCGACGAACCCCTGGCGGAACCGCCGCTGCGATTCAGGGATGCCGCCAGGAACTCGGCGCTGGGTGAAGAGGCTGCGTGGGTTTTTGACATTGGCGAGACCCGCGAATTCTAAGTCCCGGTGCCGGCGTGGTACTGCCAAAGAGCCGCTGGTCCTGCGACAAAAGGATATTACAGTCAGGCGACGCCTGATTCGTCGGCAAAAGTGAATCCGCCAAGCCGTTCCACCGTCTTCGCCATTGCCTGGGTGCCGAGGCGGCCGCCGGCCGGATCGGAGGCGGCAACGGCCCGGAAGTAAGATTCGGCCAGGCTCACGCCATTCAGCGGCAGTTTCCGCTGCCGGGCCGTGTCGGCCACGATAGCCAGGTCCTTTAGCATCAGGTCGATCATGAAGCCGGGCGCATGATCTCCCCCGGCGATCCGCGGCCCCAGGTTGTTGAGCTGCCACGAGCCGGCGGCGCCCGCACCGAGTACCCCGATCATTTTTTCCAGGTCCAGGCCCTCCCGTCTCGCCAGCGCCATCGCCTCGCACACACCCAGCAGGGCGCTGGCAATGGCTGCCTGATTGCAGGCCTTGCAGGTCTGCCCGGCGCCGACCGGTCCGAGATGGGTAATACTCCTGCCCACGATCTCCAGCAGGGGCTTTACCCGGGCGAAGGCCTCCGCCGGGCCGCCTACCATGATGGACAGCGTCGCCGCCCTCGCGCCCACGTCACCGCCGGATACGGGCGCATCGAGCAGTGTCACTCCCGAAGCGGAGAGTCGCTCGGCAAAGCGCCGGGTCGCCTCCGGGCTGATGGTTGAGTGATCCACCACGATCAGGCCCGGCCGGGCCGTGCCGGCAATACCCTGCTCACCGAACAGCACCGCCTCGACATCCGGGGTGTCGGTCACGTTCAGAAAGATTACCTCGGGGCCGTGCTGCCGCCATGGCGGCAGGTGAATCGAGCACCAGTGCGCCGGCGCTGTCGAGCTCCGCTGCCTTGCTTCTGGTCCGGTTCCACACCGATAGCTGCAGGCCCGAGGCCAGCAGGTGGCCCGCCATCGGCTTTCCCATGATGCCCAGCCCGATATAGCCCACATGTGTGATCGCCTTGCCCATTGCCATTTCTCCTTCAGCATCCGTCGCTGCCTGCCGGTTCCGGAGTATATCCCCTAATGGCAGGGAATTGCTCTGGCCTTGCATAGCGCGCTACCCGACTGATTTCGATTTCGCCCTTCGGTCTCTCACGCGTTGTCTATAATAGAAATTTCAAGTGTTACCGAGGCCGACTTCTTCCGGGTCAGCCGGGTGGGCTTGCTACCAGGAGGTCCGCTTACTCATGCAAACATCCGCGCAAATCCAAACGAGGAAGGCAGACGCCCCGGACCCCAGGCCCGGTGCAGATGCTCTGTATCGGCTGAGCTATGCCAGCACTCAGACCGGACCACTTAGTGCCCTCGACCTGATCAGCCTGCTGAAACAGGCCAGGGAGAGCAATAAGCAACAGAACATCACCGGGGTGCTGCTGCACCGCGACGACTCTTTCCTGCAGGTCATTGAGGGCGAGAAGCAGGCCATCCTCAACCTCTTTGAAGTCATCAAGAAGGATCCGCGCCACAAACGGGTCGAGGTCCTCAGCCAGGACCCGATTGAGGAACGCGAGTTCTCCGACTGGCAGATGGGTTTCCTGGAACTGGACGAAGTCGATGTAAGACTTTTGCCGGGATTTTCGAACTTTCTCAACGAGACAGACTCACCACGTACCCTGCTGAAAAACCTCAGCCGTACCGAGCGACTGATGCTATTGTTCAAGGCTCTCTGCTAAAACCTCCATCAGTTGAATCACCGAGGCGGTAACCAACACCATCCTGCGAAGCATGCCCGACTCTATGAACTAAATATGCCCGCAGTTTTCCTGCAGCCATCTCGATTTCCAGCGAGTGCTCAAGGTGGCCACCTCCAACTGTTTCGGATTCCGCTCCACTCCCACTACTGGTAGAAAACCCAACGAAGACATTAAGAAGGCCGTGACGCCGCTTGTCACTGCGGCATCACCTGCTCGCGGGATAAGAGGTGCCCTCCTCCGCTTGAACCATCACTAGCCCCGGTGCAGAAAGTAACGCCCTACTTCGCTGTCCAGCCGCTACACCAGCCTGCGCCCTTCACCAACTTGCCGGGGAAAATCGCGCAGCCGCCCGCGCCATCACCCTTGTCGGTGTAAAGCGAGCAGGTGGCGCACTTCTGGTTCTCGCCGCCCGGGCCGGCTTTCTTTGGCCACTTGGCCACGTCCACGGTGGCCGCGTCCTCGACATAACCCAACGCAAGTGCAGTAGGGTCCGCGGGTGATACCAGTTCATCCGCGTGGGCTATGCGGGCGATAGCTATTGTTGCCAGCGCGGCGCCGCCTGCCTTGAGTATGCCGCGGCGTGTCATTTCGGGAGTCGATTTCACGATAGTAGCCTCTTGTTGGTTTTACAAGGTTATATGCAAGCATAGTCCAGTCGGTTTTTACCTGCACACAATTCAGCTGGACCTGGCTTCGTTTGCGGCGCAGAACTCGCCGCAACCAGATTATCTACGCCGAGTCGAAGTATCGGGCGGGAGTCACGGCTTTGCGGGGAACGGGAATGTCGCTGTTCAGCCACACTCTCGAGTAGTTCTAGTCTATTATTCGCAGACAGGTATTTGCAGCCACGGCTCCGGAACGAGCTAGCTGCCGGACTATCCGTGCCACTTGGCAATCGTTCAAAAACTGCAGAATCTTTGGAGACCAGACAGCATGAAACAACTGAGCATGATGGACAAGGGCTTCCTGTTGGCGGAAAGCCGCGAAGTGCCCATGCACGTCGGGGGCGTTGCCCTGTACACCTTGCCCGAGGGCGCCGATACCGTGGAGTTCCTGCACGGCCTGGCTGAAAACCTGCGGGATGCGCGGGAATTCCTACCCCCCTTCGGAGACCGTCTCAAAACCGGGCGTCTGGGGCTCGCCGGGGCCACGTACTGGGAGCCCGACCCCGCCCTGGATCTCGATTACCATATCCGCCATTCCGCCCTGCCACAGCCGGGGCGCTACCGGGAACTCTTCACGCTGGTGTCGCGCCTGCACGCGACGCTGCTGGATCGCAATCGCCCCCTGTGGGAGATGCACCTGATCGAAGGTTTGCAGAACCGCCAGTTCGCCGCTTACACCAAGACCCACCACGCGGCCGTCGACGGCGCCCGCTCGGTGCACATTGCGCGCAGCATGCTCTCGGCGGACCCCGACCGCCGCCTGCAGGACTCACCCCTGTCGCTGGATTCCTGGAATCGCTATCGGGCGACGCTGAAACGGGCGGAGTCAGGCGCGCCGGGTGACGCCCAGGTACGGAATGTCATAGATGCGCTGAAGTCCAGCTTCGACTCCGGCGCCCAGCTGTACGGCGCCGCCAGGCGTATTACCCGCGCCTGGACCGGCGATGACAACCTCCTGCTGCCCTTCCTGAAAGTACCCACCAGTTCGATCAATACATCAGTCGACGGCGCGCGCCGCTTCGTCGCCCAGTCCTGGCCCTTTGCCCGCATCAGGGCGGTGGCAAAAGCCTTCGACGGGACCTTCAACGACGCGGTGCTGGCTATCTGCGGTGGCGCACTTCGCAAATATCTGCAGAACCACGCGGAACTGCCCAGGGAATCCCTGAAGGCCATGGTGCCGGTGTCGGTGCGGGCTGAGGGCGATGTGGACTCGTCCAACGCGGTGGCCTCTATCAATGCCGACCTGGGCACCAATGTCCAGGACCCGGCCCAGCGCTTCGCCGCGGTGAAGGCATCCACCCAGGCCGGCAAGGCGCTGTTCATGGACATGTCACCTGCCGAGGCACAGCTGTTCAGCATGCTGCTGCAGACCCCCGGCCTGCTGTTGATGCCGCTGGGCCTGATCAGCCGCCTGCCACCCTTCAACACGGTGATTTCGAACGTACCCGGCATTCGCGAGACCATGTACTGGAACGGGGCACGTCTCGACGGCTCCTACCCGGCATCCATCGTGATGGACGGCGTGGCCATGAACATCACCCTCTCGACCTACGACCAGAACGTGGATTTCGGCATCATCGCCTGCCGCCGCTCGATGCCGCAGGTGCAGCGGATAATCGATTACATGGAGGAGGCGCTGACTGAACTGGAAGAAGCTGCCGGCCTGACCAGCCCAGCGAAGAAGGCCAGGCCCAAGGCTGAGCCCAAGGCCAAGACCAAGCCCAAGGCCAAGACCAAGCCTAAGCCCAAGCCTAAGGCCAAGCCTAAGGCCAAGCCTAAGGCCAAGCCCAAGCCCAAGCCCAAGCCCAAGCCCAAGCCCAAGCCCAAGCCCAAGCCCAAGCCTAAAGCCAAGGCCAAGGCCAAGGCCAGTCGCTGATTAAAACCGGTCGCGGCGCATGCTTACCCCGATGCGCTCGTTCATCATTTCAGTGGACCCGTCGGTGAAGGCGGCAATCTTTGCACCCGCCAGGTGTCTGCCCAGGGCGCTGTCCTGGCGCAGTCCGTTGGCACCCATCGCCTGGATACAGGCGGTAATCGCCGGCACAGCAACACGGCCGGCGAACTTCTTGGCCACTGCCGCCGCGAAAACCGCGTCCCTGCCCTCCTCGATCTCCCGCCCCGCCTTTTCAGCCAGGGCGCGCATGGCCTCCAGGTCTGTTGCCACATCACACAGCGACCACAGCAGACCCTGGTTGTCCAGAATCGGCTGGCCGAAGGCCATACGGGTTTCACCGTACTCAAGCGCGCGGTTCAGGGCATCGGCCACCATGCCGCAACACATGCTCGCGACATAGCTCCGCGCCCCGTTGACTGTACCCATGGCGTGCTTGAACGCCTCGCCGGGGGGTGACAGCAGATCCGGACCCGCAACGTGAAAATCCTCCAGGTGGAATTCACCGGCACCGATGGCATGCCCGCCTAAAAGCGGGTATATATCGCCACGCCTGAACCCCGGTTTGCGGGCGTCCACCAGGAAAGCCGCTATTCCACGCCAGCCGCTGGCGGGATCTGTCTGGGCGTACACGATGAAGATATCCGCTATGGCTGCGTTGGTGATCCACGCCTTGGTACCATTCAACAACCAGCCCCCCGGTGCCCGGACTGCGGTCGTCGTGATACCGGCAAAATCACTGCCGGCACCCGGCTCTGACAGGGCCGTCGCCCCGAAAACCTCTGCACTCATAAGCGCTGCGATGAGTTTTTCGTGATGTTGCGCCGTCTGACCAAGGGCAAGTTTGGCCGCTATGTTCTGGGTATTGACGAGAGAGAATGCAAATGCCATATCGCCCCTGGCAAGCTCCTCGCATATCGCCTGCTTGGTCCGAAAGCGCACCCCCAGACCGCCGTATTCCTGCGGGGTCTCGAAGGACAGCAGACCCAGCCTAGCCGCTTCGCGCAAGGCGTCCTGCGGCTGGCTTTGCGCGTTTTCCCAGGACTGGGCGTGGACTTCGATGTAATCCCTGCGGAAGCCGCGGGCGACCTCAATAATGTTTTGCCGCGTCATCGCAGCCTCCTGAAAGCGTTACCCCGCACCGACAGATTGCGGTAGATCCAGGGCATGGGTTACAACCTTCGGCCGAAGGCTGAAGATCGGTGCGAACCTCGACACTTTAGCCCAAGTCTCAGGGGTCCTGTAGCTATCGCCTCATTAGGTCCCTGTGTCACCACGGCTTCCAACCGGCATTCTGGCCATCGGATATTCTACCGGGGCGCCCGACCCACGGTATCTGGCTGATTAACTGATTGGTGTTTGTTACAGTACGCGATGTAGTCGGAGACCGATAGATTCCATAGGCCCCATGTCGGCTTCCGGCTGCTCGGGATAGAGTGTCCCGTAGCACTTGGCCACAATTGGAAATGGGTTCTATAGTTAACTGGGCTTAAGCATGGAGCATTCTCGTGGCGCAAAACACAACTCATAAGCGTATCAACCGGCTCAAGGCTCACCTCAAGCAGGAGAACCCGACTCTTGCCAGCTGCGTCAAGAGCTTCCAGAAACTGGATAAGATCGCCTGCAAACTCGGTCTGATGAATAACGAAGATACCTTCACGGCCCATGTTTCCTGGTGGCCTGTGATTTCGGTGCTGGGCACCTACTCCGCCGGTAAATCCACCTTCATCAACCAGTATGTAGGCGAGGATCTGCAGCGCACCGGCAACCAGGCGGTCGACGACAAGTTCACCATCATCTGTTACGGCACCGGCACCGCCAGCACCTCCCTGCCCGGTCTGGCCCTGGACAGTGATCCGCGCTTCCCCTTTTACCAGATCAGCGACGCTATCGAGCAGGTGGCCGAGGGCGAAGGCAGGCGAGTGGACTCCTACCTGCAACTCAAGACGGTGCAGGCGAAGTCACTCCTGGGCAAGATCGTGATCGACTCCCCGGGCTTCGACGCTGACGAGCAGCGCACCTCGACGCTGCTGATCACCGATCACATCATCAACCTCTCCGATCTCGTACTGGTGTTTTTTGATGCTCGTCACCCGGAACCCCGGGCCATGGCCGACACTCTCCGCCACCTGGTAGGTGACACTGTCCATCGCTCGGATGCCACCAAGTTCCTCTACATACTCAACCAAATCGACACCACGGCCCGGGAAGACAACCCTGAGGAAGTGGTTGCAGCCTGGCAACGGGCGCTTGCCCAGCAGGGGCTGACCGCCGGGCGCTTCTACCGCATCTACGCCCGGGAGTCGGCATCTGACATCAGTGACGAACAGGTTCGCAGTCGCCTGGAGCGCAAACGCGACGAGGATCTGGCTGAAATAGAGGCCCGCATCCAGCAAGTGGAAGTCGAGCGCTCCTACCGGGTTGTGGGTTTACTGGACGATACCGCCCGTCATATTCGTGACGACCTGATACCGCGCCTGGCCCAGGCTCGACAGGACTGGCGGCGGCGCACGCTGTGGCTGAGCGTGCCGGTGTTTTTGCTCATCATCGGCCTTTTCCTGTGGTGGAGTATCAGTGGGGGACACTGGGACGGGTTCTACCTCGATCCTTTTGTCGCACTTCCCATCCCCGTGCAAATTGCCGTCGCGGTTGCAGTGGGCCTGATCGCCTGGTTCATTCACAGCAAGCTCCGCGCCTGGGCGGGACACAGCATATTGCGCCGCATGGAGCGGGACACAACGCTGGGACAGGATCGCGAACCTTTACTGCGCGCGTTCAAATGGAATCTGCGAGCCTGGTGGGATTCACTGGCCACCACCGCCCCCCGGGGCTGGAATGGGTGGCGCCGGCGCAAACTCAACCAGGTCATCGCCGACGCCGATGGTTTTGTTCAGGCCTTGAATGACCGCTATGCCGAGCCTTCGGGCAGGGAAAATTGAGTTCCGCGGGTGTCCCTGGCGAACCGGCGATTCCGGATACGTTAACGTCGCAGCACCGTACGGAGAGTAGATTGAACCTGACCCTGACCCCCATCGAAGCGCGTATCCTCGGTTGCCTGATCGAGAAGGAGGCGACTACTCCCGATGTGTACCCGCTGACCCTGAACAGCCTCCTGCTGGCCTGCAACCAGAAGTCCAGCCGCGAGCCTGTTATGGAGCTCACCTCCGAGGACGTGATGCCAGCGCTCGATAGCCTCATCGACAAAACGCTGGTGTCGACCTGGAAATCTGATCATAACCGGATGGCCAAGTACCAGCACAAACTCCAGCACCGGGTGTCCGATAAATTCAATTTCTCCGGTCCGGAATTGGCCGTGCTCGGTGTGCTATTCCTGCGCGGGCCGCAGACCGTCGGTGAAATCCGCACCCGCTGTTCTCGAATTCATGAGTTCGACAGCCTGGATGCAGTGACCAATGTATTGACGGCACTGGAGAAAAATCCCGATGGCCCCTACGTGACAATGCTGGCGCGGCAAGAGGGGCGAAAGGAATCGCGTTTCGCCCACCTGTTTTGTGGTGAGCCCGATGAGACCACCGCATCCGGCTCCGGCAGAGTTGCCGGGACCGCCGGCAGCAGTGGTTCGCGGGTGGAGGCACTCGAGCTGGAAGTCAGCGAGCTGAAGCTGGCCTTACAGGATCTGGCGTTGCGCTTCGAAACATTCAAGCAGCAGTTTGACTAGCCTGAGACCTGTTTCATGCCGCGTGTCGGTTCGAACCGGACGTTTGCGGTCCGGCCCCTGTGGGGCGACCAGCATGTGCACACCGGCAGACGCCAGGGCAAGACCCCGTCGCAGTGATTGGCGCCGGGACGGTGGTCAGCTGACGCGGATCTCGATCGGTGAGTGCCTCTCCAGAATCTCCTTGTACTCGGCTTCCGCCGTCGCCGGCCCCATGACCTGCACCTGCTTCTTGTCGTGATTGACGCGGATTTTCTCCTGCGGAATCCCCACCGAGATCAGGTCGTCGCGCACATTATCGAGAGTGTCTGCTGATCCATATATTGCAGTGATGATTTCTGCCATTGCTTTCGATCCCCTATTTAGCCTGCTGATGTAATTAAAACAGTCGCATCCACGACTGCCAAAGATTAGCCGTGGGGCGACGGCAGTTCAAGGTTGCCTCACCACCACACCCAGGCAGCTGCGTGGCGTCTTGATTATTGCCTGCCTTGAATAGCATAGTTGCTCGTGGCGGAATCATCCAGCCGAAGTCGACCGCCACTGTGTATGGATGGTAAATCTGGCTTTTCAGCTTCTCGCCGCATCCATCTCCAGCATCTTGCGGATCGACTTCTCGATTTGACCACCACAATAAAGCTTGCCGTATTTAAGCTCCTGGTCCGCAATGTACCGAGCCAGTGACGGCTCAGCGCCAATTCTCTTACAGAGTGCATGAATGCCGGGTGCATCGGAGAGAACGTCAGTTTCGAGTTCAGGGAGGCATCGCATCATATTTCCAAACAACGCAAAAACTCCGATGTCGGCGAAGCTCACTAGATCTTTACCAATAAAACCACGCTCCAGAGACTCCTCGAATATCTGCATCCAGCGGGGAAAGCGCCGCGACCGAAACTGGCACCATTCCTCACGTTCCCACATGGTTGATCCGTTGTACCTGCAGATCTCCATCAGCACGTCGTTGCAGTCCATAAGAATCTTCATGCACATCGCTTGATCAAACGTATCTTCAGGCATGAGATCGAGTTTGGGGGAAACATACAAAACGATAGCCGGCATTTGACTGAGGGAACGATTTTTTTCCAGATCACGGATTACCGGCGGTCCCATAAACGGTACATCCTGATTACCGGGGTCTCTGCTGATTAAATCCTCGATCTCATCAAAATCAGACTCATCGATAAGCGGAACTCCGCGATAGGCGAACAGATAACTGACGAAACACCCTCTGAAAGGAATCGGCCAGTAATAGAGCTGAAATTCGGTTTGAGACATCTTTCCAGTCCTGTAAAACAGCTATGAAAAAATGGGGTCAGACCCCTTTTTCAAAAAAAGGGGTCTGACCCCATTTTTTACGCTGCGAAAGGAATCAGGTAAAAGGGACTAAACCGCGCAAAGATCGCTCTGATTTAAATTCCAACTTGTTCACTCGGCCGGGTACGGTCGCAAATAGAATTCGAAATTCGGTCCGTCTCCGAGCGCGTTGTTCAACAGTAGCACCGAAAGTCCCTCGACGTGGCGCGCGTTGCGCAAAGGTCCCACGTCGATAGGCTCCAGGCCCATCGCTGCGACGATTTCAGCAACTTTCGACTTCGCTTCGCTGCTGTTTCCGACCAGGGGTATGGAAACCGGTCCACCGGTTGAGTCCGGGTCCACCATAGTTCGCCAGCCAAGCGTACTGAACGCCTTTACGACATATGCGCCGGGTGCTGCCGCCTGGATGATCTCGGCATTGGATCGGTCTGCCAGTATACCCAGCTTGCCGTCATCCCGGCGGACCAGCGGATTCGTCGGATCGATGATGATTTTTCCGGAAAGATCTCCCAGGCCCGTTACAATTTCCTCGACCAGCATGCCCGGGACCGCCAGTACAACGATTTCGGCCTTCAGGGCGGCATCAACAGGCTTCATAGCCCTGGCACCGTGCCCGGTCCTGTCCACCAGCGCTACGACTTTTTCGCTGGCGGGGTTCCTGGAGCCATAAATGACTGAATGACCTGAAGCCGCGAACTCTGGACCGAGCGCCCCGCCTACATCTCCGGTCCCGATCACGGCGATCGTGTCGGCCCTCAGCGGAGACACCCAGACCACTAAACAGACTATAAAGGTAAGGATTTTAATCATGAGTGAGTTCAACCCTGTGAAGAATTAATCATAGGACAATATAGCAGACGACCAGTAGCGGGCCTGTTGGATCCGACGAAGGGCGTCCACGATGGTCGATCTCCCCCCGCTTTCGCCCATTGCCAGACTATAGTCTACTATGGTCCTTGCCCGAATCACGCTTTTGCTCTGACAGGGATACAAGATGCGACTGACAGCTACACTGACCGCTTTGACGACACTGGTGCTCTGGAGCCCCCCGAACGCAAGCGCCGAGGATGTGATGATTGAAGACTTTAAACGCCAGCCGGAGACGCGATGGCGATTCTTTACAGATGACGTGATGGGAGGTGTTTCCACTGGCCGGGTTGAGTTCGTCGAAGAAGACGGCGACGCCTACGCGCACATGACGGGCAGCGTAAGCACGGAAAACAACGGCGGTTTCATCCAGATCCGAAGAGAGTTATCAGCGCCGCCACCCGAAGGAACAGTTGGCATACGACTTATTGTTCGAGGAAACGGGCAGCAGTACTTCGTGCACTTGCGCACGGACGGGACCGTTCTGCCCTGGCAGTACTACCAGGCGGGCTTTACGGTCACTCAGAAATGGTCCGAAGTGCGCATGCAATTCTCGGACTTCAAGGCGTCCGGGTGGCTTATGCGGGAGAAGCCAAGGCCTGAGAGCCTGACATCGATCGGCGTGGTTGCCTTCGGCCGGGATCACGAGGCCGAGATCGATGTACTGGAAGTCGGTTTCTATTAAGGCCGGATAGCACGCTGACTGTCAGCGCAGCGCTAGCGCCCTGGCGATCGCGATCACACTCCTGATCGTGACCTGGGCCGGTTCCGCCGTGATGGATTTCTTCGGTATCATTATCGATTCGCTGCGGGCCGTCGGCGGAATCGTCGTACTCGTCATCGGGCTGCATATGTTGTTTACCAAATCAGAACACAAGCAGTCCGAGACCGAGCTGGAACATGCTTGCAGATGGCTTGAAGGCATTGCTCCCCGGCCTTGCCGTCTAGCCGATGGGTGGCAAATCTCCCTGAACAACAGCGAGGCGTGGTTTGTCATCACCTTCCCGGTCAGGATTTCGGCCTGAGCAGGAAGGTCGCCAGGGCCGGCATCAGGATCAGCGCCCCGAACATGTTCCAGATGAACATAAACGTCAGCAGGATTCCCATGTCGGCCTGGAACTTGATCGGCGATGCCGCCCAGGTAACCACGCCCGCCGCCAGGGTCACCGCAATCAGCGCCACCACCCGGCCGGTGAAGTTGAGGGTCTCATAGTAAGCGGTGGTGAGGTCCATTCCCTGGCGTAGTTTCGCCAGGATCACCGTCAGAACATACAGGGCGTAGTCCACGCCGATACCCACCCCGAGGGCAATCACGGGCAGGGTCGCCACTTTCACCCCGATTCCCAGCCACACCATCAGCGCCTCACACAGAATGGATGTGAGCATCAGCGGTAGCACCGCGCAGATCACACCGCCTATTGAGCGGAAAGTCAGCAGGCACAGCAGTATCACGGCCCCGTACACGTAATAGAGCATATCGCGGTTCGCCTGCTTTACCACGATATTGGTCGCCGCTTCGAAGCCTGAGCTGCCCGCAGCCCCAAGGAAATCAGCCTTCGCGGTGGGCCAGTCGGCGTTGAATTTATCCAGCGCCTGCACCAGTCCGTTCAGGGTCGCCGCCTTGTGGTCCGAGAGAAAAACCTGCATCGGCCAGATCGAACAGGCCGGGTCGACAAACTCTGGCACCAGTTCGCTGACGGCATAGTTAATGGTGTCCTGGTTGCGGAACAGTGCCTGCCACTTGATGTAGCCCTCGTTCATGCCGGCCATTATCTGGCGGATGCGCACGTTCAGGCCGCGCACGTCCTCAACGCCGTCCAGTTGCAGCAGGCGCCATTCCAGCTCATTGGCCAGAATCAGGCCATCGTAGTCAATACAGCCGTCGGCCGGTGTCTTGACGATGACCGCGAATACGTCGGTGCTCACCGAGTAGTGTTCGACGCTATAGGCGACATCCCTGTTGTAGCGTGAGTCAGCCCGCAACTCCGGGGCGCCCGGATCAAGGTCGCCGATCTGCAGGTCTCTCGAAACGTACATCCCGCCGACGGCCATCAGCGCACTGATAACAATCGCCACTGCAGCGGGACCTTTATGGGTAAACAGCAGCAGGAAGCGCCACAGTGCATGCATATCTTCAGGGCTCTTGTGCGGCTGGCTTGCATGCACCACCGCTCTTTTTCCCACGCCGGTATAGGAAAGCGTTATCGGTATGAGAATCAGGTTGGTGAAGATGAGCACCACGACGCCCATACTGGCTGTGATGGCCAGGTCCTGGATCACCTGGATCTGGATGATCATGAGGACCGCGAACCCCACGCCGTCAGACAGCAGGGCCGTTACCCCTGCCAGGAACAGGCGGCGAAAGGTATAGCGGGCTGCCACGTAGCGGTGGGTGCCGCGACCGATATCCTGCAGCACACCATTGAGCTTCTGTGCCCCGTGGCTCACGCCAATGGCGAATACCAGAAAGGGTACCAGGATCGAAAAGGGGTCCAGTTCATAGCCCAGGGTCGCCAGCAGGCCGAGCTGCCAGACCACCGCCACCAGCGAACAGCCGATCACCATCAAGGTGGATCGCAGGCAACGGGTGTACCAGTACAGCAGGGCCGTGGCTATCAGCACCGCGATCGCAAAAAAGCCCATCACTACCACCAGGCCATCCAGCAGATCGCCCACCAGCTTGGCGAATCCGATGATATAGATCTGCCGGTCGGGGTTTCCGTCGGTGAACTCCCGCCGTATCTCCTCCAGCTTGTCGCTCAGCTCGGCATAATCGAGCCTGTCCCCGGTCTGGGGGTCCCTGTCCATGAGCGGCACGATAATCGCCGCGGACTTTGCGTCATTGCCGACCAGGTCGCCCATGATTCCGGCCCGGTCGATATTGGTTTTCACCATCTCGATCGAGCCGGGGGAGGCGTCGTAGTCTCCGGGGATAACCGGCCCCCCCTCGAAGCCCAGCTCCGTCACGGTCTGCCAGCGCGCGTTAGGCGTCCAGATAGATTTCATGCCGTTGCGGTCCACCCCCGGCAAGTAGAAAACCGCCTCATTGACCTTCTCGATATAGGCCATGTTCTCCGGGGTGAAAATGGTGCCTTCCTTGACGGCAACCACGACCCGGAGGTTGTTACCCAGCCCTTTCAGGTCGGTCTGGTTAGCCTGGTAGTTCAGTACGTAGGGGTGGGTTTTTGGCAGGGTTTTTTCGAATCCCGCCTGGAGCGTGATCTTGGTCGCCTGGTATCCCAGTACGATGGTCACCAGGATACACATCGCCACCACCACTGGGCGATTGTTGAAAACCAGCTTTTCAAGGAAAGAGCCGGACTGAAAATCGAACGCCTTGAGATCCGAGATCACCGGCAGATCCGATTCCTGAGAGTGTGCCATTATTGTTTCTCCGTGCGCCCGCTGTTAACGGGGCAATGCGACTTTAGTGATGCCTTTCAGGCCCGCCAGCAGCAGCGTATCCCCGGGTCCCTCGGCGACGGAACTCAGTTGGCCGAGCCGGTGCTCAACCGGCGCGAGGGTGTAGCTGAAGCCGTTGTCGGTGCTGACCAGGACTTCCCCGGCCGCGCCAACAGCGACCAGACGGTTATCTGATAACCGGATTGCAGCCACGATGGAACTCGTCACCGGCTTCTCGACCGTGACCCAGGTGGTACCCTCGTCGGCGGTCCGGAACATGCGTCCGCGCAGGCCACCCAGGACGATCGCCCCGTCCGCGGTCGCTGAGCTGCAGAAAAAACTGCCGTCCCAGGGCACGGACTGGGCCCTGACGGCCCTGCGCTCGTTGGTGTCGGCGATCAGAAACAGGCCGGCTTCCCCGGCGAGGAAGTACCTGCCGGGGATGGGGAGGGGAGCGTAATCGAAGATATGGTTGAAATTCTCGTTGTCGTTACGGTACATGCTGTTTTCCCAGGTCTCCCCCCCATCGAAGGTAACCACCGAGATGCCATAGGCGCCAAACGCATTGCAGCGCTTGTCAGTCTGGCACTTCACCTTGAAGAAGGGTTTGTCCGCACCCAGCTCGATGGCAAGCTGCATCTCATCGGCCAGGACCGGAAATATCTCATTATCCGGGTTTTCCATCGCCATTTTCTGGTAGAAGGCCTGCCCCTCCCTGGCGTAGCGGTTACCATCGTATTGCTTGACCCAGGTCTTGCCGCCGTCGGACGAGTGGAGGATGACGCCCTCGTGACCGACCACCCAGCCCTGCTCGGGTGTCGGAAAATCGACAGAAAGCAGGCTTGAACGGACCGGCACCTGGGCCTGGGTCCAGGAATCACCGCCATCGTCAGAGTACAGGATGTGACCCTGTATCCCGGTAGCGAAGTAGCGTTTACCGAATTTCCTGACCGCGTAGATCAGCGATTTCGTCGCCAGATGACTGGGGACAGCGGACTGGGTCAGGACATCCAGCTCTTGCGCCGGCAGGTCACGCGTCCACAGGGCCAGGGCAAGGGGCAGCAGCGCGGCCCCAAAAGCAGTTCGTAGCGTCATTGCACTTCATCCCTTTCCGGTAGCCGGCGATTGCCGGCTGCGGAGTATAGCCCGGCGCGTCGTCGGCGAAGAGTGGGGCCGAGCTGACATTTTTTCACAGTGAATCCGCAAGGAAATATCTTGCAAAAATACAGAACCGTAAAAAGGAGGCAGTTGGAGCGGCTGCAATGGGCACGCAGCGCTCCTGCCCGCCACAACCCAGCCGCGATGTCGATGGCAACGACATCTCCGGTACGCCGCTCTTCAGCTGGGGCAGGCGCCGTGCGGCGGACCGCTGGATGCGCCGGACGAAAGTTGCGCCCGACCGCCCTCGTGGAGGCGATCGCAGGACCAGCTAGAAATCGAACACCTTGTAAGGCACCAGCAGCCAGCCCGCTTCACCGGCCTGCAGGTGGTACTGCAACTGCCGTGTGCCGCCTGTAGGGGCGGCATTGGTATCTCCGTCCTTGTAGATGGGGAAGTTCCGCACCAGGGCGCCTTCGCCGACCACGAACCGGTCGTGCCCCATGTAGCCTTTGGCGGCGGCAGGATCGTCTTCGAGCGGCGGCAGGTAAATCGGGGTGATTGAGCGGTTGCGGTTCGACGCATAGGCGATCAGCGAGCCGTAGGAGCCGCTGCCGGCGGAGGTCACGTAGACGTAGACCTCCGGGTAGCCGTCCGCGTTGAGGTCCTCCACCTCGAGGCCGGTGATGGTGCCGTCGGCCTCCATGCCCTCCTCGGCGAAGGTTTTCCCGTCGACCATTGCCCGGACTGTGACCGGGTTGATCGAGCTGTCGTTGGGGCTCTCGACCTGGAAGGTCACCCCCTGCAGCACCATCTGGCCGAAGAACGGCCGGCTCGGGCCGGTCTGTTCGGCGTGAAGGCCCGTTGAGGCCAGTCCCAGTGCAGCGGCGCAGACGAGAGCTTTATGGAATTTCGTGGTCATGGTAGTCAAGTTCCAGAGTGGAGAACCGGGCTCAAGGCCTGCAAGAAACCCGGTAAGGACTGTAGTTCACAAACGCCGGGATATTTGGGGTCAGAGTAGAAACTTCCCTACTCCGACTTCGGCCCGCGCTGCATCAGATACTGACACCTTCCACGCAGCTCTTCAATATGGCGCCTGAACTTGTCAGATCCTAGAGCGAGTCGTCTCGTTCCGGCGTAACAAGAAGATGGACATGATTTGTCATGAACACCCAACCGTGCATTGCGAGCCCGTGCTTTCGAGCGGCTTCGTCAAGCCAGTGGGCATAGACTGCGAGGTCATTTTCCGCAGAAGAACAGGCACTGCGATTGTTACCTCTCTGGATGACATGTTGCGGGATCCCGGACGGGCAGTACCGTTTCAATCTGGCCATAGCGTTCATCCTTGAACGGATTATGGAATTAGATTTCGAAAACTATAGCGGCTGATCGGTTACGAGGTCACGGCGATATTCATGATTTTTACTCTGACCCCAAATATGCATTGTAACCGCCTGGGCATATCATTAACCTAAACGGCGCTCTTACTTTCACTGAAATAACCTGCCAGAGAGATGATTCATGACTGATGCGTATATTGTAGGCGCTGTGCGCAGCGCCGGTGGCCGCAAGAACGGCCGCCTTTCCAGGATTCATCCAATCGACCTGGGCGCTGCCGTCGTGGATGCGCTGGTCGAGCGCACCGGTATAGCCGCCGAGGACGTTGACGACCTGATCTTTGGCTGTGTCTCCCAGGTGGGGGCCCAGTCCAGCAATATTGGCCGCAACGTATGCCTGTCCTCTGTGCTGGGCGAGGTTGTGCCGGGCACAACCGTGGACCGCCAGTGTGGGTCCGGCCAACAGGCCATCCATTTTGCCGCACAGGGAGTGCTCTCCGGCACCCAGGACCTGGTGATCGCAGGTGGCGTCGAGAGCATGAGCCAGGTACCCATTGGCGCCAGCATTATCGATGGCGTCAAGGCGGACCACGGCATGCCTTACGGCCAGAAAATCACGGAGCGCTACCCCGGCGTCCGGTTCAACCAGTTTACCGGTGCGGAGATGCTGGTGGAGAAGTACGAGCTTACCTCGCAGGAGTTGAACGAGTTCGCGCTGGCCAGCCACATGAAAGCCAAACAAGCCATAGAAGAAGGACGTTTCGAGAAGGAAATCGTCCCCATTGAGGTGGAGCTCGAAGATGGCTCCCTGGCCATGCACACCCAGGACGAGGGAGTGCGCCTGGACGCCACGCTGGGCGCCATTTCGGGCTTGCAGCCAATGGCCGAGGGCGGCGTGTTGACGGCCGCGAACGCCTCGCAGATATGCGATGGGGCGGCCGCGGTCATGATCGCCAACGGGGAGACCTGCAAGCGCCTGGGCCTGAAGCCGCTTGCGAGAATTATTGCCATGAGTGTTGTCGGCTCGGATCCGGTCATCATGCTGGAGGGTCCGATTCCGGCGACCAAAAAAGTCCTTGAGAAGGCCGGATTAAGCATCGATGACATCGATCTGTTCGAGGTAAATGAAGCGTTCGGTTCAGTACCGCTGGCCTGGGCTAAAGCAACCGGGGCCGACCTCGCCAGGCTGAATGTCAACGGGGGAGCCCAGGCACTGGGCCACCCGCTGGGGGGCACCGGGGCCAAACTCATGACGACGCTGGTCCATGAGCTGCACCGCAGCGGCAAGCGCTATGGCTTGCTTGCCATCTGCGAAGGCGGAGGTACTGCCAATGGCACTATCATCGAGCGCGTGGACGAGGTCGCAGGGTAGACTTGCACTAACCGGCGCCGGTGGCGCTTTATAACAATCATCTTCCCCGATAAAGGAGTTCCTCTTGCCTGCGTTTTATAAGAAATGGTTCTATCGGTCCAGACTCGCACTCATTGGATCCATGCTGGGTAAACCCCAACCGAAGCCGATGACCTTTGTCGGTGCGGGGTCCGCTTCACAACTCGCCAAAAGCATCGGTCAATTTGGCATCCGAAAAGTACTGGTAGTGACGGACAAACCACTGCGTGAGCTGGGCATACTCGACGGGACACTGGCAGCGCTGTCCGGTCACGGGGTCGCGACCGCGGTGTACGACGGGGTTCTTCCCGACCCCACCCAGCAGGTGATCGATGACGGCATCGCGATGCTGAAACGCGAGGGCTGCGACGCGGTGCTGGCCTTCGGTGGCGGCTCATCCATCGACAGTGCCAAGGTCATCGCGCTGGCCGGCGCCAACGGCTGTTCGGCAGCAGATTGCATCGGGGCCAACAAGTGCAAGCTGCCCGCGCTACCCCTCTTCGCCATCCCCACGACGGCCGGCACCGGCTCCGAAGGTACCTGTATTGCCGTCGTATCCGACAACGAGACCCATGCCAAGGGTGGCGTAATCGATAACAGCATCATACCCAGGGCCGCGGCGCTGGATCCCGAGGTCATGCGGGGTCTACCTGCACATATCACGGCGGCGACCGGTATGGATGCGCTAACCCACGCGATCGAATCCTACATCGGCAGCTTCGGCAACGCCGACACCGATTTTTACGGGCTGGCGTCGGCCAAGCTGATATTCGAAAACCTGTCCCGTGCCTGCGAAAACGGTGACGACCTGGAAGCCCGGGAGGCAATGGCCCTCGCCTCCTATTATGGCGGTCTCGCCATTAGCCAGGCCCTCGTAGGCTACGTGCACGCGATCTCACATAACCTCGGGGCACGCTATGGAGTCCCCCATGGTTTGGGCAATGCGATGGTACTGCCGCATGTGCTGGAGCTATTGAAGCAAGACGCCGCCCCTAGGATGGCAGAAATCGCACTGCATGCAGGGCTGGGCGATTCAACAGAATCGGAGTCAGCCCTGGCCCAGAAGCTGGTGGACCGGGTCTGGGAATTGAACCGCAAAATCGGCATCCCGGAGACCACCGATCTTATCAAGGCGGAAGATATCGAGGAGCTGGTGGACGCGGCCCTGACGGAAGGCAGCGCTTATCCGACCCCCAGGTTTTTCGAAAGGCATGAATGCCGGGGAATACTGGAACGACTCAGCGCCGCCTGAAGGCAGCCACGCCGGATATTTGGGGTCAGAGTAAATTCTTATGACCTCCACCTCCAAATGGCAGCCACCCCGTGGCACTCTCAGCAGCGGAAATGGTCGATCTGAATTTCCTCGCCAAGGTCGGCATAGTCCCCCGCGGCACGACCGGCCCTGAACTCACCCCAGTTGATGGCCCGATAGCGAGCGGGCGCCTCCTTTGATACCACCCCGGGCAGTGGCGCGTAGTCGACACTGTAATCGGGGTTGTAGAAAAACGGCGCGCTGAATCGCTCCTTCTCAGCGCTTGCCAGGACACGATGCGGGGGTGCGATATAGCGATCGTTGGACCAGACCTGGACGATGTCGCCGATGTTGATGGTCAGCGCTTCGGGATTAGGCGCTACCGTATGCCATTGCCCGCGGTGAAGAAACTGCAGACCAGGCTGGCTGTCGGCCAGCAGAACCGTCAACGCGCCGGAGTCCGTGTGCCGGCTGATTCCCAGATGCTCACCGGGAGACGCGCACAGGGGATAGTAATTCAGCCGCAGAAAGCTGGTGTGCCTCTCACCGAAACTGGCCCCCAGATAGTCCGGCGCCATTCCCAGATTGCTGCTGATACCGGCGAGGATGCCTTCGGCCACCCGTTGCACCGCTGCATAGAACGATTCGATCACCGCCTGGAAATCCGGCAGGCTGGCCGGCCACTGGGGCACACTACCCGCCATGGGGCCATCCTCCGCCACCGGTCCAAAGTCGAATATTTCCTTCCAGTCCCGCACATTCCTGGTCAGTTCCCGATCAAAGAAGCCCCAGGCATTGTCCGCTGTCCTCTCGATCGCCAGTTTTTCGTTTAGTGGCAGGGAAAAGAACTCTTGCATCTGCCGGAGTGTTGCCGCGATCAGCGCGGCATCAATGCCGTGCCGAACAATCTGGAAACAGCCCCACTCGGAGCAGGCTCGATCGAGCGCCGGGTACCAGTCGCTGTCCGAGAACGCGGCAACATCCAGCACGGGCAAAGCCGTCATCACTCTTATCTAGCCTCCTCTACGTGCGATTCTGTGGTTCGCTCATGATATCAATGGTCATCGGCCGAAGTAATAGTCAAAGGAGTTAAAGGGGATGGATTTATTTTCCTTGGCACCCGGGAGGCCGCCCCGCAATAAGACATAGTCGCTATTTTGATTTACGGCGATGTATTTGTTTTGGCATTGGATGACAGAATGGAGCAGCAAATAAATAAATGCGTCCGCTTTTGTTGTATATCTTGTTGGTTCCCAGTGCGACATTAAAATTTTTACTCTGACCCCAGAACAGATATCTTGACCACGATTGATCAAACCTTTGCGGCATCTCAATGAAAGTTTGCCTTTATCGATGGATAATTCAACTTTGAGCTTGTATTTCCGTAGTGCAACTTTTTCAGCTCTTTGTTTTCTCCAAACCGGGGTGCTGCATGGTGATGGGGCGGCGGGGGTTGAAAAAGCAAATTTCCAGCAGTTGACGGCGATGATTCAGTGCCGTGCACGCCGGAAGCCCCAGCGCACCTGAATCAGCGAAAAATATCGGCTGAAATCAACAATCGACAGCGAGAAGAGAGGAAACGACACCATGCGCATGAATACAACTCTGATCCATGCGGCATTCTTCGTCTCGATCCTTCTCACGCCGCTGGCGGCAACCAGCGGCGATGAGAAACTCACTCCCGCCGAGGCAAAGGAAATCGCCAGGGAAGCGTTCCTGTGGGGTATGCATCCGGTGGCTATCTACCACCTGCGCTTCAACTTCGCTCAGAATGAACTGAACCCACGCGCTGCGGGCATCAACCGCTTGCATTGGGACCGCACACCGATGAAAGCCTTGCCGCGCGTCGCTACCACACCCAATGCCACCACGCTCTATGGCGTTGGCATGTTTGATCTGTCGAAGGAACCCGCGGTCATTGTGGTCCCCGAAATAAAGGATCATTACTGGAGTGTCCAACTTTACGATAACTACGCGCGCTGGTGGCACATGATCGGCAGCCAGTTCAATGCGCCCGGCCCCGTTCGGCGCTTGCTCATCGGCCCGAACTGGAGCGGCGATCTGCCCGACGGCTTCGTCGGCGCCGATATCGTGCAGTCTCAGTCCGACTTTGCCGGGGTACTGGCACGCGTCGCGCTCACCGACGATACGGAGGAAGAGCTCCGGATCGTCAACGGCATCCAGGATCGCATCACGGCCATGTCCCTGAGCCAGTGGATCGCTGCCGGACGCAAGGAGGTGCGGGCTGAGGATGTGCCGCTGACCAAGGCCAACTATGCCACCTATCCCGGCATGGAGACGGTCCGTGAACCAGGCAAACTCACCGGCGTGGACTATCTGCGCTGGGTCAGCCTGGTGCTGAACGACTCCAGTTTCACCAAACAGACCGACGGCCATCGTGAAGTAACCGCCTTTGCGCGTTTCGAACGCCTCGGCCTCAAGGCCGGCACGCCCTTCGATCCCGCCGGGTTGACACCCGAGATCGCAGCTGCGGTAGAGGCAGGGATCGAGGAGGGGAAAAAGGAAGTGCTCGAGGGGATGGCCTCGAACTTCACCGAAGGCCAAAATGGCTGGAAGTTCGACACCGATCTTGGCTACAAAGACACCAACTGGCAATGGCGGGCATGGGCCGGGTTGCAGGCTGTTCTCGCCCCCGTTCCCTCCCGATCGCATACGGCCGCAAACTGTTGGGACGATTCCAATGGCAGGCCGCTCTCGGGCCAGCACCGCTACACGATCACCTTCGACCTGAACAACATGCCTCCGGTCACCGAGTTCTGGGAAATGCCGCTCTACGATACCGAGGGCTATTTCTACGACAACCCGATCGACCGCTATTCGCTCAACAGCTTCATGCTCGAGCGCGGCAAGCTGCACACCGAGGACGACAAGCTGGTGATTTTCGTCCAGCACGACGAGCCGACCGACCCGCAGCAGCGCCAGAACTGGCTGCCCGCACCAAAGGACGGCTTCCGCTTCACCGCCCGTTTCTACGGCGCCGCCACGCCCCTGATCGACGCCAGCTACGACATGCCCGGCGTGGTGCGCGTGGATTGATCCGACACGGGTTTTTGCTCGTGGTGCAGATGCACCCTGGATCGAGTCCCGCAATGCATGACAAACCGAGAGAACAACAGGGAGAACAACCCATGAGAAAGATGATGCCTAATCTGATGACCAGCGCCGCGATGAGCGTTTGCCTGGCGGTCCTGTCCATCGCTTTGGCTCCGAACGCATCGGCCGAAGCCGAACCCGTGGTCGTCAACGTGGAAAACTTCGTCAGGGCGGAAACCGCCGCCCAATTCGACCGGGTCCTGGCAAACGCCGGCGGGGTCAACCGGTTTTTCCACCTGCGCGAACCGGCGCCGCTGGACCAGCAGACCGTCATCCGCATGAACCGGGACACGCTCTACAGCGCGGCGCTGGTGGATATCAGCGAAGGCGCCACCCTCACCATTCCCGATGCGGGCGACCGCTACATGTCGGTTATGGTGGTCAACGAGGACCACTACCTCAACAAGGTCTTCCATGAACCGGGCGAGCACGAACTGACTGTCGAGGAATTCGGGACGCCCTACGTGGTGCTGGCTGTTCGCACCCTGGTCGATGAATCCGATCCCGCGGACATCCGGGAAGCAAACGCCCTGCAGGATCAGTTGAAAATCGAAGCGGAATCCGCGAAGCCCTACACCCACCCGAACTACGACCAGGCAAGCTACAAGACCACCTACGACGCCCTGCTTGTTCTGGGTCGCGGCATGGCAGACGCCGGTTCCACCTTTGGGCGCAAGGAGGATGTCGATCCGGTGCGCCATCTGCTGGGAACCGCGTGGGGCTGGGGGGGCTTGCCGGAAGAAGAAGCCTATTACCTGAACGTCGAGCCCAATCTTCCAGTCGGCGCCTACCAACTCACCTTCCGGGATGTCCCGGTCGATGCGTTCTGGTCGGTCACCGTATATAACAAGGAGGGCTTCATTGATCCCAACGACCAGGATGCTTACAGCGTGAACAGCCTGACCGGGACTCCCAACGACGACGGCTCCTTTACCATCCACTTCGATGGTGACCCCGCAAGCACCAACCATTTGCCGATTGCCGAGGGCTGGAACTATACAGTGCGCTTTTACCAGCCGCGAAAGGAGATTCTCGATGGCACCTGGACGTTCCCCGAGGTGAAACCCGTGGCAGCAAAGTAGCAGATCAGCCAATTATAAAGACAGAACCGTAAATGTAATTTTGGAGCATGAACATGCTAACAATTAAGAACCTCTATCGAGCCCTCGTGATTACAGCCTGCGGCATTGTGGTCACCGCCTTTTCGCCGGGAAACTACGCCTCAAACGATGACTTTGAGCAACAGGTGGAAGACTACATTCAAAAGTTTCCCTACCAGAACACCTATGAGTACGCCATGCTGTTTACGGGCGGAGACCCCGGAAAGCTGAATAAATGGGGGCAGGCGTCACGGGAACTGCTCAAGGCCGGTGAGGACACGATCGTCCGGAGCAACAACGACACACTCTATAAAACGGCGTTCATCTATCTCGGGAATGGACCGGTGGTGCTGCGCTCGGATTCGCCTTCGCAGGATCGATTCAGCTCCTTTCAGCTGCAGGATGACCGGAATGCGAATTACCGCAACATCATCGCTCCGGCCGGTAGTTATACGCTCTACTATGGCGAGAAACCCGGGACCATCACGGGTGAGGCCGTTGAAGTGCCGTCGCTCCTGTCCGCGGTCGTCACGCGGATTGAAGTCAAGGACAAGAATGACGCTGCCGACATGGCGGGTGCACAGGCCGTTTTCGACGGCATCACCATTGAAGGGCCGGCCATCAGCGAGATGCCTTCAGTCGATCTCCTGAGTGGTTTTGACGAGCAGGTGGCGCTGGAAGCCAACAGGCGCATGGATGAGCTGGCGGGAGTCGTGCCGTTTTCCAGGATGATCGTCGGGCCGGGCCAGGAACCCGGCAAGGATGTCCCCTATCTCTACCACTCTGCCGGCACCAAGGAGGGCTGGGGCGGACCAGCAACCTCTCACAGCGCCTACGAGGCGATGTTTACCGATGCGTCCGGTGCGACCCTCGAAGGCTCCAAGGGCGAATACCTGGTGGTAACGGAGGCGCCTCCGGTCAACGCCTTCTGGTCGGTTACCGTTTACGACTCCACCACCGGTCGTTTGCACCCCAACGACGACAACCGCTACCACATCAACAACACGACCGCCGTCAAAAATGAGGATGGCACCTACACCTTCCGTTTCAAGCTGAAGTGCAAAGACGGCGAAGTGAACTGCCTTGCGGTGCCCGCCGGGCCGTTCGACGTGGTCGCACGCTACTACCTTCCCAAGCCGGAGATCATGAACGGCGAGTGGACGATGCCGAGACCCGTGCTCTACAACTAGATATTTGGGGTCGGAGTAAAAACTTTCCGAGATTTGGGGTCGAAGTAAAAACTCTCCTACTTCAACTTCGGCCCGCGTTTCATTAGGTACTGGCGCCGGCCCGATCACACCTTGCGGGGCCCGCTCATTTGCTGATCAAATATCGGGACGCAGGGCCAGGGCCAGCACCAGCGCGCCGCTGGCGGCAGTCCAGGACCCAAGCACCCGCAAGGCCACCCGCTGCCAGCTTCGCTCCGCCATTTCCGCTATACCGGCCACCAGAATCAGTAGCAGAACCGCACCCAGCCAGCAGCCGCAAAGTGCGGCAAAAGTCTCCCGGCGACTTAGCCCGCTGACACCGGAATCCATGCCTATCAGAAAAGCGAGCACCGCACCGAGCAGTGCCAAGACAGCAACGGGAAGCTTGCTCTGCAGCGCTACCAGAAGTCCACAAACCATTGCCAGCAGCAACAGCATCTTCTCGAAGGGAAGGGATGGTTGTAACTGGAAACCCGTCACGAACAGGCCTGCAGCCAGCGCGACTATGAATGGCGGATAAGTGAATCGCATTGCCCGGACGCCGCCCTGCCCCACCAGCAGGCCTAACACCAGCAATGACAACGCATGCGGCAGTACCAACAGCGGATGCAGTATGCCGCCGTAGAACTCGCCGATGCCCTCCATAGGGCTGTGGGCGACTGCGCTATGGGACAGGGCTGCGGCGAACGCAGCGGCGAAAAGCTGCCGCCGCAGCACTCAGGTAGCGCGCAGCAGGAACATGGCGCCCGCCAGCGCGATGACGGCGCCACCGCCACGTACCGCAGCGCGGCCGGCCCGCCAGCGGTTGAGCAAACTGATGAGGATACCGCAAAGGTGCAGAAGGCCGGTGGCCAGCACGAAACCGAGACTGAAGGCCAGGGGATTCGCCGCATCGGGCAGTTCCGTGCCGTGCGCATGTCCATGGAATATCGCGAAGAACCCGACTATGACCGCCGCCAGCCATAACGGTGGACGGGCGGCAAACAACACCATGCAGCCAAGCACCAGCGCCGATACTGCGATACCGATTTCAACACCCGGCAGGGAAACACCGATAACACCCAGGGCCCCGCCGATTGCCATGACCAGCGGAAACACGACCGGCAGCATCCAGATGGCAGGATTACCCAGCACGGCGCCCCAGAGGCCGACAGCGACCATGGCCGCGACGTGATCCCAACCGAGCAGGGGGTGCATGAAGCCGCTCGCGAGGCCCCCGGCGACACCTTCGCCCTGGTGCGCGTTGGCGGTGGTGGTGACGAGCAGCAGCGTGAAAAACACGATTTTGCGTGCATTCATAGTGATAGTTCCGGCAATTGACTGTGTCGCTTTTGGCATAGCTTAGCGCAATGCACCGGCTAATGTGTAGACGCCGCGGCTGGAGGCCCGGGTGGAACCCCGACCCAATAGTTCTGTGCCGGAGGTCTAAACCATGTATCAGGCGGGCTGCGCCACTACGCGGCCTGGCTCACCATGCTGGTGCATTTTGTCGAACGGACACGCCCTGATAGAGCAAACGTTCCGGCTAAACAAAAAAGCCCACCATTAAGGTGGGCTTTTTATTTAGATGGCGCGCCTGGCACGATTCGAAGCGGATGGCCGCCCTCGGATCGCCGCCCGCTCCGACCGCCTGGTTCGTAGTTATCAGTTTAAATCCTAACCAATTGTTTTAATTATATTTTTTGGTGGTACGCCCGTTGCAAATTGCACCACCGTGCACAACAGCGCTCGACTCAGTCCGGCAAAAGTCCGGCAACTTTCACGCGGGCAGCAAATGTTGTTCTTAAGACTACATTTGTATTGTTTTATGCTATGTAGTCTGCCAGACTACCGTCGTGATTAAAGCTTTTGCAGACAAGCGAACCGAGCAAATTTTTAACGAGATAAGAGTTAAAAAATTTGATGCCTCCTTGCAAAAAAAGGCTTTGCGCCGCCTGCGCTATATCGATGCAGCAGAAAGTATTGAGGACCTGCGAGTACCGCCTTCGAATAGGCTTGAAAAGAAAGAAGGTGATCTAAAGGACTTTTACGCGATTTGGGTCAACACGCAATGGCGCATTATTTTTAAATGGGATGACGGCGATGCTATCGATGTGCAACTCGTTGATTATCACTAGGAAGGAGTTGAGAAAATGACTGAGAAATATATTGAGATCGAGCACCCGGGCATCATGCTTAAAGAAGATTTTCTCGATGACATGGCGATCAAGCCAGGTACTTTCGCCAAAGCCATTGGTGTTGACCGTACCGCGATCAAGAAGATCATTGAGGGAAAACGCGCCATCACTGCCGATATGGCTTTGCGCTTTGGCTTGTTTTTTAACATGAGCGCTGGATTTTGGCTGAACTTGCAAAAAGACTATGAGCTTCGTTTAGCCAAACGCGAGAATCTGGCTGAATTCAAAAAAGTGGTTCAGCCCTATCACGCCACTGCTTAGCCCGGCACGCGGTAAAAAGCTGCGCAATTTGTTGAGGGGGGGTTGCTGGCTGCAGGAGGCACGATGCGCTCTTCATCATTAACGGGGGACACCGGGCTAAACAAATGAAATTTAAGGCATTGTTTTAAATAGCTTTTTTGGCGACGCCCGCTGCCAACCAAGCACGCCAGAGCACCACTAAGCACGCTGATGTCGGAAATTTGTCGGAACCGAAATTATATAAAATCGAGCCGTTTATGCAGGCTCACCCCACCATAAAAATGAGGCTTTACAGGCCCATGCTCCAGTATTAATATTTAATACACTCACTTTCAGGTACAAACACATGGCCAGGAACACGTCCGTCACCCTCGGTGATCATTTTGAAGCGTTCATCACCAGTAAGATTGAACAGGGGCGCTTTCAATCTGTGAGCGAAGCAGTCCGCGCCGGACTTCGAAAGCTGGAGCTGGATGAAGCCAGGCTTGACTTATTGAGGACTCGACTAAAAGCGGGTGAGGACAGCCCAGTCGTTGAAAACTTTAATAGCCGGGAATTTCTAGAAAAGCTCCGTAAAAAACACCACGAATGAAGCAACGCTATTTCATTCGTGAACTCGCTCTCAAAGACGTGGAGGAAATGTGGCTCTATACCTTGTCCGAATGGAACCTGGAGCAGGCCGACGCCTACACCAGTTCTATCCTGGCTCGCCTGGACTGGCTGGCTGACCATCCCGGTGGTGGCAAACCGAGGGATGACATAAAGCCTGGTTATTTTTGCTTCCCCGAAGGACGCCATCTCATCTTTTACATCATGACGGATCACACAGTTGATGTTATCGGTATTCCACACCAGAGCATGGATATCACAGGGCATCTGACTGAGTGAAGCCTACGTGCGAGCATCCAGCAACTAGCGCTATTTAAAACAGACGACGCCCTTCCGACCGTTTAGTTAAAAGCTGGTATGCCAATTTTTAACTGATTAATTCAATTTAACTTTTATCGGTGACGCCCGTTGCAAGTTGCACCGAAATACACAACAAAGCCGGACTGATCCCGGGAAAAGTCCGGCAGTGGCTAACAATTGGATTACGATTAACTGTCCACTTCAGAGAGGGCTTTCTCCCATCGTTTGAGCGGATTATCGAAACGTACATTTTCCGGCTTGAACAACTCCGGCCCCCAACCCCTGGGAATCCAGCGGCTCATCGATTCATGTTCAGGATGAGATGGGTCAAACAGAATTTCCAACAATGACTGGTAACCATGGACGCCACCACAGTCCTCCGGCGGGCAGGCCCGCTCACCCGCGACACACTTTGGATAGCGCTGCCCCTTTTCCCTTGGCTCGACGCACAACAACGAAACCTCGTGTACCCACCCGTCACCGAAATCATATTCGTACTCGGCACGATCCCCAGGCTCGGACAGAAAATCGATGACCGGGATATCCCAGCCGGGCTGAACTTCCGGCGAGTCATCCCACATTTCGTCCGAGGGAATCCCGATAAGTAAAGCTTCATCGCGTGAAGACCGGCCGAACCGGAACTCGTGGAGATGATAATCCAGCCAACCCATGGCATCCTGGACGGCCACATGCAGGTCCCAAAAGGAGTATCGGGACGACACCAGAATTTCTCGCCAAATCGGTGGCGAGATTCCTATCAGTTCTATCCTGATTCGAAGCAGATGGGACACCACTACTTCTGTATGATATCGATACGGGCAGCGCGGAACATTTGCAGCATGCGCCCGACCTCTGTGGCTGCCAGGGTAGTGCCGAGATCATCGTAAATCTCTCCAATCATGTCTTGGAAGGTGATGAGACGGATAGGGTTACCGCCCAGTGCAAAGGTAAAAGGCTGGTGGGTTTCCCAAACTTGTCGATCCCCTTTGACATGGGCGACAGCCAGACAGTAGGTGAACTTGTCTGTGCCGGTGGCATCCCTTACAGCGCTCACAAAGGCCTCCGACCATTTAGGGACACAAAGCTCGCGAAAGGACTGCCAGGCCTTTCGTCCCCGAACGGTTTTATCGTTCAAAATGGCATCAATTTCCGAAGCTGGATTAAAACCGCTTTGCCAGCTTTTGCAACTCACTGCCATAACGGCTTCGGGCCCCGAGAGTTTGGGGTGGATAGCGAGCACATCGATATCGCTATGATTGGAATCTTTATTCTTCACAAAATCAGGATGGTCTTTACGCGGCAGGAACTTGATATTGTGCTGCACAAAATATCCCTTATGAACGAGATACTCCTCGACAATCTGTTCCAGGATATCTTCCTTGGTCGCCATACTACGCCCCTTCCGCCAATATGCTCTGCAAATGTAACTTCAGATATTTGATGAACAGCGTCTGCACATCTTCAATCGGAAGATGACCGGGAAGCATGTCGAACTTGTGGAACATGTTGTCCCGGATCGCCTTGAGGGTCTTGAAGGACTTCACGTCCTCATCCGCACCATCGGGATTGAGGATGGCAGTGATAACGAGAAATTTATCGACGATCCTGTACTTGTCGCTCATCACGTCCTTGAATCGTTCGAAGATTGGCGTAGATGAATCCGGAGCCCCCTCCTCCATAATGGCGAACCACTTATCTTCGTAATGGGATTTGAAGGTCGCGTTGACAAAGATTTCAAGGGCGGACCATGCGGAGATAAATGCCGGAAGAGAATCCGCATCCACCTGCAACGATGACAGCAGCAGTCTGACAGGCCGCTCAAGGGCCGGAACACCGGCCAGTGGTTCGGCCAGAGCAGTGACTACTGCTGCAAATTCCTCCCCTACCGGACCGGAAACGTAAGCACTGGCACTACCGATTTGAAAATTGAAGGGATAGATCGGAATGCCCTTTTCCGGATCAACGAGGTAAAGGACACTTCCGATCTCTTCTACCTTCTTGTCTGCTTGTGCGGGCAAACTAAGAGCCGCACTGGCAAGGACGCTTTCAATCGCGGCCTTGAATGGTTTTCGCAGCTCGCCTTTAGGGACGTCATCCAACGAAATTGCAAAGTCATCCCTATCTCTGCGAGTCTTGAATTCAGGAGGATCGATATCGTCTGAACCTTCGAACACGAGATACACGCCCGTTGACTTCTTCCCTTGCCGTTCGGACTGAATCCGCGCAGATTCAGTAGCCAGCCGTTCTTCGGGCGTGCCCTCCTTTTTGTCAACAAATAGGCCGTTTAACAGTTGCACACCCAATGCACGCGAACGATCGATATGCTCGAAATACGTCTCTGGGTCAGCAGTCAGGCTAGCGGTGATGTTCGGGTGCTCAGCCTCGAACAGGCCCAACGGATCGTCTCCAGACAACCCGTTCGCGCCACGGAGCTTGAAGACAGCCACATATCTTACTGCCATTACATCAAATTCTCTTTTGCCGCAGTCAATGGACTTAAGACACCGAAGCCAGCGGCACCGTTGCCAGATGGTTTTCAATCTTTGATACCACATCGGGATATAGAGGTAGATTGTTTTTATCCTCATTCCAGTGCTGGTGGAAGAGCTCCACTGTCTCCATGGCGGTATCCAGCACCAGCGCTTTGGCGAGCCCCACCCGCCCTGCAAAGTGAATTAGCTCTGCCTCATCAAAGCCGTCAAAGCGTTTGGTGCGACTGACCGTCAACGCCGCTCCGCTATCGGCAATGTAAGGTATCGTTGATACAAAATCATAGGCCGGAGCCAAGCGTGCAGTATGCTTGTCCGGATAGTAGACAGACCAGTTCTTGGTATGCATGTCGGCATTGCCGATCAGCGCATTAAAGACCATCCGCCGGATGAACTCGCGAATATCCGCATCATCGCTCTCAGCCGCAATGACACCAGCGATATTAACCATGCTCGCCTTCTTGTATTTGTCCTGCGGGTAGATACCAAAGATCTGCGCGAAGTCTTCAATATGCACAGAACTCCCATCACTCAAGCGATCAAACCGCTCGATGGCAAGCGCTTGCCCTTTGAGTGAAGACACTTCCTCCGGCAGATTACCAATGGCATCAACAGAAATGAGCTCTATCGCGGGTACGTTGATACCCACAAGACGCGCCAGCGTCATCATTGAAAACTCGTTTTCCGCGACGCCCTCATATTTCTCGGAAGGGAGCTTTACGATCCAGGAACCGCCCACACCCCTGGCCGGAATCGTCAGTCCACCTGTCGCGCTCGTCACAGCGGAAAATTTGAGCTGAACGCCCGCCAGTGAAAAGCGCAGCGCTTTTTCACTATGTCCCTGATCATCCGGATGATCAGGATCATCTCCCGCCTCCGGCGGCCATTGTTCACCCTCTGCGGGCCTGATCGTCACTGCGCCGGGCAAGTCACTACCCAATGCCCAAAGCAGAAAGAATTCACGGGCCGGGTTTACCCCGGCACGGGCTGCCAGATAGTCACGCAAACGCTCTTCCGGTAACAGATTCGAAAAGAATGGCATGACACGGGTTTGATAGGGCCTGAATTCGGTGAGGAGTTCACCGAAATTGTCCTTAAAGCCCAGCCCCAATACCGGTCGGTTCTTATCGGCGATATAGGACTCGTTAAAGGCAAACAGGGTCCTGTCTCCCTCAATACGGGTCAGCGTGCCGATAGGCTCGTCATAGAGCAGGGCATCAAGGACCGATACATTAGCCATGATCATCCTCCTCCAGACTGTAAAGGGCACGATGTTCCGCCTTCACACGCTCGCTCGGATTGTGGACCAACTCATTGCGCAGGAATTGCACCTGATTGAGCGAGTCTCTCAATTGCTGCAAAGCCTCCGGCTCCTTATAAACCTGTTGCAACTGCTTATTCAGCTTTTCGATCGTATCCAGATACGAAGACGGCAACTCCAAACGGGTTAATTCATGAACTCGGCTTTGAAGTTGCACAGCTTCTTTCAAAGATTTCTGCTGCCGCGCTATTTTGCCGGCCACTGACTCCAGCCTAGCCAGCTCTTTGGCAATGGATGCCACCTGACGCGGCGCAGAAGGTTGCGTACTCCGGACAATAGAATTGACCGCCGATACGTTCTTGCGCGGTACCAGCGTGAGCTCAAGATCAAGGGCCCGCGCAATCTCCGTGAGGCTCGATATTCTTAAATCAACACCGGTGGTCTCGATCTTGGAGATATGGCTCTGCGGCACCCCCGCCAACCTGGCAAGCGCGCGCTGACTGAGCCCCTTCGCCTTACGGGCCTCTTTCAACTTCCTGGCAATCTCAGCGACAGCATCCATAACGCCTTCCCATTGATCTATATATGTATATATTACGGGCAATATATATACAATAATATATCACTTCAAGGGAGATATTTTTTATGATCTACTATTATAGATAATTAATGCATTATATCTATTTTTATAGATCAGCCGCGATGTTTGCGGCCAATACGGGATGCCGGGAACAGGAGGTCTGCCAGCTGCGCTGGGCATGGGAGGTAAAACTGGATGATTTATCCACATCCGCCTTTGTCCTGCCCGAGTCGATCACCAAGACCAGTACCGAACGGGTGGTGGTGCTCAACACGGTCGCGAAGGCAGTAGTCGATTCACGGCGAGGGATCCACGAGGACTTCGTGTTCACCTACCGGGGCAACCCGGTCGGGAAATTGCGAACCAGCGCGTGGATCAGGGCCTGGACGAAAGCCGGGTTACCGACGGACAGCACCATACTCAAAGGCGTTCACAATTTGCGCCATACGTTCGGCCGAAGGCTGCGAGGCGCGGCGGTTCCACTGGAAACACGCAAGGCGCTGCTGGGGCATGCCAGTGGTGATATCACCACCCATTACTCGGCAGCCGAACTGGGCGAACTGCTGGATGCCGCGGAGAAGGTGACCGATCGTGGGCGCGCGCAATCGCCCACCCTGACAGTGATAAAGCGGCAAAAGGAGGAAAGTGTCGGCAAACTGTCGGAAATGCGTGGGAAGGTTAGTGGCTCTTAAGCTGCAAGCCCTTACGAAATTGGCGCGCCTGGCACGATTCGAAGCGGATCGCCGCCCGCTCCGACCGCCTGGTTCGTAGCCACAATTGTTCGTTTTTAAAGCTATGTAATTCAATTACTTAGATACGGTCCGCCCTCAATTCACCCCGTATCAGTCCGCATTCCCTCGTATAAACTCTACGTTAGTGAAGTACCCTGACAAACACGTGGCTTCCAAAGGCGCCATTTCTCATTTTCTTGCATTCAAACTACCGTTGCATGCAAAATGCAAGCATGGCTATTCAAATCACTATCAGGAACGTCCCTGAGGAAGTCAGGGATAAACTAGCATCCCGCGCGGCCTTGCAGCATCAATCCATGCAGGAATACCTGCGCGGCGAACTGGAACGCATAGCGTCTCGTCCATCTCTGGAGAGCTGGCTACAAACCGTGCGGGAACGGAAAGCCGCCGGCGGCACCCGAATCCCTGCAAAAAAGATTGTGACTGCCAGAGATGCAGATCGTAAATGACGATTGTTATCGATGCTTCGGTGATAGTCGCGGCATTGGTCGACACAGGTAGGGACGGCATTTGGGCTGAATCGCTGATTGCCAGCGAAATACTGGTTGCTCCCGAGTTGGTGATGGTAGAGGCAACAAATGTTTTACGCCGCCTTGAGCTGACCACGGAACTTACGCCAGTCGAATCCGGGCTGGCTCAGAAAGATTTGATGCACCTGGATATCCAGTTATTTCCGTTTCATCCGTTTGCAGAACGCGTATGGTCATTGCGAAAAAATATCACGAGTTACGATGCCTGGTATGTGGCATTGGCCGAAGCTCTGGACTGCTCGCTGGCCACACTTGATATCAAATTGAAAAAAGCCAGTGGCTCGAAGTGCTCATTCGCGGTTCCCTAGCGTAATCTGCCAGGGGCCCAGAATAAAAAGGCCACCCCTTTCGGGATGGCCTTTTTAGTGAAATTTGGCGCGCCGGTGTGCCGGACCACTGGCACGATTCGAAGCGGATGGCCGCCTCACCCGGGCCCTTCACGGCCATCGGGTCTGCCAGGTCCGAGCCGATAGTAATCATGTCGAACGCCCAACCGACCGCCTCCTCCTGACAGAATGAGTGCTCGTTTTATCGTGGGCGCGGATTCGGTCATGAAGAGATGGCCCGGATCCGCATCAATCCGACTCCGTCACGGCCCCGTCGGCGGAGGCCGCGCTGGCGCCGATATTGGTCCGCCATGCCTGCTCACAGGCCGCGACGCCATCGCGCGGAATCGGATCTTCGCTTATCCACCTTATCGGTGCGACAACCGGGCTGGCGATGAAGCGGAAAACCGACGCCAACAGGTCACGCCCACGGATCCCGATACTGTAGTCGTCGAATTCGCCGTCAACGGTGACCGGCGCGGCAAACGAAAAAATCTGCGCACGTTTGGCCTTTGGCACTATGCGTGCATCGAGTTCGCGAGTACTGAAATTCGCGTCGATATCGCCGGAAGCCTGGATTCGCGAGGTATCGGCAAAGAGGATTCGCTCTTCCAGCAGTCCGTCCTCAAGATTGAAGCCGCCAACGATACAATTCACGGTCGATGCCTCTCCCTTGTCGAGCTTTGGAATCAGTGCATTGGCAAGACCGATCGCCCACAGATCGAAAATTCCCGACTTGAAGTCCTCCGGCCACACGCCAAACACGACTGCTCCGGAGGCGCCCGACATCAAACCGCGGCTGGCGACGTAATCGGCGTCGAGGCGAGCAAACAGGCTGAACATTCCCTTCATCGTCGATTCCGGGTTCTTGCGCCGTGCCAGCACGCCGTAGTCCAGCTGATCGACATCCAGTTCGACATGTGCATTCAGCCGTTCGCTGTCGCGCCACTGCATGCGGCCGCGGGCCTCCATTTCACCGCCCGGCAACTCGAGTCCGAGCCGTATCAGATCGAAAACACCATCGTTGAGCTGCGCATCGATGCGGCCCGAGCCGAGGCGGTCAGCGCCGCTGCGAACCTCAACAACTTCCAGACTAAAAGCAGCATCGAGGCTTTCGAAGGCTTTTTGCGACAGCACCGACTCGCGCTCCCCGTCAGACTCTGCTGCAGCTTCCGGCTCGGTCCGGGCCGGCGTCTCCGGACCCCGTCTCGCGCGCCAGCCCGGACTGCGAAAATCATCGAGTTGTACCAGCGGTGCGGTGAACCTGGCTACCAGTTGCGGGCGATCGCGAACATCCAGGCTTAACTCTCCCAGCAGTTCCGAATTACTCACCGCGACCCGCGCATTCGGCATAGAATAATGTCCGGTCCTGTGGGTCAACTCGCCGGAAACATGGATTGGCCCCCACGGCGGCAGGTCCAGGCCGAGAAGCTCGTTGAGTTCGTCGAGCCCCGGGCTTTCGACCAGCACACTGATCGTAGAAGCCTCGGCACCAAGAGGAAGGGCTCCGGCCAGCGCGGTCTCAAACCGCAAGTCTCCAAGCGCGGCCGCTAGATTCAGGGTAGCGGCGTGGTCTTCGGCAACCCTGGAAATCGCGGTCATATCGATATCGAGGCGCATCGGCTGCCCGTCGATGTCCCCGGCGATATTGACCCGGATCGGTTCGTCCCCGTGCGCGACAAACCTCGCCTCGTCGAACCGCGCGATAAGACCGACGTCGGGCAACATATCCCAGACGCCGTTTTTAAGCAGGAACTCGGCATCGATGCTGCGAAAAATCTCGTTGGCGGTCTGGCCGGCTATGGCGAAGCGGATACTGGCCGAGTCAGCCTCCATCAATGCGCTTTCAAAGACCCCTAGGTCGGTCAGCAAACTGCCGAGGCGCATCGGCTGTGCATCGGCCTGTAACGAAATTTCGGGACGACTGGAAGCAAGGTCAATGGTCAGCTCACCATCGAAAGCGCCGTAAGGTGACTCCACGCTGAGATCGCCGCGCTGGATCTGTCCGTCACGGCTGCGACCAACGAGCCTTATCGAATCGAAACGCAGAGCGTCATAACTGAGATCGTCGACGCCGAGATCGAAATCGGAATCGAGAATCCGATAGTCACTGGGCAGTATCGGAATATCCAGACGAACGCCACCGCCACGCGTCGCATCGACAGCTTTCTGATCGTCGGTTTCGGCCATGAGTTCGACCCATTCCTGCAGATCGATGTTTTTACCGCGCACCGTCGCCCTCAGTTTGTAATCGTCGTTGGGGCCCGAGGTGTACGCATCCAGCGACACGCTGCTGCGTCCCAGTCGCAATGGATCGATTACGAAATGGAGCCGCTCGGCCTCGTGACTTACCCGTCCCGCGAGAGCCACCGGCACGGAGCGTGACAGTTCGATACCCAGCCAGTCGCGGATAACCTCCCGGTCGCGGCCCTGCAGTGCGAATGCGAGCCCCGCCGCGCCGCTGTCGAGAGCCCCGTCAAGCAGGATACGGGTGTCGCGCGCCTCGACCTCCAGCCGCATCCGCGAACCCTCGCCGCGCAACACCTGAGCGATCGGTACCGTCTCGAGCGTTGCGGTAAACGGTTGCCCCAGCAATACACCGCGCGCCGACGCCTTTCCGGTTTCCAGCATGCCCGCAGAAAAGTCCATGTTCGCAAGCTCGAACCCAACCGGCCGGTCGCCGTAATACAACGCCGAATCGCGCAGGGATCCGCGCAGCGCGAAATCGGCAAGCAGTTCGCGAACAGTTGTCCCGCGCGCGCCCAACGAGATATTCAGCCCACCGTGATCACCGTGCACATTGTCGGCATTCATAAAGGCTTTTGCCAGCCCGCCGATATCGCTCGGAGATGCTTCAAGCTGGCTGTCGAGCACGACCTCCGGCCCTTCGATAAGAATCCCGACATCGCCCTCGAAAGGGACTTCAGCCAGCACAACGCTGACCGGCAAATTCAGCCTGCCCTCGGTGAGCCGGGTTTCGATCGACAGGGATTCAACCTCCACCGTCAATCCATCGATCCGGTCGATTTTGATCCCGAGATCGATCTCCATCGCTTCGAGATACGGCGTGACCAGATCGGCAAGCGGCGGATCCGTCCGGTTTTTTGTCTCGCGTTTTCCGGCTTGCTGTTTCGTTTCGGAAGTATCGACCGCATCCCGGCGCTCCTCGGCAGCCTCCAGTGGTGGCGCGCTTTCGAGCAACAGCGGACCCGCATCGAATCCCTCGGAATGCAACGCAAGCCGCGCGCTCGGACGGTTGCCCGAAAGATCCAGGGCCGCATCGCCGTCGAATTGGGCCGGCCCAAGCAGAAACCGCTCTATCTCGATCCGGCCCTTGTTATCGACGAACAGGGCGTTAGCCTCGAAGCGCACCGGCGCAAGTGGTGCTGCCCGGTCGCCCAGCCATTTCCTGAATTCGTCCTCGCTGGTCAGCTCCAACTCGAATCTCGCTTCGCCTTGCAGCGGCGCAGTGTTCAGTCTGCTGCTGACAAAGAGCCTGCTCGCTGGACCGGTCACAATCAGGCGCTCAAGCAGCAATGTTCCCTCTTTGCCACGCCTGCTTTCGAGTTTTGCCGTGAAAGGCGTGTCCTGGTAACTGCCTTCGAGCTCGGCCTGGAGCTCACCGGGTTCCGGCAGCTCGAGACCGAGATCGGTTATCGCAAAGCGCCACTGGTCACCGCTGTCGGCATCGGTGATTACCGCGGATACATCATCGAATTCAACCTCGTCGATGGTAATCGACCGCAGTGTGCTTTTGCGCCCCCGGTCGCGGCTGTGCGCAGAAGGCTGCTCGTCTTTAGCCCCTATCCGCCGTGTATAGTCGAGCCGCCCGCCGGCAACGGCGATCCGGCCGATACTCAAGCGCTTGCGCACCAGGGGAAGCAACCGCACATTGCCCGAGAAGTGGCTGACTTGCAGGTCAATGTCGGGACCGTCAATGCGCAGTTGATCAATGGACAGGCCAGGGCGCAGGGACAACTCGAAATAGCTGCCTTCAGCAAAGCTCAGCTCTGCATCGAGCGTCTGTTCGACAACGGGCTCGATCACCGGCGCAATTCTCGACAGCGGAACATGAATGCCGATCCAGGCAAGCACCAGGACCACGAGAACAAGGCCGACAAGGCCAAGTCCCAGCCAGCCAAGCACTCGCCCGAAAAGGCGCAACCCCTGGCGAACACCCATCCCGAGATCTTCTCCATGCATAGGCTAAATTATTGACTTTTTGAGATTAGACATCGCCGGTGATCTTGTCGACCGGGTTTGCTGATCTGCCGAACTACCCGCCTATTGACCCGAAATATTTGTTGGCGGCACTGGGCACATCAATCATATCTGTTCATTCCTGAACGAGAATACGCAACTGCCTTGCCCGCGATGGGTGCCAGGTTATCTATCTGAGAACGTCCTGTAAAACAGGGACAGACCAAGGTTAATTTCCTGTTAATCGTGGTCCGTCCCCGATTTCTCCCGAGCAGTTCATGACAACTTGGCCCTGCTTGCGGCGCTTCGCAGCCCAACCCCAACCCACCGATGGGGCGAAGTTGTAGCCAATAAACCCTGACATCATGTAGACCTTGTGATCCGGGAAGCTGAAATGGAATGCCGAACGACCTTTGCAACAGCCGGTATCCTTGCCCGTGTGCTCGGCCAGGTAGTACTTGATATCGATGCCCTTGGACAGCATATGGGTAATGCCGTGACCGCGGTGGTGGGGCGACAGGTTGTCGTCTTTATTGAGGAAGGTACACGCACCCACACCGGGCGCTATGGCACCTTCAGCGGGATGATAAAAACCGATCAGTTTCCCCTGCATCATGCGCCGATACATCATTCGGTTGAACTGGTCTGCCCGCACGAGATTGCGGTATAGGGCGATCATCTGGTCGCTGCTCAGTGCCATGGCCTCTATCTCTGCTTGAAAATCCGTCAGTCGATAGTGAGCTGGCAGCGCATAGTCATCAATGTGGAAGCAGGTCTAGGTTGTGTCATTTTCGGCCAAAGCCGGAACCAGCATTCCTAACGCCTGGCTGTCACCCGCGCAGATAGAAATTCGAAGTGCAGAGCTGGCGAAAGACTCAGAGGGCGACCAGATCCCGGGAACGCCACGTCACTATCTTGCGCAGCGGGTAGTGACGTGGGCGGAGCGATATTAATCACTCAGTCTCCCGTAGCCTTTGAATTTATTTTTGGCAAAGACTGTTTCCAGTGGAAACGGCATCAGATAAGCCGGATTTAGCGGGTTTGCGCCAGCCAAAGCATCCATACAGGCGCGGTTTCCCTGGATCGAGGTGGCCAGGGGCCAGTGTCGCAGAGGCCCCCGGCGCCAAAACCGCCCCGGTTCCAGACTAAATTCTCTGTGACACCCGTATTCCGCGTTCGTATAGTGGACCGACTAGACGCGGCCACTGCGAAAAAGAAGCAAGGAGGATCCCTCCTTGCGAAAACGGTAGAGCCGAGCCGCCGAGCTGAGCGAACTGCTGGAAGCTGCCGAAAAAGTGACCAACCGGGGCATCGCCCAGGCCCCCATGCTGACAGTGGTAAAACGCGAAATAGGAGGTGTCGGAATACTGTCGGAAACAAAAAAGGGTTAGCAATCTGGAAATCTGCTAACCCTTTGATTTTGAAACGTTTTTTGGCGCGCCTGGCACGATTCGAACGTGCGACCGCCTGGTTCGTAGTTATCACCTGAAATTTTAACCTATTGTTTTTATTATACTTTATGGTGGGTCGCCCGTTGCAAATTGCACCACCATGCACCACCGCGCAGGACTCAACCCGGCAAAAGTCCGGCAGCGATCACGCGGGCAGAAGAAACACAGTTCCAGCATTATCGATCGAAGACCTTGCCGACTGAGAGTCAGTGGTCGGCAGAATCTGACTCCCCAGGCAGGCAGCCTGAGGCATGCCAAAATCAGAAGCGGTAGCAAATGTTGTCTTTAAGACTACATTTCTATTGCCTCATATTATGTAGTCTGTCAGACTACCACCATGATCAAAGCTTTTGCAGACAAGAGAACCGAGCAAATTTTTAACGGGATAAGAGTTAAAAAATTTGATACCGCCTTGCAAAAGAAGGCTTTGCGTCGCCTGCGCTATATCGATGCAGCAGAAAGTATTGAGGATCTGCGCTTACCGCCCTCGAACAAGCTTGAAAAGAAAGAAGGTGATCTAAAGGACTTTTACGCGATCTGGGTGAATACACAATGGCGCATTATTTTTAAATGGGATGATGGCGACGCTGTCGATGTGCAACTCGTTGATTATCACTAGGAAGGAGTTGGAAAATGACTGAGAAATATATTGAGATCGAGCACCCGGGCATCATGCTTAAAGAAGATTTTCTCGATGACATGGCGATCAAGCCAGGCACCTTAGCCAAGGCCATTGGCGTTGACCGTACTGCGATCAAGAAGATCATTGAAGGAAAACGCGCCATCACTGCCGATATGGCTTTGCGCTTCGGGTTGTTTTTTAACATGAGCGCTGGCTTTTGGCTGAACTTGCAAAAAGACTATGAGCTTCGTTTAGCGAAACGCGAGAATCTAGCTGAATTCAAAAAAGTGGTTCAGCCCTATCACGCCGCTGCTTAGCCGGGCACGACAGAGCACCACT
>CAVQRS010000006.1:0-271403 GCA_963715345.1 uncultured Gammaproteobacteria bacterium
ATCATCATAGACGAGGTAGAAAATGACCAAGAAGACACGAAGAAGATATACAGCTGAGTACAAGGAAGAAGCCGTCAAGTTGGTAACTGAAGAGGGCTACAGCATCTCGCAGGCAGCCCGTAATCTGGACATCAATGCCAATCTGCTGGCCCGGTGGAAGCAAGACCTGACCCGCAAGCCGGATGAGGACGAGCTGAGTTCCGGCGAGAAAGAAGAGTTGAAGCAGCTGAGGGCAGAGGTCCATCAGTTAAAGCTGGAAAAGGAAATATTAAAAAAGGCGACGGCCTTCTTCGCGAGAGAATCGAGCTAAGATTTCGATTCATCCGGCAGCAGAAGGAGGCCTATTCCGTGTCCTTGCTATGCAAGGTTATGGGTGTCAGTCGGAGCGGTTTTTACCGATATATCAAGACCATGGAGAATCCAACATTTGACGTCGACCGTGAACTTGCAGCCGACGCCAAGACCGTATTCAAGGGTTCCGGTGGTACCTATGGATCTCGACGGATGTCCCGGGCGTTGAGAGCCCTGGGCCATTCTGTGGGGCGCCACCAAGCCCGGACCTTGATGCGCAAGTTGGGTCTTCGTGCATTGCCTACCAAGCGATTCAAAGTCACCACAGACAGTAAACATAGCCAACCTGTGGCGCCGAACATCCTGGGTAGGAAATTCGATGTTAAAGCGCCTGATCGCGCCTGGGCTGGCGATATCACCTATTTGTGGACCCAGGCTGGCTGGATTTACCTTGCGGTGATCATTGACCTGTATTCCCGCAAGGTCGTGGGTTGGTCAATCAACCGGCGGATGACAACAGACCTGGTGACTGACGCATTGACAATGGCTGTCTGGAGGCGCAAGCCGCCGCCCGGCTTAATCCACCATACGGATCGCGGTAGTCAGTACGCCAGTGATGCATATCAGAGGGAGTTGAAGAAGTTCGGGATGATTTGCAGCATGAGCCGGAAAGGTGACTGCTGGGACAATGCGGTGGTTGAGCGGTTTTTTCGTAGCCTCAAATCGGAGCGTACAAACCACCGGTCTTATCTGACTCGCGATGAGGTAAAGCGAGACGTAATTGATTACATTGAGATGTTTTACAACAGTCGGCGGCTACACTCATATCTGGACTATATGAGTCCGAATGAATTTGAGTCGCCGAAATTGAGGATCGCCGCTTAGCAAGGTGTCTATTTTTTCTTGACCACTACAATATACCCCTTGGCAGCTAACGACGCGTTGCTGCCATCGCTTAACTCAGTTACTCTCAAGCGAGAACAGCCGCTAGATTGAATGGATGTGTTGCAGCGACCAGTTGATTCGCCAATGAAAGATGCCGTTTGGGCTTTTATTGGTGTAGTGGAATAACCTAGTCTGAAAAAACATTCGCGCGGTCTGCATTAGTGGACACGAAAAGGACAATAACATGGGCAACCCGTATACCCAGATCACTGAGCACACCGTTACGCTAGGTAGTCACGAAATGTTCTATCTGGCCGCTGGGCCGGAGGATGGTCCGCTTGTAATCTTTGCGCACGGCTGGCCCGAACTTGGATATAGCTGGAGGCATCAGTTGCCCGTTTTAGGGAGCCTTGGCTTCCGAGCGATCGCACCGGATCTACGTGGGCACGGTCGCTCCAGCCTTTATACTCGCCATGACGATTACACGATGGAGAAGCACGTTGCAGATTTGATTGGACTGCTCGAAGCCCAAGGCCGCGAAAAAGCGGTTTGGGTTGGACACGACTGGGGGTCGTGTGTGGTCTGGAGCCTGGCCAGTCATCACCCGGAAAGCACTCACGCTGTGGCTAGTTTGTGTGTCCCTTATGCGGTCCTGGAGAATGGAATCGAACGGATGGTATCACTGGTTGATCGCACTGTTTATCCTGAAAATGAATACCCTGCTGGTCAGTGGGACTATTTTTATTTTTATGAAGAGAATTTTGAACGCGCCCGAGCTGTATTCGAGGCCAATCCTGAAGCTGTAATAAAGGCATTGTTCCGCACTTCATTTGGACCAGACGGGCGTGGCGTACCTGCCATAACCGCCACGATTAGGCGAGATGGTGGCTGGTTTGATGGCCTTGATGCAGCTCCCGATCTGCCGCGCGACGATGACGTCATTTCAGAAGCTGACCTAGAAACCTATTCCACTGCATTTGAAAAAACCGGGTTTTTCGGAACTGATTCTTTTTATATGAATCAGGCAGCGAATAGTCAATATGCCAGAACTCGCAAAAACGACGGCTATCTTGATATGCCGGCATTATTCCTGACCGCTTCCTTCGATTACGTTTGCGAGTGTGTCGATTCCCGCTTGCCAGAGCCAATGCGCGAGCAATGCCGTAACCTTACCGAATGTACAGTTAACTCTGGTCACTGGATGGCTCAAGAAAAGCCGGTTGACGTCAATAACGCGCTTGTTCATTGGCTTGCGCGCTCTGTACCTGAAGTTTGGCCAGTGCCGCCATTGTGAGCTACGCTGTTGCGGGAGTCTCTGACCGGCCGTTCATGGCACAAACGTGCCGTCCAGGGCGTAGGTTTTAGGCTTCGCGAATGGCCGCTATCGGGAGAGATGCGGACCAGATTGGAGGTTCACCCTAACGGCAGCTAACGACGCGAAGGGGACATCAGCGCATCCGTCAGCCCGCGCCAGGTTTAGTCAGCGGCGACCACGGCTTTCAACTCCAAGAAGTTAATTCCATCAACTCGATCAAATCTTATGTGCTGGGGGCACGGAGTGCATGGGGATTAGGCAAATCGATTTTTTGCAATACCGATTTAACAATCTACACTTTGAAGAATATAACTCGTATGGCGAAAAGCTGGCCCCGGTTGCAGCTGGCCCGACGCAAGGAGAAGAAATGCTTCGAATCATGACGATGCTACTAGCACTCACAAGCCCATCGGTGGCGCAGGCTGGAATGTTTGAAGACTTGGTGAATTCAACCAAGAAGGCGACGGAGGAAACCCTTGATAAGGTGGTCGAATCTGTCACCAGCGGCGAAAAGGGCAGCCACAATTCTGAGAGTACGAACGATGCGCACCTCCAGAAGCAAACAACAACGGTGTCAGAGACTAGTGACGAAGTTTTAGACACTGTCGCAAACAATTCCGGGGCCGCGGCCGGTTTTACTTTCGGGCACCGGTGAGTCTTCCTCCGGTGACACCAGTGTAATAAAGAACGTTGAGGTCGATGGTGTCAGGCTCGGTTCTAATATTGACGAAGCACTCAAAAATCTGACTGCACATGGTTATGAATGAACGCTCCCGGCCCGTACAGCAAATTAACGGGGGTTACAGTCGAGGGGCGCGGCACCACACCGGATGGCAATGGTTTTGTCAAAGTCACCATCCGTCAAATGGGCGGTGTAGTTTACTGGTACCAAAAAGAGGTTGGGTATCTGATAAAACGTATTCCTGAAGGTGAGAGTGCTTCCAGCCTTACTGAGAGATACCAGAAAGAAATACCGGGTCTGTTTGCAGGCGCTCGTTATACGGAAACCGAGCCGTCGGGCGCCATCCACTTTGATGACGAGTCGCAGCCGCCTTACACGTGAGGAAGGTCACGTCTCCGCACGCACGCGTTGTGGTATTAGATGGTAACGACCGCTCTGGGAGGGTCGGATACATGCTCGACCATCGACTGGAAAGAGCCGGTCGGAGCAAACTGGTAACGTGGAAATCATTGCGCGTCGACCGATCGAATACGTGGGTGCTAGCTGCCTTTCCTAAGCAGGCAGTACGCGCCGAAATTCTAGTTGAATAAATGACTCAAAGCACAAACATGCCCTTCAGGGGGTAGGTTTCAGGCTCCGCGAATGGGCCGTAACCGGGAGCGGAGAGGACCAGATCAGGGATTGGCCTGACGGCAGCTAACGACGCAGAGAAGACCGATTACTAACTATTGCATACCGCTGCAAGTTACTCCTCAGTGCGTAATTTATGGCCTTCTTGGCGGCTAGTACCTAATCAGGCATGTCTTGTTTATAAGGAAACGATTTCAATAGGGTCGCGCTTTATACATCTGGTTCATCAGTAACCAGGCAGTTCCCGGTGGACTCACGTTCTTAAACGTTATCGGTATCCCGGACCTGTCTCTCGCATCGCGCACTCCTACATGTAAATGAGGAATTGGAGAATTTGAACCAGAGTGGCCACTTATACCTATAACTTGACCCTGTTCTACGGAATCCCCTACAGAAACTAGTACGCCGTTTTGCGCCAGGTGACTGTAGTAGGACTGAGCGTTGTTATCATGAACAACCAACACCCAGTTAACATCTCCAAACCTTGCGTTTGTATCGTATTCCTCAACCAAATAGCCCACTACTCCAGATCGCATTGCCACAACCTCGGTGCCAATTGGCATTGTGAAGTCAAAGGCGAATTGCCAAAGTGTGCCTTCGAAGTGGGAGAATGGCCCACAATTTCCTTGGAGTAAGGTGTAGGTTTCGCCCACTTTAAACGGGAGGACATAGGGGGTGGTGCTGGGATGTGGATAAATGCCACAGGGAGTTTCAACATCTTCGGCGGCTTTTTCAAAAATTGGCTGTAAATAGAACACTTCGTCAGATTCAAAGAATTTTATCATGATCTCTGCTAGAGCATCATTACTGTTCAATCCAACCGTATAAATACGACAAGGTTTGGTATAGCCGCCACAGAATCGCCTGCCCCCTTTCTTCCATGCTTTGAACCTGTAGCCGGCTCCCGGTTTGGCAATAGCAGTTTGATCAAAGAAAAAATCTACGACATCTACTTCACAGGTCGCCCCTGATGCACAGCTGAACCCACCTGAGGCGTTTACAACGCTGCCGCCTTCTGGAACGACTATCTTAATTTTGCACGATGTAAGTAAGATCGCAACGACGAGTATGGCCAACAGGCGAATGGACTTCATCTTAGGGTCTCTATCGAATTGTATAGATCCTGATGATAGTATTAATTGTAGGCGAATCTATATGGAGCGCAAACCTCGCGGTCGCCACCGCTGTTAAACTCAGTGAAGTGTCTCTTGCGACCAGCGCCAGCAGGCAGGTCAAGGCGAAACCCCAGTTGAGCAAATGACTCAAACTGGCAGATACTGTTGAAAAACTCCGCAGGTCGAAAATCCAAACAAACGAAGCGCACGAGAGTTCGATGCTTTGGGTATTTGCCACCTGAAAACTGGTTTCAGGCAACTCTCCGCACGAAATTTAGACCGTACCGAACCCCTGCTGGAACCGACCAGAGTTTTTCAACAGTATCGGCACCTTTCAGACATGCTGATTGGGCTTCCGGCCCGGCCTGAATGGCGGCTATCGGGAGCGGAGCGGACGAGATCGGGTGAGACCACTGACGGCAGCTTTCGACGCACTTCGGCCATCCGCACACCTGCAGACAGCGTAGCCCCACGGATAAAACGGATTCCTCTTAATTGAATAAAGATTGATTCGCATCACTGGTATGGCCACGGGTCATTACCCATAATTTAGCTATGGGTATTTTGTGCAATTTAGGCATAGGTCACTGTGGGGTCACGTCATGAAGCTGATACCGAGAATATTCCTATTACTGAGCATTACTGTATTAATGCTCGGTTGCAAATTGGCCGTCATCTCCGTGGAAGGCGGTGAAGTGCAGTCTAGATTCGGCACTTGCCTTGAGCGAAATGTTTGCATAGTCGAGGGGTTGCCACGTGAAAATACAGCCGAGCAATTCGTCGCGGTTCCCAACCCAGGTTGGTTCTTCCACAAGTGGAATTCAGGCGAAAGATTTATCTGCAGTGGCTATGCCTTGCCCGAATGTGAACTGAATTTTGGTAATATCGAAGATGATGCCAGCCTTCTCGAAAAAGGTCGTGCTTCTTCTGAAGTTTTTTATCTGATGCCAGTCTTCAAAGACTATCCCCGAGCTACTCTGGGAAATGAACCCAGAACAATTACGGCTGAGGGCGTAAATCAGTTGTGGTTGCAGCCAGCAGATTTTATGCACTACTCATATAACCAAGTCGCGGAGGTCTGTCCTGAGGGAGTTTGCTCCGGTTACCTGCCCGGTTTGAGTACCTTTGACCTTACTGGCTACTTTTGGGCTTCGAGTGACGACCTTGAACTACTTTTCCTCGCCTACCAACAAGCGGGCAAGAGTATTCTAGAAGACTTCGAGTGGAACAGTGCTGGCTTTGGCCTCGACACTGTTTCTGGTTTACTCAGTGACAGGCCGAAAGGCTTGAAACAGATTCCCATTGTCGGGAGCTTCGACTTAGAACGCTATTTTATTGGAGAAGCCCCTTGGTATACCGATAAGAATGAACCATTCGAGGGTGGTGGTATCTGGTTCTGGCGGCCCATTGATTGAGCAAAAGCTTCCGTTAATGATGCGACCTTCGCAATATCTGGTATCTTGCTCAAGACGAAGCTGCGGCTTTGACCCTTCAAGGCACAAACTTGCCGTTCGTGGATCCAAAATCGCCGCCAAATTACGTCCGCTTTCGGGACTATTGGAGACATCCATTCCACGGCTAGCCTGCCACCCAGGCCGCTATAAGAAACCCCCTCAGAATTCACGCGCAACTCTGTAACCATGCTTCAAAAAAGTATGGGGGCCCCGGGGGGGAGAGAAACTCCGGATATACCCGTCGGACCTGACGTACCCGACGCCATTTCATGCGCTGGAATGTGTTGTGGCTGATGGCTCTGTCGACGGATTCGTCGAGACCGCCACTCACCCCGCCAAAAACCGCCCCTCCAGATACCCGATAATATCCTTCGACTCATACATCCACTGAACGCCACGCTCGCCTTCCCCAATCCGCAGGCAGGGCACTTTCAAATCGCCACCACCCGCCAGCAGTTCTTCCCGGGCTGCGTCATTGCGTTTCACATCCCGTGTCTCAATCTTCAGCCCCTGGCGTTTCATGGCCCGTCTCACCTTCACGCAGAAACGGGCAGGCTTGATATTGATACAGGGTGAGGCTGGCCGTCTGTCCGTCGATGAGCGCTTGCTGGGCTGGATCCCGGGTGATGCTCCTGGGAGTGAATACCCAGTCGAGCAACAGAATGAGTTTACCGAGGATGAGGCGGATGAGGGCCATGGAGGGATTCCTGTGAGCGGCTATGATTGACCATCCGACTCCGGAAAATGGGTCTAGCCCAAATCCCTATAAAAGTCGGAGGGTGTATTCTATAGAAAACCTATAAAAATCAATAAGATGGTGGGCCCAGAAGGACTTGAACCTTCGACCTGCCGATTATGAGTCGGATGCTCTAACCAACTGAGCTATGGGCCCCTGGAGGGAGGCGGGATTATAAGTAAAAATGCTCTCCAAGCCTACCCTCAGCGGAGTGGATCAGGTCCCGGGCCTGCAGAATGTTCTCCAGACAGCTAATAAGCCACTTAGCGGTCCAGCGTTAGTACCCAACCCGCCTCGCCGGGTTCCAGGCGGTTTTCCACCACGGTGAATTCATCGTGATCCATGTAACCCTCCGCGACCTCAGGCGACTGCTCCAGGGGGGCAGGTAGATCGCTGTAATCGACTTGCCGTTGTTTACTGCTGTTACGCAGGCCTGCGGGCCAGTCGCTCGGCAATAATGCGAAATACGCTGGACGAGAACCCCAGGCTTAGATGGCTTTCCGACACCTCCACATGCTCAACGTGCGGGTTGTGGTTATCGATCGCCGCGCGCCACGCCACGATGCCATCGGCCTTGCTGTAAATGGATATGACGGGCACCCGGATGGGCGTTTTGTTGCGCTCGGCGATCGCGCGCTCAATTTGGTCGAAATCGAAGCCCTGGGCGGCATAGATACGCCCCACCGCTGTATACCTTGGGCCGCCGATGACCGGCGTACCCAGGGTGATCACGCTGCGGACCTGACGTGGCAGGTCCCGAGCGGCCTCCCGGGCCAATACGCCGCCCAGGCTCCAGCCGATAAGATGCACCGGTTCATCGGCAGCCTTGCTATGGGCGGCTACGTATTCCCGCACCAGCGGCATCAGCGCTTCTACGTCGCCGCGATTGGTGCCCAGATTCCAGCCCCGGGCGCGGTAGCCCAGTGAGCGAAGGAAGGTTCGCAGCACGGTGGTAGAGCGATCGCCGGTGCCATAGCCGGGCAACACTATTACGGTTTCGCCCTCGCCCCGTGGGCAGGTCACCAGCCCCGGCGCCTTCAGGGCGGAGCGGGCCATATCGAGGGGGGCTGCCAATTCGCGCAGTGCCTGCAGTCGTCCCGGGGGTGCCAGTACGTGGGTGTTCATGGGTGATCTCCGGGCTCGGACGCATTGATAGGGGATAGTGTAGTTACGCAGCCGGGATTCGATCGGACCTGAGTAATGGTTGGGTGATGATACAACTGGGCGCCATGCGGATGACCCGCGCGCTGCCGGTTGCAAGAAGCTGTCGGGAAGAGAGTACTACCGGGTGCGGCAGGAAACTTGCCGTATTGGCTACCAGATAATCGACGACCAACTGAGTGTGCACATCATCAAGGTTGGCCATCGATCAGGCATCTACCAGTAGGCGTTTACTCGTCCAGGAAGCTGCGCAGGTAATCCGAGCGGGTCGGGTGGCGCAGCTTGCGCAGGGCCTTGGCTTCTATCTGTCGAATGCGCTCGCGGGTGACGTCGAACTGCTTGCCCACTTCTTCCAGGGTGTGGTCGGTGTTCATGTCGATGCCGAAGCGCATGCGCAGCACCTTGGCCTCGCGGGCGGTGAGGCCGGCCAGCACTTCCTTGGTGGCTTCCTGCAGGCCCTGGCCGGTGGCGGCATCCACGGGGGAGTGGATGGTGTTGTCCTCGATGAAGTCGCCCAGGTGTGAATCTTCGTCGTCGCCGATGGGGGTTTCCATCGAGATCGGCTCCTTGGCGATCTTCAGTACCTTGCGCACCTTGTCTTCCGGCATGTCCATGCGCTCGCCCAGTTCTTCCGGGGTGGGCTCACGGCCCATCTCCTGCAGCATCTGGCGGGAAATACGGTTGAGCTTGTTGATCGTCTCGATCATGTGCACGGGTATACGGATGGTGCGCGCCTGGTCGGCGATGGAGCGGGTGATCGCCTGGCGAATCCACCAGGTGGCGTAGGTCGAAAACTTGTAGCCGCGACGGTATTCGAACTTGTCCACGGCCTTCATCAGGCCGATGTTGCCCTCCTGGATCAGGTCAAGGAACTGCAGGCCGCGGTTGGTATACTTCTTGGCAATGGAGATCACCAGGCGCAGGTTGGCTTCCACCATTTCTTTCTTGGCGCGGCGGGCCCGGGCCTCGCCCATGGACATGCGGCGGTTGATTTCCTTGATTTCCGTAATGCTCAGGCCGCTCTGTTCCTCGATCTGGATGAGGCGTCGCTGCAGGCGCTGGATATTTTCCTTTTCCGCTGCCAGCTTGCTGCCGTAGTCCTTCTTGCGGGTGTGGCGAGTCACCCACTTCAGGTCCGACTCGGAGCCCTGGAAGGTGGTGATGAAATCCTTGCGCGGCATGTTGCAGACCTTGATCGCGATGCGCATGATCTCGCGCTCCTGGTCCCGCAGTGCGGCGAGCAGGTTGCGCGGTGAGTCCGTCAGGGGATCAAACACCCGCGGGGTCAGCTTGAAAAACTTGAACAGCTCGCCCAGCTTCTCCATTTCCTTGACGGCGGCGGGGGAGTTGCGGCCCTTTTCGGCGATGACTTTCTCGGTCTTGTTGAACTGGCGCTTGAGCGCGGTAAAGCGCTTCTTGGCTTCTACCGGGTCGGGGCCCGACTCGGCCTCTTCATCGTCATCGGAAACTTCGGCAGCGGCCTCGGCTATTTCCAGGGCGGACGGCACGTCCTCCGCCGGGTCAAGGTAGCCCACCATGATGTCGGCCAGGCGGCGCTCTTCCTTGACCACCAGGTCGTACTCGGAAAGCACCTGCGCCACGGCGCCGGGGAAATGGGCCAGGGCGGCCATCAGTTCGCGTATGCCTTCCTCGATACGCTTGGCGATGACGATCTCGCCCTCCCGGGTGAGCAGTTCCACTGTGCCCATCTCGCGCATGTACATGCGCACCGGGTCGGTGGTGCGGCCCGCTTCGGTTTCCACTGCGGCCAGGGCGGCAGCGGCCTCCGCGGCGGCGATGTCGTCGGCGGAATCCCCCTCCGCCATCAGCAGTTCGTCGGCATCGGGTGCAGACTCGAAAACCTGGATGCCCATGTCGTTGATCATCTGGATGATGTCTTCGACCTGGTCAGGATCTGAAATATCCTCCGGCAGGTGGTCGTTGACCTCCGAGTAGGTCAGGTAGCCCTGCTCCTTGCCCTTGGCAATGAGGTCTTTCAGGCGGGATTGTTGTTTCACGACATCGGTCATTAAGCTGACACCTTCACGAGGAATACAAAAAAAATTTAGCCGGCGATTATAACCGGAAAGGCAGCGCCTTAACTACTTGAAGTCAGGGCAAATTCACGAAATCCAGGCCATTTCGACCGGCAAACGCACCAATTGACCAGCTATTGTTATATGGGGTCAAAAATTGGAAACGCAAGCCGCGTGATTTTGGGGCTGTGCGTAGTTCGCTGACGAATCAGGCCGCCCTGTTACCGGGGCTTGTTGGCCTTGGTATCCCGTCGCTGCTTTTCCTGTAAAAGCTCCCGGAGACGTTGTTTCTCAAGTTCGCTGACTTCAGCGTAGTTGGTGTGTTTGAGTTTGTCGAGATGCGCTGTCAGTTTTGATTGATGGGGCGCTCGGGCCAGCACGTCCATGGTGTCGACAAACTGCTGTTCGATACCCGCCTTGGGAATGAGGCGCTCCTGGCCGGCCAGCCGGCTCAGCAGCTCCCCTTCCGGAGTGCCGTACCAGTGGCCCAGCAACATCGCGGTATTGGACTCCGGCCGCCGCTGCAGCAGGGCCAGTAATTCCCGCAGCAGGCCCACGTCCTCCCCCTCGAGTTCCGCCAACGGGGTGGGGTCGACCAGGCGGGCGATATCCGGCTGGTGCAGCAGCAGCGCAATGGCTGACTGGGCCATATTCGAGTGACCCGCGGCGCGGGCGTTTGAAGCCGCGCGCCGGCGCGGTTGCGGCTGTGGTTCGGGCTCGCCGTGGTTTGCCGGCCCGGTGTAGTGGTGGTCCGGCGCGGGCGGGGGTGGGGCCGGTTCCAGGTGCATCAGGCTGGCCAGGTCGAGGCCGGTGCGCTGGGCCAGGGCCTGGAACATCAACTGTCGGTAGACCCCCTCGGGCAGCTGGCGCAGGTAGGGCAGGGCCTGTTTACTCAGGCGCGCCTTGCCGTCCATGCTGCTGGTGTCCAGACCCTCGGCCACTGATTCGAACAGGAATTGCTCCAGGGGCATGGCGCTGCGCACCAGCTCCTGGAAATGTTCCGCGCCACCGCCGCGCACCATGGTGTCCGGGTCTTCTCCCTCGGGCAGGAACAGAAAGCGCGCCTGGCGACCGTCTTCCATGCAGGGCAGCGCCGCCTCCATCGCGCGGACCGCCGCTTTGCGCCCCGCCTCGTCGCCGTCAAACAAAACACCACCTCCGGGCAGAGTCGGTAGATGCGCTCCAGGTGGGTTTTGCTGGTGGCGGTGCCCAGGGTTGCCGTGGCATTGCTGATCCCGTGCTGGGCGAGGGCGATGACATCCATATAGCCCTCCACTACCAGCAGGCGCTCCAGTTTGCGATTGGCCTGGCGGGCCTGGAACAGGCCGTACAACTCGCGTCCCTTGTGGAATATCGCGGTTTCCGGTGAGTTCAGATACTTGGGTTTGTCGTCCCCCAGCACGCGGCCGCCGAAGGCGACCACGCGGCCGCGCTGGTCGCGTATCGGGAAGACCACCCGGTCCCTGAAACGGTCGTAGAGCTTGCCGTCCTCGTTTTCCACCAGCATGCCGCTGTCTTTGAGCAAGGCCTGCTGTGCCGGCGTGTCTCCCAGTGCCTTGAGCAGGTTGTGCCAGCCCGGGGGTGCAAAACCCAGGTCGAACTGCTTGGCAATCTCGCCGGTGAGGCCCCGCTGCTTCAGGTAGCTCACCGCGCGGTTTGCCTGGGGGTGCTGGCGCAACTGTCGCCGGTAATAGGTGGCGACCTCTTCCATCAGGGCATAGAGCGCCTTGTTACTCTGTTCCCGCTCCGGGTTGTCCTGGCCGCCCCGGGTGGGCTCCCGCGGTACTTCCAGGCCGGCGCTGCCTGCCAGGGCTTCCACGGCCCGCGGAAAGTCCAGGTTCTCGTAATCCATGAGAAAACCCAGGGCGTTGCCGCCGGCCCCACAGCCAAAACAGTAGTAGAACTGCTTGTCGGGGTTAACGCTGAAAGAAGGGGTTTTTTCCTCGTGGAATGGGCAGCGGGCGGTGTAGTTTTTGCCGGATTTGCGCAGCTTGACCCGGCGGTCGATCACCTCGACGATATCGACCCGTTCGAGCAGGTCATCGAGGAAAGCTTGCGGTATCCGTCCGGCCATCGAGGGGGTGCAACGCTGTGAATGGGCCGCCTATTGAACCACGCCGCCCGGGGAAAGTTTAGTGCCGCGCCTCAGCCTGTGAGGCGGGATTTTACCAGCTGGCTGACCGCCCCGATGTCGGCGCGGCCCTGCAGTTTGGGTTTGAGCTCGGCCATCACGCTACCCATGGCCTGCATGCCGCTGGCGCCACTGGCGGCGATGGCTGCGTCTACCATGGTGATGAGCTCCGCCTCGCTGAGCTGGGCGGGCAGAAATTCCTGGATGACACCGATTTCGAAGTTTTCCTGGGCAGCCAGTTCATCGCGTCCGGCCTTTTCGTACTGGTCGGCGGAGTCGCGACGCTGCTTTACCATTTTGTCCAGCACGGCCAGTGCACGGGCGTCATCGATCTCGATGCGCTCGTCCACTTCAATACGTTTGAATTCGGACTGAATCAGCCGAATGGTTCCCAGGCGCTCCTTGTCGCGGGCCTTCATGGCCGCCTTCATGGCCGCCGTGATGGTAGCCTTGAGGGATTCGTCGCTCATGGGAGGGGGTTGCCTAGTACAGGCGTACGCGCTTGCGGTTGTCCCGGGAAAGCTTCTTCAGGTGACGCTTGACCGCGGCAGCACCGGCACGCTTGCGCACGGTGGTGGGCTTTTCATAATGCTCGCGCTTGCGCACTTCGGCGAGAACGCCGGCTTTCTCACAGGAGCGCTTGAAACGGCGCAGGGCAACGTCAAACGGCTCGTTTTCCTTGATCTTGATATGAGGCATTAATTCCTTACCTGTCTGGACAAAGTTAGGGCGACAACCGGCCGTATGGACAATGGTCACCTGAAAGGGCGCGCATTCTATCCTTATCCCGGGCTTTTTGCAAAGGGTGCAAACGCAGTGCTGGCGGGGCTGCGCCACGCTGGTCTGGGGGGTGCCCAGCCAGTATCATGCCCTTCTTATTCTACGTGGTGGGAACAATGCTGATCCTGGGTCTGGAAACCTCCTGCGATGAGACCGGAGTCGCGCTCTATGACACCGAGCGCGGCCTGCTGGCGGACGCCCTGTTCAGCCAGGTTGATATTCATGTGGAGTACGGCGGCGTGGTGCCGGAGCTGGCCTCGCGCGACCATATCCGCAAAACCCTGCCGCTGGTGGAAGAGGTGCTGGCCCGGGCCGGCTGTGCTGCTGCAGATATCGACGGGGTGGCGTATACCGCCGGGCCGGGACTGGTCGGTGCCCTGATGGTGGGGGCAACCCTGGCCCGCGCCCTCGCCTGGGGCTGGGGCGTCCCCGCCCTGGGTGTGCACCACATGGAGGGGCACCTGCTGGCGCCGATGCTGGAAGAGGACCACCCCGAATATCCCTTTGTGGCCCTGCTGGTCTCCGGTGGCCACACCCAGCTGGTGCGGGTGGACGCGATCGGCCACTACCGTATTTTGGGGGAATCCCTGGACGACGCCGCCGGCGAGGCCTTCGACAAGGCGGCCAAGATGCTGGGCTTGCCCTATCCCGGCGGGCCGCATGTCGCCCGCCTGGCGTTGCGCGGCACCCCCGGGCGTTTTACCTTCCCCCGGCCCATGGTGAACCGCCCGGGGCTGGATTTCAGTTTCAGCGGCCTCAAGACCCACACCCTCAACACCGTGGCGGAATGCACGGTGGCCGGGGAGATAAGCGAGCAGGACAAGTGCGATATCGCCCTCGCCTTCGAGGAGGCGGTGGTGGCCACCCTGGTGATCAAGTGTCGCCGGGCCCTGCGCCAGGAACACTTGAAAACCCTGGTGATCGCCGGCGGCGTCAGCGCCAATACCAACCTGCGCCAGCAACTGTCCCGGGCCCTGGCCAAAGAAGGCGCCAGGGTCTTCTATCCGGCCCCCCGGTTCTGCACCGATAACGGCGCCATGATCGCCTACGCCGGGGCCCAGCGCCTGCAGGCGGGCCAGGTGGACGCGGCAGTCAGCAGGGTGCGCCCGCGCTGGCCGATGGAAGAACTGCCGCCCCTGGCAGAGGGCGTTGGCGGCTGATGGACATCGTGTTCATCAGGGAACTGCGGGCTGACACGGTCATCGGTGTCTACGACTGGGAGCGCAGGATTCGCCAGAGCGTGGTGCTGGACCTTGAAATGGCGACGGACAACCGGCGTGCTGCCGGCAGCGACAGGATCGAGGACGCCCTGGACTACGCCGCCCTGTCCGCCCGGGTGCTCTCCTTTATAGAGGGGAGTGAATTCAGGCTGATCGAGACCATGGCGGAGCAGGTCGCGGCCATCGTCATGGGCGAGTTCGCTGTGCCCTGGCTGCGCTTGCGGCTGTGCAAGCCGGGCGCGGTTGCCGCCGCCCGGGATGTCGGCGTGCTTATCGAGCGCGGTGAGCGGTCCTGATGCCCGGGGTCTATCTGGGAGTGGGCAGTAATATCGAGCGCGAGCGCTATATTGTCGCGGGCCTCGATGCCCTTGCCGTTCTGTTTGGCGAGCTCGCCCTGTCCTCGGTCTACGACAGTGAGGCCATTGGCTTTGAGGGTCAGCCCTTTCTGAATCTTGTCGTGGGCGTCGAGACAGCGCTGAGCCCCGGCGAGCTGTCCCGGCGGCTGCGCCATATCGAGTTCGAGCACGGTCGCCCGGCCAACGCCACCCGCTTCAGTCCGCGCCAGCTGGATATCGACATACTCACCCACGGCCAGCTCACCGGCAGCGTCGAGGGGGTGGAACTGCCGCGCCCGGAGATTCTCGAGAACGCCTTTGTGCTGTGCCCGTTGGCTGAGCTGGCCGGCGGGGAGGTACACCCCCTGGCGGGGAAGAGCTACGCCGAGTTGTGGCGGGCTTACGACCGGGACGCCCAGGCGCTGGTGAAAGTGGACTTCCAGTGGCGCGGCCGCTGGATATCGCGGGCCTGAACCGGGCCCTGTCCCGTCGCGGGGGTTGCCTCGCTTTATTCGGTATTTTTTGAGCTGGTGCGGGCCGGCAATGGCAAAATGAATACCCGATAGAACGGGGCACGCTGTTCGGCCCTACAGGGGCCGGCACTCATCGCGCAGGGCGTCCAGGCGCCGCACTCGTTCGGCGCTGATTGCCTCCCCCAGTGCCTTGCCTTCCATGCCCTGCCCGGCGAACTGCGCGGCGGTCACCTCCCGGGCGATGCCCTGGGCCCGGCGCAGGTAATCCGCCTGGGGATAATCCCGTTGTTCCAGTCCCTTGCGGCCCCGGGCATCTGCTTCACAGGCCAGCAGGAAGGCCTCGAAGCGATCGGGTCGGCGCAGGGCGTCGGTGGCGTTGAATAACTTCAACAGGGTCTTGCCGCGCAGTTCCAGCGCGCGGTGGCAGTGGGTGTGGTACTCGCAGACTTTCAGGGCCAGCTCCCGGTACTGCCCGGGCGCTTTCAGGCGCTGGCACACACGCTTTACCAGGCTCAAGCCGCGATGCTCGTGGGCAATATGGCGCGGCCATTCGGTGGCGGGGGTGGTGCCCTTGCCCAGGTCGTGGATCAGTACGGCAAAGCGCACATCCGTGGCCGGGGTGAGCCGGGTTGCCTGTTGCAGGGCCATCAGGGTGTGAATGCCGGTGTCGATTTCCGGGTGGTATTCCGCCGTCTGCGGTACGCCGAACAGCGCATCCACCTCCGGTAACAGGGCTGCCAGCGCCCCGCACTCGCGCAATACCTCGACGAACACGTCGGGGTTGGGCTCACCCAGGGCGCGCTCCAGCTCCACCCAGACCCGCTCCGCCGGCAGGTGCGCCAGTTCTCCCTGGCGGACGATATCCGCCATCAATTCCATGGTCTGTGGTGCCACGGTAAATCCCAGGTGGTGGTAGCGGGCCGCGAAGCGCGCCGTGCGCAATACCCGCAGCGGATCTTCCACGAAGGCGTCCGATACGTGGCGGAGTATTTTCGCGTCGAGGTCCGCCTTGCCGCCATAGGGGTCGATAATCTCCCCCGAGTCGGCCTGTGCCATCGCGTTTACCGTGAGGTCCCGGCGCATCAGGTCCTGCTCCAGGGTAACGGAGGGGTCACAGTGAACCGCGAAGCCGGTGTAGCCGTGGCCGGATTTACGCTCCGTGCGCGCCAGGGCGTACTCATCTTTCGTGACGGGGTGCAGGAACACGGGAAAATCCCTGCCCACCTGCTGGTAGCCCTGGTCCAGCATCTCCTGGGGACTGGCGCCCACCACCACCCAGTCCCGCTCGCTGGTGGGGTAGCCCAGCAGGGCATCCCGCACGGCGCCACCGACCAGGTAGACTTTCACCGAAATCGCCCCCGGCCCGGGGCCGCGATCACTGTTTGCATTTGCCCCTCTTGCACCTGCCGTTGCGGCACTGGCAACTGGTCCAGCGCCCGGTCTCCAGTTCGTACAGTGACAGCGCCCCGCCCCAGACACAGCCGGTATCCAGGCCGATGGCATTGGGATGGTCGGTCTGCCCCTCGATGGAGGCCCAGTGACCGAACAGGATGCGGTCTTTCGCGGTCTTGCGGCGCGGGTGACTGAACCAGGCCGAGACCGCCACCTTGTCCAGGTCCGGGCTGGGTCCCTTGCTGTCGAGGTCGAGGACGCCCTGGCTGGTGCAGAAGCGCATACGGGTCAGGTAGTTGGTGATTACCCGCAACCGGGTCATGCCGGTGAGCTCGTCCGACCAGACCAGGGGTTCGTTGCCGTACATGTGCTTGAAAAACTCGATGCATGCCGGGCTTTGCAGCACCGCTTCCACTTCCCTGGCCCGGCTCGCAGCTTCCGCTATGGACCACTGGGGCGGAATGCCCGCGTGCACCAGGGTAAAGCCGTGCTCGTGGTGGAGAAGGGGGCGGTGGAGCAGCCAGGTCAGGAGTTTCTCCTTGTCGGGGGCCTTGAGTATCTTTTCCAGCGTGTCGGAGCGGTTGGGCGGGCGCACACCGGCAGCTACCGCCAGCAGGTGCAGGTCGTGATTACCCAGTACCAGCACCAGGTTGTCGCGCATGTCGTAAAGAAAGCGCAGGGTTTTCAGGCAGCGGGGCCCGCGGTTGACGATATCGCCGACCGACCACAGAACATCCTTGTCGGGGTTGAACGAGACCTTCTTCAGCAGGCATTTCAGCGGTTGCAGGCAACCCTGGATATCGCCGACGACGTAGGTGCTCATCCCCGGACCCTAGTGCAGCGCTTTCGGTGTGTGGAGGGAGAAAGCGGGAATCGGCACCTCGAAGCGTTCATCATCAAGGGTGGCCTTGATCCCTTCCCGGCGCTGCACCATGGTGTAGCTGCCTTCCATGCAGCCCACCGGTGTGGTCAGGGTGGCACCACTGGTATAGCGGAAGGATTTACCGGGGGGAATCAGGGGCTGTTCCCCCACCACGCCCTCGCCCCGTACTTCCTGCACGGCGTTGTCCGCGTCCGTGATGATCCAGTGCCGGGACAGCAGCTGTACCGGTATGTCACTGCCGTTGGTGATAGTGATTGTGTAGGCGAAGGCGTACTGCTGCTGGTCCGGCCGCGAGTGACCCGGCAGGTAGGTGGTCACTACTTTTACATCCACCTGCGTTTCAGTGGCCCGGGCAGTATCGGTTTTATCCATGAATTGCGGCCGTAATCTCAATGAACTGTGGGAGCGTCAGGGTTTCCGCCCTGGCTCCGGGGTCTATGCCCAGTGTCTCCAGGCGCGTCGTATCTATAAGCCCTTTCAGGTTATTGCGCAAGGTTTTGCGGCGCTGGCCGAAAGACGCCTGTACCACCTGCCGCAGCAGCTGTGTGTCGCAGGCTGGCCAGGGTGATGTCGTCCAGGGTGCCAGCCGCACGATCGCCGACTGCACCCTGGGTCGCGGGTTGAACGCCTCCGGCGGCACCTCGAACAGCTTCTCTACCTCGCAGTGGTATTGCGCCATGATCCCCAGCCGACCCCAGTCCTTGTTCCCGGGTGTGGCAGCCAGGCGGTCAACCACTTCGAGCTGCAGCATGAAGTGCATATCCCGAATGATGGCGGTGTTCTCAAGCAGCTTGAAAATAAGTGGTGTCGATATGTTGTAAGGCAGGTTGCCTACCACCCGCAGCGGCCGGCGTATTGTGTACCAGTGAATTGAAATCAAACTTCAGGGCGTCCGCGCTATGCAGTTTGAAGCGGGGGTTCACGCTGAAGGCCGCCAGCAGGCCCGGTACCAGGTCCCGGTCCAGCTCGATCACGTCGAGCTGGCAGCCACTTGCGGACAATTGCCGTGTCAGTGCGCCCTGGCCCGGCCCTATTTCCACCAGGTGCTCTTCCGGCAGGGGGTTTATCGCCCGCACGATGCTGTCGATGACACGGTCATCCTGCAGGAAATTCTGGCCGAAGCGCTTGCGCGCGCGATGCTGGTGTTTGCTCATGGCGGGCATTGTACCGCGGCAGCCCGCTTTAACCATTACCGCGCGCTGCCCCGACTTCACCCGAGCGGCTGTCGGCCAGCCATGTCGATGGCGCAGACCAGCGCCTGCTCCAGGCTGCCCATGTCAGCCCTGCCGCTGCCGGCAATGTCCAGTGCCGTGCCGTGGTCTACCGAGGTGCGAATGATCGGCAAGCCCAGGGTGATATTGACCGCGGTGCCGAAGCCGGCGTATTTCAGCACCGGCAGGCCCTGGTCGTGATACATGGCGAACACGGCGTCGCAGTGCTCGAGCACCTTGGGGTTGAACGCGGTATCGGCCGGTAGCGGGCCCTGCAGGTCCATGCCGAGGGCGCGCAGCTGTTCCAGCACCGGCACGATGGTATCGATTTCCTCGCGGCCCATGTGGCCGCCCTCTCCCGCGTGGGGGTTCAGGCCCAGCACCGCAACCCGCGGCCGGGCCAGGCCGAATTTGTCGCGCAGGTCATGTACCAGGATCTGCAGTGTCTCCAGCAATAATTCCCTGGTAATGGCCGCGGGCACCGCCGCCAGCGGCAGGTGGGTGGTGGCAAGCGCTACCCGCATGGTGGGTGTGGCAAGCATCATCACGACCCTGGTGGCGCCAGTCGCCCGGGCCAGAAATTCCGTGTGGCCGGTGAAGGGGATGCCTGCATCGTTTATCACGGATTTCTGTACCGGCGCGGTAACCATTGCCGCGAAGTCCCGCCGCAGGCAGCCGTCTACCGCCTGCTGCAGGGTCGCAACAACGTAGGGGGCGTTGATCGGGTCCAGTTCGCCCGGGCGGCAGCTTCCTGCCAGCGCAACCGGCAGCACCCGAAGTGTGCCGGGCTCGTGGGCTTGCGGGGCCGCGCCAAGGTTGACGTGCTGCAGTTTGATGCGCATGCCCAGCAGGCTGGCCCGCTCCCGCAGCAGGGCCGGGTCGGCAACCGCTACCAGTTCCGCCTGCCACTCCCGCCCGGCCGCTTGCAGCACGATATCCGGCCCGATGCCCGCGGGCTCCCCCGGGGTGATGGCAATTCGTGGGATGGCCACAGCCCCTAATCCCTATTTGATATCCACGAAGGCTTCATCGCGAATCTGCTGCAGCCAGGCGTCCAGTTCCTCCTGGTATTTGCGGTTATGCAGGTATTCGCCGGCCTTGTTGCGCAGGGCCTGGCTGGTCATGTCCTGGTCACGGCGACCTTCCACCTCGAGGATATGCCAGCCAAACTGGGTCCGCACCGGCTCGGAAATCTCTCCGATAGCGGTCGCCTTCATCGCCTGTTCGAACTCCGGCACCATTTGTCCCGGGGTGGTCCAGCCCAGCTCGCCGCCCTCCTGGGCCGAGCCGATGTCTTCCGAGTACTCCCTGGCCAGGTCGGCGAAATCCTCGCCCGCCTCAGCCCGGCTGCGCAGGCTCAGCACCAGTTCGCGGGCCTGTTCGTCGGTGAGGATCTCGGAGGGTTTCACCAGGATGTGGCGCACCTGGGTCTGGGCCACAATCTGCTCGCCGCCGCGGATATCCTGCATGTAGATAAGGTGAAAACCGCTGTCGCTGCGAATGGGGTCGGAGGTTTCTCCCTTGGCGAGTTTGGGTGCCACGTCCGAGAACAGCGAGGGGAGGTCCTCGGCCTTGCGCCACCCCAGGTCGCCACCGTTGAATCGGTACGGGGCCGCGCTCGAGCGGATGACCTGCTCGAACGGCTGGCCTGCGCGGATGCGTTGCACCATCTGCTCCACGTGCGCCTTGGCCGCCGCTACCTGGGCGGGGCTGGTATCCGGCGAGATAGGCAGTAGTGCGTGCAACATGTGGTACTCGGCCTGGGTCAGTTTCTTGCCGTCCTCGGTGGCAAGAAAATTGTCAACCTCCTTGGGCGTGATCTGGATGCGCTGATTGACATTGCCGGCCTGGACCCGCTGGATGATCATCTCCTTGCGCACCTGCTCGCGCATTGCGGGATAGGACTGGCCCTGTTGCTCCACCGCCGCCCGGAATTGCTCCAGGGTCAGGCGGTTCTGGGCGGCGATGTTCTGGATGGCGGCATCGAGCTGGGCATCCGAGATCCGCACCCCCACGCGCAGGCCCTTTTGCAGCTGGATGCTTTCCAGGATCAACCTGTCCAGGGTTTCGCGGATCATTTCATCCTCGGGCGGCAGGTCCATGCCCCGTGATTTCAGCGTCTGGGTGAGGGCGTCGACCCGCTCACGCAATTCGCTGGCCATAATGATGTCATCGTCGACGATGGCCACCACCTGGTCCATGAGCTCGGTGGCTGCACGCACACCGGGTGTAAGTAAAAGAGTGGCCGCCAGGCTGGCCGCCACGAGTAAAACCCTAATATTCACGCTCTTCATAACCTCTGATCATGTCTTCAAGAATGTTGGTGATTCGGCTGCCGAAGCCGCCCATGCCCTTGAGAACGAATTGGAGCTGCGTTGTGTGCTCCTGTTCCAGGTCGGGATTGTTGAAATCGGGGAAAAAGCCCGAGGTATCGTTGTCGTAATAGCGCAGGTGCATCATGCGCACGATCCAGCAGCAGTTTTCATACTCGACTCCCAACATCTGCTCGATGGCCTGGTTGTCGATCAGGCTGTAGTTGATGGCGCCGAACAGGTGCCAGCTGGTATACACCGGCAGATAGGTGGAGGCGGTCATCTGTTCGGTTTCCGCCTGCAGGCGGGACTGTTGCTGTGGCCGGTTATAGGAGTAGCCCAGGTTGAATATGGCGCCACTGTCCATAGTGTAGCCAGCCAGCACGTTGGTGGAGTCCATGTCGCCGTCATGGGGGTCATACACCATGTCGGTGCGGAAGTTCAGGTGGCGGTCGGGGGTGAAGCTCAGGTCGGCGGCGATTTCCGAGCTGGACTCATCCAGTGGCTCAGCGCCCGGGATCAGGCGGACCTTGCGATCGCGGAAATAGAAGATCTGGCCGATGTTGGCCCCCAGTAATTTCTGGCCGTTCTGTGAATCGATCAGTTGCGAGCCGACACCCACCGACAGGCGGTTGGCGTCGTCGATGCGGTCGTGGCCCGAGAAGCGGGACTCGCGGAACAGCTGGTTATAGGAGAAGGTGAGCTCCGCGCTGTCAAAATCGGGCTGGTCTTGCTGGTTTTCGTAGCCGGAGTAGAGGTAGTACACGCGGGGTTCCAGGGTCTGCAGCAGCCCTTCACCGGCAAAGCTGGTTTCCCGCTCGAAATACAGGCCGCCGTCGAGACTGGCCATGGCAGACCCGGTGGAGGGGCTGTTGTCAGTAAAAAACTCCGCGTCGCTCAGTTCGTAATAAACCTGCCGGTACTTTGCTGTGGGCTTGAGGAAACCGTAGGACCAGTTCATCGGGAAGGCGACACCGCCTTCGGAGTACACGCGCTCGCCGGTGACCACGTCTTCATCGGCATCGAAATTGGAATACTGGGCCAACAGGATGGGCTGCAGCTCGAAGGGCGTGCCGCTGCTGCGATACTGCGCGGTAAGCTGGGGCAGCTTTTTGTAGACGTCGTTAATGTCGTCCGCCAGGGACTGGTATTGCTCCAGGTCGAGGTTTACCAGCCAGTTGTCGCCCAGGTAGTCCAGGGACGCCAGCTGCAGCAGGCTGGTGCGACGCTGTGCCGTCAGGCTGGAGGTTTCCAGGTCCTTCATATAGTCGACGTCACTGGCCTTGCTGTAGTCGATTCTGGAACGCCAGCGCTGGTCGACCAGGCCATTCTGGCGGACAACGGTCAGCCAGCGGTCGTCGCTCTTGCCTTCCGGGATCTGGTCCCGGTAGCGCTTGTCACTGTTCATATAGGTGCCGCCGACTTCCCAGTAGCCGAGGTACTTGTTCAGGTAGCGCAACTTGAGTTCGTTGTTGAGCCCCCTCTCCTGGATGTAGCGCGGCGAGTACAGGGCGTCGTAGTTCGGCGCCAGGTTGAAGTAGATGGGGGTCGTTATGTCGAGACCGCCGGTGCTGTCGTTGCCGAAATCGGGCCACAGCAGGCCCGTGCGGCGGCGGTCGTCCAGGGGAAACTGCAGCCAGGGTGTATAGAACACGGGCAGTCCGGCGATATCCACCGTGGCATCGTGGGCGGTACCCAGGCCATCAACCAGATCGAGGTCGATGGTGTCCGCCCGGATCATCCAGTCTTCATTGCCGGGGGGGCAGTAACTGAAGCTGCCGTCGTGAACATGGATAAGCCCGTCGGCATCTCGCTCCAGCAGCGCGGCAGTGCCCCGCAGGTGGTCGGCGTGAATCACGAATTGACTGTTTTCGAGAGTCGCTTCCCCGGTTTCGGATAATATGTCGGCGCGGGTTCCTTGCAGGAGAACGCCCGGTTCCCGCAGTATTACCTTGCCGGTGAGTACGGCCTCCCCTGTCTCGCGATTGATGGTGGCCTCATCGCCCTCGAAGCGCCGGTAGCCCTGGCTGACCTCGACCCCGCCGTAGAAGCGCACCAGGTCACCCTGCATCTCGGTGCTGGCGGCGTTGGCCTCGATGTCAGCCTCGTCGGGGTCGGCGTTCTGGTCCTCGTCCGCCAGGGGGTCCATGTAACGGCCTTCGCACAACAGGCAACCGCGGTCCCGCAGCCCCTCCGGAACCTCGCCCATCGGCGCCCAGTCCAGCGGGTGTTCCACGGGGGTGATAGCGGCGACGGGCGCTGCTGCGGCAGCGGGCGCAGCCGCGGCATCGGGTAAGGCCGGGGCATCCGCCGGTGGCGCTGCGGCAGGCCCGGGCTGCGCAGCGCGTCCGGCAGCCGGTACGGCAGCGGCAGCGGGCAACACCGCCGGGGCCGGGACAGAAGTGGTGGCCGGTACAGGCGCCGCGGCAGGCGCAGGCTCTGTCGCCCTGGCGGGTGCTGCTTCAGGCGAGGCGGCTGCTGTAGGCGTTGTTCCCGACTGGCAATCCCAGCCGTCACCGCTTTCATTGGCCGTGCAGGCCACATGCTTGGTATTCTTTGCCATTACCGGGAGCGATGTTGTGAATGTGACCACTAGGGCCGCCGCAGGCGCCGAAAAATGCAGCGTGCGGGCGAGTAGTCTGGCAAAGTCAGATATCATTTATGTGAGAGCATGTGCGCGGATTAAACGCGGATTCTAAAGCATCGCCCCGCCCTTGTCCGTCAAATATTCGAAGTGGAGAGCCAAGTGACATCCCGTCCCCCGCCAGGTGAGCTGTTGAACTGGGCGCTTGCGGTCCTGGCGCCCGGCGCGGCGGGGCCCCGGCCCGAGTTGTCGGTGGTGGCGGGCGATGCCAGCAACCGGCGTTATTTCCGCACCCGGATCGGCGGGTCCAGCTATATCCTGGTGGATGCACCGCCCGCCACCGAGAAAAACCAGGCATTTCTCACGGTACGCGAGCTGTTGGCGGGAGCAGGCGTCAGGGTGCCGGCACTGCATGCGGCCGACCTGGAACGGGGTTACCTGGCCCTCGAGGACCTGGGCGACCGGTTACTGCTTGCGAGCCTGCAGGGCGGCGCCGGAGACGATCCGTACCGCGGCGCAATGGAGCTGCTGCTGCAGATTGCGGCCATCGACACCACGGCCGTCGCGCTCCCGGCTTATGATGAACTCCTGCTGCGCGAAGAACTCGGACGTTTTCCCGCCTGGTTCGTCGACGCACTGCTGGGCCAGTCGCTGGCAGGCGACGAAGAGGAGCTGCTGGCGGCGACCTTCGACAAGCTGGTTGCCAGCGCACTGGAGCAGCCTCGGGTCCTGGTTCACCGTGATTTCCACAGCCGCAACCTCATGCCCCAGGACGACGGCAGCCTGGGGGTTATCGATTTCCAGGATGCAGTGCTGGGCCCGGTCACCTACGATCTGGTCTCCCTGTTGCGCGATTGCTATATCCAGTGGCCCCCCGCCCGGGTGCAGCAGTGGGTTGGCGCCTACCGGGGCCTGTTGCAGGCCAGGGGACTGCCCGGCGCGGCAGACCCGGAGCGTTTCCAGCGCTGGTTCGACCTCATGGGCCTGCAGCGGCATATCAAGGTGCTGGGCACATTTGCGCGCCTGTACCTGCGCGATGGCAAGCCCGCCTACCTGGATGATCTGCCGCTGGTGATCCGCTATGTGCAGGAGATCAGCGGCAGGTACGCCGGCGAGGATCCGGTATTCGCCGAGTTCCAGCGCTGGTTCGATGGCCGTCTGTCACCGGAGGTCGCTCGCCAGGCCTGGAGTGTCGGCGCGTGAAAGTCATCATTCTCGCGGCCGGTGTCGGCGAGCGCATGCGGCCCCTGACCGACCATACTCCCAAACCGCTGTTAAAAGTCGGTGGCACTCCGCTCATCGCCCACCATATCGAGCGTCTGGCCCAGGCCGGTTTCGCCGACCTGGTCATCAATGTGTCGCACCTGGCGCAGCAGATCATGGATTATTGCGGCGACGGCAGCCGCTGGGGCGTCTCCATTCGCTATTCCCCGGAGGCCGAGCCGCTGGAGACCGCGGGCGGCATCTTCAATGCGCTGCCCCTGCTGGGCGACGGGCCTTTCCTGGTGGTCAACGGCGATGTCTGGCTCGACTACCCCTTTGCCCGACTGGCGGGGTTTACCCCGGCACCGCCGGCCATTGCCCACCTGGTCATGGTGGACAACCCGGCCCAGCATCCGCTCGGCGATTTCGCAATCGATGAGCGGGGCCTGGTGCGGGAACTGGCGCCCGGGGCCAGCGGCTTCACCTACGCCGGGGTGGGCGTCTACACTCCCGCCTTTTTCGCCGGCATGACTCCGGGCAAGCTGCCCCTGCGGCCGCTGCTGGATGCGACCATCCGCCGCGGCTGCCTCAGCGCGGAATACTACCCGGGGCACTGGGAGGACGTGGGCACGCCAGAACGCCTGCGCAAACTGGATGCCGCATTACAATCGGGCCGTGTACCCCGAACGCTTAGCCGTTAGAATACCGCCCTCAACACGACCTGGAGCCCACCATGCCGGACTACCTGATAGCCCCCTCCATCCTGTCTGCCAACTTTGCCCGCCTGGGAGAGGAGGTCGACGCTGTCCTGGCCGCCGGGGCCGATATCGTCCACTTCGACGTGATGGACAATCACTACGTCCCCAACCTCACCATCGGGCCCATGGTATGCAGCGCCCTGCGCAAGCACGGCGTGACCGCCCCCATCGATGTGCACCTGATGGTCAGCCCGGTGGACCAGCTGATCGGGGATTTCGCCGACGCCGGCGCCACCTACATCACCTTCCACCCCGACGCCTCCACCCACGTGGACCGCTCGCTGCAGATGATTCGCGCCGCAGGCTGCAAGTCCGGCCTGGTTTTCAACCCGCACCTGGGCCTGGATGCGCTGAAGTACGTTCTCGACAAGGTGGACATGGTACTGCTGATGTCCGTCAACCCGGGCTTCGGCGGCCAGTCCTTCATTCCCGCCACCCTGGACAAGCTGCGCGAGGCCCGCGCCCTCATCGACGCCTCCGGCCGCGATATCCGCCTGGAAATCGATGGCGGGGTCACGCCGAAGAATATCGCGGAGATCGCCGCCGCGGGGGCGGACACGTTTGTCGCCGGTTCTGCCATATTCAACCAGCCGGACTACAAAGCGGTGATCGCGGAGATGCGGGCGCAGTTGGCTTCCATATAAACTGAGGCCTTTTGATTGAAGTTTTTGGTCGCTGCGTATTTGTGTCGTTAGCACTGTTCCATTGTCGGCCGGGGCCCGGGTTTGTCCTGGCTCCATGGCCGCGGCCCTCCGGGCTTCCCTCAGTCGGTTGGAAGCCTTAAAGCGCTTCGCTGTCTTCCGCCACTCCTTCGGCGCTGGCCTTTTACATTCCGCCAGGACAAACCCGGCCCCCTGCCTTAAATCGCGCATACAAACCAAGCCTGTAGGTTTCTGGCGGTGTACCTACATGTTTATTGGTGGAACTCAATGCGGTGGAGGGCGGGGGGTTGCCTCGCGGAACGTAAAAGGCGCACGCCGAGGGAGTGGAGCGAGACAGCGAAGCGCTGTAAGGCTCGCGACCGACTGAGGGAAGCCCGGAGGGCCGCAGCCGTGGAGCGAGGCAACCCCCCGCCCTCCGCCGCGAATGGAATGGCGCATGCCCCCTTGCTGCACCGAGACTGATTCTGAAGTCAGTGGCGGTTTTACGGAACTAAAGGCGAGCGGGCATAAGTGGCTTGTTTGTTTGCCAAGCACAGCCCCGTATGTACAATAGGCACTCCCCGATTCCTGGAGAATGCTGTGTCTGCAGCAGTGTGTAACAGCATCGACGTGCTTTCGATGCGCGAGGTCACTTGCTGGCGATGGTAGCCAGAGCTTTGTCACGACCCGAATACGCACATACACGCTCCGAGGATAACCCATGAATTCGCAAGACTTTGCCGCGCTGGCGGCACAAGACTACAACCGTATACCTGTCAGTACCGAAGTGCTGGCCGACCTCGAAACCCCGATCAGTACCTACCGCAAGCTGGCGGAGGGCGCCTACTCCTATTTCTTCGAATCCGTCCATGGTGGTGAGAAATGGGGTCGCTATTCCATTATCGGCCTGCCCTGTCGCACCGTACTGAAAGTATTCGGCCACCGGGCAGAGGTCTGGGTGGACGGCGTGCTGGCGGAGGAGGGGGAAGTAAAGGACCCGCTGGCGTTTGCCGAGGAGTTTCAGCGCCGCTACCGCACCGCGCCGCGGGAGGATCTGCCGGTTTTCCACGGCGGGCTGGTGGGGTACTTTGCCTACGATGCCGTGCGGTTCGTCGAGTCGCGCCTGGCCGACAGTGCGCCCCCGGACCGGCTGGGCACGCCGGATATACTGCTGATGGTGTCGGAAGAGGTGCTGGTGTTCGACAACCTGGCGGGCACCATCCGCCTCGTGGTCAACGCGGATCCCGGGCTGGACAATGCGCTGGCGCTGGCCAATGAGCGGCTGCGGGCGCTGGTTGCCCGCCTGCGGGAGCCCATGGCGCCGTTGTCCGAGGTGTCGCTGGCCGCGGCGGATTGCGGCGTTCTGGAAGAGCAGGCCGAATCGGATTTCAGCCAGGCGCAATATGAAGCCGCCGTGGAGCGGGTAAAGGAGTATGTACTGGCGGGCGATGTGATGCAGGTCGTGCCCTCCCGGCGCATGAGTATTCCCTTCGATGCGCCGCCGCTCAATCTCTACCGCGCCCTGCGCAATCTCAATCCGTCGCCGTATATGTATTTCCTCGACCTGGAGGATTTCCATATCGTCGGCTCCTCCCCCGAAATTCTCGCCCGGCTGGAACACGGCCTGGTGACCGTGCGCCCCATCGCCGGCACCCGTCGCCGCGGGCGGTCCGAGGAGGAGGACGCGGCGCTGGAGGCGGAGCTGCTGGCGGACCCGAAAGAGATTGCCGAGCACCTGATGCTGATCGACCTGGGCCGCAACGACGTCGGCCGCATTGCCGAGACCGGCTCGGTGGTGCTGTCGGATAAAATGGTGGTGGAGCGCTATTCGCACGTCATGCACATCGTGTCAAACGTCACCGGCCGCTTGCTGCCGGGGAAGACCGCTATCGATGTGCTGCGGGCCACCCTGCCGGCGGGAACGCTCAGCGGCGCTCCCAAGATTCGCGCCATGGAAATCATTGACGAACTGGAACCTGTCAAGCGAGGCGTCTATGGCGGTGCCGTGGGCTATATCTCCTGGGCCGGGGATATGGACACGGCGATTGCGATTCGCACCGCGGTGATCAAGGACGGTCGGCTGTATGTCCAGGCCGGCGGCGGTGTGGTGGCGGACTCGGTGCCCCGGCTGGAGTGGAAGGAAACCCAGAACAAGGCGCGGGCGGTGTTCCGGGCGGCCTCGATGGCACTTGGACGGGGGGACTGAACATGCTGCTGATGATCGATAACTACGACTCCTTTACCTATAACGTGGTGCAGTACCTGGGTGAGTTGGGGGCCGAGGTGCAGGTGGTGCGCAACGATGAGATTGCGGTAGCCGATATCAAGGCGCTGGCACCGCAGCAGATCGTGATTTCACCTGGCCCCTGCACACCCAATGAAGCCGGTATCTCCATGGCGGTGATAGAGGCCTTTGCCGGTGTGGTTCCGATCCTGGGGATATGCCTCGGCCACCAGTGCATCGGCCAGGTCTTTGGCGGCAAGGTGGTGCGGGCGCGCAAGGTCATGCACGGCAAGACCTCGCCGATACACCACCGGGGGGAGGGCGTTTTCCGGGGCCTGAGCGAACCCTTTGAAGCCACTCGTTACCATTCGCTGGTAGTGGAGAAGGAGAGCCTGCCCGCCTGCCTGGAAATCACCGCCTGGACCAGCACCGAGGCGGGCGAAATCGACGAGATCATGGGGCTGCGCCATCGGGAGCTGTCGATTGAAGGCGTCCAGTTCCACCCCGAGTCGATTCTCACAGCGCACGGCCACGATCTGTTGCGCAACTTTCTCGAACAATAGGGATACAGCCTGATGAACATACAGGAAGCCCTCGCCAGGGTGGTTGCCGGGAATGACCTGGACCGGACAGAGATGGCCGCGGTGATGCAGCAGGTGATGTCAGGCGATGCGACCGATGCCCAGATCGGCGGCCTGCTGGTAGCGCTGCGAATGAAGGGCGAAACGATCGATGAGATAACCGGCGCCGCCGAAGTCATGCGCAACCTGGCTACCCCGGTCGAGGTAAGCGACCCCCACCTGGTCGACCTGGTGGGTACCGGTGGCGATGGCGCCAACCTGTTCAATGTCTCCACCGCCTCGAGCTTTGTGGTGGCGGCCGCGGGAGCCAGGGTGGCCAAGCACGGCAATCGCTCGGTTTCCAGTACCAGTGGCAGCTCCGATGTCCTGGAGTGCCTGGGCATGCCGCTGGACCTGAGCCCGGAGCAGGTCGCCAGGGCCATCAACGAGGTCGGCCTGGGTTTCATGTTTGCCCCGGCCCACCACAGTGCCATGCGTTATGCCATCGGCCCGCGCCGGGAGTTGGGCATGCGCACGCTGTTCAACATCCTGGGGCCCCTGACCAATCCCGCCCGGGTGCAGCGGCAGGTCATCGGGGTGTTTGCGCCGGAACTGTGCCTGCCGATAGCCAAGGTGCTCAAGGCGCTGGGTTCCGTTCACGCGATGGTGGTGCACTCGGATGACGGATTGGACGAGATATCGATTGCCGCCGGCACCCTGGTGGCGGAGTTGCGTGACGGCGATGTCAGCAGCTACCACATCAGCCCGGAGGAGTTCAGGCTGCAGCGCCAGGATCTCGACGGGCTGGCAGTGGACAGTGCCGCCGCCTCCGCGGACCTCATCCGTCGCGCCCTGGCGGGCAAGGATGACGCCGCCGCCCGCAAGGCCGCCGCGATAATTGCCCTCAACGGCGGCGCCACCATTTATGTGAGCGGTGTCGCGGCAACCCTCGCGGACGGTATCGCGATGGCAGACGACGTGCTCGCCAGCGGCCAGGCGGCGGAAAAAATGCGCCAGTTTATTGATTTTACCCGCCTGATGCGCGGGAAGGCGGACTGAGCTGATGGCCGTTGATGCCCCCACGATTTTACGCAAGATCCTGGCGCGCAAGCGCGAGGAGATCAGCGCCAGGCGCAAGCGGGACTCCCTGGGCAGTCTCGAGCAGCGCATCACAGAGCAGTCCCCCGTCCGCGGCTTTTCCAGGGCCCTGCAGGAGCGAGCGGCTGCCGCAGAGCCGGCGGTGATTGCGGAAGTGAAGAAGGCATCTCCGAGCAAGGGAGTGATTCGCGCCGACTTCCAGCCGGCACAGATTGCCGCCAGCTATCAGGCCGGTGGTGCGAGCTGCCTGTCGGTACTCACTGACGTCGACTTTTTCCAGGGGGCGGACGGCTACCTGCAGGAAGCCCGCGCGGCCTGCGAGCTGCCGGTATTGCGCAAGGATTTTACGTTGGACCCCTACCAGGTGATCGAAGCGCGCGCCATCGGCGCGGACGCCATCCTGCTGATCGTCGCGGCGCTGGCGGATGACCAGATGCGCGAGTTGGCAGCGGTCGCCGCCCAGGTGGGGGTGGACGTGTTGGTCGAGGTGCATGACCGGGCCGAACTGGAGCGGGCGCTGGAGCTGGAGACTCCCCTCATAGGGATCAACAACCGCGACCTGCACACCTTTGAAACCCGGCTTGAGACTACCCTGGAGTTGCTACCTTACATCCCCGGGGACCGGCTGGTGGTGACCGAAAGTGGTATCCACACAGCCGAAGACGTGGCGCTGATGCGCAACCACCAGGTCTATGGCTTCCTGGTGGGCGAGGCCTTCATGCGTGCGCCGGAGCCCGGCGAGAAATTGCGCGAGATGTTTTTTGGCTAGCGTGTGCCGTAGACCACCATGGTCTTGCCGGAGACCGACACCAGTCCGTTTTCCTCCAGCGTCTTGAGAACCCGCCCGGCCATTTCCCGGGAGCAACCCACGATTTTACCGAGCTCCTGCCGGGTGATCTTGATCTGCATGCCATCGGGGTGGGTCATCGCGTCCGGTTCCTTGCACAGGTCCAGCAGTGTGTGGGCGATACGCCCCGACACGTCGACGAAGGCGAGGTCCGTCAGCTTGCGGGTGGTGACCCGCAGGCGGGTGCTGATCTGGCGCGAGATGGCGTAGAGGATGTCGGGGAACTGGTTGCGGATCTGGTGGAAGCGCTCGTAGGAAATTTCCGCCACCTCGCACTGGGTCTTGGCGACCACCATGGCGCTGCGCACCTGGGGCTCGTCCTCGAACAGGCCCATCTCACCGACGAAGTCCCCGGGGTTGAGATAGGCAACTACCATCATGTGACCCGGCTCCGACGCATCCTCCACCATCACAGAAACCGAGCCATCCAGGATAAGGTACAGGGAGTTGCTCACCTCGCCCTGGTTCAACACCTGACTCTTGGCCTTGTAGTCCTTGCGCTGGCAGTGCCGCAGAAAATTTTCCACGTTCGGTAAAGCTCTGAGTACCTGGGGTTTTACCACACTCATACTCCCTGTTCGGCGGTTTGTGTGAGTCGGAGTGTAGCCCACTACGCCCTCAAGTAAAACACGGGAGCATGTGCTAAGCTGCGCGGCAAAATTTTGCAGGAGCCAGTGGCAGATGAGAGCGACAGTAAAGTGGGCGGATGGCGCGATGTTCGTGGGTGAATCCGGCAGCGGCCACAGCGTCGTCATGGACGGCCCTGAGGACCTGGGCGGGCGCAACATCGGTCCCCGGCCGATGGAAATGCTACTGCTGGGCACCGGCGGCTGCGCCAGTTACGACGTGTTGAGCATGCTCAGGAAATCCCGCCAGCAGGTCGTCGACTGCCGGGTGGAAGTCGAGGCCGAGCGAGCCGATGCGGTGCCAGCAGTTTTTACCCGCATAGCCATGCATTTTGTGGTGACGGGGGTGGGGCTCAAGGAGAGCCAGGTGAAGCGGGCGGTGGAGCTGTCGGCGGAAAAATACTGCTCTGCTTCGATCATGCTGGGCGCGGCCGGGGTGGCGCTGAGTCACAGCTACGAGGTCGTGGAGTTTGAGCCGGGGTTGGGGTAGGGGTGTTTTTGCGGGGGATCGCGACTAGATCCGGTAACTGCTGCGGGTCATCACCTGCGACACCACGGTCATCGCGTCTTTTACCTGGCGCGGAAATTCACTGCCCCCCGCCTGCAGGGCCTTGTCGCCGTGGCGCTGCTCGTCCTCCAGCATTTTCTGCACGATCAGCCGGGACTTGCGGTCCTCTTCGGGCAGGGATTTCAGGTGGTCCCGCAGGTGGTTGCAGACCCGCTCCTCGGTGGCGGCCACGAAGCCCAGGCTGACCTTGTCACTGATCGCGCCGGCCACCGCCCCCAGGGCGAAGGACAGGCCGTACCAGGCGGGGTTGAGCAGGCTGGGCCGGCTCTCCAGCTCGCGCAGGCGCTGCTCGCACCACACCAGGTGATCGACTTCCTCTGCAGCCGCCTGCTGCATTTCGTCCCGCACGGTGGGCAATTTCGCGGTGAGGGCCTGGCCCTGGTAAAGCGCCTGGGCGCAAACCTCGCCGGTATGGTTGACCCGCATCAGGCCCGCCGCGTGGCGCCGTTCCGCTTCCGATAATTCCGTATCCGCATGCCCCTGGGAGGGCGAGGGCCGGGCGGCGGCGTGACCGCTGTTGGTGATGGTGCGCATCACCGCGTCCGCCTCGGTGATCACCCGGTCGAGCAGTGACAGACGTCGTTGGCGCATAGCTGGGACCTGCGGTTGGTTTATCCGGATTCACTATAGCGCGCGATGGCCCGCCAGCCAATGTCGCGGCGCAGGGTCATGCCATCCCAGCTTATCTTGTCCGCGGCCAGGTAGCAGTCGCGCTGGGCGGCTGCGATATCGTCTCCCAGCGCCGTGACACACAGTACCCTGCCGCCACTGGTGACCACCTGCCCGTCGGCGTTGGCCGTGCCGGCGTGGAATACCTTGATATTGTCTGCCTGAATTGCGTCCAGCCCGTGAATGACTGTGCCCTTGCTGTAACTGCCTGGATAGCCGCCGGCGGCCAGCACGACCCCGATGGCGCAGCGCGGGTCCCATTCGACCTCGGCACTGTCCAGGGTGCCCGCCAGGGCGGCGTCACACAGGCCGACCAGGTCGGATTGCAGCCGCACCATGATGGGTTGGGTTTCCGGGTCGCCGAAACGGCAGTTGTACTCGATCACCCGGGGCTCTCCCGCGGGGGAGATCATCAGGCCGGCGTAGAGAAAGCCGGTGTAATCGTTGCCTTCGGCGGCCATGCCGTGCACGGTGGGCAGGATCACCTGGTTCATAACCCGCTCAAACACGGTGGCATCGACCACGGGGGCGGGGGAGTAGGCCCCCATACCGCCGGTATTGGGGCCGGTGTCGCCCTCGCCGATGCGCTTGTGGTCCTGGCTGGTGGCCATGGGCAAAACGTTGGCGCCGTCCACCATCACGATGAAGCTGGCTTCCTCGCCTTCCAGGAATTCCTCGATGACCACCCGGCAGCCGGCGTCCCCAAAGGCATTGCCCGACAGCATGTCGGTAACCGCGGCTTCCGCCTCCGCCAGGGTCTGGGCGACGATCACGCCCTTGCCTGCCGCAAGGCCGTCGGCCTTCACCACGATGGGGGCGCCCTGCTGCCGCAGGTAGGCCAGGGCCGGCTCCAGCTCGGTGAAATTGGCGTAGGCACCGGTGGGTATATTGTGCCGGGCCAGGAAGTCCTTGGTGAATGCCTTGGAGCCCTCGAGCTGGGCCGCCCCGCGACGGGGCCCGAAGCAGCGCAGGCCGCGGCCCTCGAAGTAGTCCACGATGCCTTCAACCAGCGGCGCCTCGGGGCCGACGATAGTCAGCTCCACCGCGTTGCCCTGGACAAAATCCGCCAGGGCGGCAAAGTCCATCACATCGACGGCAACGTTCTCTACCCCGGCCTCTGCCGCGGTGCCGGCATTACCCGGCGCCACAAAAACGCGCTCCACCCGGTCCGACTGGGCCACCTTCCACGCCAGCGCGTGTTCGCGCCCCCCACTGCCGATAATCAGTACGTTCATCTAATCAAGGTTCGCTGTTAATGCCTGAAATGGCGCATGCCGGTGAACACCATTGCCATCCCGTGTTCGTCCGCGGCGGCGATGACTTCATCGTCGCGGATAGAGCCGCCGGGCTGGATCACCGCAGCGATACCCGCCTGTCCCGCGTTGTCGATACCGTCGCGGAAGGGAAAGAATGCGTCCGAGGCCATCACCGACCCCTTCACCGCCAGGCCCGCGTGCTCGGCCTTGATGGCGGCGATGCGGGCGGAGTTGATCCGGCTCATCTGGCCGGCGCCGACGCCGACTGTCTGGCCGTTGGCGGCATAGACAATGGCGTTGGACTTGACGAACTTGGCAACCTGCCAGGCGAACAGCAGGTCCTTCAATTGCTGGTCGCTGGGCTGGATTTTGCTGACCACCTTCAGGTCGGCGGCGGTCACCATGCCCAGGTCCCGGTCCTGCACCAGCAGGCCACCGTTGACCCGCTTGTAGTCGAAGGCGGGCCGGGGTGCCGACCAGGCGCCGCATACCAGCAGGCGTACGTTCTTCTTGTCGGCCACCACCGCAGCGGCCTCGGCGCTGACCTCGGGGGCAATGATCACCTCGACGAACTGGCGATCGACGATGGCCCGCGCCGTGGCGGCGTCGAGCTCCCGGTTGAAGGCGATAATGCCGCCAAAGGCGGATTCCGGGTCGGTGGCGAAGGCCAGTTGGTAGGCGGTGCCGATATCGTTTGCCACCGCGACTCCGCAGGGGTTGGCGTGCTTGACGATGACGCAGGCCGGCTCGGCGAAGTTCTTGACGCATTCCAGGGCGGCGTCGGTGTCGGCCACATTGTTATAGGACAGCTCCTTGCCCTGCAGCTGTTTTGCGGTGGCGATACCTGCCTCCGCCGGGTTGGCCTCCACGTAGAAGGCGGCCCGCTGGTGAGGGTTTTCGCCGTAGCGCATTTCCTGCACCTTGTGGAACTGGGTATTGAAGGTGCGCGGGAAGGTCGGGGAGCCACCGGGAACCAGGCCACCGAAGTGATTGGCTATCGCGCCGTCGTAGGCTGCGGTGTGTTCGTAGGCCTTGATCGCCAGGTTGAAACGGGTGGCTCCGGTGGTGGCTCTGTCGTAGGTCTGCAGTTCCTCGATGATTGCCTCGTAGTCGTCGCTGTCCACCACGATATTGACGAAACGGTTGTTTTTGGCCGCTGCCCTGACCATGGTGGGGCCGCCGATATCGATGTTCTCGATGGCGTCCTCCAGGCTGCAGTCGGGCCGGGCAACAGTGGCCTCGAAGGGATACAGGTTGACCACTACCATGTCGATGGCCTCGATACCGTGGTCGGCCATCACCTCCTCGTCCTGGCCGCGGCGGGCGAGAATGCCGCCGTGCACTTTCGGGTGCAGGGTCTTGACCCGGCCGTCCATCATTTCCGGGAAGCCGGTGTAGTCGGCCACCTCGGTCACCTCGAGGCCGCTGTCCTGCAGCAGGCGATAAGTGCCACCGGTGGACAACAGTTCGATCCCCATGTCCAGCAGGGCCTGGGCGAACTGGACGATGCCGGCCTTGTCAGAAACACTGATCAGGGCGCGATTGACTTTTACAAGTTGGTTGTCGCTCATGGTGGGTGGCCGCCTCTAGTCCTGGGTGGAAATCAGGTTGTACTGCTTGAGTTTCTTGCGCAGGGTACCCCGGTTGAGGCCCAGCATGATCGATGCCTTGGTCTGGTTGTTGCGGGTGTAGGCCATGATTTCCTTCAGCAGGGGCGCCTCGATTTCCGCCAGCACCATCTGGTAGACGTCGGCGGACAGCTGGCCGTCCAGGTCTTTCAGGTACTCCCTGACCGCGATTGTCACCGAGTCCCGCAGGCTGCGGGCCGGGCCCGAGTCGCACTGCTCATCGTTGGCGGCGTCTTCGGTGGTGATGGTTGGGGGAAGGGATTCAGCCCTGGTCATGCTGCTATTTCCTTGTCTGGATTATGTTGGTAGGGATGGTTTCCGGTCATTTGTTGCAGGTAGTTCAGCTGGTCGGCGGCCGACTCCAGCCGGTTAAAAATCCTGCGCTGTTGCAGGTAGCCGGGATTGTCCTGCAGGTACCAGCCGACATGCTTGCGGGCGATCCGCAGGCCCATAAACTCGCCGTAAAAGGCGTGCAGTGCCTCGACATGAGCGCGCATGATGAGCAGTTGCTCAAGCGGTGACGGCGCCGGCGGGGAGACGCCGGTGTCAAGATGCGTGGCGATCTGGCCGCACAGCCAGGGCCTGCCCTGGGCCGCCCGGCCGATCATGACGCCCGCCGCACCGGTGTGGGCGATGACCGCCGCGGCGCGCTCCGGGGAGTCGATGTCGCCGTTGGCGAACACCGGAAAGCGGGTGGCGGCGACGATCGCTGCAATGGTGTCGTACTCCACCTCCCCCCGGAAGGCGCAGGCCCGGCTGCGGCCGTGGACCGCCAGGGCGGCGATACCGGCGTCCTCGGCAATGCGCGCAATGCTCACCCCGTTCCTGGCATCGGGGGAGGAGCCCGTGCGGATTTTCAGGGTCACCGGCACGTCCACCGCGTTTACCACGGCGGTGAGGATATCATCCACCAGTCGCTCGTCAGCCAGCAGCGCCGAGCCCGCCGCCCGGCGGCATACTTTCTTCGCGGGGCAGCCCATATTGATGTCGATGATTTGCGCACCCCGGGCCACATTGTAGGCGGCCGCCTCCGCCATGGCCGCGGGTTCGCTCCCGGCGATCTGTACCGAACGGGGCTGGATCTCCGCGTCGTGGCGACTGCGCCACAGGGTCTTGGCGGAGTCGCGCAGCCTGGGGTTGCAGCTGATCATCTCCGCCACCACCAGGCCGGCGCCCATTTGCGAGCACAGGCGTCGGAATGGCAGGTCGGTTACACCGGCCATAGGGGCCAGTGCCACGCGATTGGGCAGCTTGTACGGTCCGATCTGCAGCATGTGGAGAGAGTTTGAAGCCAGGGTGTCGAAAAGAGGCGGTATGATACTCGGATGGTCCGGCACGGGGAAGAATTTATGGACAAAAAACCACCAGCCGCCGCGACCGGGTGGCATTTGCGGTTCAATCCGTGAGGGTGCCTCGCAGGCATACCCAGCCGTCGCGCTCGCCCGCCACCGTCAGGCTGATACGCCCGGCATAGTGTTCGCACAGCGCCCCCGCCTGGGTTGCCAGCAGGCCCGATAACAGCAGGGTGCCGCCGGGTTTGAGAAAGCCCAGCAGGGTGTCTGCCAGCTCGACCAGCGGGCCGGCCAGGATGTTGGCAATCACCACGTCGGCGCTGTGGGACCAGCTGTCCCGGTCAAAGGCGCCGGGCAGCGCGACCTCGAGGGCCGCGGCGGCAACCCCGTTGCGACCGGCGTTGTCCCGGGTGGCCACCAGGGCCTGGGGGTCGTTGTCCACTCCCAGGGCACGGACGGCGCCCAGGCGCAGGGCCGCCACCGCCAGGATGCCCGAGCCGCAGCCGTAGTCGACCACGCTGGCTTGATCCAGTGCCATGCCGTCCAGTTCGCCCAGGCAGAGGGCGGTGGTGGGGTGGGTGCCGGTGCCGAAGGCCAGGCCCGGGTCCAGTAACAGGTTGACCGCGGCGGGGTCCGGCGGCTCGAGCCAACTGGGGCAAACCCACAGGCGGCGGCCGAAAGGCATGGGCCGGTAGTGCTGCATCCACTCGCGCTCCCAGTCCTTGTCCTCGAGAATTTCAACCCGCTGGTTGGCCCCCTGCAGCAACTCGGCGGGAAACCCGGCCAGCACCTCGGCCATGGCGGTATCCGCCGGGTACAGCCCGGTCAGGCGGGTCTGGCCCCACAGCGGGGTTTCGCCGACCCCGGGTTCCAGTACCGGCTGGTCCGCATTGTCTTCCATGGTGACGGCCACGGCCCCGGTGGCCAGCATCAGCTGCTCGAGTGTCTCGACCTGGTCGGGGCGGGTGTCCAGGCGCAGTTGCAGCCAGGTCACCGGCGCCGCCCCCGACAGCGGCGGGCCCGGGCGATGGCGGGTGTGGTTGGCATGGCGTGTGGCAGGGCCCGGCTCAGTCTTCCTGCAGCTTGCTTTCGAGGTAGTGGATGCTCACCCCGCCACTCTGGAAGGCGCGATCCCGCACCAGGTCACGGTGCAGGGCGGTATTGGTGCGAATACCTTCCACGACCAGTTCGTCCAGGGCCTGGCGCATCCTGGCCAGGGCTACCTGCCTGCTTTCCCCGAAGCTGATGATCTTGCCTATCAGCGAATCGTAGAAGGGCGGTACCGTATAGCCATCGTAGAGATGGGAATCCACCCGTATGCCCGGGCCGCCCGGGGCATGGAAAGTGGTCACCTTGCCGGGTGAGGGCAGGAAAGTCTTGGGGTCCTCGGCATTGATCCGGCATTCGAAGGCGTGGCCGAAGAACCTGACGTCGCTTTGCTTGAAGGACAGGGGCAGGCCGGCGGCAATGCGCAACTGTTCCTTGACGATGTCGATACCGGTGATCTGTTCGGTGACGGGGTGTTCCACCTGGACCCGGGTATTCATTTCGATGAAGTAGAAACCACCGTCCTCGTACAGGAATTCGAAGGTCCCGGCGCCCCGGTAGCCAATCTCGATACAGGCGTTGACGCAGGCCTGGGCCACCTCCTGGCGGACAGCGTCGGGGATGCCCGGTGCGGGGGCCTCCTCCAGTACCTTCTGGTGGCGGCGCTGCAGCGAGCAGTCCCGGTCGCCCAGGTGAACGGCATTGCCCTGGCCGTCGGCCAGCACCTGGATTTCCACGTGGCGCGGCTTCTGCAGGAATTTTTCCAGGTACACCACGTCGGAGCCAAAGGCGGCCCCGGCCTCGGACTGGGTCACCTGGATCGAGTTGAGCAGGGCGGCCTCGTTGTGCACGACCCGCATGCCGCGGCCGCCACCGCCGGCTGCCGCCTTGACGATCACGGGGTAGCCGATCGCGCGGGCGATCTCCAGGGTGCGCTCGGTATCGTCAGTGAGGGGCCCGTCGGAACCCGGCACGGTGGGTACGCCGGCCGCTTTCATGGCCTGGATGGCCGACACCTTGTCGCCCATCAGGCGGATCGTATCGGCGGTGGGGCCGATGAAGACAAAGCCGCTTTTTTCCACCTGGTCGGCGAAATCGGCATTCTCCGCCAGGAAGCCGTAACCCGGGTGAATGGCGGAGGCATTGGTGACCTCGGCGGCGCTGATGATCGCCGGCACATTCAGGTAGCTGTCCTTGGAGGGGGCGGGACCGATACAGACCGACTCGTCGGCGAGGCGGACGTGCATCAGTTCGGTGTCGGCCTTGGAGTGGACAGCGATCGTCCTGATATCCAGTTCCTTGCAGGCGCGCAGTATCCGCAACGCGATTTCACCGCGGTTGGCAATGAGCACCTTTTCCAGGATGGGCATGTTGTTATCCTCTGGTGAACGCTGGGCGGGCTGCCTGCTAGACGATGGTGAACAGCGGTTGGTCGAATTCGACCGGCTCGCCGTTGTCGACCAGGATCGCCTCGATGGTGCCGGCCTTGTCCGCCTCTATCTGGTTCATCATTTTCATCGCCTCGACGATACAGATGACATCGCCGACTTTCACCGTGTGGCCCACTTCGACAAAGGCGGGGGAGCTGGGGGAGGGAGAGCGGTAGAACGTGCCCACCATGGGAGAGCGCACCGCGTGGCCCCTGCTGGCGGCTGGTTCCGCCGCGGGCTCTGCCGCGACAGCCGGTGCCGCCGCAACCGGAGCGGGTGGGGGCGGGGCGTATTGCGGTGCGGCGTACTGGGGCATGGCAAAATGCCCCGCCGAGGCCGCGGCGGACTGGGCTCCGTTCCTGCTGATGCGCACGGATTCCTCGCCTTCCTTGATCTCTATCTCGTCAATGTTGGACTCTTCGAGCAGCTCGATCAGTTTTTTTACCTTGCGAATGTCCATAGTTCAGCCTCTCGCTGTCATGTTTACGGTTGTTCCAATTGCTGCAGGGCGGCCAGCAGCGCCAGTTCGTAGCCCTTGGCCCCGAGGCCGCAAATCACACCCCGGGCCAGGTCAGAGAAGTAGGACACCCGGCGAAACTCTTCCCGCGCGTGGATATTGGACAGGTGGACTTCTATGAAGGGAATATCGACGGCGCTGAGCGCATCGCGCAGGGCCACGCTGGTATGGGTGAAGGCCGCGGGATTGATCAGGATAAAATTGACGCCTTCCCTGCCGGCGTCCTGCACGCGCTCCACCAGCTCGTATTCGGCATTGCTCTGCATGTGGAGCAGGTGATGTCCGCGGTCCCGGGCCAGTTGCTCGAGACCGAGGTTGATATCTGCCAGCGTGGTGCCGCCATAGATCCCCGGCTCGCGGGTGCCGAGCAGGTTGAGATTGGGGCCGTGTAATACCAGGATGGTTGCCATGGCGCAGTCAGTTCCGCTGTGGGGCGCATTTGCAGCAAGTGTGGATCAAATTTCCGGTAGTGTCCATGATATTTGGCGATTGGCGCAATTTTGTCGGCATTTAGCGACTTTATTGAAGAAGTTAGGTGGGTTTTTGCCCCAAAAAAGTATTCAGTGGTTACATTTGCCCGGGGGCCACACGGCACGTCGCATGGGGAACTAAATGATGCGATCTTCTGCTTAATTAACGGCAATTTCGGGCTTCTGCGGAGAAACCGCGCGCAGCGCGTCCATTACCACGTTGCGGGTCAGTATCTGCGGCAGCAGCAGTGGTTCCCGCGACGGGTCAGCGGGGTACATCAGGTACAGTGGAATGCCGTTGCGCTTGTGCCGGCGCAAAAACGCGGCGATGTCGGCATCGTAATTGGTCCAGTCGGCTACCATGTAGGTCACCCCGTGGGCAGCGAAGGCCGCCGTCATTTCCTCGGTCAGCAGGACCGCCGATTCATTCGCCAGGCAGGTAATGCACCAGTCGGCGGTCACATCCACGAACACCGGGGTGCCGCTGGCCCGCAACTCCGCCAGGGCCTGTTCGGACCAGGCCACGCGTCCCTCCGCTGCCACCGTCGCCCGGGCACCGTTTTCGTCCAGCGCGCGCCAGGAACCCAGGCTGAGGGCGCCGACGAGGCAGGCCAGGGCGACGGTCTTGCCCCAGGTGCCATAGCGCCACAGCCACAGGCCCAGGGCGAGGATCAGCGCACCGGCGAGGGCGGCCGTCATGGTGTTGACCCCGGTCTGCCGACCCGCCACCCACAACAGCCAGATGGCAGTGCCGTAGAGGGGAAATGCCAGCAGTTGCTTCAGGGTGTCCATCCAGGCGCCCGGTTTGGGCATGATCCTGCGGGCCAGACCGCTGTATCCCAGCAGGAGCAGCGGCGCCGCCATGCCGGCGCCCAGGGCCGCGAACACCAGCAGCGCGACATAGGGCGGCTGGCTGATGGCGAACCCCAGGGCCGTACCCATGAAGGGCGCGGTGCAGGGGCTGGCCACCACTACCGCCAGCACGCCGGTAAAGAAGCTGCCGGTCAGTCCGCCCCGGTCAGCCAGCCCGCTGCCGGTATTCATCAGGCCGCCGCCGAACTCGACCAGCCCGGACAGGGACAGCCCCATGGCGATAAACAGATAGGCCAGTGCAATCACGAAGCCGGGGGACTGCAGCTGAAAGCCCCAGCCGATCGCCTGGCCGGCCTGCTGCAGGATAATCAGCAGGGCGGCTACCAGCACAAAGCTGGTCACTACCCCGACGGCGTAAACCCAGCTGTGCAGGTGGCGGTCGTGAGCTGAACTGCGGGCGAAACTCAGGACCTTCAGCGACAGTATCGGAAACACGCAGGGCATCAGGTTGAGGATGGCGCCGCCGACAAAGGCCAGCAGCAGCATGTAAGCCAGGGTGCCTGGCCCCGATTGCCCCGCCAGGGCAAGGGCCGCGGGCTCTGCCTGCGTCGGAGCGCTGCCCGCCGTTACCGTGCCGGTGGTGAAGTCCACGGTAAAATACTGGGTCTGGGGCGGATAACACAGGCCGGCGTCGGCGCAGCCCTGGGAGCCCAGGGCCAGGGTTGCCACCCCGGGCACACGTTCGGGTACCAGCAGGATATCGGCCTGCTCGTAGTAGACCTGGACCTCACCGAAGAACTCGTCCTCGCGCTGCAGGGCCGCTGGTAATTCCATCGCAACAGGCACCTCTCCCGCGGCGTCCGTCAGTTTGAAGCTGAACCGGTGCTGGTACAGGTAGTAGCTGTCAGCAATCACCCAGAAGATGCGCAGGCTATTGTCCGGTCGGACTTCCAGTTCTACCCGATACGCCTCCTCAACCGGCAGGAACTTAGGGCTGGAGGCTGTCTGGCCGAAAGGTGATTGCCCTCCGGCCAGGCCCCCGGACTGTGCCTGGACCAGGACAGCAAGCGGTAATAGGGAAACCAGCAATAAAAAGCGTGCAAGCAGAGCCCGCATGAAACGTCCTCGTTGGAGCGTGAATGGCGCGGAATTGTACCAGTCTCCCGCATCACCCCCAATCGGTAGGTATGCTTAAGCCCGACGGTGGTATAGTTATCGGACGCCCTGACGGGGCGCGAGGTTCCTTGTTGGAGAGTTAAATTGCGAAAATTATTGAGTACAGGGCTGATTTTATGCCTGGCACCACTGGCAGTCCTTGCGGCCGGGCCTGCGCACCTGGACGTGAGCGACGCCTGGGTGCGGGCGCTCCCTCCCGGACAGCCCAATACGGCCGCCTACCTGGTCGTCACCAATGCCACCGATGCGGCGGTCACCATAGTCGGCGCCAGTTCGCCGCTGGCCGAAACCGTCGAAATACACACCAGCCGGGAGGTCGATGGCCTCCAGCGTATGGAGCGGCTCGACCAGGTGCAGGTCGCCCCGGGCCAGAGTGTCGCATTCGCCCCGGGAGGCAAGCATCTGATGCTGCTGGGGCTGAGCCGAATGCCGTCCCCGGGAGAGGAAGTGCAGCTGTGCCTGCAACTGGCAAAGGGTGATGAAGTGTGTACCCTTGCCGGGGTGCGCAAAGGCACCGGGGGCGAGCAAACCCATCAACATCATCAGCATTAACGGATCAGGACTATGAGTGACATGAATTCAGCAAGCGGGGTCGGCGGCAGCTGGCAGGACAAAGTGGACGATTGGCTGCCCGGCGGCAGGATGGTCAGCCTGATATTTACCGTGATCGGTATCTACCTGCTGGTCTGCGTACTGGTGGGGATGTACTGGAGCATTGCCCCCAAGCCGTTTGATGTGCGCGAGCGGGCGGCAATCTATGCAGCCGAAGATGGTCGGCAAGTGGTCACCGGGTCCGCCACGACCGCTGCGCTGATGGGCGTGATGGATACCCTGCTCACCAAACCGGGCGGCTACACCCACAACGATATTTTTCCGCCGGGGGTATGGCTGGACAACATGCCAAACTGGGAATACGGGGTGTTGATCCAGTCCCGTGACCTGGTGCGGGCCCTGCGCGAGGTGTTCAGCCGCTCCCAGTCCCAGTCGACCGAGGATGTCGACCTGGTGATGGCGGAGCCCCGCTTCAACTTTGATTCCGACAGCTGGGCCCTGCCGGCGTCGGAGTCGGAGTACCGCGACGGTCTCAAGTATGTGCGCCGGTATTTCGACCGCCTCTCTGAAGAGCAGTCCTCCGACGCCCAGTTTTACGCCAGGGCCGACAACCTGCGGTACTGGCTGACCACTGTAAACACCCGCCTGGGCAGCCTGTCCCAGCGCCTGAGCGCCAGCGTGGGCAAGCGCCGCCTCAATACGGACCTGGCCGGTGAGGAGGCGGCCAGCCAGTCCACTGCCGCCCCCAGCGAGGTGGATGTGAGCACGCCCTGGATGGAGATCGATGATGTCTTCTACGAGGCCCGCGGCACCGCCTGGGCACTCATCCAGTTTCTCGAAGCGGCGGAAGTCGATTTCGCCGACGTGCTGCGCAAGAAAAACGCCCAGGTGAGCCTGCAGCAGATTATCCGGGAGCTGGAGGGCACCCAGGAAACGGTGTGGAGCCCGATGATCCTCAACGGCAGCGGCTTCGGCCTGCTGGCCAACCACTCGCTGGTGATGGCGTCCTATATCAGCCGGGCCAATGCGGCCATTATCGACCTGCGGGACCTGCTGTCCCAGGGTTAGCGCGGGGTACGCCGGTCGCGTCAGCGTTTCAGGTCGTAGCGCAGGCGGGTCCCGGTGTCGAGGGACAGGCGGATCTCCGCGGCACTGAGCTGTTCCGGGAAATAGGTCCCGGACAGCTTGGCGTCCAGCAGGCTGGCGCCTTCGAGGTTGGTGTCGCGAAAATCAATGCCGCTCAGGTCTGAATTGCGAAAGTAGGAGTTGCTGAAATCCAGGCCCCGGGCGTTCATGTTGCGCAGGTCCCGTCCCCGGTAGTCGCCGTTCTTCAGTTCGCTGGTATCCAGCTTGTCGCGCTGCTCGTTGAAGCCCTTGATGTCCTCGTTGCGCAGGAGCTGGTATAAGGGATCTTGCTTGATGACGGGCTTGTCCATTCGCATACCTTTCAAAGACGGCTGGAAAACAGGGTGTCCCCGCAGGGGGGTGGATAGCTTAAGCCACAGCGCGGTTCAAGCCCAGCCCCAGTAGTTGATTGGCCAGGAAAACAGGTTTGACTGTACAGACCTTCGAAGGTTTTCTCCTCACCCGTAACTGGCGCGATACCCGTGACGGGATAGAGCTGGAATACTGGTTCGCCACCGACAGCGGGCCCCTGTGCGCCCTGGTGCGCGGTGAACGCAGCGTTTTCTTCCTGGAGCAGGGTGAGCTGGAACAGGCCCGGGGCCTGCTGGACGCCGAGCCCGGCCTGGAACTGAAACCGGTGCAGCTGCGCAGCTTTCGCCTGGCCCCCATGATCGGCATCTACTGCCCCGGCTACCGCCAGGTCCGGCGCCTGGCGGATGCCCTGAAAAACCTGGGCCTGAACCCGCTGGAAGCGGATATCAACCCGGCGGACCGGTTCCTGATGGAGCGGTTTGTCAATGGCAGCGCCGTATTGCAGGGCGAGCCCCGCCAGCTTGGCAGGCATATCCTGCTGGAAAATCCCGGCAGTGAAAGCGGGCGACTACCGGCCCGCCCTCAGGGTGGTGTCCTTCGATATCGAGACCGCCATGGAGGGGGTGCAGCTGTATTCCATCGGCGTGCACGGGAGGGTGGGCGACCACCACACCCGCCGGGTGTTCATGCTGGGTGAGGGTGCGCAGCAGGACTTCGTGCAGGCCTGCGCCGACCAGGAAGCGGTCCTGCAGGCCTTTCTCGACTGGCTGGCGGACTACGACCCCGACGTGCTGATCGGCTGGAACGTGGTGAACTTCGATACCTGGTACCTGCAGCGGGTGGCGGACAAGCTGGGGCGGCGCCTGGTGCTGGGTCGCGATCGCCGGGCGGTACACTGGCGCGAGCTGGACGACGAGGGTGAACGGCGCACCGCCCAGTGCCCGGGGCGGGTGATCCTGGACGGCATCGAGCTGCTGCGGGCCGCCTTCTATCGCTTCGAGAGTTTCTCCCTGGACAATGTCGCCAGGGAACTGCTGGGAGAGGGCAAGCTGCTGCACGGCAGCGGTCGGGGCGAGGAGATCGGCCGCCTGTTCCAGCAGGACAAGACCCGGCTGGCCGCCTACAACCTGAAGGATTGCGAGCTGGTGTCGGAAATATTCGAGCACACCGCGATGCTGGATTTTGCCGTGGCACGGACCGTGATGACCGGCCTCAACATCGATCGCATGGGCGGCTCGGTGGCCTCCTTTGACAACCTCTACCTGCCCCGGCTGCACCGCAAGGGCTTCGTGGCCCCCAATGCCAGTGCGGACCACAGCGCCAGCCCCGGTGGCTTCGTGCTGGATTCGACCCCGGGCCTGTACGACCACGTGCTGGTACTCGACTTCAAGAGCCTGTACCCGAGCATTATCCGCACCTTCTGTATCGATCCGCTGGGGCTGGCCCTGGGGGTGGGTGCCGGACTGCCGGAACAGGATACTGTCCCGGGTTTCCTGGAGGCGCGCTTCGCCCGTGAGGGGCACATCCTGCCGCAGCTGATCCAGCAGCTGTGGCAGCAGCGCGATGAAGCGAAACGGCAGGGCGACGCCCCCCTGTCCCAGGCCATCAAGATCATCATGAACAGCTTCTATGGTGTCCTGGGTACGCCCGGCTGTCGCTTCTTTGATGCGCGCCTGGCCAGCTCCATCACCCTGCGGGGCCACCAGATTCTCAACCGCACCCGCGATTACATCGAGCAGGCCGGGCACCGGGTGATTTACGGCGATACGGACTCGGTTTTCGTCTGGATCCACGAGGCCGGCGATGACAGCGAGGCAGTGGCCGCGGGGCGCCAGCTGGAGAGCGACCTCAACAGCTGGTGGCGCAGCACGGTGCAGGCCGAGTTCGGCCTGGCCAGTGTGCTCGAGGTGGAGTTTGAGACCCACTACAAGCGCTTCCTGATGCCCACCGTGCGCGGTTCGGAGAAGGGCAGCAAGAAACGCTACGCGGGGGTGGTGGCGGGCCCCGACGGCGACCGGCTGGTGTTCAAGGGGCTGGAGAACGTGCGCACGGACTGGACCCGCGTGGCGCGGGAATTCCAGGAGGAGCTGTATCGCCGGGTGTTCATGCAGGAACCCTTCGAAGAGTATGTGCGCCAGTTGGTAGCCGAAGTGCTGGCGGGGCGGCGCGATGAGCAGCTGGTCTATCGCAAGCGCCTGCGGCGCAGGCTGGGTGACTATGAGCGCAATGTGCCGCCCCATGTGCAGGCGGCGCGCCGCTGCGCCGAAAGAGGTTTGCCGGTGCCGACGCGCGGCGCCTGGGTGGAATATGTGATTACCTCCGGCGGCGCCGAGCCGGTCGCCAGGCCGCTGGCGCCGCTGGATTACCAGCACTATGTGGATCGCCAGCTGGAACCGGTGGCGGACGGCATCCTGGGGTTTGTCGGCAGTTCCTTTCGCGCCCTGGTCGACAAGCAGATCGACCTGTTCTGAGCGTCATCGCCGCTGTGATTGCAGCCACTGCCCCCTTTCCCTTGTATCTGGCGCGCGCGCACTCGATAATCCCCCGCTCCCCCAAGGAAATGTCCCATGCCGATATCCGCCAATCGTCCCGCCGCCGTTGTACTGGCAGGCATCCTCGCACTCGCCCTGTCTGCCTGCGGCATCAACTCCCAGATCGTCAACAGTTCGGTTGATCCCGAATTCAGGAAGCTGGACCTGCACGGTGTGCTGGTGGTGGCCGTTGCCAAGGAGGCGTCGAATCGCATCGAGTTTGAAGACAGTTTCACAAAGGCATTGAAAAGACGGGGGGTCGAGGCAGTGGCCAGCCACACCCTGCTGCCCAACCACAAGGCCAAGGCCGAGGAAGTCATCGCCGCCGCTGAAAAAGCGGGGCTCGACACGATCCTGGTGACCCGCTATGTCGGTGAGAAAGCCGAAGAGGTGTACCACCCCGGCACGGTCTACTACACGGTAACGCCGGCCTATGACCCGGGCTATTACGGCAATTTTGGCGGCTACTATGGCCGGGCGACGGAGGTGGCGTACCAGCAACCGGTGTGGACTGCCAACGTCAGTCACGCGATGATCTCGGACCTGTATGTGGTGAAAACGCAGGACCGGATCTGGCAGGCGGTGTCCGAAACCATCCAGGCGAGCAGCACCAGCCAGGTGATGGACGACGCGATAGATGCGCTTATAGGCAACCTGAAGGAAAAGGGCCTGCTGAACTGAGGCGCGATCGCTTCAATCCCCGAAAAATTCCGCCCTCAATGCCGGGTAGTCCGCTGCCGCCAGGCGCGGCCCGTAGTTGGCCACGATCTTGCCGGCAGCCAGGCTGGCAAAGCGCCCTGCGACAGAAAAGTCCTCACCCCGGGTAATGGCGTACAGGAATGCGCCGGCGAACATATCGCCGGCGCCGTTGCTGTCCACCGCCTGCACCTGGTGTGGCGGGATATTGACCTGCTCTTTGCCGTCATAGGTGATCGCCCCATCGGCGCCCAGGGTGATGACGAAGCTGCGGGCGACCCGCTTCAGTTTTTCGATGGCCAACTGCAGCGAGTCGGTCTCGCCCCACTGCAGGGCCTCGGCCTCGTTGCAGAACACCAGGTCGACCCCGCTGCCCACGATGCTGGCCATGCCCTCCCGGAAGAACTCCACCATGCCCGGGTCGGAGAAACTCAGGGCGGTTTTCACCCCGGCGGCCTCGGCGATTTCCCTGGCCCGCACCGCGGCGGCCAGCCCGGTGGGAGACGTCACCAGGTAGCCTTCGATATAAACGTATTCGGAGGCGGCGATGGCGTCGGCGTCGAGCTCCTCGACGGACAGGGTCTCGCTGATGCCCAGGTAGGTATTCATGCTGCGCTCGGCGTCAGCGGTGATCAGCACCAGGCACTTGCCGGTGGTGCCGGCAGCGCGGCTGCCATTCAGGCAGTGATCCACGCCCGCGGCTTCCAGGTCAGCCAGGTAGATATCGCCGTCGGCGTCCGCGGCGACCTTGCAGGACATGAACGTGGGGCCGCCAAACTGGGCGGTGGCTATCATCGAGTTGCCGGCGCTGCCGCCACTGGCGTGACTGGCCTTGATCAGGTGGCCTTCCAGTTGAGACAGCAGTTGCGCCTGCCGGGCCTCGTCCACCAGGGTCATCATACCCTTGTCGACATTCATCCGGGCGAGTTCTTCGTCGGTTACCTTGACCTCGGTGTCCACCAGTGCCGCGCCGATGCCGTATGCCACGTATTTCTTCATTGGTTTTGCTGTCCTGTTTCGTCAGCCGGCTATTATCCTTATCTGGCGACTGATTTAAACCGCTGATTTGGGCGCTACCTCGCATTGTCTGGCCGCGGTTCGCAGGGCTGCGCCGGGTGCTTCACTTTGCGGTACTGACCCACCATGCCAGTGCCGGCTATATCGCCGGGTTCTTTTCGATTCATGAGCGAACCCTTCACCGTCGCCTGAGAAGCTGCGGAACGTCTTTCAGGGAATTACTGGAGGACAGCCGTTGTGAGATTGCCCGGCAACTGCTGGAAAGCTCTTCGATGAGCATTGGTGAGATCGCCACTACTCTCGATTATTCGGACGGCAGCGCCTTCGCCCGCGCCTTTAGCCGCCATTTCGGCACCGCGCCATCCGCCTGGCGCGACAGCCATCGCCAGGCTTCGCCGTAAGGAGTTCAGCGGAACTACGTTGCTCCATCTTGTGCGCTGGCCCTCTGCAGCCAAAATGTCAGAGCCAGGTCCACCCCGGAATCATAGCGAAAGCCAAACCACTTGACTGACATCAAGATAAACCAGCTGGGCGCGTTGTTTTGTAAATGGAAATCTCATAGGCTGACCTGTCTCATGTTGCCCCTTTGTAACGGATGGGTGAACTCGATCGCTTACCCTGCATGGCCAGGAAGGTCTCCCTATGGCTGATTCGAATTGGAAGAGGCGACTCAAGAACCTCTTTCGGCCGGCGCGGAAATATTCAATGCTTAGCCTGCTGTTAATGGGCGTACTGATTGGTGTGGCTGGACTCTTGGCCTTTGAAGCCAGCATGCAGCTCACCAGCACGGACGAGTTCTGCATCAGCTGCCACGAGCAAAGTGATAACTCACTGCTTATGTTGCAGGCAACGGCCCACTACCGGAACGCGACGGGCGTGTCGGCCTCCTGTGCCGATTGCCACGTGCCCCACCAATTCCTGCCGAAAATGATCCGCAAGTTACAGGCGTCGCGAGAGGTCTGGGCCCATATGACGGGGGTGATCGACACACCCGGGAAATATGCGGCTCACGCCCCGGCCATGAAGGCGCGGGAAATCGCCCGGATCAGGGCAAATGATTCCCGGGAATGTCGCAATTGTCACGATGTCGGCATGATGGATGCGTCCGCGCAGTCCGCCAGGGCGCAGCAGTATCACCTGGCAGCGGCCAGCTCGGGCAAAACCTGTATCGACTGCCATGCCGGCCTCGCCCACGATCCCGCCGACATGCCCGGCGCAAGTGTCGCCGCGCCCCAGGTGTTGGCGGACGACCACGAGAAGCGGGGTCAGTGCAGTACCTGCCACGCCTCTGCCGACGGGCCACAGGATGACAACCTGGCCCACGAGAACGCACAGTGCATCGATTGTCATGGCGACCTGGATGCGATCGCGTCGCTTGAACCTGGTGGCGCTGTGTCGCCGCACCGCTCACACTTTATCGGCGACATCGCCTGTACCACCTGTCACAACGGCCACAAGAAATCGATGAACTACTGTGAGGCCTGCCACAGTTTTGATTTTGACCTGCCTTTCGGCGCCCCCTGGCAGCGGACTGAGCTGCCGATCCTTGCCGATGCGGCCCTGCAGGAAGAGGCGATAGCCAGTGGCTGGCGCGACGAGACGGATGTCGTGGTGATCGGTTCAGGTGGTGCGGGACTGTCTGCCGCCGTCGCTGCCCGCGATGACGGCGCCCGGGTAATCGTGCTGGAGAAGGAGCCGGTTCCAGGCGGCAATACGAAGCTTGCCGCGGGGGGAATGAACGCCGCGGAAACAAAATCCCAGCAGAAACTGGGCATTGTGGACCACAGGCAGAGCATGATCGACGACACCATGAAGGGGGGCCACAATATCAATGACCCCGCTTTGGTCGCGGTGCTTGCCAATCAGTCCGCCGCTTCCATCGAATGGCTCACCAGCCTTGGCGCCGACATGACCGATGTCGGTCGCATGGGTGGCGCCAGTGTCGACCGCAGCCACCGGCCCGCGGGTGGTGCCGGGGTAGGCGCCCATGTGGCCCAGGTGCTCTGGGATGGCGCGGTCAGCCGCGGCGCGCAAATACGCTTCAATAGCCGGGTGGTGCGCTTGCTGCAGAACGACAGCGGTGGCGTGGCCGGTGTACTGGTCCAGGGAGCGCATACCGGCTACTACACTATCAAGGCCACAGCGGTGGTACTCGCCACCGGAGGTTTCGCCAGAAACAACCCGCTGGTGGCCAGCCTGGACCAGAACCTGGAAGGCTTTGAGAATACCAACCAGCCCGGCGCCACCGGCGACGGCCTGGAGGTCGCCCGGCTCGCCGGCGCCGCTACCCGTGACCTCGAGTACATACAGGCGCACCCCACCTATTCTCCTGTCGGCGGAGTGCTGGTCACAGAGGCTGTGCGGGGCAACGGCGCGATCCTGGTCAATCGCAGCGGCCTGCGTTTTGTCAACGAGATCACCACCCGGGACAAAGCCGCCGCCGCGATACTCGGGCAGGACGGCGGGCGTGCCTACCTGGTGTTTGATGACAGCGTGCGCCGCAGCCTGAGCAAAATCGAGAGCTTCGTGCACCTGCAAATCGTTATTGAAGCCCCCAGCATAGAGGCCCTGGCGGAGAAGATTGAGGTGCCACCCGTGGCGCTGGCCCAGACACTGGAGACCTATAACGGATTCGTTGAAAGCGGGCGCGATACTGACTTTGAGCGACCCGACCTGCCGCGCGAGCTGGTCACCGGCCCGTTCTACGCGATCGAAATCACTCCTGCGGTGCACCACACGATGGGTGGTGTAATGATCGATACCCGGACTGAGGTTCTTGGCGAGACTGGCGAGCCCATCCCCGGGCTGTTTGCGGCGGGAGAAGCCACCGGCGGTGTGCACGGCTCCAATCGCCTCGGCGGCAACGCCGTGTCCGACATTATCACCTTCGGCCGCCTGGCGGGTGCCGCGGCTGCAGCTTACGCCAGGTGAGAGGGACCGCAGCGGTTGGCCACCGCAGCCAAGTTGGTCATGTGACTCTGTTAATCTGGCGTCAAAAAGTACACCATAGGGACTGTTCTTTACGAGCGAGTTTCGCCACTTGATAAGTCCGCTCCCCGGAAGCGGGCGCTGTGCAGATGATGCCGTCCAGGTTTGCGGGATAGGCGTATTGCACCTAAGTTTTAAAGTCACAGGGCGTTGGGGGCTAAAACAGGTCCGGCGCGGAGTCCACGCGCAAGGTAGTGCATGAAAAATCGGAAACGATCCTGAACCCATCAAGGAGATGAACCATGAAAGTTAATACCAGGCTGGCAGCCATTGCCTTCGGCTTGATGACATCATTCGCGGTGGGCGCTGCCAATGCGCAGGACCTGCCCAACGTACGCATGATAGCAACTGGCGGCACCATTGCCGGGGCCCAGGCCAGTGCCGGTGAATACGGGTATAAGTCAGGCACCTACGATGTCGATACCCTGATCAGCGCGGTCCCCAACCTCGACACGCTGGCCGATATCACCGGCGAGCAGGTGGTCAACATCGGCAGCCAGGACATGAACGACGAGGTCTGGCTGAAGCTGGCCAAGAGCGTCGCCGCGGCGCAGGCCGATGGTGATGTGGATGCTATCGTCATCATGCACGGGACCGATACCCTGGAGGAGACCAGCTATTTCCTCAGCCTGGTGACCCAGGGTGCCAAGCCGGTGGTGATGGTCGGCTCGATGCGTCCGGCTACTGCGGTGAGCGCCGACGGGCCGGGTAACATCTACAATGGTGTCGCAGTGGCCATCAGTCCCGAGGCCAGTGGCAAGGGCACCCTGGTCAGCCTCAATGACGAAATTCACTACGCGCGCAATGTCGTGAAAACCAATACGACCAGCCTGCAGACTTTTGAAAGCCTGAACCGCGGCCCCGCCGGCCTGGTGCACACCGGTACGGTGGAATGGTTCGAACCGATGGACAAGAAACTCGGTAAGGCGACCGGATTCAATGTCGAGAAGCTGGACAAGCTGCCGCGCGTGGACGTGATTTACGCCCATGCCAACATGAGCGCTGACCTGATCGAGGCCGCCATCAAAAATGGCGCCAAGGGCATCGTCATTGCCGGCGTCGGTGACGGCAACATGACCACTCCCGCCCTGGAAGCCTGCAAGAAGGCCGCGGCGGATGGCGTTGTGGTAGTGCGCAGCACGCGCCTGCCCGCGGGGCTGGTGCTGCGCAACAATGAAGTGAATGACGATGAGATGGGTTTTGTGGCTTCCGGCGAACTCAATCCGGCGAAGTCGCGGGTGTTGTTGCAGTTGGCACTGACCCAGACCAAGGACCCCAAGCGTATCCAGGAAATGTTCTACGAGTTCTGATGACTGACCGGGGCAGCCCCTTCACAGGGGCTGTCCCGGGTTTTCAGTTTGCCGGGGTTAACTGCCGGCTTACTTGTACTGCTTCTTGTTCAGCCCGGTGAGGGCCTCGGGGCTCAGGATCTCCTCGATCTGGGCGTCTGTCAGAATACCCTTTTCACGCACGATTTCGAGAATACCCTTATTGGTGCTGTAGGCCTCCTTGGCCAGCTCAGTGGCGCGGTCATAACCGATAACCGGGTTGAGGGCGGTCACGATACCCACCGTCCGCTCGATGTAACCCTCCAGGGTGTCGGCGTTTACCGTGATGCCGTCCACGCAGCGGGTGCGGAAGGTTTCCATGGTGTTCGCCAGCAGGCGCTGGGAGTCCAGCACCGCGATGGCCACCAGCGGCTCGTAGGCATTGAGCTGCAACTGGCCGTTTCTGGCAGCCAGGGTGACAGACAGGTCGTTGCCGATCACGCGGAAAGACACCAGGTTAACCAGTTCCGGCATGACCGGGTTGACCTTGCCCGGCATGATGGACGAGCCCGGCTGCACCGGCGGCAGGTTGATTTCGCCCAGCCCGGCCCGTGGTCCGGAGGACAGCAGGATCATGTCGCTGGCAATTTTTGACAACTTCACCGCCAGGCTGCGCATGGCGCCGGACTCGGCTAGGAAGGCATGCTGGTCCCAGGTCGCTGCGATCAGGTCGCCTGCCTTGTAGTAGGGTTTCCCGGTCAGCCTGGCCAGGTGGGCGGCTGTTTTGTCGGCGTAACCGGCCGGCGCATTCAGGCCGGTGCCGATTGCAGTGCCACCCATGTTGATTGCGAATAGCGGTTTCTCCGACGCGCGGATGAATGTGATTTCATCCTCGAGGGCGGCCGCCATGGCGTGGAACTCCTGCCCCAGGGTCATCGGCACCGCATCCTGCATCTCGGTGCGACCCATCTTCAGCACGTCGATAAACTCGTTGCCCTTGACGCGCAGGGCTTTCACCAGCAGCTCGATTTGCTCAACCACGAGGTCGTTATTGGTAACGATGGCGACCTTGAGTGCCGTGGGGTATGAGTCGTTGGTGGACTGCGACATATTGAGGTCGTCGTGGGGTTCCACGATGTCGTATTCGCCCGGCTGGCGCCCGATCTCCAGCAGTGCGGCATTGGCCATGATCTCGTTCGCGGCCATATTGGTAGAGGTCCCGGCACCGCCCTGGTAGGGGTCTACCAGGAACTGGTCATGGTACTTGCCCGGCAAGAATGGCGTTGCCGGCCTTGACGATCGCATCCCGGGTCTCCTTCTTCATTTTTCCGGCATCGGTATTGCCCATGGCCGCGGCCATCTTCACCTGGGCGAAGCCGTTGATCAGTTCGGGGTAGTCGGTCAGCGTGAGCCCTGAGATCTGGAAGTTCTCGATGGCACGGGCGGTCTGTACACCGTACAGCGCGCTGGCGGGGATCTCCTTCTCACCCAGCAGATCGTGTTCTATACGCACATCCTGCGGCGCAACCGCCGCCGCTGCCTGGGCCTGTAAATTGGCGCTGGCCATCGCCAGGGCCAGGATTGACACGGCCTGTGCCAGGAATTTCATTTTCATTGTTGCCTCCGTAGATTCATCAAAGTCAGGCGAGCAGTAGCTTGCCAAGGGTGAGACCGGCCAGCGTCGCGGTAACAGTGGTCACCAGGCCGGGCAGCATAAAACTGTGGTTGAGCAGGTATTTGCCGATGCGCGTGGTACCCGTCTGGTCAAAGGAGACCGCGGCCAGCACTGTGCCGTAGGTGGGCAGGAAAAAATTGCCGTTTACTGCAGGGTATACGCCCACCAGCACGTGCAGCGGCAGGCCCAGCGCGACTCCCACGGGTACCAGGATCACGACAGTGGCTGCCTGGCTGAACAGCAGGATGGAGAGTACGAACAGGCCAAGGGCGAAAACCCAGGGGTAGGCGCCGATCACCGCGCTGATACCACCGACGATGGCCGCCTCGTTGCCGGTAAAAAACGAGGACCCCAGCCAGGATACGCCGAGTATGGAAATAATGGCCACCAGCCCGCCGCGCATGAGCTTGCCGCTGACAGCCGCGGCCGGGCTGGCCTTGAAGGCCAGGGTAATGATGCCGCCCGCCGCGAGCATGATAATCATGATGAGTTGTCCCATGTCGGCCTGGCCAGTGAGCGCATCGGGTCCCGCGCCCATCTCGTAGACCGGGCGCAGGCCTGGAAACAGGCCCAGCAATACCACCAGGGCTACCGCTCCCAGGAATACCGCGAGGGAACCCATGGCGCGCTGGCGCTCCTTGCCCGCCAGTGGCGGCTGCTGCTGGGGCGGGGCGACAATACCTTTGGCGAGGCGGTCCTGGTATTCCGGGTCATCCTCGAGTTTGCGGCCTTTGAACATCACGCTGACGATGCCGGCGCAGACCCCCAGCAGGGTGGCGGGAATGGTCACGACCATAATATCGATCAGGCTGGCATTGAGCCCCGCCAGGCCGGCGATCAGGGCGACTGTGGCGGCGGATACGGGCGATGCTATAAGGCCGTGCTGGGCGGCGATAACGCTCATCGACATGGCGCGTTCGGGACGCACCCCTGCCTTGCGCGAGACCTCTGCGATCACCGGCAGCAGGGAATAGATGACATGCTGTGTACCCGCCGCGAAAATGAGCGCATAGGTGACCAGTGGCGCAATTACCGTGATCCGGGCGGGGTTGCGGTGCAGCAGTTTTTCAGCGGTCTCGACCAGGAAAGTCAGCCCCCCGGCGGCTTCCATCATCGACAGGGCGGTGATAACCGCGAGAATCATACCCAGTACGACCGCCGGGGGATTGCCCGGCGGCATGCCGAAGCCCAGCACGAAGACCAACAGCCCGATCCCGGACAGCGTACCCAGGGCAATACCGCCAAGCCGTGCACCGACCACGATGCACAGCAGCAATATAGCCAGTTCAAGGAACAGCATGTAACAGCCTCCAGTCTCGCCCGCATTTCTTATAACAGATGCGTTTGCGGCAGGTGTAGTGGAAATGCGCTACCCTACAGGGCTTTGTTGATGAGCATCAAGATATTCAGCGTGTGCGCGTTGTTTTGAAAGAAAAAGTCCCTTAGTCTAATCTCAACACAGAGTGAACTTTGTTGCCTGCCCGCCCTCGCGTACGGATTGCCGAGGATTTTTGTAACAAACTGTAATATAAGGAAAATATTATGAAGCTCTCGCTATTCGCAAGAACCGGTGTGATTCTGGCTGCCTGTCTGTCCGCATCGATGCTCAGGGCCGAGGCGCCGCCCGCCAAAGCTGACATCGACGCCGCGCTCGACGCGGCCTATGCGAAGTACAAAACCCTGCAGGAAGGGGCCAATGCCGACTATATCCCGGCGCTTGCCAAGGTGGATCCGACTATATATGGCATCGCCCTGGTGACACCGGACGGCAAAATCCATACCAAGGGCGATATCAAATCCGAGGTATCGATCCAGTCGATCTCCAAGGTATTCACCATGGCGCTGGTTATGGATGAGTCCGGCCCCGAATCCATTTTCAATAATATGGGGGTGGATGCTACCGGCCAGGTATTCAACTCCATCGTAGCGATAGAGCAGTACAAGGGTGCCCAGATGAATCCCCTGGTGAACGCCGGCGCCATCACCGCCACGAGCATGGTCAAGGGCGGCTCGCGTGAAGAAATCTGGAACAAGATACTCAATTACTACAATGACTTTGCCGGGCGGGAACTGTCGGTCAACAAGGAGGTGTTCGAATCCGAGGCCGCAACCAACCAGCGCAACCAGGCCATTGCCGAGCTGATGTACGCTTACGGCCACATCAAGGGCAACCCTGACCAGGCAACCGATATCTATACCGAGCAGTGCTCGGTCAACGTGAACGCACGGGACCTGGCTGTAATGGCAGCGACCCTGGCAAACGGCGGGCGCAACCCGATCACCGGCAAGCAGGTGATGAAGCAGGAAAATGTGGCGGAGGTGCTGGCGGTTATGGCGACGGCAGGCCTGTACGATGATTCCGGCCAGTGGTTGTACCTCACCGGCCTGCCTGCCAAGAGCGGCGTTGGTGGCGGTATCATCGCCGTTTCACCGGGCCGTTTCGGCGTTGCGGTTATTTCCCCGCCGCTGGACCCCGCCGGCAACAGCGTCCGCGCGCAGAAAGCCATCGCGGACATATCCAACGCGCTTGGTGGTAACCCTTACGAAGTGGCACCTTTGAAATAACGAAAACACCAATACGACAGTCGTCGAGGAAAGTCATATGCCAAAAACCAGGAAAGCCCTGCTGCCATTGGCCGTGTTGTGCGCTTCATACATGGCGGGCGCCAATGCCGCCACCGATGCGGAGCGAATCCAGGCGCTGGAAGCGCAGCTGAACCAGCAAAAGGCAGCCATGGAACAGCAGCAACGCTTGCTGGAAGCGATGGACGCCGAGCTCAAAAGGCTGAAAACCGGCGAGGCCGCTCCCGCGGCGCCCGAGCAGGAGGTCTTCGGGGCCCTGCCGGCACCGGCGGTGGCCAGCGCACCCGCTCCGGCCACGACGACGAAGCCCAAAGCCTCGGCAAACGTCTACGGCTTCGTGATGGCGGATGGCATTTACGACTTCAAGCGCGTGGACCCTGACTGGGAGGACACCCTGCGAGTGACAACCATTCCCACCCAGGGGGGCGCCTACGGCAATAACGGTAATTTCGTATTCAGCGTGCGCCAGTCGCGGTTGGGGGTTCAGGGCAACTACGGCGACGACATCACCTACAAACTCGAGGGTGAACTGTTTGGCGTCGGCTCGGACCAGGGCCAGACCACGCTGCGGGTGCGCCACGCCTGGGCCACCTATAAGAACTTCGGTATGGGCCAGACCTGGTCGAACTTCATGGACATCGATATCTTCCCCAACACCATCGATTACTGGGGCCCCACCGGCATGGTGTTTTACCGCAACAAGCAGGCGCGGTACACATTCCCGATGGGCGAAGACGAATTCTCGATAGGTCTTGAGGATCCCAGCACGGCATTGAGCGTAGGGCGGTTCAGGGACACGGACAACTGCAACCTGCCAAACCCGGCTCCGGATTGCGATTCCGTGGATTCCACGGCGGAGGAAGTATTCCAGTCCTATAACGACCTGCCGGACCTCGCCGCCCGCTACCGTGACAACGGCGATTTCGGCCACTACCAGGTGGCGGGCATCGTGCGCAAACTCGGTTACGAGCGCCTCGATACCGGCTCCAAGGACTATGAAGTGGGCTGGGGCGTGAACACCAGCGCCGGACTCAAGACCTGGGGCAGCGACGTGTTGAAGGTGCAGCTGGCCTACGGTGAAGGTATCGGCAACTACATGAACGATGGTGGTCTCGATATCGCCCCCGACTCGGCGGATATCCTCAGGGCAGGGGCCGAGACGGTACCGATCCTGGGCATCAGCACCTATTACGACCACTTCTGGAATGACCAGTGGTCCACTTCCGTCGGCTGGTCAATGATTGACCTGGATACCAGTGACGGCCAGGAACAGACCGAATTCAAGCGGGGACAGATCGCCCAGATCAACCTGCTGCACTATCCCATGGACCACGTCATGCTGGGCACCGAATTCATCTGGGGCCAGCGCGAGGATATATCGGGCAATATCGGATCGGATTACCGGATACAGTTCAGCCTGAAAGTGGATTTCGATACCGGCAACCTGTTGCGGTCGAACTGAGCCCGGAGCTGGCAGCGCTTCTGATTCCGGCGCCCGCCTGTTCGCCGCCAGCGCCGGGGGTCAGACCAGCTGGACAGCCATGTAGATCAGGCATGCGAGTGACGCGACCCATACCAGCGAACGCAGGTAGATGATGCCGAACAGGTAGCAGGGTATGTAGATTACTCGCAGTACCAGCCAGGCCAGTGCCGCCTGGCTGAGATCCACCTGCAGGATCATCGCCAGCAGACACAGTGCAAGGAAAGCGGGAAGGCTTTCCTGCAGGTTCGCCCCGGCACGGCTCGTGCGCTGCTGCATAACCGTCTGCGGAGGCGGATTGTCCCGGCTGGAAATCATGTACTGCGGGTTGTTGAGACCAAGGCTTGCTGGAATCAGCCACAACTGCACCAGCGCCAGCGCCAGCGCGCTGATAATCATTACTGTCATTGTATGTTCTCCCTATTATTGAAAGGTGCTGCGGCCATCATCGTAGCTCTATTCAGTCACCCCAGCGATACTGCCAGACAATACCGTAAGTATCCGAGTCATTACCGATATTGGTGATGACGCCCCGGCTGGCAAAAAATTTCAGCGAGTGCTGGGGGGTCAGTGGCCAGCCCAGGGTCAGGCCGATGCGGGAGTTTTTCTGGAGGTCGTCGCCCTTTACGCCATCCTTGCTGGTGCGCCCGCCCCAGAAGTAGTTGCCGTCGACGGACAACCAGCGGCCCTTTTTCAGGTCATAGATAAAGTGCGCCTGCAACTGGTACAGCGGCTTCTGCTCCAGCTTGGTGCCGCCGAGAAAATTGTCGTTATCGGTAAACAGTCGGGCTGCCAGGGCAGCTTCAAAGCTGACCCGGCTGCCCCAGCTATTGGAGATACCGATTTCCGGCTTGAAGGTCCAGCGGTTCGAGCCGGTGTTAATCAGGTTTTCGTTGTTGTAATCACCCAGCGGCATATCGACCCTGAGGCTGGCCCCGATCACCCGCCGGGATGGGTTGCTGCGAAATTGCTGCATGTCCATTGCCGGGGCGCCGTAGAACAGGTAGCTCAGGCGTACCGACGGGTCCAGCGTGCCGCAGCGGTCACCGGTGATGGTGCGCCCGTTAAAGTTGCCTGAACCTTCCAGGCACGCGCGACCCCAGCTTACGTCGACCTTGCCCGCGGTTCCCCACAGGTCGAGGGAGCGCACATAGGCTGCCAGGGTGGTTTTCATGGTGATTTCGACGTCCTTCAGGGGTACCGATGGCGACGGGTTGATTTCGCCATCGGCATAGACGTAGCCGATTCCGGCAAAGTTCTGGCCGACGGGGATGTTGGTGTAGGTGCGCGGCTCCAGGTCCTGGGCGTGTATCCGGAGAGACAGGCAGCTAAATAATACAGACAGGAAGGCGCAAGCGATGATGACACTCGCACGAGGGCCGTCAGTCGGGGCCGCGCAGACACCGGAGATTGCCTTGCCACCGGATAAAGGCTTTCCCTTACCGGGGTGAGCAGGGTGAACGAAAGGTCTCAATCAGATCTTGATCGACAGCTGTTCGAAGATCTGCGGCGCTGCTGCCGACTGCAGCAGGCTGCCGGTGTCCCAGGTGGCCCACTCGCCTGTGATCTTGCCGCTGGAGTCGTGGTGGGTGATGGTGGTACCGTCTATGGTCAGTTGTTCGCCGGTTTGCTCGTCCGATACGGCGTCGCCTGCCACATCCGTCACCCGTGAGGTCCAGCGCGTGGCCACCTTGTCGCCCGAGTCGAACTGGTCCTCGATAGTGAAGGCCATATCGTGGAAGGTGCCCTTGTAGACGGCGATGAAATTCCTGTACTCCTCCGGGCCGTGAAGGGCGCCGAAATTGGGCATCGGGTGCGATTCCGCCTTCTCCGCCACCAAATCCGGCAACAGCGACAGGTTGCCCTTTGTCCAGACCTCTTCCAGCAGGCGGCGAACGACTTGCATGTTCTTTTCTGACATGGCTGCAATTTCCTCGACATAGCGTGATGCTGCCCCAGGGCTGCGTCACTATCCAGACACTTTCTGTTTGGGTATCGTAGATGAGGCTCGGCCAATTGACCAGCAGTCAGGCTAAATGAACCTTGCAGCGGCCATGAATATGGAAAGTTCGGCGGCGGGATGCTATACCTGATGCGCATCACACCAGCCGCAATCCAGCCAACAGGCCGGGTGTCCGGGATGCCCCGCCGGCCAGAATTTGGAGACACAATATAGTGACCAGCTCAAAACCCGCGTACTACACCGACCTCGAGCAATGTGTTCAGGCACTGCTGGACAAAGTGGGCAACAAGGTGGTCATTGCCGGGGGATTCGGCAGGCCCGTGCACATTTTCAATGAGTTATACCGGCGCGCGGCAGCGGATCCGGAGATACACCTGACGATTATTACCGGGGCGTCTTTCTGTCGCCCCAGGGGCAGCAGTGATCTCGAGAAACGGTTTCTCGACCCCTTCGTGGACCGCGTGTTTGGCGACCTGCCCGAACTGGAGTACGTGCATCCCTACCTCAAGGGGCAACTGCCGAAGAATATCGAAATCGTCGAAGTATTCCTTCAGGCAGGCGTTTACATGGGCAACCACCACGCCCAGCAAAACTATGTCTACAGTAATTTCACCCACTGGCTGCGGGATATGATCGAACAGGGCTGTAATGTCTTCAGCCAGATGATCGCACGGCAGGAGATCGACGGTCAGCCCGCCTACAGCATGAGTGGCGATGCCTATGCCCTGGATATCCTCCCGCGCCTCAGGGAATTGAGGGAGCAGGGCAAGCAGGTGGCGGTTATCGGCCAGATCAATGACGAGCTGCCGTTCATGTACAACGACGCGATTGTCCCGGCGGATACCTATGACTTCATCCTGGACGACCCGAAGTACAACCACACCCTGCTGGGGCCGCCGTCTCCTCCGGTAGACACCACGGACTACATGATTGGCCTGAACGCCAGCACCCTGCTTCCGGATGGGGGTACCCTGCAGATCGGCATCGGGTCCCTGGGCGATGCCATCACCTATGGCTGTATCCTGCGCCAGGAGCACAACGATCGGTACCAGGAGGCCCTCGCCGAGCTGGGTATTCTGGATAAATTCGGTGGGATCATCAGCGAAGTGGGAGGGACCGAGCCATTTGAACAGGGCTTGTACGGGTCTACCGAGATGTTCGCGGATGGTTTCCGCCACCTGTATAACCACGGGATACTCAAGCGTGAAGTCTATGATGACCCCGGCCTGCAGCGACTGGTTAACGCCGGTCGGATTGGTCCCGAGGTAACGCCCGAGACCCTGGCCGTGCTGGTGGAGGAGGGGCTTGTCTCTGCCCGACTCACCCCGACTGACCTGGAGTTCCTGCGGAAGTTCGGGATATTCAAGGACGCTGTTGTCCTGGACGGCGAGATGCTGCGTTGTGCCGACGGCACCGAAATCGCCGCCGACCTGGGGAATTCTGACGCCCTGGAGCAGATCGGCAGGCACTGCCTCGGCACTGAACTTAAGGGCGGAATAGTGCTGCACGCCGGGTTTTTCCTCGGCCCGCAGGCCATGTACCAGCAGCTGCGAAACATGCCGGAGGCAGAGGCGAAAAAAATCTGCATGACCGACATTGCCTACGTGAACCAGCTCTATGGCTGCGAGGAAATCGCCCGACTGCAGCGGCAGAAGGCGCGCTTCATCAATACGACTATCATGGTGTCACTGCTGGGCGCGGCCTGTTCCGACGGCCTGGATAACGGGCGCAAGATCAGCGGGGTCGGGGGGCAGTACAATTTTGTCGCCATGGCCCACGCGCTGGAGGGCGCGCGCTCCATACTCATGTGCCGCAGCACCCGCACCAAGGGTGACAATGTGTCATCCAATATCGTCTGGAACTACGGCCATACCACCATACCGGCCCATCTTCGCGACATGGTGATCACGGAGTATGGCATTGCCATGCTGCGCGGCCAGCGGGAAAAAGACGTTATCGCCCGCCTGCTCAATATCGCCGACTCGCGTTTTCAGGAGCAGCTGCTGCAGCAGGCCAAAGCCGCTGGCAAGATCGCCGCCGACTACGAAATACCCGCGCAGTTTCGCAACAACACGCCGGAGCGGCTGGAGCGGATTGCCGGGCGCCTGCGGCCGGAAGGCCTGTTTCCGAAGTTTCCCTTCGGCAGTGACTTCACCCATGAAGAACTCGTGCTCGCGGACGTGTTGCAGAACCTCAAGGTCAAAATGGGCTCGAGGAAAGCCCTGTTCAAAACCCTGGCCGGGGCGGTCGGGGCCGCCGGCTCGGTGCCCGCGGCTGCCGTGCCTTACCTGCAGCGAATGGGGCTTGACCAGCCCCATGACATCAAGGAGACCGCGGTGCAGAAGCTGATCCTGGCTGAGCTGAAGGATTGCGGGCGTCTGTAACCCGCAATTTCCAAAGCGAAGTCGTTAGCATCTCCCGCCACCGCCTGCGGGGACCTGCTCCCGGGCGGGCGGCATTGCCGCCGTGGGGCTCGATGCCAGCCATGGTGTAATCCGCGGCTATAATGTTGATGAAAGACATATGCCAGGTGCGCACTCGCAAACGGCATTTGAGACCCTGCGCCAAAATTGCAGGGCGGAATAAGTCCCGCCCTGTGCTGAAATGGGCTGTTTCCGGATAGACGCTGGCTAATTACCGTCGGAGAAAATAATGTCAAATAAGGAGAGTAAGCGGGACAAAAAGCGCGACCATGAGAAAGGCGAGGTCGACAAGCCCGCCAGGCTCGGACGCAAGAAGTACGAGAAGGAACTGGCGCGCCTGCATGTCGAACTGGTAAAGCTGCAGCAATGGGTACTGCACAAGGGCCTGAAGGTGTGCATAGTTTTTGAAGGGCGCGATGGCGCCGGCAAGGGCGGTACCATCAAGGCGATCACCGAGCGGGTGAGTCCCCGGGTGTTCCGTGTTGTCGCCCTGCCTGCGCCTACGGACCGCGAAAAAAGCCAGATGTACCTGCAGCGTTACGTGAAGCACTTCCCCGCCGCGGGCGAGGTCGCCATCTTCGATCGCAGCTGGTATAACCGGGCCGGTGTCGAGCGGGTCATGGGTTTCTGCACAGACGAACAGGCCGATAGCTTTCTCGATGCAGTGCCGCTCGTCGAGCGCGCCATGGTCGATTCCAATATCATTTTGTTGAAATACTGGCTGGAGGTCAGCCCCCAGGAACAGCAGCGGCGTCTGGAAAGCCGAGAGGAAGATGGCCGTAAAACCTGGAAGCTTTCCCCCATGGACCTCAAGTCCTACGACCGCTGGGACGATTACAGCAGGGCGAGGGATGAAATGTTCAAGGCGACCGACACCTCCTGGGCGCCCTGGTATGTCGCAAGAGCCGAGGACAAGAAAAAATTGCGCCTGAACCTGATCAGTCACCTGCTGCAACATGTTCCCTATAAGGATCTGCCGCAGGAGAAGGTCAAGTTGGGCAAGCGCGAGATTGGCAAATACAAGGCCATGGACTATCCGTTCAGGTATATTCCGGAGCCTTTCTGAGCTTGAGCTTACGCCTTGGATCGATTGCTCCACCGACGGGTACCCGAATAAGCTGATGCTGGATTTATTTGCCAATATTTTTGGCCGCGCCGACGAACACACGTCGAAACTGCCACCGTCGCTACTCAAAAAAGTAACCGAGCGCGCGATAGATGGGACCGACCCGCGCCTGAGGATTGTATCGGGTTATGCAAAGACGCTGAAAAACCCGGTAATACACGCCGCCGGCTACATTATCGACATGATTGACAGTTTGCCGGCGCCGGTGTTGGCGAACCGCGCTAGCCTTGCCGCCGATCCCGCGCTGGCTGCCCTGTTCTATTCCTCAGAACGCATGGATCAGATCATCGGCAGGGATCCGGCGATGAAAGAATTTCGCGCGGGCAATCCACTGGCTCCAGGCCCGGTCAGTGCGCTGCTGGTGGCGAATCGGAAGGAGAAGCACAGTTTCGGCTACGGCGAGGTCAATGGCCAGACCCTCAAGGATGTTCCGCGCACGACCCTCAGCTTCGATCAGCACCTGCTGGTTGCTGTTGCCGCCGATGAAGCGGAGACCCGGTTCATGCTGAAACGCCGCGCCTTCGACCAGTTGCTTTCAGTGGCGCTGATGCACCTGACGGAGCGCAAGGAAGAGCGGGACTCCCTGACTGGCCGCAAAGCCCTGTTGCACAGCAAATTGAATATCATCCAGCGCGGCGGTAGTTTCTCCCACCACACCGGTGCGAGTGACAAGTCGAAGCTGCAGGAAAGCCTGGAGGAAATCGAGAAGAAGCTGGCGCAGATCGGTACCTCCGGGGATGTGCTGGGTGACAATCTTGCCACCATAGTCGAGGTGCTCTCAAAGGCAGAGAGTCACCTGTGGCTGGAAGACAAGCCGGTTTGCCTGGACAAGCTGTACGTAGTGCATGACAAGCCGACGCAGTCAGCGCCACTGATTGTGTTCAGGGAAATGCACAATAGCGAGGGACAGCAGGTTACCCTGCAGATGTTGAGTGTGCCGATCCAATAGCCACCGGTTTTCCAATAGCGTAAACGGAGTGAGAGAATGACAAAAGAAACTGATGATATCGGCGTGATCGAAGCGGTACTCGAGCGCCTCAATGAGTCTCGCATCCCCCGCATGCTGGAAATGAAGGAGAGGTTGGACAGCGGCGAATTGTTGACGGACTACGACATGGAGATGCTGGAAAGAGTGCTTGACGACAACCGCTCCATACAGCCACTCGTTCATCGTCACCCGGAAATTCAGCTGGTTTACGCCAAGGCGACCGACCTTTACCACGATATCACCTCGAAAGGCCTGGAGAACGAGGAGAAGATCGGGGGCAAATCATAACCCGCAGACGTCGACCTCGTCCTCGAGTCGCGTCGTCTGCTTTACTGTCGTCCTTTTGTTGCATGGCGACGCTGGCCAATACCAGCTTGCCAATGATTGTCACTACCCACAGGTCGTGCTGTTGGCTCCCAGTGAATGGGGCGATAGTGCGGGCATCATGGTTGGCCCTGGTAATTGATGTGTCGGTAAGGTCGGCTGGGCTGTCCCGTTGGTCAGTGCGCTCCAGGTAACTCCCTGGGCGGAGCAAATGGTCCGGCCCCTGGAGTGGCAGGATTGACGCCGCTTGGCGGAATACGAAAGTCATTCGTCTGCGGCGTGTTTCGCTCAAGGGGTACCGGATGCGACCACTCGATGGATTTTCCCGAGGGCAGCTGTAAAGACGACTTGCCGGTCGCATCACTGTCATATTCCAGCCGGTTGCCGCTATCGTCCCGATAGATGCTGGTGCCGATGCTGCTGGTGTTTCCCTGGATGACGCCCTCGGGGCTGCTGCACAGGGTCGTGCCGTGGGGGTCCGTGAAGCACGTGGTTTGCGCCGGGCTTTGCGCCGCCGGTAGCAACGACAGCAACAACATCAAGATTATTCTCATGCAAACTACCTCCGGACAGCGGGCGCCGGTCAGGGCGGCTGCGATCAATAATAATGGAGAAAGGGTCCGTAGTCAGTCCTGGTAGCTGACGCCGCCCCGCTCCGTCACCGGGTGCCCGCTGGCGAGCCGGGTTTTGGGTCAAAAATGCCACCCTTTTCCGCTGGATGCTGGTGTAAACTCGCACCCCATGATTCGCACCCGCCATTTCTTCCTCAAACTGTTTCTCGCCGCCCTCGTCGCCGGCGGGCTGCTGCTCGTCTACCTGGACGCGAAAATCACCTCTACCTTCATCGACAAGATGTGGGAGCTGCCCGCCAAGGTGTACGCCAGGCCCCTGGAGCTCTTCGTGGGAGCCAGGCTGGGGCCGGAGGATCTGGCCTACGAACTGGAGGTGCTGGGCTATCGCAAGGTAACGAAAACGACCGGCCCGGGGCAGGTGGCGCGCAACCGGGGGCGTTTCGAGATCTACACCCGTGGTTTTGAGTTCCCCGGTGAAAAGGAACCCGCCCGGCGGCTACTGGTGGAACTCGGGGGACAGCGGGTGCAGGAGCTTACCGTGGGGGGGCGGGATATCGACCTGATGCGCCTCGACCCGGTACAGATTGGCGGAATTTACCCTTTGCACGGGGAGGACCGGGTGCTGGTCAGGCTGAATGATGTGCCCCCAACCCTGCGGGATGGCCTGCTGGCGGTGGAGGATCACCGCTTTTATGAGCACTCGGGCATTTCCTTTGTGGGCATAGCCCGGGCGGCCTGGAGAAATATGCGCTCGGGCCAGGTGGTGGCCGGTGGCAGCACCATCACCCAGCAGCTGGTGAAAAACTACTACCTCACACCCGAGCGCACGATCGTGCGCAAGCTGACCGAGGTCATGATGGCCCTGCTGCTGGACCTGCACTACGACAAGGACCAGATCCTGGAAAGTTATATCAACGAGGTCTACCTCGGCCAGGAGGGACCCAGGTCGATTCACGGATTCGCCCTGGCGTCACGCCATTACTTCGATGCGCCATTGAACCAGCTGGGCGTGCACCAGCAGGCCCTGTTGATCGGCATGATCAAGGGCCCGTCACTGTACAACCCGACGCGCAATCCCAAGCGGGCGCTGGAGCGGCGCAACGTGGTGCTGGCGGAGATGGCCCAGCAGGGAGTTATAACGCCGGAGCAGGCGAAGGCGGCCCAGGCCCGGCCCCTGGACCTGAACAGCAAGGCGCGTATCCGCAACTCCTTCCCGGCCTACCTCGACCTGGTGCGGCGGCAGCTGCGGCAGGAGTACCGGGACGAGGACCTGACCACCCTGGGCTTGAGTATCTTCACTCCCTTCGACCCGCTGCTGCAGCGCCAGATCGAGACCAGTACGACCAGTGTGCTGGACCAGCTCAACAAGGGCGGTGAGCTGGAGAGTGCCTCGGTGGTGACCCGCTTCGACTCCGGCGAGGTGGCGGCGCTGGTGGGGGGGCGCAATATTCGCTACGCCGGTTTCAACCGGGCGCTCGATGCCCGCAGGCCGGCGGGCTCGCTGCTGAAGCCGGCGGTTTACCTGGCGGCGCTGGAGCAGCCCCGGCGCTATTCACTGGCCACTGTCATTTCGGACAGCGCCGTGAAAGTGGCCGGACCCGGGGGACGGGTATGGGAACCCCGTAATTTTGACCGCAAGGAACACGGCAACGTGTTGCTGTACCAGGCCCTGGCCAATTCCTACAACCTGGCCACCGCGCGCCTGGGCATGGACATGGGACTTGGCCTGGTGGTCGACATGCTGCAGCGCCTCGGCATCGAGGGCAGTATTCCCGATGTGCCCGCCCTCACGTTGGGCGCGGGTGAATACTCGCCGATGGATATGGCGGCCATGTACCAGACTATCGCTGCCGGCGGCTTCCGCATGCCGCTGCGCAGTATCCGGGAGGTCGTCGATGCGCACGGCAGTCCCCTCAAGCGCTACCCGCTTGAATATGAACGCACGGTGAGTTTGCAGGCCACGAACCTGTTGACCTACGCCCTGCGCTCGGTGGTGCGCGAGGGCACCGGCAGCGGTGCATATCGTTACCTGCCGGCAAATTTTGATGTCGCGGGCAAAACCGGCACCACCAACGACGGCCGGGACTCCTGGTTCGCCGGCTTTTCCGGCGATCTGCTGACGGTGACCTGGATAGGCCGCGACGATAACGGCAGTACCGGCCTCACAGGCGGCAGTGGCGCGCTCAGGATCTGGGCGCATTTTATGGCCGCGGCCAGCGAGCGGCCGCTGGGCTACCGCATGCCGGACGGCATGCAGACTTTCTGGATCGATGAGCGCAACGGTTACCTGACGGGCAAGGGTTGTGAGCGCGCCCGGCTGGTGCCGTTCATCGACGGTTCGCAGCCGCGCCAGAGTACCAACTGCGCTCCCCGGGAAGGCGGCGTGAAAGACTGGTTCCAGTCCTTGTTTGGGAGTTGATTAAGAGATGATGCATGAACGCGTGTTTGCAAGGGTAGCGGCCGTGGCGCTGGCCCTGGTTATGGCCGGCTGCGCCGGCGTGGACACCCGCGACACCCCCCCGGCGCCAGTGGTGACCCCGCCGCCGACCGTGTCCCCGCCGGCACCCGTCGCGCCACCGCCACCGCCCGCGCGGCCACCCCAGCCGTCGGTCTCCGGTGCCTGGTTACCGCTGGTGAACAAGGCCGAACAGGCCACTGCCCGCGGCGATTATGAGCAGGCTCTGGCTTTGCTGGAGCGAGCCCAGCGGATAGATCCCGAAAGCGCTGAGATATACCTGCAACTGGCCAGGACTCATCGCGCCCGGGGTGATCTCGCCCAGGCCAGGGCCACTGCAGAGCGGGGGATGCTTTTCTGTGGCAGCAGGGCCCAGTGTGACGCACTGCGGGCTTTTACCCGGTAAAACACTGCAAAAACTGTTAATATCCAAAATCCGATATTCGAGGAGAAAGGGCAGATGGCGAGACTGTTGCCAGGACTGATTATTAGCGGCATCGCGCTGGCGGGCCTCGTAGCATGTGGCGATGGCGAGCAGACCGCGCCGGAGCCGACCAGTCGCCCGGTAAAGGTGTTCGTGGTCGAGGGCGGGGAGGTGGATGCGGTGCGCAGCTTTCCCGGCAAGGTGGATGCCTCCCAGCGGGCCGAGCTTGCGTTCCGGGTCTCCGGCAAGCTGGAGGAACTACTGGTCAAGGAGGGCGACCTGGTCGAGGAAGGCCAGGTGCTGGCCCGGCTGGATCCCGCCGATTTCAAACTGGTGCTGGAAGACCGCCAGGCCAGGTTCGACAATAGCGATCGCAATTACAAGCGGGCGCAGGAGCTGGTGGCCGACGGCAATATCTCGCGCCTCGATTTTGATCGGATGGAAGCCGAGTATCGCAGCGCCACGGCAGCCCTGTCCCAGGCCAGGAAGGACCTGGAGTACACGGTAATGACAGCCCCCTTTCGCGGCCGCATAGCCCAGCGCGACGTGGAGAACTTCGAGGAGGTGCTGGCCAAGCAGACCGTGATGTGGCTGCAGAATATTGACCAGCTGGATATCGTCATTAACCTGCCGGAGTCGGTGGTACGCAGCGTCCGCGGTGGCGTGAGCAGGAGCGGCGTTGGCGGCGGCGGCCACACCCAGCCCTCAGTGCGCGCCACCGCCCGGTTCGAGGGCCGCGGAGACCAGACCTTCGAGCTTGCTCCCAAGGAGGTCGCCACCAAGGCAGATACCCAGACCCAGACCTTCCGGGCCACTTTCACGATGGCCGCCCCCACTAACTTCACCGTGTTGCCGGGTATGACGGCCACCGTCTTGCTGGACCTGAGCGAACTCGTCAGCCAGGAGAGCGTGAAGTGGGTCCCGGCCCGGGCAGTGCAGGCAGACTCCGGGCTCGAGCCCCGGGTATGGTTGCTCGACCCGGCCAGCATGACCGTATCCTCCCGCGAAGTGTCCCTCGGCCGTATGTCCGGCAGCATGATCGAGATTACCGATGGGCTGGAAGGGGGCGAGGAAATCGTCGCTGTGGGTGCGCCCTACCTGGCGGAGGGAATGCAGGTGACACGTATGGCCGAAACTGAACAGGCCCAACCGCGCGCTGGCGATCCGACCTGAGCTACATAAATAACACCGGGGTGTAGTGGCGATGAATATTGGTGAATATTCGGTAAACAACCGGGTTATCTCCTGGTTGCTGGTGGTAATCATGATCGGGGGAGGCTTGATCGCTTTTGAGCGGATGGGCAAGCTGGAAGACCCGGCATTTACCATCAAGTCCGCCAAGATCCTCACCCGCTATCCTGGTGCGACCGCGCGGGAAGTGCAAGAGGAACTGACCTACCACCTGGAAGACGCGATCCAGAAAATGCCCCAGGTAAAGAGGATCAAGATGTCGGTGTCTCGCCCCGGCCTTTCGGACATTCTCATCGATTTCAAGGATGAGTATAAATCCGATGACTTGCCCAATATCTTCGACGAGTTGCGGCGCAAAATCGCCGACGTCAAACCCTCGCTGCCCCCGGGTGCCCAGGCGCCCATCGTCCTGGATGACTTTGGCGACGTGTACGGTATCTACCTGATGCTGACCGGCGATGGCTATAGCTGGCGAGATCTCTACGACACCGCGGACGCCATCAAGAAGCAGTTGGTGTTGGTCAACGGTGTGCGCAAGGTGGTAATCGACGGCGAGCAGCGTGAGGTGGTTTACCTGGACATCTCCCGCAGCCGGTGGCCGAAATGGGTCTGGATCTGCAGCCAGATCGGCGACCGTGCTGGGCTCGCAGAATGTGGTCGTGGACGCCGGCAACGTACAGGTTGGTGATGACTATATTCGCTTCAACCCCACCGGTGATTTCCAGTCGGCGCAGGAAATAGGCGACGTGTTGATCAGCTCCAGTGACCGCAAACTGATTCGCCTCAAGGACTTCGCCACCATCACCCGGGCCTATGAGGAGGTACCCGGTAAAATCTACTATGTGAATGGCAAGCCCGGACTGAGCATCGGCATTTCCATGGCGGCGGGTCAGAACGTGGTGGAAGTCGGCAGGAGCGTCGACAAAATGCTCGAATCGCTGCTGCCGATGATTCCGATCGGTATGGAACTGGAAACGGTTTACGACCAGCCCGCTGAAGGTGGAAACGTCGGTGGGCGGGTTTCTGGTCAGTGTCGGCCCAGGCGGTGGCCATCGTGCTCGTAGTGCTGCTGGCGTTTATGGGTCTGCGGACCGGCATCGTGATTGGCGCGGTCCTGTTGATCACCGTGGCCGGCACGCTGTTCATGATGAACATCTTCGACATCGAGTTGCAGCGGATTTCGCTGGGCGCACTGGTTATCGCGCTCGGTATGCTGGTCGATAATGCCATCGTGGTGGCCGAGGGTATGCAGGTGCGCATGGAGTCGGGCATGAATGCCATGGAGGCCGCCCGGGAGTCCGTCGGTCAGACGATCTGGGCCCTGTTGGGCGGCACGGTGATTGGTATTCTCGCGTTTTCGGCTATTGGCCTGTCTCCGGACAATACCGGCGAATTCGCCAGCTCCCTTTTTTACGTGATTCTGATTTCGCTTTCCCTGAGCTGGATTACCGCAATCAGCACCACTCCGCTGCTGTGCGCGCTGCTGTTGAAACCCGGCACTGGCGGTGCTGGCCAGGACAGTGACCCCTACGCCGGCAAGCTTTTCCAGGGCTACCGCGGCATTGTGGCGACGGCGATCAACCACCGCTGGATCACCCTGCTCGCGGTGGTTGGCATGTTCGTCCTGGCGGTTATCGGTTTTGGCCAGCATCAAGAAGCGGCTTCTTCCCTGACTCAAGCACGCCGATCTTCTTTGTCGATGTGTGGGAGCCGGAGGGCACCGATATCCGCACCACCCGCGACGACACCCTGCGGGTCAGTGAATTCATTCGCCAGCAACCGGGCGTGGTGCAAACCTCGTCAGTGATCGGCGGCCCCCACCAGCGCTTTACCCTGGTGTACGACTCCAAGGAGCCAACCCGGGTATACGCCCAGATCATCGTTCGTACCGAGAATCGCGAACAGATACCGGCAGTGATGGCCGCTATCCGGGAGTATATGCATAAGGAATTGCCCTGGATCGACCCCATCATCAAGCCGATGCGTATCGGCCCCGGCCGCGATGCCAAGATCGAGGCGCGGTTTTCCGGGCCGGACGAGGAAGTGCTGCGCCAGTTGGCGGAGCAGGCGGAGGCCATCATGCGGGCTGACCCCAATTCTATCGATGTCCGCAATGACTGGCGTTCGCCGGTGAAAGTATCAACGCCGGTTTTCAACGAGCAGGTCGCCCGCCAGTTGGGGGTTGACCGCCAGAAACTCGGGGATGCCCTCAAGGTTTCCTTCGATGGCTACGATGTGGGGCGTTATCGCGATGGCAACCGCCTGCTGCCTATCCGCCTGCGGGCCCCGGAGGAGGAGCGCGACGACATCGACGATGTGCGGGACACCCAGGTCTGGAGCCCGGTGCTGCGCCGCACGGTGCCGGTATCCCAGGTCGTGTCGGACTACGAGACCCGCTGGGAGAATTCCGTGATCCGGGGGCGCAACCGTATCCAGACCATCATTGCCTCGTGCAATCCGGTGGACGGAATGGCCGGGCCACTACTGCAAAGCCTTTGGCCCCAGATCGAGGCTATCGAGCTGCCCCCGGGATACCAGCTGGAGTGGGGCGGCGAGTACGAGGATTCGCAGAATGCCCAGGCGGGCCTGGGAGCTTCACTGCCGGTGGGTTTCCTGCTGATGATACTCACCAGTATTTTCCTGTTCGGCAAGCTGCGCCAGCCCGCTATCATCTGGCTGACCGTACCGCTGGCGATCGTCGGCATTACCGTGGGCCTGCTTTCCACCGGCGGCGCATTCGACTTCATGTCGCTGCTGGGTGCGCTGTCGCTCATCGGCCTGCTGATCAAGAACGCGATCGTACTGATCGAGGAGATAGACCAGCAGATCGACAGCGGCAAGGACCCCTACGAGGCCCTGCTCGATTCCTGTGTCAGCCGCATGCGCCCGGTGGTGCTGGCGGCTGCAACCACGATTCTCGGCCTGATTCCCCTGCTGTCCGACGTGTTCTTTGTGAACATGTCGGTGACCATCATGGCCGGACTGGGCTTTGCGTCGCTATTGACACTGATCGTGGTGCCGACACTGTATGCGGTGTTTTTCAGGATCCGCCGACCGGAGGATCGCCCGGCGACTGCGGCGTGATGGGGCCGGACCCGGGCCCGGCACTTCGTTGGGTACAGGGCAGTTCTATACAATGCTTCCCGGGTGGAGGGACATAGGGAATATAGTCGAAATCACCGGTTTCCCGCCGCCATTGCCGCAGCGCCGCGGCCATGGTGTCCAGGGTGCTGGCATGGCCGGGATCGCCGGCCTGGTTACCCGGGCCGGCATTGCCGTTGCCGTCTACATCCAGTAATTCGACTTTTGCCCTGATCGGCGCAAAGCACTCTGCCCTGGCTGCGTCCAGTTGTCCGCTCTGGTAGGCCTGCAGAAGTTCCTTGTAGGCGGCTGTTCCCGCGTAGGGACTCGGGTTGCACAGGCCGTGCAGCGGGAACTGGTTTTCCTTGTAGAGATAATCCAGCGACCTGATGGCCCGCTCGTGGTAATTGAGGCCGTGCCAGTTGCGCTCCGCGTAAATATAGTCACGGATCTTGCCGTCCGGTCTGGCGAGCAGGCCGGCAAAGGAATAGCCCTGCATTTCAGCGGGAATCGGCAGGCCCGCCAAATCCAGCAGGGTGGGCGCGAGGTCGACCATGCTGATCAGCTGTCCCCGGGTACCCGGCTGCCTGATTGCCTGCGGCCAGTAGAGGATGAATGGCGTCTTGATGCCGTCATCGTAGAGATTCTCCTTCGCCCCGGGGAAGGGCCTGCCGTTGTCGGACATCACGATCAACAGGGTGTTATCCAATACGCCCTGGGCTTCGAGTTCCGCTACCACCAGGCCGACATCCCGGTCAAAGCGGGTGATTTCCCGGTAGTACTGCGCGAACTCCCGGCGGGTGCCGGGGCCGTTCACCAGCCCGGCCGGTATTTCCAGCTTGTCCGGGTTATACCGGTAGGCCACGGAGTCCTTGTCTGGCCGGTGTGGTGGATGCGGGTCGCGCGATGCCAGCCAGAAAAAGAACGGTTTGTCTTTGGGCCGCTGTTGCAGGCGCTCGATCCAGCGTTCCGTGCTGCTGCCCGTCTTCTCTTCGATGTTACTGGAGAACTGGCCCTTCACCTCGCCGCCGAGACCCCATTTGCCTACCGCCTCGGTATGGTAGCCGCCCTCGCGCAGCAACAAGCCCAGTGTCGTTTCCTTCCGGGACAGGGGCTGGTGCAGGTGGACCAGCCCGTTACTGTGCGGGTATTTTCCGGTGAGGATGCTGGCGCGGCTGGCGCTGCAGGAACTGGTGGTGAGAAAGGCATTGTCGAAGCGCAGCCCGCTGGCGGCCAGCCTGTCGATGTTGGGTGTGTGTACCTGGCGATTGCCATAGGCGCCCAGGTCATTCCAGCCCAGGTCATCGGCGATCAAGATCACGAAATTGGGTGCCACCCCATGCGCGACTGGCGGAGTGGCGACCGCCTCACTGGAAACTGCCTGGCCACCTTCCCTGGACAGCCCCGCTCCGACTGCGCCCAGCGCGGCGACCATTGTCAACGCGAAAATAAGTCGCTTGTTCACGTGTGCCTCTGGCAGCAGGGAAGACAGGTCGGCGGGACCCGGGGGATGACGTTTTAGCAGAGTATTGGCTCGATGCGATAGCTATTTCTTTACCCGGCTGAGCATGAAATTCACAGCCCGTGTCACCTCCTTGTCGGTACAGTCCTCGCACAGTCCTTTTTCAGGCATGGCATTGAAGCCATTGATCGAATTCCTGTAAAGCTCCTTGCGCTCTTTCTGCAGGCGAGCGGTCCAGTCTGCAGGGTTCGATATCTGGGGCACCCCGGGTGCGTTCTGGCTGTGGCAACTGCTGCACACGGTGAGGTAAATATACTCACCGTCGCGCTTGCCGACTTCCCGCGCCGCCTCTATCGGGCTCGATTCCCGTGACAGGCGATAGATTGAACCGGTCTCCAGCAATATCCAGATGGACGAGTCGGATGCCACTTTGATGTCCCGGATTCGCGCATTGAGTTCATCGAGAATTTTGTATTCGGACTCGATGCGGCCATCCACCAGGTCCAGCTTGCTTATGGCGGCGCCCTTCAGCGCCCCGACCAGTAAATCGCCCTCCCATTCCGGGAACATGTCGCCATGGTAAATCTCGATGGGAGAGACAGCGATGGAGGGAAGGTAGTAGTAGAGTGGCTGCTCGAAACCCTCCTTTTTCGTACCTTCGCCGATGGATTTGTACGTGTAATTGGCGCCGTAGGTGATGATGGGCCAGCCGTAGTTTTTACCCGCCGTGATGACATTGACCTCGTCGCCGCCCATCGGGCCGTGCTCGGTTTCATAGATGGTGCCGGTCGATTTATCCAGTACCAGCCCCTGTGGATTTCTCACGCCCAGGGCATAGATGGCGGGGTCGACGGCATCGGTCTTCCCGACAAACGGGTTATCGGCAGGCACCGTACCGTCTGCATTCAGGCGTATCACCTTGCCGGTCAGCAGCCCGGGGTGCTGGGAGTTGCTCCTGATGGAGCGGTCGCCGGTAGCGATGAACAGGTAACCCTCCTCATCGAACATCAGCGCGCCACCAAAATTCGAACCGGAAGTGCCGTAGGGCAGGGCGACAAAGATGCGTTTGACCTGTTCCAACTGGTCGTCGCGAAGCTCGGCCATGGTCACCGCCAGGGCGTAGCCGGTCTCATCATCCCCGATTGCGTGGCTGAAATAGATGAGCCCGTTCTCGGCAAATTGCGGATGAAGGGCGACGTCCAGCAGCCCGGCCTGCGCCTTGCCGGTTGCGATCTCCGGCAGCCCGGTGATGTCCACCGACCTGCCTGTTTCGATATTTACCCGCTTGAGCTGTCCGAAAAACTCCGTCAGCAGCAGCTCCCTGTCGTTGATGAACTCGAATGCCCAGGGAAAGCGGAAACCGTCCACCACCTCCTCCAGTTTTGCTTCACGCACATTCACCGCCGCCAGCGAAGGCAGGTCGCCGCAATAGGGCTCCGGCTGGCCGGTGCCCTGCTTCTTGTCCAGGCAAGGGGGGCCGTTATATCTCCCGCCGGTGACAACGGGGGCCGCCTCGCGCTGTACCGTGGCCCCGTTGTTAAAATACAGGTAGCTCATCGCCCCACCCAGCAGGCACATGCCTATGCCGAAGGCAGCCGTTCTGGCAAATACAGTCATAGGGGTTGCTCCCGGCACAGAACCTCGAAGCCATCGTCGACAGGTTCAAACAAAAGATGCTGATTGATACAGGCCGGGACGTCTCCCGCTGAGTGGCTGACGAAAATAATCCGCGTGTCGCTGTTGGCGGCGATATGGTCTATGGCCCGCAGCATCAGTTTGCGATGGTGTCCGTCCAGACCCAGTGTCGGTTCATCCAGCAGTAATATGATCGGCGATTTAACCATCGCCCGGGCCAGCAGTACCATGCGTTGCAGACCAAAGGACAGCGCATCGAAACTGTCCCTGCCGTGAGCGGCCAGGCCCAGGGCGGCCAGCCACTGATTGGCGATGTCGCGCTGCTGGTCGCCCCAGTCATCATACAGGCCGATAGTGTCAAAAAAGCCGGACACCACCACTTCCACCACGCGCATACCCCGGACGTAGTTCAGGTGCAGCTGGGTGTCGAGCTGGCCGTACTTCTGCTTGATGTCCCACACACTTTCGCCGCTGCCCCGACGAATGCCGAACAGGGTGATGTCCTGGCCGTATGCCTTGTGGTTGTCGCCGGTAATCAGGCTCAACAGGGTGGTCTTGCCACAGCCGTTGGGGCCGGATACACAGCAGTGCGTCTGCCGGTCAAGCACCCAGTTGACGTTGCGCAGCACCGACAGTTCACCGTAGCTCACGCTGACATTCCGCAGTTCCACCAGAGGGGCGGCCGCCGGCAATTCGTAGGGCCTGGGCGCGCGCGGGGGAAGTTCGCCCAGTGCGGCCATGGGCGGGTTCATCAGCTGTTGCACGCTGTCCTTGGAGAGGACCTCGGCCCGGTCTCCGCTGGCCAGAATCTCCCCGTCATTCAGCACCACTACATGGGAGATTCCCGGTGGAATATCCTCCAGTTGCCGGCACAGCATCAGCACGGTCATGTCCGAGTGCAACAGTTCATCGATGATCCGGCACATGTCCTGCTGGCTCGCCCGGTCCAGGCCGTCCAGCGGGCTGTCGAGAATGAGCAGGGCCGGTTTTTCCAGGATCGCCCTGATCAACAGGGTCTTGCGCATTTCGCCGGTGGAGATAAATCGCAATCCCCGCTGCAGTATGTGGCCGATACGCAGGCGCTGCACCCACTGCCGGAACGATTCATCCGGCGGCTTCGAGCCGAGTATTACCGACTGGACGCTGGTGCCCGGGTCGCTGGCATCGGCCCGGAATTCGGAATCGTCGAGCTTGCGGTCCCGGTCACACAGGGCCTTGGCCTGCTCGAAACAGACGTAGGCCACCCCCCTGTCGGCCAGCGTCTGCGCACGCCTGAACTCCCCGGAGAAATGAGTGGCCTGGCCGCTGAGGATCCGGGCCAGGCTGGTTTTACCCGCGCCGTTGGGCCCCAGGCAGGCCCATTGCTGGCCGGGCGCCGGCGCCCAGTCGACGTCGCGCAGGGCGGGCAGCGCCCGATAGACCAGGTTGATCCTGTGCAATTCAAGCAAAGGCGTGATTGTCATGATGTCCTTGTCGGATGATGTTGCGACTTGTATCCCGCGCGCACCGCTGGCTTAATCCGGTAAAACCCTCTGGAGCCCCCGGTGCCTGTACCGCTGTTGCAACTCATCGAAACCCGCCTTGCCGATCACACGCCGGGCCGTAAGGTCTGGCGCCGTCTGATGCAACGTTCGGCGGTGGCGATGATCCTGCAGGTGCGTGAGGGCGAGCTGCATATTCTAATGATTAAGCGGGCAGAAAGGGAGGGGGACCCCTGGTCGGGGCATATGGCCTTTCCGGGGGGGCGGATGGACAAGGTGGACGCCCATGGGTTTGCCGTGGCGGTCCGCGAGACCGAGGAAGAGGTGGGGCTCACCCTGGGAGAACAGGACCAGTGTATCGGTCGCCTGTCGGACATCATTACCCGGCCCCGCAAGGGTCCCTTCGGTATGGCGGTGACGCCCTTCGTATTCCGCCTCGAGCGGGAAGTCACCTTCACCCCGAACGAGGAGGTTGCGGAGGTAGTCTGGGTGCCCCTGGAGTTTCTCCTCGATACCGATAACCGGGAAACCATGGAGTGGAAGTACAAGGGCGTGAAAATACCCATGCCCTGCTATTTCTACCAGGATCGGTGCATCTGGGGCCTGTCCCTGATGATGCTGGATGAGCTGATGGACCTGGTGGAGGGCAAAAATCCCCAGCGCCCCCGCTGGCGACGGCGCTAGCAGCCCCTTCGACCCTGGAGTCCGGCTGGTGTCACCTGCCCTCGCGCAGGAAAGCCTTGGTATCCAGCATCAGCTGCCGCGCCGCGGGATCTTCCCGACTGGCCTCGGCCAGTGTTCCGGCGGTGACCTCGCCATCGATAAATGCGGCCACCAGGTCGAGCAGCACCGGCGTCATTTTAGGTTCGCGGACCCAGCGCGGTGCCGCCACCAGGTTGCCGGTCACCCAGTCGCCACTGCGGTGCAGCCAGTAGCCGCCGCAACTGGACAGCTGGTAATCCCCCGGCCGGCCATAGCTGACATTGGGTGTATGCGGGCTGAAACCGCCCGGTACGTCCTGGTCGATCCGCTCCAGCGCCATCACCCATTCACTGCCCACCGGGAACAGCTCTGGCTCCGGCCGGCAATAGTCACCCGTTTTGAGCCAGATGCGGATCTCGGGCTCATCGGTGCTGCCGCGCAGCAGGCGCTCTACGGCCAGGTCGATCGAATTACCCTTGCCGGCCGCAACCGTGCCGCTGACCACGAGGTCGGCGCGGGATTGTACCTCGACAAACGAGCCCTGCCACAGGCAGTCGCACTCTGCCCACGCGATATTGGCGGCGGCGACCCAGGCGATAACTGACAGCTGCAGGGCGCGCATCGTCGGCCTACTGCAGTGCCCTGGCGGCCTCGAGGGCGAAGTACGTAAGGATGCCGTCGCAGCCGGCGCGCTTGAACGCCATCAGCGATTCCAGCATCACCGGCTGCTGCTGCAGCCAGCCCTGCTGGAACGCCGCCATGTGCATCGCGTACTCGCCGCTTACCTGGTAGGCGAACGTGGGCGCCTTCAGTTCGTCCTTCACCCGGCGCACGATGTCCAGATAGGGCATACCCGGTTTGACCATGATCATGTCGGCGCCTTCGGCCAGGTCCAGGGCGCATTCATGCAGGGCCTCGTCGCTGTTGGCGGGATCCATCTGGTAGCTGTATTTGTTGCCACCCTTGATATTGCCGGCCGAGCCCACCGCATCCCGGAACGGCCCGTAGTAGGCAGAGGCGTACTTGGCCGAGTAGGCCATGATCAGGGTGTTGTGGAAGTTGTCTTCCTCGAGCTGGCGGCGAATGGCGCCGATCCGCCCATCCATCATGTCGGAGGGCGCCACCACATCGGCGCCGGCCAGGGCATGGGACAGGGCCTGCTTTACCAGTACCTCGGTGGTGACATCGTTCAGGACATAGCCCTCGCCGTCGATGATCCCGTCCTGGCCGTGGGTGGTGAAGGGGTCCAGGGCGACATCGGTGATCACGCCCAGTTCGGGAAGTGCGTCTTTCAGGGCCCTGACGGCTCTTTGTACCAGGCCGTCGCTGTTGAACGCCTCCTCGGCCAGCAGGCTTTTGCGTTCGGCATCCACGACCGGGAACAGCGCTATGGCGGGTACACCCAACTGGTGCAGTTCACGGGCCTGCTGTACCAGCAGGTCGATACTGAGGCGCTCGATGCCGGGCATGGACGCGATTGCCTCGCGCTGCCCGCTGCCCTCGAGCACGAACACGGGAAAGATGAGGTCTGCCGGGGTCAACCCGGACTCGCGCACCAGGGCGCGGGAAAAACCGCTGGCGCGCAGGCGCCGCATCCGCGTCTGGGGAAAGGGGCCGCGCTGTGTCGTGAATACCATCTGCTGTTCCTCCCTTAGAGATCGGCCATCGCCGTGGCCGCCGCCGCCACCGTATCGGCAATGTCCTGGTCGCTGTGGGCGCTGGACATGAAGCCCGCTTCGTAGGACGCGGGGGCCAGGTAGACGCCCAGATCCAGCATCCGGTGGAAGAACTGGTTGAAAGCCGGGCCGTTGCAGGCCATGACCTGGGCGTAACTGGCGACCTTTGCATCCGTGGTGAAAAACCCGCCGAACATGGTGCCGGCATGGTTGGTGGTGAAGGGTACACCCGCGTTTCGGGCCGCGCCTTCCAGGCCCTCACACAGTGCCCGGGTGCGCTCGAACAGGGGCTGGTAGAAACCCGGCCGGGAGATGATATCCAGGGTGGCGAGGCCCGCGGCCATGGCGATGGGGTTACCGGACAGGGTGCCGGCCTGGTAGACCGGCCCCAGCGGCGCTATCTGCTCCATGATCTCCCGCTTGCCGCCGAAGGCGCCCACCGGCATGCCGCCACCGATGACCTTGCCCAGCGTGGTGAGGTCCGCCTCGATGCCATAGAACCCCTGGGCGCCCTGCAGGCCGAAGCGGAAGCCCGTCATGACCTCGTCCAGGATGAGCACCGCGCCGCTGGCGCTGCAAACTTCCCGCAGCGTCTCCAGGAAACCTGGCGCCGGGGGAATGCAGTTCATATTGCCCGCCACCGGCTCGACGATGACGCAGGCGATACGGTCACCGTATTCGGCAAACGCGGCGCGCACGCCCTCGGGGTCGTTATAGGTGAGGGTCAGGGTGAGATCGGCCAGGGCGGCCGGTACGCCGGGGGAACTGGGGACACCCAGGGTGAGTGCGCCGGAGCCGGCCTTCACCAGCAGGGAATCCGAGTGCCCGTGGTAGCAGCCCTCGAATTTGACGATGGTGTCGCGCCCGGTGTAACCCCGGGCCAGGCGGATGGCGCTCATGGTCGCCTCGGTGCCGGAACTCACCATGCGTACCATGTCCATCCCGGGCATGATTTCGCAGAGGCGGTCCGCCAGCTCGATTTCCAGTTCCGTGGGCGCACCAAAGCTGAGGCCTTTCTCGCTCTGCCTGACTACTGCTTCGCGCACCTCGGGGTGATTGTGACCCATGATCATCGGCCCCCAGGACAGCACGTAGTCGATATAGCGCTTGCCGGCGCAGTCGAATACGCAGGCGCCTTCACTGCGATCGATGAATACCGGTGTCCCGCCCACGGCCTTGAAGGCGCGTACCGGCGAGTTGACCCCGCCGGGTATGTGGCGCCTGGCGCGTTCAAACAGTTGTTCGGAATTGCTCATGCTGGTGCCTTATCGTTACGGAGCGCAAATTATCGGGGCTGGCGGCGGGAATATCCAGCGTGCGGAATAGCTCGACCCGGTCACGGGCCGGGCGAGATCTCAGGGTTTGCCGGTTTCGCCGGCTTTTTCCAGCCACAGCAGGGTTTCGACCGAGGCGACAAAGCGGCCCAGGTAAGCCGGTGACAAGCTGCCCATGGCAAGCAGCGAACGAATGGCCAGTTTTTGCGGGTTCAGCGGCCCGGAATCCTCCGGCGCCCCCAGCACCTCCCGCGACACGACTGTTTCTGCATGCCGCTGCCGGCGGGCGTCCCGAAAATAACCTGCCGCCCGAAGTTCGCCCGGGCCGCGCGCAGGCGGGTCAGTCGGGTCACTGGACACTGTCCTCACCGCGTCTGCCTCCTGCCGGCGCAACAGCTCTTCGATGGCGCCGCTCCCGGCAGACCTGTCGTTGCCATCGAGGCGATCCAGCAGGGCACTCAGCGCGCCGTTGGCCGGGTCCTGCTGCCGCCCTGCCGCCAGCCGCTCCAGGGCCCTGAATTCGAACGCGGCGAACAGCGCGCGGGCCCGCTCCTCCAACTCCGGGCGGGTGTTGCCGACCCGCTCCACGAGGGGCTCGGCGTCTGCGCGCGCCCGGGACAGTGCACTGCGGTAATCCTGCAGGGCGAGGACGGCCTTGTTCGCCACGATGTCGGCGACGGTCCCGCCCAGCTCCGCGCTGCGGCGGGCCATGGTCCTGATATAGCGAAAGCGCACTGGATCGAAGCGATCGGCACCGAGCGCCTCCAGCTCTTCCAGCACCGGCTGCAGGCCCGCGGGCCCTTGTTCCAGGCGGCTGGCGCTCACCTCAGCCGGGCCCGGAGGAGTGATTCGCGCTGCGCGGAACCGGTGCCATTTCCACCCGCCGGTTCCGGGAGCGGCCCTCATCGTCCGCATTCGGCGCCACCGGTTGCTGGGCACCGAAGGCCGCGGCAAACACCATCGCCGGCGGCATACCCTCCTCGACCAGCGCCCGTGTCACGGTGAGCGCCCGCTGTGCCGAGAGCTCCCAGTTGTCCGCAAAGCGGTTATTGCCCTGCTGGATCGGCAGGTCATCGGTGAAACCGCTGACCATCAGCAACTGATCGCGCTCCCCCAGGTAGACCCGCAACGGGCCCACCAGGGTCTGCAGCAGGTCCCGGCCCTCGGGTTGCAACTGGTCCGAATTCAGGGAGAACAATACGCTGCCACTGATGCCGATCCGGCCATCGCGCAGGGTCACCCGGCCGGTCGCCAGCGGATCCGCGAGAGCCTCTTCCAGGGCGATGCGGCGCTGCTCCTCCGCCTGCCGTTTGCTGACTTCTTCCTTCAGTGTCTGGGCGAGTTCGACCTGGTAGCCCAGCACCCACACCAGGATGAGCACGAATATCCCCACCACGCCCGCCATCAGGTCGCCGAAGATGGCCCAGACGGGTGTTTCCTGGCCCTGGTCGTGTTGCAGCTCTTCCATCAGAGAGCCTCGGCTGCCAGCGCGCTCTCTTTGCGGCTGAGGCGTTGCAGGTCTTCCATGATTTCTTTCTGGGACAGCATGCTCTGGTCGATGATTTCCCGGGCCTGTGCCACGTAGTAGGCCATCTGCTCGTCGCTGCGCGCGTTAGAGCGCTCCATGGATTCCTCGAGCCGGGCCAGGTGCTCGACCAGGGTCTCGTTGGAGGAACTGAACAGCTCGACCGCGAGGCCGAAGGCCTCGCCCAGGCTGGATAATTCGGTGGCGCCGCCGGCAACGTTGGCGCTGGCTTCGGACATTTTGGTGACCTCGGCGTGCAGATGGTCCCCGAAGCGGGTGCTGATGTCCTGCAACAGACCGGCCGAGGAGTCGACCAGTTTTTCCACCGCCTCGCGCTGGCCGGTGGACGCCTGTTCCAGCGAGCCGGACAGGGCGTTCAGCTCTTCCATGACACGCTGCCGCTCTGCCAGCAGCTGGTTGTCGCGCTCGATGTTGTTGGTTATTTCCGCCCGGAGTAAGCCGATCACCTCGGCGGCGGCCCGCGGTGTTTCCGAGGCCGTCTCGATGAGTCGGGTCATGGGGGCTTCCAGGCCCTCGCCGAGCTTCACCAGGTGCCCCGCCACGGAGGACTCGAGTTCAGCCAGGCGATTCACCGCGGCGGCGTGGCCCCGCTCTTCCTGGCTCGCCAGCTTGCCCAGTTCTGCTGTCAGCGCGGCGGTGAGCTGCTCCAGGCGCTCGCCCTGGGTGTCCAGCCACGCCTGCTCAGATGCCATCCTGGCCTGCACCAGGGTTTCGGTGGATTGCAGCAGGCCGCGGATTTCATCGAGTGTGCTGGCGGCGCTGGCCCGGGTGGTGTCGGATATCTCGCGGGTCGAATCCGTCAGGGACTGTTTGATACCGTCCTGCAGTGCCCGGGTATCCCCGGCCCAGGCCGAGGAGGTGGCCTGAAACGTTTCCAGCAGGGCCGCGCCGGCGGTCCTGAACTCTTCGCCGAAGGACTGCAACTGGTCGCGCGCGGTGCTCGCCAGGTGCTTTTGCGCATCCTGTGCCAGTGCGCTGATGCCGGCCATGGCTTCGGTCACCACCGGTTTGATGCTGTCGCCCGCCGCCTGTCCACTCGCGGCCAGGCTATCGCGCAGGGACTTGTCCACGGAATCCGCCAGCTGGCTGTAGCGCTGTTCGGTCGTTGCGTGGAAGCGCTCCTGGTTGGCCAGCAGGTTTTCGCCCAGTTTGGTACCCATCGACTCGAGCTGGGCCGCCAGGCTCTGCAGTTTGTCAGCTACCGCAGGCAGTGCCTGGGCCTGGGACTGGAGGGCGTTGTAGGCCTGCTGCCGCTGGTGGGCGAGCGAGAACTCGCGAAACTCCGCGGCGATTTTTCCTTCCAGCTGGCGGGTGGCGAGCATTCTGTCGCGGCGCACCAGGGTGGATATGAGCCCCAGCATGGCCGAGGCCGCAACCCCGGCCACCGAGGTGCCAAACGCCACCCCGAGTCCCTGTATCGGCGCCGCCAGCCCGGCCCGGATAGCCTCGAGTTCGGTGCTGCCGCGCAGCGCCAGGACCGCGCCGCTGAGGGTGTCCACCATGCCCACGAAGGTGCCGAGCAAGCCCAGCATAACCAGCAGGCCTACCAGGTAGGGTGTGAATACCGGTGCCGGCAGGCCGACCCGCTCGCCCTCGATGCGCAGTCTGACCGCGTTGCGCAGCGAGGGGTCCAGCCGGTTCAGCCAGTGCTCCAGCCACTGCCCGGGATTGTCAGTCACCGGGGGAATTGTGGCCAGGGCGTCCTCGAGGGTGCCGGTGGCACGCCGGAACTGCACCAGTTCGACGATGCCGATGAGGTAAACGCCGCCGATGACAGCGGTGATGATGAAGGCAAGGGCGTGGGAACCCGCGAAATCGAGGCCGATCCACGCAACGGCGGCGGCGCCCAGCAGAAAGGCGGTGGCAAAAAGTAGTCTGGTCATAGGTGTCTATTCATCGTCAGGTTCATCGAGTGCCTCTATCAGGCCCAGGGCAGGCAGCAATCTGCGTTTCTATTTCCGCCAGCAGCAGTCCCTGCATGTCGCTGCGCAAGCGGGTCAGGGTCTCGGCCCACAACTGCTCGCTGCAGGGGTTGGCGGACACCGCATGGCGGTACTCTTCAAGCAGCGAGTTGACACGTTTTTCCAGCAGTGTCAGCACGGTGGAGAAAAACCGTTTGTTGTTGGCCGCCAGGGTGTCACCCAGGGCGGCGTCCAGGGCCGCGAGCCGGGCCAGGCGCGGCGAGAAACCGGCCACCGTGTCCCGGGTAGCCGCCTGCAGGTTGCGAGCCCTGAAGTCGATGTCCCGCTGCTGCGCCGCATAAAAGGCGAGGAGGGCGTCGACTGTGGCGGCCTCCTCGAAGGCCTCCCGCGTTGCAAGCGGTGGAAACCGCAGCCGAATCGAGCCGCCACCCGGGGTAAAGCTGCGCAGGGCGCTGCTGATAATGGCGCTGCGGGCCCGCAGAAATTCGGCCCTGGCCTCCTCGCGGGAAACCGCCGCAGCCTGTGCCGGCCCCGTGGTCGGTTGGTCCAGCACCGAGGAGAGCCTGATCGAGTCGGGCAGGTCGAACAGTTGCCCCAGTCGCTCCGTGATGAGCTTGCCGGATGCCGTCGGGTCCGCGCCCGCCAACTCCGCCAGCAGGCGCACCAGCCTGGAGGAGTTTGCATGAACCTGCGTCTGGGCCTGGGTCATAAGTGCCTGTGGCGACTAAAAGCCATTTAACTAATTGAATTTATTGGGATAAATGTTGGCGCGAACGCATGTGGCAGGGGTCCGCTACAGTGCCGGCAACCATGCGTGGCGACTGGCCGGCGCCGGCGCGCTCGGCGGGGCGGCAACACCGCCCGCATTATCGCTATTTTGCCCGAACATTCAAGGCGGGGGCCGCTTACCGGCGCGCGCGGCAGAGCCATTCCGGATTTGCCGTGTCCCCGTGCCGGGAACGGCCCCCGCGGGCTCAATGGAAGGGCTTGAGCACCGCCAGCAGCACGATGGCGAACAGGAAAAGCACCGGAACCTCATTGAAGAAGCGATAAAAAACATGGCTGTGGTGGTCTGTGTCTGCATTGATGGCCGTGACATAGCGGCCGCACTGGAAGTGGTAGACGACCAGGAAGGCCACGCCCGCCAGTTTCAGCCACAGCCAGGTGGCCTGCAGGTAGTAATCGGGATTGTGCGCCATCATGGCGATGCCCAGGGCGATGGCGATGAACATGAAGGGGGTGACGAAGCGGTACAGCCTGCGGGCCATCACCGCCAGCTGTTGCCGGGTCTCGGCATGCTCGCTGGCGGCGTAGTAGACGAAGATGCGCGGCAGGTAGAACAGGCCGGCAAACCAGCACACGACAAAAATAAGGTGAAAGGCTTTCAGCCAGAGCATGCAGGGTTCTCCAGAGGTGTTGTCACAGTCGCTCGAGGGTGAATTTTTCGATGCTTTCCCGGGTCACCACGCCGTGCAGGATGCGCTTGCCGGTGGCCCGGCTGCGCTCATATACGCACACGGCTTCCACGGTGTTGGCCCGGATAGTGTCCATGGCCTGCCGCAGGCTGGCCTGCAGGGGCACCGGCGCGATGGTCCAGCGCCGCATGGTGGCATCGGCGAGATCGGCGGTGTCGCTCTCCGCCAGGGCCGGCCGCAGCCATTCCAGCAGTTCGTCGCCCCGCACCAGGTAGAGGTCCTCGCCATCGCGCTGGACCAGGCACCAGGTAGGGGCGAATTCCAGCAGGGGCTGCAGGTCTTCCTCATCCAGCAGAATCGGCACCCGTGACCACCCGGCCGTCCATGGTGGCGGCGACATCCGTGCTGTGCAGCAACTGGTTCAGGGGATCGTTGGGCACCACCCGCTGCAGCTGGCGCAGCACCATGGTGTAGGCGGAGCGCTGGCGGAAAATGCTGTTGTTGGTCAGGGTGGCCGCGACGATGGCCAGCAGCGCCGGCATGGCGATATTAATGGTCTCGGTGAGCTCCACCACGGCCAGCACCGCCGCCAGCGGGGCGTTGAGCATGGCTCCCATCGCCGCGGCCATGCCGATGGCGATATACAGGGGCAGTTGCGAGGCGAGCGCGGGCTGCAGCAATTGCGCGAGATCGCCCAGCACGCCACCGATGCAGGCGCCGATCAGCAGGCTCGGGCCGATGATGCCGACCGGCAGGCCCGCACCGCAGCTCACGGCAGTGGCCAGTATCTTGCACAGGGCGAGCAGTAACAGCGTACCCACCAGGAACTGGTTGTCCAGGATGAGGCCCAGGGAGTCGTAGCCCAGGCCCAGGGTTTCCGGTACCAGCAGGGCGATGAGCCCGGTAAAAGAACCGGCGAGGGCGAAGCGGATGGCCACCGGCCAGTGGGAATACTGGGCGGTGAAGCGCAACACCCGGATAAATGCCGCTATCGCGATGCCGCAGGCGAAACCCAGCAGCACGATGTAGGGCATCTCCCACAGGGAATTGAGTTCCACCACTGGAATACCGAGCAGGGCTTCCCCGCCGGACAGGGTCCGGCTCACCGCCGAGGCGGCGACCGCCGCCAGCATCACCGGGATGAAGCCGGCCACGGTGTATTCCGCGACGATTACCTCCATGGCGAAGATAACCCCCGCCAGGGGGGTGTGGAAGGCGGCCGCGATGCCCCCGGCGGTGCCGCAGGCGATCAGTGTTCGCAGGCTGTTGTTGGGCAGGCCCAGGCGCTGCCCGAGCAGGCTGTTGACGGCGCCCCCCAGGTGTACGCCGGGCCCTTCGCGGCCACCGGACTGGCCGGTACCCAGGGCGAAGGCCCCGGCAACGAACTGCAGCAGGGCGTTGCGCAGGGGGAGCGCGCCGTAGTGGGAGTGCATGCGGCTGATCACGTGGACGATGCCGGTTTCCCTGTCCTCCGGTTTGAGCAGCATGTACAGCACGCCAAGGGCCGTGGCGCCGCCTGCCGGCAGGGCGAAGGCCATCCACTGGGGCAGGCTTTCAAAACCCTCACCTGCATCCCCCACGCCGAACAGCCTGGCCACCTCCCGGATAGCCAGTTCGAAGGCCAGCACCACCAGGCCGGAGGCCATGCCCCCGACGATGCCCAGCACCGAGTAGGACAGCAGGGAATCATAGCGGGTGAGGTAGCGTCGGTAGTTTTTAAGCAGTTCCCGCACCTTGGGCCAGACTCTTTTTAAAAAAGACAATATTACCAGTTATCTCGCCGGTTATTACTTTTATACTGATCCTCCCTCGCGCTGACGCGATCCGGCGCCTGGATTGCCGCTGCGGGCGGCGCAGAATCTGGACATGGTTATGGTAAAAATTGGAATTGTTGGCGGCACTGGCTATACCGGTGTCGAACTGCTGCGTTTGCTGGCGGCGCACGAACGCGCGGAGATCGTGGCAATCACATCCCGCGCCGAAAGCGGGCGCCGGGTGGATGAGCTTTTTCCCAATTTGCGGGGCCACTACGACCTGGCATTTTCCGAGCCGGAAGTGGCAGAGCTGGCGGCCTGCGACGTGGTCTTTTTTGCCACCCCGCACAATGTCGCCATGAATCTCGTGCCGGAGCTGCTGGCTGCGGGAACCCGGATCATCGACCTGTCCGCGGATTACCGCCTGCGGGACGCGGCCCTGTGGTCGCGCTGGTACGGCGAGCCCCACGCCAGCCCGGAATGCCTGTCCGAGGCGGTCTACGGCCTGCCCGAGGTCAACCGGGCGGCAATTGCCGGCGCCAGGCTGGTGGCCTGTCCGGGCTGTTATCCCACCTCGGTGCAACTGGGACTCATTCCCCTGCTGGCGCGGAAGCTGGTGGATCCGGACCACCTCATCGCCAGCGCCGCTTCCGGGGTCAGTGGCGCCGGGCGCCAGGCCAAAATCGACAACCTGCTCAGTGAGGTTGCCGACAGCTTCAAGGCCTACGGGGTATCCGGTCACCGTCACCTGCCCGAGATAGAGCAGGGCCTGGCGGATGTGGCGGGCCAGGCGGTCAACGTCACCTTCGTGCCCCACCTGTTGCCCATGATCCGTGGAATTCACGCCACGCTGTTTGCCCGGCTGCTCGGTGAACCGGAGGATCTGCAGGCCCTGTATGAGGGCTGGTACGCGGACGAGCCTTTTGTCGACGTGCTCCCGCCGGGGATGTTTCCCCAGACCCGCACGGTGCGGGGCGCCAATCGCTGCCAGATAGCGGTGACCGTGCCCCAGGGTAGGGACACGGTAGTGGTTACGGCGACTATCGACAACCTGGTCAAGGGGGCTTCGGGGCAGGCAGTGCAGAATATGAATATCATGCTGGGCCTGCCGGAGGCCATGGGTTTGCAACAGCCTGGCCTGTTGCCCTAGGAAGCGGGCATACCGTGGCGGACATGACAACCCGATTGCAGCAGCTGCGACGGCCGGTGGTGGTTATTGTCGTGTTGCTGGTGCTGGCCCTGGTGCTCGAAGTCGGGTTTTATCTCGGCCAGCATGTGGCATTCGCCGGTATGGGAGTGCGCCCGCAGACCTACAAGGCGATGCAGACAGAACTGGTAAGTGTGCAGAACACACTGCGGTCGAGGGACTCGGAGCTCGCGATTCTGCGGACCCGGCAGGAGGTGGATCGCCAGTCGCTGGAGCTGGTGCGCAGGGAACTGGCGGCGCAAAAAGAGGAAATTGCCGGGCTGGAGGAAGGCCTTGGGTTTTATCGCAGCCTGATATCACCCGGCGAGATCGCACCCGGCCTGAGCCTGCGTGGCATGGAGCTCAAGCTGGGCGAGCAGCCCGGGCAGTATCTTTACCGTATCGTGGTGCAGCAGGAAGCGCGCAAGCATGAACAGCTCAAGGGCAGCCTCGAGGTAGTGATCAACGGCATAGAAGCGGGACAGCCTGTGCGATACGACCTGGCCGAACTGAGTGAGGAGTTCCAGGGCGAGGGCTCGGAGCTGCACTTTCGTTACTTTCAGTCGATAGAAGGTACGCTCACGCTCCCCGAGGGTTTTGAGCCCGGGGTGGTCAGTGTGGAAGCAAAGACCGTCAAACCCAATGAATTTGATATCAGGGAGGATTATCCCTGGCAGTTAGAGGAGAGGTTTACGCATGTTGGGAAATAAGAAATCGTCAGTCAGCGTATCGGGTAAGACCACCCTCATATCCAGCGACACTGTGATACTGGGGGATATACGTTTCAGCGGCATGCTCGATGTCGAGGGGCTTGTCCAGGGCAACATTTTGGCCCAGCCGGGAAAGGATGCCATGGTGCGGGTCGTTGACAAGGGACGGGTCGAGGGCGAGATTCGCGCTCCCTCCGTGGTTATCAATGGCGCTGTGGAGGGCAATGTCCATTCGACGAAACACCTGGAACTGGCCTCCAGGGCCCGGGTAAAGGGCAATGTGTACTATTCCCGGGTTGAAATGGCCGCCGGGGCTGAGGTCAACGGCAGCATGGCACACGTGGCCGAACCCGATGTAGCGAAGGGGAAAAAGAAGGACGCCGGGGCAGCGGGCACCGGCCCGGGCGATCACCCCGCGGGCCTTGCGGTCGTATCCGGTAAACTTGACTAAAATAGTCGGACTTAACATAATGCCCGGAGATGGCGCGCTGTAAGGCTGGCGCCGGTAGCCAGGAAACACTGATGTCTGTAGCGGAATCCTTCAACCCGACGAGTATCAACCTCTCCGCCCGCGCGGTGCGGAAGGTGCGTGAGCTGGTGGCAGAAGAGGAAAACCAGGCGCTGAAACTGCGGGTTTATATCACCGGCGGGGGCTGTTCCGGCTTCCAGTACGGTTTCAGCTTCGAGGAGTCCGCGGCCGAGGACGATGCAGCCATCGAAAAAGACGGCGTGACCGTGCTTGTGGACCCCATGAGTTTCCAGTACCTGGTCGGTTCTGAAGTCGACTACACCGAGGGCCTCGAGGGCTCCCGTTTTATCGTGAACAACCCCAACGCCACCACCACCTGCGGTTGCGGCTCTTCCTTTTCTATCTAGGGTTCGGTAGTCACCGTTTATAAGCGGCCTGGTGAGAGTGATCTTCCCCGGGTGGTGCGCTGCGGTCGGTATCTCTGCCAGGAAAACAGGTACCTGGGCTTCCAGGCGACTCAGGCGGGATAGACTCCCCCCAGTATTCTCGGACCGCGGGCACCTGTAACCGCCGGCGCATTGCCAGCCAGTCCCGCCAGGGTGCGGTGGGCCAGCCAGGCAAATGTGACGGCTTCCACCCAGTCCGGGTCCATGCCTATCGAGGCGGTGGAGGCCACGCTGGCGGGCGCGAGGTGTGCCTGCAGGCGTCTCATCAGGTCGCCATTGTGGGCCCCCCCGCCACAGATATAGATCTCCGCGACATCAACACCGCCGGTGCCGATCGCCCGGGCGATGGTGGTGGCGGTTAGTTCCGCCAGGGTTGCCTGCACGTCCGCCGGGTCCAGCTGGGGGTGTCCGGCCAGGCACTGGTCCAGCCAGCTGAGGTTGAAGTCCTCCTTGCCCGAGCTGCGTGGACCGGATTTGGCAAAGTAGGGGTGTTGCAGCAGCCCCGACAGCAAGCCTGGCGAAACCTTGCCCTGTGCTGACCACTGGCCGTCGCGGTCGAAATTCTGGCCGCGATGGCGTTGTATCCAGTGATCCAGCAAGGTGTTGCCCGGGCCCGTGTCGAACCCCGTGCGCAGTTCCGTGCCCTGCAGCAGGCTGACATTGGCAATCCCGCCGATATTGACAATCGCCCGGTTGACCCCGTGCTTTGCGAAGGCGGCCGCATGGAAAGCCGGCGCCAGGGGGGCTCCTTCGCCGCCGGCCGCGATATCCCTGCGGCGGAAGTCCGCTACCGTCGTGATGCCGGTCACCTCGGCAATGGTGTTGGGGTCGCCCAGCTGCAGGGTGAAGCTACCGGCGCCGGCCCCGCCGGAGGGGGGTCTGTGGCGTATGGTCTGGCCGTGACTGCCGATGGCCCGAATCTGCCCGGGGCGCTTGCCGGATTTGCCGGCCAGTTCCAGGGCGGCCGCGGCGAACAGCTGGCCCAGTTCCCTGTCCAGTGGCCCCATCCGCTCAATTTCGTTGTCGCCGGAATGGCTGATGGCGGCGATGCGCGCCGGAGTGCTTCGGGCAGTTCATGCTGGTGAGTACTCAGGAGTCGGACATCGTCGCCGCGGCAGCTGACAAGGGCGCTGTCGATGGCATCTACACTGGTGCCCGACATCAAGCCGATGAACAGGGCGTCTTCCACGACTGTCAGTTGGCTGTGGATTCGAGGTTGGATGACCCGTTCATTGCCATGTGGTTGTCAGACCGCAGGGCTGCCAGCTGCAGTGAACTTTCGTGAATGCTCTCCCGGAAGGCTGCCATCTCCTGCGCCGGCAGGGTCCTGGCCTTGGGCAGCGTTTTGTGGATCTTGCGCGGATCCCGGTGGACGCCGTTGACCAGGAATTCATAGTGCAGGTGAGGGCCGGTGGCTGCCCCGGTGGAGCCGACGGTGCCGATGACCTGACTCTGGGCGACGCGCTGCCCGCTTTTTACCATGCGCTTGTTCAGGTGCAGGTAACGGGTCACGTACTGGTCGCCGTGCTGGATAAACACATAGTTGCCATTGGCGCCGGTATAGCCGGCCTTTACGACACGGCCGTCGCCGGCGGCGTAAACCGGTGTCCCGGTAGGTGCTGCGTAATCCGTGCCGCGATGTGGGCGGGTGGTCTTGTAGATAGGGTGCAGGCGTCTCAGGTTGAAGTTTGAGCTGATGCGGGTGAAGTCTACCGGCGCCAGCAGGAAGGCCTTGCGCATGCTGACACCGTCCTCGTTGTAGTAATTGGCGTCGCCGCTGGCATCGACATAGCGAAAGGCGTTGTATGTCTTGCCCTGGTTGGTGAAGGATGCGGCGATAACAGCGCCATCGCCGTATTTCTTGTCATCCAGGTAGAACTCCTCGTAGACCACCTGGATGGTGTCGCCCTGGCGGGGGTCCTGCACGAAGTCGATCACGCCGCCAAAAATGGTGGCCAGGTCCATGATCGTGGTGTGCGACAGTCCGGCTTCCTTGCCGGCCATAAACAGGGACGAAGTAATTTCGGCGGTAGCCCAGGACTCGCGGGTTTCAGGTGTGCGGCTCACCACCTCGGCGTTGAAGCCCTCGTCGCCCCTGCGGTAGGTGACGGTCTCCAGGGCCGATCTGACAACCCTTACCGCGGCCAGCTCGCCGGACGCATCAGCCTGGAAGGAGATAATCTGGCCGGGGTAGATTCGGGCGAGAGACTTGCCTTCCGCAGAGCCGGTCACGACCTGGTAGACATCTCCCTTGTTGAACCCCGCGCGCTGGAAAATCAGCGACAGGTTGTCGCCCTTTTTCACTACCTGATCCAACCATGGCTGCTCCGCTGGTGGGAGCGCGGCCTGCTCTGTGGCGGGCTCTATGGCCGGGGAGGCCGGCTCCTGGGGTGTCGGCTTCGACACGCGCCATACATCGCTGCCGGGCAAGTTGTTTGCGGGGGTGAGGTCAGCGGCAATCTGAGCGCTGCCGTCCGCGCCGTCATCCTCGGGGGACGGCAGGATCAGCAGAATTGCAAAGCAGGCGACGACCGCTATGGCGGCCAGGGCGATTTTACCCGGCAGCACGAACTTCGGCAGTTGCCGAGCCTCGCTCCGATTGGCGGTGGCCCCCCGCCGTTTCTTCGCCGCTATGCGCATGTCCCCGATGTTCCTGTTTTCGATCAGGGACCGAGTATATTAAAAAAGCCGCATCTGCCATAGCCAAAACATGACTTTAGCGGGATTGTTGTTGTATGGTTTGCGCCCTTTATTTCCGCCAAGCCTGTCCACCTGGAGAGCATAAATGAGCAGCGCCTTACTTGACGACCTTCGCGCCCGGGGCCTGATTTTTCAAATCGCGGGCGAGTCCGACCTGCCGGGCTGGCTCGATGGAGGGGTGCGTACGCTCTACTGTGGCTTTGATCCCACCGCCGACAGCCTGCATATAGGATCATTGGTTCCGCTATTGATGCTGCGTCGCTTCCAGCTTGCCGGGCACCGGCCGCTGGCCCTGGTCGGCGGGGCAACCGGCCTGATAGGGGACCCGAGTTTCAAGGCCCAGGAGCGGCAGTTGAACACGCGTGAGGTGGTGGATGGCTGGGTAGAGAAACTGAAGGTACAGGTATCGCGCTTTATCGATTTTGATTGCGGGGAGGCATCCGCCGAGGTGGTAAACAACCTTGACTGGACGCAGAGCATGGACGTGCTCACCTTCCTGCGGGATGTCGGCAAGCATTTTTCGATCAATGCGATGATCCAGAAGGAATCGGTCAAGCAGCGGATCGAGCGGGAGGGCAGCGGCATAAGCTACACCGAGTTCACCTACCTGATTCTGCAGTCCCTCGATTTTGCCGAACTGAACAAGCGTTACGGCTGCGGCCTGCAAATCGGTGGGTCTGACCAGTGGGGCAATATTACCGGGGGTATCGACCTGACCCGCCGCCTCCATGGTAAGCAGGTATTTGGCCTGACCATGCCCCTGATCACCAAGGCCGATGGCAGCAAGTTCGGCAAAACCGAGGCCGGCACTATCTGGCTGGATGCGCGGCGCACATCCCCCTATGCCTTCTACCAGTTCTGGCTGGGTACGGCCGACGTCGACGTCTACAAGTTTCTGAAATACTTCACGTTTCTGGAAGTGGCGGAAATCGATGCGCTGCAGGAGGCCGACGCCGCGCGCGAGGGCAGGCCCGAGGCGCAGTCCGTACTGGCCCGGGAGGTAACCCGGCTGGTGCACGGCCAGGAGGGGCTCGCCGCGGCCGAGCGCATTTCCGAGGCGTTGTTCAGTGGGTCAATCGAGGCGCTGGGGGAGGACGATTTCCTGCAACTGCGGCAGGACGGCCTGCCGGCCTCCACCGTGAGTCGCGCCAGCTTTCCGGAGACGCTGACCCAGATGCTGGTGGATGCGGGCATGGCGGCATCAGGCAAGCAGGTCAAGGACGCCCTCGGGCGCAACGCCGTGACCATCAATGACCGGCCTGTGGGAGCGGCGCAAAACGCCGACGTGGCCGCCTGTTTTGCGCCGTCCGATGCGCTGTTCGGGCGGTTCTACCTGGTCCGCCTGGGCAAGAAAAAGTACCACCTGTTCGAGGTCGGGTAGGTAGCTGGTCCGGAATCCGGCGCCACCGGGAATAGGCACAATTGCGCATTTGCGAAAATTCCTCCCAAAGTGCTTGCTCTTGAACGGGGCGCTGCGTATAGTTCGCCTCCCTTCGCGCTGGTGACCTCCGGCAGGCCGGTTTTACCAGCCTGAAACTCAAGCACTTTCAAGTGATTGGGTGTGGAAGATGGAGCGACCGCTGAAGGGAGAAAAAGCAACGGGGTGGACGTTTAACCCCTTGCCAATACGATGGCGATCGGTATAATACGCGTCCGCGCTTCGGGGTAAGCCCCGCGAGCCGAACCCTGCCCCTGGCGGCCGGGTGTTATTTAACAGTCAAATGAAGACAGATGTGTGGGCACTTGTTGGGATAGTTGTCACAACTATTCAGACACAACAAGTGACTCATTAATTCATTGTAATTTTTGATTTCGAATTGTGTCTGAGCCTTGGATTTGGCAGGTAAAGCGAGGTGCTCTTTTTATTAAGGGCAGCGTAACCTGCCCCTCTTGACCGTCCCGCAAGGGTCGGGCAGAGGTAAAAGATTAAACTGAAGAGTTTGATCATGGCTCAGATTGAACGCTGGCGGCAGGCCTAACACATGCAAGTCGAGCGAGAAAGGCCTTCGGGCTGAGTACAGCGGCGGACGGGTGAGTAACGCGTAGGAATCTACCTGGTAGTGGGGGACAACATGGGGAAACTCATGCTAATACCGCATACGCCCTATGGGGGAAAGCGGGGGACCTTCGGGCCTCGCGCTATCAGATGAGCCTGCGTAGGATTAGCTTGTTGGTGAGGTAAAGGCTCACCAAGGCGACGATCCTTAGCTGGTCTGAGAGGATGATCAGCCACACTGGAACTGAGACACGGTCCAGACTCCTACGGGAGGCAGCAGTGGGGAATATTGCGCAATGGGCGAAAGCCTGACGCAGCCATGCCGCGTGTGTGAAGAAGGCCTTAGGGTTGTAAAGCACTTTCAATTGGGAAGAAAGGTTGCGTGTTAATAGCACGTAGCTGTGACGTTACCTTTAGAAGAAGCACCGGCTAACTCCGTGCCAGCAGCCGCGGTAATACGGAGGGTGCGAGCGTTAATCGGAATTACTGGGCGTAAAGCGCGCGTAGGCGGTTTGTTAAGTCGGATGTGAAAGCCCCGGGCTCAACCTGGGAATTGCATTCGATACTGGCCGACTAGAGTACGAGAGAGGGAGGTAGAATTCCACGTGTAGCGGTGAAATGCGTAGATATGTGGAGGAATACCGGTGGCGAAGGCGGCCTCCTGGCTCGATACTGACGCTGAGGTGCGAAAGCGTGGGTAGCAAACAGGATTAGATACCCTGGTAGTCCACGCCGTAAACGATGTCTACTAGCCGTTGGGAGACTTGATTTCTTAGTGGCGCAGCTAACGCACTAAGTAGACCGCCTGGGGAGTACGGCCGCAAGGTTAAAACTCAAATGAATTGACGGGGGCCCGCACAAGCGGTGGAGCATGTGGTTTAATTCGATGCAACGCGAAGAACCTTACCAGGTCTTGACATCCTGAGAACTTTCTAGAGATAGATTGGTGCCTTCGGGAACTCAGAGACAGGTGCTGCATGGCTGTCGTCAGCTCGTGTCGTGAGATGTTGGGTTAAGTCCCGTAACGAGCGCAACCCTTGTCCTTATTTGCCAGCACGTAATGGTGGGAACTCTAAGGAGACTGCCGGTGACAAACCGGAGGAAGGTGGGGACGACGTCAAGTCATCATGGCCCTTACGACCTGGGCTACACACGTGCTACAATGGAACGCACAGAGGGTTGCAACCCCGCGAGGGTGAGCTAATCCCACAAAACGTTTCGTAGTCCGGATCGGAGTCTGCAACTCGACTCCGTGAAGTCGGAATCGCTAGTAATCGCGGATCAGAATGCCGCGGTGAATACGTTCCCGGGCCTTGTACACACCGCCCGTCACACCATGGGAGTGGGTTGCTCCAGAAGTGGTTAGCCTAACCTTCGGGAGGGCGATCACCACGGAGTGATTCATGACTGGGGTGAAGTCGTAACAAGGTAGCCCTAGGGGAACCTGGGGCTGGATCACCTCCTTAAACGATGTTGGCACTACCTGATGAGTGCTCACACATTTGTCTTCATTTGTTCGGTTGATGCAACAGTATCACGGTGCTGGCTTGCGCTTTGAGCTCTGTAGCTAGCGATGGGTCAGTAATCCTTTTTGGGATGAAACAGCAGGCCTGTAGCTCAGTTGGTTAGAGCGCACCCCTGATAAGGGTGAGGTCGGCAGTTCAAATCTGCCCAGGCCTACCAAAAAGCTGTAACGCAGGATTTTTTGTGCTGATTGAGGCGCGCGAGGAGAGAAGGAGGGAGCATGGTAAATCCATGTGACCGACTGAAGGACGAGCGCAACGATAAGCAGGGCAAAAAAGACAAGTTACGGGGCTATAGCTCAGCTGGGAGAGCGCCTGCCTTGCACGCAGGAGGTCTGCGGTTCGATCCCGCATAGCTCCACCACTTCGTTTGCATCACTGAGATCAGAAAGAAGCTTTTTTGTTGGATTGAAAAAGCTTCTTTCTGGTTTTAACAACCGGAAAGTTCTTTAACAAGGTAAATCAAGCTGAGTCTTTGGATTGCAGCTCAACACACACAGGGCCCAGGCCGTGTGTTGTGGTGGGAACAATCCTTAGATAAAAAGTTCTGGTAACGGGTTTCAATTCCCCGTTGCCAAACGAGTTGTAATAAACACTGTGACTTAAGCGTCACAACATCCGGCGGGTATGCACTTTGATCGGTGCATGCCTCATAAGTACCTGGCCTGTGTTAAGGGGGTCGGGGAAAAGTCTTTGTCCAGATAACTTTGGTTATATGGTCAAGCGACTAAGCGCATACGGTGGATGCCTTGGCAGTCAGAGGCGATGAAGGACGTAGTAGCCTGCGAAAAGCTTCGGGGAGTCGGCAAACAGACTTTGATCCGGGGATGTCCGAATGGGGAAACCCACCTGGTGTAAGCCAGGTATCCTGCACTGAATACATAGGTGCAGGAGGCGAACGGGGGGAACTGAAACATCTAAGTACCCCTAGGAAGAGAAATCAATTGAGATTCCCTCAGTAGCGGCGAGCGAACGGGGAATAGCCTGCAAGTGATAGCAGTGCGGTTAGTGGAACGGTCTGGAAAGTCCGGCGATAGAGGGTGATAGCCCCGTACACGAAAACTGCGCTGTGGTACTGAGCTTGCGACAAGTAGGTCGGGACACGTGTTATCTTGACTGAATATGGGGGGACCATCCTCCAAGGCTAAATACTACTGACTGACCGATAGTGAACCAGTACCGTGAGGGAAAGGCGAAAAGAACCCCGGAGAGGGGAGTGAAATAGAACCTGAAACCGTATGCGTACAAGCAGTGGGAGCAGACTTGTTCTGTGACTGCGTACCTTTTGTATAATGGGTCAGCGACTTATTGTCTGTAGCGAGCTTAACCGTTTAGGGGAGGCGTAGGGAAACCGAGTCTTAACAGGGCGTCATAGTTGCAGGCAATAGACCCGAAACCGGGCGATCTATCCATGGCCAGGTTGAAGGTGCCGTAACAGGCACTGGAGGACCGAACCCACTTATGTTGAAAAATGAGGGGATGAGCTGTGGATCGGAGTGAAAGGCTAATCAAGCCCGGAGATAGCTGGTTCTCCTCGAAATCTATTTAGGTAGAGCCTCGCGTCTTACCCTGGGGGGTAGAGCACTGTTTCGGCTAGGGGGTCATCCCGACTTACCAACCCGATGCAAACTCCGAATACCCAGGAGTACAATCGCGGGAGACAGACGGCGGGTGCTAACGTCCGTCGTCGAGAGGGCAACAACCCAGACCGCCAGCTAAGGTCCCCAATACCAGTTAAGTGGGAAACGATGTGGGAAGGCTTAGACAGCTAGGAGGTTGGCTTAGAAGCAGCCATCCTTTAAAGAAAGCGTAATAGCTCACTAGTCGAGTCGGCCTGCGCGGAAGATGTAACGGGGCTAAACTGGTAACCGAAGCTGCGGATGCGTGTACTTCACTTAAATTCATTGAAAACTGGGGTCAGAGTAAAAACCCTCTGACGATCGGTTTAGCTGGAAAGGCAGGAGCCAGGGTTTTTACTCTGACCCCACTTTTCGAAGCAGTGGATTTAAGGAAGTGCACGCATGGTAGAGGAGCGTTCTGTAAGCCGTTGAAGGTGAACCGGGAGGTTTGCTGGAGGTATCAGAAGTGCGAATGCTGACATGAGTAACGACAAGGGGAGTGAAAAACTCCCCCGCCGGAAGATCAAGGTTTCCTGCGCAACGCTAATCGGCGCAGGGTAAGTCGGCCCCTAAGGCGAGGCAGAAATGCGTAGTCGATGGGAAACGGGTTAATATTCCTGTACTTCTTTATATTGCGATGGAGGGACGGAGTAGGCTAGGCCATCAGGGCGTTGGTTGTCCCTGTTTAAGGTTGTAGGCTGGCGGTTTAGGTAAATCCGGACTGCCAAGGCTGAGAGCTGATGACGAGTGTTACTGAGAGGTAACGCGAAGTGGTTGATGCCATGCTTCCAAGAAAAGCTTCTAAGCTTCAGATATAGAGGAACCGTACTGTAAACCGACACAGGTGATCAGGTAGAGAATACCAAGGCGCTTGAGAGAACTCGGGTGAAGGAACTAGGCAAAATGGTACCGTAACTTCGGGAGAAGGTACGCCGGTTTGGGTGATGGGACTTGCTCCCTGAGCCTGGGCTGGCCGAAGTGACCAGGTGGCTGCGACTGTTTATTAAAAACATAGCACTCTGCAAACACGTAAGTGGACGTATAGGGTGTGACGCCTGCCCGGTGCCGGAAGGTTAATTGATGGGGTTATCTTCGGAGAAGCTCTTGATCGAAGCCCCGGTAAACGGCGGCCGTAACTATAACGGTCCTAAGGTAGCGAAATTCCTTGTCGGGTAAGTTCCGACCTGCACGAATGGCGTAACGATGGCCACACTGTCTCCACCCGAGACTCAGTGAAATTGAAATCGCTGTTAAGATGCAGTGTACCCGCGGCTAGACGGAAAGACCCCGTGAACCTTTACTATAGCTTCACACTGGACTCTGACCTTACTTGTGTAGGATAGCTGGGAGGCTTTGAAGCGGTGGCGCCAGCCATCGTGGAGCCAACCTTGAAATACCAGCCTGGTAATGTTGGGGTTCTAACTCAGGTCCGTTATCCGGATCGAGGACAGTGTGTGGTGGGTAGTTTGACTGGGGCGGTCTCCTCCCAAAGAGTAACGGAGGAGCACGAAGGTGCGCTAATCATGGTCGGAAATCATGAGGTTAGTGTAAAGGCACAAGCGCGCTTGACTGCGAGTCTGACAAGACGAGCAGGTACGAAAGTAGGTCTTAGTGATCCGGTGGTTCTGTATGGAAGGGCCATCGCTCAACGGATAAAAGGTACTCCGGGGATAACAGGCTGATACCGCCCAAGAGTTCACATCGACGGCGGTGTTTGGCACCTCGATGTCGGCTCATCACATCCTGGGGCTGAAGCCGGTCCCAAGGGTATGGCTGTTCGCCATTTAAAGTGGTACGCGAGCTGGGTTTAGAACGTCGTGAGACAGTTCGGTCCCTATCTGCCGTGGGCGTTGGAGAATTGAGGGAAGCTGCTCCTAGTACGAGAGGACCGGAGTGGACGAACCGCTGGTGTTCGGGTTGTCATGCCAATGGCATTGCCCGGTAGCTACGTTCGGACAGGATAACCGCTGAAAGCATCTAAGCGGGAAGCCCCTCCCAAGATAAGTTCTCCCTGACCCCTTGAGGGTCCTGAAGGGCCGTCCAAGACTAGGACGTTGATAGGCTGGGTGTGTAAGCGTTGTAAGGCGTTGAGCTAACCAGTACTAATTGCCCGTGAGGCTTGACCATATAATCCAAGTTATTTGCCACGCAAGTGGAGCGAAGGCTGCTGGATGTTGTGTTGAGTTACAGTGTAAAAGACTCGAAGAATTGCAAATCGGCTTGATTTACCGCCCTATTTGAGAGGACGCCGGCGCTGCAGTAGCAGGTAAGACCGAACTCCCTCAAGCCAGTTTGCCTGGCGACCACAGAGCGTTGGAACCACCTGACCCCATCCCGAACTCAGAAGTGAAACGACGCATCGCCGATGGTAGTGTGGGGTTTCCCCATGTGAGAGTAGGTCATCGCCAGGCTTCTAAAAAAGAAAACCCCCTGCAGCTGTGCTGCAGGGGGTTTTGTTTTTTAGGATTGTGATGACATCCTCTGCCGTCTTGCCGCAGCCGCAGGCTGCCATGTGACCGACCCTGCACCGCAGGTGCGGGGAGGGGGCTCGCAACGCGATCGCAAGCAGCGCTTGCGACCCACTGTAGGTCAACGGAAACCACTACGGTGCCGGGTAAGCAGGCACCGCACGCAACCCTATGCAGGTCAGCGGGACCCAATGGTGTCGGGTTAGCATGCACCACCCACTGCACGCCAACGCAACACCCGAAGATACCGCCTTGCGGTTTCCGCAGCTCACCCCCCCGAAGACCTCACCACCAGCTCCCCATCCACATGGATGTCCCGCTGCGGGAAGGCGATAACCACCCCATTGTCTGCGAACAGTCGGTCGATGCTGTAGCGCAAATCGCTGCGCAGAGAGCGAAGGCTGGACTCCGCATGGGCCAGGGTCCAGACGTTCAGGTCAAATGCCAGCGCATTGTCGCCAAAATCGGCGAAGAATACTCGCCTTGCGGGCTCCTTCAGCACGTTCGGGTGATCATCCGCCGCCTTGTTCAGCAGTTTTGTCACCAGATTGACATCCGAACCGTAGGCAACCCCGACGCTGACGGTGGTGCGCACTGTTTCGTCGACGAGGGTCCAGTTGGTGACCGTGTTTTCCAGCAAGTAACTGTTTGGGACCAGCAAGTGCACCCCATCGACGCGCCGTATCCGTGTGGAGCGGGTGTTGATCGATTCGACAGAGCCGCGTACGTCCCCCAACTCAAGGAAGTCGCCGATCTTGATCGGCCGCTCCCACATCAGTATCCAGCCGCTGATGAAGTTGTTGATGATATTCTGCGCGCCGAATCCGAAGCCGATCGCGACAGCGCCGGAGATGAAGGCAAATGCACCGAGCGGTACGCTGAGGAAGTCCAGAATCATGAACAGCAGTACCAAGTACGCAAGGATCAGATAGGCCCTCGTCAGAAGCTGGATTATGTCCGGATTGGTTCCCCGCGCAGTGAGTCGGTTTCGCAGGAACCTGGTAGAAGCGATAACAAAGAGCCCGCCGAGCAGGGAAAATAAAACCACATACAGTATCTGGGCAAGGTCCAGGCTGGTCTCCCCGAAAACGATCAACGGGGTGTTAAGGATGCGGGTGATGGTCTCCATACAAATCTACCTTTCTAATGAGGTTTGCCTGTATCGCTCGCTTCGAGTTGAACGTTCGGCACGGATCTAAGTACACCATGATGGGGTCCGGGTAGCCAGAGGGGGTTTTTGTCGCTCGGGCTGCGGATTGCTCCTTTGCCGGTCAATACATTAAACCCCAAAATTTTGACCTGAAATCCAAAGCGCGGGCCGTGGTCAGGTGCGATAGTGCGGACTTTGACCTAAAATCATAACGGCTGTTGATCAGTATGCGGTAGGCGACGGAAGCGCATTCATGCTCGGTGCCCTTGCCCTGGAAATCATGCCTTCGGCCAGAATATCGATTTGGCACCCGCCGAAAGCAACACTTACACGGAGTTTCTGCTCATGTCCCACAATAAAACCCTGCTTGGATTTGTTTTCGTGGCGTTTTCCTGCCTGTTGGCCCCGGCCCTGCAGGCTGCCGCCAAACCGAACATCCTGGTGATATGGGGTGATGACATCGGTATCTGGAATATCAGCCAGTACAGTCGCGGGCTGATGGGTTACCAGACCCCCAATATCGACCGCATCGCGCGGGAAGGGATGCTGTTTACCGATTACTACGGCGAACAGAGCTGTACCGCCGGGCGTTCCGCTTTCATCACCGGCCAGAGCCCGGTTCGCACCGGTCTCACCAAGGTCGGTATACCCGGAGCAGATCTCGGTCTGCAGCCGGAGGACCCGACGCTGGCGGAACTGCTGAAGCCCTATGGCTATGCCACCGGACAATTCGGCAAGAACCATCTGGGTGACCGGGACGAGTTCCTGCCGACCAATCACGGTTTCGACGAATTTTTTGGCAACCTCTACCACCTCAATGCGGAAGAGCAGCCCGAAGACCCTGACTACCCGAAGAATCCGGAATTTCGCCAGCGCTTCGGTCCGCGGGGCGTCATTCACAGCTATGCGGATGGCAAAATTGAAGACAGCGGGCCGCTTACCCGCAAGCGCATGGAAACGATAGACCAGGAGTTCCTTGCCGCAGCCGTGAAATTCATAGACAAGTCTGTTGCGCAGAAGAAGCCTTTCTTCGTCTGGTTCAACTCGACCCGCATGCACTACTACACCCATGTGGAGACGTCCCAGCTGGGCCGCTCCGGGCAGGGCTTTTACAACGACGCGATGATGGAGCACGACGATCACGTGGGAGTTCTGCTGGACCAGCTCGACAAACTCGGCATCGCCGACAACACCATTGTGATTTACTCGACGGACAACGGCCCCCATTTCAATCTCTGGCCCGATGCCGCCATCACACCCTTTCGCGGGGAGAAGAATACCAACTGGGAGGGCGGTTACCGGGTGCCGGCACTCCTGCGCTGGCCTGGACAGGTCACCGCGGGCAGTGTCAACAACCAGGTCATGTCGCATCTGGACTGGGTGCCGACACTGCTTGCCGCGGTCGGCAATGAGACGATTGTCGCTGATCTCAAGAAGGGCTATAAGGCCGGCGACAAGACGTTCAAGGTGCATCTGGACGGCTACAACTTCCTGCCCCAGCTCACTGGCAAGGCAGCCGCAGGTCCGCGTCAGGAGTTCTTCTACTTCAGTGACGATGGTCTACTGACCGGGGCCAGGATAGGCGACTGGAAGCTGGTATTCGCCGAGCAGCGCGCCCATAGATTCGACGTGTGGCGCGATCCGTTTGTATCCCTGCGGATACCCAAGTTGTTCAACCTGCGACGCGATCCGCTGGAGCGGGCTGATACCGATGCCAATGGCTACAACAACTGGTGGGATACCAAGATCGCACCGGTGGGCTCTCAGGGCCGGATGGCGGTCGGCAAGTTCGTACAGAGCCTGCAGGAATTTCCGCCCCGCCAGCGGCCGGCGACATTTACCGTCGACCAGATCATGGAATCTCTATACCGGCAGTAATTGCGCATGGCGGGGCGCCATCGCCAGTGCGCTCCGCATACCTACCGGTTGAAAATTCAATCGACGCAGGCTTTTGGCGAAAAGCAAGCCCTTTACTTGGCGCCACAATCCGCTAGGCTCAGGCCTCGTGCCGTGGCGTGTGGCTATTTGCCGCCTGATGCGTCAAGCTGCGCGCCATCACACTCTGAGGAGCTTAATTCGCCATGAAACTCGCCATTTTATCCTGCGCACCACGCGCTTACAGCACAAGACGCCTGAAGGAGGCCGCATTACATCGCGGCCACGAGGCCGATGTTCTCAATACACTCAAGTTCGCCATTGACCTGGACCGGGGTTCGCCCGACCTCTATTACCGCCAGGAGCACCTGGACAACTACGACGCGGTATTGCCGCGAATCGGTGCATCTATCACCTACTACGGCACCGCGGTAGTGCGCCAGTTCCAGGAGATGGACGTTTTTTGCGCCAACACCGCTCACGGTATCAGCAATTCCCGCGACAAGCTGCGCAGCCTGCAGATTCTAAGTCGCCACTCAGTGGGGCTGCCGCGGACTACCTTTGTGCGGGACAAGAAAGATGTTTTGCCCGCGATAGAAAGGGTGGGCGGCGCGCCCGTTGTCATCAAGCTGATCGAGGGCACCCAGGGTATCGGGGTATTGCTCGCTGAGTCAGTCAAGCAGGCTGAGTCGATCATAGAGTTGTTGCAAAGCCAGAAGCAGAACGTACTTATCCAGAAGTTTGTTTCCGAGAGCAAGGGAAAAGACATCAGGGCATTTGTCGTCGGCGACCAGGTGGTCGCGGCGATGCGGCGTGTTGCCCAGGGCCAGGAGTTTCGCAGTAATGTCCATCGCGGTGGTGTTGCCGAACCGGTTGAACTCAGTGAGGAGTTTCGCGAGACTGCGGTGCGCTGTACCCAGATCATGGGTCTTCGGGTGGCCGGCGTGGACATGCTCGAAGGTGCCGACGGGCCGCAGATCATGGAAGTGAATTCCTCTCCCGGGCTCGAGGGCATCGAGACCTGTACGGGACTTGATATCGCCGGCGCGGTAATCGATTACATCGCCGCGCAGGTGGATTTCCCTGAGATCGATGTCCGCCAGCGCCTTACCGTCAGCAAGGGCTATGGGGTCAGTGAAATCTACGTCCCGGAGGGGTCCAATTTTGTCGGCCAGACCATTACCCAGACCCAGCTGCGAGAAAGCGATATCAATGTACTGACCCTTTACCGGGGCGCTAAGGTCATTCCCAATCCCCGGGCTGATCGGGTGCTGGAGCCTGGCGACAAGCTGCTTTGCTTCGGCAAGATGGAATCCATGCGCGGTATGATTCCCCGTAAAGAGCAGCGCAGACGACGGCCTACGGTGCAGGAGCTCGACCCGTCCACGGCTTGATGTTACCTGAACAACGCAGATGGCAAGGGTTCGCGCTCCACGTTTCTTGAGCCCATTGATTTCACATTTCGCTCTTGCAGCCATGATGATCGCCCAATCGCTGCTGGCGCCAGCTCCGGCCCAGGGCGCGGCAGGCGAGGGTGTGTCGCGGTTCCAGCGCACGGTGACTTATCTCCAGGACGCCCCCCCGCAAGAGCAGGCCGACTTCGCCCTGACCGCGCTGGCCGAACTGGCCGCCGTGTATATGGCGGAGGCGGATCTCGCCCGCGCCCAGGCCCCAGGGCAGGATCAACGTGGCCGGGCCAGGCTGTGGAGCTGGTCGGTAGCGGTGGACCAGTACGCCAACCAGCTGCTGCTCCTGATGGACGATGTGGAACAGGGTTATCCGGTGGTACTGCGCCCGGGCCAGCACGGTGACGTCACTGTAACCGTCGCGGACCGGGTGGTGATACTTGGCCACCCGAGACCTGGTCAGCAGGCGGCCTACGAGCAGCGGGTGCTGATGGACTTCTGCAGTGGTCACGATTGCGAGCGGATGACCCTTACTGACGCCAGGCCGGACCCCATTCCCCTGAGCGCGGCCCGGGCAAATCCCCTTTGGACGTTTACCGATCGGGGTCCGGTCTGCAGCAATGGGGGGCTTGAAGTGCATTTCAGCAGCACTGAAAACCTCTCTACATTGCGCCACCTCTGCGAGCAACTCGCAGTTGAAACCGCAGCGCTGGCGAGCGAGCTGTCCTGGCAGACCCGGCATGGGGTTGAAATCGACTGGGATGGCCTGGCGATAAGTGCGACACCGGGTCGGCCGGAGCACCTGTTGCGGGTAAACGCGGCCGGAGACTCGATTCTGCTCACCATGCCACTGCTGTATGCCAGTGAGGATCTGCTGGCTGACATAAAACCCTGGCTTCATTCGCAAGTGGCGGGTGATGGGTCCGCCGCAGTCCGGCTGGACGCCGCCGATTACGGCTGGCAGTAATTGTGCTCTCACCGCACTGATTTCCCCCGTCAGGTGGAGTGTCGGCCGGCGCTGGCTCCAGTGGGCTGCTCCTGCGGCCCGAATGGGTAACATTGCGGTAAAAAAGTCGAATTAACTGTTAACCACTTGGCTTTTCGGACTTTATCGGGTGGCACTGCGCAGCCAATTGAGGCTATTCTGCCCCTATCCTTGTTTTAGTGTGACCAGTGCTGCGGAATGTTGGATATTATTCAAATCAATAGCTCCGAACTGAAACCGGGCATGTATGTGTCCGGCCTCGATAGACCATGGCTGGAGGTGCCGTTTCCGATGCAGGGTTTTCGCATAGAAACGCCCGAAGATGTCGAGCGGATCCAGAAATACTGCCAGTATGTCTACGTCGACAGCACCAAGAGCGTGATGACCGACGGCAGAATCAAGCACAAGCCCGCCCGTCGTCCGCGCAAGACAAAGGAGCAGATTTTCGAGGGGCGCAAGCTGAAGCTGTATGCAGACAGCACGACCTGGGCCGAGGAATTTCCGCGAGCCAAGGCCGCTGTAGAGACCCTCACCCTGACCGTCGATGCCATTTTTGAGCAAGCGACCCGGGGTGGCGTGCTGGACGTGGTCAAGGTCAAGCAATCTGTCGACCCGATGATAGACAGTATTTCGCGCAACCCGGATGCCTGTATCTGGCTGGCCAGGCTGAAGCAGCAGGATACCTACACTTACCAGCACTCCGTGGGAGCCTCTATCTGGGCCGTCGCACTGGGCAGGCAGCTTGGTCTGCCCAGACCCGACCTGCGCTCGCTTGCCATAGGCGGCCTGCTGTTCGATATCGGCAAGCTGCGACTAAACCCGGAGTTACTCGGCACTACACGCTCCCTGACAGACGCCGAGTTCGGTGAGCTGCGCAGTCATGTCACCCTCGGGGTGGAGATGATCAAGGACAGCGGCCTGATGAACAAGGATGTCCTGGACATGGTGGCGCATCACCACGAGCGTCACGACGGCTCCGGGTATCCCGGCGGGCTCAGCGGAGATGATATTCCGGTGTTCGCCCGAATCGCCGCGATAGTGGATTGCTATGACGCCATAACCAGCCACCGCAGCTACTCCAGGGCGATTCCGCCTTCTTCCGCCATCAAAAAGTTGTATGAGTGGCGCGACCTGGAATTCCAGGCCGAACTGGTCGAGGAGTTTATTCAGGCCGTCGGGATATATCCGGCGGGGACCCTGGTCGAATTATCTTCCGGTGAGGTCGCGGTAGTCGTGGCCGAGTACCGCACGCGGCGTTTGCGTCCCAAGGTGATGGTATTGCTCGACACTAACAAGGAGGCCTGCCTGGAGGTCAAAATGATAGATCTCCTCACCGAGAAAACGACTGCAGATGGCAAGCCACTGGAGATAACGAGCAGCCTTGAACCCGAGGCCTATGGTATCGACATGGCGGCGATCAAACTCTGAAAGACGCCGTGACTTGAAGCAACTGCCTGCAGTCGAACGTGACCAGTTCATCCAGAAACTGGGGCAGGCTGTGGCAGAGTCTCGCGCAGACCAGACCCATCTGGGGCTGATGCTGATCGACCTGACAAACCTCGCCAGGATTAATCACTACCATGGATATGACGCCGGCGACGAGGTCCTGCAGGCGGCCTATTCACAACTGCTCCAACTCAGCAAGCTGCCCGATGCGGTACACCGGGTGGGCAGTCACCGGTTTTCATTCGTCCTGCCCGATCTCGGCAACCCCGCGTATATAGCCCTGGCCATGAACCGCGTTCACCGTTCACTGGAAACTGAACTGGGCGGGGCTTCCGACCTTCCGGGTGTCGAGGTCAAGATAGGTATAGCGATCAATCGCAGGGGTGAGAGGGACTCCATGGTCATGTTGGCCCAGGTCGAGGCTTCCCTGTCGCAGGTCAGGCTCGGCGGGGTTCAGCGCATCGAGGATGTATTGGCCGAGGGCGGCAGCGCGCAGGTGCAAGTGCGGCTGGAACAGCAACTGGCCGAGGCGCTGCTCGACAACGATTTCGAATTGCACTATCAGCCCAAGGTCGAGCTCGCCACCGGGCGCCTCTGCCGTGCGGAAGCACTGTTGCGCTGGCGGTCGCCGGAGGGTGAGAGCATCTCCCCGGAACTTATCGTGGAGTGGGCCGAATCCGCAGGGCGCTCCTACGAGCTCACCAAATGGTTGGTGCACGAGGCAATGCGGCAGCTGCGCCGGTGGAGCGATGATATGGATATGGGCGTGGCTGTGAACGTGCCCGCCAATCTTGCCGGTGACCCCGACCTGCCTGCCATGTTTCACGATGCGATGGCGATCTGGGGAGTAAGCCCCGCCAAGCTTACCGTGGAGCTGACCGAGCGGGCCATTATCGAAGACAAGCAGTCAGGCTTCGACAATCTCCTCAAGCTCAAGGAGATGGGCGTTACCATTTCCATTGATGATTTTGGCACGGGCCATTCTTCCCTTTCCTATTTCAAGCACATCCCCGCCCAGGAATTGAAGATCGACAAGTCCTTCGTCGATTCAATGCTGGTAGATACTCAGGATCTGGAACTGGTGAAAATCATCATTCATATCGCCCACCAGTTCGGCCTCAAAGTGGTGGCCGAGGGTGTTGAAGACCGGGAGAGCCTGGACATGCTGCGTGAGCTTGGTTGCGATTTTGCCCAGGGCTACTACATCAGTGAGCCCCTGCCCCGGGATGAGTTCGAGACCCTGGTCCGGGGTTGGGATGGGTCGGGCTACTAGGTATCGGCTGTTGTTCGCACTGCACGCCTAGCTTTTTTTGCGGGCCTCGGCGAAGGCTGCGGCAAATGCGCCCCCTGCCGCCGGCCTGTCGGCTTTGTGCTTTTCCCGGCGCGGTTCAGGGTCGCCTCCCTGTCTGCGCGGTGACGGTCCCCGGGTGGTGGCCTGTTCCCCGGCCTTGTCTGTCAGGCGCATGCTGAGCCCGATCCGTTTACGCTGGGGATCTATTTCCATGACTTTCACCCGCACGATGTCTCCCGCCTTGACTACCTCCCGCGGGTCCTTCACGAAGCGTTCCGCGAGGGCGGATATGTGCACCAGTCCATCCTGGTGTACGCCGATATCCACGAAAGCGCCAAAGGCGGTCACGTTGGTCACCGTCCCCTCCAGTACCATATCGGGTACCAGGTCGGAGATTTTTTCCACTCCCTCCTGGAAGGCCGCCATTTTGAATTCCGGTCTGGGGTCCCGCCCGGGCTTGGCCAACTCCGAGAGAATGTCCTTCACCGTGGGCAGGCCCACCTTGTCGTCGGTGTAAGCCGCCGGGTCCAGTCCCCGCAGGAAGGTGGCGTCACCGATCATGCTGCCGATGTCGCGCTGCTGACGGGCAGCGATGTTCGCCACCACCCGGTAGGATTCCGGGTGCACGGCCGAGGCATCCAGCGGATTGTCGCCGCCCACTACCCGCAGGAAACCGGCGGCCTGCTCAAAGGTCTTCTCGCCAAAGCGGGCCACATTCAGCAGTTCGCTGCGGTTGGCGAAGCTGCCCCGCTGGTCGCGCAGGGCGACAATATTACCCGCGATGCTCTGGTTCAGCCCGGACACTCGTGCCAGCAAGGGTACCGACGCGGTGTTGACGTCCACGCCAACCGCGTTGACACAGTCCTCCACCACACTGTCCAGTTGCCGGGCCAGCTGCAACTGGCTGACATCGTGCTGGTACTGACCCACGCCGATCGACCTGGGTTCAATTTTTACCAGTTCCGCCAGTGGATCCTGCAGGCGACGGGCAATGGACACGGCGCCGCGGATGGTCACATCCAGGTCCGGGAACTCCCGGGCGGCAAATTCGGATGCGGAGTAGATGGAGGCGCCGGACTCGTTCACCATGACCTTGTTCACAGTCAGCTCCGGATGGCTGCGCAGCAGCTCGCCGACAAATCTGTCGGTTTCCCTGCCGGCGGTGCCATTGCCGATGGCAATCAACTCGACCGAGTACGTCCGGATCATGTGCAGCAGGGTGGCCTCGGCCTCCTGCAGTCTCTTGCGCGGCTCGTGGGGATAGATTGCCCCGTGGTCCAGCACCTTGCCATTGGCGTCCACTACCGCAAGCTTTACGCCCGTGCGCAGCCCGGGGTCGAGGCCGATCGTCGCCCTGGGTCCGGCGGGCGCCGCCAGCAGCAGGTCCTTCAGGTTGTGGGCGAAAACCTCTATGGCCTGGTGCTCGGCCCGTTCGCGCAGTTGTCCCAGCAGGTCTGTTTGCAGGTGGGTGAGCAGTTTTACCCGCCAGGTCCAGCGCACGGTTTCCCGCAGCCACTGGTCGGCGGGTCGTTGCCTGTCCTCGATACCCCAGTGCTGGGCAATCATCGCCTCGCAGGGGTGCGAGTCGGTCGGTTTTTCCTCGGCGTCCAGCAGCAGGTTGAGCGAGAGCACACCTTCGTTGCGCCCGCGGAACATGGCCAGTGCACGATGGGAGGGCACGCCCGCCAGGGCCTCGGTGTGCTCGAAGTAGTCGCGAAACTTGGCACCCTCGTTTTCCTTGCCCTCTACCAGGCGGCTCGCCAGCAGCGCGTTGTCCGCCAGGAACTGGCGCAGGCTTGTCAGCAGGTCCGCATCCTCCGCGAAGCGCTCCATCAGGATCTGGCGGGCGCCGTCCAGCACCGCCTTGGTATCCCCGAAGCCCGCGTCTGCGTTGATATACCCCCCTGCCAGGCATTGTGGATCCTGGCCGGGATCTGCCAGCAGAGCGTCAGCCAGCGGTTCCAGGCCTGCCTCCCGGGCGATGAGCGCCTTGCTGCGCCGCTTTGGTTTGTAGGGCAGGTACAGATCCTCGAGCCGGTTCTTGGTGTCGGCGCTGAGAATGGCGCGCTCCAGCTCTGGATTCAGCTTGCCCTGCTCGATAATGCTGTTGAGGATGGCCTGGCGGCGATCTTCCATCTCCCGCAGGTAGTAAAGGCGCTCCTCCAGCTGGCGCATCTGGGTATCGTCCAGCGCGCCGGTGACCTCCTTGCGATAGCGGGCGATGAAGGGCACGGTGGCGCCTTCATCCAGGAGTTTGATGGCGGCGTCCACCTGGCTTGACAGTACGGAGAGTTCCTCCGCGATGCGCTTTGAAATGGCGTTGGTCATGGTCTGTACGGATCTTTTTGGCTCGGGATGATTACAGCGTATTACTGCGTGGAGGCGGGATTATGCGCCAGCGCGAGGGACATTACGATCTGGAAATCTGCCGAATTATGTGCCTGGGGGCAGGCTGTGCAGCCGTAGCGCCGGGCGATGACCCGGCGCCACGGCGGGTTGTGGCTACCTGAACTTCTTCACCGCGGACAGCAGCTGGCGACAGGTGATCTGGCCGATCAGCCTGCCGTTTTCCACCACGGGCCGGCGGCGATGCTTTTTCAGCAGCATGTCCTGCGCCACGTCGAGGATATTTTCCTCCGGGTGGGCAACCAGCAGGTTGTCGCCGGTCATATGGTCCTGCACCAGTCCCACCCCGGTATTGTTGTAGGTGGCGCCCAGGGCTGCTCGCAGGCAGTCAAGTTCCGACAGTATCCCTACAAGATTGCCATCGATATCGACCACGCAAACCCCGGAAATCTTGTTATCGATAATAACCTGCATCGCGTCCAGGACGCTGTCATCCGGTTTTACCTTGACCGGATTGGGTAACATGTAGTCCCGGAGGTTGACCGATTGCAGCATAAATTACTCCTACCCGTAGGATTTTTGTTTTCTCATTGAAGTATAGCCCGTAAATATTGCATCAGTGACTCAGGCGCAACCCCCAGTAGCAGGATACTGGCGATCAGTAGACCGGACAGGATGCGCCCCCGCCAGTCGCTGATGGTGTCGTGCTCCGCCCCATGTTCCTCGGGGCGCCGGGTCATGTAATAGATGACCCGCAGGTAATAGTAAATACCGATGCTGCTGCCCGCCACCAGGCTGAACAGCAGCACCCAGTGGTCGCCGCTGACCGCGGCATTGACCAGGTAGAACTTGGCAATGAAGCCGGCAGTCAGGGGAATGCCCGCCAGTGACAGCAGTGCCACCATCATGAGGCAGGCCAGCAGGGGCTGGCGCCAGAACAGGCCGCTGACCTGCTGCAGCTGGATGTTCTCCCGACCTGATGGGTCGCAGCTGATAAGGGTCAACAGGCCGAAGGCCGCAATCGTGGTAGCGGTATAGGCGACCAGGTAGTAGATCGCCGCCTCAACCGCCAGTGCCCGGTTGTCGCTGCTGGTGCAGACCATCAACACGATCAGCAGATAGCCGATATGGGCGATCGAGGAGTAGGCCAGCATGCGTTTGATGTTGCTCTGCAGCAGCGCCAGCAGATTGCCCATGATCATACTGAAAATAGCCAGCAGTCCCGTCACTTCCACCAGTCTGTAGTAGCGGAACAGGTCGGCATCCAGGAACAGGCGCAACAACACGACAAACACCGCGCCTTTTGCCACGGACGCCAGGAAACCGGTCACTGGCGCAGGGGCGCCATCGTAGACATCCGGTGTCCACAGGTGGAACGGCACCACCGACAGCTTGAACGCGAGGCCGGCGAATATCATCACTGCGGCCGGCAGCAGTACACTCTGCCCAGTGCTCGTCTCTCCCAGCCCCTGGCCGATGGCGCTGAACCCCAGGGTGCCGGTGGCGCTGTAAAGCAGGGCGAAGCCAAACAGCGCAGTGGCCGAGGCTGCCCCGGACAACACCAGGTATTTGACCGCGGCCTCAAGTGGCAGAATGGATTTGTTGGGGTAGGCAATCAGGGTGTAAAGGGAAACCGACAGTAGCTCCAGCCCGAGCAGCAGGGAGGCCACATGCACCGCGTAGGCAAGCACGCAGGCACCCATGGTTGCCAGCACCAGCAGCAGGAAGAACTCCTCGGGTTCATCTCCCCGGCTGACATAGTCTCGCGACAGCAGCGCGGTAACTGCGCCGGCCAGGCAAAACAGGGTGCAAAACAACAGGGCGTAGCGGTCAGCCAGCAGCAGGGGCGTGACCTGCAGTGGGGCCGCTTCAGCGGCGAAGCGGGAGGACAGCCCGGCAAGGACCAGGATCACTGCAGCCAGCGCGCCCGTCAGACCCGGGTTGCGTATCCAGGCAATCTGCAGCATCAGCAGGGTGGCCCCGGAGGCCAGTACCAGCAGTGGCAGCAGTGCCTGAAAATCCATGGCGGTCACGAGCTGCTCCCCGCCGCGCCGGGTGCGAGCGCGACTGTGGCATTCGCCCCCGGCGCCAGCGCCTGCAGGCTTTCGATGACTGGTTGGGCCAGGTCCAGAACCGGTTGCGGATACAGGCCCAGCCAGAGCAGGGCGACCATCATGGCCGCCATGGCAAACATTTCCCTGGCGTCGAAATCCGGCAGTTTGCGCTGCTCATCCGGGGCGCCCTGGAAGGCCTGTTGCAGCATCCACAGGGAGTAAACCGCAGCTGTGATCAGACCCAGTGCTGCCACGGCGGTCAAGTAAGGCTGTACCGCGAACAGCCCGAGCAGAACCAGGAACTCGGCGACGAAGTTACCCAGGCCTGGCAGGCCCAGGGATGCCACCGCGAAAAACATGGCACAGGCGCCCATGCGCGGGGCCTGATGCCAGAGACCGCCCATCCGCCCCATGTCCCGGGTGTGCAGCCGGTGCTGCAGTGCGCCGGCCAGCATGAACAGCGCGGCCGTGCTGACGCCATGGGCGACCATTTGCATCACTGCGCCCTGCAGGGCCAGCTGATTCCAGGCATAGAGGCCCAGCAGCACGAAACCCATATGGCTGACACTCGAATACGCCACCAGCCGCTTGAAATCGCTCTGGGCAAATGCCAGTACGGCACCGTAAATCACGCCTGCCACACCCAGCCCCATGGCGATGGGTGCGAATTGCATGGAGGTCTCGGGGAACAGCGGAATACAGAATCGCAACAGGCCGTAGGCGCCGGTCTTGAGCAGGATGCCGGCCAGCAGCACACTGCCGGCGGTGGGCGCCTGGGTGTGGGCATCCGGCAGCCAGGTGTGGAAGGGGAACGCGGGCAGCTTTACGGTGAAGGCCAGGAAGAAGCCGAGCATTGTCCACCAGGCGAGTCGCGGGTCCAGCGTAAGACCCAGTAAATCGAAGTAGCTGAAACTGAGCTGGCCGTTGGCAGCCAGGCCCTGCCAGGCCAACACCACGATGGCCAGCAGCATCAGCAGCCCGGAGGCCTGGGTGAAGATAAAAAATTTCATCGCGGCGTAGCTCTTGTTTTCGTGACCCCAGATCGCGATGAGCAGGTACATCGGGATCAGCATCACTTCCCAGAACAGGAAGAACAGGAACAGGTCCAAAGCCAGGAACACGCCGCAGACGCCGGCCAGGGTCCACAGCAGGTTTGCCTGGAAGAGGCCGGGCTTGAAGTCGATCTCCGCCCAGGAAGACGCAATCGCGATCAGGCCCAACAGGAGGGTCAGTACGACAAGCAGCAGGCTCAGTCCGTCCATTGCCAGCTCCAGGGCGATGCCAAAGCGGGGCATCCAGGCCAGCTTCAGGTGCATTATCCAGTGACCCGCCAGGGGGTCCACTGCCAGTGAAGACTGCCCTGCCGGCAGGCTGCCCAGCAGGAATAGCAGCGAGACGACCACCGCGGCCAGGGCCGTCCAGCGGGGCAGGTTCGGATGGATCCGTTCCGACTGCCAGGCCAGCAGGCCGCCAGCCAGCAGCATGAGGATGAGCACCAGCATACTCATGCGGCATTCCTCAACATGATCGCCACCAGTAATACCAGGCCGAAAACCATGGTAGTGGCATACCAGCGCAGTTGTCCCGTCTGCAGGGCAGTGAGCCGGTGATGTGCCCACTGGCTGAGCGCGACCACGCCGTTGTAAACCTGGTCCACCGGTTCGTTGCGCCACCAATGGGCAAGGGCGCTGTAGGGCCGGACCCAGAGCGCGTCGTACAGTTGGTCGATGCGCCAGCCTCCCAGCCAGAACTCACGCAGGCTGCGGCCCACCGGTGAACGGACCAGCGCGTCGACGCTCAGCTGGCGGCCCAGGAACAGCAGGTAGGCCAGCAGCAGGCCCAGCAGTGGGGTGGCGATACTGATGTACTCGATGGCATGGCTGGCCCCCGTATGTTCCCTGGCAGGGAACACGCCGGTCAGTGGCAGTACCAGCAGCCCCCCCAGCAGGGACAGAACGCACAGCAGCACCAGGGGCGCTGCCATTTTCCAGCCTGGTTGGCGATCCGGTTCGGTGTGGGCCGGGCCGAAGAAAACGACAAATACCAGCCGGAAGCTGTAAATACCGGTCAGCAGTGCCCCCAGCAGCCCTCCCGCCCACAGCCAGGGCCCGCTGCCGGGCAGTTCCCACGCGGACAGCAGGATGGCGTCCTTGCTGTAGAAACCCGAGGTGAAGGGCAGGGCGGCCAGGGCGGCCGAGCCGATGAGGAAACTCCAGAACACCACCGGCAGGCGCGTGCGCAAGCCGCCCATGCGAAAGATATTGTGCTCGTGGTGCAGGCAGTGAATGACCGCTCCGGCGGCAAGGAACAACAGGGCCTTGAAAAAGGCGTGGGTGACCAGGTGGAAGATACCGGAGGCGAAGGCGCCGACCCCCAGGGCCAGGAACATGTAACCGATCTGGCTGATGGTGGAGTAGGCGAGGATGCGTTTGATGTCCTGCTGGGCCAGGGCGGCGCAGGCCGCCAGCAGCAGGGTAAACAGGCCTATCCAGGCCACCGCTTCCTGGGTGGGCGGTGCCAGCAGGAACAGGCCGAAGGTCCGCGCAATCAGGTAGACCCCAGCGGTCACCATGGTGGCCGCGTGGATGAGAGCGCTGACCGGGGTGGGGCCCGCCATGGCGTCCGGCAGCCACGTGTGCAGGGGTAGCTGGGCGGATTTGCCCACGGCTCCCCCCAGCAGCAGGGCGGTAGCGAGGATGGGCAGGCTGTCGCCCACCTGCCACTGGCTGTTGGCGGCCGCCAGCAGGGGCTGGATCTCCAGGGTGCCCAGCTCGGTAAACAGCAGGAACAACCCCAGTGCCATGGCGGTGTCCCCCACCCGGGTGACAACAAAGGCCTTGCGCGCTGCCCTGCCGTTGGCGGGATCCCGGTACCAGAAGCCCACCAGCAGGTAGGAGCACAGCCCCACCCCTTCCCAGCCCAGGTACAGCAGCAGCAGGTTGTCGGCCATCACCAGCAGCAACATTGCCCCCACAAACAGGTTCATGTAGGCGAAGTAGCGACAGATCGACTCGTCATCCCACATGAACTCGATGGAATACAGGTGAATCAAAAAGCCCACGCCGGTGATCACCGACATCATCACCACGGTCAGCCCGTCAACGTAGAAAGCGATGCGGGGAGTGAATTCGCCCACCGCCAGCCAGGTCCAGAGCGTTACCTGGCGGACCTCGCCGTCGGCCAGGAAGTCGCGTGCCAGCAGGGCCACGCACAGGGCTGCCAGCCCGACCGAGCCGGCGCCCAACAGGGCTGCGAGCTGGCGCGGCATCCTGCCTGTACTGAGGATCAGCAGAAGCGCGCTGGCCAGTGGCAATAATGGAATGAGCCAGATGCCTGCCATCAGCCCCGCAGCCTCCTCGCCTGATCCATATCCAGGGTCTTGAAGCGCCGCTGGATCTGCAGGACCAGGCCCAGCCCGACCGCTACTTCCGCGGCGGCTACCGAAAGAATGAGGAGGAAAATAATCTGGCCGTCAGCCTGGCTCCACTTCGCCCCCGCCGCCACGAATGCCAGGGCGGACGCGTTGAGCATGACCTCCAGCGACATCAGCATGAAAATGATATTGCGCCGCAGCATGAGGCCCATGAGCCCGCAACTGTACAGCAGGCCCGCCAGGGCGAGCACGTGCTCCATTGGAATCTGCAGGCCGCCCACTAGCGCCTTCTCTCCCTGCGGACGATGAAGCGGCGGCCCAGGTGGTACGCACCTACCAGGCCGGCCAGCAGCAATATGGAGGCGATCTCCACGGCCAGCACATAGGGACCGAACAGCGCCAGACCCACCTCTTTAGGGGTCACGGCGACACCAGCGGTAGTGGCGGGAGCCGCCCGCAGTGCCAGCAGCAGCTCCAACAGCAGCAGGCCGGCGAGCACCCCGGGCACGATCCAGTTGCGACCGCTCAGCCAGGCCCGCTCCTGCTCGATACCTTCGCTGCCGACGTTCAGCATCATGATGACGAATACGAACAGCACCATGATTGCACCGGCATAGATCACGATCTCAAGGGCGGCGGCGAAGGGCGCCCCCATCAGGAAAAACAGCACAGCCACTGCCAGCAGCGACACGATCAGGTAGATCAGCGCGTGTGCGGCGTTGGTGCGGGTGAGCGCCAGCCCGGTTGCCAGCAGGGCGATGATGGCGGCGATGTAGAACAGGGTCTCCATCATGGCAGCAGGCTCTTTACGTCAATGGGTTCGGCCTCGTTTTGCGCCTGGCCCTTGTCCTTGCCGGTAATCGCCAGCCCGGACACCCGGTAGAAGTTGTAGTCGTGATACTTGCCGGTACCGTCGATCTGCAGGTGTTCCTTTTCGTAGACCATATTGCTGCGGTCGTACTCGCACATCTCGAAATCCGGTGTCAGCTGGATAGCGTTGGTGGGGCAGGCCTCCTCGCACATCCCGCACATGATGCAGCGGGAGAAATTGATGCGGAAAAACTCGGGGTACCAGCGCCCGTCCTCCTTCACACCCTGCTGCAGGGCGATACAGTCCACCGGGCAGGCGACCGCGCAGAGGTTGCAGGCGACACAGCGCTCTTCCCCGTCAGGGTCATTGGTGAGGACGATGCGGCCGCGGTAGCGCGGGGCGAGGTAGGGCATCTGCTCGGGGTACTGGACGGTTTCCGCTTTGGTGAAGCTGTGCTGGAGGATGGTCCAGATGGTGCGCAGCTGGCTGGTGAGGGATTTCAGCATGTCATGCACCCTCCAGCAGCAGGGCGATGACCCCGGTGAGCAGCAGGTTGAGCAGGGTCAGGGGCAGCATCACCTTCCAGCCCAGTGCCATCAACTGGTCGTACCGCGGCCGCGGTATCGCGGCGCGCAGCAGTATGAAAAAGCAGATCAGCGCGAACACCTTGATACTGAACCACACGATTGGCGGCAGCCACGGTCCCAGCCAGCCGCCGAAAAACAGGGTGGTGATCATGCAGGAAATCAGCAGCAGGCCCAGGTACTCGCCCAGCATGAACATGGCGAATTTCATGCCGCCGTACTCGGTGTGAAAGCCCGCGGTGAGTTCGTGCTCGGCCTCGGGCAGGTCGAAAGGCAGGCGGTGGCTCTCGGCGATGCCCGCGATGAGGAAGGTGAACAGGCCGAGGAACTGCGGGATGCAGTACCACAGGTCCCGCTGGGCCTCGACAATGGCGCGCAGGCTGAAGCTCCCGGTCAGCATGACCACGCCCATCAGCGACAGGCCCATGAATACCTCGTAGCTGACCATCTGGGCCGCGCTGCGCAGGCCCCCCAGCAGGGCGTACTTGTTGTTGGATGCCAGTCCCCCCAGCAGCACGCTGTAGACCGCCAGGGACGTCATGCCGAGGAAGAACAGCAGGCCGATGTTGATATCCAGCACATACAGCTCCGGGCCAAAGGGCACTACGGCAAAGCCCAGCAGCATGGCTACCACGATGGCGGTAGGGGCAAATATAAACACCGCGCGATCGGCGAAGGGTGGCACCCAGTCGTGCTTGGTGAGCAGCTTGACCATGTCCGCCAGTACCTGGAGCGCGCCGAAAGGCCCCAGCCGGTTGGGGCCGTAGCGATCCTGCCATACCCCCAGCAGGCGCCGCTCGAACCATGTCAGGACCGCCGCACCACCCACCGCCGCGACGATGATGATCAGGCCGAAGCCGATGGTGTCGAGCTCAGACATGGCTGTCTCCCGGTCCGGTACTGCGGTCACTGCCTATCAGCTGCGGCGCTCGCTGCCAGTGGGTTGCCCGGCGCAGCTCAACCCGGGCCAGGGGCGCCAGATTGGCGGTGCCTGCAAAGCCGGTGCTGTAGCCGGCGCAGCCCGGGGTCATCGCGGCGTTGACGCGCACCTCCAGGGTGGCCAGGCCATCGCCCACCTCCAGGCCGTCACCGCTTGCCACCCCGAGGCTGTCGGCATCGCCGGGGCAGATCTCGATAAAAGCCGGTACCACCAGCTCGGCCAGCCCCGGGCTCAGGGCGCTGAGCTCGTCGCTGCCAAAAATGCGGGGGCGCGGCACCAGTTGCCAGCGGCCTGCCGAGCTACCCGCATCAGACACGTTGGTGCCGGTGATAGCGCCGCTCCCGGGGGCAGCCGCTGCGCCGGGGTGCAGCAGCCTCACGCCCGCGGTACCCCCCTTGAGTGGCCCGCCGGTGTGGGTCTGGAACTTGTGCAAGGACTGGTTGGAGTTCCAGCCCGGTGACCAGACCCAGGGCAACAGCGCGCCGGGCTGGGTTCGATTGAGCCCCTCCATGGTAAACGCCAGGGCTGTTTCCTCGTCCTCCCGCTGCTTTGGCTCATGCACGGAGATATTCGCGCGCATGGCGGTGCGGCCACTGTAGCGCGCGGGCTGGCGGGGAATTTTGACGCCCAGGTTGAGGTAGTGCAGATCCGGCGCCGCCGCGGTGATACCCGCAAGTGCGGGGATATCGGCGGCGCAGGCGCGAGTGATGTCGTCGAAATGATGCAGCGGGTGAACCTCGGGTCGCTCCAGTTCTTTCAGGCAGGCCAGCAACCAGACCCAGGAAGAGCGCCGTTCCTCGCGCGGTTGGAACACCGGAAAGTATCGCTGGGCGCGGCCCTCGAGGCTGACCAGGGTGCCCTCACTTTCGGCGAAGTTGGCGGCGGGCAGGGCCAGCGATGCGGCAGAGGTGGTGGCGTTGTCCAGGCCGTCCAGCACGATCACATTGGCGCAGGCTGCCAACAGGGCGTCGATCCGGGCGCTGTTGCCGCGCCGGTACAGGTCGTTCTCAAGCACGATCAGGGTATCTATTTCGCCTTCCCGGGCCCGCTGTTCCAGCGCGCCCAGCTTGGGTGCCTCCGGCCCGGCCAGCATCGCCTGTCCGAGGCTGTTCGCTTCCGGCACACACAGGCAGAGCATGGCCTGCTTCCCGGCGCTGCACAGCGCGTTTGCCACCGCCGCCGCCGCCTCCAGGACGGCGGCACTGCCACAGCCGGTGCCGGCGATAACCAGCGGCCTGCTGGCGCCGGCCAGGGCTGCGGCAATGGTTGCAGCGTCAGGCTGTGCGTCGGGGGTAGTTGCCGCTGCTTTGGAGATACCAGCCGCCACCGCCAGGCCGAGAGCGGCGATACTCTCCGGCGCCAGGCTCACGCGCCGGGTGGCCACGTCGTCCAGCGGGGTATCCGCCACCGCGGCGATGAACAGGGGGCTGCGCTCCTGCTGGGCGAGGTTGCGAATGGCCGCGTCCTGCCAGGTCTCCAGGCGCAACCCCGCGGCCAGTTCATAAGCCTTGTTGCGCACACTCTGGCGCAGGGCCAGGGCGATACGCGGTGCGGTATTGGTGACATCCTCGCCCAGTACCAGCACCGCGTCCGCCGACTCGATGGTCCGGATATCCGGTGTCACCGCGCGACTTTGCTGTTGCAGCCGCAGGGCGAGGTTGACCAGGTCCTGCTCGGCGTCACTGAAGCCCGGGGCGAAATTGTCGGGGCCTGCCAGTAAGCGCAGCAGATAGTTGGCCTCTACCGACGCCCTGGGTGAGCCGATGCCGGCGACCTTGCCCGCCGCACAGAGCTCCATCATCCGGTGCAGGGCATCGTGGTGGTCCAGCGCCCGGTAGCGCCCGTCCGCCTCGCGCAGGCCGGGAAATTCCAGCGCCCTGTCACTGTTGACGAAGCCGGCGCCGAAGCGGCCCCGGTCGCACAGGAAGTAACCGTTGACCTCGGCGTTGAAGCGGTTGTGGACCCGCTTGAGCCGGCCGTAGCGCTCCCCGGGTATGGTGTTGCAGCCCACGGCGCAGGCAGTGCACACGGAGGGTGCGGACTGCAGGTCCCACTTGCGGGTGTAGTCGTGCACCAGGGACTTATCGGTGAACACCCCCGTGGGACACACTTCCACCAGGTTGCCGGCGAACTCACTTTGCAGTACGCCGTCCTGGTCCCGGCCGAAATAGATATGGTCGTGGGCCGCCATGGCGGCCAGGTCGGTGCCGCCGGCATAGTCCCGGTAGTAACGGGTGCAGCGATAGCAGGTGATGCAGCGGTTCATCTCGTGGTTGATCAACGGCCCGAGATACTGGTTGCGATAGGTATTCTTGCGGCCCCTGTAGTGGCGATCCCGGTGGCCCACCATCACGGTCATGTCCTGCAGGTGGCACTCGCCGCCCTCCGCGCACACCGGGCAGTCGTGGGGGTGGTTCAGCATCAGCGACTCGACGATGGCCTCGCGAAAGTGCCGGGCCTTGTCACCGGACAGAGAGAAGATCGCACCGTCGGTGACGGGGGTCATGCACCCCATGACGATGCGACCGCGGGTGTCCTCCGCGTTCTGGTACTGCACCACGGCACACTGGCGGCAGGCGCCGATGGAGCCCATCGCCGGATGCCAGCAGAAGTAGGGCAGGTCGAGGCCCAGGGACAGGCAGCTTTCCAGCAGGTTGTGACCCGCTTCCACCTCGTAGGCCACGCCGTCTATGGTTATCGTCGGCATCAGTGTGTCCTTCCGTCGCAGAAGGGACAGGCGCTGCCGCTGATATGGCGGTCGAAGTCCTCGCGGAAATATTTCATGGCGCTCTGCAGTGGCTCCATGGCCCCCGGCGCCAGGGCGCAGTGGGTGTTGCCGATGGCGCCGATAAACTCCACCTGGCGGGCCAGGGTATCCATGTCCTCCGGGCGGCCACGGCCGCGCTCGATATCGTCCAGCACCTGGGCGGACCAGGGCAGGCCGTCGCGGCAGGGGGTGCAGAAACCGCAGGACTCCCGGGCGAAAAACTCCATCAGGTTTTTGACGAAACCCACCGGGCAGGTTTTATCGTCGAGAATGATCATGGTGCCGGTGCCCATCCGGCTGCCCGCCTTGCCGATGGTGCCGTAGTCCATGGCCAGGTCCAGGTGCTCCGGCGTAAGAAAGTCGGTGGAACCCCCGCCCGGGAGAAAACCGCGCAACCGGTACCCGTCTTCCATGCCCCCGGCGTGATGTTCGATAATTTCCCGGATGGGAGTGCCTATCGGCAGCTCCCAGCAACCCGGCTTTTTCACCCGCCCGCTCACGCCATAGAGCTTGGTGCCGGCATCCTCGGTCAGGCCCAGGCCCTGGAACCAGTCGGCGCCGCGCTCGATGATGTGGTGAATGTTGCACAGCGTTTCCACGTTGTTGACGATGGTAGGGCGGCCCCACAAGCCGCTCACCTGGGGGAAAGGCGGCTTGGCCCTGGGGTTGGCCCGCTTGCCCTCGAGGGAGCTGATCAGCGCGGTCTCCTCCCCGCAGATGTAGCGCCCGGCGCTGCTGTGTACCTGCATGTCGAGGCTGTAGTCCGAGCCGAGGATGTTCTTGCCGAGATAGCCTTGCTCGTAGCACGCGGCGATGGCCTCACGCAGCAATCCCGCCGCCTTGTGGTATTCCGCGCGGATAAAAATATAGGCCAGGTCCGCCTGGATGGTGTAGGCGGCGCAAATCATCCCCTCGATCAGCTGGTGCGGGTCGCACTCCAGCAGCAGGCGGTCCTTGAATGTACCCGGCTCCATCTCGTCGGCGTTGCAGATCAGGTACTTGTGTCCCGGCGAGGCGTTATCCATAGGCACGAAACTCCACTTCATGCCGGTGGGGAAGCCGGCGCCGCCGCGCCCGCGCAGGTTGGAGTCCTTGATGATTTGCAGGCAGTCCGCGGGCGACAGTTTGCCAATGGCCGATTTCATGCCGCGGTAACCGCCATTGGCTTCATAGGCAGTTAAGTCCGTGGGCGTACGGTCAGGTCGCACATTGCGGGTCAGTGGCAGATCCAGGCTCATCTGCCCTCACCACTGTCGGCAAACAGGTCCTGCAGGCTTTGCGCGCTGACATTCTCGTGCAGCTGCTCCCCTACCATCAGCACCGGCGCCTTGTCGCAGGCCCCCAGGCAGGTGACCGGCAACAGGGTGAAACGCCGGTCGGCGGTGGTCTCCCCCAGGCCGATGCCAAGTTGATCCCTGATCCTGGCCTGCAGGGCGTCACAGCCCTTGATCCAGCAGCTGATGCTGTTGCACAGGAGGATCACCTTGTCGCCCACCGGGCGGCGGAAGATCAGGTTGTAGAAGGTGGCGACCCCATCCAGCTCCGCGGCGGACATGTGCAGATGGCGGGCGATAGCCCGGAGGCTCTCGTCCGATACCCAGCCCCGGTGGGCCTGCACGATTTTCAGGGCGTCGATGGCGACCGCGGAGCGGTAGGGCACGTGGGCAATCTCCGCATCGATCTGCGCTATCTCCGCCGCGCTCAAAACGGTCTCACTATCGTTCACTACCGGAATCAGCTCGCTCATGCCGTCACCGGTCCACGTCCGCCATGACAAAATCGATACTGGCGATGATGGCTATCAGGTCGGGAATCATCAGGCCCCGGCTGATCAGCGGAATCTGCTGCAGCGCGGGAAACGAGGGCGTGCGAATCCGGGTGCGGTACGAAGAGGTGCCGCCGTCGCTGACCAGGTGGTAACTGTTGATACCCTTGGTGGCCTCGATAGGGAATGAGGCTTCCCCCGCCGGTATCACCGGCCCCCAGCTCACGTTGAGGAAGTGGTGAATGAGGGTCTCGATATCCTGCAGCGTCCGCTCCTTGGGCGGCGGCGTGGTCAGGCGGTGGTCGACTTTTGTAAGGCCCTTCCGGCATATTGTCCAGGCACTGGCGCACGATGCGCAGGCTCTGGCGTATCTCTTCCACTCGCACCACCGCCCGGTCGTAGGCGTCGCCCTTGTGGCCGAGAGGTACCTCGAATTCGAACTGGTCGTAGCCCCCGTAGGGCCGGTCCCGGCGCAGGTCGAAATCCATACCGCGTTGCCCGCAGGGATGGACCGGTTACGCCCCACTCGAGCGCTTCCGCGGTGCTGTAGCTGCCGATGTCCACGGTGCGCTGTTTCAGTATGCTGTTGTCCATGGCCATGATCTGGTAGTGATCCAGCCGCGCCGGCATGCTGTCGATGAACTCGCGCACCAGCTGTTCCCAGCCTCTGGGCAGGTCCTGGGCCACACCTCCTATGCGAAACCAGGCAGGGTGCATGCGCCCGCCGGTGATCGCCTCGATGATACCGAACAGGCGCTCCCGGTCGGCGAACATGTAAAATACCGGTGACATCTGCCCGACGTCCTGGGCGAAGGTGCCGTAAAACACCAGGTGGCTGGAGATGCGAAACAACTCCGCCAGCATGATGCGAATCACTTTCGCCCGGTCCGGCACACTGATTCCGGCCAGGGTCTCCACCGCCATCACGTAGGCCAGGTTGTTCATCACCCCGCCGAGGTAGTCGATGCGGTCGGTGTAGGGAATGAAGGAATGCCAGGTCTGGCGCTCGCCCATTTTTTCCGCACCCCGATGGTGATAGCCGATGTCCGGCACCGCGTCGACGACCACTTCCCCGTCCAGTTGCAGGGCGATGCGAAATACACCGTGTACCGAGGGATGGTTGGGCCCCAGGTTGAGGAACATGAACTCGGTATCCTCGGTAGCCCGGGCCATACCCCATTCTTCCGGTTTGAACAGCAGGGCCTCCTGCTCGGCATCCTGTTTTTCCGGGTCCAGGCTGAAGGGCTCCATCTCTGTTGCCCGGGCCGGGTGGTCCTTGCGCAGGGCATGCCCCTCCCAGGTGGGGGGGAGCAGGATACGGCGCAGGTTGGGATGGCCAGTGAAGGTGATGCCGTACATGTCCCAGGCCTCACGCTCGTACCAGTTGGCATTGGGCCAGATACGCACGGCGGAGGGGACGCTGTTGTCCGCCGCGGTGACCGCGACTTTCAGGCGGATCTCTTCCCGTCCAGCAATATTGAAAAGGTGGTAGACGACGGTGAAGTCAGCGGCGGCCGGAGGCTTGTGCTCGCGCAGTCGCTCATCCATGCCGAACAGGTCCAGCAACATCGGGAAGCGCGGTTTGAGGTGGGCGAGCACCTCCAGAACCTGTTCCCTGTCCACCCAGAGGGTAGGGGTGTGGTCGGGGCCCGGCTGAGACACGAATGCCGGCGCACCGAAGCGGGCGAACAAGTCGTCCACCGCGCTGTCCGTGCTCCTTGCCTGCGCCTGCAGCATATCTGTCTCCGGGCTGGTCGGGCCTCGTTGTTATTGACTGACCGTGTTTGTTAGCGTTGCCTACACCTCATCCGGACTCCGCAGGATGGATGCCTGGTTTCTCTGCTCTTTCAACTGGTCCCGGCGCGGGGTAAATGCCGGTTTCACGATGCGCTGGTCGCCGGCTACCCAGCTCAGGGGGCGGCGCTCCTGTTCGATAGCGTCCTGCAGCATCATCAGGCCCTGCATCAGCGCTTCCGGCCGCGGCGGGCAACCGGGCACGTACACGTCCACCGGGATGAACTTGTCCACGCCCTGTACCACGCTGTAGATGTCGTACATGCCACCGGAATTTGCGCAGGAGCCCATCGAGATGATCCAGCGCGGCTCCAGTAACTGGTCGTAAAGGTGTTGCACTACCGGTGCCATTTTGCGAAAGACCGTGCCCGAGATGACCATGAGGTCTGCCTGCCGGGGGGTGGCGCGGATCACTTCCGAGCCAAAACGGGCAATGTCGTGGCGGCTGGTAAACGAGGTCGCCATTTCCACGTAACAGCAGGACAGCCCGAAGTTGAAAGGCCACAGGGAGTGGGCCCTGCCCCAGGCGACCAGGTCTTCCAGCTTCGCGAAGAAGACATTGCGCCGAACCTGCTCCTCCACACTGTCCTGGGCAGAACCCGGCGCGGAGCTCGCGATAAGGTCGCCGGGCTTGCTGAGGCTCCACTCCATCAGCGCTGTACCTCCGGGTGCGGGCTTTGTTGCGGCTTACCGGTGCGGGTCTTCATTCCCCAGTCCAGTGCCCCGGTGCTCAGCTCGTACACCAGCGCCACGCCGAGGATGACGACGAAGACAAAGACCGCGGCAAAGCCCTCCCATCCCAGTTCGAAGAAGGCAACTGCCCAGGCAAAGATAAACACGGTTTCCAGGTCAAAGATGACAAAGAAGATGGCGACGAGGTAGAACTCCACCGCCATGTGAATCTGCGGCGAGCCGACAGACAGTACCCCGGATTCAAAGGGCATGTTGGTGGCCTTGTTGGCCCGGCGCTGGCCGAGCACATAGGACAATCCCAGCATGGTGGCTACCAGCAGTAGCACTGCCACGAAATAGACCACGAAGGGCCACAGGGATGTCTCCGCCTCACTCAATGGGCGGTGCTCCGTACCTGGGGTAGATCGGAGTTTTTGAATGTTGAGAGTAAAGGGGGGCCGGGCAGTTCGCTCGAGGCGTTCTGTCGGTAACAGGGTGCTACTGTTTCGCGTCCTGACATTGGAACTCCACACTTCCCGAAGGGGGTTCATGGAGGTCACTTGCCCGTACTACCAACCACTTGGGTAAGTAAATCGACCTGGTACAGTTACCACTTGATACGCTTTGACTCTAGCTAGGTTGAAAACCAAACGCAAGCTGCTCTCTAAGTTGCCGGGACTGGTCATATTTTGATCAGTTGTTCTTTGGAGCATGTATTTGCACCGTGACGAGCTATTCGGGTCGCCGACTCACTGACGGCCGCAAGCCAGCCCACCTTTGCGGGCTGCTGCGCAACTCGACAAAAATTGCTGCGCAATTTTCTGGACTCGGACAGTGCTCGCAGAAAGCCCCCGCAAAGGTGGGCTGGCTTAAGCTGCGGCCTGATCGTCAGTGAGTCGGCGACCCGAATAGCTCTTCTCCGACGAAACATTTGCTCTACAATTGAGTAGGGACAAGAGAGATCTCACTGAATCTAGTGGTCGCTAAAGTGGCGAGCCCTGCGGGAAACTGCGCTGGTGACGATCGGGCACGCCTGCGACCGTCACCAGTGCAGTTTCCCGCAGGGCGGTTCGAAGCAGGAACTAAACTTCGCATTAGACACGACTTCCCGGAGAACAGCCGATGAAAATCCTGCACCTGTTGCGCCATGCAAAATCCGCCTGGGACGAGCCCGGGCTGTCCGACCGGGAGCGGGGCTTGAACAAGCGCGGCAAACGGGATGCGCCTCGCATGGGGGAGGCGCTTTCGCGACTTATGGCGCCGATGGCCATTGTGGCGAGCCCGGCGCGACGGGCACAGCTTACCCTCGAGGGGTTGTGTCAGGGGTGGCCGGCACTGGCCGACTGCGAGCATACGGTTGACGAGGACCTTTACACCTTCTCCGCTGACGATCTGTTTGAGTGGCTGCAGGGCCGGGACGATAGTCGGCAAGCGCTGTTTATCATTGGCCACAACCCGGCACTGACCGACCTGGCCAATGCCCTGGCTGGCGATGACGGGCTGGCAAACCTGCCCACTGCCGGTTACCTGCGTCTCGCATTGCAGATTGACCGCTGGCGGGACATGCGGCAAGGTTGTGCGCTGATTGAATTCAGCCTGTTTCCCCGCCAACTTTAGGCCATACAAGTCCCGACCGGAGAGCCACCATGCCGCGCAGCATTGTTTTTGTCACGACACTTTTTTTGCTGGTGCTGTTCGCGGGTGGCGCTGCCGCGTCCCCCGCCGAGCGCCTGGGGAGTGCGGTGCGTTTCAAAACCATCAGTTACCAGGACCACGACCAGATCGACTACAGGGAATTTGCCGCTTTTCACCAGTTTATGCGGGACTCCTTTCCCCGGGTTTTTGCCGCGCTCGAGGTCGAGACGATCAACGGATACAGCCTGCTGTTGCGTTGGCCGGGCAGTGATGGCGCTCTGTCTCCCGTGCTGTTTACCGCCCATATGGACGTGGTGCCGGTCGAGCCGGGCACCGAGCAGGACTGGCAGCATCCCGCCTTCGATGGCGTGGTGGCGGATGGCCGGATCTACGGGCGCGGCACCCTTGACGACAAGGTGGGGGTGATGGGCTTGCTGGAGGCGGCCGAGCAATTGCTTGCCGCGGGGTTTTCTCCGACGCGGACGGTTTATTTTGCCTTCGGGCACGACGAGGAGATCAGCGGGCGGCAGGGCGCGACGGCAATCGCCGCCCGTATGCGGGAACTGGGCCTGCATTTCAGCTGGATGGTGGACGAGGGCGGTATGCTGGTCGCGGACAATCCGCTGCTGGCGGGCAAGACCATGGCCATGGTGAATATCGCGGAAAAGGGCTACCTCACGCTGACCCTGCGGACCACCGGTGAGGGGGGGCACTCGTCCAACCCGCCCGCCGTGAGTTCCATCGGGCGCCTCGCCAACGCGCTTGCGCGGATCGAGGCGAAGCCCTTTCCCCCGCGCCTGGTAGAGCCGGTGGAGGCGATGCTGGAAACCCTCGCGCCGCATATGGAGCAGCCCGAGCGCCTGGTGTTTGAAAACCTCTGGCTGACCGACGGGTTGGTGGCCCGCAATATGGCGAAGGAGCGCACAACCGCCCCTTTTGTTCGCACCACCACGGCGCTGACGATGTTCAATGGCGGCGTGAAGGAGAACGTGGTGCCCCAGCGGGCCGAGGCCAGGGTCAATTTCCGCCTGCTGCCGGGTGATACCCCGGCTATTGTGGTCGATTACATTACCGGGGTGGTGGATGACCCCCTGGTAGAAATCAGCTATGAAGCCTGGGACGAAATGCCGCCAGTGGCCGAGTACCCGGGCAGTGGCTACGGCGTGATTCAGGCTGCCATCGAAAGTGTTTATCCCGATGCGGTGGTGGTGCCGTCCATGCTGATGGCCGTGACGGACACGCGTCACTATATCGACCTGGTAGACAACCAGTACCGCTTTCACGGCGTCAAGATGGCTACCAGCCAGGCTACCTCCATCCACGGCACTGACGAGTATGTGGATGTCGACAGTTATGAAAAGTCGATTGAAATCGCCAGGAACATGATCGAGCTCGGAGCGCAGTAAGCAGGGTGGTATGCAAGCACCCGGGGCGCGTCCGCCGGGGCGGTCGGGGGCTCTCTAGATTTCCAGCTGTGACAGATCGATGTCGTGGGCGCCCGGTTCCAGGCTGCGGGCGATGGCCAGGGGGCCTTTCTCGGGGTCGGCTTCGATCTCGCTGAGATCCACGAGCTTTGGTTCGCGCAGGCGGTATTTGCGCGAATCCAGCAGCATCATTATCTTGGGTTTGAGTCGTCGGGTGCGGTACTCGGAGACGACCACGCCTACCTCCCCCGTTGTAAGCTCCACGATGGTGCCCGCGGGATAGACTCCGACCGCCTGAATGAACACTTCCACCAGTTCAGACTGGAAATCGATGTTTCTGGAACGGTACAGCAGTTTTATCGCATTTGAGGGGGAGACAGCCTTGGCGTGGTTGCGATTGCTGGTGATTGCATCGTAGGTATCGACGATACCGGCAATACGGGCAAAAGCGGGAATGTCGTCGCCCTGTAGCCCCTGGGGATAACCCGAGCCGTCGTAACGCTCGTGATGATGCGCCACGATGTCCAGCACGTCCTGGTTTATGATGCCGCTCTCGCGGACGATATCCACGCCGTGACTGACATGCTGACGCATCTCATCGGCTTCGTTCTCGGACAGGGAGCGCGGCGCCGTGAGCAACTCCGGGTCAAGGCGCAACTTGCCCACGTCCATCAGCATGCAGCCTATAGCCAGCGAGCGCAGGTCGTGCCGGGGCAGGCCCAGCTGGCGCCCCAGGGCCACGGCCCAGATGGCGGCGCTGAGGGAGTGCTGGTAGGAGTACTTGTCGTGCTGCTTGAGCCGGGCGAGCCAGATACAGGCGTCCGGGTTGCGGCTCATGCTCTCGACGACGGGGTCAACCGACTTTTTCAGGCGGATGACGTTGAGGGTTCCACCATCGCTCACATGCTCAAAAATGGCATTGACGTCATCGACCAGGTAGTCCAGCACGAGCCAGGCCTGAGCGGCTTCTTCCTTCCACTCACTGGAATTCGGGTAGGGTTTGAGTGGGCGTCCGGGGAAAATATCCTTGATCGGGATGGACGTCCGGGGTGCCCGGAGCTGGCGCAACAGTGGGTGACGGGGATCGCGGCTCTTGGTGACGTCCACGAACACGTACTCACAGTAGCTTCTTATCTGGTCGATATCCTCCGCGGATTCAACGCAAAAACCCTGAATCACGAAAGGTGTTTCGAGCCAGGGGCGATCCAGGCCGCTGACATACATGCCAACAGCGAGATCCTTGGTTTGTACTTTCAGGGTATGGAGCATGCCTGCCCGTCCCCCCCTTTTTGTAGTTTCTGCCCCTTCAGAATGCCAACATAGCGCAAAATAGGGAAGGGTGTTTGAAAATCTGTACTTTTTCTTGTGCAGAATTTACACCAGCGGCGGGCCCCTGTTGGTGCAAGCAGGGGTATTGAGCCGCCTCGCCGGATTTTCCGGGCCTCCATTCCGGCTCGGCTGGCCGTCCGTCGCCCCCCCCCCCGGCCCCCCTACAGCTCGAAACGCTCCTGCAGGAACCGGGCGATTCCATCCTCGTCGTGGTGGCCGATTACCGCGGTGGCCGCTGCCTTGACCGCCTCCTTGGCGTTGCTGGGTGCGTAGGATTCGTCCGCCAGGGCAAACATGCTCAGGTCGTTGTCGCTGTCGCCGAAGCAGATCACCCGGCTGACCCCCAGGTCTTCCCTGATCTGGTTGATGGCGCCACCCTTGCTGGCATCGCTGTGGTGGATATCTATCCAGTGCAGTTGCTCGCCCTCGACGGCAGTGCCTGAATAGGCAACCAGGTGGGGTTCAGCACCCACCAGCTGGCCAATTTGCTCGATCGCATGGCGCGGACCGAGGGCGCTGATATTGGTGATATCGGCGGAAAAGGGCAGTTCTGCAACCGGACTGACCTCGAGCCCCTCTATGCGGGAGATATGGTCTGCAAGCCGGCGTTCCGCGGGGGACTGGAGGGGGAGGTGATAGACACCGTGGCGGTCGGGTGGCTCCACGGTGAAAATGAAAGGTGTGACGCCCTGGGCGATGAAGCCCTCGACGATACTGCGGATTTCAGCCATCGTCAGCAGGTTGCTGTGGCTGTAGCGCCGGGTATCCGGACGCCAGATCATGACCCCGTTCTTGTAGATGTGCGGCAGGGCGAATTCAGTGCCCTCCAGCAGCGCCCGCGCCGCGTGCAGCGTCCTGCCGGTGGCTACGGTGTAGGCAATACCGCGCTGTGCCAGTCGGCGCAGGGTGTCGCGGGTGCCCTCGGACAGGGCAGAGTGGCGGTTCAGCAAAGTGCCATCGAGGTCGAAAACAATCAGTTCCATAGTAGTAATACGGTTTCAGGTGTGGCGGCGGATGAGAGCGCCGCCGGACCGGCCGGCGGCGAATGGGTGACGGCCATTATACGTGTTCCGCCCCTCGCAGCTGCCTGTTTATGCCCGCACAATTGCCTTGCGCCACGCTTGTATTGACATTCGCGAGTCCCTCGCGCACCGTGCCGGTCTCATTTCAGGAAATGGTGAGCCGTGAACGATACCCTGCTTTATGTGGTCGCCGCAGTCATCGTGCTGGGCATTGCCGCTCAGTGGTTGTCCTGGCGCCTCAAGGTACCTTCCATCCTGGCCCTGCTGGTGATCGGCATTGTCGCTGGCCCGGTTACGGGCCTGCTGCGGCCGGACGAGATGTTCGGCGACATCCTGTTCCCGATGGTCTCGCTGGGGGTGGCGTTGGTCCTGTTCGAGGGTGGCCTTACCCTGCGGCTGGGCGACCTGCGGGGCCACGGCGCGGCGGTCAGCAACCTGGTCAGCTGGGGCGCCCTGCTCAACTGGGGATTGATCGCCGCGGGTGCCTGGCTGGTGACCGACTTTTCGGTGGCCATGGCACTGCTTTTCGCCGCCCTGGTAGTGGTAACCGGTCCAACGGTCATCAACCCGCTGCTGCGGACCATGCGAGCGACGCCAGAGGTAAGCCAGATACTGCGCTGGGAAGGTATTTTGATCGACCCTGTGGGCGCTCTGCTGGCGGTGCTTGTGTTTCAGTTTATCGTTGCCGGCGCCGAATCCTACCTGATGTTCCTGCAGAGCATTGGTGTGGGCGCGCTGGCGGGAGTCCTGGCGGCCGTGACCCTGGGTCAGGTCATAAAGCGGCACTGGATCCCGGAATACCTGCACAACGTGGTGGCCCTGGCATGGGTGGTGATGACGTTTGCCGGCAGCAACTACCTGGCGCACGAATCCGGCCTGCTTGCGGTGACGGTAATGGGTATCTGGTTGGGGAATACCCGCGGGATCGATATGACCGAGGTTCTCAGTTTCAAGGAGAGCCTGTCGATCCTTATTATCTCCATGTTGTTCATTGTGCTGGGCGCGCGGATAGCGCCCGGAGATATAATTGCCACCGGTTGGAGCGGGTTTGCCGTGCTCCTGGTGGTGCTGCTGGCACGCCCCATCGTGGTCTGGGCCTCTACCGTGGGCGGCGGATACAGCTGGCAGGAAAGGGCGCTGGTCTCCTGGGTGGCCCCCAGGGGTATCGTCGCCGCGGCGGTTTCGTCCCTGTTCGCCCTGCGTTTGCAGGAAGCCGGCTACCCGGAAGCCCCGCTGCTGGTGTCCTATACGTTCCTGATCATCATAGTCACGGTGGTGGTGCAGAGCTTCACCGCCAGGCCGGTCGCCCGGCTGCTGGGCCTGATGGAAGAGGAACCAAGGGGAATTCTGATCGTCGGCGCCAACCCCGTGGCCAGGATGATAGGCAAGGCGCTGCTGCAGCAGGGCTTCCGGGTCAAGCTCACAGATACCACCTGGTCGGAAACCCAGGCGGCCCGGATGGACGGCCTGGATACCTACTACGGTGACCCGGTATCGGCCCATGCGGACCGGCAGCTTGAACTGGAGGGTATCGGCCGCCTGTTCGCCATGTCCCGCCGGCCGGAGCTGAATACCCTGTCAGTGGTCAAGTTCCGACGTGAGTTCGGCCGCAATCGGGTCTTTACCCTGCGCAACTCCCAGGAAAAGGACGCCTCCGACAAGCGCCGGGTGGCGGAGACTTTTCGCGCTCCGCGCCTGTTCGGGGAGGGTGTTACCCTGCAGAAACTGTCCAGCCTCATAGCCCAGGGTGCCGAGGTCAAGGCGACCCTGCTGTCGGAGACGTTTGACCTGGCGGCCTATGAAAAAGCCCGGGGCAAGAGCCATATCCCGCTGTTCGCCCTGGATAAAAATCATCACCTGCGAGCCTTCACCGACGATTACCAGCCCGAGGTAAAACCGGGTTGGACCCTGCTCTCGCTGGTCTCCCCGGCAGCGCCGGCGGCCGAGACAAGCGCCGAGTCAGCTGATCTTGCCGCAGCGGTGACAACCGGTCCGCAACTGGCCTGAGCTATCTTGGGGGGTCCTTGGTGGTTAGCACGCTGGCGATGATACGATATAGTGCAGTCGGGGTTGCTCCAGCTGGCAATCAAGGTAATCAAGGCAGGCACTTCAGCCGCAACGGGGAAAGTCTATGAAATACAACAGATCCATTGTCATTGTCCTGAGCACTGTACTGGTATGGGCGGGGTTCAGCACGACTGTGGCAGCGGCGGTGGTCAGCACCGGCGATGCCTTTGCGATGGAGCAGTCTGCGACGGGGGTCAGCGAACGCCTGGCCGAGGTGCAGGCCGTTATGGCGCGGCATGATGTGCAGCAGGCGATGATCCAGCTTGGGGTCGACCCGGTGGAAGCCGACCTGCGGGTGGCGGCCCTGAGTGGTCCGGAACTGGCGCAGCTGCAGGGCCAGCTGGACCAATTGCCTGCCGGGGGCAGCCTGCTGGGCCTGATCGGTGCTGTTTTTGTGATCTTGCTTATCCTCGAAGTCACCGGCGTGATCGATATCTTCAAAAAAGTCTGAATGGTAAACCCCTCACGGGCGGTTGCGCCGGGGTGCGCTTCAGGCCTTGTGCGCTCGACCCTGGCGGCACTGCTGTTGATATTCCTGCTCAGTGCCTGCGCCGTGAATCCCCGGCTGGATCTCGCCGCTACCCTTCCCGGGGCAGCTCCGGTGCGGCTCGAATCGGTGCCTTTTTACCCCCAGCAGGCCTACCAGTGTGGTCCCGCGGCGCTGGCGGGGGTACTCGGGGCGGCCGGTGCCACGATCGATCCTGAAACCCTTGCGCCCCAGGTCTATCTGCCGGGCCGCCGGGGCAGCCTGCAGGCGGAGTTAGTGGCCGCTGCGCGGCGGGCCGGTTTTATCCCCTACCTGACTGACGAGCAACCGGCGGCCCCTCTCCACGAATTACAGGCCGGCCGGCCTGTGCTGGTCATGCAGAACCTGGGTAGCCCGGACTTCCCGACCTGGCATTACGCCGTAATGACAGGTTTCGACACCGCGGCCAACCTTGTCTACCTGAACACGGGCGACAGGTCCGGCCTGGCCGTTGACGCCCCGGAGTTTCTGCGAACCTGGAACTGGGCGGGGCGCTGGGCCATGGTGGTGCTCAGCCCGGGGCAGATGCCCGCCCAGGCGAGCCTGGCGCGTTACATGGAAGCCGTCCTCGCGTTTGAGAAGGTGGCGGGCGCCGATGCGGCTGCCCCTGCCTGGCAGGCAGCACTGGAACGGTGGCCGCAAGCTTCCGGTCCCTACCTTGCGCTGGGCAACCGGGCCTATACCGGGGGCAATCTGGCGCTGGCTGTCGATTATTACGGGCGCGGCCTGCGGCGCAACGGCAGTGACCCGGCCCTGGCCAATAACCTTGCCTCTGTGCTGGGTGAACTGGGCTGTGCCGGCGCGGGTATTGCCCTGCTGGAGCCAATCCACGCGGGGCTGCCGGAGGCCTCCGACTGGCGCCCCGTCACGGCCGCGACCCTGGCCGAACTCGCCGCGATTGAGCCCGGTGACGACACTGCCTGCGCGTCCCTCTACCCTATCTGAGCCGGTACTGCCACAGCTGCGCTCGGCGCCCAAGGGTGATAGGCTTCTGCCCCTCAAAGTATCCTTACCCCTGGGGAGTGATCAATGCGCATAGCATGGGCTTTAGCCCTGTTGGTAGTGGCCGGCTGCAGCACGGTTACCAGTCAGCCTGAACCGGCCGCTCCGTTGGCGTCAAACCCGATTATCCCCTGCACTGACCCGCGCCCCGAACTGTGCACCATGCAGTATGCGCCAGCCTGCGCGAGCCTGGCAGAGGGCGGTTTCAGGACGTATGCCTCGGCCTGTAATGCCTGTGCCGACAGCGCGGTTGTGGGCTACCAGAACGGACCCTGCAGCGAATGAGCCTGACGAACCGTATACTCACTGCGATGGCGGCGGGCATCCTGCTCGGCTCGCTGCTGAACGCACTGTTGCACGGCGCTGCACTACCCGACGGCCTGCGCGAGTTTATCGATCAGGGTCTGGTGGGCGGCCTGTTCGATGTGGTGGGGAGAATTTTCATAGCCTCCCTGAAGCTGTTGGTGGTGCCACTGGTGCTGGTATCCCTGATCTGCGGAGCCAGTTCCCTCGGCGACAGCGCACGGATGGGGCCTATCGCCTTCAAGACGCTCGGGCTGTACCTCGCCACCACGGCGATAGCGGTCACGCTTGCGCTGGTAGTTGCGAGTATTTTCGGCCCGGGTGAGGGCATGAACCTGGCGCTGTCTGCGACTTTTCAGCCCACCCCACCGCCCCCGCTGAAGGATGTGCTGGTCAATATATTCCCCTCCAACCCGGTACGGGCTATGGCCGATGGGGAAATGTTGCAGATTATAGTATTCGCACTGCTGGTTGGTTACGCCATTTCCCACGCCGGGGAGCCGGGTCGGCGTATAGCCGGTTTCTTCCGCGACCTCGAAGCAGTGGTCATGAAGATGGTGGAAATTCTCATGGCGCTGGCGCCCTACGGGGTGTTCGCACTGCTGGCAAAGCTCTTCGCCCAGATGGGCCTGAGCGCAATTGCCGACCTGGCAGCCTACTTTTTTACCGTGCTTGGCGTGCTGCTGCTGCATGCCTTCGTGGTTTACGCCCTGCTGCTGCGAACGCTGGCGGGGCTGTCCCCGCGCAAGCTGTTCAGTAAAATGCGACCGGTCTGGGCTTTCGCTTTCAGCACGGCATCCTCGGGTGCAACCTTGCCTGTCACCCTCAACACGGTGGAGCGGCGGATGGGTGTGCACAACTCGGTAGCGGGCTTCACGGTCCCGCTGGGCGCCACCATCAATATGGACGGGACCGCAATCATGCAGGGGGTGGCCACGGTGTTCATCGCCCAGGTGTACGGGATAGACCTCACCGCTACCGCACTGTTGACGGTTATCCTGACTGCCACCATGGCGTCCGTTGGCACCGCCGCGGTTCCGGGCGTCGGCCTTGTCACCCTGGCGTTGGTGCTGGGACAGGCGGGTCTGCCGGTGGAGGGTATTGGCCTGATACTTGGCGTCGACCGCCTGCTGGACATGGTGCGTACAGCCGTCAATGTCACCGGCGATGCGGTGGTCACGCTGATTGTGGCAAAAAGCGAAAACCAGTTTGATCGGGCAGTGTTCGAGCAGGTGGGCGGCCAGCCGGCCTTCAGGCCGGCCGAGATCGATCCACCAGGACTGTAGCAGGGCGCCCTGATATTTATTGAGAGAACGGGGTCTGGTCGTACTTTTCCCCAGGACAAACCCGACCCGGCCCATTTTTTACCATAGGACCCAGTCACAAAATGCCCATTCAATGCACCATCGTACCGGTTACGCCCTACCAGCAGAATTGCTCCATTATAAAGTGTGAAACCACCGGCAAGGCCGCCATCGTGGATCCCGGCGGAGACGTGGAGCGAGTTCTTGCGGCGGTCGAAAAAATGGACGCGAGCGTCGAAAAGATTCTTCTCACCCATGCTCACATGGACCACTGCGCCGCAGCGGATGTGCTGCGCCAGCAGTTGGGTGTGGCTATCGAGGGACCGCAACGGGAAGATCAGTTCTGGCTGGACAAATTGCCCGAGTGGTGCCAGATGGCGGGCTTTCCCCACGCCGATGCTTTCCTCCCGGATCGCTGGCTGGAGCAGGGCGATACGGTAACCGTTGGGGAACAGGTGCTGCGGGTGTTCCACTGCCCCGGACACACACCGGGTCACGTGGTATTTCTGTACGAGGCGCAAAAGGTCGCCTGGGTGGGCGATGTGCTGTTCCAGGGTTCTATCGGCCGCACGGACTTCCCCAGGGGTAACCACGAACAGCTGGTTGCCAGTATTCGCGAAAAACTGTTCCCCCTCGGGGATGACATCACCTTTATTCCCGGCCACGGCCCCACCTCTACCTTTGGCCAGGAGCGACGCACCAACCCGTTTGTGGCAGACAGCCGCTATGGCTGAGCCCGATCCGGAACGCGAGAGCCTGCTGCGCGCCGAATACCTGAGCCAGACCGCGCGCATCCGCTGGCATGAGCTGCAGACCTGGTACGCCCGCGGCAGTGTAATCAAGGTGGAGGGCAGCCTGAACCTGGTGGAAGTGGCGGTGCAACTGGGCCTGGATAATACCGCCCGGTTCGAGCAGTGGATTGCCCGGGGCAGTGTCGCGCCGGTAGCCGACGACCAGGCCCGCGCCTGGTACGAGACAAACCAGGAACTGTGGGCAGTGGTTGCAGCGCCCTGGGTGCTGGTGCAGCAGCGCACGGAAGACCCGGAAATTCCAGCCTGACCCTGCAGCCACCTGTGAGGGCTGCGCTTTGCCGTTTCAGCGGATCATCTTGATCCAGTCACCGGTGCGGGGTTCACCCCGGGGGTAAAGGCCGTTGAGGAGGCGCAACTGGGCCTCTGCATCCGGGATGCGCACACTGGCGGCAAGGCTCGCCATGGTGGCCCCCCGCGGCACCTGGATATAGTGAATGCGGTAGCCGTTGCCGGCCTGGCGCTCCCGCGGATGCATTGGCCGGAAACTCTGGATTGCAGCCAGCAGCTGTGGATCTGCTGCGGCAAAATTATCCGACCTGCCATCGAAGAGGTAGCTCAGGCTGCCGTAGTCGATGACGGCCAGGCGGTTGGCGCTGCCGCCGCTGGAGGCCACCGCCGTGTAACCCGCAAGACCCGCCTGGTCGAGCTCCAGGCCACTGGCCAGGCTGCCCGTCGCGCTGCTTTCCAGCACCGAGCGCGGGGTGCCCGCCTGGTCCCGGCGCCGGATGGTGAGGGTCAGGGAGGCGGAGCCGTCGGGGGCGCTGGCGACAATTGCCTTTGAGCTTGCCGTCACCTGCCAGCCTGGCGGGTGTTCGAAACTGAAGCCCAGCTTGTTGTGGTAGTAGCGATTCTCGACCCGCTCGCTCTGCACGCTGGGGCCCCAGACCAGCCCCTCGATCTGGCGGCGGAACTCCCCCGGTACTTCCGGATTGACGGTGGTTTCACCGGTGGTCAGGTCGCCGGCGGTGCGGATCACCGTCTGCAGGCGCTGGTCATTGCGCGGGTGGGTGGCATACAGCCCGTGGTAGCTGGCCACGGGTTTGCCGGTGGACTTGGCCTTCACCCGCTGAAACTGCTCCTGGTCCTTCAGCACGCCGATCACCTCCAGCAGCGAGTCGGGATCGTAGCCGGCGTTGTACATGTATTTCGCCCCGAGCCCGTCCGCCTCCAGTTCATGTTCCCGGCCATAGCCCCGCACCAGCTCGGTGCCGTACATATTCGAGGCGTCCGCCAGCTCGCCGCTGCCGGTGAGGATATAGGCGGTGGTCGCCACCACCTGGTTGGTGATGCTGGCGGTCTGCTGCCGCGCCGCGTGGCGGGCGGTGACGTGGCCGATTTCGTGGGCCATCACCCCCGCCAGCTCGGCCTCGTTGTCCAGGTAGGCCAGCAGACCGCGGTTCACATAGATAAAACCGCCGGGTGTGGCGAAGGCATTGATATCGGGACTGTCGATCACCGTGAAGGTAAAACTATCGCCGGCCGCATCGCTGTTTTGCACCAGGCGCTGGCCAATGCGGTCAACATAGGCGGCCAGTTCGGGGTCGTCATAGACCGCGCCCTGCTCCACTATCTGCTGGTGCATGTCCTGGCCGACAGAGATCTCCCGCCCCTGGCTGCTGACGACCACGCTGCTGCCCCCGGTGGCAGGGTTCTCGGCACAGCCGGCGGCCAGTGTGATCGCGGCACAGGCCAGGGCTGAAAACGCGACGGGTCGCAACATCTGCTCCTCCCCTAATACTGGCTCGACAGGAACTGGAGCAGCTGGTCGCCAATTCCGTCACAGGCGGTGCCCTGCACGGGGGCTATGATGGGAATGGGTATGACCACGGCAGGCATGTAGGATTGTCCGGTGGCGCTGGTACTGATGCGTCCCACTTCTGCGTGTTCGGTAAAATCCCAGATGGTCGCCTCGTAGTTGGCGTCATTGCTCCAGGTGCCGAAACCAAAACAGCCGCCCCCGCCTGGGCCCACCGCGCAGGTCATGGAGCCGCTCGAGTCGCCGCGCACGGTCGAGCCGTCGATCCAGACCATATACTGGGTTCGCAGCGATGCCAGTTTTTCTGCCACCACCGGCTCGCGCTGGATCAGGCGCTCTAAATCGGCGAGCTGCAGTGGCGCAGTGCGCGGCTCGAACCAGGGGTAGAAGTCGTTGATGAACTCCAGTTCCCCTATCACCTCGACGCTCCTGTCGCCGCTGGAGATATGGTCACCCACACATTCCACGAAATCCGGCTCGGTATCGTAATCGCTGGCATGGCGCCTCCCCAGGATGACTACCGTGGAGTTGCCGATGCCCTCTGTGGGTTCGTTGAATACCATCTGGTCGACGGTGGATGTGACACAGCCGGACGCCAGGCAGATAGCGCTGCCCAGTGCCAGCGCGCAGGCTGAATTTTGTATTTTCACAGGTTTGCCTCCCGCCCGTTGCCGAGCCTCTGTTGCAGCCAGGTCTGCACCCCGGGCACCCTGGCGAAACTGGTGGCGAAATTGGCCCCGGCATCGCGCAGTGCCATGACTGCCGCGAGATTCACGGCGGCCTGGTCGGTCTGCAGGAACGCGGTGGGGGTTTTGCCATAGGCCGGCATGGTCCAGTCGGCGATCGGGTCACCCCCGGTGGTGACCAGTTGCAGATGATAGCGTATCCAGATTTCGTAAACCTTGACGTTGGTGTGAGCGGGAATAGCATATTGCAGTTCGGCTATCTGTGGAATCAGTACGGCATCCACACTGGGGTTCATCTGCCCGGGTCCCGGCTGCCCCACCATCGGCACTACCCGGGCGAACATACCGTTGAGCACGGTATTCCACATCTGCACCTGGGCTTCACCGGACTTCACCAGCCAGCTGGAGTCTTTTTTGCTCTTGGCTTCATCGTAGAACTCGTGGTTGGCAAAACCAGGGTCGTACCACACGCCGATGGTCAGCGGCAGTTTCTCCATCGTTGGCGCGGGGAAATTACCCTTGACCACGACCTCCGCGGGGCCGCAGCCCGCCAGCAGCGCCAGCAGCAGGGCGCCCGCCAGCCGCAGCAGCGCTCTTGCGTCAGGGACGGAAGTCATTAAGCCCGACAAAAGTGCCTCCATTGCGATAGGTCAGCTCGCGCATCAGGGTAGCAAACCGGATGCCGGTGGTCTGCAGGTGCGGCGCCCGGATAAATTGTACCGGAAAGCCCACCGCGTGGATGCGCACCAGCCGCTCCCCCTGTGCGTTCGACTGGTTGATACGGTCCACGGTATCGATCACCTGGGCTATGGAGTCACCGGTGAACTCATCGCCGAACACGTAAATGCTGATTTTCTGGCCGGGCTTGTGAAACGCGCGGATGGCGGCCTCGATCCCCTCAACCGGGCTTGAGTTGCTGAATACATTCCAGTTGCGCAGGTTTTCGATAATAACCTTGCGCCGGCCCGCGGTGTCGGGGATCCACTGCCCGCGGTAGCGGCTGAACATGTAATTTCCCATGTCGTTCAGCACCTGGATACCCTTGACCTGGGGGTAGATGCTAAGTGTAGCCTGCAATTCCTCTATCATACGCTCCCAGGCGTAGGAGAACATGGAGCCGGAGGTGTCGATAACGAAGATAATGTACTCGCTGTCCACCGGGATGCCGCCGATCAGGTTGTTTTTTGACTGGTGCTGGGCGCCCAGCAGGCGCTTCTGTTCATCCGACAGTCGCTGCCGGGCTATCGCCAGTTGTTCGCTGACCACGTCGTTGGTGTTGTCCTGCACCTGGATACTGTCGTAGCGGGATTTGGCACTGGCCAGCTGCCCCCGCAGGATGGCGATGCGCTCCTCGTGTTCCGACAGCTGCTCATGTTTCGCGTTGAGGTCGCGGTTCAGCACCCGGCTTTCCCCGCGAATCTCGAACAGCTGTTCCTGCAGGTCGGCGAGCACGCCCTCGAGGTTCACCGTGGAGGCCTCGATGATCTGCGGCTGAACGGTCTTGGTGATCATCAGCAGCAGGATGATCGCGCCAAATCCACAGCAGATCACGTCGAGGAACGACAGCGAGAATTCGGCCGGAGCCCGTGACTTGCGCCGCGCCATCAGGGCCAGTCCTTCGACGGACTCATGAAGGAGCCCCTGCTGACCTGGGCCAGTTGCCAGAACTCCGAGGCAGCCATGGGGTCGCCTTCCATCGGCGCCAGGATGATATTGACCGGCACGTTGCGCGGCAGCATTTTCACCGCCTGGCGATACAGCCGCTGGCGCTCGTCGCCACTGACCTTGTTGCCCCGGGGCCCGCTCGCGCCCTGGGTGGGCAGGCCGTCGGTGATAAGGAAGATATTGTCCGGCGCCGGTGTCAGTTTTTGCAGGGCAAGAAAGGCGTTTTCCAGGCTGGTGCCGCCGCTGGGGGTGATCTTGCGCAGTTCGCCGGTGACCTTTTCCAGCTGGGCCTGGTCTGCGACTTCCAGCCATTTCCCCTCGCTGCCGGCCAGGGCCGGGGCGGCCTGGGTATTGAAGGTGATCAGCTGGTACTTGCTGCCGACCGGCAGCTGGGCGGTCAGCCAGTCCACGGTGGACAGGGCCCGGGTCCACTTGTCCGCCTTGCGCTGGATCGCCGTATCCATATTGCGCAGGCGGATGATATTGACCAGCTTGTCCGCCAGCATGCTGGCGGAGACATCCAGCAAAATCGCAATATTTCTCCCGCCCAGGTTGAGCCCCGTCAGGTATTGCCGGTTGCCCTCGCCGACAAAGGTGCGGGCACTGTTGCCGCTGTCCTCCTGGGCGGACTCGCGCAATTTTTTCACCTCATTTTCCAGCGAGCGGATCTCGGCCTTGAGGGCTTCGATGTCGCTGCGCTCGGTAAAACCGTCCTTGCGCAGGTCGGCGATGAGGGCCTCATACTTGTCGATATCATCGGTGATCCGGGTCGCCTGGCCCTGGGCTTCCACCATCTGGTTGTCCACCTCCGACAGGGTGTTGCGCAGCTTTACCAGGCCCGCCTGGCCGTCCCTCACATCCTCCTCCATCATGTTGACCTCGGACATCAGGTCGCGGTTGAGGTCCTTGGTTACGGTCTGGATGGAGTGGTCTATGATCAGGAACACCAGTACCACCGCCCCGAAGCCACAGGACATGATGTCCAGGAAGCTGAGGTTGAAGGTAGTAAACTCGCGTTTTTTCCTAGCCATAAGGCTTTAGCGCATCACCTCGATCAGCTGTAGTTCCGCACCGTCACCGATCCGGATGGTGTCACCGCCACCCAGCGACTGCTCCGCCCGACCGGGGGAGCCGTTGACCAGCACCGCGGCTCCCGCCCCAGCCAGCTGCCAGCCTGTCGCGGTGCGCTGCAGCGCCCACCCGCCCCCGAGGCTCGTGCCATCTGCCGCCAGTGGCCTGGCCGTATGGCCCTCCAGCAGGTGGGTAGCGGCGGGTTTTGCCGCCGTCACCGGCATCGGGGTGATGACCGCCGGCCCGGTTTCGGTACGTGCTGGCGCAAGGCTGGGCAGGGCGGTGACAAAACTGAGGGCCTGTTCGCGCTGCACCAGCAGGTCGACGTGTTTTTCCAGGGCGATACGCACGCTGTCCGCAGCCAGCACTTCCAGGCCCGGCAGTTGCTCGGTGAGGCCCGGCAGCAGACCGGCCAGCGGGTCGGCGATCAGCCGGTCACCCGGGTGCAGCGGGCCCATGGCGTCCCTGGCGCTCTCGAACAGCCGTTGCCCGGCGCTCAGCAATTCACCGCGGTTGATGCGCGCGCGGTAACCGTTCACTTCGATATTGGTTTCACTGTCCCTGCCAAGGGCGCGCAGGGCGTCCGGCAGGGAGTCGTAAAGCTGCTGCTCGGTGATCGCCTTGCGGCGCGGGTCGAACCGGGTCTGGCGGATGAAAGCCGTGGCGATGATCTCTACCAGTCTTTCCTGCAACTGCAGCAGGCCGGTACCGGGCAGGGGCACGGTGCGCTGCAGCTCGACCTGGCCGTCGCGTCGGGCCAGTTCGCTGATGACCGCCTGGTGCAACTGGATTTCCAGGTGAAACAGGCGGTCGGCGCCACCGTAGACGCTGCCCAGCACGACGCTGCGGTTCACCAGCCCGACCGCGGAGAAAGGACACTGCTGGACGATGCCCAGCAGCAGGGCCAGCTGGCCGCGTTCCATGGTGCCTGGCACGGCCAGCAGCACCTCCTGCGGCTGGCCGCCCTCGCGGTGAAGTTCCTGCAGCTGGGCGTGCACCAGGTCACCGGTGTGCCGGGCGGGCCCCAGCGCCGGCTGCAGGGTCTCGGTGCTCAGCTGCCACCAGAAGCGGGTGTTGATATCCCTGGGCTGCAGGCGGGCGGCGGCCCGGGCCGGGTTGCCAAAGCGATATTGCCTGTCCACCAGCAGGGCGTAACCCGGACTTTGCAGGTGGGCGCCGCCGTGCCACAGCTGCAGGTTGCTATCGTTGATGTCCAGTAGTGCGATAGTCATGGCAGGGCTCGCGCGGGTGGGTGCTTCAATGTCGACTCTCTATTCAACGGACCTGTTCCTCAATGGACTACCAAAAAGCGCAGCAGGCGCTTGTCGGCGTAGCGCTGGCAGTCCAGCACCAGCCGCTCCTGGGACAACTGCAGCTGGTGCAGGCAGAACATGATAATGATGCTCAGCACCAGTGCCACGAAGGTACTGTTGAACGCGACCCCCAGGCTCACCGTCACGCCGGAAATGTCCCCTTCCACCGCCTTGTAGGCCTGGCCCAGGGCGTCGCCGATACCGCGCACGGTGCCTATGAACCCGATCGACGGTATGGCCCAGGCGATGTAGCGCACCATGGAAAGCTCCGAGTCCAGCCGGTCCGACTCCACTTCACAGCTCTCCTTGATGGTGTCGGATACCGCCTGGATACTGCCGGTGGTGGCAAAGCGCTGCAGCGCCGACAGCAGGGTGCGGGGCAGCAGGTAGTCCTGCTCCTTCTCCGGCAGCGCTTCCAGTGAGCGGCTGTATTCCCGCGCATCCTGGGGCAGTACGCTGGTGCCCTCGGGGATCTCCAGCAGTCGCCGGTCCAGCAGTTGTTGCTCATGCATGGCGCGGCGCCCCTTGTAGCCCATGATCGCCAGGGCCCAGATCAACAGGATGAAACAGGATTCCTGCTCGTAGTCCCGAATGACCACGGCGAAGCTGCGCTCTGGCACGAAGTCCTGCCCCGCTGCCTGCAACTCCATTTCCTGGCGGATATGGGCATCGGCGCTGGGCCTGATCAGACCCACGTAGATCGCGTGTACCACGATCACCGCGATCAACAGCGCGAACAGCTGGTAGATGAACTCGGATGACATCCTTTGTTTCATGTATGGGTCCTGTATATGTCCTGTATAGGTCCTATATGTCGACCGGAAAGGAGACTGGCAGGTCTTCGGAGATTTGTTCCGACGACCGGTAGTCCGATGGTGAGCGGGTGGCGCCGGCCGATTTGCCGGCAGCGGCGTCAGTCGTGGTGGCGCTGTCGCCAGGCCCGGTTTTCTCAGGTGTTTCGGTTGCCGCAGGGGCCGCGCCCTGTTCGTCATTCGGCTGCGCCGCGACCCCGCTGGCCGCCAGCAGCGCGGCGGCCAGCGCAAGGCCCGGAATACGGCTTCTGTTCATCGCTTACTCCGCATATCGCGCCAACCGGAATCCTACGTCATCCCGGCCCGCTTGCCCATAATCGCGGTAGGACAGGCGCAGCTCGGCAATTTTGCTGTGGCTCCAGCTGGCCCCGCGAATGACGTAGTTATCGCCGGACTGGGCGCCCAGGGGGTCGACCTCGGTGGCGCCGTTGGCAGAGGGAATGCTGTAGACATCGTGCACCCATTCCGCAACGTTGCCGCCCATATCGAAAAGACGGTTCTGGTTGGCCTTGAAAGAGGCCACCGGGGCGCTCACCACATTGCCGTCGGTGTAGCCGCCCAGTACCCGCCCGGTCACATAGGCCGAACTGTTGTCCGCATAGTTTTCCAGCGAGTTGGCCGGTGGCGGGAAGGCATCGCCCCAGGGGAACTTCAACAGTGACGCGCCGTTGGCGCGTGCGCCCCAGGCCCACTCGGCTTCACTGGGCAGTCGATAGCCGGTGGCCGAGGGGTTGTAGCCGGTGACGATGCCATTGGTTTCGCGGTAGAACAGGGGCAGCCCCTCGCGCTTGCTGAGCCAGTTGCAGAATGCGGCCGCCTGCTGCCAGCTGACCTGAACCGCGGGCTGGTGGTCGCGGTTGAGGCTGTTGCTCTCGATCTGGCCTGAGTTGTGGCCACTGGTGAACTGCCGGAACTGGGCGTTGGTGACCTCGGTGGTCTGCAGGTAGAAGGCCCGGCGCAGTGATACCGGGTGCATGACCTCGTTGGCCCGGCGACCCGGTTCGCGGCGGGAGGCGCCCATGGTGAAATCGCTCAGCGGGGAGTCAGCCGGTGAGAGCAGCAGCAGGGTCTGTCCCAGGGAGGTCGTGATCTCGGGTTTGATGCCGGCCTGGCGCGCCTCCTTTGCCGTCAGCAGCTTGACCTCCACCAGCTGTTGCAGCCCGGGGCGGGGGGTGACTCGCCGGCGCACGGTGTTGTACCCCGCCAGGCTGACCTCTACCGAGTGTTCAAAGGCCGGCAGTGACAGGGTCTGGCTGCCCTTGCCCCTGGATCTGCCATCGATCTTCAGTTCGGCGCCCGCCGGGCTGATGTTGAAGCGCACCTCCCCGAGCTGGGCGGTCAGCTTTATGGTCTGGCTGTCCTGGCCGGCGGCGGGTAGTTGCACCGTGCCCGTGTAGCGCCGGTAGCCCGGCTTGAACACCGCCAGCCGGTGGGCCTTGTCCGGGCTCAATTCCAGCGACAGGGGCGTCTGGCCGTGGAACTCGCCGTCCAGGGTGACGTTGGCGCCGGAGGGGACACTGGCCAGTTCCAGCACGCCCGCCGCGGGCTGCAGCTGGACAGTCTCCAGTTGCAGCGGTTGGCCCGGTTCGACCGCCAGGGCCTGCTGCCAGTCGGCGTAGCCTGCCAGCTGGAGGATCAGCTGGCGCTCGCCGCCGATGATTTCCACCACGGCCGGGGTGGTGCCCGCCGCCTCCCCGTCCACCAGGATAGCGGCTCCCTGGGGCTGGCTGTCGATAGTGACCTCGGCCCAGGCGGGAGCCAGTTCCAACTCGAGCTGCTGCCGAATATTGCGGCCGGTGACCGCCAGTTCACTGGTCAACGGCAGGTAGCGTTCTGCCTCGACCAGCAGGGTATGTGCCCCCGCTTCCAGCGGCAGGTCCACCAGCGGCGCCTGGCCCGCGGGTTCGCCGTCGATCTTCACGCTGGCTCCCGCGGGCACCGTGTCGATGCTCACCAGGCCCGGCAGCAACTGCAAGGTCAGCTCGAGAGTCTGGCTGTCTCGCTCATCGACCGTCACCCCGGTTTCCAGCGGATGGTAGCCCTCCGCCGTGGCCCGGACGATGTACTGGCCCGGGCGCAGCAGGTAGCGATCGCCGAAGGGCAGGGCGAGGCCACTGAGATCCACCGAGGCCGGTGTCTCTGCGATCACTACCACCTGCAGTGAGCGCGCGCTCAGCAGGAAAAGCATGACAATGGCAAACAGCACGGCACAGGCCAGCAGCAACCAGCGGCCCGTGTTGGCCTGCCGCGGCGGCTTTGGCGCTGCGGCGTCCAGCGGTTCAAACGCGCTGGGCTCGATCAGCTCTTGCGCAGGCATCAGATGGCTTCCGTGCAGGCGATGGTAACCACCGGTGGGGCGCTACCGTGCCTGACGGTGAAGTCCAGGCGCACATCGCGGTAGCCGATACGGCTGCCGACCGCAGTGTAGGTGCCGGGCCGCAGGCTCAGCTCGCGCTGGTCGAACTTGCCCAGCTTGGCCACCTTGTACACCGTCACCTCGGTCTGCTGGTCTGAACGCAGGGCGATGGTAATCGGCGTATTCGCCTGCTTCAGCAGGGATTCCAGCTGTTCGATCTGCCTGCTCAGGACGGGGCCTCGCGGGGTGATGGTGCGCGCCAGCTGCAGCATTTTTTCGGTCGCTTCGGCCACCGCCACATCGCTGAGGCGCTGGGGCTCGTCGATGGCGGTGCGAAATTGCTTGTCCAGCCGGGCCCGGTCCTTGCTGCGGGCCAGGCCCTCCCGGGCGAACAGCACGTTGGGGTCAATTTTCTGGGCCTGCTCATAGGCGTTGACTGCCTGCTGCCACTGCTCTGCCTTTTCATCCCTCGCACCGCTGCTGCGCAGGTTTGCCAGGCGGTATGCCGTGGCGGCGGTTTCCACTTCCTGCAGTGCGCTGGCGGCCTCGCTGGAACCGGACTGGAGCTGCGCCGCCCGGCGGAAGGCCTTGCGGGCCGCGTCGAACTGGCTGGCGTCCAGGGCCGCGTAGCCCTCGCTCATGGCCTCGTTGAACTGCAGGTCATTGTAGGCGGCAGTGACCCGCTCCAGTTCGCTGCTGCTGCGCTGGTGCGCGGGATCCAGGGCAGTGGCCTGCTTGAGCACCTCGATGGCAGCCGGCAGGTCACCGGCCTGCTCCGCCGCCGCTGCACTTTCCAGCAGCGCCTGTAGCTGTGGCAATACCTCTGCCCGCTGGCGCAGTCCGGCCGCTTCGGCGTTGCCGGGGTCGATGGCCTCGACGATGTCGAGGGCGGTGCTGGTCCCTTCGAGGTCACTGGCCTCCAGCGCCTCGCGCGCCAGCGCCAGCTGTCGCTCCAACTCGGCCGGGATGCCCGCCTGCAGCGCCTGCAGCCGGGCGAGCCCCGCCTCATAGCGATTTTTGGCCTCGGCATAGTCGCGCCCGCGGTACAACTCGTCGCCGGCGGTAGCCAGGGCCGCCACGGCGGCGAACTCCTCGGGGGCCCATTGCTGCACTGCGCGCTCTTCCAGTGCCTCCTGTACCTCCAGTAATTCGGCCAGCACGTCCTGGGCCTCCTTGCGCAGTTTCGCCAGCTGGGCGTCCGACCAGGGGGAGACGTCCGGCCCCGCACTGGCGCCCTGGGTCGCCCCGCCACCAGCCGGGCCGACCTGGGCCTGGGGTTCGGCCTGGGAATCTGCCGGTGCCGGCGCGCTTGTCGGGGTTCCGACCCGTTCCGGCAGCCAGAAAATGACGAGCACCGCCAGCAGTACCAGTCCCCCCAGGGCGGGTATAACCCAGCCCGGCGTGCCCTCGCGCCGCTGGCTCCCGGCGGTGCTTGCCGGTGCTACGGGTGTGGGCTCCACCACGTCAAACGGGGTGGGCTGAACTTGCTCATTATGGGATGACATGCGGTGGTGGAGCCTTGTCTTTGCAGAAACGGGTCAGAGTGTATCAGTTGCAGGGTTTTTGTCTGCAGGGGGTTGCAGGGCGCCGACCTCTGCCCGGTAGATATCCGCCAGCAGCTCCCGCCACTGGGCGTACTGGTCCTCGACATTCCCGTGCAAGGTCACGGTGCGGTCTTCCAGTTCGATCACCTGGGGAGTGATCTCGGCCTCCAGCGACATGCCCAGTTCTTCCAGCGCCTGGACATGGATCTGGGCCTCGTTGCGTTTCTCCAGCCCGCTCTTGAGCAGGTAACCGCCGCCGAGGACGGCCACCTGGCCCGCGATCTGGGTGGTTGAGCTGTCACCCGTGGTCGCCGCGGCAATTCCCGCCAGCAGCGCGACCCCGCCCGCGATCAGCTGGCGGGTGCTCTCGGCCTGCAGTTCCTGCAGCGCCACCGCCTCCTCGTAGCTCTGCTTGCGCCACTCCTGGTAGGGGTCGTGCATCTGGTTGCCGAAAGACCTGTAATACTCCTGCAGGGTATCGATGAACATCTGGTCCCGCTCGCGGATGCCGATTACCCGTTCCAGCATCGGGTCGTCCTTGGCCGGCAGGCGCAGGATAATGTACTCACCCTTCCTGGTTGTGCCGAGATAGCCGTCAAAGGCCTCGGGGGAGAAACTGCGGGCGAACAAGAGCTCGGTGATGAGGCGGATGTTTTCACGGTCCTGGGGCCGCAGCTTTTCCTGTTGCTCCAGCAGGTCGTTGGCAATGGTGTTGTAGACCGCCTGAAACGGATCGTACTGGTTGCGTGTGGTCACCTCGTAGGCGTAGCGGCTGGCTTCCCCGGTGTACTCCTTATCCAGCCAGACGTGACCACTGGAGTCGGTGGCCTTGATCTGCAACTGCAGTTCCTCGCCGTCCGAGTGCAGGATTTTGCCTGTCACCACCAGGTCGTTGATCTGCTCGGGATTGGGGACTACCCGCACCGCGCCCCAGGCTCCGCTGTCCTGCATGGCTTCCGCCAGCAGGAAAGGCATCAGGCGGGCTTCCGCCTTGCGCACCTCGGGGTAGGTCTGTTCGCCCTCTTCGTAGTCGGCAATGCCGGGGTCGAAGATCGAGATACCGACATCCAGCAGCTGGTTCTCGGGGACCTCACTGGAGGAGGTGTCCAGCCGCGGTACCGAGGTGGTCGTAATAGTCTGGCTGACACAGCCCGCCATCAGCAGGGACAGGGCCAGAGTGGCGATCAGGGGTACTGCTTTCACTTACTGATTCCCTTGTACTTGCGGTATTCATCCCAGAGCTTCTCCCGCACCGCCGGGTCCGGTTCACGCATGGCGGCTTCACGCAACTGGCGGGCTACCACATCGTCATCATTGCCGTTGGGAATATCCTTGGGCGGAGGGTACTTGGCCGCGTTCTGGGGCATCTGGCCACCGCCACCACCGGCCCCGCCCATGCCGCCACCGGTGCTGTAGCCACCGCTGCCGTATTCTCCGGCATCGGCGATGTCGCCCCCGTCCCCGGACCCGCCGCCGGCGCCGCCGGAGCCGGAACCCGGCTGTCCGGATTGGGTCTGGCTGGTTTGCGGTCGCTGCCGGGCGGTGCGGCGCTGCTCGGTCTGTTCCTCGAGGATCATCGAATCGAACTCACCCGTGCCTTGTTCCAGCCGGGCGTCCAGTATCGCCACCTGCTCGGCCGGGGTCAGGGGACCGCCACTGCCGCTGCCGGGAATCGACCCCGGCGCACCGGAATTGCCACCGCCACCGGCCGCTGCGCCCGCTTCACTGTCCCCCTGGGCACCGGCGCCGCCCTGCTGGCCCGTCTGACCGGCTCCAGCCTCGCCCATGGCCTCTTCCATGCCGGCCATCACCTGCTCAAAGCTGGGCTCGTCCGTCAAATCCGGCAGGGCGTCGCTGCCGGCTCCTCCCGGCTCGCCAAAACCGGGTTCGCCGCCAGCCTGGGTGCCGCCGGGAGCACCGCCTTCGGCGCCGCCGGAGGCCTGTTCGCCACTGGCGCCCGGCGCTTCACCTTCGGGAAACTCGCCGAAGTCACCATTGCCACTCTGACCCCCTGCCTCGCCCTGGCCGGCGACGGACTCGCTGCCACTGGCCGATTCGGTGCCCTGGCTGGCGCTGGCGGACCCCTGGGCCCCCGCTGCTTCGCTGGAGGCACTGCCCTGTTCGCCCTGGCTGCCGGGAGAACTGCCCGATGGGGTGCTGGAGGCGCTGCCCTGGGAGCTCTGGCTGCTTGAAGGGCTGCCACTGCTGCCCGGCGGTGGCGGGGGCGGCGTGGAGCTGGGTGGTGTGGACGGCGTCTGGGGTGTGGTGGGGGTGCTGGCACTGGGGCAGCCGCCCAGTAACAGGCAGACAGTGGCAGTGCCCGCCAGCTGGGTCAGTAACCGCGCTGTTCTATGGTTTGATGTCATATGCCCTGACCAGTTTTTCGGTCCCCACCGGCTCTCCAGCCACGAAGCGGGGGCGAAATTTCGTATTGCGCAACACCCGCATCAGGCGGGCCGCCGCGTCCTCGATGTCTTCGTTTGAATCCAGTCTCACCAGGTCTCTCACCTCTCCCCGGTCGTCCACGCCGAATTCTACCAGTATATTGCCCTGCTCGGGGTCCACTGGAGTGGGCAGGGTCCGCAGACCTTTGATGTCCGGCAGTGGAACCGGCTCCTTCAGAAACCCGGCCTCTTCTACTTGGGCAGCATCGCGCTGCGCAAGTTCCGCCAGAGCCAACTGGTAGGTTTTGGTGGCATCGGCGCGCTTGTCGTGCCACAGCGCCCAGTCGCCGAGGGCAACGAGGGCTTCGACCGCCTCATCGCTGTCGGCCCCATGGTTGGCCTGCTGGACCTTGTAAATAGCCGAGATCACGCTGCGACCCAGCTCATAGTTTTCCGAGCGGTAGGCGTAAAAGCGGCTGGCGTCGGCATTCGGGTAGCCTGAGTTGAGGTTGCTGGCCTGGGGCTGGTTGTCCGCGCGGTATTCACTGATCAGGTACTGGGTGCGCAACAGCCCGTACAGGGGGGGCAGTAGTTCGGGAGCGGTGTCCCCCAGGGTGGAGTTGATGTCATTCCAGGCCATTCGATAAAGTTCCCACATGGCCATCAGCCGCTCAGACCCCTGGTCGGCGATGCCCAGCTGGTAGGCATTGAAGTGCCAGCCGGCCTGCTGCATCAGGGCTGCAGCCCGCTGTTCGCCGCCGGTCATGCCCCGCACTTGCACGCGATAGAGATACTGCTGGAGTTCGTCCACCCGGGTGTAATCGCCCAGTGCGATCGAACTCCTGATCTCCCCGTTCAGCAGGGGGATCTGTTCCGGGCAATACAGCCCGTTGTTGATGCGTGCCAGGTGAACGCCCCGCTTGAATATATCCACTGCCTCGCTGTGGCGTTCCTGTTGCTGCAGGGCCAGCCCCAGGCTCAGCATTTGCTCGGGCAGGTCCGCCGAGTAGGCGCCATCGCGTGATTCAAGCCGCCGTATGGCGTCCAGCAGCGACCGCTCCGTCGCCTGCTCGACGCCGGGATCCTCCGTGCTGGCATCGTCTTCCTCGGCCAGCAGCACCGGACTGACTGCCAGTGTCGCGGCCAGCAGGAGTCGAGCCAGTGTCGATCCACGCGCTGCCGGTTTCATATCAATGGTGGTAACTGCGGTGCATTTTCGGGGGTTTCAATCCGCGACTGAACGAAGACTCCAAGTATATACATTACCGCACTAGGCAGACAGAATAGCGGCTTTTTGTGCGCCCCCGCCAGGAGGAATTCGATGAGCCAGTTCGCCCAGGATACTGCCGTGGTAAAGGTGGCTGAAAACCGTTGGCGCGGGGAGCTGCGACAGGGCTGGCGCATCGGTGCCGTGCCCAATGGGGGGTATGTGCTCGCGGTGGCGGGCCGGGTTCTCGGCGAAGCGCTGGGCCACCCCGACCCGATGTCGGTCAACGCGTTCTACCTGGCGCCGACGGTGCTGGGACCGATCGACTGCCAGGTAGAGATCCTGCGCGCAGGCCGCAACACGACTCACGCCACTGTACAGATGTTCCAGGAGGGGGAATTGAAGGTGCAGGTCACCGCGGCCTGCACCGATTTATCCAGCCTGGCGGGGGAGACCTGGTTCGCCCAGCCGCGACCGCAGTACCCTGCGTGGGAAGAGTGCACGCCCAGCGGGCAGGAAAAGGTGGAATTTTTCCGCGAACGGGTTGAAATCCGCCTGGTCAGCGGAGTGGAGGTGTTCAGCCGGCGCGAGCCCAACGGCAGCGGCGAGTTCCGCGGCTGGATCCGGCACCGCGACGGCGCCCCGCCCGATGCCGTTTCACTGCTGATGTTTGCCGATGCCTTCGCCCCGCCGGTTTTCACCCTGTTCGGCCCCCTGCACTGGGTGCCCACCATGGAGCTCACGGTGCAGGTGCGGGCCCGCCCGGCCCCCGGGCCGCTGCAGGCCCGCTTCTACTCGCGCCACCTCACCCGGGGCGTCATCGAGGAAGACGGGGAGTTCTGGGACAGCGCCGGCGAGCTGGTGGCTCTCAGCCGGCAGACGGCCAAGGTGCGCCTGCCCGCCGGGAAGTAGTCAGTAGCCGGCCACCCAGCCTCCGGGCCTGCGAGTGTCGGTGGCGCCGAGCAACCAGTCGTCTTTCAGCATGATGGATTCGGTGCGACCGATGGTTCTGCCCCCCAGCAGCACCTTGTGCCCCATCTGCTCCAGCAGTCGCACCGTATCCGGGCTGATACCGCTCTCCGCCAGTAACTCGTCGGGCAGCCACTGGTGGTGGATGCGGGCGCTGATGCCGGCGGTCGCGACATTCATGTCGAAGGCCATGGCGTTGAGCAGGGTCTGGAGCACGGTAGTGATGATGCGGCTGCCGCCGGGGCTGCCGGTCGCCAGCCAGGGCTTGCCGTCCCGGAACACGATAGTGGGACTCATGGACGACAGGGGGCGCTTGCCGCCTTCGATACTGTTGGTCTCGCCCTGGACCAGGCCGAACAGGTTGGGCTTGCCGGGCCTGGCGGCGAAATCCCCCATCTCGTTGTTGAGCAGCATACCGGTGCCCGGCACCGCGATGGCCGAGCCGAAACTGGCATTCAGGGTGTAGGTGTTGCTGACCATGTTCCCCTTGTCATCCGCCACCGAGTAATGGGTGGTGTCCTTGCTCTCGTGGAGCATTACCTGGCCCGGCCTGATGGTGGCCGAGGGCGTGGCCCGGGCGGGATCGATCAATTTGCGCTGGCGCGCCGCGTAGGCCTTGTCGATGAGCTTCGCAACCGGTACCTCGGCAAAATCCGGGTCTCCCAGGTACTGGCTGCGATCCGCATAGGCCAGCTTCATGGCTTCGGTCAGCAGGTGCAGGTAGGCGGCGCTGTTGTGGCCCATGCCCGCCAGGTCGTCTGCCTCCAGCATGTTGAGAATCTGGACGATGTGCACACCCCCGGAAGAGGGCGGTGGTGCCGAGACAATTTCGAACTCCCGGAAGCGACCGCGCAGGGGCGGGCGCTCGATCGCGCGATAATTGGCCAGGTCCTGCAGCGTGATCAGGCCGTTGCCGGACTCCATCGCCGCCACGATACGCCGTGCTATCTCGCCCCGGTAGAACGCATCCGCGCCGTGTTTGGCGATCTGGCGCAGGCTCCAGGCGAGGTCGGGCTGACGCCAGATTTCACCGATCTCGTAAGGGCTGCCGTCGGCCTTGAAGAACAGTCGCAGCGACTCAGGGTCCTGCCGCAGGCGCTTGCCCTGGGTGGCCAGCTCATAGTTGAGGGCAAACGACACGGGTATACCCTCTTCTGCGAGGGCGATGGCCGGTGCCAGTACCTGCTCACGGCTCATGGTGCCGTAGGTCTCCAGGGCGTGCAGCAGGCCCGCGACCGTGCCCGGCACACCGGAGGCCTGGAGGCTGAAATACTCGCGCATCAGGTCTTCCTTGCCTTCCTCATCCAGGAACATATCGCGGCTGGCCGCCGCGGGGGCGACCTCCCGGTAGTCGATGAATACCTGTCGATTGCCTTCCGCCAGGTGGATCAGCATAAAGCCGCCGCCACCGAGGTTGCCCGCCCTGGGATAGGTAACCGCCAGCGCAAAGCCGGTCGCCACCGCCGCATCCACCACGTTGCCGCCGCGCTGCATGATCTGGCTGCCGATCTCCCCCGCAAGCTGCTCGGGTCCCACCACCATGCCGTGGCGAGCCACGACCGGCAGGAAGCGCTCGTTGAAGTCGATGATCAGCGGTTCTTCTACCGCCGTCTCCTGGGCCCAGCCGCTGGTGGCGGTGAACACGAGTAGAGCAAGAATCGGGAAGAAGAGTCGTTGCAAGCGATTCATTGTGGCGTTTGTCCCGGTCAGATTGAATCCGGACTTTAACTGTTTTGCCGGGCGCAGCATACTCGGGGGCGGGATTTGTGGTCTCGCAGCAAGTCAGTGTGTCATCAGTTTGCCATGGCGATGCCTGTCCACAGGAGAACAGTCCCGCCGAGCGGAGGGGAATTTCCCTGGAGGGACCGTTGAGCGCATGGATGCGCGAAACGAGCCCCCATGGACGGGTTCACGGCGAGTCCCTCCAGGGAAATTCCCCTCCGCTCGGCGGTTGCACGCAGGTAGCAGGTCTAGAAACCATGTCGAAGCTCTTGAACGAACTCGAAGGACGCTGGAAACAAATGTTCACCGCCCTGGCCGCCGGCGACGACGTGCCCCCGTCCCTGCGCCTGCGGGCTGAGGGACTGATGGAGGCGGCGCTGCTGACAGGGCGGCAAGTGCGGAAAAAATTGATGCGGGCATGGACGACTGTTACCGCCAGGCCTTCGGGCAAAGCCTCGCGGAAGATTTTGGCGACGACTGGCGGGGTTTCTACCCCTTTCCCCAGATCCCTGCCATGGGCCGGCGCGCACCGGTGTATCCCAGCACCTCCGATTGACTATAATGCGGCACCGACTACAAGGAACAAGAGCATGAGACTGTGTACCACGTGGACCATCGCCCTGCTGATACTCGTGCCGCTGGTGGGCGCCTGCAGCAGCACCCCTGCGGCACCCACCACCAGCATGACCTACGACCGGCAGTTCAACTTTGCCGGGGTTCACGAAATCTACATCGAACCTGCCAGCCGCACCGATGCCGCCACCATCCAGGTGAGTGACGCCCAGATCCAGCGGATCAACAGCGCCCTCACAGAAGAACTGGGCCGCAAGGGATTTCAGGTAGTGTCTTCAAGCGCCCAGGCGGACCTGTTGCTGAGCTGGTACCTGGTGACCAGGGATCCGGTCAAGGCCGATGCCAGTGACTGCGACGGCTGTGACATGACGGTCGACGGGGGTCAACGCTACGCCAAGGGAACCCTGAGCGTGGAGATGACAGACCCGATGCGCAACCAGCCGGTCTGGCGCTCCGTGCTGAAAACAGAGCTCACCGGTGAACCGGGCACCGCGGCAGCGGAGCAGGCACGGCAGGAAGCGGCGGCGGCCATGTTTGCCCGCTTCCCGCCGCAGTAGCGCCGCTGCCACGCGATTGCAGGGGAGCGGGGTGTGACAGCGCATTACGAGACATTCAGGCGCGAATACATCGCCGGCGGTTTGAGCCGGGAGATGCTGGATGACTGCCCGCTGCGCCAGTTCGAAACCTGGCTGGAACAGGCGGTCCGGGCCGGGCTGAAGGATCCCACCGCCATGGTGCTGGCGACCGTGGACGCCGGCGGCCTGCCCTGGCAGCGTATTGTCCTGCTCAAGGGACTGTCCCACGGCGGTTTTGTGTTTTACACCAACTACGGCAGTGCCAAGGCGGAGGCTATCGCCCACAACCCCAGGGTGTCCCTGCTGTTTCCCTGGAACGAGCTGGACCGCCAGGTTATCGTCGGCGGCGTGCAGAAAAAATGTCGATGGCGGAGTCCGCCAGTTATTTCATCACCCGCCCGCGGGAGAGCCAGATCGCCGCCTGGGCTTCGCGCCAGAGCCGTCCCGTATCCGCCCGCGCGCTGCTGGAAAAGCAGGTGCAGGTGTTGCGGGAAAAGTTTGGGCGGGGTGAAATCCCGGTGCCGGACTTCTGGGGCGGGTATCGCGTCCTTCCCGAGCGTATCGAGTTCTGGCAGGGGGGTGAACACCGCCTGCACGACCGCTTCCTGTACCGGCGGCAGGGCGAGGCCGGCTGGACCATCGAACAACTACAGCCCTGAATGAGGAGAGATTGAGCGCCATGATCAGCAAGGACGATCTTATCGGAACCTGGCAACTGGAGTCCTGGACCATCGGGTACTCGGACCGGGATGACTTCAGCTACCCCTACGGCGAGGAACCCGAGGGCCTGCTGGTCTACAGCAACGATGGCTGGATGAGCGCCTCCATAGGCCGCCCGGGGCGCGAGCCGCTGCCGGAGGATGTGAGTTATCGCAAGCTGCCCGATGGAGTGAAGGCCGCGGCCTTTTCCTCCTATTTCCACTACGCGGGGCGTTACCGGGTGGTCGACGGGGACGTCATCCACTACGTCACCCAGAGCCTCAACCCGAACTTTCCCGGCTCGGAGCAATTGCGCCATGCCGAACTGGACGGCCAGACCCTGGTCCTCAGCGGCAAGGACCAGGTGGGCAGCGCCACCCGCTTCCACTCCCTGGTCTGGCACCGGGCGGATGCGACTCCGGACGGTGTTGTTATCGACGACGCCTGAGCACGCGACCTACGCCCGCCGCTGGCTGAAGTAGCGCGGTTCCGTATCCATTCCCAGCAGGACGCGGCGGATCATGTCCAGGCCCGCGGCGGCTACCATGGTCTGGAACAGGGTGCGCTCCACCGGCCAGCGCAGGCAGCAACTGCGCAGCTGTTCCCTGGAGCCCCAGGCCAGCCAGACCGTGCCCACCGGCTTTTCCGGGGTGCCTCCGTCGGGTCCCGCGATACCCGACACTGCAATCGCGTAGTCCGCACCCGAGCGCTCCATGGCCCCCAGTGCCATCTGCCTGACCACGGGTTCGCTCACCGCGCCCTCGCTTTCCAGCACCTGTTCGTCCACCCCCAGCACGGCGTGCTTGATATTGTTGGCATAGGTGACGAAGCCGGCGTGGAAGCCTTCGGAGGAGCCGGGAATGCGGGTCAGCATCGACGCGATGAGGCCGCCGGTGCAGGACTCCGCCGTGGTGAGGGTGGCGCCGCGTTCGCGCAGCAGTTCCAGCACCCTGGCCGCCAGGGTGATGTCGCCCTCGCCGATGATATGGTCGCCGAACAACTGCTCCAGTTGCTCCCGGCAGCGCTGCCGGGCGGCCATGGCGCTGTCCGAGTTGATGCTGAGCTTGATCTCCATCTGGGGTGCCCCGGCCCGGAAGCCCAGCTCGACCTCCTCGGGCCAGTCCCCGATACCGTCGCTGATTATCTGCTGGGCGGTGGACTCCCCCAGGCCGAAGGTCTGCAGGCGCAGGATGCTGCGTTCCGGCGGCCGCTCAGCCCGCCGGGCCAGGTCGGCGACGATACCGTCCAGCATGGCGGCGAGTTCCCCGGGTACCCCCGGGGTGCAGATAACCCGGCACTTGCCGACCACCATCTCGAAACCGACCGCGCTGCCGATCGGGTTGTCGATGACCGTGGCACCGGCGGGCAGCATTGCCTGCTTGAGGTTGGCCGCGTTCAGCGGCAGGCGGCGGCGGCCGCACCACTGTTCCAGGTGCGCCACGGCCTGGGGGTGCTCCTCGATGCCGACCCCGGTCACCTGCGCCAGCACCTCGGCCGTGAGGTCGTCCACGGTGGGGCCGAGTCCGCCGTTGACGATGAGCAGGTCGGCGTCCTCCGCCATCGCGGCCATTTCGGTTTGCAGCAGCGCTATGTCGTCGCCCACGGTGACCTTGCGGTACACGCTGATGGCCAGCTCCCCCAGGCGCCGGGCAATGAGGGCGGAATTCGAGTCCACGGTGTCGCCACTCATGATCTCGTTGCCGGTCAGCAACAGTTGTACTTTAAGGTTATGGTCCGCCATTGCGGTCTCCTGGCCAGGTAACGGGGTGCAAGCATAGCCGCAATGCTTCCTCCCGGGCAAAGTGAGATAGACTCTGGGCAGCATTAATGGAGATTTGCCACTTGTGCCGATGAATTATTGCCCCGAATGCGGCGCCGGGCTGGAGCGCCACCTGGTGGCCGGCGAACTGCGCGGACACTGGTTCTGCCAGGCCTGTGGAGTTCCGCGTCACGATCATCCCATGGTCGTTGTGACCTGCTTTGTCACCTGTGGCAAGCGCCTGTTGTGGGTGAAACGTGATCTGGAGCCCAAGCGGGGCCTGTGGGCGATTCCCGGCGGTTACCTGGAGAGCGGTGAAACCCTGGCCGAGGGCGCGGCTCGCGAGCTGGCGGAAGAGGCGGGTGTGGTCCTGCCGCCGGAGCGGCTGGCGTTGTACATGACCGGCACCATCACGTTTATCAACCAGGTTTACGTGGGCTTCAGGGTCGCAGTGGAGACAACGGATTTCAGTCCCGGGGTCGAGTCCCAGGACTGCGGTTTTTTTGCCCGGGAGGACTGCCCCTGGGGCGAGGTTGCCTATCCCGAGGTCAATGACTCCATACGCCAGGTCTACGACGACCTGGACCGGGGCAGTTTCGGGGTGTGGCAGGCCCAGATGAGCCAGAGCCGCTACCTGTTTCAGGAGGTGTCCCAGCACAATCGCGGGACGCCTCAGAAACCCCCGTGCCGCTCGAGGTAGGCGGATTCTTCGGGGGTGGAACTGCGGCCCAGGATGGCATTGCGATGGGGAAAGCGACCGAAACGGGCGATGACATCCCGATGCGCCACCGCATAGCGGGCGAAATCATCCACAGCCGCGGTGCCCGTTTCCGCCGCCAGGGCGGTAAACAGCTGGACACACTCGTCCTGGATCGCCGGGTCCTCGCAGTGCTCCAGGGGAAGGTAGAGGAAAACCCGGTGAACAGGCGGCATCTGGCGGTGTCGACCGGCGGCGATTGCCCGGCGAGCCAATGCCAATGCCCTGCTGTCACCGGCGAAGGCGCGGGGGGTACCGCGATAGATGTTGCGGGTGAACTGGTCCAGCAAAAGCACCAATGCGACCAGCCCGGTGTCGCTCCCGGCCCAGCTGTCCAGCTCGCCGGTGAGCCCCCGGCTTACCAGGTCGCCAAAACGCGAGGCGATGGCGGTGTCGGTCTGCGGGTCGGCACTGAACCAGAGGCGGTGTTTTTCCGGCGCGGCAAAGCCGGCCTCATCCAGGGGGCCAAACCAGAACTGCCCGATGGCGGCGATATCCTGCTGCGAGTCCCCTTGTCCGGTCATTACACCCCCCCAAATCCGATCCCATATGTTAAGGTACGCGTCCTTCGTAAACAGCATACCGGAAAAGACTTATGGCATTACTCCCCGCGGTCGAACTGACCACTGACGAACAAAAGGCCAGCTATGGCTTTGGCCTGCAATTTGGTGACCAGTTGCGTCGCAACAGTTTTGAGGGCCTTGAGCTTGACGCGGTGCTGGCCGGCATCCAGCACTGGTACAACCAGCAGGAGGCGGCGCTGGACGACGGCCAGATCAATGCCAGCTACCAGGTCATCCAGGCAAGAAAGCAGGCCAGGGACGCGGAGTTGGCCGGCAAGCGCCAGCAGCTGGCCGACATCTTCCTGGAGGCCAACGCGGCCAGGGAGGGGGTGACCACGACAGACAGCGGGCTGCAATACGAGGTACTGGAATCCGGCGACGGCGCTCGCCCGGGACCGACCTCCACGGTGGTGACCCACTATCACGGCACCCTGGTGGACGGCACCGTCTTCGACAGCTCGGTAGAGCGCGGCGAACCCGCCGAATTCGGTGTGCACCAGGTGATTCCCGGGTGGACAGAGGCCCTGCAGCTGATGTCGGTGGGAGACAAATGGCGCATCGCCTGCCCGCCCAGCCTTGCCTATGGTGAGCAGGGCGCCGGTTCGGCGATCGCGCCCAACACGGCCCTGGTCTTTGAAATTCACCTGATCGCGATCAAGGACTGACTCCCAGCGGGCGCCCCCCCTCGGGGCGCTGAAAAAATACCCTCCGGGCGGCAGATTCCAGCGCCGCCCGCTTACATTGCCCCCTGCCTTTGTTTACACTTGAGCCATCCCTTAAAACACTCTTCAACGGTGGAATCGTTACTCATGAGACGCGTTGTTTTCAATCAGAAAGGCGGGGTCGGCAAGACCAGTATTACCTGTAACCTGGCAGCCATCGGGGCTGCAATGGGCTATCGCACCCTGGTGATAGACCTGGATGTGCAGGGCAACACCACCCACTACCTGGTGGGCGAGATCGATGCCGAGGCATTTCCCGCGGAAGCCCAGGGTGTGGCGGGCCTGTTCAAGCAAACCGTGGGTTCGCGCAAAATGCGCCAGAACCCCGATTCCTTCGTCTGGGAAACCCCCTACGAAAACCTGTACCTGATGCCTTCCAGTCCGGTGCTGTCAGTGCTCGAGAAGGAGCTGGAGTCCCGCTACAAGATCTACAAGCTGCGGGATGCCCTGGACAAGCTCGATGACGAGTACGACCGTATCTATATCGACACGCCGCCCAATTTCAATTTCTTTTCCAAGTCAGCCCTGATCGCGGCGGATTCGGTACTGGTGCCCTTCGACTGCGACAGTTTTGCGCGCCAGAGCCTCTACTCCCTCATGGACAACATCACCGAACTGCGCGAGGACCACAATCCGGACCTGGAGGTGGAGGGTATCGTCATCAACCAGTTCAATTCCCAGGCCCGCCTGCCGGGTGAGCTGGTGGCCGAACTGGAGGCCGAGGGTTACCCGATATTCGACACCTACCTGAATACCTCGGTGAAAATGAAAGAATCACACCGCGACCACCGCCCGCTGATCGACATGGCCCCCAGCCATAAACTGACCGGGCAGTTCCTTGACCTGCACGCCGAGCTGGAGAAAACCGCGGCCCGCAAGGCCGCCTAGTAAGCCTGTTCAGACCTCCGGCAGCATGCTGCCGGCTTTCCCTACCGCTTCCACGTACTCATCCAGCAGGCGGTAAATCACCTGTCGGCAGGACTGCACCTCGTTGATCTGCCCGATCACCTGGCCGCAGGGGTTGAACGCCACTTTCTGGCAGTCGCCCACCCCCGCGTAGGTGGCTGTGCGACGCATGCCATCCGAGGTGACCATGCCCTGCAACGGCATGCCCAGCGGATCGGGGGTGTCGGGGCGTGCCCAGGCCTCGGTCCACTCGTTTTTCAGCATGCGACAGGTTTTGCCGGTCCAGGAGCGGGAGATCACCGTGTCTTCGCTGGTGGCTTTCAACAGGGAGTCTTTCTGGGCGGGCTGGGTGTGCGCTTCCTCGACGGTCAGCCAGAGGGAGCCGGTCCACACGCCGGCGGCACCCATCGCCAACGCGGCGGCGATCTGACGGCCGTTGCCGATACCGCCGGCAGCCAGCATGGGGGTGTCGCCCAGGGCGTCCACGATCTGCGGCCACAGTACGATAGAACCCACGCTGCCAGTATGGCCGCCGCCTTCACCACCCTGGGCTACCACGAAATCCAGCCCGGCCTCCTTGTGGGCCACCGCCTGCTTGACCTTGCCGCACAGGGCGCCGATCAGGCGGCCTGAATCCTGTACCATTTTGATCTTGTCCGCGGGTGGGGTACCCAGGGCATTGGCAATCATGACGCACTGGGGGCGGGTGAGTGCCTCCTCCAGCAGGGGAGTGGCGGTAGCGTCGGTCCAGCCCATCAGGCCCATGCTGGTGCTGCCGTCGGGCCAGGGCGGTACCCCGGCGTCCGCCAGCAGTTTCTGGGCGAAGTCCATGTGCTCCTTGGGTACCATTTTCCACAACTGGGCTTCCATTTCCTCGGCGCTCATGTCGCCCATCCCCTCGTACTTCTGGGGTATGACGATATCGACACCGTAGGGTTTGTCGCCGATGTTTGCGTCGATCCAGTCCAGTTCCTCCTTCAGCTGGGCCGGGCTGAAGCCTACCGCACCCAGCACGCCGATCCCCCCGGCCTTGCTGACGGCGACCACCACGTCGCGGCAGTGAGTGAAGGCAAAGATGGGGTAGTCGATGCCGAGGCGTTCACAGAGCTGGTTGGGCATGGGTATCTCCAGGGTACTAGGGGCTATGGCGACAGTATTGGTTGCCCGGGCGGCAGGGACAATTGCGACTGGATGCCAGCTAAACTGGTCAATTCTTACCGGGCTGAGTCATCTGGGGCCACCCCGCATGGCAGCGTTAGAAGTATATCTTCGCCTTTTTGAATCCCGCCTTTTTCAGGGTCGAGACCAGCAGGTCGATACTCCGCGCAGAGAGCACCGAATCATCCTCGGTGCACAGCATGAAGGACTTTCCGTCGCTGCCGTACAACCAGGTGATAAATTCGGAAATTTCCGCCGGATTTCTCCTGATTTCCACCAGCTCGAAATAGTGTTCCCCGGCCTTCACGGTGGCTTCCGATAATTTCATACAGGCAATGCCTCCTTTGTGAGCTGATGGATGGCCTCGTTCAGGGTGGGACAGAAAGATGTCACCCCCGGAACTGGTTTGACTTTCGCGCGGGCGAGAGTTTTCAGCGGTTGAAACTGCAGATCGGCAATCACCAATCGTTTTCCCGTGTTGTCACAGTGTGCGATCAATTTATTCAGCGCGGCCAGCCCGCCTGCATCCAGCAGGGTGACGCCGTCCATAGAGAGTATGACGCCATCACGTGTCGCCAGGCGTGCGGAGATTTCACCGAATACCCGGTCCGCGGCGGCAAAGAAGAGAGGGCCGTTGATTTTCAGTGCGGCCCAGCGGGCGGGCAGCGTCACATTGATCAATTTCCTGTCGTTGCTGATATCCGTAATTCTTGTCATGTCCGCCATCTCATTGACGAACAAAATGCAGGCCAGCAGCATACCCGCGGTAATGGCAATCACCATGTCAAAGAAGACGGTTAGCGCCAGGCAGGTGACGAACACGGCGATATCCCTGCCCGGAGCGTGGCTGAGCAGATGCAGTGATTTCGGGGCCTCGCTCATATTCCAGGCGACCACCAGCAACAGAGCGGCCATCGCGGACATGGGCAGGTAGGCGAGCAGGGGCGCCAGCAACACCAGCGCCAGCAGCACCGTCAGCGCGTGGACCATGGCTGCAACCGGGGATTGCGCCCCCGCCCGCAGGTTGGCGCTGGAACGCGCGATGGCCGCGGTGGCTGTAATACCGCCAAACAGGGGTGTGACGAGGTTGCCCAGACCCTGTCCCAGCAGCTCGCTGTTGGCGCTGTGGCGCTTCCCCGTCATGCCATCCAGCACTACCGCGCACAGCAGGGATTCTATCGCCCCGAGCATGGCGATAGCGAAAGCGGAGGGCAGCAGGTCGACGACAGTTGACCAGCTGAGCTCGAAGGGCTGCCCGCCGGGGCCCGGTCGCTGCCAGGGCCAGGCAAATTCCGGCAGGAAAGGCGGGATACCCATGCCGGCTGTGCCGTCGGGCGTCAGATAGCTGAACCGGGAGCCGATGGTGTCAATCGGGTAACCGGCATCGACCACCGCGATGCCGAGCAGGCTGGCAATCACCACTGCGGGCAGGTGTTGGGGGATCGGGTTTTTCAGTTTCGGCCAGTAGAGCATGACCCCCAGCGTTACCAGGGCGACGCACAGGCTCGCCCCGTCAAACTCACTGATCGAGCCGGCGAGCAGCCAGAGCTTCTGCGCATAGTGCTCGGGCATTGCCTCCAGCGGCAGCCCGAAGAAGTCCTTGACCTGCAGCGTGGCGATGACGATGGCGATACCGCCGGTGAATCCCAGGGTGACCGATTCGGGAATATATTCGACGAATCGGCCCAGTCGCGCGGCGGCCATTGCAATCAGGATGGCCCCCGCAAGGGAGGTGGCCAGCAGCAGCCCCGCCAGCCCGTAATGCTGGGCGATGGGGTAGAGAATGACCACAAAAGCCGCTGTCGGCCCGGAAACGCTGTATCGGCTGCCGCCGGTCAGGGCGATGACAAAGCCACCAACGATCGCCGTGTAGAGGCCGTACTGGGGCGCCACCCCGCTCGCTATCGCCAATGCCATCGCCAGGGGAATGGCGATAATCCCCACGCTTACGCCCGCCAACACATCCCGCCGCAGGCGCGCCACACCGTAGGGTTCGTCCGCAAAACAGGCATCGCGCAGCGCCGAGGCGATACGGAGGGAAAAAAGGTGTGCTCTGTGCGGCATACGCGACTCCCGGAGAGATCCAGAATGCTAATTGAGAGATAATAGTATGTTAATACTATTATCACAAAGTGATAAAGTCGCACCCGCCAGGGACGGGGTGTCCCGGCCTCGGCGGAATACCCGCGAACCCGCACGGGCTCCCGCTGCGAGAGGGTGGAAAGATAGATGACATTACAATAATATGTTAATCGAATGTTCGATTAACCCGGGTCCCGCCCAGATCCCGCCCCAGAGTCATCAATATGGAAAAGCGCACCGCGAGATTGACCCTGCTGGTCGATCCCAAAAAGAAAGCCACCTTTGAAAAGCTCTGCGCCCAGGAAGACGTCACGCCGTCGCAGAAGATAAGGCAGTTCATGCGCGATTATATCGAGGAGAAGCTGGGGACCGACTGGCGAGAGGAGGTTTTCAATGACGACCTCGCGCCCTGACCGCGCCTCATTCGCGTACTTTGCTAACGTCGCGCCGGCCCCGCTATCGGCAAATCTGCGCCGCGCTGGCCGAGAATAACCATATAGAGCTTAGTTATTTGTCCGCAGCTTTTTTGTTCTATAAAGTGCGGCCCCCTATAGTGAAAAATGCGACCCATGCAAGCCCTGGAACTGGACCTAGACAGTGTGAACGCCGAGCTGCGGACGAAGAGTCCGCAGGAGATCATCCGCTGGGCGCTGGGACTGGGTCGCAGGACGATTGCCACCACCAGCATGGGTCGCAATGCCGCGGTGATGCTGCGCCTCGTGCGGGAAGTCGACAAGACCTTGCCGACGATATGGGTCGATACCGGCTACAACCTGCGCGATACCTATGTGGTGGCCGAGCGCCTGATCCGCGACCTGGAAATCAATATCCATGTCTACTCGCCCCAAATGACCAGCGAGCGTCGCAATGCCATCATGGGCGGTATTCCCACGGTGGATGAGGAGGAGCGCCACCAGGATTTCACCCGGCAGGTGAAACTGGAGCCCTTTGACCGGGCGCTGCAGGACTTTGCCCCGGAACTCTGGCTGACCGGCATCCGCCAGGAGGAAACGGAGCACCGCAAGACCCTGGATATCGTGTCAGTGGATGCCCGCGGCATCGTCAAGGTGGCGCCGATTTTCTACTGGTCCGAGGAAGAGGTGGAAGATTACATGGCGCAGCACCAGCTGCCCACCTGCCGGCATTACTTCGACCCCACCAAGGTCCAGGACGGCCGCGAGTGCGGCCTGCACACCGCGGCCTGATCGTCCTGGGCGACCGGATCAGCCCATTATCAATCCCACTGTCAGGGCCATAATCGCCGTGGCAACAAAGAAAATACCGATAACGGTCGCGAGGTGACGCATGGCGCGACGATCGGCTGCAGTATCTTCGGAAGTCAGGTGCTGGGTCATGGGATTACTCCTCATTATTAATGGTTAAGGGGGTAAAACCTGCCAAAAAGCGTCTCGCAGCATCCAGATTCGTGCATTGACCCAGATCAAGGCGTGGACGCACAAGTGCCCGTCACTGGGTTATACTTTGCCGTGAGGAGGGTCTTATGACATCTTCCACTGCGGCGATTACCAGGCGGATATCCCGGTTCCTGTCACCGGGCCGGGCCCTGGTTTTTGTCCTGCTCACCGCGCTATGGGGCTGTGCCAGCCCTGCCGTTGATCGCCACGTGATTGATCAGCTCCCGCCACTGCAGCACAGGGGTGCCAGCCTTAGTGTGGCGGATGTCGCCGACCGCGTGCCGAGCGTCGATTTGCTGGCAGTGGACGAAGACATGCGCCAGTTTGTGGCGCGCTACACTGCCGGTCAGCACAATAGCCGATTGCGGCTCATGTCCCTGCACCAGGCCGTGCGGGGAGCGGGCGGCCTGGATATGCAGTACGACCCCTTCGCCGACGGAACTGCCCAGGAAGTATTCCGGCGCCGTATTGCCAATTGCCTCTCCTACGCCAATCTTTTCATCGCCCTCGCCCGGGAAGCTGACCTCGAAGCCAACTACCAGTGGGTGGAGGTGCGGCCCCAGTGGAGCAGGATAAGCGAGCGGGTACAGGTTGGCCTGCATGTGAATGTCTCGGTGCGGCTGCGCGACGGCAAAACCTATATGGTCGATATCGACCCGCTGCCGTCCGCGGATATCAGCGGCTCCAGGCAGCTGACCGACGCCCAGGGCAAAGCCCTCTACTACAATAATATTGCCATGACTGCCCTGGCGAAGGGTGAGCTGGAAACCGCCTGGTTACATGAGGTGCGGGCACTGCAGCTGAGCCCCGATGATGCGCATCTTTGGGCCAATCTCGGCGCCGTCTACCGCTCAACTGGCCAGCATCGGGAGGCGGAGCAAAGTTACCTGCAGGCCCTGGAGCTGGATTTCACCGAGTACTCAGCCATGACCAACCTCGCCGTGCTGTATGGCCTGGAAGGGCGGCAGGAGGAGCGTGATTACTGGCTTGAGCGGGTCGAGTCACACCGGCGATCCAACCCCTACTACCACGCCTGGCTGGGGGATGAAGTGGCTGCCACGGGTGACTGGGCCGCCGCGCTGGAACACTACCAGCAAGCGGTGGCACTGGCGCCCGGCGACAGTAACCTGGTCTTCAGCTGCGGGTTGATTTACTATCAGCTCAAGGATTACGAGGCCGCTGCCCGGAATATGGAAGAGGCGATCAACCTGGCGACGATGCACTCGGATATAGCCTATTACCAGCTGCAACTGGAGGCCGTGCGCGAGGCGCAGCTGGTGGGTATCTAGGCTTTCGGGCGTTCGACCCGGATATACTGCCGGCGTTTCATTTTGCCGGTGAGCCTGGAAAAGCAGTCCCCGATTGCCATTTGCCAGCCGTACTTGCGCCGCAGCGCCTTGAGGGCCCGGTCCATATCGGCGGGCTTGTCGAGCAGGTAGGCCTGCGTATCCAGCCACTCCCCGGTCAGTGTGCCCGTCACCGTACAGGCCGCAATGCGCACCTTGCTGAAGTTGCGCAAGCGTTTTACCTTGCCGGCTTCCCCCGCTGAAAAAAGGTAATAACTGTCCCCGTCAGGCGCAAACCAGACCGGGGTGGCCACGAGATCGCCGGATTTTTTGCGGGTGGCAAAGCTGATGTAGTTGCCGCCTTCCAGAAACTCTATTTCGTCCTTCTTCATCCAAACACCTGCCGCGTCCGCGCGGATTGTCACCGGTCGCTTATTAGAACCGCAATACCAGTGGGCTACAAGGGCAGGCGAGCCCCCGGCTCACTGCACGGGGCGCCGGTGTTAGTGTAGAATCCACCGCTTTGTATCCGGCGCCGGTGGCGTGATCCCTCGCCCGGCGCGCTTAATTACGAGGAGAAGTGTCGATGTCCCAGGTAAATCGCGGCCCCTGGTTGCCCTTGCTTATCGGCCTGGTGCTGCTGCTGCCGGCGCACACTTTGTGGGCCGACAGCAAGGCGGTCATCGATGCCGGGTCCGCGGAAACGCTGGTCAAGCTGCGCGGCCACTCCAGCAAGGCCGGGGAGTTACTGGACAATGCGGCCGGGGTGCTCGTGTTTCCGGATGTCGTTAAGCTGGGCTTTGGTGTAGGTGGCGAGTACGGCGAGGGCTCCCTGCTGGTGCCGGGTAAACCCACCTCGTACTTCGTTACCGCCGGCGCATCGTTCGGCTTGCAGGTGGGGGTGCAGACCAAGTCGGTAGTGATCCTCTTCAAGACCGCGGAAGCGCTGAGCAAATTCCAGAACAGCAGGGGTTGGAAAGTCGGTGTGGATGGCAGCGTCGCACTCGTTAAACTGGGCGTCGACGGCAGCGTTGACACCCAGACCATGAAAGAGTCGGTGGTGGGCTTCGTGTTTTCGAACACGGGCTTGATGTACAACCTGACCCTTGAAGGCAGCAAAATCACCCGGATCGCCAGATAGAGGTTCCTCTGCATCATGTCCCAGCTCACTACAGTAGAAAGCGCCCTCAAGGGGCGTGTCGCCGTCGGACAGCAGGTCCGCGTCAGGGGTTGGTTGCGCAGCAAGCGTGATTCCAAGGCGGGAATCTCTTTCCTGGCCGTACACGACGGGTCCTGCTTCGATGCCATCCAGGCCGTGGTGCCCGCTGCGCTGGCAAACTACGAGTCGGAGATCCTGAAACTGTCGACCGGGTGCGCGGTGATGGTCGCTGGAGAGCTGGTGCCATCCCAGGGCAAGGGCCAGAGCGTTGAAATACAGGCATCTGCAGTCGAGGTCGTGGGCTGGGTCGACGACGCGGAAACCTACCCTATCGCCAAGAAGCGGCACAGCTTCGAGTACCTGAGAACCCAGGCGCACCTGCGTCCTCGCACCAATACCATCGGCGCGATAACCAGGGTGAGGGCGACCCTGGCAAACGCAATCCACAACTATTTTTACGAGCGCGGTTTTTACTGGGTCAACACCCCGATTATTACCGGCAGTGACTGCGAGGGCGCCGGCGAGCTGTTTCGTGTCAGCACCCTGGATTTCGCCAACCTGCCCCGCACGCAGGGCGGCGAGGTGGACTTCAGCCAGGACTTTTTCGCCGGGGAGTCGTTTTTGACGGTTTCCGGCCAGCTCGAGGTGGAATCCTATTGCCTGGCCATGAGCAAGGTTTACACCTTCGGTCCCACCTTCCGGGCGGAAAATTCCAACACCAGTCGCCACCTGGCGGAGTTCTGGATGGTAGAGCCGGAAATCGCCTTTGCCGACCTCAATGACGATGCGGACCTCGCCGAGGACCTGCTGAAGTATGTCTTTGCCCGGGTCCTGGAAGAGCGCGAGGACGATATGGCCTTTTTCGCGCAGCATATCGAACCCACGGTCATCTCCCGGCTGCGGGGGATGGTGGACAGCAGTTTCGAGCGCATGGACTACCGCGAGGCGGTGGAGATACTCAGCAACTGCGGCCAGAAGTTCGAATTCCCGGTGGCCTGGGGGCTCGACCTTGCCTCCGAGCACGAGCGCTACCTGTCTGAGCAGCACGTGGGACGCCCGCTGGTGGTGATGAACTACCCCAAAGATATCAAGGCGTTCTACATGCGGCTCAATGACGACGGCGAGACCGTGGCGGCCATGGACGTGCTCGCCCCGGGTATTGGCGAGATTATCGGCGGCAGCCAGCGGGAGGAGCGGCTGGATGTGCTGGACGCCCGTATGGACGATCACCTGAAGCAGGAGTTGTGGTGGTACCGGGACCTGCGCCGCTACGGCACGGTGCCGCATGCGGGATTCGGTCTCGGCTTCGAGCGCCTGCTCAACTACGTGACCGGCATGGAGAACGTGCGCGACGCGATTCCCTTTCCCCGTACGCCCGGTCACGCCAGTTTCTGAGTGGGCGGAGGCTTGCGGGGAGCGTGCCACGTTGCCGACCGGCCCGGCCGCGATTGTGAATTATTGACTAAAATTTAACCAGTTGTCCCGGCTATTTAGGCCATACTTGAACTGTCGTCCCGCGCTCAGGCAAGTCGCCTGTGGGTTAGTGGCGACCTCTCACGGGGGTAGACCATGAAGGCGGCATTCGATTCCGGAGGGGGCGAGCCCGTCAGCGAGATGGCCATCGTGGATACCTTCACCCGGCTGATCTTCGGCGCACAGGATGGGTTCAGTTCCAGCGAGGAGCTGATAATACAGGCTCTGAGGGTGGTGGATGCCAGTTGCGCACTGGATGATTACAGGGACATGGGAGAGTATCTGCGCGCACTCGGGGTGGCCGAAATGATCGAGCTGGTAACCCGCGTGCAGGCCAACCTGGCAGGCACGCTGCAGGCCACCGCGACAGTCCCCGCCAGCTCAAACCCCCGCCGCCGCGCCAGCAGATAACCCGGATACCAGGCTCGCGTTGCGCCGCAGTTTGCAGCAGCGCGGCCCGTTAGCGCGCCTACTCCGCGCCAGGCGGAGCTTCGGTTGCCTCGACCTTCGGCGGCTTTAGCCCGCACCCTGCCACCAGCGCGAACATCGCCCGGTACTGGTTTGCCCTGTCCATTGACAGGAAGGTGAGCTCTACCGATTGTTCCAGTTGGAACCTGCGGGTCGTGCTGGTCAGGCTGGCGGTCCACTTGTCGTAGCTGAACTTTTCCGGGTCCTTGCGCAGGTCGACAAAGCCCTCCAGACCACTGTCCTCCAGGCGCACGGTAAATCCGCTGCTGTTGACGTGGCTTACCCGGCCCCTGAAAGTCAGGCCTTCGGTGCTGCCGGCCAGCCTGGCCAGGTATTTACCCGCCAGCCAGCGCTCGGCCTCCAGGGTGGCGTTGCGGGTATTTTGCTGGCGTTGAGACAGCGCCGCGAGCAGCGGCGGGTCCACCCGATTGGCGCTTTGTCCATGCAGGAGCGCCTTGATCTGCAGATGAACCAGGAAGTCGAGGTACTTGCGCAGCGGCGACGTGCAGTTGGTATAGGCCTCCAGGGCCATGCCCATGTGGGCGCCGGGCTCAGTACTCAATTCCGCGCGTGTCAGGAGTCGATTGATCATGCCGCGCAGGGGCAGCGCGTGCCCATCGGCGGCCAGGCAGCGCATGATCTCGCGGTAGCCGGAAACCGTGGTGGGGTCGCTCTCTGCAACGGCCGGAGCGTGCATTGACAGGAACTTGCGGGCCTCATCCAGCCGGTCCGGGCGAATGCCCGGGTGCGTGACAAACGGGCCACTGGCCCCGCGTTCGCGCAGGAAGCGGGCAGCGCAGCGATTGGCCGCGATCATGCACTCCTCGACGAGTTTCTGGGACAGCAGTTTTTCGAAGGGCTCGATGGTTTCGATCTGCTTGCTGTCGTTCAGGATCCAGCGATACTCCTGCCGATCCTCCATGACCAGGCCGTGCTCTTCGCGGTTTGCCCGCAGCGCCCGAAACACCTGGTACAGCGACTCCAGCGGGGTGGCGTGGCTCATCAATTCGTCGCCCTGGCCGTTCAGGTAGCGATCGACGCCGTAATAGGACAGTTTGCCGCGGGAGCGGACGGTTGCTTCAATGAACTCGAAATCGCCGACCTCGCCGTTGTCGCTGATGGCGATCTTGCACACCAGTGCGGGCCGGTCGCTGCCCTCGGACAGGGCGCAGGTGTCCTGCGACAGCTGTTCCGGCAGCATCGGCAGGACGTCGCCGTGAAAATAGACCGACGTACCCCGGGCGGCGATATCGCGATACAGTTCGCTGTCCTCGTCGATATACGCCGTGGGATCAGCGATGGCGACAAACAGGGTCCAGCCATCGCTGCTGATTTCCGCGTACAGGGCATCGTCGATATCCTGGGTCTTGACGGTATCGATGGAGATAAACTCCAGGTCGGTGAGGTCCCGGCGCTTCCCCGTGTTCAATGGCTGGCATTCAGCTACGAGGCGTTCCACTTCCTTCTTGCTCGCACTGGTCCAGTCGGTCGCCAGCCGGTACTTGGCCATGCTGTAGAGGTTCTCGATACCCGGGGTCGTGTCGTCGCCGACTACGCTCAGTACCTTGGCCTGGGGTTTGCCGTCGCGGATCGGGTGGCGCAATATGGCGCAGCGGACGTAGTCCCCCTCCTTGACCCCGTTGCGGGCATGGGGCGGTATGAAGAGCCAGCGGTTGAGCTGTTGCAGGTCAGGCTCCACGAACACGGCCTTGCCCTTGCGCACACAGCGCCCGGTGAAGTCCCCCAGCGGGCTGTCCACCAGCTTCTCGATGTCGGCGATGGTCTTGTTATCCTTGGTCGGCCGGATGCAGATCCTGACCCGGTCGTCGGGAAAGACCTTGAGCATTTCGTCCGGTGGGATAAAAATTTCGCGGCCGTCATCGAGCACCGCAAAACCATACCGGTTCTGGGTACCCTTGATAACGGCCTCTGCGCGCTCCTTCTCGGCCTCCATCTGGGATTTTAGGCCTTTGAGTTGCGACAGGGAGTCCTGATTGAGCATCGAGGGAGCTACTTATAAATTTTTGAATACAAGCGCGCTATGCTAGCCGAAATCACCAGCCGTGTCAGTGAGATATGTGCGATGGGGCTTATTCGGCGCTATTTTTACGGTTGCCATTGACAGGCCGGCGAAGGGGGTTTGATAATCGGGGCTACGCGGTAAAAACCAGCCCCGCCGGGACGAGCCATTGACAGACTTCCGGATGCAGGCCCGACAGCACCTTGTCTGTCGCCATGTATCGCACATTAAGCGCCATAGCGCTGCCATTGAGCCACCCGGGTTCAAGCACAATACGCCCTCGACATTTCTGTCCCGGCGCCAACAGTCACCCTCCCGTCAACCACTGCCCCGGCCGCTGCTGTCGGTAAACAATTACAGGCCCATCCGACCATTACCCAGTGACACAACAATGAGGAATCCTCTATGGACTCAGGCTCCGCCCTGCGCGTAGAAAAAACCACTCTTAAACCTGTCATCAAGAAAACCTATGTCCTGGACACCAATGTCCTGCTGCACGACCCCACGGCGGTCACCGCCTTCAAGCAACACCACGTGGTCATTCCCATGACCGTTCTCGAGGAGCTCGACCATATCAAGGACCGGCACGACAAGACCGTCAGCCGGGAAGCGCGTATTGCCATCCAGATGATCGACAAGGTGGTGGATAACGCTACCCCCCAGCAGATTCAGGAAGGCGTGGAAGTCCCGGGCACCGGGCTCGATGGCGAGGTCCTGGGTACCCTGGCGATCTACCCCGACCAGCGCCTGGTTGATAACTCCGATATACCCTACCTGGACGATACCCCCGCCCAGGCCAACGACAACCGTATTATCAATGTGGCCCTGCGCCTGCAGGCGGAACACCCCAACGAATTCGTCTGCCTGGTGACGAAGGACATCAACATGCGGATCAAGGCCAAGGGTTCCGGCCTGGTGCATGTGGAAGACTACCGCCGGGACCGGGTGCTGGATGACATCGACCTGCTCGCCCGGGGCTACGAGCATATCGAGGGCGATTTCTGGTCCACGATCAGCGAGGTCGACACCCTGCGCGAAGGGGACTGCACCCTGCACCGCATCCCGCGCAAGTCCCTGCCCCAGGCCTACCCCAACATGTTCCTGTACGACGATCACCAGTTCATGGCGTTCGTCAAGCGGGTGGAGTCGGAGTTCGTCTACCTGCGCTGTGACAGCAGGGACAATCTCATGAACCGGCGGTTCTGGGGGCTGGTCCCGCGCAACCTGGAGCAGGCCATGGCCATGTCGCTGCTGGCCGATGAAAATGTCGACATGACTGTCATGACCGGCCCGGCCGGCTCGGGTAAAACCCTGCTGGCACTGGCCTATGGCGTACATGCCATCCTGGAGCAGAAGCGCTACTCCAAGCTGATAGTGGCGCGCTCGACACCCCCGATCGCGGAGGAAATAGGGTTCCTGCCGGGCACGGAGGAGGAGAAAATGGCGCCCTGGCTGGCCGCCTTCGACGACAACCTGGAGATTCTCCACGGCACGGACGAGTCATGTCACGGCAGTATCAGCTACGTCAAGGAGCGGGCCAATATCCAGTTCAAGTCCCTCAACTTCATGCGCGGGCGCTCCTTCAACAACGCCTATATCATCATCGACGAGGCCCAGGGCCTGACCCAGTTCCAGCTGAAGTCGGTGATCAGCAGGGTAGGGGCGGACTCGAAAATCGTGGTGCTGGGCAATCTGGCGCAGATCGACAACAAGTACATTTCGCCGCTGACCTCGGGTTTGACCTACCTGGTGGAGAAAAGCAAGCTCTACCCCCACGCGGGCATCATGCACGTCAACGGCATTGTGCGCTCGAGACTGGCGGCCTTCGCGGAGGAAAATCTATAGGTCTTCGGCAGTGCTGCGGGGGGCGGCAGCCGACGGGTCGCCGCCTTCCGATTCCCCGGGCAGATCATGCCCGTCGGCCGGCCCGAGGGCTTCAACCTCAGGGTTCTTGTCTTTGTTCCTGTTCTTCTTGCGGGTCAGGTCTCGCTCCAGTGCTACCTGGAGCCGCAGTGCTATGCTCCAGCCGAACTGCCGTTTGGCGTCCTCATTCTCCTTGCGATAGTTGTAGGCCGGTTCCACTTCCAGGAACAGGTAATTGCGGTAGACCTGGCGCCGGAACAGTACGCCCAGCTGGTAGTTCTTCACGTAATCCGGGTCGGTGAACCCGTTGACGGCGCCAAAGTAGCTGATGCCCAGCTGCCGCCTGCGGTTGACGGTCTTGTGGCGCTGGAATAGTGACAGCCGGCTTAACCACTCGGTGCCGTTGGTCTCCTCGCCGTATACGGCCCGGTTATTCAACCGCAGGAGCGTGTTTGGCCCCAGTACCCGGTTCAACTCGAGCTGGCTGGTGGCGAAGGCGCCGTTCTGGTTGTCGTACTGCAGTCGCTGGGTGAAGCGGTAGGTGCTTATATCGCTCAACGCGCCCTGGTAGCGGTAGCGCACGCCCGGGCGGACCCTGTTCCAGTTGATACCCATGGTCAGGTCGAAGCGCGAGTGATCTCCCTCGGATACCCGGTAGAGCAGGCCGAACCCGTTGCTCCGGTCGCGCTCGTCCAGGGTGGATTGGACTTCGTCTCCCTCATCGTCGCTGAACACCAGGTTGAGGCGTTTCGATATCCTGGGCACCTGGATTTTGCCACGCAATCGCACGTTGTTGTTGGTACCGTCCTGCTCGTCCCAGTCGGTGGTGAAGTCCAGCCTCAGCTGGGACTCGGCGGTTTCCAGCTCGTAGTTGGGTTCACCGAAGTATTTGTCCATCCACTCGGTAAGAACCTGGGCCTGATCGGTGGCGTAGGCGTGGCTGTCGTCCAGCCAGTTCACGCCGGGGTCGTTGGGATCCGGGGGTGCTGCCGCCTCCCAGCCCCGGATGCTGTCGGGATTGCCCTTGCCCCCGTCGCCATCGGCAAGTGCGGGAGCCGCGCAAAGCAGTAATAGGAGCCAAATCTTCACGGTTTTGTTATTCATTCCTTAACCGGATTACCGTTACACTACGTCCTATGGACAAACTTTTCATCTTTTTACAGCACATTTTGCCCCAGCACCTGGTATCGCGATGCGTCGGCTGGCTGGCGGACCTGCAGCATCCCGAGTGGCTCAAAAACTGGCTCATCCACGTTTTTGTGCGCCATTTCAGGGTGGACATGACGGAGGCCGCCAACCCGGACCCCACCAGCTACGCCTCCTTCAACGCGTTTTTTACACGGCCCCTGCGCGAGGACGCCCGCTCTCTGGCAGAGGCGGATATCGTCTGCCCGGCGGATGGGGCTATCAGTCAGTTGGGCACCGTCCAGGGCGGGCGTATCTTCCAGGCCAAGGGTCAGTCCTTCAGCGCCTGGGAGCTGCTCGGGGGCGACTCCGAGCGCGCCGAGCACTTTGTCAACGGCCGTTTCGTTACGATCTATCTCGCCCCACGGGACTACCACCGGGTGCACATGCCGGTAGCCGGGCGCCTCACCGCCACCCGCTATATTCCCGGCAAGCTGTTTTCGGTAAACCAGGTGACAGCTGGAAGCGTGCCCCGCCTGTTTGCCAGGAACGAGCGCCTGGTCTGTTATTTCGACACCGCCGCAGGCCCGATGGCGATGGTTCTCGTCGGCGCCATGATCGTCGCCGGCATCGAAACCGTCTGGTCCGGGCAGGTGGCGCCCCCCACCTCCAACCCGGTGTTCACTGACTATGTCTCTGAACCGAGGACGATTGAGCTGGCCCAGGGGGAAGAAATGGGGCGCTTCAAGCTGGGCTCGACGGTGATTCTGTTGTTCGGGCAGGATGCGGTTGAGTTTGACGCTGCCTACACTGCGGGTACTGCGACCCGGTTGGGTGAGGCGCTCGGCAAGTTCGCGCCTGCTTCCTAGTTTTGTTGGGCGATTTTATTTGAATCGAGTGTTCCTGCGACCGGTCCGGCAGGCGGCGCCTCTCGGTGAACGGCCGCAAGTCAGTCACCCTTTCCGGGCGGCTGCGGAACTCGACCATTTTTCGCTGCGCGAAAAATCGGGACTCGAACAGTCCTCGCCGAAAGCTCCCGGAAAGGGCGACTGACTTAAGCAGCGGCCTGATTGTTCACCGAGAGGCGCCGCCTGCCGGCCCTCCTGAGGTGTTGACTCGACTATCTTCTGTCTTGGCGCAAGGTAGATGCAGGTGTATTCACTTGGGCCACCCACCGGAGCAATATCTGAGTAATAAACCAGGATTATCCTGCTTCCGGTGTGGAGTTTCCCGGTTTCAGCTCGGTGCAAGGGTGCTGGCGGTCTACCCCTTCGAATCAGTCAGGCCATGCTTAGCGGAGGCAACCAATCCGGGGCTTTCTGCGAGCACTGTTCGAGTCCCAAAAATTGCGCAGCAATTTTGGTCGAGTTGCGCAGCAGCCGGATTGGTTGCCGGAGCTATGGCCGATTCGAAGGGGTAGACCGCCAGCGCCCGACCTCGGCAGCAGCAACCAGTGAGCATCCCAAAGCAAACTAGGTTTCTTCAAGGCTCGCAACAATGCGTCGATAGCTGTCCATCCGCCGTTCACTGATCTCGCCTGACGCCAGTGCCCCGAGGATCGCGCATCCGGGTTCATGCACATGCTGGCAGTCGCGGAACTTGCAGTGACCGAGCAGGGGCCGGAACTCGCGAAAACCCTGCTCCACCTGCTCCCGGTTCATATGCCACAGACCGAACTCGCGGATACCCGGAGAGTCGATCAGGCTGCCGCCGGAGGGGAGCTGGAACAGCTGGGCGGTGGTGGTGGTGTGCACGCCCTTGCTGGTAGTTTCCGACAGGCTGCCCACCCGCAGGTCTGCCTCCGGCAGCAGCGCGTTCACCAGGGACGATTTACCCACGCCGGACTGGCCGACGAACACGCTGGTGCGCTCGCGCAGCGCCGCGTGGAGTTCCTCCAGCCCGCCTGCCTTGCTCGAGGTGTGGAGAATGCGGTAACCCAGCGTGGGATAAATCGCCAGCAGGTCGTCCATTTGCTGCTGCAGTGCAGGGTCGGCCGCCAGCAGGTCGGTTTTGTTGAGCAGGATGACCGGCTCGATATTCACGGTTTCCGCCGCGACCAGGTAGCGGTCGATCAGCATGGCGTGGGGTTCGGGCAGGGGGGCGATAACCACCATGATCTGGTCGATATTGGCGGCCACGGGCTTGAGCTTGCCGTAGGGGTCCGGGCGCGAAAGAACACTTTTGCGCTCCAGTTGAGCGACGATCACCCCGGTGGGGTCCCCCTCGCACCAAATGACCTGGTCGCCGGTCACCAGGCTGTCGAGGTTGGCACGCAGGTGGCAGCGAATACGCTGGCCCGACGGGGACTCCACCTCCACCTGGGTGCCGAAATGGGCTGTGACCAGCCCGTGTTGCTCGGGCCCGAGTTCTCCGCTGGCAAGGGCCTCTTCGGCCTGGGTGCCGCGCTTGTCCGCCCGTTTGGCGCGTTCCCCCTGGATTTTTTCTATCCGCCAGGCCTGCTGGCGGGTGAGCTTGCGTTTCGACATCCGGGCATTATTGGCGCAGCGCGCAACGCTGTCGAGGCAATTTGCTACACTGCAGCCATCAGCCGCCATTCGGGAATCAAACCTTATGCAGGACGCCAACAACCTTATATGGGTCGATATGGAGATGACCGGGCTGGATCCGGAGCACAATGTGGTGATCGAGATAGCCACGATCGTCACCGACAGCGAGCTCAATACCCTGGCGGAGGGGCCTGTTATTGCGGTGCACCAGGACGATGCGACCCTGGCCGCCATGGACCAGTGGAACACCACCCACCACACCCATTCCGGGCTGGTTGACAGGGTCCGGGCCAGCGCCCACGACGAGGCCAATGCTGCCGCGCTCACCCTGGCCTTCCTCGAACAGTGGGTGCCGGCGGGGGCCTCGCCGATGTGTGGCAACAGCATATGCCAGGACCGGCGCTTCATGGCGCGCCACCTGCCGGAGCTGGAGCGTTATTTCCACTACCGCAATCTCGATGTCAGCAGCCTGAAAATCCTGATGCAGCGCTGGCGACCGGAGCTGGAAGCGGGCATCAACAAGAGTTCCACCCACCTGGCCCTGGAGGATATCCGCGAGTCGATCGAAGAGCTGCGCTATTATCGCGAGCACTTCCTCAGGCTGGCCTGAAGTCCCGGCGCGGCTCTAGAGGCCGTGCCGTTGCAGCGCCCAGGCCACGTGCTCGCGCACCAGCTCGGAGGGAAACTCGCGCCGGCTGCTCAGGGCATTTGTAACCATCGACGTGGTCGGTGCATTGCCCAGCCCAATGGCGAGGTTGCGCAGCCAGCGCTCATAACCGATCCGGCGGATGGCTGAGCCCTCTGTTTTCGCCAGCCATGTCTCCTCTGTCCACAAAAACAACTCCACCAGGTCCCCGTCCGCCAGGCCGTGCCTGGGCTGGAAATCATCTTCACCGCTCGGCCTGGCGAACTTGTTCCAGGGGCAGACCAGCTGGCAGTCGTCGCAGCCGAATACCCGATTGCCCATCAGCGGCCGCAGCCCGGGGTCGATAGAGCCCTTGTGCTCGATAGTCAGGTAGGAAATGCACTTGCGTGCATCCAGCTGAAACGGGCCCACAAACGCGCTGGTGGGGCAGATGTCGAGACAGGCGGTACAGGTGCCGCAGTGCTTGCTGGCCTGGGGCGGGTCTGGCGCCAGTGGCAGGTCGGTGTAGATCTCGCCCAGGAAAAACCAGGACCCGGCGTCCGGGTTGATCAGCATGGTGTTTTTGGCAATCCAGCCCATACCCGCTCGCTCGGCGATCGCCCGCTCCAGCACCGGTGCGCTGTCCACAAAGGCGCGATACTGGCCGCCTCCGGCCAGTTGCCCGATGCGCCCCGCCAGCGTTGCGAGCCGCTTGCGTATCAGCTTATGGTAATCCCTGGCCAGCGCGTAGCGCGATATGTAGGCCTTTTCGGGTGATGCCAGTATTTCCAGCGGCCGGGTATCGCCCGCCAGGTAATCCATCCGCACCGAGATTACCCGGCAGGTGCCGGGCACCAGTTCCTCGGGCCGCGCCCGCTTTGTACCGTGGCGCGCCATGTAGTCCATGCTGCCGTGGTAGCCGGCGTCCAGCCACTTCTGCAGGTAGGCCTCGTGTTCCCCCAGGTCGATATCGGCGATACCCAGCTGCTGGAAGCCCAGCTCGCGCGCCCACTCGCGGATCTGTGCCGCCATGGCGTTCTGTTGCTGGGCTGTCAGTCGCTGGGACAAATCGAAGGCCGGATATGGGGGACTTGGGTGTACAATTCTGCCAGAACCGGGTGGGCAGCGTGCATTTGTGCGGATTATTTTTCTCGTGAATGTCCTTTTGTCCGGTAAATTAGGGCCTGGCCCCGCGAGCGCTCTCAAGATGACGCACCAGGCGCGGGTCTCACGCCACTCAGGACCCGCTACAAGCACATCCATGTGCGCTCGTGTTCGGCCGTCCATGGCCTCACACGGTCCTGAGTGGCGTGAGACCCACACCCGACGCTCGATCGAGTTGACACCGAGGATAACCAGGTTTTTGAAAAGCAGCGGGAGTATTCCTCTTGTGATCTTTTCTGCCCAGATTGTGAGAGCAGGAAGAGGCAGATTGGGTGGAGCTTGCCGTCACAGGACCGTTGAGGCCATGGATGGCCGAAACGAGCCCCCATGGATGGGTTCACGGCGAGTCCTGTGACGGCAAGCTTCAGCCGAGCTGCCGGGATCGGAGCAAGAACACGCGATCTAACTGAAATAGCAGTAATTTGGAAGATAAAACCTGGAGCAAAACTTGTCTGAACAATTAGGCACCGAAAACCTCTACACCGCGGCCCAAACCCGTGAGCTGGACCGCTGCGCGATTCAGGATCACGGTATTCCGGGTATTACCCTGATGTCCCGGGCCGCCAGGCGCCTGCTTCGAGGCGCTGGTGCACAACTGGCCCGGGGTCGAGTATATCCAGGTGCTGTGCGGCACCGGCAACAATGGTGGTGATGGCTTCCTGGTGGCCGACCTGGCCCACAAACGCGGCATTGGCGTGAGCGTACTGCAGCTGGGCGACCCTGAAAAAATTGGCGGTGATGCCGCCCTGGCGCGCCGGCAGGCGCAGGCCAACGGGGTGCCGATCGTCCCGTTCGGGGAAGCTCCGCTGCAGGGCGCGGGGGTAATTGTCGACGCCATGCTCGGGACCGGGCTGGGCGGCGATGTGCGCGGCGCTTATCGCGATGCCATCACCGCGATCAATGGCAGCGGCCTGCCGGTGCTGGCGGTGGATATCCCCTCCGGGCTCTGTTCCGATACCGGCCGGGTGCTGGGTCTGGCGGTGCAGGCTGACCTGACCGTGACCTTTATCGGCCTCAAGCGCGGATTGTTCACCATGGCGGCGGCGGACCATACCGGTGCGGTGGAATTCAATGACCTTGGGGTGCCGCCGGAGGTATACCAGCAGGTTGCCTGCGACAGCCGCCGGCTCGAGCTGGAAGCCCTGCTGGAACGGGTGCCGGCGCGGCCGGCTACCGCCCACAAGGGCTTGTATGGCACGGTACTGGTGGTGGGGGGTGATTACGGCATGGCCGGGGCGGCGGCGCTGGCGGCGGAGGCCGCCCTGCGCTGCGGTGCCGGCCTGGTGCGTGTCGCCACCCGGCCGGAGCATGTCGCCGCGCTGGTGGCGCGCACGCCCGAGGCAATGCCGCTGGGAGTGCGCTCCGGCCAGGACCTGGCGGCGCTTATCGAATCCGCCGATGTGCTGGTGGTGGGTCCTGGCCTGGGCCAGTCGCCCTGGTCGGAGCAGTTGTTGCAGGTGGCCGCGGCCAGCGGGAAACCGATGGTGCTGGACGCGGACGGCCTCAACCTGCTGGTGGCGGGCGGGCCGGTGACCGAGCGCCGTCGCGACAACTGGGTTTTGACGCCCCACCCGGGAGAGGCGGCGCGCCTGCTGGGTTGCGCCACGGCCCAGGTTCAGGCGGACCGCTTCGATGCAGTGCGCCAGCTGCAGCAAAAGTATGGCGGGGTTGCGGTACTCAAGGGCAATGGCAGCCTGATTGCGGACGGCGACCAGCTGTTGCTGAGCGACTACGGCAATCCCGGCATGGCCAGTGGCGGGATGGGGGATGTCCTGAGCGGGGTGATCGGATCACTACTGGCCCAGCACCTGCCGCCCCTGGAGGCGGCTGCCCTGGGGGTGTGCCTGCACGGCGCGGCCGCCGACATTGCGGCCGGGGACGGCCAGCGCGGTTTGCTGGCCAGCGATCTGGCTCCCCATATGCGGGCGATGCTGGGGTGAGTCTGGACACATTGACAGTGACGGCTCCGGATGAGGCGGCGATGGTGGCCTGCGGCGCGCGAATTGCTGCGGCGGCCCAGCCCTCCCTGGTCATCTACCTCGTCGGCGACCTCGGCATGGGCAAGACCACCCTCAGCCGCGGCTTCATCCAGGGACTGGGGCATCCCGGGGCGGTGAAGAGTCCCACCTATACCCTGGTGGAGCCTTACGAGCTGGGACAGTGGCAGGTTTACCATTTTGACCTGTATCGCCTCAGTGATCCCGAGGAGCTGGAATTCATGGGAATTCGCGATTATTTCAGTGCCGACGCGATTTGCCTGGTAGAGTGGCCGGAGCGCGGACATGGCGCTTTGCCCCCGGCTGATATAACGATTAAAATAGAACGCGACGGTTCTGGCCGTCGCCTGTTGCTGCAGGCCGAAACCGTCCCGGGGGGTGCAGTTTTGGCGCGAGTCAGGGCAGCGGGCTGAACCAGAAGACCAGCCCCGGCGGCGAGCGAATATAAATGCAAAAGGCCGTGGCACAAGCGGCGGGAGTGACATGGGCAGGATGTGGATCTGGGCCATACTGGGGGTGCTTGCGGCATTTCCTGCATGGTCTGTGGAGGTTGATGATGTGCGTCTATGGCGCGCACCCGACCACACTCGCATCGTGTTTGACCTCAGCGGCCCCACCGAACACAAACTGATCGTGCTGGATAACCCGGGCCGTATCGTGCTCGACGTGGAAAATGCCAGTATCAAGGCCAGTATTACCGATCTGAAACTCGACGGCACCCCGGTGCAGCTGGTGCGTACCGGCGTGCGCGACGGCGACGATCTGCGGGTCGTGCTGGAGCTCAACGCCGCGGTGAAACCCCGCAGTTTCTTTCTCAAGGCCAACGAGCAGGCGGGCGACCGTCTCGTGCTCGACCTGTACGACAAGGCTCCTCGGGCCGAGGCCGTGGCTACCAAGAGCGTCCAGCACAACGACAAGCGCGATATCATCATTGCCATCGACGCCGGTCACGGCGGCGAGGATCCCGGCGCCATCGGGCCCAATCGGCATCGCGAGAAAGACGTGGTACTGGCCATCGCCAAGGAGCTCAACGCCCTGTTGCAGGCGGACAAGGGATTCCAGCCCACCATGATCCGCACCGGCGACTACTACATCAGTTTGCGCGGTCGCCGCGACCTGGCGCGCCAGCGCCAGGCGGACCTGTTTGTCTCGATTCACGCCGACGCGTTCAAGCGGCGCGAAGCCCACGGGGCCTCGGTCTACGCGCTATCGACCCAGGGCGCCACCTCGACCGCCGCGAGCTATCTCGCCCAGCGGGAAAACGCTTCCGACCTGGTGGGCGGGGTGACGCTTTCCGACAAGGATGACCTGCTGGCGGGTGTACTGGCTGACCTGTCCATGACCTCCACCCTGGACAACAGTCTGAAGCTGGGCGATAAAGTGCTGCGCAATGTCGACACGGTCGCCAAGCTGCACAAGAACCGGGTTGAACAGGCGGGTTTCGCCGTGCTCAAGTCGCCGGACATACCTTCCATACTGGTGGAGACCGGTTTTATCTCCAACCCGTCCGAATCGAAACTGCTGGCCTCCAGTGCCTACCAGAAGAAGATGGCCCGGGCGATCCACGCGGGCATCCGCGAGTGGTTCCTCGCGCACCCGCCCTCCGGGACGCTCATCGCCTGGCAAAAACAGCAGCTTGGGCAGCAGTACATAATCGCCCGTGGCGATACCCTTTCCGGCATCGCCGAGCGCTTCAACGTGCCTCTGTCTGATCTCAAGATCCGCAACGGCATCAGCGGCGAAAAAATCCTGGTGGGGCAGAAACTGCTTATCCCCACTACCTGATGTAATGCACTGAATGCCCCGTATTCACCTTCTCAGTCCCAGGCTGGCGAACCAGATTGCCGCCGGTGAAGTGGTCGAGCGCCCGGCCTCCGTGGTCAAGGAGGTGCTTGAAAACAGTCTCGATGCGGGTGCCACCCGGGTGGATATCGATGTGGAGGCCGGCGGCGTCAAACTGATCCGCATCCGGGATGACGGCAGTGGCATCGCGGCGGACGACCTGCCGCTGGCACTGGCCCGCCACGCCACCAGCAAGATCGCCTCGCTGGAAGACCTGGAGCAGGTGGGCAGCCTGGGTTTTCGCGGGGAGGCACTGGCCAGTATCGGCTCGGTGTCGCGCCTCACCCTGACCAGCAACCCGGCGGACGATGGCAGCCACGGCAGCTCCGCCGCCTGTGAGGGCCGCGAGATGGAGGTGGAGCTGAAACCCGCGCCCCACCCCCGCGGCACCACCGTGGAAGTGCGCGACCTGTTTTTCAACACCCCGGCCCGGCGCAAGTTCCTGCGCACCGAGAAAACCGAGTTCAACCACCTGGAAGAGGTGGTAAAGCGCCTCGCCCTGTCCCGCTTCGACGTGGCGTTCAGCCTGCGCCACAATGGCCGGGTGCTGCATAATCTCAAGCCCGGTCACAGCCAGGTGGAGCGCCAGCGACGGGTTGCGGCGGTCTGCGGCCCGGCGTTTATGGAGCAGGCGCTGTATATCGAAACCGATCTGCCGCACCTGCGGCTGTGGGGCTGGGTTGGCCTGCCCACGTTCTCTCGCAGCCAGGCGGACCTGCAGTACTTTTTTGTCAACGGCCGGGTCATCCGGGACCGGCTGGTGGCCCACGCCGTGAAACAGGCTTATCGCGACGTGCTCTACCACGGCCGTCACCCCGCCTTTGTGCTCTACCTTGAACTCGACCCGGCCCAGGTCGATGTCAACGTGCATCCCACCAAGCACGAGGTCCGGTTCCGCGACGGGCGCGCTGTGCACAACTTTATTTTTTCCAGCCTGCACCGGGCGTTGGCGGATGTTCGCCCGGGCGACGGCCAGGCAGGCAGCGACCGCCTCCGCGATACCGGTGAGGGGGGCGATGAGGGCCTGCTGGTGGACGTTACCACCGGGGAAATCACCCACCAGGGAGGACTCTCCCTGGGCGCCCAGCCCGCCCCCGCTGGCGGTTTTGCCGCCTACGGCGGCTACCGCGCCTCGCCGGCTCCCGCCCCGGGCCAGGCGATGGAGCAGGTGAGCGACTACCGCCGTCTCCACAGCCTGCCCGGGGAGTCCAATGCCGGGGAGGTGCCACCCCTGGGTTATGCCCTGGCCCAGCTCAAGGGTATTTATATCCTGGCGGAAAATGCCCAGGGCCTGGTGCTGGTGGATATGCATGCGGCCCACGAGCGGATCACCTACGAGAGGCTCAAGACCGCCCGGGCCCACGAGGGCATTCGCAGTCAGCCGCTGCTGGTGCCCCGCGCGGTAGCGGTCAGCCAGCGTGAGGTACAGGTTGCGGCAGAGCACGCCGAATTGTTTCTGGGGCTCGGCATGGTGGTGGAAGTGGCTGGGGAGGAGTCCCTTGTCATACGCCAGATCCCCGTGTCGCTGCGGGATTCGGACGTCGAACAGTTGCTCAGGGACGTGCTGGCGGATCTCATCGAATTCGGCAGCTCCGACCGAATTGAGGGGCATCTCGATGAAATTCTCTCTACCATGGCCTGCCACGGCTCGGTGCGGGCAAATCGCCGTCTCACCATACCGGAAATGAATGCCCTGCTGCGGGACATGGAGGAGACCGAACGTTCCGGCCAGTGTAACCACGGCCGGCCCACCTGGACCCAGTTGAGTATCGAGGAGCTGGACAAACTGTTTCTGCGGGGTCGCTGAAGTCGGCGCCCGGCAGGCCGCGGTCCTGCTTACTTGAGTAAAGAGATGGCAATTAGCAGGACACAGTCGACTGGGCCCGGGGCAGGCGATCCCGGGCCGCTGGTTATCTGCCTGATGGGCCCCACGGCCTCCGGCAAGACCGACCTGGCCATAGAAATCGCCCGGGCCCGCAACTGCGAGCTGGTCAGTGTGGATTCCGCCCTGGTTTACCGGGGGCTGGATATCGGCAGTGCCAAACCCGATTACCCCCATCACCTGGTCGATATACTCGACCCTGCCGGGTCTTACTCGGCGGCGGATTTTGCCGCGGATGCCCACCGCCTGGTGGCCGAGATCCGCGGCCGCGGCGCGACCCCGCTGCTGGTGGGTGGCACGATGCTCTATTTCAAGGCTTTTCTCGAGGGGCTCGCGGATATGCCACCGGCGAATGCGGACATCCGCCGTGAGATCGAGGCCGAGGCCGCGATCCATGGCTGGCCCAGGCTGCACGAGCGCCTCGCGGAGGTGGACCCCGACTCTGCGGGGCGAATTCACCCCAGGCACTCCCAGCGCATCGGGCGGGCACTGGAGGTGTTTCGCAGCAGCGGCGTCACCATGTCGCAGTGGCGACGCCGCCAGGAGAGCCAGCCGGTGCCGGCCCGGCAGTACAGGGTAGTTCAGATCGCCATCTGCCCACGGCAGCGCTCGGTTCTGCACCAGCGAATAGCCCTGCGGTTTGAGCAGATGATGGCGGCGGGCTTGCTGGCGGAGGTGACGAGTCTCTACCGGCGCGGCGACCTGACCCCGGACCTGCCCGCTATCCGCGCCGTCGGCTATCGCCAGCTCTGGCAGCACCTGGCCGGGGAGTGCTCGCTGGAGACCGCTGTAGGCAACGCCATCGCCGCCACGCGCCAGCTCGCCAAACGCCAGCTGACATGGCTGCGCAAGTGGCCGGATTTAAACTGGATATATACCGATGTGGCCGGGAACCTCGCGCCGGCGCCGGAGTCTGACCCTGTAGCGATGGCCGGGGGGCAAACCCCCCTTGAGCTGGCCTTGAACTATCTTGATATGCCCCCACTGTAGTATGCTGGGGCCCACTGGGTTGTTGCCAGGTGTGGCTTGTACCCCGAAGTCGGTCCTGGCAGTGGCAGGGAAGCCGTAATAACAGTGCGAAGTTAGACGCTTTTATCACTTTTTCGACTCGATTTGAGTCTTTTAGGAGGAATTATGTCAAAAGGGCACACTCTACAAGACCCTTACCTGAATATCTTGCGTAAGGAACGCGTCCCCGTTTCGATTTACCTGGTGAACGGGATCAAGCTGCAGGGCCAGATCGAGTCTTTCGACCAGTTCGTGGTGCTGTTGAAAAACACCGTAAGCCAGATGGTTTACAAGCACGCCATCTCAACCGTCGTGCCTTCGCGGGTAGTGCGTATGCCACTACAGAACCCGCCGGAAGATGAAGCAGATGGTGGCGACAGCTAGGAGCCTGCTCGGTGGTCGCCCGACGGACGACCACCTTCCCCATTTATTGACCCGCCGAGGTAGTATTGTTTTTTGATCGACCCGATTCGGGTGAGTGCGCTGTGCTCGTTCATCTCAATCTCGCCAGTGAAACTGAGCGGGAAGACCCCCGTGAATTCGAGGAACTGGTCATCTCCGCCGGGGGCGACCCGGTAGCCTATGTCATGGGCGCCCGGGACGTGCCCGATTCGCGCACCTTCGTCGGCAGCGGCAAGTTGCAGGAAATTGCCGAGGCCGTGCGGGAGCATGGCGCTCAGATCGTCATGTTCAATCACTCCCTCAGCCCCAGCCAGGAGCGCAACCTGGAGAAGGAATTGCAGTGCCGGGTGCTCGACCGCACCGGTCTGATCCTTGATATCTTCGCCCAGCGGGCCCGCACGCACGAGGGCAAGCTGCAGGTTGAGCTGGCCCAGTTGCAGCACATGAGCACCAGGCTGGTGCGGGGCTGGACCCACCTTGAGCGGCAAAAAGGGGGGATCGGTCTGCGCGGCCCGGGGGAAACCCAGTTGGAAACCGACCGTCGCCTGTTGCGGGCGCGGATCAAGTCCATCCTCGCGCGGCTGGAGAAAGTGCGCAAACAGCGCGATAACGGGCGCCGCTCCCGGCGCCGGGCAGAGGTGCCGGTGGTGTCGCTGGTAGGTTACACCAACGCCGGTAAATCCACCCTGTTCAACCGCCTGACCGAATCCCGGGTCTACGCCGCGAACCAGTTGTTTGCCACCCTCGATCCCACCCTGCGGCGGCTGGAGCTGGAGAATGTGGGTCCGGTGGTGCTGGTGGATACCGTCGGCTTTATCGCGCATCTCCCGCATAAACTGGTCGCGGCGTTCAAGGCCACTCTGGAAGAGACACTCAATGCCGACCTGTTGCTGCATGTCGTCGACGCGGCAACGGAACAGCGCGAGGACAATATCCACCAGGTGCACGAGGTGCTGGCGGAAATCGGCGCCGACCGGATTCCGCAATTGCAGGTCTACAACAAATTGGATCTGCTGGAGCAGGCGCCGCGTATAGACCGCAATGCCGACGGGGTGCCCGAGCGGGTATGGCTCAGCGCCGCCACGGGTGCGGGCACGGATTTGCTGCTGCAGGCCGTCTCCGAGCTGGTTGGCAAGGACATGGTCAACGAATCCATCGATATTGGTCCCGACCAGGGAGGCCTGAGGGCGGCGCTTTATCGGCTGGGCGCGGTGGAGTCGGAGGACTACGGCGACGACGGGGTGGCCCACCTCAACGTTAAATTGCCCCGCGCCGACTGGAACCGGTTGATGAAGAAGGGGCCAGAGCCCTTGTTTTGAGTCTCGCTTATCGTCGGGTCGTATGACTCAAAGCGGGTAAAATTTGGTAGACTCATGCGACTTTTGACTTAGGAGTTAACTATGGCCTGGAATGAACCGGGTGGTGGCAACAACAAACCCAAGGATCCGTGGGGCGGTGGGGACCAGGGTCCGCCGGACCTCGATGAGGCCCTGAAGAAATTACAGGACAAGCTGGGCGGTATGTTCGGCGGCGGTGGTGCCCGCAAGTCAGGCGGCTCAGGCGGCTCCTCCGGGGGTATTCCGGGTGCGCTGCTGGGCGTGATAGCGGCGGGCGCCTTGCTGGTCTGGGGTTTGATGGGCTTTTACCAGGTCGATCAGCAGGAGCGGGCAGTGGTGCTGCGCTTTGGTAAGTACCTGGATACGGTGCAACCGGGTCTGCAGTGGAATCCACCCATCATCGATGAGGTGATCAGGGTCAATACCACCAAGGTACGGGCGGTCAGCTTCCGCGAGATCATGCTCACCCAGGACGAGAATATCGTCGAGGTGAAACTCTCGGTGCAGTACGTGATCGACGATCCCACCAGTTTCGTGCTCAAGGTTCTCGAACCGGAGATCTCTTTGCAGCACGCAACCCAGAGCGCACTGCGTCACGTGGTCGGCGGCACCAGCATGGATATGGTGCTGACAGGGGGTCGTGCCCAGATTGCCGACGAGGTGAGCCTGCGTCTGCAGGATTACCTGAACCTTTACGAGACCGGCATCCTGGTGAGCAAGGTGACGGTGGATGAATCGAAGCCACCCAGCCAGGTGCAGGCGGCGTTTGATGACGTGATCAAGGCCCGCGAGGACGAGGAGCGTCTGAAGAACGAGGGCCAGGCCTATGCCAACGGTATCGTTCCCGAGGCGCGCGGTGGCGCCCAGCGGGTGCTGGAAGAGGCCATGGCTTACAAGGAGCAGGTGATCGCCAACGCCGAGGGTGAGGCGGAGCGCTTCAGCAAGTTACTGGCGGAATACGCCAAAGCGCCCGAAGTAACCCGCGAGCGCCTCTATCTCGAGGCGGTCCAGGGCGTGTTCAGTAACACCAACAAGGTGATGGTCGATGTCGAGGGTGGCAATAACATGATGTACCTGCCGCTGGACAAACTTGGCAGCCCGAGCACCAGCGGTGGCGGGGTACGCAACAAGCTTACTATCGACAGCTCGAACATCCGTGAGCTGACCAACGCCGTGACCGAGCAGCTGCGTAATGACGCCGCTGCCGCAGGCAATCGCAGGGGAGGTCGCTGATCATGTCCGGACGCAATATGACATTTCTGGTAGTGGCGGCACTCGTTTTGCTGGTCGCCAGCAACGCTTTGTACGTCATCAAGCAGACCGAGCGCGGCGTGCTGCTCAGGTTTGGTGAGGTGGTCGATCCCGATCTGAAGCCTGGTCTGCATGTGAAGATTCCTTTCGTCAACAGTGTGCGCAAGTTTGACGGTCGTCTTATCACCGTCGATTCACAGCCCGAGCGCTTCTTTACCCAGGAGCAGAAGGCCCTGATCGTCGACAGCTACGCCAAGTTCAAGATCAAGGACACGTCGAAATTCTACACCGCGACCAATGGTGAGATGTCCCGCGCGATGGCGCTGCTGTCACAGCGCATCAACAACGGCCTGCGCAACCAGGTAGCCGTGCGCACCATCCAGGAGGTGGTGTCCGGTGAGCGGGACGAGTTGATGAATGACCTTACCGAGAATCTGACGGTGGTTGCCCAGGAGTCTCTCGGGGTCGAGGTCGTGGATGTGCGGGTGAAGCAGATCGACCTGCCGCCGGACGTATCCGAGTCGGTATATCGCCGGATGAATGCCGAGCGGGAAAAGGAAGCGCGTGAGCACCGCTCCCAGGGCCAGGAGCTGGCCGAGGGTATCCGCGCCGCCGCCGACCGCGAGGTGACCGTGCTGCAGGCCAACGCCTACCGCGACGCCGAACTGATTCGCGGTGAAGGGGATGCGATCGCTACCCGGATCTATGCGGAGGCGTTCAATCGCGACCCGGAGTTCTATTCCTTCACGCGCTCCCTGCGGGCCTACCAGCAGTCCTTCAAAGGCAACGGTGACATCATGCTGATCCAGCCTGACAGCGAGTTTTTCCGCTACCTGAATGACTCCAGGGGCGGCAAATCGGGGCAAACCAGCCCGACCGAGGTCAACTAGGGCTTTAAAATTCACGGGTACTATCCACATCGCTTGTGGTAGTATTTTGCAACCGTGGGATTCGGCGTTTTAACCACAAGCGCCGGGCCCGCGGTTTTTTGTGCTCCCGAAAGCGGGGTGCGTATTCAGGGATGGACTGGAGCGTGTAATGCGCAGTACCGGCAGCCAATAACAGGCCGGGCTGCGGTGTTACATCGCTGTCAATGCCGGCACGGGTCGTGGCGGAGCAGGGGAGGGAGTTTTGGATTTCTGGCACGTTCTGGCGGCGGCCATCGCGCTCGTCTTCATTATCGAAGGCATGCTCCCCTTTGTCAGCCCCGATCGCTGGCGCAAGCTGCTGGCCATGGCGGACCAGATGGAAGACCGGGCTATCCGCAATATCGGCCTGGGCAGCATGGTTTTCGGGGTCATCATCCTGTACCTGGTTCACTAGAGGTTTGCTGAATGACATCCGTTGATCGCTGGCAATTGCCGGACGGAATTGAGGAAGTCCTTCCGGCCCAGGCCGCCACCGCGGAGCGCCTGCGTCGACGCCTGCTCGACCTCTATCGCAGCTGGGGCTACCAGCTGGTGATCCCGCCCCTGATGGAGTTTACCGAATCCCTGTTGATCGGCCTGGGCCAGGACCTGGACCTGTTGACCTTCAAGCTGACCGACCAGCTCAGCGGTCGCACTATGGGTATCCGCGCCGATATCACTCCCCAGGTGGCGCGCATCGATGCGCACAGCCTGGCCCAGCCCGGGGTCACCCGCCTGTGTTATGCCGGTTCCACCCTGCATACCCGTCCCAAATCCCTGCTGGCATCGCGCTCTCCCATTCAGCTTGGGGCTGAGTTATACGGCGACAACAGCCTGGCCGCAGATGTGGAAATCGTGCGGCTGATGCTGGCGACGCTCGAGACCGCGGGCATCAGTGCGACCTCTGAGGGTGCGGGTATTACCCTGGATCTGGGGCACGTCGGGGTCTACCAGGCGGTGCTGGCCAGCGCCGGGCTGAGCCCGGAGCAGGAGCAGACCGTGTTTGACGCCTTGCAGCGCAAGTCGGTACCCGACCTGCATGTCGCCCTGGCGGGGGTCGAACCCGCCGCCGCCGAACTCATCATTGACCTGGTAGACCTGCACGGTGACGAGTCCGTGCTGGCCAATGCCCGCGAGCTGTTTGCCGATCGCGCCCCCGACGCCCTGGCTGCGGTGGACGCCCTGCAGGAGGTCGCTACGGACATCCGTCGCCAGCGGCCCAACCTCGATATCTATTTTGACCTGGCGGAGCTGCGCGGTTACCACTACCACACGGGGATCGTCTTCGCCGCCTATGTGCCCGGTCACGGGGAAGCTGTCGCCAACGGCGGGCGTTACGACAACGTGGGTGCGGTATTCGGCCGCGCCCGTCCCGCTACCGGCTTTGCCACCGACCTGAAAGCCCTGTTGGCCCTGGTGCCCCAGGATGAGGAGCCCCGCGGCGCCATCAGCATGCCGGACTCCGATGACCCCGCACTGTCTGCTGCGGTCAGCAAACTCAGGGAGGCGGGTGAAATCGTAATCAACTGCCTCTCGACCGAGCCGGACCCGCGCTGTGACCGCCAGCTGCTTGAGCACGATGGCGAGTGGCGGGTGCAAGCAATTGAATATTGACCAGAACTTGCGAGTTACCAAGCAATGAGCAAAAACGTAGTAGTCCTCGGCACCCAGTGGGGAGATGAGGGCAAAGGGAAGATTGTCGACCTGTTGACGGACCAGGCGGATGCCGTGGTGCGCTTCCAGGGAGGACACAACGCGGGACACACCCTGGTGATCGACGGCCACAAAACCGTGTTGCACCTGATTCCCTCCGGCATCCTGCGGCAACAGGTCCAGTGCTTTATCGGCAACGGGGTGGTCCTGTCCCCGGAGGCGCTGCTGAAGGAAATGGCCGAGCTCGAGGCCAAGGGCGTGCCCGTGCGCGACCGCCTGAAAATTTCCCCGGCCTGCCCCCTTATCCTGCCCTACCACGTGGCGCTGGATCAGGCCCGCGAGGCCAAGCGCGGCTACGAGAAAATCGGTACCACCGGTAGGGGTATCGGCCCCGCCTATGAAGACAAGGCCGCGCGGCGCGGCCTCCGGCTGGGCGACCTGCAGGACGAACACCGCTTTGCGCGCAAGCTCAAGGAGGTAATGGAGTACCACAACTTCGCCCTGGAGCACTACTACCAGGTGGAGCCGCTGGATTACGCCACGGTGCTGGCCGACACCCTGGAGATGGCGCCGGAGCTGCTGCCCATGATGGCGGATGTGACCGGCCAGCTGCACGAGCGGCGCCGGAACGGGGCCAATATCATGTTCGAGGGCGCCCAGGGTTCCCTGCTGGATATCGACCACGGGACCTACCCCTTCGTGACCAGCTCCAACACCACCGCCGGCGGCACCGCCACCGGTTCAGGCTTTGGTCCACTGTATCTCGATTATGTGCTGGGTATTACCAAGGCCTACACCACCCGGGTGGGGTCGGGGCCTTTCCCGACGGAACTGTTCGACGATACGGGTAAACACCTGGCCGATCGCGGTCACGAATTTGGCGCCACCACGGGGCGGGCGCGACGTTGCGGCTGGTTCGACGCCGTGGCGCTGCGCACCGCCGTCAACATCAACTCGGTGAGTGGCATCTGCCTGACCAAGCTGGATGTACTGGACGGACTGGAGACTATCCGCATCTGCGTCGGCTACACCTGCAAGGAGGGCAAGCCGGTGCCCAACCCGATCGACGCCGAGGACTACGCCAAGCTGCAACCGGTTTACGAGGAAGTGCCCGGCTGGAGCGAGTCCACCCTGGGTGTGAAAAGCCTGGAGGCGCTGCCCGCGGCAGCTCGCGCTTATATCAAGCGGCTGGAGGAGCTGGTGGGGGCGCCTATCGATATCATCTCAACCGGTCCCGACAGGGTTGAGACCATCGTGTTGCGGCACCCCTTCGATTGAGGTGCGCCCTGGGCAGGCCCGATGAGACAGCTTCGGGTCCGTGCCCGGCGGGCACGCTCACTCAAACTTAGTCACACAAGGCTAAATTGCAGTCCTTCGGCAACAGGCCGCTCTGCACTACCCGGACATACATTTCGAGGTGCTCAGCGGCCTCGCCCTCACACTCGAAGGGGCCTTCGACACTCCCCTCCCGGGTGAGAAAATACCATTTGCCATTGTCATGCACGACGCGGTCCGTGCGGAACCGGGTCCTGCTCATGGGTTCATCGTCTTTGCGTCTTGCGGCCATTGTTGCTCTGCTGTCCTCGCCGGTCATTGCACTGTAGATGAAACCAAGTTTAACTCACGGCGCTGGCAGCCGTGTGATAGCGGGTGTGACCTTGCTCGCGTTTTTGGCCATTTTTTACGCCATTCAGTCTACACACACCTGACTCGACTCTGGCGCCAGCCTGATCGTGCGGTCCGCCAGGGCCAGGCTGGCCTGCCTGTGGGTGATCAGGATGACCGTCTTGTGCCGCAATATGTCGTGGCACTCCTCGATAAAGGCTTTTTCCCCGGCCGGGTCGAACATGGCGGTAGCCTCGTCCAGCACCAGTATGGGCGGGTCCTTAAGCAGGGTGCGGGCCAGTGACAGGCGCTGGCGCTGGCCGCCGGAGAGGCGCACGCCCTGGTCGCCGATGACCGTGTCGTAGCCTTCCGGCAGTTCACGGATAAAGGCGTCCGCGTGCGCGGACCGGGCGGCGGCTTCTATCCTGTCGCGGCTCACCCCCGGCTCACCGTAGGCGATGTTCTCCGCCACGCTGCCGTTGAGCAGCAGCACGTGCTGGGCCACCAGGCCGATCTGCCTGCGCACGCTGGCGATAGTGGCCTTGCGAGTATCCACCCCGTCGATATGTATGCTGCCCCCGGTCGGGTCGGCAAAGCGCAGCAGCAGGTGGGCGAGGGTGGATTTGCCGGCGCCGTTGGGGCCGGTGATGGCCAGGGTTTCGCCGGCGGGTATCTCCAGGTTGAAGCCCTCAAATACCGGCGACCTTCCCGGGTAGCCGAAGCTCACGTTTTTGAATTCGATGTGGCCGGCCACCGTGCCGAGCTCGATATTGCCTTCATCCGCCGGCTCCGGCTGCTGCCCCAGGAACTCGACGATGCGCTCCGCACTGCCGCGGGTGCGCTGCACCTGGCCGTAGACGTTGGCGAGGGTGCCCAGGGGGTTCATCAGCAGCACGGCGTAGAGCAGCAGGGTGACCAGGTCGGCCGGCGCCAGCTGGCCACTCTGGATGTGGTCGATGCCCAGCCACAGCAATACCAGGACGCCGATGCCGCCCAGCAGGCTAATGACGGGCGACAGCGCCGCCTCGACCCGCCACTGCTGTTGCGACAGGTTGAACAGGCGCTGGTTGGCCTCCTCGAAACGGCCCTGTTCGTGGGTCTCCCGGGTAAAGGCCTTGATCGCCGGCAGCATGCCCAGGTTCTCCTCGACCACAGACACCAGGTGGCTGTTGGCGTCCACCCAGGCCCGGGACAGGGGCCGCAGCCTGCGCCCCACCACCTTCATCGCGATGAAATAGGCCGGCAGGAACACCACTGCCAGCACTGCGATAGACCAGTCCAGCCAGGCCATCATCACGCATGCACCGCCAAAGGTGACCAGGGCGGGCAGCAGTTGCACCAGGGTGTTGGTGACAAAATTGCTGATAATCGCCGCGTCGGTGCTGAGCAGGGTGAGCGTGTCGCCGCTGCGGCGCTGCTGGTAGTAATCCACCGGCAGGGCCTGCAGGTGCTGGTAGAGGCGGGTGCGCAGTTCGGCCGTAATGCGCTCGCCGGTGCTGCCGATGTAAAACTGGGTGGCGAACGACAACAGGCTGCGCAGCAGCATCAGGCCCAGCCACAGCCCGAGCAGCCCCCGCGCCCCCATGCCGCGCTCGCCGTCGTCCATCACGCTGGCGGTGAGCAGCCCCGCCATCCAGGGGTTGGCCAGGGACAGCAGGCTGCCGGCCAGCAGCAGGCCCAGCACCGCCATCAGCACACGCCGGTGGGGAGTGATGTAACTCAGGAGTAGGCCGAATCGGGTCGGTGGTCGGGGATGGCGCATGGTTTCCCTGGCGAGATCTTTGTCTTCACTTGCAGCAGTGAAGTAATGGATTGGCGGGCAATGCGCACTGCGTCCCCGGCCCCGGGAGCAACGCATTACAGATAAAAGTGCATGGTGAGTTTAACAAAGGCGGTGTAAGTGTAGATAGTTTCCAAAGATACCTTGCTTTGATTTGGCCGGTTGGCTTGCTAGAGTACGGGCCCAACTGAACAGGGAAAATCCGCGACACAGATGAGTTACTCCGATGTTACTGGTCACCGCTCCATGGTGTTCGACGACGTGCGCAATGCGGCTTATGCCAGGGCCCTGGCCAAGGTGATCCGTCCAGGCACTGTCGTGATGGACCTGGGTGCCGGTCTCGGGGTGCACGGCTTCAGCGCAGCCAGGCTTGGAGCTGCATCAGTGCACCTGGTGGAGCCGGCCCCCATAATCGAAGTGACCAGAATGCTTGCCGCGGCAAACGGACTGGCCAATGTCCATTGCCACCCGTGCCGGGTAGAGGAACTGCAGTTGAGCTCGCCTGTGGATGTTATCGTCTCGGTGCTGACTGGTAATTTTCTGCTCACAGAAGATTTACTACCATCACTTTTTCATGCCCGCGATAGATTCCTGGCTCCTGATGGCCGCATGATTCCCGACCGGGCTCGCATGGAAATAGTGCCCGTGAATGCCCCGGACTACTATGGCAGACACGTCGACATCTGGAGCGATAAACTTCAGGTGGACTACCGGGCTGCACGCCCTTTTGCGGCCAATACTCTGTATTACGATGCCCGGGAAAGCTTCGGTTCGACACCGCTTGCTGCTCCCAGTGTACTGATGGAGTTGGATTTTATGGTGGCAAAGCGCGCTGACTGTGACAGCGAGACCGAGGTGGAGGTGCTTCACAGTGGCACCTGTCATGGCTGGCTGGGATGGTTCCAGATGAACCTGGGAGATGAGTGGCTGTCTACTTCGGGTGAGACGGAGCTTACCCACTGGAGTACAGCTTTCCTGCCCTTGCAAGAGCCACTGGAAGTGAGGGCCGGTGACCGACTGGGGTTCGCGTTGAAACGACCCGAATTCGGAGAGTGGACCTGGACCACACGCAGCTCCGACGGTTTGCAGCGACAGAGCACCTTTTTGTCTCAGCCTCTGCCAACTGCCAGACTTAAAAAACGATCAGAAAAAAATCGGCCAGCCCTTAACTTGCGCGGCGAAGCCGCTCTATGGCTGCTGGAGCATGCAGTCAGTCAGCTGTCCATCGCCGAGTTGGCCGTGGGCGTCTATGCGCAATATCCGCGCGCCTTTACCAGTCCGGCGGAGGCCCTGCAATTCGTCCAGGATCTCATCGCCGAATTCTGTTAGAGCATGAGCAGGACAGCCGCCAGCGGCCATGGCCCCGACGCATACTGGCAAATCCAGCCGCCTCTTTTCTGCCTCTCGAATTATAGCGAGATGTTATCGTCGTGAGTGGTATAGCCGGAGTCATAAGTTTCGATGAGACCCCGGTCGCGGCAGGATTGATTGAAACCATGACTGCTGCCATGAATTACCGCGGTCCAGATGGCATCGCTCATTGGCAGGGACAAGGTGCAGCTCTCGGCCACTGCATGCTGCGCACGACCGTCGAGTCACTGGAAGAGCGACAGCCACTGGCCAGCGAAGAGGGGAAACTGGTGCTGGTCATGGATGGCCGGTTGGATAACTGGCTCGAGCTGCGAAGTGACTTGCTGTCGCGGGGTATCCCGCTGCGCGATCGATCAGATGCGGAACTGGTACTGCGCGCTTTTCAGCTCTGGGGCAGGGACTGCCTGTCGCATATTGAGGGCGATTTCGCGATCGCCATATGGAACCCGCTCGAGCGCAGTCTCTTTTGTGCCAGGGACCCAATGGGCAATAAAACGCTCCATTACTTCTGGAGTGGACGCACTTTCATCTTTGCGACGGAGATGCATGTTGTCATGCTGCATCCCCGTGTTCCCCGATTGCTTAACAAAGGAGTGCTCGCCGAATACCTTGCGTCTGAGTGGCACTCAAGGGATGAAACTTTCTGGCAAGGCGTCCAGCGCCTGGTTGCGGCGCATCGAATGACGGTGAATTCTGCTGGTCCGCGTATTGATAAGTACTGGTCACCGGATCTTTTTGCCAGTTTCGGGTATAGCCGCGATGAGGATTATGTTGAGCACTACAGGCATTTGCTCGCAGATACCGTAAGGCGGCTGTCGCGGTCCAACAAGTCGCTTGCCGTTGAGGTCAGTGGGGGGCTGGATTCTTCCGCCATATTTGCATCGGCGGACAAACTTCAGCGGGAGGGTGAGTTGGCCGCTCCAGGGCTGACCGGTTTCACAATCAATTTTGAAGGTGATCCTCACGCGGACGAAATAGCTTACTGTCGGGCAGTGGGCGCACATCTGGGTACGCAAATCGTGGAATCCTCTCCCGCCCGGTATCCTCTGTCATGGTTTACTGACAGGGCGCGGAAATACCTCGAATTTCCGGGGTTTCCCAATTCGGTGATGGCTGGAAATCTGATGCAGCTGGCACAACATGGTGGCAGCCGGGTCTTACTCAACGGCATCGGTGGCGACGAGTGGCTCGGGGCTGGCCGCAGTTTCTACGCAGAAGAGTTGGCGGCAGGTCGTTGGGGGGAAGCAGCCAGGCTGCTGAGACAGGATGTGGCCATCGGGGGGTTACTTAAAGGTCTGTGGTGGTTTTGCCGCTTTGGTCTGGCACCGTCACTGCCGGAGAGTGCCAGATCCTGGTGGCGACATGTCAGGGATAACGCTGTAGAGGGTTTCGACCGCAGTGCGTGGTTGGCACCAGAACTGCGTGCCGCACTGCTTGTCCAGCGTGACAAACGCCCGGCGGGCCGTGCCACGGAACTCCGCTGGTCGGGGCAGCGGGCTGAACTTGGCGTTCTGGCAGATCCGTATATCGCTCTCGCCCATGAATCCCACGAACGTTTTGCTGCCACTTTTGGGCTGGAGCTTAGGCGCCCTTACTACACTGCGGCGATGGTCCAGTTCGCTTTCGCCGTACCCAAGCGTTTGCTGTTCTCAGCGGGAACCGACCGACATTTGCATCGTCAGGCAATGCAGGGCTTGCTGCCTGAACTGGTCCTGAGGCGACAGCACCAAAGCGGAGTTTTCTGTCACTTATAACCAGTATCTGCCCGCAATGCGTGATCTGCTTGTCCGGGATGTCGCCCCCCGGCGCCAACGCTGGATAAAGCAAAGTCGGGTGGATGATCTCTATGAACATCTTGATCAGCCACGGTATACTGGTTGGGCAGAATTCATGCTGTGGGTGTTGTTCGGTTGTGACGCGTTCTGTCCGGGTGATTAATCTGTTTGGATAGCCGAAAGTTCAGGCCGGGAGAGGATTTAGCGGGGGTGTCAGATGACGGATGATAGTAAGGAATCAGGCCAGCAGAACAAGGATTCAGGGCTGGCTTCCGGCCGGCGAGTGTACCGGTCGCCTGCTCTTCAGCGGTTCGGAAGGCTCAGCCGGTTGACCCAGGGTTCTGGAGGTAATGGCAATGACGGGGGAGGGGTGATGAACAAGATGTCGGATCCGGCCATCAAGCATAATGTGGTCCGCATCGGAACACTGCCTTCAGGTATAGGCCTTTATCTGTTCGATTACCTGTCGTCGTCTGCGCCTATGGCAGGTGATGGTCGCCAGTTGGGTGTCATGGCTGACGAGGTGGAAAAGATCATGCCGGCCGCGATCTCGTTCGATAGCACCGGTTACAAGATGGTGAATTACGAATTGCTTGGCATCGAACCGCTTGATGTGATGTCCGCTTTTACTCACTAGGAAGTAAAATCAGCATGTCGTTTGCTCGCTGGTGGTGTTTGCTCCCGTGATCCTTCGAACCCTGCAGGCCGAAGTTGAGCAACAACCTATCAGGCAGTCTTGCTTCCACAGGTGGACCCTTCCCAATGGTCGTCACTGGGCGCTTTTTTATCGCCGTGAAGACGACTATCTGGTACGTTTTCCCCAGCTCGGGGATTTCACCGTAGCCCCGGATGCTCAACGTATCGCGTTATACGCGGTTCCGGGTGTGGCAGCGGATGTCCTTGAGCATCTTTACTCCAATCTGGTTATCCCGCTGGTGCTCAGCCATCAGAACAAGCTGGTTCTGCACGCCAGCGCGGTTGAGATCGATGATTATTCTGTCGTTTTCGCGGCGGCCTCAGGCAGAGGGAAGTCTACTCTCGCGGCAAGCTTCACCGCTGATGGCCACCGCTTTCTCACCGATGACGGGGCCCAACTGGAGCAGGATGGGGTCGGATACCTGGTTCGGTCGAATAACCCATTGATAAGGCTGTGGGGAGATTCAACCGAGGGGCTTGCTTTCGGTTCCAACAGTATTTCCCGCATCGAAAGTTCTTCAGGAAAATTCATGATTCTGGACAAGAATATGGCTTCCTTTTGTGAAGACCCACGGCCGCTGAAGGCCGTGTACTTTTTAGGTGACGGGGACACAGAGTCGGTCTCCCTGACGGCCATCAGCGGCGGGGAGGCAATAGTGAACCTGCTTGGCAACAGTTTTTTGCTCGATGTAGCAGGACGGGACACCCTGGCCAGGCATTTTGAACGCATATCCCTGTTGGCCCGGGCCCCGATCTTCTTTCGACTGGACTACCCCCGGCGTTATGATGTCCTGTCGGAAGTACGTGCACGGGTCATACGTCATACCCGGCACGTTGGGGCACGCTAGCCTGTAGCAATCAAACCTATTACCATGCTGTGCCAAACACACAGCTACCTGGAAAATTTGCTGTGTCTCAGCGGCTTCAAAAATTCACTGCATTGGCGACCCGGCACAAACTTATCCAATATGGACAAGGCCTCAAAGCCCCAGGCATCCGATGGCCAACCTCTGACACAACCCTGCTAAAGTATCGACCTGTTACTTGTTGATTCCGGTTATAACTTTGACCAGCGGGCTAAAGAAACTCAGTGGCTTGGACCACCGCCAGAAGCTGGTGCTGTTGCAGGCCTGGTGCATGCTGGGCTGGTATCGCGCCGCCATACTGTTAACCTCCTTCAGACGCGCAACCGCCAAACTCCAGCACCACCCCCTTTCGGTACCGCCGCAGGAACTGCCAATAAGCCAGCGCGAGGAAGCCAAAACAATCGGCTACCTCGTAGCCGCTGCCGCCCGCTACACCCCCTGGCAGAGCCTCTGCCTTGTCCAGGTGCTGGTCACCCAGCGCCTGCTGGCGAAGCGCAACATCCCCGGCCAGTTCTACCTGGGCGTGCGCCGGGGCTGTGAACGCACCGACGATCCGACGGGCCTCGCCGCCCACGCCTGGCTGCAGTGCGGGGACGCGATCGTGAACGGTGCGGCTGGCCATGAGCAATACACGGTGGTCTCCACCTTCAGCTGGGGCGACTCCGCGGCGTTGGCGAACGGAACTGACTCCACAAATTGACCATTGTCAACGTACTCCACTTGGCAAATTGACAGCCAACCCCAAACTCACTACCGTAGCGCCATTGAAAATCCGATTTCCTTTTTGATGCATCGCCGCCGGAGAGCACCATGAAAAATACTGTGGCACGCCTGGCCCTGATCGGCGCCCTGGTTGCGCTGCCCATGGGCGTCAACGCCATGATGACCGACGCGGAAGCCACCACGGCCGTGCAGGACATGTATATCGCGCGCAAGTCGTCCCAGGAAGTGCTCGGCGCCCTGATCCAGGACGGCCGCACCCTGGAGCAGGCTACCGTGCTGGCGGTGCAGGCGGTCAGCGGCCATGCCAGGCTGAACGTGGCCAGGGTGGGTATCTGTATGGCCCGTGACAACAGCGAGGCCGAGGCCATCGCCCGGGGCTGCGTGGACGTGTGCGAGCCTGTGACGGACAAGATAATCGAGGGCCTGGTGCAGAACTACGTCACCGGTGGCTGCGACAAGCCGGACAGCTATGACTCCTCATCTGTCCCCGTCCCAGGGTAGTGTCAGCCCTTCGCTCTGATTCGAATGGTGTTGGTAAAGGCAGCCGGCTGGCTGCCTTTCTTGTTTTGGGGCCGGGAGCCAGGTCTGGAATTGACGCCCCCGCGGTAACATACAGCCGATGACCCGTTACCTCGAACCCGCTCTCTTCGTCGCCTACCTGGCCATCCTGGTCTGGGCGCCGCTGCCCTTCGCCTCCAACCGCACCTGGGGCGGGGCGCTGCTGGCGCTGCTGGTGAGCCTGGTGCTGTGCGGCTGGCTGTTGCTGTACCTGCTCGGCAAGGTCCGGCTGGATGCGCAGGTGTGGCGCTGGGGCCGGCTGCCCCTGGCCCTGCTGGTGCTGGTGCAGGTGTGGGTGTTCGTGCAGCTGCTGGACCTGCCCCGCCCGCTGGTGGCGTGGCTCTCCCCCCAGGCGTACGCCTGGCATGTGAAGGAAGGCTGGCTCAGCCTCTCGCTGGACTCCGCGGCCACCCGCTACTACCTGCTGCGGGGCTGTGCCTTCACCGCCGGGTTTTTCCTGACCCTGGCCCTGGTGAACAGCCATGACCGGGTGAAAACCCTGTTGCAGGTGCTGGTGTTCAGCGGCACCTTCCAGGCGGCCTACGGGGCTTTCATGGTGCTCAGCGGGCTGGAGCTGGGCTTTTTCGTGGAGAAGTACGTGGGGCAGGGGGTCGCCACTGGCACCTTCGTCAACCGCAACCATTACGCGGGCTACCTGGTGATGTGCCTCAGCGCGGGCATCGGCCTGCTGCTGGCGCAGCTGAGCCGGGAGCGCCCGCGCAACTGGAAGGAGCGCCTGCGGGGCTGGTTGCAGCTCATGCTCAGCCCCAAAATCCGCCTGCGCATCTACCTGGCGGTGATGGTGGTGGCGCTGGTGCTGACCCGGGCGCGTATGGGCAATATCGCGTTCTTCAGTGCGCTGCTGGTAGCCGGGGCGCTGGCCCTCTATGCGGGCCGGCGTTTTTCCTGGTCGGTGGCGCTGTTCCTCGCCAGCCTGCTGCTGGTGGACATGCTCATCCTTGGCCAGTGGTTCGGCTTTGAGGAGCTGGCCCAGCGCCTGGAGCAGACCCACCCGGAGCAGGAGGCGCGGGTGTGGTCCAACGAGTACACCATCGATTACCTGCAGGATTTTCCCCTCACCGGTTCCGGCGGCGGCTCCTTTTACGGTATATTTCCCAACTACCAGGCGCCCAACCTGGAGGGCTTTCACTTGCACGCCCACAACGACTACCTGGAGTTCGCCGCCGAGCTGGGCATACCGGCCGCCCTGGTGCTGGCTTCTGTCGTATGCCTGGCACTTTGGAGCGCATACGCGGTGCAGCGCCGGCGCCACACGCCCCTTTACAGGGGCGTGGGCTTTGCCGTGACCATGACCGTGCTGTGGGCGGCCATCCACTCCACCACCGACTTCAGCCTGCAGATTCCCGCCACCGCGCTCACCTTCGTCACTATCCTGGCGCTGGCATTTGTGTGCCGTGGCCTGCCGGGAGGGGGCCGATCATCGAGCAATTAAGCACATTTTCGTCGAAAGACCACATTTGTGGCTGTTTGGACCTGCGCCAGAAGAAGAGCCGGGTTTATAATGCTGCGCTTGGGTGCGCCCAAAGCCGCATCAGACAAAAAAACAGTCGGGGACATATGACGATGAGTAGAAGTGCCCTAAGGGCAATTCCTGCGGCTTTCTGTGCGCTGGGCGCGCTCATTGCACCGGCCACCCAGGCGCTGGAGCCCACCAATCTGCAACTGGGGTCGTTGTATTTAACCCCGACGCTGGATCTGGAGACCTACTACACCGACAACCTCTGGCTCACGGAATCAAACGAGAAAGACACCTGGGTGGGTGTGATAACTCCCCGCCTGCAAACCTGGCTGCAAAATGGCGTCAACACCTACTCGCTGATCCTAGAGCTGGAAGACAGCACCTACGAAAACAGCAGCGACGACGACTTTACCGACTACATCGCCAAGTTCGACCTGCACCACGAGTTCAACGCGAAGAACGTGGTGAACGCGATGGCCGAGTACTACGACGGCCATGAAGACCGCGGTACCGGCCTGATCGAGGGCGACCTGTCCTTTGTCACCGACAAGCCCGTGGAATACACCCGCACCAGCGCCGGCGGTGACTACACCTACGGCAGCAAGGAAGGCCGCGGCCGGGTAATGCTCGCCGCCAAGACCTCTGAATACGAGTACGACAACTATCGCGATTTCACCCGCTATCGCGATTACACCGCCAACACCTTCGGCGGCACCTTTTTCTGGAAGGTCGCGCCCCGCACCGATGCCCTGATCGAGGCCACTGCCACCAATAACGACTACGACGAGGATGACCCCGCTGACGCAGCGGGCACCCTCACCAGTGACGAGTACAACTACCTGGTGGGTGTGGAGTGGGATGTCACCGCCAGGACCAACGGTCACGTGAAGGTGGGTATGTACGACCGCCAGTACGATTCCAGTGCCCGCCAGGACGACGACGGCTTCACCTGGGAGGTAGGCGTGAGCTGGCTGCCGCGCACTTATTCCGAATTTGACCTGGTCACCCGCCGCTTCACCCAGGAGACCAACGGTCTGGGCAACGCTGTGAATACTGAGGAGTACGCCCTGGGCTGGAACCACCACTGGAACCAGCGCGCCGCCACCAACCTGCGCGTGCGCTACTACACCGAGGACTACCGGGGGGCCAGCCGGGAAGACGACAACTACGTCGCCGAGGCCCGCTACGACTACGAGTTCCGGCGCTGGCTGGACCTGGGCGCCGGCTATCGCTATGAAGACCGCGATTCCGATATCGACAGCTTCAGCTTTACCGCCAATATCGTCTTCTTCGAGGCCAGGCTCAGCCTGTAACGGGCGGGGCGAGGGGGCATGGCTGTCGAGGCGCACGCAGGGGAACTTCGCCTTAGGGGCGCCGGCGGTTGCGCCAGGCCCACTCCGGCCGCGGCGGCCCTGGCCCTGGCGACACTGGGCCTTGCAGTAACGCTGGCCTGGCAGGCCGCCACCCTGTTCCACCTGGACCTGGCCTTTACCGCCACGGAAACCGAGTTGAGCTTCTGGGGCCGCGGCGAGTACGAGCCTGCCGAGGCCACTCGCGAAACCACCGGACGGGAGCTCGATGCGTTGCTGGCCGCGGCCCCCGACCACCCCGACTACCTGGCGCTGGCGGCCTACCACGCCGCCTGGCTGGCCTACCGGGAGGACGACCCCACCGTGGCCCGACCCTATGCCCTGCAGGCGGTCGATAAGCAGTATGCGGCGCAGCAAAACCGCCCCGCCTACCGACAGGGCTGGGCAAAACTGGTAGAGTACTCCCGTCGCGCGGCAAGCGACCGGGGCGCCCTGGCGCAACAAAGGCTGGAGGCATTGAAGGGGTCACCCTAAGGGGTTAATTTCAGACCCGATCCCTGCGAGAACCGTCCCACCAGAAGCAACAGGAGAAGTCCGAACCCATGTTTTCAAGGCTGTGCATTCTATTACTCTGCCTCGGGGCGAGCCTGGCCCTGCCGCTGGCTGGCGCGCAGGCCCAGACCTACGACGACGGTTATACCCTCAACGCCGGCGACTCGGTGCGCATCCACGTATATGGCGAGGAAGACCTCAGTTTTGACCAGCTGCTGATCGGCCAGAACGGCCGCATCTCCTATCCCTTCCTGGGGGAGCTCACCGTCATCGGCAAGAGCGCCAGCCAGCTGCAGGCGGAACTCACCGCCGGCCTCAAGCCCGATTACCTGATCGACCCGCGCATCTCGGTGAGCGTGGTGAAATACCGGCCGTTCTTCGTCAATGGCGAGGTCAAGAAGCCCGGCGGGGTGGACTTCCAGCCCGGGCTCACCCTGCGCAAGGCCATCTCCCTGGCGGGGGGCTTTACCGAGCGGGCCAACAAGAAGGAGGCCCTGGTGATCTCCGATAACGACCCGCAGCGCAAGGAACAGGAAGTGGGGCTGGACTATAAAGTGCAGCCCGGCGATATCATCACCGTAAAGGACACCTTCTTCTAACTTGAACTCAATAACCCAACCAACCTCGGCGCCCCTGATGAACCAGTTCCCGCCCCAGCAACCCCCCATGGACGACGACTTCATCGACCTGGGCCGCCTGTTCCGCGCCGTGATGCGCCACAAGTGGGGCATCCTGGGGCTGGCCTTCGCCATCACCCTGGCCACCGGCCTGATGGTGTACTCCATGGAGCCGGTGTACCGGGCATCCGCCTCCATCGTGCTGGAGAGCGAAGAGGCCAACGTGGTGAACGTGGAGCAGATATACACCCTTGGCGCCGGTAACTACGAATACACCCAGACCCAGTTCGAGATTCTCAAGAGCCGCAGCCTGGCGGAGCGGGTGGTGCGCAAGCTCAAGCTGTACGAACATCCCGACTTCCTGCCGAAAGAAGAGAAGGTGGAGAAGCGCTGGTACGACTTCGACCTGTCGGCCCTGCTGCCCGCCAGCGAGAAAGAGCCCCCGTTACAACTCACCGAGGAGGAAAAGCGCGAGCAACTTATCCAGGCTATTACCGACGTGGTGGCTGGCGGCCTCACGGTCAACCCGGTGGAATACAGCTTCGTGGTGTACCTGGGCTTCGAGTCCACCAACCCGCAACTGGCGGCGCAGATCGTCAACACCATCGCCCAGGAATTTATAGACAGCAACCTGGAAACCCGCCTGTCCGGCACGGTGCAGGCCAGCGGCTGGCTGGGCGAACGGCTGGAAGAGCTGAAGGAGAACCTGCGGGTTTCCGAGCTGGAGCTGCAGGACTTTCGCGAGCGCGAGGGCCTGGTGAGCGTGGAGGGGGTGACGGGCCTCGGCGGCAACGAGCTGAAGACGCTGTCGCAGCGGCTGGAAGACGCCCGCAAGGCGCGCATCGAGGCGCAGAACATCAAGGAAGACGTGCAGGGCATGCAGGACCCCACCACGGAAGAGCTGATGACCGTGCCCGCGGTAATGCAGCACCCGGTGATAAGCGAGCTCACCGCCCAGCAGAGCGCCGCCGAGCGCAAGGTGGCGGAGCTGAGCAAGCGCTACGGCCCCATGCACCCGAAGATGATCGCCGCCCGCTCCGACCTCAACACTGCTGACGAGGAGCTCGCCAACGAGGTGCGCAAGGTGGTGAGCGGCATCAACCGCGAGTACGAGATTGCCCGGCGCAACGAGCAGCAACTGCAGGCCACCTGGGAGGCCAGCAAAACCGAGGTGCAGGACTTCAACCGCAAGGAGTTCCAGCTGCAGGAATTGCAGCGCGAGGTGGACACCAACCGCGAGTTGTACGACATCTTCTTCACCCGCATGAAAAGCGTCAGCGAAACAGGCGGCTTCGAGAAGCCCCACGCCCGCATCGTGGACAAAGCCATGGTGCCCACGGGGCCGGTCAAGCCCAACAAGCGCCTGAGCGTTACCCTGGCGTTCATCCTGGGCATCATGCTGGGCTGCGGCATCGCCATCCTTCTGGATATCCTCGACAACACCGTGAAGAACCCCGACGACGTGGAGGAGAAACTGGGCGCGCCGCTGCTGGGCACCCTGCCGAAGATGAAAAGCAACAAAAAAGGCGAGTTTGATCAGTTCTGGCAGAAACCTCAGGGTCCGTTCGCCGAGGCCCTGCGCACCGTGCGCACCGGGGTGGTGCTGAGCAGCCTGGACAACCCCGCGAAAGTGATCCTGGTGACCAGCACCATACCCGGTGAGGGCAAGTCCACCGTGGCCCTGAACCTGGGCGCGGCCCTGGCGCAGATGGAGAACACCCTGGTGATCGGCGCCGACCTGCGCCGCCCCAGCCTGGCCAAAAAGTGCGACCTCACCCCCAACCACCCGGGGCTCACCCACTTCGTGGCGGGCACCGCCAAGCTGGAGGATTGCATCGAGCACCTGCCCGAGCTGAACCTGTACGTGATGCCCGCCGGCATCATCCCGCCCAACCCGCTGGAGATGATCAGCTCGAAGAAGTTCGTGCAGGCCCTGAAGTTCCTGCGGGAGCGCTTCGACCGCATCGTGATCGACTCCGCCCCGGTGCAGGCGGTGAGCGACGCCCTGATGCTGGCCAGCAACGCCGACTCGGTGATCTACGTGGTGAAGGCGGATTCCACCAGCGCCACCCAGGCCCAGAAAGGCATCGCCAGTGTGGTGGCCAGCAATGAGCCCCTCACCGGTGTGGTGCTCAATATGTTCGACGCCAAAAAGGCCCGCGGCTACTCAGGCTACAAGTACCACCAGTACAACGACTACTACGAGTCCAATGAAACAGCGTAGGGCCCCTGACCGCTGTGGGGCCGAAGCGCTGGCCCCAAGTTATCGGGTAGTCGTTAGTCCACTAATCTCCCGCACCCCATGATCGACCTGCACTGCCACCTGCTCCCCGGCATCGACGACGGCCCCGCAACCGGCGCTGAAACCCTGCGCCTGTGCCGCCTGGCCGTCGCCGACGGCATCACCCACGCCGTTGTAACACCCCACATCCACCCCGGCCGCTGGCTCAACACCAAAGAGTCCATCGCCAAAGCCTGTCGCAAACTGCAGCGCGCCCTGCTAAAACGCGACATCCCCCTGCAGGTAGGCTACGCCGCCGAAGTGCGCCTGACCGACGAGATCATGCAACAGGTGGAAAACGACGACATCCCCTTCTACGGCGTGGTAGACGGCTACCAGATCATGCTGCTGGAATTCCCCCACGGCCAGATCATACCCGGCAGCGACAAACTGGTGCAGTGGCTCTTGGCGCGTAACATTCGCCCCTTGATCGCCCATCCCGAACGCAACAAGCAGGTGATGAAAGACCCGGCCCACCTCACCCCCTTCATCGAGGCAGGCTGCTGGTTGCAGCTGACTGCCGGCTCCCTCACCGGCGGTTTCGGCGAGCGCGCCCAGACAGTGTCCCTTCAGCTGCTGGACGAGGACGTGGTGGCCGTGCTGGCCAGCGACGGCCACAACAGCGGCGCCCGCCGCCCGCTGCTGGCCGAGGCTTTCGAATACATAAGCGAGCATTACGGTGTGAGCCGGGCAAAGCGAATGATGCTGCAAAACCCCGCGGCCATCGCCGCGAGCCAGTTCCAACAAGAGGCGCTCACGCCATGCTGAACTGGTACGCGGTACAGACCAAACCCCGGCAGGAGTCCATCGCCGAACTCAACCTGGAGCGCCAGGGCTACCACAGCTATCTGCCGAAAATCCTGCTGCGCAAGAGAAGGCGGGACAAATGGGCGCGAGTAGTGGAGCCCCTGTTCCCCCGCTACCTGTTCATCCAGGTAGACCCCAACCAGCAGAGCCTCGCCCCCGTACGCTCCACCCTCGGCGTAGCGGCCCTGGTGCGCTTCGGCCACCTGCTGCGCCCGGTACCCAACGAAATAATCGCGTGCATCCGCCAGAACGAAGATCCTGACACCCACCAGCACCACGCCGACGAATGGCCCCACCAACCCGGCGAAGAAGTGCGCATCCTCGAAGGCCCCTGCACCGGCCTGACCGCAATATTCCAGGCCCAAACCGGCGAACAGCGCGCCCTCCTGTTAATAGAACTCCTGGGCCGCCAAAACCCCATAACCTGACATGGACGCAATAGCATAGGATGCGCAGAGAGCGCGGGTCAGACCCGTTTTTATAGCGCCAAGCTCCACCGGCGCTATAAAAGCGGCTCTGACCCCGGTATAACTGGCTCTAAAACACCAAAAAACTAGACCCAACCCCCCATTCACGTTCTAATACACCCCTGCGTTCAACAATTGAACGCACACGACACAAAACAACCCACCACCCCATGCCCGACCACCACCAGGGCAGGGCGGTAGCGTGCCCAAACCCCAAAAAAATGACCGAAGACACCCACTACCAGGTCCTGAAAATACTCGAGCAAAACCCCCAGATCAGCCAGCGCGAGCTGGCCAATGAAATGGGCGTGAGCCTGGGTAAGGTGAACTACTGCCTGAAGGCCTTGTCGACAAGGGTCTGGTGAAAGTCAGGAACTTCAAGAACAGCGCGAACAAGCGAGCGTACTTCTATGTGCTCACCCCCCAAGGGTGTAGAGGCAAAGGCAGTAATCTCGGTGCGCTTCTTGAGGCGCAAAATCGAAGAGTACGAGGCTCTGCGTGCCGAGACTGAAAATCTGCAGGCTGAGGCAGGGGGGGGAGTAAGTTTTTGGATTTGCAGGTTTGGGGCCGGCATCCAAGCAATTCGTGCTCAAATTGTGTGGTCGCGGAAATTCTCAGCCGAATTCACGCGATTCAACTATGCCTAGGAAAATACGGAGCTAGCAATGCTTAGATCGTTGATGTATCGAGCGGGTCGCCACTTTTACGCTCGTGCACGCGGTGACTTGCCCAACAAGCCAGAAATCAATGGAGAATATTGGTTGCTCTCGCAGGTGGTGGGTCGGCTAAAGGGCAATGCTTTATTGCTGGATGTTGGCGCAAACAAGGGTGATTGGACAGAGCAAGCATTGGCCTATGCCGCCGCAATCTCTCTACCGTTAAGTGTGAAGGCGTTTGAGCCGAGCAGCTATACGCGCTCTCTTCTTGAAGCTCGATTCGAAGGAAATACTGCGGTTAGCGTATACGATGCGGCGCTTTCGTCAAGCAAAGGTACTGCAACTTTTTTTACTGGAGGGGCGGGTGCAGGTACAAATTCGCTTAGTCCGGTCTCTGGTGATCATACAGAAAAAATCCAAGTGACAACTCTCGACCAGTTTCTAATGGACCAGATGATTGACCATGTCAATTTTTTGAAAATCGATACCGAAGGTTTTGATGCATTGGTCATTATTGGTGCACTGGAAAGCATTGAGTCCGGTAAGATTGATCTCATCCAGTTCGAGTACAACTGGCGCTGGTTACTGAACTCCCAGAGCCTGAGAAATGTTTTTCAGGTAATCCATGGGCTGCCTTATCAGTTGGGGAAGCTTGTAGGGAAAGAAATACTGTTGTTTGAGGAATGGCATTTTGAGATGGATCGATTCTTTGAGAACAACTATGTATTAATTCGTCGCGGCGGGCCTTTTGATGGTCTAGGTATAAAGGCGGGATATGATGGTAGTAACGTACTCCTGTACTGAATCGTTGGTAGCAGCTAATGATTGCGCATGAGCTAAATTCCATATTGTCACCATTTGCTTTTTTAGGGCAACGTCATCTCTGTTGTTAGGCATTCGCTGTGGGCTGCATCTTCGGGAATCCTGATGACGGGTTCCCGGTTTGTGATTACCGCGATACTGGCCAGGAGGATGGGGGTAGACAGCTTCGGTGTATACGCCTATGCGCTTTGGCTGGTGGACATCGGCTTTCTAGTCAGTACTTTCGGTGCGACGGGCGTTGCCAGTCGCTATCTTGCAGAATATCGCCACCAGCCCGACATGCTTACCGCGATCTTGCGCCAGTGGCGCCCATTTTCTATTGTTCTCCCTCTGATCGGTGGAATTTTTGCAGCGGCCGGTGCATGGCTATCTGGTGCTCAGCTTGGTGGTGGGGCATTTGCGCTTATAGTCTGCTGGGGCCTAACCAGTGGCTTATGGGGAATGCATACGGCCGCTTTGGTTGGCTTACAACGATTTGACCTGGTTTTTCGAGGGAATGTCATCGCAGCGTTTTTGATGTTGTTGGGCGCTGCGTTTGCCCCTATAGAAACGGAGCCAGCCCCAATTTTTGCTGTTATGGCGCTGGCCTGTGCAGCCGCGTCATTGGTTGGGCTGAATCCAATCTCGCAGGCTTCCAGTGGGCCTGGCGCCGTGATTGACAGCGCCTTGCGGCGTCACATTTTATTGTATTCGCTTAATGTGTGGTTGACGGCATTGATGTGGAGCCTTGTTTGGTCTCGCGGTGAGCTACCAATAGTCCGCAATGTATTGGGTGATGCGGCTGTGGGTAACTATGCGGTTTCCCTGACTATGTATGGTGGAGCCGTCGCGGGTGTAATGCTGGCGGTAGCAGGCATTGCCCCCCAAATTACTCGTGACTGGGGCGCAAACAACAAGCAGGCGGCCGTGACGCTTTGCCGCAGAGCCATGGACCTGCAGTTGTTGCTAGCCGGCATGGGTGCAATGGTTTTGATCTGGTTGGCCCCGGAGATTATGCGCCTTGGCTTTGGTATACAGTATCGAGATTCTGCAAATTTACTAGGCATCTTGGCCCTGGGGTTGCCCGCGCTGGCGGTGGCCTCCCACAATCATCTCCTTCAGGTGATTACAGGTGCCCGTTATAACCGAAATACAACGTTGCTGGGAGTCTTGATGTTGATGCCACTTGCTTGGCTTGGGGCGCATGTTTTGGGTGTAGAGGGTGCTGCTTGGTCCCGGGCTTTGACATTGTTGTTTTTGGGGGCAATTACCACATTAGTTTGTTGGCACCGCTGGGGTGCTGCAGCTATAGGTCTCACCAATCTAGCAGGCGTTCTTGGGATATTGCTCTTGTCCACTTCGCTGGTCCCCTTACCCTATTTTGATGCATTCCTGCCTCGGGTACTTGTGCTGTCAATACTCGGGGTATTGTTGGCCTCTTGGGTGCGGACCGAGTCGAAACAGCTTTTATTATCACATTTGTTCAAGCAGTTGTGGGCAAGGTCGAGGATGGCAAGGTGATCGCTGTTGGTTTTATTTTGAGCTCACACTCGCGCACACTAAGAAGTGCTCCTGGGTTTCCCGTGAGAATTAACATCATAAAGGCGTTAGTGGTGGCGATATTGGTCTACCTTCTGACGGTGATTTTCTATTTGCTAATTTCAGGCTTGAATGAAAATAATCCAGCGTTGGTAGTCCTTCATGGTGGCTCTATACTTTCACTACTTTGTTTCTGGAAACTAATAAATTGGGGTCGAGGTCGATACGATACCTTCGGGGCAGCTCTGTTGTTGTTCTATGCAATGTACAAATTGCATGCAGCCATTGATGCTACCGTCTATGGGGCGCGGATAGAAGATATTTACCGTGCCGTACCATTACCCGCCAACATGACTCTGCTTTTTCTGAAAGCGGAGGCCTTAAATCATTTTGGTATCTTGTTAATGGTGGCTGTTTGGCTGCGGGTTATTGGTGCGCAAGTAGACAAATTTTCTTTTCTCAATAACTATTTTGATGTAGACAGGCAGTTGCCGAAGATTGTCTATGTCGCTGCCTTAGCCATAGAGGTTGCCAGGCGCGCAGCTGGCTACAATTTTGGTGTATTGACGCAGATATCCTCGATTGCCTATGGGTTCGGTGTGGTATCCATATTTTTCATCTCGTCAGTGCAGCGAAACCGATACCGGCAGGTACTGATGGCTGTTTTTCTGGCGACACCTTTGACACTAATGGCTTTGGGTGGAGGGATGAAAGAGGCTATTATCTTCCCTTTTATTCCAGCCGCGCTAATAGTTTGGTTCCGCTTCCGTAGCACCAGCTTTAAAGTGCTGGCGGTTATCTTCGGAGTTACTCTGCTTGCGTATTCGCAGCTTTACGTCCATTACGTCAGAGATACAACTTGGGGCCCGCGTGGTTCCGATAAAACAACGGGGCAGCTTCTGGTTGGTTTTCAGGAGAATCTTCGTCATGTCACCCTTGCCGATGGCATGGACTCAATAAGCTCGCGAGTGAATCTTACCATTTCTCGCGCGATGACCGTAGCCATTGCTGACGCCAGGGGTTTTGAACCCTATAATATTTTCGCGCCAATACCTGCAAGCCTGATCCCCCGCCTTCTTTGGCCAAACAAGCCAGTATTGATGCCGGGTGCGCAGCATACACTGCGGATTCTTAATCTGAATATACCTGTTACGGAGGCCGGAAGCGCCACTGCGGCGGGATTTTTTGCCGAGCTCTATCTGGGTGGTGGCTTCATTGGGTGGGCCTTTGGCGTCATTGTGTATGCAGTGATCCTTGGGACAATGCAGCGTTATACCCTGCGAAGAACGCCAGGGTTTGGTCATCTTGCCTTATCCTTTTTGACGGTTTACTGGGCCTTGAGGTTTGAAGAAAAGGCGGTTGTTTACGCGTATACCGGTCTCTTTTTTACGTTTGTCTTCCTGTTTATCGTTTCAAAGGGGGCATCGTTTTTTCACCGCCGTGGTAGGCGAACTTAGTAAGGTCGTGGTATTTCAGAGTCAGTTATGAAAATACTTTTTGTCGGAGAAGCGTGGCTAGGTTCTTGTGCGCGCAGCATGAAGGAAGCACTGGCGCGCCATCCGGGCATCCAGCTTGATGAATTCGCCGAGGATGCCTTTATACCCAAGGTCCGTGCGCGAGGATTGCGAGCCTTAAACCGGTTGCTGCGCCCCTTGTATCGGCAGGAATTTAATCGGCATGTGCTGGAGAAGATTCGCCATACTCGGCCGGATTTCCTAGTGACTTACAAGGGGGCCTTTATCCATGCCGACCTTCTACATGCGGTATCGGCTCTAGGGGTAAAAACTGTCAATATATATCCCGACTGCTCGCCACATGCACACGGGAAGGCTCACCGGAAAGCCGTGGGTGAATATGACCTCGTGGTATCCACGAAAGCATATCACCCAGGGCTATGGAATGATGTGTATGACTATAGTAACCACTGCGTGTTTGTTCCTCAGGGCTATGATCCGCATTTGCACCTTGTGCCTGAGCCTCCGACCGACTGCCCCTATGATGTGGTGATGATCGCAACTTACAGAGCTGAGTATGGTCGTTTGGTTAAGGATTTCGCTGAGGCTCTGGGCAATGTTGGCCTTAAGGTGGCAATTGGGGGGCACGGTTGGGACGTGCTCAAGAGCCTGCTCCCGGCTGATTGGCAACTGCTGGGTGGCATGGCGGGCCGTGGATATTTACAAGGCTTACGCTCGGGGAAAATCTGCATTGCGCCACTGAACCGGGAGATGGTGATAGACGACCTTCGTCAGCCAGGGGATGTGGATACTACGCGCAGCTATGAGTTGGCGGCCGCGCACTGTTTCTTTATCCATCAGCGTACGGATTTTGTCCGCGAACTTTATGAGGCCGCAGGGGTGCCAATGTTTGAAGACGGAGCAGAGCTCGCGGCACAAGTTTTGCGTTATCTGGACACCCCGACGGAGCGGGCGCGTATTGCTTTGGCAGCTCATCAGGCAGCTGTACCTGCCTTTTCCACGGATGCACGTGCGGCGAAAATCTATAACCATTTGGAAGCGGAGCTTCATTGTGAATCGTTCTAAGCTTGGCATTGTGGTTTCACACCCTATCCAGCACTTTTGCCCACAGTATTCCAGTTGGGCTGGGCTGGAAGTTTTGGAAGTCAAAGTATTCTTTGCCTCTCGCCATGGGCTGGAAGCGTATTTTGATAAGAGCTTTGGGAGGGAAATCAAATGGCCGGGCCTAAAGCTGGATTTCGAACACGAGTTTCTGCCTGGAGCGAAAGACAAGAAAGTCGGCTCTCAACTCGATTGTCCAGATGTAGTAGATTCTTTAGCGGATTTTGATCCAGACATAGTATTGGTGTACGGCTATGGTCAGCCACTACAGCGTAGGGCTATGCGCTGGGCCGAGACTAATGGCAAGCGGTTGCTGATGATTAGTGATTCAGAGTTGCGGCGAGCCAGGAGTCCGATTAAAAAAGTTATAAAAGCTCAATTGCTGCCTCGAGTACTCTCCGTGGTGGATCTTTTTCTCACCGTAGGCGATGCGAACGAGGCCTACTATCGCTACTACGGTATACCTGATCACAAGATGGTGCGTACTTCCTTCCCTATCGACATAGCATTGTTTGACCAAGCGCTACTGGTGCGAGACAAGCAGCGCGCCAGAATTCGCCAGTTGTTAGGCTTGTCCAATGATCAGCTTATGGTACTAATGGTCGGAAAGCTATTGTTATCAAAGCGCCAGGTAGATCTTGTTGAGGCCTCCAATCTCCTGCAACCAGCAAACAGCAATATAACTATCGTGCTAGCAGGGACCGGTCCTGATCAAGAGCGACTTGAAACGCTGGCCCAAAAGAAGGGTTCTGGTGGGGTCATCTTTGCCGGATTCGTCCCGCCAGGAGAACTGGTACATTACTACTCGGCGGCTGATGTGTATGTGCATTGCTCAGATACAGAGGCGCACTCTCTCGCTATAAGTGAAGCGATTTATGCGGGACTACCCGTGATTTTGTCAGACCGATGTGGCAGCTATGGCCCTAGTGATGATGTGCGTATCGGCCTGAATGGTTATGTGTATCCCTGTGGAGATACTCCCGCCTTGTCGGTTTTGCTCGAGCGACTATGGGCGTCCCCTAAGTTACGACAAGAGATGGGAGGAGAGTCACGACAGATAGGGAGCGACCACCAAATTTTGGCACATGGTAAGGCTATCAAGCAGGCTGTTAATGTCTTGAATGTGAGTGGCTAGCCAATGCTAGGAATACTCGCTTGGGTTCCCGTTGCGCGGCAAGAACCTACAGATTGTTGTTCCCTATGAAAGTTGTTCAGTTCATGCGCAAACCCGGTGGGCGTCATAGTATCGAGCGGGTATTTGAAGATATCAAGCCTTCACTGTCAGAAGACATCGACGTTAGCGTGTATGTGAATCCCTACCATTCTCGGGGGTTCTGGAGGCGTGCCATCAGTATGTTACGCGCGGCGTTACATCAGGGGGATATAAACCACATAACCGGGGATGTTCATTTTCTAAACATTTTTATGCGTAAGCGATCCACGATTCTGACGATTCATGACTGTGTCACGCTTGAAAGACTAACAGGCATTCGATACCGAATTTTGTGGCTTTTCTGGTACTGGCTTCCCGCAAAACGTTCGGCATTAATAACCGTAATCTCAGGGTCTACAAAGAAGGAGTTGGAGAGGCATTTGGGTTCGGGCAACTGGCCCATCAAAGTTCTTCCCGATCCAGTATCCCCCGAGTTTATCTTTTCGCCGAAAGCTAGTGAGTGTGATTGCCCTAGGATTTTACAGATTGGTACCACCACCAACAAAAATGTTGGACGCGTGGCTGCCGCGCTGAAAGGTGTTCCTTGTAAACTCGTTATAATCGGTAAATTAGAGTCCTCGCAACTGGCAGCTTTGGAGTCAAATAGTGTTGAATATGAAAATCATGTTGGGATATCCCGTGAAGCGGTTGTGGATGAGTACCAAAAATGCGATATCGTGATGTTTGCCTCGCTCTATGAGGGGTTTGGATTGCCTATACTGGAGGCGCAGGCCGTTGGGCGCCCTGTAATAACCAGTAGTCTATATTCTATGCCCGAGGTTGGTGGCAAAGGGGCTTATTATGTGAATCCGTATGATACTTTGAGTATTCGGCGAGCTGTAAGCGAGCTAGTCGAATCATCTGACCTTCGAAATGAGCTTATAAAAGAGGGTTTGGCGAATGTCAGTAAGTATCAGGCGTCTATTATCGCGGGGCGGTATTCAGAACTATATCGCGAAGTCTATGAGAAACGATTTGAGTGAACTGTTCGTCTATTGACAGCGCGGTAACGCCTCACAAGCCGGTCATATTAACGTTCGTCCGCTATTACCTCCCCGGATACAAGTCTGGGGGGCCGGTTAGAACAATTGCGAATATGGTTGAAGCCCTTGGAGATGAATTCGAGTTTCGAATTGTAACGGCTGACCGAGACAAATTTGATGTCAGCTCTTATCCAGGGATTGATATCGGGAAATGGAATCGAGTCGGCAAGGCTTGGGTTTACTATACCCCTGAGAAAGAGGCCAAGTTTTTGAAATGGAAAGATCTAATCGCCCATACGCGACATGACGTGGTCTACTTCAATAGTTTTTATGCTCCTTTGTACACATTGCTGCCTCTGTTAGCAATAAAGCTACTACAAGCTTCGAAAAAGCCTCTGGTGATCGCTCCCAGGGGTGAGTTTTCTCCTGCTGCAATAAACATCAAGAGATGGAGAAAGAAGCCATTCATTTTTCTGGCTAGGCTGTTGGATATCTTTCATAACGTATTATGGCACGCCTCAACGGAAGCTGAAGCTGATCTCATTCGACTGAACACAGGCGCTTCTAGCAATATAGCCATAGCAGTCGACGTCCCGGCTAATATCGCTTCACCAGACAAAAATGTATCGAGGCCGCCCAGATACAATAGAGCTTTTCGAATAGTATTTTTGTCCAGAATATCGAGGATGAAGAATCTTCATTACGCGCTTAAGGTGCTGTCAAAAGCCCGTATTAAATTGTTGTTTGATATCTGGGGAACGCAAGAAGACGATGATCACTGGAATATGTGCCAGGAATTGATTCAGGCCATGCCAGAAAATGTCGAAGTGCGCTATTGCGGTGAGGCGTCTCCGGCGGAAGTGGTCGGCTTGCTGGCTGGGTATGACCTGTTTTTCCTGCCGACCCTTGGAGAGAATTACGGGCATGCAATTGCTGAGGCAGTTTCTGCGGGTACACCTGTTCTCATATCCGACAGGACCCCATGGCGCGGTCTTGAGGCTGCTGGAGTCGGGTGGGACCTTCCTCTTGACGAAGATGGGCTTGCTTTTGTGCGTGCTATTCAGCTCGCAAAAGAAAAATGTGACTCTGAAGGAGATCAATGGCGAGAGCAAGTGCGACAATATGCAGAGGTCCGTTTGCACGACCAGTCGATAGTTGAGTCGAATAGGGAGGTCTTTTTTAGAGCCATGAAGATTTCCAAGAGCTAGATTTTGCAGAAGATCGATAGTGGCTTGGACAGATGGGTTGAATTGTATACCGCTTTTATCCAATTCGATGGCTGGTGCGGGACAGACATCTCACCTTCTCGGTCGATCAAACTGAGCCTAAAGCGATAATTCTTATGAAACAGATATTCCAGGATTTGAAGTCCGGTGAGACCCGCGTCGAAGAAGTTCTCTGCGCGCAGGAAGCGCCGGGCCAGCTTCTTATACGTACTGCTAAGAGCCTGGTCTCCGTCGGCACCGAACGCATGCTGGTGGATTTTGGCAAGGCCAATCTCGTCGAGAAGGCACTACAGCAGCCCTACAAAGTCCGCCAGGCGCGTTGATAAAGTGCGTACCGACGGTTTGGCCCCCACTTTAGAAGCCATTCGTTCCAAACTGGACCAGCCCATACCGCTAGGCTACAGCAATGTGGGAGTAGTTGTTGATAATGGTGGCACATCCTTTGCGGTGGCTCAGCGGGTTGTGTCGAATGGGCACCACGCGGAGGTTGTGCGGGTGCCCAAAAATCTCTGTGCCCGCATTCCTTATGCCGTCGATGATGAAAGCGCAGCCTATACTGTGTTGGGCGCTATCGCCCTGCAAGGCATTCGCTTGGCGCAGCCTACTCTTGGTGAAGTGGTGGTGGTTACTGGTCTCGGCCTAATCGGCTTGCTTACCGTGCAGTTGTTACGTGCCCAGGGTTGTCGGGTGTTGGGTATTGATTTCGACTCCGGCAAATGTGAGCTGGCCCGCTCATTTGGCGCCGAGGTGGTGGATCTTTCCAAAGGGGAGGATCCTGTTGCAGTGGCGCAGGCGTTCTCCCGGGGCGGCGGCGTGGATGCTGTACTGATTACTGCGAGCACCAAGAGCAATGACCCAGTACACCAGGCCGCCACCATGTGTCGCCGGCGCGGCCGCATTGTGCTGATCGGGGTGGTGGGTTTGCAACTGTCCCGGGCAGATTTCTACGAGAAGGAACTTTCTTTTCAGGTGTCCTGCTCATACGGCCCGGGTCGTTACGATCCTGAGTATGAAGACAAGGGTAACGATTACCCCGTGGGCTTTGTGCGCTGGACCGAGCAGCGCAACTTTGAAGCGGTTTTGGACATGATGGCCTCCGGTGCACTCGATGTTAAACCGCTGATCAGTCATCGCTTCTCTATTGATGACGCGCCTGAAGCCTATAAGCTGCTGGATGAGCCCGGCACGTTGGGCATTCTTATCGACTACCCCAACTCCGCGGAGTCACTTGCCACTAGAACGATTGAGCTTGAGTCCCCAGCTGACTATAGGCCTGAGGATGTTGTTAGTTCTTTTATTGGAGGAGGCAACTATGCTTCGCGGGTATTGATTCCGGCGTTCAGTGAGGCGGGAGCAAAGCTGGATACGCTGGTAACCAGCGGCGGTGTCAGTGCGGTACACCAGGGCAAAAAGCATGGTTTTGCCAGGGCCTCTACAGATCTTCAGTCTGCGCTGTCTTCTGATGTAGTGAATACCGTGGTAATAGCCACTGGCCACAACCTGCATGGTGAGCAGGTGGTCTCTGCCCTGGATGCGGGTAAGCATGTGTTCGTGGAAAAGCCGTTGGCGCTCACCGCTGATGAGTTGGCGGTCATTGACGCGGCCTGGCAGTCACAAGACGGCAAGAGCCGTTTGATGGTTGGTTATAACCGCCGGTTCTCGCCCTTAACTTTAACAATGAAGGGGTTGCTGGATAAGGTCACTGGCCCGAAAACCTATGTCCTTACCATGAATGCCGGTCATATCCCGGCCGACCACTGGACGCAAGACTGGGAACTTGGTGGCGGCCGCATCATCGGCGAGGCCTGCCACTATATCGATCTGCTGCGCTTCCTGGTGGGGGCTCCCATCAAGGCTTTTTCCGCCGCCAGCATTGGTGCCGCGCCGGGTATGGAGGTTACCCAGGACAAGGCCACCATCACCCTCAGCTTCGAAGACGGTTCCCTCGGCACCATCCACTACTTTGCCAATGGCGGCAAGGCCTTTCCCAAGGAGCGCATCGAGGCGTTTGGCGGTGACGGGGTGTTGCAGCTGGACAACTTCAAGCGCCTCAAGGGCTACGGCTGGAAAGGTTTCAGGAGCAAGCGGTTGTTGAGCCAGGACAAGGGCCAGAAGGCCTGCGCGGCCGCTTTTGTGGATTCAATCCGCAATGGTGAACCTTGCCCCATTCCCTATGAGGAAATCATAGAGGTTGCCCGAGTTAGCATCGAGGTGGCAGAGCAGCTGCGACGGTGATGTTCCAGCTTTTCCATACCGCGCGTTACCTGAAACCTGTTCAGGTCACCAACCGGTTCTTGCGCCGTTATGCCACGGTACGCCCTTACAAGGGTAGGGCTCCGGGCATCAGCAAAGCAAAACAGCTATGGGAAACACAGGCGCCGGTGGCGCCCTCCCTGGTGGTGGATGGCCTGGCCAACTTCCTCAACGAGTCCGGTCCGCTGTTTGATTGGGAGAACCCCAACAAGAGCAAGCTGTGGCTCTATAACCTTCATTACTTCGATGACCTGGTGGCTGCCGGGGCCGCGCATCGTGCGGGTGTGCACCGGGAGTTCATCGAGCGCTGGTTGCAGGATAATCCGCCCCTGGCGGGTACTGGCTGGGAGCCGTATCCGCTCTCTCTGCGTATCGTTAACTGGGTCAAGTGGCTGGCAGTCGGCAACCCGCCAGTGGCGGGTATGACGGCCAGCCTGGTGCAGCAAGCCCACGCCCTCAGTAAGCAGGTGGAATACCACTTGCTGGGCAACCATATTCTCGCCAATACCAAGGCGCTGGTGTTTGCAGGCACTTATTTTGAGGGCAAGGCTGCCGAGAGGTGGCTGCGGCTGGGTCTGCAGCTGCTTGAAGCCCAACTGGCCGAGCAGGTACTGAAAGATGGCGGCCACTTCGAGCGCTCTCCCATGTACCACAGCATTATCCTGGTGGATGTGCTTGACCTTATCCAGTTGGGCCAACTCTACCCGGGCAGCGCGATCGCCCGCCGTGCCAGCCAGTTGCGCGCGATCGCCGGCAGCATGGCCGATTGGCTGGAGGGTATGCTGCACCCCAATGGGCAAATTCCCTTTTTCAACGATGCCGCCATGGGTATCGCCCCCGCGCCCCTTTCGATTCTGGCCTATGCGCACAACCTGGGTGTTATCCGCCATATAGCCGATGGCGCCATGCAACATTATGACGCCTCCGGCTATGTTGCCATTCGCCAGCACGGCCAGGTGGCGCTGCTGGATGTGGCGCCCGTGGGGCCCGACTACATTCCCGGTCACGCCCATGCCGACACCCTGAGTTTTGAGTGGTCCCTGGGCAGCCAGCCGGTGCTGGTGAATTCCGGCACTTCCGAATACGGCCTGGGCGAGGAGCGCGAACGCCAACGCGGCACGGCCGCCCACAATACTGTGGTGGTCAACGGTGAGAATTCCTCCGAGGTGTGGAGTGGCTTCAGGGTGGCGCGCCGTGCGAGGCCGTTCGATATCAACCTGGGCCGGGCTGGCGGCTGCAGCATCGTCCGCGCTTCACACAATGGCTACCATCGCCTGCGCCCCAAAGTCACCCACACGCGTGAATGGCGGGTAATGCCGGGTTCCTTTGTGGTGAAGGATAAGCTGGTAGGCAAGTTCAGCAATGCAGTGGCCTGTTTCCATGTTCACCCCGATGTCAGGGTTGGCAGCGGAGAGCACGGCCTGGAGCTTACCTTGCCCAGCGGCCGGGTGTGCCGGATGGGTATACACGGCGGCAGCGCGGTGGTGGAGCCCTCTACATGGCACCCGGAGTTCGGGTTGAGCCTCCCTAATCAGCGCGTTGCGGTTACTTTTGATGGACCGGGTCTGGAAACAACTTTTTCCTATTAGCCGTGCATATATTATTCCTCACCGATAACTTTCCGCCCGAGGGCAACGCTCCCGCCACCCGTACCTACGAGCACACGAGGGAGTGGGTGAAGCAGGGGCATGAAGTAACGGTGATTACCTGCGCCCCCAACTTTCCCGAAGGGATGCTGTTTGAGGGCTACAAGAACAAGTGGTACCAGCACGAGGTGATGGACGGCATCGATGTGGTGCGGGTGAAGACCTATATCACCGCCAACGAGGGTTTTGCCAAGCGGATTCTGGACTACATCTCCTTTGGCATCATGGGCGGTATTGCTGGTCTGTTCCAGAAGCGGCCGGATGTGATCGTTTCTACCTCACCGCAATTCTTTTGTGCCTGTGGCGCGTGGGTGCTCTCGGTATTCCGTTGGAAGCCCTGGGTGTTTGAGTTGCGCGATATCTGGCCCGCTTCCATTACCGCCGTGGGCGCTATGGAAAAGAGCGCGGTAATCAGGCTGCTGGAGAAGCTGGAGCTGTTTCTGTACCGCCGGGCCGATCGCATCGTGTCGGTCACCAACAGTTTCAAAACCGAGCTGGTAGAGCGCGGCATCGACGGCGGCAAGATCGATGTCGTGGTCAACGGTGTCGACCTGTCCACCTACCGGCCGGCACCCGGCAAGGACGCGGAACTGGCCGGGCACTACGGCCTGGACGGCAAATTCGTGGTTGCCTATATCGGCACGCATGGCATGGCCCACGCGCTGGACAAGGTGCTGGACGCGGCGCGCCTGCTTGAGGCTGAACAGGACATTTGCTTCCTGTTTGCCGGCGGCGGTGCAGCAAGGGCAGAGCTGGAACAATCGGTCACCAGTCGGGGCCTGAGCAACGTGGTGCTGATCCCTCGTCAGCCCAAGGACATGATGCCCGCCCTTTGGAGCTTGTGTGATATCTCGCTCATTTCCCTCAGGGATACGCCGCTGTTCGAGCAGGTCATTCCCTCCAAGATATTCGAATCCATGGGCATGGGGCTGCCGATGATCATCTCCTGCCCGGAAGGGGAGGCAACCGGGATTATCAGGCAAACCCGGTCGGGTTTGGTGGTGCCACCGGAGCAGCCGGAGCAGCTGGCCGCTGCCGTGCGTGAGTTATATGAGGACCGCGAGCGTTGCAAAACCCTGGCCAATAACAGTGCCGCCGCGGCCGCAGCCTATGACCGCACCGCCATGGCGTCGAAAATGCTGGGCTCCCTGCAGCAGGCGCTGTAACCCGGGTGCCCCGCGTTGCCAGTAGCTCAGGGTTGAGTGGCAATGTCGGCCAGCAGGTTCTGCAGGTCGTCATGCTGCGAGTGGCGTAGTTTCCTGGCCTGACGCACCGCATGCATGGCGTCCCTCCAGCGGTCATGGGCGGGCAGGGTCAGCCCCAGTTGCACGTAGATGGGCTTCGCCTGCCAGCGGGTCGCCAGGTTGCCGTCAATCCAGTACTCCATGTATTTGCGGCGCAGCTTCCCCGGCTGCAATATGCCCAGCGCGTCATCGGCCAGCGGGGTCCCCGTCAGCAGGCGCAGCCAGCGCAGGGTGATCCAGGCGGCGGTGCGCAACCCGGCCTTGTCCAGTAGTGCAAATAACTGATCCCAGTCGATACCCCCGCGCGCCAGCAGGTTGATAAGATCAACCATTCGCACCAGGGCTGCCTGTGGCGCGGTGCTGTACTTGGTGAACACCGGGTGCACCAGCATCACGAACAGGTTCGCCTCATCGCTCATTCCCCAGTGACTGCCACAGTCCCGCCTGCCTTCCAGCAATTCCCCCACGATGGATATGCGCGTTCTCCCCGGCCGCATAATATCCCAGTGCAGATCTATCGAGATTTTACCCCGGTTCAGATTGGCCTCGTGGCTGATATTGTCCTCTGTTGCATGAAATTCGAATCCTGCTCGCTGTAACGCCTGTATTGCCCGTACCTTGTTGCTGTCATCGACCAGCAGGTCGATATCCGTGGCCGGGCGCAGGGCTGGCTCGACAAAGTAGCGTTCCCGTGTGTCGGCCCCCTTGTACACCACGTGGGCGATGCCTTCGTCATCGAGAATACCCCTGATCTCACTCAGCCGATGGTGTTGCACCAGGTAAAGTCCCGTTGCGTGCAGGCGGGCCTGGTGCAGGGACTCTTTGAATTCTTCCGAGAGGGGGTCTTCGCCATGGCCCTGCTGCGCGAGCAGCTCGTCCCACATAGGCGCCAGGCCCTGCTGGTGCAGGAAATCACAGAACGCTGTTTCCCCCAACTCAAGCGCTTCCGCACAGGCTTGTTTCAATACGGCAGGGGTGGCGCCGGGCAGAAGTGGAGCCAGGGCGGCCCGGTGGAACGGATATCGGGTCCTGATTTTTGCGGCTTGCGACATGGGTGGATTCTACCTTGCGAACCGTAAATCGAGGGACAGGTTTTTCTGCCTATCCCTACCGCACGCCTCGTTCGACGGCGTCTCCGCGGAGATTTTGGCCGCTTCGGACGTTCGGTGTAATGCTGGGTTTTGCTATGGTTGGTGCAGGCAGATCGGAGGTGTAACATGTCGGCAGTGGCTTTTGACTCGTTGGAATATGCGCACCAGCTCGAAGCGGCGGGTATGCCCCGCGAACAGGCCGAGGTGGTTGCAAAGGGGTTGACGACAATGTTCATCCATAACTTTGGCTCGCTGGTAACACGGGATTATCTCGATACCCGGTTCACCGAATTTGAGACTCGAATCGAGGCGAAAATGGACAGGCGCTTCGCTGACTTCCGCGTGGCGGTACTCGGCGAAACCAGTGCGCTTCGCGGTGTGTTGAAGCTGCACTCCTGGATGTTGAGTATCCTGATTGCGGTTACCCTGTTGCCACTGGTCCAAAACTTGCTTGGCTAAACAATCTCTCAACTGGAAGCCTCCGGGGTGCCCCGGGCCCAGGCCGAGGTGCATGCAAAAGCGATGACGGCCATGTTTCTACACAACTTCGATGCGCTGCTGACCAGGGATTACCTCGACTCGCGGTTTAACGAGTTCGAGACCCGGGTGGAAGCCAGGTTGGACAGGCGACTGGCGGAGTTTGCCCTCGACATCGATAAGCGCTTCACCGGTATCGATGAGCGCTTTGCCGCAATCGACAAGCAATTCACTGAGTTGAAAGCCGATATCAACCGCCGCTTCGCCGCGGTGGACGTGCGCTTCGAGCGCATCGAGGGCAGGTTCAACCTGGTCTACTGGATGCAGGGCCTGACGATAGTCTGTGTCGTAGTCCCGCTTATTCGCGCCTTTCTCGGTTGATCAGGGTTGTCGACTCCCAGGCGCGGTTAACTTAGTAGCCGCTGCCCTTGGCGGCCGGATGTGGCCTGGCCGGGCGCAGAGGGGGCTCGGCTCGACATAGTAGCGTTCGCGAGCATCAGCACCCAGGCACACCATATGCGCTATGCCCGCCGCGTCGAGAACGCTGCTGGACAGCGAGCCTGGAAAATGCCGGGTCAGTATCGGTCTAGCGCCCCACACAGGTGTACTGGAAGCCCTTCGACTCCATCAGGCCGCGCTCATAGACGTTGCGCAAATCCACGAACACGTCGCCCTTCATCTTCGATTTCAGCCTGTCCAGGTCCAGGCCCCGGTACTGGTTCCACTCGGTCATCAGAACCACGGCATCGGCGCCGGCGACGGCCTCGTCGATGGAGCCAGCGTACTGAATGGCCTCGGGCAGGTGCTGGCGGGCCTCGTCCATGCCCTCGGGGTCATGGGCCCGGATGAGGGCGCCGCGGTCGACCAGTGCCGGCAGGATCGCCAGGGAGGGCGCGTCCCGCATGTCGTCGGTTTCCGGCTTGAAAGTCAGGCCCAGCACGGCGATGGTCTTGTCCGCCACCGAGCCGCCCAGCGCTTCCTTGATCTTGCTGACCATGCGGGCTTTCTGGGAGGCGTTCACCTCCACCACGCTTTCCACGATGCGGCTGGACACGCCGTGCTCCTGGGCCATGCGGATCAGGGCGACGGTGTCCTTGGGAAAGCAGGAACCGCCGTAACCGGGCCCGGCGTGCAGGAACTTGCGGCCGATGCGGCCGTCCAGGCCCATACCACGGGCCACCGCGTGCACGTCGGCGCCGGTTTTCTCGCACAGCTGGGAGATTTCGTTGATGAAACTGATCTTGGTGGCCAGGAAGGCGTTGGCGGCGTACTTGGTGATTTCCGCGCTTTCCAGGTCGGTCACCAGGATGGGGGCCTCTATCAGATTGAGCGGTCGGTATAGCTCCCGTAACAGGGCCTCGGCCTTTTTGGACTCTACCCCCAGCACCACCCGGTCGGGACGCATGAAGTCGGTGATGGCGGAACCCTCGCGCAGGAACTCCGGGTTTGACGCGACGTCGAAGTCAGCCGAGGGGTTGGTCTTGCGGATCACCCGCTGCACTTCCCGCGCCGTGCCCACGGGTACCGTGCTCTTGTCGACGATTACCGTGTACCCCTGGAGGTGTCCCGCCACTTCCTCGGCGGCGGCGTACACGTACTTGAGGTCGGCGTAGCCGTCGCCACGGCGGGTCGGGGTGCCCACGGCAATGAATACGGCATCGGCGGCAGCCACCGCGGCGCCCAGTTCGGTGGTGAACTCGAGGCGCCCCGCCTTCACGTTGCGCGCGACCAGGTCTTCCAGGCCGGGCTCGTAAATGGGAATGCCGCCCTTGTGCAGGGCGTCAATTTTGGTTTTGTCCTTGTCCACGCAGACTACATTAGCGCCAAACTCGGCGAAGCAGGCGCCGGAGACCAGCCCCACGTAGCCCGAGCCGATCATCACGACATTCATGCTTTTTCCTTGTGCATATGTTCCAGGTACCAGGCGATAAAGTTGTCGATACCCACCTGTATCGGTGTCTGCGGCCGGTAGTCCACGGCCTCTATCAGGTCCTCGATATTGGCGTAGGTGGCGGCCACGTCACCGGGTTGCATGGGCAGCAGCTCGCGCTCGGCGGTTTTACCCAGGGCTTTTTCGATGGCGGCGATAAATTCTGTCAGCATGACCGGGTTGTTGTTGCCGATATTGAACAGCCGGTAGGGTGCGCTGCTGGTACCCGGATCCGGGGTCGCGCCGTTCCAGTCGGGATTGGGGGTGGCGGTCTTGTCCATCACCCGGACCACGCCTTCCACGATGTCGTCGATATAGGTGAAGTCGCGCTGCATCTGGCCGTTGTTGAACACCTTGATGGGCTCGCCTGCCAGGATCGCCTTGGTGAACAGGAACAGGGCCATGTCCGGCCGGCCCCAGGGGCCGTACACGGTGAAGAAACGCAGGCCGGTGGTGGGCAGGCCGAACAGGTGCGAGTAGGTGTGGGCCATCAGTTCGTTGGCTTTCTTGCTGGCCGCGTAGAGCGAGATCGGGTGGTCGACGTTGTCGTGGATGGAAAAGGGCATGGCGCTGTTCATGCCGTAGACCGAGCTGCTGCTGGCATAGACCAGGTGGCCGGTCTTGTGGTGGCGGCAGCACTCCAGGATATTGGTGAAGCCCACGATATTGCTGTCGACGTAAGCGTGGGGGTTTTCCAGCGAGTAGCGCACCCCGGCCTGGGCGGCCAGGTTGATCACGGCGTCGAACTGGTGCTGCTTGAACAGCGCCTCCATGGCGGGGCGGTCCTGCAGGTCCATTTTGGCGAAGGTAAAGCCCGGCAGGTTTTCGATCTGCGCCAGCCTGGCCAGCTTGAGATTGACGTCGTAATAGTCGTTGAGGTTGTCCAGGCCGACCACCCGGTCGCCCCTTGCCAGCAGCTTCTGGGCGACATGAAAGCCGATAAAGCCGGCGGCGCCGGTAACCAGTACGTTCATAACAGGTGCTCTTCGCGATGAAAATCGCGTTGATGATACCGTTGCAGGCAGGCCATTCACAGGTTGGAGAGCGTTTTTGTGACGTCGATCCAACTAATGGTGCTGAAACCCCGTCCGGCACCTGCCGTTTGTGCAAAAAGCCGTCTTTACCCGGACTAGAGCGAGCTGATCACTCCCCACAGGGCGGTGAGCACCAGGCCGATGCTGGCCAGGAAGCCAATGCCGAACCCGGCGCCGCGCTTCTGCGGATCTTTCACGTAGCCGGCCCGGTAAAGCACCCTGCCCAAAAAGAACGCCAGACCCAGCAGTGCGGCCACCATCGGGCTGAAGTACAGGCCGCTAAGCCACAGGGCGGGCAGGGTCAGTACGAGTTGCTCCAGGGTATTCATCTGTACCCGGTAGGCCCGTTCGAAACCTTCATCGCCGGTCACTGCCGGAGCCTTGATGCCGCTTTTGCCGCGGGCTGCCCCCACCAGTATCGAAAAAGTCAGGTACTGGACAAGCAACAGCAGGGTGACGAGGGCGACATATTCCATGGGGCGGATCCTTGTGGTGGCGAGAGGGGCCCCTAGCTTAGACAGTTCTGTGTCGGCCAGGCAACACACACTGTCGTTTATTTTGACGTGGGGGCTGTCGCGGCGCTACCTTACGGCGATGGCCGGGTACGCCGCACCCGCGTTGATTCTTTTTTCTTAACCTCGGCAAGGAGATACACCATCTCGTTTGAGCTGACCAAACTGCTGTCGCTGTTGCTTTATCCGCTCAGCCAGTCACTGTTGCTGTGCCTGCTTGCGTTGCTGGCCCTGTTTTTTCACCGGGTACGCCTGGCGGCCCTGGCCCTGCTGCTCGGGCTGGGCTGGCTCTACCTGTGCTCGACATCCGTATTTGCCGACTACCTGATGGGTACCCTGGAAGACGGTTATCCGCCGAAGGCCCTGTCGGTCGTCGAGCCCGCTGACGCCATCGTGCTGCTGGGAGGCGCCATCCGCGGTGACGTACACCTGGGCACCCTGGGTGACCTCAACCAGCAGGCGGACCGGCTGGTGCATGCGGTATCGCTCTACAAGGCGGGCAAGTCACCCCTGCTGGTGGTCACCGGCGGCGGGCCGTCCGGCGCCAGGACCGAAGCACAGATCATGTACGAATTGTTGCAGGTGATGGGGGTGCCCGCCGGCGCCATCGTGCAGGAGGGCAAAAGCAGGGACACCTACCAGAACGCGGTTTACACCGCGCAGATGCTCAAGGAGCGAGGCATTCGCAGGATCCTGCTGGTGACGTCCGCATTCCATATGCGCCGTGCGGAGGCGCTTTTTGCTGCCCAGGGGCTGGAGGTCGTGCCCGCGCCTACCGATTACCAGCGCCTCGCGAGTCCGCCCCTCATGTCGCCCTGGATGCCCTCGGTGAGCGACCTGTGGCAGAGCACCTATGCCCTGCACGAACTGCTGGGTTACCAGGTATATCGCTACCAGGGCAGGCTGTAATAACTGTCAGGCAGGGTCTTTCGCGGGAAAGACTGGGCTCAGCCAGGCTCGCAATACTTGTCGCCATCCGTATCGATGGCATTGGCCGGGCTGCCTGCGAGCTCACCGGCAGCGCCTGAACTGACCACAAAAGCGCAGTGTCCCAGGAACAGCAGCAAGTAACATGCGAGGCTGAGGTATTCGGGGCCGCTTTCCAGTGCCAGTCCGGCCAGGGCGCAAATCGCAGCGTAGATAACCAGCACTTTCAGGGTCTGGCGCGGGCTCAGGCCCATTTCGATCAGGGTGTGGTGCAGGTGGGAGCGATCCGCCTCCATCAAGCTGTGTCCCCGCCTGGCCCGGCGCAGCATGGTGGCGAGCATGTCCATCAGGGGCAGGGCCACCAGCCACAGGGCCGTCACCGGCTTGATGAGGGCATGTTCGCCCTGGGAGAAGTACACCAGAGAGGCCGTCACCATAAAACCCAGAGTCACACTGCCGTTGTCCCCGAGGAATACCCTGGGCAACAGACGGTTGTCGGGGCCGAGATTGAACAGCATGAATACCCCCAGAGGTACCAGCACCATGAGCAGAAAGTTCGCCATCGGGTGCCCGGCACTCATAGCAAGCGCATATAACACCAGCACTGGCAGGGCGATGGTGGCCGCCGCCAGACCATCGATGCCATCGATCATGTTGTAGGCATTGCTCAGGCCCGCCACCGCCAGCGCCGTCAGTGGCACGCTCAGCAGCAGCAGTGGGATATCACCCACCCCCAGCAGATTTCCCACCTGGTGGATGGCTATCCCACCGAAGGTGGCCAGCAGCAGGCCGGCGCCATACTGAATCGCCAGGCGCAGCCAGGGGTTGATATGACGCAGGTCGTCGAACACACCGACGGCAAATACCAGGCAGGTTATACCCAGCATCGGATAAGTCAGGGGCTGGATATGGAGTGCCCAGGTGCCGAACAGGATGGTCAGGAAAATCGCGATCCCGCCGGTCAGGGGCACTGTGCCCTGGTGTAACTTGCGCGCATCAGGGCCGTCGACCAGGCCCAGGCGATAAGCGGAGGCGCCGGTGGCCATGGTCATCAGGATGGCGGCAAGCGCCAGTTGCAGCAGTAACACGTCTTCAGGGTCCCGGATTGGGGGTCGATTTATCGATAAAGAGCAGCCTGGCGAGTATTAAAACACAGCTGTGTTGCACGCATAAGCGCAAAGTTCCATTTCCGAACACATCGCGCTGGCGCCTCGGCGCCAGCGCCCGGCCATATCCGCGAATGGCCGGGCGGGACACTGGACGGCGCCGCTCAGCAATACCGCAGCTTGTACTCGCTGTAGGTCAATCCGGTCCAGCGCCGGAAGGCGCGGTAAAAGCTGTTGACCTCCAGGTAGCCCAGTTCGTCCGCCAGGCACTTGCCGGGAAGCCAGGCCTGGCGCAGCTGCTGCTCACAGCGGTACTGCCGGGAGCGATCCAGCAGAAACTGGTAGGAGGTGTGATCGGCCCGCAGCCGGCGGCGCAGGGTGGTGCTGCTCATGCCCAGTTCCTCGGCGACGGATTCGGCTCGCAGGCGGGACAGGTCGCCCCGCAATAATATCTGCAGCACCCTGTCAGTGGTGCGCGAGAGGGCGAAGTGGCGGGGTTTCTCGGGGGGTGGGACCCGCTGTTCCGGATTGCGGGCGATAGCGCTGATCTGTTCCATGGCCAAACCTCCTTGTTCGGTGTGATGGACGCGTCATGGGAGCGGGTGCGCGACAATCCGTTGTCGTCGCAGCCCGTGTCCGCCCGGGTGGTGCCGGACGGTCAATAGGAGCCTAGCACAGCGGGTAAATTGTGGAAGCCGGGGCGAGGATTTGCCTGTTTTTGGTGGATCGGGCGGGGCACGCCCGGGCCGAAAGACGTCTATAACTGCCCCGGTTCTCCCAGTGCCACCGGACAGTCCATGACCGCGGCCATGCTGGCAATGATCTCCCGCTCCACGGGGCTCAGTTTGCCGTCGGCCCCGGCTGCCAGCGCCATGGCCTTGAGCAGTCGTGGCTTCAGCAGGGGGTAGCAGTCCGCCAGCTCGTGTACCGCCTGGCTGAAGGAGGCCACGCCGCACTGGTCCCGGGGCAGGATCGCCATGGTATCGAAACCCAGTTCATCGGCGCCCAGGCGAAATACCGCTTCAGTTTCACCGCTGCCCTCGTGGGCAAGCACGGAAAGCACGACCCGCACGTGGTATGCGACTTTCTGCAATTTGGCGTAGCGCGGCCGGCTGGGCTTCACCTGGATGAATTCCGGGTCGAGGTAGTGACGCAGCAGCTGGTACATGCACCACTCGTAAAGATCGGTTCGCGCGTCGGCCCGGATCAACCCCAGCAGGGTGCGTTTGAACAGGCGGTACTGCTCCAGTGACATGGACTTCAGCGCCGGCAGACACATTTCCAGCAGCGGCAGCCGACGCGGCGCGCCCAGCGCCTGCACGCCGGGGCTCAGGGTATGCACCAGTTCCACCAGGCCGGTAATGCCGCTGCCCTGGACGATGTCCAGCTGGGCCTGGCGCACGGACTCCTCCCGGCTGATCAGCAGGGAGTAGATGAGGGCATGGGCACCCAGCGGCTCGTGGGCGTGTCGCACGAAAACAAGCGGAATGTCCTGCCGCTGGGCGGTCTCGGCCTCGAGCTCATCGAGTGCCGGGCCGAAATCGGCGTCCACGGGCTCCGACTCCATTGCCTGCACAAACGGGTCGACCCCTGGCCTGGCTGCCGCCGCGGCGAGAGCCGCCGCCACCAGCGCCGCGCGGCCCACGCCCACCTCGGCGGCCTGTTGGGCATTGGCCGGCCTGTGCCTGTAGTGTTCCACCTTGCGCTGGATGTACTCGCCGTTCCAGTCGGGGTCCACCCGCCGGATGCGCTTGTGCAATGGCGGGTGGGTGGCGAACACATTCCACAGGCGATGCTCTATTTCACCGAAGAAAATGTGGGACATTTCCGCCGCCCGCGCCGCGTGTACCAGGGTGCCGGGGATATAGCCCCCGATGACTTTCAGTGCGTCCCCGATACCGTCGGGATTGCGGGTGTACTGCACCGCGCTGGCATCCGCCAGGTATTCCTTCTGCCGGCTGATGGCGGCCTTGATAAAACCCGCGGTGGCCGCGCCAACCAGGCCCAGCAGCCACAGTACCAGGCCGAGCAGCGGCAACATCGGGCCGACGTTGTTGTCCCTGGCTCTCAGCCCGGTGCGGGTGCGATTGCTGCTGCGCAGCAGGATGTGGCCGACGTCACCGATAAAGGTAATGCCCTTGAGCATGGCAGCCAGGTGAATGTTCAGGCGCATGTCGCCATTGAGGATGTGGCTGAATTCGTGAGCGATCACGCCCTGCAGCTCATCCCGTTTGAGGTGATCGATAGTCCCGCGGGTAACGGCGACTACCGCGTCGGCGGGGGTCAGGCCCGCGGCAAAGGCGTTGATGCCGCGCTCGTCGTTCATGACATAAACGGGTGGCACCGGCATCGTAGCCGCCAGCGCTATCTCCTCCACTACATTGAGGCAGCGGCGTTCCGCCGGGTCCAGGGTGCCGGGAAGAATCCGGGTGCCCCCCATGCTCTCCGCCACAACCTTGCCGCCACTGGACAGTGACAGCCACTTCAACAGGGCCACCATGGCAACGGTGGCCGCGACCGCCAGGCCGATGCTGGCAAAACGGGTCCAGCTGAAGTTCGCCAGGAAGACGCCGAATCGCTCGCTGCTGCCGCTGTAGATGTTGTAGTCCTGGCTGAACCACATGAAGCCGGCGAAGGCGAGGTTGGTCAGGATAATCAGCAGCAGCACTGCCGCCAGAAACATCAGCACCAGCAGCCGGGTATTGCGCCGGGCAATATCCTGCTGCTCGAAGAAGTTCATCGCTGTGGCTGGAATCCCGGCTTAGAAAGAGACCTTCGGCGCTATCTGGATCTGGGCCGTATCCTCGAATTCGAGCAAACTGGCGTCGGCGGGATGGCCGAACCTGGCGGCGAAGAACACCGGCGGGAAGCTCTGGCGGTAGCTGTTATAGCCCATCACCGCGTCGTTATAGCCCTGCCTGGCGAAGGCGATCCGGTTTTCGGTGCTGGTCAGTTCCTCTGCGAGTTGCTGCATATTCTCGCTGGCCTTGAGGTCGGGGTAGGCTTCCATGGTCACGTTGAGTTTGCCCAGCGCGCCCTGCAGGGCGTTTTCAGCACTGGCCAGTTTGGCGATTTCCGCGCCGCCCACATTGCCGCTGCCCATGGCCTTGAGCGCAGCCGCGGCGTCGTTGCGGGCATTGGTCACGGCCTCGAGAGTCTCCCTCTCGTGTGCCATGTACGCCTTGGCCGTTTCCACGAGATTCGGTATCAGGTCGTAGCGCCGCTTGAGCTGCACCTCGATCTGGGAAAACGCGTTGAGATAGCGGTTCTTCAGCGTAACCAGCGTGTTGTAGATGCTGATGACGTAGATCACCAGTGCCAACAGCACCAGCCAGAATACTATTGTCGATATCGCCATGTATCTTTCACTCCCCTGTTTTTTTTGGTCTATTTCTGTGTATCGATGCCGCGACTAAGCCGGCGCCACGCTGACCAGAACCCCGTTCACCGCCGCATTGCCCGAAAGCGCATCCAGCGCCAACTCGTCCGTGACGTCATTGCAGCTTACCCCGGCATGCTTGCGCGCGACACCCATGCGGATCCCGGCGCGATTGTGGCCGTAGCCATGGGGCAGACTCACCACGCCGCGCATCACATCCTCGCAGGACTCCACCTTCACCTGCACGGAGCCCGCCCTGGAGCTGACGGTGACCTCCGCGCCGTCCTCGATATCCCGCGGCAGCATGTCGTGCGGGTGCATCAACAGGGTGCAGCGGTTTTTCCCCTTCACCAGGCGGTGATAATTGTGCATCCAGGAGTTGTTGGAGCGCACGTGCCGGCGGCCGATCAGCTTGAGCAGGCCGTGGTGGGGCTGGTTGAACTCATGGTGCAGGCGCTCCAGGTCCGCCAGCGGTTCCGGGGTGTTGCAACGGATCATACTGTCGCGGGTGCGCAGGCGCGCGGGCAGCATCGGCTGCAGCGGCCCGAGGTCGATACCCGACGGATTTTCCCGCAGTTTTGCCAGGCTCAGGCCCTGTTCCCGGTAGGGGCCGCCCTGCAGTCCCGCATCGATTATGTGCCAGGGCGGTTGTACCGGTTGTGGTTCGAGACCGAGCAGCGTTGCCACCCGGTTGCCGAGCTCGCCGAAAATTTCCCAGTCGTGCAGGCTGCCCGGCGGCGGCGTGAACACCGGTTCGTTGTAACGGGCGGTGTTGCGGATGGCGTTGATGTGAAAGCCGATGTCGTAGTGATCGTGCTCGAGCGGAGAGGAGGGCGGCAGGATGATGTGGGCGTGGCGGGTGGTCTCGTTCAGGTAAGGGTCCAGGGACACCATGAACTCGAGCTGCTCCAGGGCGTCGTCCAGTTGTCGCCCGTTGGGCGTGGACAACACCGGATTGCCGGCACCGGTGAACAGGGCCCGGATCTGTCCCTCGCCGGGCGTGGTGATCTCCTCGGCCATGGCGGAGGCGGGCAGTTCACGGTCGAATTCCGGCAGGCCGCGCACCCTGCTGTGGTGGCGACCGAAGCCGCCGGGGCTGATATTGCTCACCTGGTCCACCGCCGGAAGGGTGAACATGGAGCCGCCGGGACGGTCGAGGTTGCCGGTGGCGATATTGATAATCTGGATCAGCCACTGGTTAAGGGCGCCATAGGCCTGGGTGGACACGCCCATGCGGCCGTAGCAGATGGCGGCTTCCGCCTGCGCCAGCTCCCGGGCAATACGCCGGGTATCTTCCGCGCAGATGCCGGTATGGGGCTCGGCGAACTCCGGCGTGAACTGGGCGATATCCCGTGCGACTTCCTCCAGGCCGGTGGTAAAGGCCGCCAGTTGCCGGGGCCGGGCCAGGTCTTCGGCGAAAATGGTATTGAGTAGTGCCAGCAGGAACAGTGCATCCGTGCCGGGGGTGATGAAATGGTGCTCGCTGGCCAGCTCCGCCGTCTCGGTACGGCGCGGGTCTATCACCACCAGCTTGCCGCCCCGGGCCTGCAGCGCCTTGATCCGTTTCTTGACGTCCGGCACCGTCCAGATGCTGCCGTTGGAGGCGATGGGGTTGGCACCCAGCATGAGGAAGTAGTCCGTGCGGTCGATATCGGGAATGGGAAACAGCGACTTGTGGCCGAACAGCCACAGGGAGGCCAGGTGGTGGGGCAACTGGTCGACGCTGGTGGCAGAGAAGCGGTTGTTGGTGCGCAGATGGCGGAACAGGTTTCCCTGGTGGGTCATCATGCCGTAATTGTGCACGGTGGGGTTGCCCAGGTAGATGCCAAGGGCATTGATCCCGTCGCGCTGGCTGATTTCCACCAGGCGCCGGGCGGTGGTATCCAGCGCCTCTTCCCAGCTGATTTCCTCCCAGCTGGAGTTGCCCGCGTCGTCCTCGACCCGCTTCAGCGGCCGGCGCAGGCGGTCCGGGTCCTCGTGGATGTCCTTCAGGGCCACCGCCTTGGGGCAGATGTGACCGCGGCTGAGCGGGTCGTCCTTGTCGCCCTTGATCGAGATGACCTGGTCGCCTTCGGTCTCGATCACCAGGCCGCAGATCGCCTCGCACAGGTGGCAGGCGCGGTAGTGACGCTGGCGGCTCATGCGCGTTGCTCCAGGGTGATCAGCCCGAGGCTGGAAATCTCAGCCAGCAGGTTGTCCAGGTCCTGCTGCAGGCGGTTCTCCGCCACGTCGTACTCCGCCAGCAGGGTCTGGTAGATCGCGTTCAGGTCATCGGTTTCCTTTGCCAGCTGCCAGATTCGGGTGCCTACCTCGTCGAGGCCGAAGTAGTGCTCGCTCTCGAGGTCCAGCAGAACGGTCTCGCCCGAGACCTCCTGGGAAATCACATCGGGCGACAGGGTGATCGTCTGGTTCAGGTTCATCCGGGGCACCTTTTACAAAGCGGGAGCCAGAAGTTTAGCTGCTTTGACCGCGGGTTGGTATCTACAGGAAGCGCAGCATCAGGGTGGCGATGCCGAGGAAGGAGAAGAAACCGGCGACATCCGTCACCGTGGTCAGGATGATGGACGAGGACTGGGCCGGGTCCTGGCCCATGCGAACCAGGGCGATAGGCACCACGGCCCCGGCAAATCCGGCAGCCACCATCGCCATCACCATGGACAGGCAGATGACCGCCACCAGGCCCCAGGAGTGACTCCACAGGTAAACCCCCGCGCCGCAGGTGGTGGCAATGGCCAGGCCGTTGAGGAAGCCCACCCGCACCTCCTTGAACATCACGGTAAACCAGTGGCGGATGGTGATTTCGCGCAGGGCGAGTCCGCGCATGGTGACCGCCAGGGCCTGGGCGCCGGAGTTGCCGGACTGGCCCGCGACGACCGGCAGCAGGATGGCCAGCGCGGTGACCTGGGCGATGGTGTGTTCGAACAGACCGACCACGGCCGCCGCCAGGAACGCTGTGAGCAGGTTGATCTGCAGCCAGGGCATGCGTTTCTTGACCGCGAACAGGGCGCTGGACAGGGCCCGCTCCTCGCGGCTTACGCCCACCATGGTCTGGATGTCGGCGGAGGATTCTTCCTGCACCGCCTGCACCAGGCTGTTGTTGATGATGACCCCCAGCAGCACCCCGTCGATGTCCACCACCGGGAGATCCAGCAAAATATACCTGGCGAATGTCTCCAGGACCTCCTCCCGGCTGGCGATTGCCTGCACCGTCGCCCGCACCGGCTTGGCGAGTTCTTCCAGCCGGCTGTCGGGGTCAGCCAGCGCCAGGTCCTGCAGCAACACCCGCGCGTTGATGCGGCCTTCCATATCCACCAGGTAGAGGGAGCGGGCGGTTTTCATCTTGGCCCGGCGCAGGGAGTTCAGGGCGTCACTGACGCGCATGTCGGCGTGGTAGGTGGGGATGCGCGTGTCCATCATGCGCCCGGCCGAGTCATCCGGGTAGGACATCAGCTCGCTCAGCTCATTGCGAACCGCGGGGCTGAGGCTCTCCAGCAAGCTGGTGCGCGCCCCTTCGGGCATCTGGAACAGGATCCGGACCGCGTCCCCCGGGGGTATCTCGCTGATCAGTTGTTGCGCCAGGGGTTCGGGCAATTGCCGGGTAAGGGTGGCCGCTACCAGCGGAACCAGCTTGCTCCATACCGGTATCAGCACTTCCGCCGGCTGCTCGCGCAGGGAGGGCAGGATATCCGCCACCGAGAAGGACTCGATCTGGCGAGCCGCCTCTGCCGGGTAATTGAGCAGAAAAAATCGGTTGAGTGTGGTGGCCAGTTCGGTTGTTTCAGGTTTCATGGCGAACCCCGGCGGGACGCTCAACGCCATCTTCAAGACTGGGACGCGAGCGCTGCTCCGAACGCGGCCTGATGCCGGCCAGCGTTGCCAGCAGCCCACCCAGTACGACCACCAGGGCCTCGCCCATGTGTGTCATGATGGAAAAACGCAACTGGTTATCGGTCTGGTCGGCAGACCTGGATGTGCCGGCACGCAGGGCACTGTGGGTGAGGGCCCCCAGCAGGGTGTTGTTGCGGTCCACCACCGGTAGTGAGGGAAACAGCGTCCAGCCTTCGTGCTGCTCCACTTCCCACAGAGTCGCCCTGGCCGACAACGGCTGCAGCCGGGTATTGAGCAGATCGGCCAGTCGGGCGTTGCCGTCGTTGGTCAGTAATTTCTCGACCTCCGCCAGTCCCACCAGGCGCCGGTCCTCGTCCACCACCAGTACGATACCGCCGAGATGGGTCTGCTGGCGTTTCACCAGGTCGAGACAGTGGTCAACCGAGCTGTCCAGCGTGAAGCGCGGCACCGCGATATCCATCCACGCACCCACCGTGCTGATGGGGTAAGCCAGTTTATTGGCAAAACCCTGGGCGGTGGCCGCGGGCATATGCGCCATCACTGCGTTGCGCTGTTCGGCGTCCATCAGGCGCAACAGGGTCTCCGATTCTGCATCCGGCAGGTCCCGCAGCACGTCCGCGGTGACATCCACCGGCATCAGCGACAGGGTGCGGGCGGCGGGCCAGCTCGCCATGCCGTCGATAACCGGTACCAGTACTTCCAGCGGGATGTCCTGGAGGAACTCGGCGCAGTCCTCGGGGGTGAAGTCCTGCAACAGTGCGGCGGCGGCCCGTGGTCTCTTTTCCAGGAAGACCAGGCTGAGCAGGTTCGGCTCACTCACGGCTGTTGTCCGCCAGCAGCGTGACTACTGCTTCTTCCTGGTACAGCTTTGCGGGGATGGTGGTGCGCCCCTGCTCCGTGTCCAGGATCACCGCGGTGGGGGAGACTTCCAGCACGGTGCCCTCCCAGTCCCTGATCCGGATGGTCTGGCCGGGTTCCAGGATATCCCTGAGGTGGTGCGCGGCAATCAGGTTGCTTACCAGGGTGCGCGCACCCAGGCCGAAAGCCAGGGCGAAACCGAACAGCAGCGCCGCGCTGGATATGCCCAGGATGGTGGTGAGGAATGAGACGTCGATGCCAATCTGCTGAAGACCGATAATCAACGCGGTGACCAGGGTAATGGCCTGGGCCAGGCGGCTGATCACCACGGCCTCGCTAAACTCGGCGGAATGCGCCGCGGCCAGGGTGACATCCCGTACCAGCCCCGCCAGGATATAACCCAGCAAAATGATCAGGCCGCCGGTCACAATCCCCGGCAGGAAATCCACGATCCGTTCCAGCCAGGCCGAGACGCCGGTGAGGCCAGCGGTATCGAGGGCAGCAGTGATGAAGATGAAGAGAATGATCCAGTACAGAATGCTGGCGACCAGTCGGGTTATGTTCGCGGAAAAAAACACGACCGCCCGCGTGCGCCCGGACAGTACCTGCTCCAGGAACCGGTTCAGCAGGTGCAGCAACTTGAGGGTCAGGCTGCGGACCAGGCGGGCGGCAAAGATGCCCACCAGCAACAGCAGCAGGGCCGCGGCGATGCTGGGCAGGGACGCGACGATGCTCGCGGTCACTTCCTGCACCGTGGTTTCCAGCTGGGTGGTGATGTCAGAGGCATTCGCCATGGGTATCTCCGCGAGAGCCGAGGTTCACTGCAAGGGTTGCAGCTGATTGTAACGCGGAAATCGCGCCGCTGGTCAGTGAATCTTGCGTTGCCGGAGCCCTGACGTCTCGGCGGACCGAACCGGCGGGGAGGGATACGCTGTCAGGATGCCGGCATGAACTGCAGGGCAACCCCATTGTTACACCAGCGCTCACGGGTCGGCGGCGGACCATCGTCGAAAACATGGCCCTGGTGGCCACCGCAGCGCGCGCAATGATACTCGATGCGGGTCCAGCCGTACTTGTAATCGCGCCTGGTCTTTACAGACCCGGGGATGGTGGTAAAGAAACTCGGCCACCCGGTACCGCTGTCGTATTTCATCTCGGTGGTGAACAGGGGCAGTTCACAGCCGGCGCAGGTAAAAATACCGGGGCGTTTTTCATCATTCAGCGGACTGCTGAAGGCCCGCTCGGTACCGTCGTCGCGCAGCACATGGAACTGGGCGTCGGTGAGCCGGGCGCGCCACTGCTTGTCGTCCAGTTTCAGCTCGCTGCCGGCTTCCGGGGGGCTGAACCCTGCCGGGACAAACTCCCGCCAGCGGGCGCGCATGGCCTCGATGTCGGCCCCGGTGCGCCGGGCGGCGAACAGGTGAGTTGAGGCTGCCGCTGCCGGCAGGGCGAGGAGAGCTGATAATACGGTTCGTCTATGCATGAACTATGTGACTATCGATTCGAGTATAAATTCCCGGGCACCTGTTGTTTTGGCCGAACGAATGGCTGATAAAGCTGGACAGGCCCCCCGGCCCCGCAGAGTCCTGCCGCGCCTTCAGTAGTGCTCGATCAGCCCCTGCAGCTCATCCAGCAACTGGGTGTAGACGTCCAGCGACGAGGTGTTGACCATCGGGCAGTCGGAGGGCTGCTCTCTGAGAGCTGCCAGCCGCGTGCGGATGCTCTCGATCGGGGCCTGCATGGTTGGGTCGAGCTGCCCGGCGCTTGCCAGCAGGGCCAGGGAGCTGTCCAGCTCGGCGTAAACCCGCTGGAGGCGGTCCAGGAGTTCCTGCTGCTGCCGACTGGATTCCGCCAGTTGGCGCTGGGCATTCACCAGGGCCGTGCGGGCCGGGTTGTAGATGTCGTGCGTTGTCGCGGGCGGCGGGGCTTCAGCCAGCAAGGGCATCCCGGTAACGACCAGCAGTAGCAGGGCAGGTAATGTGAGCATGGTGATCGGTGGTGAAACGAGTGGTTTCTGCATACACAAGGCCGCCTGTTATTGGTTTCAGGGTTGGATGTCAGCGCTTAGCGGAAGTTCCCGGTGGTGTCGCCCCGACGGTGCATCGGGCCCGGAAATAAAAAAGCCGAGCACTTGGCTCGGCCTCTGAATCATTGGTGCCCAGGAGAGGACTTGAACCTCCACGCCCTTTCGAGCACTAGCACCTGAAGCTAGCGTGTCTACCAATTTCACCACCTGGGCAATACTATCGGCGGATATTGTTACTGTATGCCCTGCTGCGTTCGGCTGGACTGCGTCCAGTGTCTACCACAACACCACCTGGGCAATACTATCGGCGGATATTGTACTTTATGCCCTGCTGCGTTCGGCTGGACTGCGTCCAGTGTCTACCACAACACCACCTGGGCAATACTATCGGCGGATATTGTACTTTATGCCCTGCTGCGTTCGGCTGGACTGCGTCCAGTGTCTACCACAACACCACCTGGGCAATACAAATCGGTGGTTGGCGTTACTGCGTGACCTGTTGGGTAATGCCACAGCACCCACCGAGGGCGCGCACTTTACTTTTCTCACACGGCTTTGTCAATCCTCGCGTATACTTGGGCACACAGCTTTCAAACATCATTGAATTCTCTCACGGAAGAACCCCAAACTATGGCCAAAAAAGGCAAGATTGCCGATCCCCACGCTGCCCGCGAGGCGGCCCGTTACGACAACCCCATTCCCAGCAGGGAAGTGATACTGGACCTGCTTCACGAGGCAGAGAGCCCCCTGGACCAGGAGGGCATTGCCACGCGGCTTTCCCTGCATGAACCCGAGGATCTGGATGCGCTGCGCAAGCGCCTGCGGGCGATGGAGCGGGACGGCCAGCTGATGGTCAACCGGCGCGGGTCCTACGGCCTGGTCGACAAGATGAACCTGCTCCACTGCCGGGTCCAGGGCCATCGCGACGGCTATGGTTTTGCCGTTCCGTTGGCCGGCGGGGGCGAGGACGTCTACCTCAGCGCGCGCCAGATGAACTTTGTGTTCGACGGTGACGAGGTGCTGGTGCGCGTCACCGGGGTAGATCGCCGGGGCCGCCAGGAGGGCAAGGTGGTGGAGGTGCTGGTGCGGGCACACCAGAGTATCGTCGGCCGCTACCAGGAGGAGAGCGGGATCGGTTACGTGATCCCCGAGAACAGCCGCATCACCCAACAGATACTCATTCCGCCGAAGGAGAAGGGCAAGGCGGTCTCGGGCCAGATCGTGACCGCGGATATCACCGATTTCCCCACCCGCCAGTTTGGCGCCAAGGGCCGGATCTCGGAGATTCTCGGCGATCACATGGACCCGGGCCTGGAGATCGATGTGGCGATTCGCTCCCACGGTATTCCCTGGGAGTGGCCCGAGGCAGTGGTGGACGAGGCGGGCCGGCTGGAGGCCGAGCCGCTGGAAGAGGACAAGAAAAAGCGGGTCGATCTGCGCAAGCTGCCCTTCGTCACGATTGACGGCGAGGACGCGCGGGACTTTGACGACGCGGTTTACTGTGAGAAGCGCACCCTGGGTGGCTGGCGCCTGTGGGTAGCCATTGCCGATGTGTCCCATTACGTGCGCCCAGGCTCCGCCCTGGACGACGAGGCGGCTCACCGGGCCACCTCGGTCTACTTCCCGGAAAAAGTAGTGCCCATGCTGCCCGAGGCCCTGTCCAACGGCCTGTGTTCCCTCAAGCCGGCGGTGGACAGGCTGGCGATGGTTTGCGAGATGGAACTCAGCAGGGCAGGCAAGCTGACCAAGTACACGTTCTACGAGGCTGTTATCCACTCCCACGCCCGGCTGACCTACACCCAGGTGGGCGAAGTGCTGGAAAAGGGTTCACAGCCGGATGTCGACAAGCGCAGGGTGCCCGACCTGCAGCGTTTGCACGCCCTCTACAAGGTGCTGCGGGCGGCCCGCGACAAGCGGGGGGCAATCGATTTCGAAACGGTGGAAACCCGCATCATCTTCAATGAAGAGCGCAAGATCGAATCCATCGTGCCGGTGGTGCGCAACGACGCCCACAAGCTGATCGAGGAGTGCATGCTGTCGGCCAATGTCGCAGCCGCGGATTTCTTCGAGGTCAACGGGGTGCCCATGCTGTACCGGGTGCATGAGGGGCCCACGGAAGAAAAACTGGAGAACCTGCGCGGCTTTCTCGGCGAGCTGGGCCTGGACCTGGGTGGCGGGGCCAAGCCCACGCCGCTGCACTACCAGCGATTGCTGTCGCAGATCGAGGATCGCGAGGACGCCCATGTGATACAGACCATGCTGTTGCGCTCGCTGCGCCAGGCGGTTTACCAGGCGGATAATCTCGGGCACTTCGGCTTGCACTATCCGGCTTATGCCCATTTCACTTCCCCGATCCGGCGCTACCCCGACCTCCTGGTGCACCGGGGTATTCGCCGGGTGATCCGGGCCCAGAAGAAGGGGCAGGGCGTGCAGCGGGTGCGGGGTGCGAAACCGATCCCCATGGCGAGTATCTTCCCCTATGACATGCAAGCCATCGTCACCTATGGCGAGCACTGCTCGATGGCAGAGCGGCGGGCCGACGACGCCACCCGCGATGTGCAGGCGTGGCTCAAGTGCGAGTACCTGCAGGACCATGTGGGAGACGAGTTCAATGGCGTGGTGAGCGCCGTGACCAGTTTCGGCCTGTTCGTGGAGCTGGAGGACCTCTATATAGAAGGGCTGGTGCATATCACCGCCCTGCCGGGGGATTACTACAATTTCGACGCCTCCCACCAGCGGCTGTTGGGTGAGCGCAGCGGCCGCAGCTTCCAGCTGGGTGGCCGGGTGCGGGTGCAGGTCGCCAGGGTAGACCTGGACGACAAGAAAATTGACCTGGAACTGATCGACAGCCAGCCACCGCGCAAGTCCGCCGGCGGCAAGAGCGGTAAAGCCAGAACGGCGGGCAAGGGCGGTTCCGGCTCCGGGCGCGGAAAGTCCGGCGGCTCGGGCAAGTCCCCCGGTGGCAAGGGCGGTGCGGGCAGGAGTACTGCAAAAAAGGGCTCCGCAGCCGCGAGCAAAGGGGGCGCGGGCAGCTCGGGCAGGAAGAGCACGGCCAGGAAAACCGGGGGCGAAACGTCGGCCGGCGGTGCAAAGCCCGCCGGCTCCGGGCGCAAGTCCAAGGGTAAAACCGGCTTGCGCCGACGTCGTTAGGCCCACCGGGCATGCACTACATTTACGGCATACATGCCGTGGACAGTCTCCTGCGCCAGAATCCCAAGTCGGTGCAGCGCCTGTGGGCCCAGTCAGGCCGCGAGGACAAGCGTATCGGCTCCCTGCTGGAACTGGCCCGGAACCAGGGCGTCCCGGTGGCGCGGGAGTCCCGCCGTGTTCTCGACGAGATGGTAAAGGGGCGCCACCAGGGCATCGTCGCCGAAACCCTGGATCCGGGTCTTCATGGGGATATCGCCCAGCCCAACCTGTGGGAGGAAGCGGATCTGCTGCGTGCCGTGGACGAAAAGGACGGGCCTGTGCTGATCCTGGTGCTGGACGGCGTCACCGACCCCCACAACCTGGGAGCCTGCCTGCGCAGCGCCGATGCCGCCGGGGTGGACGCGGTGGTGGTGCCCAGGGACAAATCGGCGGACCTCAACGCCACCAGTCGCAAGGTGGCCTGTGGCGCGGCGGAAGTCGTGCCCTTCGTCCGGGTCACCAACCTCTCCCGTACCCTGCAGGCCCTCAAGGCCCGCGGTGTGTGGTTGTTCGGGGCCGCGGGTGAGGCGGAAAAGTCCATTTATGACAATGACTTGACTCTCTCCATGGCGCTGGTCATGGGGGCTGAGGGCAGCGGTCTGCGGCGCCTTACCCGGGAGCAGTGCGACTACCTGGTTCGCCTGCCAATGGCCGGTTCGGTGAGCAGCCTCAATGTGTCGGTGGCCACCGGAATCTGTCTGTTCGAGGCGGTGCGGCAGAGGCTTGCGGGCCACCGGTAAAGTCTGTAAACTCCGCGCTCTTCAAAATTTGCCCGGCTGTCCAGTGCGGCCGATCCTCCTTGCTACACCACCTGGTTGGGTAGCATTAACCCGTAAGGAGCTTTTGTATGCGACATTACGAAATCGTATTCATGGTCCATCCGGACCAATCCGAACAAGTGCCCGGCATGATCGAGCGCTACTCCACAGCCATCCAGAAAGACGGGGGCAAGGTGCACCGTCTGGAAGATTGGGGCCGCCGCCAGCTGGCCTACCCGATCAACAAGATTCACAAGGCGCACTACGTGCTGATGAATGTTGAGGCGTCCAACGACGCCATGGAGGAGCTGACCACCACCTTCCGTTACAACGATGCCGTCATCCGCAATCTGGTGATCCGTCGCGACGAGCCTGTTATCGAGGAGTCCTTCATCATGAAGGCCGAGAAGGAAAGCCGTGAGCGCAAGACCCGCTACGAAGAGCGCCAGGCCGTCGTCGAGAAATCAAGCGACGACGATGCCGATGAAGACAACGACGACGACGATGCAACTGACGAGTAAGTCCTGCTGCGTCTGTCGGTAACGAATATCAAGGTTTAAAGGAGAATCACCATGGCACGTTTTTTTCGTCGCCGTAAGTTTTGTCGGTTTACTGCCGAAGGCACCAAGGAAATCGACTACAAGGATCTGGAAACACTGAAAGCCTACGTCTCCGAGACCGGCAAGATTGTTCCCAGCCGCATTACCGGCACCAAGGCCAAGTACCAGCGCCAGCTCGGCACTGCGATCAAGCGTGCGCGCTTCCTGGCCCTGTTGCCCTACACGGATTCACACCAGTAGGAATCCATTGATTCGCGCGGCACTTCGGCCTGACCGGGCCCGGCGAGGTTTGACGTGAAAGGTCTGGCGTCGTTTGTCATGCGCGGTCGCTTCCAGGCGCTGATGGTCACGGTGGCCGGCGCCGGAAGCCTGTTATTTTGCTGGATCAGCGCAGCGGTGCTGGCGCTGGTTACCCTCCGCAAGGGGGTGGGGCAGGGCGCATGGCTGCTGGCCTGGGCAGTGCTGCCCGCCGGAGCCCTGCTGTATGCCTACGGCGACAGCGGGCCCCTGACCCTGCTGCTCGGGACCACAGTCCTCGCAGTGGTGCTGCGGCAGAGCGTAAACCTGCCGTTGGCGGTGCTGGCCTGTGTGCCGGTAGGCGTCGTCACCGGTCTGGGTATCGCCGCATTCGGCGGGGACTACCTCGACCAGATAGTGACGGTGTTTGGCGAATTTCTGGCCACCATGGAGCAGCAGTTGTCCCAGGGTGGTACCCAGGTGGTGCTGGCCAGGCCCGACGCCCGGCAGGTAGCCGGCATGCTGGGAGCGGGTACCGCAGTCAGCTCGGTATTGTGCCTGCTGCTGGCGCGGTACTGGCAGGCGGCGCTGTATAACCCGGGCGGGTTCGGGCAGGAATTTCGGGCCCTGTATTACCCGCCGATGATAACCGCGGGCCTGGCACTGGGAGCGATAGCGCTGGCAGGCATGGGGCCCCAGTACCGCACCTGGGCAATGATATGTGTGGTGCCGCTTGCACTGGCCGGGTTTGCGCTGGTGCACGCCCGCGTCAAGTGGCGGGGGCAGGGAACAGGATGGTTGATCGGGTTCTACCTGGCCTGGCTGCTGTTTGACCCGGTGAAGCTATTGTTGGTGTTCGCGGCGGTGGCCGACAGCTGGTTTAATTTTCGCCAGCGCTGGACGCCGAAGCCCGGTACTGACGTCAGTGAGCGCGAAACCGACGAAGATCGTTAATTTTGAAGCCGCGGGAGGCAACTCCCCGAACAGAGGAAAGTAAGATGGAAGTCATTTTGCTGGAGAATATCAGCAACCTGGGAGCACTGGGTGACAAGGTAAACGTGAAGGCCGGCTTTGGCCGCAACTACCTGGTCCCGCAGGGCAAGGCGGTACCTGCCACTGCGATCAACATCGCTGAATTTGAAGCGCGCCGTGCCGAGCTGGAAGCGGCTGCCGCCGCAACCCTGGCCGCGGCCGAGACACGGGCCGAGGCAATCAACGCCCTGGGGCTGATCTCCATCGCCGCCAACGCGGGCGAGGAAGGCAAGCTGTTTGGCTCCGTCGGCACCCGTGATATCGCCGAGGCGATCACCGCCGCCGGCTGCGAGGTGGACAAATCCGAGGTCCGCCTGCCCGAGGGGGCCCTGCGTGACCTGGGCGAGTACGAAATCGCCATCCAGGTGCACGGCGATGTGTTTGCCGCTGTCGCCATCGCGGTCATCCCCGAGTAATGATGTCCGGCTCACCCCCCGGGTGGGCGCACTTGAAATCATCGGTACACCAGTCGCCCCCGGCGACCGGTGTATTTTTTTGTCTGGAGATTTTCACCCCCGGCTACTGCACCCCATGGTTAATTTGGTTACTCTGTGCAGCTCGAATAACGCATCGCAATGACAATGGCCGATACCGATAGCCCCCACAATCTGGCAGAGCTGCCCTTGCGCGCCGACGGCGACATAGCGCGGATCAAAATGCAGCCCCATTCCATCGAGGCGGAGCAATCCGTTCTCGGCGGCCTGCTGTTGTCGGCGGACGCCTGGGACGCCGTGTCCGAGGCGGTGGTCGACAGCGACTTCTACCGACCCGACCACCGCCTGATTTTCCGCCAGATCGCCAAGCTTGCGGAGGCCTCGGAACCGGTCGATGTGATTACGGTTGCGGACAAGCTGGAAGCCCGCGGCGAGCTTGCCTCCGCCGGCGGTCTGCCCTATCTGGCGGAACTCGCCCAGAACACCCCCAGTGCCTCCAATATCCGGGCCTATGCCCAGGTGGTGAGCGAGCGGGCCAGCCTGCGCAAGCTGATCGAGGCGGCCCAGGACATCGCCGAGAGCGGTTTCAGCCCGGAGGGGCGCACCTCGGACGAACTGATCGACGAGGCGGAACGCCGCATCATGCAGATCTCGGAGCAGGGTCCCAAGGCAGGCGGCCCCCAGGGGGTCAACCCGCTGCTGCAGGCGGCGCTGGGGCGGATCGAGGAGTTGTTCAATTCCGGCGGCGACATTACCGGCCTGAGTACCGGCTTCAAGGACCTGGACGGCATGACCTCCGGCCTGCAGCCGTCCGACCTGGTGATCGTGGCGGGCCGACCCTCCATGGGCAAGACCAGTTTCGCGATGAACCTGGTGGAGCACGCGATCCTGGGGCAGGAGCGACCCATCCTGGTATTCAGTATGGAGATGCCGGCGGACTCGCTGATCATCCGGATGCTGTCCTCGATCGGCCGTATCGACCAGACCCGCATCCGCAACGGCAAACTGGAGCAGGAGGACTGGCCCAAGCTGAGTGCGGCGGTGAGCAAGCTCAAGGACGTGCCGCTGTATATCGATGACACCGCGGCCCTCACGCCGACGGAGGTGCGCAGCCGTTCCCGGCGGGTGGCCCGGGAGCACGGCCAGCTCGGCATGATCATGGTGGATTACCTGCAGTTGATGCAGATCGCGGGCTCCTCGGAGGGCCGCACCGCGGAAATCTCCGAGATTTCCCGCAGCCTCAAAGCCATCGCCAAGGAGTTCCAGTGTCCCGTGGTGGCGCTGTCGCAGCTGAACCGCTCCCTGGAGCAGCGTCCCAACAAGCGCCCGGTCAACTCGGACCTGCGGGAATCCGGCGCCATCGAGCAGGACGCCGACGTCATCATGTTTATTTACCGGGACGAGGTCTACAACGAGGAATCACCCGACAAGGGGGTGGCGGAAATCATCATCGGCAAACAGCGTAACGGCCCCATCGGGATCTGTCGCCTGGCGTTTATCGGCCAGTTCACCCGCTTCGAGAACCTGGCACGCGGCTCCTACGACCAGGGCTGAGCCCGGTATTTACCGGGCCTCGCGCCGCAGCCGGCCCTTCGACTACTCGGGTTTTACCGTGTGCATGGCGGTCTGCAGGTAATTCTGCAAGCCGACCTTCTCGATCAGGCCCAGCTGGGTCTCCAGCCAGTCGATGTGCTCTTCCTCGGATTCCATGATGTCCACGAACAGCTCCCGGGAGACAAAGTCGGAGACGGATTCGCAGTAGGCGACGGCATTCTTCAGGTCGATGTGGGCCTTGTGCTCCAGTTTCAGGTCGCACTCCAGCATCTCTTTCGTATTTTCGCCGATGTAGAGCTTGCCCAGGTCCTGCAGGTTGGGCAGTCCCTCGAGGAACAGGATGCGTTCGATCAACTTGTCCGCATGCTTCATCTCGTCGATGGACTCGTGGTATTCGTGGTCCGCGAGTTCCACCAGGCCCCAGTCCTTGTACATGCGGGCGTGCAGGAAGTACTGGTTGATCGCAACCAGCTCGTTGCCCAGCACGGTGTTGAGGTGTTCGATTACTTTGGGGTCGCCTTTCACGTTGATCTTCCTCCTGTTTCGGAGCCACAATGATGAACCCGGTGCCCGGGAGTGTCAACATGATCGGAAGCGGGTAGTGTGTTTAACCGATTGATTTATATGTAAAAAAATTTACCCGTTTTGTTTGGCTAGACCCCTGGGGTCGGGAAGGAGGCTGCCGGGGGTTTCAGCTGACCGCGTAGAACAGCTGCTGGTTCGTCTCCGCCAGCCCGCCGATGGAATCGCGCACGATATCCCGGGCCAGGATGCCGCACTTGCCACACTGGCTGGCTACCCCAAGCGTGTTGCGCAACTCGCGCATTGAGCTGGCGCCCTCCTGGACGGCGGCGCGAATCTGGGTGTCGGTGATACCTTTACAGAGGCAGACGTACATGGTTTTGCGTGGCACTCCCGGCGATGTTGTTCAGGTGAAGCCAAACACTAATGCTAATGAGAATGATTGTCAACAATGCTAAAGTGTGAAAACTCCGCGAACCGTTAATTTGCTATTATCTCGCCTCGAATCGCAACGAGACCCGACCTCCATGCCCAAAACCATCCTCCTGCCACTGCTGGCCAGTGGCGAGTACTGCTCGGGCCAGACCCTGGCCGATGCCCTGGGAGTGAGCCGCACCGCCGTGTGGAAGCAACTGAACGCGCTGTCGGAGCTGGGGCTGCAGATCGAGTCGGTCCGGGGCAGGGGGTATCGGATTCCCGGGTGGTATCGACCTGCTCGATGCCACCCGGGTGCAGGCGGCGCTGGAGCCACGGGCCGCGGGCCTGCTCTCCCGGCTGGCCCTGTTCGAAACCATTGACTCCACCAACGCCGAGGCCATGCGCCGGGCCGAGCAGGGCGCCGGCCCGGGGCTGGTCTGCAGCGCCGAGCAACAGACCGCCGGGCGGGGTCGCCGGGGGCGTACCTGGGTCAGTCCCTTTGCCCGCAACCTCTACCTGTCCCTGGTCTGGGAGTACCACCAGGGGGCTGCCGCGCTGGAGGGCCTGAGCCTCGCAGTGGGTGTGGCGGTCGCCAGGGCGCTGGCGTCCTGCGGGTTGCCGCCGGTGCAGCTCAAGTGGCCCAACGACGTTATTTTCCGGGGCGCCAAACTCGGGGGCGTGCTGCTCGAAATGACCGGGGATGCCGCCGGCACCTGCCAGGTCATAGTGGGCGTGGGCCTGAATGTCGCCATGCCCGGTGCAACGGCCGCGGACATAGACCAGGCCTGGACGGACCTCGAGACCATCAGCGCCGGCAGGCGACCGGGGCGCAATGAGCTGCTGGCAGCCCTGCTGAACCAGTTGTTACCGCTGCTGGCCGATTTCGAGCAGGCCGGCTTCGGCCCCTGGCGCGAGGAATGGCTGGCGCTGGACGCCTTCGCCGGCCAGCCGGTGGTATTGCATACCGGCGCGCTGGATATGACCGGCATTGCCAGGGGCGTTGACGCCCGCGGCGCGCTGCAGCTGGAAACCGCCGCCGCGGGGGTGCAGTCGATATTCGGCGGGGAGATTTCCCTGAGGGCCGCCCGTTGAAACCGGCCGGGACCTGCCTGCAACTGGATGTGGGCAACAGCGGCACCAAGTGGCGCCTGCTGGAGGAGGGACAGGTGACGAGCCGGGGCGTCTATCGCCCCGGGGATGATGCCGCCAGGGCTGCCATGCTCGATTGCACCCGGCGGCCGCAACAGGTCTGGGTGGCCAGCGTGGCGGGGCCGGAGGCGGAGGCCGCCCTGGCGCAGATGTGTCTGGAGCGCTGGGGTGTGCAGCCCTGGTTCGCCCGCAGCACGGCGCGCTGCGGTAAGGTGCGCAACAGTTACGCGGACCCCGCGCGCATGGGGGTAGACCGCTGGCTCGCCATGCTGGCCGCCTGGCAACGGGTGCAGGGCCGGGTGTGCGTGATAGACGCCGGCTCCGCCCTGACCATCGATCTGCTGGACGATGACGGCCGGCACGAGGGAGGCTACATCATCCCGGGCCCCACACTGATGGAGCGCGCCCTGCTGCTGGACACCGAGCGCGTGCGCTTTGCCGAAGATGTCGACTACACCCTGGCCCCGGGATCGTCCACGGCGGAGGCAGTGCGCCACGGTATCGCCCTGGCCCAGGCCGGGGCCCTGGCGCTGGCCATGGACCGGGCGGGTGTTACCCCTTCCCGGCTGCTGTTTTGTGGCGGCTGGGGGAAGACCCTGATGGGCCTGCTGGATCGCGGTGGCGAATTCCTGCCGGAGCTGGTGTTCGAGGGGCTGGCGCTGCTGGCCGCCGAGATCGACGACCAGCCACAGACGGGTGGCCCGCTGTAATCAGGACTTTTTCAGCGCCCGGCTGAGGAAGGGCAGGCTGCGCTCCATGCGATAGTCGATGCCTGAGTGGTTGTCGTCAAACTCCTCGTAGACGTGTTTGACGCCCAGTTTCGCCAGTTCCCGCGAGAGAATGCGGGAGCCGTAGTGGATGTGGTACTGGTCCCGCCAGCCGCAGTCGATGAAGATGCCGCGCAGGGTCTTCAGGTTGGCCTGGTATTTCCTGGCCATATGGATCGGATCGTGCGCCAGCCAGCGCTTCCAGCGGGCCGGAATCAGCTCGCCCGTCTCCAGGTTGAATGGCAGCCTGAAGCCGTTGGGCGCCGAGGGGGCGGGGTCGTAGCTCGCGGCCATGGCCAGGTTCATCAGGCAGGTGATCTCGGTGCCCGAGGGTTTTGACCTGGCCCAGAACGCCTCGAGAAAGCGCTTTACTCTTCCGTCATCCAGGCCCGGCTTGAGCTGTTGCGTCGACTTTGCAACATCAACGGCCCCCTCCCTGCGCGGGGGCCGCCGGTATTTGGCCAGCTCATTGAGGGTGTTGGGCCAGTCCGACCGGTACACGAAATCGAAATAGGCATCCCCGGAGTGGTCCGCCACCGCACCCCAGTGCTGCGGGTATTTCATGCCGTGGACGATAGCGCCGTAGCCCCCGGAGGATTTGCCGAAACAGGCCCGGGACTCCCGGCTCGCGAGGGTGCGCAGCTCGCCGTCGACGAAGGGAATGATTTCACGGGTCAGGTAGTCCGCGTAATTGCCGATCGCGCTCGAGTTGATGTACTGGTTGCCGCCCAGTGCGGTAAAACAGTCCGGAAACACCAGGATGGTCGGTGCCAGTTTGCGTTCGTGCACCAGCCGCGCCGCCCGCTCCGGGACGTTTTCCTCGAAATTCTTCCAGGCGGTATGGGACAGCCCCGAGCCGGTGTAACCGACCAGGTCGTACATGACGGGGAACCGTTTTTTGCTGCCTCTGTACTGGGGCGGCAGCCAGACATGCAGCTTGCGGATATGGGGGTCGCCCAGGGGATTGTCCCGCAGGATGCGTGAGTCGTGTTCCAGTTCCAGTAGCTCACCAGCTGGCCATTTCGTTCGCTTGAGCGTCATTACTTTACCCCGTGGTTCAAGTCACAAGCCGCAGTCAAAGTCCGGGCAGGTGGCAGTCATGATGGACTCTGTCGGGTCAATTTACGCCGAATGACGCGAGACTAAAAGCCGGAATGAGGGGCCAGTTCTATCAGTTGCCGGCGCCACATCGTTGCCAGAGCGATCTTGCCGGATTTGGGATCGACTGCTGTGCCGCGAAAGGCCTGATGTTCACCGGGTTTCCGGGCGAGGCAGCTATTGTTTGAGGGTCGATGGGCTGGGGCTGGGGCTGGGGTCGCCAGATTCCGGCGGCGGATCAGTGAATACGTCCGCCGACGGAAATGCTGGTGCTGATGCCGGAATTCCAGCCGCCGTGATGGTAGCCGCCGCCATAACCACTGGAGATGCCGATGCTGCCATAGATATGTGGGTCGTTGCAGCCCGACAGGCTGCCAACCAGCGCCGCCAGCAGGACCACCCGTACTATTCTGTAGAGCCGGTACATACTAGCGTCCCCCTTTCTCGGCAATGTTGCGGTGGGCGGAACCCATCGGCCAGGTCTGCAGTGCCACCACCGCACCGGAAGGGTCCTCGATCACTGAGACATAGCCCCCCTCCGGGCGCTCGGTCGCGATCATCAGCACTGAACCTCCCAGCTCGGGCACCCTCGAAAGGATCGCTTCCATGGCGCCGAGGCTATCGACCCGCAGGTAGCTTTGCCATCTCGGCGACGAATCCGGCACCGGGTTGGAACGGATGCCCACCCGTGCGCGTCCCTGTGATGACAGTACCCGATACGGAATATTGCTGCCGGCCGCGTTGAAAGTGAGTTTTTCCAGGGTATAGGGCGCAATGTTCTGGTAGAACTCAGTCGCGGTATCTACATTTGCGGCCCAGAGTTCATTCCACAGAAAGTCGCCGTTTGCCACCCCTGCCGCGTCATCCGCCGGGTCGTCCCCACCGGTCTGGAGCAGCGCCACTATCGCACCCTGGGGGTCTGCCACCACGGCGATTTCGCCGCGTGATCCCAGTGAGGTGGGTGGAGTAAATACCGTGCCACCCGCGCTAACCACCGCGTCGGTTGCGGCGGTGACGTCGGCAACGGCAAGAATCACCACCCACTGTGAGATGTCCGCAGTAGTCGGCAGGCGCGTCTGGTCGACCATGCCCCCGATCGCTTTGCCCTCGTGGCTGATGATCTCGTAGTTGCCGCCTACGGCATCCAGCGACTTGAACTCCCAGCCGAAAAGCTCGGAGTAGAAAGCGCGGGTTTCGCCCGGGTGGTCGCTGAGTAAATCGTGCCAGACTACTTTGCCGGGCAGGCTTTCGCCCTGTCCCGATGTGGTCACCGAGGGGAGGTTGATCTGGGTGGTAGCGCAGGCCACCAGGATTGATGACAGGGCCAGTAGATAAATACATTTCTGTATATTCAATGGTGGGCCTCCGGTTCGGCGTCGTAAGCTGCATAATATACCAACGCCGAGACGGCACAATCCCGCTGGTCCGTTAAATTCGGGCGACGGCGGCATGCACCCTGTCTGCTGTTATTTCCGCCCGCATTATCGAAAAGCGGCAAGTTGCCTCGGCATGATGAGATCGCCGGGTGCATTCCTGCCGCAGGGATTATCAGTACCGGCAACCTCCGATGTGTGGCGGCATCTACTTCCGCGGGGTCGCTAGTGCTTCTCGAAGCGGGACGCCAGGGCGAGGTCTTCGCAGTGGTGCTCATTACCGGAGCGCCAGCACAGATGCACACTGTCGCGCCCGGAGCCGAGTGCGCGCTTCAAGTCCGCGATGCTCTGGTAGCTGACAGGCCTGTTATCGAAGCTGGTAATGATGTCCCCGGTCTGTATTGAGCTGGCCTGGCCGCTGCTGCCGGGAGCGATGCGTTTCACAATACCTCCCGCCACATGGGGCCTTATCTGCAGACCGCTTCTGTCCACCTGCACGGGTACATCAAATTTCCGGCTGGGGGTCAGGTACAGGCGCTGGTTCGGGTAATCGAACACCAGGTTGAATTTTTGCAGCACGGCATTTCCCAGGATGCCGTTACTGCCACTTTCGCTCTCGCCGCCTGCCATGGCGTAGCGCACTGGCAGGCCGTCTATCCGGTAGCCCGACAGCTCGAGTGATTCGGACATGGCCACCCGGCTGAGCACGTCACCCGAAAGTCCCTGGTTAACGCTGGGGAAGTATTCCAGCGGCTCGCTCAAGCCGTCGTGGGTTGCGGGTGTCAGCGAAAGTTCACCCCGGAATCCGGTATCTACCAGTAACTTCACCTCGACTGGCACACCCTCGCCGGGGTCCACCCGGGCTGTCATGTAGGGTACGCCGGATTCGATCTGCAGGGGGGCTTCCTGCCAGCTGTCCCCGAGATTTCCCAGGCGCTCCGCTGCCGCCGACGGTTCGGTAAAGGTCACCAGCTGGCGGTCGTAATCTATATTGACAATAAACCGTGAGAAGAAGGGCGCGCCGATCACACCGTCAAAGTAGACATCATCGAGATCATCGAAGAACGGTATGGCATCCAGTGGGAGATAGATGACGGACAGGCCCTGCAGACTCAGGTCCCCCGCAGAGAACCCGGTATCGCTTACGATGTGGGCGATAGGGTCAGGCCCTTCCCCGGCACCGGAGACGGGAACTTCGCCGCCCATTTGCAGCTGCAGGGCGCGGCTGGCGCGACTGTCGATGATGGCCATTGCCCCCGCGCCGCTGTCGAGTACGAAGTTCAGCGGTTCACTGCCGTTAACCCGGACCGGCAGGATGATGTGGTCGTCAACCAGCGTGAAGGGAATCGTGGTGCTCAATTGATCGTTCGCCCACTGATGGCTGGCCTTTGTGTTGGCGTAACTGAAACGGGCCATCTCGACCAACTGACAACCGCTCAGGTACAGCGTCATCGCCATAACCATACCGATACCCGGGAGCGGTCCGGGTCTGCACCCTCGCAGCTTGCCTGAAAGGGATGCCATCACTCTCCTGGGCAGTGATGACGTGAACGATAATGCGCTGCTGCGGGATATTCTGTGGTTCATATGGAGTCCTCCAACGGGGTGAATTCGGTTGACGCCAATTACTCTATACAAATAATAAATTATTGTAAAACAATAAATATATATCTTTTGACAGATATTCTTTATCAATCTAGAATAACCGCTTCCTGAACGAGCAGCGGGTAGTTGATCAATGAAAGAACTGGAACGGATTCAGCGGATCAGTGGGGTGCTTCGTTATCTGGTGCTGATCGGCGCGTTGGCGCTGGGCGGCGCGTTTGCGCTGATGCTGCTGGTGCCGGACCAGGAACTGGTCAGCCTCGGGGATGGTCAGCTCAATGAACTGCGCAGGACTGGCGCTATCAGCCCGCAACTCATGCTGGCCCTGTCAGTCCCTGTCATCGTGCTGCTCGCGTTGGGTATTTACTGGCTGCAACGGTTGTTTCACCAGTACCAGCAGGGCCATTTCTTTACCGAGGGAAGTATGCGCTGTTACCTCTGGCTGGTCTGGCTCAAGGTCGCCGCTTTTATCTATGGCATCCTCTGGCCCGTGTTGCTGCCGATGCTGCAGCCGGCCATGGAAGCCGCCGATCTCCAGGTGACGATCAGTGCGGGGGCGCTTGTGGAGCTGGTTGTCCTGCTGCTGATTGTGCACCTACTGAAAGCGGCGCAGCAGATATATGAAGAAAACAAGGCGTTCGTCTAGTCATGGGTATTATCGTCAATCTGGACGTGGTGATGGCCCAGCGCAAAATCAGTTCCAAGGAGCTGGCGCGGGCGATTGGTATCACCGAGGCAAACCTGTCGCTGCTCAAACGGGGCAAGGTCAAGGGGGTCAGGTTTGAGACGCTGGCGGCGATCTGCCATCATCTTGACTGCCAGCCGGGGGACATCCTCGCCTTTAGTGAAGACTAGGGTAGCAGCGCTATATTTTTACTGAGAGACCTATGGTTAAAAAGGTAATTCTGATTGTCATCAGTTGCATTTGCATGGGAGCCTGGGCGGCAGCGGACGTTGTCGCCCAGGAAAAGGAGCGGGGGACGTCCAAGCAACCCAAGGTCGGTCCCAAATGCTTTGATAAAAAAGACCGGCGCCCGGGGCAGCCGCTGCCCTACTGCGGTGATCTCCCCTCGCTGGCAGCACTGAACATTCGTGAGGCGGACCTGGAGATCGTAATCGGGAAGCTGAAAAGGCCATGGGCGTTTGAGTTCCTGGATGACGACACAGTGCTGATTACCGAGTTTGGCGGCCAACTCAAGAAAGTGGATCTGGGCACAAAAAAAGTGGAGTCGATATCCGGGCTGGTCGATATTTCAACAGGTGGCGGGCAGCGCGGACTTCTGGACGTTGCGTTACACCCGGACTTCAAGAGCAACCAGCTGATCTACTACAGCTACGCTAAAAAATCCCCCGACCAGGATGTCTACACCACCGCCCTGGCCAGAGCGAGACTGGTGGGCTCGGAGCTGCAGGATGTGGAAGAGATCTTTCTGGCTCTGCCCTACGCCGGCAATTCATCAAACTTCGGCGGCGCGATTTTGTTCGATGATGAAGGTTTCCTGTTCTTCAGCACGGGTGATAGAGCGATGGCCAAGCGGGCGCAGGATCCACAGGCCCTGAATGGGAAAATCGTTCGTCTCAAGGACGACGGCACTATACCCCCGGATAATCCTTTTGTGGGCAACGAAAAATTCAACCCGGCAATTTACGCCTATGGCGTCAGGAACCCGCAGGGTCTCGTGCAGGATAAAGAGACAAAAATCATTTACGAGACCGAACATGGTCCAATGGGTGGCGACGAGGTAAACATCGTCGAGGCCGGTAAAAACTACGGCTGGCCGACGATTAGCTACGGCATGAAATACGGCTATTTGCCGACCGGCGAAGGCTCCACCAAAGCGGGTCTCGAGCAGCCCCTTTTCTATTACCTGCCTTCCCTGGCGATCTCCCCAATCGAGGTTTATCGCGGTGAGATGTTTCCGGAATGGGACGGAGACCTGCTGGTTGGAGCCCTGGCCGGCAGGGTTATCAGTAAACTGGGCCTGGTGGATGGACGCATACAGTCAGAGACCAGAATGCTGAGTGAAACCGGCGAGCGAATAAGGGATATCAAGGTGGCGTCTGATGGCTCCATTTTCATTCTCGGCCAAAGCGGCAAATTGTTCCGTTTATCAAGAGACAAACCGAACTCTGTCGCAGTCAAAGTGGGGGAGCGGTCAGGCAAGGAAATTTACGAATCAGTGTGCAGCACATGCCATAGCCGCGCCGTGGCAGGTGTGCCGCAGCTGGGTGCAGCACCCGACTGGGTTTTACAGATGCAGAAACCAAGGGCCGAGGTGATGAAGAATGTCATTTCCGGCTTTAACGATATGCCGGAAAAAGGCAATTGCGCTGACTGTACCGACGCGGAACTGGGGCTGGCGGTCGATTATATGCTCGAAAGCGTTGAGTCAAAGCAGTAGACAGGTCAACTCATCTCCAGGGCCATTGCCGGCTCAACGAATCTGTCTTTGCCAGTTGCTGACCAGCTTTTCGACGCTGATTTCCTTGCCGCCATCGCGCCACTTCCCAGCGTAATCGATATCGGTCGAGTTGGGCGGCGGGTCCGGCAGGTCGACCTTGAACACTACCGGCATGGGCACTGCCTCGCCCAGCGCCACGGCTTCCCCCTTTGACAATGAGGTGAGTGCGGCAAACGTGCCGCGCGCAGCTTCCGGCACCATCGAGCGCACGTACTCCTGGTCTTCCGGGTTGGAAATTCGCAGGCAAATATACGAGCTGCACTGTGCCAGCACCGTTTCCGATACGTCGTGAGGCCGCTGGCTCACGATACAGAGGCCAACGCCGTATTTCCGGCCGTTCTTGGAAATCCTCTCCATCGCGCGGCGGGCTTCCCGAAAACGCGGATTTTCCTGGCGTGGAATGTACTCGTGCGCCTCCTCACAGATGAGGAAAATGGGAAACTCCCGGCACAGCGGGTTCCAGAAGTTGAACTCGTAGGCGAGCCGGCCTATCTGGGCGGTCACCATCGGCACCACGTCGAACGGGACGGCACTGAGGTCCAGAACGGTCACGTTGGCTTTCCGCTCTCCCAGGCCGACCAGGTCTTTCATCATATCGATCAGTGATTCGGTAGAGGTTCGTATTTTGGGCTTCATCAGGAAGTCGTAGCGGGTGTCATTGAGCATGCTGTAAAGGCGCACCAGCATCTGGTTGAATTTGCCGTTCAGCGGGGAGATGGTCTTGCCGAAATTGGTGGTCTCCGAGTTGGTTTGCTTGATCAGCTCGGTAAACTCATCCATCGAGTAGTACACCGGAGAGTCTACCGTGATGTGCCCCAGGTCCAGGTGCTGATTGGTCTCCCGCTTGAGTCTCATGAGGATCGAGCGAAGGAATGAAACCTGAATCGCCGCGTTTTCGTCCGCCGGATCGATAATCAGGTCACATAACTCCGCATAGGTCAGCAGCCAGTAGGGGAACTCCACCTCATGCGCATTCATGCTGCGCACCTTGTCGGGCGGGAACGGTGATTTTATGGCGATACCATCCACTTCCTTTTCACAGTATTCACCGTGCATGTCGAGCAGGACCATGTGAGCCTTGGGCATGCTGCGCAATGCCGACTGGATCAGGCTCGTCACGGTCCACGATTTACCGGATCCGCTTTGTCCGAGAATCGCAACGTGACGGCCGAAAAACGCCGAGGCGTCCAGGTGCACGTCGATGGACTCGAAAGAGGTCAGGTTACCGATCTTGTACCCGGCTTGGCTGCGGGAAGAAAAAATCCGCTCCAGTTGCTCATGCGAAATCACCTGAATTTCATCCCCGACGTTGGGGAAGCGCGAAACACCCTTGGTAAATACGCCTTGCTGGCTGAATTCTCCCAGGGGCACCAGGCGAGCCATGCTCACTGCCTGGCCCTGCCTGTCAGCCACGGTGTAGCTGCGTTCAACCATGACCAGCGTCTGGAAATTGGATTGCTTGATGGCAAGATAGGAGCCTACCTGGCCGACCCTTGCGCCCTTGATCCCGGCCGCGCCCTCGGCGGACGGTCCGTTGCCCTCGGAAACCAGCCTCGCGGTGAAATACTCCCCGGTGACATCGACAATGACTCCAATCCTGATATTTTGTTCTATCTGCATTTTTCAATCTCTGCTTTGTTGCGCTAGTTACTCGGCAGGTTATTCGGCACGGGCACTATCTGCGCTTGTACGCACGCTTCCGGAACACAGCCGCCTTTGCGCTGACGGCCTGCTCCGCTGAGGGCACGCAGTTCGCCTGCTGTCAGCTTCATGCTGAATAAATACTAGAAAAATAGGGTGTGGGCACTGAATATGTGGGCTTTTTCGAAAAATCTGGAGTTTTCCGGCCTGATGGCACAATGTTGGAGCGGTCCCGCGGAGGCAAGGCATAAGAAGCTGCTAGCGTAGAGGTGCAGGTCTATTCAGCATCGCTGCCCGTCGGCCGGATGCCGTCAGCTCCGGCCACACACTCCCACTATTGCATCCCCCCACAGCTTTATCTGCAATCGCACCCCGTCAGGCAAGTGGTTCGGGCTGTCACCCTCGATGTCCCTGACGACCACCGCAAAACCTGGATCTGGCTGGCGTAGCTCAGTAGGTAGAGCAGCTGACGACAAAGCAATGGGGTGGATCTGCTTAACGGAATGGAGCCGCCTCCGGTGGCCAATCGTCAGGATATGGAAAGACCCATACATCGGCAAAGAGATATCCCCAGCCTGTGGGGGCGTAGCGATAGGTGACCGTTTCCTCGACCAGGCCGCCGTTGTACCTTACCAGGGTAGCACCTGTGGCGTTGTCGTTGGCGTCGTAGTTCCAGGTCACGATCTCAGCCCTTGGGCTGTCCGAATCCTCCCGCTGCCTTTTGACCAGGTTACCCTCGGAGTCGTATTGCCACGTCTGGATTTTGTTGGGGTGAGAGCTGTCGCGTTCATCCCACGACTCGTCTGTGAACTCGATTATGTTGTCCGCGGCGTCGTATCTCCAGCTCCTGGCCCGTTCCGGCGAGTCGCTGCCGCCAAAATAGGTGTTGCGGGTCAGTCGGCCGGCGGCATCGTATTGCCAGGTTTCCACTTCGTCCACCTGGCCGTCGCTGTAGACGACCCGCCTGCCGGTCATCCTGCCGCCACTGTCATATTCATAGTGCCAGATTCCGCTGACGTATCCCGCACCCTCCTCCGGATCGTCCCACTCCCGTGTGGTCCGCGTCACGTTCCCGTTATCGTCGTATTCCCAGGTGCTGATTCCGTACCCTATGAACACAATGCCGTTTTTTAAATCATACCGATCGTTTCCCTCAGCCTTTATGAGGCGTCCATTAGCGTCGTATTGCCAGCTTATGAATGCCTCTGGCGTGCCATCGGCGTCGTTGTCTGTTTCGCCCCGAACCAGGTAGCCTCGGCCATCGTAACGCCAGGTCAGGACGAGGTCCGGCGTGCTGTTGGCATTCCAGTGCTCGCTCCTCCTGGTCAGATGGCCCCGGGTGTCATAGCGCTGGACGGTGATGTCCTCCGGCCGGTCAGCCGGTTCCGCTATACGGGTCACGTTGCCGTAGTCGTCGTAGCGGTACTGCGTGGTGAAGACGTCCTCTGCCGAGCCGTCGATGCCGTAGTCCCGCTCGTGCCGCACCTCGTTGCCCAGGGCGTCGTAATGCCAGGTTTCGACCCGGTCTTCAAACCCGTACTTGGCGATCCGGCGCTCGTACTGGGTCAGATTGCCGCGGGCGTCATACTGCCAGCTCTCGAATGCTTCCGGCGTGGTGTCATCGTGCAGGGTCAGGTAGCCGCGGGCATCGTACTTGAAGCGTTCGGTTCTGACGACATTGCCGCCCGCATCCTCGATTTGCAGCCGATTCACCCCGGCCAGCCGCGCGTCTATTTCCAGGGTGTCGTAGAGGCGCTTGAGCGCGGCCTGCGGTCTTACGATGCGGTGAGGCACACTGAAACGGTGCTGCCTTGTGGCCGCTGCCAGCGCGTGGCGCAGGGGCGTCTCGTTCCGCGGTGGCTCCCAGCGGTCGAGTTCGGCTATGCTCATTCCCCCGAATGTCTGGAATGTCGACCAGTGCTCACTCAGCTTGAGTTTCACGCCGCGAAGCAGGGCGGCAACGCTCTGCCTGATCTCTATTCCGTTTGCCGGATTGGCATCGTGGTCAAGGCTTTGCATTAGAACTGCGGTATTGATGACAGCCTGGAACGGATGCTCCTCGTCTCTTATCGCGCGAGTGATGTTTAGGCCTTGCAGTACCGGCGAGCCGGCCAGCTCGAATGGCGTCAGGCGCTCCCTGCCGGGCGCCTCACCCAGCACGGTGTCCCCGATTCTGAACCGGACAGTCTCTCCCTCCTCATACTGGAAACTCCCGTCCAGCCCGGTCACTCCCTGTTGCGTCGGGGTCTCATAGGTGACCCCGGCCACGCCAGTACCAGCCAGCAGGTAACCGGTCTCCCCGGCTATCGGCTGAAACACGGCTATGCTCGGCGGAATCGCATTATCGGGGTAGGTTTCGTCCCACCAGTCCACCGCCGCCTTGGCCGCGGCGAATTTGCAGTGCTGGAAGTCGGAGTCGGGCGAGCACGGACCCTCCCAGCGCACGAAGCGCCATCCTGGCCGGGGTACGGCCTGATAATTGACGTAGTAGTCGCCGCTGACCTCGTTCTCCGTGCAGGCTGTGTCACCTGCCCGGAACTGCTCCAGGGTGCAGCCGCGCCCGGAGTTGCCGGTTTCGACGATATCGCCTTCCCCCTTGATGGCCAGGGGGTGTTTGCAGCCTTGCAGGACAGCGGTTGCCAGCAGGACACAGGACAGGACCAGCCACTTTGTCTGCACCTGGACACCTCTTCATGCGGAGATAACTTTTGTGATACTAGTCCGCGATGGAAAAGCCGCCTTGATATAGAGCAATAACATTACGATAAGTATGGATAAAGTCTGAGACGCCAACCGGAACTTCCCCAGCTCCGACCACACTCTCACTATTGCATCCCACCATCGCTTTACCTACAATCGCGTCCCTTCAAAGGGGGGTGTTCGCCATCCCTACTCTGATCTTGGCTGGCGTAGCTCAGTAGGTAGAGCAGCTGATTTGTAAGATCTCGGAGATGCTTCGAGGGGGCTCGCCAAGGCCAGGAAAGCTAACGAATTTCCCCTCGCAGGCAGTCTCCCAAGACGCTCAGCTGAAGCTATACCGAACTCGGTAGCAAGAAACCTGTGGTTGCCCGTTGCGGCGACTGTAGACAGGAGGTCATTTTTGGACGGGCTGTTCCAAGCGTATAGCGAATGGGGCTGTACCTAGGGCCATGTCGTGAGAGCGGAATTGTTGTTTGTCAGGGTCTGCAAGAATTCACAATTCAGGACCAGACCCCGCTCAGCCTCAAAGTAGCCCATAACTGCCCAGGGTTTCGTCGGGAACTTCTGGAACTCTTTGCCGGGAACGCCTCCAAATGATCTATATAAGCCGCTTGATGCACGGTCGGTGACATTGACCCATATCCGGCATTTCCTCTGGTGCAGTTTAGCCACATTTAGGATATGGTTAAGTTGATCTACATCAAACACAGATGTGGGTTTTCGCAGTAGGCTGAAAAACTCGTGTGGAGCAGGCTTTCGGGTTTTGCAGTGAGTTTACTTCGCCGTAGGAAATAGTCTGATAAAAATATAGTGGAGAAGACGATGAGCAAGTCACTGAAAAACCTGATTCTTGGCGCTGGATTGGTCGGCAGCACATTCCTTGCCGCGGCCGGTGTAAATGCTGAAGTCAGTGAATGGATTAAGGCGGACTATGATAATTACTGCGCGTCGTGTCATGGGCTTGATGGGACGGGTAATGGTCCGATGACAGAGGCACTCAAAGGCAAGCCAAGTGATCTGACTGTCCTGGCTAAAAACAATGGCGGCAATTTCCCATACCAGAAAGTGTACAGAACTATTGATGGCACCTATGAGCAAGGAAATTTTCGCCCACACGGTTCCAAGGAGATGCCCATTTGGGGTGATGTTTTCCGCAGGAAGGCTACCAGCGAAAATCGTTACATGGAGAGCAAAGGCAGGATGATGGCCATAATCCAATATATTGAATCCATGCAAAAGAAGTAGCAGTTGTTTAGTGTGTAGAGGAGCCGGTCATTTTGATCGGCTCGCCTTCACCAGTCTTTCTTTACACATAATTTTATTGGAAAACCGGGTTGCTGTAGCCGAGGCAGCCGGCCACTACCTTGAAGTGATCAGCATGTGACCCATCTATTTTGCACTCACTCGATCTCTCTCCAGAATTACCACCCTGGGGGCAATTGGCCCTGGCGGCCACCCTCGATGCCCCTGATCATCACATCAAAAACTGGACCAAGGCTGGCTGGGCCAAGTCGGTAAAGCAGCTGATTGGCAAAACCTCGGTCCACGCTCGAAATATTCTGTCATGTGCTTAAAAAGTAACACGTTACTTCTTACAGCAATCTTTCAAAAAGCTTTATGAAGTTAAGTTTTGCTATGCGCGGATGGCCGCAGATCGACTCTAAGCGAGGTCTATAGACTCACCCACAGCAGGTCTACCCGAAAAAGCCGTGCGGGCACGGACCTGGGCCCCCGACCAAAAAAAACAGGGTGTGCGTAATGGGGCTAGCGCGTAACGACGCTAGAATGTTCTCTTCACAGTCATGGAGACGTTGTCCCGGTCGTTCAGGGGACCTGTTGTGCCTGGGTACGAGGGACCGAAGTACGCGCTGTACTTGGCGTCCAGGACCCATACCTCGTTGACCAGGAAGGAGACGCCCACGCTGGCATTACCCAACTCCTCTTCGAGAATGGACCCCTGGGGTGGGTTCTCACCGTCAATGCCATAGGACACGTTCACCGGCAGCGTCATGTCCCAGCCAGGGAACACCTGGTACCAGGTGGGCTCGAACTTCACGGCGATCTGGGTGGTGACACGCCCCTTGTGCATATCCACGTCGGCATACTGTTCATTTTTATTGTATTTATCCAGCCAGCTCGTGGTGTACTCGACGATCCATTTACCCCCATCCCACAGCCCCCAATCCCCGTTCAGGAAACCCAGGCCATTAACAACCACGCCCCAGATGTCGCCGGTAGCGCCGGGGTAGTCATCCGGATCGGAAGAATAAGTCGGCAGGGGTCAGGCTGGGATCCACGAGTGCGCGGGAAAGGGATGAAGTGAAATTCGGGTTCAGACCCGCGTTCTTCCTGTAGACGATATCCATGCCGAAACTGATATCGAACATCTCCTTGGACAGGGCGAGGCCGAAGGTCTCGACCTCTTTCTTGAACACCCAGCCCCATTCACCTATGACGAGAGCATTGGCCCCGCCCTCATCCCAGGGCTTCGCAAATTGGGCGACCTTCGCAGGATCTACACCGCCCAGGGTGCCATAGACACCCGCCACGGTGCGGTCAGAACCATTGATATAGACCAGACTGGTCTCCAGTTCCCAGGGATCGATGTAGTACTGCAGGTTGAAACCGTATTCCCCGGAGTCCTCGACCTTGTTGTCCCTCACCTTGAAACACTGCCGCTGCGAGCCAGGCTCACCATTCGGGCCAAAAGGGCCTCCCGCGGCCAGCACAAAACACTGGCTGTTCTCCGTGAGCACCTCCTGCGGGCTCCAGTAGGTCCCGGTTTCCGGGTTGCGGTTGACCCGGTGTTCGAACTCATAGTAGCCGTTGAGGGTGAGGTTGTCGGTGAGCTGCCACACGCTTGATATCTTGGTGGAAGGCAGGAACAGCTCCTGGGCTTCCGTCCCCGGCACCGCCAGCCCCTTGGCTGAATCCAGCGCCGTCATGGACCCGGCGATACCGGTGATGGCGCCCATACCCAGCAGGCTCTGGCCCCAGAAAATGGTGTGCCGGCCGGCCCTCACACCCAGGGCCGTATCGCCGATGCCCCAGTTGCCAAACACGAAGGCGTCCAGCAGCTCGCCACCGTAATAGTGCAGATCTTCAGCCTCATCGCTGTAGTCACCGGGCTTATAGGTGAGCCCGGCCCAGGAATAATCGTAGGGCAGGCCCGTGATGGGCAGCGCGCCCTTTTTCGGGTTATCGCTATTTTCGTAGGCGGCATCGTACCAGCCTGCGCCGCTGATACGAAAACCAAAGTCCTGTCTCCAGACCACGTCCAACTCCGAGCGCAAGTCGACCCGGGCGCTGCCAATACCTCCGCTCTTGCGATTCACTGAATAGTCCCCGTCATCCGCGATGCGCGCACCGGGGTTCTTGCTAGCGTCGACCACACTGCGCTTGGTCGGGCCGACCCGCGACATCAAGTTGCCCGTCAGGGTGTTATCCCAGCGGATATTCCAATCGTCCCCGGTATCAAGCTGGAATGCCCCAGCTTGTGAGCTGAAAGCGGCAAGTACAGACAATGCGATCGCTTTTTTCTTCATGAGACTCTCCCTTTGGGCATTTTGGTATAGTCAAGTTTGCGCTGTTTCAGGCGACCTGCCACCCTGAAGTATCCCTGTACGCTCGGACTGGGTGGTAATAGCCCTTGAGTACGATTGTTACCAGCAACATACAAGCTATAGCAAAGAATTTGTGTGCATCTCCATCCCCTTGTCTGGCGGAACGGATTCCCTGGACGTTAAGGTTACCTTCATTGCGGAAAATGGTATTGACTCAGGACAATAACACCACAAAAAGTATGTAAAATGGCCAGGCTGTGTGCGTGGGGTGACGGCGAACCCGCAAATCTCTCCAAGACGATTGCAACAGCCCCCAGCATTATCTACAATCGCGTTCCTTCAAAGGGGGGTGTTCGCAATCCCTACTCTGATCAAGGCTGGCGTAGCTCAGTAGGTAGAGCAGCTGATTTGTAAGACCTCTGTCCATGCTCGAAATGTGCTGCCAACTGATTAAAAACTAAAGCTTTTCCCGTTGCAGAAACCCTTGGAAGCTCTCCAACTGAAGGTATATCGAACTTCGGTGCAATGCGGTTGTGGACGGCTTTTCAGTAAATCCAAGAAAGTTAAACAGTTCCGGGTAAATTCTACCGAACGTCTTACGAGCTGGTGTGCCGGATGCCCGCGCTTCTCCAAAGCGGTCATTCACGGGTTGGATAGCAGCCCATCGGGACATTTTGAATGTCCGCTTCTTACATCAGCTCACACCCGCCGCACTCGGCCAGAGACCAGAGGTGGCCCCATTCCTTTGAACAGCTGATCCCGTTTCTATAAGTGGATGGCTGCCCATGGGTTAAGCTGCCAGGATCTGCGGCAGCGATTCAAAGTAAACCTGATCCGGGGTTTGCCGGTCAAGACTCGAATGAGGGCGGCGCCCATTGTAAAACCGGAAGTAACGGTCCAGCCCTGCCCTGGCCGATGAGACTGAGTCGTAGGCGTGGAGATAGACTTCCTCATACTTCACTGACCGCCATAACCGCTCAACAAAGACGTTGTCCCGCCAGGCGCCCTTGCCGTCCATGCTGATGCGGATATCGTTTTCCTTGAGCAGGCCGGTGAAAGCCTGGCTGGTGAACTGGCTGCCCTGGTCGGTGTTCATGATTTCCGGGGTGCCGTAGTTCGCTATAGCCTCCTCCACTGCCTCCAGACAAAAGTGCACATCCATGGTGGTGGATAACTTCCAGGACAGCACCCGGCGCGTAAACCAGTCAACAACAGCGGCCAGGTACACGAAGCCGCGGGCCATCGGGAGATACGTGATATCCATGGCCCAAACCTGATTGGCCTGAGTAACCGGCAGGTTGCGTAGCAGGTAGGGGTAGACCTTGTGCCCGGGATGGGGTTTTGTCGTCCTGGGCTTACGATACAGGGCCTCGATGCCCATGCGTATCATCAGCGTGGAGACGTGCTTGCGGCCGACCTTGTAGCCTTCCTGGCGCAACAGATCGCGCAGCATCCGGGCACCGGCGAAGGGTAGCTCCAGGTGCAGGCGGTCAATCCGATTCATCAAGGTCTGGTCCCTGGGGCTAACCGGCTTGGGCTGGTAGTAGACAGTGCCCCGGCTGATACCCAGCACCTTGGCCTGCTGGCTGATTGGCAGTTGGTGTTCACGGTCGATCATCGTTTTTCGCTCAGCAATCCCGCCTTGTTGAGCGCGCCTTCTAAAAAATCGTTTTCGAGCGTCAGCTCCCCAATCTTGGCGTGGAGTGTTTTCACATCCACCGGTGGTTCTTTGGAATGATTGCCACCATCAAACACATCGGCGGAGCGTTCCAGCAGCTGTGTCTTCCACTGGGTAATTTGGTTGGGATGAACGTCAAAGCGCTGAGACAACTCAGCCATTGTTTGTTCTCCTTTGACGGCTGCCAGTGCCACTTTGGCCTTGAAGGCTGGTGAGTGGTTTCGACGAGGTCGTTTTGCCATGATTGTTACTCCTGATTACGGGTATTATCATACCGGTGTCAGGCAGCCAATCCACTTATGGGGCACCCTCGGAGGGTCGTCGCCTTCCTGCCATTGTGAAATATGACTATCTCACCAGCCTTTTCTTTGACCGTAAAACCGAGGTCTTTGTCACTACCCATTGTTCATTCCCTGTTAATTCAAGCGGCTATCGGACATACCGGGGATGGACGACGTTTTGCAACCGACCAGTCGCTAATCTACTTTCTGGAGGGTCAGGAACATCGCCTTGTCGAGCGCGGCGAAGAAGTCCTGATAGGTCAAAGGGTCGGTAACAGCCTTGTCATTGAGTCTGGCATTCGCCCGCACAGCCACGCGTTTTCCCTCGATCTCCCGCACCGTCACTGTCATTCGCATGGCGAAGTTCTTGTAATTGCTTTCATAGTAGACACGGGTACCGGTAATGGTGCCCAGTGTCGAGTCCGCGCTATCGATGGTAAAGCCAAGATCCTGGAGCGTTGCAACTACTGAACGCATGGTCAGTTCTTTATTGAGCGTATCGTAGTTGCGTGTCTGGATTTGGCGGACTTGCAACTGGCTGCCGGAGCCGGTGACGTCCGGGGTAGCAGTGGCACATCCTATCAAAGCCACACACAGGATCATCGTCAGGCACTGAAAGTAGCGACTAATCATTTCACTCCTTCCAGGAATAATGACTTTGACAGTTTCTCAAAAATTTCCTGGTAGACCACCGGGTCCTCGATCATGACTACTTTCTTGACGTGGTCGGTCTTGTCCATCAACTCGCTGCGGATAGTAATACGCGCAGTGTACTGGCCCTTGGTCTCCAGGCTGGGCAGGACAACCAGGGTGACTGCAAGGTTTATCTCGTTGTCGGCGCCGGCGTAAAGGCTGCCTCCGGGAACATTGCCGGTAGCGATAGACAGTATCGCCATAACAACATCCGCGGCCACAAGACCGGCGTTGCGAACGAGGGAATCGGCATCGACAGTTTTCGAGCCATTCAGCACACCCAGCTGATATTCGATAGTATCGAAGTTGTACTCCATGTCCTGCATCAGCGCCACTGACGCTTGCAGGATATTCGCTTCAGCCGGCACCTCGAAGGTCCGCGTCTGTGCCTCCCGCACGCTCTGCGAACTCGGCGGCAGCCGGTAGGCTTCCTCAGGAATACTCTCACACGCTGCCACAAAGCCGCAGATCAGAAGGGCACCGACCAAACCGCGTAGGCCAGAGGAGCCGCGAGCAGCCGGCATCAGAATTGCGAGGCGTGGTAACTGAAGTCACGCACAAGGCCGTCGCTATCAAACTTGATAACCACGGTCAGGGTGCGCTGGGTAGTACTGGTGGCACCCGCGTTCGAATAGCCGCCACCGAGGCCGCCGCCGGAGCTGGAAAAAATTAGCCCTACGATGGAGCCGCCGCTCTTTGAGTACGCAACCTCGGTTGAGATCTTGTCGTATACCCATGTTTCACGGCGTTCGCTGTCGGTGGTAACAATATTTGGTGACCCGAGAACTGTGGCCACTTCTGCGCCGGACATGCCGAGCTTGATTTCCTTCTGTACGGTCCCGACAGTCACCCGGTCGGCACCTTCAGCGCGAACGTCCTCAACGTGGTGGGTGGCAGAACACCCCGCCAATACCGCAGCAAGAATTAAGCTTGCCGCCCTACTGAATAGCCTCGACATAAGGGTTTCCTTTCAGGCTCCAAAATGAATCCAGCGAGATAAAAATCCTGTAGAGCAAACTGATCAAAGCATAGCTCAGCCCCCTGTTCCCGTATAGCCATATTGGCCGCTATACCGGTCCTCTCCTGAAATGATCTGAGAGAATGTCCGCTTCTTATATCAGCTTTCAACCGCCACAGTAGGCCAGTACGCGAGTTTCTGGCAAAGCCTCCTCAAGCTCATCCAATTGGCTGCAGGGGATCAGTGGATTTTGAATCAGAACAAGTTCCTGCAAGGATGCTAACGGGAAGAGCGGGCTGACGTCTTCAACAGCGTTGCCGACGAGATTGAGAATCAGCAATGCCTGCAAACCAGCGAGCGGGCCCAAGTCCTTCACATTGTTGTAGCTGAGAATGAGCTGCTGCAATTCGGTCAGGCCGGCCAAGGGGGCGATATCATCAATCCGATTGTCCTCGAGTTCGAGCACCGCCAATTTGTTCAGGCCTGCCAGGGGGCTGAGGTCACTCAGAAGCTGGCCGCCTATGCTCAGCGACAATAGATTTGTCAGGCCTGCCAAAGGGCTTATATCGCGGATATAGCGCGGTAGCTCGCCGATGTCCAATTCGAACCAATCTATCCGCAATTCCTTTAAGTTAACGAGCCCCGCCAGGGGTTCCAGGTCGCTCACGTCGCTGTTGGTTAACGTGAAAGACTCCAGGTTAGTCATACCCGCTATCGCTGCCAGACCGGTTTCCCCGCAGCTGCATTTTATATAGAGCCTTTTCAATTGCGTCAGAGGCGCCAGAGGGTCGATGGGAACAGGAGTAAACAGAACCAGATCGCGCAGGTTTATCAGTGCTGCCAGGGGCGTCAGGTCGGTGCAGGCCGCATCACCGCTATAGCAGGCCAGATCCAGTGTCCGCAGGTTGGCAAGGTTGCCCAAAACGGTGAGACCTGTTTGTAACCTTACCCAGAGTCTGAGCTCGGTCAATTGCCCAAGCTCAAGCAGTGGGTCGAGATCGGTTATCGGATAGTTACCGGATATGTCGAGGGCTTCGAGTTCCTGAAGCCCGCTCAGGGGGCTCAAATCTCCGATCTGGTTTCCAGATAGATCTAATCTTTTGAGCTTAGTCAGTCCTGCGAGCGCTTCCACATTATCGATCGCACCTGGATCACAGAATTCGCAACGAAAAACAGTCAGGGAAAGGTTCCTCAGGTTGGTCAAACTGGCCAGTGGACCCAGATCGCTGATATTGACACTGGGCACTGAAAGCGTAGAGAGGTTGGTCAGGCCGGCCAGCGGTTCGAGATCCGTGACCCTATTGCTCCAGTTCCCTAGCTCCAGTGTCTCCAGCCCGGTCAGCCCTCGCAGCGGTTCAAGATCGGTGATCTCGCAGCCAATGAAATCGAGGAGCTTTAAGCGGCTCGGGGAAGCATCGGCAACGGCTTGCATGCCTTCGAGGGAGGTAATGTCTCTATGCTGGCAGATGATCTGCGTGACGTCGGAAACGTAGGTCCAGCCATTCGTCTCTGCCTGCTCTGCAACGCAGGACGCCAGCTCGCTATCGGAAAATGCCACGTCTGACAGCAGGGTTTGAGGGGGCGGCGTTGAGCTGCGGTCATCGTCGTTGTTGTCGCAACCGGCGAGCAGCACCAGGATTACAAAAAGGAACCCGGTGAGCTTGCGTTGCATATGGATGTTGCCTCGGCAACGGTGCGGGTTGCCGCCGACTGGCTGGATTGTCCTTGGGCAGTGATCGAAATATAGCTCTCTGCCGGGAATTTACCAGAGACCAACACTGGTATTTTTACGTATCCCGGGCAGCGCCTGAGCAGATAGCAGCGTAGTTAAATGCCGGCCCGCGAAAAACGCCGGGCCAGAATACACTGGCTGATCGATTTGCCGCCCCGGGCCGTGTCCGCCCACCCCCTTGCATCCCCCCACCGCTTTATCTACAATCGCGCCCCTTCAGGCAATCTGGTCC
>CAVQRS010000007.1:0-196051 GCA_963715345.1 uncultured Gammaproteobacteria bacterium
GCGAGTGTTTCACCCGGAAAGAGCTCCAAGGTCACATCACTCACGGCAAATGAGCGTCCCCCATCGAAGGTCCGAGACACTCTATCTATGTCTATCAGTGGGGTTGCCACCAGCATTCCCGCAATTCTAATCTTCTTTGCTTCATAATGACACACAATTAAGGGAAAAAAAGGTCGCAGATATATCGCCTAAATCGGAACTATCATCCTAAACGGCGCGTTCTGCTTATATGCAAACAAATCAACCGTTACCATCCCCCAATCTACCTTCAGGAGGCGCCATGAACATTCGGTCGCTAGTAAAGAGCATTCTTGGGCTCAGCATTGCTACAGCCTTTGTGGCGAACGCTCAAACCGCTCGGCTTCAGGTCATCCACAACGCTGCCGATCCGGCAGCAGCCTCGGTCGACCTCTACGTCAACGGAACGCTCTGGAAGGATGATGTTGCCTTCCGGGCCGCCACCGCTTTCGAGGATGTCCCGGCCAACACGCTCCTGAACATCGGCGTGGCTCCCGGATCCAGCACCTCTGTCAACGATACACTGGCCAACTTCCCCGTCACGCTCATGGGCGGTGAGGCCTATGTGGCCATCGCCAACGGCGTCCTCAACCCGGGCTCATTCGCGGCCAACCCTGATGGACAGTCAACGGCATTCAACATCTGGATCAAGTCCATGGCCCGTGAAGCAGGAAGCGGTGGCAACGTCGAGTTCTTCGCCGTCCATGGCGCCACTGATGCTCCAGGCGTCGATGTCACAGCCCGTGGTGTGGCAACCCTGGTCGATAACGCTATCTACGGCGATATCACCGGCTACATCCCCGTGCCACCGGCGAGCTACATCCTGGATGTCACCGACAGCACCGGCGCAGTCACCGTGGCCAGCTTTGTCGCTGACCTCTCCGGTCTGGCCGATGGTGCAGCGGCGGTCTTCGCCTCTGGCTTCCTGACACCCTCCGCCAACCAGAACGGCCCAGCCTTCGGTCTCTTTGCCGCACTGGCGAACGGGACGGTCGTCGAGTTCCCGGTTGCACAGGCTCGGCTTCAGGTCATCCACAACGCTGCCGATCCGGCAGCAGCCTCGGTCGACCTCTACGTCAACGGAACGCTCTGGAAGGATGATGTTGCCTTCCGGGCCGCCACCGCTTTCGAGGATGTCCCGGCCAACACGCTCCTGAACATCGGCGTGGCTCCCGGATCCAGCACCTCTGTCAACGATACACTGGCCAACTTCCCCGTCACGCTCATGGGCGGTGAGGCCTATGTGGCCATCGCCAACGGCGTCCTCAACCCGGGCTCATTCGCGGCCAACCCTGATGGACAGTCAACGGCATTCAACATCTGGATCAAGTCCATGGCCCGTGAAGCAGGAAGCGGTGGCAACGTCGAGTTCTTCGCCGTCCATGGCGCCACTGATGCTCCAGGCGTCGATGTCACAGCCCGTGGTGTGGCAACCCTGGTCGATAACGCTATCTACGGCGATATCACCGGCTACATCCCCGTGCCACCGGCGAGCTACATCCTGGATGTCACCGACAGCACCGGCGCAGTCACCGTGGCCAGCTTTGTCGCTGACCTCTCCGGTCTGGCCGATGGTGCAGCGGCGGTCTTCGCCTCTGGCTTCCTGACACCCTCCGCCAACCAGAACGGCCCAGCCTTCGGTCTCTTTGCCGCACTGGCGAACGGGACGGTCGTCGAGTTCCCGGTTGCACAGGCTCGGCTTCAGGTCATCCACAACGCTGCCGATCCGGCAGCAGCCTCGGTCGACCTCTACGTCAACGGAACGCTCTGGAAGGATGATGTTGCCTTCCGGGCCGCCACCGCTTTCGAGGATGTCCCGGCCAACACGCTCCTGAACATCGGCGTGGCTCCCGGATCCAGCACCTCTGTCAACGATACACTGGCCAACTTCCCCGTCACGCTCATGGGCGGTGAGGCCTATGTGGCCATCGCCGACGGCGTCCTCAACCCGGGCTCATTCGCGGCCAACCCTGATGGACAGTCAACGGCATTCAACATCTGGATCAAGTCCATGGCCCGTGAAGCAGGAAGCGGTGGCAACGTCGAGTTCTTCGCCGTCCATGGCGCCACTGATGCTCCAGGCGTCGATGTCACAGCCCGTGGTGTGGCAACCCTGGTCGATAACGCTATCTACGGCGATATCACCGGCTACATCCCCGTGCCACCGGCGAGCTACATCCTGGATGTCACCGACAGCACCGGCGCAGTCACCGTGGCCAGCTTTGTCGCTGACCTCTCCGGTCTGGCCGATGGTGCAGCGGCGGTCTTCGCCTCTGGCTTCCTGACACCCTCCGCCAACCAGAACGGCCCAGCCTTCGGTCTCTTTGCCGCACTGGCGAACGGGACGGTCGTCGAGTTCCCGGTTGCACAGGCTCGGCTTCAGGTCATCCACAACGCTGCCGATCCGGCAGCAGCCTCGGTCGACCTCTACGTCAACGGAACGCTCTGGAAGGATGATGTTGCCTTCCGGGCCGCCACCGCTTTCGAGGATGTCCCGGCCAACACGCTCCTGAACATCGGCGTGGCTCCCGGATCCAGCACCTCTGTCAACGATACACTGGCCAACTTCCCCGTCACGCTCATGGGCGGTGAGGCCTATGTGGCCATCGCCAACGGCGTCCTCAACCCGGGCTCATTCGCGGCCAACCCTGATGGACAGTCAACGGCATTCAACATCTGGATCAAGTCCATGGCCCGTGAAGCAGGAAGCGGTGGCAACGTCGAGTTCTTCGCCGTCCATGGCGCCACTGATGCTCCAGGCGTCGATGTCACAGCCCGTGGTGTGGCAACCCTGGTCGATAACGCTATCTACGGCGATATCACCGGCTACATCCCCGTGCCACCGGCGAGCTACATCCTGGATGTCACCGACAGCACCGGCGCAGTCACCGTGGCCAGCTTTGTCGCTGACCTCTCCGGTCTGGCCGATGGTGCAGCGGCGGTCTTCGCCTCTGGCTTCCTGACACCCTCCGCCAACCAGAACGGCCCAGCCTTCGGTCTCTTTGCCGCACTGGCGAACGGGACGGTCGTCGAGTTCCCGGCTGAGGTGACGAGTGTGACGGAGCTTTCCTCGCTCGTTCCCAAAGAATTTGACCTGGAACAGAACTACCCGAATCCGTTCAACCCGACGACAGAGATCGTGTTTTCGCTTCCCACCGAGCAGTTCACACGCCTGATCGTGTACAATTCGCTCGGACAAGAGGTAGCGAAGCTCGCAGAGGAGACCTTCAATGCTGGCGTCTATCGCCTGACGTTTGATGCCGCAGGGCTCCCTTCAGGAACGTACTTCTACCGCATCGAGGCAGGCTCCTTCTCTACAACGAAGAAGATGATGCTGTTGAAGTAACTTCAGCTGCCCATGAAAGGCAGAAACCGAAGTAACGTCGTCAAGCAAAAGGGCCGCGCCAACACGCGGCCCTTTTACTTTTCCCCCCGGGGTGCGCGTCTACAAGGCCTCGGCAGAAGCCGAAGAAGCTTTCTTCAGCAGGTAGCCCACCGCCCCCAGGCCAATCAGCAGTACCAGGACAAAGACCGCAATCACCCCCCACTGCGGGTCGGCGATCCGATCCATGACATCAAACTTCCCCGCCAGGTAGCCATCGCGCACCACATCGCGGATCAGAACCATGACGGCCAACGTGGCAGCAAGGATGCTGATCCCACTCCACGCCGTCGGCCTCGGTCGGGCAGACCGGGAAGCCAACATCAGAAGCATCAGACTAGCGATGGGGAGCATGATTCCCGCACCCAAAAGAACGGTCGCGAACACGCTCCCACCCATAAACAGCATCATGACCGAGTGAGGGAGCGCGACCAGAAACCAGATACCAACCCCTATCTGCACAATCGTTGCCACCACAAACCAATTCGTACCATACCGGAGCCCCCAACGGGCGAACTCCTCGTCTTTGTTGAGCTGTCCCAGCGAGTAGATCACCACGAACAGCCCCGTGACCGCAAACGATGCAACGAAAAAGTGCAGGTAGCGCGGGACCGCGCTGGGGTCATCGAAATTCCAGTGGGAACCTGCTCCTGCTGTGTGGTAGATGGAGGCGAATGCTTCCGGCAGAAGCATGAGCCTGATGGCAGTGGAATAGATCAAGGCGACGGCCATGAACACGACAGCGCTACCGAGCACGACCCAGAGCCGTGCCCCACGCAATCGCTCCCATCGGTATGAATACAGATAGAACCCGTAGTATCCGAGTATCACCAGCCCGATGACGGCGAGCCACGGCCAGGCCATCAGAATCGTAGATGTGTAGAAGAGCTGTCCGTACAACACCTGGAGGAAGAGCAGGGGCGCCACGCCAAGGGTAATCGCAAATGCCACTGCGATGGGAATCATCCGTGCAAAACTCCGGGCCAAGCGGAGATGATTCTCACCGCCCTTTGTGCGACCGAGGAACTCAGTGACGAAGGCAGTAAGCCCTCCGCCAAGCACCAGGTTCATGGGAACAACGTGCAACAGGAACGTCAGGAGCAACAACGCCTTTAATAGCCAAACAGGCGCGGGAAGGGCTATGGGATCGACATCGGGGATGACAAAGGGATCTCGCCATGGTCAGTACCCTCCTTCGCTCAAGACTGGTGCATCAGATTCGGTAAGTGTGATGAGCCAGCGGGCGAGTGCAAGGCGCTCCTCGTCGTTGCCCGCAAACGGAGGCATATACCCCCGGAAGGACGGGAGATCCATCAAGATCACCTCTAGGTCCTCGGCCGTTCGCTCGGCCAGATGAGGCAGGATATCCTGATAGCCCCCGACCGTATGACAACTCATACACTGGGCGCGAAAGAGCTCGCGTCCGATGGTCAGCTCATTTGACTGATCAATAGTGCTGGCCGACATCCACTTTGAAGAAGCAAGAATGCCAGATTCCTCGACGCGGTCATAGTCTTCCACCCGCACGGCGTTTGAATACATGTAGCCAAAAAGCACGTATGGCTTTCGCACCGCCTCGCGAACACGCTCGGCGGCAAAGAGCGAGAGCGAGGTCAGCACAAGCAGGACGAGAGCCTGCCCGAACGAGAAAGATTTTGGCCGGAGCAGAGGACCAATCACGACTAGGACGAGGACGGCCACAGCAGCGATCATCCCATAGCGAGCCGTGGTTTCGATCGATTCGATACCACCACCGAGAATCTCTCGTGCAGTCTCGGGGATCACATTGTAGTACCAGTAGAGCCCCAGGGGCAGCAGCAAGAGGGCAGGAAGTACCCAACGGGCAGAGTATCGGACGACTGTTGCCCGCTCGCCGGGCTCGCTGAGCCGCGTAGCAGTAAGGAAGGCGTAGACCCCGGCAAACCCCACGGCGATCAGCGTCCGCACCACCAACGATGGGAGGTAGCTGGGATTGAGAATCCCGATCCCAGAAGCTACGGGTCTCTAGCCAATCCCCCGGAGTGAGCATAAAGGCGACGATTCCGTTGATTACCGCGAGGGTGAAAAAGCTGCTCACCGCGTAGACCCACCCGACAACCATGTGGGTCCGGCGGTCCATCGTCTCCCAGGTCTTCACGTAGACGATAATGGACGTCACCTCCACGATAAAGAATACCCACTCGATTGCCCACCCCCAGACAAACGCGTGGATGAGCGCAGAGGTCGCCGATGGATGGACAAGACCAATGGTGAACCAGATTCCAACCCCTGTTACAGCGCCGGCCACGACGCTAAGGAGCATGAAGAACTTCGAATGACGCTTCACATAGTCCAGGAGAACAGCGCTCTGTTCCCTGTAGGCTTTTCGCTCGGTCATCACCAAAAACAGCCCACCCCCCACGGCAAAATGTGAGATGAACACGTGGACAACGGCGATGATGGCAATAAGCATACCCCCTCCCAAGAAGGGGACTTCCCAAACAGGAAAGTTCATGAGAGAAACCTCCGTATATCGCTAGAATTGACCAAAACAGCAGCGAAAGGAAGGAAATGGGCTTGCAACAAGTTAACCCCAACAAATTTGCAACGAAACGTCCCCCATTTGGGCCAAAGTAGCACGGAAAGCAAGGAATAGCAAGACAAATCAAGACGCTCCTGTAATTTTCCGAGAAACTTTCCTGGTGACTTTTGGCAAGTGTCCATTCTTGACACTGGGTCACCCAACGGCCCCGATCAATCGGCGGCTACCCCTACCCCCTGCCACTGCTAGAGATTCTGTAGCAGAACATTATGGGTCATAACGTGTTGTTTGATAAGCGCCCCAGAACCTCGCAACATTTCCACAACAGATTCTCCACCGTATAGACCCGCTCCGATCCCTGTCCTGGCTCCAGATCGGCCAGCCTGAGCGATTCTCGGGCCAGATTAGGGCCTGTTCTGAGGCTAGACGGACAGAACAAACCGACGGTCGGAACAAACATCGGTAACTTTGACCGATTCTGACCCTTTGAAAGTAAGTCCCTGCCAGCTCATGCCCTCATCCGGTTCAGACTCTCCACTATTCACTCTGCTTGCTCCAGAATATGCCGATTCGGTTGGATTATCTGAGGTGTGTTTCATGTATAAAACCACCTGAACTAGGGCCTCTCGGGGGTCATTTCTCTCCATTTTGGGGTTCGTTATATTTCCATCCTGACACTATCTGCACAGTTCATTTACATTTCCGTGACACCTCAGAGCCCTGGCCACGGTAGTTTCATGGTAGCATTTGGAGGCGATCATGAGACACTTCCTCCGTTCTGACATGCTTTGGGCTCGTGCTGGCTGGATGCTCAACGACTATGACTGTCCCCGAATCCCAGTACGAGGTTCCCGATGCGCAAGAAGTATCGAAGGAAGGACTGTCCTGGTGTCACTCAGTGGATGGCACGTGGTGGTGCTGGATTCTGCAGCCTTGCTTACCGACACTATCGCAGGTGTGAATGCAGAATTAGGGATTGAAATTTCTTATCCTCTTGGGCGCTGCAGCAATGACGAGATATGACGCTGCGGGGAGCTGGACGGGGCTCTTTCACGGGGCGATCACATTTGGTATCGTGGGTCTGTTTGGTGGCGGGCCGCGATGGAGCCTCGAAGTATTCGCCCTTCGGATGGGGTGATGTCGGCCCACCTTAGCTGCCGTAGTCGCTGCTACGCGGGCTTCCACTCGGAGGATTGGGGGCCTTACTTGGCTGCATTCGCCACCCGATGAGCATGAGGTCGGGACTACGCAACGTAGCCCTCGCAGTCCCAGCAGTCCGCCTAAGCCAGTCTATCACACTAAGACTCACTTCCTTCCAGGACGAGACACCCGACCAGGTCTGCATCATGTGGAATAGGAAGCGCGTCTGGCTACCCAAGTCTGAGGTCAATATCGAGCGTGACGGTAACTATATCTTGCTCACGGTACCGGAGAGGCTGCTGGAGGCGGAATAGACTCTGTCATCCTCTGCTCGACCTGTCTCCCGGAAGAGCACAATTGGAGGGCGCACCAATGAACACCTCGAAATTGGCCAAGCATCTCCTCTTAATCACAGCGTACTCCTGGGTCTATATTGGCTGCTACAGCGAAGTCGCCGTGAAGCCGGATAATTGCAGCGATTACATAACCGAGCCCCTAACTGTCGAAACCAAGGGAGGACAACTCTATAGATTGGAGATCCCCTGGGCAATGGACTCCCTCCAGAATGTTTGTGGCAAGGGTGAGGTCTTCGTTGAGGACGACTGGAGGTCGTTCGACGGGGTTATTTCAGGGCGTGAGATAGAACAGGTTACTGTCGTTGCCTACGATGGCAATACAACAGGAATCGTCGTCGCCATAAGTTTGGCAGTTGGGGTAGCCGTTACTGTCTACCTTGTGCAACTCGCAGATGGGATGCCAGACTTTTCGAAGGTTCCGTGGCTTGGGACAGAACCGTTCGGGAAGTGAGCCTATTTTGGGTGTTGGTGCCAGTGCAATACTTGACCTTCCCCCCTCAGAGCGATCCAGTTAGTATATTGGAAATGGATCGAAGGAGGGCATGATGAAGGGCAAGAAATACACAGCTGAACAGATCGTTGCGAAGCTCCGCGAAGCTGAGGTTCTTCTGGGCAAAGGAATGGCGCTGGGAGAGGTCTGTCGGCAGCTGGAGATTACGGACGTGACGTACTACCGCTGGAGGAAGGAGTATGGCGGATTGCGGGTTGATCAGGCCAAGCGCTTGAAGGAGCTGGAAGCGGAAAATGGGCGATTGAAGAAGGCGGTGGCGGATCTGACGTTGGACAACATGATTCTGAAGGAAGTCAGCCGAAAAAACTTCTAAGCCCGGCTGGAGAAGCGCCGGGCGATCCACTGGGTGCGGGAAGGTTCCCCGTATCTGAACGCCGTGCCTGTCGGGTGCTGGATCAGCCACGCACGACCCAGCGGCAGGAGCCGAGGATGACCGAGGAGGAGAAGAGTCTTGCGGGAGAGAATCGTGGATCTGGCATGTGCATACGGCAGGTACGGATACCGAAGAATCATGGGCTTGCTCAGGAACGAAGGGTGGCATGTGAACCATAAGCGGGTGGAGCGGATCTGGAGGCAGGAAGGCCTGAAAATACCCCAGAGACAGCCCAAACGACGGCGGCTCTGGCTGAACGATGGATCCTGCATCCGGCTGCGAGCTGAGCGCAAGGACCATGTCTGGAGCTACGACTTTCTGATGGAGCATACGAGCGATGGGAGATCCTTGAAGATCCTGACCGTGATGGACGAATACACCCGGGAGTGCCTGGCGATCCATGTTGCGAGGAAGATGACGGCCTTCGAGGTGATCGAGCAGTTGGCGGACCTGTTCCTGAGAAGGGGGATAACGGCTTAAGGTGATGGCGTTGGAGACGGTGCCGTCTTCCAGTGAAAAGTCGATTGATCCCCTGTCAGTGACGGTTGCCGCGAATTCGAATTCCAGGCGGTGGAGCGGACCCGTGCGGCTCTTTGAACTGGCCCCGTCGCCTGAGCCGTCCAAGTCGGTAACTGATGTCGAGTCGGCGTCGCCATCGGGTGTATTGTCATTCCAGCCGGCCCGGCCGCCAAAACCGATCCCCGGCCCGCAGGCTGAATTAAACACAAAAAGAAAGATGACCCCGATTATCATCAGGGTGACGAGTGTGCGGCGCATGTCGTTTCCTTCCTCCAAGAAGGCACAAGTCCTTTTGTCGCCGGCGGCCTGCCGCCGGCAGAGGATGAACTCGGTCTACGGCAATCTAACTTTAAGAAGTCGTCTATCTTGTTGAAAATACAGCGTAATAATCAGGATATTTTCGTAAGAAAAGAGTTACAGAGAGCTTTTATGAACCAGGGCTTGCTTGCTGGGGCCGGGCATGGGGATCTTCCGTTCACTGGAAAAAAATGCCGTTGACCCATGATGGCAGGTTCAACGGCTCGTTAAGAGCTTCTTTATATGTGCCTGTTACCACCCATACGGATAATAGGATGAGTAGGACGGTGTGGAATAACCTGAGTAGGTCGGCGCATAAGAGTAGGCCGTCGGCTGGAACGACGAGGCCCAATACGGTTCAGAACTCCACTGGCGCCGGCCGTTCGCCCAACCCGTCCGGTAATATCCCCAGGCCCTGGGAAAGGCATAACCGGTTTGTGCGACGCGGTTGGCGAAGAATCCGCAAAAGAGCCCGCGGCCGCCGCAGCCGATCGCGAGGTTGAAGCTGACCGGGCCGTCGTCGGCCGGCAGGGCTTCGGGCGCGACCAGATTGGCTGAAGAGCCGTCGGCTTTCCAGAGTTCCTGCAGGCTGGGATTCAGCACGTCGTTAAATTGTTTCCAGGACAGGGGAACTGGTCATGCATCGTCTGGTGGCTTTCCTTGCTGCAATAGTAGGAGTCGGCGGCTTCGGCCAGCGTGGTGATGCTGAATGCGAGCGCTTTGTCCGGCGCCTGGCCTTCCCAGTCCCGCCAGATCTCCTTGATCTTTGTTTCGGAAAGTTTTCCGGTTCCCAGGAGTTCGCGCGGAAGCATCGCTCCGTACCGGTCAAGGCTGAACGCCGAATTGTTCATGACGTCCTGGATAAGATCGGTGGTCAGTGACGCCCGCCACCGACGTGAACGAGGGGCAGTACATGTTCACGGTCAATGGCAACAACGAGATTATCTATGGCCTCGGCGCCATCAAGGGCCTGGGCGAGGGCCCCGTGGAGAACCTGCTGGCTGCCAGGGAGGCGGGTGGCCCCTTCCTGGACCTGTTCGATTTTTGCGGCCGCACCGATCCGCGCAAGGTCAACCGCCGGGCGATAGAAGCTCTGGTCCGCTCCGGTGCCTTCGACTCACTCGGTGAGGACCGCCGGGTACTGATGGCGAGTCTCGATGATGCCCTGAAGGCCGCGGAGCAAAGTGCCAGCAACCGCGACAGCGGCATCGATGACCTGTTCGGCGACGTGGTACCAAGCCAGGGCAGGGGAGCGGGCGATGTTTACGCCCCATTCAGGCAGGTGCGGCCCTGGACCGGCAAGCAGCGACTGGCGGGCGAGAAGGAAACCCTGGGCCTGTACGTGACGGGCCACCCCATCGACGAGTACGAGAGCGAGGTGCGCAAGTTCGCCCCGACCCGTATTGCCGAGGTGCGGCCGGACAAGCAGGGCACCCAGTTCCTGGCGGGCCTGATAGTCGCCAGCCGCACCATGAAGACCAAGCGCGGCGATACCATGGCCATACTGCAGCTGGACGATCGCAGCGCGCGTATCGAGGTCACCGTCTACGCCGATACCTACGCCGAGCACCGCGAATTGCTGGGCAAGGACAATATCGTCATCGTCGAAGGGTCCGTGGCCCACGACGATTACTCCGGTGGCCTGGCGATGCGTGCCCGCGGCGTGCGCAGCCTGCTACAGGCGCGCCAGGATTACGCCTCGGAACTCACTATCGAGGTCAGCGACGAGATGCTGGACCCGCAACTCACCGACTGGCTGGAGAAAACCCTGGCGGGCGCCGGCGGTGGTCACTGCCCGGTATCCCTGATCTACCACCAGGCCGGTGGCAAGGCCCGGGTGAAGCTCGGCGAGCGCTGGCAGGTCCTGCCCAGCGACGAGCTGTTACAGGAGTTACGCGATTGCGTGGGCAGCGACCGGGTGGCGCTGCAGTACGCCTGACCGCCCGCATCGATAGACAAAAACGATAAAAGGAGAAGCTCAACATGCTACTGAAGGACAAAATGGTCATCGTCTCCGGGATCGGCCCCGGCCTGGGGCAGGAACTCGCCGTGCTGGCGGCCGCGGAGGGTGCCGCGGGCGTCGTGTTGGCCGCGCGGACCGCCCGCAAGCTGGACGCGGCGGAGCAGGCGATCGCCGCCCTGGGCCTGGGTACCCGGGTGCTGAAGGTGCCCACGGATATCGCCGACCAGGTCCAGTGCCAGGCGCTGGCCGAGCAGACCCTGCAGGCATTCGGCCGCATCGACGTGCTGTTCAACAGCGCCTACGATCCGGGCAGTTTTGAACCGGTCGCCCAGGCCAACCTCGATGGCTGGCGCCGTGCAATGGATGTGAACTTCTTCGGCACCATGCAACTGACCCAGGCCTGCATACCCGCCATGATCGCGGCCGGTGGTGGCGCCATCGTCATGATCGGCACCATGGTCGAGCACAAACCGCTGGCGACCCAGGGCGGCTACGGCGCCTCCAAGTCCGCCCTGCGCAGTGCCACCAAACACCTGGCTCTCGAGCTGGGCCAGCACGGGATCAGGGTAAACAGCTGTCACATGGGGTGGATGTGGGGCCCTGCGGTAGAGGGTTATTTCGCCTGGCAGGCCAGTGAGTCCGGCAAATCCCAACAGGAGCTTATAGCCGAGGTCACCCGCAATATCCCGCTCGGGGTGATCCCGGATGACGGGGAGTGTGCCCGGGCGGCACTGTTCCTGGCTTCCGATTATGCCAGCGTGGTCACCGGCGCTGCACTGGATGTGAACGGCGGCGAATACATGCCGGTATAGCAATATCAGGGACAGCCTGCCCCGGCAGGTGTCACGCAAAGAGGACAAGGGCCATGGCCGAAACAATGATGGACAGCGATACAACTGCGAAAATAGAGGCGGCAGTGTTCCGGCGCCTGCTGGATCACCTGGACAGCCGCAAGGATGTGCAGAATATCGAGCTTATGAATCTTGCGGGTTTTTGTCGCAATTGCCTGTCGAAATGGTATGTCGCGGCGGCGGAGGCGGAGGGTGTCGCAGTGGATTACGAGGCTGCTCGCGAGCGGGTGTACGGCATGCCCTATGGGCAGTGGAAAGACAAGTACCAGGGGGAGGCCACCCCGGAGCAACAGGCCGCGTTTGCGGCACGCGACAAAAAGTAGGTCGATCAGTCGCCGCTGTTGAGTTCCCGCAGGTACCTGAAGCGGCTGGTGTAAGGCTCCACGGCGCCATCTGCGATGCGCTGGAGGGTGTGGCCGATCGTGTCCGCGGGTGCGGACCCCGCGTCGTCACCTGAGGTAATCTGGCGACCCAGGGTGGAAAGCCCGTCGCCGATGGCGGTAGCGCTTTCAATAGTCGCCTGCACCAGGAACATCTCGGCAATGATAAGGTCGTCGATGGTCCGGCGAAGGCGGCTTGGTGTCGGCTTGCTTGTTTGCATATCACTGTCCTTTTTCAAAAAATGGCGCCGGTTTCCAGCAGTTTGCGGCGCGGGCCTGCTCACGGCTGGTGCATATGCCCGGCAGGGTTGCCTGCTTATGGGGCATTTGGACGGTAAAACGGCTCATTTGTTCCTCAAATGCACCGGGTTACTGTTTAGGCAGCAAGCCTCGTGCCAAGGAGGCGCCATGGTAGTCATTTATTGTGACAGTGCAATGGTGTGACGGCTAAAAACGGGGTAAATTTTGCCGGATTTCGGCAGTGGTTGAATTCCGTTGCCGATGGACCATACTGTGCAGCCTGATCGAGACCAGCTGTGAATGGCAGATCGACCCGGGCTCAAGCTGTTCGGGAAACAGGAACCGCATAACAGACCAATAAGGAAGACTTCTATGAGTTATCGACACATTCTGGCACGCGTGCTGCTGGTGCTGGGTTCTGGCATCGCCCTGGCCTCCCAGGCGGCGGACAAACCCAACATCCTGGTGATATGGGGTGACGATATCGGCATCACCAATATCAGTGCCTACAGCGACGGCATCATGGGTTACCGCACCCCCAATATTGACCGGATAGCCAGCGAGGGCATCCGATTTACCGACTACTATGGCGACCAGAGCTGTACAGCCGGGCGCTCCACATTTATTACCGGCCAGTCGGGCCTGCGCACCGGCCTCACCAAGGTGGGGTTGCCGGGAGCTGAGCTGGGCATCCAGGACCGGGATATCACCATCGCCGAAGTCCTCAAGACACAGGGTTACAGCACAGGCCAGTTCGGCAAGAACCACCTGGGGGACCAGGACATCTTCCTGCCCACCAACCACGGCTTCGACGAGTTCTTCGGTAACCTCTACCACCTCAACGCAGAGGAAGAACCGGAAGACCCGGACTATCCCACGGACCCGGCCTTTCGCAAGATGTTCGGCCCCCGCGGCGTGATCCACTCCTATGCCGATGGCCGCATCGAGGATACAGGCGCCCTGACCCGCAAGCGCATGGAGACGGCCGATGAGGAATTTGTGGCAGGTGCCAAAAAGTTTATCGACAAGGCGGTCAAGGCCAACAAACCCTTCTTCGTCTGGTTGAACACCACCGGCATGCACTTTCGCACCCACATCGCCGAGAAAAACAAGGGCCTGTCAGGCCAGGGTTTCTATAACGACGTAATGGTTGCCCATGACAAGCTGGTAGGCGAGATGCTGGACCAGCTGGACCAGCTGAAGATTGCCGACAACACTATCGTGTTCTACTCCACCGACAACGGCGTGCATTTCAACACCTGGCCCGATGCCGGTATCACACCCTTCCGCAGCGAGAAGAACACCAACTGGGAAGGCGCCTACCGGGTGCCGGCCATGGTTCGCTGGCCCGCCAAAATCAAGCCCGGCCAGATCTCCAACGAGGTCATGTCGCACCTGGACTGGATGCCGACCCTGGCGGCGGTGGCCGGTGATCCCAACCTCAAGCAGGATCTGTTGAAAGGCAAGCAGGTGGGCAACAAAAAAGCCAGGCTGCATCTGGATGGCTATAATTTCCTGCCCTACCTGACTGGTGAGGTGGATAAAGCGCCCCGGCGCGAATTCATTTACCTGGAAGACAGCGGCATGCCCGTGGGCGTCCGGGTCGGGGACTGGAAAATAGTCTTCGCCGAAAACCGCGCCCAGACCATGGCTCTGTGGGCCGAGCCTTTCGTCACCCTGCGTATGTTCAAGATCTTCAATCTGCGCCGGGACCCCTTCGAACGGGCAGATCACAACTCCAACACCTACTGGGACTGGATGATCGACAAGGCGGCACAGGGATACGTGGGTACGGCGGTGACGGCCCAGTTCCTCTCCACCTTCAAGGACTACCCGCCGAGCCAGAAGCCTGATTCCTGGTCCATCGACAAACTGACCGAGCGTTACCTGAACGTCAATTGAACTTCAACAGCGGCGGCGAGCGCTGTGCCGCCGACCTGTATTTGCCCCGGGGAGTCGAGCGCCCTCCCGTGGTGGTGATGGGCCACGGTCTCGGTGCCCTGAAGGATTTCCGTATCCCCGCCTTTGCCGAGCGTTTCGTCGAGCGTGGCCTGGCGGTTTTCGCCTTCGACTATCGCCACTGGGGCGGCAGCACGGGGGAACCGCGGCAGCTGCTCAGTCCCAAAAAGCAGCTGGAAGACTGGCTTGCGGCCCTGGCCTATGTGCGTGGCCTCAAGGAGGTGGACGGCAGCCGGCTTGGTATCTGGGGCAGCTCCTTCGGTGGCGCCCACGTTATCCATGTGGCGGCGCGGGACCACGGTGTCAGTGCGGTGGTGGCGCAGGTTCTGGCCGCCGATACGCTCAGCGCAGTGCGTGGGTTTGGCCTGGGCTACCTGCTGAAGTCGACTGTGCTGGGCACACTCGACCTGGTGGGTGGGTTGCTCGGTTTCAAGCCAATCTATTTCCCACTGGTGGGGCGACCCGGGGAAACGGCGGTGATGAATACGCCGGAGTGCTGGGATGGCTACCTGCCGCTGGTTTCTGCGGGGTCTGACTGGCAGAACCATGTCACCGCCCGTTCCCTGCTGTCGCTACCGCTGTACCGCGCCATCAAGGTAGCGGACAAGGTACAGGCGCCCACCCTGCTGATGGGAGGCCTGCATGATTCGCTGGTGGCAATCGAGGATATCCGCGCGCTCGCCCGGCGAATGCCTCGGGCGGAGCTGCGGGAATACGACTGCGACCACTTTCAGCCTTACTATCCACCCCTGTTCGAAACTTTCGTAAGCGAGCAGGCGGATTTCCTGGCGCGGGAACTGGGCGCTGCAGCAGCGGCGTGACGTCCAGCCCCGTGGAGACTCGGAGTGTTTGGTGCTCGGCTCGAACTGTCCTCAGCAAAAAAGGCGCTAAGGAATCCTTATCATTACGATGCTTCCTTTTGCACCCGTAGAGGGGACCCTGAATCTACCGGCAGCAGTACCCCTGTCACTGGAGAATTGGACGGGGAGCTCTATCGATACGCCTCCCACTACAATTGCGCCCTCTGCAAAGCAACTGCGATCAACTTTCATAGTGCCTGAATCCAGGCCGGCTGTGCCTCGATCAGGGTCGTAGCAAATACTTTTTTCAAGGTCGATATCGCCGCCAAGAACCAATTTCAGTCTGCACGATGTACCGTCTGAGAAAGCTGCTTCCCAGATTCCGGACATTTGCGCTGCGGTACAGCCGGCATAACTGACTGACGTCCATCCCAGGGTAATACTCGTAATCAAAGAGAACATGATTTTTCTATCGATATTCATAGTGGAGTCTCCAGCTAAGTGTCCAAATATTTAGCATTATTGTTGTAACACGTTATACCTACACCACCCGCAGTATTTCAGCGACCGTTTCAAAACTATAGTCTATGTGCTGGAAAAGGGGTTAATAACACCGTTCGCGGCTTTCACATAATTGCGGATAACTTATGCTGCATTGGGCCTTACCAGGGCGAGGCGATATCGATCAATGACTATCAGAAAATGGTTTGTAGTATTGTTTTCGATGATCACTCTGCCAGGCTGATTTTATAACGTGCCAGATTACCCGGACGCATGGGCAAGATTGGTGACGGAAAGTGGGTGTCCCGACCTTAATGGCTGGTATACCGATAAAGGCCGGGCATACATGGGAGCCAGATACAATCCATCGATTTATCTACTGATACTTAGAGGGTTAGTTAGTGATATGGATGATGCAGAGTTTCTAAAGATCACCCAGTCAGATGATCAAGTAAAACTGGAGACTTACTTGGCGAACAGGTCGCTGATGAAAGCTTTATCATTTCGAATTGGAAGCGGCACTTGTCGTAATGGATTTCTGAAACTCGATTTTCGGGGCACAGATGAGCTTATTAGCAGAGAAGGCGACCTGAATGGCGCTGCGACTCTAGAGCGGACAAACTGGGATGATCCCCCCTGTTGGGCAGCCAATGGTTCCGAGACCACCTCCATGTAACCTTTCAGTCTGAGCACTGCACTTACTGCAAACCGCCTATAGACGGTAATTTCATATTGGCTCGGAGGTAGTTGAATTTCAGCATAGTACTTGTGTGAGTCGGGATGCTCTAGCTCTGCGCCATCAATTGAATAGATTTATGCCGAAACGGAACGAAGAATGGCAATCTCGGATTAGGATAGACCTTCCTTCACAAACTCACGGTGTGTATCCGGTGCGGGGTCCCGCAAAACCGAAAATCGCTAGTATTAAGAATAAGAATACGTATCGGAATGCAGCTAAAGCCATGTGTCTATCCTTTGGTTCATGACACAATGACGTGCACACTAGACAAGGTGAAAAACGATGGCTCAACTTGGCCGAATGAAGCTGTATCACTTCCCTATGACACGCAGCGCACGAGTGAAGTGGCTGCTGCACGAACTACTTGGTGACGAATTTGATGTGGAGGTCGTGCCACTTTATGACGGAGCACAGCATTCGGACACGTTTCTCGCCATGAACGCCAACCACGCCGTGCCAGTACTGGAATTTACCAGAGATGGTGGCGAATCTTTCACCATGATAGAAAGCGGCGCCATCGTCGAATGGCTGGCGGACTCTTACTCAGACAGGGCTTTTGCGCCGATGCCAGGGGGCACACGAGAACGGGCCGACTACCTTCAGATAATGCATTTTTGCGCATCATGGTTTGACATGATGCTCTGGCAAATCAGGGTGAACCGGGATCTGACGCCCTCCGAGCAGCGCCCTCAGCCGATTATTGACAGCTTTATGAAGAAGATCAGACGCGAGGTGGAACCGCAGCTTGAGCGCCGTCTAGAGCACGGCGGCTTCGCGACCGGTTCGCGCTTCAGTGCCGCAGACTGTGTTCTTGGCCATAATGTCCGCTGGGCAAGATTTTATGGCCTGTGCGAGCAAAAAGCCTTCGATGATTACCTCGACCGGCTGGCCGAACGCCCCGCATACCTCGCAGCTTTCGCAGATGTGGGAAACTTTTCACTGGTGCCACCCGCCCTTTCCGGCTGAATATGTTTGGCCGAGGGCTCGGTCTCAGCGATACGGTTGCGGACGCACTTGATGCCTACCGACTGGATTCGCGCTCTGCAGCCTCCTCGGCCGGCCGGTAGGAATCGATCGCGGGGCAGGCGCAGAACAGGTGCCTGTCGCCGTACACGTTGTCCACCCGGTTGACCGGTGCCCAGTACTTGTAGCGGCGCAGGGAGTCCACCGGGTAGGCCGCCAGTTCGCGGGAGTAGGGGTGATCCCAGTTCGTGGCCGTTACATCCGCCAGCGTGTGCGGGGCATTGGCCAGAGGGTTGTCCTTCGGGTCCAGCCGGCCTTCCTGTACCGCGGTGATTTCCTCGCGGATGGCGATCATGGCGTCGCAGAAACGGTCCAGTTCCTCCAGCGACTCCGACTCGGTGGGTTCCACCATCAGCGTGCCCGCCACCGGGAAAGACATGGTGGGGGCGTGGAAGCCATAGTCGATCAGGCGCTTTGCCACATCCTCTTCCGTCACCCCGCTGGCCTCCTTGATGGGGCGGATGTCGAGAATACATTCGTGGGCGACGTTGCCGGTGGTGCCGGTGTAGAGAATGGGGTAGTGGTCTTTCAGGCGATGGGCGATGTAGTTGGCGTTGAGGATGGCTACCTTGCTCGCCTGGGTCAGGCCGGCGCCGCCCATCAGGGCGATATAGGCCCAGGAAATCGGCAGGATCGAGGCGCTGCCGTAGGGAGCGGAGGAGACCACGTCGTTACCCGCGGCCAGTCCCGGCAGCGGCTGCACGGGATTGGTCGGCAGGAAGGGCTGCAGGTGCGCGCCGACGCCTATCGGCCCCATGCCCGGCCCACCGCCCCCGTGGGGTATGCAGAATGTCTTGTGCAGGTTGAGGTGCGATACATCCGCGCCGAACTGGCCCGGGGCCGCGATCCCCACCAGGGCATTGAGGTTGGCGCCATCCACGTAAACCTGGCCGCCGTGTTCATGCACAATTTTGCATAGCTCGATGATCGACTCCTCGAACACGCCATGGGTCGAGGGATAGGTCACCATGATGCAGGCGAGGTCGTCGCGATGCCGTCCGGCCTTGTCACGCAGGTCGTCCAGGTCGACGTTGCCGGCGTGGTCACACTCGACGATGACAACGTCCATCCCGGCAAGGGCGGCGCTGGCGGGATTGGTGCCGTGAGCGGAGGAGGGGATCAGGCAGACATTGCGCTGGGTGTCGCCACGGCTCTCGTGGTAGCGGCGGATCGCCAGCAGGCCGGCGTACTCGCCCTGGGAACCTGCATTGGGTTGCATCGAGATGGCGTCGTAGCCGGTGCACTCCAGCAGCATGTGCTCCAGCTCTTCAAGCATGGCCTGGTAACCGGCCGTCTGGTCTGCCGGGGCAAAGGGGTGCAGGCCGGCGAATTCCGGCCAGGTCACCGGCAGCATTTCGGTGGTGGCGTTGAGTTTCATGGTGCAGCTGCCCAGGGGAATCATGGCCCGGTTCAGGGCGATGTCCTTGTCCTCCAGGTAACGCATGTAGCGCAGCATGGCGGTTTCCGAGTGGTAGTCGTTAAACAGGGGGTGCTGCAGGTAGTCGACCTCCCGCTGCAGGGCTGCGGGAATACCCGCCATGGGGTCGAGTGCCGCTGTCAGCTCCTCCAGGTCTGGGCCGGGTCCATCGCAAAATACCGACAGCAGGGTCTGCACATCTTCCGCGCTGGTGGTTTCGTCCAGGGCGATTCCCAACCGGTCGCTGCCGATCACTCGCAGGTTCAGGCCCGCGGCCAGGGCGCGCTGCGCAATCGCCTGCTGCTGGTCGCCCACGGTGCAGGTGAGGGTGTCGAAGTATTGGCTGTTGTCCGCCTTGCAGCCGACACGTTCCAGGCCGTCAGACAGCAATACCGTGAGGTAGTGAATGCGCTGGGCGATTCGCCTGAGGCCCTCGGGGCCGTGGTACATGGCGTAGAAGGTCGCCATGATGGCCAGCAGCGCCTGGGACGTGCAGATGTTGCTGGTGGCCTTCTCCCGGCGGATATGCTGTTCCCGGGTCTGCATGGCCATGCGCAGGGCCTGGTTGCCGCGCCTGTCGATGGAGACCCCGATGATGCGGCCCGGGGTGGAGCGCTTGTAGGCGTCCCGGGTGGCGAAATAGGCCGCGTGTGGGCCCACCGAAACCCATCGGTACGCCGAAGCGCTGGGTGTTGCCCACCACCACATCCGCGCCGAGGGCCCCCGGCGATTTGACCAGCAGCAGGGCCATGATGTCGGCCGCAACGGCTACCAGTGTGTTCGCCTCATGGGCCTTTTCTATCAAAGGCGAGATGTCGTCGAGCTGGCCATAGGTACCCGGGTACTGCAGTAGCAAACCGAAGGCTTCGGTACTGCCCAGCAGTTGCTCCGGCTCTCCCACGATCACGTCGATGTCCAGTGCCTCGGCGCGGGTTTTCACCACGGCGATGGTTTGGGGGTGACAGTCCGCTGCAACCAGGAAGGTATCGCTGCGATTGCGTTTGTTCACCCGGTGCAGCAGGGTCATGGCTTCGGCGGCCGCGGTGCCCTCGTCCAGCATGGAGGCGTTGGCCAGGTCCATGCCGGTGAGGTCAAGTACCATCTGCTGGAAGGTCAGCAGTGCCTCCAGCCTGCCCTGGGAAATTTCCGGCTGGTAGGGTGTGTAGGCGGTATACCAGCCGGGATTTTCCAGCACGTTGCGCTGGATCACGGCGGGTGTCCAGGTATCGTAGTAGCCGGTGCCGATGAAGGATTTGTGCACGGTGTTCTGTGCCGCCAGCTTGCGCAGTTTTGCCAGCACGGCCTGCTCGGTGCGGGCACCCGGCAGGTCCATCGGCTGTTGCCGCCGGATGGCCGCAGGTACGGTGTCGTCGATAAGGGCATCGAGGCTGTCGTAGCCGATGGCTCTTGCCATATCGGCCTGTTGTTCGACGGTGGGGCCAATGTGGCGCTGGATAAATTCGGCGTGATGTTCCAGGTCAGGCAGCGACGGGCGGTTCATAAGAGCTCCGGGAGTGGCTGAATCGCTTGATGCGGGTAGGCTTTTTGAGGGCGCGATAGTATCAGTCTGGCGACTGCCCGGGCAACCGCGGATCAGCCGCCCGGCGCGGTGCCGGGGTTCTCAAACCAGATCAGTCCCAGCCCGCGGGTCACCAGGCCGGGCAGCAGGCGGCCCAGGACGCCGCTGGCACCATTTTCTTCCGTGGTGATTATGTCCAGGTCGCCGTCCTGGTCCAGGTCCTGGAGTACCACGTTGTCGTACTTGATGCCCTTGCGTGAGTTGAACCCGGTATCGGCGATCACCTTCAGGTGCAGTGACTGGTCAGTGAGGGAGTCGTCCATGTTCAGCAGGGTGAACACGCCGTGCCCGCGGCCGCTCATCGAGATCACGATGTCCAGCCTGGGGTCGTCATCGATGTTGCCGCAGACGATGCCCTTGACCTTGTAGTCGTCCTGCCCGCTATCACGGGGGACCGCGTCCAGGCTGCGGATCTCCCGCTGCATCCAGCTGCCGTTCCACTGCCCGTCAGCGTCGTAGCGCTTGCCCACCAGGTATGCCACCACATCCCCCGCGCCGGCTGTTGACAGGTCGGCCCCCACCACCAGTAACCTGCCCACCTCGACCGGTGTGCCGGCGGAACAGTCGGCAAAGTAGGATTTGGTCGTCTGGCTGATCTGGTGCTTTGCCCAGCGCGGCAGGTCGGCAGCGCCGGGTATCGCTTCAGCTGCAAGGTTTTCGTACCACAGCAGGTTGTCCCAGTAGTTCAGCAGAATGTCATCGCGCCCGTCGCCGTTGATATCGGTGATCAGGAGGCTGTCGATCCAGTCGATCTGGTCGATGAGGCGGCTGCGCCACTGACCGGCGTTATCCTGCCCCGGCGCAGGGATTGCCTCGTACCACACCAGGCCACCGGCTTTGCCCTCGGCTTTCGAGCCGGCCACGATATCCCGGGGGCCGTGTCCGTCAATCTGCCCGATGGCGACCTTCAGGTAGAGGTATTGCAGCGACGGGTCCAGCCATGTGCCCTGCCATGCGCTTTCGCTGTGGGCGTGTTGTGGCTGAACCAGCCAGTGAATTCCCACGCGCTCACTGCCTTTTTCCGTGGCGCTGACCACGGCGTCCACCACGCCGTCGGCATCGAAGTCGGCAAAGCGGGCGTCCTCGATCTTGCCCACGTTAAGTCCACCGCTGATGAGCGTGTGCCCCCAGGGCTCGCGCACCCGCGCCGGGCCGGGGTTTTCGTGCAGCAGCAGGGCCCCGGATTCCTCCCATCCCACGACCGCATCCGCGTCGCCGTCATTGTCGATGTCCACGAGGTCGACTCCGTCCGCACCTTCATAGCTGTCATCGATGATGTGCATTGCCCAGTAGGCGCCGTGTGCAGGGCCCTCCGAGCAGCCCGCGAGCAAGATGGCCGCCAGCATCGAGGGAAGAAATACGCGCATTATTGTGCTCATTGCGGGCGGCGGTGCGGGCAGAGGCGCGTGCCGGTAAAAGTGTCTGCCTGGGAATTGCCGAGGTTATTTATTGCGATGCCCGCGATGAATGCAAGGGTTTTTTGCCCTGCATCGATGCCCACACCCCGCACTTTCGTTATATGATTCCCGGGCCGCCCCGGCGGCGAAAGTCTTGGTATTGTCTTTAGTCGGGATATGAATTCTTACGTAAGCGGTGTGCGTGACAGCAGGTAAAACAGGCGAGATCCCGCTGGTGGATCTGCTGGCGCAGGTCCGCGCCTGCCGCCATTGCCAGGACACACTGCCGCTGGGGCCCAGGCCGGTGCTGCGGGCGGGTTCCGGCGCGCGTGTGCTGATTATCGGTCAGGCCCCTGGCACGCGGGTGCACGCCAGCGGAATCCCCTGGGACGACCCCAGCGGCGACCGCCTGCGGCAATGGCTGCAGCTGGACAGCGACCGGTTTTATGACGAGTCCCGGATCGCCATCATCCCCATGGGCTTTTGTTATCCCGGCAGGGGCAAGTCCGGCGACCTGCCGCCGCCCCCGGACTGTGCGCCCCTGTGGCACGGGCGGTTGCTGCAGGCGCTGCCGGATATCCGCCTGGTGTTGCTGGTGGGGGCCTATGCCCAGCAGTACTACCTGCCGCAGACACCGGCGGCGGCCCTGGCCACCCGGACCGAGACACTCACCCGTCGGGTGCAGCGCTGGCGCGATTTTGGCCCGGGCTATTTCCCGCTGCCGCATCCCTCCCCGCGCAATACCCTGTGGTTGCGCCGCAATCCCTGGTTTGAAGAGGACGTCGTGCCGGTCCTGCGCAGCCGCCTGCACCGCATCCTTGAATGAGGTCGCCCGGATAGGGTCGCCCGGCCAAGGGCTCCTGGGCACTTGCCAGCGCCGGCCTTACGGGGTTCACTGTCGTCTTTTGTCAACGCAGCGGAGAACGATACAGTGCCTGAGCTAGTCACACCGGAGTCGGTCGGCATCAACAGCGAGCAACTGGCCCGGGTGGGGGAGCATTTGCGAGCCCGCTATGTGGATCCGGGCAAGATCCCGGGCAGCATCACCCTGGTGGCGCGCCACGGCCGGGTCTGCTACCTGGATACGGCAGGGCGGCGGGACGTGGAGCGCGACACCCCCATGAACGCCGACACTATCGTGCGTATCTATTCCATGACCAAGCCGGTGACATCCGTGGCGCTGATGACGCTGTATGAGCGCGGCCTGTTCTCCCTGGACGACCCGGTACATCGCTTCATCCCGTCCTGGAAAAAGCTGCGGGTGCACAAGGGCGGCTCCCATCCACTGTTCCTCACGGTGCCCTGTGAGCGGCCGATGACCATACGCGACCTGTTCATGCACACCTCGGGACTCACCTACGACTTCATGCACGCCAGCAATGTCGACGCCGCCTATCGCGAACTGAGCGTTGGCCTGCCTCGCAGGGGCTATAGCCTGCAGCAGATGATCGATCAGCTGGCCGCACTGCCGCTGGAATTCTCCCCGGGGCAGCGCTGGAACTATTCCGTGGCGACCGATGTGCTGGGCTACCTGATCGAGGTGATCAGCGGCCAGAGCCTGCCGGACTATATGCGCTCAGCCATTTTCGAACCCCTGGGCATGGTGGACACCAGTTTTGAGATCCCCGCTGACAAGGTCGATCGCTTCGCCTCCTGCTATGAGCGCAACCTGCAGAAGGAAATGGTGTTGCAGGACGACTGCCGCGACAGCCATTTCGCCAGCCGTACCTTCTGGTCCGGTGGCGGCGGCCTGCTGTCCACCGCCGGCGATTACTACCGCTTCTGCCAGATGCTGCTCAATGGCGGCAGCCTCGAGGGGCGTCGGGTGATCGGTTCGCGCACCCTGCAATTCATGACCCGCAACCACCTGCCGGGCGGGATGGATATGTCGCAGTTTGCCACCGGCAGCTTCAGTGAAACGGTATACGAAGGGGTGGGCTTCGGCCTCGGCTTCGCCAGCAAGCTGGACCCGGTGCGCAATGGTTTTCCCGGGTCTGTCGGCAGTTATTTCTGGGGCGGCCTGGCCTCCACCCTGTTCTGGGTGGACCCCGCGGAAGATCTGACCGTGGTGTTCCTGACCCAGTTGATACCCTCCAGTACGTTCAACTTCCGGGGGCAGCTGGAGAGCATCATTTACGCGGCCCTGGAACCCGGCGGGACCGGCCATGAGCGGTTTGAGCTAACACATAATAATTTCTGCCGCGAAAAAACCCGGCGGTTCGAGCCGGACTAGAGCGCCGACCCCCACAGTCTGCCGCGCAAGGACCCCACCGCCCCCGCTTATTCTCTACAATCTTCCCGGCCATGCCCCGGTAGCACTGCCGTGCAGTCCAGCGATGCTCAAAAATAAGAATTAATCCCAGGTAGCATTGCAAATAGGAATCATTATCATTAATATTCAATTCAAGCCGGGTGCGAGGTTTTGCCGCGCGGCCCGCGCTTGTCCATCAACATGAAGTATCGGGGAAAATATGAAGCAGGGGATTGTGGCCACCGCCATCGCAGCGGCCGTGGCCAGTGGTGGCGCCTATGCGGCGAACCACGAGATAGAGGAAATTACCATCGTCGGGAGTACCGAGGATGCTCGCGTGCTGGCTGGTTCCGGCTCGGTCATAGATTACGAACAGATGCAGATCCAGGCGACCGGTGACGTCAACCAGCTGCTGAAAACCGTACCCGGCGTTTATATCCTGGAGGAGGATGGCTACGGCCTGCGACCGAACATCGGCATCCGCGGCGCCACCTCGGAGCGCTCCGCCAAGATCACCCTGATGGAAGACGGCGTGTTGATTGCCCCCGCGCCCTATTCGAACCCGGAAGCCTATTACTTTCCCACCACCCTGCGCATGCGCTCCATCGAGGTGCTCAAGGGAGCGCCGCTGCTGCGCTACGGGCCGCAGACCACGGGCGGGGTGGTGAACCTGGTATCCACGCCGATACCCGACCAGGACAGTGGCAACCTCAACCTGGCCTATGGCCAGAACAACGAGGTAAACCTGCTGGCCAATTACGGTGGACAGGTGGGCGCGTTCGGCTATCTACTGGAAACCTCCCAGCGCCGCAGTGACGGCTACAAGGATATCGATCGCAGCAGTGCCAATACCGGTTTCGACCTGCAGGATTATGTCGCCAAACTGGCTTGGGAAGGGGAGCGCCAGAGTGTGCTGCTCAAAGCCCAGTACTCGAAGGAAACCTCTGACGAGACCTATCTCGGCCTTACCGATGTGGACTTCGATCGCGATGATACCCGCCGCTATGGTTTGTCCCGCATCGACAAGATGGACAACGACCACCAGGGATACAATGCCGTGTACCGCCTTGCCCTGAACGAGAGCGTCAGCATGACCACCACGGGTTATTACAACAAATTCTCCCGCGACTGGTTCAAGCTCGATGGCGGCGGGGCATTGATTGATGCCGGTAACGAGGGCGACGCATATGCTCTGGGCGTATTGCGCGGCACCGAGGATATCGACGGCCTGCGCTACAAGCACAACAACCGCGACTACAAGTCCTATGGTCTGGACGTCAACTTCGACGTCGACCTGGGCGCCCATCAGTTGGCCCTGGGGGTGCGCCCCCACGAGGATGAGATGGATCGCTTCCAGCCGGTGGAAATCTATGACCAGGTCGATGGCGAGCTGGTATTCGTCGATACCGTGCGCCCCGCCGGCAGTGACAACCGCAAGGAAACCGCCAAAGCACTGAGCCTGTGGGCGGTGGACAGCTGGCAGGTGACGGATGCCCTGGCGGTCAACCTGGCGCTGCGCTACGAGGATGTACAGACCCGCCGCAAGCAGTATGCCGACCCGGAGCGTCAGCGAGCTGGCGAGCCAACGCCGCGCCGATTATGACGAATGGCTGCCCGGCGCTTCCATGACCTACGACCTGGACAGCAACTGGCAACTGCTGGCGGGGGTGCATCGCGGTTTCGCCCCGCTGGGGGGTGGGGCAACCCAGAACGAAGATCCGGAAACCAGCACCAATTTTGAGGGCGGCCTGCGCTATCGCGGCGGCTGGTTTGTCGAGGCCATCGGCTTCTACAGTGATTTTGACGACAAGGTCGAGTACTGCTCCAACGCCAATCCCTGCAGCAACGGCCAGACTTCCGGCAGCTTCAATACCGGCAAGGCTGAGATCGCAGGCCTGGAACTGCAGGTGGGCAGCGCCCTGGAGATGGGCTCATTCACCTTCCCGGTAGAACTCATGTACACCTACACGGACGCTACCATCAGCAAGGACAACCCCACCAATGGCTTCGAGGATGGGGACAAGCTCGCCGCCATTCCGGAGAACAGCTTCAGCGCGCGTATCGGGGTGGAGTCCGCTATCGGCTGGAACAACTACGCAGTAGTGAAATACACCGACGACATGTGCATGAGCGTGGGCTGCAATAACAGCGGTGACACGTACGACCGCAGCCAGGACCTGCTGGTGGTGGACTACATCAGTCGCTATGCGCTGCAGCAGGCGACACTGTTTCTGAAAGTGGAAAATGTGTTCGACGAGGTGGCGATTGTCTCACGCCTGCCGGACGGTGCCCGCCCCAACAAGCCGCGCACCGCGTCGGTGGGGGTGGAGTGGAGCTTCTGAGTTCAGGGCGGCGAATAGCTGATGCGGGTAACGTAGTAAAGGCGCTCACCCGAGGGCGACTGGACGATGATCTCGTCGTCCAGGCTCTTTCCCAGCAGTGAGCGCGCCATGGGCGAGTCCATGCTCAGCCTGCCCTGGGTCAGGTCGAACTCGTCCGGGCCGACGATACGCCAGTGCTGCTCGGCGCCGTCTTCGTCCTCCAGGCTGACCCAGGCGCCGAAGTAGATTTTGCTGGTGTCCGCCGGCGTCTCGGTCGATGACTTTCAGTTCGTCCAGGCGCTTGTTCAGGAAGCGCACCCGGGAGTCGATTTCCCGCAGTCGGCGCTTGCCGTAGATGTAGTCGCCGTTCTCGGAGCGGTCGCCGTTCTTGGCGGCCTCGTGCACCGCGCTGGTGACCTGGGGCCGCTCCACTTTCCACAACTGGTGCAGCTCCTCCCGCAGGCGTCGCTCGCCCTCGGGGGTGATGTAGGTGGAGCCGCGCCGTCGCGGTGGTCTGTATCTGCTCATGGGCCGGTATTGTAGCGGTGCCGGGGCAGCTGCCATAGGGTAGAATTTGGCTCACCAAATGAACGCCAGGGAGTTAACGCAGTGAAATCAGCAGTGCGACGCGCGATCGGCGCGGTAACGGCAATGTTCCTGGCCGCCCCCGCGGTACACGGCGAGTGCCTGCAGTTCAGCGGCGCGCTGGAGCAGGGCGGTTTTATCTGGGGTCGGGTGGAACCCGGGAGCGCCGTGCGGCTTGGTGGGGAACTGCTCGACGTGTTGCCCGATGGCACCACTTTCGCCGGCTTTGGCCGGGATGCACCGCCCGAGGTGGAACTGGTCGTGTCCGGCCCCGACCAATTGCAGCCAGACACTGCAGGTGGCGCGCCGCGAATACAATATCCAGCGGGTCGAGGGTGTGCCCCAGGCGACGGTCACGCCGCCCCCCGAGCAGCTGGAGCGCATCCGGCGGGAAGCGGCCCTGGTGGCTGACGCCCGCGCCCCCAGCATCGAACGCCCGGAGCTGATCGAAAAGGTGCTGGCCGGTTTTGTCTGGCCGGCCCAGGGGCCGATCTCCGGCGTTTACGGCAGCCAGCGCTTCTACAACGGCGAGCCACGCAACCCCCATTACGGTGTCGACGTGGCCGTGCCCAAAGGCACCCCGGTCCACGCCCCGGCCGCGGGGGTGGTGACACTGGCAGAGCCCGACCTGTACTTTTCCGGCGGCACGGTGATTCTCGACCACGGCTACCGGCTGTCTTCCACCTTTCTGCACATGAGCGAGGTGTCGGTGCAGGTGGGCGATGAGTTGCAGGCGGGCGACCTGATCGGCGCGGTGGGTTCCACCGGGCGCGCCACGGGCCCGCACCTGGACTGGCGCATGAACTGGCGGCAGGAGCGCATCGACCCGCAGCTGCTGGCCCCGCCGATGCCGAATCCGGCGCCCTGACCCTGCCCTAAGCCGGAAAAACCCGTATAATACCGCCTCTCTTTTAGCCTGGTAGCCCTTGGGCTTCCAGCCCCGTGAGGCGTTGATGATAGACAAGAAGTTGCTCAGTATCCTGGTGTGCCCGGTGACCAAGGCGCCGCTGGAATACGATCAAGAGAAAGACGAGCTGGTCTGCAAGGCCAGTGGCCTGGCATACCCGGTGCGCGACGGCATTCCCGTGATGCTGGAGAGCGAGGCGCGGGTGCTCACCGTAGACGAGAAACTGGGGTAGTTGCCGTGTCCGATACTATTTTTGGCAAGATTGTCAGCGGCGAGATCCCCAGTGAGTTCCTCTACGAGGACGAGCACTGCATCGCCATAAACGACATCAGTCCCCAGGCGCCGGTACATGTCCTGGTCATCCCCAAGCGGGGTATTCCCCGCCTGGTAGACGCCACGCAGGAGGACCAGGCACTGCTGGGTCACCTGATGCTGGCGGCGGGCCGGGTCGCCGAACAGCTGGGCGTGGCCGATTCCTTTCGCCTGATCGTCAATAACGGCGCCGGCGCGGGCCAGACTGTATTTCACCTGCACCTGCACATTATCGCGGGCAGGACATTCGCCGAAGGGCATATGGCCGGCTGAAGCGGTACCGGCATCGCGCCACGCAATTCGTCGACCAAAACCTCACAATCGAGATCGCTTATGAAGACCGGAGAGATACGCGAGGCCTTCCTGGCCTACTTTGAGCAGCAGGGGCACACCCGGGTTGCCAGCAGTTCGCTGGTGCCGGGCAACGACCCCACCCTGCTGTTCACCAACGCGGGCATGAACCAGTTCAAGGACACTTTCCTGGGTACCGACCCCCGCCCCTATGTGCGCGCTACCAGCAGCCAGCGCTGCGTCCGGGCCGGGGGCAAGCACAACGACCTGGAAAACGTCGGCTACACCGCCCGCCACCACACCTTCTTCGAGATGCTGGGCAATTTCAGCTTCGGCGATTATTTCAAGCGCGAGGCTATCCAGTACGGCTGGAGCTTCCTCACCGAGGTGCTGGGCCTGCCGCCGGAAAAACTGTGGGTAACGGTGCATGTGTCCGACGACGAGGCAGCGGATATCTGGGTGAATGAAATCGGCGTCAGCCCCGACCGGCTGTCCCGCCTGGACGAGGACAATTTCTGGCAGATGGGCGACACCGGTCCCTGCGGGCCCTGTTCCGAGTTGTTTTACGACCACGGACCGGACGTTCCCGGCGGCCCTCCCGGCAGCGAAAACGACGACCTCGATCGCTACGTCGAGGTCTGGAACCTGGTGTTCATGCAGTACAACCGGGACCAGAGCGGGGAGTTGCATCCCCTGCCCAAGCCCTCGGTGGATACCGGTATGGGGCTGGAGCGCATCGCCGCCGTGATGCAGGGCGTGCACAGCAATTACGAGATCGACCTGTTCCAGGCCCTGATCAGGGCCGCGGCGAAAATCCTGGGCGTCAGCGACCTCAAGAACAGCTCACTCAATGTCATCGCCGACCACATCCGCTCCTGCGCTTTCCTGGTGGCCGACGGCGTCATGCCCGGCAACGAGGGCCGCGGCTATGTGTTGCGGCGGATCATTCGGCGGGCCATTCGCCACGGCAACAAGCTCGGCGCCAGCGCACCCTTTTTCCACAAGCTGGTGGGCACCCTGGCGCAGCAGATGGGCGATGCCTATCCCGAACTGGTGAAGCAGCAGGCCCGGATCGAAAAGGCACTGCTGGCCGAAGAAGAGCAGTTCGCCAAGACCCTGGACAACGGCATGCAAATACTGGACGAGGCGCTCGCCGGCCTGGACGGGCAGTGAAATACCCGGTGAGCTGGTATTCAAGCTCTACGATACCTACGGCTTCCCCACCGACCTGACCAACGACATCGCCCGGGAGCGGGGCCTGACGCTGGATATGGCCGGCTACGACGTGGCGATGGCCGCGCAGCGCTCCCGCTCCCAGGAGAGCGGCAGCTTCAAGGTGGACTACAGCTCGGTCCTCAGCCTCGGGGGCAGTACGGAATTCACCGGCTACGACAGTGTGGAGGGGGAGGGCACCGTCACCGCAATCCTGCGCGACGGGGAGCAGGTAGACTCCCTGGGCGCAGAAGACGCCGGCGTCGTGGTGCTCGATCGCACGCCGTTTTACGGCGAGTCCGGTGGCCAGGTCGGCGATTGCGGTTACCTCACCGCTGCCGGCGTGCGGCTGGAAGTGACCGATACCACCAAAGCCTCGAATCACCATCTGCATCACGTGAAGGTGCTGCAGGGGTCGGTCAGCGTGGGTGACGTCCTGCAAGCCACCGTGGATGCCCAGGTGCGCCAGCGCACCCGCCTGAATCACTCGGCTACCCACCTGCTGCACGCCGCCCTGCGCAAGGTGCTGGGTGACCACGTCGCCCAGAAAGGCTCACTGGTGGATTCCGAGCGCCTGCGGTTTGATTTTTCCCATCCCCAGGCGGTCAGCGCGGCACAGCTAAAGGAAATCGAAGGGCTGGTCAACGCCCAGATCCGTGCCAACACCGAGGTCGGGACGCGCCTGATGACGATGGAAGACGCCATAGCGGCGGGCGCCATGGCCCTGTTCGGCGAGAAATACGGCGACGAGGTGCGGGTGCTTTCCATGGGCGAGAATGACTTCTCGGTGGAGCTGTGTGGCGGTACCCACGTCAGTCGCACCGGGGATATCGGCCTGCTGCGTATCGTCGCGGAGTCCGGGGTGGCCTCCGGGGTGCGCCGCATCGAGGGCGTGACGGGCAGTGTGGCCCTGGCGGCGATCGATCGCGATGAGCAGCGCCTCGCGGCGGTGTGCGATACGCTCAAGGCCACCACTGACAACGTGGTCGATAAAGTCGCCGCACTGCGCGGCGAAAATCGCGAGCTCGAAAAAGAGATTGCGCGGCTCAAGCAGAAGCTGGCCACCTCCGCCGGCGGTGACCTCACCGCCGGGGCAGTGGAGGTCGCCGGGGTGAAAGTCCTGGCCGCCAACGTGGAGGGCGCCGATGCGAAATCCCTGCGCGATACCCTGGACCAGTGCAAGAACAAGCTGGGCAGTGCGGTGATCCTGTTGTCAGCCGTGACCGACGACAAGGTTGCCCTGGCAGCGGGCGTGACCAGTGACCTGACCGGCCGGGTGAAAGCCGGCGACCTGGTGCGCGAGGTCGCTGCGCGCCTGGGCGGCAAGGGCGGCGGCAGGCCCGACATGGCCCAGGGTGGCGGCACCGATGTCGCGGCCCTGCCCGGGGTGCTGAAAAGCGTGCCCGATTGGGTAGCGTCGGAGCTGAAGTAACCCATGAGTCTGATTGTTCAAAAATTCGGTGGCACCTCGGTAGGCTCGATCGAGCGTATCAGGCAGGTGGCCGACAAGGTAGCCCGGTTCCGTGCGGAGGGTCACGATATCGTCGTGGTAGTCTCCGCCATGAGCGGCGAGACCAACCGCCTGATCGCCCTGGCGCACGAGATGCAGGAGCGGCCTGTGCCGCGCGAAATGGATGTGCTGATCTCCACCGGCGAGCAGGTAACCACCGCGCTGCTCAGCATGGCGCTCAACGAGCGCGGGGTGAAGGCCAAATCCTATAACGGCAGCCAGGTGCGCATCCTCACGGATGACTCCCATACCAAGGCGCGTATCCGCGAAATCGACAACGAGAAACTGCACGCCGGCCTGGAGGCGGGCTACGTGCTGGTGGTGGCGGGTTTCCAGGGGGTGGACGAGCACGGCAATATCACCACCCTGGGGCGCGGCGGCTCGGATACCACCGCGGTGGCGCTGGCGGCGGCCCTGAAGGCCGACGAGTGCCAGATCTATACCGATGTCGACGGCGTGTACACGACCGATCCGCGCATGGTCGACGGCGCCCGTCGGCTGGACCGCATCACCTTCGAGGAAATGCTGGAAATGGCCAGCATGGGCTCCAAGGTGCTGCAGATACGCGCGGTGGAATTCGCCGGCAAGTACCAGGTACCGCTGCGGGTCCTGCACAGTTTTCAGGAAGGCCCCGGTACGCTCATAACACTGGAGGACGTGAATCAGATGGAAACCCCCACAATCGCCGGCATCGCATTCAACCGGGACGAGGCCAAGCTCACCGTCCTGGGGGTGCCGGACATGCCCGGTATCGCGCACAAGATCCTCGGCCCTATTGGCGACGCCAATATCGAGGTGGATGTGATTCTGCAAAACACCGGTGAGGACAACCACACGGACTTCACATTTACCGTGAGTCGCACCGACCTGCCCCGGGCGGAAGAGGTGCTGCGTGAAATTGCCGGGCAGATCGACGCCCGGGAAGTGCGCAGTGACTCGAAGATCGCCAAGGTGTCCGTGGTGGGGGTGGGCATGCGTTCCCACGCCGGCGTGGCCAGCCAGATGTTCGCCGCCCTGGCGGAGGTCGGCATCAATATCCAGATGATCACCACCTCCGAAATCAAGATTTCCGTGATTATCGAGGAGAAGTTCCTGGAGCTGGCGGTGCGCTCGCTGCACTCGTCATTTGGCCTGGAAAGGGAACCAAAGGATGAAAGTGCTGCCTGATACAGCAAGGTGGCGACCAGGCAGTGTCGGACTTAATAGTTAACCCGACTTTGCTTTTTCGTCAATGTTGACTAGAACTAAGTGAACCACATGAAGGTACAGCGCAGCGGGTCGTGTGACCAGTCTCAGACAGGTTCCTCTGTTTGCAGACCCGATAGCGTCCATGGGGCGGGAGATGCAAAGCAATGTTGATTTTAACGCGCAGGGTTGGAGAGTCGCTGATGGTGGGCGACGACATCACTGTGACGGTGCTGGGGGTAAAGGGCAATCAGGTCCGAATCGGGGTCAATGCGCCCAAGGACGTCGCCGTGCACAGAGAGGAAATATACAACCGTATCCAGGACGATGAAACGGGCACCCCGCCCGAGCAGGAATAATCTCCGCCATACCCCTTGTATGACTTTGATTTCGCTCCGGTTGTGGTATCATGCCGCGCCTCGGGCGTAGTCAAAAACAGCCGGTGCCGGGCACCCCTGCAGGGGGCGCCTAACAGTCCACCGCTACAGGCACCCCTGAGACAACTACATTCCGGAGAGCTGGCCGAGTGGCTGAAGGCGCACCCCTGCTAAGGGTGTATAGGCTTATACCCTATCGAGGGTTCGAATCCCTCGCTCTCCGCCATAAATAAAAAGGGGTCAGACCCGCGGGTCTGACCCCTTTTTATTTATGGTGAAGTGCGCGGTGTGGACGAACCCTCCGGTTCGACAAACTCTCCCCACGGGAGAGTTTAGACGCCGCAGCGCAGCGAAGGCGCCCGCAGGGTCAGAACAGCCTCAAGGCTGTTCTGATCAATCCCTCGCCCGGACCGCTAAAAATCGGCCGATAGTCGGTGCCGAGAATTTTATTGTTGTGGCAGCCAATCCCTCGCTCTCCGCCATAAATAAAAAGGGGTCAGCTGCCGTCTAAGGAGCAGGTTTTCAGCGATGACCGCGCGGCGACCAGCGGCGGACTTGTCAGTTTGGTGAGGGTGGTCTGCAGGCGGAAAAAATTGGCACCAGTAGCATGTCGCTATTCCGGTGATCGTTGCTGAGAATGGCCTTTATGCCTGCCAGACTCATCTTTTACCTTTGTTTTACAGGGCATTATGTCAGATACCATCTCCAAACTCTCCCCACGGGAGAGTTTGAGACGAGGCGCGTAGCGCCGAAGCCCGAAGGGTCAGAACAGTCCGAGGACTGTTCTGATCAATCCCTCGCCCGGGCCGCTAAGAATTGGCCGACTGCCCTTGCAGAGAGCTTTAGTCAGGCTTAGGCCAATCCCTCGCTCTCCGCCATATATTGTTGATTTACATGAATTAATTCCTATTCTTTGCAGCCGTGGGACCATTTTGGGACCAAGCGCCATCCCAGCCGCATCTGCAGAGATCCATGTATTCGCTATGCCAGAATCAGGCCGGGCTCCAGGCGCTTAGCGCCCGGAGCCTCACCGTCTTTGTACTTTGGAAATGGCGTGAAACACGCCACGGGTGGGCTAGAATACTCAATGTATAGCCAGAGTAAGTACAGAGTTCGGCCTGTAGGGAGGTCAATGTGTCTAATATTCCAGTAGCTCACCCTCTGAGCCAGGTGATTTATGAAGGGGTTCTGGAAAAACCACCCTGGAAAACGCTGCTGAAATATCTCGAAGAGTATATGCAGGTGCCCAGCGCCACGATGGTAATGCGCCGGCCTCGACTGGCCGATCCGGGGCTTACGATGTATCTGTACTCTGATGCAGATATGGGTGCGCTGGACGACTTTCGAACCAGGGCTCATGTCGATTCCCCGTTTGCAGAGTTGCCCGAGAAAAAAGTCTTTACGCTCTATGACCGCGTTACCCATTCCGAGCTCAAGTCGCTCGAATTTTGTGAATACCTGAATGCCTATAACGTGACGGACCTGATTGGCTTTGATGTCTATGACAAGCAGAGCCATATACGGCTCAGATTGCGGTTGGTCCGGATAGGTGATGCTCCAGCATTTTCCCGGGAAGATCGAACCCGCTTGGAGAGCATCGTCCCGCTGATGAATAATGCCCTGAAACTATACGGCGCCTATACGCATAACAGCTTCATCGAAGAGTTTTACGAGGAACTGCTGGGGTCGATGGATATCGCCTCCGTTATTCTGAACGCACAACTGGAAGTGCTGTCTGCCAATAAACAGGCCAAACAGGTCCTCGCTTCCGAAGATGGTGTGCTGTTGCGGCATAATTTATTTCGCTGCAGCCAGAGCGCTGACCAGCAGAAGCTGGAAGCCGCATGTGACGAGCTAATGGCTGGCGATAGAGATGATGGGCAGGTTCGGCACACCTGTAGCATATCAATAGATCGCGCGAGCTCGGATACGAAATGGGATGTGCATATTCGCACTGTTGAAAAGCAAAATGTGGTATTCGGTGAGGGTGGGCCGGAACTGGTGTTGCTGTTGCGCGGCCCGGTTCGCGACTGCGCACCCAGCCAATCACGCTTGATTGAAATGTTCGGTGTTACCCCGGCTGAGGCAAAACTGATCGCAAATCTCGTCGACGGCCTGACTCTTACCGCAGCGGCGAAGGCCCTGGGGGTATCTCGTAACACGGCCAGGGCCCAGCTTTCCTCTGTCTTTACCAAAACGGGTGTCAATCGCCAGAATCAGCTCGTCAAGTTGGTGTCGGATGCGTTCGCCAGGCAGTGGCGCTGAGCCCTGTGGGGTGTGGAGCTCCCATCCTCTAGTACAAGTGTACGATGCTGGCCCGGCAAAGCCGCTGTTAGTATCCAGCCTAATCCTATGTCCCGGACATTTGTGACGCCTGCCAGCGGCGCAACATTTGTGGATACCAAGTTCGTGTGGATCATATGACGACTTACGCAACGCTTGAAGATATTGAAAACTGCATGAATAACGGCTGGACGGATGGTCTTCCAGTCATTCCCCCCTATGGCAGTCTTGTCGATGAGATGCTGGAGGCCATGGGCTGGCAGGCCCAGGATATCGTTGGTGAAATAGCGAGCCAGAATATCGTGGTAAGGGCGGAAAAAGCCGCGGCGACGGCGGTCATGGCCGGTTGTAAAACAGAGTATGGCGCCTTGCTGAGGGCTCTGACCGAGGGGCTTATGGATCCCCTGCTCAATCTCAGCGGGGCCGAAGTGACCACCGGTGGCGCGGCTATCCTGGTTATTGTCAGTGGCCCCGTTGTCGAGCAACTCGGCTTTGAACATGGGGCGAATGCACTGGGCGCCAATTGTCGGGCCAATGCCACCGTTGGCCGGTTTGCACAGATGATGCGTTACTTTTGCGGTCGGGGGGGCGGCGTATTGCAATCTCACGGCACTGTAGGTCATCCGGGACGTATCAGTTTTTGCATCGCCGAGCACCCGCAAACGGAGTGGGGACCTTATCACACCCAGTATGGCTTGCCGGCAGAGGCGTCTGCCATCTCCCTGATGTCCACCGAAGGTCCCAATTCAGTCAATAACCATTACGGTAATACGGGTGCCCAGATCCTGGACACCATTGGCGACTGTCTATGCCACTATGGTCAAACCGCCTGGTATTACAGGTCTGGCGGCTTCGTGGTGGTAATCCCGCCCGACCACATGGCTCTCGTGGCTAAAGACTTCAGTCGCGATCAGGCCCGGGATTACATCTATGAAAACGCGAGACGCCAGACCGATCAGCTTGCCGAGGTGGGACGTATCGCCAGCACCCCGATTGAATTTGCTGAAGTCGAGCGGGGCGCGCTGCGTTCGCCTCTGAAAAACCGCGAACAATTGACGTTCATAGAATGCGGGGGTGCTGGCGGGCGGTTTTCTGCGGTAATCCCGCGCTGGGTCGGCAGTACTCACGCTGTCTGCAAACAGATAGTTTAAACAGTAAAGGAAGGAGCTTGTAATGGCACAAACATCCAATAAGGGGCCGGGGAGCAAAGGCAGCAATCCACCGGCCAGGCAGTTGACCAGTTGCGGTGATGTCAGCTGTGAGCTGCTGGTAGACCCCATCCCCAGGCCCACGCCCGATCCCATAGAAGTCACCCTCAAGCCCAGAGTGGCGAGAGTGACGTTTGTGGACCACCACAAGCCAAACTCCAGGGTCATTATGGAATATGCGCAACGTATATTGCGAGACCGGGGAATCGAGGTTAGAGACGAGATTCTCTTAAAAGCTGACGCCAGCGTCAGAATGCCAGACGCCATGCTGCAATCGCTCTCCCGGGAGGGGGGGCTGGTTCTCTGCGGCATATCGGATTGAGGCAGTTGTTCGTCGGGCAGTTCGCTTGACTCAATAGCATTACAGCGAATCGGTGTCGCCGGTTTCGCGATCTTGACGCAACCTTTCGGGGACCAGGTCAATCGCTCTATGTCCTATCAGCCTTCTGATAGACCATTGCCGGCCATTGTGGTTGATCATCCAACGCAAATGGTTGAAGACGAAGTATTACATCGTCGCGCGGCGCAGATTGCCGATGCAGTCCAGCGCTTACTCAATGATGAAGAACCGGAGAATCCTTTGCCATGAAAAATGTGTTATCGATACTCGGCACCGGCGTGTATCTTCCTCCCGCGCGACCAGTGCGAGACGTGGTGACAGAGGCTGGCCAGGATCCCAGCGGCCACCAGGGGTGGGATAATTGTTGTCATGCCCTTGAAGATGATCACCCAAGCACCATGGGTGTCAGGGCCTTGCGCAAGGCGCTGGAAGACGCCAATGTAGATCCCGCCGAGCTCAAGCTGGTTCTGTTTGCGGGCATGTCCCGCGATTACCTGCCTTCCTGGTCGGTAGCGACTGAAATCATGAAAGTCTGCGGCACCCAGGCCCATTGCATGGGTCTGGATATGACTATTGGTTGCCTGGGTGCGCTTTCAGCATTGGATATGGCGCAGGGCTGGCTGGCGACGCACGGTGGCGGAGTCGCGGCAATCGTTGCCGCTGAGCGCTGGACCTATACCATAGACTACACATCGATTGAAAACATGGGGCTCTGGGGGCACAGTGACGGCGCGGCCGCCACCATTGTCAGTCACGATACATCGCATGATTCAAAAGCGACTTTCTGCGGCGCAGAATTTGTCGCCCAGAGCGATCTCAATGGCACCGTACTCATTGAATATGGTGGCACGCGCAACCCAGTTGCTCCGCCCGGCGTAACGCCCTATGAGCGCAAGCTGATGGGGTTGAACCGACATGATTTGCGGCAGCGGTACTCCGATGGCTACTCCAATAGTTTTAAAGCCCTGAAAGCACGGTTTGATTGCAACCCTGAGCGGGTGATCATTAACCAGACAGCCAACCTGTTTTTGCACTTGATTGCTTCGGTGATTGAGATACCGATCGAGAAGTTTCTTGTCACCGGTCACGAAACCGGGCATGTCGGTTCTGCCGATATTCTGATTGGACTGGACCGGCTGCTGCATTCCGATGGTGTGAAGGAGCCGTACCTGGTGGCGGGCAGTACGCCCTATGCATTCGGTTCGGGGTTATTGATGCCGGTACAAAATTGATTATTGCTACTGAAAAGTGGCGGAAGAGGTAGGAGTCGAACCTACCAGGCGCGTTACTGCGCGCCTCACTGGTGTTGAAGACCAGGCACCCCACCGGGGATATCGCTCTTCCGTTGTAACTGACTCCGCGCTTGATCGCGCTGGCTTATTTTGGCTGAATTAGCTGGCCTGCATGCAGATCAGAAATCAGGCGTAAGTTTTCACTTCTTTTCGTATAGCCGATTTGGTCAAAGAACTCCAATATTTCAATAGTCTGGTTTCTGCCCAGGCCAAACACCTGCTTTGCCTCGATGACCGATATCCCGCCTGACGTGTCCGTGAACTGCTTCACCAGCCTGGCCAGTTCCCCGAGCGTGGCCGGCAGCGCCAGTCGTTTCTCGCCGATCTCAAAGAGGTCTCCCGTCTTGATGGCAGGGCGAATCAACGCTTCCAGGCGCTTGGCATCAAAACCAGTGTCCTGCTGTATTTCTGAACGCAGGGGAATATTCAACCCCCTTGCCCGCATCAGAGTCTCGAGTTGTTGCCACTCCCGTTGCACCTGGGGAGACAGAGTAGGCCTGTGCCCGAGCGCCCGGATCAGCTGGTCCTGGTGGACGAACTGACCAGCGCGGATACGATCATCCAGCACCTCCTTGAACAGGCGTTCAGGGACCCTGCCGTGTACCAGCGCTCGCAACGACTCGGGTCGTATACCGGACTCCATGGGACGCGCTCTATGCCACTCGGCCAGCTGCTGCTCCAGGCAGTTCACATAGCCCTGCCACAACTCACCGGAGAGGAGCAGCTCATCCTTGTCAGTACTTATCCTCACAAGTTGGCCTGCGTCAAGCGGGGGTAAGCCAAGTAAGGCGTCCATCTCTTGCTGGGACAGGTTCCAGGTGCGTTTACACTTGCGCATGCTAACAATATCGCCATCGGTTAACAGCAGCCGATCTAGCACTGCTTGCGGCTGTCCCATTTCCAGCGCGTCGATCTGCTTGAGGCGATGCGTTCGTGATTTTCCCCACTGGGGTGCCTCCGGGTCGATTATGATACCGCCTCCCAGAGTTGTACTCTCATTGTCATCCCGCAGGACAAAACGGTCGCCGGCAAAAGCGAGCACGCCACTGTCCAGAATCAATTGAACACGGTGTCCCGAGGGGTTGGCTTCACCGCGATCAAGAAAATAGGTCCTGGCACCCACGCGCCGCGTGCCAATGTAAAGTTTCACTCTGCCCAGGTGTTTCAACGACCGTCCAGATCCTTCAACTACCCGGCAGCGTGTATCCATGCGACGGCTGGGCAAGGCAGTCGGATGCGCGCACAAAAAATCTCCCCTGTGGACCCGTTCCAGAGAGACCTTGCCGGCGAGATTCAGCGCACAGCGTTGCCCTGCGTGTCCTGCAGTGGCAGGTTTCCCCTGGGTATGAATTTCTCGTACCCTTACCTTTATTTCCTGTGTATTGCTCCCGGCAGATGGGTGCAGTCGCAGTTCATCACCGGCGTTTATGGAACCCGACAGGCAAGTGCCGGTGACTACCACGCCGGCACCTTTCTTGACGAATACACGATCTATGTACAACCGAAACTGGGCTTCGGTCGAGCGTTGGGGGCAGTCCCGCAATTGATTGTCCAGAATCAACTGAAGCTGGTCCAGGCCCTCACCTGTGCGGTTTGAAATTTCGCACAGAGGTGCGCCCGGAATGAGTGCGCTGGTCTGCATCGCGACCTGATCCAGTCGGGTCCTGTCGACGAGGTCGCTCTTTGTTATGACGCCCGCGAATCGCTCTACACCCAGCAGGCGCAGCAGTTGCAGGTGTTCCAGTGTTTGCGGCATCGGCCCGTCGTCTGCCGCCACTACCAGCATGCCGAGGTCGATACCACTGATTCCGGATATCATGGTGTTGATGAAACGGTGGTGACCAGGTACGTCAATAAAGCCAATGGGCTCGTTTGCCCCGGCCTCTCCAAATGCGTATCCGAGCTCGATGGTCAGCCCGCGCTTTTTCTCTTCCGCCAGCCGGTCCGTGTTTGTGCCGGTCAAACGCTGTACCAGGCTGGTTTTGCCGTGGTCCACATGACCTGCTGTCGCGACTAGCATGACAGCGCGTCCCTGAGCTGGGGAAGCTGCTGCAGGAAAAGCGATTCACAGTCCAGGCAGCGCAGGTCCAGCAACAACCTGCCGTCGTTGATCCGGCCAATAACAGGGCGTGGCAACTTACGCAGTTCCTTTGCCAGGCGCCTCAGGTCACTGTCCCGCCCCCCGGTGGATTCGATGGCGATGGCAAAGCTGGGAATCGTTTCAACCGGTAGGGCGCCGCTGCCAATCTGACTGAGACAGGGGGATATCGCTACCCGGAATGGTTGCGGCAGGTGGCTGGCAAGTTCATCGCACAGCCGCACCGCTTGCACTTCGATCTCGGCTGCCGGCCGCGTCAGCTGCCGCAGAGTTGGTAGTGTTTCCGTCAGCTTGTCCGGGTGCCGGTAAAGCTTGAGTACTTCGGATAAGGCGGCCAGTATCATACTGTCCACGCGGAGCGCTCGCTTCAGGGGATTTTTGCAAATGCGCTCAACCAGCGCTTTCTTGCCGGCAATAATGCCGCACTGTGGTCCGCCGAGCAATTTGTCGCCACTGAATGTAATCAAGTCTATGCCATTGGCAATATAATCCGATGCTTTAGGCTCCGCCGGCAGGCCCAGGGCGGTGAAGTCGACCAGGCAGCCGCTACCGAGATCAACCACGCAGGGCAAACCGTGCTCGTGCGCCAGTTCAGCGAGGGTTTTCTCGTCGACCGATTTAGTGAAACCCTCAAGCCGGTAGTTGCTGGTATGAACCTTCATCAACAAGGCGGTTTTCGCAGAAATAGCAGAGCGGTAGTCTTTCAGGTGGGTGCGATTGGTTGCGCCAACTTCTACCAGTATGCAGCCTGAGGATTCCATTACCTCCGGCACGCGAAACGACCCGCCGATTTCCACGAGTTCGCCGCGTGAGACAGGCACTTCCAGCCCTCTGGCCAATGTGCTCAGCGCCAGTACCACCGCTGCCGCGTTGTTATTGACCACTGTGGCAGCTTCGCTGCCGGTGAGCTCGCAGATCAGTGACTCGACGTGGCTGTCGCGGTTGCCCCGTTTGCCGGTCTGCAGGTCGTACTCCAGGTTGTTGGGAAACATCGCGGCCTCGCAAGCCGCCTCGGCAGCTACAGCCGGGAGGCAGGCTCGGCCCAGGTTGGTATGCAGGACGACGCCCGACAAGTTGACGACCGGCCGGATACCGCGGGCGTCACTGGCGGACAGCTGTGTGCTTACTGCACGGTGAATTGCCGGAATGCTCCAGTCGGGACTCTGTCCGGCGTTGACGCTTTTGCGGATTTCCCCCAAATGCTCGCGGATTCTCTGGCTTACTCTCTGGTGACCCCAGCGCGACACCAGATCCTGGGAGGCCTGCAGTACACGGTCAACGGATGGTAATTCGCTTCTGATATCGCGGTGGCCAGTCATCGCCTATTCTCTTCCAGTATCGTCAAAGTATAGTAACTTGGAACCGCACACGTATCGTACAGGTGTACTAAGCGCGTAGTTAGCAGCGCGACTATAATCGACGCCAGTCGGGAATCTGTCGCTTCCGAAATCTAACTCGCTCGCAGGTATAGTCTGTACGGGGTAAATCGATGTCTTATGGTTGGCGTGTAGTCGGCGGTGGTTTTCTCTCGCAGGCCTTTGTGATTGGCTTTTTCACCTATGCGGTCAGTCTCCTCACGCAACCGGTGCGGGAGACTTTTGATGTCGGCGTCGAAATGGTGATGTACAGCCTGACCTGCGGTACCTTCGTCGGCCTCTTCACCATGCCCATAGTCGGGGTCCTGCTTGACAAACTGTCTGTGCGCAAACTGTTCGCCGCAGGGATTGTGCTGTTTGCGTTCGGTCTGTGGCTGTTGGGGCAGAGCACCACGATTGTTCAATATATTGTGATCTTCGGCATCACTATGGCCCTGGCCAACGCTTTGGCAGGCTCCATGATTTCCTCGGCTGTGGTGTCCAGGTGGTTTACCGACAACAGGGGCAAGGCACTTGGGGTCGCTGCAACCGGGACGTCGGTGGGTGGCATCCTGATCCCCGGCCTGATCACTTACTGGCTGCCAGAATATGGCTGGCGGGGCACACTCGAGAACCTGGCCATAGTGCTTGTTGTTCTGGTACTGCCGGTAGTTGTCTGGGCCATTCGCAGTTGGCCCCCGGAAGTCGGGCTACAGGCTGCACAGGAGGGGCAGGGGACCGGTTCAGCTACCTCTGCGGCACAGCTTGGCCTCAAAGATATCCTGCGCAACCCAAGTTTTTGGTGGCTGGGTGCGGCCCTGGGGCTGCTTTTCAGCACCTATACCTCGATTTTGTCCAACCTGACCCCCTATGCCACACAACTTGGCCACCAGGAAGAGGCAGCTTCCGGGCTTATTATGGTAGTTGCGATCAGTGGTCTGCTAGGCAAGTTGATATTTGGCGTGGCCGCAGACAAGATAGGTCAAAAATTGGCGCTGTGGAGTGCGCAACTGCTCGTAGCCGCCGGCTTCGTCATACTTGCAATGGAACCTTCTTACCCCCTGATTATGTTGGCCTGCGTCTCGATAGGGTTGGCGGCGGGCGGGATGTTACCCGTATGGGGCGCCTTTATCGCGGATATTTTTGGCCTGCAAAGTTACGGGCGTGCCTTCGGGCTGATGGCGCCAATCATAACCCTGTTTGTTATGGTGGGGTTTCCCCTGACTGGTAGATTGTACGATGTCACTGGCAGCTTCAGTCTTAGCCTGTGGATATTCTCCGGCCTGATGGCAGTTGCCGCCATACTGGTTGTTCCGCTTCGTCTACCAACAAAGCACCCTCCATGACTAAGCCTCATCGTCTTCGGTACTGCAAAAGGGGATGGTTCATATATGCCAAGTTAAGTCGCCGAAATTGGTAGAATCGGCTCATGAGTATCTACAAGCGACACCGATTTCCACGGGACATCATTTCCTACGCCGTCTGGCTCTACTATCGATTCAACCTCAGTCACCGCGATATCGAGGACCTCCTCGCGGAACGCGGCATCACCGTCAGCCGCGAAGCGATCCGTCACTGTCTGGGGTTGGTAATGAAAATTGGCCGCTAATGAGTTTCTGCCGCAGCAATGCGTGAGAAATCAGCATGACTAAGATCACGGTTTTTTGAGATAAGGCATTGCTAACTCTGCGAAAACTGCAAATATGATACCTATGGGTTGCTAATTACGTTCTCGCAATGTCGGCCAAACGGGCAGGTGTTGACCGTTCAGACACTTCCACTATGGAGCGATGTTCGGAATACCAAGGAGGTGCTATGTTCTTCATTGCGGGTACGGAACAGGATACGAGTACCTTCGATTCGGGGACTTTTCTCTGTCCTGCCTGTCAGGCATTTTAGTCTGCGCTAGTGGCTCGGTAGGATTGAACACCACCATTGCGGCTCACTTCCCTGATTACAGTGGAAGGTGCGCGATCCAACTGGTCGGCGATTGCGCGAATCGAAAGGCCAGCTACAAGGCCACGAGAGATCTACTCGCGCTCCGCAAGGCTGAGCGCCTGTGAGGCTCAGCAGAACCCCCATGCAAGCGTTGCTCGACGGACGCGAGCTGTGGTAAGCAAAGGTCAGTCGATTAAACTGATCTGACAACTGTACGGCTATCAGGCCGATAACTGTCAGATCAGGTCGCGACTATTACATCTCAGTAGTAAACGCATTAGCTGTAGTACCCACTTTACTGCCGACGAGATTCCTTAACATCTTCAGCCAGCCAAACCTTTATCAATGACTGATACGGCATGTCCCGTTTGTTTGCTTCGATTTTAATGCTGTCGAGCAAGCCTTCAGGTAGCCTCAGTGAAATCGTCTTCGTTGACGGCTTCAGATTTGACAGCGATACAGATTCAGCCTTGGCCCAATCAACATAGTCGCTCGAATCGTGTGTTTCCCAAAACTCCCGCTCTTCTTGCTCCGTTTTAAACGTTGGCACTTTCTTAACTTTGCTCATAAATCGTTCGCTCCTTCCGGTGCATATCTCGCGCAGAGATTACGCGGATTAGTGTCCCACTGCGCCTCAGTGTAAACGTAACGTGTAACTGTCTGGCAGCATCCGTTTTGCCCAGGGCATGAAATCTGGCCTCATCCTGGCTGTGCTTACTATCGGATAACAACAGGAGTGGTGCATTGAAGAACAACTGTTCAGCCTCAGATTGGCTAACATCGTGCTTTTTAACATTCTTTCGAGAATTACCTGAGTCCCAATCGAAACCAACAATTTCACTCAAATTGATCATTCATGTATATTACCATCATATACCAGGCTTGCAACTGCGCCAATGCATCCGCATCGCGGATCTACCCAGGGTGCTGACAGCGAAGGAGGCGCGAAGAAGAGGGGTCCAGTCGCGGGAGAGTGTTTCTCAACGTGGATTGCCCAAAGCAGGAGCATCGGATACCGGACTGAACTCGGGACCACCATGGGACCATCCTCACGCCTTTTGATGCCCTCTAATGCCCGGCTCATTTTTTAACTCTCTGATTTACAAGGCATTAGCAGGCATGGCGAGGCGTAAAATAGCATGGCTCAGGGTTCGACAAATTCGCCTTAGAGGCGAATTTAGACGCCGCAGCGTAGCGGAGGCGCCCGCAGGGTCAGAACAGCCCTGAGGCTGTTCTGACCAATCCCTCGCCCGGAGCGTTGAGAGTATTCCGAGCGCTCGTGCAGTGTACAGTCATCGTGCGTTCTCCAATCCCTCGCTCTCCGCCATATAACGGGTTGATTTCATTGGAATAAGATCTCTTCCCTCCTCGGTATGGGACCATTTTGGGACCAAACTCTCAGAAACCCCTAGTTTTTCCGATACGAATGCCACCATGCCGGCGGCATCTTCGGATATCCACTTGCCGTAGTGTTCATCGATCATGCGGGTGCTGGTGTGCCCAACCTGGCGAATAATCCACTCCTTCGGAATGCCGGCGGTCAGCAATTGGCTGATGAAGGTGTGACTCGCATTGTTCGGCCCACGATAGCGCACCTTGGCTTTTTTTAGGTGGGCGCGCCAAAAGTTATTTCGTACCGTCCCGTCGGATTCGTGTGGCCGCTTTGTATTACTGTTTAAAAAGACGGGTCGAACCTTCTCGGAAAAACTTTTCTTGTTGTCGCGTGACTTGACCTTCAGTTGACGCGGCGCCAATCCCTCCGTGCGCGGGCGTTGTACTTTCAGCCATTCGATTGCAGGCGTGATCAGTTCCACCTCCCGCGTGGAGCGTTTGGTTTTGGTCTGCTTGTAGGTACCGTTCACCCTGGCACGACAGACTTTGACCGTCCCACGCTTGAGGTCGATATCTTCCCAGGCCAACGCGATCAGCTCCGAGATTCTCAGTCCCGACCAGAACGCAAACCCCATCATGTGGATCTCCTGCACGCGTTTCGTTGGAGTGGATAAGATCGTTTCGATTTCTGTCAGGGTGAAGGGGTCGGGATCTTCCCGATCACCCAGCGGGAGGTTATCGATCGCATCAAGGGGAGAGTCGTAGCGCACGTTATCAGCTTTTGCATCTTTGAAGATGCCGCGCAGAATAATCATGATTTCGTTGATGGTTTTATTGGAGAGCGCGATGAGATCCAGCGCAATCCACTTCTCTATTTCTGTCTTCGTGATTGAAGCGAGCTTGTGCGAGCCCCAGCGAGGACGAATGTGATTTTCAACTTTGGATTTGTAGTTCACATAGGTTGATTGTGCGGTCCGGATTTTCTTGACGGACAGGATTTTCCTGAGAGGCTGCTTACCGACCCTCGGGAAGACCTGAACCCGGCGACGGGCATATCCGTGACGGGTGCCGGCGTTCCGGGTAACTGAAGCAATAGATTGCCGGGGAGTTTGCCAAAGCCATTCCCCTCCAGATCACCTATACCATGGTATTAGTTTGTCGACCCGCGGCTGGTGCTTGCGATGCTGTTTCTCATCATCGCGTTGCTGCTGCAGTTGCGATGTAATCGACGGGGGTAGGGGCTTCGGCCGTTTTATCAACTTTCCAGGTTTAAGCAGGATTCTGTACCCTGGCTGCGCTATGGCCAGAACAGCTGGCACCAGTATTGACAGGCAATGTCGTATATTGACATAATGTGTGTCAATAAGGTTTTTGCCTCTTCAGTCCCATCCCGTTATCGGAGAATTTTCTTTATGAAGAAGATCCTGACTACTATTGCTGTGCTCATTGCCCTGGTCGGCGTATTCCTGATATCACTGCCAACCATTTTGCATACCGCCGGCATGCATCCCGAATATAACGGGCCGACCACAACACTTCCGGGCAAGCGCGCGCTGATCATTACCACCAGTCATGGCGTGCTGGCGGCACCGGGGGAAACCGAGGGCCCGGCCACCGGGGTAATGGCCTCTGAGCTGACCCATCCATACTATACATTTCTAGATGGTGGCATGGAGGTGGACGTTGCGAGTATCAAGGGCGGTGAAATTCCCATCGACCCCCAGACTTTGCAGTTCATGATTATATCGCCGGAAGACGAGCGCTACCTCAACGACCCCATTGCCCAGGCCAAGGTGGAGAATTCCATTCCCATTACCGAAGTGGATATCGACCAGTACGACATTGTTTTCATATCCGGTGGCTGGGGCGCAGCCTATGACCTGGCCCAGTCTCCGGTACTGGCGGAGAAAGTCACTGAATCCTATTATGGTGACAAGGCTGCGATCATTGGTGGTGTGTGTCACGGTGTGCTGGGTCTGGTTAACGCCAAAGACAGGGAAGGCAACCTCCTTATCGCAGGACGTCGCATGACCGGGGTGTCGGACAAGCAGGTTAAAGAACTAGGTATCGAGATCACACCCATGCACCCGGAGAGCGAGCTGCGTAAAGCGGGCGCGATCTACGAGAGTCAGACAGCTTTTCGTGACATGTTTGCCACCCATGTAGTGGTAGATAATGAGCAGCGTTTTGTGACCGGTCAAAACCAGAATTCCGGCCTGGAAACATCACACCGAATGATGCTGGTGCTCGCCGAGCGGGAGTAATTTACATGAACAGGGTGCTCAAACTACTGGTATTACTGCCCTCAATTTTATTTCTTGTTACCGGTTTGCGTTGGCTGGTGGCTCCGGCGGGCGTTGCGCCCCAGTTCGGGCTTACTCTGGAACACGGTGTAGGCCTCAGCTCACAGGTGGGCGACATGTCCGCCTTTTTCCTGTTGCTCGGTATCTGCATGCTGACCGCACTGGTGAGTGGCCGTCGCAGCTGGTACTACCCGCCCATCATTCTACTGTCGCTCACCGCCGTGGGGCGTATCCTTGCCTGGCTGCTGCACGATGCCGCCCTGGCAGTTGACCTCATAGCCCCCGAGATTATCGTATCGGTTATTCTGCTGGTGGCATCCCGTCGCTTGCCTGAACGGGACTGATGCTTTGAACATTCGCGCGATCAGCGGCCTTCTACTGGCCGGCGCACTGGCAGGAGGCGCGGCTGTGGCGCAGGCGCCGGACCCCGTTGACGTTCAATCCGTTGCGGTGACTGAGACGGCGCCTGCCAGGCGTCCCAATATCGTGCTGATACTCGCCGATGATCTCGGGTATACGGATCTCGCCTCCTACGGCAGCGAAATCAATACACCCACACTGTCGGCACTGGCGCAGTCGGGGGTGAGCTTCACCAACTACCATACGGCGGCCAACTGTGCACCGGCCCGCGCCATGTTACTTACGGGCGTGGATGCCCATCTCGCGGGCGTACCCAATATCCCTGAAATGCTGGCACCGGAGCAGCGCCGGCATGCGCACTACCAGGGTGTTTTGGGCAACAACGTGGTGACAGTGGCAACCCTGCTGGAGGATGCGGGTTATCACACCTACATGGCGGGCAAGTGGCACCTGGGTTCGACACCGGAGAAGTTACCCAGTCAGCGCGGTTTCCAGCGTACTGTGGCACTGGCTGACTCCGGCGCGGATAACTGGGAACAGCGCCCGTACATTCCCCTGTATGACAAGGCCAACTGGTACGCGGACGGGGAGGAATATACCTTGCCGGACGACTTCTACTCGTCGCGTTTCCTGGTGGACAAGACTATAGAGTTTATCGATAGCAATCTAGGCGATGAGCAGCCATTCTTCGCCTACCTGCCTTTCCAGGCGGTGCATATTCCCGTGCAGGCACCCCAGGCGTTCATCGACCCTTACATGGGGGTGTATGACAGTGGGTGGGATGTGTTGCGGGAGCAGCGGCTCTCTCGCGCCGTGGAACTGGGGATTGTGCCGGAAGGTGCCGCTACAGTGCGTATGTCGACCACGGCAGACTGGCAGGCGCTGGATGAGGAGCGGCGCCGTTACGAGGCTAAACGCATGGCGGTCTACGCCGGCATGGTGGAGGCCATGGACTTCCACATCGGGCGCCTGGTTGATTACCTCAAGGCGCGTGGTGAGTACGACAATACGCTCTTTATCTTTACCTCTGATAACGGCGCGGAAGCCAGTGGTCCGGCGGACCCGGATGAGTTTGCGGCACGGAGAATGAGTACCTCTTTAGGGTACACAACTGACTACGAGACCCTGGGGCTGAAGGGCAGTTACAGCACTATCAGCCCGAGCTTCGCCAGTGCCGCGGCCAGCCCGTTGGCGTACTACAAGTTCTATGCAGGGGAGGGGGGCATGCGCGTTCCCCTGATAGTGGCGGGAGAAACGCTGCCGCAGAAGGGCGTGCTTAGCCGGGCCTTCTCGTTTGTTACGGACATCACGCCAACCATCCTCTCATTCGCCGGTGTCCGTCCGCCTGACGAAAGATACGCCGGCCGTCCGGTGGAGCCGATGATTGGTCGCAGTCTGGCCCCCGTGCTGCTAACGGACGCCGAGCGTGTCTACGGCCCGGAGGATACAGTGGGCTATGAACTGGCCGGCCACGCTGCGCTTTTTCAGGGAGACTACAAGATTGTCTACAATCGCAGTCCGCTCGGGGGTGATCGCTGGCGACTGTTCAACATCGTGGAGGATCCCGGCGAGAGTCACGATCTGGCCACGGAATTGCCTGGGCGGTTCCAGCGGATGCTGTCGGCTTATGAGCGGTATGCCCAGGACAACATGGTGCTGCCGATACCGCCAGGATACGATCACCGCAAGCAACTGGTGTTGAATACCCTTTATGCCAGCGTGCGTGAACCTTTCCTGGTCCTGATCTTGTTGGTGCTTTTACTGTTGCCGTTCTATGTGGCTAACCGGATGAAAAAGGCCTCGATACACCGGGCAATCCGATAGTTTTTAGCGCCAACGCGGTTGTGCGAATTCCCTGATAGTTCCCTGTTAATCAGTTCGAGAATGCGTCTGATTCCCCAAAAAACCCAGGTAAAACAGAGGGCTAGGGCGCCTGTGATTACTGGAATAGCCGCGCAAACGGGCAGATTCCCTGTAGATTTCCCGTTTTCAGGGAATTTCCGGGAGACAATCCCTTGTCCCTTCTACTAATTCGACTTTGTTGATTTTGTTACACTTTTTCCTGGCAACTAGATAAGCTGCGGAAATGAAAAAGTGGCTAGTAATTGTTCTGAAGACACTAATATCCAGCGCTCGCGAGCGGCGAGAGTTGGCCTTGGAGAACCTGGCTCTTCGTCAGCAATTGGCTGTCTTGAAGGCGAGGCAAACAAGACCAAGGCTGACGAGGGCAGATCGGTTGTTTTGGCTCTTTCTACCCAAACATTGGGCAAATTGGCCAGATAGTTTGCACATTGTACAGCCCGCGACCGTGATTCGTTGGCATCGGCAGGGATTTCGTTACTATTGGCGGTGGAAGAGTCGTCGCCGTGGGAGGCCCAGTATAGAAGGGGAGTTGCGGATACTCATTCGTGAAATGAGTAGAGCAAATCCGTTGTGGGGTGCGCCACGGATTCATGGAGAATTGCTCAAACTTGGCATTGAGGTATCTCAGGCCACAGTATCCAAGTACATGGTTCGACATAGGAAGCCGCCTTCGCAAAGCTGGAAAACGTTCCTGGAAAACCACGCAAGTGAGGTGGTCTCGTTGGATTTTCTTACGGTTCCCACCGCGACATTTCGCGTGCTTTATGTCCTGGTCATTCTCGGCCATGATCGACGACAAATTCTCCACGTGAATGTCACACATAATCCGACGGCTGTCTGGACAGCTCGCCAGCTTACTGAAGTCTGTGGCTGGAATAATGAACCTCGATACTTGCTGCGTGACCGGGACGGTGTATTCGGCCTCGAGTTTTCACGCCAAGCCAAAGTACTCGGTTTGGAAGAAGTCATCACCGCTCCTGGGTCACCCTGGCAGAACGCTTACGTGGAACGCGTTATTGGATCGATCAGGCGGGATTGCCTTGACCACGTGGTCGTGATCAGTGACCGGCAGCTAAGACGAATCTTGAAAGAATACTTATCCTATTACAACCAGGTAAGAACTCATCTTTCACTTCACAAAGATGCGCCGGTGCCCAGGCGAGCGAGGCCTCCTGACCTGGCCCGTGTAACCAAGATTCGGAGAGTAGGGGGACTGCATCACGAATATACACGACTGGCGGCTTAGGTCGGCTACAAAATGGCGTAAGACGAATAAATAGAAGTGACAGGGTCAATCGGGGATGCAAATCAACACCCCCATTGCCTCTATGTGGCCTATAGGCTACAGTACCCGCATGCACTATCACGTCGTTACCACCGATGTATTTAATCGTTGGCTCGCTCGCATCCGCGATCGGCAGGCGGCTAAAGCAATAGCACAGCGGCTCGACAGATTGGTCGCTGGTAATCTGGGTGATGTGAAGCCTGTGGGAGATGGCGTGAGTGAAATGCGGATTTTCGCCGGCCCGGGCTATCGGCTGTATTTTACGATGCGTGATGGCGAGCTAATCATACTGTTGTGCGGTGGGAATAAATCCAGTCAGTCACGTGATATCGCCCGCGCGAAACGGATACTGAAAGAATTGGAGGCTTGAACAATGCCCACACTGACCGAATACAATCCTTTTGATCACTTGTTGACCGAAGACGAGTTGTCTCAATACTTGACTGATGCTTATGAAGACGATGACCCCGCCGTGTTTGTTGTGGCATTGGGGCATGCCATCAAGCACAAAGGGGTCGCGCAGGTGGCTGAGGCCGCCGGGCTAAACCGAGAAAGTCTCTATAAGGTGATAAATGGTAAGGTGCAACCCAAATGGGACACAATCCATCGGTTGATGCGCGCATTGGGCGTACATTTGTCAGTTGCTGCCTGACCAACGAAATAAACCCGTTGTTGCTTTCGATTGTGTAAATCCAGCATTGAAGAGGGTGATCGACCCAGCCTGCTCATAGGGGCTGATGGGACCACCATGGGACCACCCCCACGCCTTCTGACGCCCTCTAATGCCACGCTCATTTTTTAACTCTCTGATTTACAAGGCATTAGAGGGCATGGCGAGGCGGAAAAACGCATGGCTCAGGGTTCGAATCCCTCGCTCTCCGCCATAAATAAAAAGGGGTCATCTGCCGCCTAGGGAGCAGGTTTTCAGCGATGACCGCGCGGCGACCACCCGGACTTATCAGTTTGGTGAGGGTGGTAAGCAGGTGGAAAAGTAGCACAACCCCTATGCCATTTTCCTGAAGTGCTGATAATCCTTTATGTCTGCCAGCGCATCTCCTTCGTGTTGCTGGGCCTTATATAGATCCCATCTCACCTGAAGATTGAGCCAAAAATCGGGAGACACACCGAAGAATCTTCCCAGCCTCAGTGCGGTGCTGGGTGTCACCCCACGCTTCTGGTTTACCAACTCATTAATTCGCTGGTAAGGCACATGCAGCGCATCTGCCAGCTCACGCTGAGTGATCTGCATCGGAATCAGGAATTCCTCCACGAGCATCTCGCCCGGGTGGGTCGGTTCCCTGTTTGTCGGTATGCGAACCATAATAAAGCCTCTAGTGGTAATCAGTAATCTCTACCGCATCCGGACCCGCTTCTGTCCATACAAAACAAATGCGGAATTGATCATTGATCCTGATCCTGATCCTGATGCTGTCCTCTCCTGTTGCCCGATAACGCCTCCAGTCGATTTCCGGGAGGGACCAGTAGTTCCTGCAACGTTGATACCGAATCCAGCTGGTCCAGTTTTCGACTCGCTACCCGCCAGATGTTCTGAGGGCAGGCCGACCGGGCAGCTTTGGATGATCTCCCACTGAAAACATCCTCGGATGCCTTATCTTTAAAAGAAACAATCATGACAGCACACTATTACGGATACCATGCTATAACAATTCAGGGGGCAAAAAATCGGTATCCGTCCGGTGATTACACCTTGATGGCCGGCTTCCAGTTGTTAGGCAGAAGGTCGTCGAGATCAGATAGCCGTGCGGCCGGCAGGCGTTCCAGCACGTCACGCGAGTAAGCCTGAGGGTCCAGCCCGTTGATCTTTGCCGACTGGATCAGGGTAATCACATTCGCCGCCCGCTGACCACTGCGCAGCGAGCCGGCAAATAACCTGCCCCTGGCGGCAACGCTACTTGGGCGTTGACAGAAAAGTCAATAAAATCAATGAGTATGGAGTTCTTGGTAGGGACAGGTTATATGGGTAGGGTGGTAGTGTAGAATCTGGGAATTGAAAATTTCCCTGTAGATTTCCCGTTTTCACGGAATTTCCCGGAGACAATCCCTGCTCAGACTGCCTCCACCGCCATAAATGAAAAGGGGTCAGACCCGCAGGTCTGACCCCTTTTTATTTATCGAGGTGAGCGGGATTCGGATGAGAACCGGTGTGCCGGACCACCCGTTCGACAAATCCGCCTTAGAGGCGAATTTAGACGCCGCAGCGTAGCGGAGGCGCCGGCAGGATCAGAACAGCCCTGAGGCTGTTCTGATCAATCCCTCGCCCGGGGCGTTGAGAGTATTCCGAGCGCTCGTGCAGTGTACAGTCATCGTGCGTTCTCCAATCCCTCGCTCTCTGCGATAAAGTCTTTACAAAAACAGAGATTCTGCGGCTGGTTGTCGAACGGCGCGTCGGGGTGGCTGTGGCGCTCCGGTAAAAGTCAGTGCCCCAGGCCGCTAGCTGCTCTTATATACCTAACTGCAATTTCACGTGCCATTTCGAGGTCGCCATCGGGATCAGTGCAGCCCTCTCGCCAGCCAATGCTCAAACGCCCATCCCGGAAAGGAAAAAGGCCGGCATATAGCCGGCCTCGTCTGGATCCGCGAAGTGTGCGTCAGTCCTGGGGACCCATCTGCATTGCGTTTGCCGAGTAGACCCGAGGGCTGTCGCAGTCAGCCGCATCATTCATGTCCGCGGCTTTTTTCCAGCCCCCCTTGTTGTAATACATCTCCCAGCCCGCGCCGAGCTCGGACATGCTGTTGAAGGTCACGACCGAGTAATAGTCGAAGGGAACGTCGCCGAAGCCCAGGCTGGGATAAAACAGCCAGGATTGGGCCTTGCCGCCCATCTCACGCATCGCGGCAGAGACCGCCGAGTGCGCCTCGTATGCATCCTCCTGGGTGCTGCCCTCGTTCACCTTGCAGCTGGAGAACCAGACTACACCATTTTCGGGCGGGCCATTGGGCGCATTCACCTCCACAGATGCCGCCAGCGCGCGCTTACACTCGATGGTAGCTTCATAGTCTTTAAGCAGTTCGCCACCCCCCGCCCAGGCCTCCATGCCCACACCCATGGCGTCACCACTGGTCCATGAGCCCAGGTAGCCAACATCATAGGGATCGTCGGTCGCTCGCAGGATAGGCACAATGCGCCAGGCTGACTGCTTGGGGTCGTTCTTCGCCGCCCATGTCTTCCACCTGGCATCCAGTTTGTCCAGGTCTTCGAAACCCTTTCCTTCACGGAACGTGCACATGTACATATCAACCGGGTCAACATTGGCCTGCTCGTGGTTGTCCGCTGACGCGGGCATGCTCGCTGTTATGGCTACCGCCAATAGTCCTGATAAAGAAATACCTGCATTTTTCATTATTACCTGCCTTCTTGTAGTTGAGGGATCGCCACCCCAGTCCATCCAGATGGGTCTTAATAAATTAGACCAAATTGGCGATTGTTCAATTTTTGTCGGAAACCAGCGCCACGATCACCCCCAGACGGTCGGCTCGAATGTGGCAAGGGCTTGCAGTCGCTGCAGCTGATTCGCTGGTCAAAACCCTTGCTGGACACGAACCGGGCGCATGACTTCCCTATAGATTTCCCATATCCAGGTATCCTGGAGGCAATCCCTGCTGAGACGGCCTCCACCGCCATCTATTCACTTCGCTTTCTTTCTTGCCTGGCCCAATACCTGCGCCCCCGGCACTTTCTGTGCATACGGGCCGGAATTACGGTTTCTTCAATGTATAGGACGTGACTTTGCTGGCGGTTGAGATCAGTTTCTGATCGAACGTATAAAAAGGATTATCCCGGGCACTGTGAGAGAGATGCAGCGCATCTGAGAAATCCATCCCCTGGGCATGCCAATCCAGCGCTTGCATGAGCACCGTGGGATTATCGATGTAGACATTTTCCAGTCCTGCGAGGCCGAGCAGCGCGTTGTTGATATCGCGTCTGTTGAATTGGTAGCTGTAGCGGAGTACCCATTCGGTTTCCTGCAGGACTGTGATGCTGATGAAGATGTCATGGCGACGGAATAGGTGCACCGATTTCTGGTATTGGGATTTGTCGTCTGCGGTCATCAACCGGACAATAATATTGGTGTCGACCGCGATCATCTGGACTCTTTGGCACCCTTCTTGATGGCAGCTTCCATGTCTTCGAGAGATTTCGGTTTGCCTGTGTATTTAAGAATACCGGCAACGGCCTCGATTGATGTCCGCGGGAAGGGCTTTTCGGCCCGTAAAAGGATGCCATCGCCGGTATCGATCAGCTCCAACTTTTGTCCTACCTCCCATTGGTGGGCGGCCCGGATTGCTTTGGGAATGACTATTTGTCCTTTGCTGGACAGCTTAATGATCTCTGGTTTCATTACCGTAAAAACGACGCTAAAGTAAGAAAAAAGTAAGACCGAGTATTGGCCATACTTTCCAGGGTGTCAAGCACTCCGACCGGGTTGACCGAGCCATGCGACGAGGTCCATCACTTGGAGCGAATATGAATTCCCGCTCGCTCCAGGGAGGCATTGGGGTCTGGAAGACGCTGCCAATTTTCTGATGTAGATTTGGGACCACCATGGGACCATCTGTGCGCCTGTCCCTGGCGCTGGACCATCGACATTTCCAGCATGCACTGCAAAGCCGATCATCCTGCGGGTGTACTGATCCATTACCACCATGATCCAGTGCGTCTTCAGGGTAATGGATTCGGCGCGAAATAGGTCTACGCTCCACAGGCTGTCCCTGGCGTGACCAAGGGTTGTGAACCAGGACGGCCCTTGGCTAGCGGGATCTGGCTTATAGTGGACAGCAAGTATGCGTCGGACGGTGTCCTTGTCGAGGTCCAGGCCGAACGCCAGGTTGATCTGCTGGGCTATGCGCGGGCAACCATATCGCGGGTTGCGTCGCTTCATCGCCACAACGGCAGCGATAACTTCCGTTGAAGGTCCCTTGGGCCCAGGCTTTCCACATGATCGAACCGAGTAGAGCAGGCGATACTTTCTTTGTTTGAGTGCAGCATGAAACCTCAAAAGCGTTGAGGGTCTTATGATAATGGCTGCTCTGGCTATACGCCGTGGATTCAGGAACAAGGTCCAGAACCCAAACAATGCTCGGTCTTGAACCGACAGGTTGGGTGCTCTCTTTCGACACCTGCTGTGAATGAGCAGCTGCTGTTTCAAAAGTAGATTTTCAGCGATGATTGCTCTGCCTCCACCGGGCCCGAGGAGCCTGGCGACCAGGGTGAGCAGGTGAAAAATCAGGATTAGTGCTTCTTTCATGGCGGCGAAGAGTAGTATCGTTCCAGAATTCTGGCAAGTTTCAACTATCTAATTCTATTCAAGAATTATCAATCCGCCATGCACACGTCCTGGTCCTCGATGCGCCGGTTTGACAAACGCTTCATCCCTGCATCCGGCGGCAGGGTAAGCACGCTGGCCAGATTGCACTGACCTGTTACCACCATATCGAACTAAACCCTCGCTTTGGCGAGCCGGTGCACCAGGAGTACGGGGACAAGGCCCAGCAGGACGATGGCCAGTGCCGCGCTCGAGGCCTCCGCCAGGCGCTCATCGCTCGCAAGACGGTAAACGCGGGTCGCAAGGGTCTCGAAACCGAAAGGCCGCAGCATCAGGGTCGCCGGTAATTCCCGCATGGCGTCGACAAACACCAGCAGTGCGGCCGCAGCAAGGCTGGGGCGCAGCAGCGGCAGATGAATTCGACGCATTACCTCACCGGGGGTTGCGCCGAGGCTGCGCGCACTGGCGTCGAGCGCGACCGGAATACCCTGCAGACCGGCGTCTACCGTGTTGAAAGCCACGGTCATGAAGCGACACAGGTAGGCGTAAATCAGCAGCGCCGTGGTACCTGAAAGCACCAGTCCGCCGCCATAGCCTAGAGCATCGCGTAGCCAGACGGTGAGGTGACGGTCCAGCATGCCAATCGGTCCGAGCAGACCCACCGCGAGCAACATGCCGGGCAGGGCATAACCCAGGGTGCCTAAACGTATCAGCAGCGCACCGGCACGCCCGGGTTGCTGGCGATTGCAATAGCTCATAAGCAGCGCCAGCACTGCCGCCAGCAGTGCAGCAACAGCTGAGACGCGCGCGCTGTTGAAGGAAAACTCCCAGAAACCCCGACCCAGCAGTTGGTCTCCGCCGGAGCCCAGTTGATAGCCGAGCAACACGGCTACCGGAAGAATGAAGCCAAGGACAACCGGTATCAGGCAGGCGAGGCAGGCCAGAGCGGCTCGCAGGCCTCTGAGCCGCATCGCCCGTGGCCGACGATGGTCCCGGGGATCGGGACGGCCCTTGCGCGTAGCGCCTTCAAGCGTTATCAGCATCAATACAAAGAGCAGCATGATGGCGGCCAGCTTGAGGGCAGCCGTTTTGTCACCCAGCCCGATCCAGGTGCGGAATATGCCGGTGCTGAAAGTGGGCACGGCGAAGTAGTCCACCACACCGAAATCTGCCAGGGTCTCCATCAGCACCAGCGCCAGTCCGCCGGCAATGGCCGGGCGGGCCGAGGGCAGGGCAATGCGCCAGAATGCGCGATATGGCGATAATCCGAGCACCCTTGCCGCCTCAAACTGGGCGCCTGAACGGCTTGCAAAACTGGTTCGTGCCAGCAGGTAAATATAGGGATACAGGACCAGCGACAACACGATTGCTGCGCCTGGAAGAGAACGGAAGCCACTGATCGCGAACTCATTTATCGACAATCCGAGCAACTCGCGCACGCCACTCTGGAGCGGCCCTGAAACATCGAGCAGGTCGGTATAGGCGTAGGCAACCACGTAGGCCGGCGCGGCAAGCGGCACAATCAGCAGCCAGTCGAAGTAGCGACGGCCGGGAAATTCGCAGGCGGCAACCAGCCAGGCGCAACCCACCCCGGGCAACAGTGACAGGATGCTTACGAGTGCCATCAGGGTAAGGGTGTTGGTGAGATAGCTACCCAGTACGGTGCTCGAGATGTGTGACCAGGCGTCGGTGGAGGGCGCAAAAAGCGACGCCAGCACCGCCAGCAGAGGAACGGCAACGATGCCCGCGACTATCAGCGAAGGCATCAGCCAGAGGCGGCTGGTTGTTTGGTCCGGTCTCAGCACAGACAGGCGACTCCAGGCTTGAACCCGGGTGAATGGGTGTGCATTGTCCGTTTCATAGCTTTGCTCCTGGGCACGTTGCTCATAATGGAGGAAGCACTTATCCTCGTCCACTTACTGGCCAACCAGGCGCACCTGCCTTGTTGCAAACCCCTGCCTGAGCGTTGTGATGCTGTCTTTCGATTCAATCTGTTACGCCTATGATGAGAAATCGGTGCTTACCGATTTGAGTTTCAGCGCCGCCGCTGGCGAGATTACCTGCGTGGTCGGTCCTTCCGGCTGTGGCAAGTCCACGCTCCTCGGTCTCGCCGCCGGCCTGTTGGAGATGCAGGGGGGTGAAATACGGCTTGATGGGACACTGCTGGGTAAAAAGGGCTTCAACCTGCCGCCGGAGCGGCGGCCCGTTGGCCTTGTATTCCAGGAGGGCGCTCTGTTTCCGCACATGACCGTTGCCCAGAATACGGGCTTTGGCCTTGGTGGCGACCAGCGTAATGCCAGGGTCGCGGAGCTGCTGGAACTTGTCGGTTTGAGTGCCGAGGCTCAGCGGCTCCCCCACACGCTGTCCGGCGGGCAACGCCAGCGCGTCGCTTTGGCCAGGGCACTGGCGCCTGAGCCACGGGCGCTGCTGTTTGATGAACCGTACGCCAACCTTGACCAGGCCCTGCGCCAGGGTCTGCGCGTTGAAGCCAGAGATATGGTCCGCCAGAGTGGCACCGTGGGGGTATTTGTCACTCATGACCCCGAGGATGTGATGGCGCTGGCTGACCAGGTAGTGCTGCTCGCGAACGGCAGTGTATTGCAGGCGGGAACACCCCGGGAGCTTTTCGACCAGCCGCGCTCTGCGCAGGTTGCCGCGCTGTTCGGGCAAGCCCAGACAGTGGCTGCGGTGCTGGCAGACAATCAGCTGCAGACTGACTTCGGCGCATGGCCCCTGGAATCGATCTCGCCCCACGCCGATCTCAGCCGTCTGCAGCCGGGAGTTCAGCTCAGCCTGAGCGTCCGACCCGATTCGCTGGCGTTGCAGCACGATGATTCAGGCAGGGTCATTCTCGAGCTCCGTATCGCGGGCGCTGATGATGTCGCCGAGATTGATGATGGGCGCGGTGGCCGCTTGTTCGCGCGTGTGGCGCGACCGCATAGCCTTGGCCCGGGTTGTCGGGTGAGGGTGGTGCCCCGGATCGGCAGCGTGTTTCTGTTCTCCGGGTGAATCTGTGGTTGTTAATGCGAAGTATTCTCATTAAGATGTCGGCCTGATTCACGACCGGAAGGACTTTCATGAGACTTCGCTTTGCCCTCTACGCCGTGCTGGCCGTCCTGCTTGGCGGGTGCGGGCAGTCAACGCAGCCGCAGGCCGCAGAACAGATCGACGCGGTCGATGTGCCTGAAGAGGCGGTCGTGAATGTCTATTCTTCCCGGCACTACGACACGGACCTGGCGCTCTATGACAACTTCACCGAACAGACCGGCATCGAAGTCCGCCTGATTGAAGCCGGTGCGGATGAGTTGATCGAGCGCATTCAGAGTGAGGGGGAATTCAGTGCCGCCGATCTGTTGATTACAGTCGACGCCGGTCGACTGTGGCGCGCTGAACAGGCTGGTATCTTTGAGCCCGTCTCCTCCGAGGTACTTGAGGCCCGTCTGCCCGACTACCTGCGCCACCCGGACGGGCTGTGGTTTGGTTTGTCGACCCGAGCCCGCGTGATCATCTTTAATCAGGCGGCGGGTAAGCCTGAGCCCCTGTCAACATACGCCGACCTCGCAAACCCGGCGCATGCCGGTAAGGTCTGCATCCGGTCGTCGAGCAACATCTACAACCTCTCCCTGCTGGCCAGCATGATTTCGCGGCAGGGTGTTGCCGCCGCAGAAGACTGGGCCAGGGGAGTGGTCGCCAATTTCGCACGTCCGCCGCAGGGCAATGACACCGCCCAGATCCGGGCCGTTGCCAGCGGGGAATGTGGCATTGGCCTTGTGAACACCTACTACCTGGCGCGTCTGGCGGCCTCTGAGGACCCGCAAGAGCGGGCGCTCGCGGATGCGGTTGGCGTTATATTTCCTGACCAGCAGGGCAATGGCACTCACATCAATGTCAGCGGCGCCGGGCTGGTAGTCAACGCACCCAACCGGGAAAACGCCGTTATCTTCCTGGAGTACTTGAGCTCTGAGCAGGCCCAGGCTTACTTCGCCAATGGCAACCATGAGTATCCGGCGGTGGCGGGCGTTGCCGGCTCTGCTGCGCTGATGGGTTTGGGAGAGTTTAAACCGGACACCCTGAATGCCGCGGAGCTTGGGCGAAACCAGGCAGAAGCCGTCAAAGCCTACGACCGGGCCGGCTGGCAGTAAGCAGCCTGTACAGGCTATAAATCGCGGTCTGCTCCCGGTTGGCGTGGCGTTGCCCTGGAAAGCAAATGCCAGTATAAACCAGCTAACATCAGCGGAAGCGGAACCAGTGGCTGTCGTGAACCTGTTTAATTATTTTAGCCAGTCAGCACTGCGGGGAGATCTGCTTGGCGGCCTGACCGCAGCCATAGTCTCCCTTCCGATGGCGTTGACCTTCGGTGTTGCCTCCGGTGCCGGCGCGGAGGCGGGCATCTATGGTGCCCTGCTCGTTGGCCTTTTCGCGGCGCTGTTCGGTGGCACTCCAACCCTGATTTCTGAACCTACCGGCCCCATGACCGTAGTCATGGCGACTGTCATGACTACGCTGATCGCAGCCAATCCTGAAAAAGGGATGGCTATGGCCTTTACCGTCGTCATGATGGCGGGGGGGTTCCAGATTATTTTTGGATCCCTGAAACTTGGCCGGTACATCACCCAGATGCCCTACAGTGTCATTTCCGGATTTATGTCTGGAATCGGCCTTATATTGATCATCATCCAGCTTGCGCCGTTTACCGGTTCTGCTGCGCCTGCAGGTGGTGTGATTGGCACCTTGACTGAACTTCCGGACATCCTCCGCCAGGTCGACCCTGTTGAGTTGCTCCTGGGGGTTCTGACCTTATCTATTTTGCTGTTCACTCCCAAACGGTTTACCCGGGTGATTCCGCCCCACCTGATCGCCCTGGTTGGTGTTTCGATATTGTCTGTCTGGGTTTTTTCCGGCAGTTCCATTCAGCGGATTGGGGAGATAAGCATTGGCCTTCCGTCCATTGTATTGCCGGAATTTACCGCCACAGAAGTTACCGCCATGATTATTGATGCAATGGTCCTGGGCATGCTTGGCTGTATCGATTCCATGCTGACTTCGGTTATTGCCGACAACCTAACTCGTACAGAACACAAGTCGGACAAGGAACTGATTGGGCAGGGCCTGGGTAATATCATGTCGGGCTTGTTTGGCGGCCTGCCGGGAGCGGGGGCCACCATGGGTACAGTGGTTAATATCCAAAGTGGCGCCAGGTCGGCTTTCTCGGGAGTGTTTCGCGTAGTATTTTTGTTGATCGCGGTATTTGGCGCATCGGGCCTGATAGAGAAAATCCCCTGGCGGTGCTTGCCGGTATCGCTATTCGGGTTGGGATGAATATTCTGGACTGGAGTTTCATCAAGCGCTCACACCGGGTGTCGATACAATCTACCGGAGTGATGTTTGCAGTGATGCTGTTAACGGTGTTCGTTGACCTCATCGTGGCTGTGGGCGTGGGTGTATTTGTCGCGAACATCATTACCATCGATAAGCTGAGTCGCACCCAGGAAAAGAATATCAGGGCGATTAGTGATATCGACGACAAAACGCCGCTGAACAGCGAAGAAGAAGCGCTGTTGCGCGCGGCAAACGGTCAGATACTTTTGGTGTATTTAAGCGGCCCCATGATTTTTGGTGTGGCCAAGGCACTGAGCCGGGAACATGCTCAGATAGCACAACATAAAGCAGTTGTAATTGATTTGTCCGATGTGTCGATGCTTGACCATACCATCTCCCTGTCAATCCAGAACGCTATCAAAGAGGCAGTGGAGATGAAAAAGGCAGTATTTTTGGTAGTAACATCAGCTGTCACGCGAGAGACGTTAACGCGCCTGGAACTCGATGAATTGATCGGCTTCGATCATATAACCACAAGTCGCACCGTGGCACTGCAAAAAGCCACCGCCAGTCTCTTGTCGCTCCCCCTCTCGAATAATCGCCGGTAATCGTATACTACCCTGAAAATTAGGGACTTTTTGTGTTTTTCTGTAGAATACAGGGCCAACGTTGAGCATCTTGTCTCGTCCAGTCACTTATAATCGGGGTTACGTATCAAGCTTCGCAAGAGTGTTAAAACCGTCAAGGGGCTGGCTAAAGGGCGCACCAGGGTGTTGGTCTGGCAACACTTACAACTCGTTTATGTGCGTGTTCCAAAAAGTGGCAACAGCTCGATTCGTGGCTCTATCGACGGTGCCATTAATGACCGCATGTCCAGCTCCAGAATCGTCGGGCTCAGCGATGGATGGACAAGTTTTTCATTCGTGCGTAACCCCTGGTCTCGATTGGTATCGGCGTACCGGCAGAAAGTCCATGAGGATTACGCTTCCAAAAAAATGATAAACGGCGTTTATAAAGGGTTTCTCGACGCGGGTATACCTGTACACAAAAATATGAGTTTTGACGCGTTTTGCGAGGTAGTCTGCGATATACCCGATAATAGAACCGACAAACATCTTCGCTCACAGTCCAGCTTCGTCATTCGCAAAGGCATTCCCATAGTGTCTTTTCTCGGTAAAGTCGAGACCATGGAAAGCGACTGGAAAAACCTCATGGATCGAGTAGGTCTTGATTTCAAACTGGCGCACCTGAACCATACCGGCCATCAACGCTACAGTAGCTATTATTCCGATACTCGCCTGATCAATCTCGTAGGTGATCGTTACGCCGAAGATGTCCGTAATTTTAAGTATGATTTTATACAGGGCAGAAAAGCTATCCCCACTGATGAAAGCCTGCCTATCCCGATTCGGCTTAAAGTTTAAGCCGGTACGGCCCTGGCATATAAATTCTCAGATCTCCGGGTCTGCCCCCTTTTTATTCGCAGTAGTGACAGAGACTCGATAGTCCTGCCGCAGAATCACACGCAGGTCCGCCCCTGCGATTCGTTGCCTCTTGCAGCTGTACCTGTGTGGGCATGAATCTCTGCCTGCACGCTACAGTTGCGCCGACGCTATAATATGGCATACTAGATGTCAATTTAGTGATAGTGGAGATAGCGTCATGGCCATCGCGATCTGGGTGGGAGCACTACTGTTATACCTGGCGTTTCGATTCTGGTACGACGGCCCGCGCAAGCCGTTGACGGCCGACGAGGTTGAAAAATATATGCGGTTACTGGAACAGCGTGCTGACGTCGATGCCCAGGACCTGGCTGTCATGCGGAAGTTTCTCGAAGAGGATGACGGTAAGGATTTCATCATGGTGAACCTGCTGCAGTTCCATCGCTCGCCGATCAAGCATCCCGACACCGGGCGGGACGTCCAGGCCGATTCTGTGCTGCAGGAATATTTCAGACCATTCATGGGGCAGGTGATGCGCCGCGCAGGGCACCCCGTGCTCTCGACTCGTGCTGTGGGGGGCTACCTCGATGCCTGGAACACACCGCCGGACCCCGGCTGGCACGCGGCGGGACTGGTTCGTTACCGCTCCCGGCGAGACTGCATCGAGCTGTCGCTGGCGAGCGCCGAATTCCAGCAGCTCCACAAATACAAGGTTGCCGCCTTGAAACAGACATTCGCGTTCCCCTCGCGAACGCTCATGAGCTTTTACGCCTCCCCGCGAGTGACAGTGGCCCTGGTGCTCGCGCTGGCCGCGGCCCTGCTGCAACTCCCCCTTACCTAGCAGAAAAAGGGGTCAGACCCCGTTTATCTGACCCCGTTTACCTGCCCCCTTTACTTCGGGCCAGGGTTGCCGTTCCGTCAGTTGAGGTATAGGCGGTGCCAACGAGCTGTTCGATAAGATAATAGGACCAGTCAACTAAGAGTAATGTTTAAACTCGATTGGTATTATTATCAGCGCTATGAACAGTCACATCGAAACCCAGCACGAATCACCGGAGGCGGAAATCGACCCCGTTCAGCCGCCCTCCTGGCACGTCCTGTCGGCCGAGGAGGCCCTGCGCCAGCAGAGCGCGAGCAGGGACACCGGTCTGGGTGACGATGAGGTTGAGGCCCGGAGACAACGCTTTGGTGACAACCGGCTGACGGAGAAACCCCCGCGCTCCGCGTGGCTTGCATTTTTCGACCAGTTCAGGAACGGGCTTATCCTGGTTCTCATCGGTGCGGGCGTCCTGGCTGGCGCGATTGGCGACATCAAGGACGCCGTTGTCATTCTGGTCGTGGTGTTGTTCAACGCCCTGCTTGGGTTCTGGCAGGAGCACCGCGCGGAACAGACCCTGGGGGCGCTGAAGAAGATGCTGTCGCCCCTGGTCCGGGTGCGACGAAACGGCACTGAGGTGGAGGTTCCCGCTCAAAGCCTGGTTCCAGGTGACCTGGTCATTCTCGAGGCCGGTGACAGGGTGCCGGCGGATGGTCGACTGGTGGAGTCCAACGACCTGCAGATAGACGAATCCGCGTTCACCGGTGAGTCACAGGCGGTGTCCAAGGCGGCCTGCGCCGTGCTCGATATTGCCGTCCCGCTGGCGGATCGCAACAATATGGCTTATATGCACACTGTGGTCACCCGTGGCCGGGGTGAGCTGCTGGTCACGAGCACCGGTATGGCCACGGAGGTCGGCAAGCTGGCTGGCATGCTGACCGAGGCCGAAGCCGGTCCTACCCCCCTGCAGCGCCAACTCGACGGACTGGGCCATCGCCTGGCGCTGATCGCCTGTGCTGTGATCCTGCTTATATTTATTCTTGGCATCGCTCGCGGGTTGCCCTTGCTGCAATCCATTCTCACCTCTATTGCGCTGGCAGTGGCTGCCATTCCGGAGGGGCTGCCGGCGGTGGTGACCGTGACCCTGGCGATCGGGCTGCACCGTATGGCGCAGCACCGCGCCCTGGTCCGGCGTCTCGCGGCCGTCGAGACGCTGGGTTGCACGACCGTGATCTGTGCGGACAAAACAGGCACCCTGACGCTAAACGAGATGACGGCCCGCGCCCTCATGTGCCAGGGATTCCGGTTACGTGTGACGGGGGAGGGCTATGACAAGAACGGCCGGATCGGTGATGAGGACGAATATGATCCCGAAGGGCTCCAGCGCTGCCTGTTTCCCGCGGTCTTCGCCAACGACAGTCGCATCAGTGACGGACAGTTGATCGGAGACCCAACTGAGGGTGCTCTGCTGGCTCTGGCTGCCAAGGGTGTGGATGGCTTCGAGCGCCTTGTAGAGAAGTGCCCCCGCGTGGCGGAGATTCCCTTCGATTCCGGCCACAAGTTTCACGCCACTTTTCACCGGGATGGCGATGTCTACCGGCTCTACGCAAAGGGAGCGCCTGATGTGCTTATTGGCGCGGGCATCGCAACACCTCACGGCGGCGGGTCAGATGGCGCTGGACGAAGTGGGGCGCTCACATTGGCGTGCCGAAAACGAGCACATGGCCAGCAAGGCCATGCGTGTGCTTGCCATGGCGGACAAAGTCATTCCGGCGGACGGTTTCGATCCCGATGGCGACCTGATGGCCCATGTCCAGAACCTCACTCTCCTGGGGCTGGCGGGAATCTCGGATCCACCGCAGGCCCGAGGCCCGGCAGGCGATCGCCCTGTGCCACCAGGCGGGTATCAAGGTGAAGATGATTACCGGCGATCACCGAATTACCGCGGCGGCGACCGCCCAGGAGCTCGGGATCGAGGGCGAGGTGATAGATGGCAGCGAGCTGGACGAGTTGTCGCCGGAGGAGCTGGCCCGGCGTATCGATAACATTGGCGTCTTCGCCCGGGTCGCGCCGGAACACAAGGTGCGCATCGTGCGGGCGTTCAAGGCCAGGGGCGAGGTTGTGGCCATGACGGGCGACGGGGTGAACGATGCGCCGGCGCTCAAGAACTGCCGATATTGGTGTGGCGATGGGCATCACCGGGACCGATGTGGCAAAAGAAGCCGCCACGATGGTGCTTACCGATGACAATTTCGCCACCATTGTCGAGGCCATCCGGGAGGGCCGCGCTATCTACGAGAACATCGTAAAATTTGTGCGGTTCCAGCTCTCCACCAATATGGGCGCGATCCAGACGGTGCTCGGTGCCAGCCTGCTGGGTTGGCCGACACCTTTCACCGCCATCCAGATTCTGTGGATTAACATCATCATGGATGGCCCGCCGGCCATGAGCCTCGGCGTGGAGCCGGCGCGCGAGGGGGTGATGGACGAGCCACCGCGGCAGAGCGACGCGCGGATTCTGTCGGGCAGCCGCTTCGTCAGGTTGTTCGTCTACGGCTTGACCATGGCGATCGGCACTCTGGCGTCTCTTTTACTACGCTCAACCCAGGGGTGAGGACTATGCCCTGACCCTGGCGTTTACCACGTTCGTGCTGTTCCAGTTCTTCAACATGTTCAATGCCCGGGCTGAGGCCGGCTCCGCCCTGAATCGGCATTTCTTCTTCAATCGTTGGCTGTGGCTGTCACTCGGGACGGTGCTGGCGCTGCAGGTGCTGGTGGTGCATTGGGGCCCGGCGCAGTCCGTTTTCCACACCACCGACCTGAAACTCGTGGATTGGGGGTGGGCGGCACTGGTGGCTTCCAGCGTGCTGGTATTCGATGAGGTGCGCAAGCTGGCAACCCGACTGCTGACCCGTTTGCGCCCGGCTGGTGCAACGAGATAGTAAAACTCACAAAGAAAAAACCAAATGCCCTTGGCTATGCAGTCGCATCGCCCGTCGCAATCATTTGTGCAGTAGCTCTTTAGTGCACGAAATAGCGAGTTTCCGCGCGGTCGGATCGACGGATTAATGAGGCCAGCAACAGCTTTCTCTGGACGCATGAATATGTCACAATACATGACAATATATGCTTTTGAGCTACAGGGAAACGAAATAAACCATGTCCAAATCGGCAGACGCAGGAGTGGTTGACGGTCGCAGGGCGCGCAGTGAGCGCAGCAAGCAGGCGATTATCGACGCGTCCCTGGCACTGATGCAGGAGGGCAACCTGATTCCCACCGCGCAGCAGATTTCCGATAGGGCCGGGGTGGGTATCCGGTCCTTCTTTCGCCACTTCGAGGATATGGAAACCCTGTTCGCCACTATCGACGAGCAGACTCGTGATACGACTGAAGCCCTGTTTATCGGCGGTGACCGTGAGGGTATGCTCGAAGAGCGCATTCTCCATGCGGTCGAGCGGCGTGCGGCGGGCTTTGAAGAACAGCGCAACATGATTCTATCCACTGCCGCGCAGTTGTGGCGCTCGGAAACCCTGCGCAGGAACTACGCCCGTTACCAACGCGGTCTGCGCAAAGACCTGGAGGATTGGCTGCCGGAGGTGAAGCAGCTGGCGCGCACCCGGCGGGAGGCGGTGGACGCGATCGCCTCTTTCGAAATGTGGCACCGGTTGCGCTATCAACAGGGGCAGAGTGAGTCGGCTGCCATCGATATCCTGGTCGGGCTGCTGAAAGACATGATCGAAGGCTGAACGGGCTGTAATGTTTACGGCCGGTACCAGAAGAGGGAGGAAATATTCGATGAAAAAACTGGTGATCGCAGTGGTTGTGCTGTTGGCGCTGGTCGGAGTGTTACTGTTGTCACTGCCGATGATGCTACACAAGGCCGGCGCGGTGTTTGAAAGCCAGACCGCATTCAGGGATGTCTTTGCCACTCATGTTGCGGTCGATGACGAGCAGCGCTTCGTTACCGGCCAGAACCAGAACTCCGGGCTGGAGACGGCGCATACCATGATGGCAATCCTCAGCAAGCGCGACTGACAGGTTGTTTCCTGCGGCCACTCCCGCAGGCCTGTCGAATCACATGAAGGGAGGAACACCATGGCCCAGACGCATACGCTTTACGCGATCACCCACTCACTCTACTCCGGGCGGGCGCGCAGTTACCTGATCAAGAACCAGCTCCCGTTCCGGGAGCTCTCCACCGGCCATGAGAGCTTCAAGGCGGACGTCCTGCCCAGGGGCAAGTTGCCGACCATCCCCACGCTGGTGACGCCGGGGGGGGAGGTCATTCGCGACGGGGCCGCCATCATCGAGCACTTCGAGGCTGCCAATGGCCGCCCCTGTCGTCCGGCGGGGCCCCGGCAGCAGATTGTCAGCGCGCTGTTCGACGTCATCGGCACCGATGGCCTGCTGCGCCCGGCCATGCACTACCGCTGGAATTTCCCCGCGGACAATCTTGCATTCGTGCGCTACCACTTCCTTTATTCCCAGCGCGATTCGCCCCAGCGCGAGGAAAAGACCGAGCACATGATGGACCGCATGCGCCATGCCGCCGTGTTTTTTGGCGTGACCGACCAGACCCGCGACGTGGTGGAGGCGCTGTACCTGGAATACCTGGAGGCACTCAACGCCCACTTCGAACGCTACCCCTACCTGCTGGGCTGGCGTCCCTGCATCGGCGATTTCGGCCTGCTGGCCCCCATGTACGCCCACCTGGGGCGGGATCCCTATCCCGCCCGGTTGATGCAGCAGCGCGCCACGCGGGTGTATCGCTGGGTCGAGCGGATGAATCGCGCCGATCAGGACGCGCCCGAATACTTCAACGCTGAAACAGATTTCCTGGCCGACGACGAGGTACCGGAAACCCTGCTGGCGGTACTGCGGGTGCTGGCGGAGGACTTCGTTCCGGAAACCCTGGCCGCCGCAGAGCGCATCAATGCCTGGCTTGAAGAAGACCAGCCCGCGGCTGGAACGCCGGCGGTAGGACGCACGGCCCAGGCCGTGGGCAATGCGGAGTTTGCCCTGCGCGGTGAAACCGTCAGTGCCCTGGCCCAGCCCTATCGGTTTTACCTGCTGCAGCGGGTGCAGGATAGCTATGCGGCACTGGCGCCGGATGAAAGGGCCACGGTGGATGAACTGCTGCAGGCAACCGGCATGTCGGCCATCCTCGACGCCAGGCTAGACCGGCGGATAGGCCGGGCAGACAACCTGGAGGTATGGGAGGCCTAGCCCCCGGCCGGGCTAGAAGTTGTATCTCACGGTGGCGCCGTAGGTGCGCGGTGCAGCCAGGAATTCCGCCCGCATGCCGGTCAGTAGGAAGGGCGCCGCCGACAGCGACGAATAGGATTCGTCGGTGGCGTTTTTCACCCAGATCGCTGCGTCCCAGGCGTCGTTGCGCCAGCCCAGGCGGGCGTTGACCAGCTCCCGGTCCTGTTCGGTATCGGGCGGCTGGTAGGTCGTGTTGGTATAGTGATCGCCCATGTAACTGTAGTCGGCCCGCAGATAGGTCATGCCATCGGCCAGGGGCAGCAGCAGGGTGGCGGCGATATTGCCGCTCCAGTCCGGGGCGAACACCACGTCGAACTGCTGCAGTTCTCCCTCGGTGTATTTCGCGTCCAGGTATTGCAGGCCGCCGTCCAGGATCAGGTTGGGGAGGGGCATGGCGGTGAATCCCAGGTCGACCCCTTCGATCTCGGCCTTGGCGGCGTTGCTCACATAGGTGCCGGCACCAATCGCTTTCTGCGCCAGGAACTGCAGGTCGTCGAACTCCGAGTAAAATGCCGTGGCATTCAGTTTCAGCCGGTTCTCAAACAGCTCTGTTTTGACCCCCAGTTCATAGTTGTTGGTTTTCTCCTCGTCGAACTCGAGCTTCGGGTCACCCGGGTTGTTGAATCCCGGTGACTTGGTGCCCGTGGCCGCGGAGGCGAACAACATGGTGTCGTCGGTGACGAAGTAGCGCAGGTTTGCCAGCCAGGTGAATCCGTCCTTCTCGAGATCACCGCTGTCCCCGCCTGGCGTGGCGATGAGATCGACGAACGTGGGAATGCCGGGAATATTGGCAGCGGGTGCGCTGGAGAAGTTTTCTATATACCCGTCTACCGACTTCTCCTCGGAGGTGTAGCGCAGGCCCAGGGTCAGCAGCCACTCCTCGGTAAAGCTGTAGGTCGTCTGGCCAAAGGCGGCATAGACGTCGGTTTCGTAGTTGCCTTTACCGGCGATGTAATCACCGGGAGCCGCCACCAGCGCCAGCTGCGGCCCGAAAGTGACAGTGCCGACCGTCAGGATATCCTCGCCCAGGAAGGTGAAGGGCTTCGGGTTGTCCCGCTTGTTTTCCTCGTGCAGGTAGTAGAGGCCCGCCAGGTACTGCAGGGGGCCGTCCAGGTCGCTGGTGAGGCGCAACTCCTGGGACCAGGCACTGCCGGAATAGCTGTCGTCGACAAAGTAGAGGATGTCGAATTCGGAACGGTCGGCGTCCGCGGAGGACTTGTAGTCGTACTCATTCCAGGCGGTGAGGGAGGTCAGTTGCGCCCGCTCCATGTCGTAGTCGACGTTCAGGATCACCATATCCGACGTCATGGTGAATTCACTGCTCCGGTCGATGTTGTTTTTCCAGTCCCAGGCATCGTTTTTGGGTACCGGCAGGTCATTTTCTGCCAACAGGGCGAGCAAGGTGTCTGTCTGGACAGCATCCGCCGCGCAGCAGCGGTCATCGCGATCGACGTGACTTGCGGTCAGCAGGATGCTCAAGTCATCGCTCGGCAGCCATTGGACTTTTCCGCGCAGGTTCCAGTCCTCCGCGGACATCTGGTCGGGGCCACTGCCGTTCTTCAACCAGCCATCCTGCTCGCGCCAGTTGCCGGCTATGCGGTAGGCCAGCTCGTCGCTGACGGGGCCCGTTACCGAGGCGGTGTACTGCTGCAGGCCGTAGTCACCGGCGGTGACCTCGACGTAGCCCTCGACTTCATCGAAGTTGGGCTTTTTCGTCACCACGCTGACCACACCGGCGTTGGAGTTCTTGCCGTACAGCGTGCCCTGGGGCCCCTGCAGCACCTCCACGCGCTCGATATCCGTCAGGTCGGACATGCCCAGCCCGGAGCGCCCCATATAGACGCCATCGACGACGAAGGCGACGGAGGCCTCCAGCGCGATGGAGTTCTGGGAAGTGCCTATACCCCGGATCCGGATACCCGTGGCGAAGGGGCTGAGGTTGGTGGTGGTGGTCAGTGCCGGGACCAGCTGGGCAACATCGGCCAGGTCGACGACCCCCGCATCCTGCAGCGTGTCCGCTGTCACGGCGTTAACCGTGACGGGAATGTCCTGCAGGCTCTCCGCCCGCTTGGTGGCGGTCACGATTACCTCTTCCAGGACCGGGCCCTGGGCGAAAGCAGCGGTACCATACATCGTCAAGGCCAGGGCGGAAACCAGGGGCTTGATCTCTCTCATTGCGATGCTCCTATGAGTATTAATATTTTTATTGATATGACATAGAATGTGACATAAGGTAATGACACACTGTATGTTAAATATATTTCTAAGGCAACCCGAATATGGAATTCAAACGTACGCCCGACGAGCGATTCGACAACCTGGTCGATTACCCCTTCCAGCCCAACTACCTGCAGGTAGACGATACCGACGGCGGAACGCTGCGGATCCATTATCTGGATGAAGGTTCACCCGATGGCGACGTGGTATTGCTGATGCACGGCCAGCCCGCCTGGAGCTACCTGTACCGGCACATGATCCCGCCGCTGGTGGAGGCCGGCTTTCGGGTGATTGCGCCGGACCTCGTGGGTTTTGGCCGCTCCGACAAACCGAGCCGGGTCGAGGACTATACCTACGCCCGCCACGTCGCCTGGATGAGCGACTGGCTGACCCGGTTGGATATCAGCGGCATCACGGTTTTTTGCCAGGACTGGGGCAGCCTGATTGGCCTGCGCCTGGTCGCTGCTTTCCCGGAGCGATTCGCCGGGGTGGTGCTGGCCAACGGCGGCCTGCCCACGGGCCCGGTACCCGAGGCGTTCTCGGCCCCCGCAAAAGAGGCCTACAAGACCCTGCCGGTCCCAAAGGCAACGGAGTTGGAAGCGTGTTTTCGAGGTACCTTCGAGGGCGGTCCTCCCGGCGTTCCCGGATTTCTCTACTGGCGCAAGTTCTGCGCCGAAGGCCCGGACATTTTGCGCCCTGGCGAGGTGATCGGCCTTGTCAGCAATGCCGCGCCCCTGTCCGATGGCGAGAAAGCCGCCTATAACGCACCTTACCCGGACGAATCCTACCTGGCGGGCGCGCGCCGCTTTCCTTCGCTGGTGCCCCTGTTTGCCGACGAGCCGGAAGTGGCGGAGAACAAGGCTGCCTGGGAAGTGCTCGCGCAGTTCGACAAGCCCTTCATGTGTGCCTTTGCCGATGACGATCCGGTAACTGCCGGTGGCGACAAGCCGTTCCTTGAAAAGGTACCGGGTTGCCAGGGTATCGAACACAGGACCATCAGCCCCGCGGGGCATTTCCTGCAGCAGGACCAGCCGCAGCAGTGTGTGCAGGCCATCCTGGACATTATGAGTTAAGAGGGAATAAAAACCTTGTGCACGAATGGAGACTCGTGCACGCCATATACCTTGATCAACCAGCATTATCCCTGGCGATTACGCCGGCTTTTTGCGACAGTCTGCGTGACATCTTCCAACCGTCGATCAGGGCGGTCAAAGCCAACAGTATCAAGCCCAGCAGTAGCCTGGGGTCGCCCAGGTAAAGGCTGGTCTCTATCGGATAGGCGATGGTCTTGTCCAGTGCCGCGAGCTTGAAATGGTGGGGGCCCAGTATCTCCGGATTGCTGATGATCTCCATAAACGAGCGCCGGCTGCGGTAGCGGAACAGTGCGGCATCGGTCCACTGCCCGGCGCCCTCGATGCCGCTGATGTCGATCGCCGTGTACACGGCGGGCCCCATGATGACAGGGTGACAGGCCCGCTTGAGCAGCTCCGGAATCATGTGCTCCATGTAAAGGCCCATAAGGGTGTCGGCGTCGGCGCCTGCCGGGGCGCCCTCGACCGCGGGGGGATTTTCATTCATGTCCAGATTGTTGACCATCAGAAACTGGCGGCCGGTATCGGCGCGCAAGAACTGGGCGAAGTAATCCACCCGCTCGGGTGGAACGCCGTTGGCAGTCATTACACTGACAAATTCGTCGACCTCTTCATCGCTCAGGGGACCGCCGAAATCGGTGTACCAGAGACACGAAAACGGCATAGAGCAGGACGGGGAATAGCCAGAGTTTCAGTGCGTGTCGACATGGGTTCTTCCTGTTGTCGTGGAACGGCCACCTGTCCGCCAGTCTCGGGCTGATAAAGGCGGCGAAATCCGTGAGCGGATGTTTACATAATGGCACTATGTGTGACAATATGCCGGATTATACTCCCATACTGGCAGATAAATAAACGCGATCAAGGAGGCATGCCATGTCATCAAACGAGCCGATTCGGCTGGTAGGCGGTACGGGGTCACCGTATACCCAGAAGATGGTCGCCCTGTTGCGCTACCGCCGCGTTCCCTATGCGGTGACCTGGGGCACTCCCGGACAGGTTTGCGACGCCATGGGAGTCGAGAAACCCAAGCCGATTTTCATGCCCACTTTCTTTTTTGAGAAAGATGGCACTACCAGGGCGGTGTGCGATTCCACGCCCATTATCCGCCGGCTCGAGGATATGTTCCCGGGTCGCTCGGTACTGCCCCAGGATCCGGCGTTGGCCTTCATCGATTACCTGATCGAGGATTTCGCGGACGAGTGGTGCACCAAGTATATGTTCCACTACCGCTGGTACCCGGAAGCGGACGCGGACAATGCCGGTACCCTGCTACCCCTGGGCATGGATGTGAGCCTGCCCACAGACGCCCACGCGCAGTTCAAGCAGTGGGTGGCGGAGCGCCAGATCGGCCGCCTGTACGTGGTGGGCTCCAACGACACTACCGCCCCGGTGATCGATGCGAGCTATCGCCGCTTCCTGGCGGCCATGGAGAACCATCTGGCGAACCAGAAATTCATGCTGGGGAGCAGGCCCGGCGCCGGTGACTTCGGCCTCTACGGCCAGTTGACCCAGCTGGTGGGTTTCGACCCGACACCCCGGCAGATCGCCCATGAAGTGTCGCCGCGCACCGTGGCCTGGGTCGATCATATGTGCGACCAGAGCGGGCTTGAGCCTGCTGAAGAGGGCTGGACCAGCCTGGACGAGCAGCCCGACAGCCTGCGCGGCCTGATGCAGGAGATCGGGCGCGTATACGCCCCGGCGCAGCTGGCCAACGCCCGCGCCGTGCAGGCGGGCGAGAAGACCTGGGAGGCCGAGATCGATGGCGCCGCGTGGACGCAGCAGACTTTCCCCTACCAGGCGAAGTGCCTTACATGGACCAACGAACACTACCGGGCCCTCAGTGACGCCGACCGCGCAAGTGTCGATTCCTTGCTCGCGGGTACCGGGGTCGAAACGATGCTTTCCCTGGCTTAAGAATCGAAGCCCGGTCGACGTCGCCGCCGGATGGTTCTACAGTGTTTTGAGCGCAAACCACACAGATTAAGGAAGGTAACTTATGGGATTTGAACCAGGCGAAAGGGTTGTGGAGCTGAACAGCAAGCTCAAGGCGTTCATGGAAGAGCACATCTATCCCCGGGAGCATGACTGGGAGGAGTGGTGCCTGGACCAGAACAATCTGTGGCAGACCCCGCCCTGGTATGACGAACTCCGGGAACTGGCAAGGGCGGAGGGCTTGTGGAATTTGTTCCTGCCCCATGAATACGAGCCCTGGAGCCCGGGCCTTACAAACGTGGAAATCGCGCCCCTGTTCGAGACCATGAGCAAGGTGACCTGGGCGCAGGGAGTGTTCAATTGCAATGCGCCCGATCGCGGCAATATGGAAGTGCTGGCGAAGTACGGCACCGAGGCTCAACAGGAGCAGTGGCTCAAGCCGCTGCTGGCCGGTGAAATCCGCAGCGCCTATGCCATGACTGAACCCCAGGTGGCATCCTCTGACGCCACCAACATGGAGCTGGAAATCAAGCGCGACGGCGATGAGTACGTGCTCAATGGCCGCAAGTGGTGGACTACCGGGGCCATCAACCCGCGCTGCAAGATCATGCTGGTGATGGGCAAGTCCAACCCGGAGAACGATCGCCATCGGCAGCACTCCACCATTCTCGTACCCCGGGATACCCCCGGGGTAAAACTGGTGCGCGAGCTGCGCGTTTTCGACAGCCTGCACTCGCCCGGCGGCGAGGCAGAACTGCTGTTCGACAATGTGCGTGTGCCGGTCGGCAATATGATCAAGGGGGAGGGCTGCGGGTTTGAAATCGCCCAGGGTCGCCTCGGGCCGGGCCGTTTCCAGTACGCCATGGGCCTGGTGGGGCTGGCCCAACGCTGTCTCGAGTTGATGTGCGCGCGCGCCGATGAGCGCGTGGCGTTCGGGGAAAAACTGATCAGGAAAACCAGCGTGCAGCACGAGATCGCCCGCTGCCGCTGCGATATCGAACAGTCGCGCCTGCTAACCCTGCAGGCCGCTCACGTGATGGACACCCAGGGAATGAAGGCGGCGATCCCCTACATCAGCATGGTGAAGATCGTTGCCCCGAACATGGCGCAACAGGTGGCCGACCGTGCCATGCAGGTCTTCGGTGGCATGGGCGTATGCCAGGACACCCTCATCCCGCAGGTGTTTACCCTGGCGCGATTCTCCCGCATCGCCGATGGCCCGGACGAGGTCCACATGTCCCAGCTGGGTAAGCTAACCGCGCGTGAACTGAACGCATAGCAAACGCAGAAGCATTCATGCCTATAAAAGTCATCCTGAAGAGCCGGGCCGGATAGAGATCAGCACCAAATCATACAAACCAAATTCTACGTCGAACCCGTATAGCGCCGGCAGTCCATATCGTAATGACAGCCCGAACAATCCTTATGGCAAGGGGCTGGAGATTGATCGGGAGTAGGGCATCAGCATGCCGAGTTTGACAACGAGGCGGCTTATAGAGTTCTCCTGCTATCTATACTGCCATGTTGCACCAACGTGCGCGCCTCAAGCCCGGCCGGCAGCTGGTGGAGTGGTCATTTATGCAATCTGAATAAAAAACACGGTAAAAATGGCCCTGAACGCTTGCCCGGGCTATAGGGCGAATATAAAATATACTGTACTGCATATACAGTATATGAGGTCTCCCGCCATGACCAATCTCGCCTTCCCCCCGCAACAAGCCTGCCCCGATGAAGACGACATGCTCGGCCAGCAAATCACCCTGCTGGCGGGCCAGATCAACGCGGCCAATCATCGCCTGCTCAAACTGATCGCCAGGTTCGACCAGCGCAAGGCCTGGAGCGGCGGCGGCACGGTGCGCTCCTGCGCCCACTGGCTGAACTGGAAGTGCGGCATCGCCCTCGGGGCGGCCAGGGAGAAGGTCCGGGTGGCCCAGTGCCTGGAGACCCTGCCGTTGATCGATGCGTCCTTTGCCGCCGGCGAGATCAGCTATTCCAAGGTGCGCGCCATGACCCGTGTGGCCACGCCGGAGAACGAGGACTTCCTGCTGCGCATCGCACAGCACGGTACCGCCAGCCATGTGGAGAAAGCGGTGGGCAAGTACAAGCGGGTGCAGGCAGCGGATGACGCTACCGTCGAGCGCGAACAGGACAACGCCCGCAAACTGGTCTACTACCAGAATGACGATGGCATGTGGGTTATCCACGCCATGCTCCCGCCCGAGACCGGGGCACTGGTGGTAAAGGCCATCGAAGCCATCACCGCGCCATTGCAGGCGCAGAAGCAGGAGGAACTGCAACAGGACGTCTCCGCGGAGACGTTTTCGGGGGTGATCAGCAGATTGTTGGTTAGAATGACGCGCGGGCGGGGCCAATAAACAGCCCATAAAGATCGCCTTGTACCTGTTTTTCATTATGTTGATTCCTCAGGCCCCCGCACCCGCGTCAGCGATCCTGTCCTGCACGTTCGTCAGGCGGGCGCGCGCTGCACGTTGTTTTTCAACCGGCTCTTCCTCGAGTACGTCTCCTGCCATGAGCGGCTGTCGGAGGCCGGTGTAGACCACTTTGCGGGGACGGTCGATGGGTGGGTAGGCGCGGTGAAGCGTGTCACTGCAATGCACGGTCAGGTCCCCGGTTTGCGTAACCAGCTTGATCGCGGGCAGGTCGAGACTCTCATCCTTGCCTGCCAGCCGTACATTGGCGCGATGGGAGCCGGGGACCACCCCGAGCGCTCCGCAGCGTTCATCCGCGCCAGTGACGGAAATTCCCACCGTCAGGCCATTGCAGTAATAGGAGTGCCGCCCCTGGCCGCAGTCCTTGTGCCAGGGCAGGTCCGACAGGCCGGTCTTGATGTCGAGTGGCTTGATCAGGCCCTCGGCCCCCAGCCAGCCCGCTCCCTCGCTGCTGCCGCCGAGATTGTCTCCGGTAATGTTGGCAAGCCAGCCCAGTCGCTTATCCCTGAGCAGTTCGGACAGGGTGGCAGATTGTTCATGGAAGAACAGCACTCGCACCGCCTGCTGCACCCCTGCGGAATCACCTGCCCACCACGATGCGCCGTCGTCGGGACGCGCACGGGCCAGGGCTGAATCGAGGTCCGCGGACACGGCGGCCATCTCCTCCTCGGTAAAGACACCACGCAGATGCAGGAATCCGGCCTGGTGGAGAAAATGCGAGATCTCGTCGCGATCGTCATCCAGTTCGAAGCTGCGGCTGAGGTCCAGCGCACTGCCGTCACGATCGGTGACGGTGATGGCGCCGGCTTCATGCACGGGGCGTCCATCGAATAGCGCTCGAAAAACGGGTTCCCAGCCAACCCAGTCCTCGAAGCTGCCCCGGGTCACCTTGACACGCGAATTCATCGCCAGGCCCATGGTCGTCGCCCAGTCCTGGACGAGATCCGAAAGCGCATCGCTGTCGAGGCTCACAACAGCGCTGCCAGAGACGTCGCCTTCCTCGACGTGCAGCAGTCCCCGCCGCTCACGCAGGGTGATGCTGCGACCTTCGACACTGAATGTCAGGGCAGGCAGTTTCTTGTACTTCAGGCCTCTGGCGCTGAGTTCGGCGTTGCGGGACAGCGCTGCCGGAATAAGCAGGTCGAAGATTTCGTCGCGGTGCAGGTTTTTCCGGTCACAATGGCGGCGGGTGCGACAATCGATGGACATAACGTTTCTCCGTCACTTCTGGCCCCCTGAGAATACCATGACAGGGCGTCGTCACGATGTTTTGTAAGCTTAGTCTGTGTTGTCCTGTAGAAGCTCCAGGTCGACCAGCTGCTGAACCAGTGCGGTCGCCACCTGGCCCACGCTGTCTATTGGTTCGGCGACGCCGATATCGGTGAGTTCTTTTTCCAACTGCGGGTTGGATACACACACCATGACAGGTACATCGGGCGCGACGGCCCTCACGGACTGCGCGACCAGCAGGATCCGCGGTTCGTTGTTCATGGCAACAACCACGGCCCGGGCGTTATCGATGTTGATCTTTTCCAGGAATTGGCGGCTGGCGGCGTTCCCGAAGTAGACCGACGCACCCCTGTCCCTTGAAGAGCGGAAGGAACGGCCGTCGTGCTCGATGGCGACGAAAGGAATTCCGGCAGCGTCGAGGCGCACGCCGACTTGCTGCCCCAGTACCCCGTAGCCGCAGATCACGACGTACCGCTCGTTGACCTCCAGGTCGATATCATCGTTGCCATAACCAGGGCGGTGCTCGGGCTCGCGCGACAGCTTCGAGACGATCTGATCCATGTAGCGGAAAACGAAGGGCGTCAGCATCATCGTCAGGGTGATCGCCATGATCAGCAGCTGTGCCTTTTGGGAATCCACGAATAGGTTATTCAGCTGCGCCGTCTCAAAAACCACGAAGGAGAATTCTCCGCATTGCGCCAGCAGCAGGGATGTCTTCAGGGCGGTATGGGTGCCGTTGAAAGCCCGCACGATCGCGAACAGCACCGCACTCTTTACCACCAACAGCCCGAGCATCAGCGCGACGATGGCCGGTAAGTTTGAGAGGACGAAAAGGGGATCGACCTGAATCCCCACCGTAATGAAGAAAACCCCCAGCAGGATATCGCGAAACGGGGTCATGTCCGCGACGACCTGGTGCTTGTACTGGGTCTCCGCAATGACCATTCCGGCCAGGAACGCGCCGAGTGAGTGGGAAAAGCCCAGGTAGTCGGCGAGTTGGGCGGCCCCAACGACGAACAGCAGTATCCCGCCCACGAACAGTTCGTTGGAGCGTGTTCCGATCACATGCTTCAGTACGAAGGGTGTCAGGATGCGCCCGCCGAGAAAAAGAAGCAGGAACACCACCACGCCGCCAAATACCACGTCGAGAAGCAGCTCGGCGACGCTCTGCTGGCTCTTTGCCAGGATGGATACCATCAGCAGGATGGGTATGACGGCGATATCCTGGAACAGCAGGATGCCCACCGAGTTACGACCATAGCGTCGGCTGATCTTGCGGCTCTTGGTAAGCAGGTTCAGCACTATGGCGGTGGAAGAGAGCGACAGCGCGAGACAGACGATCAGGTTGACCGAAGCATCCAGGGCGAGCCACCAGTGGCCGATGGCGAAGAATATCGAGGCGGTGATCGCCATTTGCAGGGGGCCAAGGAGAAACACCTCTTTTTTCATCAGGCGCAGCTTCTCCGGAGAGAATTCGACGCCGATGGTAAACATCAGGAAGACGATTCCAAACTCCGCGATCTTATCCAGGCTGGCGCTGTGCTGCAGGTCGAAGGCGAAGCCCACCGCCACGCCGGTCAGGATATAGCCGATCACCGACTCCACCTGCACTTTTTTCAGTGCGACGTTGAGCAGGAGGGAAATGCCGGCGCAGATCAGGATAATGGTTATAACGTTGTCCATGGCCAGTCCACTTTTTCGGACACTTCTTAGCAGCTTCACTGTAAACAGCCAACTTTTCCACAGGTTGACATCCAGAAGTTGAGGTGTGGTTTGATCTGCATCAACAGTTGATAAGGGACGAGGGTATTAACGAAGTTATCTCACAACTAAATGACCCCCTGATGGTGCGAAGTTGTGCAATGGCCGCTGAAAAGAGCCGTGGCTCCGATCCTGAAGATCGATCACGAGCAATCATATGGGTGATTCAGTATCTGAATCAGAGAAACTAACTTATGTAGACAACCCACCTGTTCCATTCGACGAGATGTGGTCCATTTTTGACGCCACGAGCTGGCAATCTTAAGATCGGCTGGAGTTGCAGGCGGGCATGGCAGTTGCGTTGGGGTTGACCGATCTCCACAGCAAGTGCATGTCTGAATTGCGTCGTTAGCTGCCGTCAGGGCCAATCCCTGATCTCGTCTGCTCCGCTCCGATAGCGGTGATCCAGACCGACTTGGCTGCTCGATCAGTTCGTCTAAAGTGTGACAATGACTAAAAAGCTGACTAATCCGAAAGGATCACAGCATCTCCAACATTGACCTTTCCGGGCTGAATGACGGACAAATATGCGCCAAAAAATCTCTGTGTCTCTGCAAAAATCGCTTTAGCAATCCGCGCATTTTGCGGCAGACCATAAGGTTCCTGACCACGGGATGGCATAGAACACCTTATAGTCTTGGCCTCAACGCCGAAGAGGCTGTCTCCAATTTGCAGGGTTTTTCCTATCCAATCGAATTCGATGAGACCCTTAATGCCTGGGGCAGTCTCAATAAGAAAATTTGGCCTAAAGCGTGCCAAGTCAAAAGTTTCGCCGGACTTTTGCTCCATATGGCGTATGGATGAAGAAGTTAAAGCATGGACTGGGAACATGTCGTTGTAAGTACCCGGAGGCGCGAAATATTCAGCCAATAGCTCAATCAAATTTTCGTCGTAGGCAGACAGATCCGGCGCTGGTTCATCGGGGCCGATGCCGAGGATTTTTAGAATGGCGTCGTAATCTACGGGGTCTTTCCAGCGGTAGTGCTGCCGATTATCTGGCGGCTCGAGCGGACTTAGGTGCAATGGCACCCCAATATAATTGGTGAGCGCCTTATCCGGGTTTTCACTACTGATAGTGACGGCTCCGCTGGGGAAGTGGATAGCTACGGGGGTGACGTCTTCACCATAGCCTCTGGTGGGTGGTGGTTCCTGAGTGTACCGCGCCTTCAGGTTCATCACTTTAGGATAGGACTTCCCCCAACCCACATCACCTGTATCAGTGTTGATTGCTGCCCAGGATCGATCACCAATCATGCCGTATGTATCGAACCTGGCAGTTTGAATACTTTCTCCTGCCATACTTTTGACAGGGTAACGCCATAGCTCGGAAAGTTTCCCTACATTCATACCCAACCCCTGTATATAAATGTTTCCCAGAGTCTAGCAGAAGCATGCGCTACATGTGCTACTGGGCCCGAAATAGAACCTCGACTATCGAAAAATAGAGCGGCAGTAGTGCTGCTTCGAAATAAAAAAGCGGCCGGTGACCCCTGAGGATAACCGCGCTACCCTATGGCAACAATGCGTCGGTAGCGGACGTCAGATAATTTTTGATCAACCCTGACTTTGCTCGTTTTGTGCCAAAAGCAGACTTCCGATTCGTTGTTATAATAAAGGGTCTGGTGTTTTTTCGGAGCACAGGGAGATGTCAGTAGAAGTCATATTCCAAGCTATTGAATCGATTGCTGTCGTTATTGCTATCGGGTTCGCAATGGTTCAGATTCGTCAATACCGCCGTGATAAACGTCGCGAAGCAGCGATGGAATTATTGCATGCTTTCCAGACTCCCTCATTCGCTAGGGCCTTGAACATTGTCTACGAAATGCCAGAAGGCTTGTCCAAAGAAGAGGTTGAATCGTATGCCGGTGACGAATTTCATTTGGTATATGCAATGACTACTACCTGGGAAAGTCTTGGTGTCCTCGTTCATCATGGCGAGATTGATTTGCAATTGATTGACGATTTTTTCAGTGGTCCAATTCGAATTTCGTGGCGCAAGCTGGAGGGCCATGTAATGGGGGAGCGCGAAGCCACTGGGCGAGAGACTATAAATGAGTGGTTTCAATGGTTAAATGAACGTCTTGTGGAAATGGAATCACGAGAATCGCCGGTTCCTGCTCATATTGCGCACAAGGACTGGCAACCAAAAAAGCAATTGTGGAAGTAGCAACGGTAGACGATACATTACCGTCGTGGATCGTTTTTTGGCTTATTGTTTTCCGATCAAAAGAACGCCCGCTCCGCGTTGTCTCCCCTATGCGATACCACATGGTTTTGACCGCAATGCGTCGTTAGCTGCCGTCAGGGTGAATTCTTAATCTCGTCCGCTCCAGTCCCGATAGCGGTCATCGACTAGGCCCCACCAGCTAGCCCGCAGAAGACAAGTTTGTGCCACTTTGAGTCATTAGCTCAACGAGGGTTTCCAACTGACCTGCCTGCTTGTGCTGGTCATTACGCGCTCACCTGAAAGCCGCCATTCAGGCCGCCCCTGGTTGCCCTCTCCGCTTGGCTGAAAGGTGCCAGTAGCGGATACTCGTCATCACTACCGAAAAGCCTTTGGCTTTGCTTTGTAAAGGCTTGGTAGAGCACTACCCTAGAGAAATACCGTGGTTAGGCTACTCTTATTGAACACCTATCTAATGCAGAAAATTCTAATTATCGCGGATAAAATCGTAGGGACTGCTACCAGAGGAGAGCATTTCGTTGACGAATCCGGCGAATTCTGGCGACACGTTTCTTTCTCCAACATCCTGCCAGAACTTCAAGCCACCACCGCCGCAGAACATTGAGTGTATATCGGTTCTTACTATGATCCATTGGCTTTCGGGAAGTTGTCCTTCCTGGTGCAGGTCATACATGACCGACCAAATGTTGAGGAAAGTTCCGACCAAAACTGTAAATTGCACCTTCTCGGCGTCCGACAATTCGCCTTCAGAGAGGCCGCGATAGAGCACTGATGAGGCTTCAGTGCTGCTGGCAATCGCGGCATTGCCTGCTCCGTAGGCATCGAGAAATGAATATCTGGCGGCAGCCTGAGATTGGAGATTCGAAATATGAATCTGCCGCCCAAGGTAGGCGAGTGATACGACGACTGCGATGGCCGCGACGGCGTCCGCAGCGGCAGTGACGAATTCGATATTCATGAGATTAGACTCCGGTGACTAACGGATAAATTTGCATTGCGTTGTCGAATTTGTATCCGAGATACAAGCCACCAATATAGCAGAGCCCGCAAGGTTCTGATCGTATTCCGGCGGCCAGAGAGCGTTCTGCCCCCGCTACTTCGCCATTTCGCACTTGAGGCACACCGAGTCAAGGCAGAACGACAACCCACGAACCGCGACTCAACGTCGAAAGTTGACGCCTAATCATTTTTGGATCAATCGAATTTTGGTCCGCTTTGTGAAAGCGGAAGTCGGCACCGGGGGTGGTTCGCAACATTTCCACGACGGGAAAATGTCTCGTGCGTCGTTAGCCGCCAAGCGTTATATCCGGGCCCGATGTCTCCTCTACTCCCGAAAGGAGTCATGAGGGCTGCCATGGGTATCCTTCCAGCTTGTCAGAAAGGTCCATTTTGAGTCATTCGCCGGTGCTGGATTTCAATCCCCTGAATGACTCGAATACGCCAACAAGCCACATTCGCTCAACCTGGGTTTTCGCCTGTAAACACCTGCTTGTGAACGGTTGCTGTTTCAGCGGCCGAAAGCACATCAAGATCCAGGCTGTACTGTCTGTAGGCGGAACGCTTTATAGCCTGCACCACCCGGACCTGCTGCAAACGGTTCATCAGTTATGGGGTTCTGGTCTGGATTGAAAAATTCAAGCAATATGGTGTCGGGTTCTACAGTAAATCCGAGAGATTGCCCTCCCACCGGCTTATCGAATAACGCTATAAATGTTGCCTTCATTATCGAGCCGTTAGGACGATAATCGTTTCCTGATGCATCTGTCCAGAATCGTATATTTGTAATCTGAATCTGATTCTGGCCAACTTTACGCCAGACTCCTTGAGCAGGTGTGGCGCGTACTGTTCCCGATTCCGGGAGAACGCTGAACATGTTCGCCCCTACGGTGGTCTGAGTTCCATCTGAGTTTATGGTTACCGTTTGGCCGTTATCCGTGTAATAGGTGCCCACGTATTTCATGTACTTGGCGTTTTGCCTAAAAGCATTGTTATCATCTGCCGCAGCCGCTAATGAAAGACATGCGGTGACTGCTATATAGAACACCGCCACTATAGTTCCGCGATTAAATAACATAACTGTTTTTTGAATTGCGTACATATCAACTCTCCTTATTTCTTCGTGAAATTGCGTTACGCGCTGCGTCGCAGAGCACACAGGAAATAGAAATAGTCCCCGACTACTACTTACAGCTCACACGCTTTTATGCAGCATAAGGAAGCAGAGGTGGAGTTACATGAGTAAAAGCTGATCAAAACATGGCTGAGTGCCAGACATAAAATAATAGGGAAAAAACAATGGGTTATTGAAAAGCAACAGGCAGCTAGAACAGGTTCTTTGGGTCACTAATTGAAGCGCATGGTACTTTTTCGACTGCACTGTAGTTCTAGCAGTGATCGCATCAAGGTTTATGCAATGAGGAGGTGTAAAGATTAGTTGTGCGCAGGTGGCTGGATGTCGCATATGCGTCGTTAACTGCCAAGGGGCATATCAAGCGCGGACGTCTCCTCCTTACCCGAAAGCCGCCATTCAGACCGCCCTGGGCAGCCTCCCAGCTTGTCTGAAATGTCGGGATCAAGGCCGTCCAAGATGGCGAGGTATCGTCGAAAGCTGCGCCAGAATCGAGCACAAGTTTCTGGTCCATACAGGCGAATGCCTGCACTTCCTCGATAGAACTCAAAGGGCTCTACAGCATTTTGCTGGGGCGGCCCGGCTGAATAAACTCCAGGCGTATACCCCGGTTTTCCGCCCAGCCAGCCAGGGATTGACTGACGTATTCCGGACCGTTATCGCAGCGAATCATCGAGGGCTTACCCCGCCATTCAATGATTTGATCCAGGGCCCGGATCACACGTAGCGATGGCAACGATAGATCCACTTCGATACCCAATCCTTCCCGATTGTAGTCGTCGATCACGTTAAACAGTCGGAAGCTGCGGCCATCGGCCAGTTGGTCGTGCATAAAATCCATAGACCAGCAGTCATTGATACCACTTGGCACCGCTAACGGCTCGGGCCTTTCCCTGGTCAACCGCTTTTTGGGCTTGATGCGAAGGTTCAGCTCCAGTTCACGGTAGATCCGGTACACCCGCTTGTGGTTCCAGCCGAAGCCTTTTACGTTGCGCAGGTACAGATAGCACAAGCCGAATCCCCAGTTGCGCTGATTGTGGGTGATCCGTAACAGCCAGTCGGCTATCTCGGCATCTGCCAGTTTGCGACATCGCACCAATATCACAGGCAACAAAAAAACCCGCCGTAGCGGGTTATTACATCAGGAGTTCTGTTTACGCTTTCTTGCGGCGTGACAAGCCAAGGCCAGCTAGGCCGAGGCCAAACAATGCGAGGGTGGCAGGTGCTGGGATTGGGGCGCTTGCTGGAGACCACTTGTGAATTCGAAAATTACCCGCTGGATCAAATGCCGCCGATGTTCCATCAACCGTCGCTGTAGTAGCAAAACTCCATAGCTCCGTCAGGGCGCCGTCATCCCCGGCGGCGGCCGCAATGAGTTGGTCAATAGTGTACTGCTCGCCCCGACCAAAGAGCTCACTAAATAGATCGCCGAGATGGTTTTCTACCAAGGCATTGCTAAAGCTGGTATCAACCAATGTGTACAAATGCCGCTTGGCATCGGCTGTACCTGGCGCTGCCCCCGGTACGGCATCTATATAGCCGAGCACAAATGCGGATGTAGGGGCAAAAGGAATGATATGAGAAAGTTCGGTCGCGCCGCTACCGTTGATAGTGTAGGGAAAGCTCTCTTTGCGATTATTATCATCCCACTCAAAGATAAAAACGGTGTGGATGTCCATATTCGAGGGGGTTGCGCTTCCAGGCAAGTTGATCGAATAACTGACGTTGTACCCTGTCTCTACCTGAATCACGCCGGCCTGAGCCGCCAAACTAGACAGCATCAGCACCATTCCAAAACCGGCATACTGGATTAATCTCATATTCTACCTCTAACCTTATGTCTAGAAATGGGTTGGGTGGCGCCAAAATAAGGGCGATCCGATTAGAAGTAGACACTAGAGGGCAATAACCACCTGCAGCGAATGGAGCTACTTTTTTATCGTTACAAATCGATATGCAGTAACTAAGCCAACTCAAAAAAAAGCGATAAATAACAAAGGCCCCCATCGAAGCCCAAATTATTAGTAGCCTGGAGTGTAAAACGTCCTGACAGTAGCGATCCGCTTTTATAAGGGTTAGAGCCATGTCGATGCGTGCTACAGAAGCGTACCGCTGCGTTAATCGAGAAGGAAAATTTAATCTATTGTTAATGCCTCAAAAGAGGTCAGACTGTGTGAAAACGGAGGTTAGCGCGGGGCCAGATAGCCCGGTTATTGGCACTGAGCGAATGACTCAAATGCGTCGTTAGCTGCCAAGGGGTATATCCGGGCCTGATGTCTCTTCTAATCCTGCGATCTCAACCGGTCGACGCAACACAAGCGTTTAATCTATCAGCTGGTGTCTCAAATCCCAAGGTCTTACGCGGGCGCTCATTTAGCTGTCGAGCTACGGCATTCAGTTTGGCTTGGGAGTGCACCGATAGATCGGTGCCTTTTGGAAAGTACTGCCTGAGCAACCCATTCGTGTTTTCGTTAGAACCGCGCTGCCACGGGCTCTGCGGGTCGCAGAAGTAAACATCGATGTCGGTCGCCAGAGTAAATCGCTTATGGTTAGACATCTCCGAACCGCGATCCCAGGTTAGTGATTTATACAGTTCATCGGGCAGCTTGTGGGATTGTTTGATAAGCGCCCGGATCACCGTATCTGTCTTTTTGTTTTCAACTTTGGCCAGCATGACATAGCGGGTTTGTCTCTCCACCAGAGTAGCAATAAAACTCTGGTTGGAGCCCTCAATGAGGTCACCTTCCCAGTGGCCAGGCACGGCCCGGTCCTCTATAGAGGCTGGTCTCTCACTGATCGACACCGCATCTACAATCTTCCCCCAACCAGGTCGCTTCAAGCTGGCCTTCATGGGCCGGCGCACTTTCCGCTGAGTTCTAAGGCACGCTAAAAGCTCTTTTTTAAGCACGCCACGGGCTTGAATAAATAGGCTTTTGTAGATGGTCTCGTGTGACACGTGGTAGTGCTCTTGGTCCGGATAACGCTGCTTCAGCCACCCTGCTATCTGCTCGGGTGACCACTGACGCTGTAACTTTACAGTGATTATACGTATCAGGTGAGGCCGGCCTGCCAGTTTGCACACTTTGGGGCGCAGGGCCCGATGCCATGCAGCTTGCTCGGCAGAACTAGCCCTATAAGAAGCGCAGCCTCCATTGCGCTGAATTTCCCGGCTTACCGTTGACGGAGACCGACCCAGTTCGGCTGCTATGTTACGCATGGACTGCCGCCTTGCCAGCCCCCTGGAGATGACTTCTCGATCTGCCAGTGTCAGGGCCTGTGACGAGCGCTTTCTCTCACGGGGCCGAATGCCTCCATTCTCCGTGAGTATTCGCTGCGCGGTAGTATGATGCCGATCGAACAATCTGCCAATATCGTGCAGGGAGTCACCTTTCTGCCAGCGATCCCACATGAGCGCCTTCTGAGCATCTGTGTAGGTAATACGAGTTCGATATTTCATTTCCAACACTCCTTCTTTTAGTTAAAGAATAGAATGTTGCGTCGACCAATTGAATCCGCATCCCGAAAGGAGTCATTAAGATCGTCCTGGTATCCCCTCAACTTGGCGGCTTTGTGCCAACTCAGATTTTAACGCACTGTTGTGTTTCCGCGTGACATAACAGCTGGGAAACTCCCGCATTCGCCAACGGCACGCACCGGTCTATTGCTGTGTAACGCCCTCCCGACATGGGCAGGATGCCTTGACTGCATGGCGCAACTATGTGGCAGATGCGATTCTGCATGGTATGGGACAAAAGGTTGCACGTCAGGTCGCTTCCAGGTCCACTATTGCAAAAACATTTTGGCGACATATTCGGTAATGGCGCGCCGGATGGATCGATCTGATTGGAACTGTGTCACACCCGTGAGTTGCTTCATCCGGTGCCAGTCTGCTTCCGGCATCAGCTGCGGCCTGGTCCCAAATAAAAACTCGTGCACCTCGCGGTGTCTCTGCTCAACAGCCAAATCAAATGCAGCTACGATGGCTTCCCCTTTTTTTCCGAAATTCCCGATATCCACCCACACCAAATAGCTCACGCGCTTCTCTTCCGCCATCTCCATCAACTCCGCCCATGTAAACTGCTGAGCCTTGCCACGTAGCCCCAAAATTGTCCAATCCATAAAATCGAGGCTCCGGTCAACGGGATTCGCTACCAGTCTTGCCTTGCGGAAGTTTTCCTCGGCTGTTTCCAGGCGTCCAAGCATTAAATTAAAAGCGCCAGTAACAAAATTAGGTAGGTAACTCCTGGCGTCTGCTATCAAGCTCATCTCTATTAGTCTCGCGGCATCAGCCACCCTTCCTTCACGCAAAAAGTGCCCGCCCTTTACTACGATGGGGGTAACATCGAACGGATTAAGGCGGAAAGCCCGGTCGATAACCTTGTCAGCGCCCTTGATTTTCATCAGGTCCAGATACAATCCGTATATTGACAGTAATACGACATTATTTGGATTCTGGGCAAGTGATTGCTGTATCAACTGCATACCCTCCGCCCAGTTGAAGTCGTTATACATCAGAGCTACGCCCAGCCAACCTGTGGCAAAGGCATGCTCGGGATCAATACTCAACGCTTTTCGATAGGCAGCGATGGCATCAGGGTACACTGAAGCGGGGATATGCGAGTGACCGAAACCCGCTCGCCCAAGGGCATACAGCGCATAGCCCTTTGCGGCCCAGGCATCGGCATAATCGCTGTCCAATTCGATAGCTTTGTCAAAATAGCCTCCCGCCTCCTCAATGGGGCCCGGGCTGGCACTCGTCACCTTGTGCATCCCCTGGAGATACAGCTCGTAGGCTTCAAGATTAGAAGTAGGGTGAGCGACCATAAACTGGGCTGACGGCAGATCGTTCAGGAGTGTGGAATCCTGAGTGCCAATGGCGACGCCGACCTGAACGACAATATTTCTTGCAATCTCAGTCTGCAGGGCAAAAACATCGCTCATTTCACGTTGATAGGCTTCCGACCAGACGTGGGTTCCGGTCGTCGCGTCGATCAACTGCACCGTTATCCGTACGCTTCCTTGCTCCTTGCGTACAGTGCCTTCCAACACATGGGTGACACCCAGTAGTCGCCCTATCTCCTTGATATCCCGACTCTGATCTTTGAATTGAAAGGACGAGGTCCGTGCTATTACTGGCAGGCGATTGAATTTCGCTAGCGCGTTGAGAATTTCCTCTGACATGCCATCACTAAAATAAGCGTTGCCAGCATCACTGCTCAAATTTGCAAAAGGCAGCACGGCAATGGCAAGCCCCTGCTCAAAGCTGTTATGCCAGTGATCGCCGCGGCTTCCTTGGCTTTTATTAGAAGACGGATCCACTGGTAGCGGTTCATCTCCCAGTGGATGAACTGGCAGGAGCAGGCGGAACCCCAGTTTGGGAATGGTCTCGATCACCCGGGGAGTCCGAGCACTATCGCCGAAGGCCTTGCGCAATTCAAAAATACATCTGTTCAAAGTATCATCGGACACCACACCCCCCGGCCAGACCGTATCGAACAGATCATTTCTTGATACCGGCGCGCCATTGGCTGACACGAGACATGCTAAGACAGCCATTGGCTTTGGCTTGATGTGGGTAGACTTACTGCCCAGCTCGACAACTCGGCGCTGCGGTCTGACGATCCAATCCCCCAATCGAATGTCTGCGCCCAATGTTGTATTCCTGCTATTAAGATACTTTTGTTCTATTCGTCCAAGAGTATACCTCGGTCGAGAAAAGTACAGTTCAGCGTCGTTAGCTGGCCACCGGCACCCTGTCTGACTGCCTGTTGTCTTCATTAACCAATTGATTTTTAAGTATTATTATATGCCTTGCACTCTGCCATGTTTTGATCAGCTTTTGCTCGTGAATTGCTCCTGTAATTCTGCATTATCTGCCTGACACTGATATCTGGCTGTTGGCACAACGCTAACCTTTGACAAGCTTCCATGGTGTCGGTTTTATGCCATTAGCAGACCCATTGGTAAGGGGGGCAGCTTGCTGCATCGCTCTTGACTTGATGCTATTTGCCCTCATCTTCGTTCTTTCGCCTGGTTACCAGGTAATCTTCCACAGTCGGCGCGAAAATTCTGCCTTTGGATCGAAGAAACCATTGTTGGGTTCCCGGCATAGAAAACACAGCATAAGCTTGGTCTAAAGCGCGCTGATAGGTTTCGATATTCGGATATACACCAGCTTTTTCATGAGTCATGATTGTGTCGATGATTCCAAAATACATTGAGATAATGAAACCAAATCTTGATTTTTCAGCCTGATCTAATGAGTCGTAATCGTGAGATCCTTGGTGAAAAACTCTCCATGTTTCTCCATCACCTGCTACTGCTGATGTAAATTGAGACCATAGTTCAGTGCTCTTGGTATAGCTGTCTAGTTTGGCTTGAGCGACGGTTGCTTTTAACTGCATGCCTACATAGATAAGCGATATAACAACAGCGATAGCACTTACAAATTCACCCCAATTCGCTAAATTCTCTGCCATATCGTATTTCTCAAAGTTCAGTGTTAGCGCGAGCTATCTGGAACACATAACAGCCATGTATATTCACTTACTTCGTTGCAAAAAATACCGGATTCCCTGTTTCCACAGTTGTCTGCTCTGAGTAAAAAGTGGCCGGTCAGCACCGAGCATAACCGAGCTACCCGACGGCGGCAACGCGTTGTTAGCTGCCGTCAGCGCAATTCGCCAGCATCATTTATGGCGATGTGTGGTCCAGCGGTGACCTGGGTACAACCTGGACTCCGCTTCTTGTCGACCCCCTTGACCAGCGGTTTTGGCGGCTACAGTCCGGCCGGTAATCCCTCGGATATCCGGGTCAGCAACAATGGGGCCGACTGGCAACTGGTCAGCAACTCCCCCTGGAACAATCAGCCAGGCAAGCGAAGTAGTGCCAGTCAAATAGTGAGCGAGTCCATATTTTCTATTCGCCTCAATGCGGACTGTTTAGCAGGAGTATTTTCAGTACATCAACGCAAGGGCGGATGAAGCAATATGGCAGTTAGAGGAGGCGCACCTGCGTCAGGTCGCGCAAACTCATGCCCTTTATCGCTCGATGGTTTGCACAAATTCGCGGTAGGCTACTGTGGATGTCGCCCGGAAGTAATATTTTTCGTGAATGAGTTACGATAAACAAACTCTTGGGCGATCAATACATTCGAGTAATTTTGGTGAGTAGCATGCCATCCGGGTCCGATTCTCATAAGTCAGATCAAGCCGTGTCCGCTCGCCAGTGGATAAGACTGATTGTGGCGTATCTTCTGATCCCACTCGTTTTATTGGTATGCGGTGGGGATTTCGGATGGTGGGAGGCGTGGCTGTATTGCCTCCTGATTATTGCCGCCGGCATAGGAGGGCGAGTCTGGGCGGAGCGGCGGCATCCCGGATTGATGGCGGAACGACAAAGCGTCGATAATTTCAAAAGGGCAAAGCCCTGGGACAAAGTGCTCGCTCCTCTAATGGCGCTAAGCCTGGGGTTTCCAATGGTCATAGTAGCAGGGCTGGATCACCGCTATGGCTGGTCTCCCGTATTTCCACTGTGGCTGATCGTGGCTGGCTTCATCTTGATCACGCTGGGTTATGCGTTCGCTGCCTGGGCATTGGCAGAGAACGATAGCAGGAGGGAAGGCGGGCGCGGGGCATCTTGCCCCTACCTGACCGATCCATCGCTCAGACGCCCACTATTCTTATCCCAGTATTCCAAATAGTTTTCAATTAGCTCTGCTTTAATCTGTGAACCACGCCACAATACGCTCGGCAAATCACCCCCGCAGAGGGGTATGGACTGAGGTCATTTGAAATGTGTGTCAGGCTTGCGGGGCTCAGTTGAGACCGACTCAACGAGCCATTCTCTGCTACTGACTCATAACAAAGCCACCATTGGGTGAAATCACCTGGCCGGTCATGAACTTGGCCTCGTCGCTAGCAAGATATACTGCGGGCCAGGCTATATCATCGCAATCTCCAAACCTGCCCATGGGAGTCTGTGCCTCAATCAGGGCGCGTGCAGCGGCCAGGGGTCCCGTAAGTTCTGTATCGATGAACCCGGGTGCCAGCGCATTAACACGAATGCCTCGAGAAACAACTTCCCGGGCAAGCGAGCGCGTAAAGCCGAGTATCCCAGCTTTTGCCGCACAATAATGTGAGCCCGTACCCCCGGTGGTTCCCATGATCGAACCCATGTTGATAATGCATCCTGAAAGCTGCTGGTTCATTATTTTCAGGGCCTCCCTCGAGCAGAAAAAAGTGCCGTCCAGATGCACTGCAATCATGCGATGCCAATCTTCATCAGTCATTTCGACGGTGAGGTCCATGTGAGTCTTTATAGGGCCACCAGCCTCCAGTTCTGCCTGCTGTTTCAGGGGCACGTCATTGATGCGGCTTATCGTTTTTTCGTCCCCCGGTTTAAAAGCGAAGCCGGCGTTGTTTACGAGGATATCCAGCTGTCCAAGTTCGGAACTGACCTGAGCAAACATTGCCCGAACCGCATTCGAGTCGGAGACATCGGCCGCGATTCCAATACCGCCAAGCTCAGCGGCAAGTTTCTGGGCGGAGTCATTACTGATGTCATTGATTACCAGTTGGGCGCCTTCCTCTTTGAACCTGCGCGCGATTTGAGCGCCCAGCCCCGCCCCCGCGCCGGTGATGAGTGCTATCTTCCCTTCCAAACGTGCCATATCTAGTCTCCTGCTAATTGGTTAGTAAAGGATAGGCAAACTGACGAAATAAACTAGAAGAATTCACGATACATCAAGCAGCTGTTCAGAGACTACTGAACTGCATCAGCTTGGGGTGGCAGCGAACTGCTGTGGAGTCAGGATTTGCTTCAAACGTGATTTGAGCAGGTGTCTCATACTGTGCGCCTTGAGCGATCATAGTACGAACGTCCGTTAGATGCAGCCATAGAGCGGCCTTCAAATTTCATCTCAAACTCTACCTGATTTTAAGCACTCTCCCCACCAAGTTTGATCGTAAGTATCGATCGCAAGAAAGCCATCACTGCCACATAAAACCAGGGCGCGATGGAAAAGATATACCCCCCGAAGCTCTGATTAAACAATCCTCCAGCAAACAGGTTGTCTACTGCGGCTCCGATAGAAAATACACAGACGATTAGAATCAGGACATCGTTCCAAAGAGTCTGTTTGGGAAAGTAATTAGAAAAGTACTTCTTTTGCTTACGGAACGCCCATACTAGCCAGGCGATCATCACTACAGCAGACAATGAGCTTCCTACCGGCCAGATGGTAGTCTCCGGAGAATCCATTGCTAGAAATAGCACAGGTACGAGTGAAAACGCGATGGCATTGGTACCGTAAACGACAAGAGCTTCTAGTCGCCACTGGTTGATACCCGGAATAACTTCTCGCTGTGAGCCCTTCATCACGGCCAGAATCCCAGCAAAGCCCAAAACTGCAACCGCAATTTCTGCAAGGGATAATAGTGTGTCGGCAGCCTGAATACTCACCCTTTCGTCCTCATAACTGGCCTTCGCCATTTTTGTTCGTTTGAGTTGAAGCAGGGACCGCAATGAGCATGAACCGCCCCCTTGGCAGCGAGGATAGCTGAGCCGCTGGACGGTCGCAATGCGTCGTTAGCTGCCAATGCTCCTATCCCCACTCCAGGTCCGATCTGGTCCCGAAAGCGATCATCCAGGATTCTTTGAAAGCGCCTTCAGCAGGTCGGATTTGTGCCAGTAGCGGAAGCTCGGTAACTCCCACATCAGTGCGGGCCGCTCTCACGGCTTGAGCCAGCATTAGAAAAAGCAAAGGCGGAGATGCGTCGGGAGGCGCCCGGGGCTCATGACGCATATTGCCCGTTTCCACCTGTGCTTTTTCCGAAACATTTTTCTTTGCTTCCAGTCGCGCTCATCCCCGTTGCCAGAAAACTCAGTTTATCCTTGCAGACGCGTGACACTTTTAGCCGTACCTTGATATGGCTCGGGCCGTCGACAAACCACGATACTTTCCATAAGCTGCACAACAAATTCCATGCTCACAGCGAGGCGACAACATGGCAGACGAACTCTGGCGCAAATCAGCTCATGAACTGGCGGCCATGATCAGTAGCAAGCAGGTATCCAGTCGTGAGGTTGTGACCAGTCACCTTGAGCGTATCGAGGCGGTTAATCCCAGGGTCAATGCGGTTACGGTGACCCTGGCGGAATCAGCGCTGGCGGCGGCAGACAAGGCAGATGCCAGTCAGGCGACGGGCCCGTTTCATGGCGTGCCTTTCACCATCAAGGAAAATATTGATTGCACCGGTTCGGCGACAACCATGGGTTTGCCGGTCTTTGCCGAAACCCTTCCCGTCGCGGATGCACCGGTGGTTGCCCGCATGAAAGCCGCCGGTGCGATTCCACTGGCCAGGACGAATCTACCGGAAATGGGTCTGCGGATCACCACGGACAATCCCACTCCGGGGCCGAACGAACAATCCCTGGGATATCACTCGAACTGCAGGAGGTTCAAGTGGGGGGAGGGGGCCACCCTGGCGACGGGTATGAGCCCCATCGGCTTGGGTAACGATATCGGTGGCTCCCTGAGAAATCCCGCTTATTGTTGCGGCATCGCAGCTTTGAAACCCACAACCGGTAGAATTCCCTTTGTGCCCTCGATACCGGCTGCGCCCCAACCCAATTCGTTCAGGCTGATGTGCGTCGAGGGTCCAATGGCGAGATCGGTCGCTGACCTGGACATCGCCTATCGTGTCCTGTCGGGTTGGCACCCACAAGACCCTTACTCAGTGCCCGCGGCACTGCAGGGCCCTGCGGTGGCCAAAACAGTAGCGCTTGTCACCCGGATGCCGGATGTGACACTCCCTGCGGCCACCGTTGCGGCGATTCACCAGGCCGGGGAGCATCTCAGGGCAGCGGGGTGGCAGGTCGAGGAGGTGATGCCTCCGGAACTGGCCCGGGTGAACGAGATTTGGGCTCGAGTGCTGGGCTCCGACATCCGCAATACCTTGCCGTTATTGGCACCCATAATGAGTGAAGGCACCGTGGGAGCGTTGACGCGGTTTCTGGATGAATTCGATCCGGCAGCGATGAGCGGCACGCAGGTGTATGCCGAGCGAGATCGCCTCGCGGTGGCCTGGTCGGCGTTTTTTCAGGAACACTCGTTGGTCATCGGGCCCACCTGGGCAGATTTACCGTTTCTCCATGACGCGGACCTCGATCCTGAAACCGGTATTGAGACCCTCCAGCGCCGACTGCAATTCATTACCCCCGGTAACTTGCTGGGCCTGCCTGCGGTCGCGTTACCCACGGGTGTAGTCGATGGCTTGCCGACCGGTGTGCAGATCTATGCTGATCGCTGGCGGGAAGACTTGTGCCTGGAGGCCGCCGGGACTATCGAGGCCCGGGTGGGTCATATCACGCCGATTGACCCGAAGTTCTAGCGCGGCTGGCCCTGTCCATGCTCCGCCTGTAGCGGCTATCGTCGGACCACAATAATCTCCACCTTGCCCTTCGGTCCGATAAACCAGTTTGCCACCATGCCCGTGAGGCTGATGATGATAGCTCCGAGCAGGGCGGTCCAGAAACCCTCGATGACGAAGCCGGGAACGATCAGGGCGGCGAGGCCAAGCATGGCGCCGTTGAGCACCAGCAAAAACAGGCCCAGAGTCAGGATGGTGATGGGCAGCGTGAGCAGTAATGCGATCGGTCTGACGATGGCGTTGACCACGCCCAGCACGATCGCGGCAATTACCAGGGAGGTCACGCCGCCGAAATGCAGGCCGTCCAGGAGTTTTTCTGCCAGCAACAGGCCGCAGGCGGTGATGAGAATGCGTAACCAGAATCCGGGCATGGCTGTACTCCTTGTACTCGCTCCAATAGCGCCACTTTACCAGTGACAAGCCGCTGGGGCCTAGTCAGTCTTTGCCATAGCTTTGGGCCATGCTGGCTAGCGGCGACTTGTCCAGACCGTGGTTGGGGATCGGGTAGCGCAGCCCGTTGCGGCTGAGGGCGGCCAGGCCCTCGACGGTGGCGGGAAGATAACTGGGCGGCAGGGCCAGCAGGAGTTCATCGTCCTGGACCCCACCGAATTTGCGCTCCGCGTAACAGGGGATTGACAGGGAGGGTTCGCCTGTTCGCAGCGCATTGCCCCAGGAGTCGGCACAGGCGCTCTCGCCGACGCAGGTGAAGGTGTACTTTTTGTAATTACGGTACTGCAAGCCATTCATCAGGGTGATCATCTGCCCCGGCGTCCCATAGATAAGACAGATGTCCGGGTTGTCTATGCGCCCGGACGTCAGCGGCGAAGTCACCAGCGCCTCATATTCACCGTGGGAGGCGCAGGACATTTCGCGCTGGTGACGGGAGCTGCTTTCAAGATCGCCGTACCAGACGCCGTTAAAGGCATTGCCGCTCAGAAACTCCTCGTCGCGCGGGTGCAGGCCGATAACCGCGCCGCACTGTGATCCCACCAGATTGTCCATGGTGATCCCGATGGTGTAACCCAGCCAGCGGGATTGTCCCACGACCTGGTCCGTGGCCAGCTTCTCACCAGCCGGTGGCCGGCGCAGCTTGTGAACCTGCTCCATCTCGCTGATCCTGGCAAAGCGTTTCATCCCTACCGGATTGGTGCGCAGGCGAAGGTAGCGGTTAAGCCCCTCAACCAGGGCGGCATAGTCGTAGTCTGTGGTGTCTTCCCAGCAGTTTTTTGTGGCCATATCTTCCGGTTCTCCGCATTGATGTGCCTGGTGTGTCCGCGCCTCAGCGTTAAGCCCGGATGTGCGCCGCCCGGGCCAGATCCGACTGCGTACGGCGAAGCTGACGCCACAACAGTACGGTGCCGCTGACCGCTACCGACATGACGGAAAATTCAACGGCCATGTGACCAAAATTGGCACTTTCCTGATAGTCGGCGACAACGTCCCACCCAATCAGTAACACAATGATTGCAAACAGTAAAATGGCGGCTCTCGTGTGCCAGTCATCTACGTCATTGGACATATGGAGTGTAATCCCGGGGGGTTGAGGGTCGATATCAGGCATATGCCGGATGGTGCCAGAAGAAAATTGCGATCATCCTACGGCTGAACGAACGCCAGAGATTGCGTCGTGACACACGGCACTGCGTTTGCCTATACACCCACCAGCACCCCGGAAACTACCATGACGATCTTTAAGCGCATACTCCTCACCACCCTGGGATTTGTTGCCTCAGGGCCTTCAATCAGCTTCGCCCAGAGCGACCTGCTGGACCAGGCCAGGGCACTGTTCAAGCCGATTCCGGAAATCGCCCAGGCGCGATCCGGGGAAGCAACAACGCCGGACATGGTCGAGCTGGGCAAGGCCCTCTACTTTGATCCCAGGCTGTCAGAAAGTCATAACATCAGCTGCAACACCTGCCACCAGATTGGCCTGGGCGGGGTGGATATGCTGCCGACCTCGATCGGGCATAACTGGCAGAAGGGGGGGCGCAATGCGCCGACGGTGCTGAATGCCGTTTTCAACACGGCCCAGTTCTGGGACGGGCGCGCGGCGGACCTGAGCGAGCAGGCAGTGGGCCCGATACAGAACCCCATCGAAATGGCGATCAGCCCTGAACATGCGGTGGGTATGCTGGAAGCAATACCCGGTTATCAGCCCATGTTCGCCGCCGCGTACCCGGGTAATCCGGACCCGTTAACGCTCGCCAATGTGGGCGCCGCCATCGCAGCCTTCGAGGCCACCCTGTTGACCCCGAATGCGCCGTTCGACCAGTACCTCAGGGGTGATGAAAACGCTCTGAGTGCAGAGCAAAAAGCTGGCCTCAAGCTGTTCGTCGATAAGGGTTGCGCCGCCTGCCACAACGGTGTCAATGTCGGCGGGGGCATGTATGCTCCCTTTGGCGTCGTTGAAAAGCCCGGCGCCGACTTTTTGCCGCCGGCGGATAAAGGGCGTTTCCAGGTCACCAGTACCACCAGCGATGAGTACGTTTTCAAGGTGCCTACCCTGCGCAATATCGAGCTGACACCGCCGTACTTTCACTCGGGAAAATCCTGGGACCTGAAGCAGGCCATTGCCGTCATGGCCACCAGCCAACTGGGTCAGGAACTCAATGACGAAGAAGTTGCCAGTATCGAGACCTTCCTGCTGGCGCTGACCGGTGAGCAGCCGCAGGTGACCTACCCGATCCTGCCGCCCAGTGTCGTGGGCACTCCTCGACCGGTGTTTTGAGGCGCGTCGATTAAATCAGACGCCTACTATGAAAATACAGCGGATGTTGATCATAAAAGTACACGCGTTTCTGGCGTGTCTTATCATGCCTATGGCGGCGCTGTATTTTGTCGGTGGGGCGCTGTACTCATCTGACATCAAGGGCGACATAGACAAGCAGGTTTACGAAATCCCGCTTGAGAGCCCCTTTGTGCCGGAATTGGCCCGGTTGTCGGCCCTGGCCAGGGCCGCGCTGGATCAGCGCGATCTCTTGCCGCCAAGGGGGCAGGCGTCCATTGCGGAAAAGAAGGGCTCCTACGAATACCGTTGGGGGGACCTGAAACGCCTGGTGGTGATTCAGCCGACCAGCGACCCGTTGCAGGTTGAATTGACCTATCGCGAACGCAGTCCGCTGGCGCAAGTCATGCGGGTGCACAGAGCTGAGGCGGGCCCACTGGTCCGGATATTTTCTATAGGTATGGCCATCGCATTGCTTGTAATCCTGGGAAGCGGTGTATTTCTCGCACTGGGAATACCGAAGCTACGCCGTACAGCCATGCTCAGCCTGGGGGCGGGCGTGCTGATTCTGCTGTCTATATTTGTATAGATAGATTGCTGCTGACAATTCAACGGAACCTGCGGCTTTTGATGCGGTATTGCGGCTATTTAACCAGCTCGATCTCGCCCGGCCGCCAGGTCTTGTTGATCCACGGCTCCAGCGGACCGTACATGCGTAGAATGGTGAACCAGCTCTTGCCCGGGACCGTCGCCAGCCAATTGCCCTCCTTGCCGGCAGGTGCCTGCGGGCCGAACCAGATGTCATAGGAGCCGTCCGCATTTTGCTGGATCCCTTTCGACTGGCTGCCCACGGTGGGGAATGCCTGGCTGGTTTGCAGTTGTGAGCGGGTCTGGGTGTCATACACGGTGAGCGCCCAGAAATCATTTACCGGGACATTGGGCGGCAGGCGCAGCTTGTAGGTTTTGGAGCCGTCGAATGGCTGGCTGTTGGCGTCCAGCCAGGCGAGTCCGTAATCCGAGCCCCGGCCTACATGACTGGTCGCCATGGCCGGCGTGACGCCACCGGCATGCCCTCATCGGGATAGTGGATCGCACGCATCCGCGAATGGATGCCGTCGGCCGCGATCACGCAGTCCGATTCCACTGACGGCAGTGAAATATCGCTTTTGCGATCGATAAACTGCAGGCGTACTCGCCCTTCAGGTTTTGGTCGTAGCGGCAATGGTCGGCTCGACGGTGATGGTGAATGTCTTTGGCCAGGGTCAGGCGGGTCTAGCGCAGCTGGCATTGGTCGCCGCCTGCGCCGGTTTTTTCACCAACTCGGCGGTAGTGGGTTTATACGCGATACTCGCCCAGGCATTTCCCGATCGTGTGCGCGCCAGCGGGACGGGACTGGTTATCGGAGTAGGGCGCGGCGGGGCCGTGCTGGGCCCGATCATTGCCGGCTTCCTGTTCGAGAGTGGCCAGGGTCTCGCCGCGGTTGCCCTGGCGATGTCACTGGGGTCGCTGATAGCGGCGGCGATGATCCTGTTGAGCCCCGGGCGGGAACCGGCCTGAACAGGGATAACTCACCTGGTCTGTGCGACGAGTTGCTGTAATTCCATCACGACAAACTCGGCGGGCTTGAGGGGAGCGAACCCCGCCAGTACCCGCACGAGACCGGCGTCGATGTCGGCCTCCGTCATCGTGCTGCCGAGGCCACAGCGGACGAAGTAGGCCTCGGAAGCCTTTGTCCCCTGAAACGCCCCGGCGCGAAAAAGGTCGGCCATGAAATCGGTGATGCGGGCGCGCAGGCTTGACCACAGAGCCTGGTCGTTGGGCTCGAACACTACTGTCTGCAGTGCGCGATACAGGCTTTCCCGGATCATGTTCTGCGTGCGTTTAACCGATACATACCGATATTCGGGGTCGGTTTCAGTCGCCAGGGTTCGTGCGCCCCACACCGAGGTGGGGCCGCTAACGGTGCGCAGGCAGTTCACACCCAATGGGTTGAGATGTTCTTGTATCGCGCTGGCGACTGGCACGTTGGGGCCAAGCGTGCCCAGGACGGTGGCGTCGATGCCGGCGGGTGCCTTCCACACGCCGCGGCTGGCGTCGATACGCGCCCACACCCCGGCGACCATGGCCGAGGGCCCGATCTCGAAGGTGTCGGGGAGGTTCCCTGGATGCCGCGCGTCGTAATAGGGGTTGGCGACTTTCAGATAGGGATAGTAGAGCGCGCAACAGGGTGAGACCGGGAACCCGGCATCCCTGACATCCCTCTCGGTGTTCAGCTGAATGGCCCGGGTCTGCGGGTTTTGCGGGTCCACGATGACCATGCGATTTTGCATCAACTCCGCATGGCTGATCGCGCTTTCGTATACCGTCCTGTCGTGCGTCCAATCCTTGCCAGGCAGCAGGATAATGGCAATATCGCGGTTTTCCTGCAAGCGCTCGAGGGCCTGGGCGTAGTTCGCCGGCCTCGGTGCGGCGGTGTCAGTTCCCCCCGTCATTTCCGCCTGGACGTTGTTCGAATCGCTCGCTACAGCGGTAGTGGTGGGATTGATCTTTACCTTCACCAGGGACGACACGCTATTGACCTCGCGTTTGATCGAGCCCCTGCCTCGGGCGGCAAGGCTTAGCCCGGTGAAGGTTTCCAAAATGGTATCGTGCGTTTTCCCGGCCGTATCAGTCAGCGCCAGGCTGGCAGCGTCCTGGGTGCCAATGGTGAGCGTGAAGGTCCCCGTTGCGTCCTGCTTCAGCTGTAGCAATAAGCTGTCCGCCCAGGTGCCGGGGGAGGTGGCGACAAATGTGATGTTATGCTTCACGTCATCCGCCACCGCGACGGCCTCCCGTATGGCGAGCGTGCAGCGCGAGGTCGAGCCACCTGTCCTGGCTACCGGCACAACATAAGCCCCTGAACCACCGTTGGCGAAAAACCCATTGATGGCGTGCCCGAATGCATCCACCGTCGCGCCTTCGTTGGTGATACCGCCAGGGTCGCCGCCCGGGGTGCCGAACTGTTGGGCGTATTCCGAGACAGTACGAACGAGCACTGGTTTACCTTTGTTAAGGGTCACTCGATGCCCGCGTTTCACATGACCCACGAATGCGGCGATGGATGTTGATGCGGTCTCGATCGACGTTTTCGCGAAAGAAATCTCCTTGATGTAGACACCGGGTCGCTTGTACATGGTTTGTGTACTCCTGGGCCGGTCGCTTCTGCAAGCGACGTTGAACGTGTACGTTTAATCTAGCAGACATCCGGGTGTCTACCGGTTGAGTCACTGTGGCCCACCGGGCAGGTGGGGGTGGCGCTCTGGCTATCGCAGTGATTGGTGATAGTCTGTGTACTGTTAAGTCCATCTGTTTTACTGTCGCGCACGGGAGAATACATCATGGAATCAGCGGGCGCGGGCGGTGTCGCGTGGACGACACCGGTCGCATTGATGGTTCCCGGGGGGGCCGGTCCTGACAGCGAACAGCCGGTGATTCTTGGCCACTGACTGGCGCCTGGGACTTGGCTTTTCGCTGGTCACCGTTCTCATGTGGGGCGGCCTTCCCATCGCCCTGAAGGTGGTTCTGGGCGATATGGATACCATTACCGTGACCTGGTATCGCTTCTCGATTTCCGCCCTGATAGCAATTGTCTGGTATGGCCGCCGCAGCCTGAGCGCGGTCAGGCGCATGCTGAGGCCGCCCCTGTGGCCGCTCACCCTGCTCGCCGTGGCGGGATTGTTGGCGAACTATATTTTTTACCTCATCGGCCTGGACCACACGACGGCCGAAGCAGCACAGATTCTGATCCAGCTGGCGCCATTGATGCTACTGCTCGGCAGCGTGTGGTTGTTTAAAGAGTCGTTTTCCGTGCCACAGTGGTTGGGCGTGATCGCTTTCAGTCTGGGTCTGCTGCTTTTCTTTCATCATCGACTGCTGGCTCTGTCGACGGTCGATGAAAGTTACCTGCTCGGTTTATTCATGCTGCTGCTCGCCGCCGCCGCCTGGGCGGCTTATGGGCTGGCACAAAAGCAGCTACTCAAACACGTCGGAGCCCAGGACCTGCTCATCTTGATCTATGTAGCTGGCGCGGTCTGCTTCCTGCCGGCTTCTTCCCCCGGCCAGATTCAACAGCTCGACGGCCTGGGTCTGGGCGTGCTGGCCTTCGTTGCACTCAACACCATTATCGCCTACGGCAGCTTCGGCCTGGCGATGACCCACTGGGATGCAAGTCGGGTCAGCGCCATTATTCCTCTCACGCCACTGCTGACCCTCTTTTTTGTTTTTTTGAGCAATACCTTCCTGCCGGGTCATATCCAGACGGAACCTCTGGATTGGCTGAATTGGCTGGGAGCCATGCTGGTGGTCGCCGGGTCCGCGCTGGCGGCGCTTGGCCGCAGGCGATTAGCGGATGCTTGAGCAGAGTCCCGACCCGGCTGTGGTCCCCGTGCTCCTTGCAAAAGCGCGTCAGGGAAGATCGCAGGGAAACGGCAGCGAGCCCGGGATATCGTTGACGAAATTACCTTCCTCGGCGAAATCGGATACCGAATCCGGGTCGTTCACTGCCCGGGAGAACCAGTCCACCATGCGCTCGCCGGCGACCTCGCCATAGTAAAACTCGTCGCGGGGGGATACCACGTGCACACTGTTTACCGAGTCGCTGGTGAGATACCACTGTATGCCATTGAGATCCTTGGTGTCGCAGTAGGCCTGGCGCATGGCGTTTATCCACTGGGCTTCGTCGGTGAAAAACGCATCGCCCTGCTGGGTCCGGTCTTTCTGGTTGGACAGTATCAGCATCTGTTGCTCGGGCACCTGCTTCAGGCGGGGGGAGATCGCCTTGTATAACTCGGGCCCGACCGCGCACTCGCCGGTGAAACAGTAGGGCGGCAGGTACTCGGTGACTCCCCACTGGGGGATCTTGATGTCGCCCAGCGTGCGCACGCCGATACCGCCGTTGTCGGCCTTTGGCCAGACCGCCCCCTGGGGGCCGCCGAAGGTGCGCCAGCTCAGCGCATCGGACTGGGACTGGCAGGCGTTGGTGAGGCGGCCCACCGTGGCTTCCGTCGTCATGCCCATGAAGTCGCCGTCCTGGCAGGCACCCGCTACCTCTTCGCCCAGGGTATTGAGTGCGTTCACGAAGCCCGGATCGTCCCCGCTGCAGGCCCTGCCGCCATCGAAGTAGCAGTCACCGGCCGCGGTGTTGATCTCGCTGATGCAGGCCTGTACCGCGTCGGGTATGACCTCTGCGCAGCTGACGGTCGGTTCGACAGGCTCGGGCCGAGCTTCAGGATGGCTTTGGCTGTCATTATCAGGGCTCTCTTATGAGTTGGTCTGCGCTCGAACAGTAACATGCGGCGGAGCGACAATTAAACGGGATCATTTTATACCGCCGAGTTAGTCACTTGACTAAATTGATCGTTTGACTAATATACCCTCCCATGACGGATACAAAAGTTCTATCTCGCGGTGACCAGACCCGTGAAGCGCTGATCAGGGCTGCCCTGGGCGTATTTGGCCGCTCGGGTTTCGACGCCGCCAGCACCCGGGCCATCGCTGACGCTGCGGGAGTCAACCAGGCACTGATCGGCTACCACTTCGGGGGCAAACAGGGCCTGTACCTGGGGGTGTTCGAACACATTATCGGCCAGATGCGGCAGCATATGGCGCCGCTTGCGGGTCAGGTCGAGGCGCGCCTGGCCCAGGCGCCTTCGGCGGAGCCGCAGCGGCGGGAGCTGGCCGTGGAGTTGTTGCTGCTGGTCTTCGACGCCTTCAACGCAATGAATCTCCAGCACGCCCGCGAGGGTTGGGTGCGATTGATATTGCGCGAGCAACAGGACCCCACCGAGGCGTTCCAGCTCCTCTATGACAGCGTCCTGTCACGCATGATGGGGCTGGTAACCCGGCTCGTGGCCCTGGGTTCCGGGCTCAGGGGAGGACTCGGAAGAGTGCCGCATACGGGCCATGATGATCTTTGGTCAGCTGCTCGTCTTTTACACGATCCGGGGGACGGCATCGCGGCACCTGGGCTGGGAGGAGCTGAGCCTCGATAACATCGCAGCCCTGAAAAAGCAGTTCCGTATCGTACTTGAATCACTGTTTCCCCCGGGAGTTCCCACAGCATGAAAAAGCGCATTGTCATTGGTCTTGCCGTCCTGCTGGGAGTGGGCTTTGCCGCCTGGACACAGTGGCCTCGCAATGGCGGGAACGGCGCGCTGGTGCTCTACGGTAATGTGGATATTCGCGAGGTCCAGCTGGGGTTCCGGGTGGCCGGGCGGCTGGAGCGGATGAATTTTGAAGAGGGCGACACGGTGGCTGCCGGCACGGTAATGGCCACGCTGGACAGCAAACCGATGCGCGACGGCCTGGCACTGGCGGAAGCGGGGGTGGCCGAGGCCGAGGCGCGACTGGCATTGCTGCGCACCGGGTCCCGACCCCAGGAGATCGAGCAGGCCCGGGCGCGGGTAAGCGAGGCTGCGGCGGCGCTGAAAAATGCCGAAAAGGAATACGAACGGCAGCGGGAAATGACCGGCAAGGGGCTCAGCAGCCAGGGCCTGCTTGACAATGCGCTGGCACAGCGCGACGAGGCCTCGGCCCGGTTGGCCGCCAGCCGCGAAGCGCTCGCGCTGGCGGTGGAGGGGGCGCGGGCTGAAGATATCGCCGCCGCGGAGGCCGCCCTGGCGGGAGCCCGGGCCCGGCGCGAGCAGGCTGCCACCCAGTTGCAGGACACGGAGTTGAAGGCACCAAACAATGGGGTGGTGCTGACGAGGGTTCGCGAACCAGGCGCAATACTCGGCGCCGGAATGCCCGTGTATACCCTGTCGCTTACCGACACGGTCTATGTGCGCGCCTATGTGGATGAGTCGAGCCTGGGCAAGGTGGTTCCCGGGGCGACATTGACCGTCATCACGGACACCTCTGACCGTCAATATACGGGCCAGGTCGGCTTCGTGTCGCCGCGGGCCGAGTTCACTCCCAAGTCGGTGGAAACCCCCGAACTGCGCACGGACCTGGTATACCGCCTGAGAATCGTGATCACCGACGCAGATGACGGCTTGCGCCAGGGTATGCCTGTCACCATCACGCTGCCCGGGGGCTGAGCCGCGTATGTCGGTCGAGATTGTCATCACCGACCTCGTCAAGCGCTTTGGTGACAACGCCGCGCTGGACGGTGTCACGGCCCGCATCGTCGGTGGCCAGCTCACCGGTGTGGTGGGCCCCGATGGCGCCGGCAAAACCACCCTGATGCGCTGCCTCGCGGCGCTGATGCTTCCCACCGGGGGTGCCATCACGGTCTGTGGTCACGACGTGGTTACCCAGGCGGGCACAATCCACGAGATTACCGGCTACATGCCCCAGCGCTTCGGCCTGTACGAGGACCTGTCGGTCATGCAGAACATGCATCTGTACGCCGAGTTGCGCGGCCTGGACGCGGGGCCCGGTGGCGAGTTGTTTGCCCGGCTGCTGGAGTTTACCGGCCTGGCGCCGTTCTCGAGGCGGCTGGCCGGCGCTCTGTCCGGGGGCATGAAACAGAAGCTCGGCCTTGCCTGTGCCCTGATGGCCCGGCCCCAGGTCCTGCTGCTGGACGAGCCCAGCGTCGGGGTCGATCCGGTGAGCCGGCAGGATCTGTGGCGCATGGTGCAGGAACTGGTGGCACAGGGCATGGCTGTGGTGTGGTCCACCGCCTACCTGGATGAAGCCCAGAGCTGCCAGCAGGTGTTGCTGCTAAACCAGGGTAAGGTGGTGTATGACGGCCCCCCCGATGATCTCACCCGGCGCCTGGAGGGTCGCAGCTACCTGATGCGCGATATCTCGGGCAACCGCCGGCTGGCGCTTACGGAAGCTCTGCAACTGCCCAGCGTGCGCGACGGGGTCATCCAGGGCGCATCGGTGCGGCTGGTGGTCGCCGAGGGTGCGGGCAGGCAAGAGCTAGACGCGCTGGCCGGCAACTATGGCGCGCACCTGGTAGCGACGCCGTCGCGTTTCGAGGATGCGTTTATCGATCTGCTGGGCGGTGGCCCGGGCGGTGTTTCCAGTATCGCCGAGCAGATGGCACCCATTCCCCGGCGAGAGGGCGTGATGGTGCGCTGCCACGAGCTGACCAAAAAATTCGGCGATTTTACCGCCACCCGCGACATCAGCTTTGATGTCCACCAGGGCGAGATCCTGGGACTGCTGGGCCCCAACGGCGCCGGCAAGTCGACCACCTTCAAGATGCTGTGCGGCCTGATCAAACCCAGCAGCGGCGTGGCCGAGGTAGTGGGCCTGGACCTGCGCTATTCCCCCAGCAAAGCCAAGCTGCAGCTGGGTTACATGGCGCAGAAGTTTTCCCTTTACGGCCTGCTGTCGGTGCGCCAGAACCTGGATTTCTTTGCCGGCGTATACGGCCTCAAGCGGGCGCTGCGCAAGGAACGGGTGCAGGAAATGATAGACCTGTTCGAGCTGGCGCCCATGCTCGACGAGTCTCCCAGCGAACTGCCGCTGGGCTTCAAGCAGCGCCTGGCCCTGGCCTGCGCGCTGATGCATCGCCCCAAGGTGCTTTTTCTCGATGAGCCCACCTCGGGGGTGGACCCGATTACCCGGCGCGAATTCTGGACCCACATCACCGGCCTGGTGGGCAAGGGTGTCACGGTTCTGGTCACCACCCACTTCATGGAAGAGGCGGAGTACTGTGACCGCGTCGCCCTGGTCAACCGCGGGCAGCTGATTGCGCTGGATACCCCCGACATGCTCAAGGCATCGGTGGCGGATGCGGCCCTGCCCGACCCCACCATGGAACAGGCGTTTATCCGCCTGATCGAGCGCCGCAACGCCCTGGAAGATGGCAGGGAGCGTGCGGCATGAGGCGGCTGTGGGCCCTGGTAATAAAAGAGAGCTACCAAATTCTGCGGGACCCCGCGGTCCTGCTCATCACGTTTGTGTTGCCGCCGATACTGCTGTTTCTGTTCGCCTTCGCCGTGTCGCTGGATGTGCAGGATGTAAAGGTTGGCGTGGTACTGGAAAGTGATGGCGCCCAGGCGCACGAGCTGGCGGCGGCATTCGCGGCGACCCGCTACCTGCAGGTTACGCCGGCCCGCCACCGCGACGAGGTGGAGAGCAAGCTGGTGTCCGGTGAGCTCAAGGCCTATGTGGTCATCCCGGCGGATTTCGAAGCGCTGTTGCTGGAGGGACAGGGTCGCGCGGCGATCCAGATCATTGCGGACGCCTCCAACCCCAATACCTCCACCTTTACCGCGGCCTACCTCCAGGGCGCGTTCTCGGGCTGGTTGCAGGCGCGCAACGGGACGGCCGGTGAGCCCGCCGCTATCGCGCTGGAACAGCGCTTCTGGTTCAACCCGGAACTGCAGAGCCGGCGCACCCTCGTACCGGGGGCCATCGCGGTGGTGATGACGATGATAGGCACCTTGCTGACCGCTTTGGTCGTGTCCCGGGAGTGGGAGCGCGGCACCATGGAAGCCTTGCTGGCCACGCCTGCAACGCTGGGAGAAATTATTCTCAGCAAGCTGCTGCCCTATTTCGTGCTGGGTGGGGTTGCCATGGCCGGTTGTACGTTTCTGGCGGTGGTAGTACTGGGGCTGCCGCTGGTGGGCTCTTTCCCCGCGCTGATGCTCATCAGCGCGGCATTCCTGGTGCCGGCACTGGGCCAGGGGCTGCTGATCTCCACCGTGTCGAGAAACCAGTTCATGGCCTCGCAGCTGGCCGTGATGACCGGCTACCTGCCGTCCTTTCTCCTGTCCGGCTTTTTGTTCGAGATCCAGAGCATGCCCTGGTTCATCCAGAAGATTACTTACCTGATCCCCGCGCGGTATCTTGTCTCCAGCCTGCAGACCGTATTCCTGGCCGGCGATTTCTGGCCGCTGTTTTTGCGTGATATCGCATCGATGCTGGCGGTAGGTGCCCTCTTTTTTGGCATTACCCGACTCAAGTCGAAGCGGAGGCTGGACTGATGTTCGGCCGCCTGCTGGCATCGGTACTCAAGGAAATGCTCCTGTTCCTGCGGGACCCGCGCTCGCGCGCCATGCTGTTTGGCATACCGGTGATGCAGGTGACGATTTTCGGGCTGGCCGCAACGCTGGAGGTGCGCCATGTCGACCTGGCCATCATCAATGAGGACGCCGGCTACTGGTCCCGGGAAATGGTTGCCCGGGTGAGTTCCGCGAGCTTCATCGGCAGGGTGGTTCACCCGGACAACATGGCGGATTTCACCAACCGGCTGGAGCAGCGCGAGGTGCTGCTGGGCCTGCATTTCCCGGCGGACTTTTCCCGTGATGTGGCCGCCGGGCGGCCGGCGAGCCTGCAGGTGATTATCGATGGCCGCCGCGCAAATGCGGGCCAGATAACGTTCTCCTACCTGACCGCCATCGCGACGGAACTGGGGGTGGAACTGGCCCGCGCCAGCCCGGAGTTTGTCGCTCCGCCCGCGGCAGCCGTGCGGCACTGGTTCAACCCCAATCTCGACTACCGCTGGTTCATGGTGCCCAACCTTGCCGCCAGCCTGTCCATGATCATCGCCCTGATGATCACCTCCCTGTCCATCTCCAGAGAGCGCGAGATGGGCACCTTCGACCAGTTGCTGGTCTCCCCCAGTACGCCACTGGAGATTATCGTCAGCAAGACCATACCCGCCGTACTGGCGGGGGGCATTGTGGGCATTATCATCGTCGGTATAGCCATATACGGGTTCAGCATACCTTTTTACGGCAGCTACCTGTTGCTGTTTGGCGCCATGTTCCCTTTTGTTTTGTCCGTGGTGGGGGTGGGCCTGGTGATTTCTTCCCTGGCCAACACCCAGCAACAGGCGGTGCTGGGCATATTTTTTGCGCTGACGCCCCTGATGATGATTTCGGGCTTCGCCACCCCGGTGGAAAACATGCCGGAATTTTTGCAGTTCATCGCCAAGGCCAGCCCCCTCAAGCATTTTCTTATCATCGTGCAGGGCTCTTTCCTCAAGTCGATGCCCGCGGCGGACGTGTGGAGCAATGTCTGGCCCATGCTGATTATTGCGGCGGTCACGCTGACCACCGCAACGTTGTTCGTGCAGCGGAGATTGCAATAAACACCTGGAGCTGAGAAGTATTTTTCAGGCCGCGATTTCTTCGAGCGTCAGGTTGGGAACATCCGTGCGTTTGCCGCTCATGAACTGTCGGATATTAAACAACCAGACTACGGCGGCGGCTGCTACCATAAAGCTTGCCGGCGCCGGTCCCCGACAGGTCTCTCGACTGATTGCGGCAGAGCGCGGTGCTTCTTTTCTGTCCAAAGGCAATTGGCTCATGATTAAAAACTACATCTCAACTCTGCGGGAAAAGCTCCAGGTCAGTATCTGGCCGATACCGATGGTATTGTGCGTGTACGGCTTCATTCTGGCATTCCTGCTGCTGTGGGTTGAGCGCAATGTGCCCGCGCTCGATTCGGCGTTGCACTTTGTCTCCATGTCGGTCACCTCCGCGCGCCAGGTACTCGCGGCCATCGCGACCTCGGTGCTCAGCATCGGCGGCGTGGTGTTCTCGATGACCATGGTGGCCCTGACCCTGACCTCCGGCCAGTACGGCCCCAAGGTGTTGCGCCAGTTTCTCAGCGACCGGCTCAGCAAAATAAGCCTGGGTCTGTTCCTGGGTACCAGCATCTACTGCCTGGTGACCCTGTCCGGCTACGGCGATACCGACCAGCCCAATATTACCGTGATGGTTGCGCTGTTACTCACCATCCTCGCCCTGGCAGGGTTTATCGGCTTTATCCACAATACCGCCACCGACCTGCAGGCGGACCAGATCATCCAGCGCATCGGTGGCGACCTGCAGCGCCTGCTCGATCAACTGGTGGAGGAAGAAAACCTGGTCGGTCGCAACGACGATCTGCTCGCCTGGCGCCGCGCTGCCCGCGGTATCCGCCCCGTGGTTGTCGCTGCCCGGTCCAATGGCTACCTGCAGACCATCGACTACTCCTCGCTGGTGGCATGGAGTGTGGAGCACGACTGCCGGTTGCAGGTGCGGGTTCGCGGCGGTGACTTTCTGCTGGCCGGCACCACCCTGGTGAAAATCTATGGCAGCGATGCGCAGGCGCTGGCCGGGAAGCTCGATTCCCTGCACCACTGTTTCATGACCGGCCCGATGCGAACACCGGTGCAGGACCCGGAATATCCCATTACCCAGCTGAACCAGGTGGCGGCGCGAGCGCTCTCGCCGGGCATCAACGATCCCGGCACTGCGATTACCTGTGTGGATTGGTTCAGTATGGCGCTGGGGCAGATCGCCGATCGCGATTTGCCTGGCAAGGTTTTTCTGGACGGTGAGCAGGGTTCCAGGGTGCTCGCGAGATACACCGATTTCGATGGCATACTGAAGGCGTTTTACGCGCCGGCCAGGCAGTTCTCCCGCGGCAATATACCGGTGTTGATCGCCCTGGTGGATTCCCTGTACAGACTGGCGCAGCTCACCACTCGGCAACCGCGCCTTGCGGCCATTGCGCGTGAGGGCGGCCTGGTATATGAAGAAGTCGAGCGGGGAGATCACCTGCCCGATGATCTTCGGGACTTCAGGCAGCGCTACAGGAAACTGATGACAGTGACCGGCCGTCTGGAGCAGCCCGGACCTGTGCCCGGTAATGACTGAATTGGCAGTCTCTTCGAAGCGGAGAGCGGAGCGAGCAGTATGAAGATAATCAACCTGCGGCCCTCTGCGCTGGCGCGCGCCGGCGCGAGCCTGCTGTTGCTGCTCCTGTTCGCCTTTCCTGCACCAGCGTCGGTGGCGCAGGAGGAGGAGCGGTTGGATACCCCGATCAACGTCACCACCGATCCCGGCAGTGATGCCCGTATCAAGCGGCGCCTCGGTAATATCTATTCCAACCTCGACGGACTGCAGGACATCGAGGTCGTTGTCGATGAGGGTATCGTCACCCTGCGCGGGGAGATATCCGAGCGAGCCGATGAAGAAAGGGCATTGGAGCTGGCCGCGCGCACGGCGGACGTCGTGAGCGTCCAGAACGAACTGGTCTACAACCGCGACGTCGGCAACAAGCTGCAGGCCATCTGGCAGGACCTGGCGAAAAAGGGGATGGACCTGCTGCAGTTTCTGCCCGTGCTGCTGGTGGCGCTGCTGGTATTTATCGCGTTCTGGTTTTTCGCCCGCTGGTTGACCCGGGAGCGCGGCTACCTTGCCGGCTGGGCGCCCAACGTGTTTATCGGCGACCTCGTGCGCCAGATCATCCGGGTTGCAGTCACCCTGGTAGGCCTCATTATCGCCCTGGAAATTGCCGATGCCACCTCGGTGATCGGCTCGGTGCTCGGCGCCCTCGGCCTGGCGGGTCTCGCCCTGGGCTTTGCCATCCGCGATACGGTCGAGAACTATATCGCCAGCATCCTGCTGAGCCTGCGCCAGCCGTTCTCACCCGACGACCATGTCGTTATTGATGGCCAGGAGGGACTGGTATTGCGCCTCACCTCCCGGGCAACCCTGCTGATGAGCTTTGACGGCAACCATATTCGCATTCCCAATGCCATCGTCTACAAGGGTGTGATCGTCAACTACAGCCGTAACCCCAATCGCCGTTTCTCCTTTGAGCTTGGTGTCGGTACCGATGTGAACCTGCTGGACGCCCTGCAACTGGCCAGGAATACCGTGCAGGAATCACCCGGCGTCCTGACCAGCCCGGCGGCGAGCGTGCAGATTCATTCCCTGGGTGATTCCAATGTGTTGTTGCGCTTCTACGCCTGGATCGACCAGACCCAATCCGACTACTCCGCCGTGCGCAGCGAGACGATCCGCCGGGTGAAGGCTGCCTTCCAGCAGGCGGACTACGACATGCCCGAGCCGATCTACCGCCTGCGTATTGGCGACCAGAATGCCTTATTGGGCGAGTCCGTTGTTGACAGCGCCACGCAGGGAACACCGGCAGAGGAACCCGCCGGGGAGTCGCCCGAGCCGGTAGAGCACAGCCCGGAGGCGGGCGAGTCCCCGGAGGCCGCCGCCAGGTCGCAGTTACGTGCGGATGAGCGCAGCGAGGGAGCGCATGACAACCTGCTGCGCGAGGATGCCCCGAAAGAATAGTGACCAGCTCAGCCTATGTTTATAGCCAGTGAACTCGTACCCGCGTGGCTGAGCCTTGCCGGCGGCCTGGTGATGCTGGTGGCCTGCGGCCTGTGCGCCTGGTATGCGCCGTGGCCGGCGGTGCGCCTGGTGCCGGCCAGGCAGCACCTGCTGCTGGGGGGCATTTGCGCATGCGTGGTGGTGTGGCTGATGTCAGTGCACATCGTCGACAGTCTCTGGCTGCATTTCCTGGGGATCACCGCCCTGGTGACCCTGGTGGGATTGCGGTTTGCCCTGCTGGTGGGGGCCATTGCGACCCTGCTGTTTGCCCTGCTGATCGGCCAGCCCCTGGCGGGGGTGCCCCCGGCGTGGCTGGCAACGGTGGCGGCACCGGCCCTTGTCTCGCGGCTGGTGGTTTACTGGGTGCGCGGGACTGCGCTCCAACAACCTGTTCCTGTACCTGCTGGGAGTGGGGTTTGCCGGCGGTATGCTGGCCATGCTGGCTACGGTAGTGACCGCGCTGGCGCTGCTCGAGCTGTGCGGCCAGCAGGCGTGGGTCGAGGCGGCGCTGCAAAACTGGCCGCTGCTTCTGCTGATTCTATTCCCCGAGGGCTTTATCAACGGCATGACGGTGACCACGCTCACCGTGTTCTACCCGCACCTGGTGAAAACATTCGACGAGCAGCACTACCTGGGGGACTGATCTAGAGGGCAGGGTGGGGTATTCGCCCCGAGTCGTCCGCCACATCCCGGTAGCGAACTTCGAAGGAATCGTGTCCTGCAAGGCCCCACCAGCAGGCGCTGGAGTCCAGTTGCAGTTGCCAGTGCTGCTGGCTCGGTTCGGTTCCCGGGGGGATGGCGGAGGGCTCCAGCACCGCGCAGTTGATGCCTGCTGTCGCCCGCGCCGAGTGGAACCAGATCGCGGCCGTGTGCTGCTCCCGCAGGCGGCTTCCCAGCGCCTGGGAAAAGGTATAACTGCCCGGGGCGGAGATTTTGCGGCGGTACTTCCTGGCCGCGGCACCTGTGGTCAGGTCGCTGACGCTGTCGTGGGAAATGCCGAACCGGATGGCGGTCCTGCCATCGCTGATCCGCTCCAGCGGCCCGAGTTCGATCGGGGCGGCGCGAAACAGCCACAGGTACACCGCCGATTCAGTCATCGCCGTAGCCAGTTCCCGGGAGCCGTAGAGGATACCGGGTTCAAAGGCTGTGCCGAACCGCGAGCCGTGGCGCAGGGGCGGGTAGCGGAAGGGGGTTTTCAGCAGCCAGTGGAGCTGCTGCGTGCCCGGCAGGTAGGGCGGCTTGTTGTTATCCAGCAGCTGCTCCAGCCGGGACTGCTCGTCGGCGGAGCGGGTGATGCGGCGGGTCGCCGCCTGTTCCTGGTTTTCCACGATGCGCCAGATAGAGCCCGCCGAGGGCACGGTCTGCAGCAGTGCTGCAGGAATCACAGGCGACCGCGCATGGCGTCAAGGTACACATTCAGCTCCGCCAGTCCCTGGTAGGTGGTCGCCAGTGCCGCCGGTGTCTGCTGGTTCAGATGGCGGTTGGGTGTGTGCATCCAGTGTTGCATCTGCTCGCGATTGCCTCCCAGCACGGCGAACAACGCCCGATAGACACGGATGAATCCCAGGGACAATTCCTGGTCCTTGGGTGAGCTGATATCGGCTGAACCCCGGGAGTAGTTCTTCATGGCGGATTCGCTGACGCCGATGACTTTTGCCAGCTGGCCAAGGGTCATACCGAGTTCCCGCCCGGCTTCGATAAAGGCGTGGGTCACCAGTGCGGCATCGGTGGGCTGCGCGACTGCATTGCTCATGTTGTATCAGCTCCGCTCATCCTATTTGGTATAAATATATACCATAAAACTAAATAAGTATAAATAGATACCTTTTAATAGGGGACAGACCCCCTTTCTGCGATGAAGCGGGGCAGGCCACGGGGCGGGTGCAATGACAGCTCGCATCAGCCTTTTTCCCCGCACTCTTCGCGCAGCGCGGCCTGAATTTCATTCACCTGCTCCCTGCTGAATTTAATCCTGTAGGTGTAACGCAGGGATATCAGCAGGGTCGGCACCGCCGCAAGCAACCACGCATACATCAGGCCCGCGAGCACCGGCTCTGCAACGTCGCCCGGCAGGTCCAGCTTATTCAGGCCAATAACGTCCAGGACGATACCGCCGTACAACGGGCCGGCCAGCGTCGCCAACTTTGCGGTAAAATTGATTACCGAAAAGAAACCACCCTCTTTGCGCCCGCCTTCTTCCAGCTGATTCTGGTCGGTAATATCGGCCACGATGGACATTGAATTAGTGACCCGGAGCAGGAAGAAGAATACGAATATGGTGACTTGCAGCAGGTAGAGTAGAAGAACAGCGGTAGTGCCGTTAGGCGGCAGCATATCGGCCAGCTTCAGTGGCAACAACCATAGCGCATCCAGAAGCATGCCCCACACCGAGATGCGCAATAGCTGGGGTTTCTGCCAGCGCTGGCTGAGAGGCTTCAGCAATAACCACACCAGGCCCACTGCCAGCACACCGGGCGCGGCAAAGGTGAGGGCCATTTTCCCTGCACTGAATTCAAATACGTAGGTTCCGACCAGCACATGGAGTGTGGAGATGCATCCCCAACCGACAGAGGCGGCTATCTCGTAGGTGAGTACCGCGCGGAATACCCTGTTTTTCAATGTCTGGGCGATATCGGCCAGAAAGTCGCGAAGATGCGGCATAGCGTAGTGCTCGCCGCTCGCATCCGGACGGCTGGTATGGTGGCGCGTGCCCAGCACGGTGATGGCGCCCAGAACGATAGCCAGTCCAGCCGACAGGAGACCATAGACCGGATAGTTTGCGGCGATGAAGCGGCCATCCCGAGCTTGTTCCGGGCCGAACACCAGGACCAGACCCACTGCGGGAAGTAGCAGTGTCACCAGGAACAGGAACCCCAGACGCGCACCTATCAGTTGGCTGCGCTCGGCATATTCGCCGCTCAGTTCTGCGCTAAGTGCCAGATGCGGGATGGTAAATGTGGTGACAAAAGTGCGCACCCATAAGGACCAGAACAGCAACCAGCACGCCAGTAAGGTGCTGGACTGAACCACCGCGGCGGGCGGCGAAAACAGTCCTATGAAGCCGAAGGCGATCGGCAGGGTGCTGTACACCATGAAGGGGTGGCGCCGGCCATAGCGGCTGCGCAGCCGGTCTGACCAGCTTCCAACCATGGGGTCTGACACCGCGTCCCACAACAGGCTGATGGCGATGACCGCGCCGGTTACCGTCCCGGATAAGCCGAGTACCTGGGTGTAGAACAGCAGAATAAAGGTGCTGTAGGCCGCTTCCTTGATGGCATAGACACCGCCGCCAGCGCCGTAACAAATTCTTGTCCGAGCATTGAGCATCAATAGATGATCCGTCTGGGGTCCGCGAGCGGGGCTGATTATTTCAGCTGACCCAGAGTAATCGATTCGATGTCCTAATCAATGGGGTCAGAGTAACTTTAATCAAATTTCTACAGGTCCGGTTGTAGTAGAATCTCTACCGGGTATACCCGTCTCATTGCTGATGTAAGCAGGATGGCAGACATTTTTACCAGCTACGCCAGCGAGGATCGTGATCGTATTTATCCCTTGGGGAACTTTCTCGAATCAACGGGATGGTCGGTCTGGTGGGACCGGCGCACCAACGCGGGTACCGGCTTCGACCGTGAAATCGAACGCGAACTGGATACCGCGAGGGCCGCCAGGAAAAAAACAGCGGCGAAAACGACCCGCAAGAAAGCGCCTGCGGCAAGCCGGGTGAAAGCCAAAGCGGTTCCGAAAAACCGGTCATCGGTTTCTTAGGCACATCTGCTACACTCATGGCGACAATTTGAACACGGCCAGCCAGCCGGCGGCCTTTATTGACGGTGGTACCCCATAATGAAAAGACTGAGTCTCATCGATAGCGCCTTCCTGATGCTGGAGAGCCGGGAAACACCCATGCACGTGGGTGGTTTCAACCTGTTCACCCTGCCGGAAGGGGCCAACGAGCAGGAGTTCCTGCACGGGCTGGCGGACAACATGCGCACGGCTGATGAACTCCAGTCGCCCTTCGGTGAGAAGCTCAAGGTGGGACGCCTCGGTATGCTGGGGCCGCTCTACTGGGAACCGGACAACTCCCTGGACCTCGAATACCATATCCGCCACTCCGCCCTGCCCAAGCCCGGGCGATTCAGGGAGTTGTTCGCCCTGGTTTCACGCCTGCACGGCACGCTGCTGGATCGCAACCGCCCCCTGTGGGAGATGCACCTGATAGAGGGGCTGCAGGACCGGCAGTTTGCGGTGTATTCCAAGTTCCACCACGCGGCCATCGACGGCGTGCGCTCCATTCACCTGACCCAGAGCATGTATTCGGCTGATCCAAAAGAGCGGATAAATCACTCGCCGCTGTCCATGGCGGCCCGGGACCGCTACCTGCAGGCGCTGCAACTCGACGCTCCGTCCGACGAGGAGCTGCGCAATGTGGCAGACCGCCTGAAGGCGGCCTTCGACAGCAGCGGCCACCTGTTGGGAGCCGTGCGGCGCTACGCGGGCGCCTGGACAGGCAACAGTCCGTTGGTGGTGCCCTGGCAGAATGTGCCCAGGTCCACCATTAACACCAAGGTCGACGGCGCGCGCCGGTTCGTCGCCCAGTCCTGGCCCTTTGCCCGTATCCGTGCTGTGGGTAAAGCGATGGACGGCACCTTCAACGACGCGGTGCTGGCCATGTGCGCCGGTGCCCTGCGTATCTTCCTGCTCAACCACGGCGAGCTGCCGCGGGAGTCACTCAAGTCCATGGTGCCGGTGTCCCTGCGCCGCCCCGGGGACATGGAGTCATCCAACGCGGTGGGCGCCATCAGTGCCGACCTGGCCACCAATATCAAGGATCCCATCAAGCGTTTTCGCGCGATAAAGGCCTCGATGGAGGCGGGCAAGGCCATGTTCCAGGACATGTCCCCCAACGAGGCGTCGCTGTTCCTGCAGTTGATCCAGATGCCCGGCCTGCTGCTGATACCGCTCGGCCTCGGCAGCCGCTTCCCACCCTACAGCACCGTCATTTCCAACGTGCCCGGCCCGCGCCAGCCCATGTACTGGAACGGCGCGCGGTTGGAGGGTATCTACCCCGCGTCGATCGTCACCGAGGGCATCGCGCTCAACATCACCCTGGTCACCTACGACACCCAGGTGGACTTCGGCATCATGGCCTGTCGCCGCACCCTGCCGCAGGTGCAGCGGTTTATCGATTACCTGGAGGATTCGCTGGTTGAACTGGAGGAGGCGGCGGGTATCAGTGCGCCAGCCGGTTCGAAGCCAGCGGTGAAAGCTGGGGCAAAGGCAAAGCCCAAGGCGAAAGCAAAAGCGAAAGCGAAGCCCAAGGCGAAAGCCAGAGCGAAAACCAGGACCAAGGCTAAAGCTAAAGCCAGGTCCCGCCAGAGCTAGCGCAAGGTAGAATTATTCAGGTCTTCGGCCACCGCGTGAACGTTCGGTTTACAATCGGCACTTAGCCGGCCCAATCCCCCTGAACCTGTCCACGGAGAACTCATGCCACAACTGCAGCCGGATGTATTCAAAAGGCCCCGGCACTTTGCCTATGGTCTCTTGTCAGGCGCGGCAGCTATCGCTTCACTGCTGCTGGCCGGTTGCGGCCCCGGGGGTTCACAGCCGGCAGTCGAGGCGCCTCCACCCGGAGTTCTGGTGGCGAAGGTGGCGAGGAGGGAGCTGTCTGAAACGATCGAGTACGTCGGCCAGACGGTGGCGGTCAACGACGTTTCACTGCGCGCGCAGGTTGAGGGATATCTGCTGGCTCGCACTTTTGTGGAGGGCCAGGATGTGGAGCAGGGCGCAGAGCTGTTTCTGATTGACCCGGTGCTCTATGAGGCGGGCGTGGCGGCGGCCGATGGGGCGGTTGCCCAGATGCGGGCGGCGGTGACGCGAGCTGCCAGGGACGTGGAGCGATACAAGGAGTTGATCAAGAAGCAATCAGTGAGTCGGCAGAAACTGGATGATGCAGAGAGTGAGCTACTGCAGGCCGAGGCCAACCTCAGAACAGCGGAAGCCCAGCTGCAAAAGGCAAAGATCGATCTTTCCCACACGGTCATCAAGGCGCCCATCTCGGGAAGAATCGGACGAGCTGAAGCCAGCGTGGGTGACCTGGTAAACCAGCAGACCGGGGAATTGGCACGACTCGTGGAACTGGACCCCATCTACGCTATCTTCAGCGTCAGCGAAGGAGATGTGATTGCGGCCAGACGCAACTTCGAGGGGGCGGACGCCGAGCTCGAGTTAGCAAATATAGAGGTCAAGCTGCGGCTACCTGATGGCAGTATGTTTGACCATGTCGGGCGGGTCGATTTTATAGATAATGCGGTTGACCGCAAGACCGGTACGATCGTGATGCGGGCCCGCTTCGATAATCCGGATAAACTTCTGGTGCCGGGCCTCTATGTAAGCACCGCATTGGCCCGGGAGGAGACAACCGACAAACTGGTTATCCCCCAGTCCGCGGTACAGGAAGACCAGGCGGGGCCGTTCGTGATGGTGGTGGCGCCGGAAAGCAAAGTAGAGCTGCGGCGCATTACCCGCGGTAAGGCCTATGCCGGCGAACTTGTTGTTACGGCCGGCCTTGAGCCCGATGAGTTGGTTATTGTCGAGGGAATACAGAAAGTGAGGCCGGGTCTGGAGGTGGACGCCAGGATTGCCCCGATACCCTCGCTGGGGGGAGTCAAAACGCGCTCCGGTGAGCGCTAGTCATGTTGAGCGCTTTTTTTATTCATCGGCCCAAGTTTGCTTTTGTAATTTCAATTGTCATTACCATTGCCGGCCTGGTCGCAATGGGTGCCTTGCCAATTGCCCTCTATCCGGAGCTTGCACCACCCCAGGTGCAGGTGAGTGCGGTATATCCCGGCGCCGATGCCGAGACCATTTCCGATACAGTGGCCGGCCCGCTGGAGTCCAGGATCAACGGCGTGGAGGATATGATCTATATGTCCTCAAACAGCGCCAACGACGGCAGCTACAAGCTCACGGTCAGCTTCAATGTGGGCTCCGATCCTGATATCAATACGGTCAACATCCAGAACCGGGTCAGCCAGGCTATGGCGGAACTGCCCGAGGAGGTGAGGCGCCAGGGTGTTACCACTACCAAGCAGTCCACGAACATGCTGATGGTGGTGAACCTGTTTTCCCCCGATCAAACTTACGACTCCCTGTTCCTGAATAATTACGCCAATATCAACGTCACTGATTCACTGGCCAGGGTGGAGGGTGTTGGCAACGCGTCGATCCTTGGTGTGCAGGACTACGCCATGCGGGTGTGGCTGAATCCCGAGAGCCTGGCCAGCCTGAGTCTAACCACCGACGATGTCATGTCGGCACTGCGGGAACAGAACGTGCAGGTGGCGGCGGGGCAGATCGGCGGCTCGCCGGCGGCGCCAGGCACCCAGTTCCAGTGGAACCTGCGCAGCAAGGGGCGCCTGTCCAGCGTTGAGGAATTTGAAGATATCATTATTCGGGTCGGTGAAGGCGGCGCCCGGGTCACGCTCGGCGACGTGGCTCGCATCGAGCTGGGTTCCAAGTCCTACGGCGCCTACGGCCAGTTCAATGGGCAACCCAGCGTCGTGCTGGCCATCTACCAGCTGCCCGGCGCTAACGCCCTGGAGGTGGCCAACGGCGTGCGCGCCGAAATGGAAAAACTGGCAACCCGCTTTCCGCAGGATCTGACCTTTGACATTGCCTACGATTCCACAGAGTTCGTGGTAGCCTCGATCGATGAGGTAATAGAAACCCTGCTGATAGCCATTGCCCTCGTGGTACTGGTGGTGTTCTTTTTTATCCAGGACTGGCGCTCGACCCTGATTCCGACCATCGCCATCCCGGTGTCCCTGATCGGTACCTTCGCCGGGCTGTTGGCCCTGGGATACTCCATCAACCTGATAACCCTTTTCGGCCTGATCCTGGCCATCGGTATCGTGGTGGACGACGCCATTATCGTGGTGGAGAACACCCAGCGCCATATGGCGCAGGGGCTTGCGGCGCAACAGGCGACGGCGAAGGCGATGGAAGAAATATCGGGCGCGATTGTCGCAACCACGCTGGTACTGCTGGCGGTGTTCGTACCCCTGGCTTTTGTTCCAGGGCTAACCGGTGAGTTGTTTCGTCAGTTTTCTGTCACCATTTCCATTGCGGTATCCATCTCCTCGGTCAATGCCCTTACCCTCAGCCCCGCGCTTTGCGCGACCCTGCTCAAGCCGGGCAGTGGCGAAATGGCTACCACCGGCTTTTTCGGAGCCTTTAATCGCGGCTTTGATCGCCTGACCGTGAAATATACAGGATGGGTCTCTGCCATGCTGCGCCGCAGCGCTTTTTTCATGTTGCTGTTCGCGGGGCTCGCAGCGTTGACTGTCTTCCTGTTCGGGCGGATGCCGTCGGCTTTCGTCCCCCTGGAAGACCAGAAAGCATTTATGGTGGATGTCCAGCTGCCTGAAGGTGCGTCGCTGCTGCGCACGGAAAACGCGATGAGCGAGGTCAACCGTATCCTCGGCGATACCCCGGGGGTCGACGCCGTGATTTCGGTGCCAGGCTACAGCCTCATCAAGGGAGGCGTCGCGTCCAATGGCGGTCTGTCGATTGTCGTGCTTGACCCCTGGTCGGAGCGCACAAGCCCGGAGCTCCACGAGCAGGCGATTGTCGATGCCGTGAAACCAGCCCTCAACGCGCTGCCGTTTGCGACGGTGTTTCCCTTCCGCACGCCGCCTATCCCGGGGCTGGGCTCTACCGGTGGCTTCGAATTCATCCTTCAGTCCACCGCGGGCGATACGCCCCAAAATATGGCGTCAGTTCTCGGTGGGCTGGCCGTGGCCGCCAATCAGACCCCCGCATTGAATTCGGTATTCAGCACCTTCAAGGCCTCGGTGCCGCAAATCTATCTGGACATAGACCGCGAGAAGGCCATCAGCCTTGGTGTGCCGTTGTCTGCAATCTTCAACACTTTGGCCAGTAGCACCGGCACGGGATATGCAAACGACTTCAACAAGTTCGGCAAGACCTACCAGGTACTGGTACAGGCGGATGCGCCTTTTCGCCAGAACAGTTCGGACATCTATAGCCTGCAGGTACGCAACAATGACGGTGACATGGTGCCCCTGCGCACCCTGCTGAAGACCGAGCCGTTGTTCGGTCCGGACCAGGTCAGCCGCTATAACATCTTTCGCTCCATCACGATCAATGGCTCGGCCGCACCGGGCTACAGCTCCGGTGACGCCATCGCGGCCATGCAGGATCTGGCAGACAACACGCTGCCGGTGGGCTACACCTATGAGTGGACCGGCCAGGCATACCAGGAGATCATCGCCAGCGGCCAGGGAGGCATGATCTTCGGTATGGCGCTTGTATTCGTGTTCCTGTTTCTCGTCGCCCAGTACGAGAGCTGGTCCATCCCGATCCCTGTGTTGATGTCGGTGCCACTGGCTATTTTCGGCGCAGTGCTGGGCCAGAGCTGGGCAGGTCTAAACAACGATGTATACATGCAGGTGGGTATCGTGCTCCTGATGGGGCTGGCGACCAAAAACGCCATCCTGATCGTGGAGTTTGCCAAAGAGCAGCGCGAGCAGGCGAGGCTGAGTATTTTCGACGCCGCGGTGACGGCCGCGCGGCTGCGCTTGCGTGCCGTACTGATGACAGCGTTATCCTTTGTGCTCGGCGTTATCCCGCTGGTCCTCGCCAGTGGCGCCGGGGCCGCCAGCCGCCGCTCCCTGGGAACCGCCGTATTCGCCGGCATGGTGGCGGCCTCGATCCTGGTACCTCTGTTTGTACCGATGTTCTACGCGGTGGTGCAACGCATTCGCGAAAAGGTGAAGGGAATACCAGCTGAAACGCCCGACGTTGCCGCAGGCTGACCGGTCAGGCAAAGGCCTCTTTGAGCAACTGAAACGACCGCTTGCGGTCCTCGAAGTAATACATATTGGTCACCGCCATTATCTCATCGGCGTCGTGCAGCCGTGCCAGTGCCTGCACCTGCTGCCTTACCTGTTCCGGCGTGCCCGCAGCCCGGCTGTCCTTTCGGCTGGCGATGAATGCCTGCTCCCGCGGGCCGACAGGGTAGGACAGGGCCTGCTGTGGCGTCAGGGATGTGCCGTTTGACTGCCCCGAAAAAAACCGGAACAGGTTCAGGTCGAAGGTGAGCTGCAGGGCTTGCGCCTGTTGCTCGGTGTCGGCGCAGAACACGCTGATGGTCAGGATGGCATAGGGCTTTGCCTGTAAGGCGCTGGGCTGGAAGCGGGACTTGTACAGCTCGATCAGGCGCGGGTCGGCCTGGGGGTTGATGAAAAGACCCAGGTTGTAGGGCAGGCCGCGCTGGGCCGCGAGCACCGCGCTGTCGGGGCTGGATCCCAGCATCCACAGGGGAATATGCTCCGGTGCCCGGGGGCTTACCACCGGGCTGGTTTGTTCACTCCACAGGTAGTCGCTGAGTTTGGCCACCAGCTCCGGGAAGCGCTCGAACCTGGGGCGGCCGTCGGTGGCCAGGGCCACGGCGGTGGACATGTCGGCGCCGGGCGCCCGGCCGACACCGAGATCCAGCCGACCGGGATACAGGTTGGCCAGCAGGGAAAAGACTTCCGCCACCTTGTAGGCACTGTAGTGGGGCAGCATGATGCCGCCGGAGCCGATTCGTATGGACCCGGTCGCGGCGCCGATGGCCGCCAGCAGGACTTCCGGCGCACTGCCCGCCACCGCGGGGAACGCATGGTGCTCAGAGACCCAGAAGCGCTCATAGCCCAGACCCTCGCACCACTGCGCCATTTCGATGGTCTCGCGCAGGGCGGTGGACGCCTGCTCGGCGGAGCGGGCCAGGGACTGGTCCAGTACGGATAGTTTCATGGGCGGCAACGGGCGTGTAGCAATGTGATGCCAGGAGTATAACGGATTACCACCGGGGTGGTCGGGAAAGACACAGGCCCGGTTGCCGGGGCCTGTGCCTTCGGGAGGGCGCTACAACCTAGAACTTGCGCAACATGGCAAAGACGACAACGCCCACTTCGGTATCGTAGAAATCGATATCGTTGTCTTCCTCGTAATAGCCGGCGGTGGCGTTGAACGACCAGTGCTTTCCAGCCAAAGGGCTCGTTGTAGAACACGGTGCCGCTGATGCCATAGCTGTTCGCGCTGTCTTCCTTGCCGTATATGGGGTTGGATTCCTTGTAGTCGAAGTCGCCATAGCTGGCGTTGACCACGTAGCGCCAGTGATCGTTGTACTGGTAGATGTAGTTGAGGGACGCCACGCCACCGTCGTTGGCCATGGCCTTACCGTCCAGGTCCCTGTCCACGTAAGCTATGGATGGAGTCACGATATGGCGTTTGTCGTCCGAGGCAAATTCGTAGGACATGGTGTAGCGGTAGACATCGCCGTTGCGGTCCAGCAGTTTGCGCTGGGCCGTGGCTCAGGGCGAGGCTTTCGCCGCTGCGCTCCTTGTCGATATCGATCTCGTTGAGGGAATACTTCAGCTCCAGCCCGCTGCGCATGATCTGTTGCCAGTACACGTTGAAACCCTGGGCGGTGCGGTCGGTATCCTTGCGCTTGGCATCGGTGAGGTAGGGGTCACTCCACACCTGGGTGTCGACGGAGGTGGTTGTGATGGCAGCGCCGATATTGCCCGCATTGCCGATGTCCTGGCGAATGCCCGCGAGGGTGTTCATCTCCATGGACAGGTAGTTTTCCAGCAGGTTACCGAGGTACAGCTGGGTGCGGGTGCTGGCAAAGGTGTAGGACAGCTCGAAGTTGACGGCGGGAATGGCGCCGCCCTCGCTGCTGTTGGGCGAGTCGGTCAGGTTGTCGATCGTCTTGTCACCGACATCTACCTTGCCGTTTATGATGCTCGCCATCATGTTCGACTTAACGGACACGCCGCCGACACCAAGGTTGACGTAGCCGCTGAAGCCGCTTTTTTCGGGAATGATCACGGCCGCCTGGGTGGCAGTGACGAACGCGCAACCGAGGGCCAGCGCGATGCCGGATGCCATGGCATTGCGGGTTGAAAGCAGTCTTGTTCTCATTGATGTATCCCCTATCTGGATTCTGGTGGTGTTACCGCCCCGCTGACGCAGGCAGGAATTGAAGGCGCATATTTTACCCTTTGAGAACCGGGTTGAGTGATTATTTCAGCCCGGATCGGTAATATTTACTATTGGGTGCAGGCTTGATGCGTATCAATGTGAAAGCCTGGTCTGGCGCGGAGTTTATCGGCTTGCCGCAGCGCAATGAAGTGGGGCAGCCTACTATCGTGATGTCGATTTCAAAGTAGCAGGGACAGGGATAGGGAAAAGGAATGTGATGGATCCCCGGTTGGAAGCGGTGCTGTTGTGGGGCAGCGGCCTTTCCCTGGTCGCCCTGGTCGCGACGGTGATCGGTGTGCCGTGGGTGGTGGCGCGTTTGCCCAGCGACTACTTCAACCAGTCGCACCGGGCGGTATGGCGCAGCCTGGGGGATGAACCCTGGTTCGCACTGGTGCTGGGCGGCTTGAAGAACGTGCTCGGGGCGGTGCTGGTGCTGCTGGGAGTGATTATGCTGGTGACCCCGGGGCAGGGCCTTCTCACCCTGCTGGTGGGGCTTCTGCTGATGAATTTTCCCGGCAAGTACCAGCTGGAGCGCTGGCTGGTGGGGCGCCCAGGAGTGCTGGGGGCCCTCAACTGGCTGCGCCGCCGGGGCGGACACGAGCCCTTTGAGCCGCCGGCGTACTAATCCTGTCGCGAGGGGCTTATAATTGCGCCAGACCCACCCGCCGCACACATTTCATTGAGGAACTAAACCCATGCTGGGAAAAATGGTGTCACTCGGTTTCGACCTCGCCACCTTGCCCGCCCGGATGACGCTCAAGGGCGCCAAAGCCATGGTCGCCGTACCGGGGGATATCGACCACTTTCTGCGGGAGATCCGCCAGGCCTCCGATGAGGTCGCCCGGGAAATCCAGCTGTTGCTGGACAGTGTGGATGCAGAGATGAGCCAGAAAGCGGCGCACCTGAGCCCGGTACAAAAGCAGCAGGCAGCGGAACTCGCTTTGGGTGCGGCCGAGCAGCACCTGAGCATGGCGGCCGTGAATATGTTGCGCGCCCTGTGGCTGACACTGGATTCCAGCCGCAGCCTGGAACAGCGTCGCGAGGGTGTCATCATCGAGCACGAAAGTTAGGATTCTGCCCATGTTGACGCCTGATAACGCAGTACTGGTGGTGGTGGACGTGCAGGGCAAACTGGCCCAGCTGATGTCCGACAAGGAAACCGTGTTTGCCAATATCCAGCGTATGATCCGGGGGGCCCAGGCCCTGTCGGTGCCCATCCTCTGGGCGGAGCAGATGCCGGACAAGCTCGGCCCGACGATCGCGGAAATCGGCGGCCTGATGACGGGTCTTGAACCTATCGCCAAGACCAGCTTCAGCTGCGCCGGCAGCCCCCGCTTCGTTTCCGCCCTCGAGCAACTCGACCGCAAGCAGGTACTGGTCACCGGCATTGAGGCCCATGTCTGTGTCTACCAGACGGCGGTTGACCTGGCGCAGGCGGGCTATAGCGTGGAGGTGGTGGAGGATGCCATTGCCTCGCGTATCCCGACCAACAGGTCGGTGGGCGTGCGCAAGATGGCCGTCGCGGGCGTGGGCATCACCAGCACGGAGATGGCCCTGTTCGAACTCATGGGCGACGCGGATCACCCGGCTTTCAGGCAGGTCCAGGCGATTATCAAGTAGACAGGGCCCTGCTTAGTCTCGCGCCAGCATTGCCTGCAACCCGTCGAGAATACCGCAGCCTGCCGAATCTGCGGGCAGCCGCGCCAGTACAAAGCGGTCCGGCCGGACCAGGGTGATTCCGGAAGCGTCAGTTGCGATAAACTCGCCCAGCGCGCCCGCGCCCTCGGCGGTCGTTGCGTACAGCGTCGGCGCGAGTGAGCGCCACAGGGGATGCGCCGCCAGCTCTGGCGGGAGTCCGGTGCCGGTGCGCACCAGAGCGCAGAATCCCGTACCCAGTACTTCGTCCAGCAGCACCTCGCGCGCGCCGTCACGAACCCGCGGCTGGGGTAACATCCGGCCGCCAAACCCATCGTGTATGAACCAACCCGCGGGCAATCGCACGTCGCTCAGCGGTGCGATGGCGTCGGCGCCGAAAGCCGTTGCCGCCGCCGGGTCCTTGTTGAGCTCGGCGAACATCGCGTCGCGCCCGGCCGCTATCGCCGGGTCCGTGGGCTGGATCTGGTCTCCCAGCGCAACCGCGAGCTCAACCATGGCCCTGGCCGCCTCCCTGCGTTCCAGGTCATAGGTCGACAGTAAGCTCGTGGGCAGCGAACCCGCGACCACCCGGGCCAGTTTCCAGCTCAGGTTGCGCACATCCCGAATCCCGGCGTTCAGGCCCTGGCCGGCAAAGGGTGGCGTCATGTGGGCGGCGTCGCCGGCCAGGAACACACGCCCGTCACTGAACCGCTCGGCCACCACCGCGCTGAAGCTGTACACGCACTTGCGGTAGACATCCACCCGTCCCGGATCGGTGTGCTCCGCAAGCAGTTGCCTGATGCGAGAGTCCTCCAGCATATCCTCGCTGCGCTCGTCGCCCACCAGCATCCATTCCCAACGCCGTTCGGCGCCGGGCCGGATGATGGTCATGGCGGGACGTTGCGGGTCGCAGTAAAAGCGGCAGGCGGGCTCGTCACCCAGGTGGGTATCCACCGTGTCCACCACCAGCCAGCGCTGGGGCAGGCGGTCGCCGACCATGGCGATACCGAGGTGCTGTCTCACGCCGGAGCGGCCGCCGTCGCAGCCCACCATGAAACCGGTGCGCAAGGCCTGTGTGTTGCCGGCGCCGTCGCGCAGCTGCGCGGTCACACCGTCGCTGTCCTGCGCAAAGCTCACCAGCTCGGTGCTGTGCGCCACGGTGACGCAGGGGAAGCGCGCCAGGCCATCCAGCAACTGGCGCTCCAGGGTCGGCTGGTCGAAGGTGTTCTGCAGGCAGAATCCGTAGGGGCGTGCGGTCAGGTCGGTGCTGAACAGCTTTACGCCGTCGCCGTTGATATAGTCGGCAACAAAACCCTGGCGGATATTCCCCAATACCGTATCGGCCAGGCCCACCGCCTGCAGAGCGCGCAGGGACTCGCCGTCCAGTGCCACGGCCCGCGGCTCCGGCACACAGCCCGGGTTGCGTTCTACCAGCACCGTCGCCACGCCCTCGGATCCCAGCAGGTTGGCCAGGGTGAGACCGGCCGGGCCCGCGCCGACGATCAGTACACTGGATTCACCCGGGATGTTCATGACGCGACCTGGGGCACGATCCGGTTGTGCTGCACGCCGAGGTCGATCTGGCCGTCCGGGGTTTTTGCCCAGGCCTGCATCTCATCGCCGTCCTTCAGGTAGTCCGGGTCCTTGAGCGCATTTGAGATAAACAGCTTCCAGCGTTTGGCGTCCGGCAGCAGTCGCGCTATTACCATTTTCAGGCCACCGGGAGCCTTCACCGCGGTGCCTCCCGGGGTGCCGGTGACAATGAGGTCGCCCGGACCCATGTCCTGCAAGGCGGATAATTCAGTCAGGGTTTCCGCCGGTTTGTAGGAGAGGTCGGCGGCGAAGCCCCGCTGCCGGGTGACGCCGTTCACCAGCAGGCTCAATTCGATCTCGTCCAGGCGCGCCAGGTCCGTCGCGTCCACCAGGGTGAGCCAGGGACCGGTGGGGCCGAAAGTGCGGTAGCTCTTGCCCTTGTAAAACTGGGTTTGTGGCAGCTGTACATCCCGGGCGGATACGTCGTTGTGCAGCACCAGGGCGCCCACGTAGTCCGCCAGGTTGTCCCGGGTTACGGTAACCGGTGCGGTAATGGCCCGGCGCAGCACCAGCCCGATCTCCACCTCGTAATCCAGCAGCCGCACATGGGGCGGACGCACCACGTCGGTATCGGCCGGGGCCATGCAGGATGAGGCCTTGCGGAAAAACGTATTGAAGGGCAGCCGGCCGGAGGGAATGCCTATTTCGCGCAGGTGCGAGGCGTAGTTGAGACCCTGGCAGATCAGTTGGCGGTCGGCCGTCACCGGGCACAGCAACTCAAGCCCGGCGAGTGCCCTGTCCGGTGCCGGGTTGGCGGCGGCGGCGCGGGCGATCTCGATGCCGCCGTCCATCAGCTGCGCCGTACTGGTGGCGTCCAGCGCCAGGGTCTGGACCCGGTCGCCTGCCACCAGCCCCCAGCGGGGTGTGCCGCCGTCATTGAATCGAACGATATTTATAGCCATGTTGGCGTCTCCGAGGTGTGGTTGTCAGTTGGGTCCGGGGCTTCGGTACTTGCATCAGTCGGGCAGGCTTTTGCTGCCCAGGGCCCTGCCCATCAGGCGCAATTCCTTCAAGCCGAAACCTGAATCGGTCGCCAGGTTGCGCAGTAGCTGTCCCAGTTCGCGCCAGCCCAGTCGCGGACGCAGGAAGGCCTGTGGCACTGGCGGCCCCCACTGGGCCAGGCCCGCGGTCGACATGGCGTGGTAGCGGGTGGGGCGCGCGGCATCGAACAGGTCGCCGTCGGCAAAATGCTCGAACTTGCGACCGTCGGGGCCGAACCAGTAGTCGAAGATCTGGCTGCCGAGTATATGCCGGCCGATACCCCAGGCGCGACGGAAGCCCGCCTCCTGCAGCATTTGCCCCCCCATGCCGACCTCGTCCAGGTCCGGGACCTCAAAAGCCGCATGCTCGAAATCCACTACCGGCAGCCTGGCCACGACGAAGGTGTGGTGGTCCACCGGCTCATCGCCGCGGTCGCAGCGCATGAAGGCCACCGCCGGCCGGCCGTCGGGCAGCGCCTGCACGTCCGAGGGAATCAGCCCCAGGGTGTCGATATAGAATCGCGCCGTGGTCTCCCAGCGGGGAGTGCCGAGCACCATGTGGCCCAGTCGCAGCACCCGGGAAGGGACCCGCGCGTGGCGCAGTGGCGAGTTGGTGCGTGGTCGGTCCGCACCGCGGTTGGCGGGGGGCGCCGCGTCGCAGGTCGGCACTGTTTTCCAGTCTGCAAAACAGGCAACCCGCACCTGCACGCCATTGGGATCAGTCAGGAGGACTCCCGCCGGCTTGCCGGGCAGGTCCTGGGGCCAGGGTGATGGCAGGCCGGCCCTGCTCGCGAGCTGGTCCAGCTCCTGTGGGGTGCGCACGGCAAAGGTGGGGCCGATAAACGCCGCTACCGCCGCCGGGCGGTAAATGACCGCCACGGGCGCTCCGGCCTCCGCGGCGAACAGCAGGCTGTCACCCGGGCCGCCGGTGCACTGCAGGCCGAAGGTCGTGAAAAAGGTCCTGGCGCGTTCGGGCTCCGGCCCGGCGAATTCCAGCAGGGCCAGGTCGTGCACCTTTACCCACGGGCTTTCAGCGCGGGGAAGTGGCTGGTAGGGGACCCCGGAATCCGGGTGGGTACCTGGGCTGGCCATTGGCGCAACTCCTTAAACTTGTATAATGACGAAATAAAATAGTTTTAAAATTGTCATATTGCAAGTATTATTTTCAACACAGAGTATTTCCCGGACGCCAGCCCATGCCAGAGACAGCCCCAGTCACTACCCGCCGCCGGCAGCAACGCTCGCTCGATACCCGCAGTGCGCTGCTGGGCACCGCTATTGCCGCTTTCAGTGAGAAAGGCTTCGACGGAGTCTCGGTCCGCCAGCTCGAGGAGACGGCCGGCGTGAAGCGCGGCCTGGTGGCCTATCATTTCAGCGACAAGGAACAGCTCTGGCGCGCCGCGGTAGAGCAGTTGTTCGCGGCGCTGCGGGACGACTTTATCGGCCGGGTCGCCGCCCTGGGGGACGTCGCTCCGGCAGAGGCTGCGCGGGCCATGGTGAGGGCGTTTGTGCGCTACAGTGCCGCGCACCCGCAGTTGAACCGGCTGATGATGCAGGAGTGCACTGGCGACTCCTGGCGGGTCGCCTGCCTGGTCGATGAATACATCCGGCCGATGCTGGACGGACTAACGGATACCTTACCCGCCGCAGCGGCGTTGTTGTGGGGTGAAAGGGACGCCCACCGCTACTACCTGTTTATCGGAGCCGGCGCCTTTGTCTTCAGCGCCGAGCAGGAGTGCCGACAACTGTTCGGGATCAATCCGCGCAGCGACGAGTTCGTGGAACGCCACGCCGAGATGGTCGCGAACCTGCTTCTCGGTTCCGCTACGCCAGGCGCAGCGCAAACGGCGTCGGGTCCTCCCTGAGGGGGATCGTGTTGGCGATACCGCGCATCACATTCAGCAGCGCCGGAATGTGGTGGGCGATGACCGGAATACCGGAGGTCAGTACCGCGGCTGAAAGATCCCGCTGGGGGTCGGCCCAGGCGAACTTGTTGATCAGGCCCACGTGGCCGAAGGCCTGGCGGGTGTTGGGGCCCCACACGCCGAAGGGCTCGTCGCCCAGCATCAGGCCGGCGCTGAAGCGCATTGGGATGAACAGGGTCCGGTCCAGGGTGCGGTTGCCGAATTCCTGCACGGCGCGGGCCACGGTGCGCTCGGAGCAGATACGCCGGCGGCCCCATTTGCCGCCGTTGAGCATCATCTGGAAGAAACGTGAGGCTTCCTCGGCGGTGCCCGCCAGGTTGCCCGCCGGGATGATGGCCTCCTGGAAGCGGGGGTCGTTGCAGACCTGCTCCAGTGAGACGATATCGGTGCCCAGGGCGCGTTTGATAAAAGCACCCGTCAGAGGGCCCGGCCTCGGGCCGGTGGCGTAGGTGGCCGCCAGGTCATCCCGGTACTGTGGCTCGATACCGTAGCTGAAATACTTCATGCCCATGGGCTCGCGGATTTTTTTCGTGATGTAGGCATTGATGTTGTCCCCGGTGACCTTGCGTATCACCCGTTCCAGCACGAAGCCCCCGGTGATGGCGTGGTAGGCCAGTTTGGAGCCATCGGTGACGATGGGCTCCGCATCGCACAGCAGTTCCCAGGTCTGGTCCTCGTCCCACAGCACCTCGATGTCCACATTCTTTGGCAGGCCCGGGATGCCGCCGCGGTGGGCCAGGATCTGGTGAATGGTGATGTTGTCCTTGCCCTTGCGGGCGAACTCGGGGGCGTAGAACGCCACCGGGTCCGAGACATTGATCAGCCCCTCTTCCTGCAGCATATGCATCAGCAGCGCGGTGATGCCCTTGGAGGTCGAGTACAGGCACATGGGCGTATCGGGTGTGGCGACCACCTTTTCGCTGGCGGGCCCGTCGTCGGGGCCGTTGCCGCGCACGTGGCCAATGGAGCGGGACAGCAGGACCTTGCCCTGGTGGCGCACACAGGCGGTGATGGCCGGGTGAACCCCGGTGCGGTAGACCTTGATGATGTCGTCCCAGATCCGGTCGACATCGGAGTGCAGCAGGCCGACCTCCCGGGGATCGACTTCCTGTTTCGTGTCGATGTTGATAACCGAATCGAGATCCCGTGGAATATCACTCAGGTGGAAAACATGTTTGCGCAGGAGTTTCATTATCGTTCTCTCTTGGGTGCTGAAAACCGTCAAAAAAGTGTCATGTTAGGCGCACCGGCGGGCGAAGTGCAATGTGCAGATGCCGCTGCCGGGGACCGCCGGGAATGTCTGCGAGAGGTCCGTCATCAAGGACTGGTCGCCGTAACCAGCCATACCGACGCCTGCAGGTCCAGCGCTTCCTCCTTGAAATACGGATCCAGGGCAGCCTCCATGGCGGGGAACACCTTGTCCAGGACGGACTGTGGCTGATCTGCCAGCAGCCTGCTGACCGGCCCGATACGGGCGAGTTCCCGCACGGCCTCGGGCAGCCCCGCCGCTTCGCTGATGCGCAAGGTGGTGGCAAAAGGGTGCAGGACAACGTTGCTGAAGCCCGCCGATTCCAGGATGGACTGCACCCGATCAGGGTCTGCGAAGGCGAACGGCCCCGGCGCATTGGGCGGCGGGGGTTCCGGTGCCGGCAGGTGCTGCAATGCAGCTTTCAGGGGGATTCGCACCCAGTCGTTGTCTTTGACGGCCTGCCAGCAGCAGAAGGCGAGCTTGCCCAGCAGCGCGCCGCGCATATTGGCGAATGCGGCTACCGGGTCATCGAAGAACATGACGCCGAAGCGAGAAAACAGCAGGTCGAAGCTGCCCGGGGGAAATGCGTGGGAGGAGGCGTCGGCCCGCAGGAACTCCAGGCTCGCCCTGCCGGCGGCAGGAGTTTCCGCCTTGCGGCGCGCCACCTCCAGCATGGGCTCGGAAATATCCACGCCCAGCACCCGCGCGGTTTCGCCCAGCCGTTGTGCCAGCATCAGGCTCTGGCTGCCGCCGCCGCAACCCACGTCCAGCGCGCTCTTGCATCCGTCCAGCTGCGCGTGAGCAAGCAGTGCCTCGCTGATGGGGCCCAGCAGACGCGCCATCGTGTCATCGTCCTGGGCCCAGCGCTTGCCTGCCTCACCGTTCCAGTACTCGATCTGGTCAGAATTGCCCATTAACCTGTTCTCCTGTGGTGCACCCGACAGTATCGGTTATCCGGTGGGGTGCTAGAATTGATCAGCATCATGTAATTTGCTGTCGGACATTGGCCACAATGACCGTTATTATGGAGCACTACTATCAGAAGGGGTTTTTTTATGGGCTTTTCATCCTGGCGCCACATAGTCGTTTCACTGCTGGTGTCGATCCCCCTGGCGGTCCTTGCGGAAGGCGACGCCCAGCCATTACAGAGCGACTGGATGCAGTTAGTCAAGGGCTATCGCGACAAGGCGACCGGGGTAGAAATGAAGGAGGTCGACAACGGAGAGACTGCGGGCAGTCGCACCGTCACCCTGTCGATCCCTAAATCCTCCATCAACAAACCCAGTGAAATCGAGGAAGTGGTTGTGTATGGCCGGCGGCCGGAAAAACCCGAACCCCTGGATATCACCTACGAGTGGCTGGACGACTACGATAATGACAACTATGGCCTGGTGATTCGCCTGGGCAAGGATTCCAACTGGCCGATCCGGCTGTACATCGATTCATCCCCGGGATATATCGACAACTGATTGCGCCCCCCGCTGCGAGGCGGGCAGTTTTCACAATAAAAACAGGAGGAAGGCCATGCGTATCACTGCGAGAGCCCCCGGCTTTATTATCACCATCGTCGCTGCGCTGTGTGCATGCGGCAGTCTGGCGGCATCGGCGCAGCCTGCTGTGCAGCCGCCACCGAACCCCTACCAGGTCGAGCGCAGCTGGCCTCCCTATTTTCTGGAACACCAGAAGTTGTTCACCGAGAAAGCCGGAACCTACAAAGCGGGCAAGTATCCGGTGTGGACCGTGCATGTGCCCGGCGGGTGGATCGGCAACAGCACCATAATAGAGGGCGATGACGGACTGATCGTGTATGACACCAGTGTCAACGTCGAGGCCGGCGCTTTCATTGCCCAGGAGATCCGCAAGATTTCCGACAAGCCCATCAAGGCGATTTTCTATTCCCATCACCACACGGACCATTACAACGGTACCTCGGCGCTGGTGACCCCGGAGCAGGTGGCCGACGGCAGCGTCAAGATCTATGCCTGGGATAATTTCGAGGAGGAGATCGCCAACGAGTTTGGCGCCATCCTGCCGCGCCAGCTGATGGGCGTTTTTTATTACGGGCCGGACCTGTTGCCGCCCGAGGAGAAGCATTACCACGGGTGCTGTGCCCCCCGTGTGCTGGGGGGCAAGTCGGGTTACATACCCCCCACCGACACCTTCAGCGAGGATACCGAGCTGACGATCGCCGGGGTGAGGATCGAGGTGTTCTACACCGGTGGCGAGGCGATTTCCGAATTCGGTCTGTACCTGCCCGACTTCGATATGGTCCTGATCGCCGACGAATTCTTCTACGCCCTGGCCAATATACATTCCATCAGGGGCTCGAAGCCCCGGCTGCCCGAAAACTACATGAAGGCGCTGGACACGGTGCGCGAGATCAAACCCGAGTGGCTGCTGGGTTCGCATATCATGCCGATCCAGGGGCGGGACGATATCCAGCGCTATGTCACCACCAGCCACGACGCCATCCAGTACCTCTGGGACCAGGGTATTCGCTATATCAACAAGGGCTATACCCCGGCTGAGCTGCAACAGCAGTTCAGGGAGCTGCCGCCGTATCTCGATATCGCGCCCTATACCCGGCCCATGTATGGCACACCCTGGATTATCGCGCCGGAACTGTATACCGGCTGGGTAAGCTGGTTCGGTGGGGATGCCACCGACCTGTCACCCACGGAGCCGGTAACCAAGGCCCGTCGCTACGTGGAGATGATGGGCGGGCGTGACAAGGTCCTGGCGACGGCAAAGCAGGCTTTTGCCGACGGGGACGGCCAGTTCGCCGCGGAGTTGACCCAGCTGCTGGTGCGCATCGACCACAACGACTGGGATGCCCGTCACCTGAAAGCCGCGAGCCTGCGCCAGCGCGGTTACGAGGAGATCAATACCATCGCCCGGGCCTGGTACCTGAACGGCGCCAATGAGCTCGACGGCAAGGTCAACCCGGTCGGCCTTATGCAGCTGGGTATGCAGTCGGTGCAGGGCAGGCTCAGCGGCGGCGAGTTGCTGGAGAGCTGGCGTTACCAGGTGGACCCTGAAAAGGCGGGTGACAGCCGTGTGGTGCTGGGTTTCGAGTTCACCGATTCCGGCGACAGTTACGCGGTGGAGTTGCGCAACAGCATTCTCGAGATCAGCCCCGGCCCACTGCCCGACGGTATGCCCGCGGTGCGCCTCACTGCGCAGCAGTTGCGGGACGTGCTGGCGGGCAAACCCGCGCCGGCGGATGCCGGTGATACGGCAGCCCTGGCCGGCATGATCGCCTATCTCGACAGGGATAGTCCGGGTTTTTACATGCATGTGCGTTAGGCTTAATCGAATAGTTAAGGCAACGGGGGATCGATCATGTCAAAGGTTTTGATCAGGCGCGCAGTGGAGCTGCTTGCGATAGCGATGGCTGTTGCCAGCCTGGGCACTGCCGTTCGGGCGGCTGATACCGTCGAGGACTATATCCGGGAATACCCCAACCAGCAGCAGACCCGGATGATGAACGCCTGGCTGAAGACCAGTAAACCGGGCACCTTCCGGTTCACCGGGCTGGTGGACCCGACCGAGACCACCGTGGTGACACCGCAGGCCACCGTCGACTACGGTTACAACTGGTTCAGCCTGACCAACGGCCCCGCCATTATCAACACGCCGCACTACGACCGGTTTTTCTCGGTCTCCATTTTCGACATGAACCACAACATCCCCGCGGTGATCGTCAACCCGGAGAAACCGATCGTGATAATACGCCCGGGCCAGGCTGTGCCGGAGGGCGACTTCACAGTGGTTGAACTCGAGACCGACCAGGGCCTGGCGTTTACCCGCATGGTGGTGGTGGACAACATGGACGAGGTGCGCGAACTCAGTAAGTCGATCACCATGACCGGCGGCGACGGTGACATGAACCGTGCGGTTGCGACATTCTCACCGGAGGTCGAGCAGGCCGCTCTGGCCGAGATTCAGCGGACCGACGTGGCAATGAACCCGGACGTGGCCTTTGGTAAAAAATCCGGGGACGTGGACCCGCTGGTGCTGGCGCGCGCGGTTAACCTCGGCCAGCTGGGAACGCCCCCGGATTCCGTGCGCTACAAGGTCATCATTACAGATGACAGCGGCGCTCCGCTCAAGGGCGAGAACAGTTACGAACTGACGGTACCCGCCGGCATCGTCCACGACGGCGGTTACTATTCCGTTACGGTTTACGGCACCGACAACAAGGGACTGATCCCCAACCCCCAGGGGCGCTATGATCGCACCACCTATTCCTCCACCCCCAATGCTGATGGTACCTACACGGTGGCGCTCAATCCGGCGGGGGAGGGCGTCAACGCTATTCCCACGGGCAAGGACTTTTACGCGGTGTTGCGCGCTTACGTGCCGGTGAAGGGCGCCGACCTGACGCTCGCGGTAAAGCGTCTGCCCACCCCGGGTAGCAGCGAACAGGAGTAAGACGACCATGCCGGATACCCTCGCACACCGAAAAGAGCTCTGTTTCTGGGGCTGGGGCTACGCCGATGCCGGGCTGACGGCTGACGAGATGACCCATGTAAAGAAGCTGGCGACCCAACTGGGTGCGGGTGTGACCCCGGGGGATGCGCCCCGCCTGGAAGACTTCGAACTGCCTGCGCCGCGTATCGCCGCGCCCGGGACACTGGCGTCGATCATGTCCTCGACACCCTATGACCGCATTACCCACGGCTACGGCAAGTCCTTTGCCGACCTGGTGCGGATGCAGCAGCGCAGTATGCCCCATCCGCCGGACTGGGTGGCCTTTCCCCGCAACGAAGAGGACATCGACGCCCTGATGGAATTCGCCGCCGGCAGTGGCGCGGCGCTGATTCCCTTCGGCGGTGGCACCAGTGTCTGTGGTGGTGTGGAGCCGGATGTCGGCGGTGACTATGGCGCGGTTATCAGCGTTGACCTGCAGTACCTCAACCGGGTGCTGGAAGTGGACAAGAGCAGCCGGGCGGCACTGATCGAGGGCGGCGCCCTGGGCCCGGAGCTGGAGGCGGCACTCAAGCCCCACGACCTGACCCTGCGCCACTACCCCCAGAGCTTCGAGTTTTCAACCCTGGGCGGCTGGATCGCCACCCGCGCCGGCGGTCACTTCGCCAGTAACTACACCCACATCGACGACTTTGTCGAAAACGTGCGCATGCTGACGCCGCAGGGCGCGATGGAAAGCCGGCGCCTGCCGGGCTCCGGCGCCGGCCCGTCCCCGGACCGCATGATGATCGGCTCCGAGGGTACGCTCGGCTTTATCACCCGCGCCTGGATGCGCCTGCAGGACCGGCCGCGGTTTCGCGCATCCGCCAGTGTGACCTTTGCCGGTATGCCCCAGGCCGCTGCCGCTGTGCGGGCCATCAGCCAGGCGGGCCTGTTTCCCAGTAACTGCCGCCTGCTGGACCCGCTGGAAGCCATGGTGAACGGGGTAGGGGACGGCAACACGGCCCTGCTGGTGCTGGCGTTCGAGTCCGCGGATCACCCGCTGCAGGCCTGGATGGCCCGCGCCCTGGAGCTGGTGGCGGATCACGGCGGCCGCTGGGACCAGGACAGCGTCGATCGCTCCATGGCGCCACCCTCGGTGGCAAAAGAGGGGGAGGGCGAACACCGCAAGGGCGCGGCGGGTGACTGGCGCAACCAGTTCCTGCGGGCGCCCTACTACCGCAATTACCTGACTCCGGCGGGACTTATCCTGGACACCTTTGAGACAGCCATCACCTGGGACCGCTTTGAGGCATTCTATGCCGGCGTGCGTGATCAGGTGGGCAAGGTGCTGCGGGAAGTGAGCGGGGCCGAGCCGATGCTCAGTTGCCGTTTTACCCACGTCTACCCGGACGGCCCCGCGCCCTATTTCACCTTCTACTGCATGGGCAGCAAAACCGGCGACATGGCGTCCATGCTCGACCGGTGGCGCACGATCAAGCTGGCAGCCAACGAGGCCGTCACCAGCCTGGGGGGCACGGTGACCCATCACCACGCGGTGGGACGCGATCATCGCCCCATGGGCTATGACCAGCAGGTGCCGCCGCTGTTTCGCCAGGCCTTTGCCGGCGCCCGCCAGGCCCTGGACCCCAACGGCATGATGAATCCGGGGGTGCTGCTGGATACACCTCACCGCGGTGCGGTCGCTGGCGGAGTGCTGCGGCACCCGTCCTGAACATCCGTCTGTCCGCTGCAGTGGTATGAGCAGCGATACCCGTGATCACGGTCGCTGCCTTTTCAGGGCAGCGCCTTGATCGGCGTGATACGCCAAGGTATAAACAATCCCGTTGGCGCTTAACCGTTCATCCACTAGACACGCATTCTGGAACCTCCCCATGTCGATACGCTTGACCTTACTCCTTGCGGCCGCTCTGCTGGCCGCCTGCTCCAACGGCGACAATTATCCTCCCGTGGTGGGTCCTGCACTGGCGCCGCTGGAGGAGTCGGTCGCGGTAACCAGCGGCCCGATCCTGGGCCAGGCCTCCGATCGCGCCGATACCTGGGAATGGCTGGGAGTGCCCTACGCAGCGGCGCCGGTGGGCGAGTTGCGCTGGAAGGCGCCCCGGGCGGTGGCCCCCTGGACGGATACCCTGGCGGCACAGGCTTTGCCGCCAGAGTGCCCGCAATTCAATTTTTTTGGCCGATACGTTGGCGAGGAAGATTGCCTGTATCTCAACGTCTGGCGCCCCCGCAGCCAGGAGAGGGACCTGCCGGTGATGGTGTGGATACACGGCGGTGGCAACAACTCGGGCGCGACCAACTGGCCGGTTTACAACGGCGCGAGACTGGCCGCCCAGGCAAATATCGTGGTGGTGACCGTCCAGTACCGGCTGGGCCCCCTGGGCTGGCTGTACTACGCGCCCCTGCAGGATGGCGACAGCAATGACAATTCGGGCAACTTCGGTACCCTGGATCTCATCGCCGCCCTGCAATGGGTACAGCAGAATATCAGCGTATTTGGCGGCGACCCGGCCAACGTGACCGCCGATGGCGAGTCTGCCGGTGGCGCCGACATTCTCTCCCTGATGCTGAGCCAGCAGGCGAGCGGCCTGTTCCAGAAGGCCATTGTGCAGAGCGCCGGGGGTAGCGTTACCAGCACCGAAAGTGCGGCCAATGCAGCAGCCAGGCTGGTCGATGAGTTGATGGTCCTGGAAGGTGTTACCGACCGCCCGCAGACAGACGCTGAAATGGCGGCTTACCTGCGCAGCAAGAGCGCCCAGGAAATTATCAGCAACAACCCCGGCACACCGGCCATTTTTGGCGATGGCCATGTTATCCCGGCTGCCGGTTACGAGCTGTTCACCAGTGGTGAGTTCCCCGGCAAGGTGCCCCTGCTGATCGGCACCAACAAGGACGAGTTCAAGCTTTACACCAACCCGCTCGGCTACAATGTGATGCCCGACGCCAGTGACGAGTTGCGTGCATTGGTCGGCCGTTATGTAAGCGACCTGTGGCGGGTGGGCTCCGCCGACAGTATCGCCACCCGGTTGCGGGCCCTGGATGACTACCCGGACATCTATGTCTACCGGTTTAACTGGGGCTCACCTAACGCCAACGGCGACAGCCCTCTTCCCCTGAATTTTGGTGCAACCGCAGGCGCACATCACGGCTCCGAGATGCCGTTCATGTTCGGCAATTGGGATACCTTTTTAATCGATGAATACAAAGACCTGCTGTTCACGGAAGACAACGCCGCCAGCCGTGAGGCCATATCCGGCGTGCTGGTGGATTACTGGGGCAGTTTCATTCGCCAGGGGAACCCCAACGGCGGCAGCCAGCGGCCCTGGTCGCCCTGGAGCAATGGTGACGGTGACTTCAAGGCCATCGTGCTCGACGTCAACTATGACGACAACCAGCCGCTTATCAGTGAGGACTACAGCGTCTGGACCGTGGAATCGGTGCTGGCGGAGGTGCAGGCCAATGTTGTGGAGCCCCTGTTATCGGAGTTGATGCCGTACCTGGAAAGCTGGCTGGGGGACTGACCTGACTATTGACTCACTATGCCTACATCCTTATAGTAGCGCCCCTCAACGCGCCTGTAGCTCAGCTGGATAGAGTACCTGGCTACGAACCAGGCGGTCGCACGTTCGAATCGTGCCAGGCGCGCCAATCAAATCAAAGACTTACGCATTCGCGTCCATCTTCTTCAAGAGCCTAACGTAGGGTTTTCGTAGAGTTTTGCTCTACGATTTTCCACGTTCGCTCTATGCGCGCCGCGGCGTGACTCAGATGATCCGGTGCCAGGTGCGCATAGCGCAACACCATCTCATACGACTTCCAGCCGCCCAGTTCCATCAGCTCCTGTAACGACGTGCCGTTGGTGACATGCCAACTGGCCCAGGTGTGGCGCAGATCATGGAATCGAAATGCCGTGATCCCGGCCCGCCTGAGGGCACGTTTCCAGCCAGAGCCCACGCGCTCCATGCGCTTGCCCTGGTACGTAAAACACCAGCGGCCGTGATCTCCCTCGACCGCCCTGAGGGCGAGAATGGCATCGTTGTTCAGGGGGATGCCACGTCCCTCGCCGTTTTTGGTGGTGCCGTGGTCCAGCCAGGCCACACGACGGTCAAAATCCACCCGGTGCCATTCCAGGTTCAGGATTTCGCCCATGCGGCAACCTGTTGCCAGTCCAAACGACACCACCGGGCGCAAATGCGCCGACAGTGCCTCCAGCAGAGCATCGGCTTCCTGGCGTGAGAGAAAGCGCACACGGCGCCTCGGTTCACTCAACATCCGGATGCGGGGAAAGCGTTCCAGCCACCCCCACTCATCCCGGGCCAGGTGCAGAATACGGCGCACAATCTCCAGCGCCCGGTTTACCGTGGCATTGGTTACGCCCTCAACGTCCTTGCGATGGCGGATAAACGGCTGCAGGGACTCCATCGATATCTCATTGAGCATGAGCTCACAGAGAAAGGGGTCCAGTTGCCGCAGGTGGTCGCGACTGGATACGAGGCGGCTGGGGTTATCCAGTTCACCGACGTAGCGCAGCACGGCCTCCTTCCAACTGCGATCGGGCTGCAGTGGTTTTTGTTGTGCATCGTATGCGTCTGCCTTGAGGCGGATCAGGAACTCGGTGGCAGCGTCTCGGTCTTTAAGCCTAGTGCTCTGGCATACTCGGCGTCCGTCCGGCAGGACGACGTCGATCCACCAGTAGGGCGAGTCCTTACGCTGGTAGAGTCCTCTTTCTCGGGCCATAGATTTTCCTCCTTGGCCCGCCCTCGACGTTTATAGTCGTCAAGCCAGGCGTCCAGGTCAAGTCGGTCCCAGATGTTGCGGTGGCGCACGCGGATGGGGGGTGGGCCGATCTCTCGAAACAGGGTGACGCCCAGTCCAACATAGGCCGCGGCCTGTGCCTCATTGAGGCCCCGGATGGTGGGGGGCTCCAATGCGGGGGTGCGGGGGCGATGGGTCGAATTTCGCTGCATGCGGTATTACCGGCCCAGATACACGGCGGTTATCTGTTCCCTGACATGACCCAGCTCTTTGCTGATCGCCAGGCGGGCCTGCTGATCCCTTTGTCTTTGAGCCTCGCTGAGTTTTCCCTTGGATGGCCCGCCCGCATGGGGCGATGGCCAGCCGGTGAGTTCCCGGTAACGCTGCTGTGCGTAGGCGTGGCGCAGGCCGTGCATTTTCGATAAGCCGGCATTGGCGGTGTGGCGTTCGTAGATTCTGAGTTGCTCGATGTATTGCCGGCCCCCGGGAATCAGGGAGCCCAGACCGGCCAGTCGCTTGGCCTCTTCCAGCAGGGCGCGCTGCTCCTGGGTGCGGATGGGTACGGTGCGTTCCCGTCCACCCTTGGTCCAGCTGGCCTTGAGGTGCAGGTGCTTGCCCCGGTCTGCCCAGCGGGGCTGGATCTTGAGGGCTTCCTCTCTTCTGAGCCCAAAGGCCTGTTGCAGGCGCAGGCTCATTCTTACGTGTTCATCCTTGACCCGGGCGAGTTGTTCCTCTGCCAGGTCTTTCGCCTTGCTCTGGTCGGACACAAACTGCCGGTCCGGTATCCCATAGAAATCGTTACTGCCGGCCACCACGGCCCGCTTGTTAACCTTCTCGGCCCACCAGCGTAAACAGCTCATCCGGTTCTTGATGGTGCCGGGGGAGAGGTCTTGTTTCAGCCACAGGTCCACCAGGGTCTGGACGTGCTTTTGTTTGAGGGAGGTGGCCTTCAATTGCCTGAAGCCCAGGTCGTGTAACTGGTTGGCGATGGCGCTCAGTTGGCGCTCCCGGCCCACCCGGGTTTCGAAGCTGCCTTCATGGCTGTGTTTGCACAAAAGTTTCAGTTGGTAGTTCAGGTCTCTCATAGTGTTGTTTCCTTCGGTGAGTGTTTCTGATCACCTGGCAACAATGCTGCGCAGGTCCGACTAGCGGTACGATCACGGGACACCAATCCCGGTTGACCTGAATGTGTCTGGCCATAGACAACACGGTGTGTTTTCGAATGAAAACTGGCCCGTGCAAACCAACGGTCATCCAGCCTTAGGCTGGGGTGGATTTACCTCCGTTTTAGAAAAAGCAGAACGCACTGACCGCCAGTGTGTTTGCGTGGTTGAAGAGACTGTCGAATTAGCCAGGGCACATAGTGCCCGGACATCAACAGCGGTTATGGAACAGATCCCCGTAACAAGCGGGAGAGATTTGAAGGTGCGGTACCCAGACGAAGCGGCACCGCGATGGTTTGAAGATGGACCCGGTCATCACTGACCGTTGCGTCAAAATGGCCCTGAGTGACGCGTTCAGCAGATTCCAAAACATCCGGACTCTGCCTACCCCGTTCGCTTGCGCAAGGAGGGGTCTTCCTTACCACTTTTCCGCAGTGGCAGCGTCTAGTGGGTCTACTATACGAACCCGTAATACGGGTGTCACAGAGAATTCGACCGGAACCTGGGGTGGTTTTTGTTGGACGCCTGGTTATTTTATTATCATCATCCGGGTGTGAATCACGATTTAGTAGCCCTGGGGGCGAATTTGGCCCTACATACCCGCTAAATCCGGTGCCTGATGGAGTGGTTCCACTGGAAACAGGCCAAAAACACAATCCTTCCTAAATGCTACAAACGCTGTCGTTAATAATCGCGCTGCCCACGTCACTACCCGCTTTCGCTTTGTAGTGACGTGGGCGTCGGCCGTCTTACCCTCTTCCCCTCCCAGCAAACTCGCCCAGTCCGGGGTATTAAATTGGATGGAATTGGATGTACAAATGGAGGTTGTTGTGTCAGTCTAATTGGGTGGAAATGGATGGATAAATGGATGGTTGCGTGCACACAGACACCTTGATCATTACGCCAGAGTTGCTGAATCTCATCGCCGCGATCGATGAGTTCAAAGGCGCATGGGCGGCCATTGGGCGTATTGCACCCGAACAACTGACTTCCCTGCGCCGGGTAGCCACCATTGCAAGTATCGGCTCCTCCACCCGAATCGAGGGTGCCAGGTTGACGGACGTGGAGGTAGAGCGTGTGCTGGCTAATCTAAATATCAAGGATTTTGCCTCCCGCGACGAGGAGGAGGTCGCGGGATATGCCGAAGTGATGGAACTGGTCTTCGCCAGTTGGTCCGAAATCACGCTGACTGAAAACCATATCAAGCATCTCCACCGGGACCTGCTGAAGTATTCATCGAAAGATCAACGCCATTGCGGCGAGTACAAGACGTTGGATAACCACGTCGAGGCCTTTGGTCCGGAGGGAGAGAGCCTGGGGGTGGTATTCAGGACCGCCACACCTTTCGATACTTCGCGGCTGATGGAGGAGTTGGTCGATTGGGCGCGATCAAGCCTGGAGAAAGGTGATCTTCACCCTCTGGTGGTGATCGCCATTTTTGTCGTGGTGTTTCTGGAAATTCATCCCTTCCAGGACGGCAACGGTCGCCTGTCCCGAGTCCTTACCACGTTGCTGTTACTCCGGGCCGGTTATGCGTATGTGCCCTACAGTTCCCTGGAAAGCGTCATTGAGCAGAGTAAGGAGCAGTACTACCTTGCACTGCGACAGACCCAGGTGACCATCCGCAGTGATAGCCCCGATTGGCAGCCGTGGCTGATTTTTTTCCTGCGCTCGCTGGTGGCACAAAAAGATAGCCTGGAGCGGAAGATTCGACGGGAGCGTTTGATCCTTGGGAACTTGCCCGAATTGTCACAGCAGTTGCTGGAAATCTGTCGGGAGCGGGGAAGGTTGACGGTAGCTGAAGCATCCGCAGCGACTGGAAGTAATCGGAATACCATCAAGGATCATATTAAGGCGCTCACGAAAGCCGGACACCTGAGCCGGCATGGCGGCGGACGGGGCACCTGGTATTCCCTGGGCCAGTAATTCTTTTCAGTCACCGCCACTTCGGATGTGGCATTGTCCCGCCATTCGTTACAGGCTGGCTCGTTCAATCGTTCTGGGTGTAGATCGGCACCGAAATTTGACCCACCTCTTGCAAATGAAATCAAACACATAGGAGGCAAACCGGCGCCGAAAGCGGGTCAAAACACCGCGCCGATTTACACCTGGCATTTGCAGGCCGGTCGACTTCACTTTCGCAGAGCTCCCGTCAGCGAGGCGCGCTGCGAAAGCTCAATGTAGTTACCCACCGGATCCCGTATAAAAGCGATTCGGGCTGTCTCCCCAAGGGTCACGGGTGCGAGTGCGATACAGGCTCCGGCAGACTGCAAACTGGCGCAGACAGCATCTACATTTATCACCTGTATCGTGATGTAGCGAAGGCCTCTCATCTGCAGCGTATCGATATCGGCACTCACCGGCTCGGATGGCAATTGATCAGGATCAGTGACCACGCAGGTGAGAAGACTCACACCGCAGCGAACCGCACAAGGATGACCTTCAGCGCGTGGCAAGCCAAGGGTCGTCTCGTAGAAATCAAGAAATGTGCTTTCACTGGGCATGAGTACTTCTACCGCCCAGTGTGTTGATTTGCATCCGAGACTGACCCGGTATTTGCACGTGAACATGCATCGCAATGTGTTCTTCAGGGACAAGCCGCCTGAAGTGCCTTTCTCGTCTTTCGATTCACATATGCCAGAGGATCTCTGGACCTATCTGGAATCAAATCGTGATGGGGGAATCGATACCTTCGCTATACCGCATAACGGTAATCTGTCCGATGGCTGGATGTATTCGCCAAACAAGTATCTGGGTGGCCCGATGGACGCCCGGTATGCAGAACGCCAGAACGCAAACGAGCCGTTAACCGAAATTCACCAGACCAAGGGCAATTCAGAAGCCCACCCCTGGCTCTCGCCCAATGACGAGTTCGCCGAATTTGAGGTGTTTCCCAACCTTATTTCCACGAATACGCCCTCTGCGGTCAAACATGGCTATGTGAGACAGGGCCATTACGAGTCGTCGTATTTATTAGTTACATATTGACACTACCAGTGCCACTATGTATAGTTAATATACTGACACTTAAGGCGCCACTATGTGCGGGCAGCTAAATAATAGATCGAACTTGAATTAAAGCGTGATAAATAAGAGGAAATAGCTATGCGCGATGCCACAAAGAAATTTTTTTTCGAACCGTTTGTCCGTAGCGATAAAAATGGCGGTTGGCATAACAGCAATGGGTATGCTGCCAAACACATATGCCCAGACGGGCGCCCTGGAAGAGGTAATCGTGACTGCCCAGAAGCGCTCGGAGAGCCTTCAGGATGTACCGGTGGCCGTTACCGCCTTCAGCTCGGATACCATCCAGGAAGCCGGTATCAACAACTCCAGCGACCTGGCCATCATGACCCCCAGCTTGAATGCGAATTCCAATTCCAGCCCCTTTACGACCCGACTGACAATCCGGGGGATCGGTACGTCGCAGTCCGATCCGGCCCTGGAGCCCTCCGTGGGGTTTTTCATGGACGGGGTATTCATGGGTCGTTCCGGCCTGGGCACATCTGATCTCACCGACATAGAGCGCATAGAAGTCTTGCAGGGTCCGCAGGGTACACTGTACGGCAAGAATGCCAACGCTGGCGCCATCAGCGTGATCACCAAGCGGCCCAACCTGGAGGAATTCGAGGGCTACGTGGAGGCCTCTGCAGGCGACTACAGCATGGGGCAACTGACCGCTACCGCCTCGGGCCCTATGAGCGATACCCTCGCCTATCGGTTGTCAGGCAATATCCACCAGCGCGACGGTTATTACGATAATGCCGGTGTCGACGACCTGAACGATGCCGATGATTGGAACATCCAGGGCAAGTTGCTGTGGGAACCGAACGAGCAGCTCAGCATGCTACTCGGCTACGCCCATGTAGATCGCGATGTGAAATGCTGTGGCGCTGACGCCACACAAAACGAGTCGGTAACCGAGGAGCTGATCAAGCAGGGCTTCCAGCCGGATCAAGAACGATCCCTACGATCACAAAATTGCCACTAACTTTCAGGACGCCTTCAGCATGGACTCCGATCTCGCATGGTTGCAGGTCGATTACGATCTCGACTGGGGTTCAATCATATCTATCACCTCCTGGAACGACTACGATTATAAGGTCAGTGTCGACATCGACCGTTCGCAGCTGGACCAGTTATATCAAACTAACGAACACAATTCGGGAGACAGCTTCTCACAGGAGTTGCGCCTGGATTCCTCCTTTGGTGACAACATCGACTACATGGTGGGCTTGTTCTACTACGAACAGACTACTCAGCGTGGCGACAAGAGCCGCACAGTCACCGTCGGTGAAGATTTCATTACCATCGCCGACCAGCAGGACCTGCCCTTTCCGTTTCCGACTATCGGCTTCATCGTGCAACCCGGCGACTACTTGCAGTATCAGAATCGCTGGGACAATGAGACCATCGCCGCGTTCGGCCAGGCAATCTGGCACCTGGGCGAGCGCTGGCACCTGACCGGCGGACTGCGCTGGAACGACGAGCAGAGAAAGGCCAAGCTTTTCAGCGAGACGTTTTCGACGGCGCCATTGGCGCCAACCCTGGCCCTGCTCAACTCCTTCTCCACACCGATTGACGCGAAGCTCGATCGAAGCAGCCAACACGTGGATTGGCTGGCCAAAATTGCCTACGACGTGGGCGACGACAGTATGGTTTACGCCAGCGCCTCCACGGGGAGCAAATCCGGTAACTTCAACGGGGTGAACGGCACTCCCGAGGAGCGCGAGTTCGATGACGAAGATACCACCAGCTACGAGCTGGGCGTGAAATCCACCCTTTTCGACTCTACCCTTCGCGTCAACGCCGCGGGCTTCTACACGGAGGTCAATGACTTCCAGTTCCAGGACCAGCTGCCCACTGGCATCGGCACCTTCGTCAGCAACGACGGCAAGGTTGAAGTATCCGGCCTGGATCTGCAAATGGATGCTGCTCCCTTGCCTAACCTGACGCTCACCGCCGGTCTCTTGTACATGCATAAGTACGAGATTACCGAAGGTCCGAGAAAAGGCCAGGACCTCCCTTTCACTGCGGAATACAGCGCCAACCTGAGCGCTACTCTGGTCTTTCCACTGGCTGACGGCGGTGTCTACATCCGCGCTGATTACGCTTACATGGATGATCACGCCACCAACGGCGGCAACGCGGAAAATTTGGAGCCAAAGATTTCGATGATCGGGAGCGTTGAACGCAAAGATCGGCTGGAGAAACGACAATTGGAATGTCTCCGTCTGGGGCAAGAACCTGACCGACGACCACTACGCGGACCAAACAGTGGATACCCAGGCATTCAACGGCATGACCGCGTATTTCCTGGCGCCGCCCAGGACCTACGGTGCCACCTTGCGGTATGACTTCTAGGAGATCCAGGGACGGGGCACCGTGCTAATACGGAAGCTCTTACCTTTTTGGGCATAGCGCTTCTGGCCTATGCCTTTTTTTTATAACACCGTACCGGCAAAGTCCTGTGGCGTTAGTCTTAAAGGGGGCCTCAGGCCAATCACTCCAGAGCAATCGCCTTTTGTTGTGGAGGGACCTTCAAGGCTGCGTAAGCCGATTGGGGTAAATCATGATGAAGAAAGTTTCCATTATCGGCGTAGTTCTGGTCCTGTTGTTGGCGGGGTTGGCCTACATGAACCAGATTCCCCTGATGCTGGCACTGGTGAAAATCAAGTCAGCCATGGAATACGAAGTGGGGCCACCCCGTGATCTTCCCTGGAGCGAGGGCCCTGCCCATGCCAGCAGCGAGCCCGGTGAACGCCCGCCCAATATTATTCTCATTGTTGCCGACGACCTGGGTTATAACGATATTTCCACGTTTGGCGGGGGCCTGGCGGGTGGGCGCGTAAAGACTCCCCATATTGATCAACTGGCGGCGGAGGGTGCAGTATTCTCCCAGTCCTATTCCGGTGCGGCCACCTGTGCGGTCTCGCGGGCAATGCTGATGACCGGGCGTTATCCTACCCGAACCGGCTTCGCGTTCACGCCCATGCCTTCCGGCATGGCGCCTATAGGAATGCGCATCACCGCCAGCATGGGGCGTGGAGGACCCTCCGGTATTTACTATCCGGAGATAGATGAGATGAAGCCGCCCTACGAGGAGCAGGGCCTACCGGCCGAGGAAGTGACGGTTGCCGAAGTGCTGCGAGACCGGGGCTACCAGACATTCCATATTGGTAAATGGCACCTCGGGCGCACGGGCGGTATGGCGCCACATGAGCAGGGTTTTAATCAGAGTCTGCTGATGGCTGATGGCCTCTATCTTCCCGAAGACGACCCCAAGGTGGTGAATGCCAGGCTGGATTTTGACGGCTTGGACCAGTTCCTCTGGGCGAAGCTGGGCTTTGCCAACAGCTTTAACTCGGGCGATGAAGATCGCTTCGAACCCGGCGGCTATCTCACTGATTACTGGACCGATGAGTCGATTGAGATCATCAAGGCCAACAGGAACCGGCCGTTTTTTCTCTACCTGGCACACTGGGGGGTCCATACCCCCTTGCAGGCAACGCGCGAAGATTATGAGGCAGTAGGTGATATACAGCCGCATCGACTGCGAGTCTATGCTGCCATGATGCGTGCTATTGACCGCAGCGTGGGCAGGATCAACGCGGTGCTGGAAGAGGAGGGGCTGGCGGACAACACCATGGTCGTATTCACCAGCGACAACGGCGGAGCGGACTACATCGGTTTGCCCGGGGTTAACCAGCCTCTGCGTGGCTGGAAGATGACCAATTTCGAAGGCGGCCTTCGCGTGCCGCTGTTTATGAAATGGCCCGCACAAATAAAAGCAGGAACAATCTCTGAGGAGCCGGTAGCGCACATCGACATGATGCCGACGCTGGCAGCGGCGGCACAAGCGTCAACCGCAGAGGGTGTCGACATTGACGGGCGGAATCTGTTGCCGCTGGCTACAACTGAGGGCGCGCAAGACTGGGATCGCGAGACCCTGTTCTGGCAGAGTGGACACTACCGGGCTGTGCGCCACGGAGATTGGAAGCTCCAGGTTGCCGAACGGCCGGATGCTGCACCGTGGTTGTATAACCTGGCGGTGGACCCGTCTGAGCAAAATAATCTCGCCTCATCGCACCCCGAAAAGACTCGCTGAATTGATGGCGCTGCTCAATGCCCATCAGCGCAGTGCCCGGGAGCCTCTGTATCCCTCAGCGGTGGAGGCAGTTGTGACAATCGACAAAACCAAAGCTGAGCCCTTCGAAGAAGGCGACGAGTACATATACTGGCCGAATTAGTACCGAGGAAAACCATGGCAGAGCAATTCAACGATCAGGGTGGTCTAGCCGGCATGGACCCGAATCCGCTGCTACGTTGGCTGACGTCTGCTATCTTGCGTCGGGTCTGCAGGCCGGAGCGACTGCAAAAGCAGCGGGTAAAAACAGAGCGGGCGCGCCGTAAGGCTGGTGACCCCCATGTGGTGGAGTACTTTCACCAGGTGGAAGATGGCTACAGCCACCTGGCCGCCCAGATGCTGCAGCAGTTCTGTGAGCGTTACGATATCGAGTTGGTCTGCCACCTGGTGCGTGGCCCCCAGGGCAAGAACTCGCCCGAGCCGGATCTGTTGTTGCAACTGTCACGCTATGATGCCTTCCATGTGGCGCCGGAATACGGTCTGCAATTTCCCGAACACCCGGAACCACTGGATTCCTCGCTGGTAGAGCTGGCGACAGCCGTGCTGGCGGCTCAGGATAGTGAGAGCTTTGTCGCCTGTGCGACCCAGGTGGGCGATGCGCTGTGGTCCGGTGATCGAGCTCGCTTGCAGGGCCTGGCTGATAGCCTGGGCTGCGCCAGCGACAGCGAGCGGGAGGCTCGCCTGGATGCAGGAACCGCCCGCCGCAGTGAACTCAAACATTACTCCGGTGCGATGTTCCACTATGGCAAGGAGTGGTACTGGGGCGTTGATCGCCTGTATCACCTGGAGAAGCGCCTGGCCGGGTTGGGCGCTGATCGCGAGCAGGGGAAAGAACTACTGGTGCCGCGTCCTCCGCGTGGAAGCGGGGCCGCTTAAAGATGACGGCAGCCTGACTCTGGAGGTCTACCCCTCCCTGCGCAGCCCCTATACCTCGATTGTTTTTGATCGCGCCCTGCAACTGGCGCGGGATACCGGCGTAAAGCTGGTGGTGCGCCCGGTGCTGCCCATGGTGATGCGCGGTGTGCCTGCGACCCCGGAAAAGGGTATGTACATCTTCTCCGATGTGCAGCGCGAGGCCCAGGAGGCGGGCGTACCCTTTGGCAATATCTATGACCCCATCGGCGAGCCCTGTGCGTCGCTGTTACTCAATCTATCCCTGGGCCTGCCAGACAGGGCCGAGGTAATGAACTGCTCTCCAGTTTCCTCAGTGCTGCCTTTGCCCAGGGGGTGAATACCAACCGATGATCAGGGTTTGCGCAAGGTGGTGGAAGCCGCCGGCCTGGACTGGAATGAGGCGCAGCAGCACCTCGGAGAATCGGGCTGGGAGGATATCCTGGAGCAAAACCGCCAGGCCATGTACGACGCCGGTCTCTGGGGCGTGCCCAGCTTTCGCCTGCTGGACGGGCAGGGCGAACAGCTATTAGCCCTCTGGGGGCAGGACCGCCTGTGGTTGTTTGCCCGTGAGATTCAGCGACAGCTGGAGCGCCCGAAGAGGCAATAGACTGACCTTAAATTGAACACAGAAAATTAAACACAGAGGAGTGTTAGAAAGAATGAAGACCAGATTAACCGAACTGTTGGGTATCGAAACGCCAATCATCTGCGGCGGCATGATGCGGGTCGGCACGGCGGATTTGGCGGCGGCCGCATCAAATGCCGGCGCTCTCGGCGTGATGACCGCACTGACCCAGCCCACACCCGAGGGTTTAGAGGCAGAGATTGCCCGCTGCCAGTCGCTTACCGACAAGCCATTCGGCGTCAACCTCACCGTGGGCGTGGTGGCGACTGAGATCAACTACGACGATTATGTAGACGTGATCATCAAGAGCGGCGTGAAAATCGTGGAGACAGCCGGCCGCAGCCCTGAGCCGTTTATGGAACGGTTCAAGGCCGCGGGCATTAAAGTGATTCACAAATGCGTGACCGTGCGTCATGCCCTGAAGGCTGAACGTATCGGCGTCGATGTGGTTAGCATCGATGGCTTTGAGTGCGCAGGCCACCCGGGCGAGCAGGACGTGGGCGGCCTGATACTGTTTCCCGCGGCAACCCAGGCGCTCAAAATTCCTGTGGTCGCATCCGGTGGCATCGCAGATGGTAGAGGCCTGGTTGCAGCCCTGGCCCTGGGTTGTGAAGGTATCAATATGGGCACCCGCTTTCTGGTGACCCAGGAAGCGCCTGTACATGAGAACATCAAGCAAAAAGTGGTCGAGATGGATGAAAACCAGACCCGCGTGATCTTCCGCAGCTTCAACAACACGGCTCGGGTCTACCGCAATGGGGTGGCGGATGAGGTTGCCGCGATCGAGGCAGCCGGTGGCGACTTCGGCCAGGTACATCACCTGGTGTCCGGTGCCGCCCAGGATAAGGCCTGGAGTACTGGTGATATTGAGGCCGGCATGGTGACGGTGGGAATGTGCGGTGGCCTGATCAATGACATTCCCAGCTGTGAGGAGCTGGTCAGTAACATTGTGACCGATGCCGAGGAGATCATCCGCAGCCGTCTGGCGGGGATTGTCGCGGCCTGAGTTGGATAGCTGTATGGACTTTTTTCTTCGAACCTGGCCCTCGAGGTCAAGGATTACGTCGCCACCCTGTGGCTGGAACGCTTAGACTAACTCATGCCATCTCTTTTTAAAGAAAAGGAATACATTATGTCAACTCGACTAAAAATCTGGCTAACCTCCGCGCTGATTTACCTGTCCTTTTTTGCCTGGTACACGGATATGGAGGGCCTTTAAGTGATATTGAGGTCGAGGAATTCGTCGCAGCACTGACGGCTGCCGGCAATGACCCCGAAGAGATTGCAATGATTGAACAGTTTGGCAGAGAGGACTCTGGCCGACAGTTCCTGATGGTTAACAATGTCGATTATAACGAAAACCCTCCCCGGGTTGAGGGTGCAGAGCCCGGCGCAGACGCCGAACAATTGATGGCAAGGTATATGGAGCATATGTTTCCCGCCTTACTCGCTCGTGCCTCTCACCCTGCCGTGATGGGACCAGCAGTGTTCAGGACCATGGACCTGGCGGGGATTGAAGGCGCTGAACAGTGGGATACGAATGCCTTATTTCGCTATCGCAGTCGCCGCACATTTCTTGAGATCGTCAGCTAACCCTGCGTTTTCAGGGAAGCATGATTTCAAAGCAGCGGCGCTAGATAAAAATATCGCATTTCCTATAGAGCCGAAACTCTATCTGGGTGACTTGCGATTGGTGCTTGGCCTCTTTCTTCTGGCACTAACAGCCCTCATCGATAGCATCTTGATGTCGAGAAAGTCTAAAAAACATGCAAACGGCGAAGGCGGAATAAATCGTTATCTATGCAAACTCATGGGAGGACACGGGGGATGTGACCCGTGCAGCAACCCCTGCAGCGACGGATAAAAGAGGTTCGAGGTAGGGAGATGAAACAACAAAAGTGGTTAATTGGATTGTTGGCTGTTGGGGTCATAGCAATTATTGGCGCCCCGGCATTGAAGGATACGATGCTGGACATGCTTCTGGGAAATATCGGGGTGATTCAAAAAATTACCGATCCGATCGGCCCCAATCGGGAAGTCGTTTGGGAAAAGGGCCCCGTAACTGCTGACACATCACCGCAGCAACGGCCGCCCAACGTGATCCTGATTCTGGCGGATGACTTGGGAGCCAATGATGTGACCTACGGCGGGGGTGGGGTGGCCAACGGCAGCGTTCCCACGCCGAACATTGATTCCATCGCTCGCGAAGGGGTGAGTTTTAGCAATGGCTATGCCGCAAACGCAACCTGCGCGCCGTCAAGAGCCGCACTGCTGACCGGTCGCTATCCCAGCAGGATCGGCTTTGTCTCCACCCCGGCACCGGCAATATTTATGAAATGGGCTGCCAGCAGGCGGAAGAATGATCCCTATCCTTCACATTACTTCGAGGAGCGTGAGGATGAGGTTCCTGACTACAGGGCACAGGGGCTGCCCCATGATGAGATTACCCTGGCGGAACTGCTGAACGACAACGGCTATCACTCCGTCATGCTGGGCAAGTGGCACCTTGGGGACAAAGAGGGTATGCGCCCCGGGGATCACGGTTTCGGCGAATTCCTGGGAATCCTGGGCGGGGGCAGTGTGTATCTGCCGGAGGATCACCCGGATGTGGTCAATGCCAAACTCTCTTTTGATCCGGTCGATATTACCCAGTGGAAGGCTTACTCTTTCCATGTGACCGCCAACGACGGCAAGCGATTTGAACCCGCGAGCTATCTGACGGACTACCTCACCGATGAAGCGGTCAAGGTGATTGAGCAGAATAAGAACAGGCCTTTCTTTATGTATCTGGCCTACAACGCCCCGCACAGCCCGCTCCAGGCGACGCCGGAAGACTATGCAGCGCTGTCGCATATCGAGGATCACACCCTGCGCGTCTATGGCGGCATGATCCGGTCACTGGACCGCAACGTGGGGCGTGTGCTGGACAGCCTGAAGGAAAATGGTTTGGAGGAGAACACCCTGGTGATCTTCGCCAGCGACAATGGGGGTGCCGGATATCTGGGGTTGCCGGATATCAATAAACCCTACCGGGGCTGGAAGAGCACGTTTTTCGAGGGTGGAATTAATGTCCCGTTCTTTATGAAATGGCCAGCTAACATTCCCAGGGGTATTGTGTACGAAAAGCCGGTGGCGCAGCTGGATGTTTTTGCGACGGTTGCAGCGGCCACCGCAACGCCGTTGCCGTCGGGGCGCAAAATAGATGGTGTCGACCTACTTCCCTTTGTTAACGGCAATATCAAAGGCCGTCCCCATGAAACCCTGTTCTGGGATACCGGCAGCTATCAGGCTGTCATCGCCGGCGACTGGAAATTGCACCATGTCAATCCGGTCAAGGCAAAGCCTTTCAGAAATGACTGGCTGTTTAATATGAAGGACGATCCCACAGAGCAGGTCAATTTGGCGGACACCCGAGCCGATAAAGTTAACGAACTGCAGGCTATTCTGCAGGCGTTCAACCAGAACGATAAGGTCAAGCCCTTGTGGCCCTCCCTGCTTGAAGGCCCGATCCGCATTGACGAAACAATAAACCAGTCGTGGGAAAAAGAGGATGAGTATGTGATCTGGTCAAATTAGCTGCGCAATATATTTGTTAGCAGCCGGTACCCTATGGCAGAAAATGACAGGAGATCCTATTCATGCAAGATGCAACTTCACAACACTACCGGGCCTTCCGCGAAGAGGTCCGACGCTTCATCGAGAAAAATCTCACCGATGAAATGCGCGAGGCCGGTCGCCTGCAAACCGGCTTTCCGGATGTCGAACAGTCGATCGCCTGGCAAAAGGTCCGGCATCAGCGCGGCTGGGCAGCGCCCTCCTGGCCTAAGGAATACGGCGGTCCCGGCTGGGATGAAATACAGCAAACCATCTTCCGGGAGGAGGCCTGCAAGGCCAATGCGCCCACCGAGCACCTGCAGAGCCTGATGATGTGCGGCCCCTGCTTAATGGGCCATGGCTCCCAGGAGCAAAAAGACTATTATCTGCCGAAGATACTTTCCGGGGAGCATATCTGGTGCCAGGGCTACTCCGAGCCCGGTGCCGGATCCGATCTGGCATCGCTGACGACATCCGCCGTTGTTGAGGCTGATAGCGATGGCGATGACTACATTGTCAACGGCCAGAAAATCTGGACTTCCAACGCACACGAGGCCACCCACATGTTTTGCCTGGTGCGTACATCCAGCGAAGGCCGGCCGCAGCAGGGCATCACCTTTTTATTGATCGATATGCAGACGCCGGGAATCACCGTTGAGCCGATTATCAGTCTCAGCGGCGTGCACGAGCAGAACACCGTTTTTTTAGATAACGTGCGTGTTCCCCAGGCCAATCGTGTGGGCGAAGAAAACAAGGGCTGGACGGTGGCCAAATACCTGCTGGAATTCGAACGCGGCACCTTGGTCATTTCGCCGATGCTGCGCAAGAACCTGGGTCTGGTCAGGCTCAGTGCGGCCAACGAAACCACAGCCGATGGCCAGGCCTTGCTCGATGACAGGGTATTCCGGCGCAAGCTGGCGGAGCTGGCGATCGACATGGATATTCTAGAATTCAACGAAAATCGCTTGATTTCAGCGGCGTCGGAAGGTCATTCACCGGGACTGCTGGCTTCCCTGGTGAAAATTGTCAGCGGAGAGCTGGTGCAAGGCATCGACAAACTTGGTACAGAGGCAGCGGGTTTGCACAGCCTCGTGTTCCAGCCAGAAGCCATGGTGCCTGGTAATCGCGCCGATGTCGTTGGCCCAGATCATGCCCTGACGGCTATGCCCCGTTACCTGGATAATCGTGGTGTCACCATTGCTGGTGGTTCCAGCGAAGTGCAACGGAATATTCTCGCCAAGTCAGTGCTGGGCTTATAACGATGATGAACTTTACCCTCTCCGAAGAGCAGCAGATGCTCAAAGACAGCGTCGAGAAGTTCCTGCAACAGAACTACGAATTTGAAACCCGTCGCGCCCTGGCGGACTCTGAACTCGGTTACAGTGAGAAAAACTGGAAAACCTTTGCCGAACTGGGTTGGCTCTCAGTGCCCTTTGCCGAGGCAAGTGGCGGGTTTGGCGGCAGTATGGTTGATGTCATTACCCTCACCGAAGCATTGGGTCAGGCCTTGGTCACCGAACCGTTTGTGGCCAGCCTGATTCTCGGTGGCCGGTTGGTCGAATTATTGGGTGATGAGGAGCAGAAGCAAGCCGTTATCCCTTCGCTTATTTCGGGTGATCTACAGCTGGCGCTGGCGCACACCGAGCGCGGCGCGGGAGGTGATCCCTCCTGCGTTGGCTGCGAGGCCTTTCGCGATGGCGATGACTACCTGCTAAGCGGGGACAAGCTGATGGTGTTGAACGGCCCCAGTGCGGATAAGCTGCTGGTTACTGCCCGCAGCAGCGGTGGCGAGCGCCATCGACAGGGCATCGAGGTATTTCTGGTGGATGCAGCCGGTTCCGGCATCAGCAAGCGTTGCTACCGTACCCTCGATGGGTTGCGCGCGGCGGATATTTATTTCGACCAGGTTCGGTTGCCAGCGGCGGCCCGTTTGGGTGATCCCGCATCCAATATTGCTGCCATTGAATCGGTCATCGACGAGGCGCTGGTGGCCTTCGCGGGAGAAGCCATCGGGGCCATGGAGATTCTGACCCACGACACTGTCGAGTATGCCAAAACGCGCAAACAGTTCGGCACTGCGATTGGCAAGTTTCAGGCACTGCAATTCCGTATGGTGGATATGTGGATAGCCCATCAGCAATCCAGGTCGGCGTTATATCTGGCGGCGCTTGGCCAGTCCGAGGGAGGGTCAGTAGCCCAACGCGCTGCCTCTGCGCTCAAGGTCAAGACCACTAAAGCCTCCAGGTTTGTGGGCGAGCAGGCGGTGCAGATTCACGGAGGTATTGGCACCACCGATGAGCTTCGCGTCGGTCACTATTTTAAGCGACTGCTGTGCATCGAGGCGCTACTGGGCAGCATGGACTACCACCTGGATCGCTATGCGAGGTTAATGCACAGCTAGGCATGTAATGGAGTAACCATGGGAATTGAGATATGCCCTGGTTGGCATAATTTTAGGGTGTGGGGCGATGCCTCACACATCTAAATTTAATCTGACCCCAATTTTCTATTATGGGCTTTTTAAAGGTGATTTAAGCTCTTCCAGCGTTCTTTTCTTGGGCCGATATTGATTGGCCGCGTGTTTTTCATCCGGGTAGCCCAAAGAAAGACCGCAAATCAGGTGGTAATCTTTTTCAATCTCGAATCGCTTGCGAACCGGACTACCCCACAGCGCCAAAGAACCCTGTGTGCATGTCCCCAAGCCTTTGTCGGTAGCGGCAAGCATAAGGGATTGAAGAAAAAGTCCGGCGTCCAGGGCGCCTAAGTGTCCCATCTTTTTATGAATAAAAACAAAGATGGCGACCGGCGCATCAAAGAACTCGAAATTGCGTTGGGCCTGGGCATCGCGAGCGTCACGATCGTGCCGTTCGATTCCCAGGCTTTCGTAGAGTCCTCTGCCGCAGTCTACACTGCGCTTGTGTAGTTCGGGTGGGTAGGTGGTTTGCGGTTTTATATCACCATCCGGGAATGCTCCGCTGAGAACGCCTTTGGCCACTTTAAGAGGTAACGGCAAGCCATTGAGTGTATTGACCTTCTGAAACTTCTTGGTTAAGTCTCCACGTATGGCCTCGCAAACCTCACCCGTAGCCACTGCAATGCGATAAGGCTGTGTGTTCGATGAACTCGGTGCGAGCAGGGCCGTTTCTAATATCTCGTCCAGTAATTCTTGAGGTACATCTTGATTTGTAAACTGCCTGATACTCTGGCGTGACGCGATCGTTTCAATAAAATTCATCTGTCCCTAATCTCACAATTTATTTGTTTTTGCCTTTGCGTTTGCCTTGGGGGCGGTTTTTGTCTTTGGCACGGTTTTGGCTTTCTTTTTCACCGCTGCCTTGGCGCTTGATCTGGGCTTTGCTGTAGTTTTTCGCCTGGGCGTGGCTTTTTTCTTTTTGGGGGTGGTAGGGCGTTTCGGTGATGAGGAAAGCCCGGCCGCCTCTTCAAGCTCAGCCAGTGCGTCCTCCATATAATCGATCAGGCGCTGCACCTGTGGCACAGAGCGACGACAGGCGATGATGCCAAAGTCTACGTTCTGGTCGTAGGTAACCAGCGTGATGTTCACGGCCATGCCTTCCATGACGATGGACATGGGGTAGGAGCCGTTCATACGCGCTCCGTTCCAGTACATGGTCTCGCCGATGCCAGGCACATTGGAGATGGCGACGTTGTACGGCGGCAGGCGCGAAATCAGCCCCAGTGGCATCAGCAGGGCAGAGGGGGCCTGCATGGCCATGCTGACCAGCTCGATCTCCTTTGGCGACATGCCATCAAAAAACGCCTTGCCCGCTTGCACTGAAGCCATAATGGCCTGGATGCGCTCGGCGGGATCGGCGAGATTCGTGGCGAGGTCGGCGCTGATCATGGCAATTGCGTTACTCGAATCTACATCGCCTGGCTGGCGCAGGGAGACCGGCACCATGGACTTGAGGGACTGCTCGGGTAGCTCCGCGTGATTTTGCAGATACTGGCGCAGTGCACCGGCACACATGGCCAGTACCGCATCGTTGAATGTTCCCCCGAAGGCCTTACCCACTGCACGAATACGGGCAAAGGGCCAGGACTGGGCGACGAAACGGCGGGCGCCATCTATGGAGCTGTTCAGTGAGCTGGTGGGAACCTGCAGGTGGGACAGGGCGAGGTCGCCGCCGCGACCGCGCAAGGTCCGGGAAAAGCCTTTCAGGGCGCGATAGAAATTGGCGCTACTGTCGAAGGTGGACTTGAGCATGTCGGCAACATTGCGCAACTCCTCATCGGTGTGTTCGGTCCTTTTGCCCGCGCGCAGCGTATCCTTGTAACGCTCCCAGGACTGCAGGGAAAAGGGCGATTCGTCCAGCATATTGTTCGGGTCGTTGGAGAGCATGCTGCGGGAGATATGAACGCCGCGGGCGCCATCAACCGCCGCATGGTGGGTCTTGGTATAGACGGCGAACTGACGATCTTGCAGCCCCTCAATCAGGTGCATTTCCCACAGGGGGCGGCTGCGTTCCAGCAAGGTGCTGTGCAGGCGCGATGCCAGGTTGAACAGTTCGCGGTAGCGGCCAGGTTGGGGCAGGGCCGAGTGGCGCACATGGTAGTCCATGTCCATGGCCGGGTCAGGCTCCCAGTAAGCGTTGCCCGCCAGGCCCATTCGCCCCAGCTTCAGGCGGTCGCCAAAGGGGGGCAGCAGGACATCGGCGTCGCGTATGTTGCGGGCCAGGCTGTGCAGGAATTCCTGTTCGTCGCCGCCATCGGGCAGCGTATACAGGTTGACACCGCCCACGTGCATGGGCATTTCCCGGCTTTCCTGGAACAGAAAACCTTTGTCTATCATGCTGAGTTTTTTCATTTACTGTGACCTCCCGATCACTCTGGTTTGCGGTCGTCAGCCGATAGCGTTAATTGCGCTCACTCAGGATTCCCATCATCGTGTGTGCCGTTTCCAGTCCAGAATTCTGGTTCTGCCCGGTTACGAAGCGCCGCTCGTCATCAACGGTTACATGAGTGGCAAAGAAATCCAGGAAGGCCGTCTGGCCCTCAAAGATGGCACCCGCTTTGCGTAGTTCCGTTTCCGGGTGCTTGGGTGTTAAATCAATACCGAGCTCCTGTATTTGTTTGTCGGTCACCCCGGTCATACGACGCCCGGCAACGAGTAAATTACCGTCGCGGTCGCGGGCACTGACCAGCCCCAGAACCCCGTGGCACACGCCGCCGATAACCGCCTCCTTGTCGCCGTAATAAGATTCGCTCACTTTGGCCGCCAGTGCTGGAGATTGCGCCAGATCGTAGGCGGCACCCCAGCCACCCGAGATAAATACGATGTCGTACTGGTCAATATCTACCTCGGCGATTGGAATGGAGTTTTTCACCTTGGCCTGAGCAACCGGATCATTAAGATAACGTTCGTCCTCGGGTGTTTTGACCATGAAGTAGAAGCTACTGGGATCGATGGGAAGCTCACCACCCTGGATACTGGCTATGTCTACCTCCATGCCGCCGTCCAGAAAAGTGTAATAGGGGTGAGTCATCTCCGAACCAAAAACGCCGGTGGCCTTGCCCTCGGTTTCCCCGGGTGCTGCCAGCACTGAATGGCTGGTAGTGATGACCAGCGCGCGTTTGCCGGGCAAATCGACAGATGGGCCACTGTACTCTGGATGTAGCCCGTTTTTGTGCAAAATGGTGGGCAGCGCCAATAGCAATACACCCACCAGGGCGATTAATACTGTAAGGGCGGTAAGCAACTTTTTCATTACTAATCCTCTTTTTTCATGAGTGAGATTTATTTTTTCGGTAAAAGACATAGAACGGCAGTAACACCAGTAGGGTTAGCAGCAATACCAATACCGGTGTGCGCGCACCAGCGTGCAGGGTGTTGATAGTCAACTGCCTGAGATTATCGAAGCCGGGTGGGATTGGTAGAACCTTGTTCTCACGTGAATAGGTGTCATAGGCCGAAAGCATCCGCTGTAGCAGTTGTGGCATCGCTTGCGCCAGGTCATGGGTCTCGCCCGGATCTTCAACAATATTGAATAAGCGCCACTGCCCATCCCCCAGCGGGGGGCGATTAAAAACAATCTTATAGTCCCCCTGGAACAGCGCCGCGTGCCCCGCGAGCTCATAGCCCACCGATTCGTCGGCCCCGTAAACTCTGTCAGCGGGGTTGTGCAACAAAGGCCTGATGTCGTGTCCGGTAATGGGCTCTATCGGACGTCCTCCGTGGCGGTCACCCGGCGGCGACACGCCTGCAAAGGAGAGAATGGTCGGGGTAATATCGGTGACATAGGAAAACGAGTGACTCAGCACACCTTTAAGCGGTAGCGCCTTTCCCGCGATGATCAACGGTACTCGCATGCCGCCCTCGCCAACATAAAACTTGTAGTAGGCCAGCGGGCTGGCCGCGGCGCTGGCGAAACTCGGGCTGATGGTATTGTGGCTGCCCTTCAGCCCCAGGGTCTCGTAGTCGGTGCGGTAGCCCAGCGTATCAGTCAATCTGCTGGGGCCAAAAGCATGGGGGTCTTCTGGGCCACTGGCCTCCGCACCGTTATCGGAGGTGAAGATAAAAATCGTATTGTCGTACTGCCCAGCCACCTTGAGATAGGCCACCAGGCGGCCAATGTGAAAATCCATCGCCTCTACCATGCCGCCATACACGGCCATGCGCTTGGCTTCGAAGCGGCGCCGCTCATCATCCAGCGCATCCCAGTCCCCGGTAGTCGGCATGCGCACTGTGCCCACACCTTGTTTTACAATGCCTAACTCCGTCGCGCGTTTCAGCCGTTGCTGACGTAACTTGTCCCAACCGCTGTCATATACGCCCATATAGCGATCGATAAACTCCTGCGGAGCCTGCACGGGGATATGGACTGCCTGAAAGGGCAGGTAGGCGAAGAAAGGGGTGCTGTCAGCAGGGTTGCTATCTACAAGGTTGCTATCGATAAATTCGATGGTCTTGTCGACCAGAAAGCGCGAGGAGTAGAAGTCTTCAGGCAACTGATACTCCTGGCCGTCGGCATACCAGTTGGCCTTATCATAGAGGGGAATATACGGCCGCTGCTCCCAGTTATCCGCCCCGGAATCAGCCAGTGCCACCGTACGCGCAAAACCGCGCTGGCTGGGCAGCTTGCCGGGACCAGAACCCAGGTGCCACTTGCCGGCCATATAGGTGTGGTAGCCCGACTCTTCCAGCAGGGTTGCCACGGTGACGACATTATTGCCCAGTACGCCCTGGTAATGTGCATAGCGCCGCTGCTCGGGCGCCAGCATTTCAGGGATGTTAGGTACACCGGCGAGGTGATTATCAACACCTGTCAGCAGCATGGCGCGCGCGGGTGCACAATTGGCTGCCGTGTGGTAGTTGGTAAAACTCACCCCGGCCTCAGCCAGCGTGGTTAGAGAAGGTGTATTGATTTCGCTGCCATAAGGGGCGATATCAGTAAAACCGAGATCATCCGCCAGGATCAGCACGATATTGGGACGCCGAGACTGTGTCGGCTCCGTCACCACATCCTCGGTTATTTCTCCGCTGCCTGATGCCGACGCAGAAGACCAGCCGCTCCATAGAGCGCAGGCCAGCAGCAGGTTCCTGACAATTGGCCGTTTCAAGAGCTCAGTTTTCATCAGGCAATCGACGGGATGCTATCAGTAAAATGGCGGCCACTATGACTTCGGGAGCGATGAGATCAAGTGCTAACGCTGCGTCGTGGATAAGCCAGGCGATGAAGCGTCCGATAGCTGTAATAGAAAGCAGTAAAATGGCGGGGTAGTACCAGCTACGTCGGCTGCTGACCAGCGCGGTCAGCATGCAGAGTCCCAAGGTTAGAAAAAATGCGGACATGTCGCCCACTTGGGAGCTGAGACCTACACCGTGATCCAGGGTCAGGCCAAATTCAGGGGCAACGCCCGCAGGTGCCACCAGCCAACGCAGTCCGGTAACGACGAAGAGAATGGCCGGCAACAATACCAGCAGGCTTAGTATTCGATTCAATGTGTTTTGCATCTTCAATTTCCCAAACTGAACTACCATCGCCGGCCTAATTGTGGCATTATAAGTGCCACTATATCATATAACGTTATTATTGCGAATAGGAGAATGAGGATGTACCAGGGCGACTATCGGTTGGTCGGTAATGAGCTAAGTCTGTTCACGCGAAAACTGGAAGCGCAATTACGTTTTCAACGCCTGCCGTGGCGCTGGCATTTCAAAACCCAGGAACGTACTCCAGAACTGGAAGCGCGGGCCGGCACACACTTTATTCCCCTGCTGGAAACCCCGGACGGATGGCTCATCCACGACACGATAGCGATAGGTCCCATGCTCAGCCAGCGTTACCCCGAATACGCTGTGCTACCCGAAGCGCCCTTGCAACGCGCCAGTACATTCATTCTTGAGGACTTTTTCAACCACTGGTTGGGGCGTTCTTGTGTGCACAGCCGTTGGTGTTACCCGGATAATGTTCAGTGGGTAGGGCAACGCATGGCCGCCAATATGCTGCTGGACAGATCCATCGACGAACCACTCAGTCCACAGGAGCAGGAACAATTTGCTGGCATGGGTCAGATGCTGTATCAGGGCTTCGGAAAAAACGCCTGTGAATACAACGGTGTTCAGGCTGAACAAGCCGAAGCGGTAAAAGCTGATTTCGCGCTGATGCTCGAGGCGCTGGATCAGCACTTTAAGCACAATGATTTTCTCTTGGGCTCTCACCCCTGTCTGGCCGATTTCGCCCTGGCCGGCGCCAGTAAAGCTCACTATATCACTGACCCGGAACCATTGAGCTGGCTGGGGAAATACCGGGATATGCTGGTTGGGTATACAGAACGCTTCTACAGCGACGAGCCAATAGAAGTCGGTGAGTGGCCAGCCGATGACCAGGTGCCAGGGACCCTGACAGTCATCCTCGACTATATTCAGCGCAGCTACCTGCCATTTGCCAGCGCCAATATCGCGGCCGGACTTGCCGGGGAAAAATACTACGAGTATGACTACGGTTTTGGCCCCACCAAAGCGCGCAGCCAAAGGCGTCTCAACAAGGTGCGGTTGCATATTCGGGATGAACTCAAACGCCTTGATGCTGAGAACCATGCCGGCATCGTGGAACTGTACGACTCCCGGGGAATTCTGCAGCACTACCTTCAAGCCTAGTCAGCTCATTTCAATCCGATCTGGTTTTCGCTAGCGAACGATCGCCCAAAAAAATGGACACTTGATGAACATGACGACTGTGAAGCAGGCATCGGGAGCGATTCCCGAAGCGGCTAAAACGAGTCCTTTAAACGGTCACAGACAGGCGTTGCTGCTGTTGGTGCTTGCCTACACACTTTCGATCGCCGATCGGATGATTCTGTCGATCCTGTTTCCCAATATCAAAGCGGAGTTCGGTCTTTCTGATGCGCAACTCGGTTTGTTGGGGGGGTTCTCCTTCGCCTTGTTTTACGCAACGCTGGGTATACCGATCGCTCGCCTGGCCGATCGTTACAGTCGCAAGATGATTATCGTCGTCAGCCTGGCGATATTTTCGCTGATGACGGCCTTGAGTGGTTGGGCCGCTGGGCTGATCAGTTTGTTCGTCTTTCGCATTGGCGTGGGTATTGGCGAGGCAGGAGTCAACCCCGCTAGTCATTCAATGATAGCGGACTATTTCCCGCCACGGCGCCGTGCCTTCGCCATGGCGATTTTAATGCTGGGAGCCAATGTGGGCATGATATTGGGATTTGCCGCAGGAGGTGTTATTGCCGAGTATTACGGCTGGCGAATCGCTCTCATGTCTGTTGGCTTTCCAGGGCTACTGCTCGCCGTTGTTTTTATGTGGTTGCTGCGAGAGCCGCCCCGAGGCGGTTTTGACGGCCTTGCAAAATCCGCCAAGCCAGCAGAGCCGCCACCTCCCATCCATAAAACCGCGCAAACCATGTGGCGCAATCCGGCCCTGCGTCATCTACTTCTCGGCTCTATAGTCACGGGCATGCTCGCCTATGGCTTGATGCAGTGGTTGCCAACGTTCTTTATACGTTCACATGAAATGACACAATCCCAAGTGGGCGTGATGATGGCGCTGTTTTTTGGAATACTCGGCGCGTCGGGTGCGTTGCTGAGCGGCAAGCTGGCGGATCGGTTTTCCAGTAAAGGTTTTCAGTATGGTATGTGGATGGTGGCCGGAGCAATGGCCCTGGCTATTCCATTCTGGACTGCCGCCTTTTGGGTGGACAATCTCGCCCTGGCCATGGCGTTGTTTATCATTCCGGCATTTACCGGAAATTTCTACTTAGGGCCTTCACTGGCATTGATACAAACCCTCTCGCCGGTGCCCATGCGCGCGGTCGCTTCGGCGATTGCCATGTTTTGCCTCAACCTGATTGGCATGGGTCTGGGTCCACTGATTATCGGCTTGCTCAGTGACAGTCTGATTCCAGTGTTCGGCGACGCATCGCTGAAAATTGCGCTCGCCAGCTTCTGCCTGTTGGGGCTATGGGGCGCATTCCATTTCGCGTTGTGCGGAAAAGCGCTTGCGCGGCAGCGTTAAATTTATCAGCAGGAGTATAAAAATGCAGTTTGATTTTGTCATTGTCGGCGCAGGGTCGGCGGGTTGTCTTTTAGCAAATAGACTCTCTGCCGATGGAAAATTCAGTGTTTGCCTGCTTGAAGCGGGTGGGGATAATAAAAACCCACTGGTGTCCACGCCCATGGCCATGGGTGAGCTAATAACGTCAAAAAAGATGAATTGGCTCTTTCACACAGCGCCTGAGAACTTTCAACAGAATAGAGAAATATTTTGCCCCCGGGGCAAAGGTTTAGGTGGCTCCAGCGCGATTAACGGCATGATGTATGTTCGTGGCCATGATAGTGATTATGATCGTTGGGTAGAAGAGGGGGCTGAAGGCTGGAGCTTCAAGGAAGTCTTGCCCTATTTTAAAAAATCGCAATATCAAGAGCGGGGAGCCTGTGAACGACATGGAGTCGATGGTGAACTCAATGTTTCAGATGCCCAAAAATATTATGCATTCAATGATTTGTTTGTTGAAGCTGCAAAAGAACTTGGTTATCCCGCTAATGACGATTTTAATGGTGAGCAGTCAAGAAGGCGTTGGCTATTACCAGTTTAATATCAAGAACGGCAAGCGCCATTGTGCCGCAGAGGCTTTTATACGGCCTATCGAACATAGAGAAAATCTTACGGTAATAACGGGTGCACATGCTTGTGGTATTGAGTGGGAAGCGGATAAGGCGGTTGGTATTACTTACCTGAATGAACAAGGTAGCAAGCTCAGGGTAGATGCCAGCCGTGAAGTTATCCTGTCGGGTGGCGCCTTTAATTCTCCGCAGCTGTTAATGTTGTCGGGAGTTGGTGATGGGGATGAATTGCGAAAGAATAACATTACGCTTAAGCATCATTTGCCGGGTGTTGGAAAAAACTTGCAAGAACACGTGGATGCCTTGGTGGTACGAAATGCTGTGCGTGGCAAAAAGGGGCCTACTGCCGTAACGCCTCGTGACCTTGTCAAAGAAATACCCGGTGTCCTGACTTATCCCTTTACGGGGCGAGGCATCTTGGCCGGTACTCCGGCTGAGACGGGCGGTTTTTTTAGCGCCACTGATGACAAAGAGGTGCCAGATCTACAGTGGGTATTCCTTCCTGTGAAATTAAATGATCATGGGCGCGATAAAGCAATCATGCGCAGTCACGGCTACAGCGCTCATGTCGTCTTGCTGCGACCAAAAAGCCGCGGTCAGGTGTCTTTGTATAGCGCTGACCCGTTAGCGGCACCTAAAATACAGCTCAATATGTTATCCCACCCTGATGATGTTAAAGAGTTGATAGCGGGAGTTAAGAAGACACGGGCACTTTTATCCTCCGCTGTGTTCTCAGAGTATATGGCGGACGAACTGTTTCCCGGTGAAGGCTGTCAATCGGATGAAGCCATTGAAGAGTGGTTACGACGCAGCGCTAACCATGTTTACCATCCAATCGGTACGTGCAAAATGGGTGTGGATGATATGGCTGTGGTTGACCCACAGTTGCGGGTACATGGTTTGAAAAATTTACGTGTAGTTGATGCCTCCGTCATGCCATCTCTAATGGGGGGGAACACCAATGCCCCGACCTATATGATCGCAGAGAAAGCGTCAGACATGATTTTGCAGAGCCATGTTGAAGAACCATGCTGTGAATAGTGCCTAGACCTGATTGATCAGTTGTAGGAGCTGTTGTTAATTCCGGGCTTGCCCAAAAATTTTCATCCTCAGAAGCACCTGTTTGTTCTGCTCCGGTTTGGGAATGCTTAACTCGTCATCCATTCCGGATTTGATCACGCCATCTTGATGCAGACTATCTAACCCCCCGGCGCGCTCGAATAGCTGCGTCACACGGCTCTGGTCGGATTCACTTAACGCGCTGAATTCGGCCTGTAACTGTTCGCGACACCAGGCACGATAATGGGTGGTGATGGTGCTGTTGAAACTCAGGGACTGCCCTGAATAATCGAAGTGCTTTTTTCCTTCACGAAAGGCCAGCGCATTCTGGTGCAGATAGGGCAAATAATCTTTTGCTATGCGGCTAAGCAGTGGCTGCCAGTAGTCAGCCTCCGGCCATTGCCATTGTTGAGCGCCCGAGTTTTCCGAGTTTACGCTTTCAGGTTTGGCGTTCCACATCCGCGCCAACCATTCGCAGGTGTTGGGGCCTTGCTCTGCGCATGACTTCGCCAGAAATCGGATCATTGCCAAAATGGCGAAACATTGAGCCAAAATATCCCAGGTCTGCCACCGAGGGGTGTGAGCCCAAAATAAAGGGTTGTTGTGCCAGCAGGGGTTCTAAAAATTCCAGCTCTCGGTAGAGCATGTCACGAACCTGGTTAGAATTGTGTTGATCAACACCGTCACCCCAGATCCATTCCTTCAGTTGGCGGCGGCCGGTGAGAAAGCCGAGTGGAATGGATAGGATGGAATCCGTCATCATTGAGCTCGCAATGCGTCGGCCCAGTGCGGCGCGGGAGACTTTAGGCACCCAGCGCCACCACATGGCCGGCCGCCATAACCATTCATCGCTATAGTCTTCAATCAATAGCGCCAGAAAACGCAAGGCCTGATCATCGGGCAAAATCGGATTTTGCGGGTGTTGTTGCTCTAAATACTGGATCGTAGGAGTGGTGTCGAAAAGCCAATTACCATCCGCCATTTCTATCGCCGGCATTTTCATTATGCCGGTTTTTTGCCCCAGCATGGTCAGCTTACTTTGATCGATATCTACCAGTGCGTGAGGGATATTTTTGTAGCGCAAATAAGCTTCCAGTTTGCCGCTGAAGTACGAAATGTCCGACTTATAAACGGTGTACTGTGCCTTCATTGTCAAGCCTTGCCTATTAGACTGCGACGCCATGCAATAAAAAGAAAGGTAACAATAAACCCAGCAGATACCGGTAAACGCAAATCTGGGTACACATTGTCACTGGAAACAGGTATCAGGTATGTGTGTGAGCCCATTAATTTATAGGCTGCCGTTTCTCCATAGCCCTCGCTGGCCATTAGCTCAAAAAAGGCGCGACGATTTGGATAGCGCACTACACCAATGCGATTCCAGTTATCAAAATTTGGACCGTGAATATCAGATGTAATATTCGCACTTTGAACGTCACCCCAAAGTATTGGGTGGCCGGCCAGCAGAACCAATTCATCTGTAGTCTCGTGTCCGTATATATCATCGGCTTCCTTGGCTGTTCCTGAGAATCCCTTTATTGCACCTGGATATTGATAGACTTGATCGCGAAAGCGCATCATATTCAGCATAAAGAATTGCTTGCCATCGTCCGCTTCTCCCCATGAACGCATGCGTTGCAACATAGGTTGCTTGACTTCTTCTGGCCAGTTCAGGTTTTTATCGATTTGTGTGAGATATTGCTCAACATCATTCTTGGTAAGCTTGCCTCCGTTCAACATGCCGCTATACCAGGTAATAAACACCAGGCAAAGGATTAAAAAAATAAGGCCGACTTTCCATTCAAATTTATATTTTTCTATAGTCACGATTCATATATTCCGTGGTCAATTTTGAATGTTCCGAAATAGGTAAATGGTGACAGCCCACGTTTTAGCCCTTGAGCGGCATTTATCGTGGTCTGTCCCTGTCGCTTTAAGCAGTCCCGATGAATTTCACCATTATCTCTGCTAATTCCTGTCCATACTGTTCCTGTATGAAATGGATTCCATCAGAAAACTCGCTATGTGGCTGACCCTTAGCCCCTGGGACACACTCCTGGAAAACTCTATCGAACCATCCCAGTATCGGATCTGCTTTTCCGTACGCAGTCAGAAAAGGCTTTTCCCAGTTGTCATATATTTCCCAGGCCTCAGCAAAAAACGGGAACTGATCAACCTGTTTTGGTGAATTCAGCGCCAGTAGTGGAAAAACCAAGGCGCCTGCCTGGTAACTTGAATCAGGAAACGGTGCATCGTATGCGGCTTTTTCCCCCTGAGACAATGACGCGCAACCGAACCCTTCGATTTTGAGGTCCGGTACCTCATTCGCCATGATTTTCCCTGTTGGTAAATCTTCCCGCTGCGAGATCCATTGATGCCATTTGGCGAATGCCATAGCGTCCGGAGATTGAGCCCGCGGCCTGAAACATCTTTTGAAGGTTCCTCGGATCGGGTAAACCACCGTTTGCCAACATGATTCTGTCTATCCGGTCTTGTTCGAAAGCGCATACACACAGTCCGATTAGGCTCCCCCAATCCTGCCCGAAAAAGGTGACGTTCTGCAGGTCAAGCTGCTGCATCCAGGAGCGCATGTAGGTGATGTGTCGCTCTACGCTGTAGTCGGTTTTTTCAGTTGGCTTATCGGATTTACCAAACCCCACCAGATCAGGGGCCAGCACTCGGAAGCCCGCCTGAACCAAAACGGGAATCATTTTACGGTATAGGTATGACCAGGCTGGTTCTCCGTGGAATAACACGACCGGCACTGCATTCTCAGGCCCTTCGTCAACGTAATGAATTCGCAGGTGCCCACCTTCCGTATCATCAACTTCCAGATAGTGCGGAGCAAATGGATAGTCAGGTAGGTTGTCGAATCGTTCGTCGGGAGTTCTCAGCGTTTTCATTTCTATTTCCTTAGGGGGACAGACCACGTTTTAGCTCTCAAGCGTTATCGTGGCCTGACCCCATTGCACTACAGTTCGGCCAGCGCTTCGAAATCACTGTCACTCAGGCTCATCAACGACTCGCCGCCGATTTCAATACCTACCTTATGAGTTTCTGTGCGGGGTAAAATCTTAGCGAAGTAGAAGTCCGCTGTTGCCACCTTGGCGCGATAGAAAACATCATCACCTTCGGCCAGTTTGGCTTTCGCCAGAGTTCCCATCTTGCCCCACAGCCAGGCGTGAATGACGTAGCCGGAGTACATCAGGAAATCTACCGACGCAGCGCCAATTTCATCCGGGTTCTTCATGCCTTTACCGCCAATCGATGTGGCCAGCTCACCCCATTCAGCCAGCTTTTGCTGTATCTGACTGGCGTAGGTTGGGTCCATTTCGGCGCAGTCTGTAGCGACTCGTTTCGCAAAGCGGCCAAACATGGCACCGCCATCGCCCATGATCTTTCGGCCGAGCAGATCCAGTGCCTGAATGCCGGTGGTGCCTTCATAGAGCGTGGAGATACGCGCATCGCGCAGGTTCTGTTCCATACCCCATTCGCGGATAAAACCGTGCCCGCCGTAAACCTGTACGCCAATACTGGCGGCTTCCAGGCCGGTCTCGGTCATAAAGCCCTTGGCAATCGGGGTAAGCAAGGCCATCAGTTCAGCGCCTTCGCGCTTCTGTTCTTCTGTGCCGCGCTGTTCCTTGTCCGCCTGTTGGGCCAGGAACAGGTACAGCGCCCGGTGGGCCTCGGAGAACGCGCGAATGGTGAGCAGCATTTTGCGAACATCGGGGTGTACGATCAATTTGTCGGCTGGGCGATCCGGAGACTTAACGCCGGTCAGCGAGCGGCCGGCTTCACGGTCAAGCGCGTAGGCCAGTGCACCTTGCAATGCCACCTCTGCATGGTTAAGGCCTTGAACGGCAGTACCCAGGCGGGCGTTGTTCATAAAGGTGAACATGCACTTGAGGCCTTCATTCTCTCCGCCAATCAGGTAGCCGGTGGCGCCATCAAAGTTTAGTACACAGGTGGCCTGGGCGTGAATGCCCATCTTGTGTTCGATGGAACCGCAGCTGACGCCGTTGCGTGCTCCAGTCTCGCCCTGTGCGTTTGGAATAAACTTGGGCACGATAAACAGGGATATTCCCTTGTTGCCTGGAGGTGCATCCGGCAGGCGTGCCAGAACAATATGAATGATATTGTCGGTTAAGTCGTGCTCGCCAGCGCTGATAAATATTTTAGTACCGGTGATAGAGTAACTGCCATCGCTATTGGGATTTGCCTTGGTGCGCAAGAAGCTCAGGTCGCTACCGCATTGGGGCTCGGTCAGGCACATGGTGCCGGTCCATTGGCCGGAAACCAGCTTTGGCAGATAGGTCTGCTGCTGTTCCTCAGTGCCGTGGGCCAACACGGTTTCACGAGCGCCGGCGCTGAGGCCCGGATACGCCGACCAGGAATGGTTTGCTTGGCCGATCAGTTCGCCAGCCATCAATTCGAGTGATGCAGGGAGTGCCTGGCCACCGAACTCCTCGGGCATTGACAGACCGCACCAGCCGCCATCGATAAACTGCTTGTAGGCTTCTTTGAAACCGCTTGGCGTGGTTACGCCGTCTTCGCTCCAGGTGCAGCCCTCTTCATCACCGCTGCGACGTAAGGGGGCAATCACCTGCTCGGCAAACTTGGCGGCCTCCTCAAGAATCGCATCACGCAGTTCGGAATTAACGTCCTCGGTGCCGGAAAGTGATTGGTAGTGTTTGTCGTAGTCCCACAGTTCATCGGCGACAAATCGAATGTCGCGTAATGGTGCTTTGTAGTCAGTCATTTTTGTTTTCCAAGTCTTTTATACGTTCTGGCTGAGCGCTGCTTAGGTTCAAGCAACGTTCAGCCTTTGGGTTGGTGGTTCAAAACCGGGGAGGGGGGTTATTGAAACTGCCCACCCGCTTCGGCAAGCTTCACCAGATAGGGGCTTGGCGTCCAGAAGTCATCGCCGGTGATCGAGTGATAGTGACGGATCTTTTCCAGTACCTTGTCCAGGCCCAGTGTGTTGGCGTAGTGCATAGGGCCACCGCGATAGACTGGCCAGCCATAGCCGTAGACATAGACCACGTCGATGTCGCTGGCGCGTACTGCAATACCCTCGTCAAGGATTTTTGCACCTTCATTGATCATTGGCAGCAGCAGCCGGTCCAGTATCTCTTCGTCGTTGATATCGCGTTGGTTTATGCCTAAGTTGGCGGCGATCTCACTGAATATTTCGGTGGTTGATTCGCGAACGACAGGTTTGCGTTTTTCGTCGTACTCGTAAAATCCTCGCCCACTCTTCTGACCAATTTCACCGTTCTCGCACAGGCGATCAGTGACACTGGTATCCGGCTTGGAGTTGTTTTTGTCCCAATTGAGCTCCAGGCCGGCAAGATCCCACATGGCAAACGGACCCATGCGGAAAGCCGAAGTCGTAAAGCACTTTGTCCACCTGGGCGTAATGCGCACCCTCCAGCCCCAGCGCCATTGCCTGATGCTGGCGGAAAAAGAGTATCCGGTTGCCAATAAAGCCGGGGCACACACCCGACAGCGCTGCCACTTTTTTGATGCGTTTGGCAAAGGCCATCGCGGTTTTAATCACGTCGTCAGCGGTCTTGTCACCGCGCACCACTTCCAGCAGTTTCATCACGTTGGCGGGGGAGAAGAAGTGCAGACCGATCACATCCTCTGGGCGGTTGGTAGCAGAGGCGATTTCATTGAGATCCAGCGCCGAGGTGTTAGAGGCGAGAATGGTTCCCGGTTTGGTGACTCGGTCAAGGTTGGCGAAAATCTCTTTCTTCACCGCCATATTCTCGAACACGGCTTCGATGACCAGGTCGCAGTCAGCCAGGTCTTCAATGGCCAGTGTACCCTGAATAAGGCCGCAGCGGGTTTCTACCTGTTCGGCACTGAGACGGCCTTTTTTTGCGGTGTTTTCGTAGTTCTTGCGGATAGCACCGAGACCTCGATCCAGTGCCTCCTGTTTGGTTTCTACAATAGTCACTGGAATGCCCACATTGGCCATATTCATGGCGATGCCGCCACCCATCAGGCCAGCGCCGATCACGCCGACTTTGTTGATAGGTCGTTCGGCCACTTCCTTGCCAATGCCGGGAATCTTGCTGGCCTGGCGTTGAGCAAAAAAGAAGTACTGTTGAGCCTGAGCTTGTGGGCCCATCACCAGCTCCATAAACAGTTTGCGTTTCTACTTTCAGGCCCTCGTCAAAGGGGAGATTAACCGCTGCTTCGATACAACGGATATTGTACTCAGGGGCAAGAAAACCACGGGCACGTTTGGCAATCATGCCCCGTGCCATATCGAATATCTGGGGCATCTCGCGAGCCGCCAGCAATTTTTCGTCATTGTCGCGAACTCTGGGGTGCTCGCCGCCTTGCGCGGCTTTATCTTTGGCAAAGGCCACGGCATCTGCGCGTAAATCGCCTGCGATGATGTCATCGACCAGACCCAGTTGGTGTGCTTCAGTGGCATTAATGGGCTTGCCGCTGGTGACCATTTCGAGGGCTTTCTCCACGCCTACCAGTCGCGGCAGGCGCTGGGTGCCGCCACCGCCAGGCAACAGGCCCAAATTCACTTCGGGTAGGCCACATTGTGCGCTGGCTACAGCAACGCGATAATGACAGGACATAGCGGTTTCCAGACCGCCACCCAGGGCCGTACCATGGATAGCCGCCACGGTAGGCTTACTGCTGTTTTCCAGGGCAACCATCACTTCGTCTTGTTGAGGGTCCTTAGGGCCGGTAGCAAACTCCGTGATATCGGCGCCGGCGATAAACGTATTGCCTTCGCAGTAAATCACAATGGCGCTGGCAGTTTCGTCATCCAGGGCTTTTTCAACGCCCTTCAGTAGGCCCAAGCCTAACGCCGTGACTCAGGGCATTGACCGGAGGGTTATTAAGGGTGAGCACTGCCACGCCATCTTCTACGGTGTAATCGACCATCTCTGTTAGAGCTACCATTTGTTTTCTCCTATTGCTAATTCGTGTTAAGTGACGCCCCTGTCGGAGCAACGTTGTTCTTCCGGGATACAGCCGCGGCCATGCTCTGGCATGAAGGCAACATGCCAAGTATCTTTCTCGCTTTTAAAATCAAAGTGCATGGCTGCGGTCAAAGGAGCGGGCGTGTTCTGGCACCTCGCAGATGCGTTTCATTTTGATATGACCGAAACGAGGATGCGTCCACTGGTAAACGCCCTCTTCGATAAAACGCGTGACTACAGTTGGGCCGCCAAACGCCTTGAAGTGCAGCTTGTTGTTTTCCCACACTGTGGTCGCATGCGACGTGCGCAGGCAAAACGTCCATGGGCCGATGTCACTTGGCCCAACATCGAAGGAAGATTTTGTCGAGGTATGGTCATGTATAATCCCGAGGGTCGTTATGACGACACGATCACCACATTGTTCAAAACGCTCCACATGGTCGGGCAATCGGGGGTCAGCGCTTTGCCATAGGCCGCGAAGATCTTGTGCGCCATCCGGTAAGGGTTCAGTACAGCCGCGCAAAATAGGTTGAGGATACTGTGTGTAACCGCAACCCGGTGTGTAGGCCCGGGGGATATCATTGGCCATCAGCCCTGAACCGTCGAGTTCGGGAAGTTCACAATAGTTCAGTTCACTGCCGTCGCTTGCAAACACCCAGGGCGGCGTGGTGTCGGCGGGGCGCGGATATAGCCACGCGGTAAGAAACAACAACACGGGTATTGACATCAGAACACTGATTGCAATGAGTATTTTTCGTAACATAATGTCGGGCCTTGGTAACTGTTAAGTAGGTGTCAATTCACCTGTCAATTCACCACGGAGGTGCCACCATCAACCGGAATAATCTGGCCCGTAATAAAGGCACCTGCCGGTGAAGCCAGCATAATGGCCACACCCGCTATATCGGTCGCCTTACCCCAGCGACGCATGGGAATGGTTTGCAGCTCCTCTTCAAAGGCTTCCTGGTCGTTACTTAAGAATTCAGTCATCTTTGAATAGAAGCGGCCGGGGGCAATGGCATTGACGCGAATATGATCCCCGGCCAGTTCGGTTGAGAGTACACGGGTGAGCTGATGGATGGCTGCTTTGGATACTGCGTAACTAAAGTTATCGACCGCGTTGCCTACCATGCCGGCAACAGAGCCAATATTGATAATGCTGGTGGTGTTATCGGCGCTGGCGTTTGCTTTTAGGAGAGGGGCCAGAGCTTGAATCAGAAAGAAAGGGCTCTTGGCATTAACATTCATCGTCTTATCCCAGCCTTGCTCCGGGAACTGACCAAAAGGCGCGCCCCAACCGGCGCCGGCATTGTTCACCAGCACATCAATGTGTTGTTCACGGGACGTTAACTCGGAAACAAGATTCTGCAGGCCTTCAGAGGTCGCGACATCGCCGGGGATGGCAATGCATTCACCGTACTGGCTGAGTTCTTCCGCGGCGCTGATACAGGCATCGCGCTTGCGAGCCGTGATGTAAACGCGCTTGGCTCCGGCTTCCAGAAAGCCTTGCGCCATGTAGGAACCCAATCCGCGGCTGCCACCGGTGACAACACAGATTTTGTCTTGCATGGAAAATAACGACTCGATCATCTCTCAGTCCTGTTACGGTTTACCACCGCCTGTTGATATATCAGCTAATCGCTGTTTGAAAACCTATACAGTACCTCGCCCTTATCAATCAGGACGAGGTCATTTTGGTGTGATTACCCGGTGAATGACATCAACAAAAATTCGGCGACAAGGGCGGGGGTGTCTTCACCTTCGATTTCCATAGATACGCCAAATGTTGTCAGGAAGCGGTTTTCGTCTTTTTGATCCACATTCTTGACTTCGCCCACCATGCGCACGCGCTTTCCAGATTTTACCGGGGCCAGAAAACGGACCTTGTCAAATCCGTAATTCATTCCCATGACCGTGTTTTCTGGCGTTATGCCGATTTTTTCTATCAAACCTGCCAGCAGGGACAGGGTAAGGAAACCATGAGCAATCGTGCCACCAAAGGGGGTCCCTTTGGCTTTGACTTCATCAACATGGATGAACTGATGATCTTCAGTACAGTCTGCAAAATCGTTAATACGCTGTTGTGAGAGTTCTATCCAATCGCTTGGCTCAAGTTTCATGCCGACTGCGTTGATCATTTCTTTCTTCGGTAAAATTTTCATTGCTCATCTCCTTGTGTTGGATTGTTAAAGCTTCAGTGAGCTTTACATAGTGGCATCACATGTGTCAGTATAATAACTGGCATTAATGGTGTCAATAAAGCCGGCTCGAATATTTTTTTTACTGATGTCCATAGAACTTGAATTATGAAGACCTGCAGATAGAAGGGAACAGCGATGATCGACTATAAAAAAGACGCAGAAATCCACCTGGTCACGTTGAATAACGACCAGAACACTATTTGCCCCGAATGGCAGGCGCGAATGTTGGAAATTCTCGACACCGTGGAAACGGATTGCGGTCAAGGCGCTGCACTTGTCCTCATTGGCGAGGGCAAGTTTTTCTGTAATGGGCTCAACCTCGAAGTGCTTATGCAATTGGGGGAGGACGAGATGGCGACCTTCTCCAGGCAGATGATGGAAATTCATCAGCGATTTTTGGTGTTAGCCTGTCCAACCGTGGCGGCGATGAATGGCCATGCTTTTGCCGGTGGTGCATTTATGGCTTTGTCCTGTGATTATCGCGTTATGCGTGAGGACCGCGGTTGGTTCAGTGTCTCTGAAGTGGATGTTGGTGTACCGATTCCCCCTGCCATGATGGGTATATTGGAGGGCAAGCTGACCCCCAATACAGCCAGGGACGCTTTGCTGACCGGCAAGCGTTACACCGCTGATGAGGCTATTGCTGCTGGCATTGCAGATGGCAAAGCGTCAGAGCAAGAGTTGCTGGCTCATGCGAAGGCGCTGGCAAGCCAGCTGGCAACTAAAGAGCCAGGTATTTTCAAAACACTGAAGCAGAGATGGTTCGGCTCAATGGCTAATGCCTTGTTAGAAGGGCTTTGATAGGCCGTTGTTTTCTCGTCCGCCTCCATGGCCCATCGGTATATAGGCGTTAATAGTGTCTCTATGTGTTATATTTGTGCCTGGAGGGGTAGTCAGACATCGAGAGGAAAAGTGTAGTGTCCAGTGAAAAAGCAGCAGATGGCAGGGTTATACGCGGAGAGCGTAACCGACAGACTCTGTTGGATGCTGCCTACGACCTTATCGAGGAAGGGAACCTGGCACCATCTGCCCAGGAAATAGCGCAGCGGGCCGGTGTGGGCCTGCGGGGGGTATTTCGTCATTTTGGGGACATGGAAGGCCTTCGTGCTGCTATAGACGAGCGAACAAGCGCACAAGGCGCAGCCCGATTTGCCGGGGGCAACCGCGAGGGCTCGTTCAGGGAGCGGCTTCTGCATGCCGTTGAGCAGCATGCCGCCGCCTATGAAGATAAGGGCAATTTTTTTCGTGCAATGCAGATCGACAGGTGGAATTCTGAGGTCTTGCGCAAGAGTTATGATCGGGATAATCATCGATTGCGTAAAGACCTTGAGGATTGGCTACCCGAGTTGAAGTCGTTATCACCTCATCGTCGTGAAGCAGTGGATATGGTCGCCTCCTTTGAAGCGTGGCAACGGCTCCGTGAGCACCAGCACCAGAGTGTCGAGGTCAGTATCGATATTGTCTACGATATGATTAAGACGCTTATGACTGCACCTTAAACAAGTGATAGCCAAAACTGGGGCAGGGCAGCTCTGTCGATAATTCTGTGTAACTGCCCCGATTGTGTTGCCTCTACTCCCCTGTTAATGAAAGATGAAGTCGGTTCATGCCTTTGATCCAGCGATCATAATCGGCAGTTTTACGTTGCATGTAGGTCTCCACCTCGGGGTGGGTCAAGATCAGGAAAGATTCTCGCTCCAGGCCCTCTATCACGATATCGGCCAATTCTTCAGGCTCCATCATGCCGTCACCTGCTGCTGCTTTCGTGGCGCTTGCGCCATCAGCTTCATCGTCTTGCACAGTCATGGCGGTTCGAACTGCCTGTGGGCAAAGCATTGAAACTTTGATGCCCTGGTGTGCATAAGTGAGGGCCAGCCACTCACCAAAACCAACGGCGGCATGTTTGCTAACACCGTAGGCGGCACCACCAATTTGATTCAGCAGGCCGGCGGCTGACGCGGTATTGAGAAAGTAGCCACCACCGCGTTCTGTCATGCGCGGTACCAGATGGCGAGCGGCGTACACATGTGACATCACGTTGATGTCCCAGCTCATTTGCCACTCCCGGTCAGGCGATTGTTCATTCAAGCCCATGCCAACACCGGCATTGCTGCAGAACAGGTCGATGGGGCCAATGTCGTTTTCTGTGTCTTCAATAACGCGCTTGATGTCTTCGTCACGAGAAACATCGGCTGTCATGGCGATACAGCCATTATCATCAGCGGTTTGCTGGGCGTTGGCGGCGTTAATATCGACGGCTACCACTTGTCTGGCGCCCTCACTGACAAACTTCTCCACCAGGGCCCGGCCTATGCCGCTACCGGCACCGGTGACGACAGCAATTTTGTCTTTTACCTTCATTGTCTTCAATCCCTTTTCTTGTCGCTCGTTTGTTAGTCTTCGAAGCTTTAATGCTTCAAGGCTTTACATAGTGGCACTATAAATGCCACAATGTGTTTTGTCTATAGCAAGTACAGCTGATCGACTCACCCGGCTTATTCGGATTTGTTGGGTTGGTTTGGCTCACCTTGCGAGAATTCATATAGAGGATGCTGCGTCATGGCTCTTTCAATCTGGGTGACAACATTACTGGTCTATGTGGTCTTTCGACTTTGGTACGACGGCCTGCGTAAGCCGCTGACGGCTAAGGAGGTTGAGGAATATACGCGGCTGTTTGAACAGCGTGATGATGCTGAAGGCGTGGATGTGGCTGTTATGCGCAAGTTTCTGGAGGAGGACGACGGTAAGGAATTCATCATGATGAACCTGCTTCAGTACAATCCCTCGCCGATGAAGCATCCCGACACGGGGTGTGACGCGCAGGCTGAGTCGATAATCCAGGAATATTTCAAGCCATTTATGGGGCAGGTGATACGCCGCGCGGGACATCCCGTGATTGCGGGTCGTGCTGTGGGTGGTTACCTGGATGCCTGGAACACACCGCCCGACCCTGGCTGGCACGGGGCGGGGCTGATTCGTTACCGCAGCCGTAGAGACATCATTGAACTGTCGCTGGCGAGCGCGAAATTCCAGGACCTGCACAAGTACAAGGTTGCCGCGTTGAAGCAGACAATCTCCTTTCCCACGCAGACTCAGATGGGCTTGTACGCCTCCCCGCGCGTGACGGTGGCCATGGCCCTGGCGCTTGCGGCGGCCTTGTTGCAACTCGTCCTTACATAGATAGAAATGCCCTGACATGACAAACGTACCAAAGAAAAACTTTCCCGTAGGTTGTCAGCAACCACACGGAGAAATCCTTGACCTTGAATCGGGCACCGTATGGCAGACCTACTTGCCGATCAGCAAGGAAGCCTACAATGCGCTCGATCTACCGGAGACCTTGGTAAAAATCGGCGTTGGAACGGGGGTCATGGATGAGCACTACTTTCGCAGATCCCCTGGAGCCGACGAAGATGGTCCCGTTTCTGAACGCGATATTGCCGGACTACGCTGGTTTCACTGCGCGAACCCACCAGAAGGTGCTAAAGCACCCGATGAGGATGGCCCGATTAAACAGCTACTGGATAAGGAAGGCGGTCCACTTTACGTGTTAGTGGACAAGCACCATTCGCTGATTTTCGAAGCTGGCCGGGAGATCGATGTATTGTGCGCTCCTGACGGCACGGAATATGTCCCGGTTATTGCCGCAAAATCAGATCAGGCTCCTGACCTGTCCGCCATGCCTGCGGGCTGGACCCTGCGGAAACAGCAATTTGCACACAGAACGGTTATACATCTGCCTAATCCCGCGCACGCCTGGTTTTTCAAAGCGAATGGAAGTTTTCAGGGGCCTGTGACGCTGTCCAGCTGATTGCCGGGAGATCATTTTAAATTGAGGTGAAGAAATGTCGTCCGTAGAAGCTCTTGACGAGACCTTTTTGGCGAAGTACCTGGAGGCGGCAGTGCCGGGATTCAAGGGCCCGCTCACGGCCAGTAAATTCCCGGGTGGTCAATCGAATCCCACGTTCAGAATCGACGCGAATTCTGGAAGCTATGTTCTACGCCGGCAGCCGCCCGGTAAGTTGCTCAAGTCTGCCCATGCGGTCGACAGGGAATTTCGCGTACTGGCTGCCCTGAAAGAGACAGAGGTGCCCGTCGCCGAGGTCTATCACTTATGTGAGGACCCCTCGGTGATTGGTTCCATGTTCTACCTGATGGAATTTTGCGACGGTAATGTCTATTGGAATCCCGCTCTGGGGGAGATAGAGGATCGCGATACCCGAACAGCGATGTATGAGCAGATGGTTAAAACACTTGCCAGCATTCACCGTGTTGATATCGAAGCTGCGGGGCTTGCGGACTACGGGCGGCCGGGGAACTATTTTGAGCGGCAGTTGGGGATATGGACGAAGCAGTACCGTGCATCGGAACTGGCCAAGATCGACGCAATGGATCAACTGATTGCATGGCTGAACTCGAATATGCCCGCAGACGATGGCCGGGTTGCGCTGGTGCACGGTGATTTTCGCCTGGATAACCTCATGTTCGCCAAAGACAACAGTCGGGTGATCGCGACACTCGACTGGGAACTGTCCACCCTCGGTCATCCCTGCGCGGATCTCGCCTATCAATGTATGTTTATGCGTTTGCCGGCCAGCGGGCAACAGCAGATGGCACGTGCCGGCCTGGCTGGGCTCGATCTACCCAAGCTCGGCCTACCCAGCGAAGAAGAATACATAGAGATGTATTGCCAGCATATGGGGATCGAACGCATAGAGGACTGGAACTTTTTCCTGGCCTTTGCGTTCTTCCGAGTGGCGGCGATTACCCAGGGTGTCGCCAAGCGCGCAACCCAGGGGAACGCCTCCAACGCATCGGCGCGCGATGCCGGCGACATGGTGGGGCCGTTGGCCAGCATGGCGCTGGATATTGTTGTTTGAGCTGAAGGAGTAGCAGATGGGAATAGTGACACAGATACAGACCAGGCGGGCGCTGAAAGGCGCCCAGAGCTACCAGGAGTGGCTTGAACTAGCCGCGGCACACGACCAGCGCAAGGGTCTGGACCGATGGCGCCAGCGGGAGCACAGCCAGCAATATGATTATGTTTCCATCCGCACGCGCCTCGATCGACTGCGCAGCCTGAAATCGAGACACGACAATCGCGGACTGTTGTTCACCTTGAACGAGGGCATACACGGCAATATGGGCGGCATGGGTCGGGCCGGCTTATATGGCCATGCGCTTTCAGGCACCAAAATTTTGATAGAGGACTACATCGAAGAAATCGTCCATACCCTGGAACATCTAGCCGACGAGGACAGTGGCGAGATTAGCCCGGATGAAAAGCTCGACTTCTTCCGCCGGGCCAGCCATTGCTTTGGCCACTCCGCGTTCATGATGGGTGGTTCCGGATCACTGATGTTTTTCCATGTGGGGGTTGCGCGAGCGTTGTTGCAGGCGGACCTGCTCCCCACCGTCATGTCGGGCTCCAGTGGTGGTTCCATCGTCGGCAGTATTGTCTGCAGCCACACAAACGATGAGTTGCGCGAGTTGACAGACCCCGAGGCATTTCTCGAACTAATGCCTGAATCCTCCAAGGGCGGGGGTACCACTGACCCGGCCGATATGGAGGAGAACCTGAGTCAGTTTCTTCCCGATGACCTGACGTTCCAGAAGGCGTTTGAAAAAACCGGCAGGGCGATGAACGTTTCTATCGCCCCCGCGGAAACGCACCAGACATCGCGTCTTCTTAACGCCACGACCTCGCCCACCGTGTTGATGCGCAGTGCTGTAATGGCCTCTGCCGCCGTGCCGGGTATATTTCCACCGGTGACCCTGCAGGCATTGGACGACGATGGCCAGACCAAGAGCTACCTGCCGTCGCGGCGCTGGGTAGACGGTTCTGTGAGTGACGACATGCCAGCCAAGCGGTTGGCGCGGCTGTATGGTGTCAATCATTACATTGTCAGCCAGACCAATCCCGCTGTGCTGCCCTTTGTGACCGACGGGCTCCGCAAACAAACTGCGCGTGGGCTGCTGCGGAGCGCGGGTTTGCGCGCTACCCGCGAATGGTTCAACGCAGTCACCCTGATTATTGACCGGGCGGATAAGAAAAATGGGGCGGTCACCCAGGCCACCAGCCTGATGCGCTCGATCATCAACCAGAACTACGTGGGCGACATCAACATTCTGCCCGATTATCGCTTGATCAATCCCAAAAATTTGCTCGGCTTCCCCGGGGAGAAGCAGGTGAAAAAGTTGATCGCCTCGGGTGAACGCTGTACCTGGCCCAAGATTGAGATGATTCGGCAGCAGACGCGGATCAGTCGAACGCTCAGGAATATCTTACAGCGCTATGAAACCGGTGTTGTTGTTTGAAGTGAAGAAATAGCGAAGCCTAGTTGATCAGAAAAAAAGTAAAACGATGAAAACATTTGCCAGGAAGAACATGTAATGAAAAAGACAGAGACGGAAAAAGTACAGCTAATTGGCGCGATCGGCTCACCGTATACACGCAAGATGGTATCACTGCTGCGCTACCGGGCTATTCCCTACAAAATTACCTGGGGGCAGCCAGAGGTGATTCTTCCCGCGATGGGGCTGGAGTTGCCTAAACCACTATTGCTGCCCACTTTTCTATTTCCGGATGAAAGTGGCGGCATGAAGGCTGTGACCGATTCCACACCGATTATCAGGCGACTGGAAGCGATGAGCCCTGAGCGCTCAGTTCTCCCCGGTGACCCGGCGCTGGCCTTTATCGATTATTTGCTGGAAGACTTTGGTGACGAGTGGGTTACCAAGTATATGTTTCACTACCGGTGGCACTTTGAAACTGATGCAGATAACGCAGGGACTTTATTGCCACTGAGCTATGGCGTGAATTTGCCCTCAGATATGCTCAAGCAAGTGAAAACTATGGCCACCGAGCGCCAGGTTTCTCGTTTGTACGTAGTGGGCTCTAACGATACAACGGCGCCCATCATCGATGCCAGTTTCAGGCGTTTTTTACAGGCGATGGAGGCTCATCTGGAGGCTCAGCCTTATCTATTGGGCAGCAGGCCGGGTGCGGGTGACTTTGCCTTATTTGGCCAGTTGACTCAGTTGGTGGGCGTGGAGCCAACGTCTCGTGCTATTGCTCACGAATTGTCGCCTCGTACCGTGATGTGGACATCGGTAATGGAGGACCTCAATGGTTTGGAACCAAAAGACAGTGATTGGAACAACCCGGATGAGATGCCTGACACGCTACGTGGCATTTTAACTGAAGTAGGCCGAACGTATGTGCCGGCACAATTGGCTAATGCCAAGGCTGTTCAGGCAGGGGAGAAAACTTGGGAGGCGCAAATCGACGGCGCGCTTTGGACGCAACCGAGCTTTCCTTACCAGGCGAAATGTTTGCAATGGGTCAATGAGCAGTATCAGACCTTGAGCGCAGACGATCGCAGCCGGGTAGACCGTATTCTGGCGGGCACGGGTTGCGAAGCGCTGTTGTTCGCCGAGTAATTTCTGGGGGGCCTTTACCTGGACACGCTGTTACCGGGCATTCAACAAAATATCGGCATCAATAAGTAAAGATGCCCAATAGAGAAAACTAAAACATCAGGAGTACCGTGATGGGATTTGAAGTGAGTGAGAAAGTTCAGGCGCTGAATACCAAACTTGAAGCGTTTATGCAGGAGCATGTCTACCCCAGGGAAAAGGATTGGCGTGATTTTACCCTCGACCAAAATAATCTTTGGCAAACCCCCCCATGGTTTGATGAGTTGCGAGAGTTGGCTAAAGCTCAGGGCCTGTGGAATTTATTTCTGCCCAAAGAATACGAGCCCTGGAGCCCTGGCTTGACCAATGCGGAAATCGCGGTGGTATTTGAGACCATGAGCAAGGGTGGCTATTGGGCGTCAGCGGTTTTCAACTGTAATGCGCCGGATCGCGGCAATATTGAAGTGCTGGCCAAGTACGGCACTCCTGAGCAGCAGAAACAATGGATGGAACCGTTATTGGCCGGTGAGATTCGCTCTGGCTATGCCATGACCGAGCCGCAAGTGGCGTCCTCGGATGCCACCAATATGGAGCTGGAGATTAAGCGCGATGGCGATGAGTATGTGCTCAATGGTCGCAAATGGTGGACTACCGGCGCAATGAATCCGCGCTGCAAAGTATTGCTGGTGATGGGTAAGTCCAACCCGGACAACCCTCGTCACAGCCAGCACTCAACCATTCTTGTACCGCGCGACGCGCCCGGGATAAAAGTCGTGCGAGCGCTGCGCGCATTTGACAGTTTCCACTCGCCCGGTGGGGAAGCGGAATTCCTGTTTGAGAATGTACGCGTTCCAGTGACCAATATGATCAAGGGAGAAGGTTGTGGCTTTGAGATTGCACAGGGGCGTCTTGGCCCCGGTCGTTTTCAATATGCAATGGGCCTTGTGGGCCTGGCACAGCGTTGTCTCGAGCTTATGTGCGCTCGCGCAGATGAGCGCGTGGCATTCGGTGAAAAACTTATCAAGAAAACCAGTGTTCAACATGAAATTGCCCGCAGCCGTTGTGATGTTGAGCAGGCGCGACTATTGGTGCTGCAGGCCGCCGATGAGATGGATAAGGGCGGCGTTCAAGCTGCGATGCCTTATATCTCTATGGTTAAGATTGTTGCCCCGCAAATGGCACAGAATGTGGCTGATCGCGCTATGCAGATATATGGCGGCATGGGTGTGTGCGAGGACACCCTGATTCCAGAGGTGTTTACGTCAGCGCGTTTCTGTCGTATCGCCGATGGCCCCGACGAGGTGCATATGTCGCAGCTGGGGAAATTGACCGCGCGAGCATACAACGCTTGAGTCACGAGAAAAAAGCTGTAACCAAAGTTTCAGCAACCACTACTTAACACGTATTACTAAAGGCCCCTATAGGCCGTTGTCAGGAGATTTTCAATGAAAGAAGCCGTTATCGTATCGACCGCTCGCACCCCGATCGCCAAAGCCTACCGTGGTGGTTTTAATATGCTGAAAGGCGCTACCTTGGGTGCCGCCTCTGTTACCGAGGCCGTCAAGCGCGCTGGTATTGACCCCGGCCAGATTGACGATGTGATTATGGGCAGTGCCCTGCAGCAAGGCACCACGGGCGGTAACGTCGCCAGGCAAATCGCGCTGCGTGCCGGCTTGCCTGCAACGGTATCGGGGATGACCATTGATCGCCAGTGCTCCTCCGGCCTGATGGCCGTGGCGACCGCTGCCAAGCAGATCACCGAAGATGGTATGGGCATTGTCGTCGGTGGCGGCCTGGACTCTATCTCACTGGTGCAAAACGAGCATATGAATTTGCATTACTTTGTGGACGAAGAGTTGATGGCTATATCGCCAAACATTCACATGCCTATGTTGCAGACCGCAGAAGTTGTGGCGAGCCGCTATAATATTTCTCGCGATGCCATGGACGAGTACGGTCTGCAGTCTCAGCAACGCACGGCAGCCGCCTATGAGGCCGGCAAGTTTAACGATGAACTGGTATCGGTTACCTGCAAGCGCATGGTGATGAACAAGGAAACCGGTGAAACCTCCGAGGTTGAAGGCACGGTTTCAGCGGATGAGGGTGTACGCGCCACTACCGCCGAAAGCCTGGCTGGCCTGAAAACGGTTATCGACGGTGGCACGATCACTGCAGGTAATGCCTCTCAGCTATCCGACGCCTCTTCCGCCCAGGTACTGATGGACGCCAAACTGGCCGAGCAGCAGGGCCTGGAGCCGCTGGGCATCTATCGGGGTATGGCCGTTGCCGGTCTGGAGCCGGATGAAATGGGCATTGGTCCCATCTACGCGATACCCAAATTGCTCAAGCAGCATGGCCTGACTATTAATGATATCGGCCTGTGGGAGTTGAATGAGGCTTTTGCGGTACAGGTAATCTACTGCCGCGACAAGCTGGGTATCGACAACGATAAGCTCAATGTTAACGGCGGTGCGATCTCGATTGGTCACCCCTATGGTATGAGTGGCTCGCGCATGATCGGCCACGCCCTGATCGAGGGGAAGCGCCGCGGTGTGAAGTACGTGGTGATTACCATGTGCGTGGGTGGTGGCATGGGTGCGGCTGGCCTGTTTGAAGTAGCCTGAGTCAGGAGCAAGCAACGATGTCAATAGTGGCAAAAACTCGCGAAGTGGTCAGGGTGCTGGGGGAGGCGGTCAGTGTCATTCCTGCGCTGGGTTATAAGTTGGCCGAGGACGATGACCTTGTTTCACTCGGCTCAGTGTTCGAGGATTCGGTGACACGCTTTCCGGACAATATCATGCTGATTTTCGAAGATCAGCAATGGACCTACAGCCAGTTTAATGACGAGGTCAATCAGTTGGCTAGGGTTCTGGTGAGCAAAGGTATTTCCCGGGGTGATACGGTGGCCCTGTTTATGGAGAACCGCGCTGAATACGCGTTGTCGATGTTGGCATTGCTCAAGCTGGGCGTCAGCGGCAGTTTGATCAACAACAGCTTGAAGGGTGCGGCGCTGGTACATTGCCTCAAGGCCACCGACGCCAGGGGATGTATTGTTGGCGCAGAGTGCTCGGAAGGGTTTGCCGAGGTGCTCGATGAACTGAATTGGAAAGACGGCCAGCCTTTGTTGTGGTTCGCTGATAGTGAGGCCGATAAGGTTCCAGCCTGGGCCACTGATGCACGCACGGAAATGTCCTCCATGGCTCAGACTAACCTGGAGGTCACTCGGAGTATCAAGGCCGGCGAGACCGCGCTGTATATTTTCACCTCTGGCACCACGGGCCTGCCCAAGGCGGCTGTGGTTTCACACCGGAAAATAGTCGGGGCAGGCCATGGCGTAGGACGACTGGGTTTCAGGATCAAGCCCGAAGACAGGCTCTACCTCTGTCTGCCAATCTACCATATCACCGGTATGGGCCCAGGATTCTGCGGCTTTATTTCCGCCGGCGGATCTATCGTATTGCGACGCAGCTTTTCTGCCTCGAACTTCTGGCCCGACATCCAAAAGCACCAGGCGAACTGTTTCATTTATGTGGGGGAGCTGTGCCGTTATCTCACCATGCAACCACCCTGCCCGGAAGAAGAGAATAACCCACTTGAGAAAATGCTGGGCAATGGTCTGCGGCCGGACGTCTGGGATGAGTTCAAGGGCCGTTTCGGTGTTTCCCGTATCTGCGAGATATACGGCGCCAGCGAAGGCAATGTCAGTTTTCTCAATATCCTCAACAAAGACAAGACAATAGGCGCCGCCATCTCGAAAGTTGCTCTCGTCAAGTACGATAACGAGAACGACGAAATATTACGCGATGAATCAGGCCATTGCATTGAAGTGCCTATCGGTGAGCCGGGGCTATTACTGGGTGAAATAACCGATAAGACTCGATTCGAGGGCTATACAGATCGAGCGGCGACCGAGAAGAAAATTGTGCGCAACGTGCTGGAAGATGGAGACCAGTGGTTCAACACCGGTGACCTGATACGACAGATTGATGTTGGCTTTGCGCTGGGTTTAAAGCATTTTCAGTTTGTGGATCGCACGGGGGACACCTTCCGCTGGCGAGCGGAGAATGTCTCGACCAACGAAGTCGCAGAGGTGCTTAATCGTCACTCGCAGATTGATATGGCCAACGTGTATGGTGTAGAGGTACCTGGTGCCGAAGGGCCGTGCTGGCATGGTTGCATTTAGCCTGGAAGACGGAGGAAAGTTCGATCTTCAGCTTTCGACTCAACTGGTTGATGAGCGAACTGCCCGTGTATGCGCCGCCCAGTATTCCTTCGGGTGCAGCGACTATGGCAACCACCGGCACATTCAAACTGCTGAAAGGGGAACTGCGTGAGCAGGCCTTTGATCCTGAGAGAGTGGATGGGGACGAAATTTACGTTCGGATGCCGCGTAGCAAGGAATATGTGTGCCTGAATACCGGCCTCTACCAAAAGATAGCAACTTCTGATGCGGGGTTCTGACAGCGGAGCGTGTAGATAGATAGGGGTGTCTCGGAGCGAGGTACGTCTCCGAGGGTACTGACAACTTCTGCGTCATCTCTTCCCTGAGGAAGGTGACTTCATCGAGATCCTCGGCGTAGTCCTGAATACGTTCAACCGCCTGTAGGATATGTTCAAGATAATCCAGCAAGCGGGTGTCCTGGTCCAGCGAATGTTTGTGCCCTGCATATGCGCGGGCCTGGGCTGCCGACAGTATTAATGCGCGTGTACGATTGGCGGCGGAAAAAGACCGGCTCCAGGAAGAGTGTGCCCTGCTCCGGGAAGAACTCCGACTCAAGGATACACGCATAGCCCAGATCACGCCGCAGCGCCGGCCGCATTATGGGCCCGTCGAGCGCATGGCGATCCTCGAACTTCGTGCCGCCCGAGGCTGGTCCCTCAAACAAACAGCCGACACCTTCCTCGTCACCCCGGCCACGATTGCAGCGTGGGTGAAACGCATCGATGACCAGGGCGCCAATGCACTGCTGCAATTGCGCGAGCCGGTGAACAGGTTCCCGGACTTCGTCCGCTACATCGTGCAACGATTGAAAACCCTGAAGCCCCAGCATGGGCAAGGTCAAGATTGCTGAGACGCTTTGCCGGGCAGGACTGCATCTTGGGGTAACGACGGTTGGACGGATCTTGAAAGAGGCGCCACAGCCGGAACCCGGGGACGCAGCGCCGGGCGCAGGTGTCGTGACAGCCAGGAGTCCCAACCATGTCTGGCATGTCGATCTCACGGCTGTTCCGACATCGGCGGGCTTTTGGGCATCTTGGTTGCCGTTCGCATTACCTCAGTGCTGGCCGTTTTGCTGGTGGGTGGCGGTGGTCATCGACCATTATTCCCGACGCGTGGTGGGCATTGCGAGATTCGGAAAAAATCCCACTTCTCTATCTATTCAGTCCTTCCTCGAAAACGCTATCGTCAACGCCGGCGAGGCGCCTAAATATATTATCTGCGACAAAGGCCAGCAGTTCTGGTGCGATGTCTTCAAGGACTGGTGTGATCGCAAGTGCATCAAACCACGCTTCGGCGCTGTCGGTCAGCACGGCAGCATCGCCCTGGTGGAGCGATTCATCCTGAGCATGAAGAATGAATGTACCCGCATAATGCTCGTGCCACTTTGTGGGGACACGTTCGACCGGAGCTGACGTCTTATGCAAGTTGGTACAATCATAGTCGCCCTCACTCGTCACTCAGTGGCAGTACGCCGCATGAGGTCTATCATGACTTATCGCCGGCGAATGAACGTCCGCGATTCGAGCCACGGGCACGGTGGCCGCGAAACGCACGATGTGCATTTCCCCAAGCACCTGTAGACGCAAAGCAGGGTGCTCCCATTCGTCTTGATGTGCGCTATCATGAGGATCGGAAGCATCTGCCGATCGTTGGTTTAAGACTCGCGGCGTAGTCAATGCGTTTCGGCATGTCTCGGCGTTGGCGGCATCCGTTGGTTTCGATAGTTTTCGATGTGCTTCAATGTCCATGAAGAGGCGATCTTGAAGTAACAGCGGCCTGAAGATGCCGGCTAACACGGGCATCGTCCAGTCAATTGCCGCGCAAGCATCGGAGTAAACTTTCGCTGGACCAGGACAGTGGATATACGAACTAAACAGCCAGATTTCCATGTTCAAGAAGCGTTTGGCCGGTTTATCCTGCGAGAGTAGCCGTCCCTCCGGTACAACATCCTGACAAATTCCTAGAGTCATATGAGTTATCGTGCCAGTAGTCAGGCCTCCAGCCAATTCTCCACTTTCAGTCCTGGCACCCGTGAGAATTCGCGCGCATTCGCTGTTATAACTGCGCACTCCAGGGCGAGGGCTTGCGCGGCGATGAGCATATCATTTGGCCCAATCGTCGCGCCTCGCTCTTCGAGGTCTGCCCGGAGTTGTCCGTAAAAACGGTCAACAGGCTCCTCTAGCGGCAGTAGCTCTATGGCCGACAGAATTGCCTCAACCTGGGCAGTCAGGCGCTCAGAGCCGCGCTTTTGTGCGCCGAAGCGAAGTTCGGCGGCCACGATTATGCTGGTACATATTCTGTTCTCACCTTCACGCGCTATCCGTTGGGCAATCGCTCCCTGGGGGTGGCGCACGAGATCCGAGAGGATATTGGTATCGAGGAGATAGCGGGGTTTCAATGTCAAAGTTCCACGTCATCTAAAACAAGGAGTGATTCATCCATATCGGGAAATGTCTCATCAATTGGCTTCAGGGTTGCCAGCAGAGCAAGTAAGCGACCCTTCCTGACAGGCTCCACAATGAGCCGATCGCCCTCTCGACGGATAATCGCTTCGTCTCCCTCAAGTTCGAACTCTCTGGGAATTCGCAGAGCCTGGTTGCGACCATTACGAAACAAACGGACATGTCGTTCAGATAGCATTGTCATAACTCCTTGTGGATATCTCAGGCATAGGCCTAAGCATATGCCTGAGTCGCCGTGCAGTCAATACTTACCAGACTAATGCAGATAGTACCGGCGATCTGCCTGGCGGAAAGTCCGGCCCCGATTGGCGCTGCGGCGAGAGCTTTGAGTGGCTCGCTGGGCGACCGCCGCCAGCGTGGCCTCAGCGAGGCTGCTGATTACGAGGGTGCAAGAACGTAGAGTTTATACGGGGGAATACGGGTCGATACGGGTGATTTGAGGGCGGGCCGTATCTAAGTAATTGAATTTTGAAGCTTTAAAAAACGACAATTGCGGCTACGAACCAGGCGGTCGCACGTTCGAATCGTGCCAGGCGCGCCAATTTCGTAAGGGCTTGCAGCTTAAGAGCCACTAACCTTCCTGCACATTTCCGACAGTTTTCCGACACTTTCCTCCTTTTGCCGCTTTATCACTGTCAGGGTGGGCGATTGCGCACGCCCACGATCGGTCACCTTCTCCGCGGCATCCAGCAGTTCGTCGAGTTCGGCTGCCGAGTAGTGGGTGGTGATATCACCACTGGCATGCCCCAGCAGCGCCTTGCGTGTTTCCAGCGGAACCGCCGCGCCCCGCAGCCTTCGGCCAAACGTATGGCGCAAATTGTGAACGCCTTTGAGTATGGTGCTGTCCGTCGGTAACCCGGCTTTCGTCCAGGCCCGGATCCACGCGCTGGTTCGCAGTTTCCTGACCGGCTTGCCCCGGTAGGTAAACACGAAGTCCTCGTGGATCCCCCGCCGTGAATCGATTACTGCCTTCGAGACCGTGTTCAGTACCACCACCCGTTCGGTACTGGTCTTGGTGATCGACTCGGGCAGGACAAAGGCGGATGTGGATAAATCGTCCAGTTTTACCTCCCATGCCCAGCGTAGCTGGCAGACCTCCTGTTCCCGGCATCCCGTATTGACCGCAAACATTGCGGCATCCGCCAGGTGGCGGGGGAGCTTTGAAAACAGCCTGTCCTGCTCTTCCCACGACAAGGGGTACGGTCTTTTCTGGCACCCCTTGAGCGATAGCCGGCTGAGTTTGGGCGGTGCCTGTCTTAGCCACGGCAGCCCCTGCTCATTTCGCCATACTCGCGCCGCGCGATTAAGAACTGCACTGGCTGTACCAATCGCATTGTTAATGGATTTCGGGGCCTTCCCCAGACGGAGCCGTTCATCCACAAATGGTTTTAACGTACCATCGTGGACCTGCTCCAGGGGCAGTTCGCCGATATACACGAACAACTGGTCCAGGTGTATCGCTATCGTTTCTGCCGATGACGAATGTGCAATATCCTCGACGTACCGCAGTGCTGCTGCCTCGAAGATATAAACCGCTGCGGCTTGTTGCTTTGCCTCCTCTTGTACCTCCGCCAATCGACGGATCAGTTTTTGCTCTGCCTCAGTGCGGCCAGATACTCCTGTGCTTTCGCGGAGCCAGCCACCGGGGGCGTACTGCGAGCGTTTTTCGATATGCCAGATTCCGTTTTTAAGGCGGAGTCCCGGCATTTTGTTGCGCTTTGACATAAATCGTCCTCCAGAATTGAGCCTAAAGGACGACGCCCGTTGCGTTGGATATAGTCCTCCGCCCAGGCGTCGATTTCAAGTCTGTCGAAGAGAATGGTTTGTTGTCCCAGGGAGACCTCGGACAGGGTAGGGCGCACCACGCGATTAAATGTATTCTTGTTGATCCCCAGGTAGGCAGGGGCATCGCGAAGTCGGATCAGGCGGGGCTGGATCTGCACGGCTATCGGCCTAGATAAACCGCAGTTATCTGTTCCCTGACATGGCCCAGCTCTTTGCTGATGGTCAGGCGGGCCTGCTGATCCCTTTGTCTTTGAGCCTCGCTGAGTTTTCCCTTGGATGGCCCGCCCGCATGGGGCGATGGCCAGCCAGTGAGTTCCCAGTAGCGTTGTTGAGCGTAGGCATGGCGCAGGCCATGCATTTTCGATAAGCCGGCATTGGCGGTGTGGCGTTCGTAGATTCTGAGTTGCTCGATGTATTGCCGGCCCCCGGGAATCAGGGAGCCCAGACCGGCCAGTCGCTTGGCATCTTCCAACAGGGTGCGCTGCTCCTGGGTGCGGATGGGTACGGTGCGTTCTCGTCCTCCCTTGGTCCAGCTCGCCTTGAGGTGCAGGTACTTGCCCCGGTCGGCCCAGCGGGGTTGGATCTTGATGGCTTCTTCTCTTCTCAGCCCGAAGGCCTGTTGCAGCCGCAGGCTCATTTTTACGTTTTCATCCTTGACCTGGGCGAGCTGTTCCTCGGCCAAGTCTTTGGCTTTACTGGTGTCGGACACGAACTGCCGGTCCGGTATCCCATAGAAATCGTTGGAGCCCGCCACGACATTCCGCCTGTTAACCTTCTCGGCCCACCAACGTAAACAGCTCATCCGGTTCTTGATGGTCCCGGCGGAGAGGTTTTGTCCCAGCCAGTGGTCCACCAGCGCCTGGACATGTTTCTGTTTGATAGAAGTAGCCTTCAAACCCCGGAAGCCCAGGTCGTGTAATTGGTTGGCGATGGCAGTCAGTTGTCTTTCCCGACCCACCCGGGTTTCAAAGCTGCCCTCATGGCTGTGCCTGCATAGCAGTTTCAGTTGGTAGTTCAGATCTCTCATAGTGTTGTTTCCTTCGGTGAGTGTTTCTGATCACCAGGCAACAAAAGCTGCGCAGGCCCGCCAAGCGGTACGATCACGGGACACCAATCCCGGTTGACCTGAATGTGTCTGGCCATAGACAACACGGTGTGTTTTCGACGAAAACTGGCCCGTGCAAACCAACGGTTATCCAGCCTTAGGCTGGGGTGGAATTACCTCCTTATTTAGAAAAAGCAGAACGCACTGACCGCCAGTGCATTTGCGTGATTGAAGTTGCCGTGATTCAGGCCGGCACAAGTGCCCGGCCATCAACAGCGGTTATGGAACAATCCCCGTAACGAGCGGGAGAGATTTAAAGATGCGGTACCCAGACGAAGCGGCACTGCGATAGTTCGAAGATGGACCCGGTCATCACTGACCGTCGCGTCATAGTGGCCCTGAGTAACGCTTTCGGCAGATTCCAAAACAGCCGGATTCCGCCTACCCCGTTCGCTTTCGCAAGGTGGGGTCCTCCTTGCCACTTTAAGCGCAGTGGCGGCGACAAAATTCAGTGTTGGGGCCGATTATAGGAACACGGAATACGGGTGTCACAGAGAACTCCGCCTGAATCGGGCGTGGTTTCTGCCAGGCGACGCAAAACCTTGCTGCCGTTAATCGTCCGGAAAGATCACTTCAAGGTAGTTTGGCCACATTTGACCGTGTATACACGACCAAATCCGCCTTTTGGGGGGGTGGTTCCACTGTAACCACCCCTGAAAATACCTTGTCCCGACCTGGTACTGACTTTATTGCCGGAGCGTGCGCCGCCCACGTCACTACCCGCTGCGCTTGGCAGTGACGCGGGCGTATAGCTACGACACAGCGTTATCCTCGTCGCTAATTGCTCGTGCCATTCGATCCTACATGCAGCTTATAGCTGCCATAGTGAAAATGAGTTCTACGCGGTTAGATGGCCCAATTGGAAACACATACGAATCCGCTATTACTGCGATCGTGCAGTTTCTACCACCCGAGGGTGTGTATAAGCTTCCATTATCCCGGTACCTGAATAGATTTCAGGGGCAGAAACAACCTCTGGCTGTCCTGGCTCAACGGTAAAAAACCGTACTGCCGGTAAAAGCCCTCCGCCTCTGCATCGATTGCGTCTACAACCATGGCGTAGATCGCAATCTCACTAATCACGGTGAGAGTCCTGGTGATGGCATCCATCAAAAGCATCTTGCCAACACCCGTACCCCTGGCATTTTCATCCACGGCAAGTCGACCCAGCAGTGCTGCAGGAATCGGATGCCTTGGAAGTTTGCGGGCAATTTCAACGGGTAGTGCACCCAAATCAATCGACAGGCTACTCAGGGTGTAGTAGCCAAGGATAGTGCGGGGGTGATCATGGCGCCTTGCCACAAAGACACGACTGATTCTACGCTTGATATCCTGTCGAGCTTGTTGGCGAATATAATTATCCAGCGCTGGCGTACCACAGGAAAAGTTCTTGCGGTCATGTGAACTGGAAATTGCCTCGATAACCAGTGGTTCATCCGACGTCATTGACTGGTAACGCGATGGCGATATTCATCCAGCGCTGAGGAGAGTTTTTTGTTAAAGCGTACCGGGGCTGAAATCGCTTCGAAAAATGCTTCAGCCTCCCCGGCATTAAGCATCATGGACTCGTGCTCCTGGACTGTTTTCTCGGCACGCGCGAGGGCGCTGCTCAGCACAAATTTACTGACAGTCTGACCCTCAAAGCCGGCTGCCCGCTCCAGAATTTTCTTTGCGCTGTGTTTGAGTCTCAGGTTGATGCGCTCATCTTTGGATTGCGGTGGTGTGCCCATGGTTTTGTCTCGAATTGCTATGGCTAGGCCAGAAATGTACGTCAAAATGGTGCCTATCGCAATACCTTGGGTTTCATCTCCAGAAAATAGTCTTGGAACCTGAGATGATCAAAAAGGGCTCGCGCAGTGCCAGCTGTGTGTACTCGCAAGGAGAGTTGATATTTCGTTATCGAAACAAATCGTGTATTGTGCACTGTAGGCTTATTGCAGCCTGTGTGATGTAAGAGGATTTCAGGTGTGAGTGAAGCCAGCAACAAAAAAAAGAAGCTTACGGATCCCGGGACGGATGCTAGAGCCGTTAATCCGATCGGGCGCCGTCTGCGCGAATTGCGCAAAGAGCACGACTGGACCCTGGCGGAGGTCGCCAGGCAGACGGGCATTTCGGTGGGCACGCTGTCAAAACTTGAGCACGGCAAGACGGACCTGAACTTCACCAGTGTTAACAAACTGGCCACCGGGCTCGGTCTTCCGGTCACCGACCTGACCAACCCGGGTAGTCGCATGCAGGGGCGACGCGCCATCACGATGGGTGGACAGGGCGCCATGTTCAATACACCCGACGTGGATTACGAGGTGCTGTGCAGTGAGGTGGCTAACCACCAGCAGGGCTATCTGAAGGGGGTAGTGAAATCCCATACATTTGACGCGGAACTGCCCTGGCATCGGCACCAGGGCCAGGAGTTTCTCTACGTGCTCAGTGGTCGCCTTGAATTGCATACAGAACTCTACGAACCGGTGCTGCTCAAGGCTGGCGACAGTATCCTGTTTGATTCCTCGATGGGTCACCACTATGTCTCGCTCGGCCGCAAGAACGCCGAAATTCTTATCAGCATGTCCTTGGAAGGTTACCAGAACGTGTCTGACACTTTTCGCTCCAGCAAGAGAAAAGCACGATGAATGACAAAAAACCTGTAGGAAAAGAGATCACCCTGCCCGATGGCAGTATCGCCCCACTGTCCGCGGCCTACCGCGCGAACGGCTTTCTGTTCACCTCGGGGCAACTGGCTTTTGACGCGACCGGTAAGTTGCACACTGGCGATATCGTCGAGCAGACCCGTTTATGCCTGGAGAATATCCAGCGCCTCCTGGTTTTGGAGGGCTTGTCTCTTCATGATGTGGTCAAGGTTACAATCTGGCTCACTGACGCAGCGGATTTCGGCGGTTTCAACGCGGCCTACAGCGACTTTTTCCAGGAACATCGTCCCGCCCGCTCGACAGTCCGCTCCGATCTTATGCTGGCGGGTGCAAAAGTGGAGATCGAGGCTATCGCCGCCTGCTAGTGCTCCAACCTTCCTGGTTGCGCCGATCCTGACTTCTAAGGTGGCTGGGGAGGGCCTGTTTACACTCAGTAAGGCTGCCGGGCAGGCTCCTCCGCAAGGCATGGGAAATATTCGAAATCGAAATAGTTTGCGGAAAAACTTTTCGAAAACGAAATATTATGATACGGTCCGCAAATATTCAGCCTTGCTGCGGGAATTCAGGCACTTTGGAAACCTTCGACATAATAATAGTTGGCGCTGGCATGGCCGGTGCGTCTGTCGCGGCGGAGGTCAGCGGCGGCGCACGTGTGCTGCTGCTTGAGCGCGAGGAGCAGCCGGGCTACCACTCCACTGGCCGCTCCGCTGCCGCTTTCATCCCCTCCTATGGCTATGACAACCCCAGCCTGCGGGCGCTGACAGGCTGCAGCCTGGAGTTCCTGATGGACCCACCGGAGATTTTCCAGACCAAGGCCCTGCTGCACCGCCGGGGGTTGCTGTCCCTTTGTCCGCCTGGCGAAACGGCGGCAGTCGAACAGGAACTGGCGCATTTACAAGAGGGTATTCCGAACATCGTTCGCGTTGACCACAACGATATCAAGCGCCACTTACCCATCGCAAAAGACGACTATGCAGTAGCTGGCTGGTACGAACCGGATGTGTTCGATATGGATGTGCACGCGCTGCATGAAGGCTATCTGCGTACGCTGCGCCAACAGGGCGGCCGGCTTGTAAACAAGGTGGATATTACCGCTCTGGAGCGCCGCGGCGGTGCGTGGTGTGTGGATACGCCCGA
>CAVQRS010000008.1:0-113901 GCA_963715345.1 uncultured Gammaproteobacteria bacterium
AAGCCTGCCAGGGCCGTTTACCACCACTGCCGTATCTCCATCGCTGTCAAATATACCGGCCTCACTATTTCCCAGCACAAGCCGCGGGCGATCTACCTGGGGTCTGTCGATCGTGTGTAACAGCCACTTTTTCTGGTAGCCGGGATCTACGGCGGTGACTACATCCCGCACCAGAATCCGGTCCTCCGCATACAAGTACAGCAGTTCGCGATAAACCGAATTTACTTTACCGCTTTTACCCAGCGTGTCATAACGGCTGCTGTCGTAAGCAGAGGTGAGATCCACCCTGATATAGGCATAGCTACCTGCACGTTCATCATACTCCTGTAGTTCGCCTCCCTCATAGTGGCCGCCTGCACCCAGTTGGGCTCGCCAGTGTTCGACATCTCTTATTCGACTACCCGTTGGAATGACCAGGCGCTGCCCGCCATCATTGATGTTCTTTTCGAACTTCTCGTGCGGCCGAATCACATCCCCGGGGCGCACTACCAGAATCGAATTCTTGGCCACCGTGCGCAGGCCATAATAAAGCCGGTGCGGGGAAAAAAATCCGTTGTAGCGGGCGCTGTCTATGGCAAGCGGCCGCCCCTTGAATATGGTGAAATGCCCCGCATCATAATGCCCATGATGGGTAAATGTATGACCTGCACGCAAAGTGACAAAGGTATCATCCGGCCCCCAACCGCTGCGGGCTATAAACAGGTTCATGGCACCGGGGCCAAACAGTTCCACCTTTGGCAGGTAAGACTCCAGGCCCGTCAGCTCACCGGCTGGAATACCGGGCAAACGCGAAACACGGGGATCGTTAAAAAGCGCAAAACTCCAGCGGAATCCGCTGTAATAGCTCTCACTTCGTGCAACTTCTGCAGATAAGCGGAGTAAGTGGCGAATACACTGTCGCCCGGTGAGCTGGGCAATCACATCGATCGCCCGACGTGTTTCATCCTTGAGGTCGACGCGTGGGCCCTCATCACCCAGGGCTTCAATCCGGTTATCCGGCCGCGTTGCATAGACAGTCCACAAGCCCGGCCCGGCGCACCGCCTGCACCACGGAAGGCGCTAACTCGCTCTGTTCCAGCCCGTTCACCCAGGCGGATGCCGCGAGGGCGATCACCAGTGCCCTGTTGTTAATCCAGTAGTTGTAACCCTCCGGCCAGGCTTCTGTCAGCGCCAGTGCCCTTATGGTTTCCAGGAAATGCGCCTGGGCCCGACGGGCCAGCGCAGCATCAGCTTCATCCTGGCCGTACAAAGCCACGGCTAGCCAGCCAGGCCTGCGCTGCAAAGGAGGACCTTCCATGCCACAGGGAAGCGCTCTCGCCATCCAGTATCTGCAGGTATGCCTCGAGCTGGGCGCGAAGCTTGTCGGCGATGACCTCCCGCTCATACACAGACATATCCGGAAATTTCGCCAGCAAATCAAATGCAAGCGCCCACTCCCAGCCATCGCCGCGATTGTTGTCCAGACTTCGGAGGCGTGAGTTCTTGCTGCAACAACAGATTGACAGCCTTTCTCGCCTCGTTGCGCGTCGCCCGTCGTCAGCCAGCACACCACATGACTCATCACATGATTACGACCACAGGCGCGGGTACTGTTCAGGCCGCTCGCCCAGGGACCGGTAAAGCGCCAGGCGCTCTGCCATGAGAGGTGAGATGCCGACGCCATCCCAGGAGGCGAGTTCAGGCAGTAAAATACGGGGGTGGGCCAGCCGGATGACACCATCCTGGGCCTGGTCCAGGTATCGATTCGGGGGCTGAAGCAGCACATTGAGTTCAGGGTTATCTATCCCCGCTCTCTCAAGCGCCTGCGCCATCAGGAAGCGAAGAGATACATCATAGTGCCGCGCTGCCCAAAGGCTGGAGATCAAAACTGCTGCCAGAGCAGCCAGCGCCAGGCCGAAAAACCATTTATAAGATCGCTTCACTCGGCGGTCACTTTCCGGCAACGAGCGGTGCTATCGCTGCCCGGATAGCAGTGGCTTCACATAGTTCACAGGTATCGCGTAACTGATCCCCGACGGCTTCTCCAGCACCGACTCCTTGCTCTCCTTCACGAACACGCTGTTGAGCACCCCGATCACGCGCCCGGTAGCGGGCTCGTACACCGGGCTGCCGCTGTTGCCCGGGTAGGCGGTGGCATCCAGCTGGAAGGCGTCAAACCGGCTTTTGCGCAGATGTGCTATCTGCGCGGCATTGAGGGTGCGGGAGTTCTCCACCGGCCGGGCAATTGGGGTGATCGCCGAGACGATGCCGCGGTGGGTGACCGGGTAGAGCCCCAGCACCATGCCGATGGGAAAGCCGGTGAAGGCGATTTCCTGGCCCTCCCGCACCGTGCCGGAATCACCCAGCACCAGGGCCGGCAGCGGTTCACCCTGGATTGCCAGCAGCGCCAGGTCGTGCTCCTTGTCGGTTGCCACCACGGTGGCGGTATGGGCCGTGGCTTTGGCGCCGCGACCGGAGAAAACCGCGAGGGTCTCGTTGTTGTCCGTGTCCAGCTTGTCCGGAATCACATGGGCATTGGTCACCACCTGCAGCCCGTTGCCCACCACGAAACCGGTGCCCCGGTAGGAGACGGCGTCGCCCTTGCGGTTGGGCTGGCGCGGCGGATAGGCGGTGCCCACCCCCACGATGCTGGGGCGCACCTGGTCGACCACGTCGGGCAGGCTGGCGCCCAATGCCGAGGACAGCAGCGAACACCCACAGGAGCGCTGCAATCACCAGGCGCATCAGGCGTCCCCGTATGTGCGATTGGTCACGTTTCGCGCAATTTCCCATTGTCGCAAGCGCTCCATGGTCAGAATATCTGCTGAAATCAATATGTTATAGACGCTACAATAGCATCCTTTCGAGCCAGAACCCAAATCGCCGGTAAGTCGCTTTTTATGTCGGATCTGATCCACCAGTTTATTGCCAACAGCGCCAGACGCACGCCCGAGGCAACCGCCCTGCTGTTCAAGGACCAGTCCCTGAACTATGCCGAGCTGCAGCGGGAAGTGGCGGCGGCGGCCAGCGGCCTGCTGGCCCTGGGCATCGGCGCCGGGCGAGCGGGTGGCCGTCTACCTGCCCAAGCAGCCCGAGACGGTGTTCGGCCTGTTTGGCGCCGCCGCGGCCGGGGCCTGCTTCGTGCCGGTCAACCCGCTGCTCAAGCCGCGCCAGGTGGCCTATATCCTGGCCCACTGCAATGTGCGGGTGCTGATCACCTCCGGCCAGCGCCTGAAGCTGCTGGAGGAGGTGCTGGCGGACTGCCCGGATTTGCACACGGTCGTGGTGGTTGAGGAGCAGCCGCCGGAGCTGGCGTCACGAGCCTCGCCAGACGATCCTCGACTTACGCCTGCCTTCACCGGTGCCGAGAGCGGCGACATCACCCCACCGCCGCATCGACACCGACATGACCGCCATCCTTTATACCTCCGGCAGCACCGGCAACCCCAAGGGCGTGGTGCTGTCCCACCGCAATATGGTGGCGGGGGCCCGCAGCGTGGCCAGCTACCTGGGCAATACCCCGCGAGGACCGGATACTGGCGGTGCTGCCGCTGAGCTTCGACGCCGGCCTGAGCCAGCTGACCACGGCCTTTTCGGTGGGCGCCTCCGCGGTGCTGATGGACTACCTGCTGCCCCGGGACGTGATCCGCGCGGTGGCGCGCTACCAGGTGACCGGCCTGGGCGCCGTGCCGCCCCTGTGGAACCAGCTGGTGGGGCTGGACTGGCCCGCCGAGGCGGTGCAATCGCTGCGCTATATCACCAATACCGGCGGCGCCATGCCGGTGCCCACCACCCGCGCCCTGCAGAAAGCCCTGCCGAACACCAAGATCTTCCTGATGTACGGCCTCACCGAGGCCTTCCGCTCCACCTACCTGCCGCCGGACCAGGTGGACACCCGCCCGGAATCCATGGGCAAGGCCATTCCCAATGCCGAGATCCTGGTGGTGAACGAGCACGGCGAGGAGTGCGGGCCCGGCGAGCCCGGCGAACTGGTGCACCGGGGCGCGCTGGTGTCCATGGGCTACTGGAACGACCCGGAGAAAACCGCCGAGCGCTTCAAGCCCTGCCCCGGGCCGGCCCCCGGAGATCCCCATCACCGAGCTGGCGGTCTGGTCCGGCGACCAGGTCATGAAGGACGAGGAAGGCTACCTGTACTTCATCAGCCGCAAGGACGAGATGATCAAGACCTCCGGCTACCGGGTCAGCCCCACCGAGGTGGAGGAAGTGGTCTACGGCTCCGGCCTGGTGGCCGGGGCGGCCGCCCTGGGCCTGCCCCACGCCACCCTGGGCCAGGCCATCGTGCTGGTGGCCAGCCACCACGAGGGCGCCGCGGATATCGAGCAGGTCAGGGAGCAGTTGCTGGCCCACTGCCGCAGGGAACTGCCCAATTTCATGGTGCCGCTGGCGGTGATCGTCCGCGACAGCCTGCCCCACAACCAGAACGGCAAGATCGACCGGCGGGCGCTGGCCGACGAGTACCGGACCATTTTCCAGGATGAAACACCCTTGAGCAATACCGACAGCCCCCGGGCAAAGCCGCAGCACGCGCCGATGGACCAGTTCGAGGTGATGGACAACTGCCTGCAGATCGGCGGCCAGCCACTGACCGCCGTGGCGCAGCAGGTGGGCAGCACGCCCTTCTACGCCTATGACAGCGCCGTGATGACCGCCCAGGTGGAGACGACTGCGCGCCGCCCTGCCCCCGGGTATCCACCTGCACTACGCCATGAAAGCCAACCCCATGCCCGCGGTGGTCCAGCACCTGGCCGGCCTCACCGACGGCCTGGATGTGGCCTCCGCCGGGGAACTGGCGGTGGCGCTGGCCACCGGCACCGATCCCCGCAATATCAGCTTCGCCGGGCCCGGCAAGTCGGACGCGGACCTGGCGGCGGCGGTGGCCAGCGGCGTGATCATCAATATGGAGTCCGAGGGCGAGATGGCGCGTATCGCCGCGCTGGCCGCGCGCTACCGGCAGCCGCCCCCGGGTGGCGATCCGGGTCAACCCGGACTTCGAGCTGAAGACCTCCGGCATGAAGATGGGCGGCGGCCCCAAGCCCTTCGGCGTCGATGCCGAGCGGGTGCCGGCCATGCTGGCGCGAGCTGGGCGACGCTGCCGCTGGAGTTCATGGGCTTTCATATCTTCAGCGGCTCCCAGAACCTGCGGCCCGAGGCCATCATCGAGGCCCAGACCAAGACCTTCGAGCTGGCCTTCCGGCTGGCGGAGGCCGCTCCCTCGCCCGTGCGCTGGCTGAATATCGGCGGCGGCCTGGGCATCCCCTACTTTCCCGGGGAGCAGCGCATCGAGCTGGCGGCGATCGCCGCCAACCTGGCAGCCCCTGCTGGCAGACGGCCCGCAACCGGCTGCCGGACGCCGAAATCGTGATGGAACTGGGCCGCTACCTGGTGGCAGAGGCCGGTATCTACGTCTGCGAGGTGGTGGACAAAAAGGTATCCCGGGGCGAGACCTTCCTGATCACCAACGGCGGCCTGCACCACCACCTGGCCGCCTCCGGCAATTTCGGCCAGGTGATTCGCAAGAACTACCCGGTCTGCATCGGCAACCGGGTGACGGCGCCGGAACTGGAAACCGTCAGCGTGGTGGGACCCCTGTGCACGCCGCTGGATATCCTGGCGGACAAGATGGCACTGCCGCCGGCGGACGTGGGTGACCTGGTGGTGGTGTTCCAGTCCGGCGCCTACGGCTATTCGGCCAGCCCGAGGGATTTCCTGGGCCACCCTCACCCGCTTGAGGTCCTGCTTTGAGGCAAGGCACGCCGCAATAAAGCAGGCATAACAAAATAAACTCCCTGCCCTAATATTGGCAACCTGGCTTCGCACCCCCGCCACGTTAGTAGTTCCTTTCGCTCTGACATAGGCTACACTTAGACCAACTGGGGATAAGCATCTGACATGCGCCCCTGATAACGACCGTCAACAGAACGAATCGCTACAGCGTCCCGGACATCGCCACTACCGGAATATCCAGGGCCGAGGCGAAAGGATGCGCCATGTTTAACCAGTTCCCCTCGCTGGCAGAGGCATTTCTCAACTATTTTGATATCGATCTGGTCGCTACCCAGGCGGAACGCGACCGGGTCGGTCGGCTGCGCTACCGCGTCTACTGTGAGGAGTTCGGCTACGAGCCCGCGGAAAAATTTCCGGACGGCCGGGAAACCGACCGCTTCGACGACCACTCCCTGCACTGCATTATCACCCACCGTCGCAGCGGCGAGACCGCGGGTTGCGTGCGCCTGATCTGCGCCACCGACAAGCACCTGCTCCCGCTCGAAGCCTATTGCCTGCCACACGTCTTTCGTCGATTACCTCGACCCGCTGGCCGCCGAGCGCAACCGGGTGTGCGAGGTGTCCCGGCTCGCGGTAGACCCGGCCTTTCGCCGGCGCCCGGGAGAGACACACACCCGCCTGGGGGCGTTCGACGCCCTGGACTGCGCGAGCAGGAGCGGCGCACCTTCTCACTGATCAGCATCGCCGCGGTGCTGGCCGGCTTCGCCATGAGCAGCCTTACCGACCGCACCCGCATCTTCACCATGATGGAGGCGAACCTGCCCCGCCTGTTGCGGCGAGCGGGAATCATGATGGAGCTTGCGGGCGACGCTATGGAATACCACGGGCAGCGCTCGGCGTATTTCGTCACCACCGACTCCGCCCTGAATACCATGCGCAATGACCTGCACGTCATGTACGATGCCATCTACGGACGCCTGGCCTACTCCACGGATGCCCGGGCAAATGTGGCCTGACATCCCGACCTGACCCAAACGAGGTAGCGCCGGTTCGACACTACTGCCGGCAGCAATCCCCACTATTCCCACCTTTTTCAATTGTTTTTTAAGAGTTTAAATTATATTGTCTGCCCAACTAATTGTTTTAAAAGAAATATACTGGAAGGCCTCAGCGCGATAGACCGGACATGACCTGCAACCAGGCCCGCGTTTATTCTGCTGGCCCATTAATCGTATTGTCATCAGGCCATGCCATTCTTGAGACCTTCCTCACACCCGGGGGAATATTTTCGGCAGATTCCCGGACTTGGTGCTACTTTGTTAACTGGGCCGATAGTGGACGAATCTGATGTAAAAGCCCGGGCACGGTGTGCTGCCCGGCAGTGACGATAACCGGCTGAAAAAGACTTAGTTCGACCTGTGAGGCGGTGAACCACCCTTCCTCAGGGCCGAAAGGGGCTTTGTACCCTCAGGCAAAAGGATTTCAAGATGGCTACAGTAAGAGTTTTCAATCACCACCTGCATTCATCGTTTTACTGGCTGGTCGCGGTCGACGCGATCCTGTTCGTGCTGGCGTTCTACGCCGGCGCCTACCTGTACTTCCTGCCGCAGCCCGGCGGTTTCGAGAATTACCTGGGCGACATTCCCGTCCGGGCCTGCCTGTTTGCGGCAGTCAATGTGCTCTGCCTGGCGGCCATGGGCCTGTACGAACCGCGGATGCGCGAGGGGGCATCCGGCATCCTGTTGCGCACGATCGGCGGCTTCGTGGCCGCGGGCATGGTCATGGCGGTCATCTTCTACGTGTTACCGGACCTGCACATGTGGCGCGGCATCTATTTCTACGCGGCGGCCACCGCCTTCACCGCCAACCTGATCAGCCGCAGCGCCGTTAAAAATATTACCCGCAGGGAGCAGTTCAAGAACCGGGTACTGGTCTACGGCTCGGGCCAGGCCGCCAGCACGATCACCAACACCATGCGCCGCAGTGCCGACCGGCAGGGCTTCACCCTCGTGGGCTTCGTCCGGGTGGGCGATGAGCAACCCGCCATCGAGGGTGAGCGCATTATCAACCTGCAACAGTCACTGACCGACTACGTTCGCCAGACAGAGATCGACCAGATCGTCATCGCCCTGGATGACAAGCGCGAAGCGCTGCCCATGGAGGACCTGTTCAATTGCCGCCTCAGGGGCGTGGACGTGTTTGACCTGGTCAACTTTTTCGAGCGCGAGGCGGGCAAGATCCTGGTGGATCACGCCACCCCGGGCTGGATGAGTTTCACGGACGGATTCAAGCGCAGCGCCTCCTCACGCTTTGCCAAACGCTGCTTCGATGTGACCGCCAGCGTGGTGCTGCTGCTGTTCGCCTGGCCTTTCATGCTGTTGACCGCCCTGGCGATCTGGCTCGAGGATGGCTTCGGCGCGCCCGTGCTGTTCCGCCAGGAGCGGGTTGGCGAGCATGGCAATACCTTCGATGTGCTGAAATTCCGCAGCATGACAGTCGATGCCGAGGGCGATGGCAAGGCCCGCTGGGCCACCAAGAATGACAGCCGCGTCACCCGGGTGGGCAATTTCATCCGCAAGACGCGGATTGACGAGCTGCCCCAGATACTGAACGTGCTGTCCGGCGAAATGGCCTTTATCGGACCCCGCCCCGAGCGCCCCGAGTTTGTGAAGGAGCTGACACAGCTGATCCCCTACTACAATGCCAGGCATTGCGTTAAGCCGGGGATCACTGGCTGGGCGCAGCTGTGCTATCCCTATGGCGCATCGGAAAACGATGCCCGGCAGAAGCTGCAGTTCGACCTCTACTATGTGAAGAACCACAGCCTGTTCCTGGACTTCATGATCTGCCTGACTACCGTGGAGGTAGTCCTGTTCGGCAAGGGGGCTCGCTAGGCAGCGTCCCCTGGCACCCTTCCCCGGAGCAGACGGAATAACGCCGTCTGCAACGCGCACCACATACGCCATTCCCACTCCCGGGCTTCGCTTGATCGACCTCGTTAGAACTCGCCTGTTGAGCGCTCCCAACTAACCCAAAAGTGTCAATAAACTTTACACTTTCCGGTTGTCGGCACCGGGAACGGGGACTATTATTCTCAAGTGAGCCTGCAACGCACACCAGAAGCTGTTTCAGGCGCGCTTTTTGCATGACTTCCTCTAATAATCTCAAACAGACCGATGGACAGAGACCGCAGATGGAAATAGTTCTGATTACTCTGGGAATTATCGGTTTTGGCGCGATCGTGATCGCCGCCTACGTCTTTACCGTGGCGGCGAGAACCTATGTTTCCGCGGAAGACCAACTCTTCCGGGACCAGAGGGCTGCCACCTCCTCCGGGGAGGACTTCGTCACGCGCAACCCCGTCGACCGGAGAAGGAACAGCGTGCAACCCCAGTTTCCCATGATCATCAACAGCGTGGTCGTCCCCCGGGACAGGCGCAGGGCCTCCGAGCGCCGGGCCGTCGCCTAGGGCTCCCGGATCGTTTTGCGGGTCCACCCGGGCTGCGCCGGGCACCGGTCCGCTTCCAACCGTTACATCCGGCTGCATCAGCCCTTGTTCTGTGCTTCCGCCTTGGCCTTCTGCACCTGCTCCAGTTGCTGACGGTACGCCGCCAGCATTTTTTCTATACCCGCGGGATTGAGGCGGCCCTCGTTGCCGGCGACCGCGTAGGTGCCGTATATCGCCGATGCGCTCATCAATCCCGCCGAGACCAGGCGGGTTTCGATACCCTCATCCTTCATGGTGTTGGCAAAGTCGATAAAACGTTGCATACACTCGGCGTACTGTTCGTCTTCTGTTTTAGCCATGCTTGAGTCCTGTCCATTCTGTTCCGGTTTGTCGGTATAAGCCCACAGCGACACTTTAGCGGCCGCGGCTGAACATTTTTCGCCGTGAATGCTCCATCAGGGCCCACAACACGTTACTGGAGCTGACCTGCCCCACCAGCTTGCCGTTTTCGATGACCGGGCGGCGGCGCTGGCGGCTGTCCAGCATGGACTGGGCCACCTCCACGATGCTGTCCCCCGGCGCACAGGCCACGACCTCACTGCACATCACGTCCCGCACCAGGGAGTGCTCGGGGTCGCCGTCGTTGTAGACCGCGGTCAGCACCCCCTTGATGCAGTCCAGTTCCGAGAGAATCCCCACCACCTCGCCCTCGGCGTTGGTGACGGTGATCCCCGTCAATTTGTATTCAAAAATGATTTCGATCGCCTCCACCAGGTTGGCGTCGAGGCTGACCGTCAGGGGTTTCGGGTGCATACAGTCGCGGATGGTCGTTGGCTGGGGCATGTTTCGGGTCCGGTGGGTTGATGGGTGATGGCTGCCGGCGCGCCTGGAGGCGCCCGGCATGATGGTAACAAACAAAGCAGGCTGACAAACAGCCTCGGTTAAGCAAACCACCACGTCCCGGTTTAAAAACCCCTATCCATCGCCATGGGCTTGAGGTGATTCGAACTTCTGGTTAGTCTGCAGCATCCATTTTTCATTCCTGGTAAGGACATTACTATGCCGCGGCTGTCCCGCCGGGTTTGTCTCGCAGCTGCGGTGCTTGTCTGGTCCTGCCTGGGCCTGGCCGCCGCGCCCGAGCCGGAACAGCTGGCCCCGGCCGACTGGTCCGCCATGCTGGGCATCGGTGTGGAATACGACAGCAATGTGTCGGTCGAGGAACTCGACGCCGCCACCAACCAGGGCGACTACGCCATGACACTGGACGCCGGGTTGGGGGTCAAAAAGCAGTTATCGCAGCGCACCGAAGCTGCCCTGACCTACGACTTCAGCCAGAGCATTTATGACAAGTTCTCCCAGGTGGACCGCCAGACCCACATGTTCGGCGCCGACCTGGGCCTCGACCTGGCCAGTCTCGATCCATCCCTATCGGTGTATTACATCAACGCGCGGCTGGACGGTTCGCAATTTCTCGAGCTGGTGAGGGTTTCACCGTCGGTGTCGGGCTTCCTCGCGCAGAAGTGGTTCGCCCGGGGCGCCTACGTGTACTCCGATAAAACCATCCACGACCGCGCCGGCCGGGACGCCAGCACCAACGCCGCCGAGGCGGATGTCTATTTCTTCGTGCGGGGACTGCGGCAGTATTTCAACCTGGGCTACCGTTTCCGCCACGAGAATGCCGATGCGGACCAGTACGACTATGAATCAAACGCCGTCAAATTGCGCTTCATCCAGCGCTTCGAGCTCTTCTCCCGGCTGACCAAGCTCGAGCTGGCCCTGCGCTACGAGGACCGCAACTACCGCTCGGACACCCCCAGCATCGGCGAAAAACGCCAGGACAAGCGCGGCCGGCTGCGGCTGGACTACGAGGTACCGATTATTGCGGGGGCGGCAGTGCAGTTTTTTGCCGGCTATGCCGACTACGAGTCCAACTATCAGCCCGCCGACTACGACCAGACGATCGTGGGCACACGGTTTCTGTACAACTGGTAATCAGGTCGCGGCGCATCGAGCGCCGCAGTCAGGCGACGCGCCTCAGGAACTGGCGGGGCGCAGCAGGCCAAATCCGTAGATACTGTCCCGCCCGGGGGGCCCCAGGTCTTCCGCCGTCCGGCACAGCAGCTCCAGCGCATCATCGGCCGGCTGTAACTGGCGCAGTCGCGCCACGGCGGTTGCGGCAAACGGCACCGCAAAGGACGTACCGGAGGATGACGCATAGCCGCCGCCCGTTCTGGCGTGGCGCACCCCGACGCCGGGCGCGGCGATGTCCAGGTAATCACCCCGATTGGCCAGGCGGAACACCTGGCCGCGGGCATCCACCGCGGTGACAGCCACAACCGACGCATAGGCAGCGGGGTACATCGGTGCAGCCACCGGGCCGCCGTTGCCGGCGGCGGCCAGTATCGTCACGTTGCTCTGGGCAGCCCGCTGCAGGGCCGTCTCCAGCAGCCGGTTGGGCGGGCCCGCCAGGCTGATATTGACCACGTCGACACCGGAGGAAATCAGCCAGTCCAGGGCCCTGACCAGGCTCACCGTGCTGGCGATCTGGCCCCGCTCGGCATCTTCCTCGAATACCCCGGCGGCGTAGACCTCGGCATTGGGCGCGATGCCGAGATAACCGGCACCGTTGCCGGCGATGATCGAGGCGATGGCCGTGCCGTGAAACATCGGCAGGACCGCGCCTTCGGAGGTGAATGCCCGGGTCTGGATTCTCGCGTCATGCAACGCCGGGTGAGACACGTCCACCTGGCTGTCGATCATGCCGATACGCAGGGACATCTGGTCTGTGCCGGCGGGAAACTGCACCGCGGTGCGCGGCAGCATTCCCTCACCGGACTCCTCCGACAGCTGGTCGCCGGCGGTATAGATGTGGTTCAGGTCGACTTCCGCGCGGTCGCTACCCACGACATCGATGACCCCCTGCCGCACCTTGGTGATATCGAAACTGGCCGGCGCTGCAACTTCCGCGAGGCGCAGGCCCATGCCGGGCAGTTCGGTCACTGTATCGAACAGGTAGCCCTCGTCTGCGAGCTCGTCGAACACCTCCGGCGCGGCCATAACCAGCCACTGGCCTTTCTGGATACGGCCCTCGTCGATTTCCATCTGCTCGATCATCTGGTCGATTTCGTCCTCGATGCGCTCCTCGACGGCCGAGGCCACCTGCACGTCAACGGCGCTCTCGACCCCGGCTTCTACCGTGGCCTCGACGCTTTCTTCTACGGTCGCTTCTACGGTCGCTTCCACGGTCGCCTCTACTGTCGCTTCAACCGTCGCCTCGACGCCCTGTTCGACCGCCGCGGTCATCTCTTCCTCTACAGCTACCTCGATCGACTCCTCGACATCCTGGGATACGCTCTCGGCGATGCTGTCCTCGATGCGCTCCTCGACGGAGCCCTCTACCGACTCCTCGACGATCGCCTCGATGGTTTCCTCGACGTCCTCCTCGATCTCGTCCTCGATATTGCCTTCCAGAGTGATCTCGATATTGTCATTGACACTGTCCTCGACCGCGTTTTCTATGTTCGTCCTGGACCTGTTCCTCTACCGCGGCTTCAATGGCGGCTTCCGCGCCTGCATCTCCCAGGCGTCAGGACACGCTCTTCAATCGCGTCCTGGACTGCTTCCTGAACACTCTCCTCGACCTGCTCCCCTACAGTATCTTCTACAACATCCTCTACGAATTCGTCCGGTGCCCCCCCCAGTGACAGCCCTGGGCCTCGACCCGCATGCCGCCGGTCAAAAATACGCCCAAAAGACACAGACAACAGGCCGCAAACTGCCAGGCCGTATGGTCCGGCTGACTTTCAGGTGCGGTAATTCGTTTAATTCTCAATATGTTAGATGTGAACATAGCGGATGAACCCACCAGGCCTGGAATGCCCTTAATCATGAGGTTGACGTTTATCGTCAGGAATAATTCCCCCGGATGGAATAGAATCCACCCTTAAAACGTCACCCATAATAGCAGGAATAGGATGTCGATGCTCAGCGATCTACAACGCGAGGGGCTGCTCGCTGAGTTGGGTGGTTTGCGCAAGTTCTGCATATCCCTTACCGGGAGTGTCGCCGACGGTGACGATCTGCTGCAGGCCACGGTAGAGCGCGTGCTGGAAAAGGGCATGCCCGAAGACGCCCATGTCGCCAAGTGGGCCTACCGGGTCTGCAAGAACGCCTGGATAGACGAGATCCGGGCAAGGGATGTCCGGCAGAAGTACCCTCATCTGGTGACAGATGAGGACAATGACTCGCCCTCGGCGGAGCAGTCTGCAAGTGGTGAGAGGGAGCTGGAATCCGTCAGCGCCGCATTGAGCGGCCTGCCTGTGGAGCAGCGACTGGCACTGACCCTGGTGGCGATCGAGGGCAAGACCTACGCCGAGGCCGCAGAGATACTGGAAGTACCGGTTGGAACGATAATGAGCCGCATAGCTCGGGCCAGGCGTCAACTGGTAGAGCAGCGCGGCCTGGTGGACGAAGACTGAGATGAGCATGAATATAACAGAGCAGGATTACGAATTACTGTCGCAGTACCTCGATCGGGAACTGCCCGCGGGTGAAAGCGAGCAGCTGGAGCTGCGGCTGGCCGCAGAACCGCAACTGCGGGCTGCCCTGGGCCGCCTGCAGGCACTGCAGAGCCGGTTACAGGCCGCCTATGGCGAACTGGGCGAGGGACCGGTCCCCGCAGCGGACTCTGGCGCTGCTGCAGGAAGCGCCCGCACAGGCGGCACAGCAGCCCCTGCCAACGACAAAGGTCGTCCAGCTGCCCGCCAAACGAGCTGTGAACTGGGGCTTCGCGCTGGCGGCATCCCTGGTGGTTGCCGTCTCCGCCACACTGGTGAGCCAGTGGGACCAGCAGTCGGCCCAGTCCGGCGCGGATCTCGTGCTTGCCGCGGCACTTGAGAGCACACCCTCCCGCGGGACCGGCTGGGAGACACTCTCCGACGGACGGAAATTGCGACCGGTGCTGAGCTTCCAGAACAGCACCGGCAACTGGTGCCGGGAGTACCTCGTTGGCGACAGCGACGGTAACTGGCACGGGGTAGCCTGCCGCAGCAATGAGGGCTGGACCACCGAGGTGCTGGCCGCCACCCAGATCGAGGACGCCTCTGCCCAATACCGCCCCGCCGGCGCGGCAGACTCGATGGACGTTGCGGACTACATCGACCGGAATGCCAACGGCATCCCCCTGGATGGGCGCGAGGAAGCGGCCATCATGGCCCGGGGCTGGCAGTAGAGCGATAAATTCCCGCGGGTGGCCCGTAGGGGCGAAGCGTTTACCACGCTTAATGGGTCTTCCTTCGCCCGAAACCTGCCAGGCAAAGCAATATCCCCGTCAAACGTGATCGTTAAATAAGTGAATTCAAAGAAAGGAAAAGCAGGCCCTACCGCCTCATGTTGACGATAGGCCCTGGGGTCCAGTGCAGAGGGCTAGCGGTCCCTGCTCTGTGAGACTGCGATTCGGAAAACCACGATACTCCTCATGGCCAGCGCGCTAATGCTCGCTCGCAGATCCTGTCGGCTTCCGATAAAAAAGTGAGGAGGAGAGTGCGGGCTGCAAGGCCTCTTCTGTTGTCGAGAGGCTTTTTGCACCCAATGCCCGTCACTTCCGCCTCAAGCGGTTTCACTCCACTTTCATCCGGATGACGGATCAGGCCGGGGATCTATTCCCGATTTATTTGAAAAAAATTTCCGCCGCTGGCATATCCCGCCGATCCAAGTAGACTCCGCCCATGCAACACGGCAATTTCAACCCCGAACCCGATGCCAGGATCAACTGGCAGATCATCAGGCACCTGATCCCCTACCTGCTGGAATCCCGCTACCGCGTGGGCCTGGCCCTCGCCTTCCTGCTGCTGGCCAAGGGCGCCATTCTGCTGATCCCGTTCCTGCTCAAGCACCTGGTGGATTCACTGGACGGCCAGCCACTGCAGACCCTGGCTCCCGGGCTGCTGATGGCCCTGGTGCTGGCCTATGGCGCCGCCCGTTTCTCCAACGTGTTTTTTGCCGAGCTGCGGGACACGGTCTTCGGCCGGGTGACGGAACGCGCCATGCGGCGCATCGGGCTGCAGGTGTTTCGCCACGTGCACGCCCTGGACCTGGAATTTCACCTCAACCGCCGCACCGGGGCCCTGGCCCGGGAGATAGAACGGGGCACCACCGGCATCAGCTTCCTGATGCGCTTCTTCGTGTTCAACATCGCCCCCACCCTGCTGGAAATCGCCATGGTCGTGGGGATTTTTCTTTACAACTACACTGCCACCTACGCCCTGATCACCCTGGTATCGGTGCTGGCCTACGGCATCTTTTCCCTGCGGGCCACCGAGTGGCGCACCCAGTTCGTGCGGGAAATGAACGCGGCGGACTCCGCCAGCAATACCCGCGCCCTGGACAGCCTGCTGAACTTCGAGACCGTCAAATACTTCGGCAACGAGAATTTCGAGGCGCTGCGCTACGACGAGGAGCTGGAAAAATGGGAGCTGGCCCGGCGCCGCAACCGGCTTTCCCTGTTCGGTCTCAACGGCGGCCAGGCGCTGATCATCGCCCTGGCGCAGACCAGCATGATCGGCCTCGCCGCCTGGCAGGTCAGGGCCGGCGACATCACCCTGGGGGACTTCATCCTGATCAACCAGTTCATGCTGCAGTTGTTCCTGCCGCTGGGCTTTCTCGGCTTCGTGTTCCGGGAGATCAAGGGCTCGATGGCCAACATCGAGAAGATGTTCGAGTTGCTGGCCGTGTCCCCGGTGGTGGTCGATACGCCGGGCGCCGGCGAGCTGCAAATGCAGGGCGGCCGTATCGTTTTCGAGCAGGTCAGCTTCGGCTACGGCCCGGATCGCACCATTCTCAGGAACGTGAGTTTCGCCGTCGAGCCCAGGGAAAAAGTCGCCGTGGTGGGCGCCAGCGGCGCCGGCAAGTCGACCCTGGTGAAGCTGCTGTTCCGGTTCTACGACCCGGTCGGGGGCCGCATCCTGATCGACGGCCAGGACATCCGCCAGGTCAGCCAGGCCTCACTGCGGCGGGCGATCGGCATCGTGCCCCAGGATACGGTGCTGTTCAACGACAGCATTTTCGAGAACGTTCGCTACGGCAACCCCCTGGCGGACGACGCCGAGGTTGAGGAAGCGATCCGGCTCGCCCACCTGGACGCATTTATCCGCGACCTGCCCGCGGGCCGGGACACCCTGGTGGGGGAGCGCGGCCTGAAACTCTCCGGCGGGGAAAAGCAGCGGGTGTCCATCGCCCGCACCATCCTCAAGCGCCCGCCCATCCTGGTCTTCGACGAGGCCACCTCCTCCCTGGACAGCAAGACCGAGCAGGCCATCCTGGCCGCCCTGCGGGAGATTGCCCGGGACCACACCAGCCTGGTGATCGCCCACCGGCTGTCCACCATCGTCGATGCGGACAGGATCGTGGTGCTGCACCAGGGGGAAATCGTTGAAAGCGGCACTCATCGCGAGCTGCTGGCGCTGGGGGGGCATTATGCCGAGCTGTGGCAGGCACAGCAGCGGCGGGAGCACTAGGCGTTAGTCCTGGTCCTGATCCCGGTCTGAATCAGTGCCCGGCGCCATCTCGTCCCCTTCGAACTGAACCGGCAGGAACAGCGCCCGGTGATAGGTAACGATATCCGGCTCGCCGCTGGTGCGGTACCAGGTGGGCGTCAGGGTGGATCCCCAGAAGGCCGTCACCCCCGCGCCGTATGGCGACAGCGGCAGCACGACACTCCACTTCTTGCGCCCGGTCATGACGCAGACCGACTCGCCGCCCTCCTTGTTCTCGATGGTGGTTTCACCGTCGGCGGCGCAGAGCCGGCGGGCCTCGCTGCGATCAGTGCCCGCGTAGCGTAAATCCAGCTTTACCGGAACCTTCTCACCGTCCTTTTTGACGTAGAGGTAATCGCCATCCCGGCGGGATTTCTCCAGCGTGATGCTGATCGCGCTGGCGCCGGTAACCGGGTTTACCTGCAGGCTCAACTCCATGGCGGGGTCCTGCCCGGCACCCAGGCGCGCGCTGTTGGTGCATTCCAGCATCTGGTTGCCGAACTGCAGCGGGAAGCTGGCGGTAGCCAGCAACTGGGTCTCATCCAGGGACTTGTCGATGGTGTGGACCTGGACATCCCGGGCGGGGGCCAGTGAGGTCTTGCAGCCGTCGCTCAGGTAGATTGCCCTGCCCTTTTCATAGTCTTCCTGGCTGCGATAAAAGGCGATGGTAAGCGCCCCGACGGAATTCCTGTCGAGCTTCATCAGCAGGTGGCTGAGGGGGCTGCCATGCGCCTGGCGGCACAGCTCGCGATCTTCCCCCGGGGGACACTGGTTGGGGTTGAGGTCGTCGCTCGGGTCAGCCGTCATGGCCGTGTCAAAGCCCCCGTAATAGGGGCCGAGGTAGGGCGCCAGGGTGTGCTCATCGCGACAGCCGGCCACCGCGACCAGAACCAGTAAGACAAATAACCTGAACATTGACTCTCCCTTGCATGCCCGCTACCACCACACCCACTGCTGCGCCAGGGACCGGCGCAGCTATTGGAGCATGTTCGGAGCGGCCCGATTGTGCCTGCTGCGCGAAAGGTTTGACAAGCGCAGCTGAAAAAGTTTCTGCGGCATTCCCGGAACAGCCGTGACAGGGCAGTTATAATACCGCCTCGACCATCGATGCACGCCGAATTGCGGCGAAATGGCCCCCAAGACAGTGACTGGATAAATGAACTTCGACTTACAGCAGGCAACGGCTCGCCTCAGGACACTGCGCAGTTCCCTGCTGGCAAACTACAACGACGAGGACCTGCACCAGTTGCGGGTCACCTTGCGGCGGATGCGCAGCGTCCTGCGCGGCATACCCGGTGGCAAAGCGCAGAAGCTGCGCCGGCGGCTCGGCGCACTGGCCGCCACCACCAACGACGCGCGCGACTGGGATACCCTGTATGCCAGCGCAAAGGAGCAGTTGAGAGAGGCACAGTTCAATGAGCTTGAGCCATTACTGCATACGCAGCGGGAAAGCGCCCGGGGGCAGGTCTATCGAATGTTCCACGCGAAACAGTGGCTGGCCACGCTCAGGCGCTGGGACGCCCTCGCCGACAAAGCCGAACTTGACGCGGCAAGCCTGCGCATGACGCCAGCAGGACTGAAGAAGAGGCTCAAGCGCGCCAATGCGGCTTCACACAAGGCCATGGCCAAAGACGATGATAAACGCTGGCACAGGCTGCGAATCGCCATCAAGGAGCTTCGCTACGCCCTGGATACCGGGCCGGACGAGGCGCCCGCAAGCGCGCACCCGGAGCTGTTGCAGGAGTGCAAAACCCTGCAGACGCTGCTCGGCGACTGGCACGATACGGTGGTGCACCGGCAGTTACTGGATACCCTGGCAAGCGACGCATCGCTGGATCCCGCCACACCAGCAGGCGAGGCCGCGAGCGCCTTCCAGCAGGTTCTGGCACACAACGGACGACGGTCCCTGGAGCAGATCAAAGAGCGGCTGCAACAAGGCGCCCTGGGCGCGGAAGAGCCCGGTTAATCCCCGCCGACCCCGCCCCATTCGCAATAGGGGCGGGTGTAGAGGCTGTTGTTGAAATACCGGCTGTCCTGGGTCACCTCCAGCCCTACCCAGGCCGGCAGCGGCGGCTCCTCGTCCGGGTCAGACAATTCGACCTCGGCCACGACCAGGCCGGCATTTGCCCCGGCAAAGACATCGATCTCCCACAGGTAGTTCTCGTATGTCCGCAGGTAGCGGGTCTTGCTGATCACCCTGCCGCCGCAGAACTCCTCGATCATCTGCCGGGCGTCCGGGGCGGGAATCGGGTACTCGAACTCGCTGCGAACGGCGCCGGTGTTGCGGCCCTTCAGGGTGAGCCAGGCCTCGTCGCCGGCCAGCCGCACCCGCACGACCGCGTCCTCCCCGCTGCTGATATAGGCCTGGCTCATTTCCATGCCGGCTTCCAGCGGACCCAGCAGGTCCAGGTCCACCAGGAATTTTCGTTCGATTTCCGTGGCCATTAAAAGCACTCTCTAATGGTGATCGTGCGCCCCACGCGACAACGGCCCGGGGCTGCAGGAATCAGGGTATGCGACTTGTTACTGCGAGACAAATCACAGCTTCGCAATCAGCCCGGCAAAGTGGCTGGCCCGCCGGCAGGCTATTCTGGTAGTGTTGCGCAGGAACGAGCTCGGGTTGAGCGAGTTTATCCTCGACGCATAAACCCCGCCCGGCACGCCGCAAGGGAGTAACAAGTGAAACTACTGAGAATCACCAGAACGATCGGGCTGTGCGCCCTGCTTGGTCAGTCTCGCCGCCTGCGGCTCAGACGGCTCGGCCGAAGACCATGTCGCCCGGGCAAAGGAATTCATCGCCAGCGAGGATTACAAGTCGGCCACCATCGAGCTGAAAAATGCGCTGCAAAAGGACAACAAGTCCGCCGAGGCCCGCTACCTGCTGGGCAAGGTCTACCTCGAAAAGGGCGAGATGCCCTCCGCCGAGAAAGAACTGGAGCGGGCCCTGCAACTGGGCTGGTCCGGCGAGGATATCCAACCGGACCTGGCCCGGGCCCTGCTGGCCCAGGGCGAATTTGCGAAAGTGCGGGAGATCAGCTCAACCGGGCTGACCCCGCCTGTGGAGGCGCAACTGCTGGCGACCCAGGCGCTGGCCGCGCTGGCGGAAGGCGACAGCTGGGACGCGGAGGAGCTGATCGACAAGGCCCTGGCAAAATCGCCGGATTCGGTGGAGGCACTGCTGGCCAGGGCGCGGCTGCTGGCCAGCCGCAACGACCTCGATGGCGCCAGCGAGGCCGTGGATCGGGTCATTTCGCTCGACCCCGCCCAGGGCAGGGCCTGGAGCCTGCGCGGTGATATTCTCGCGTCACGGCAGGATCTCGCCGGCGCGATAGCCGCCTATGACAGGGCTATCGAACTGCAGCAGAACAACTTCGGCGACCTGTTCAAACGGGCCGGGCTGAAGCTGCAACAGGGCGACTATGAGGCCGCCCAGGCCGATGTCGACACCATGCTGGCCAAGGTCGCCGCAGCACCCCGCGCCCAATTATATCCAGGGTCTGCTGCACTACCAGGCGGGCAAGTACGAGGAGGCCATCTCCTCCCTCTCGATGGCCGAACCCGCGTTCAACCAGTATCCGCTCGCGCTCTTCTTCCTCGCCAGCGCCCAGCTGCAGCAGGGCAATATGGACCAGGCGGCAGGGCTGGCGGCGCGTTTCCACAACATCGCGCCGGACAACATCCAGGGCCGCAAGCTGCTGGCCACCATCCGCCTGCAACAGGGCAAAAACGGCGATGTGCAGAGCCTGCTGCGGCCGGTGCTGGAGAACGATCCCGACGACGTCGATGCGCTGAACCTCAACGCCAACGCCTTGCTGAGGGACGGCAAAACCAATGAGGGCATCGAACTGCTGTCCCGGGTGGCCGAATTGCAGCCGGATTCGCCCGTGGCACAGGTCAGGCTGGGTGCCGGCCTGCTGATGGGCGGCCAGGGCGATGCCGCAACCCAACATATGGAAACCGCGCTGGAGTTGAACCCCGAGTTCCAGCAGGCCGATATCCTGTATGGTGCTGAATCACCTGCAGAAGCGCGACTTTCCCGCCGCGATAGAGGCCGCCAAGGCCTACCAGCGCCGCCACCTGACCAGCGTCACCCCCTACAACCTGCTGGGCAAGGTCTACCAGGAAGCCGGCCAGCCCGAGGAGGCCAGGGCGTCTTTCGAGCGCGCCCTGGCACTGGACAAGGGCGACCCGGGAGCAAACCACAACCTCGCCCAGATGGCGATCGCCGATAAGGACCTGGCGGCGGCCAGGGGCTATTACGAGGCCACACTGGCAGTGCACCAGGATTCCGTGCCGACCCTGGTGCAACTGGCCATGCTGGATGCGCGCGAGGGCAACGAGACCGCGCTGGTTGAACATCTCGAGCAGGCAACTGCGGCAGACCCGACGGCGCTGCAGCCTCGCGTGCTGCTCGCCCGCTTCTACCTGGGCAAGGGCAAGCCCGAGCGGGTCGCCCCGCTGTTCTCCAGCCTGAGATGAACGCCAACAGCAGACACCGGATGTACTGCGGGTTATGGCAATGGCGCAGCTGGCCAGCAAGGATGCAAGCTCCGCGCAGTTCACCCTGGAACAGTTGCTGGAATCAACCCCGGACAGCGCACCGGTGCGCCATATGATGGCGATGGCCGCGGCTGGGACCGGCGATAACAAGCGCGCCGGCGCAAGAACTGCAGAAAGCGATCGAACTGGACGAGAACTACATCCCCTCGAGGATAGCGCTGGCCCGGATGGCGCTGGCGAACAAGTCTACGGCGGAGTTCGAACAACACATGGAAAAGTTGCAGGCCCTGGCGCCGGACAACCCCGATGTATTGCTATTGCAGGCGGCCGCCAAACGCAATAATGGCGATATGGAAGCCGCGCGCGATCTCGCTGAAAAGGCCTTCAGCATTGCGCCATCGACTAACACACTTATTGCACTGGCAACCTACCAGGAGGCGGCCGGTGATCCGGAGGGAGCCTTCGAGCGCTACGCCAGCTGGCTGGATGAGCACCCGCAGGACACCGGCGCCCGCATGGCCTACGCCAACAACCTGCAGCTTGCCAAACGGCTGGACGAGGCCGGACAGCAGTATGCGGAGGTCATCAAAGCCGCCCCGGACAATGCCATCGCCCTGAACAACCAGGCCTGGATCATCAGGAACGACGATCCCGCAAAAGCCCTGGAATACGCCCGCAGAGCATCGGAACTGGCGCCGGATTCCGCTGACGTGCTCGACACCCTCGCCGTGGTCGAATATATCAACAAGGATTACCCACGCGCACAGCGCAGCATCGAGCGCGCCCTGAAGGCAAGCCCCACGCACCCCTCCCTGCTCTACCACAGCGCCATGATCGCCGCTGCCGCGGGCGATAAAGCGGCAGCAAAGGCCACCCTGGAACAAGCTGCTGGCATCAAAGCCTGAGTTCCCCGAACTGGCGGACGCCCAGGCGCTGATGACCGAACTGAGCAAATAAACCGCACAGGGCTGGACTACACCAAAACGACCCCAGCCTTCAGGTCGGATGAACCCAGCCCCGCTCACCCGGCAGGGTCGAAGGGCCTGCCCCGCTTTATCGGGTATTCATTCGACCTCCCACACCCCAAAATTCGCATCAATCCTCAAACCAGCGAATCGATACCAGGCCAGACCACCCCGACCCAATCTCCAGATACAAGCGTAAAAACCACACAAAAACATGCTCTTTTTCGCCTTTTCTCGCCATATTTCTGGCAAATACCGCCAAAAACCGGTATCTACTCCTGACCTACAGGAACTTCATATCGACAGAATAAACTGCTCATAGCATGGAAAATTCAACGCCACGACTGACAGCACCGGGATACAGACGCGCAGCGCCACTTCTGGAAAGCGGCGCTGTGCTGTGCTGTTCTGGCCGTTGCTGCGACAGCGACAGCCCCCACCCAGGCCAAGAATGCCAAGACCACCTTCACTTTTTGCCGAAGAGATTGGCCAGCCTCACGGACAGCTGCCCGCACAGGCCATCGCGGGCAAATCACGCGCCGTAAAAATCAATCACGCCAACCTGCGCGGTGGCAAGCTGACACTGAGCCTACCCGGCGGTTTGACCGTCGGAGCCATGCGCGACCGCCAGGAAGACCTGGGCAACGGTCGATTTGCCTGGGTGGGCCATGCCATTGGCAACCGGGCCGAGAGAGTCATTATCGGGGTCAGCGGTGACGCCGTGGCCGGCACCTTTGTTCGCAAGGGCAAATTGTTCAAGCTGGAACCGCAGGGCGGACGGCAGCCATGTGCTGAGCGAAGTAGGCACCGGCGACCCCGCGCCGGAAGCGGACCCCATTCCGGTCACTGCGCCAGATCACCGAGCCTGTTACCGCGACAGACCCGGCATCATCTGGGGGCCTGACACTGGGCGCCGAGACCGCGGCTGATGCCGGCCAGCAAATCATCGATGTGATGGTCGCCTACACCCCGAAGGTGGAACAAATCTACGGCGCCGCGGGTGCCGAAGCGCTCATTATCCAGGCAGTCGCCGAGACCAACCAGGCCTACGCCAACAGCGGCATCAATCCCCGCCTGAACCTGGTGCATTCGGTGCGGACCAATTACACCGAATCCGGGGATATCAATACCGACCTCAGTCGACTCAGGGCTACAAACGACGGCTACATGGACGAGTTGCACACACTGCGCGACAGCTATGGCGCGGACCTGGTGACCCTGATCGCAGACGTGCCGGCTTACTGCGGCCTGGCCTATCGAATGACCAGCCTTTCAGCGAGTTTCGCCTCCAGCGCATTCAGCGTCGTGCACCGCACCTGCGCCACAGGCTACTACTCCTTCGCCCACGAACTGGGGCACAACCAGGGGGCCCACCACGACCCGGATAACGGCAGCGGGGCAATCTACAGCTACGCCTACGGCTACAGGGACCCCCTGAAAAAATTCCGCACCGTGATGGCATTCAACTGCAGCGGCGGCTGCACCCGGGTCGACCATTTCTCCAACCCGAATGTTCTGTACAACGGCACCCCCACCGGGGATGCCACCTACTCCGATAATGCGCGCACCCTGAACAACACCGCCGCAACGGTCGCCAGCTTCCGGGCACAGGTGCAACAACAACCGCCCCAGGCGCCCTACGGGCTGGAAGCCGTGGCGGCCAGTGACAGCGAGATCCAGTTGAGCTGGGTGGATGCGTCCGCCGACGAAACCGGCTTCTACCTGGAGCGCTCGGGCACCAACCAGAACTTTGCGCAGATAGCCTCCCTGCCCGCCAACACCACCAGTTACCTGGACGACAACCTGCAGGCCGATACGCTCTATTATTACCGGACCCGGTCCTTCAACAGCGCCGGCAGCTCGAGCTACAGCGACACCGCCATCATCGCGACCGACCCGGCACCAGAGCCGATCCCCAGCGCCCCGTCGGGCCTGAATGCCACGGCGGCAGGCACAGACAGCATCTCGCTGACCTGGACCGATAATTCGAACAACGAATCGGGCTTTACCCTGCAGCGCAGCCTGGATGGTGGCGCCTCATGGGTGGACCATTCGTACTATAGGGGCCAACCTCACCGCTTACTTTGATACTGGCCTTCAGGCAGGTACGCTTACTATTATCGCGTACGAGCATATAACGACGCCGGGGTTTCCGGCTACAGCAACACCGGATCGGCGAGCACCGAAGAGATACCGGTGACAAAATATGTACGCCAGCAAGTCTTGCCACGGTGAAGGGGAGATAAAATACGTCAGTATTTTTTAGTCATGTTATACAAGCCAGATATCCAGCATCATGCAACCAAACACCAAACCCAGACTTGGCCATTTATCCAATCGAGACATTCTTTACGAAGCCCCCACCGGGGAGGCTACCTACTCCGAAAACGGACGCAACCTCAATAACAACGGCGTGTCTGCCGCCCGTTTTCGGGCTTCAATGCAACAGCCAGCACCTCAGGGAAACCAAGGGGCGCGGGCCGCAGTGGTAGAAAGATATGCATATCAGTGGCTTGGAGCGTTGCTTCAACCAATGAAGCGCTCTGCATCGCAACGAAACTGCACTAACGGTAAAAGCCTCCGGAAAACCATTAGGACGGTAGAGGCTGATGTGGCTGTATACCCGGACATCCTCCAACAGCTAAATAGATATTAATAACTTTGCTTGCGGGTATGTAAGACTGCCGTGTCTTTATTGCGAGCAGCAAGTGGGCAGCGCCCAGATAGAGCGCGCTACTGCATCTGGGTGAGTTGCTCAGCCAACCTCATTAATGATAATCAATATCAATGGAGGGGAGGTCTGTCAGTATTTTTTACATACCGACGAATTTCAAGGCTAACCGGCCACTTTCAAAAAACTTAACCCATTGTTTTTAAATGAATATATCCCAATTGGCGAGCTACTTGCTACACCCTTACAAGGTAGATAGCATTTAATTTATTAAAAAACTATTGCGACAATGTTCCACATTGAGCAATACGTCCCGGTCACTGGAAGGAAGCAAGCATGAAACTTTTTAACGTATTTGCAACCCTGGTACTCAGTTCGATTTTACTGGCCATTGCTGGAACAGCTAACGCTAATCCAATCACGCGTGAATATAAGTATGTAGAAGATGTAGATGTAGGAGCGGTGTCTGGCGGGCTCGTAAAATACGAGTCGAGTGGCAACACACTTACAATTACAATCGACAATACTACAAGCGGCCCGCTCAGTTCGGCGATAACCGGCCTGGTTTTCGATATCGATGCGGACGTCGCGGCGGCAACTGTCGTTTCATTCAAAGATGGCACACCTACAGACATACCTAACTGGAACATACAGTTTGATGCTAGTGGCAGCATTACCCCAAATAACACCACAGTAGATATTTACTTTGCCAGGGGTAATATCAAAGAAGGTATTTACAACGCTCCTCAACCCCGAGAGCACAACCAAACTGGTGCCTGACGTGGCCGTTTGATACTGACGATCAACGACCCCGACCCTTACGGAGGTCTGACCAGTATTAGCAATGATATTCTGAGAATGCAGAGAACCGGCCTCAATCAACAAGGCAGCCTCAAGCTTCCCGGCTTCACACCTGGCGGCCCCGTGCCTGACCCCATTCCTCTGCCCGGCACGCTCCTGCTGCTCGGCGCTGGCCTTCTGGGTCTGAGACTGACTCGGAGAAAAGCTTTCTAATCAGCAACACTGACTCCTCCATAAAACCAGCCCGCCTGCATGCGGGCTTTTTTTTGTCCGGTGTTTTTGTATCGCAACACGGCTTTGATCCTCAGTGATAATGCTAAAAGCGCCTTGATATACGTCATAGCGACACCCGACGTGAAGCTGACAGCATTAACCGCCAATAATGACAGCAGACAGGAACGCCCCCATGGACTTCTCCTACACCGATAAAACCAACCAGCTCCGCACCCGCGTGGACAACTTCATGCAGGACCACATCATCCCCCGCATCGGCCAGTGGCGCGACGAGCTGGAGGCCGGGACGTACCCGGTGTCCTTCATGGAAGACCTCAAGGCCCTGGCCAAATCCGAGGGCCTGTGGAACCTGTTCCTGCCCGGGCTGCGCGATGACGAGCCCGGCACCCGGCTCACCAACCTGGAGTATGCGCCGCTGGCGGAGCTCATGGGGCGGGTGCCCTGGTCCTCCGAGGTGTTCAACTGCAATGCCCCGGATACCGGGCAATATGGAAGTGCTGCACATGTTCGCCAATGAGCAGCAGCGCCGGGACTGGCTGGAGCCGCTGCTGAACGGCGAGATCCGCTCCGCCTTCGCCATGACCGAGCCGGACGTGGCCTCCTCCGACGCCACCAATATCCAGACCAGTATCACGCGGGATGGTGACGATTACGTCATCAACGGCCGCAAGTGGTTTATCACCGGTGCCCACCACCCCAACTGCCGGATTTTTATCCTGATGGGCAAGACCGACCCCAATGCCGACACCTATCGCCAGCAGTCGATGGTGCTGGTGCCGATGGATACGCCGGGGGTGGAGCTGGTGCGCAATATCACCACCATCAACCACCACTCCCCCGAGGGACACTCGGAGGTGCTGTTTCGCAATGTGCGGGTGCCCGTGAGCAACCTGATCGGCCAGGAGGGCGACGGCTTCATGATCGCCCAGGCCCGCCTGGGGCCCGGCAGGATCCACCACTGCATGCGCAGTATCGGCATGGCCGAGGTGTGCCTGGACCTGATGGTGGCCCGCTCCCAGGACCGCAAGACCTTCGGCAAGTACCTCTACCAGCACGGCTCTATCGGCGAGTGGATCGCCCGCTCGCGGATGGAGATCGAGCAGGCCAGGCTGCTGGTGCTGAAAACCGCGTCGATGATCGATGAGGTCGGCGCCAAGGGGGCGCGCAAGGAGATCTCCATGATCAAGGTCATCGCCCCTACCCTGCTGGCCACGGTGGCGGACCGCGCCATGCAGGTGTTCGGCGCCATGGGCGTGAGCCCGGATACGCCGCTGGCGGATTTCTATACCGGTGGCCGGGTATTGCGCTATGCGGATGGGCCGGATGAGGTGCACCTGCAGACGATTGCCCGGCTGGAATTGAAGGACAGTGCGCACCGGCGGATGGAGATTTCGCGGTATATGACGCCGCGGCAGTAGGGTAGACATGGCAATGTTGGCGCTGCCCGGATACTGGCGGGTCTTCGCCAAACTGGCCTCGCTCGGAGGCCTTTTCGCGGTGGTGATTCGCGCCGTCAAACCGGCTTTCAAGGCTGCCACTGAATATCTACCTTGCGATGATGGTTGGCACAATCGCGTAGATATAGGTTGATGAGGCTTTGATAGGGAACTCCCGACTCTTCTGCCATATCTTTGAAGTAATCGATCACGTCCTCACTCAGCCGAATGGTTACGGGCTTCTTGAGCTTGGACGCGTACGGATTTTTGCGGGACTTCATTTTTGAAAAATCGTACTCACTTTTCATAGCGGATCACCCTGGTAATACTGACGTTCTCTGTTAGTGGCTTTCCGTGCCGAAATGATGCGAAGTTCCTCTCCGCTCTCCAATCCTCCGATTTCACAATGGACCACGACCAGAATGCGAGACTGATTGCTCATCCGAGAAGGAGAAAACGGTCTTCATCTGACGATCGGCATCGTAAAACTGCACCGCAAACTCGTCATAGAAGACGGACTTCGCCTCCTCAAAGGAGACCCCGTGCTTCTTCTTGTTGGATCGGGCTTTGGCTGGATTCCAGCTGAAAGAGATCATACATACATCGTATGTACATATGCAAAAGTGTCAAGCGCCTTAACAATTCATTTTCGGCAAGACATTATCCCGGTAGGGTCGAATTTATTCGACCAAAAAAAAGCCTCCGCAAGGGAGGCCTTTTTTGCACTTTGGTCGGGACGGCAGGATTGAATCACAACACCCTTTTGGGTGTTGTGACCCTGCGGGCTTCGCGCCTTGCGGCGCTCGTTGCAAATTGCTGGCGCAATTTGTGAACCTTGTTACGCTCGGCCCTGTGGGCCTCGCTAAAGAACAACGTCCTGTCGCGCTGATCGAACAACAAAAAAAGCCTCCCGCTGGGAGGCTTTTTTCGTGATTGGTCGGGACGGCAGGATTTGAACCTGCGACCACTTGACCCCCAGTCAAGTGCGCTACCAGGCTGCGCTACGCCCCGAATAGGTTCGCCGGTTCGGCGAGGGCGGCATTATACTCAATACCGCCGGTGATACAAAGGCTATTTGCCCGGCCGCAGGACCTTGAGCAATTCTTCCAGTTCGCGGATGGTTTCCTGGACAAATGGCCTGCGTTTCGCTGCCGGCGCCGTCCTCGTCGCCCTCGTCCGTCATCCGCTGCCGGGCGCCGCCGATGGTGTAGCCCTGCTCGTATAACAGGCTGCGGATCTGGCGGATGGTCAGCACGTCCTCGCGCTGGTAGTAACGGCGGTTGCCGCGGCGCTTGACGGGTTTCAGTTGGGGAAATTCCTGCTCCCAGTACCGCAGTACGTGGGGTTTTACAGCACACAGCTCGCTGACTTCACCTATGGTGAAATAGCGTTTACCTGGGATAGCGGGCAATTCATTATTGTGGCTCGGTTCCAGCATATTCTTCTACTCGGGCTTTGAGCTTTTGGCCTGGGCGAAAGGTGACCACCCTGCGGGCGGAAATGGGGATCTCCTCTCCTGTTTTCGGGTTGCGGCCGGGGCGCTGGCTCTTGTCGCGCAGGTCGAAATTGCCGAAACCCGACAGCTTCACCTGTTCGTTGTTTTCGAGGCATCCGCGGATCTCCTCGAAGAAGAGCTCGACAATTTCCTTGGCTTCACGCTTGTTGAGCCCAAGCTCTTCAAACAGGCGTTCGGCCATTTCAGATTTTGTGAGCGCGCCCATCTTCCCGTTACCTAGTTCCTAAGCTCGGCTTTAAAGTTTTTTTCTAGTGAATCAATGACTTGATTCACTGCCAGATTCACATCTTCGTCGCTAAGAGTGCGCGAATGATCGCGGAATGTCAAACCCAATGCCAGACTTTTCCTTTTAGGATCAATACCTTTGCCCTCATAGACATCAAAAAGCCTTAAGTCCGTCAGGTAACTGCCTGCCACCGTTCGAACATTTTCCATAAGCTTAGCTGAAGCCACCGATTTGTCGACAACGACGGCTATATCACGGCGAACTTCCGGGAACTTGGACAGTTCGGTAAAGCGCGGAATCACTCCTTCGAGTACCGCCTCCAGCTCGATTTCAGCCACGAACAGGGGCGCCGCCAGGTCCAGTTGCGCCTGGACGGAGGGATGCAGGGCGCCGAGGTAGCCCACCACCTGCCCCTTTCTGGTTATCTGTGCCGTCTGTCCCGGGTGCAGGGCGGCACGTTCGGCGGCGCCGAATTGCACGCCGTCCGGTTCCCGGCCCAGGGCAAAGACGCTCTCCACGTCCCCTTTCAGGTCAAAGAAATCCGCAGCCTGGGCCGCCATGGACCAGGACTCCCCGAAGCGCGGCCCGCTGATAACCATGGCCAGCGTGGGCACCTGACGCAAACCATCCGCTCCCGGCAGGAACCTCAGGCCGGTCTCGAACAAGCGGGTGCGCGGCTGCTGGCGGTTGGCATTGCGCATCACCGCGGCGACCAGGCCCGGCAGCAGGCTGGTCCGCATCACCGCCATGTCGGCCGAGATGGGGTTGGCAAGCGCGACCGGCGGCGTTTCAGGGTCGAACAGCTGTTGCAACTTCGGGTCGACAAAACTGTAGGTAATGGCCTCGCGGAAACCGCGCGCACTCAGGTGGCGGCGCAGCTGGCGGATGGACAGCCGGGTCTCCGGACGCGCGGGCATCACCAGGTCCGCGTGAATGGGCGTGGCGGGAACCTTGTTGTAACCGTAGACCCGGGCCAGTTCTTCCAGCAGGTCCGCCTCGATGGCGATATCGAAACGCCAGCTGGGCACGCTGCAGGTCCAGCCGTCGTCGGTCGCGGTGACACCCAGACCGAGGCCGGACAGGATGCGCTCGACCTCGGCGGGCGGCAGCTCCAGTCCCAGCATCTTGCCGATCCGCTCCGCGCGCAGTGTCACCGGCGGCCGCTGGGGCAGGTGTTCGGCTGACACCGCCTGCTCGATGGGCCCGGCCTGCGCCGCCGACGATGGACAGCAGCAACTGGCTGGCACGCTCCATCGCCGCCAACTGCAGCTCGAAATCCACGCCCCGTTCGAAACGGTGGGATGACTCCGTGTGCAGGCCGTAGGAGCGCGCCTTGCCGGACAACAGGTCCGGGGTGAAGAAAGCGGCCTCCAGCAGGATATTGGTGGTGCTCTCGCTCACGGCGGAAGCCTGCCCGCCCATGATGCCGGCGATGGCCAGCGGGCCCGCCTGATCGGCGATGACCAGGGTATCGGGCTTCAACTCCACCTGCTGGCCGTCCAGCAGTTCCAGGGGCTCACCGGGAGCGCGCCTCGCGCACCACGATACCGCCGCTGAGTTTGTCGAGATCGAAAGCGTGCATGGGCTGGCCCAGCTCCAGCAACACGTAATTGGTGACATCCACCACCGCGTCGATACTGCGAATACCGCAGCGGCGCAGTTTTTCCTGCAGCCACAGGGGGCTGGGGCGGGAAATATCCACGCCCCTGATAATGCGACCCGAGGTAGCGCGGGCAGCGTTCCGGCGCCTGCAGTTCGACGGGGAAGGTGTCCTCGATGCTCGCACTGACATGTTCAAACTCCGGCGCCCGCACCGGCAGGCCGTTCAGCAGGCCCACCTCCCGCGCGATGCCGGCAATGCCGAGGCAATCGGCACGGTTGGGCGTGAGGCCGATCTCGATGACCTTGTCATCCAGGCCCAGGTATTCGCGCAGGTCGGTGCCCGCGGGGGCATCCGCCGCCAGCTCCATCAGGCCGTCATTGGCATCGGACAGACCCAGCTCCTGCTCCGCGCAGAGCATGCCCTGTGATTCCACCCCGCGCAGCTTGGCCGCCTTGATTTTGAAATCGCCGGGCAGAACAGCCCCCACCCGCGCCAGCGGCGCAACCAGGCCCGCCCTCGCGTTGGGCGCGCCGCAGACGATCTGCACCGTCTCGCCGCCGGCATCCACCTGGCACACCCGCAGCTTGTCCGCATCCGGGTGCTGCTCGGCACTGATAATCCGCGCCACCACCACACCGCTGAAGGCCCCTGCCACCGGCTCGATGGCGTCCACTTCCAGCCCCGCCATGGTGATCTGGTGGGCCAGTTCCTCACTGCTCAGTTCCGGGCTGACCCACTCGCGCAACCACTGTTCGCTAATCTTCACTTCGTATACTCCGGGTGTTGGCTAGAACTGCTCGAGAAAGCGCAGGTCGTTATCAAAAAACAGGCGCAGGTCATTCACGCCGTAGCGCAACATGGCCAGGCGCTCCACCCCCATGCCGAAGGCAAAACCCGAGTATTTTTCCGCATCGATGCCGGAAAACTCGAACACCTTCGGGTGCACCATGCCGCAGCCCATCACCTCCAGCCAGCCGGTATTGCTGCACACCCGGCAGCCATCGCCACCGCAGTTGACGCACTGGATATCCACCTCGGCGGAGGGTTCGGTAAAGGGAAAATAGGAGGGCCGGAAGCGCACTTCCAGCTCCTTCTCGAAGAACTGCCGCAGGAAATCCGCTATCACCCCTTTCAGGTCGGCAAAACTGGAGTGCTCGTCCACCAGCAGCCCCTCCACCTGGTGAAACATGGGGGTGTGGGTCAGGTCGGAATCGCAGCGATAGACCCTGCCCGGGCAGATGATGCGCAAGGGCGGCTCCCGGCTTTCCATCACCCGCACCTGCACCGGCGAGGTATGGGTGCGCAGCACGGTGTGCTCGTCCACGTAAAACGTGTCGTGCATGGCCCGCGCCGGGTGGTGCTCGGGGATATTGAGCGCGCCGAAGTTGTGGTAGTCGTCCTCGATCTCCGGCCCTTCCACCACCTCAAAGCCGATGGCGGTGAAAAAGTCCTCCATCCGCTCCATGGTGCGCGTCACCGGGTGGATGCCACCGGTGGACTGGCCGCGCCCCGGCAGGGTGACGTCGATCGTCTCCGCCGCGAGTTTCGCCGCCACCGCGGCGCCCTCCAGCTCCGCCTTGCGGGAGCCGATCAGCTCCTGCAGTTCCTGCTTCACCACGTTGATTTTCGCACCGGCGGCGGGACGCTCCTCGGCGGACAGCTGGCCCAGGCCTTTCAGCAGCGCCGTGAACTGCCCTTTCTTGCCGAGGTAATCGACGCGCAGTTGTTCCAGCGTGGCACCATCTTCCGCCCTGGATATCGCGGCCTTGGCTTCACTGGCAAGTTGTTCGAGGTTTTCCATTTGTTTTGGTCTCGATTTCAGTTCGAGTTTGTTTGGTCGTTCCAGCGCCGTCCCGAGCTGCAAATAATCGTTCCGGGACCCGCCGTAAATACATCCATGTAGGCTCGTGTCGGCCATCCATGGCCTCCAACGGTCCCGGAAGCGATTATTTGCAGCCCGAGACTACCACCTGGAGATCAACAGAGGGACGTCTGTCATGTCATCTTCCTGCATAGCTCGATGGTAGCGCAGGGTATACGGGTGCGCTTGTGCTGGACCGTTGGAGGCCATGGATGGCCGACACGAGCCTACATGGATGTACTCGCGGCGGGTCCAGCACAAGCGTACCCGTATGCTCTTGGGCGACGTTGGATAACCGCGCACTCCAGCGGAACAGCTCATTTCACCAGAGCAATGTAAACCTGTCTAAAAGCCAAAAAAAAAGGGAAAGAGCACCGCCCTTTCCCTTGATGTCCTACATGTAGCCAGCGAACCGCTAAAAGCGGTGGGGTGGGCTTAAGCCGCCAGTGCGGCCTTCGCTTGCTCCACAATCGCTCTAAAAGCCGGCTTGTCATGCACCGCCAGGTCGGCAAGAACGCGCCGGTCCAGGGCGATGTCGGCCTTTTTCAGGCCATTGATCAAGCGGCTGTAGCTCAAACCGTTGGCGCGGGACTGGGCATTGATACGCGTGATCCACAGGGCGCGAAACTGACGCTTGCGCTGACGACGGTCACGGTATGCATACTGGCCAGCCTTGGTAACGGCTTGCTTGGCAACACGAAAAATGCGGCTGCGGGCACCGTAGTAACCCTTGGCCTGCTTCAAAATCTTCTTGTGACGGCGATGAGCCACCACACCACGTTTTACACGGGGCATAGTCTTCTCCTTTTCCTCTTAATGGCTAACCGTTAGTTCGCCCGCAGCATGCGGTCGACAAGTACCTTGTCGCTCTTGTGGATCATTGAAGTCCCACGCAACTGGCGCTTCCGCTTGGTTGTCATCTTGGTGAGGATGTGACTCTTGTAAGCGCTCTTGCGCTTGTACCCGCCGGCGGTCTTCTTGAACCGCTTGGCAGCCCCACTGTGAATTTTTGCTTTTGGCATAATCAAATACTCCGCATTCGAGTGTTAATAAATTGAAGAATCAAGGGCATTCACAGGCCACTAGTTCTTCTTCTTGGGTGCGATCACCATCGTGAGTTGCCGGCCTTCCATTTTCGGGAATTGCTCGACAGCACCCAACTCGGCCAGATCAGCTTCTACTCGTTTGAGTAGCTCCATGCCGATTTCCTGGTGAGCCATTTCACGACCGCGAAAACGCAGCGTGACCTTGGCCTTATCGCCGTTTTCAAGGAAACGTACCAGGTTGCGTAGTTTTACCTGGTAATCCCCTTCCTCCGTCCCTGGACGAAACTTCATTTCTTTAATCTGGGTACGCTTTTGCTTCTTCTTCTGGGCGGACTTCTGCTTCTTTGACTCGAAGACGTGCTTGCCGTAGTCCATCACCTTGCAAACCGGCGGATCAGAATCAGCGATCAGCACCAGGTCCATGGTTGCCGCCTCGGCGGCCGCCAGTGCTTCCTTCAGGGGTACTATGCCTACCTGTTCACCATCGGCCCCAACCAGGCGTACCGGGTCGGATGTAATCTGGTCGTTGATGATCGCCTTTTTGCTGGCGCCCTTGCCCATATCTTTCTTAATACTAGTTCTCCAATGAAATACGGCCGCGACGCGCCACATCGTCGGTGAGTTGCGCTATAAACGCATCGAGATCCATGGATCCCAGGTCCTCACCACGACGGGTACGCACGGCCACAGTCCCGGATTCAGCTTCTTTGTCACCCACCACCAGGAGGTAGGGAATCCGCTGAATCGTGTGCTCGCGGATTTTAAAGCCGATCTTTTCATTTCTCAAGTCCGACACTACCCGAAAGCCCTTGTTTTTTAAGGAATCTTCCACATTTCGGGCATATTCGGCCTGATTGTCGGTAATATTGAGCACAACCACCTGGGTCGGCGCCAGCCAGGCGGGGAAAGTGCCCTCGTAGTGCTCGATCAAAATACCGATAAAACGCTCGAAGGATCCGAGGATGGCGCGGTGCAGCATCACCGGCACCTGCCGGCTGCCATCTTCCGCGACATACTGCGCGCCCAGGCGCCCGGGCATGGAAAAATCCACCTGGATGGTGCCCAGCTGCCAGACCCGGCCGATACAGTCCTTCAGGGAAAACTCGATCTTGGGACCGTAGAAGGCGCCCTCCCCGGGCAGTTCCTGCCAGGGCAGGTCCTGGGCATCCAGGGCGTCGGCCAGGGCCTTCTCGGCGCGATCCCAGTCCGCGTCGGTCCCCACCCGCTGCTCCGGGCGGGTGGACAGGCGGTAGATCACCTCGGTGAAGCCGAAGTCCTCGTAGACCGCGTGCAGGAAATCGATGAACGTGGATACCTCGGGCTGGATCTGCTCCTCGGTACAGAAAATATGGGCGTCGTCCTGCACGAAACCCCGCACCCGCATGATGCCGTGCAGGGAACCGGAGGGTTCGTTGCGGTGACAGGAGCCGAACTCCGCCAGCCGCAGGGGCAGGTCGCGGTAGGACTTCAGGCCCTGGTTGAACACCTGCACGTGGCAGGGGCAGTTCATGGGCTTGACCGCGAACTCGCGATCCTCGGTCTTCAGCATGAACATGTCGTCGCCGAACTTGTCGGCGTGCCCGGAGCGCTGCCACAGGGACATGTCCACCAGCTGGGGCGTTTTGATTTCCTGGTAACCCTGCTCGCGCTGGGCCTTGCGCATGTACTGCTCGATGGTCTGGTAAATGCTCCAGCCCGCCGGGTGCCAGAACACCATGCCCGGCGCTTCCTCCTGGGTGTGGAACAGGTCCAGCTTCTTGCCGATCTTGCGGTGGTCGCGCTTCTCCGCTTCCTCGATCCGGGTCAGGTACTGCTTGAGCTGTTTCTTGTTGGCCCAGGCCGTGCCGTAAATGCGCTGCAGCATCTCGTTTTTGGCATCGCCACGCCAGTAGGCGCCGGCGACCTTGGTCAGCTTGAACGCGCCCAGCTTGCCGGTGCTGGGCACATGGGGGCCGCGGCACAGGTCCATCCAGGCGCCCTGCCGGTACAGGCTGATTTCCTCGCCCGCCGGCAGATCCTCGATGATCTGCACCTTGTAGTTCTCGCCCATGTTGCGAAACTGCTTCGATGGCTTTCTCGCGGCTGACCACCAGCCGCTCCACCGGCAGGTCCTGCTGCGCCAGTTCTTCCATGCGCTGCTCTATGCGGGCGAGGTCTTCCGGGGTAAAGCTGTGACCGGTGGCGAAATCGTAATAAAAGCCGTCCTCGATCACCGGGCCGATGGTGACCTGCACCCCGGGGAACAGCTCCTGCACCGCCATGGCCAGCAGGTGGGCAGTGGAGTGGCGGATGATTTCCAGCCCCGCATCATCGCGCTCGGTAATAATCGCGAGCCTGGCGTCCTGCTCGATGATGAAAGAGGTATCCACTTCCCGCTCATCGACCACGCCCCCAAGCGCAGCCTTGGCAAGGCCGGGACCTATATCGGCGGCGACATCGTGAACAGTAATGGGATTGGCGAATGAACGCTGGCTGCCGTCTGGCAGGGTAATTACAGGCATGAGTTTTTCCTTCCATCAGTGGTGACCACTACCAAAGGCCACGTGATTCTATCTAAGCAATTGATTTAATTCAGTTTAAAGCACATGATCGGTTTTCATGGCAGGCTCGACAGCCGCACCATTAGCGCCAACCCAAGCCGGCCGCGCATAGTGCCTGATTAGGCCACATATTTAAAGAGGCAAAAAAAGGGGTCAAAGGGGGACATCCCAAAGGGGGACAGACCACGATTTTCAATAAATGGGGACAGACCACCATTACTTCGAAAGCTTGGGACGCCCAGCCTTACCGCGTTTTACCCTGCGACCCAACGCCAGCGCCATTTCTTCCTGGAAGTCATTATCGCCAAGCACGAAGTTGCCCTGCGTAGCCTGTCGAATCTGCCTGACCGACTCTTCATCAATACGGCTGAGAACAAGGTCATAATAAGTATGGCACCTCTCCTGTGACGAGGCGCCAAGGCCAATATAGTCAGGGTGGGGTTTAATCATACGGTTGCTCTCACCCAAAGCATTACAGCGAAAACTCGACCATCGGTAACCCTCCGGACTAGAGGTGATACAGGCCCTCACGGGATTTAACTCGATGTAGGCGTAACAGGTCAGCACGTAGCGATCGTCCTGAGCAAGGCAGGACTTGAAGCGCCCTTCCCAGAGGGTCCCGGTGCGCGCGTACGTTCGATTGATATATTGCACAAAATATTGACCGAGATGCTTCATCATGAGCGACGGACTGCTCGCATCTTCAGGCGTAAGCAGTAAATGTACATGGTTTGTCATCAGACAATACGCATGTATCGCACAACCGAACCTAGCGGCCTGTAGTCGCAATTGGTTGAGGTAAACCAGGTAGTCGTCTTCCGTGTAGAAGCAGGCAGAGCGGTTGTTCCCGCGCTGGATAATATGCCAGGGAATTCCGGCGCAGGCCAGGCGAGCTCTCCTGGGCATTTTGAATTCCTTTTTCGTCTAAAGTCTTTCGGAACTTCCTCTGCCGAACAGCAGTAATAACAGATAATCTAAAAATAAATGGGCGGGGTGTGAACATCAAAAATGGTTGTCTGTCCCTATTTTTTGGAAACCGTGGTCTGTCCCCCTTTTTTTAGTTCCCTTACCCTGGCCAGGATATCCACCCCGCCCAGTGGTACGAAGCGGTACCGGACCTGCACTACCGGCAGGGTGAGCTCGAGGACGCTGCCTACGTTGGCCGGGCTCGCGTTCAGCACCAGTTCTGCGCCGGAGCCTTCTATGCTGGCTTTTAGTTCCTGTCGCTGCTGCTGCGAGTAGCCCATGGCCGGCAGGACTGCCAGCAGTTGCGGGTAGGTCTGGTAGATATCGACGAGGCTGCCGACGGCGCTGCTGCGCGGGTCCACTACCTCTCCTGCCCCGTACCTGTGGGCGGCGACCCAGCCCGCGCCGTAGCCCATGCCGCCGTGGGTGACGGTGGGGCCGTCCTCCACGATCAGGACCCGCTTGCCGCGGATGCTTTCCGGCGCTTCCACGCTCACCTCGAGGTCGGCGGTGACGAGCCCCGCCTCCGGGTTGATCGTATCCTTGAGCCGCCTGATGCTGTCGATGTCCGCCGCCGACGCCTGGCCTGTCTTGTTGATGACCACGATGTCCGCGGCGCGGAAGTTGGTTTCTCCCGGGTAATAGTCCAGGCCGTGGCCGGCCCGCAGCGCGTCGCACACGACGATATTCAGGTCGGCCCTGACAAAGGAAAAATCGTTGTTGCCGCCATCCCACAGAATAATATCCGCCTCGGCTTCCGCCGCCTGCAGAATCGCCGCGTAATCCACACCGGCGAAGATAACCAGCCCCTGGCGCACGTAGGGTTCGTATTCCTCGCGTTCTTCGATCGTGCAGTCCTGCAGGTCCAGGTCGGCCGGCGTGGCGAAACGCTGCACGGCCTGGGCCCGCAGGTTGCCATAGGGCATGGGGTGGCGGATGGTCACCGCCCGCACCCCCGCGTCAGCCAGTGAACGGGCCAGCCATTGGGTCAGGGGACTCTTTCCCGTACCGGTTCGGGTAGCGGTGATCGCCACGACCTTGCGCCGGCTGGTGAGCGACGTCTGCGCCGGTCCCAGCAGAACGAAACTGGCACCGGCGGCCTGCACGATGGAGGCCCGGTGCATGACCTCGACATGGGCCAGGTCGCTGTAGGAAAAGAAGACGAAATCAATGGCCAGGGTTTTGATCAGGCCCGGCAGTTCGCTTTCATCGTGGATGGGGATGTCGCTGTCATAGCCAGCCGGCGCGAGTTCATGGGGAAAGCTGCGTTGAGCGATAAAGGGAATCTGGGTGGCAGTAAACGCGCAGACCCGATACTCCGGATGCTCGACGAAAAACGTGCGGAAATTGTGAAAGTCCCGGCCCGCGGCGCCCATGATAATGCAGTTAAACGGCACCGGCTTGCTCCACCACGGTACCCGCCTCGCCGACCAGCGCCGCAGCGAGATCGCCCGGCTGGCAGATGACCGCACGCCCGCCGGTATCCCGCACAAAGCGGATGGCGGCCTCGACTTTCGGCCCCATGGTGCCAGCGGGAAAATGTCCGTCCGCCTGCCACGCGGCCAGTTGCTGCGGATCGGTGCGGGTGATCAGGCGCGCCTTTGCGGTGTCGAAATCGGTATAGGCCCCCGCCACGCCGGTGACCATGACCAGTTGCTGCGCACCGACCCCGATGGCCAGGAGCGCAGAGGCCAGGTCCTTGTCCACCACTGCCTCCACGCCTGCGAGGCCCTCGCCGCCCTCGATCACCGGGATACCTCCACCACCGGCGGCGATCACGATCACCCCCAGCGCCAGCAGTTGCCGGATAACCTGGATTTCCACGATCTCAAGCGGGGCGGGCGACGGCACCAGGCGCCGTCCCCGTCCCGCCTTGTCATACACCAGGTCCATACCCGCCTGTTCCAGGGCCAGCGCCTGCTGCGGTGCAAACCAGGGGCCGATCGGTTTGGTCGGCTTGCCGAAGGCCGGGTCGTTGGCATCCACCAACACCTGGGTCAGCAGCGTGGCCACCGGTCGCGCACCCCGGGTCAGGTTGTGCAGGGTTTGCTGCAGGACGTAACCTATCTCGCCCTCTGACTCCGCGACGCACACCTCCAGCGGCAGGGCGTAGGCTTTGCCGAGCGCCTCCTCCACCCGGGTGAGTATGTAGCCGACCTGGGGGCCGTTGCCATGGGTGACCAGCAGCTGCCGGTCCGGGCTGAGTGTGGCGGCAAGAGGCGCGAGGGTGCGGGCGGCAAATTCGAACTGGCCGGCCATGGTGAGGTCGCCACCCGGGCGGGCAAACGCGTTGCCGCCCAGGCTCACTACCCAGGGTGACTGCAACTCAAGCCCCGCGTCGCCGCGGAGCTTTTTTAGCTTTGGCTTTGGCTTTGGCTTTGGCCTTGACCGGTCGACGACCGGTTTTGGCCAGCGCGGCTTTGCGCCGTTTTGCTTTCGCCGGCGCGGCCCCGGAGCGTTTCGCCAGCCAGTCCACCGACTCGGCCCAGACCGCGTTCTGGGCCTTGCTGCCGATGATCACGCCCATGTGGCCGCCGGGCGCCAGACGAAATTCCCTGTCTTTGGACGCAACGATATCGACGATTTTTTCGGCAATTTCCGCGGGCACCAGAATGTCGGTCTCGCCGGCAAAGGCCAGCAGGTTGGACTCGATCCTGTCCAGCTCGGCCAGGTTGTCTCCCACCTCCACCTTGCCCCGGGCCAGCTGGCCCTGGCCCACCACTTTTACCGCCATGTCTTTTATCACGCCGCCGGGGTAGAGCAGCATATTGTTGAGATAGTCCGCCGTGGTGGAGTAGGACTTGACGTACTCCCGGTCCGACAGCCGCGTGACCAGGTCCCAGTAGGTGGTGACGCTGCCCACCGGGTCGGTCATCTTGAAAACCAGGGTCGTGGCCCAGGGGGGCAAAGCCAGGCGCGCGGGGTCCAGCGCCTTCATCCGCAAGTTGGTGTAGTTGCTCACCAGCTGGGCCGCGCCGTTGAGGCCCTGGCCCGCGCCTGCCACGCCCGCAATCACGCCGCGGCCGCTTTCCAGGTCGATGGGGCTGGCGACGGTGATGATATTGCGGATCGCCGGATCCTTTACCTGGCCCTGGTACAGCAGGCAGAGCAGCCCGCCCATACACCAGCCCATCAGCGACAGGTCCTGGCTGCCGGAATGCGCCCGGATTTTTTCCAGCGCGGTTCCCAGCATGGTGTAGGAGTAATCCTTCAGGTTGAGATGGGCGTGTTCTTTTTTCGGCTTGCCCCAGTCCACCAGATAGGTCTTGAAACCGCTGGCGGCCATGAAGCGCACCAGGCTGCGCTGGGGCATCAGGTCGAAGGTCTCGGTGGTAACGCCCAAAGGTGGCACCAGTACCAGTGGCACCGCATGCTGTTTGCGTTCCACCGGCATGAAGCTGCCATCGACCAGTTCGATCTCTTCCTCTTCGGGCAGGCCGTAGTAGCGCACCGCCATCAGGTCGCCGTCGTGCACCAGCTCGAACCAGGTGCGCCCGGACTGGATGAGGGTGTCGCGCTTGAACAGCCAGTCCGCGCCGTTGGCCGCGGTTTTCGCCAGTCGCCGGTTGAGGGCGAGTGCCTGGTCCAGCGCTATTTTTGTCAGGTCGTTCATGCCACGTCCTCCACTGACTGCACCAGTTGCTCGAGATCGACCAGCGCCTGGCCGAGATAAACCGCCATCCGCTGCAGGTGAGGCAGGGTGTCGCGCGCGCCGGTAAAGCCGATATTGAGGGTGCCGGCGTAGCTCACGCAATCAATACTGAGGGCGGCGTGCTGCACCAGCTGGCTGATCGGATAGATCGCATCGAGCCTGGCGCCGTCGAAATACTTCGGTTCATCCGCCCCGTGGATATTGGAAATCTTCAGGTTGAAGGGCGGCGGGACAAAGCGACCGACCCCCGGCAGCTGGCTCGCCAGCAGCGGCGCCGCACGCAACAGGACGTAGGATGTCACCGCCTCCTCGGGCAGAGACTCGCGATCTTCCCGCACGGCCTTGATGGACTGCTTGACCGCCGCCAGCCTCGCCAGCGGGTCGCCGATGTGGGTGCCGAGCTCCACGCGGATACCGGCAATGGCATTGGCCGCGTTCTGGCTGCTGCGCTCCCTCAGGGAAACGGGTATCAGCCCGACCAGGGAGTCGTCCGGCAGGGCGTTGTACTCCTTGAAAAAACGCCGCAGGGAGCTGCCGCACAGGTAGGTGAGTATCTCGTTGACGGTACTGCCGGTTGCCGCCGCCACGCGCTCGATCCGCGCCTGTTCGAATTGCTGGGTGGCGAAACGCCGCTGCTGGTTGATCGCCCGGTTCAGGGTAGAGCGGGGCGTGCTGCGCGGCAGCAGAAACCCCCGGGCCTTGTCCGGCGACACCGCCGCGCGCAACAGGCCGGCCCCGGCTTTTCCCAGCGAGGCGATCGAGGCCATCACCCCGTCGCTTGCATCCGGCTCCTGCGCCGCCATGGTTTCCGCCAGCGGCCGCGCCCAGAGCGGGGGAAGATTGCGGGCCCTGGCACTGTCGGACAGCATGGCCAACACCGTGGGTACGCAATCGAGAAAGCTGACCAGCGCGTGGTGAATTTTCACATAGAACGCGAAGCGGTCACGCTCCAGACCCTCGATCAGGTGGAACTCCCACAGGGGCCGGTTGCGGTCCAGCGCCGGACTGTGCAGGCGCGCCACCATAATCCCCAGTTCGCGTTCTCCCCCGGGTTCGGGCAGTGCCGAGTGCTGGAAGTGGTAGCCGAGCTCCACCTGCCGCATCTCCGTCATTCGCGGCACCAGGGCCGTTATTCCATCGCCGCTCAGGCGCATATTCCAGGGTTCGGCGCTGACCTTGTATTCACGCATTCTCGCGGCCAGCTTGCTGAGGTAGTCGGGAGCGGCATTGCGGGGTTTGCTGAATATCGCCAGGACACCGACATGCATCGGGGTATCCGCCGTCTCCATCAACAGCCAGGTCGCATCCACCGGCTTAAGCAGCGTGGTTTTCATCTGTATGGTCCATCATCTTTAGAGGGCCGGAAATTATAGCAGGCGAATGCCGCAGCCGTGCCAGTTTCACATGGCGTAGACCCTGCGGGCGGGCCCGGTTGCAGGCCGGGCGCCCACCACGTAGCGCAGCGGCCCGTTTGCCTGCAGCGCATCGAAGGGATAACAGGTGACCAGCAACAGCCGTTCCTCACCGACTTCGCGTGACAGGGAATGGGCGCTGGCATCCACCACTTCCCGTGTTTCCACGCGATACTCACGCCAGCTGCCATCCGGCAACTGCAGTTGCAATGTCGCGTCGGGAGGCAGGCGCCGCAGGAAAGCGAAGTGGGTGTCCCGGTGTCCGCCGATAACGGCCAGTCCCGCCGTACCCAGTTGCGCTGACGCGTTCGCGTGCCCGGGGCCAAAGGCCAGGGCATGGCCGGAATCTCCCGCCAGCACCAGTCGCTCCACTCCCAGGGCCGGTGCCCGCAGCCTGGCCACCGGCCAGGTATCCGCCCAGGGCCAGGGCCTGACCGGCGAGCCACCCTGGTCGAGGGATGTCTCCCAGGCCCGCTCAATCAGGATTGGCGCCAGCCAGGCTTTCGCCTTGATCAGGCCGGCGGACGCCAGTTGCTGCAAGCCGCCCAGCACCAGCAGCAGCACCAGCAGCTGGCGCCAGTGATTACTTGTCGCGGGTCGGAACATGGTCCAGCTCCGGCTGGCGCAGCACCCGCACCAGGGTGGCGATGAACAGCAGCAGCATGCCCAACCAGGCTTTGGCCGGCCCGGTGGTGGCGGTGCGGGGGTAGGCAAAGGACTGGGGGGACTGGCCACGGGGCCGGGTATTGGGCACCGGTACACTGGTCGCCCGCTCCCCCGGCGGCAGTGACACCACCTCCTCTACCGCGACGAAACTGGTGTAGGGACTCAGCAGCTGGTGCTGCAGTGCAATGGGCAGCACCCGGGCCCGCACGGATTCCTGGCTGCTGCCGAGCACGAGCTGGTCCAGCAGGCCGGTTATTTTGGCCCGGGCCCACAGGCTGGCCACGCCCTTGTGCCCCGGGGCCTGAGCGGAGGCCGGGTCATGCGCCAGCTGCAGCACCTGGCGCCAGGGCCGACCGGCGATATCACCGCTGACCACGACTTCCCCCAGCGGTCGGGCGGCGCCAAAACTCACGGACACCAGCAGGGGCTGGCCCAGGTAAAGGTCCGGCAGCCGCTCGGGCCACGCTTCGACCTGCCCCGGCGGAGCCATGGCGGGCCACGTCACATCCAGGTCCACCACCGCCGATTGTGACAGCTGGGCAAACAGGGCCGCCATCTTGTCCCCCACCTCGTCCAGCGAGCCGATATGGGTGTGGCTGCCCCGGCCGAAGCGGGCAGCCTCGCGCATGAACCAGCTGTTGGGCGCGGAGCCTATGCCCACGGTAAACAGGCGACTGCTGCCCAGGCGTGCGCTGATTTCCTCGAACAGCGCCACCTCGTTCCCCACCGCGCCGTCCGTGATAAAGATCACCTGGCGCAACGCCAACTGCTCCTCCAGCACATCCGTCTCCTGCTGCGATGCCAGGGCCGCGCGCAGGGCGGGCAGCATTTCGGTGCCGCCGGTGGCCTGCAGCTGGCGCACAAATTCCTGGGCCCGTTGCACATGGTGCCGGGTGGCGGGCACCGGTCTGCGATACAGCGCCCTGTGCGTGGAATTGAACTCGATGATATTGAAACGATCCTCGGGCCGCAGCTGCTGCAGCGCCCGGGACACGCTGTCGCGCGCCTGGGCGATGGCAATGCCGCCCATGGAACCGGAGGTGTCCACCACAAATATCAGCTCCCGCGCGGGCGCCGGTGCGGCGCGTTCGGCAGCCGGCGGCAGCACCATCAACAGGCCGAAATACTCACCTTCCACCTCTTCGGTGAAGAGCGCGGCGGTGGGCGTCGCGCCGCTCACCGGCTGCCAGGTCAGGACGAAGTCGCGGTCCATCTCGGTCACACCGGCAGCCAGGGCAATGCTGTACACCCCCGCCCTGCGGGCCAGCACGATATCGTGGTAAGGGGCATCGACCCGGGCCAGGGGCATGCCCATGTCCAGGCGGACGCTCACCTCCAGCGGGTTGAGCGGCCGCTGTTCATCGCCCACCTGGGGGTACTGCAGCGCCGAGATGGCGTCCGCGTCCGGCACCTGGTCGGTCGGTACCGCCCAGCCCAGGTAGGGATCGAGTGCCAGCGCCGGGGATTCCTCCTCCCCCGCGGCGGTTGCAATGGGCGCGCCCGGCATATAGCGCGGCGTGACGGTGGTGGGGAAGCGCAGGGAGAACTCGCCGTTGCTGAAGGCCAGCTGCTGCACATATTCTAGCCGCACGACCACCGTCTCCCCGGCGTTGATATTGGCCACCCGGTTGGTAAAAAGATTGGGGCGCTGCTGCTCTACCAGGCTGGCCTTCTTGCCGGCGGCTTTTGCCTCCCGGTAGATTTTTTTAGCCTCGGCTCTTTCGCGTATTTTGCCGACGATACGCCGCTCGCCAATAATCATCTCCATGTGGCGCACCGCCGCGTTGTCCGGCAGCGGAAATCCATATACCCCCTCTACTGCGCGCCCGGAGTCGTTGCGAAAGGATTGCTCCACCTCGACGGTGGCGATCATGCCGCTGATGTCGAAGCGCACCTTGCTGCCGAGCATGATAGCCGGCGTGTAGTGACCCGGTTGATCGCCGGCGAACAACAACTGCCCGCTGGCCAGGCTCTCCAGCGTGGCCTCGCTCCCCTGCCCCGACGTCGCCCGGGCGGGCGCGACCCACAACAGCATCAAAACCAGTGCCGCAGCCACAACGGCGGGCACCGCGCGAAACAGCAGCCACAGGTGCAGGCCCCCGAGTCGTTGCGCGTCCCGGCTGAGTTGCATGTAAATGTGATGGTTCATCCCCTGTTCCCCCTTCGAGTGAGGGGTTCATTAAACGGCAGGGATCTGGCGAAAATGTGCGCGGATTGTGGCTATCTGCTGAGGAATAATGGCGAATTGTGGCGAGCGCTTGTGGTGCGCGCCGTTATTTGGAAGTATGGGCGCCTTCAGCTGCCACCGGTCATCCACCGCATATGCCCCATCACATCGCCATCGTGGAAGATGAAGCCAGCATCGCGGCCAACTACCGCGACACCCTGCAGCGCCAGGGATTTCGCGTCTCCCTGTTTCAGGACCGCGCGGCGGCCAGTCACGCCTTCAGCCGGGAACTGCCCGACCTGGCCATCATCGACGTGGGGCTGGGGGATGAGGTGGAAGGCGGCTTCGAGCTCTGCCGTGACCTGCGCAGCCGCTGCCCGGAACTGCCTATCGTGTTCCTGACCGCCCGGGATTCCGAGCTGGATATCATCTCCGGTTTGCGCCTGGGCGCGGACGACTACCTCACCAAGGATATCAGCCAGGCCCATATGCTGGCCCGGATCGTCGCCCTGTTCCGCCGGGTGCAGGCCCTGCGCAGCCCGGTGCTGGATGAGCACATCGTGCAACGGGGCCCGCTCAGCCTGAACCTCGAGCGCATGACCAGCCAGTGGCAATCACACCCGGTGGACCTTACCGTCACCGAGTTCTGGATTGTGCATGCGCTGGCCCGGCACCCCGGTCACGTCAAGAACCGGCAGCAACTGATGGAATCGGCCAACGTGGTGCTCGACGACAACACCATCACTTCGCATATCAAGCGCATCCGCCGGAAATTCCAGGCTGTCGACGGGGACTTCGCCGCCATCGAAACCGCCTATGGCGTGGGCTATCGCTGGACGGGCGCCGGGTGAGGCGCCCCGCGTCGGCCCGAGGAAAAGGCAGGCCTGAATGAGCCTGCGCCGGCAGTTGCTGCTGGTCAGCCTGTTGCTGCTGTCCCTGCCCTGGGCGGGCTGCCAGTTTATCCGCGAGATGGAAGGCGCACTGCGCCACGGCCAGGAACAGTCACTGCAGGCCACCGCCCAGGCAGTTGCCGCGGTACTGGGGCAGCGGGAAGAGCTGTTGTACCCCAATCCCCTGCGGCGCCTGGCGCCCGCGGATACCGCAAGCCCGATCTACGCCCACCCCGCCGACCAGGTGCTCATTGTCGACGGCTACGATGACGGCTGGGAAACTATCCGCAGCGTTCGTATCGCCAGCGACCCCCCTGCCGCACCTTTGTCTCTCAGCTACCAGGCCGCTACCCGCGACGAACTGCTGTACCTGATGCTGCGGGTGCAGGACCCCGAGGTCATCTTCCACAACCCGGGCCTGTCAGCCGAGCCCAACGGCGACCGCCTGGTATTGCGCACCTGGAAAAACGGCAGGCGCCAGGAGTATGTGATTGCCACGGCAGCACCGGGCAGTGTGCGCGCCTACCCGCTGGGTCCCCTGCAGCCCGGGTTCGATGCCGGCCGTATTCACGGCTTCTGGCAGGACGCCGCCGGTGGCTTCACCCTGGAACTCGAAATCCCCCTGGCCTATACGGGCGGGCGGCTGGGTTTCTACCTGGTGAACGTGGGACAGCGCCCCGGCGGCAGGCTCGAAACGCTGGGCAATATCAAGCCGCTGGATACCGCCGCCCCGCCCTGGCTGATCTACAGCCCCGCGCCACTGCAGCAAACCCTGGCGCCCTTCAGCCACCAGGGCAGCCACCTGCAGGTGGTGGACAAGGATAACTGGCTGATCGCGGACGTGCCCGCCAGCGGCAACAAGCGCGGCGACGGCGCCGAGACGTTCTGGTTGCTGCGCGTGCTGTACCGCAGCATCCTGTCCCAGGATGGGCTGGATGCACCCCCACCGGACAGCGGCACAGGCCGGGTGGCCGGGGAGGAAATTGCCTCGGCCCTGGCGGGCATCGACGCCAATCATCGCTACCAGGACCCGAACTATACAACCCGGACCATCCTCTCCGCGGCCGTCCCGATCGTCCACGACGGCGGCGTGATCGGCGCGGTGGTGGCGCGCCAGAGCGGCGAGCAGTACCTGTCACTGACCGACCAGGCCTTCAGTCGCCTGCTGGGCTACAGCCTGCTGGCCCTGTGCGCCGGCGCCTTCGGCCTGCTGGGTTATGCCAGCCTGCTGTCCTGGCGCATCGGCAGGCTGAGCCGGGCGGCGCGCAACGCTATCCGCGAGGACGGGCGCGTGGGCGGCGCCTTCCCCCGCAGCGCGGCCAGGGATGAAATCGGCGAGCTGTCGCGTCACTACGCAGACCTGCTGGACCAGTTACAGGAGTACAACGACTACCTGCGCACCCTGAGCCGCAAGCTGTCCCACGAGCTGCGCACCCCGATCGCGGTCATCCAGACCTCCCTGGAAAACCTGGAACAGTCCACGGCGGGCTCGGAACCAGGCGATGTCTACGTCGCCCGGGCGCGGGAGGGACTGGTGCGCCTGAACAGCATTCTTACCGCCATGAGCGAGGCCAACCGGCTGGAGGAGAGCATCCGGGGCAACAGCCCGCGGGAGCTGGACCTGGTACCGCTGGTGCGGGAGGTGTTCGAGGCCTACCGCAGCGTTTACCCGCGGCACCAACTGGCCCTCGAATTACCCGCTGGCAGCGCCTGGACTGTGGGCGTGCCCGAGCTGGTGGTTCAGGCCCTGGACAAACTGCTGGAAAATGCGGCGTCGTTCTGCCCGCCGGGCGGCCGGATTACGGTGCGGCTGGCCCCGGCGGCAGAACATTGGGCGCTGAGCGTCAGCAATGAGGGACCGCTCCTGCCGGCGGAATTACAGGAACACCTGTTCGACCCCATGGTCTCCCTGCGCCAGAGCGAATCCGGCGGGGTGCACCTGGGGCTGGGCCTGCATATCGTTCGCCTGATCGTGGACTTTCACCGCGGCCGGGTGAGGGCTGAAAATTTGCCCGCGGGCGACGGGGTCTGCGTGACAATGAGTTTCCCGGCGATCAACCCCGACGCTTGAGTCGCCAGCGTCAGTCAGCCCGCTCAGCTGACAAACGCCAGATGTTTTATTTCCGTCAACTGGTCCCGCAGCGCGGCGGCCTCCTCGAATTCCAGGTTCTTGGCGTGCTCGTGCATCTGGGCCTCCAGCTGCTTGAGCTTGCGCGCCAGTGCCGCCGGCGACAGGTTGGCCACTTCGGTACTGTAACTGAGCCGGGTCTCCGCCACCTTCGCCGCCCGGGTCTTGCCCTTGGTCGGCATGCGGCGGGCACCTTCCATGATGTCCTGCACGGACTTGATCACGCCGATGGGCGTGATGCCGTGGGCCTCGTTGTAGGCCAGCTGCTTGTTGCGGCGGCGCTCGGTTTCGGCCATGGCCCGCTCCATCGACCCGGTCACCCTGTCGGCATAGAGAATCGCCCGGCCGTTGAGGTTGCGCGCGGCCCGGCCGATGGTCTGGATGAGAGAGCGCTCGGAGCGCAGGAAGCCCTCCTTGTCGGCGTCCAGGATAGCCACCAGTGACACCTCCGGCATATCCAGGCCCTCCCGCAGCAGGTTGATGCCCACCAGCACATCGAATACCCCCAGGCGCAGGTCGCGGATGATTTCCACCCGCTCCACCGTATCGATATCCGAGTGCAGGTAGCGGACCCTGATGCCGTTGTCCGCCAGGAACTCCGTCAGGTCCTCGGACATGCGCTTGGTCAGCGTGGTGACCAGCACCCGCTCCCCGCGTTCCACGGTGATATGTATCTCCTTCAACAGGTCGTCCACCTGGGTGAGCGCGGGCCGCACTTCCAGCGGCGGGTCCACCAGACCGGTGGGGCGCACCACCTGCTCGACGGTGCGCCCCGCATGCTCCTGCTCGTAATTACCCGGGGTGGCCGACACAAACACCGCCTGGGGCACCAGCAGCTCCCACTCCTCGAAGCGCAGGGGCCGGTTGTCCAGGGCCGAGGGCAGGCGGAAACCGAACTCCACCAGGGTTTCCTTGCGCGAGCGGTCGCCCTTGTACATGGCGCCGATCTGGGGAATGGTGGCGTGGGATTCATCCACTATCACCAGGGCATTTTCCGGCAGGTATTCAAACAGGGTCGGCGGGGGCTCACCGGGCGCGCGCCCGGACAGGTAGCGCGAATAGTTCTCGATGCCGGTGCAGTAGCCCAGCTCGCGAATCATCTCCATATCGTAGCGGGTGCGCTGCTCCAGTCGCTGGGCTTCCACCAGCTTGTTGTTGTCCTTCAATTGCTTGAGCCGCTCCGCCAGCTCCAGTTCGATGTTCTCCACTGCCCCCAGCATGACATCCCGGGAGGTGACGTAGTGGCTCTTGGGGAAGATGGTGATGCGCGGCACCTTGGCCTCGATCGCCCCGGTGAGCGGGTCGAACAGGCAGATACTGTCGATCTCCTCGTCGAACAACTCGATCCGCACCGCGTCCCGCTCCGAGTCCGCAGGGAATATGTCGATCACGTCGCCGCGCACCCGGTAGGTGCCGCGCTGGAAATCCACGTCGTTGCGGGTGTACTGCAACTCCGCCAGCTGCCGCAGGATATGGCGCTGGTCGATAAACTCACCCCGGGACAGGTGGATCACCATCTTGAAGTAGGAATCCGGATCGCCCAGGCCATAGATGGCGGAGACCGTGGCCACCACCAGGCAGTCTTCCCGCTCCAGCAGGGCCTTGGTGGCAGACAGGCGCATCTGCTCGATGTGCTCGTTGACCGAGGAGTCCTTCTCTATATAGGTGTCCGAGGAGGGTACGTAGGCCTCCGGCTGGTAGTAGTCGTAGTAGGAAACGAAATACTCCACGGCGTTGTTGGGGAAGAATTCCTTGAACTCGCCGTACAGCTGCGCCGCCAGGGTCTTGTTGTGCGCCATCACGATGGTGGGCCGCTGCAGCTGCTCCACCACGTGGGCCATGGTGAAGGTCTTGCCCGAGCCGGTGACTCCCAGCAGGGTCTGGGAGGCCAGTCCGGCGCGGATACCCTCCACCAGCTGGGCAATCGCCTGGGGCTGGTCGCCCGCCGGCTGGAAAGACGATACTACCTTGAAGGGTCTGGACACGATGCTACCTGTCACCTGGCTCGAATGAACCGTCCATTATGGTTCACCGGGGTCCAAATTGCAGCCTGGACAGCTTGCGGTCAGGCCAGCGGCGCTGCGACAGGCCAGGACCAGGGCATGGCCTGCTCCAGTTCGAAGGCAATCTCCAGCAGGCGGCGCTCCTGCCCCATGCCGGCGGCAAACTGCACGCCGATAGGCAGGCCCGCAGCACTGCGCCCCAGGGGCAGGGAGATCGCGGGGGTGCCGGCGACGTTCTGCGGGGGCGTAAATGCCGCATAGTTACGCAGGCGCTCGGATACCGTGTCGAAGTCCAGTTCGGGGCCGAGGTAGCCGATCTCCACCGGCGGCGTCGCCAGCACCGGGGTCAGAATGAGGTCATGCCCGGTAAAAAGGGCCTGGTAGTCAGCGGAGAACTTGCGCAGGCGATGAATGGCCGCCGGGCTGCGCCAGCAGCGGCGCAGATAGTGGCTGCTGAGCTGGTAAGTCAGGGGCTCAAGCAGTTTTCGGTCAAAATCGCTGCCGAAGGCTAGTTTGCCGAGGTAATTCGTGGCGGCCGCCAGCCGCGCCCAGTACAGCAAAAAATCGTCGGCCATCTGTCCGGTGACCGGCAGGGGCACCAGTTCAACCTTGTGACCCAGGCCTTCACAGCGGCGCGCCACCTGCTCCACCTGTGCCACCACCTCGGGATCGCACACCCCGCCGACCGGGTGCTGGACACATACGCCTATACGCTGGCGCTCCTCGCCCGGCGCCACCACGCGACCGATCGGCGGCAGGGACGGGTGAACGTAATGCCGCTCGGCCTCGGCATAGAACCCGGCGGTATCCCTCACCGTGCGGCTCACCACCCCCTCCACAATGATATTGATCGGCATCTTCTGTGCCACCGCAATGGTGGGCAGGCGACCGCGGCTGGGCTTGAGGCCCACCACGCCGCAACAGGCAGCGGGGATACGGATGGAGCCGCCGCCGTCATTGGCATGGGCCAATGGCACCACTCCCGCCGCCACCAGCGCGGCGGACCCGCCGGAAGAACCGCCGCTGGAATGGTTGGTGTTCCAGGGATTACGGGTCGCCGGTCGGTGGCTGGGCTCGGTGGTGGCGGTGAGACCGAATTCAGGCAGCGCGGACTTGCCTATCGGGATCAGCCCGGTGGCCCGGAAGATCCGGGTAAATTCCGAGTCCTCGACCGCCGGCGCCGCCGAGCTGGCGCGGGAGCCGTGACGGGTCGGCAGGCCGGCCAGGTCGGTATTGTCCTTGATAAGGGAGGGAACGCCGGTAAAGGGCCCCGCGCCGGCCCCGGCGACGACCGCCGCAGCCTCGGCCATTGCCTGCTCAAAACGCTCGCTGGCCATGGCATGCAGCACAGGATCCACCGACTGCAGGCGGGCGATGGCAGCGCTGACTGCCTCTGACGCAGTAAACTCTCCCGAGTTTATGCAGCGGCCTATTGCCACGCCGTCCAGATCGCTTATTATGTCATTGGTCGCTGCGCTGACCCGGGTCATGGGGCCTCCGTAACTCTAATAAAAGGCACTCCAGATTACAGGCAGGGACGACGCAGTCAAACCTGGCCCGGCGGCATGAAAACCCGCTGGCGAAGCGTGTCCCGCCTGAAGGCTCGACTTGCAGCTGCCCGCTGGCGGTGAAGGACATGCGATTGGCGCCCCCGGCCATCTACCCGGGGGCGTAACAGACAGATAATGGTGTCACCTGAAACCCGACTGATAGCACAGGACCGACATGAGCCCGGCACTGATTATTGCATTGATACTGTTTCCCATGCTGTATGCCATCAGTCATTCCTGGCGCCAGCTGAAACGGGAACGGGAACGGGGCACCAATCTACAGTATAAGCAGGACCCGGACTCCGTCTCGCCGCTGGCCGACATCGGCGAACGCCGCCAGGCGTCCGGTATCAATGAACCCCGGGCGCGCCACCGACTCAATGACCAGGTCGCGCGACTGCTCGCGATGCTGGCGGCGACCAGCTTTGCGATTGCGATCGCCAGCCGCTATCTCTCCACCTGGTAAGGGCGAATCGAGACACCCGGCAGGCCCCCCAATAATGCTGAAATAGCGGTTGACCGACCTCCCCCGCATCATTAATATACGCGACCTCTGGTTAACGCCATTCCGCCTTAGCTCAGTTGGTAGAGCAATTGACTGTTAATCAATGGGTCGCTGGTTCGAGCCCAGCAGGCGGAGCCATATCGCAATAAAAAGGGGCTGCAGTGATGCAGCCCCTTTTTATTTGTCCATTGGTTTTACTTGTAAAGACCGCTCCCGTTCAGCCCGTTCTCTGCTATCCTATGCGCGCTTTGCCATCTCAGGGTTTGCGCGGGTGTAGTTCAATGGTAGAACGGCAGCTTCCCAAGCTGCATACGGGAGTTCGATTCTCCTCACCCGCTCCATATTTCGAATAATCGGGAGCAAACAGCATGAAAATACTCTATTTCAAACTTCGCGCCATCGTGGTGACCTGGCTGATGCGCATACTGCCGCGCAACCCGCCCATCGTGTTCAAGGGTATTAATTCGGCCCTGACCATGTGTGAACAGGTGGCGGTGCTGGGCTACAGCAAGGTAGCCCTTGTATCAGACAACTTCCTGGCCAGTTCGGGCATTCTCGACGGCATCAAGAAAACCCTTACCGCCCAGGGTGTTGACTTCGCCATCTTCGACGGTGTGCTGCCGGATCCCGCCTTCGACCAGGTGCAGGCCGGCGAGGCCATGATCCGCACCGAGCGCTGCCAGGCGGTGATCGCAGTCGGTGGCGGCTCGGTACTGGATGCCGCCAAGATGATGGCCATGCTCCACACCAACCCCGGCACGCTGGAAAGCTTTGACGGTATCCAGAAATGCAAGAAGCCGGGGCTGCCCCTGTTCGCGATCCCCACCACCGCCGGCACCGGTTCAGAAATAACCCTGGCTGCGGTTATCACGGACCCCGTAAGCCACAAGAAAATACCCATCGTGGACAGCAAGATGATCCCGGGCTACATAGCACTGGATGCAGAAATCATGAAGGGCATGCCCCCGGGCATTACCGCGGCTACCGGCATGGACGCCCTGACCCACGCGGTGGAATCCTATCTCTCCACCGCTTCGACCGTTTCCACCGAGGAGCATGCCACCGCCGCGGTAAGGCTGATCTTCAAGTACCTGCAGCGGGCTTTCAAAGACGGCAGCGACATGGAGGCGCGGGACGGTATGGCCCTGGCAGCTTTCTATGCGGGTGCTGCTTTTACCAAGACCTCGGTCGGTTACGTTCACGGCATCGCGCACCAGCTGGGCCGGGTCTGCGGCACACCCCACGGCAACGCCAACGCGATGGTGCTGCCCGAGGTACTCGCGGCCTATGGCGACTGCGTCCACCAGCGCCTGGCCAGTCTGGCGGGCGTCGCCGGCATCGGTGAGCCCGGGGAGGGCCAGGCGGCTCTCGCCGGCAAGTTTATCCAGGCCATTGTCGATATGCGCAATGAGTTGGCCCTGCCGCTGCAGCCCAAGGACCTGAAAGCCAGCGATATCCCCGGCATCGTCGACGAGGCCATTGCCGAGGCCGGCTCGCTGTATCCCGTGCCCCGCTACATGTCCGAGGCGGAACTGACCACCATCGTGAATGGCTTGCGCGCAGCCTGAGCGGCGCGTTAATGTTCGCAACAGACACCGCAGCGGCGCGGATGCCGACCACCAATAAAAAGAGAGGGCTCCTATAGATGGCAACAGAATTCAACACGGGCAGTTTCCTGGGGCGCTGGGTATTCGCCCTGGCACTGGTGCTGGGCACCTACAACCCCACCCAGTGGTGTTACTACGAGTGGGCGACCGCGGAGAGTACGACCTTCGGGCCGGTAGTGGCGATTGTCGGCATTATTCTGCTGATCGGCTGGATCATGTTTGTGCGCGCCACCTTCGAATCCATGGGCTGGCTGGGGATCATTCTGGGGGCGGCCCTGTTCGGGTGCGTGGCCTGGCTGTTTGTGAACCAGGGCTGGCTCAGCCTGGATTCCAATGCGACCATAGTTTGGGTGGTACTGATCATCCTCTCGCTTATTCTCGCGTTCGGAATGTCATGGTCGCATGTGAAGCGGCGCGCGTCCGGTCAGTTTGACGTTGACGAGGACGGCCGCTAGCATCGGCTAACGATTTACCGGTGGTGCATTGCACCACCGCGGCCAACTTCAGAGCCGGCTGCCCGGCCGCCTGCGAATCCTGTCAAGCTCGGCAGCTATCACTGCCTGGCGTAAAAGGCGGCGAAAGTGTCGATGAACTCCTGCAGCATGTCAGCGGGCAGGTCGTTGACGCCGGCGGCGGCCTTGCGGCCACCACCGGTGGGGAACTTCATGCACAGTTCATCCGCACCGGTCTTGTTGTTCAACGGCGCCCGCACAGAAACCAGGTAACAACCGCTCGCCTTGGCGGTCAGTACCGCGTGGGCGCGATCCGGGTCATTGTTGGCCAGGTCATTGCTGTAGACACCGCTCACGCGCCGCGCCCAGGGCTCGTCAGGCATCATGAATACGGCCACGGCGTCGTCGCGGTATTCCGGCGCCAGTGATTCCGCCGTGGCCATATCCTGCTTGTAGCCCTGCTCGAGCTTGTCGAAATGCGCGCGGCCGTCGTCCATGAAGTCGAAGGGACTGCCGTAGGGGCTGATCAGGCGAAACAGGTCGGCCGGCTCGAAATGCAGGTCCGCCAGGTTGGAACCATAGCCGTTGTAATTGATGTAAATGCCCAGGTTCTCGAGTTGCTGCAGCCTGGTCTCATCCAGTGCCAGCGGGCGGGCAATGCGCCGTGCGCTGTCCTGCAGATTGTCGCCGAAAGCCCCCACCACGGCCCACTCCCGGAAAGCGCCGTCCAGGTGTTCATTCACCAGGATGCTGGTGCAGACGTCCGGCGCGGTATTGATCACCGCCTGCAGGCGATCGCTCTGCGGGATGTCACCGGCGAAATGGTGATCGCAGTAAAACACCTCGGCCCCGGCCGCGAGAACGCGCTCGAGGCCGGCGCGGTTCTTGTCCAGCGACACATCCAGCACCGTCACCTGCGAACCCGCGCCGGCCTCCACCCGGTCCAGCAGGTTGATATCACGCTTGACCCCGGTGACCAGTTGGGCCTCCCGGGGCTCGGCGTTACGCAACTGGGTCAGGGCGCAAAGGCCGTCGGCATCGCCGTTGAAGACGTCGTAGTGGATCATGTGGTTTCCTTGGCTGAAATTCGTTTCGGGTATGGGTATGCGGGGTTTTGGTCAGGGCTTGTCGGGGAACAGCTCCTTGACGTTCGAGGCGACAACGGGCACTGCGACAGCGGCCTGCAGCGCCAGCGCTCCCTGCTTTTTCCACAGGTGGTCGTAACGCACCTCGTGATCGCCAAAACCACTGACGGCGCTATTCAGCACCGAGGTTATGCCGACACAGTCCATCGTGTCACAGTAATGTTCCAGTTCCTGCAGCAGTTTGCGCATCCGCTCGTAGGGCAGGCACTCTTCCTCCGCGCGCATGATCATGGGATGTCCGGTGCCGGTCACATTGCTGCCGAGCAATAATTCCTCATGCAGCTTCTCCCCGGGGCGCAGGCCGATGAATTCGATATTGATGTGCTCGCCCACATGGGTGTCGTGGTCCATCTCGTAGCCGCTGAGACGAATCATACGCCGGGCCAGGTCGACAATGCGCACCGGCTCGCCCATATCCAGTACAAAGACGTCGCCGCCTGTGCCCATGGCGCTGGCCTGCAGCACCAGTTGCGCGGCCTCGGCGATGCTCATGAAATAACGCGAGACCTCGGGATGGGTCACCGTCACCGGACCCCCGTTTTCAATCTGCTCGCGGAACAGGGGCACCACCGAACCGGAGGAGCCCAACACGTTGCCGAAGCGCACCATGCAGAAGCGGGTGGTGATCTCCCGCTGGGCCAGGCCCTGCAGGATCATTTCGGCAAAGCGCTTGGAGGCACCCATGATATTGGTCGGGCGCACCGCCTTGTCGGTGGAGACCAGCACAAATGTCTCCACCTTGGCCTTGCGGGCCGCCTCGGCGGCATACCAGGTGCCGAAGACGTTATTGGCCACGCCCTCGGCGATATTGTGCTCCACCATCGGGACGTGCTTGTAGGCCGCTGCGTGGTAAACCGTCTGCACACTGAAGGTCCGGTAGACGCTCTCGAGGCGCCGCTGGTCCTGCACCGAGCCCAACAGGGCCACCAGCTCCACCTCCCGCCCGGAAGCGGCCATCAAATCCCGCAGCTCGCGCTCGATGTTGTACAGGGCGTACTCGGAGTTATCGAGCAGTATCAGCTCCCGCGGCCCGGACAGCAGGATCTGGCGACACAGCTCTGAGCCGATGGAGCCTCCGGCGCCGGTCACCATCACCACCTTGTCGGTGATGCAGCGATCGATCAGCTCGGGGTGAGGCGGTACCGCGTCGCGCCCCAGCAGGTCGTCGAGGCTGATGTCCTGGATCTGGTTGACGCTGGCCCGGCCGGACACCAGCTCATTGATCCGGGGCACGGTGCGCACATAGACCGGCAGGCCCACCAGTGAATTGATAATTTCCTTGCGCCGCTCCTGGGAGGCGGACGGTATGGCCAGCAATACCTGGGTGATATCGTGCTGGGCCACCAGTTGTTCGAGTTCCCTGGGGTGAGCGACCTGCAGGCCATTGATCACCGAGTGCTGCAGGTTGGTGTCGTCATCGACAAATACCACTACCCGGTACTGGTCGCCCTGGTGCAATGCCGTGAGCAGCTGGCGACCCGATTCGCCGGCGCCGTAGATAATCACGTTCTCTGACAGGGAGCGCAGTTTGGCCTGGTAATAAGCGCGCACGGTGAGGCGGGTACCGCCGATACCCAGCAGGGCCAGGGCGAAATAGATAAAAGGCGTTGAGCGCGGCACGCTCGCCTGGCTGAAAAATACCGTGGCCCCGAGGATCAGGCTGGAGTAGCACACCGCGGTAAGCACCGCCCAGATTGCCTGCTGCCCCATAAAGCGGATAACTGCCCGGTACAGGCCGAGCCGCAGGAACACCACGGCGCTGAGCAGTACCGTGGTGGCAGCGCAGGCGTACTCCACCGGCCCCAGGTGAAAATGCGTGTGCCCCCAACGAATCGCCACCGCCAGCCACATGGCAGCGGCGACGAAGACCATGTCCAGGACCAGCAAGCAGGCCTGCTTGATATTGCGGGGAAGCTGGACCATTTTCTCGAGGGCCTCCCGCAGACTGACTATCAGGCCTGCAGTGGATCGCGATGTAAATCTGCCAAAACGATTCAGCAAATCGCCTCCCGGTAGTCTGATTGCCGCCGCTTGCGCACCTGCCAGATACGGAAACGACGTGAAGATACCGAATTTTACGCTAGGGGCCTTGTTTTCGCCATGCCAAGCAGCAGTGGAAGATATGCCAAAATTACCAATAAAAATGCGTACTTGGGGTAGATTTGTGCAAGCCAGGCCAGCGGCAGCAACCAGCCGCAAAAAATTCCCGCCAGCGCCATATCCACCCGCAGGTGGGAGCCCCAGTGACGACTGAGACGCTGGTAGGCGTGCAGGCGGTGAGGGGAGGTGATCGCCTGGCCGGTGGCCAGGCGCCAGCACAGCGTCCAGGTCGCATCGGTGATGAACGCGGCCAGCAATATCAGCCAGCAGGCCAGGCCCAGCTGCCCGTTGACGGTCCCGAGCAGGGCCAGTCCGGCCAGCAGGAAGCCCGTGGGGATGCTGCCGGCATCCCCCATGAACAGACGCGCGGGCGGCCAGTTCCAGACGAGGAAACCCAGCTGGCTGGCTGCCAGCAGGAGGCAGAACAGGGCGTACCCAGTCGCACCCTCCTCGCGCCAGGACAACAGCGCCGCCGCACAGCAGGCGAGCAGGCACTGGATCGCCGCGATACCGTCAATGCCATCCATAAAATTGTACAGGTTGACCAGCCACAACATGGCCAGCGCCACCGCCCCTGCCAGCAGCATACCCGGCACCACGCTGCCTGCCGGGGGCTGGGGTAACAGGTAGCAGGCGGCTGCGAGGCAGCCCAGGCCGTATGCGCCAAAGCGCAGGGACACCGACAGGCGCCACAGATCATCAGCGATGCCAAGCAGCATCAGAACCAGGGCGAGCCCGGCCAATAGCAGGTAGCCGGGCGCCCAGGGCCCGGATACTGCTGCCGCGACCAGCAACCCCAGGGCAAATGCCAGCAGCATTGGCGCACCGCCGCCATGGGGGGTGGGAATATGGTGGGAGCTGCGGGCATCGGGGGTGGCCACCAGGCGCCAATGCCGGGCCAGTTGCAGGTACAGGCGGCACAGCAACGTCGAGGCCACCAGGGTGACAAGCACTGCCGCGGTCACCCCCCCTCACCCCCCGGGGACATCATCCGGGGCGCCACATCCTGCAGGCGCAGGCGCGGCTGCCAGGGCGTGGCGGCCAGCACCGCCCGGTTGCTGTAAAGCTCGGTACCAAACAGTTTGTCGAAGGTCGCTTCACCCTGCCGCCCCCTGCGCAGGTCCAGCAGCGCCGCAGCCAGGCGCCAGCCCGCCGCCGGCAACCAGGCGCGGCCGACCGGCCTGCCCTGCGCCAACTTCAACTGGTCGTAAACAAAACGCGTGGAATAGCGCTCGCCGTCACTCGCGATGAAGGTACGCACCCCGGGGTGTGGCTCCCGGGCGACAAGGCACAGCAAGTCCACCAGGTCGGCCACTGACACCATGGAGCGGGCGCCGAGATCGGGCGGCCGCGGCAGCCCGGCCCGCACCGCTCTCGCCAGCAGGGCGAGGTTACCCTTGGGGACGGGGCCGTACACCAGGGCCGGTCGCAGGATTACGACGCCCATGGGGCCCCTGGCAAACTCGGCCTGCAAGGCATTTTCCGCACTCCACTTGGACCAGCCGTAGGGATCGACCGGGGCCGAGCAGTCCTGTTCCGAGCGCTCCCTGGCGTCCGTCGCAGGACCCATGGCCTTGACGCTGCTGAGGAAGATAAAACTTCCCACCCCGGCAGCGGCGGACAGGCGCGCCAGCTGCAAGGTCGCCAGCTCATTCAGTTCCCGATAGGCGGACGCCGGCGCGTTCTGGTGGGCAATACCGGCAAGGTGGAACACCACGTCGACACCTTCGAACAGCCCCTGCTCCGGCATCTTGCGGGCCAGATCAATCGCGGTGGTGGGGGGGCCGCCGGGAAGGGATGCGCCTGTTTTACTCAGGGCGGTGATCGAGTCGCCGCGCGCGAGCAGTTGCCGGCAAAGATGGCGTCCGATATAACCGGTCGCTCCCGTAACAAGACATTTCACTCGGCTGGGTCACCATCAAAAGGAAAAAGGGGGCAAAAGCCCCCTCATGATACGGATGCGGCTGCCTTATTCCAGTGTAATTCTTGTGCGGTTGTCGTCGAGTGTGGACTTGCCGATACCTTTCACATCGGCCAGTTCATCTACCGAGGTGAAAGGCCCGTATGCCTCCCGGTAGCGCACGATCTCCTGCGCCCTGGAAGTACCCACGCCCTTGAGAGCCGAAGCCAGGGTGGCGGCGTCAGCCTTGTTGATGTTTACCGTTGCCACAGTGGGCGGCGGCGCATTGTCCTGGGCATATGCCGCGCCGACGCCGGGCAGGATGCCCGCCATCAGCGTCAGCGCCAGCGCCAGGACGACGGCTGCGGGCAGCCGTGCGGTGGGAAAACTGCGCCCGGCTGCCGCTGCGAGCCGGGAATATCTGTCCAACAAATATGAATAGGTCATGATGTCATCTCCATTTGACGTGCTGCATCCGTGCAGGCATCCGTACCGTGGAGAAGTCTAGCAGTGGGGATCGGGGCGGCCAGCGCGTTGGCCACATTTGATTTTACAGCGCCTGGCCAAGCTCCGTGTGCACTCTCTCGAGTGCGGCAAGGGGGTCGGCAGCGCCGGTAATCGAGCGCCCGATGACCAGGTAGTTCGCACCCCTGGCGATGGCGTCAGCCGGCGTCACGACCCGCCGCTGGTCCCCGGGGGCATCCCCGGCCAGGCGGATACCCGGTGTCACCAGGCAGAAACCGTCGCCCCTGGCCTGGCGCAACAGTTGCGCTTCCAGTGCCGAGCACACCACCCCATCGAGCCCGCAGTCGGCGGTCAGTGCCGCCAGTCTTTGCACCCGCTCCCCCGCCGATTCGCTGTAGCCCAGTTCCGCCAGGTCCGCATCCGTCATGCTGGTCAGCACGGTGACGCCTATCAGCAGCGGCCTGTGTGCCCGGCCCTGCAGCGCGGCGGCGGCGGCCTCCATCATTCTGCGCCCACCGCTGGCATGGACGTTGACCATCCACACCCCCAGATCTGCCGCGGCGCTCACGGCGGCGGCCACCGTGTTGGGAATATCGTGAAACTTGAGATCGAGGAAAACCTCAAACCCCCTGTTTTGCAGTTTTTCGACCAGGGCCGGGCCACTGCGGGTGAACAACTCCTTGCCCACCTTCAGCCGGCACAGGCGGGGCGACAGTTGCGCCACCAGGGCCAGCGCCGGCTCGGCCGAAGGGTAATCCAGGGCGACTATTACAGGTGTATCCATATCTGTCCCGTTGATGCTGGCGGCCGCCCTACCCGGCACCCGACCCGTCGATGGCCTTTATGCTGCCCCAGTGCTTGCAACCCGGGCAGCTCCAGTGCAGGTGCTTGCCTGCAAAACCGCAGTGGCCGCAGCGATAGGAGGGCCGGCTGGCCACCAGGCTGTGGGCCAGGTTCTGCAACATGGCGAACTCCTCGCGGGGTTTACCCTCGGCGGCCTCCAACTGCAAGCCGATCAACTGCGCCATACCGGCCAGTGACGGGTACTTCAGCAATTGCTCCGAGAGAAACCGGCCCGCCGCGGCAGGCCCATCCGCACGGGCCATATCCCGGGCAACAGCCGCCACCAGGCCCGGGGTGGGCCGCAAGGCCAGGCACTCCAGCAGGTAAGTCCGCAGGGATTGCTGATCGCCCAGCTCATCGTGACACTGGCGCAGCAGGTCGATGGTTTCCGGCAGGTAATCGGGATCCTGCAGGCGCACGCGCTGCAGTGCCTGCGCCGCCTCCCGGTAGCGGCCTGCGTCGTACTCCAGCTGGCTCAGCAACATGGAGGCGCGGACGCACTGTTTGTCGTGGCTCAACGCATCCTGCAGCAGCTGGCGCGCCGCCCCCGGGTCGCCGCTGAAGCGGGCTTCCTCGGCCAGCTCACAGCAATAATGCGCCAATCTAAGAGCCGGCTTCTGGCCACGCTCCGGCATGCCGCCGGGCGCTGGCCGGTCGCGCTGTAACTTGCGCGGCAGCAGTGCTTTCGCCACATCGATGGCGCGCTGCCAATCCCGTTCGATTTCATAGATTTCCAGCAGGTGCATCCGCCCCACCCGGGCCTGCTCCGGAAAATCCTGCACCAGTTCGAGCAACAACTCCTCCGCCCGATCCAGCAGGCCAGCGCTGGTATAGTCCCGGGCCAGTTCAAGTCTCGCCCGCACCGCATCGTCGACTGCCAGGCTCGGCCGCGCGAGCACGTCCTCGTGTACCCGCACCGCGCCGTCCACCTCGCCCCGCCGGCGCAGCTGCACGCCCAGCGCTATACGGGTTTGCGCGCTGCCTCCATCCGCCGCGAGATCCTCGACCATGCTGTCCAGGGAGGGATCCTCGGGGCGCCGCGTACCGCGCCGACCGGAAAAATAGTCATTGAATGCAGCGGCCTGAACAGAACTGCGCCGCCCCAGCACCCAACCGATGACTATCGCGGCAAATAAAAAACCAAAAATTACGAGGTCACTCACCGACCATCAGTTCCGTGCTCCGCGGCTGCACCGTCGCGCCACGCAGCTGCTCCAGCTCTGCCCGCGTGCGCGCCAGTTGCCGCCTGGAAGAGCCCAGGGCCGCGCGTGCGCGCAACAGGTACAACCAGGAAATCAGCAGGCCCGCGAGCCCGCCCAGGGCAAACGACGCCAGCACCCAGAGCGCGATACTGCGGGGCGCGAAGGTGAAGACAAGCATATCCAGCGGCACCGCCTGCTTGTTCTGGAGCGCAAACATGACGCCCAGAGCGATGCCGGCAAGCAGAATGAGGACTGTAAATATGGTTCGCAGCTGTTTCATGATGACATTCGCTTCAGATTCAAGGATGCGACGGCCGTGGAGCTTCAGTCACCCCGGCAGCCCCTGTTGCAAGCGGCGCTCAGAGCCCCATCTGCAGGCCCAGGTTCACCCGCTCTCGCAGTTCCTTCCCGGGCTTGAAGTGCGGGACATACTTGCCGGTCAGCTCGACAGAGTCGCCGGTCTTCGGATTGCGGCCCCGGCGGGGCTCGCGAAAATGCAGGGAAAAGCTGCCAAATCCACGGATCTCGATCCGCTCCCCCGACGCCAGCGCCTGGGACATATGCTCCAGCACGGTCTTCACAGCCAGTTCCACATCCTTGGATGACAACTGGGTCTGCCTGGCCGCGATGGCTTCTATCAATTCACTTTTAGTCACAGGGCCTCCTTACTCAGAGGTTTTATTATCGACCATTGTCGTTGGAAAGGTATTGTGGCCTCTGGGAGTTATTTTCGCAAGTCGTTATTTTTTAACGAAAAAGTGGGTTGATTGGGTAACCTCAATGGAGCGCAGAGAGTCAATCAGATGTTGATAACCCATGTGTCCGAAGCTTGCTCCGATGCCGGCAGAGGCCCGGGTGTGTCCTGGCTCCATGGCCGCGCCCCTCCGGGGTGCCCTCAGTCGGTTGGAAGCCTTAAAGCGCTTCGCTGTCTTCCGCCACTCCTTCGGCGCTGGCCTTTTACATTCCGCCAGGACACACCCGGGCCTCTGCCTCGTATCGCGCACGCAACCAATCCTCTGAAAGTTGGTGGCGGTGTTATTAAATCTTCATGGATGGAACTGTAGGCGGTGGAGGGCGGGGGGTTGCCTCGCGGAACGTAAAAGGCGCACGCCGAAGGAGTGGCGGGAGACCAGCGAAGCGCTTTGGGCTCCCAACCGACTGAGGGAAGCCCGGAGGGCCGCAGCCATGGAGCGAGGCAACCCCCCGCCCTCCGCCGCGAATGGAACAGCACATTCGGGATAAAGGCATCAAAAAAAAGGCCCGCCGAAGCGAGCCCTTTTGCTGCAAACCCGGGCACAGGGCCCGGGGTGGCAGGTTTACTTCTCGGCCATCTGCGCCTTGATCAGGTCACCGATAGTTCCCGGGGAGGCAGATTCAACTTCCTGGTCCTTGAGGGATTTAACGGCTTCCTGCTCGTCTTCGTAGTCCTTGGCCTTGATAGACAGACCCAGGCCGCGGTTCTTGCGGTCTACGGAGATAATCTTGGCTTCGACGGAGTCGCCAACCTTGAACATGCTGCGGGCATCTTCCACCTTGTCGCGGCTGATGTCAGAGGCTTTCAGAACGCCTTCGACTTCTTCCGCCAGCTTGATCACCACGGACTTGGCGTCCACCTCGGTGACTTCACCGGTGACGATGGAACCGCGGTCGTGCTCGGCCACGTAGTTGCCGAAGGGATCGTCTTCCAGCTGCTTGATACCCAGGGAGATGCGCTCGCGCTCCGGGTCGATCGACAGGATGACGGTTTCGATCTCGTCGCCCTTCTTGTAGTTGCGAACCGCCTCTTCACCAGCTTCGTTCCAGCTGATGTCGGACAGGTGCACCAGGCCGTCGATGTTGCCTTCCAGGCCGATGAAGATACCGAAGTCGGTGATCGACTTGATGTTGCCGGAAATCTTCGCGCCCTTGGCGTAACGTGATGCGAAAGCATCCCACGGATTCTGCTGGCACTGCTTGATACCCAGCGAGATGCGGCGACGCTCCTCGTCGATATCCAGTACCATCACCTCTACCTCGTCGCCCAGCTGGACGATCTTGGAGGGGTGTACATTCTTGTTGGTCCAGTCCATTTCGGACACGTGCACCAGGCCTTCGACACCCTCTTCGAGCTCGGCAAAACAGCCGTAGTCGGTGAGGTTGGTGATGCGCGCCTTGACACGGCTGCCTTCGGGGTAGCGGCCGGTGATGGCGACCCAGGGATCCTCGCCCAGCTGCTTCAGGCCGAGTGATACACGGTTGCGCTCGCGGTCGAACTTGAGGATCTTGACGTCGATTTCCTGGCCGACTTCCACGATCTCGGAAGGATGCTTGATCCGCTTCCAGGCCATGTCGGTAATGTGCAACAGGCCGTCCACGCCGCCCAGGTCGACGAATGCGCCGTAATCGGTGAGGTTCTTCACCACACCCTTGACGCTCATACCTTCCTGCAGCGACTCCAGCAGGGCGTCGCGCTCGACGCTGTTGGCTTCTTCCATCACAGCGCGGCGTGAAACCACCACGTTGTTGCGCTTCTGGTCCAGCTTGATGACCTTGAATTCGAGTTCCTTGCCTTCCAGGTGCACGGTCTCGCGCACCGGACGCACATCCACCAGAGAGCCGGGCAGGAACGCGCGAATAGTATTGATGTCGACGGTAAAGCCACCCTTGACCTTGCCGTTGATAACGCCCTTGACCATCTCGTCCGCCTCGTGGGCAGCCTCGAGTTCTTTCCACGCCTCGGCGCGCTTGGCCTTTTCCCGGGACAGCTTGGTTTCGCCGAAACCGTCTTCCACGGTTTCCAGCGCCACCTGCACTTCGTCACCGATGTTCAGCGTGCACTCGCCGCTGGCGTCGGTAAACTGGGCACGAGGGATGACACCTTCGGACTTCAGGCCCGCATGGACGGTGACCCACTCGTTATCGATGTCGATGACCACACCCGTGACGATGGCGCCGGGTTGCATATCGACGGTTTTCAGACTCTCTTCAAATAGTTCGGCGAAAGATTCGCTCATTGCACATTACCTGTAAAAAATGATCGGTGGCTGCCCACCTCTAACCGCGTCTCCAGCCGACCCGGGTCATCCATTGTAAACTGCTGCCCCACACCCTGACTGGATTCAGCGGGAGTAACAGAATTTTTGCCATTTCGAGGAAGATCGACGCATATCACGCCGGGATAAGACCTCTTTCCTTCACCTTCTGCATCACCTGTGCGAACACGTCCTCGATGGAAGTGGCGGTGCTGTCGATGACTATGGCGTCTTCCGCGGGCACCAGGGGGGCGACATCACGATTGCTGTCGCGCTCGTCGCGTTCCTCTATGTCCTGCAGAAGGCGCGGGAGACTAACATTTTCTCCCTTTGCAATCAACTGCTTGTAGCGGCGCTCGGCCCGCTCCAGGGCGCTGGCGGTGAGGAATATCTTGAGTGGCGCCGAGGGGAAAACCACGGTGCCCATGTCCCGGCCGTCAGCCACCAGGCCGGGGGCCTGGCAGAACTCCCGCTGGCGCGCCAGCAGGGCGTCGCGCACCGCGGGGATCGCCGCCACGGTGGAGGCCCCGCGACCACCCTCCTCGGTGCGGATCTCACGACTCACATCCCGGCCTTTATAGGAGACCAGGATCTCCCCGCTGGGCGCCGTGCGAAAACTGACCTGGAGATGGCGGGCGATCTCCGTCACCGCGGGGTGATCGTCCCAGCTGACCCCCTCGATCAGGCAGGCCTGGCCGGTTACCCGATAGAGCGCGCCGCTGTCGAGAAAGTGCCAGCCCAGGGTGTCCGCCAGCATGTGGCTGATGGTGCCCTTGCCGGCGCCACTGGGTCCATCCACTGTTATTACCGGGATATCCGCCATGGGTCAGTCGGTCATCGCCGAGATCTGCAGGCCCAGGCCCCGGGCCAGGGCGTCAAAGCCAGGGAAAGAGGTTGCCACATGGTCACAATCCAGCACCCGGATTTCCTCCTCCGCCCGCAGGGCCGCGATGGCAAATGCCATGGCAATGCGGTGATCGTGGAAAGTCCGGATCACCCCACCGCCCAGGGTTCCGCCATCGATAATGATGCCATCGTCGAGCACCTCGTTATTGATGCCCAGGGTGGCAAGACCCTCGGCCATCGCGGCAATCCGATCGCTTTCTTTTACCCGCAACTCCTCGGCCCCGCGCAGTACGGTGCGCCCCTCGGCACAGGCGGCGGCGATAAACAGCGCGGGAAACTCGTCGATCGCCAGTGGCACCTGGTCCCGGGGTATTTCGATACCCCGCAGTGGCGCATAGCGCACCCGGATATCCGCCACCGGTTCCCCGCCCACCTCGCGCTGGTTGCGCAGCGTGATATCCGCACCCATCAGATTGAGGATATTAATGACGCCGGTGCGGGTGGGGTTGATGCCCACGTGGGTCAGTAACAGGTCCGAGCCCGGTGCGATACTCGCCGCCACCAGGAAAAACGCCGCCGAGGAGATATCCGCCGGCACATCGATTGCCGTGGCCTGCAGGGTGCCACCCCCCGCCAGGGCGATCACGCCATTGTCGTTGGTGACCTCGTAGCCAAAGCCGCGCAGCATGCGCTCGGTGTGATCGCGGGTGGGCGCGGGCTCGGTTACCGACGTGGTACCGCTGGCGTACAACCCTGCCAGCAGCACACAGGACTTGACCTGGGCACTGGCCATGGGCAGGTCGTAGTGGATGCCGGTGAGCGCCCTGCCCCCGCTGATATGCAGGGGGGGCCTGCCGCCTTCGGCGCCGCGTATGTCCGCGCCCATCAGGGTCAGCGGATCGATCACCCTGCCCATGGGGCGGCCGCGCAGGGACTCGTCCCCGGTCAGGTCACAGCTGAAAGACTGCCCCGCCAGCAGGCCTGCCAGCAGCCGGATGCTGGTGCCCGAGTTACCCAGGTCCAGGGGCCGCTGCGGGGCGGCCAGGCCATTGAGGCCCACCCCGTGAATGGTGACCCGACCATCCTCCGGGCCATCGATCTGCACACCCATGTCGCGAAAAGCCGCGACGGTTGCCAGGGCGTCCTCGCCCTCGAGAAAACCACTGACCCGGGTCACGCCCTCAGCCAGGGCGCCCAGCATGATAGAGCGGTGGGAAATGGATTTATCCCCCGGGACACGGGCCTCTCCCGTGATATCACCGCCTGGCAGTAACTTGAATTCCATAGGCTTTCTCTTAGGGTCAGGGCTCTTGGGGTCAGGGCTCTCAGGCTCAGGGCTCTGAGGCTTTGGGCTGGCCGCGGCCGGCCAGGGTGGCGGCAAATTCATCCCGCGCCGCTTTCGCCCGGGCGAAAGTGCTGAACAACTGCTCCCCATCCTCGTCCTGCACCGCCTGGCGCAGCTGTCCCAGGTGTTCGCTGAACAGGTCGATAGCGTCGAGCAGGGCGTGCTTGTTGGCGATCGCGATATCGCGCCACATGACCGGGTCGCTGGAGGCTATCCGGGTGAAATCCCGGAAGCCGCCCGCGGCAAAGCGGAAGATGTCCCGGCTGGCGGGAGACTGGGCCAGCGCATCAACCAGGGCGTAAGCCAGCACATGGGGCAGGTGGCTGGTGGCCGCCAGCACGGCGTCGTGTTCCGTCACCGCCATATCAACCACCTCGGCCCCCGTACTCACCCACATGGCCCTGACCAGCTCGACTGCCGCCGGGTCATTGCCCTCCTGCGGCGTGAGGATCACCCGGTGGTTGACGAACAGGTCGGCGTCCGACGCCTCGACGCCACTGCGCTCGGAACCGGCGATGGGATGCGCCAGTACCAGCTGCGGCGGCATCGTACCCATCGCGTTGACGGCTGCATCGCGCAGGTTGCCCTTGACGCTGGCCACATCGGTGATCACGGGGCTGCGGCCGCCCCGCTGCAGCCGGGGCAAAATCTCTGCCAGCATATCCGCGGCGATCAGGGTCGGCGTACACACCACCAGGATGTCCGCCTGCTCGACTGCCGCATCCAGGTCCAGGGTGAAGTCATCGATCACCCCCAGTTCCACCCCGCGGCGCAGGGAGGGCTCCCGGTGCCCCCAGCCGACGAAGCGCTTGCTGAAGCCGCTGCGGCGCAGCGCCCGGGCCAGCGAGCCGCCGATCAGGCCCAGCCCGAGAATCACGACTGTGTCCGCGGGATAACTCACCTATAACACGGCCCGGGGATAGGACCCCAACGGTTTCAGCAGGATGGATTGCTCCTCCAGTTCGGTGACGATGGCGGCAATGCGCGGATCCTGCAAGTGCCCCTCGAATTCGATAAAAAAGACATAGGCCCACTTCTCGGTGCGCGAGGGCCGGGTGTCGATGCGGGTGAGGCTCACGCCGGCCCGGCGGAAGGGATCCAGCAGGGAAAACAGGGCCCCCGGCTTGTTGCGGCTCGATACGATGATAGAGGTCTTGTCCATACCGCTGGGTGGCACCTCCTCGCGCCCGATCACCAGGAAGCGGGTGGTGTTATCGGGATAATCCTCAATATGTTGCGCCAGCGGTTGCAGCTGGTAGAGCTCCGCCGCCATATCCCCTGCCACCGCCGCCACTCCGGGCGTATTCGCAGCCATCCGGGCCGCCTCGCCGTTGCTGCTGACCGCCTGCCGCTCGACCTTGGGCCAGTGCCGGTCGAGCCAGTTGCGACACTGGGCCAGGGCCTGCTGATGGGCGCAGATGCGGGTCACGTCTTCCTCGCGAGTCCCCGGCGCCACCAGCAGGTGATGACAGATACGCATCTCGACTTCGCCGGATATTTTCAGCGGCGAGTCCATGAAATTGTCCAGGGTGTGGCTGACCATGCCCTCGGTGGAATTCTCCACCGGCACGACACCGTAATTGCACTCTCCCGATTCAACCTGGGCGAATACCGTGTCGATGGTGGGCTGTGGCACACAGATTGCCGCATGCCCGAAATGCTTGATGGAAGCCGCCTGGGTAAAGGTGCCCTCGGGGCCGAGGTAGGCCACCTGCAGGGGCCGCTCCAGCGCCAGGCAGGCCGACATGATTTCGCGGAAAATGTGGGCCACGCTGTCCCCTGCCAGGGGGCCGGCGTCGCGCTCGATGATCCGCCGCAACACCTGCGCCTCTCGCTCGGGCCGGTAGAATACCGCCTCCGCTTCGGGTTCTCCGCGGGAGCGGGCCGACTCCGCCTCCTCGAGCTTGATCGCCGCTACCCGCTGGGCACACTGCGCCCGGCGACTGATCAGTGCCTGGATCTCCTGGTCGATGGCATCGATGTCTGCCCTGACCTGCTCTAGATTCCTGGTGTCCGCCATAGCCGAAGACTGCCCGCTTACGCCTTGCGTTGCTCGAAATCCTGCATGAAGGCTATCAGGGCGTCCACTGCTTCCTCGCTGACCGCGTTATACAGGCTGGCGCGCATTCCGCCCACGGAGCGGTGACCCTTGAGGTTCAACAGTCCCGCCGCCTCGGACTCCTGCAGGAACAGCTTGTCCAGGGCGGGGTCCGCCAGGGTAAAGGGCACGTTCATCAGCGAGCGGCTGGCCAGCTCCACCGGGTTGGCGTAAAAGCCGCTGTTGTCGATGGCGCTGTAGAGTTTCCCCGCCTTGCGGCGATTGACGGTTTCCATCGCCTGCAGGCCGCCCAGCTGTTGCAACCAGGTGAACACCAGGTCCGCCAGGTAGATCGCAAAGGTCGGTGGCGTGTTGTACATGGAGTCATTGTCGGCGGCGACCTTCCAGTCGAGCATGGTGGGGCAGGCGGCACTGGCGCGCCCCAGCAGGTCCCGCCGCACGATCACCAGGGTCAGCCCCGCGGGACCGATATTTTTCTGGGCACCGGCGTAGATCACCCCGTATTCCGCCACGTCGATCGGCCGGGACAGGATGGTGGAGGACATGTCGACCACCAGCGGCACATCGACTTCGGGGGTCCAGAAGTACTCCACCCCGCCTATGGTTTCATTGGGCGTGTAGTGCAGGTAGGCCGCATCGGCCCCCAACTGCCAGCTGTCCCGGGGCGGGATGGTGGAAAAGTTGGTGTCCTCGGAGCTGGCCGCGACGTTGACCTCGCCAAAGCGCTTGCCCTCCGCGATCGCTTTTTTCGACCACTGCCCGGTATTGACGTAATCGGCGCTGCCCTTGTCAGCCATCAGGTTCAGCGGCACCGCCGCGAACTGGGTACTGGCGCCGCCCTGCAAAAACAGCACCGCGTAATCCGCGGAAATGCCCAGCAATTCGCGCAGGGTCTGCTCGGCGTGCTCCGCGACGCCCACGAACTCCGGGCTGCGATGGCTCATCTCCATCAGGGAGAGGCCTTTACCGTGCCACTCCAGCATATCCTCGCGGGCAATTTCCAGCACCGCTTCGGGCAGGGCGGCGGGTCCGGCACAAAAGTTGTAACAACGGCTCATCTCAATTGGCTTCCTGGGTTGGCGGGTGTGGTAGGGCGCCTACTCGGCGCCGTCGTCCCCGGTTTCATCGTTGGTCTTTGGGGCTGCGCTGTCCGCATCCGTACTCGCAGTGTCCCCGCTATCCGCATCCGCGTCGTCCGGACCGAACAGCTCAGGGTCCTGGGCGGGCTCATCGATGCGCTCGACACCCACGAGGAACTCCCCTTCCTTGGTCCGGATAACCCGCACGCCCTGGGTATTGCGCCCCAGGATCGACACCTCGTCGGTGCGGGTCCTGACCATGGTGCCCTGGTTGGAGATCAGCATCAGCTCGTCGCCGTCAAAAACCTGCACCGCGCCTACCAGCTTGCCATTGCGGGCGCTGGTGGACATGGCGATCACACCCTTGTTGCCGCGGCCTTTGCTGGGGAACTCATCGATTTCGGTACGCTTGCCATAGCCGTTTTCGCTGACGCTCAGCACCTTGCCGCCCGCTTCCGGGATAATCAGTGAAATCATCCGGTGGCCTTCGCCCAGGCGTATGCCGCGCACACCGCGGGCGGTGCGGCCCATGGCCCGCACATCGGATTCCTTGAAGCGCGCGGCCTTGCCCTCGCTGCTGAACAGCATGACGTCGCAGTTGCCGTCGGTGATGGCAGTACCTACCAGCACATCACCCTCGTCCAGTTCCAGGGCGCGCAGGCCCACGCTGCGTTGACGGGCAAAATCGGTCAGTGCGGTCTTCTTCACGGTGCCGTTGGCGGTGGCCATGAAAATGTAGTGGCCCTCGGTGTACTCATCCACCGGCAGGATGGAGGTCACCCGCTCGCCCTCCTCCAGCGGCAACAGGTTGACCATCGGCCGCCCCCGCGAATTCCGGCCCGCCAGTGGTATCTGGTAGACCTTGAGCCAGTAAACCTTGCCCATATTGGAAAAGCACAGGATGGTGGCGTGGGTGCTGGCAATCAGCAGGTGTTCGACGAAATCCTCGTCCTTCACCGCCGTGGCCGAGCGGCCCATCCCACCCCGGCGCTGGGCCTGGTAATCGGACAGGGGCTGGGTCTTGGCATAGCCGCCGTGGGAGATGGTCACCACCCGGTCCTCCTCGGTGATCAGGTCTTCCACCGTGAGGTCGTGCTGGGACGCGGTTATCTCGGTGCGACGCTCGTCGCCGAATTCCGTGACGATCTCCTCCAGTTCCTCGCGGATCACCAGCTTGAGTCGCTCGGGGTCCGACAGGATCTCGAGATAGTCGGCGATTTCCCGCAGCTTTTCCTGGTACTCGTTCAGCAGCTTTTCGTGCTCCAGGCCGGTCAACCGGTGCAGGCGCAGGTCGAGGATTGCCTGGGCCTGGGCCGGGGACAGGTGGTACTTGCCATCGCGCAGGCCGTACCGGGGCTCCAGATCATCCGGGCGGCAGGCATCGCTGCCGGCGCGCTCCAGCATCCCGGTGACCTCACCCGGCTCCCAGGCGGCTTCCAGCAGTTTCTCCCGGGCCTCGGTGGAGCTGGGGGATGCCTTGATCAGGGCGATCACCGGGTCGATGTTGGACAGGGCTATGGCCAGGCCCTCCAGCAGGTGACCGCGCTCGCGGGCCTTGCGCAGCAGGTACACGGTGCGCCGCGTCACCACCTCCCGGCGGTGGCGGATAAAGGCCTCGAGAATCTGCTTGAGGTTGAGGGTCCTGGGTTGGCCGTCCACCAGGGCGACCATATTGATGCCGAAGACCGACTGCAGGCCGGTCTGGGCATACAGGTTGTTGAGCACCACGTCACCGATCTCACCACGGCGCAGCTCGATCACCACCCGCAGGCCGTCCTTGTCGGACTCGTCCCGCAGTTCGGTGATGCCCTCTATCTTCTTCTCCTTGACCAGCTCGGCGATGCGCTCGATCAGGCGCGCCTTGTTGAGCTGGTAGGGAAGCTCGTGAATGATGATGATGTCCTTGCCGCGCTTCTCGTCATGGATGACCTCCGCCCGCGCCCGCACGTAGATCCGGCCGCGGCCGGTGCGGTAGGCCTGGATGATGCCCGCGCGACCGTTGATGATGGCCGCGGTGGGGAAGTCCGGCCCGGGGATGTACTCCATCAGGTCATCGACGGTCAGCTCGGGATCTTTCATCAGGGCGAGGCAGCCGCTGACGACTTCGGTCAGGTTGTGAGGCGGGATATTGGTCGCCATACCCACCGCGATCCCGGCGGAACCGTTGATCAGCAGGTTCGGCACCCGGGTTGGCAGCACGTGGGGGATACGCTCGGTGCCGTCGTAGTTGTCGACGAAGTCCACCGTCTCCTTGTCGAGGTCGGCCAGCAGCGCGTGGGATATCTTGCGCATGCGAATCTCGGTGTAACGCATGGCCGCGGCGGAGTCGCCATCTATAGAGCCGAAATTACCCTGTCCGTCCACCAGCATATAGCGCATGGAGAAGGGCTGGGCCATGCGCACGATGGTGTCGTAGACCGCCGAATCCCCGTGGGGGTGATACTTACCGATCACGTCCCCCACCACCCTGGCGGACTTCTTGTAGCCCTTGTTCCAGTCGTTGCTGAGCTCGTTCATGGCGTGGAGCACGCGTCGGTGTACCGGCTTGAGGCCGTCCCGCACATCAGGCAGGGCTCGCCCCACGATGACACTCATGGCGTAATCGAGGTACGACTGCTTCAGCTCGTCCTCGATATTGACGGGAAGAATTTCTTTGGCTATTTCACCCATGTAAAACGGATTCCTTCACTACCAGCGGAGGGCTTTATTATCACTGCGGCCAGGCGCTGGAAACGCGCCCCTCAATGGCCGAATAAACGGTTTTGCTCGCCCCGAACACAAACCGCCGATTATACGGAATATGCCGCCATATCACCATAATTTTGCAGTATTTCGGCGCCACTGGGGCGGTATCGTGGTAATTCCGGTTATACTTCTGGCCCAATTCACCAAAGCCATCCCGGAGCCGATGAGCTGGTGATATTTTGACCAGTTTCCAGTGACCGCCGCTCACGGCCTTTTGCCGCCGTTTACAGGGAAAACCACCCCATGGACCCGCAAGCACAGATCGCCGACATCCTGATTCACCCGGGCTGGATAGTACCGGTGATCCCGCGGGGCGCGGTGCTGGAAAACTACAGTATCGCCCTGACGGGCGATCGTATCACTGCGCTGCTGCCGCGCCGGGAGGCGGAATCCATCACCGCCGGGCAGGTGCTGGAACTGCCGGGGCACGCGCTGATGCCGGGACTGGTAAACAGCCATGGCCACGCCGCCATGAGCCTGCTGCGCGGCTATGCCGACGACCTGCCGCTGATGAGCTGGCTGGAGCAGCGCGTCTGGCCGGCAGAGGCCGCCCACGTCAGCGCCGGCTTTGTCCGCGACGGAGTGGAACTGGCGATCGCCGAGATGATCCGGGCCGGCACAACCACCTTCAGCGACATGTATTTTTTTCCCGACGCCTGTGCCCAGACGGCCCAGCGCCTCGGCATGCGCTGCCAGATCACCTTTCCCATCCTCGACTTCCCCACGGTCTGGGCCCGCTCGGCGGACGAATACATCAGCAAGGGGCTGGCCCTGCGGGACGAGGTAAAGCACAGCCCGCTGGTGACCGTTGGCTTCGGCCCCCACGCTACCTATACCGTGTCGGAACCCAACCTGGTCAAGGTCGCCACCCTGGCGGCGGAACTCGATGTGGCAGTGCAGATCCACCTGCACGAGACCCGCGGCGAGGTACTGCTGGCGGTGGAGAGCAACGGCGAACGCCCCCTGGACAGCCTGCACCGGCTGGGCCTGCTGGGACCTCGCACCCAGTGCGTGCACATGACGGACCTGGGGGACCAGGACATTGCCCTGCTGGCGGCTACCGGCGCTCACGTGGTGCACTGCCCGCAATCGAACATGAAGCTGGCCTCGGGTACCTGTCCCGTGACCCGCCTGCTGGCAAAAGGCGTGAATGTGGCGCTGGGCAGCGACAGCGCTGCCAGCAATAACGACCTGAACATGTTCGGCGAGATGCAGTACGCGGCGTTACTGGCCAAACTCTACAGCGAGGATGCCGCCGCCCTCCCCGCCGCTGACGCGCTGGCAATGGCGACCATCAACGGCGCCCGGGCCCTGGGCATGGAGGACCGTATCGGCAGCCTGGAGACCGGCAAGCAGGCGGACCTGATCGCCGTCGATCTCAGCCAGCCCGAAACCCAGCCGGTGTACAATCCGCTGTCGCATCTGGTCTATGCCTGCAACGGCAGCCAGGTGACCCACAGCTGGATAGACGGCGTACCCGTTATGCATGAGCGCAAACTCACTCATATCGACCTGACCGCCCTGGGCTCCCGCACCCGGGTATGGCAGCAGCGAATACACAACAGGTTCCAGGATGACTGACGCACAAAATGTAGACCCGCAGGAAATCGCCAAGTTCGAGGCACTGGCCTCCCGCTGGTGGGACCGCGGGGGCGATTTCCGCCCCCTGCACGAAATCAACCCCCTGCGCGCCAACTATATCGATGAGAACTCCCCGGTCGCCGGCAGGCAGCTGGTGGATATCGGCTGCGGGGGCGGCATCCTGGCAGAGGCCATGGCCCGGCGCGGCGCCACGGTAACAGGTATCGACATGGGTGAAGCGCCGCTGGCGGTGGCCCGGCTGCACCAGGAAGAGTCGGGGGTCGACGTGCGCTACCTGCAATCCACGGCGGAGGCGCTGGCGCTACAGGAGGCGGGCAGTTTCGACATCGTGTGCTGCCTCGAGATGCTGGAACACGTCCCGGACCCGGGCTCGGTCATCAGCGCCTGCGCAACCCTCGCCAAACCGGGAAGCAGCCTTTACTTCTCCACCATCAACCGCAACCCCAAGGCCTTCGTATTCGCTATTGTGGGAGCAGAACATATCCTGAAACTGCTGCCCGCCGGCACTCATGACTACGCCAAATTCATCAAGCCATCGGAACTCGCCGGCTGGATCAGGGACGCGGGCCTGGTGGTGGAGGGCATGACCGGGCTGACCTACAACCCGCTCACCAGGCACTACCGGCTCAATCCCCGCGATGTCAGCGTGAACTATATGGTGCGGGCGGTAAAACCCGCGTGATGCCGGCGCCGAAATCACTGAAGGCGGTTATTTTTGACCTGGACGGCACCCTGGTGGATACCGCCGACGAGTTCGTGGTGATCGTCCAGGCCCTGCGGGCGGAACACGGTCGCGAGGCAATGGATCCCCAGCGCATCCGCGCCTCGGTGTCCAACGGGGCCAGGGCGCTGGTCAGCCTGGCGCTGGACATTGCCGAGGATTCGGCGGGGTTTGAAACCCAGCGGCTGCGGCTGCTGGAACTCTACAGCGAGGTACTGGGCAGCGTGGCCAGGCTGTATCCAGGCATCGCTGAGCTGCTGGGCGAACTCGAGCGCCGGAACGTATCCTGGGGTATCGCCACCAACAAGCCCCGGGCCTACACCGCCCCGCTGCTCGAACGCCTGAATCTGCAGCCACAACCCGGGAGCGTGGTATGCCCGGACGATGTCACCGAGCGCAAGCCCCACCCGGAGTCCCTGTTGCGCAATTGCCGTGAGCTGGGCTGCAACCCCGACCAGGCAATTTATATCGGCGATCACCTGCGGGATATCGAAGCGGGCAGGCGCGCCGGCATGTATACCATCGCCGCGGCCTACGGCTATATCGAACCCGGCGACGACCCCTACAGCTGGGGCGCCGACGCCCACGCCGACAGCAGTGCCGACCTGGGCAAGATGATACTGGGCGGCTGGGGCGGCCCGACTCACCTTTGACCGAACGCAAACCCGTTGACTAACAAGGACCAGGAATCAAACATGTCTTTTCCAACCGCTCCCGCAGACTACCTCCCGTCCCCCACCCTCCTGGAGGGAAAGACGATTCTGGTGACCGGCGCCGGCGACGGCATCGGTCGCAGTGCCGCCCTGGCCTATGCCGCCCACGGCGCCACCGTGATCCTGCTGGGACGCACCGAGAGCAAACTGGAAAAAGTCTACGACGAGATCGAGCAGGCGGGTGGCCCCAAACCTGCACTCGTCGCACTCGATCTCGCCACGGCCACTGAGGAAAACGTGCTCCACCTGGCCGGCGGCCTCGCCCAGGAGTTCCCGCACCTCGACGGCCTGCTGCACAACGCCAGTATCCTCGGGGAGCGACGCCCGGTGGAGAGCGCCGGCTACGCCGCCTGGCTGGAAGTCATGCAGGTCAACGTCAACGCCCAGTTCCTGCTGACCCGGCACATGCTGCCCCTGCTGCAGGCGGCGCCCGCGGCATCGATCGTCTTCACCTCATCGGGCGTGGGGCGCAAGGGCAGGGCCTACTGGGGCGCCTACGCTGTCTCCAAGTTCGCCACCGAGGGTTTCATGCAGGTGCTGGCCGATGAGTTGGAGAACACCTCCCGGGTGCGGGTCAACAGCCTTAACCCGGGCGCCACCAACACGGCCATGCGCCGCGCGGCCTACCCCGGCGAACTGCCAACCGACAACCCCGCGCCGGAGGACATCATGGCGACCTACCTGTTCCTGATGGGGGATGACAGCGCCGGGATCACCGGCCAGGCCTTCAACGCCAGGTGAGCAAAAAAAAGCCGGCCCAGGGGGCCGGCTCAATCGGAGTCTCGCAGTTGGGATTACAATGGACCTGGATGGAATCCCGGATGACGGCAGGGGTGGTTCGCGCTAGCCAAAACACCCAGCTTACCGTCACTGCGGGATATGACCCGCTCCCGACCGGCAAAGTTCCCGCTGCAATAAAAATATTCAAGCGCTGTCATCCGCCGCGCCCCCTGCGCGCAGGCCGCCGCATCGGGCCCGCCGATGGACAGGAGCAGCCGGGGATACTAGTCTTGTCCGGCAACAGCCTCGCTTGCCGACAGCCACGACAGGAACCCCGAATATGAGCAATATTTACGCTGACAATTCCCAGACCATCGGCAAAACGCCTCTGGTCAGGATCAACCACATCAGTGACGGTAATATCTTCGTCAAGCTGGAGAACCGCAATCCGGCGATGTCGGTCAAATGCCGTATCGGCACCAGCATGGTGCTGGCAGCCGAACAGGACGGCAGCCTGAAGCCGGGCATGACCATTGTTGAACCCACCAGCGGCAATACCGGCATCGCACTGGCCTTTGTCGCCGCGGCCCGCGGTTACGGCTGTATCCTGACTATGCCAAATACCATGAGCCTGGAGCGCCGCATGCTGATGAAATCGCTGGGAGCACAGGTGGTTCTCACCGATGGTGCCAAGGGGATACCTGCAGCCATCCAGAAGGCCGAGGACATCATCGCCTCGGACCCGGGCAAATACTGGGGACCGCACCAGTTCGAAAATCCCGCGAACCCGGCAATTCATGAAACCACCACCGGCCCGGAAATCTGGGAAGACACGGATGGCGGGATCGATATCCTGGTTTGCGGCGTGGGTACCGGTGGCACCCTTACCGGGATTTCCCGCCATATCAAGAACACCCGTGGCAAGGCCATCCAGACGGTGGCGGTAGAGCCCGACAGCACCACCATGATCACGGCTGCCAAGGCGGGGACGGAGCCCAGTCACGCGCCCCATAAAATCCAGGGTATCGGTGCCGGTTTCGTGCCGGGCAATCTCGACCTGGGCATGGTGGACGTGGTGGAGCAGGTGTCGAGCGACGAGGCCATGGAATGGGCCCACAAGCTGATGCAGGGTGAAGGCATTCTCGCCGGCGTGTCCTGCGGCGCGGCCATGGCCGTCGCCGACCGTCTTTCCCGGCGCGAGGAAAACCGGGGCAAGATGATTGTGGCGGTTTTGCCGGATTCCGGCGAACGCTACCTCACCTCGCCGCTGTTCGCCGGCCGGTTTTCCGACAACGAGACGGTACAGGCGACCATCAGCTGACTCAGGCGCGCTCGCGCAGCAGCGTGAGCCGCTCCCTGACCTCGGGCCAGTCGCTGTCGATCACGCTGAAGTACACCGAATCCCGGGCGAAATTACCCTGCACGATCATATGCTTGCGCAACACTCCCTCGCGGGTGGCGCCTATCCGCTCCAGGGCCCGCTGGGAGCGGGCGTTGCGGGCATCGGTCTTGAACTCGACCCGCACACAGCCCAGGCGATCGAAGGCGTGAGACAGCAGTAGCAGTTTCGCCTCGGTGTTGGCCGTCGTCCGCTGCCACTGCTGCCCGAGCCAGGTCCAGCCGATTTCCAGGGAACGGTGTTCCGGGCGGATGTTGAGGTAACGGGTGCTGCCGATTACCTTGTTCTTGGCTCTTTCGACAATGGCAAAGGGGAGCTGGCCCGGTGCGTCGATGGCCTCGTCAATCCACTGGCGCGTGTCCGCCATATCGATAAAACAGGCCCGCGGCATATAACGCCAGTCGTCGGCACTGCGCCCCCGGTTGTACAGGCCCTGGGCATGCTCCTGCCGCAGCGGCTCGAGCTGCAAGGTCTCTCCCGTCAACACCACAGGCTCGACCCGCATTCCGGAAATCAAGGCAGAATCACCGTTGACCCGGTGGTGCGGCGCCCCTCCAGGTCGCGATGGGCCTGTTGTATGTCCGCCAGGGCGTAGCGCTGACCGATCTCCACCCGCACCTGGCCCGCCTGTACCCGGGCAAACAGGTCGGCACTGGACTGGCGCAGCTCATCGGTGGAGGCGGTATAGGTCATCAGGGTTGGCCGGGTGACATACAGCGACCCGCGCGCGGACAGCGACTGCAGGTCCAGGGGCGCGGGCAGGCCGGAGGCGTTGCCGAAACTCACCATCAGCCCGCGGGGGCGCAGGCAGTCCAGCGAGATCTCGAAGGTGTCCTTGCCAACGCCGTCGTAGACCACGGGCAATTTCTCCCCGCCGGTAATCTCCAGCAGGCGTTCGAGCACATTCTCGGTGCGGTAATTGATCACATGGTGATAGCCGTGAGCCAGGGCCAGGGCGGCCTTTTCTGCGGAGCCCACGGTACCGATCACAGTGGCGCCGATACTGTTGGCCCACTGCCCGAATACCAGCCCGACCCCGCCGGCAGCGGCGTGAAACAGGCAGGTCTCCCCGGGCTTCAGCTGGTAGGTGCGCTGCAGCAGGTATTCAGTGGTCTGGCCCTTGAGCATCAGCGCCGCGGCCTGCTCGAAATCGATGCCCTCGGGAATCATGACCAGGCGCGTCGCGGGCAGGTTGAGGGCCTCGGCATAGGCGCCGAAGCCGGCCGAGCAGTAGGCCACCCGGTCCCCCACCTTCAGGTCAACCCCCTCCCCCACCGCATCGACCACCCCGGCGCCCTCCAGGCCGAGCCCGGTGGGCAGGGGCAGCGGGTAGGTGCCGCTGCGATGGTAAGTGTCGATATAGTTCAGGCCTATGGCGCGATTGACCACCGTCACCATACCCGGGCCCGGCGCCGCGAGCACCTGCTCCTCGAGTACCATCACCTCCGGTCCACCGGTCTCGTGTATCCTCACTGCCTGTACCATTTCTGTCACTCCCTGCTGGTCGTCGGTTGTTCCACTGCGGACAGCTAGTGTACCTTGTCACCCCTATTGTTACATTCCGCGAGTCGCGAAAAGGAAGCCAACAAGTGCTGGAACAACTGCAACTGGACAGGCGACTGCAACTCGCCCTGGATGGACTCGCTTTCGAGGCGACCACGGAGGTCCAGGACCAGGTTATCCCGGCCGCTCTCGCGGGGGAGGACCTGGTGGTCAGTGCGGAAACGGGCAGCGGCAAGACCCTTGCCTACCTGGTGCCCATGGTCCAGCAGCTGCTGCATCCGGATACCCCCCGCGCGGATGGCCCCCAGGGGCTGATCCTGGTCCCCACCCGGGAGCTGGCGCGGCAGGTGTTGAAACAGTGCCGGGCGCTGTTGGCCAAGACCCCCCTGCAGGTTTACGGCATCACCGGCGGTGCCGACTTCAGGTACCAGCAATCCCTGTTTCGCAAGAACCCCGAGATCATCGTCGCCACCCCGGGCCGGCTGCTGGAGCACTGCGAGCGCAAGAGCACCTCCCTGGAATTTCTGCGGGTGCTGGTGCTGGATGAAGCGGATCGCATGCTGGATATGGGTTTCAGGGAAGATGTGCTGAAGATCAACGGCTACTGCTCAGGCGAGCGCCAGGCCATCATGGTCTCGGCCACCCTGCAGCATCGGGACCTGGGGACGATCAGCCACTCCCTGCTCAACGCCCCCCGCACCATCGCCGTCGGCACTGTACGCCAGCCCCACAGCGCGATCGTGCACCAGGTCATGCTGGCGGATGGCCAGGAACACAAGGACAAGTTGCTGATTGCCCTGCTGCAACAGGGTGAGTTCAACCGCACCCTGGTATTCGCCAACAAGCGCGCGACGGCGGTGCGGCTGGCGGGCCTGCTTAAATATCACAAGCTGCGCTGCGACTGCCTGCACGGGGAGATGAGTACCGAGGAGCGCAGGCTGGTGATGACCCGCTTCAATGACGGCAAGTTGAACATCCTGTGTGCCAGCGACGTCGCCGCCCGGGGCATCGACGTCAAAGAGATCGACCTCGTTATCAATTACGACCTACCCCACAGCGGCGACGATTACCTGCACCGCACCGGCCGCACCGGCAGGGCGGGTGCCAGTGGCCTGGCCCTGTCCCTGGTGACCGCCAGTGACTGGAACCTGATGATCAGTATCGAACGCTACCTCAAGCTCACGTTTGAGCGGCGCAGCCTGGCCGGGATGAAAGCCCGCTTCAGCGGCCCCAGGAAACAAAAAGCCTCCGGCAAGGCGGCGGGCAGCAAAAAGAAAACCGCCAAATCAGCCGATGCCAAGAGCAAGTCGCGTCAGCGCAACAGGAAAAATGTCGGCAAGCCGGCAAACCGGCCAAAGCCCGGGACAGCCACCCCCAACGATGGCTTCGCACCACTGATGAAGAAAAAGACAGACAGCTGATGCGCACGTTTTTCGGCCTGGAACTGCCGGCGGATGTCATCATGCAGATCGCCGACTGGCGAGACCGGCAGTTTGGCGCCGGCACCGGGCGCCCGGTGCCGCCGGCCAACTTTCACATTACCCTGGCGTTTGTGGGGGAAATTACACCCGGTTCCCTGGACCAGCTGTGCGAGACCGTGGATGCCGGCGTGGCGCGGGCCGCCTTCCCGGGAGGGCAGGTGCTGCTGGACATGACCGGGTACTGGGCAAAACCCGGGGTGTACTGGCTGGGGGCCGAGACCTTTCCCGCACCCCTGTCGCAACTGGCACAAAGACTGCGCCAGCTGGCCACCAACGCCGGCGCCCGCCGTGACCGCAAGCCCTTCCTGCCCCACGTCACCCTGTTCCGCAACTGCACTGCGGCACCGGCCGCGCCGGCACAGCCCCCCGCCTTCGGCGCGGTCTATCAGCACTTCACCCTGTTTGAATCGAGGCAGGGAAAATCCGGAGTCAGTTACCACCCGCTGCAGCACTGGGAACTCCCGTCCCCGGCGCGATCCACTATTTAGTACAGCTCTGCGGATTGCGCTAGAATTGACGTCCTTTTATTCGCTGGAATCGCAACATCATGGCAAACCCCCTGCTGGAGCAGCACGCGCTGCCACCTTTTTCGCGCATAAGCAGCGCTGATATAGAGCCGGCCATCACCCGGCTGATCGAGCGCAACAAGACCGCGACCGAGGCGATTCTGGCTGAACACGACAGCTACAGCTGGGACAATCTCTGGCAGGCCATCGAGCAGATGGACGACGAGCTGGCCCAGGCCTGGTCGCCGGTATCCCATCTCAACAGTGTCGCCAACAGCGAGGAACTGCGCGCCGCCTACAACACCTGCCTGCCGCTGTTGTCAGAGTACGGCACCTGGAGTGGCCAGCACAGCGGCCTGTATGAGGCCTACCGCCAACTCGCCGAAAGCGATGAATTCGCCGCCATGGACGCCGCCCGGCGAAAAGCGATCGATAATGTGCTGCGGGATTTTCGCCTGGCCGGGGTGGCACTGCCCCCGGGGCAAAAACAGCAGTATGCCAATCTGCGCAAGCGCCTGTCGGAACTTGGCAGCCGCTACAGTGACAACGTACTGGACGCCACCAACGCCTGGAGCAAGCAGGTCAGCGAGGAACAACTCGCCGGGGTGCCCGCCACGGCACTCGCCAACGCCCGGCAGGCCGCGGAGCAGGCCGGACTGGAGGGCTGCCTGATCACCCTGGAGTTTCCGTCGTTCTATCCCGTGCTGGCCTACTGTGAGGACGCGGGCCTGCGGGAGGAGGTCTACAGGGCCAATACCACCCGGGCCTCGGAGCAGGGACCCCACGCCGGCCAGTGGGACAACTCCGCCATCATCGAGGAGACCCTGGAACTGCGGCAGCAACTGGCTGAATTGCTGGGCTTTGCCAATTACGCGGAACTGTCCCTGGCGACGAAAATGGCGGACACCCCCACCCATGTACGGGACTTTCTCGAGCAGCTGTCCCTGAAGTCCAGGCCGCAGGCCGAGGCCGAATGGGCCGAGCTGCAGGCGTTTGCCCGCAGCGAATACGGTGCCGGGACCATCCATGCCTGGGATGTCAGCTTCTACAGCGAGAAACTCCGGGAGCGCCGCTACCAGGTATCCCAGGAGGACATCCGACCCTACCTGCCGGTCACCCGGGTGCTGCCGGGCCTGTTCGCGATAGTGGAGCGCCTGTACGCCGTCACTGTGCGGGAGGTCCCGGAGTTTGACAGCTACCACAAGGACGTCCGCCTGTTCGAACTGCTGCAGGACGGGGAAGTCATCGCCCGTTTCTTTCTCGACCTCTACGCCCGGGCGCAAAAGCGCGGTGGCGCCTGGATGGACAGCTGCCGGGTGCGGCGGATGGACGCGGATAGACTGCAGGTCCCGGTGGCTTACCTGGTATGTAATTTCACCCCGCCGGTGGGAGACGCCCCCGCGCTGCTCACCCACTCCGAGCTGACCACGCTGTTTCACGAATTCGGCCACGGCCTGCACCACATGCTCACCCGGCAGACCGTCGCGTCCGTGTCGGGGATCAACGGCGTTGCCTGGGACGCGGTCGAGCTTCCCAGCCAGTTCCTGGAAAACTGGTGCTGGGAGCGCGAGGCACTGGGCATTATTTCGGGCCACCATGAAACCGGGGAACCGCTGCCCGAGGAGCTGCTGGACAAACTGCTGGCGGCGCGAAACTTCCAGTCCGCCATGCTCATGGCGCGCCAGCTCGAGCTGGCCCTGTTTGACCTGCGCCTGCACAGCGAACGCAGGCCCGCCGGCGGCATCTCGGTGCAGGATCTGCTGGACGAGGTTCGCAGTGAGGTGGCTGTCGTCATTCCACCCGCATTCAACCGCTTCCAGCACAGCTTCTCGCATATTTTCGCCGGAGGTTATGCGGCGGGATACTACAGTTACAAATGGGCAGAGGTGCTGTCTGCCGACGCCTTCTCCCGTTTTGAGGAGGAGGGAATATTCAACCCGGAGACAGGGAAGGCTTTCCGCACACACATCCTGGAGGCCGGCGGCTCCCGGGACGCCATGGAGTTATTCGTGGCTTTTCGCGGGCGCGAACCCATGATCGACCCCCTGCTGCGCCACAGTGGTATCGCGCCTGCCGACGCGGCCTGAGGTGCCGCCAGGCGGGGTACGCTCGGGAATGACTCAGCCGGAAACCCAGCTGGCGCAACCTTTCTGGCCCGGCCCGGAGGCGACACAGAGTTCCATCTCACGAATGTCATCGTCGCGCGACAGCGCCACGAGGCCCTGCAGCAGATAGCGGGAGAACTCTTCCACCGTTGCGTTGCGGATCGGTAATACCAGGGTGTCGCTTTGCAGAAACTGCATGCACTCATCAGCAAAGGTAACCCGATAGTAGGCCCCCTCCTCCTCGATCTCCTGGTAGGGGGAGTCCCCGGCCAGCAGCATATATTCATCGAGGGCCTCGCACAGGGTCTGCAGACGCCGCTTGTAGACGTTGTAATCCGCGGCGAAGCCATTGTCGCCCATCGGGGCAACGATACGGGCGGACACTGAATAATTGTGACCGTGCAGACGCTCGCGCTCAGTGGCGGAAAAGATAGTGTAGTGTGCCGCCGAAAACTTGTGGCGCTCCTTGTCGATATACAGGGTGGTCAATTGTTCCATGATTACAATCTGCCGGGTTCGGAGTAGGTGACTGGAATGAGCGTGGTGCCCATTGTTACGCCTGGCTAGCCATCACGCAACAGCAGCCCAACACATAGCCGACACAAGGGCCCGCAGTGCGTTATGATGCGAGGCTGCCAGCCATTTTTACCAGCCAAGTGCAGCCCAGGGGGTCAGTAAATGAATATCGCAATCATCACAGGCGCCAGTGTCGGTATTGGCAGGGCGGCTGCCGAGGCGTTCCTGGCCGAGGGCTTCCAGGTTTACAACCTGTCACGCCGGCCCTGTCCTGCCCCCGGCGTCAACAACATCAGTTGCGACCTGTCCTCACCCGAGTCCATTGCCCAGGCATGTAAAACCCTGGCGGGCGTCATTATCACCTGTGAGTCGGTGGCACTGGTGCACAACGCCAGCCAGATGCTCAAGGACAGCACCACCGACTGCGACAGCGACAGTCTGCGCCATGTGCTGGAAACCAACGTCGTGGCCATCAACACTATCAACCAGCAGCTGCTGGGGCTGTTACCCCGCGGCTCCAGCCTGCTGTATGTGGGCTCGACCCTGTCGGAAAAGGCGGTATCCCACTCTTTCAGCTACGTGGTGAGCAAGCACGCGCAACTGGGCATGATGCGGGCCAGCTGCCAGGACCTGATGGGCAGTGGGATTCATACCGCACTGGTCTGCCCTGGTTTTACCGACACTGAAATGCTGCGTACCCACCTGGGCGAAGACCCGGGAGTAGAGCGGATGATCGCCAGTATGAACAGTTACAACCGGTTGATTGATCCCGCGGAGATCGCCGAACTGATCCGCTGGGCCCACCACAACCCGGTCATCAACGGCGCGGTGTTGCACGCCAACCTGGGGCAGAAGGAGAGCTGAGCCGTGCTGTACGTGGCGGACCTGCGGGAGCGTCGGGAGCGGACCTTCCTGGTGCTGGCGGGCTTCTTTCTGTGCTCGATGACCCTGCTCAATGTCATCGGCATCACGCGCTTCGTGCAGTTGGGCCCCATGGCGCTCGCGGTGGGCGTACTGCCCTACCCCCTCACCTTTCTTTGCACTGACCTGATCTGCGAGCTCTACGGCAAGGCCCGGGCCAATTTCCTGGTGAGCGTCGGCCTGGGCCTGAATGTCTTCATTCTGCTGGTGCTGTTCCTGGGCAATGCCCTCCCTTCGGTACCGGCTGAGAGCATGCCACCCTGGCAGATCCTGCAACTCGCCGCACCCGTCGCCCTGCCCAACGGTGAGGTCGTGACGGAGAGTGTCGGTCTTTACCAGTTGATCTACGCCACCACCTCGGGCGCCATGGTCGCCTCCATGCTGGCTTATATCGCAGCCCAGTACTGCGATGTCCACCTGTTCCATTTCTGGAAACGGGTCACCCGGGGCAAGCACCTGTGGATACGCAATAATTTCAGCACACTGATGAGCCAGATGGTGGATTCGGTCATGGTCATCACGGTGACTTTCGGCGCGGCCTACCTGCGCGGCGATATCGTTCTCGAAACGCTGCTGGTACTGGTGGGGAGTAACTACCTGTTCAAGGCTACCATTGCGCTGCTGGACACGGGGCCACTGTACCTGGCGGTGCACTACCTGCGGCGCTACCTGCAGTTGCCCGGACACGATACGGTGGCGACGGTCATCGATCCCACACCAGGCGAGGGACTGTAGTTTTTCGTTGCATGCGCCCGGTCGTGCCGCAGATGCCAAAGTACGCGGGCACCGGGACCGCCAAAAACGTTGGATAAATGAATGCTGAAGAGCAAGCTGCCCCACATCGGCACCACCATCTTTACCAGAATGTCGGCTCTGGCAGCCGATTGCGCTGCCCTGAACCTGTCCCAGGGCTTTCCCGATTTCGATGCCCCCGAGGCGTTGCGCGAGGCGATGGCCCGTCATGTCATGGCGGGGCACAACCAGTACGCGCCCATGGCCGGCGTGATGCAGCTGCGGGAGCAGATAGCGTTGCAGCTTCAACTGCACCGCGATATCGCCTGCAACCCGGATACGGAGATCACCGTGGTGCCGGGCGCCACCGAGGGCATTTTCTGTGCGGTAATGGCCTGTGTCCGCCCGGGTGACGAGGTCATCATGTTCGACCCCTGTTACGACAGCTACCAACCCTCTGTCGAGCTGGCGGGCGGACGGGCGATTCACGTCCCACTGACGCCGGACGAATTTGCCCTCGATCGGGAGCGGCTGGAAACCGCCCTTTCCCCGCGCACTCGCCTTATCATGATCAACTCGCCCCACAACCCCAGCGGCAGTGTTTTGTCATTGGACGATCTGCTGTTCCTGCAGGACCTGGTGGAGCGGCATGACCTCCTCGTTATCAGCGACGAGGTCTATGAACACCTGGTGTTCGATGGCCTGCACCACCACAGCGCCCTGCAACTCCCGGGCCTGCGGGCTCGCAGCTTTGTCATGTTTTCCTTCGGCAAAACCTTCAGCGTAACAGGCTGGAAGACAGGTTATTGCGTGGCTCCGGCGCAGCTCACCGCTGAGTTGCGCAAGGTTCACCAGTTCGTATCGTTTGTCGCGGTGACTCCGGTCCAGCTGGCAGTGGCCGATTTCATGCAGGCCGAGCCCGATTACCCGGCGGGGCTGTCCGCCTTCTACCAGCGCAAGCGGGACCTGTTCTGCCGGGCGCTGGAAACCTCGCGCCTGCAGTTCACACCGAGCCCGGGCACCTACTTCCAGTTGGTAGACTACAGCGCGATCACCCGGCAACCGGACACCACGGTGTGTGAGCAGTGGACCCGGGAACACGGCATTGCATCCATCCCTGTTTCAGTTTTTTACGAGAAGCCCCCGCAGCGGCATGTCCTGCGCTTTTGTTTCGCCAAAAGCGACCCGGTGCTGGCGGCGGCCGCGGAGCGACTATGCGAGATTTGAGTGTCACCCTCATCCAGTGCGAACTGGCCTGGGAACAGCCGGCGGACAACAGGCAGCAGATCGGGGACATCATCGCGGGCCTCGATGAGATACCCGACCTGATTGTCCTGCCGGAGATGTTCACCACAGGCTTTTCCATGAATGCACTGGCAAATGCTGAAAAACCGGGCGGGGCCACCGAGCAGTGGCTGCGGGAGCTTGCGCAGCGCCACAATTGCGCACTGACCGGGAGTATCGCCGTAGCGGCTGGTGAGGGGGTTTACAACCGAATGCTGTTCGCCACTCCGGAGGGTGTCCAGCACTACGACAAGCGCCACCTGTTTCGCATGGCCGGCGAGCACAAACGCTACCGTGCAGGAGAGCACAGGGTCATCGTGACCTGGCGCGGCTGGCGCATTTTGCTACAGGTCTGCTACGACCTGCGCTTCCCCGTGTTCAGCCGGAACCGGGAGGACTACGACCTCGCTGTGTATGTGGCCAACTGGCCCGCGGTGCGCCGCGAGCACTGGCGCCAGTTGCTGGTGGCCAGGGCAATCGAAAACCTCGCCTGCGTGGTGGGCGTCAATCGCGTCGGCAGCGACGCCAGGGGACTGGATTACAGCGGTGACAGTCTCGCCATCGCGGCGGACGGTACGTTGATACGGGACATGGGAAATGAAAACGGCGCCGCCAGGGTTATCCTGAGCGGCGCCGCCTTGCAAAGCTATCGAGAGGGTTTCCCCTGCCAGCTGGATGCCGATAGCTTCCAGCTGGAGTGAGACAACTTACTCCGAGTATTCGACTTCCAGGGAAGCCATTACACGGCGGTTCTCGGCGCGGCCTTCAGCAGTGTCATTGCTGGCGACGGGGTTTGCCTCACCGTAGCCGACAGCCTTCAGGCGCGATGCATCGATACCGTAGGTGTTGACCAGCATATCCACCACGGCCTGCGCGCGACGCTGGGACAGTTGCTGGTTATAGGTTTCGGCGCCAACGCTGTCGGTGTAGCCGTCGATGCTGACATCCACCTGGTCAAAGCGCTTGAGGAACTTGGCCAGCTCACCCAGGTCGTTGAAGTACTGCTCCTGCACCACGGTGGAATCGAAAGCAAAGTTCACCTTCAGCTTGATCGAAGCCACCTGGGCAACGGGCAGCGGACAGCCAGTGGCGTCCACACGGGTGTTGGGCGGAGTGCCGAGACAGGCGTCGACTTCGTCACAGACACCGTCGGCGTCCCCATCCGGGCAGGAAGTCGCGGCTAAAGTCGGCGCAGGTGTGACGTTGCCGAGGTAGTAGTTGAGGCCGAGGTAGGCGATGGTGTCATTGTTGCTCTTGTCCACGTTGTAGACAGTGCGGCCGTCGAGGCTGGCACTGAAACGGGGGGTCAGCATCCAGCGAACACCCAGGCCGGCATTGACGGTGGTGTCCTCATTCTTGTCGCCACCGGAATAGTTCGGGTCCGTGGAGAAGTAGCCCGCGCCCAGTACAGCGTAGGGACGCAAACGCATACGCGGCGCCGCATCATCGACAATATAGCTGCCGCCGTACCACTTCATACCCAGGTTTGCCAGGGTAACCTCGGTATCGGTACCGGGGATATTCTCGTTGTTGGCATCGTCCTGGGTGAAGGATATTTCTGCGGCCCACTGGTCGTTGAACGCCCATTCCAGACCTGCCCAGGGGGAGTTCATATTCTCCAGGTCGCGATCACTGGAGAAATACCAGTGCGCCACGCCGGCGTTGAGTGTGATAGGCACCTCGGCCACCGCCACCGGGGTAAGCCCCGATAAAACAAACCCTACTGCTGCGCCCGTAGCGAGAATTTTCTTTTTCATTTTGCAGGAACTCCTGTTATCAGTCGATTATTAAGCGGGAAGAATACCACTGGTCAAGTCCATTTCCAGTCAATTTTTATGGTTATATTACGCTAATGATAGCAGCTCCACCACCGCCGGATCACCAGCCCAACACGCTTTTTACAAAGGGTATCGACAGCGCCCGCTGCTCCACAAGGGAGGCCCTGTCGAGGGTATCGAGCACGCCCAGCAGGGTATCCATGTCCCTGGACGCCCGCGCCACCAGATAGGCGCAGACCTCATTCCCCAGGACTAGCCCACGGCGGGCGGCCCGAAACTGCAAAATGGCCAGCTTCTGATCATCACCCGCCGCGGCCAGCTGGTAGACAATGCCCCAGCCCAGGCGCGAGCGCAGGTCCGCGAGGTCCACTGCAAGAACACGGGGGGCCGCGCTGCCCGCCACCAGCAGGCTGCAGCCGGATTGCCGGGCCCGGTTAACAAGATTGAACAGCGCCAGTTCCCAGTCTGCCCGTCCCAGCACCCGGTCCACATCATCCAGGCACACCAGCTTCAGGGTCTCGATGCCCTGCAGAACCTCTTCCGGGGCGCAATCAGCCACCTCCCCGAGGGGCAGATAGACGGCGCCCGCCCCCACCAGGTGGCAACTGGCCTGAAGCAGGTGGGATTTGCCGACCCCGGTCGGGCCGTAAAGGTAAATGATCGGCTCGCCGCTGCCCCCGGCCTGTGTTCGCAGCGCGGCGATGAGGGCACGGGACCCGGGAGATGGCAGAAAATTGTCGAGGGTGGCCTCGTCCCGCAACTGCACCGGCAGGGGCAGTTGCCGCTGGTTACACCCGTTCACTCAAATACCGCCGTAAATATCGCTGGAGCGGTAGTGGTGCAGCGCATGCCGCAGGAATACCGCTATCACGGCCGCGACGGGCAGCGCCACCACCACACCGACAAATCCCGCCAGCTGTCCCCCGGCCATGAGGGCAAAGATCACAGCCACCGGGTGGAGGCCAATGCGATCCCCCACCAGTACCGGGGTGAGCACCATGCTCTCGATAGCCTGCCCGATGCCAAACACCAGCAGCACCCACAACAGCACGCTCCAGTCGCCGTACTGGGCGTAGGCCGCAATGCAGGAGGCCAGCACCCCGACAGTGAACCCAAGGTAGGGCACGATACTCGCCAGCCCCGCCATCACGCCGAGCAGGAAGGCGAGCTGCAGACCCACCAGCCACAGGCCGAAGCTGTAGACCACGCCCAGGGTGCACATGACGACAAACTGGCCTCGCAGGAAGGCACCCACGACTTCATCCGCCTCGCTGACGATGTGGGTAATCTTGCCCTGCCAGACCAGCGGAAATACGCTCAGCGCCTTGCCTACGAGGCGATCCCAATCACGCATCAGGTAAAATGCCACGACCGGGACCAGTGCCAGGTTCGCCAGGGCAAGCAACATGTCGGCACCGGAACCGGATAACTTGAGCAGCGCGGCGCCAGTCATTTTACCCAGGGATTGCCAGTGGTCCGCCAGTTGTCCCGACCAGTCCAGTCGGGGCAGGCGCTCGAAAGTCAGGTCGAACTTCTGCTGAATCCAGGGCAGGGCGTCCTGGGAAAACCAGGCATAAATCAACGGGATCTTGGCCACCAACAGGTCCAGCTGGTGCAGCAGCAGCGGCACGGCGACGATCATTGCGATCACCACGACAATGGTGAAAACGACAAAGACCACCACCACTCCCAGGGTACGACCCAGCCCGCGCCGCCCCAGTGCGTCCACCAGGGGGTCGCCGAGGTAGGCCACCAGGGCTCCCAGCACAAAGGGCAGCAATATCGGTTGCAGCAGGTAAAACAACAGGGCGGCAACCGCCCCTACCGCCAGCGCGACAGTCCAGCGATTTACCAGCGGAGGGCCACCGGGTGCTATTTCTGCCACAGGTAGTTCAAATCGGCACCCGCCCCGGTCACGGGAATCGGCACCAGTTGCTTGTTGAGCTCAATGACCGTGGCCAGCTGATCCGCTGCCGCCTGCGCCTGCAGGCGCACCAGTATCCTGTCGCCCTGCACCGATTCCAGATCGGCCCGTTCGACCAGTTCCAGGCTCTCCAGCCAGGAGACGACCGCGGCATAGTCGGCGTAGCTCGTGACCCCCGTCACCGACATGGCCAGGCCGACATCCTGGGCGGACGCCGCTACCGCATAGCGCGCCGCCATGGCCTCAGCCACCAGGCCGACCCCTTCACGCACAAACAGGGCTTCGCTTTCAGCGGTCGCGGAGCGCTGGCTTCGATCACTGCCGCTGAAGTAATTCCACTTGCCAGTGACCCTGCCGTCGGATTGCAGGGCAACCCCCCCGACAAGAACGTCCTGCAACTGGTAGCGGGAGGAGGCCTGCTCCAGCGCCGCGCTGTTCAGGGCCCGGGCCTGTTCCACGCTGAGCGCCGCGGTATCCACCAGGTCGTACAAGGGCAGCTGCAAGGGAACGCCGCGGTGGGAGAACTCCCTGCGCAGCTGCGCTACCAGGGCCGGGTCCGTCTCGGCGTTGACAAACTGCTGCACCCCGGCCTCTTCCTTCACCAGCCATACCAGCACCGTGGGCCGGTTTGCGGTCCATACGGGCGCTCCCGACTCGATCATCAGGTTGTTGACATAGCTCCGGTCAAACAGCATTTCGGCCAGCAGCCCCCCGGGCACCGCCGGATCCTTGTTATAGGAATACTGCTGCACGTGCTGGCGGGCGCCGGGCAGGGCGGCGGCAACAACCGGGTTGCGCAACACGCTGGCGCTGCCGGATACCTTGACGAACACCGCCTCGAGTGCAGCCCGGGAAGCGCTGGCAAGCTGGGCGGGTGATTGATCTGCTACCGGCACTTCCGCCGAGTACAGATCCTTGACGATTTCGGCGCGCGCAGTGGCTGCAACCAAAAGCAACCCCAGCACGATCCCGAGGCTGCGCCTGACGAGCGTGATCAAGACCTTCTCCCTAAGCCGTGGCAAACGCGCATTGTAGCAGGACTGGAAGGCTCACGGGGAAGCGCAAATTTATCCCGCGCGGGATGATCTGATCGAGGTTTGCCGCTAGAATAGCCGCCCTCGGATTGATACCCCCATCACCCCAACGCCAGCGGACGCCAGCCATGAACGACGACAACGGGCAAACTTCTCTCAGTTACAAGGATGCCGGCGTCGATATCGATGCCGGCAATGCACTGGTCGAGCGGATCAAGGGAATTTCCCGGCGTACCCGCCGGCCGGAAGTCCTGGGCGGCCTGGGCGGATTTGGCGCCCTTTGCGAGATACCCCAGGGTTACCGCCAGCCCGTGCTGGTAGCCGGCACGGACGGTGTTGGCACCAAGCTGCGGCTGGCCATGGATATGGGTATCCACGACACCATCGGCATCGACCTGGTGGCCATGTGCGTCAACGACCTGGTGGTGGCGGGCGCGGAGCCGCTGTTTTTCCTCGACTACTACGCCACCGGCGCCCTCGATGTCGACACCGCGGCAGACGTGGTCACCGGCATCGGGGCGGGCTGCGAGCTGGCGGGCTGCGCCCTGGTCGGGGGCGAAACCGCCGAGATGCCAGGCATGTACGATGGCGAGGATTACGACCTGGCAGGCTTCTGCGTAGGGGTTGTGGAAAAGTCGCAGATTATCGACGGTGCCGGCGTGAAAGCCGGCGACGCACTGCTGGGCATCGCCAGCAGCGGCCCCCACTCCAACGGCTACTCACTGATCCGCAAGATCCTCGCGCGCAGCGGCGCCGACCTGGCACAGCCCCTGGGCGATACCACCCTCGGCCAGGCCCTGCTGGCGCCCACCACCATCTACGTCAAGGCTCTGCTGTCGCTGTTCGAGCAGGTGCAGGTAAAGGCCCTGTCCCACATCACCGGTGGCGGCCTGCTGGAAAACCTGCCGCGGGTGCTGCCCGACGGCTGTGGGGCCCGGATAGACACGGACAGCTGGGAGTGGCCTCCAATATTCCAGTGGCTGCAGGCCCAGGGCAATGTCGAGACGCGGGAGATGTATCGCACCTTCAACTGCGGTGTGGGCATGGTGATCTGCGTTGACCCGGCAGATTGCGACAAGGCGCTTGCCCACCTCGGTGCGGCGGGGCACAGTGCCTGGCGGATCGGCACGATCCGTGCGGGTGATCCCGGGGTTGAACTGCTGCCGTGAAGCGCGGCGCCAGGGCCCGGCTGGCCATCCTGATCTCCGGTCGTGGCAGCAACCTGCAGGCCTTCATCGACGCCTGCGCCAGGGGCGAGCTGAACGCGGACATCGACGTGGTCATCAGCAACAACCCCGCCGCCGCGGGCCTGGAACTGGCCGCGGCAGCAGGCATTCCGACCTGCTGCATCGACCACCGCAACTTTCCCTCGCGGGAGGCTTTCGACGCGGCCCTGGCGGCAGAAGTGAGCCGGCACGGGGCCGACCTGGTCATACTTGCCGGTTTCATGCGCATCCTCACGCCGGCGTTTATCGAGCCGTTCAGCGGCCGCCTGCTGAATGTGCACCCATCCCTGCTGCCCCGCTACCCCGGCCTGCATACCCACCAGCGCGCACTGGATGCCGGGGACACGGAAGCGGGCGTAACAGTGCATTTTGTCACATTGGAACTCGATGGCGGACCGCCTATCATTCAGGCACGGGTACCTGTCTTACCCGGCGACACGGCCCAGAGCCTCGCCGCACGGGTAATCGCGAAGGAGCACCTGATCTACCCACTCGCCGCCCAATGGTATATCTCGGGACGGCTGCAGCTGACAGATAACGGAGTAAGACTGGATGGTGAGCCGATACCGGCAACTGGCGTCGATTACCAGGAAGAGGAGCGCTGAGAGCCTTCTCCTGCTGGGCTTCGCCCTGCTCAACGGCATGACCCTCCTGTCCCCCGCGGTGGCCGCCGCCGATTATTCACCCGCCCTGCGACCCTACACCGCCGAATATAAAACCACCGCCAGGGGCTTTGACCTGAATATCACCCGCAAGCTGGAAGCGGATGACGGTAACCATTTCGTCCTCACCAATGGCGGCAAGATCCTGGTGGTGGGCTTTCACGAGATCAGTGTATTCACGGTAGAGGAGAACCGGGTCCTGCCCATTTCCTACGTCTACCAGGGCACCGGCATGGTAAACCGCCGGCGCGAGCTGCACTTTGCGAGCGACGAGGACAGGATCGACAGCCTGTACAAGGACGAGTGGTACCAGCTGCCCTACACCGATGCCACGCTGGATCGCATGAGCCAGCTGGAGCAGTTACGCCTGATGCTTCTGGAAAACCCCCGGGAGGCAAGCGATCTCACCCTGCGGGTGGCGGATGGCAAGAGAGTCAAGGACTCCCAACTGGTGCTGATCGCACAGGAGACCCTGCAGACGCCCATGGGCCCGGTAAATACCCTGCACTACGAGCGCCTGCACGATAACCCGGACCGCAAGTCCGACCTGTGGTTCGCCCCGCAATGGGATTACCTGATGGTGAAGACGGTCCACATCGAGGACGGCGACCCGGTGGAAATGATCCTGACCAGCGCCACCATCGAAGGCGAGGCAGTTAGCGTCAACTGACCTTTTGTCTCGTCCCCGGCAGGGCTGCGCCAACTGCCGCCTGGCCCCGCTGCTGCCGGTCAAAGGCCAGCAGCTCAGCGACTTCGAGGCGCACGACGTCCAGCCGCTGTGCCAGCTCCTGGCGCATTTCGGCATGGGTATTGAGTTTGAGATAGGTTCGCAGTTCCTCCAGCAACTGGGCATGACGCTCGCGAAACAACAGCGACGCTATGCCACTCAACGGCGCCAGCAGCCACCAGGCGAGCGGTGCAACCAGCTCGGTCCCCAGCAGGTGCGCCTGCAGGCTCCAGCACAGGGGGTAGAGGACCAGGCCACCCAGGAGCTTGGCGGTGGACTGCCTGTCGGAACGGATTTTCAGGCGGCTCAGCAGCCGGGTCAGGAAAAATGGCAGGACATTGAGAAAAATACCCAGCAGCGCCAGGGGCAGGCGGACCAGGAAGAGAGACAACTTACGGATACTGTACACTGCCTGCAACAGCCGGGGGTGTTCCTGCACAACGTGCTCGTGACGGACCGACAGGACCTTGAGCAGGCGGTCGTAGCCGTTTACCGCCTCGATAATCCTGGCCACACGCCGGGGGTTGTTCTCCTTGGTGCGCAGGTAGGCATCCGCCAGCTGTTTCTGTATTGAAAACTCTTCCGCGAGGCTCGCCTCCTCCGGATCCAGCTGTTGGCGCGCATCGTACAGCGCGGCAGCGCGCTGTATCAGCTTGGCCTCCTCCCAGCTGGGATAATTCAGCGTCACCGACTTGATGCCCTCCTCCACCAGGCCCATCACCCGATTGACGGCCTCCCTGGATTCGGCATCTGCCTGCTCATGCCCTGCGAGAGGGTCTATCGGTTTGCCTATGGAGATAAGGACTCGCGAACGGAACTTCTGCTTGGCATCGAAGTTGAGCCCGACCGGCACGATGCGCAGGCCCAGCGGGCCGCACCGTTGCTCGGCGCCCAGGGCGATCCGCGCAACCCCGGTCTTGAGTTTCAGCAATTCGGAACCCGCATGGCTTTCACCCTCGGGAAATACAACGATGCAGGCGTTCCGGGCCAGGGCTTCATGACAGGCCGAGAACATATCCCGGTTGTTCGCCGCGTAAGCGGGATCAGTGGAATCCTGCTGGCGATACACCGGGATCGCGTTGACCGCGCTCAGCAGGGGCCGCAACACCGCTGTATCCCAAAGCTTTATCGATGCCAGCGGACGCGGCTCCCGGGGGAGCCGGGTGCGGGCCAGCAGGCCATCGACCAGCGAATTCATGTGGTTGGGAGTGTAGATGACCGGCGTATCCGCCGGCACGTTGCCGGCGCCGGTGACTTCGATCTTGCGAAAAAACACAGCCAGCATCAGGCTGAAGAACGGAACGAGTAGAAGTTCGAGAATTTTCTGCAACAGCTGTACTCCCGTAACTGCTTCAGGCCTTGGGCAGTGTCACTCCCGTCTGGCCCTGGTACTTGCCCCCCCGGTCCTTGTAACTGACCTCGCACACTTCGTCCGACTCGAAGAATAGCATCTGCGCCACCCCCTCATTGGCATAGATTTTCGCCGGCAGGGTGGTGGTATTGGAAAATTCCAGGGTCACGTGGCCCTCCCACTCGGGCTCAAGGGGCGTGACGTTGACGATGATGCCGCAGCGGGCATAAGTCGATTTACCCAGGCAAATGGTCAGCACGTTCCGCGGAATACGGAAATATTCCACGGTACTTGCCAGGGCAAAGGAGTTGGGGGGGATGACACAGACATCCCCCACCACATCGACAAAACTGTCTTCGTCAAAATGTTTGGGATCCACCGTAGCGGAGTTGATATTGGTGAAAACCTTGAACTCGCGGGAGCACCGCACATCGTAGCCATAGCTGGAGGTGCCGTAGGAAATCAGGCGGCTGGCGCCATCCGAGCGCACCTGCCCCGCCTCGAAAGGCTCGATCATGCCGTGCTCGCTGGCCATCCGGCGAATCCATTTATCTGACTTGATACTCACATCTCACCTATGTCTTGAGTTACATATTCGAACGAATCTGCGGCTGCGCCGTCAGTCATCGGAAATATTGATTGCCGGGAAATCCTGCTCCGCTGCGGCGCCGCCGGCGGCAAGCCTCGCGTGTATCGCCGCGGCGATTTCGAGATAGATGGCCGCTTCGGGGGAGTCGGGCTCCGCAACTACCGTGGGACGACCCGAATCGGTTTGCTCCCTGATGGACAGTGACAGGGGCAGGCTGCCCAGCAGGGCAACGCCGTATTCGCTGGCGATGCGCTGCCCGCCCTCGGCGCCGAAAATATGCTCCCTGTGGCCGCAGTTACTGCAAATATGAACCGCCATATTTTCCACCACCCCGAGGATCGGGACGTCCACCTTGCGAAACATTTCTATACCCTTCTGGGCATCCATCAGGGCAATGTCCTGGGGCGTGGTCACAATGACCGCTCCCGCCACCCTCGCCTTCTGCGACAGGGTCAGCTGAATGTCACCGGTGCCGGGCGGCATGTCTATCACCAGGTAGTCCAGCTCACCCCAGAGGGTCTGCTCGAGCATTTGCGCGAGCGCGCCGCCGGCCATGGGACCGCGCCAGACCATGGGGGTGCGTTCGGTTACCAGGTATCCCATGGACATGGTCTTGAGGCCGTGAGCCTCGACCGGCAGCAGGTACTGCCCGTCCCGCTGATCCGGCCGCGTACCCTCGGCAACCCCCAGCATCAGTTGCTGGCTGGGGCCGTAGATATCGGCATCGAGCAGACCGACCTTCAGGCCCAGGGCCTTGAGAGCCAGCGCCAGGTTGACCGCCGTGGTCGACTTGCCGACACCACCCTTGCCCGATGCTACGGCGATAATATGTTTGATTTCGTTCATGAATTCCCGTTTGCGAGATGATTGCGACAAACCGCTGGCCGGCATCATCGCGTCGCCAGCCGGCGCTTTTGGGCGACTTTTGGCCCCGGGACCAGCAGCGCTGTACCGGCGCTAGTATAAGGACATGCCACCGGTTCAACAACGCCGGCTGCCGACCAGCATCCGCGGATGAAAAGACCCGGTAAAACCGCTATAGTAGCGCCCCTTTTTCCGCGACACGGACAAGCAACGAACATGGTTCCCAACCGCCCCCGCAAAATTCTGGTCACCAGCGCCCTGCCCTATGCAAATGCGCCCCTGCACCTGGGGCATATGCTGGAACAGGTCCAGGCGGATATCTGGGTCAGGTTTCAAAAATCACGGGGCCACGACTGCCTGTATGTCTGTGCGGATGACGCCCACGGCACTGCGATCATGCTGGCTGCCGAAAAGCAGGGCATTACGCCCGAGCAGCATATTGAAAACATTCATCGGGATCACAAGCGCGACAGCGAGCATTTCCTGATCGACTTCGCCAATTTCCACAGTACCCACTCCCCGGAAAACCGGGCCTGGAGCGAGGAAATTTACCGCCGCCTCAAGGCCAACAACCACATTGCCTCCAGGGCGATAACCCAGGCCTTCGACCCCGAAAAGCAGCTTTTCCTGGCCGACCGCTTCATCAAGGGCAGTTGCCCGCGCTGCAAAGCGCCCGACCAGTACGGTGATAACTGCGAGGCTTGCGGAGCCACCTACACACCGGCAGACCTGATCGACCCGGTCTCGGCCATCTCCGGTGCTACTCCGGTAGAGAAAGAATCTGTTCATTTCTTCTTCAAGCTGCCGGAATTCGAGAGCATGCTCAGGCAGTGGCTGGACTCCGACACGCTGCAGCCACAGGTGGCCAACAAGCTGCGCGAGTGGACTGAAGCCGGCCTGCAGGAATGGGACATCAGCCGCGACGCGCCCTACTTCGGGTTCGAGATACCCGGCGAGCCCGGCAAATATTTCTATGTGTGGCTGGATGCACCCATAGGCTATATCGCGAGTTTCCAGAATTACTGTGAGCGCACCGGCCACCCCTTCGAACCCTACTGGCAACCCGGCGGCGATACCGAGCTCTACCATTTCATCGGCAAGGACATCATCAATTTCCACGGCCTGTTCTGGCCGGCAATGCTGCAGTCCGCCGGGTTGCGCACGCCGACCGCGATCTTTGTGCACGGCTTCCTCACTGTCAACGGCACCAAGATGTCCAAGAGCCGTGGCACTTTTATCAACGCCGGCACCTACCTTGAGCATCTGGACGCGGAGTATCTGCGCTACTATTTCGCCGCCAAGCTGAGCAGCTCGGTGGACGATATCGACCTCAACCTGGAGGACTTCGTCCAGCGGGTCAATTCAGATGTGGTCGGCAAGATTGTCAACATCGCCAGCCGCTGTGCCGGCTTTCTCGCCCGGGGATTCGACAACCGGCTGGCAGGTGAATCCGCGGAACCTGCGCTGCTGGCAGATTTCATCGCGCGCGGGGAGCTTATTGCGCAGCTTTACGAAGAGCGGGAATTCAACAAGGCCATGCGCGAAGTCGTGGCGCTGGCCGACCAGGCCAACCAGTATATCGACGAGAAGAAGCCCTGGGTGCTGGCCAAGCGCGAAGGCAGCGAAAGCGAAGTGCATGCGGTCTGCAGCGTGGGCATCAACCTGTTCCGTGTCCTGATGACCTACCTCAAACCGGTTCTTCCGGCGATGGCAGCAAAAGCGGAGTCGTTCCTGGCGTGCTCGCTGGACTGGACAGAATTGGAAAACGCCCTGCTGGACCACACGCTGGGAACATTTGAACCGCTGCTGACACGGATCGACAGCAAGCAGGTGGACGCCATGGTGGAAGCCAGCAAACAGACGGCGGTGACGGCAAGCGCCGCTCCCGCTGCCGCAGCGCAAGCGAATCAAGCCGACACCATTGCGTTTGAGGATTTCGCCAAGCTTGACCTGCGCATCGTCGAGATCGTGGCGGCGGAACTGGTGGAGGGCGCGGACAAGCTGCTGCGCCTCACCCTCAGCCTGGGGGACAGCGAGAAACAGGTGCTGGCCGGCATCCGCTCCGCCTACGAGCCGGCTGACCTGGTGGGGAGACTCACGGTGATGGTGGCCAACCTGGCACCGCGCAAGATGCGTTTCGGGGTCTCCGAGGGGATGGTGCTGGCTGCCGGCCCCGGTGGCAAGGAGCTATTCCTGCTGGAGCCTCACAAGGGTGCCCGACCGGGGATGCAGGTCAAGTAGACGGTCGCTTCCCGAGTGGGGAAGCTGTCCATTAACTAATTGTTTATCAAGAAAAAGTTTCATACCATGCAGCCTTTCGACAGCCTCGGGAAGGCTGTTACCCGGAGAGACCGGCCATGCTGGCAGACTATTCCATACTGTTGATCGGGGCGATACTGGTCAACAATTTCGTGCTGGTACAGTTCCTGGGGCTGTGCCCGTTCATGGGCGTCTCAAACAAGCTGGAAACCGCCATGGGCATGTCCATGGCGACAACCTTCGTTCTCACCCTGGCGTCCGCCTGCAGCAATCTCACCTACCAGTTCCTGCTGGTCCCATTGGGGCTGGGTTATCTCAAGACCATCTCTTTTATCCTGGTCATCGCGGTGGTAGTGCAATTTACCGAGATGGTCGTTCGCAAGAGCAGCCCCCTGCTGTACCGGGTGCTGGGGGTCTACCTGCCCCTGATCACCACCAACTGCGCCGTGCTGGGCGTGGCCCTGCTGAATATCAACAAGGACCACAACTTCCTGCAATCGCTGTTTTACGGCTTTGGGGCGGCGGTCGGCTTCTCCCTGGTACTGGTGCTGTTCGCGGCGATGCGCGAGCGCCTGAACGTGGCCGATGTGCCAGAGCCATTCAAGGGACCTGCCATCGGCATGGTCACTGCGGGCCTGATGTCCCTGGCTTTTATGGGCTTTGCCGGACTGGTGTAGACGGTGTTGGAACTCATTGCCCAATATCCACTCCTCGCCGCCATGCTTGCCCTGGTGGGGCTCGGGGCTGTGTTCGGCGCAGTGCTGGGTTTTGCCGCGGTACGGTTCAGGACCGAGGGCAACCCCATTGCCGAACAGATCAACGAACTGCTGCCCCAGACCCAGTGCGGGCAGTGCGGCTACCCCGGCTGCCGGCCCTACGCCGAGGCGATTGCCAACAACGGCGAGGCGATCAATAAGTGTCCCCCGGGTGGCGAGGCCGGAATCCAGGCCCTGGCCACGCTGCTCGATGTGGAGGCGATCCCGCTGGATGAAGAACACGGCGAGGAAAAGGTCAAGGCGGTTGCCTTCATCCGGGAAGACGAATGTATCGGCTGCACCAAATGCATCCAGGCCTGTCCCGTCGACGCGATTCTCGGCGCGGCGAAACAGATGCATACGGTTATCGCCAGCGAATGCACCGGCTGCGATCTGTGCCTGGAGCCCTGCCCGGTCGACTGTATCGAGATGATACCTGAACCGGAGAACCTGCAGACATGGCACTGGCCCCTGCCGGACCCGGCCAGTCGTAAACCCGAGATCATCGCTACCGATGCGGACCAGACGCAAGACCGGGCCGCATGAGAAAGATTTTTGATTTTCACGGCGGCATCCATCCGCCCGAGAACAAACACCAGTCCCTGCGTGGAGCAATCCGGGATGCCGGGATTCCGCCGGAGCTGGTGCTGCCACTGTCCCAGCATATCGGCGCTCCGGCCAGCCCGGTGGTCGCCGTCGGCGACCGGGTACTGGCGGGCCAGGTGATCGCCGAGGCCCCGGGTTTTGTCAGTGTGCCCCTGCACGCACCGACCTCGGGCACGGTAACCGCGGTCGAGGATCGCCTGATCGCCCACCCCTCCGGCCTGTCTGCGCCCTGTATCGTCATAGCGACCGATGGTCTTGACGAGTGGGTGGAGCACACGGCGGCTGGCGCCAGCTACCGGGAAATGAATGCGGGTGAGCTGCTCGCGCTGATTCGCCAGGCCGGTATCGCCGGGATGGGCGGCGCCGGGTTCCCGGCCGCGGTAAAACTTGCCACAAAACCGGATGGCAAGGTCCAGACCCTGATCATCAACGGCACCGAGTGCGAACCGTATATCACCGCCGATGACATTCTGATGCGCGAGCGCCCGGGTCGCATTATCGAGGGCGTGAATATCCTCAGGCACCTGCTCTCTCCCGCTGAAACCCTCATCGGTGTCGAGGACAACAAGCCCGAAGCGATCGCCGCCCTGCGCGCGGCCGCCGCCGGTTCGCCCATCGAAATCGTCACTTTCCCCACCAAGTACCCCTCCGGTGGCGAAAAGCAATTGATCGAGATTCTCACCGGCAAACAGGTGCCCAGTGGCGGCTTGCCACTGGATGTCGGGGTGATCTGCCAGAATGTCGGCACCGTGGTTGCGATCCAGGATGCCGTGCTGTTCGGGCGCCCTCTCGTGTCCCGCATCACGACGGTTACCGGTGAAGCGGTCGATAATCCCGGCAATTACGAGGTACTGCTGGGCACCCCGATGAGCTACCTTCTGGCCCAGGCGGGCTACCGGCCCCAACGCAACCAACGCCTGGTGATGGGCGGCCCGATGATGGGTTTTACCGTGCCCGATGCCAATGTCCCGATCGTCAAGACGACCAACTGCCTGCTCGCGCCCGGCATCGATGAACTGCCTGCGCCGCCCCCCCCGCAGGCCTGCATACGCTGCGGCATGTGCGCCGAGGTCTGCCCGGCGAGCCTGTTACCCCAGCAATTGTTCTGGTTCGCCCAGGGCAAGGAATTCGAGAAACTGGAACAGCAGAACCTGTTCGACTGCATCGAATGCGGCGCCTGCTCCTGGGCCTGTCCCAGCAATATCCCGCTGGTACAGTACTACCGCGCCTCCAAGGCCGAAATACTGCAGTTGCGCCGCGAACACGCCAGGTCCGATCAGTCACGACTGCGCTTCGAGGCGCGCCAGGAGCGGATAGCGCGAGAGGAAGCCGCCCGGGAGGCAAAGCGGGCCGCACGCAAACAGGCGGCAGAGCAACGCGCGCAGGCGGCGGCCGCCGGCGGCGGCGGGCGAGGAGGATCCGATCCAGGCGGCGATAGAACGGGCCAAGGCCAAAAAGGCCGCGCAGCTTGCTGGCGCGAGTGACGCCCCCAGCGAGCGGGACAAGCTTGAAAAAAGCGTACTCACCATCCGTGCCCGGCTGGAAACCGCCACGGCCAAACTGCAGCAGGCCCGGGCCGAGGGCAGCGACCTGGTGGATGCACTGCAACTGGGGGTCGACAAAACCAGGGCAAAGCTCGAGGCCGCGGAGCAGGCCCTGCAGGACCTGGTGCGGACTGACGGCCCGCCTGCGGCGACAACTACAGCGGCGGATCCGGCGGCGGCCGCCATTGCCCGGGCACTGGCTGCCAGGGAAACGAGTGCAAGCCTGAGCCCCGTCGACAAGGCCCGCGACCAGCTCGAGGGCCTGGAGCAACGCCTTGCGAAAACACGCAGTCGTCTCGCCACCTGCCGCGCCAATGGCGACGAGGAGAAAATCATCGAGGCACTGGAATCCACCGTGGTCCGTCTGGAAGAAAAAGTGAACGCCGCCAGGGAACACCTCAAAGCCAGCGGAGACGCCTGAGATGGCCTTGATGCGTGTCACCTCCCCCCACGCCCACGGTCCGATGAGCACACCGAGGGTCATGCAGACGGTGCTGCTGGCCACTGTACCCGGCATTGTCGCACTGACCCATTTCTTCGGCTTCGGGGTCCTGGTAAACCTGGTGTGGGCCTGCATTGTGGCCCTGGCGTGCGAGGCCCTTGCCCTCGCCCTGCGCCGTCGCCCCATCGGTTTCTACCTGAAGGACTGCAGCGCCCTGGTAACGGCCACCCTGCTCGCCGTGGCCTTGCCGCCCTATGCGCCCTGGTGGCTGATCGCTGTGGGCATCGCCTGCGCCATCCTGCTGGCAAAGCATCTTTACGGGGGACTGGGTTACAACCCCTTCAATCCCGCCATGGCGGGCTATGTGATTCTTCTTATCTCTTTTCCGGTACAGATGACCGCCTGGGCGCCGCCCCGCGGACTTGAACCGTTGCCGGGATTCATGGAGGCGCTGCAAGCCTGTTTCTGGCCATCGGCCTACGACGGTACCACCATGGCCACGCCGCTGGACCTGATGAAGCAGAACACCGGCCTGCTGCTCACGGACCTGTATGCCCAGACGCCGCAGTTCGGTCGCTGGGCGGGCCTGGGCTGGGAGTGGGTCAATATCGCCTTTCTCGCCGGCGGCGCCTGGCTGCTCTACAAGCGCATATTCACCTGGCACGCGCCGCTGGCAATGCTCGCAAGCCTCGCCCTGTTCGCTGCGATATTTTATGACGGCGGCAGTTCCGCCAGCGGCGGCTCACCGCTGTTTCACCTGCTGAGCGGCGCAACCATGTTCGGTGCGTTTTTTATCGTCACCGACCCGGTGACCTCGGCAGTGTCCGTCCGCGGCCGGCTGGTTTACGGCGCCATGATCGGGGCGCTGGTGTACATCATCCGGGTGCGCGGTAACTACCCGGACGCCGTCGCCTTCGCGGTGTTGATCATGAATTTCGCTGCACCGTTTATCGATAACTACACCCGGCCGCGCACCTATGGCCACAAGGCGAGTGAGTGAAGCGATGATCATGCTGAAACAGTCCATCACTCGCAACAGTTGGCTGCTGGCGCTGTTTGCCGTCTTCACCACCTTGCTGATCACCGGGACTTACCTGCTCACCCGGGAGCGCATCAACGAGCAAAAACGGCTGGCCGAGGAAAAGGCCCTGCTGGAAGTCGTGCCCCGGGACAGGCATGACAATTCGATGCTGGACGATATCATTCCGGTTGGTGCCGACGCCGCCGGGCTGGGTCTCACAGAAGACAAGCGAATCTACCGGGCCCGCAGTGGCGGCAAGGTCATTGCGGCGATCATCCCCGTCACCGCACCGGATGGCTATACTGGCGCCATCGATCTCATCGTCGGCGTCAACGCCGACGGCAGCGTCGCGGGCGTGCGCACGCTGAGCCACAAGGAAACGCCCGGGCTGGGGGACAAGGTTGATATCAAGAAGTCAGACTGGATACTGGGCTTCAATGGACGGTCGCTGGAAAACCCGGCGCCTGCGGGCTGGGCAGTCAAGAAGGACAAGGGTGTCTTCGACCAGTTTACAGGGGCAACCATTACCCCCAGGGCAGTGGTCGCGGCTACCAGGCGAGCCCTGGAATATGCAAGTGCGAACGGCCAGCAGCTGTTCGAGCGAGCGGCGGATGAGCCCGCCGCAGGAGAGGAATGATGTCCGACGTCAGCTACCGCGAGTTGTCGCTCAATGGCCTGTGGAAAAACAACCCCGCTATCGTACAGTTGCTCGGGCTGTGTCCGCTGCTGGCGGTCACGGGCACGGTGGTAAACGCCATCGGCCTGGCTGCCGCCACCACCCTGGTGCTGGTGTGTTCCAACACCTCGGTCTCGATCATCCGCAACATCGTCTCCGATGCGATACGGCTGCCTGCGTTTGTGATGATCATTGCCTCAGCGGTGACCTGCATCGAGCTGCTGATGCAGGCCTTTGCCTACGAGCTGTACGAGATACTGGGTATCTTCCTGCCGCTGATTACCACCAATTGCGTCATCCTGGGCCGGGCGGATGGTTTCGCCAGCCGCAACAGGATCGCCCCGGCGGCCTACGACGGGCTGATCATGGGGGCAGGTTTCGGCCTGGTGCTGGTCCTGCTGGGCGCCCTGCGTGAACTGCTCGGTACCGGTGCCCTGTTTGCCAATATGGACTTGCTGTTCGGGCCGGAAGCGGCCCACTGGAAAATAACCCTGATCGACGACTACCCGAACTTTCTGCTGGCGATCCTGCCGCCCGGTGCATTCATTTTCACCGGCCTGATCATTGCCGGGAAAAACCTGATCGACGCCCGCATCAAGCGGCGCCGGGATGCACTCAAGGCCCGCCCTGTGAAGGGGTCGAAACGGGTGCGGGTGACCGGGAACATTTCCTAGCGCCGGATGCCGGCGCATGGCCCCGGCACCCTCTCAGGACTGAGCGCTCTCCTCCCGCAGCAACAGGGTATCGAGCAGTTCATCGACCGCTGAATCGTCCATGCCCCGGTTTTCTTCGTCACAGCTGTAGGTGATGAACAGAAGCATTGGGCCGTTGCTGACATACCACTCGCGAATGGCGGCCCCCTCCTCCACAAACGCACTTTCCACCCCGGTAAAATCTCCCGGCTTTACGTTGCGCCAGGCCCTGTCTTCACCTGATTCCGCGTTGGCTATCTCGCGCACCTGGGCCGGACTGAAGACGCCCTGCTCCTTGTGCAGGGTGGAAATCTCAATGCATCCAACGTCATCGCGATCGCCGATCAGGATGCTGTCTTCCTCGGCGTCAGCCCACCATTCCGGGGGCAGGGCCATAGTCCACCATTCTGTTTCCAACACGTTCATGTTCGGTACTCCAGCTAGGTAAGCGACAGGGACATCAGCAAGGCGTCTTCGCGACCCGCCGCGGTGGTGTAGTAGTTTTTGCGCAGGCCATCGAGCTGGAAGCCGAGCTTCTCGTACAGACCGCGGGCGGCCACGTTCGATGCCCGCACTTCCAGATAACAGCGGGTGGCACCCTCGCCCAGGGACTGGTGCAGTGCGGCACCCAACAACAAGCGCCCCATGCCACCGCCCTGCCGCGATGGATGTACCGCAATATTGTGAATGCAGGCCTCGTCCAGCACCCGGGAAAACACCACGAAGCCCAGCGCCTGTGTATCGGCAAAGATGACCAGAGCGCGCTCGGTTCCCGCGTCGGCCTGCGTGGCGCAGACATCGCTGAACTGGCTTTCGGACCAGGGACTGGGATTTACCAGGCGATCCATTGCCGCCAGCGCGGGCGCATCGCCGGGCGCGGCCGGCCTGGGCACCCACTGCTTGCCGACGCCACTCACGCTGGCCTGCAAACTGTGCCCAGGTCCTGCCATGCCTGTCTTTTCAACAGCGGCTCACGCAACATCCTGGCAGTGCTGACGGTGCGTACAAGCCTGGCACAGTCCAGCTGGTCGAGGGGCACCCGCGCCTCGCATCCCTGTCCCAGCAGGATGAGTCCGCTGCATTCCCCCTGCTCGAGTTTGCGCTGGATAAAGGCCGCCACACTTGAGCGGGCTGCTTCCTCGCCGAGGTCCAGCTGCAGGTTGTTATGCATGGGCCAGTCAAACTGGGTCAGCAGGACCCCTGCATCAGCCGCGGGTCCTCGCCCCGTCTCGCTGCTGCCTTCAAGCCTGGCAAGCGCCTCGGCCATGGACTGCACCAGCTGCAGCTGCCGGGGCGTAAACGGCGCACCGTCGAGCTCCTCCAACCACAACCAGCCACCGCAGGTGACTGCGGCAAGACTGAACCTGAGAGCTTGCTTGTCCCGGGCGGGGCGGGGCTCAACTGCCGTTGCCACAGGCGCCGCTGCGGCGGTTTCCACCCTGGGCATCTCTATGGCCGGCGCTTGCGGCCGGCGACCCGGGGAGGCGGACTCCCTCAATTGCTCCACCACAGGTTGTGCGGCTGACCGGGCAGGCACGATCGCCAGGCGCCGGGTGACCGCCGCACCCGGCAACTGGCCGCGGGAAACATAGCCATCGATCCCCAGGGCCTGCAGGTATGCCAAGCGTCTCAATTCATTCATCGGTGTCACGCGTCACACAATTATCCGCCGGAAGTTTAACAGCTTTGCCCACCTCTATACCCATCGCCAGCCGTGTTCCCGGAAAAACGTGATGCCGGAGCGGATGAAATACTTCACATGCCGGAACCCCTTGCTGGCTGCGTAGCCCCCATGATGCGTGATATGGATCGCGGGGCTGAACACCAGACGCCCCTGGCTGCCGAGTCTTATGGACAGGTCAAAGTCCTCGAAGTAGAGGAAATAGCGGTCATCGAAGCCCCCAATCGATTGCAGGGCGGCGGTGCGGACAAGCATGAAACAGCCACTGGCTAGCAGGATATCGGCTTCCTCGGCGCCACTGCAGAGATCACGCATTTCATAACGGTGCAGATCGCCTGCGAAACAGACGTCGGATGAAGCGCGGGGCAAAGGGGCGCAGCAAGCAGCACTAACAGGGAGGGATAACGTTTGCAGAGGAACTCCTGGGCGCCATCCTCCCTCTGAACCCTGGGGCTGACCAGAACGATGCTCGGAGTCCTCCTGCAGGCTGGAAAGCCCTATGCTCAGCGCATCTTCAGCCAGTTCGGCATCGGGGTTCAACACGAGATGAAAATCGCTGGTAATGCTGTTGGATAGCAACATTATGCCCAGCGCCGAACCCGCGGTTGTCAGCGAGGCCGCGATAGACTACCTGGAAAAAAGTCCTCTGCGGCCAGGCGGTAATTGCAGTTTGGGCTTTGTTGCTGAACTCCTCGTCAGAGGAATTATCCAACACCTCGACCAGCACCTGGTCAACGCAGGCCGCAGCATGGGCCACCTCTGCAGACCGGGCGAGGCTCTGCAACACGCGCTCCAGCATTTCCAGGCAACTGTGATGCAGGACGATTGAGACCGACAGGCGAGTCCCGGCTGGGTGGTGGTTTTTCATGGCGCGCATGGTATCAGTTGCCGGGCCAACAGCTGAAACACTACTGCACGCCAATGCCTGAGGACATCGCGGGCGAGTCGCCAGCAAGACAGAGTGGAGATATATCCAAATCGAATAATTAATACAAAAAATCATGCACGAACAGGAAGTACCTGAATGGGGCTCACTCGAAATACTTTGTGTAGAATGACACAAATAAGGCCTATCACCATGTTATTTATCGAGTTTTTGACTTGTGGCGTGGTAATCTGTAAAAAGTCGATTGAATTGTTGACTCTCTGGCTGAACTCTCCAGAATCACGGTACAGCAGCTCATAAAATAGACTCGCTCCATAGCGGGCAAAAAGGGGATAAAAATGATTACTCGGTTCGCCTCACTTTCTGGCCGCTCGCTGGTGGCTGCGATATTCCTGTTTACAATCACCGCCTGCGGGGGCGGCGGCGGAGGTGGCGGAGGCAACTTCTACGACCCTGACGGCGAATCCTCCCAGACCTACTACCTGGCACCCGTGCTACTGGATGCCAGTGGTGAGGAGACGACCGAGGTGACCTCGGCCTCCCCTGCCACTCTGAAGGTGACAGTGAGGAAAAACGGCAAGAACGGCGCCGCGGTCCCCGATGTGGTGGTGACCGCCGAGACGACGGCTGGCCTGATCTCACCGGCCACCGGTACCGCCCTGAGCAACAGTGCAGGCGTCGCGACTTTCCGGGTAGAAGCCGAGGACGGTAAAGGTGCCGGCACGATCACAGTCAGCGCCGATGGCCCCTCAGGCGCGGTGACAAACACCATTACTTTCCAGATCGGCAGCAGTGGCCTGAGGCTGGGATACCTTGATGCCGACGGACTGTTTATCGAAAACGAGATCGGTATCGAGCCCGGCACACTGCTCGCCTCACAGGCGATCGCGCAGTTGTCCCTGGTCATTCTGGATGAAAACGGTGACCTGGTGAGCAGCTCGGAATCAGTCACGTTCAGCAGTGGCTGTATCGCCTCCGGCCAGGCGGTACTCGACCCTGTCAGCCCGGTGGTTTCCGGCGATGGCAAGGTCAGCACTTCCTACAGACCGTCCGGTTGCTCCGGCAACGACCAGGTCACCGCCAGCCTGGAGGGTTCCACGGCCCAGGCCTTCGGCACGGTGTCAGTGGCTTCCGCCCAGGCCAATGGTTTCACTTTCGTCAGTGCCGTACCTTCGACCATCGTGTTGCGCGGCACCGGTGGCGGCAGTGCGGACCGAGTGGAATCGTCTACGGTTACCTTCAGGGTGGTGGACAGCAACAATTCTCCCATCGGTGGCATCAAGGTCGATTTCAGCCTCACCACGGAAGTTGGCGGCCTGTCTCTTTCCCCGTCTTCTGCCGTCAGCTCGAGTGAGGGCCTGGTCTCAACAAACGTCAGGTCGGGCGATATTCCGACCGTTGTGCGCGTCATCGCCACGGCGACGGCAGACGATGGCAGCGGCCAGGATGTCTCTTCGGTATCCGATGTGCTGACAGTCACCACGGGGCTGCCTGACCAGAACTCTATCAGCCTGTCAGTTGAAGACGGATTCGTCGTCGCAGATGGTATGACGGTTGACGGTATCGAGAAAATCATCACCGTGCGCATGGCCGACAAGTTCAACAACCCGGTACCGGATGGCACCGCTGCGGTGTTCACCACCGAGTACGGGGCGATAGAGCCTTCCTGCGAGACCGTGAACGGCGAGCTGCAGCGTGCACCTGGAAGGCAGCCAGGCGACCGAGATTCCCGACACTGACCGGCACCGAATATATCAAAACCATATTCAGCCCGGGTTATAACTGCCCCAACTACAACGTCAATTCCGGCCCCTGCCCCAACGACCTGGGCTATACCCGCGGCGGCCGCTCCACTGTCCTGGTAACCGCGGTAGGTGAGGAGTCCTTCATCGACCGCAACGGCAACGGCATCATGGATGAGGCGGAAAAAGACCTGTTCGACAACCTGCCGGAAGCCTTCCTCGACAACAACGAGGACAATGTATTCAACCCCGCCACTGCCACCTGTAAGGGAGCAGGAGCCGATTCCGCCGAGTGTATCGCCGGCCAGGAAGAGATTTTCGTCGACTTCAATGACAACGGTAAATACGACACGAACAACAACCCGGCAGTCTACAACGGCCTGCTCTGCCCGAAAGACGGTGACGGGGTCTGGTGCAGCCGCAGCCTGCTGAATGTGCGCGATGAGGCGGTCCTGATCCTGTCGGATCCCACCGAGTGGTATATCACCCTGTTCAAGGGCTCAAATCGGGTGACCGGTACCAGCTGGAGCGGTGGCATCTATCAGGCGGCTGTTTCAGACCTGTTCAACAACCCGCCGCCCGAGCGCTCGACGGTCACATTGGAGGCCGGCGGTGACTGTGAGGTCGTGGGCCCCGACACTTTCACTGTAGGCACCCAGGGCCCGCCCGGCGCCTACGTGGTTGAGCTGCAAACCGGCGGCGAGGGTGCACGAGGCAACCTTGATATCACGGTGAATCCGGAGGGACGGTACGCCCTATACGAAGTCCTTCAACTGTGTACCGGCACCTCCACCGACCGATCCCAACGACCCTCCTGCTGATGGGTTGGTCGTCGGTGCGTAGATATGTAGCGTAGCTAAACCACAAAAACCGCGATCACTGATCGCGGTTTTTTTTCGTCAGCCGTAAGAGCCAGAATCGGTACAGCAGTGCTGCAGGCTCTCCTTCCCCAAATGAGCCCAAAGGGGAAGAACCCCGCATTTTCAGACTTATTAACGTGAATCACACCCGGTTTTTGACCTATTCTGGTGGCAATGAAAACGGGCGAGGAGAAAACCTCCCATGAGCGGCTCTCCAGGAAAAGTGCGTACATCGATTCGCCTGACCGTGGTGGCGGCGTTTCTGCTGGCAACCACGTTGACGGCGGCCCTGGCCATCGGCCTGCAGTACTATTTCGGCCAGGCTATGGCCAGGGAAACGGCTTCTGAGCTTTACGAAGCCGCTTCCGCAGGTATCGCCGCCGAACTCGATAATATCGGCAATACCAACAACAACGAAATGGAACTGCTCGCCACCAACGCGGAACTGGCGAAGCCGGGACAGCGCGAGGCGAAACTACAGATTTTCACCTCGGTACTGGAGCGCAACCCGCTGTATTACGGCATCTACCTTGCCGGCGGGGACAGCAGTTTTTTTGAAGTCATCAACCTTAACAACAGTCATTACGCCAGAGAGGTGTTCCGCGCATTGCCGACTGACCGCTGGCTGTTAACCGAGGTCAGGCGGAAAGGCAGAGGTTATCAACGCTCTTTCGAATACCTCGACAGTGACCTGAAGATCCGGCTTCGACGAGACGAGCCCACGGACTTTGATGCGGCCAGCCGGCCCTGGTACGAGGCGGCCATGTCGTCTGACGAACTGATCGCCAGTGAACCTTACCTGTTTGCCCAGCTAGGTGTCCCGGGACAGACGCTCTCGCGCCGCATCGCCGGAACTCAAACTGTTCTTGGAATAGACATGACCATGTCGACTATATCGTCTTTTCTGAAGGAGAATTCGATCGCCGACCGTAGTGACATATTCCTCTACGATGCAGCCGGGCAGGTGCTGGCCTCCAGCAAGAACGATGATACGCAGAAAACGCTCCCAACTGCACCACCACTGAAGCTGACCGACAAGGAACGTGCCTATATAAGCTCCTTACCGGTGCTGAAAGTATCCAATGAGCTCGATTGGCCGCCATTCGACTTTGCCCAGTCAGGTACCCCCCGTGGCTATTCCGTCGACCTCATCCGCATGCTGGCTGAAATGACCGGGATAAAAGTCCAGTTTGTTAATGGATACAGTTGGCCAGAATTGACGCGAAAGTACCTGGACGGGGAAATCGATCTCCTGCAATCCGTCATCCCCCAGGCAGAAAACGCAATGCTGGGGTCCCCCGGCCCGATGTATGCAAAGCTGCCCTATGCGCTGGCCACACGAGCGGGGTCGGCCAGGTTCTCCAGCCTGGACCAATTGAATGGCAAAACCCTGGCAATTCCCTCCGGGTGGTCGATTATCCCGAAGGTCCAGACCGACTTTCCACAAATAAACATTGTCGTGACCAATACGACGCTGCACTCACTGGAGCTTGTTGCGCGCGGTGACGTCGACGCCGCGCTCGACTCGGAAATAATCATGCGCTATCTGGCGCGCTACTATTTCCTTGGCGAGTTCGATTACCAGGCACAGACAGAGCTCGGTAGCTTGGGTTTCCCTGACTCGCTCCACATAGTCGTACCCGCGAACAGACCGCAGTTACGGGAACTGCTCGACAAAGCCATAGCCGCCATCACTCCAGAACAGCGCGAGTATCTGGAGCAAACCTGGCTCAACTTCGACAACCCGACCGGGAGTGACGTAACAAGCACGGTCCCGGACGAGGCCCTGATCCGATTGGCGGCAGACCAGGACATGCACGGGCGGATCGTGGAATCGCGGCAGGCGGGTGAAGACTGGCTCCTGTATGTCGCACACAGTAGCGGGTCAGACGTAAACTCCCTCCCGGTTTACGTGGGCATTCGCGCCAGGCTGTCCGAGGTCATCAAGCCATTTCTCGATGAGGTAAAACTCTCCATCGGGATTACCTCGGCCTTTCTTCTGACCCTGCTGCCATTGTCATGGTTTTTTGCCAACCCGGTGGTCCATCCCATCCGGCAACTTGCTGCGGAAAATGAAAAGGTGCGGCGCCGGGAATACGATGCAGTGGAGCGGGTATCCTCCAGGGTACTGGAGCTGGATGAACTGTCTGAATCCATGGTCAATATGGTTGCCTCTATCCAGGCTCATGAACTTGCCCAACGCAAACTGATGGATTCGTTTATAGAGTTGATAGCCCAGGCGATAGATGACAAGTCTGCCTACACCGGGGGGCACTGTGAGCGCGTCCCGGAATTGGCCCTGATGCTGGCACACTCGGCATCGCAGTCCAGCCTGCCTGCCTTTCGAGACTTTCGTCTGGAGACAGATGACGAGTGGCGGGAGTATCGCATCGCCGCCTGGTTGCACGATTGCGGCAAGATCACGACCCCGGAACATATCGTGGACAAGGGAAGCAAGCTCGAGACGATTTACAACCGCCTGCACGAGGTCCGCATGCGCTTTGAAGTCTTGTGGCGCGATGCCGAGATCGAATTCCTCAAAGCAGTTGCTGACGATACCGGGTGCCGGGATGAAGCGCAGCGGCAGTTGGAGAAGACGCATGCCAGACTACAGGACGATTTCCGTTTCGTGGCAAGGTGCAACGTCGGGGGCGAGTTCATGGCCAACGAGGATCAGGAACGCCTGCGCAATATCGCCGAAATACGCTGGGTGCGGCATTTCGACGACCGTATCGGACTTTCACCGACCGAGGAACTGCGCCTCCCGGCCGTCGCAGCGGACCTGCCCGCAGAAGAGCAGCTGTTGAGCGACAAGCCGGAGCATCTGATCAAGCGCACTGCCTCGACAGACTACCCGGAAAAATTGGGAATCAATATGGAAGTACCGGAATACCTGGCTAACCTGGGGGAGATGTACAATCTCTCCGTCTCCCGGGGAACCCTGACCGCGGAGGACAGATTTCGCATCAACGAGCATATGATCAGCACGATAAAAATGCTGGAAAGCCTGCCGTTTCCCGCAGAACTGAGCAAGGTACCGCGCTACGCCTCTACCCACCACGAGACCATGCGCGGCTCGGGCTATCCGCGCAAACTGTCTGGCGAAGAACTGAGTATCCCGGAGCGCATCCTGGCCGTGGCGGATATTTTCGAGGCGCTGACAGCCTCGGACCGCCCCTACAAAAAGGCCAAGACCATCAGCGAGGCACTGGATATTCTGTACAGGATGGTCGAAGACAAGCACGTCGACAGGGATTGCTTTGAGCTGTTTGTGAGGGACGGAGTCTACATGCAGTATGCCAGGGCGTTCCTGGAGCCGGGCCAGATTGATGCGGTGGATGTGGAGAGGTATCTGGGTGGGCTGCGGCGGAGTGCATAAAAAAATCCCGCAGCTCATTGAACTGCGGGATTTCGGGTTTAGAAGCCTGGCGAGGGCCTGCCCCGCTTTATCGGGTATGACCGCAGGGCATCGCCATGTGTAAAAACTGATCGATCCATAAAAAAATCCCGCAGCTCATTGAACTGCGGGATTTCGGGT
>CAVQRS010000009.1:0-368787 GCA_963715345.1 uncultured Gammaproteobacteria bacterium
TACTCCTGGGTATTCGGAGTTTGCATCGGGTTGGGTAAGTCGGGATGACCCCCTAGCCGAAACAGTGCTCTACCCCCCAGGGTAAGACGCGAGGCTCTACCTAAATAGATTTCGAGGAGAACCAGCTATCTCCGGGCTTGATTACCTTTGTATCCGATCCATAGCTTATCCCCTCACTTTTTCAACATAAGTGGGTTCGGTCCTCCAGTTCCTGTTACGGCACCTTCAACCTGGCCATGGATAGATCGCCCGGTTTCGGGTCTATTGCCTGCAACTATGACGCCCTGTTAAGACTCGGTTTCCCTACGCCTCCCCTAAACGGTTAAGCTCGCTACAGACAATAAGTCGCTGACCCATTATACAAAAGGTACGCAGTCACAGAACAAGTCTGCTCCCACTGCTTGTACGTATACGGTTTCAGGTTCTATTTCACTCCCCTCTCCGGGGTTCTTTTCGCCTTTCCCTCACGGTACTGGTTCACTATCGGTCAGTCAGTAGTATTTAGCCTTGGAGGATGGTCCCCCCATATTCAGTCAAGATAACACGTGTCCCGACCTACTTGTCGCAAGCTCAGTACCACAGCGCAGTTTTCGTGTACGGGGCTATCACCCTCTATCGCCGGACTTTCCAGACCGTTCCACTAACCGCACTGCTATCACTTGCAGGCTATTCCCCGTTCGCTCGCCGCTACTGAGGGAATCTCAATTGATTTCTCTTCCTAGGGGTACTTAGATGTTTCAGTTCCCCCCGTTCGCCTCCTGCACCTATGTATTCAGTGCAGGATACCTGGCTTACACCAGGTGGGTTTCCCCATTCGGACATCCCCGGATCAAAGTCTGTTTGCCGACTCCCCGAAGCTTTTCGCAGGCTACTACGTCCTTCATCGCCTCTGACTGCCAAGGCATCCACCGTATGCGCTTAGTCGCTTGACCATATAACCAAAGTTATCTGGACAAAGACTTTTCCCCGACCCCCTTAACACAGGCCAGGTACTTATGAGGCATGCACCGATCAAAGTGCATACCCGCCGGATGTTGTGACGCTTAAGTCACAGTGTTTATTACAACTCGTTTGGCAACGGGGAATTGAAACCCGTTACCAGAACTTTTTATCTAAGGATTGTTCCCACCACAACACACGGCCTGGGCCCTGTGTGTGTTGAGCTACAATCCAAAGACTCAGCTTGATTTACCTTGTTAAAGAACTTTCCGGTTGTTAAAACCAGAAAGAAGCTTTTTCAATCCAACAAAAAAGCTTCTTTCTGATCTCAGTGATGCAAACGAAGTGGTGGAGCTATGCGGGATCGAACCGCAGACCTCCTGCGTGCAAGGCAGGCGCTCTCCCAGCTGAGCTATAGCCCCGTAACTTGTCTTTTTTGCCCTGCTTATCGTTGCGCTCGTCCTTCAGTCGGTCACATGGATTTACCATGCTCCCTCCTTCTCTCCTCGCGCGCCTCAATCAGCACAAAAAATCCTGCGTTACAGCTTTTTGGTAGGCCTGGGCAGATTTGAACTGCCGACCTCACCCTTATCAGGGGTGCGCTCTAACCAACTGAGCTACAGGCCTGCTGTTTCATCCCAAAAAGGATTACTGACCCATCGCTAGCTACAGAGCTCAAAGCGCAAGCCAGCACCGTGATACTGTTGCATCAACCGAACAAATGAAGACAAATGTGTGAGCACTCATCAGGTAGTGCCAACATCGTTTAAGGAGGTGATCCAGCCCCAGGTTCCCCTAGGGCTACCTTGTTACGACTTCACCCCAGTCATGAATCACTCCGTGGTGATCGCCCTCCCGAAGGTTAGGCTAACCACTTCTGGAGCAACCCACTCCCATGGTGTGACGGGCGGTGTGTACAAGGCCCGGGAACGTATTCACCGCGGCATTCTGATCCGCGATTACTAGCGATTCCGACTTCACGGAGTCGAGTTGCAGACTCCGATCCGGACTACGAAACGTTTTGTGGGATTAGCTCACCCTCGCGGGGTTGCAACCCTCTGTGCGTTCCATTGTAGCACGTGTGTAGCCCAGGTCGTAAGGGCCATGATGACTTGACGTCGTCCCCACCTTCCTCCGGTTTGTCACCGGCAGTCTCCTTAGAGTTCCCACCATTACGTGCTGGCAAATAAGGACAAGGGTTGCGCTCGTTACGGGACTTAACCCAACATCTCACGACACGAGCTGACGACAGCCATGCAGCACCTGTCTCTGAGTTCCCGAAGGCACCAATCTATCTCTAGAAAGTTCTCAGGATGTCAAGACCTGGTAAGGTTCTTCGCGTTGCATCGAATTAAACCACATGCTCCACCGCTTGTGCGGGCCCCCGTCAATTCATTTGAGTTTTAACCTTGCGGCCGTACTCCCCAGGCGGTCTACTTAGTGCGTTAGCTGCGCCACTAAGAAATCAAGTCTCCCAACGGCTAGTAGACATCGTTTACGGCGTGGACTACCAGGGTATCTAATCCTGTTTGCTACCCACGCTTTCGCACCTCAGCGTCAGTATCGAGCCAGGAGGCCGCCTTCGCCACCGGTATTCCTCCACATATCTACGCATTTCACCGCTACACGTGGAATTCTACCTCCCTCTCTCGTACTCTAGTCGGCCAGTATCGAATGCAATTCCCAGGTTGAGCCCGGGGCTTTCACATCCGACTTAACAAACCGCCTACGCGCGCTTTACGCCCAGTAATTCCGATTAACGCTCGCACCCTCCGTATTACCGCGGCTGCTGGCACGGAGTTAGCCGGTGCTTCTTCTAAAGGTAACGTCACAGCTACGTGCTATTAACACGCAACCTTTCTTCCCAATTGAAAGTGCTTTACAACCCTAAGGCCTTCTTCACACACGCGGCATGGCTGCGTCAGGCTTTCGCCCATTGCGCAATATTCCCCACTGCTGCCTCCCGTAGGAGTCTGGACCGTGTCTCAGTTCCAGTGTGGCTGATCATCCTCTCAGACCAGCTAAGGATCGTCGCCTTGGTGAGCCTTTACCTCACCAACAAGCTAATCCTACGCAGGCTCATCTGATAGCGCGAGGCCCGAAGGTCCCCCGCTTTCCCCCATAGGGCGTATGCGGTATTAGCATGAGTTTCCCCATGTTGTCCCCCACTACCAGGTAGATTCCTACGCGTTACTCACCCGTCCGCCGCTGTACTCAGCCCGAAGGCCTTTCTCGCTCGACTTGCATGTGTTAGGCCTGCCGCCAGCGTTCAATCTGAGCCATGATCAAACTCTTCAGTTTAATCTTTTACCTCTGCCGACCTTACGGGACGGCAAGAGGGGAAGGTTACGCTGGTTAATAAAAAGAGCACCTCACTTTACCTCCCAAATCCAAGGCTCAGACACAATTCGAAATCAAAAATTACAATGAATTAATGAGTCACTTGTTGTGTCTGAATAGTTGTGACAACTATCCCAACAAGTGCCCACACATCTGTCTTCATTTGACTGTTAAATAACACCCGGCCGCCAGGGGCAGGGTTCTGATCCGGGGGGTTACCCCTGACCGAGGAGGCGCATTATACGGATCGGACCTCCCCCTGCAAGGCCTTTTACAGAAATATTTCAGACTTTTTCCAGCGGGGATCCAGGTTGCTCAATTAACGACCAGAATCGCCCTCGAACGGGGTTCTTTGCCTGCCTGAGGATAAGACGCAGGGCTACCTGGCCAGGAGCCGCCCGGTCTACCAGCAGAACGCTGCCTGGAGGTCAGCCCAGCCCTCTCTTGCGCCACTTGAAAAACTGCGTCGCAGGCCCGGAAACCGCATAGGCCAGGAAAGCGAACAGCAGTATCCGCGGGGGGTCAGCCGTTACCAGGCCAAACACCAGAATCATTGCGATCATGACGACGAAGGGTACGCGGCTGCGAAAATCGATACCCTTGAAACTGTAATAGGGGAAGTTGGCTATCATCAGGAAGCCGACCAAAGCGGTCATTATGCCAACCAGTATCGCCAGCCACTGGGGCAGCGCACTGCCCACCCAGCCCACGTCATAACAGACCCACACTCCACTGGCGATAATGGCCGCAGCGGCCGGACTCGCCAGGCCGGTAAAGTAGTTTTTATCAGCGGTATCGATCTGGGTATTGAAACGCGCCAGGCGCAGGGCGGCGCAGGCGACATAGATGAAAGCCATGCTCCAGCCAAACTTCCCCAGGTCGCCCAGCGCCCAGCTGAATACAACCAGGGCCGGCGCCAGGCCGAAAGAGACCATGTCGGACAGGCTGTCGTACTCGGCACCGAACTTGCTGGAGGTGTTGGTCAGGCGCGCGACACGACCATCGAGCCCGTCAAAAATCATAGCGGCGAATATGGCGATCGAGGCGGCCTCAAAGTTGTACCGCATGGCCGCGATAATGGCATAAAAGCCGGCGAACAATGCCGCCGTGGTGAACAGGTTGGGCAGCAGGTAAATACCGCGGTGTCGGACGGTTCGACCGTCTACCGACTCCTCCTCTTCATGCTCATCCACCAGCAGCTCAAGACCCGGCGCAAGCCCACCCGCTGCCCGGCCCTCTTTCTCGTCCCGCTGCGGGCTCTTCTGCTCTCCCGCAACATCGTCTGGTTTGTCCATATTGTCCACCACCTTAAAAACGCCCGCTCATACTATCAAACCATTGCCCCATAGGTCTGCCCCGCCACATCCCACAGTGATTTCACCAGCGGGCTCAGCAAGCGCTGCTTCAGGCTGCACAGCCCGATTGTCAGTGGCGGTAAATCGTCCGGCACATCGATCTTGCTGACACTCCCGGCCATGCCGCTGGCCCGAACCACCAGCTCGGGAGCCAGTCCGATACCCAGGCCCAGGCTCACCATGGCGACGATGGCCTCATGGCCCGCCACCTGGGCGTACACCCGGGGCCGGATATCCCGCTCTCGCAGCCAGCGATCCAGTATCTCCTTGGTGATCCCACGCTCCGGAACGATGAAGGGCACAGTGCCCCAGTCATAACCCGATGGCGCCGCCTGTCCTGCATCCACCCACTGGCGCACGGCGCAATCGGCAGTCGGCGCCCACAGCTGCAGTGGCGTGTCCAGCAGCGGGAGGAACTCCAGGCGTTGCGGCAACTGGGCAGGACGACCGCTGACAGCGACATCGTCCTGACCTTCCAGGACGTGGCTGATACCATCTGCCTGGTCACCGGTGTGCATCATGATTTCCACCGAGGGGTGCGTCGAACGGAACGACTCCAGAATCGGCGCCAGCACGCTGTAGGTGGCCGTAACCGAGCAATACAGGCTGACCTCCCCGGCGAGTTCTTCCTCACTGCCCAGTTTACGGCGCAGGCGCTGCCAGTCGGCCAGGGAGTGCCGGGCATATTCCCGGAATTCCCGCCCGGCACCCGTCAGTCGCACGCTGCGGTTGTCGCGCTCGAGCAGGGGCTGGCCCAGTTCATCCTCCAGCCGCCGTATTGTCCTGCTGACGGCTGAAACACTCATGTGTAGCAGTTCGCCACTGCGACTGAAGTTCAGGGTGTCCGCAACGGACAGAAAAACAGCCAGGGCACGCGTATCCATATTTCATCCTGTATTGCATATAAAGCAATACAGTATTACTTATATAGCGTTATACGCAAGACATGCTTTCGCGTATGGTGCGCCTTCATGCCATAACCCAACTTTCCCCGGAGGAATCTCATCATGGGACAAAACTACTTCAACACCCTGCCACTGCGCCTGCAACTGCAGCAGCTGGGCAAATGCCGCTTCATGGACCGCTCGGAGTTCGCCGATGGCGTGGACAAGCTGCGCGGCAAGAAAATGGTCATCGTGGGCTGTGGCGCCCAGGGTCTCAACCAGGGCCTCAACCTGCGCGACAGCGGGCTGGATGTATCCTACGCACTGCGCGATAGCGCCATCAGCGAAAAGCGCCAGTCCTGGAAGAACGCAACGGAGAACGGCTTCACGGTCGGCACCTACGAGGAGCTGATTCCCGGTGCCGACATGGTACTGAACCTGACCCCGGACAAGCAGCACACCAGCGTGGTCAACCAGATCATGCCGCTGATGAAAAAGGACGCCTGCCTCGCCTACTCCCATGGTTTCAATATCGTGGAAGAAGGCATGAAAATTCGCGACGACCTGACGGTTATCATGGTGGCGCCCAAGTGCCCCGGCACCGAGGTGCGCGAGGAATACAAGCGGGGCTTCGGGGTACCGACCCTGATTGCCGTCCACACGGAGAATGACCCCAGGGGCGAAGGCCTGGAACTGGCCAAGGCCTATGCCGCGGGTACCGGCGGGCACCGCGCCGGGGTGCTGCAGTCCTCATTCATCGCCGAGGTCAAGTCAGATCTGATGGGTGAACAGACAATCCTGTGCGGCATGCTGCAAACGGGCGCTATCCTTTGTTTCGACAAAATGGTCGAAAAGGGTATCGAGCCGGGCTACGCCTCGAAGCTGATCCAGTATGGCTGGGAAACCGTGACCGAGGGCCTCAAGCACGGCGGTATCACCAATATGATGGACCGCCTGTCTAACCCGGCGAAAATCCGCGCCTTCTACCTGGCCGAGGAATTGAAGGAGATCATGCGCCCGCTCTATGAGAAGCACCAGGACGACATCATGACAGGACATTTTTCCAAAACCATGATGGAAGACTGGGCCAACGACGATGCAAATCTGTTGAAATGGCGCGCCGAAACAGCCCAGACAGCCTTCGAAAAAGCCGCCAATACCTCTGCCGAGATCAGCGAGCAGGAGTACTACGACCACGGCATCCTGCTGGTGGCGATGATCAAGGCGGGCGTGGAGCTGGCTTTCGAAACCATGGTCTCGGCGGGGATCATTGATGAATCCGCCTACTACGAGTCCCTGCATGAAACCCCGCTGATCGCCAACACTATTGCTCGCAAGAAGCTCTACGAAATGAATGTTGTGATTTCCGACACTGCGGAGTACGGTTGCTACCTGTTTGACCATGCCTGTCGCCCCCTGCTGGCCGACTTCATGAGCAGGATTGATACCGACGCCATCGGCCGTGGTATCGGCGGGGACAACGGGGTCGACAACGCTGAGCTGATCGCGGTAAATGACGCCATTCGCAAGCACCCGGTAGAAATAGTCGGCAAGACCTTGCGTGGTTACATGACGGCGATGAAACGAATCGTCTGAACAGGACTACTGCCGGGAGCCGCCAGCCCGATGAAACGTGCCGGCGGCCCCCCCAAAACACTGACGGCCCTGGCCGGCCAGCGCGATGGCCCGCCGGGGTTATTAGCAATTAAAGGACGCTGAATGACCGCATCAGAAAACACAGACCCGGAAATTACCGGCGCCGCCCCTGACTGGACTACCACCCAAAGTGCCCAGCTGTACGGCATCAACGCCTGGGGCGCCGATTATTTCAATATAGCCGACAACGGCGAGGTCCAGGTCAATGTCAGCTTCGACGGCAAGCCCGTGGCCGTGAGCCTGATGGAGATCGTAAGGGGTATGCACGACCGCGGCCTGCACATGCCGGCCATCTTGCGCATCCGCAACCTGCTGGACCACCGCGTGGAGGTACTCAACAAATCCTTCGCAAAAGCCATCGCGGACGGCGGCTACCGCAACTGCTACCGCGGCGTCTATCCGATCAAGGTAAACCAGCAGTGCCATGTGGTAGAGGAAATTGCCGATTACGGCCGCCAGTACAGCCACGGGTTCGAGGCGGGCAGCAAGGCCGAGCTGATCATTGCCATGGCCCAGCTGAGCGACTCAGACGGCATTATTATCTGCAACGGCTACAAGGATGCAGAGTTTATCGAACTGGGCCTGTACGCCAGGCAAATGGGCACGCCCTGTTTTTTTGTGGTTGAAACCCTGTCCGAGTTGCCGATCATTATTGAACGCAGTCGCGCCCTCGATATCGAGCCCCTGATAGGGGTGAGAATAAAGACCACGGTTGCCGTTGACGGTTACTGGAGCCAGGACAGCGGCGACAGATCCATATTCGGCCTGTCTACCGCATCACTGATGCGCCTGGTGGACACCCTGCGCGAAGCCGACATGCTGCACTGCCTGCGCCTGCTGCACTGCCATCTGGGCTCCCAGATTCCGAACATCCGCAATGTTCGCAGCGGCGTCCTGGAGGCCTGCCGCTTCTACGCCGGGCTGGTGCAGGAAGGCGCGCCCATGGGCTACCTCGATTTCGGGGGCGGACTGGCGGTGGACTACGAGGGTGCCCGCACCAACAGCACACACAGCATGAATTACCGCCTGGACGAGTACTGCGCCAATATTGTCGAAAGTATCTGCGAGACCCTCGACCCGCTGGAAATCGACCACCCGGTTATCGTTTCGGAATCAGGTCGCGCCACGGTGGCCTACTCCTCCATGCTGTTGTTCAACATTCTCAATGTCAGCAACACCCTGCCGACGGCAACGCCTGAGACGCTGCCGGAGGACTGCGTAGAGACCCTGCGAAACCTGCACGATATCAGGACAAGACTGTCGCCTGACAATTTCCAGGAGTGCTATAACGACGTTGTGTTCTATCGCGACGAGCTGCGCGAGCTGTTCCACCACGGACAGGCCAGCCTCAGGGAGAGGGCCCTGGCTGAAAATATTTACCTGGGTGTCGTCCACCGCATTGCAGCCATGCTGCCGGGTCTGAAACGCGTACCGCCGGAACTGCAGAACCTGCCGGAACAGTTGTCGGACATTTACTACGGCAACTTCAGCCTGTTCCAGTCACTGCCCGATATCTGGGCCATCGACCAGCTGTTCCCGATCATGCCGATCCACCGCCTCACGGAAGAGCCGGAACATCCGGCGATACTGGCCGACCTGACCTGCGACTGCGATGGCAAGATCGACCGGTTCTCCACCCCGGACGGGGAGCGCAATGTGCTGCCGCTGCATGAGTTTCGGGAGGGCGAGGAGTATTACCTGGGCGTCTTCCTGGTCGGCGCCTACCAGGAAACCCTGGGCGACCTGCACAACCTGTTTGGCGACACCAATGTGGTCAACGTCGCAATCAATCCCGATGGCAGTTTCGAGTTTGCCCGGGAGTTTCACGGCGACAGCATCGCCGATGTCCTCAGTTATGTTGAGTACGAACCCAAGCAGCTGCAGGAGAAATTCCGCCTGGTTGCCGAGAAGGCGGTGCGCAGCGGCAAGATCAGCATTGCCCAACGCAGCCGGATAGTGCAGGCTTTCCGGGAGAGCCTGCACGGCTACACCTACTTCGAAAACCACTGACAGCTCACCCAACAAGAGATGCATCAATGTCCAAAGTAATGATTATCGGCGCAGGCGGCGTCGGCGGCGTGGTCGCACACAAGTGCGCGCAGTTACCCGAGGTATTTACCGAAATTGTGCTTGCCAGCCGCACCGAGTCCAAGTGCAAGGCGATCGCCGATCAATTGAGCCGGCCAATCCGCACCGCACAGGTCGACGCGGACAATGTGGCGGAACTGGCAGCGCTGCTGAAGCGGGAAAAGCCGGAACTGGTCATCAATGTCGCCCTGCCCTACCAGGACCTCACCATCATGGATGCCTGCCTCGAGGCGGGCGTCAACTACCTGGATACAGCCAACTACGAACCCAGGGATACGGCCAAGTTTGAGTACAAGTGGCAGTGGGCCTACCAGGATCGATTCAAACAGGCCGGGCTTATCGCACTGCTGGGCAGCGGTTTCGACCCGGGCGCAACCAATATGTTTACCGCCTACCTGGCGAAACACTACTTCGACGAAATACATGAGCTGGACATCATCGACGTCAACGGCGGCGACCACGGCTACCCCTTTGCCACCAACTTCAACCCCGAAATCAATATTCGTGAGGTCAGCGCTGAGTGTCGGCACTGGGAGAACGGCGAGTTCGTCACCACCCCACCGATGTCAAAAATGGCGAGATTCGACTGCCCTGAAGATGTAGGCGCGTTCAACATCTACCGCATGTACCACGAGGAGCTGGAATCCCTGAGCAAGAATTTCCCGGAGTCTGCGACGCGCCCAGTTCTGGATGAGTTTTTCCGACAATTACCTGAAACACCTGGAGGTACTCGAAAATGTCGGCATGACCGGGATCGAGCCGGTCGAATACCAGGGTCAGCAGATCGTACCCATCCAGTTCCTGGCCCGTTTGTTGCCCGACCCCTCCAGCCTGGGTCCGCGCACCAAAGGCAAGACCTGCATCGGCTGTATCGTGCGCGGCCTGAAGGACGGCAAGGAGCGCGTGATGTACCTTTACAACATCTGCGACCACCAGGAGTGTTACCGGGAGGTCCAGTCCCAGGCTATTTCCTACACCACCGGGGTACCGGCGATGATCGGCGCGAAAATGATTGTCGAGGGTAAATGGCGCGAACCCGGCGTCTGGAATATCGAGGAGTGCGACCCGGACCCGTTCATGGAGGACATGAACCGCTACGGCCTGCCGTGGAAGGTAGTTGAACTGGATCCGGGCTTCAAACTGGACCTGGTAAAAGGCAAGGACCTGTAGGTCGCGCTTTGCAATTTACCGATTTCAGCAAACTTGACCTGAACCGGCTGCCCTCGCCCTGCTTTGTGGTCGATGAGGTGGCAGTCGAGCGCAATCTGCGGATCCTGCGCCAGGTGGCCGACGCGAGCGGCGCGAAGGTGCTGGCGGCCCTGAAGGCCTTCTCCATGTGGCGGCTTGCGCCCCTGGTTTCCCGATACCTGGACGGCACCTGCTCCAGTGGCCTGCACGAGGCCCGCCTCGGCAGCGAGCATTATGGCGGCGAGGTACACGTCTTCAGCGCCGCTTACAGCGAGGCCAGCCTGGAGGAAATACTGGTACTGGCGGACCATGTGGTCTTCAACAGCTGCAGCCAGTGGCAGCGGTTCCAGCCACTGATCCAGGCCGCCCGGTCGCGCCGGCCACAACTGCAATTCGGATTGCGGATCAACCCCGAACACTCCGAGGGAACCGTGCCCATTTACGACCCCTGCGCGCCGGGCTCACGCCTCGGGATTCCGCTGTCACAGCTGGACGAAAGTGCACTGGAGGGGATCAGCGGGCTGCATTTTCACACCCTCTGCGAGCAGGATTTTCCACCGCTAAAGCGCACCCTGGATGCTGTCGAGGAAAAATTCGGTCACCTCCTCACCAATATGCAGTGGGTCAATTTCGGTGGCGGGCACCATATAACCCGGCCCGGTTACCAGATCGATGAGCTGGTTGCCGCGATTCGCCAGTTCAGCGAGAAGTACGGCGTGCAGGTCTACCTCGAGCCGGGCGAAGCGGTCGCCATCGGCAGTGGTGTCCTGGTCGCCGAGGTACTGGACCTCACCTGGAACATGCTCGACCAGGCCATTCTGGACACCTCGGCCACCTGTCATATGCCCGACACCCTGGAAATGCCCTATCGCCCGGATATTTTCGGTGCGGGTGAGGCCGGCGAGCTGGCGCACACCTATCGGCTGGGAGGGCTTACCTGCCTGGCCGGCGACGTTATCGGGGATTACAGTTTCGGCGAGCCCTTGCGGGTGGGCCAGCGGCTGGTCTTCGGGGACATGGCCCACTACACCATGGTCAAGACATCTACCTTCAACGGCACATTACTGCCGGCAATTGCCGTCTGGAACTCCCTCACGGATGAGCTGGATATCGTGCGCGAGTTTGGCTATTCGGACTTCAGGGACCGCCTGTCCTGAGCGGCTAAAGCAGCGCGCTGTAGTCCGCCTGCAGCTGGTCGAAACTCAGGCTGGAAATGAAGCGCGAAAAACTCATCCAGGTGGCCAGGCCCTTCATATCGGCGAAGTGCGGCGGCAGGAACCGGGGGGCCACCACAACACCCTCATCCATGAGCATGCGATAGGTTTTCACGTCCTCCAGTGTCACCTTGCCGCAGAACAGGACCGGCAGGTTCTCCAGCCTTCCTTCGCTCATGGCCAGGCGCATGAAATTGTAGGTCTGGATAAAGCCCCGCATATAGGCCAGGTCCTTGGTGAAGGGGCGGCCCGCCGGGGTACTGCCGCGAAAAATCCTGACAGCAATCGCGTAGCTGTCATCATCGGACATGTCATTGCCCCGCAGGTAATTGAACACCTCGATAAAATCGGCGCCTTCCTCGGCGATCGTGACCGCGCGCACCCGGTTGATCAGGCGGTACAGTCGCGACGGGCTCGATCGCATGGTGAGAATTTCAGTCAATACCGCAAGCCCTTCCTGGGTGGTGGTGGACGATGGCGGCCCCTTGCCGAGAAAGGTGCACCAGGGCTGGGCCATGCCATTGAGCGTGGTGCCCAGGTGCACCCAGCCCTCGTGCACCTCCAGCACATCGATATCCAGTGAATTGAACATGGCGTCGCTGCGAATCTTGAGATAGTCCGACCCGGCAGCGGCATCGGCTGTCATCTGGTCATTCAGCAACACCCGGATCCCGGCGTCGGGAAAGGCGTCCAGCAGTCGCTGGTTGAGCATTCTCACCGCGTCCTGGGCTGTGATGTCTTTTTCAGCCTCGACCATCGACTGGTTTTTAAGGAGGTTTATCAGAGTTTCCTCCATGGTCGTGCCCAGGTCCGCGAGGGTGGGATCCCCCGCATGGAACACATCAGAGGCGGAGCCGTACAATTCCTCCGAGTAAATGCCGAAATCGGGCGTACCCCTGGCTTCCAGCATGCGCACAACCGTCTGGTACTCCCGGCAGATGCGCCGCATGATTGTCGCCAGCGGGTTTAACTGGCCCAGCTTGCGGGCGATATCCCGGTCGATCTGGTGGAACACGCTGCGGACCCCGGCGGGGTCAAACTCCAGCGGGTTTTTGCACTGGTAGTAGTCGGCATCGACGGCCGGCAGGTTCCTGCAGCCCCCGGCAAAAAAATCGCCGCGCACACTGCTGCACCACTTGATGCCATCCAGGATGCGGATCGGCCGCTGGGCCTCGACGATTCGATCGGACAACTCACGCACCAGCTCGAGATACCTTGCGTTACTTTCGGACATTGAAATTATCCATCACTGTTCCGGGGCGTTTCGCCCAAAAGGCGCTCATCCACGCTTGCGCAGGATCACAGCGGTACGCAAGCGGCTGGACCCGAATAAACTCATGGAAGCGAAGTCGGCCCGGGCGATCGGCACATGCTGGCACTCTATGGACTCGCGGTTTTCATCTGCGATCGTCAAATACGGTCCCACTTCCAGATCGGGGTCGTGAAAATACAGGCAGTTTTCATCATAGCCGCTGAGCACTACCCAGTGCGGCGCCTTGCGGTTGTCAAGACGGTAGGATGAAATCAGGATCAGCACATTCTCGCCCCTGGCGTAACAGTCTGCCAGCCTGGCCTGATCGATGTCCGCATAGCGCACGGGAATTTTCTGTTTTTTGGCCTGTGAGATAAAGGACTCGTGCACCAGGCTTATCACCCGTTTCTTGTTGTGATCACGCACGCCCTCGACGAATAGCGGTCCCTTCTTGTTGATCCAGACCTCAGCGTCGAAACCCCGGGCCACAGCCGCCAGTGCGAGCCCGACAGGGTGGCAGCCACCGTGGCCCGAGGTCATGAATATGGTGGTCGCCTCACGCCAGATCTCCACCTCCTCCAGCGGACTTGGGGAATAGCCGGGATCCAGCCCGTTCATCGCCATCATCAGTGAGGCCGGTCCACAGGTGAAAGGCGTGGTCTGGGATATCCAGGGTATGGCGCGGTTGTCATTGGCGGGCTCCAGGCGATGGATACACTTTTCCATCCGCAGGGCGTCGCTGTGGTCCTCGTAGTAGTCCTGATACAGGCCAAATTGCGTGTAGCCCAGCTTTCGGTACAGACGGATGGCAGCGGCATTGTTGCCGGCCACTTCGAGGCGCATATACAGTGCCCCGGCATCCCGGGCTGCCTGCTCGGCACGCTCGATGAGCGCGATGGCGATACCTTTGCCCTGGCAGGCGGGATCTACCGCCAGCGAATAGAGCCTGGCAAGCCGGGTACCGCGGCGCAGGATAACCAGGATATAGCCGCCCAGGGCGCCGTTTTCCTCCCTCACCAGGAAGATACAGCCGGAATGGCGCAGCCAGCGCTTGAAACTGCGACGGCTCAACCTGTCGCCCTGGAACGCCAGGCTCTCCAGCCGCAGCAGTTCATCGATATCCGTCCCCAGGGCTTTGCGTATGTCGGTCACAGGGCGACCCGGGATCCGGCCGCGACAGAACGCCGGGACACGCCGAATCGGCGGCCAGTGAGACATTCGATAGTGGAAAGGGAGTCCATGCTTACTCCAAATTAGATGACTGAAATATATCCCGGGGCGCAATTGACTACCAGACAATGGTGTAAAATACTTGCGCGCTCCGACACTCCCCCCGCGCCAGGGCTCAACGCCAGGACCTTTTCGATGTCACAGACCCTCATTGTTATCCACAGCCTGAAGGACTGGGCGCCCTATTACCCGAGTGAGCAGGTGATCAGCTTCACCGACTACATGAACAGCAACACCCTGCACACCGCGCCACGGACCCGGATTATCAACCTCTGCCGCAACTTCGACTACCTCTCGGAGGGGTACTATTGCTCACTGCTGGCGGAGGCCCGCGGCCACAATGTCATACCCTCGGTGCGCACCCTCAACGACCTGAGCAAGCGGGCGCTTTACCGCATCCATATCGATGACTTTGGCGAGGAGGTGTACAAGTCCCTGCAGGAGGCGGACCCGACTCAGCCGATCGTCCTGCACAGCTTCTTCGGACAGACACGCGACAGCCGGTTTGAGGATCTGGCGGAGAAACTGTTTGAGAGCTTTCCATGCCCTATTCTCGAGATCAAGCTGCGCCGTCGCAAACGCTGGGAGATAGCCAGCCTCAAACCGCGGTCACCCAAGCAATTGAATGAGGAGCAGGCGGATGAGTTCGCCACCGCCCTGGATGTATTCAGCCGCAAGGTCTGGCGCAAGAGCCGCAAAAAGAAGGCTGCCCGCTACGACCTGGCCATTCTGTGTGACGCGGATGAGGCCATGCCCCCTTCCGACAAGGGAGCCCTGAAGCGCTTTATCCGGGCCGGCAAGGAGGTGGGCATCGACTGCGATGTCATCCGCCAGCGGGATTACCTGCGCTTACCCGAATACGATGGCCTGTTCATCCGCACCACCACCAACATAGATCACTATACCTACCGCTTTGCCAAGAAGGCCGAGAATGAAGGCCTGGTGACCATTGACGACAGCAATTCGATCCTGCGCTGCACCAACAAGATCTACCTGGCAGACCTGTTCAGGATTCACAAGGTCTCTTCGCCCCGCACGGTAGTGCTGTACAAGGACCAGCCGTCCCAACTGCCCGAACTGGAACAGACGCTGGGCTTTCCCATCGTGGTGAAGATTCCCGACGGGGCGTTTTCAAAAGGCGTCGAAAAAGCCAAAGATCCGGCCCAGCTGGCGGAGATCTGCAAGAAACTGTTTCGTCACTCCACCCTGCTGCTGGCGCAGGAATTTCTGTACACCGAGTTCGACTGGCGTGTCGGCGTGCTGGACAACCAGCCGCTCTTCGCCTGCAGGTACTACATGGTCAAGGATCACTGGCAGATCTATCGCCACGGCAAACGCACGGATTCAGGCGGGTTCGACACCCTGCCCATTGCCGACGTGCCTCACTCCGTTATCGAAACCGCATTGCGGGCGACCAAGCCGATTGGCGACAGCCTTTACGGGGTCGACCTCAAGGAGAAGGATGGCAAGGGCTGCGTGATCGAGGTGAACGACAACCCCAATGTCGACAAAGGGGTAGAGGACAAGTACCTGGGCATGGATCTGTATCGCCGCTTCATGAGCACCATGCTGAAACGCATGGAAGCCCGCCGCGGGCACTAGGTTCTCCCGGAAAAACCTCGCTCCTGGCGAGGCTCTTCCGGGCGTTGCTCGAACGCGTTAATCATTCAGGCCCCTAGAGGCTTAGAACCTTCTCCCCGCGCGAGATTCCAGCCACCCCCGAGCGCACCACCTCCAGTATGTCCACATCGCCCATGGCAGCGACGAACGAGTCCAGTTTGTCGCTGGTACCGGCCAGCTGGATTGTGTAGACGTTGGGGCCAACATCGACAATCTGGCCACGGAAAATATCCGTCGTGCGTTTCACTTCATCCCGCAGGATACCCTGTGCCCGCACCTTGATCAGCATCAGGTCCCGCTCGATATGGGCGCCTTCGGTCAGGTCGACCAGTTTCACCACATCCACCAGTTTGTTCAGGTGCTTGGTTATCTGTTCGATCTGCTTGTCATCGCCGGCCGTTGTCAGGGTGAGGCGTGACAGGGTGGGGTCGTCCGTGGGCGCCACATTGAGTGTCTCGATGTTATAGCCGCGCTGGGAAAACAGCCCCACCACACGAGACAGGGCACCCGGCTCGTTCTCCATCAACATAGAAATAATGCGCCGCATGTCAGGTCCTCTCGTTCTTGCTGAGCCACATATCCTTCATCGAGCCGTTTGGCGCGACGTGCATGGGATAGACGTGTTCCATCGGGTCGATGATGATATCGAGGAATACCAGTTTGTCCTTCATGGCGAAGGCCTCTTCCATTTTCGCGTCCAGCTGCGACAATTCCGTGACCTGCATACCCACGTGTCCGTAGGCCTCCACCAGTTTGACGAAGTCGGGCAGTGAGTCCTCGTAGGTGCTCATGGCGTAACGCCCCTCGTACTGCATGTCCTGCCACTGCTTGACCATCCCCAGGTAATTGTTGCGCAGGTTGATGATCTTTATGGGCGTGTTGTACTGGGTACAGGTGGAGAGTTCCTGGATGTTCATCTGGATACTGCCCTCCCCCGTAACACAGGCCACCGCCATATCGGGAAACGCCAACTGGACCCCCATGGCTGCGGGCAGGCCGAAGCCCATGGTGCCCAGCCCACCCGAATTGATCCAGCGCCGCGGCTGGTCAAAGCGGTAGTACTGGGCGGCGAACATCTGGTGCTGGCCGACATCCGAGGTTACGTAGGCATCGCCATCGGTCACCCGGTACAGGCTTTCAATGACCTGTTGCGGCATTATCATCTTGCTGTCGCTGTAGCGACGCCCGGTCCACAGGCCGTGTTTGCCACGCCATTCATCGATCTGTGTCCACCAGCGCTCGAGCGCGCCCTGATCAGGCAGGTCGCCCTCCTTCTCGCGTATGCCGGCGAGCTGGGTCAGAAGTTCCTCCAGCACCGCCTGTACCGGCCCGACGATGGGGATATCCGCGGGCACGGTCTTGGAAATCGAGGCCGGGTCCACATCCACGTGAATGATCTTGGCGCCGGGGCAGAATTTGCTCACGGTGTTGGTCACCCGGTCGTCGAAGCGGGCGCCTATGGCCAGAATGACATCGCTGTGGTGCATCGCCATATTGGCTTCATAGAAACCGTGCATTCCCAGCATGCCGAGAAACTGCCGGTCCGTAGCCGGGTAGGCACCGAGCCCCATCAGGGTATTGGTGACCGGGTAGTTCAGCTCCCGCGCCAGGCGAGTGAGCAGCGCGCTGCCCTCCCCCTGGACCACACCACCACCGGCGTAAATGACCGGCCGCTTGGCCGCCAGCAGCAGTTTCGCCGCTTTCTTGATCTGGCCCGTATGGCCGCGCTGGGCGGGAGCGTAGGAGCGCATTTTTACCGTGCGCGGATAGCGGTACTCAAATTTCTCATCCGGGCGGGTAATGTCCTTGGGAATATCGATGACGACCGGACCCGGGCGCCCGGTGGCGGCGATATGAAACGCCTTTTTGATCATGATCGGTATATCCTCGGCCTTCTTGACCATGAAGCTGTGCTTCACGATAGGACGGGAAATGCCGATCATGTCGGTTTCCTGGAAGGCGTCCTCGCCGATCAGGTGGCTCTGCACCTGGCCGGAGAAGACGACCATGGGAATGGAGTCCATGTACGCAGTGGCAATGCCGGTAATGGCATTGGTGGCGCCGGGGCCGGAAGTGACCAGCACCACCCCGGGCTTGCCGGTTGCCCGGGCGTACCCGTCCGCCGCATGGGTGGCCGCCTGCTCGTGCCTGACCAGCACATGGGGCACCTTGCAGTCCTTGAACAGGGCATCGTAAATATGCAAAACAGCGCCGCCGGGGTAGCCGAATATGTATTCGACACCCTCATCCTCCAACGCGCGGGCGATCATCTCGCCACCAGATAACAACTCCACAATACATCTCCCATAATAAAACGCCCGGCGCGTAACCCTCGCCGGAACATTCCGAAAACATGTGTGGACGCTGCTGCTGAACGGCCCGAACAGGCCTTCTATTGGCGACGCCACCCCTTTCAAGCTCGACACACTGCCCGGGACCCCCCCGGCGACGCTCCTCGGGGGATATACGATCACGAACACCCGTGTATCGGTAGCCCTGCGGGATAGCGCAGTGTCTGGCCCTCAACCCGGCCTGTGCGGCTGGTGTTGATTACGGGACTTACAAACAGCTGAAACCGAATAATGGGATCGGGACAGTGGGCCAGAGATCGAGGGTACTCGACGTTAGCCGTTGCCATCTGCAAGACGCGCCTATTGTTCGCATGAAACGCCCCAAAGTCAACCGGCCCGGAGAAACCGTGAGTCGGGCGGATACCCGTTTGCCTAGCCGGGTTCAGTGGGTTACTTTACACCGCAGGGGTTATAACAAGCGGGAGCAAGGGACGTGAAACAGGTAATCAGAACCTGGCTGGCACTCACAGCCTTTATCGTTGTCGCCGGCACCGGGTTTTCTGCCCATGCCAGCAGCACTTATTACCGGTGGCAGGATGACCGGGGCAACCCGGTCCACAGTGACCGGCCGCCACCCGCGGGAACATCCTACGAGGTGATTACCACCGGGTCGAGCCTGGTGCGCCAGGTAGATGCTGAGGAAGGTGCTGTGCCGGCCACCACCGAGCCCACCGTGAGCAACGACTTCGAACCGGTCAACACCAGCAAAACCCCGGTGAAAAAGAGCGCGGAGCAGTGCCAGCGGGCCCGGGAAAACCTCGAGACCCTGAACACCAAAGTGCGCATCCAGGTCCGCAACGACCAGGGCGAGTTGCGGCCTCTTAGCGAGGAGGAAAAAGAGATACAGCGTCAGCAGGCCATCGACGTCATAGCCGTTCACTGCGACCAGCAATAAAAAAAGGCCCCTGGTGGGGCCTTATTTCTATCGGATGACAGCGCATCACTTCGTGCTGAAGGCGGTGTGCTCCCCGTCAAGGTCAACCACCACCGTCTGTCCCGGCTCAAACTCACCTGACAGGATACGCTGGGCCAGCGGGTTTTCCAGCTGTTGCTGGATGGCCCGCTTGAGGGGCCTGGCGCCGTAAACGGGGTCAAACCCGGAGGCCACCAGATGGTCCATGAAGGCCGGGCTGAGTTCCAGCCCCAGCTCCCGTTCAGCAAGTCGCTGCCTGAGCCCGCCCAACTGGATCTCGGCGATACCCCGTATCTGCTCCTGTGCCAGCGGATGAAATACCACGGTCTCGTCTATCCGGTTGATAAACTCGGGCCGGAAGTGGGTGCCCACCACGTTCATGACAGCGGCTTTCATCGCGTCGTAGTTTTCCTCCCCCGCCATCTCCTGGATCAGGTCCGACCCGAGATTTGAGGTCATCACCACCACGGTGTTGCGGAAATCCACGGTGCGGCCCTGGCCGTCGGTCAGCCGGCCGTCCTCCAGCACCTGTAACAGGATGTTGAACACGTCCGGGTGGGCTTTCTCGACCTCGTCCAGCAGCAGCAGGGAATAGGGCCGGCGACGCACCGCCTCGGTCAGGTAGCCGCCCTCCTCATAGCCCACATAGCCCGGGGGCGCCCCGATCATGCGCGCCACGGAGTGCTTCTCCATAAACTCGGACATATCGATGCGCACCATGGCATCTTCACTGTCGAAGAGGAAATCCGCCAGGGCCTTGCAAAGCTCGGTCTTGCCGACCCCGGTGGGGCCGAGAAACAGGAACGAGCCGTTGGGGCGCTTGGGATCGGACAGCCCCGCCCGGGAACGACGCACGGCATTGGATACCGCGACAACCGCCTCGTCCTGGCCAACCACCCGCTTGTGCAGGGCTGATTCCATGCGCAGCAGTTTTTCCCGGTCACCCTCCATCATCTTGGACACCGGAATCCCGGTCCAGCGCGATACCACCTCGGCGATTTCTTCCTCGGTAACCTTGTTGCGCAGCAGCACCGTATCCCTGGTTTCAGATTCCTGGGCCATCGCCAGCTGCTTTTCCAGCTCAGGCATCCGGCCGTACTGAAGCTCGGACATGCGGGTGAGGTCACCGGCGCGCCTGGCGGTTTCCAGGTCCAGCTTTGCCTGTTCGAGGTCGCTCTTGATCTGGGCTGCGCCCTGCACAGAGGCTTTCTCCGACTTCCAGATTTCCTCCAGGTCGGAAAACTCGCGCTCGGTCTTTTCGATTTCCTTGTCCAGCAGTTCGACCTGCTTGAGGGCCGCTGCGTCCGTATCCTTTTTCACCGCCTCGCGCTCGATCTTGAGCTGAATCAGGCGACGCTCCAGTTTGTCCATCGCCTCGGGCTTGGAGTCGATTTCCATCCGGATGCGGCTGGCGGCCTCGTCCACCAGGTCGATCGCCTTGTCGGGCAATTGCCGGTCAGTGATATAGCGCTGGGACAGCTTTGCGGCGGCGATGATCGCGCTGTCGGTAATGTCGACCCCGTGGTGCACCTCGTAGCGCTCCTTCAGGCCCCTGAGGATCGCGATGGTGTCCTCCTCGTTGGGCTCGTCCACCAGCACTTTCTGGAAGCGGCGCTCAAGGGCGGCATCCTTCTCCACGTACTGGCGGTACTCGTTGAGAGTAGTGGCGCCAACGCAGTGCAATTCACCACGGGCCAGGGCGGGCTTGAGCATATTGCCCGCGTCCATGGAACCCTCGGCCTTGCCCGCGCCGACCATGGTATGCAGCTCGTCGATGAACAGAATGACACGGCCCTCCTGCTTGGAAAGCTCGTTGAGCACCGCTTTGAGGCGCTCCTCAAAATCACCGCGGAACTTGGCGCCCGCCAGCAGGGCGCCCAGGTCCAGCGACAGGATACGCTTGTCCTTCAGGCCCTCCGGTACCTCGCCGTTGATCACGCGCTGCGCCAGTCCCTCGATAATGGCGGTCTTGCCGACGCCGGGCTCGCCGATCAGCACGGGGTTGTTCTTGGTGCGGCGTTGCAGTACCTGGATAGTCCGCCGGATCTCGTCATCCCGACCGATCACCGGGTCCAGCTTGCCCTGCTCCGCCCTCTCGGTGAGGTCGATGGTGTACTTGTCCAGGGCCTGGCGGGATTCTTCCGCCTCGGGGTTGCTCACCGACTCGCCGCCACGCACCTGCTCAATGGCGCCCTGCAGGGTGAGCGGTGTGACCCCGCTGCCTTTGAGCAACTCGCCGGCGGAAGTCTTGCTCTGCAGCATGGCCAACAGCACCAGCTCGCTGGAAATATAGGTATCGCCACCCTGCTGGGCCAGCTTATCCGCCACATTGAGTATCTTGCCCAGGTCATTTGACAGGTGGACCTCGCCGCCGGTGCCGCTGACCGTGGGCAGCGCCTCGACGGCCGATTTAACACCCGTAACCAGGCCCGCCAGGTTGGCGCCCGCTTTCTGCAGCAGGGGCCTGGTCGAACCCCCTTTCTGTTCCAGCAAGGCGCTCAGCAGGTGGACCGGCTCAATAAAATTATGGTCCCGACCCAGCGCCAAAGACTGGGCATCCGCCAAAGCCTGCTGCAGCTGGTTCGTCAATTTATCCATTCTCATAGGTTTCAATCTCCTCAGGTCGCCGCCGCTCAATGAAGCGGATCCTTATTCCATGTACCTCTATATGGGGACGCAATAGCCCCTTTTCAATAAAGGATATTGGCTAAAACCGACCCCTTCCGGGGGGAATGATGGGCAGATTCCAGCCAGACGATCGCGGGTTACCGCAGGAGAATAACGCTGGCCATGCGTCCGGTGCGACCATCGCGCCGGTAGGAGAAAAAGCGGTCGTCTTCGGCAAAAGTACAGAACCCGCCTCCGAACACGCCCTCCGGGCCAAGGGCAGCCAGGCGCAGCCGCGCCAGGGCGTACAGGTCGGCAAGGTAATGCCCCGGCCTGGCCTCGCTGGGGACAAAACAGGCATCGGTCTGCGCCCGCTGCCGGGTCCGGGCGGCCTGGAGGAACGCAGCCCTTACCTCGGCACCCACCTCGAACGCGGCCGGGCCGATCGCCGGCCCCAGCCAGGCCATAATCAGGCGTGGATCCCGCCCCATCGCGGCGACCGTGTTTTCCAGCACCCCCTCGAGCAGACCACGCCAACCGGCGTGGGCCGCGGCCACCACGTCTCCCTCGCGTGAGCAAAACAGCACCGGCAGGCAATCCGCCGTCAGTACCGCACAGGCGCTACCCGGGGTACGGCTCCAACTGGCGTCCGCAACGGTGCCGACAGAAGCCACGGCCGCATTGGCCACCTCGGTTCCGTGGACCTGTGTCAACCAGTGCACGTGGGTCCCCGGCGGCAGCAGCCGGGACAACCTTGCCCGGTTGGCAAGCACGGCAGAGTCGTCATCGCCGACATGGGCAGCCAGGTTGAAACTCCCGTAGGGTGGCAGGCTTTCACCCCCCCGGCGCAGGGTTGTCAGGGCAATGATATTGGCCGGGGCCGGCCAGTCGGGCCTAATACAGGGGGCGTTCATGAGGGGTAACCGGATCTTCCCGCTCGAGAATGTCCAGCAGGCCCAGGATATCCTCCGGCAATGGACACTCAAACCGCATCTCTTCACCGGATTGCGGGTGAATCAGCCCCAACGCCTGGGCATGCAGGGCCTGGCGCGGGAAGCTCCGCAGGGCATCGATCAGCTCGCCGGAGGCCCCCTTGGGAATGCGGGGTCTGCCGCCGTACACCGGGTCGCCCACCAGCGGGTAGTGCCGGTAGGCCATGTGAACCCTGATCTGGTGGGTGCGTCCTGTCTCAAGGCTGACCGCGATACGAGTGTGGTGGGCAAAGCGGCGGGTTACCCGGTAGTGGGTGATTGCGGGTTTACCCCCCGCTGTCAGCACGGCCATTTTCTTGCGTTGCTTCGGGTGCCTGCCCATGGGCGCATCCACGGTGCCCCCGCCCGTCATGGCGCCAATACAGACGGCGCAATACTCACGCTTTACCGTGCGAGCCTGCAGCTGGGCGACCAGGTGATGGTGTGCACTCAGGCTGCGGGCCACCACCATGATTCCGGAAGTCTCCATATCCAGCCGGTGCACAATACCCGCCCGGGGCAACTGCGCCAGCTCCGGCGCATGGGCCAGCAGTGCGTTGACCAGGGTGCCGTCGGCATGCCCGGCAGCCGGGTGCACCACCAGTCCTGCGGGTTTGTTCAACACCAGGATGCTGTCGTCTTCATACACGAGATCAAGGTCGATGGCCTGGGCCTGCCAGCCGACCTCCTGCACCAGCTCCGCGGCCACGACCAGCTCATCGCCGGTCCTGACCTTGTCCCTGGGCCTGCGCTGCTCGCCGCCGACCCGCAACTCACCATTTTTGATCCAGGTCTGGAGCCGGGAGCGGGAGTACTCCGGGAACAGCGCGGCAGCGGCCTGGTCCAGGCGTTCGCCGTCCAGCTCATCCGGCACCTGGGCCGCCAGTTTTATGGTTTCCTTCATTATATTTCCTGTTTATGCACCCGGCCGGCTGTGGTTAAATACGGCCGCTACAATCCGTGTTGCGGCCTGCATCTTAGCACGCCGGCCCCACTCCAAATTGGTGAGATCATTGAAATACGTCCTGCTCCTAGTCTTCAGCCTGGCTCTCTGGGGTTGCTCCAGCAACGATGAACTGCCCGAAATGGCGGATACCGGGGAACAGCAGATGTACGAACAGATACAGGAATACCTGCAAAACAGCAATTACAGTGAGAGCGTACGCGCCCTGCAGCTGCTCGAGTCGCGGTATCCCTTCGGGAAGTACGCCGAGCAGGCGCAGCTCGAACTGATATACGCCCACTACCAGGCTTACGAGCACGAGGCGGCGGTAGAAGCGGCGGACAGGTTCATCCGACTCCACCCCCAGAACCCCAATGTCGACTACGCCTACTACATGAAAGGGCTGGCCGCTTACACCGGCACCGAGGACATCTTCGACCGCTTCATTCCGACCGACCACTCAGAACGTGACACCAGCCATTTCAAGGAAGCGTTCGGCGAGTTCGCCCAGCTGGTGTCCCGCTACCCGGCCAGTCCCTACGCGGCTGACGCCCGGGCCCGGATGGTCTATCTGCGCAATCTGCTGGCGCGCCACGAAATTACCGTTGCCAACTACTATTTCCGCCGCGGCGCCTACCTGGCCGCCACCAACCGCGGGTCTTATGTGGTGGAGAATTTCCAGCAGACACCGGCGGTTGCCGATGGCCTGGCAGTCATGGCCCAGGGCTACATCCTGCTCGGATACAACGATCTCGCCCGGGACACCATCGCTGTGCTGGCACAGAATTACCCCGATCACTACTCACTGGACAAGAACGGTGAGTTCCAGAGTGTCTACACCCTGGACGGCCTGCAGCGCTCCTGGATCAACAAGATAAGTTTCGGCCTGTTCGACCCGCCGGAACCACCGCAGTTCGACAACCGCCCCGACGTCTGATCCGGTGATGGAGCGGCGGCTCAGTCGCCGATAGTCCAGCCGGAGGTAATCGGATAACGCCGGTCGCGACCAAAACCGCGCCGGGTAATACGGACCCCGATCGGGGCCTGGCGGCGCTTGTACTCATTGACATCCACCAGGCGCAACACGCGCTGCACCTGCTCCCGCTCCATCCCTGTCGCGACTATATCGTCCCCGCTGTAATCCTGCTCTACATACAGCTCCAGAATGCGATCGAGCACGTCATAGGGGGGCAGGCTGTCCTCGTCTTTCTGGTCGGGCGCCAGTTCCGCCGATGGCGGCCGGTCGATAACCCGTTGGGGGATACACGGACCGAGGCTGTTGCGATAACGGCAGAGCTCGAACACCAGTGTTTTCGGCACGTCCTTGAGCACGTCAAAACCGCCGGCCATGTCGCCATACAGGGTGGAGTAACCCACCGCCATCTCGCTCTTGTTGCCGGTGGTCAGAACCAGCAGGCCCTTCTTGTTGGATATGGACATCAGCAACACGCCCCGGCAGCGTGCCTGCAGGTTTTCCTCGGTCGTATCCACCCGGGTACCGGCAAACTCCTGGGCGAGGCTCGCCATAAAGGCATCATAGACAGGCTCAATCGAAATCACCTTGTGCTGGACGCCGAGCAGCCGGGACTGCTCCGCCGCGTCCTCCACGCTCATCTGGGCGGTATACCGAAAGGGCATCATCACCGCCTCCACCCGGTTCGCCCCCAGGGCCTCGACGGCCACCGCCAGGGTCAGGGCGGAATCAACACCCCCGGAAAGGCCCAGCACGACACCCTTGAAAAAGTTCTTGTTGACGTAGTCGCGCACGCCCAGCACCAGGGCCTGCCAGGTTGCAGCCAGGTCGTCGAGGGGCGGGGCCACGGGCAACCCGGAAATGCGCGCCGGCCCATCGCCAAAAACCATATCCAGCCCGTACACACCCTCCTCGAAGTTGGGGGCCGCCGCGGCAATCTCTCCCTGCGCCGTGACCGCGAAGGAGCCGCCGTCAAACACCAGTTCGTCCTGCCCGCCCACCTGGTTGACGTAGACGATGGCCAGGCTGGAGCGCCGGGCACGCCCGGAGACCATCTCCCACCGCTCGGCGCGTTTGCCCCGGTGATAGGGCGATGAGTTGATATTGATAAGCAACTGGGCGCCCGCCTCGGCCGCCTGCAGTGTCGGTTCTTCCTCCCAGATATCCTCGCAGATACTCAGCCCAACCCTGACGCCGGCAATATCGACCACACAGGCCTCCTCACCCGCGGTAAAATAGCGCTTCTCATCAAACACCTGGTAGTTGGGCAGCTCCTGCTTGCGGTATTCGGCAATGATCTCACCCCGGTGCAGCACACCGGCGACGTTGTAAAGAACCCCCTCCTGTCTGCGCGGATAACCGATGACGACGTAGGCATCGCCCTCCATCCCGGCGAGAATTCGCTGCAGCGACTGGTTTACGCGACGCTCGATACTCGGCCGCAGCAGCAGGTCCTCCGGCGGATAACCACTGAGGGTGAGCTCGGGGAACACAATGACCGTGGCATCCCCTTTTCCACCAGCCCCCTTGATCGTGTCCATGACACGGGCCGTGTTCCCGGCGAAATCCCCGACCAGCGTATTTATCTGTGCCATCAGGATATTGAGGGTTGTCATGAGTAATCCAGGGTGAAGGGGCAGGCCGCTATTGTGCGAAAAAGTGCCCGGGAAGACCAGTCCTGCCGCGCTCAACGCACCGATTCCGCCTCAATGCCTGTTACACTAGCGCCGTCCCGACCACAACCCGGCAGGAACAGGCCAGCCCCACAGTGAACCGCCCGGCTATACTTACAAGACCGACGCCGCACTCTCCCAGCCAGCAGAACCTGGCGCTGTTCCGGATTTATGTCGCCTACCGCTCGCTGCTCTCAGTGGTGTTGCTGATCATGCTGGTAAGCCCCAATACCCGCCAGCTGGTGGGATCCCTCAACCCGAGCCTCTATCTCGGGATCGCGTTGGGCTACCTGGCCACCAGTATTCCACTGGTGGGCTCACTGTCGACCCGGCTGAACCAGAACCAGAAAATGTTGTTCCTGATTTTCCTGGTCGATATCGCCGCGATCATCCTGCTTGCTGACAGCAGCGGCGGTATGACCAGTGGGTTGCCCATCCTGCTGGTCATTACGGCGGCGGCCAGCGCGGTGCTCCTGACCAATCGCACGGTGGCGACCCTGGTTGCCGCCATCTGCGTCATCGCGCTGCTGGTCGATACGATACGCCTGATCCTGGTCGGCGTTGTCGACTCGAACTCCCTGTTCCCCGCCGGCCTGCTGGGGGCACTCATCTTCGGGGTATCGATCATGGTGCAGGCTATCGCCGGTCGCCTCGGCAGGGCGGAGGAGCTCGCGCGCAACCGGGCCAGCGACCTGTACAACCTGCAGCGACTCAACGAACAGATCGTGCAGCACATGGACACGGGGATTCTGCTGGTGAACCACGACGGGCTGGTGCGGGTTATGAACAAGGCCGCAACGGGCCTGCTGGCCCCGGAGCGCCCGGTGGCGGTAGAACAGGGCCGCCAGCTGGCGGACTACAGCACTGAGCTCGCCTACCAGTTCGAGCACTGGAAGAATTCGGGGCAGCACAGGGCAAAGCCATTCAGCGTCATGGACGGCGCACCGCCGGTTATCGCCCACTTCAGGGAGTTACAGCCCAATGCCCGCAGGGAAGCTCTGGTATTCGTGGAAGACTACACCCCGGTCACCCAGTACGCCCAGTCGCTCAAGCTAACCTCCCTGGGGCGCCTGACTGCAAGTATCGCCCATGAAATTCGCAACCCCCTCGGCGCCATCAGTCATGCGGCGCAACTGTTGCAGGAGTCGCCGGATCTATCCGCCACAGACCAGCGGATGGCCAATATCATCCAGCACCACTGCGTCCGGGTGAACCAGATCGTCGAAAGCGTAATGCGAATTTCCAGGCGCGAGCCCCCCAAGCCCGAATACATTATATTGTCGGACTGGCTGAGCGAATTCGCGGGTAGCTACCTGAAAGCGCTCAACCGACCTGCCGATGTCTCTATCGAGTGCGATTACCGCGAGTTACTGGTGGAATTCGATCCGGAGAACCTGCAGCGTGTCATGGCCAACCTGCTGGATAACGCCCTGCGCCACAGCGCTATGGCAACGGGCGAGGAAAGCGCGAGAATAGTGGTGAGCATGGACTTCACGGCCCACCAGTGCCTGATCGACATTATCGATAGCGGCAAAGGTGTGCCCCCGGCTGACCAGGCGAAGCTGTTCGAGCCGTTTTTTACGACGGTGGAAGCCGGCAGTGGCATGGGGCTGTACTTGTGCAAGGAGCTGTGTGAAATCAACAATGCCGACCTGAGTTACCGCCCTACCAGTCGTGGCGAGAGTTGTTTTCGCATATCCCTTAACCAGCGGGCCTTGTAGTAACGGCTTCGGAACCAGAGGCTTTCAGGCGAAGGACAGAAATGAGCAGGCAAAGTGTTTTAATAGTCGACGACGAACCGGATATCCGGGAGCTGCTGGATATCACCCTGAGCCGCATGGGGCTGGATACGTTTACCGCCGCCACCCTGGAGGAGGCCAGGGCCGGGGTTGCCCGGGAGCAACCTGATCTGTGCCTCACCGATATGCGCCTACCGGATGGCAACGGCATCAGCCTGGTGGAGTATATCCAGCAGGATTTCCCTCACATTCCGGTGGCAATGATAACTGCCCACGGCAGCGTGGAGGCGGCCATCGCTGCATTGAAAGCCGGCGCCTTCGACTTCATCAGCAAACCTATCGAACTGGATAACCTGCGCCGGCTGGTAACCAGTGCCCTGCAGCTGGAGGGCGACACCAGCAGGGCCGATGACGCCGTCGACCACGACCTCATCGGTTCCGCAGAGTCCATCCAGCAGCTGCGCCGGCAGATCACCAAGCTCGCGCGCAGCCAGGCCCCCGTCCATATCCACGGCGAGTCCGGCAGCGGCAAGGAAGTGGTGGCACGGCTGATCCACAACAACGGCGCCAGGGCATCAGGGGCCTTTGTTGCCGTAAACTGCGGCGCCATCCCGCCGGAGCTGATGGAAAGTGAACTGTTCGGGCACACCAAGGGCAGCTTTACCGGCGCCAACCAGGACAAGATCGGCCTGTTTCAGGCCGCTGCCGGTGGCACCCTGTTCCTGGACGAGGTAGCGGACCTGCCCCTGGGCATGCAGGTCAAATTGCTGCGAGCCATCCAGGAAAAAGCGATTCGCCCGGTTGGGGCCAACGAGGAACAGGCCACCGATGTGCGCCTGCTGAGCGCCACCCATAAGGACCTGGCCAACGAGGTTCAGGCAGGCCGTTTTCGCAACGACCTGTACTACCGCATTAACGTGATAGATCTCTACGTCCCCAGCCTGCGGGAGCGGATCGAGGACGTCCCTGAACTGGCCGAGGTACTGCTTGCCCGTATCGCCAGGGATGAGGGCAACGAGAAACCCAGGCTGGAAAAGTCGGCGATAGACGCACTGTGCAATTACAGTTTCCCGGGAAATGTACGGGAGCTGGAAAATATGCTGGAGCGGGCTCTTGCCCTGTCCGAAGGTGCCAACATCACGGCGGACGACCTGCAGTTTTCAGGAAATGCGGCGCCGGCAAGCCGCCCTGCTCCCAATACGGATAAGCCGCTCGCCCCCGCCGCTGTCGCCGGCGGAAGCCCACAAGAGCTGGATCTCGAGGCCGCCTATGGCGACCTTGAGGGCTACCTGGAGTCGATAGAAAAGCAGATTATCAGTAAAGCGCTGGAAGAGAGCCGCTGGAACCGCACCGCCACGGCGAAGCTCCTTGGCATCAGTTTTCGCAGCCTGCGTTACCGGCTCAAGAAACTGGGGCTGGAGGACTAGGGTTTCCCGCGGCAGATCACAGCGGCAGGCTTTCGACGAACTGCTGGAACTGGTAGTCCGCGAAACGCTCTTTCCCCGGCACGATACATTGCAGCACGCTGGTCGCGCGGCCGCGCAGATTATCAGTCGTGAACGCCTGCGCACCGACGGCGGATTTTTCAGCCAGCGCCCTGGTATCTGCCTGTACCAGCACCAACCCTATCTTGCCGCCCTGGGCCCGGACCTTACAGGCAAATTCACCTTGTGGCATACCGGCGGATGCCGTCACCCCGGCCAGCGCGGCTAGCAGTACTATTGCCGCTCGGCCCGCCCTTGAATACTTGATCGATTTCATTTCCATCACCTGGACCACCTTGATTTACCAACACTCTGATGCGGCGGAGCCTTCTGCCGCCTTCGACCCTGAAGAGTTCAGACTGAATTTCGTGCACCTGGCGTCATCGGCCTGGGCTTCACTCGCAACCGGCGTCGCCGTCAGTACATAGCACGGCGGTGCGTTATCATTGGGATCAAACGCATAGCCGCACAGGGCAGCCGTGGCGGTTTCGTCAACATCGATGCTGTAATAACCCTCCTCGGAAATCGCCGGGTCGTCGCCGAAACCCAGGTTTTTCATATCGCTGGTATAGGCCGAACGGTCCAGCATAAAGCGCTCCTGCCGGTTGGCCGCGTCCATGAGCCCGGCCTTGGCGTCCGCACGCCGGCCCTTGCGCATACTGTCCTGGTACGCAGGCAGGGCGATGGCCGCCAATATTGAGACAATCACGATCACGATAATCAGCTCGATCAGGGTAAAGCCCGCTGGGCGCATGCCAGCCGTCGGCTGCATCAATACTCCTCCCGGTACCAGTAGGACCCATAGGGGGTCGGCAGCGAGGCCCCGGTGAGGAAGGGACTGTTGATAATGCCGCCGCCACCACTGCCTGGTGGCAGCAAGAGTCGAATCTCGCCGTCCTCGCCGAAGTGGGGGGACGGGGTATCCGGCAGAATCTCGCCGATGATCCAGGCCCGATCGGTATTGCCGTTGTTGTCGAAATCGACCTCTGCCCCCGCATTGAAAAGGTTCAATATATACAGGCGACCCAGCCCCGACACGGGCTCACAGGCATTTTCGTTCACCAGTGTCGGGGTATAGGTTGTGATATAAACCCTGCCGGCGATCGTTATCGAACGCGCCAGCACTTTCTCGCCGTTGTTGGGCAAATCCAGGCGCCAGCCACTGGCGGCAAACAGCGCCGCCTGCGCTGCTGATTGCTCGTCCGCCGTGCCGGTCTGGATCAGGTTGGGCGTCACGTCGTACAGGTCATTGGGATCCAGCGGCAACTGGCAGCGAAAATCCACACTCGGCGGGTCGGCATTACAATCAGCCGCGGAGGGCGCGTCGGTAAAATAGGGATTGATCGCCCGGTCCCGGAACATATAGAACTGGTTCTGCACTGCCACATCGTTGGGATCGGCGGGGTCATCCAGGTCATTGGGGTTGGTGCGGTCGCCGCTGCCGATGAGAATGGCGTCGAACGCGGCGCCCGTGTGGGCGGTACGCACCACATCCGGCGCATTGAAGAAACGCCTGTCGGTATCCGCCGTGCCGCCATTGACCTCGGCTATTTTCACCGCGCGCCAGGTGTTTTGATCCGCATCCGGCAAATCCGCGCCGGGGAGATCCACCCGCCACAGCTGGCCGCCAGTATCGGCAAAATAGATGCGATCGCTCAGTTCATCGCCATTGCTGTCGAATATGGTCACACCGCCGGCGACTGAGTGAAGCAGCCCCGCTTCTTCCATGTTCGCCAGCGAATCCGCCGCCGGTGTCATACTCCATACCAGCGCGCCGGTAATCGCATCCACGATAAATATGCCGCGGCCCATGGTATCCGCGGTCGCGATATCCTGTGAATCCTTGTCGGGGTCATAGCCGGCCCCGAACACCAGTACCGGCTTCGGTATACCTCTGTCGTCCCTGTAACCGGGGATACGGGTTACCACCGGCACCGACCAGGTTTGTCCCAGCTCGGCAAATCCCGGGCTGTCAGCGTCGACACGCCACAGCAGCGACGGATTATCCGGATTGGAAATATCCATGGCGTACAGGATGCGACCACCCCGGCGCAGGCCGAAGTAGAGGTAGACCTTGTCACCATCCGCCGCCTTGAGATTCCCGTCCCTGTTCAGGTCAAGCGTCCAGGTAACTGCAGTGGCATCGATGCCATAGACATGCTGGGATGAAAAGGCGTTTTCCCGACGTAGATTGAGCACCGGTGCAAGCTCCTTGGGGAAAAATGCCCAGTCTTCCTGACCGTCGTCATTGTTGAACATGTGCAGGAAGCCGCCGTTGGTGCCAACAACGATTCTCTGGTCGGGATTATCGACAGTGAAGGAGCTCGTTCTCACCCCATAGTTGATGACCAGCGGCTTGCTGTGGAGCATGTCGGCCAGAATCCAGCGCGTATCGTCGATTGCCCCGTCTCCGTCCTCATCCTCGACATCGTAGCCCTTTGCCCAATCCAGCACGGTGCCAAATTCCGCCTCATCCACCACACCAAAAAAGTCATATAACTCGGCATCGCCGGCAAACCCCAGGGCGGATGCGGTCAGATTGGTGGCGACGAAGGGTAGCAACGAGTCACCGGGGCCGGAGTTTGTTAACAGCTGTTCTGGTCGCCGGGTCTCGCGCCTTCAGCAACGAGCCCACACCGCCCGCGGTAACCACCGGCCCATCCTGGTTATCGACACTCCAGACGGTGGTCGCGGTGACCTTGATGTTACCGCTGGCTGTGTCGATGGCGGGTCTTCCATTTCGGTCCACGAGTAAGGCCTCACCCGTATCCGCATCCAGGCTGATGTCCAGCCGTTTGATATTGCCGGGCCAGTTCACCCCGTTATCGGGCTTGAACATGGCAAAGAAGACCTCGTTGCGACTCTCGGTGCGAGTAAACGTGTCCACCGCAACTGCGGGAGAGGTGAGTCCGGTGTCGGTTGCACGTATTTGCCGCAGCGCCGCTTCAAAGGCGGCAGTGAGCTCTTCACTGTTATCAGCGGTAAAGTATTCCCCGTTGCCTTTCGAAGCTGTATCGCTCAGCAGGGTCTGGTCAGTGGCAAAGCCGATGACATAGGTGAAAGCAGGTTGTTCACCATTGGAGCTGTCGCCATCAAGGTCATAAGCCATGTACTGGGCAAGCTCTGGCAGGCAATTTTCGGTATCCGGCTGGAAGTAAGCCGGATAGATACCACAGGAATAGGTGGCCGGCTTGCCGGTAAGATCCTTGATGTATTGATTGGCGTCGGTATCGTTCTGTGGTTCCCCGTCCGTGAGTATAACGATAAAGACGGGGCCACAGTCTATTTCGGGTGGCTGATAAGTGCCTGATGGACTTTCGGCCAGGGCATCGCGCGGAATACCATCCATAGTGGGCGTATCGGGATCCCACTTGTCTCCATACAGGAGATTCGCGCCGGACAGGTAACGGTAGGCTTCGTATGTAGATTCACACAGGGGGGTACTCCCGCCGGCCTCGATATTGTTGACCAGGTCGATTATGTTGGTGCGCTGGTCATCGGTCATATTTGCGATGATACGATTTATTATCCGTCCACCATGATGGTCCTGGTTTTCCAGGTTACTGTTGAATTCCAGCAGGCCGAAATCGATATCCGTGTTGTCAGTGATCAGATTCGTTATCACCTCCTGCGCAATTGCCATCCGGGTACTGCCTTCGAGTACCGTACCCATACTGCTCGAATCATCTATGACGATAAGTACCTTGGGGCGACCGCCTGAAATCTGGTAGATCTCCGTATCATCCGCATAGAGGCTGCCGTTTACGCCAACCGCTACCAGAACCATCGCGGCCAGGGTTCTCCCTGCCCTGCCAAATAGATTGCCCATTATGTATATAACCTCGAACGCGTTATCGCAGCATTCACTGGATAGGGAACGAAACCATCGAAGATCATGGCGTGCCGCTCCCGATAATTGTTTTCACCACCCCCAGCTCAACCTTGGTGCGCGCCTCCCTGGGCACTTCGTGTTCCGAAGTAATGCGGTAGTAATCGCAGTCGAACAGGCCGACACTGGAGCCGACCGCGCTCCTCGGGCAGGCGGTGGCCGCCGTGGTCAGGTAGACGTCCGTATCCACGGAATCAGCGCCGTCATTCAGACCGCGCAGGGGGTGGTCAACAGCGGGGTCAAAGGCGGCAAAGGGATCCGGTGTGTCATCGCCGTCGAAGGGATCGTTGGCAGTGCCGGCCAGTGACAGCACCGCGATAATTCCCGCCTCAGCCGACTGGAAGGACGCGTAGGAGTCCTGCAGGTTCGCCGACATCTTCAGGCCGATAGTGCTGTTGCTGGCAGCGATGACACTGATAACGGTTACCACCAGCAGGAACAGCAGCGCCACCACCAGCGCGACACCGCGCTGGGCCTTGCTTGCCGCGCTGGACATCATGCTTCACCTCGTATCATCAGTTTCAGGTTGCGCAGGGACACACTGGCGTGGCTGACGAGGCGCCGGTAATTGTCGTTCATCGGGCCAACCGCTCCGGCACCGCCCAGCTGGTAGGTTTTCACATCGGTATACTGAACGTCGCGGGTAGCGCTGCGTACGAGCATAAATACCTCAACGGACTCTACATTTGGCCAGTTGCCAGCAGCTATGGCGGCCTGGTCCTTGTAGGTGTCAACCTCGCCATTGCCGGTGCTGTCGTATCCGAACAACAGCTGCAGGTCTTCAACGCCTTCGGCGAGATCCTCTGTGGTGAATTCCATGCTGCTGGTACCGGGGTTATAGCTCAGTACGCGACGGCTCAGCATTGGCACATCAGCAGGGTTGGCTCGCTTGACATAATAAACCTCGTACTGGTATTCCCAGGCAGTCCCACCGGGCACCTCACCACCGGTGGTGATCGACGGCGGTGAGGCGCCGTCAAACAGCAGGCCGGTAACGTTATTGGTCATCACGTAGGTGCGGCCATTCTGCAGTGGTCCCGGCGTGTCGATAGTGCCGCCCGGGGGATCGTTGGGGTCGCTTACCCGCGGGCCGGCGGAATAGGGTCTTGGCAGGGCACGCTTGATGACCAGCACATCCGTTCCCTCGAGTCCGTCAGAGATGCAGCCCAGCGCGGTGCCGTCTGCGGCCACGGTTGCAGCGTATCCAAGGCGGGTCAAATCATAGGCGCCGGCCTCGGCAGGCGTCGAGCAGTCTCCTGCCAGCGGGGTCGCAACCAGGTCCGGATCCACCTCTACCTTGTTGGCGGTCACTTCCCCGAGAAAACCCGCCTGACGCAGGGAATCACCCATAATCTGTTCGGCAAAGCGCGCGTTTTCAGTGAGCGCGGCCACCTGCTCGACTTCCACATAGGAACGCTTCGTCGCCAGGTAAATCGACACGGCACCCGCTACCAGCATCAGTCCCAGCACCATGCCGACCATCAACTCAACAAGCGAGAAGCCCGCGTTGCAATGTCTCTTGCTCGCGCTGCGCATAGTCAGAACTCCTCCTCGTCCACCACGTAGGTATTGGTCACCACCTGCCGCCGATATTTGTCCTGGCCTGCCGCAAGGCCGCCGCAGACGGTTTCGCTGCCCTGCACGGCATCGTAGGATTCCTGCAAGCCACGCCACTGAATTATCACGCTCAGCTGCCCGGTGCGGGTCCGGTCCGGTGCCGGGGCGAACACGATGCAGCCCCGGGGCGCGATCAGGCCGGCGGTATTTTCGCTGCCTACTTTTGCTCCCGCCCCCAGCAATGCCTGCTCCCAGGCCCACAGGTCGTGAGCCGCCAGCTGTTCCGGGCTGCAGGCAGCGGTCCGGCAATCCGGGCTCGGTTCGCTGGAGGACGCCTCCCCCACCGGGCTGCCAGTGCCGATGTTGTAAACCGCAATGCCGGCCGGGTTGACCCGTATCCGCTCGACAATGGCATCCGCCAGAGTCACGGCACGTGTGTGTTGTAAGGCCAGATGCTGGGATGTTTTGGCCATGGCCTGCAGGCTTACGATCCCCAGCAGGCCGACAGACAGAATGACAAACGCAATCAACGCCTCGATCAGGGTGAAGCCGCGCTGGGATCCGCTACCGGGTTTGTATTCACCGCGCACCACTGGCATGTTCTTCTCCTCCATTGTCAGGGGCAGCTGATGACAGGTGGATCATTGGGATCCAGGGATTGCAGCACTCCACCGGGGCTTACGCGCATCCTGCGCGCGGCGATCTCCTGCCGGTCATCGCAAAACGTGAAGACCCCATCAAAGGTCCTGGCATACCCCTGGCTGTCGAATCGAACCCGGTTTACCGCGTTGCTGTAGGCAATATCCAGCTCGCCGCTGTCGAGTGACCTGGAGAAGAACACCTGGTCACCGCCGGGCGCATTGGGGTCGTCAACCGAGCCATCTCCGTCGAAATCAAGAAAAGCGATGTAGCCTTCATCCCAATTGCCACTGCAGGTCACCCCGTCACTGCTGCGACAGAGGGTGACAAACGAGCGCTGTGCCAGCGCCTCGGAGCGCGCCTCGTTCAGGGCGGCTCGCATGGCGTAAACCTGGGACAGCAGGCGGTTGTTCCTGATCAGGTCGGAAAAGCCGGGGGCAGTGATGACAATCAACACCGCGAGGACTACCAGCGCGATCATCATCTCGACCAGCGAAAAACCTCTCGCCCTGGTGATTGTCATACGCAAACCATCTCCGCCTGCCACATCGGCACCTGTTTTGTCCAGACAGAATATTACTTATTCACAGTTTTTGAGATGCAAATCTCGACAGCAGGCGTTTTCTTCCGATAGACGGTAGCAATATGAGGAAAATGTGCACCTATCGACCGACAGGCGCCGTGGTACGGAGAATTCTCAGTATAAGATCCGCCCGGAGTATGCGCTTAAAACTCGCAGTAACTCTTTCCCGGACAGGCACTGGCGCCGCATTACCAGCATTCGCCGGGGCTCGCGGAGAGCGTGCCGCTGACAGCCCGGACGCCAAGCCTGGACAGGGAAAATGCCATGCAGCTGTCGTCGTCGGCCTGTCGGTTCAGCGGCTCCGCCCGGGCACCACCGTATTCCCCTTCCGCCATTTCGAGGCGGATCCGGTAGGATGCGTTTGCCGGGGTTGACGCGCCACCCTGGTTGTCGACGTGATAGGGTTCCGACAACCCGAGGGCCGCGAGGTCGACAGCATAGCGCTTGTGGTTGACAAAGTACTGCTCCTGCCGGGCGATCACTTCCAGCAGGGTAGCCCTGGCTGCCGACCTCGTGCTTTTTACTACCGCTTGCTGATAAGCCGGAAGGGCAACAAAGAAAAGAATCCCGGCCACTACCAGTGCCACCATAATTTCCAGCAGGCTGAACCCCGACTGCTCGCGCGCGTCCTTTCGTTTCACCGGTCTGCGCTCCCGAATTCAACAATGGCGGCCACTAGAGGGTGTCCACCTCTTCCTCTCGCCAGTACGTTCGCCACCGGTTTTTTCCGGGCAGGCGGACCAGTGACGCGTCCCCGAGCCCGGTACCCGGGAGCAGCAGGTGCTCATAAAAGGGCAGCACGCCTCCCTGCAGGCCGGGCCCAATCTTCCTGAAGCGCTCACGCTCCTCCTGCGGACTTTGATCAGCACCAGCGAAAGTGAGCTGCCCCGGGGGCGGCAGTGCGGGGGAACCGCTGCCAAGGGTAACCCCGTAAACCCGGCTGAAACCCCGGCCTCCAGTGCAGTCAGGCGTGCCATCTTCCCGGAGATCCACAGCGCCAGGCACATAACTGGTAAACAGCACCGTCCCATGACTGACGAGCGGCGCGGAGAGTCCCTTTTCACCCGGGGCCTGCAATTCCAGTTTCCAACCCGGGGCCAGGTCGGCTGCGCTACAGCTATCCTGCGCCGGCGAGAGGCAGGCAGCGGTCACGTCCGCAAGGTCCTCGTGGCCGATCCCGCTCCCCGCCGGGAATGGTTCCTGATCCCGCGTTGCGGCTGTTTTCCTGTCTTTCAGCAGGTAAGCAAAGTTGCGTGCCCGCAGTTCCCCGGCCGCCGCCCGGTTGCCCGATATGATCAGCACGCCATAATAGTCGCCGGCCCTATCCCGGCTGTGGACCACATCCGGCGCGTGGAAGAAGCGGCGGTCCGCATCGCCCGTGCCGCCCAGTGAGGCCAGCCGGGCAAGATACCAGTTGGCTTCATCCGTGGTGGGGGTATCTGGCTGGCGGTGCCGGTGCTCGGTCAATTCGATACGCCACACACCGCCGCCGCTATCCCCCACATAGGCGCGGTCAGCCACGCCGTTGTGATCAGAATCAATCACCGCCAGCGCTGAGGGAATGCTGTCGGTCAGCCCCGGGGCATAAAAAACCCGTTCACCCGAGGCCGTTACGGTGCCATCGCCGGGCCCTACCGCGCGCCAGACAAGGCTGCCATCCGCAGCCTTCACCACATAGACAGCGTTGCCGATGGGGTCGCTGCCTGCGCCAGCGTCCTTGCCGATGCGTTCACCGTCCGCCCAGCCGCCGTTATAGCCACCACCGAACAGCAGCACCGCGGTGGGAGCATCCTCGCCAAGATCCAGCCTGGCTACCCGGGGCGTGGAAAAGGTCAGCGCCAGCTGCTCGAATCCCGGGGTCCTGTGGTCGATGGACCACCGGTAGCGGGGCTCGTCCGGATCTGTCATGTCAAAGGCATACAGGGCGCGCCCACCGCGCCGCTGGCCGATCACCACGAGCACGGAATCCCCTTCCGCGCTTTCGATAGTGCCGTCCCCATTGCGGTCCTCGATCACGGCTACCGCCTCCCCGTCCAGACCGTAGGGGTGAGACTGCCAGGCTCCGTCCCGCGTTGCCGGCAAGAGCCGCCTGCATAGGGAGCAATTGCGGGGGAATGAATGCCCAGGTCTCCCGGCCCGACTCGGCACCGGAGGGAGCGGTATTGCGCAGCAGATGAAATACGCCGTCGTTGGTGCCGAAGAAGATACGGATCTCGGGATTGTCCGCGCTGTAACCGCTGCCGCGGCGGGCGCCATAATTTACCGCCAGCGGCCTCGAGTGCAGCAGGTCTCCAAGCACCCGGCGCCGCGACTCGTAACGGTCACCGTCGGCGTCTTCGTCATAGCTGTCCTGGCCCCGTATCCAGCGCATGAGGTCAAGCCCATCGGCCTCAGGCAGCGCCCCGGCAGGGTCAAGATACGTCGCCAGGGCGTCGAATGTCGCGGGCGAGGCATCAAAAGGCAGCAATTCCCCCGGCTGATCCGGATCCAGGGTATACAGCTGCCTCGCGCCCGGCTCAGCGTTGCCGGCGCCGATCCCACCGGTCAGGAACCCGGGAACCTGCTGCCGCGCCCCGCCCCGGGTAACCGACCGTCCGTCCCGTCCGGGTACTTCCCGCAGGGCGGGATCGAACGCCCGCACGTCAGCGCCCAGGGGGTCGGTCCAGAAGGTCAGGGCATCGGCCAGGATCTGCCCGTCCACGGTAGAGATCGCGGACCTCCCGGCAGGCGCCGCGGCCACGATATCAAGTGCGACTGGATCTGTTGCATCGGCACCGGGCTCAGTCAGCGGGGCTATTTTGAGCTTCTTGATGTTACCCGGCCAGAGAGGCCACGGTTCCGGCTGGAACAGCGGGAAATAGACATCCTGGCCGGAAGCGCGTTTGCCGGGGCCATTGACCGGTACGGAGCCCGCTACCAGGCTCCCGGGGGAGACTCCGGGGTGAGCGGGAACTGCCGCATCTTCGCAGCTAACGTCGGTAGGTCCGGCAAATCCGGCCAGGTAAATATCGATATCGTCCGCCCTGGGCCGGGTTGCAATGAGCCCGACCAGGACACCATAGAGCGCGATGGTCAACAGGATTTTCATGGCGTACCTCCTCCTGATTGTGTTGAAACCGGCAGGCGCACGAGCACGCCCCGGGCCACTGCCGCCCTGCCGATGCCTGCGGCGGCGCCGTCGTAGGCGACCCGCACCTCGAATTTCGCCACCCGGTAGTGGACCGCACTGCTGGCCAGGGCCTCTTCCAGCAACGGCATCGCGCTCTGTGCGGGCGCAATCCTGGTGACAGATAGCTCCAGGCGACCGGCCTCGGGCCGTGCTCCTGGCGGGAGTTCTATCGTGTAGTCGTCACAGGACTGGTCGGGAGCTCCCGCCATGCAGCTCCTGTGTCCCACGCCGCTGTCCAGGGAGATGGCGGCCGGGTTGTCCAGGACGGCATCCACCACCGCCAGCGCACGCTGCAGGGCGGCAACCCTGCCCTCATCGTTACCGGCCATATGCAACTGCAGCTGGTTGGTCCTGGCGGCGGTAGTTGCAATGATTCCCAGCAACAGCAGTACCAGCAGGGAGACGACCAGTACGAAGCCCCGCTGGCCGGGGTGGGGATAACCGCCTTTCATGACGGCACCGGGCCCCGGTTGCGCAACAACACCGTGGTCTGCAGCAGCCTGCGGTAATGCGCATCGAGGGGCGGCGCCACCCGGGTCTGGCCCAGCACGTATGACCGGTCGTCGACATACCCGGGGACCGGGTGGACACTGCGCACCAGCAGGTAGATGCGCGCCGCGACGGCGGCAGCCAGCTCCGCGGCATCCGGCGCGGCCTCAAATCGGTCCGGTTGCCCATCGCCGTCGTCGTCGATGCCGAACTCCAGCTGCAGGTTTTCTATGCCCTCGACCAGGCACTGGGCAGGCGCCATGCGATTGCTGGAACGCCCCTGTCGCTTGCGGCACAGGGTGGGCACGCCGTCACCGCTGGCAATGGAATAATTGCGCAGGAAGAGCACCTGCGGGACGTACTCCCAGAGCTCGTCACCGAGGACCACGTCGCGACCACCCCGCTGCAGGTGGGCCGCCCCTGCCCCGGCAACCCCGCGTAAATAGATCGCCTGCGGATCGATCGCGCCCCCGAGCTCTCCCGCCGCCATTACCGGCACACTCGCCGTGCGCCGGATCAGCAGCAGGTCGGTACCGGCCAGGTGCTTGCCCGCCAGCAGGCAGTCATCCGGCAGATTCCCGCCGCCACTGCTCGATTGGCCCGCAGCGCTCACGTCATTGACATGCTCGACAGGCGTGGCCGTGGCCATCAGGTAATCAAAGCAGGGGCTGCCTGATTCCCGCGCTTCGAGCTGAGTACCCGGCAGGCGGGTGGCGAGATAGCCCGCCATGGTGAGTTCGTGGGAGAGGTAACGCAGGGCGTGGCGGCCGTTTTCCTGCAGGCGCGCCAGTTCCTCGGCCTCGAAGTAACTGCGTTTGCTGTAGAGCAGCAGGTTCATGGCGCCGAACGACAGCACTACACCCAGCGCCAGGGCAACCAGCAGCTCCACCAGGGACAGGCCCTGATGCGGCCAGGGCCACCTCCTGCCAGCGCCGTGTCTCACAGCTGGTCCCGTCCAATCCACGAGGTCATCTGCAGCCACTGCCGCGCAGCGGCATCCGGAGCGCTGTTATCGCCCCCACACAGATCCTGTTGGGCCGGAGCGGAAAGTGGTTGGAAGCCCTGCCAGGAAATCGCCACCGTCACCCGGCGCCCGCTGACCGCAATGCAGGCCAGCGGCTCTACCAGCCCGCCAGATCCGTCTCCCGTCCCCGCTCCAAGCAGCGCCTGCTGCCATTGCCACAGGTCCCGGTCCCTGCGCTGGACCGGCGAGCAGCCACCGGCATCGCAGTTCGCAGCGGGTTCCACCAGTGCCGCGCTACCGGTTTCACCGATGCCGCCTGTGGCGTAGTCTGCCAGCGCAACGCGATTGGCCCGGAGGCGTTCGAACAGGTCCATGGCCAGTGCGGCCGCCTCCGTTCGCTGCACTGCTTCGTAGCCCAGCCGCTTCGCGAGGATCTGCAGTTGACCCAGGCCCAGGGTGCCGATCGACAGCACCAGCAGCGAGACCGCGACCTCCACCAGGCCGGCACCGTGTTGGCGGTGAGTCCATCATCCACCCTCCCGGCGGGCACTGACCCTCGCCCCGGGCAGCCCGCGCGCGGCCGACGCTGTTGAGCACCACCGTCCACGGCCTGGTGAGCCTGCTGTCGGGCGGACAGATGAGCAGTGAGAGATTGCGGCGGGACGAGCCATCCGGCAGGTAGGTAATGAGTTCGTCTGCCGCGCGAGTGCCCGCCAGGTTAGTCAGGCTGTAACCGGGCGGGATCGATTTGAACGCCGCGAGAACTTCATCGGACCCGGCATCAACGACGGCGTCGCGATTGCGATTGGTAAACACAATCCAGCCGGCGGACAGATCGCCGGCGCAGTCGGCGACTCCCGAGGTGGCCATCGCCGAGGGACACAGGCTTACCGGTGTATTGCGGAACACGGCTTCACTGCGCGCCAGGTTGATGGCGTCGAGCAGGCGACTGGTTTCGGTGCGAAGCCTGCTGCCATCGAGCAACTGCCGCATGGCCGGGGTCGCCAGCGTGACCGTGACGCTGAGTATCACCAGGGTGATCATCAGTTCAATCAGGGTCAGGCCCCGATCGGTGAATTTCCGCGACATCCTGTCCACAGCAGTACCTCCTGCTGTAGCAAGGTATTAGCTGGCGGGCGGTGTTTCCAGAAACTGCACCGAGATGGTGGAAGATGAACGAATGGGATCGGCGATCAGGTGGTGCTAGAGGTTTTTAACCTCGATACGCAATTCCCGCGGCAGCGAGAACGTCACGTTTTCAGGTCGACCCGCAAGCTCCACCGGTTCGCTCGCCCCCAGCGCCCGCAGGCCGTCGAGCACCTCGCGCACCAGCACCTCGGGCGCGGAGGCACCGGCAGTCACGCCGATGCGGGACTTGCCCTCCAGCCAGCTCGGGTCGATATCGTCGGCGCCGTCGAGCAAATAGGCGTCGGCACCCATACGCTCCGCCAGTTCCCGCAGGCGGTTGGAGTTTGAACTGTTGGGAGAGCCCACCACCAGCACCAGGTCGCAGTCCCCGGCGAGTTGCTTGACCGCGTCCTGCCGGTTCTGGGTGGCGTAGCAGATATCATCCTTGCGCGGCCCCGTTATTTTCGGAAAGCGCCGGCGCAGGGCGTCGATCACCCGGGCGGTGTCATCCATCGAAAGGGTGGTCTGGGTGACATAGGACAGCTTGTCCGGGTTGCGCACCGACAGGGAGTCCACCTGCTGCTCATCTTCAATCAGGTAGATTTCGCCCCCGGCCTGGCCGTCGTACTGGCCCATGGTGCCCTCCACCTCGGGGTGGCCGCGATGGCCGATCAGCACACACTCGCGTCCCTCCGCGCTGTAGCGGGCGACTTCAATATGCACCTTGGTCACCAGCGGGCAGGTGGCATCGAACACCCGCAGGCCGCGCTTGTCCGCCTCCTTGCGCACCGACTGCGGCACCCCATGGGCGCTGAATATCACGATGCAGCCGTCGGGCACTTCATCCAACTCATCCACGAAGCGAGCGCCGCGGGCGCGCAGGTCCTCTACCACAAATTTGTTATGCACCACCTCGTGACGCACGTAGATCGGCGCGCCGAACACCTCCAGGGCGCGATTGACGATATCGATCGCCCGGTCGACCCCGGCGCAAAAGCCGCGTGGATTGGCGAGACGCACCTGCATCAGTGCAGCTCCACCGGCTCGACCCGGTGTACCAGCACATCGAACAATATATTGCGGCCTGCCAGCGGGTGATTGAAATCTATGGTCACTTCCTCCTCGTCAAAAGCGACGATAAGGCCAGGCAGCTCACCGCCGCTGGCATCGGCAAACGAATAGACCAGGCCGATCTCCAGTTCGCTGTCGTCATCGAACTGCGAGCGCGGCAGGTATTGCACATTACTGTCGTTGGGCTGGCCAAAACCATCCTCCGGCGGCACAGTAAACATGCGTCTCTGGCCGGCGGACATGCCAAACAGCAGGCGCTCAAAACCCGGCAGCAGGCTGCCGTCGCCAACCACGAAGGCCACCGGTTCGCCGCCAAAATTGGAGTCTACTTCCGAGCCATCCTCGAGACTCACGGAAAAATTCACGTAGACCCGGGTACCCTCGCTCACCGGCACATCGACTATGGTCATTTCGAATTCACACCTCGCTCCACCGAAGCTTCGGGTTCACGGCCAAACAGGCTGTCATAGATCATACAGGCGGCGCCCAGGCTGATCGCAGAATCGGCGATGTTGAACGCGGGAAAATAGCGCCCGCCGTAATGCACCGATATAAAGTCCACCACATGGCCCAGCACCAGCCGGTCCCAGAGATTGCCCAGCGCCCCACCCAGGATGAGCGCCAGCGCCAGCGCCAGCAGCCGCTGGTCCCGGGGCATCCGGTAGAGCCAGGCCACCAGCAGCGCGCTGATGACGACCGCCACGGTACTGAAAAAATAGCGTTGCCAGCCCCCGGCATCACTGAGGAAGCTGAAGGCGGCACCGGTGTTGTACTGCAGGGTCAGGTTGAACCAGGAAAACACCTCGACCGGGCGACCGTACTCCAGGGCACCTTCCGCCAGGTACTTGGTTAACTGGTCCAGCACCACGACCAGCGCGGCCAGGCCGTACCACCGCATGGCGTACCAGCCGTTACGCATAACGACGCTGCTCCCCCTCGCCGTAAACATTTTCGACACAGCGGCCGCACAGGCCCGGGTGCTCCGGGATCTCCCCGACCTCGGGACGCCGGTGCCAGCAACGCTCGCACTTTTCCTCGGCGGACGCGTTCACCCGCAGACGCAGGCCGGCAAGCTCGGTTGCGGCGGCCTCTGCCGGCGCATCCGCCAGTGGCGCCAGGGTCGCCGCCGAGGTAATCAGGACAAAACGCAGTTCGTCACCCAGCAACTGTAACTGGGCCAACAGGGCGGGCTCCGCGTACAGGCTCACCACGGCATCCAGCGATCCGCGCAATTCCCCCGCCGCGCGGCGCGCCTCCATTTCCTTGTTCACCGCCGCGCGCACGGCCATCAACTGGCGCCAGAAATCACGCCCCATCGCCTCACCGGCGGGTTCCGCCTGCAGGCCCCGGTACCATTCGACCAGGAACACCGACTCCGCCCGCTCACCCGGCAGGTTCTCCCAGATTTCCTCGGCGGTGAAACTCAGGATGGGCGCCATCCAGCGCACCAGGGCCTCACCGATATGAAACATGGCGGTCTGGGCCGAGCGGCGTGCGGTGCTGTCCGCCCGGGTTGTGTACTGGCGGTCCTTGATGACATCCAGGTAGAAACCGCCGAGGTCCTGGGCGCAGAAATTGTGCAGCTTCTGGTACACCTGGTGGAACTGGTACTTGTCATACGCCTCGGTCAACTCCGCCTGCAGGGCGGCCGCCCGATCCACCGCCCAGCGATCCAGCGACAGCATTTCGCTGAAATCCACTGCATCCGTCGCCGGATCAAATCCATTGAGGTTGGACAACAGGAAACGCGCCGTATTGCGAATCCGGCGATAGGCATCTGCCGTGCGCTTGAAGATTTCATCGCTGACCACCAGTTCACCGCGGTAATCGGTGGCCGCCACCCACAGGCGCAGAATATCCGCCCCGAGGTCGTTCATGACATTGTTGGGAGCTATCACGTTGCCGATGGACTTGGACATCTTGCGCCCGTCACTGTCCACGGTGAAGCCGTGGGTGAGCACCGCCTTGTAGGGCGCCTCACCATAACTGCCGATAGCGGTCAGCAGCGAGGACTGGAACCAGCCGCGGTGCTGGTCGGAACCCTCCAGGTACATATCTGCCGGCGCACGCAGTCCCTCGCGCTGGCGCAGCACGCAGGCGTGGGTGACCCCGGAGTCGAACCAGACATCGAGGGTGTCGGTCACCTTGTCGTAATCGTCCGCCTCCGCGCCCAGCAGTTCCGCCGCATCCAGCTCGAACCAGGCATCGATGCCCTGCTGTTCCATGCGCAGCGCTACTTCTTCCATCAGCGCCAGGGTCCGCGGGTGCAGTTCACCGCTCACCTTGTGAACGAACAGGGTAATGGGCACACCCCAGGTGCGCTGGCGCGATATACACCAGTCCGGGCGATTGGCCAGCATGGCGTCTATCCGGGCCTTGCCCCACTCCGGCAGCCACTGCACCTGCTCAACCGCCGCCAGGGCGCTGTCCAGCAGGCCGTTCTGGTGCATGCCCACAAACCACTGGGGCGTGGCCCGGAATATGATCGGGGTTTTGTGGCGCCAGCAGTGGGGATAGGAATGCTGGTATTGCTCGGCGTGCAGCAATACACCGCGCTCGCGCAGCAGTTCGATAATGGCCGTGTTGGCTTTCAGCACATGCTGGCCGGCAAAATACTCGGTATCCGGCAGGTAGACGCCGTTGCCGCCCACCGGGTTGTAGACCTCGAGGCCGTAGGCCTGGCCCACCACGAAGTCGTCCTGGCCGTGCGCCGGTGCGGTGTGCACGGCGCCTGTACCGGCCTCGGTGGTCACATGCTCACCCAGAATCACGGGCACCTGACGGTCCAGGAAGCAGTGCTGCAACAGCTGGTTTTCCAGGGCGGCACCCTTGCAACTGCCCAGCACCGTTCAGTGCCGGCAGACCAAAACGCTTGTGCGCAGGACTCCGCCAGGGCCTCGGCCACCAGCAGGGCCCGGCCCTGGCCTTCGATCAGCACGTATTCGAGCTCACCGTTCAGGCTCACCGCCATATTGGCAGGCAGGGTCCACGGCGTGGTGGTCCAGATGGGCACTGCGATCTCGCCCTCGTAGCTGGCGCCGCAGGCTGTGTTGAAAGCATCGGGGTCGATCGCGGCGAACGCGACATCGACCGCCGGAGAAGTCTTGTCCTGGTACTCGACCTCGGCCTCGGCCAGGGCGGAGCCGCAGTCGGTACACCAGTGCACCGGCTTGAAGCCCTTGTGCAGATGACCATTGTCGATAATACGGGCCAGGGTGCGCACGATATTCGCCTCAAAGGCGAAGTCCATGGTCAGGTAGGGATTGGACCAGTCACCGAACACTCCCATGCGGATGAAGTCCGCGCGCTGGCCGTCGACCTGCCGCGCTGCGTACTCGCGGCATTTCTGGCGAAACTCCGCCGGCGAAACCTTCGCACCGGGCTTGCCGACCTTCTTCTCGACATTCAATTCGATCGGCAGGCCGTGGCAATCCCAGCCGGGAACGTAAGGCGCGTCAAAGCCATCGAGAGTGCGCGACTTGATGATGATATCCTTCAGGATTTTATTCACCGCATGGCCCAGGTGCAGGTCACCATTGGCGTAGGGCGGGCCATCGTGCAGGATGAATTTGGGGCGCCCCGCTCCGGCCGCGCGAATTTTTGCGTACAGTTCCCTTTCCTGCCACTGCTTGAGTCGCTGGGGTTCGCGCTGGGCCAGGCTCGCCTTCATGGGGAAGGCCGTCTGGGGCAGGTTCAATGTATTTTTGTAATCGCTCATATCTCTATCATCTGAAAACGTCAGTGCCGACCCAACCAGGCCCGTGTATTGTTTATGTCCCTGGCGATGTTTTCCTTCAGCTCCTCCACTGAGCCGAACTTTTTCTCGTCACGTAATTTGTGCCTGAACGTGACATCGATATGTTGGCCGTAAAGGCCGATTTCCCGGTCGAGCAAATGTACCTCCAGGTTCGCCCTGATGCTGTCGTCCACCGTGGGGCGAACCCCGACGTTGGCGACCCCGGCGGCACCCTGCGAGGCCGGCGCCGCTGACCTCCACCACGTACACGCCCGACAGCGGCGCCCGCAGCCGGTCCAGATGCAGGTTGGCGGTCGGCGCGCCCAGGGTCTGCCCGAGCTGCCGGCCGTAGATCACCTTGCCGGAGATGGTGTAGGGTCGCCCCAGCAGGCGTTCAGCCCCCGCGAAGTCCGCGCTCTCCAGGGCTTCCCGAATCCGCGTACTGCTCACCCGCTCCCCGTCAATCGAGAAAGTGGGCGTGGGCCGGGCCTCATAACCGTAGCGCGGGCCCTGCTGCCTGATAAATTCCAGGTCTCCCTCGCGATCGTTACCAAAGCGAAAGTCGTCTCCCAACACCACGTAGCGCACCCCGAGGCCGGTGACGAAAATGTCATCCAGGAACTGCTGGGCCGACATCTCCCGCAGGCTCTCGTTGAACTGCACCCGCAACAACCGGTCAACGCCCAGCGCCCGCATGGCGAAAAACTTCTCCCTGAAACTCATGATCCTGGCCGGCGCTTTCAGGGGTGAGAAGTACTCCCGCGGCAACGGCTCGAATACGATCACCAGCGAGGGAACGGCAAGTTCCAGCGACTTGTCCAGCAGGTGCCGGATAACCGCCTGGTGGCCCAGATGCACGCCGTCAAAGGCGCCGATCGTGACCACGCAACCGCGGTGTCTGGGCCGCATATTGTGCAGGCCGCGGATCAATTCCATCGGGGCAGGAGACACTCAGTCAAATCAAACGCAGCAGTATAGCGAATGTAGACGCACTCGCCTATGTCTGCACCCACTCCCCGGGGATATTAATACCCCCGCTCAGAGCTCGGAAGGCGTGCGCAAGTGCCGCAGGCGCGTACCCAGCAACATGTGGACGATCAGGTAGGTAGCGGCCCCGGCGCCACAGAGCAGGGCCAATTCCACGGCGCGGTGCTGCCAGTCCCAGCCCAGCCACTGGGCGCTGCCTTCGTTCAGGGCAAACAGGACAGCGGCCATGGCGGATGTCGCCAGGCCCAGGCGCAGGGTGTAACCGCCCCAGCCACCGTGGACCTGATAGACGCCGTCGCGCAGTAATCCTCGCAGCAGCAGGCCGGCATTGAGGAAAGCGGCCACCGAGGTGGCGAGCGCGAGCCCCATATGTCCCACGTCCCAGTAGTACATCAGGGGGATCACGAACACCAGGTTCAGCACCATGTTCACCACCATGGCGATAATCCCTATTTTTACCGGGGTTTTGGTGTCCTTGCGAGCGTAGTAGGCCGGCGCCAGCACCTTGACCAGCATGAACGCCACCAGGCCCAGGCTGTAGGCCTGCAGGCTGTAGGAGGACATCGCCACATCCCGCGGGGTGAGCTCCCCGTACTGGAACAGGGTAATGAGTATGGGCTGGGCCAGGATCACCAGGGCCACGGCGGCGGGCACGGCGATCACCAGCACGGAGCGAATAGCCCAGTCCAGGGTCAGGCTGAACTTGCCTTCTCGCGCCGCGGCCCGATGGGCCGACAGGTTGGGCAGGATGACCGTGGCAATCGCGATGCCGAACACTCCCAGGGGCAACTCCGCGAGGCGATCCGAGTAGTACAGCCAGGAGACGCTGCCGGTGGGCAGAAAAGAAGCCAGCACCGTGTCCAGCAACAGGTTTATCTGGCTCACCGACACGCCGAACAGGGCCGGCACCATCAACTTGAGAATCCGCCGTACGCCTTCATCGCGGGTGTCCCAGATGGGGCGCGGCACCAGCTCCAGCCGATACAGGGACGGCAGCTGGAACGACAGCTGGATAAACCCGGCAAAAAACACCCCCCAGGCGAGCGCGTAAACGGGTTCTTCAAACCAGGGCGCCGCCACGGTGGCGGCGAAGATCAGGGACAGGTTGAGGAATACCGGGGTGAACGCGGGCACCGCAAAGCGCCCGAAGCTGTTGAGAATCGCCCCGCAAAAGCCGGTCATGGAAATCAGCAACAGGTAGGGGAAGGTGATTCTGATCATCTCGGCGGTCAGCTGGTATTTCAGCGGCTGGTCCAGGAAACCCGGCGCAAACAGCGCCGCCACGAGGGGGGCCGCCAGTATGGCAAAGGACGTGACCAGCAGCAGGGTGCCGCCCAGAACCCCGGCAACCCTGTCGACCAGGCTTTTTACGGCCGCGATGCTGCCCTCCTGCTTGTAGTCGGCGAGCACGGGAACAAAGGCCTGGGAAAATGCGCCCTCCGCGAATAAGCGCCGCAGGAAGTTGGGAATTTTGAAAGCCACAAAAAAAGCGTCCGCGTTGGCGGTCGCACCGACAAACCCCGCGATGACCATGTCCCGCACCAGCCCCAGGATTCTCGACAGCATGGTCATGCTGCCTACCAGGGCGCTGGCCCGCAGCAGGCCAGGCGTGTTGTCCGGGGAGTGATCCGGTAACGCGTTGGGCGGGGTCTCGGGTGGGGAGTCGGGTTTATTGTCTGGCATGAGTAAACAGGGGGCGGCGGCGGGTGGCCTCAGCTCCAGCGCTCCCGGAGAGACTCGCCGTGGATCTGCAGCCACTGCAGGGCAATCAGGGTGTGGCCGTTGGGGACCCGGTTGGCCGCCAGTAAGGCCAGGGCGTCAGCGCGGGCGACAGAGTGTACCAGGATGTCTTCCCCCTCCTCCTGCAGGCCGTGGATGCCGCCGATCGCGGCCTGGTTCACCCTGCCGCAAAACAGGCGGACCTGCTCGGTGCAGGCGCCGGCACTGGGCAGCACGGTTGCGATGGGAACCAGCTCCGCCAGCCCGCAGCCCGCCTCCTCCATCGCCTCCCGGTGCGCCACCTCGGTATCACTTTCTCCGGGCTCTACCACGCCGGCCACCAGTTCAAGCATCCAGGGGCTGTCACCGGCGCGCATGGCACCCGGGCGAAACTGTTCGATCAGCACCAGCCGGTCCGTGACCGGGTCCCAGGGCAGCACACCCACCGCGTCCCCCCGCTCGAACAGTTCCCGCACCTGGGGACGGCTCCAGCCACCGCCGAAGCAGCGATACTGCAGGGTGACCCGGCGCACACTGTAATGACCGGAAAATACGGTGGTCTCCTCCAGGATCCGCACATCCTGCGGGCCGAAGGTCAGTTCCAGGCTCATCAGAACCTGCCCGCTGTATACCAGTTAACATCCCGCGCATGCTTGTCTACCTGATCAACCACATCCAGGGTCAGGGCGAACAGGGCCATCCGCACGAGCATACCGTTATCGGTCTGGCGGAAGATCGCCAGGTTAGGATTGTCGTTCAGGTCGTCGTCCAGCTCCCGGGCATTGTCCCGGGAATCCCGCGGCAGGGGGTGCATGATCACCGTGTTGGGTTCGCAGTGGTGAGTGTAGATAGCCTGGTTGAGACGGTACCTGCCCCGGTAGAGATCCGCCTCCGCCTGGCTGCTGAAGCGCTCCTCCTGAATCCGGGTCGAATAAACGATATCCACGTGGGAAATACTGGCCTCCAGGGCGTCGGACTCGATCACCTCGATCCCCGACTGGCGCATTTCCTCGACGATTTCCCCGGGCATCCGCAGCTCGCCCGGGGAAACCAGGGTCACCTGTACCCGCTCAAACAGGCACAGCAGTTTACTGAGGGAGTGTACGGTTCTACCGTAGCGCAGGTCGCCCACCATGGCGATCCGCAGCTGGTCGATACCGCGGCCCCGCTCAACCAGTTCGCTCTTGATGGTGTACAGATCCAGCAGGGCCTGGCTGGGATGTTCATTGCTGCCATCGCCGCCGTTGATCACCGGTACCCGGCTGGCCGCGGCAAATTCCGCTACCGAGCCCGCCACGGGATGGCGCATGGCAATGACATCGGAGTAGCCACTGAGCACCCGGGCCGTGTCGTACAGCGACTCCCCTTTGGCTATGGCGGAATTTTCGAAGCCGGTAGTCTCGCGCACCTCACCACCGAGCAGGTTGAAGGCGCTGCCAAAGCTCACCCGGGTGCGGGTACTGGGCTCGAAAAACATGGACCCCAGGATGGCGCCATCCAGCACCCGGGTTACACGGCGCCGCCGGGCGTAGGGACCCATGCGGTCGGCAACGGCAAAAATACGCTCCACATCGGCGCGTTCGAACTGCTGGACCGAGAGGATATGGCTACCGGCAAACTGCACAGGGATTCGCTCCTGGAAACTATGTTGGCGGCGGGCCACAACCCGCCAGGCGACATTATACGAGGGGGCCGTGCCCCTGCCCATGTGCGTATTACCGAAGAAAACCCGGCACTCACGCCAGCAGGCTGTCGCCGTACTCCTGCAGTTGCAGCATCAGCTCCCGCTGCGTCGCGCCCAGGGTGCCCGAGGCCAGCAGTTCCTCGATGGTCGCCTGGAATTCCTCCATGCAGATGCTGGCGCCGGCACCGGGCTCGGTCAGGCGGGAGAAACGGTACTCTTCCCACCGCGCCCGCTCTTCGGGGGACAGGGTCTGGGGATAGTTCCTCGCGCGATAGCGAAACAGCATCTCCGGCAGGCGCGGGTCCTCGAAGGGGAAACTGGCTGAGGCCAGCTCCGCCGGGCTGGAGGCGCGCACATCGGTCATCACCTGCCTGTCGTGCTCGGAAAAAAAGCCGCCGCCATAGAGCATGCGGTCGGGATCGGTTACGGGCTCGAAACTGCGCCCGGCGAAAACCGCCTGGATGCGGGCACCGAAGGCTTTCGGATCGCGGCCGCGGTCTTCCCGCAGGGCGGCCAGGTGCCTGCGGCAGCGGGAGCCGTCGATGCCCAGGCGCTCCGCGGTGGCCGCATCCGCCATTTTTGCCGTCACCAGCACCGGGCAGCGATTGATATGCACCGTCTTCAGCCCCGGTCGCTCGACGCCCTCGGGCAGATCGGCTGTGCGCCGGAACAGCAGCTCACCCAGCTGATCCGGTTCCAGCTCGAACAGCGAGGCCGGATCTGCATCCAGGTCATAGCAGATGACCTCATTGCGATTCACCGGGTGCAGGGCCAGCGGCACTATCAGCGCGATATTATGGCGCTGCGCCCCGAACATGCCCGAGACATGCAGCACCGGCTTCATGGTCGCGATGTCCAGCAGCGATTGTGCGGAGCGCTTGTCGCGATGCCTGAGCACATAGTCATACAGGCGCGGCTGCCGCTCCCGCACGAGCCGGGCCAGGGCCAGGGTCGCGTGCACGTCCGACAGGGCGTCGTGGGCTGATTCGTGGCTGATGCCGTTGGCGGCCGTCAGGTCCTCCAGCCGGAAACTGGGCAGGCCGTCCTCTCTCAGGGGCCATTCGATACCCTCCGGGCGCAGGGCGTTGGCCGTGCGCACCAGGTCGATGAGGTCCCAGCGGGAATTACCGTTCTGCCACTCGCGGGCGTAGGGTTCGTGGAAATTCCGATAGAGCGTGTAGCGGGTCACCTCGTCATCGAAGCGCAGGGAATTGTAACCCACACCGCAGGTACCCGGCAGGGCGAGCTCCCGCTCGATGCGGCCGATGAACTCGCACTCCGGCAAACCTTTCTCAAGCGCTTCCTGCGGGCTGATACCGGTGACCAGGCAGGCCTGTGGCTGCGGCAGGACATCGTCCGCGGGGCGGGCGAACAACACCAGCGGCTCGCCTACAGGGTTCAGGTCGAAGTCGGTGCGCAGGCCCGCAAACTGCACCGGCCGGTCGCGGGACGGATCGGCACCGAAGGTCTCGTAATCGTGCCAGTAAAACGTGTCAGGCAACGGTTATAGCCTGCTCGGCTATTTTCGCCTGCCAGAGTTTTGGCCCGGTGTCGTGTACCGAGACCCCGGTGGTATCCACCGCCACCGTCACCGGCATATCCTTGACCTCGAATTCGTAGATCGCCTCCATGCCCAGCTCGGGAAAGGCGACCACCCGGGCGGATGTTATGGCCTTGGAGACCAGGTAGGCAGCACCGCCCACCGCCATCAGGTACACCGCCTTGTGCTTGCGAATGGCTTCGACACCGGCGGGGCCGCGCTCCGCCTTGCCGATCATGCCCAGCAGGCCCGTCTTCTCCAGGATGAAATCCGTGAACTTGTCCATCCGGGTCGCCGTGGTAGGGCCGGCCGGCCCCATCACCTCGTCCCGCACCGGATCCACCGGCCCCACGTAGTAGATGAACCGCCCCTTCAGGTCGACTTCCTTCGGCAGGCCGACACCGCTCTCGATGAGTTCTTTCATTTTCTTGTGGGCGGCATCCCGCCCGGTCAGCATCTTGCCTGAAAGCAGCAGGGTGTCGCCGGGCTGCCACTGCGCCACATCGGCACGGGTGACCGTATCGAGATCAACCCGCCGGACCTGATCGCTCACTTCCTGGGTGATTTCCGGCCAGTCGTTGATATCGGGAGGGGTCTGCAGTGCGGGGCCGGAGCCGTCCAGCACAAAATGGGCGTGCCGGGTGGCCGCGCAATTGGGAATCATCGCAACCGGCAGGGAGGCGGCGTGGGTGGGGTAATCGCGGATTTTTACATCCATGACAGTGGTCAGGCCGCCCAGGCCCTGCGCCCCGATGCCCAGCTTGTTAACCGCCTCCATGATTTCAAGCCGCAGCTCCTCCACCCGGTTGGCGGGCCCGCGCTCGCGCAGCTCGTGGATGTCGATAGGATCCATCAAGGCCTCCTTGGCCAGTACCGCCGCCTTTTCAGCGGTGCCGCCAATGCCGATTCCCAGCATGCCCGGCGGACACCAGCCCGCCCCCATGGTCGGTATGGTCTTGACCACCCAGTCCACGATGCTGTCGGAGGGATTGAGCATCACCAGCTTCGACTTGTTCTCCGAGCCGCCGCCCTTGGCTGCCACCTGTACATCGACGGTATCTCCCGCCACCACTTCCATATGAATTACCGCAGGGGTGTTATCTTTGGTGTTGCGCCGCGCTCCGGCCGGATCATCCAGGATCGAGGCACGCAATACGTTATCCGGGTTGGTATAGGCCCGGCGCACCCCTTCATTGACCATATCCGAGACGGACATCGTGGCGTCCCACTGCACATTCATGCCAATTTTCAGGAACACAGTGACAATACCCGTGTCCTGGCAGATCGGGCGATGGCCCTCGGCGCACATGCGGGAGTTGATCAGAATCTGTCCCATGGCATCCTTCGCGGCGGGATTCTGCTCCCTGAGATAGGCCTCGTGCACAGCCTTCACAAAATCCACGGGGTGGTAGTAGGAGATGAACTGCAGCGCGTCGGCGACGCTGTCGATGAAATCGTCCTGGCGAATAATTGTCATGATGAAATCCTTATTGCGAAGGGGATAACACGGCCGGGGTGAAAAAAGGAGCGACAGTATACACCGCGGGGATTGACTCTACAGCCCGCAGGGCGGGCCGCTGCGTGCTGACCGATGTTCAGCCCGGGGCGGGCTTGGATTGCGCGCGCAGCGCGGCCTTCAGTTCACCCAGGCTGGCGTTGACCTGTTTGCGGAAGGTATTGATGGACTCTATCCACTCCTCATTGCCCTGCACCCGCTTGTTCAGCTTGGCCAGGTCCAGGTTGACCCGGTTGATGCTGTCCGCCACGCGTTCCACCTCAGCCTGGTTGGCCTTGCCGCTGGCGATTATGCGCTCCAGGTCATCGGCGACACTCTTCAGCTTGGCAATATCAGCACTGGCGCTCTTGATCTGGCCCTGGGCGGTAGCAAGGCCGGCTGCCGTGGTATCGATCTTCTTGCCCTGGCTGGCCCCGTCTTTCTCCAGTTTGGCAAGCCGCTCGCTGGCCTGCTTCCAGACATTGTCCCAGAGCTTGCGCACCTCGGTATCCAGCTCCCGTATCTTGGCGGCCTGCAGCTCGGCGTTCTGGTTCATGCCCTGGTCGGTGTCGGACAACCTCGCCTCCAGGTCGCCGATGCGCTTGGAATAATCTTCAATACGGGTATTCGACTCCTGCAGCGCCTGCTGTAATTGCCAGGCCCAGGCGCAGGCAACGGCAGCCACGACCAGCGAGAGGGTAATAAAGATCCGCGCCAGCGGCCCGGTGCCTGCCCCGCCTGACGGCGGGCTCTTGGGTGCACTGCTGCGTGGAGCACTGCTACCCTTACCCTTGCCCGGCCGGGACCTGGATGCCGCCGAGGCGGGTATTCCGTCGCGGGTCGGCACTATCGAGGGAATATGGTCGAGATCGTCATTGGACATGAGTTGTACACCTGTTACAGCCAGTGGCGCTGATTATACATAGCGCCTGTGGCACCAGAAAGGAGATCCGGTGAGGGTTTCTGTGGGCACTGCAATTTTGTGTTCTTGCTAACACTCGATTTATTTGACGGAATTAAACGTGTCTCAAAGAGAAATGTGACCTTCCATTCGCGATGGAAAGCGGGGATTGCCTCGCTCCACGGCTGCGGCCATGGAGCAAGGACACACCCGGACTCCTGCCGACAATGAAACAGAACGCTAATCAATACCCGAGACTGAATCAAAAAAAACCGGGCAAAGCCCGGTTATCGTCATACGCAACGAGTGATTACAGAAACGCGAGCAGCGCCCAGAGCACCGCGGTGAGGGCGATACTGCAGTGGATGACGCCCTTGACGCTGGTCATGGGGCCGGTCTTGCCGAACAGGGCATTGGCTTCCAGCAGCAGGATAATGACGATGCAGGCATAGAAGCCCGTGCCGCCGGCGCCCTCGATGTAGAGGTGCTTCGATGCCAGCATGCCGAAGAGCATGGGAGCGGACAGCAGCGTATTGGTACGGGAGGCCAGGCCGGCTTTCGCGGCTGAGGACGGACCGTCGCCCGCTTTCATACCCAGCACGACCTTCTGGTTGGGCCAGATGATCAACCAGACGTTGAGGAACATAAGAATACCGGCAAGGGCGCCGACCCAGATAACGGGCTGGCCCGCGATGTCGCGGTCCGCGCCGATGCGGTGCAGCAGGACGAGACCGGTCAGGAAAGTAAACATCGCGCCCCAGCGGAACCACCACAGTGCCCGGGGAGCCAGTTTCTTCATGGCGTCGGCCTTGGCGCTTGCTTCAGCCTCCTTGAAGTACTCACCCTGGATGAAATTGAAATAGTACAAAAGACCTATCCAGGTTATACCGAACAGCACGTGCGCCCATCTGAAAAGAAAATCGATAGCCATTAACATAACCTGTACTCCATTATTTTGTTGGAACTGCCGAGCTAGTATACACTGACGTCTACCGCTTGGTATGCTGCTTTTCTGCCTCCTGCTTGCGACACAGCAGGCTTCGTGGAAGCACTTTCCGTTCACCCATCAATTCGATAGCGAGGATTCCTTCAATGGCCTTTGAATTACCTGCCCTGCCCTATGCGCAGGATGCACTCGAACCCCATATTTCAGCCGAGACCCTGGAATATCATTACGGCAAGCACCACAAGACCTATGTCGACAAACTGAACGGGCTTGTCGAGGGCACGGACCTTGCCGGCAAGACACTGGAAGAGGTGGTCACCTCCTCAGAGGGCGGCGTCTTCAACAATGCGGCCCAGATATGGAACCACACGTTCTACTGGAACTGCCTGAGCCCAAGCGGTGGCGGCGCCGCCAGTGGTCCCGTCGCAGCGGCCATTGACAAGGCCTTCGGCTCTTTCGCTGCTTTCAAGGAACAGTTCACCAACAGCGCCATCAACAATTTCGGCTCCGGCTGGACCTGGCTGGTAAAGCGCGCGGATGGCAGTGTGGCTATCGTCAACACCAGCAACGCCGCCACTCCCCTGACCGACGAGAGCGTTACCCCGCTGCTGACTGTGGATGTCTGGGAGCACGCCTATTACATCGACTACCGTAATGCGCGCCCCAAGTACATGGAAGCCTTCTGGGCCCTGGTGAACTGGGAGTTCGTCAACGCCAATTTCGGCTGACCATAACGGCAGGACAAAAAAAACCCGGCGTTCAAGCCGGGTTTTTTTTGGATTGGTGGGTGAGGCTTACATCATGCCGCCCATGCCACCCATACCGCCCATGCCGCCCATATCGGGCATGCCGCCGCCGGCGCCCTTCTCTTCAGGCTTGTCGGCAATCATCACCTCGGTGGTGATCATCAGGCCAGCCACGGATCCGGCCGCCTGCAGGGCGACACGAGTCACCTTGGCGGGATCCAGGATGCCCATCTCGATCATGTCGCCGTACTCACCGGTGGCAGCGTTGTAACCGTAGTTGCCCTTGCCTTCCGTCTTGACGTTGTTGAGCACGACAGAGGGCTCGCCACCGGCGTTGGCAACGATCTGGCGCAGCGGGTTTTCCATCGCGCGCAGAGCGGCAGTGATACCGTGGTTCTGGTCTTCGTTGTCGCCTTTCAGGCCGGAGATGGCGCCAACAGCGCGCACCAGGGCGACACCACCGCCAGCTACCACGCCTTCTTCGACCGCCGCACGGGTTGCGTGCAGGGCATCTTCGACGCGGGCCTTCTTCTCTTTCATTTCGATCTCGGTGGCAGCGCCAACCTTGATTACCGCAACACCGCCGGCCAGCTTGGCCACGCGCTCCTGCAGTTTCTCGCGATCGTAATCGGAAGAAGTATTTTCGATCTGGACGCGGATCTCGCTGACACGGGCCTTGATGGCATCGTGATCACCGGCACCATCGATGATGGTGGTGTTGTCCTTGTCCATTGATACGCGCTTGGCGGTGCCCAGGTGCTCCAGGGTGGCGGATTCCAGATCCAGACCCACTTCCTCGGAGATCACGGTACCGCCGGTGAGGATGGCGATATCCTGCAGCATGGCCTTGCGACGGTCGCCGAAGCCCGGCGCCTTACAGGCCGATACTTTGACGATACCGCGCATGTTGTTGACCACCAGGGTTGCCAGCGCTTCGCCTTCGACGTCCTCGGCCACGATAACCAGCGGCTTGGAGGCCTTGGCTACCTGCTCCAGCAGGGGCAGCAGCTCGCGGATATTGGAGATTTTCTTCTCGACCAGCAGGATGTAGGGATCTTCCTGGTCGGCGCTCATGCTCTCCTGGTTGTTGATGAAGTAGGGAGACAGGTAGCCGCGGTCAAACTGCATACCTTCAACCACGTCCAGTTCGTTTTCCAGACCGGAACCTTCCTCGACGGTGATCACGCCTTCCTTGCCGACCTTGTCCATCGCATCGGCGATGATGTCACCCACAGCGGTATCGCTGTTGGCGGAAATGGTGCCTACCTGGGCGATTGCCTTGTTGTCCGCACAGGGAGTGGACATCTTCTTGATTTCTTCCACTGCTGCAGCGACGGCCTTGTCGATGCCGCGCTTGAGGTCCATCGGGTTCATGCCCGCAGCGACGGCCTTGAGGCCTTCGTTGAGGATCGACTGGGCCAGAACGGTCGCAGTGGTGGTACCGTCACCCGCCTGGTCAGAAGCCTGTGAAGCCACTTCCTTGACCATCTGGGCGCCCATGTTCTCGAACTTGTCTTCCAGTTCGATTTCCTTGGCCACGGACACGCCGTCCTTGGTCACGGTCGGCGCGCCGAAGGACTTGTCCAGGATTGCGTTGCGGCCCTTCGGCCCCAGGGTTGCCTTGACGGCGTCGGCGAGAATGTTTACGCCCTTGAGCATGCGCGACCTAGCCTTGTCGCCAAAATATACGTCTTTAGCTGTCATGATCTAATTCCTCTAAACTACCAATTCAAATTTGTTGAAACGCGGGAATACGCTTACTCGACGACGGCGAAGATTTCGCTCTCACCCATGATGATCAGTTCCTCACCATCGACCTCGATGGTGTTGCTGCCGGCGTACTGGCCAAAAACGACTGTGTCACCCACTTTCACCGCCAGGGGGCGCACGCTGCCATCTTCCAGTATCTTGCCTTCGCCAACCGCCACGATCTCACCCTGGTTGGGCTTCTCCTTGGCGGAACCGGGCAGCACGATACCGCCAGCAGTGGTTTGTTCCTCTTCCTTGCGACGAACGACAACACGGTCGTACAGCGGACGGATTTTCATCTGTTTTACTCTCCTAGCAACGATTTTATGGATACCCTCGCGGGGCTAGCCTCAACTATTGGGGCGCCTGGCGGCATTTCAAGCCCCAATTAGCACTCTTTTCAAGAGAGTGCCAATTCTAGTCATGAGGTGGAGGGAGTCAAGCGCGAGGAACGCGCCCCGGCATACGGAGTAAATTTCTATTTTTTATTTATAAAACAATAGGTTAGGGATTATTATCGTCATCGACCCGGCGGTACTGGCCCTCTATGGTGACGTGGCCGCCGGGGTCGCGCTCCGGGGCATAGGGTTCGGGCTGAGGGCCCAGTATCCAGCTGGCCAGGCGCCGCCGCAGGGGCCCGATCACGACGATGAGGGCGGCAACGTCGGAAATGAGGCCGGGGATCATCAACAGGATACCCGCCAACCCGAGGTACATATCGTCCAGCAGCAGTTGCGGCCCGACCACCCGCCCCTCCTGGCTCTGGCGCAGCCGCTCGAACATGCCCTGCCCCTGGCGCTGCAGGATGGCCATGCCCAGCAACAGGGTAAACAGCACGTAGCCCAGCGCCGCCAGTGCACTGGTGTGGATCCCCAGTTCAATCAGGGTAAAGAGCTCCAGCCAGGGCAGGAGCATGATCAGTAAACGCATAGCAGGAGATCTCCGTCAGCCAGACTATGGGGGCAGGAGCCTCAATTTCAAGCGCAGCGCGACGGCGCCCCGCGACTTTGCCCGGCTCTACCCGGTGATAGACTCGCCCACTTCGCAAAGCCGCACGCCCACTGCTATATGGCCCGGCACACAAAACGACAAAGACCAGCGTATCTGGCAGGTGGTGATGCTGATACCACCGGGAAAGGTGGCAACCTACGGGGATGTGGCGCGCATGGCCGGGCTGGCGGGCGCTGCCAGGCGAGTGGGACGGGCCCTGCGCGGTCTACCGGAGGACACCCGCAGTTCCCTGGCACAGGGTTATCAATGCGCAGGGCAAGATTGTGGTACCCGGGTGGCAGCGCCGCCCTGGACCGTCAGCGCAATCGGCTTGAAAGCGAGGGGATCCAGTTTCGCGACAATTCTGTCCTGAACCTGCGCTGCTGCCGCTGGCAACCGGGCTGACGGATGGCGGGCTCTACTCCCGGTAATTGCGGAGGTGGATCTTCGAGGCCGTGGTAGGCAAATGGCCCATGAAATACAGCGTTTTCTTCGACATCAAGTCCCCATGCCCCCTTATCGCCTTGTACTGATCGAGATAACTCGCCAGCCGGGTATTTTGCTGCTCCTGGCCCACGTTGGTCGTGGTGCCACCGTGTAACTGGTGAAAACTACCCTCACCGATGAGTTGCACCGGAATGGCTCCGGGGCTGTCGATCGCCCGTTTATACAGGTCCAGATTGAGAAACCCGCCGCCCGGAAAATCGAAGCTCTCGTCAGCCCCGCCTATCTCCTGAAAAAAGCTGCGACGCATGAACAGGCAGTTTGACTCGAACATCCTGTTGAACCAGGTGATATTGCGGGCTCCGGCGCGCAGGGGTGTACCGATTTCGTACAGGCGATAGCCGTCATCCGGCCAATTAATGGAGGCAAGCAATTGATCCTCTACACTTTTATCGTAGCCATTGGCTATCGAAACATTCTGCTCATCCGGACCAAGGTAAAAATACCTGACAGCGACGACCGGGTTCTCAAAGGCGGCAAAACAGGACTGTGCCAGCCTGAAAGCCCCGGGCGTCAGTAAATGAGCGCCATCCACCATGAGACAGAGCAGCTCTCCCCTGGCTTCCCCGGCGGCAACGTTGATTGCGTGGGCGGGCGATGGTGAGGCGTCTTCAAGCCGGATCACGCGCACTGGCACATCGGTACCACTCCAACTCGCCTCGTCCAGTGGCGCCGGAGAACCGTTATCAACCAGAATGACTTCGTATTCCAGGTCCTGCGCTTCTTGCTGGTAATTGCGCGCCAGGCCCTGCAGTGTGCGGGGGATTTCCCGGGCCATGTCATACGAAACGAGAACGATAGATAACTTCATGTAGTGCCTTTTTCAATGCAGCCGGGAATTTTTGCCGTTTGGCTTGATGTAGTGGAAGATTTTACTGCCGGGGAGAATATACTACATCAGGCGTCAGGCGGTTGCGTTTGCATGCAGCTTTCCCGGGTACAATGCATATCGGGATCAACATGCACACCGAACTACAAATTTGAGGAAACCCCCGAATATGGCTGTCAGCACTTCATTTACCGAGCTTGTGGAACAACGCGACATTATCAATGACACAGCCTCGATAGGAAACAGGATCGCGATGTTTGATGGCGTGCTGCCCGCGGCAAATCCCACCCTGATTTTTTCCGGCCAGGAGGACAACCCGCTGCCGACAGGATGCCAGGTGCCGGAAGTGCCCGCTGACCAATTTTCCGCGCACAACCTGCGCGCCGCCATCCGGCAACACGGTGCGCTGATAGTGCGCGGGCTATTCCCGGAGACCTTTGCTGATAACGCCAGGAATGCTATCGACCGGGTGCTGGAATCAGCTGAGAAATTCGGCAAAGACCCGGAATACGCCCGTGGCGGCAGCGATTATTACTTCAATCCGCCCGGTATACTTTCGGCGGTTATGCCCGGTAAGGAACTGGGTAATTCGCGGGGGTTTCACCGGGACTCGGGGTCAGCGATGTGCGTCGAAGCCCCCTGCGTGGCGGAAGAGCTCCTGAAACTGTATGAGGAATACGGCCTGAAAAGTAAAATAGCCGACTACCTGGGGGAGACGCCATGCCTGTCTGCAAAAAAATGGGTATTGAGGCGCTCCAGGCTACCCATCAGTGACGCTGGCTGGCATCAGGATGGCGCCTTCATGGGCACGGATATCAACAGCATCAATATGTGGCTTCCACTGAGCCAGTGCGGCGGGACCTGCGGCGCACCCGGCATGGATGTTATCCCGCGGCGCCTGACCAGTATCGTCTCGGCGCAGGGCGCCCAATTCAACTGGTCCGTGAGTCCGGCCTATATCGAAGATCACTTCAGTGATTCCCCCCCGTCAGCCCGGTATTCAATGCCTGGCGATGCCTTTTTCTTTGACCACTACTACCTGCACCGCACGCAATATGGCAAAGACTTCGACAAGCAGCGTTATGCGATAGAAACCTGGTTTTTTGGCGCCTCGAGCTTCCCGAAAAACCAGGTTCCGATAGCCTGGTAGCAGGGGAATGTCACGCGCTCTCGATCTCGAATCCGGGATACGTTCCAGCTCAACCTATATATTCGAACTGGAATGTATTCGCGGACTGGCCATTGCCCTGGTGTTTCTGTTCCACATCTATGGCATCAGCGGGATCAGTCCGCCCCCTGAGCACTCTTTGGCCATGAGTTTCATTGTCAGTGGCAACACCGGGGTAACGCTCTTTTTCGTCCTCAGCGGTTTCCTGCTTGGCCAGCCCTGGCTGAAGTCGTTTATCGACAACACGATCCCGCCACCGCACCTGTGGAGTTTCTATGCCGCCCGGGCTCTCAGGGTTATTCCCCTGTATTACGCCGCGGTTTTGTTCAGTGTGATTGTATCCGGGGAATGGCTGGTCGGCCTGGAAGCCATGCTCTTCGGCTTTGTGGGATTTGACATATTCCCGTACAGCGTGGTGTGGTGGACACTGTCGACTGAGGTTCAATTCTACGTTCTCCTTCCGCTGGCGTTCCTGCTTTGGCTCAGTGGAAAACCGGGAAAGCTCCTGCTGCTGGCAATACTGGGCGTCTGGCTCTATTTCTACGTGAGCCGGGTGGCCATCAATCCGATGCCCGACAAAAATCTGTCCTACCTGATGGCAAAGTCAATTTTTGGCAGGTTGCCGGCATTTCCTGGCCGGCCTGCTGGCGGGCTACGTCTACCTGGTGACGAAACAGCGGCAAGCCCTGTCCGCGAAACGCCTTGCCAGTCAGAATCGGGGGCCTTGTGGTAAGTATTTTCGCCGTCATCCTCCTGGCGATCGTGCTGAAGCAGGCAGCCGACATGGGCGACCAGACCGCAAAGCAGATCTGGCATATTCACCACACCTATGAGGCTGTTCTTTGGGCCGTACTGATTCTGGCACTACTGCTTTGCAAACTACCGGGAAAGCAGTTACTGATAAACAGGCCGATGGCCATTACGGGAAAACTTTCCTATTCGATTTACCTGAATCACGTGCCGATACTGTTTTTTATGATCTACACGCAGCGCGGAGTCCATGGGGATCGGAAGCCTACCAGGCTTCAGTGTGGCTCTATGTGATGCCGGCTCTTGCTTTCGTCGCTTCTCTGTCCATGGCCTACGTGACCTACAGACTGATAGAGCTGCCGTTTCTGCAGGTAAAACGAAAACTCCCCGACTAGCTTTCCGCCAGGCTCGCGCATAGCAGTCAACTCCTGGCTGCGCATCATTCAGCCGTCGTCTCCCGGAACCGGCGCGGACAGGCTGGGTTCTGCCGCTGCCTGACGGTGCGCTCAAAAACGATCTCCTGGCGCAAGTGCCTCGCTCAGATGTTCCTCCGGCAATGTCCTGTAGCGACTCATCCCAGGGTATCTCGACATAGTGCTTGTTCCGCCAGTAGTACTGGTACTGCCTGGAATGCCAGTCCCGGTATATCTCCTCCCAAGCTGAGCCGCGCAAAATGCGGCTCCAGGCAACCAGCCGTGAGCTTCTCGCCCTCGAGTTGATAGCGAAAATCGACCGACAGGCGCATTCTTTCGGGGTTGCGGTTCTCCAGAGCGCGGTGCACCGTCAATGCCGGGAAAAGCACAATATCCCCCGCCTTGAAATCGGCGGACAACCAGCGGCAATCTGCTACTGCAGTCGCTCAGAATCGCGCCCCGGTTGCCAGGTCCAAGATGAAACTGGCGGGGAAACAGGCCGAATTTGTGGGAGCCCTCGAGTATGGCAAGCGCTCCGTCACTGACACTGCAGTCGTCCAGGGGAATCCATGCTGCGGTGAGGTTTTCTGTGCCCTGGTTGTTCGGGTAATCCTGATGTGGCGGTGTTGCCAGTTCCGGCGTATCGGGAAAAACCAGCCGGACGATACTCAAGGGATGCGGAAAAGCGCTGTCGCCAAGAACCTGCCGCATGACATTCATCAGGTTCGGCTTCGTGCGCCAGGCTATGCAGGGCCTCCAGCCTGATGATCCGGTCGAGTGCTTCGAAATAGGCTGGCTGCCCCTCCCGGCAGGGCAGGCGAGATCGCTTTCGCCAGCAGCCTGTCCTTCCCGCCCATGATCCAGCCGATATCATGCAGGATTCGGGTTATCTGGTCCCTGAGTTCCAGCAGCAGATCCGCCGGCACGATCTCCCGAAAAAACAGGTAGCCATCCGCGCGCATCCTGAGCCGCAGTTCCTCGACATGGCCGAGATGCCTGTTGGCGACGTAAAACTCCTCCAGTTGAGTCGACCCTTGCAATGCTAGTTCCCTATTCTGAAATCAGTCCGGATGACACTGAAACTGCGCTCAGAAGACCAGCGGCTGCTGCTTCGCAGGGGCTGTCGACGCCGCAAAAAACCATGACTCCACGGCATACCTGTTTTCCCGGTCCTCCTGACCAAAAGCGGTTCTGTGTAAATTATAGTGGTCGAAAAAAACAGCATCGCCCGCACTGAAGTGGGGCCGGATTACCGGAAATCTCTGGCTTACTTCATCGACCAGGCCCTGGCCCACGGTCCAGTCGAAGTCGGCCCCGTGAGTGCCGGTCTCGTAGATTCGCCTGGAATTGTCCGCTACCAGGTCCAGTCCCGGTGCCGAGGCGCCCGAGCCACAGTCGCTCAGTGCAATCCACAAATTGACGGTTCTGATGCCGTCACCCATGAAGCGCCCGTCCTGATGCCAACCGGATTGAGCGCCGTTGTTGGGCGCGATACAGCGCAGAACCCATTTCTTCACCGAGAGAAGCGCATCCTCCCCGAAATACTCATGCAGGATATGCGGCAAGCCGAGCTCACGGTAAAACTCGATGAGACGAAACGCATTGGGAGGCGAATCAACCGCCCAGACCGAGCCTGTGTCGGTATATTTTTCGGCGCTGCTGGCATCAAATTGTACCGGGCCACCGGCCACGGCTTCAGACCGGGTATACCACGGGGTTTCGCCAGTTGTCGGCACCCCGTTGGCCCACAGTTTTCTGCTTTCGAGGGTGCGGGCGATATTGTCGCGCATCAGGCTGGCCATGTTCTGGTCCATCAAACCCCGGACAATGAGGCCGCCCTTGCCCAGGATGCCGGCCCTGAGCACACTGGCATCGAGCTCATCCGGGCCAACTTCCGGGAAACCGACTACCGATTCAAAACGGTTGTCATGATGGCTGCTCCACGGCGTTTCCGGCCACGTCAGCCGCTGCGCAGCGCGAATTCTGAGCTCTATCAGACGCTGCTCGATTGCCGAACTATGGCTGTACCTGTTGGCGGTTGAGAAAAGGTCAATCGCCCGGTGAAAATTCCCTGACGCCAGTGCCTGCTCTGCCGCATCCAGCAATGCGGCCGGGTTGTCCGGCTTGAGATCCCGGCCTGTAACTGCGTGAGTTGCCATAGGCTTTACCACTTTTTCCGTCAAAACGACTGCCGCTTAAGGAACATTCCAAATGGTGGAGTTTACCACCCGGCAAGCTCACTGAGGCTTGATCCCAAGCAAAATCTGAACAGGTTTTTATCAGCAACCGTCCTGCTTTAAAACAGCGCTACCGCCGTGTAGCGCCTCTGCCGGGCCAATCCACTCGTTGAGCACTACCGGCCGACCCAGAGAACCGCGATAAATACCGGCCCCGGAATCATCCTGGCCGATATACGTCGGGTTGAGATAGTCATCGGGAGGCAGGCGCGGATCGCTCACTGTAGCAGTCGCCTCGAGCTTCCCATTGACATAGAGCTCGACCAGCGCTCTCCTTTTGTCGGGAAAAACCGGCGAATACTCAAAATAGGAAGTGACGATAACAGTCGAACATTCACCCTCGGGTGGCGCAGGTGCCTCCAGGCCGACGCCATTGATCTGCAGTTGCAGTGCTGTACCTTGCTGGCGTAACTGCCATTGGTTTCGCTGAAAGGCGATCACCCCGGACGAATCCACGCCGCCCACTCCGCTCTGGCCGGACTCAGGAGTGACCGCAATCGCAAAGGTGTGTCCGGCATAGCCGGGCGCCCGCTGCAATGAATCCCCGCTTAACCGCGCCTGCCCATTGGCAGAAAGCGGCTCATAAACCAGATGGAGCAGGCGCTTATCCCGGTGCCAGGCAAGATAATCCTCCCGCAGCCGGTCGACAATATCGGGGTGCTCCGCAGCCACATCCTGGTCCCCCTGGGGACGCTGCCCCAGGTCATACAGCTGCAAGTCGCCGAAGATATACTGATACAGGCGCCATTTCTGATCACTGGAAAGAACCGCCCAGCTACTGCTGTCGGGATTAGCTATCTCCCAGTACAAATTCCTTTCGAGCCCGGTATCGCCCTTTACGACCTCGAGCAGGTTCCGGCCAATAAGCTGCGTGGGAGCGTCCGCCCCCGCGGCCGCCGCGATGGTCGGGAAGTAGTCAAAATTCGTGACGACCTGGTCAAAGACCACACCTGCATCCACCTCGCCCGGCCAGCGAATAATCAGCGGAGTCCGCACACCGCCTTCGAAGAAGGTTGCCTTTTTGCCATAAAACGGATGGTTGTTGTCGATCTGCTTGTTGGTACCGCCGTTATCACTGGCAACGATCACGAGCGTGTTGTCGGCAAAACCGTTCTTCTCCAGGCCCAACATAAGCTGACCAACCGTATCGTCAACCTGCTCCAGAAAAGCGCGGTATCGTCCCGCGGGGGTGGCGTCATACCTACTGGCGAACTTCCTCGAAGGCTGCACCGGGGAGTGTGGTGCATACGTCCAGTAATTCAGGAACCATGGCGTACCTTTTCCGCTCCGGGACGCAAGGAATTCAAGCGCATTATCGAGCAGGATCTCGGAGAGATGGCCTTTGTATTTCTGCGGCCTCTCATTCTGCTTTTGCAGCCAGGGATCGTGGTAGGTCGGCCGACCGAAATGCAGGCCTGACGGGGGATGGGGACCGGCCAGGAGCGCCTGGTCGAGAAACCCGAAGAACGTGTCGAAGCCCTGGGCCAGCGGCCAGGCCAGTTCCGTGGCAAAGCCAAGATGCCACTTGCCGATATGATGGGTGCTGTAGCCGGAATTCCTGAGAACCTCCGGCAGCGTTACAACTTCCGGGGATATGCCGATTTTCATCGGTCTAAATCCGTGTGCAGCGGGGTCCGTGCCGGTGAGAATCCCGACCCGTGTCACCGTGCAGGTAGAGTCGGTATAGTTCCGGGTAAACCTGATGCCCTGCGCTGCCAGCTGATCCAGGTGGGGGGTGGTGACCGACGGGTTTCCGTTGATCCCGAGGTCGTTAAAGCCCATATCGTCGATGAGTATCATCAGGATGTTGGGAGGGGCACTTTTCGCTGTAGCGGGAGCCGGGGTCTCGGCCTGCGAACACGCCGTCAGTAAAAACAGGAAACCGACAGCAACAGCAATACTGCGAAACATCACTGCCTGTTCTTTGCGGGCTACAGTCACAAACCGCCGCCCAGAGCTCACAGCGGGACCCCGGAGGCTCGCGTCATACGCTAGGAACCGGCCGGCGCCTGCTCCTTACCCTGCCCGCCTATTCCCGCGCCCTTCTCACCACGGTTACCGCCCTGGGGCTTGAACCGCCTGGCCTGCCGGCGGGCCTCGAGAAAATGTGCGGCATGGGTGTAAAACTGACGAAGTCGCTTCTGGTCTTCTTCATCCTTGGAAAAGAGCAAATCAACAAGTTGGCCGCCCGGGGGGTTGCCGCCCGGCTTTCTCATTACGCCAAGGCCGAATCCGTGATTGAACTTGAATACTTCGTCATATTCCTGCTCAAGTTCCTGGAAGTACTTCCATGCACCGAAATCCTTGATTCGCGCCATCACATCGTGAAACAAAATAATACCGCCGGGCTTTACCTTGGGGTACCAATTGGTGAAGTCCTCCTGGAGAGCTTCGTAAGTGTGCAGGCCATCGATATGCAACAAGTCGATCGATTCATCATCAAAGTGCCGCAGAGCGTCATTGAAGAGCATCCGCAGGAGATAGGTGATGCCACGGTAATTCTCTCTGGCATGGTCCATCACGTCCTTGTAGACAGAGTCGTCGTAGGCCTCGGTGTGCTCATCGCCTTCCCAGCAATCGATGGCATACGCCACCCCGTCGATATCGTTCTCTATCATCGACTGGCAGAAAGTGAAAAAATGAAAGTCCGTTATACACACCCAGCTCGACGACGGTGCGGGGACGTATTGCCTCCACCAGGTCGTATGCGAACGGCAGATGGTCTACCCAGGTGCTGAATACCATTCGTTTGGGTTCGAATTTCTGCAGGGAAGGCGGGAAATAGATGCCTTTGTTCATTGTGTGCTCCTGGACTTCAATAATTCGTTCACGCCGGGACAACCGGTCCTCACGGCGGACGAGGCGGGCCCAGGGTCTGCAACATCAGCTTACGTTAACGTCAGAGAAGCTGCTTTCCATCGTTGCCCTGGGGGTTTCACCCCGAAATGCCATGTTTTTCCTGGAGGAGTCATAAATGAACTTCTGGACCTGTTCGGGAAATTCCCCCAGATAAATCGGCGTCGTACTCGGATTGGCATGCTCCTGGCCGCGCAGCTGCCGGTACTGCGCCTTGCTGGCTTCTATATACGCCTCGCGTATGTCGCTTTGTTCGCCACCCGTTGTAACACCGCCATGAAACTGATGAAAAGTGCCCTCACCGGGAAGAATGACATGCTGAACACCCGGAAACTCACACGCTCGCTTGTACAGATCGAGATTTATCAGTCCGCCGCCGCGCATATCGAAACGAGTATCGCAGCCGCCCAAACGTTCCCAGATATCCCGCGGAATGCTGATGCAGTTACTTTCACTATTGGGCAGGAAAAAACCCGGTATGCACGAGCCACTGAAGCAGGAAATGTCGAACAAACGGTAGCCGTTGCGGGGCCAGTCAATAGACTCGAGTAGCCGCAGCTCTTGCTCGACGCCATAGCCACTGCCAACGGAATCCTGCTGGAGTTCGAAGCCCAGATGATAGCCGGGGACTGTAACGACCGCGCCCTGGGTAATCCTGTGACCGCGGATAATATTCTTGACGACTCCCGGCGTTAACATGCTCGCACCATCGATCATGATGCAAATGTTGTCGCCGGTGGCTAAACCCGCGCCAAAATTAATCGCAGGGCCCGGGGAACTCTCGGGATTTTCTCGAAGATGGTAGGAAACATTTTCAGGTAAGGAATCGATGTAGTCTGCGGGCAGCGTGTTGGCAGAAAAATTTTCAACAATGATCAACTCGTAATCAAGCTGGCAGATGCCGATCTGATAATCAGCCAACAAAGACGCTATGGTCTTTTTCGCCTGCTCCGGCATGCTGTATACGATGAGAACAAAGCTCACGGCTGGCCTGGTTCCCATTGGATTCGATTTCACATCGGAGTCCGAGCGTAATTCTTTACTTCGATTCAAAATGTCCTCACTGGATTAAACAGCCCGTTTGATCAGTTTCCTGTACAGCCTCTGTATCTTCCAAGGCAGACTTTGCTGCGGTATCAGCATTTGCTGTTCTAAGCTCAGCGTCATAGAAACCGTTCCCCTGAGCCGGGCTCTTCAAACCAAGATACCTTGCTACTTCTTCCAGTTTCTGCTGAAAAACTTTTTGGTCTTCATCAAAGCAGAGCAAGGGAAACCGACCTTTTTTTAACTCTTTATAAAGTGCGCTATTGTATTGATACCACAACTCAAGGGCCTTTTCCCGTGGCATGGAATCCCGGCTACCGAGTGAATTGGCAACAGCATTGGGGTGACGAAAAACACCCACGAATTCCAATCCCGGAAACACCTGCTTCCAACCATCCAGCACCAGTAACACTCTGGGGTCTTTGAAACCAAAAGGTGAATGGCCAGAATAATTCCCCAATAGCTCCCGCGCTTGAAGCAGCTGCGATGTGCTCCAGACTACTTTCCGTGGTGGGTGATTCCAGGCCCCGTTGTTTGCCGCGAGCACCGCATCATCCAGATCGACGAATTTCTGGTTTTCGCGATTACCCTTCGTGTTATAGGGATTCCAGGTGTGACGCTCTGCGAGGAACAATCCCGCTTCCTCCAGTGACCCCGTAACGCAACTGGTACCGCTCCTATGCATACCGAGTACACAAATAACTCTTCCTGGCAGTTCCATTCTATTGTTGTTTCAGCTTCATATTGACCAAAACGAGGCCAGGTCCGAATGGACTCTCTAAAAATACCCTGCGGGAAATTATTGTTTCAACACTCGCCAGGCGGTAGCCTAGTATATCGCCCACCACTGGTATTGGCCACTCGAAATACAGGCAGCCCAGACGGTCGAAATAAGACTCCCCGGTTAACTTCCCTATCAGATCCAGCTCATCATCGTATGCCTGTCGGCCTCGTCCAGAGCGTGCCACATATTCTCGTCCGCCATGGCCAGAAGCGTCGCCCGTGCGAACAACGCCCTGTACTGCGTGTATTTTCCCTTGTTGAAAATTCTGAACATATTCTGGGTATAACCGGCTACCTTGAGCTTGTCGATCTTGTGAAACTCCACATCTTCCGGCACGGGTATTTCGCGCCGAAACAACTCTTCGCCACCCAGGTAGTTCTTCGATATAGCGGTATTTACCCGTAACCATTCCTGCCGATAGCGCCTGTACAGACCCCTGTTTACATAGGAGCCACCCTTTACGGGTTCCTCCGGGCATACCTTTGCGAGGACTCGCAAAACCTCCTCATTTTCTTCTTTGGGGTATCCAACCTTGTTCAGGCACCGCTTGATATAGAGCTGGGTAAAGCCCAGGCTTTCGTTGTGGTCCTTGTAGCCGGAGCGCAGCGGCGACGCACCGATTGCAATGCAAAAGTCCTGGACGATATCTCCATTTGCCCATTGCTCCACCTCGAACGGGCGTATTACCACGTTGTCCTTGCCGAATACCCCGCTCCAGAGATCCAGCAGACTTCGATAGTCCTGCTGAAATATCTGGTGCGTTTGATAAAACTGGTAGGCACTTTCGGGCCATTGTCGAACCCCCTTCACGTCCTGGTTGTAGAAGGAGCTGTAGAGCTGGTCCTGTCTGCGCAAATAGACGATTATCCTGATTTCGTGACCCTGCAGGTTCGCGACCACGTCATCCAGCATGACTTTTATCTTGTCGCTCTGGCCAAAAAACAGTTCGGAGCTGAGAATCACCGAGTCGACCTTACTGCCGTGCTGATCGATTTCGGTTTTCAGCGACGACCAGGCCTCCCCCCGGGGACGAGGGCCATACCAGATATCGGGCATCCGGATCCCCTGGTGCTTTTCGATCAGATCGCAAACCAGCAGGTGGTGGGCACTGCCATGCCGGAAGTCCCGGGGGTAGAGAACACCGTCTTTGAGAAGTTTGCCGTAGTTGTCGGAAAAGACACTCTGGAGCGTCGAGGTAGCGGTCTTTGGCGCTCCGATATGGATGTAAACAGTTGCCATGGGGAATCCGGGATCAAACCTCGCAATTATGCCCGAATAAGCTCAGGGCGACTATCATCCGGCAGCGCCGTGCGGAGCCTTACCTGCCAGCTGATCGCCAGGGCGCAACCCATAGCAGCATCAGCATACCCGGAATCGCGAGAATCGCGCAGAGCAGGAAGAAGCTCACCCAGCCCACCTGCTCCACGATCATCCCGGTACTGGCATTGGCAAAGGTACGCGGCAGCGCCGCCAGGGCGGTAAACAGGGCGAACTGGGTCGCCGCATACGTCTTGCTGGTTTCCCGGGCGATAAACGCGGTGAACGCGGCAGTGCCCATGCCGACCCCGAGGTACTCGAAGCTGATCACCGCGGCGAGCATCCACAGTACGGGGCCGTTGTTCGCCAGTATGGCAAAACCCAGGATACTCACCACCTGCACCACGCCGAACAGCCAGAGCGCGCGATTGATGCCGATCTTTATCATGATCAGCCCCCCCACCAGGCCACCGAAAATCGCGGGCCACAGGGCGGCGTGCTTGGCCACCAGGCCGATCTGGGTTTTGCTGAAGCCCATATCCAGGTAGAAGGGCGTGGCCAGGGCGGTGGCCATATTGTCGCCTATCTTGTAGAAGAACATAAAACCCAGCACCAGCAGCAGCCCCCCCCAGCCCCGGCGGTCCAGGTATTCGGCAAAGGGTGCGATGATGGCCTGGCGCAGGCCGGTTCCCGTGGGCAACTCGGAGTCCGGCTCGGTCACCGCGAGGGTCATGATCACCGCGATGGCCATGAACGCAGCGGTAATCCAGAACACGGTGGACCAGGGCAGCGTATCCGCCAGGATCAGGGACAGGGAGCCGGGTACGAGGCTGGAAATGCGGTAGGCCTGCACGTGTATTGCGCTGCCCAGGCCCAGCTCCTCATCCGGCAGGATTTCCCGCCGGTAGGCGTCCAGGGCCACGTCCTGGCTGGCGCTGAAAAACGCCACCGCCGCCGCCAGCCAGGCAATCAGCCAGGTGGAGCGGGCCGGCTCGAAGCTGCCCAGGATACCGATGGACAGCAGCAGGGCCAGCTGGCAGATCAGCATCCAGCCCCGCCGGCGCCCCAGGAACGGAGGTATCCAGCGATCCATCAGGGGGGCCCAGACGAATTTCCAGGTGTAGGGAATACCCACCAGGGCGAACAGGCCGATTTCCGTGAGGGAAACCCCGCCGTCCTTGAGCCAGGCGGGGACCAGCTGGAACAGCACATAGAGCGGCATCCCCGAGGCGAAGCCCGTGAAAATGCAAATGAGCATGCGCCGGTTCAGTACCGCCTCGCGCCAGCCGGCGCGCACCTCACCCAAGCTGGACCTCCCCGCCGGATGCTTCTGTGCTGCGCATAGGAAGTATCACAGGATGCTCAGAGCCAGCTCATCAGGGTTTCGCAGCGCTGGGCACCGAACTCGTCCCACAGGTCCTTCTCGGCCAGAATCAGCATCATCGCCCTGGCAAAAAGGTTCTGGTGCGCGGACTCCCCTTCGCCCTCGAAGTGCTGGTACAGGGCAAGCAGGCAGTCGAGGATATGCGCCAGGTCCGGCTGGTAGAGCGTCACCTTTTCCGGTGGCGGAATGGGATTGGTGAAAAGTGGCTTGCCCCCCAGGTATTCGTCGGCAAGGCGCTTGTTCACCTTTATCCAGTCACTGCGATACTCGCGATACAGCCCTCTGTGTACGTAAACACAATTCTCCATGCCCGGCTCCGGACAGACACTCTGCAACAGGCGCAGCACACCCTCGTTCTCGCCCTTGTCATATCCCACGCGGTTGAGGCAAAGCTTGATGTAGAGCTGGGTCGGTCCGAGAGCCTCGTTGGTATCGACCGGCCCCGCCGCCAGGGGCTGGATACCGGTCACCGAGCAGAAATCCTCGATGATACTGCCGCCCACCCACTGGGCCGGTTCGTAGGGCCGGACAATCATGTTCTCCCGACCCACCCCGCGGCTCCAGACCGCCAGCAGCTCGTCGTAATCGTGCTGGAAGAGCTGGTGGGTCTGGTAGAACTGGTAGGCGTTATGCGCCCACTGCCTCGCACCCTTGACATCCTGGTTGAAGAAAGAGCTGTACAACTCGTCCTGGCGGCGCAGGTAAACCACCACCTTCAGCTCGTGCCCGGCGAACCGGTTGCGGATGTCGGCGAGCATGTCTTCAAGGCGCTGGGTCTGGCCAAAAAACAGCTCTGAGCTGAGAATGATCTTGTCGATCTGCGAGTGGTGCTGGTCCATCTCACGTTGCAGGTTACTCCAGGCCTCCCCGCGGGTGCGCTCACCGTACCAGAGATCCGCCATGGTGTGCCCCTGGTACGCCTGGATCAGGTCGCAGACCAGGGTGTGGTGCGCATCGCCGTGCCTCAGCAGCTTTGGATACAGCACACCCTGCGCCAGCAGGCGCTTGTAGTTGCCCGCCAGCATACGCTGTAAGGTGGATGTCGCAGTCTTGGGCGCACCGATATGTAGGTAGACAGATGCCATGGCTTTAATCCGAGGGCTGAAGCCCTATTCCTCCTTGTACACGATATCGTGCATGGGACGCGAAGAGAGGCGCCGCTTGAATGCCTGCTTCAGCCTGAAGGGTACCAGCGCCACGCACCTGGCAACCAGCGGACTTCGGCTCACCCGCCAGATACCGCGCAATAATCGCTCCGAGCGCGACAGCCCGGCGCGCAGCAGGCGATAGTTGTTCGCCAGGCTGTCCAGGGTCGCCGCCGTCAGCCGACCTTCCCGGGCGGGCACCGCCTGCAGGTAGGCATCCTGGTAAAACCGCTCATCCGGCACGCTGTTGTCCTGTGGCGCGACCCCGGTAGCTACAGCCGGGCTCCGACTGGCCAGCAGGCCGCGCCAGAATGCAAGCCACTCGGTCAGTGGCAGGTCCCACTGCAGGACACTGCTCAGGGGGCGCTGTGCAACCCGCTCCGGGAAGGCACCGATATCGGGCACGACCACCGGCAGGCCGCAGTGCAGCGCAATACTCAGGGTATAGCTGTAGGTCTCCGGCCAGAGCGCCGGGTACCAGACGAGGTCGGGATCGATCTCGTCGACAAGGGTGTAAACGTCACTATTGAGGTAGGGCCCGTGCGTGATCACGCTGCCGGCAAGGGCCCGATAGGCGTAGCCCAGCAGGTGAAACTCGATGGCCTCCCCCGCCATGGCCTCGGCCACCGCCTCCAGGCTGTCAGCTCCTTTCTCCCTGCTCAGTGCCCCCAGCACCAGCACGCGCAGGGGCCGGTCACCGGGCGATTGCCACCTGGGTTCGGGGTATGGCTGGGACAGCTGGTAGTCGGGATGCCAGGCGACAACCGCGGACTTTACTGAAAAGAACCGGCCGAAGCGCCGACCGGCGTCCGCCGAAGGGAAGATAACCCGCCCGGCGTTTTCCACCAGCAGGCGCTGGTTATCCCGCCACTGGTCGGCGTCGACCCCGGCCGGCAGCGGGTAGTGGCCGGCACAGCGCTGGTCGAAGTCCTCGCGCTCCTCGCTGACAAAATGCGCGTCGCTGTCCGTTAGTGTCGGGTTGCCATTGATCAGGTAGTAATCGTGGATGGTGAGGTCATAGCCGCAATCGAGGTCCCGCGGCAGCAGCCAGAGTCGCGGCGGCAGGCCCATGGTGTGGTGGAAAGTGCACACGCCCGACACCCAGCTCCGCCAGCAGGTTCCGCAACTTGTCGTACTCTCCCGGCACCTCGAAGTGCAGGCCGTCCTGCAGACGGCGGATACCATCGTAGCAGGTCAGCACCACCGACTGGCCCTCCTGCTCCGGCGTGAGTTGCAGGAACAGGGCCTGCCCGTTGTAGAGTGCCACCAGCTCCTCTACGTGTTGCTGGGCGCCACCTCCCAGCTTGTGACAGACCATCAGCACCCTGGGCAGCGCGCTCGCAGCCACCAGCGCCAACAGTGCCCGCCCGCGCATTGCCCGGGCAGGGTCGGCGGCGAGGAAACTCTCCACATCCGCGGCATACCGGGGGTGTTTTCGGGCGAGCAACACCTGGGCGTTGTCTACCCTGGCCTGCTGTTCCGCCCCGAAACTGACGCCACCGGCATGGTAGACGAAACAATTGGCCAGATGGAGATTGCGCCAGCCCGCCTTTGCGGCCCGCTGGCACCAGTCGTTTTCCTCACCGTAGCCCCTGCCGAAAGTCTCCAGGTCGAAGTAACCGACCTCATCGAGACAATCGCGCCGCAGGTACATGCAACAGCCTATCCCCGTGGGCACGTCGATGACATCGCCCGGACCGAACTGGCCTGCGAAACAGGCGTCCAGCTCGGCGACCGACAGGCCGAACAACAGGGTATTATCCCGGCAGAAATCCGGAAAACTGCAGATGGTCGCGTTGTTGGAAAAAGGGGTGACACTCGCCACTTTGCCGTTCTGGTACGCGGCCTCGCGCATCCGCCGCAGCCAGTCGTTGGCCACCTCGACGTCACTGTTGAGCAGCAGCACGTCGCGCTGGACATCGCACTGCATACCGCGGTTGACGGTAGCCACAAAGCCCAGGTTCTCCTCGTTCTCAAGGAGCACCAGTTCCGTATGGCTCGCTGCCAGCTCGCGCAGATACGCGGTTATTTCAGGCTCCGGGGAGCCGTCGTTGATAACGACCACCCGCGCCCAGCCCGGGTCGACAGTGGCCAGCACCGTGGCCAGGCAGCGCCGGGTTTCTTCCAGCCCCCGGTAGACCGGAACGACGACGTCAACCTTGCGCATGCTTTCTCAGCCGCTGGATCAGATAGCCCATACCGGGTATTTTGCTGACGGTCTCCAGGCGCTGCTTGATCCAGGCCAGCTCCGCCTCAAGCCGGTGCAATTGCTCGAGTGTCTCGGCCAGTTGCGCGTCCCGCTCCCGCACAATCGACAGGGCATAGGAATGCTCCTCACCCAGCTTCGCCAGGCGCTGGTCGAACTCCCGGATCTGCTCATCTCGCTCCTCGATCGTCGCGATGGCCTGCCGGTGTTCAGCCGAAAGGGACTCAATGTCGGCATCGCGTTCGTCCAGCGTCGCCAGCGCCACCGCGTGCGCCTCGCCTATTTCAGCCAGTTCCAGTCCGCGGGCGGCGAAACGGGTGGAAAACTCACGCAGGGTCGCCTCCAGCGGATAGCGCCTGTCAATTTCCCGCGCGAGTGCCGCCAGGTCTGTCTCGCCGGTGTCCGCCTGCGCCAGCAGGTCGCCCTCCTCACCCGTCGCATGGTGGCGCAGGTCGCCGCGCACCGCCAGGGCCAGGGCGGGACTGGCCGTATCGAGGGGAAGCACGGCAGCGAGCCTGGCCATCGCGGCCGGGGCGTCCCGCAACAACTCGTCGTAAGCCACATGGAGCGTGCCCGGGGGCGCAAAACGCTCGATACTGGCGCGATAGCGGGCATACAGCCGCAGGCCGTAACCCGTGGGAAACCCGTCCCGCTTCTCCAGCGAGTGAGCCACTTCGAGCGGCGCACGGCTGATCAGGCAAACGCTGGTGGCGATACCCAGCTCTTCACACAAGGCGAGCCAGAACGGCAGAGTGAGACACAGCCGTGGGTCCTTTACCGCCTGCAACGAGGCTTCGCCGAAGCCGGCCTGCAGCAATTCGACGGCCTGCGCACGGAGAGGATCAAAACGCGCACCCGTCCAGTCGGTATCGGCGATATCGGGCGCGGGGGCATACCAGCTTGAATCCGCCAGGTCGAGTAAGCGCTCGTTGACCGCGACCACGCCGGCATCCTCCCAGAAGCCCTCGTCGTTGACCCCCGCCATCGCATCGATCAGCTGGCTGCCGAACGATGCGCCGGACGCGGCCAGGGCCGCGCACAGGGCGGAGGTGCCGGAGCGGTGCATGCCGAGGACAAAAAGAATGGTCCTGGAGTCGGAAGAGATCACGCTAACCCAATTGAATTGTGTGCATCGGAGATTCTAGCATGTCCCAGTCGCAAAGGATGGCCGCCCTGTTTCCAACGGCGCATGGAGTTGACGGGAAATATTGTGGCAGCAACACCACTACCGACACCTGGCGCTGCTGCAGCGGTAAAAGATTATTGGGACGAAATATCCGTCGACTTATAGGGCGCGAAAATCTCGTCCAATGCTGCGCCATCGATATAGACGTCATCGCCAAGGCGAAAATCAGCGTCAAATTCTTTGGCAGCAAGCTTGATATACTCGTTACGAAGATCCGCTACGATCTGCTCCTTCACCTCCTCGTAGGACTTGTAATGAGCCGGTTTGATGTCATCGAGTCGAATGATGTGCACTCCAAATTTGCTATCCACCAGCCCCGAATAGTCCCCAACATTCTCTATCTCAAACACCCCACCCACATAGTGCGGTTCGGCCCCCGTCTGGCCCATGGTCAGCCACTGGTCGAATTTACCACCCTTGTTTTTCGAGCCGGGGTCCTCTGAATACTTCCCGGCAAGCTCCTCGAAGTTGGCCCCGGCCTGCAGTTCTGCCAATATCTCCTGCGCCTCCAGCCTGCGCCCATCGCGGTTACAGCTTCCCGCCGGGCACAGCAGCAGAATATGGGAACTCAGGCGTTGCTCCGGCACCAGAGCATACTTGTCTTTCTGCGTCTGGTAACGTTCCGCCGCGAGGGCAGACATATCGGGTATATCCAGATTGTCGACAAAATTATTGAGCACAAATTTGCTCTTTATGTTGCGAACGGTAAGGACCATTTTCCAGTAAGCGTCCGGATCCATATCTTCCGCAAGCTGGTCCGCCCCGGCAGCGATTTTTTTGTTGGACAGGGCCAAATTCAATAATTCTATGCGGTCACCGGCATCATTGGCTGCCGCTTCCTGCATATCCGGCGTCCAGAACTTTACGATGTATTCCAGTTCTTCCCGGGATAAACCCACTCCCTTGTCCTCGACCACATAGTCTTGCGCATTCCCATACGCGGATATTCCAACCAGGCCCGAAAAGGCGAGCACCAACAAAATTCTCATTGCACAACAACTCCCAAATATACATGCCAAAAAAAACCGACACCCGAAGGTGTCGGTTTTTGCTAATACCGGCTCTGTTAGGTGCCAGTTGAAGTCACAAAGCTGTGATCGATCAGGCGACCGTAGTTCGCATCCGGGTTGGACGGGAAGCTACGCTGCCAGGCTACAAAGCCAGTGATCGGCACATTCGGGTTGGTGACAGGAGTACAAACGCCAGTACGCTCGCCGTCGGTGTCGAACTCAGCGTTCAAGCTCGGGGTTCCCACCACGTTTGCCCTGGGGTTCCACTGACACACCTGCTGACCACCATCTTTCCTGCCACTTTCGACAGACAGGGAAGCCCAGCCGAAGTCACCCAGAACAGTCGGGTCTACGGTGATTGCATACTCACTCTCCAGTACTGGAGCGGTAGTACCGTCAGTCCACTCTACAACGTTGACCTCATAGGGGAAGACCAGCTGGTTGGTCTCACCGGGAGGTGCCGGTGAAATAACCAGGTCGCCGTCCTCAGGCACGAATCTCGCGCTCTTCGCGATCATACAGGGTCAGATCGGCGACTACAGGAATATCGCGGTAGTCACACAGCGGAGTCAGGTCGCCATCGTCGTCCACGCCACAGTTTTCCGGATCCAGTCGGGCATTCAGCCAGACGAAGAAGTCGACCATGGTGTACTGACCAGGCATGGTTACAACCCAGTCGGTGGAAACGTTACGCGCCGCAGCAACAGACCAGTCGTTCAGGACTTCCAGAACACCCAGCACGTCGCCTGCACGCAGGTCATCGAACTGACCGCGCAGAGTGGCGCCGCCGTCCAGACCAACCCACGGGCCGCCGTCCAGATCAGGGAAGTCAAAGCCAAACACGTCGGAGCTGAACAGACCAGTTTCCTGGTTGGTCATCCAAGGGGCCGAAGCGAAGCCGTCCAGGTGCACAGCGTTGCCGCCCATCTCGGTACCGGCAGTGGCATCACGGAAAAAGTAGGATACTTTCAGGCCATTACCAGCTGGCAAGAAATCGTTTTGACACACACCGGAGCCCGATGCGCCAACGCCCGGAACCAGTGTGATCGCCTGGCCGGCCGCAGTCACGCAGGTCGCGGTAATGCCCGCAATCTGGGCAGCGGTCAGGACGGCCGTAGCCTGGGGCTGGGTCACGGTTTGATGGGTCAGCGCGTTGCTGATATTCCCTTTTCCAGTAGCGGTAATCTACCGTTCCTGTGCCAGTACTGTTCAACCTCAGGTTGGCAAAGAAGTTTGATGCAACGGCGTTACAGTCACCCGGCACGCCTGCTGAAGTGTGCTTGGCGAAGATAGCGATAGGCTCCGCTTCGCTAGTGGGCTGGCCCATACCGATCACTTCGATGTAGCCTTCCTCTGCGCCGTCTTCGTAGATCGTCGGCATAGTGAAGACACCGTCGCTACGCACTGGCACGGTACAGCTGCTGTCGGTCGTAGTGAATGCGACCCTGCCTGAGGAATCATCGATGAACCCTGTCCACTCATCCTTCGGTGACAGGACCAGGTTGAAGTCGAGAGCATCAGCTGAGTCGCTGGCGCGACGCAGACGCAGCTTGACTACCTGGGTAGCCTCTGAAGTGTTGATGATGTGAACACCGGTAACCCAGTTGTCCTGGACGGTGTAGTAAGGAATGATGGCCGTATCACCCAGGTTGCCGATTGCACGGCTCACTGAGGTCTGGGCATCAGCCATACCTGCGTAGCCAGCAGCAACGGCGGAAACCGCGGCGGCAAGGCCAAAACGCTTGAAATTGCTTTTCATATGGAGACTCCTAATGTCTTTTTGTTTCACAACTTTAATGTTGTACCAGTTGCTAGCGCTATTATTGCCAGCCGCAGCTCGCTGTCAACACCAACAAATACCTAAACGTCTGCACTGAACCACCATTCACCATCAATGAACATCCATTTCTCGTGAACAGTTACCGGAACCGCGCCAATCGCCTGGGAAGCTGTTGAAGTTAGTTTGACCGGTTTGGACATGACCCGAACCGCCACACTTGCCACAGCTGCGGGGGCATCATAGTTAACCACTTCAACCCCTGTCAACTCTCTTTCCACCGTATATGAAAATTGCAATACATACAGATTCTTAGGAAAGATACTTCGATAAACAGGTGTCGAAAACTCCCAGGCCTTGCCGTAGTCCCGGGCGGACAGTGCCGACCACCGCGCCCGCACCCGCTGTTCGAGGGCGGCAACCTGGTCGGCGGTGAGCCCCTCCGGTACAGCGGCTCGACCAGGCGATGCAACAAGACAGGACGCGAGCCAGCGCAGTCAACAGGGCGTTTACCAATCCGGAATATTATGTAACATATTGTGTTTATTACCTTTTTTCAAAATTTTCACGGATTATACAGCAACGACAAGGGCGTACAAGCAGCACGCGCGAGGCTACGCCGACTGCGCCAATCGGCGCTGGCGCTGGTCCAGGGCCTGACGGTACAGCGCGACATCGGCAGCGTGAAACGCCTCGACCGCGCGCCGATCGATCGCCCCCAGGTCTGCCTCGGGCGGCGGCAGACCGGCCTGTACCCGGCGATTCAACGTATGAGGCCGCATTTTATTCCCCAGTATTTCCTGTGAAAAATACCGCAAATCTTCTGCGAAAAACTCGGTGATTCCGACGAAACACAGACGCTCCGGAGGGAACCCCCAGAGAAACTCGGTGTAGACGTTGCGCAGCTCCGGGGCCAGGCAGAACCGCTCCAGTGACCACCCTTCCTCGACTACCCGCCGGTGCAGGGTCGAGGTCAGGTCCGAGGCGGGGTCATAGGTCTGTTGCCAGTAATGATAGTGGGACACCAGCCGGGCCACCGGCTCCCGCAGCCAGGTGACGAAACGGCAGGGCAGGGTTTCGGCGAGCCGCAGGTATTTCAGGGGCAGGAAATGGCCGTGGACACAGTCCACCCCGGCAAAGTCCGCCGGCTGCACCGCTTCACCCCACCGCCGGGCCTGCTCACGGCGCTCCTGCGCCGGCTGGGCCAGGGGATAATCCTGGTAGTCGTGGCGAAAGCGGTCGCCAAAATACTCCTCGAGCGAGGCCCTGAAACTCAGGCCCGCCGTCTTGGGCATGTGAATGGAAACCAGCACGACTCAGTTAGCGGGCATTTCGATCAGTTCCATATGGCGGATCTGCGAGCGCATCTCCTCGCTCACCTCCCGCAGGTCCTGTTCGTTGTAGATCGCCCGGGGCGTGATGATGACCAGCAACTCGGTGCGGGTATCCTCCTTTTCCACCGTGCCGAAGATGGGCCCGATCAGCGGCAGCTTGTGCAGGAAGGGCACACCGGACTCCCTGTTCTTGGCATTTTCGCGGATCAGCCCCCCCAGCACCACGGATTCGTGGGAGCGCACCGCCACCCGGCTCATGATGGCCCGCTCCAGGAAGGTGGGGTTGCCGCGGGCGTCAACCGTACCCACGTCGGTGACCGATTGTTCGATCTGCATGGTGACCAGGCCACCGGCGTTCACCGAGGGGCGCACGTTGAGTTGTACGCCGGTATCCCGGTAGGTCACGTTCTGGGTGGCGAAACCGCCATCGTTGATCGTCTCACCCGACACCACCGGCACCTGGTCACCCACGTGGATGTAGGCGTCGTGGTTGTCCAGTACCATCACGGAGGGTGTGGATATCACGTTGATCAGGTTTTCCTCGGACAGCGCGTTAAGCACCGCGCTGATATCGCCGATGCTGTTGGTAACCGCGTAGGAAAAGCCGGGCACGATGACCGACGGCACAGCAGCGGCCCCCGATGTCAGCAGCCCGCGGCCGTTGTAGTCATCGCCGATACCGTTCTTGAAGGTCCACTCCAGGCCGTAGCGCAACTTGTCGGTCAGGGTGACCTCCAGGATACTCGCCTCGATGACCACCTGGGTGGCCTCGACATCCAGCTGGTCCAGTGCGGTCTTTATCACGCGGTACTGCAGGCCGGTGGAGTAGATCATCAGGGCGTTGTTTTCCTCGTCCGCCACCACGCGCACATTACCGAGCAGGGCGTTGCTGTCACCTGCCGACATGGTGACCGTGGAGATAGTGTTGGCATTGTCCTGCCCGGAATTATTGGAAAAGGGCTGATAGTTGCCGTGGTAGCGCTGGTACCGGACGCCGAACCAATTGTTTCCCGATTCATACCGGGCGCGACGGATGCGTCGCTGCCAAAGCCCGAGGAAAAACCGCGGGAACCCGAGCCAGCGCTACATGGACGAGCCGGACTGCTGACTCATGCTGCCCGAGTAGATACTGTTCAGCAGCTTTGCCAGGCGCTCGGCGGTCGTGTTCTGCACCGGGTAGACATAGAGGCGCATATCGGCCTCGGAGTAATATGCGTCGTCCAGGCGGGCAATCCATTTCTGCACAATGTCGAGGTAGTGGGCCCGGGGAGTCACCACCAGGATGCTGTTGAGGCGGGCGATGGGGATCACCCGGATCAGTTGTGACCAGTCACCGCCCTTGCCACCGCCGGGGCTGTCGGGGCCGCCTTCACCACCACCCCCGTTCAGCAAGCGCGGAGATAGCCTGGTAGACCTCGTCCGAGCTGCTGTTTTCCAGCGGGAAAATACCGACGGACATACCCGCCAGCATGTCCACATCAAAGGTGGACACCATCTCCAGCCAGCCGTCGAGCTGTGCCCCGGTTCCCGCCAGCATCAGCAGGTTGCGCGTGTTATCCACCCGGACGAAGGCATCCGGATCCGCCACGGGCTGCAATATCTCGGCCATGTTCGAGGCGCTGATATATTGCAGCGGGACAATCATGGTTCCGAACCCGGGGCCCTTGCTGTGGGGGTTGGACACCCCCGGTGACAACTTGGCGCCGTTGGCGGCACCCGTTACCAGGTAGCGCCCGTCGCTGCCGCGGATCATCAGGACATTGTTGGCCTTGAGCAGTGATTCCAGCACCCCGAACAGTTCGTCCCGGGGTATCGGGGTGCGGGTGCGAACAGTCACCTCTCCCTTGATCGGCTGGTCGACCACGTAGTCCAGCTGCAGAATGTCTCCCATGATGGCATGCATCACTTCACTCAGGGGTGCCTGCTCGAAATTGATACTGACGTCCTCTCCCAGGAACCTGATCGGCTCCGCCACCGGGGGCAATTTGACCTGCCGGTCCGTGCCGCGATAAATCGTCGGGGCGCTGCTGCCGCTCTCTTCAGCCGTCGATCCCGCCAGGTCAGCCGCCGAGGTTGACAGGGGGGCGGAGGCGTCCACAGCGGCTTTTTCCGGCGCCGCCGGCGTGGCGCCAGCGGACTTGCCGCTGTAGTTAGTGCTGCAACTGGTCAGCAGCAGTAGCACTGTCGCAGCGGTGAGTGTCTTCAACATGGATAGCCCCAATCGTCCCTTCTGGTTTTGTTCTGTGTTTTTCATTATCCGCCCCTAGCCTCGCGGTCCAAGACCCAGGGTCCGTTCGGGTTCAGCCTTGGACGGAGTCCCTTCTGGGGCCGTCCCTCCCGCCGCGGCTTTCGCTCCGGGAGCGTTCCCGGCAGGCGCAGCCGGGCTGCCGGGGTAAGCCTTGACCTGACCAGTCCGGCCCTGCGCACTGCCATTACTCTTGTTCTTGCTCTGTGCTCTTGTCGGCGGTCTTGTCGGCGGGTGCCGACTTTACGCTGCCCCGTTCAAGGGACAGCGTCTCGGTACGGCCGCCGCTGGCGACCACCAGTTCAAAGGGCGCTACGGACTTCAGGGTCCAGCCTTCAACCACATCACCCAGCAATATACGCCGCTTCTGGCCCTTCACCAATGCGATGATACCGGCTCGTTCACCGCTGCCGAACAGGCCCACCACCTTGACGCCCTTGAGCTCTCCCGCCTTCGCTTGCGGCTCTGCCAGGGTAGCCACCTCCTCGACCGGGCGGCGACCGCTCCAGAACAGCGGGCGGCTGATAATCTCGTTGCGCTCACTGGCGGCGACCGACACGGGACTGAGCACCGCTGGCACCCGCAGCGAATCAGGCGCCGGCGTTACCGGGTCTGGCGCCGACAGGGTAGCCAGGCGCAATCCACCAAGCGCAAGCTGCAGGCAGAACAACAGCCCCAACAGCACAGCTACAAGTTCTATCCGACGCAGGGTGCGCAGGGGATCCCCACTCACCCGGTACCGGCTGCCAATCCGGGTCAGCCAGCTCACTGGATGGCCCTCAGTGACAGCAACTGGAGGTTCGCCTTGACCTGCTGGCCCGGGACTTCATCCTTGCCGCGAGCTGCCCTGGCGGGGTAGACATCAAGGGACTCCACCAGCACCAGCGGCAGGTAAGCCCCGATACCCGCCAGGGCCTCGTCCAGGGCCGGCAGGTCGCCGGAGACGGTCAACTTGACCGCAATATAATCGAAATTACCCTGCTCGCGGGCCGGCAGCACCTGGCTGTTACTCACGGAAAGCCCCGCCTTGCCGAAGATATCCCGCACATTCGTTTGCAGCTCCGCCGAGACCGTCGCCTGATCCTCGGTAGCGGGATAGACCAGTTCCAGCACCTGGGAATCGACCGCAGTCGAGGCCTTGCGCAACTGGGACTCGTAATCGATCAAGCCCTGCAGGCGGGCTAGACGCGGCTCGATACGCTCGATCTCCGCCTGGGACGACTGACGCATTCCCCACATGCCGAACATCGCATTCAGGTAAATAGCTAAAGGCAGCAACAGGGTCAGGCCGCATATCCAGGCGGTGCGTTGGTGCAATCGCAGCCAGCTCATTCCGCCACCTCTTCACCGACGCGGATATTGAGGGAAAACTGCTCCTGACCGTCGGCAACCCGGGAGAAGGCCTGGGGCGCCTGCACTTCACCATAGCCTGGTTCGTCCGTCAGCTGTTGCATCACCAGGGCCGCATCCGCAGCGCGGCCGCGCAGGCGTATATCGGGTCCGGCCATGGAAAAGGTGGAAACGTAAGTCTCGTCACCCAGCAGTTTGGTCAGCCGCGCTATTTCCGCATGGGGATTGGGATACCGCGCAACCACTTCATTGGCGGCGGCGATCGTTTCATTGGCCACTGCCAACAGCGTTTTCAGTTGCGATGCCTCGGCCGCCTTGCGGGTGGTCGCGGTCAACATTCCTTCCATACGCTGTAACTCCACGCCCTTGAACAGGGCCGCGGCGCCAACCATGGCCAATAACAGCGCAGCAATAACACCCAGCAGGCCCGCCGACTGCAGCAGGCGCCGGCGGTAGCGTTGTTCCCGCAGTCCCTCGCCAAATCCCCGCAGGACCACCATTGCGCCCGCCACCTCTGCCCACACCTCCCGGGCCCGGCTATCATGCACATCGTACTTGCGGCCGAGAAAGGCCATCGTCGCGCTGGCCGAGACGATGGCGAGCGCAACCCGAATGCCGGCTTCGTCCCGATCCACCACGGCCCATCCCCAGCGGGTATCGGCGGCACTGAACGGGCTGCTCGCCCTGACCTCCAGTTCCAGCATCGAGTCGAGTTCACTCTCTGCCTGCAGCGGTATTGCGATCTGCTTGCACAGGACCAGCTCATCAGGCAGCAGTATCGCGGCGCAGGCTGCCTCGGCCTGGCCGGCGCAGACGGCGCCTGCCTGGTAACAGGTGGAGCCATTTCCCGTGTCGAGCGCCACCACCTCGTCCAGGCGCTTGCGCACGGGCGAATCATGGGCCCACAGCATATCGCGCCAGGCAGCCGTCCAATAGCGGCCGAGATGGCGCATATCGTAGCCGAACAATTCCCAGTTCTGGCCCTTATCAAGCATCGAATGACCTGCCTAGTAGAAAACTGTCTTCCATCAACACCCGCGGCGGTTCCGTCCGGGTATAACGCCACGGCAAAGCGGTCGAGGAACTCGTTTCAATTGATATCCAGCGTCTGCGCAACCAGGTTTTATCGCCGTAACGCACTATGGCGTCGGCCCTGTAGGCGCCCGACCTGCTTGCTGTTTGCCTGCCCGCCCCCGGGCTGCCGCGCCTCGCCCTCACGGCATCGGCCTGTGCAGGATTTGCAACGGCCAGCATATCGAGTATTTCATCGGGCGCCAGCGACCAGTTCATCCCCCCCTGGCCTGATTCTCCCACCACAATAAAGTCCCTGACTGAATCAAGCAAGGTGCGGCTGGCCCCGGGCACTCGCAGCAGGTCCTCGACAGCGTCGAAGCGCCGACCCGCCCGCCCCGCGGTGCGCGACTCTACCACAGACTCGGTCAGCAGCCGCGCCTGCTCCTGTGGCAGCCCGCCAGCCAGCAGGAAAAGCGCGAAAAGCACTTCGGGTTGTGCCCCGTTCATATCGATCAGGCCCGCCGCAGGCAGCAGCGATACGCTTACCTCGATCTCTCCCAGCCGGTAAAGGCCTGCGGGAAAATCGCCGGACTCGCGCCGGCTGGTCATCAGGTCGACCATCATCAACTGGATCGCGCCATCACCGGCCGCTGCAGCCTTGGCCCGGGCGACGTGAAGCTGGGCCATCTGCGTATCTACCCGGGCCTGGGCGACGATGCCCGCCACCAGCAGGGACATACCGGCGATAAACCACACCACGATGGCCAGTGCGACCCCCTGCTGGCGGCTGCCGGGGCCGGCACATTTACATAAGCAGGGCGCGCACGGCATTACCGGGGCACCTGCATGATAAGTTCAGGCCAGTAGCGGTCCGAGGTCCTGAGCTGGAGCCGCACCCAGCCGGCCATATCGCCTTTTTCCCATTGCTGCTGCCAGTCGCCGCCCGCCTCATCGCGCCAGGCGAGCTCGAACTCCTGCAGATTTTCCGCCAGGGTACGCTCCTGGGCCTCACTCCAGTCCTGGTCCGGCTCACCCGATACCCCGGGCTCCTGCCAGCGCAGCACCAGCAGGTCATCCTCTTTTGCCACGCGCAGCAGATAGGTACCGCCGAAACCCTCGCCAATCAAAATGGTGGACTTCCAGGTGATACTGTTCGCGGTCAAGTCGAAGTAGGCCGACTCGCGGCTACTCCCTCCCAGTGCGAGGCCACCGGCATCACTACTGCCGATGGCTGCCGATTCCAGGGTATCGCGCAGGAAGCTGCTCACGGTGCGCACCTCGTCAATTCTTCCGGTCATCCGATCCAGTGCGCCCTGGGTATTGGCCAGGGTACGCAACCCGGTTATCGTCGTTAGCATTACCAGTGACAGAATGGCGAGCGCCACGACGACTTCCACCAAAGTAAAGCCCTTGGAAACTCTCACTTTCCCACACCCTCGACCACCGAGTTCAGCACCACTTCCCGATTCCTGCCGCCATCGCGCCAGCGCACCGCCACCTCGATCTCGTGCAGGCTGACCGAAGCCAGTGCCGAGCGGCCCAGGTCGATCTGCCGGGTGGTCACCTGCCAGTTGAACTCGCCGGCGGTTTCGCCGCTGGCGCTCACCCCGCCCCCGGGCACCCGGGCATTGGCTGCCAGCAGTGAGCGGGCCAGTTCGACCGCGTAGGCATACCTTTCATCGCTGCGCACATTGCGGGTAGCGCCACTGGCCGCCTGGTAGAGGGTGCCGAGGGCCAGGGCCAGGATCGCCACGGCCACCACCATTTCAAGCAGTGAAAACCCCGCCGAGCCGACGCGACCCGGGGTCATCGAGCTAAAGCGCCTGGTTGACAACATACGTTTCCTGGCTGACGCGTCCCACCAGCCAGTCGACCGAGATTCTCACCCCGGTGCCGTCAGCCCGCTCCATATCGATGCCACCGCCACTGGAACCACCCTCGGGGTAAAAGCGAATCACCCCCAGGCGCTCGCGATTCAACTCCCGGGCGGAATGTACCGCCACATTGAAGCCCTCGGGCAGCTGTGTGCTCTTGCCGTTGAGGGCGATGACCTTGGCGACGGGGTCGACCGCCACGTCCTGGGCCTGCCCGGAATTTATCGCGCGATAGCGCGCGGAGGCGAGTGTGGTCACCACATCGCGCACCGCCTGACGGTATTGCATGGACTGGTAGAATTGCACCGACGAGGGAACCGCGACCGCCAGCACCAGGCCGATAATGGAAATGGCAACCAGCAGCTCAAGCATGGTAAAGCCCCACCGGTTCGCGCGGCCGCGGTGCTCAAGATGCTGTATCGTTTTCATCCTGGGATAGTCGCCGGGAGCGACCTGCCATTACCGGGCAGGGACTACTTCCAGTTCCCCACGTCCGCGTCTTCACCCTCGCCACCGGCCTGTCCATCCTGGCCGTAGCTGTAGATATCCAACTCGCCGTGCTCACCGGGGTATTTGTAGTGGTATTCGCGGTTCCAGGGGTCGAGCGGCACATCGGATTTGAGGTAGGGACCGTTCCAGCCTGAGGCGCTGCCCGGCCTGGTGACCAGGGCGGCGAGCCCCTCCTCGGTAGAGGGAAAGCGCCCCACGTCCAGCTTGTACATTTCCAGGGACTGTTCCAGGTCCTTGATCTGGATGCCTGTTGTCTTGGTTTTCGCACCGCCCAACTGGTTGAGTACCCGCGGGCCCACCAGGCTCATCAGCAGCCCCAGTATCGCCAGTACCACCAGCAGTTCCATCAGGGTGAAACCGCGCTGGGCCCCATCCCGGGTTTTCCCGCGAAAGTCAGTACTTTTTCTGCGCTTCAGGATCATCATTCAGGTTTCCTTGCTTATAAGATTTGTCCGTTCGGGTTACCTTCATGCCGCCAGATCGTTGACCGACAGGATTCCCATCAGGATGGCGATAATGATCACGGCGATAACAAAACCCATCCCCAGGATCAGTACCGGTTCCAACAGGGCCAGCCCCCGCTTCACCCCGGACTGTACGTGCCCGTCGAACACCTTCGCCAGTTCCAGCATCATCTGGTCCAGGCTGCCCGATTCCTCCCCCACGCGAATCATCTGGATAACCATGGGAGTGAACATGCCCGTGTCCGCCAGCGCTACCGACATGCGCTTGCCCGCCTTGACCGCCGGGGGCAATACGTCGAGGGCCTCACGGATCACCCGGTTGTCCACGGTATCGATCGCTATGGAGATGGCTTTCAACAGCGATACCCCGTTGCCCAGCAGCGTACCGACGGTACGAGCAAATTTAGACACCTCGAACTCGAAAATGATTCCCCCGGCCAATGGTAATTTTAACATTCGCTGATGAACGCGGGTTTTGCCCTCATCCGTGGCGGCCCAGCGACGCAGGTAGAACACCAGGCCGACCACCACCAGCAGCATCAACCAGCCCCAGGACTTGATGAACTCCGCCGAATCGACAACCACCCTGGTCAGCAGGGGCAGGCCCTCACCCATATCCTCGAACAGGGTCTGGAACTGTGGCACCACGAAACCCAGCATCAGCACGATCGACAACACCGACACCACCAGCAGGATAGCCGGATAGATGAGGGCAGAGACCACGCTGTCGCGATTGGCCTTGGCGTTTTCCAGGTACTCCACCAGCCGGTCGAGTACCGACGACAGCTGGCCGCTGGCCTCGCCGGAGCGCACCATGCTTATATAGAAGGTGCCGAACAGCTCCTCATGGGGCACCATGGCCTGGCTCAGGGCCTTGCCACCCTTGACCGCCGTGAGCATCTCGCTCAGCAGCTGGTGCATTTGCGGCAGCGCCGCCATGTCGATCAGCACTTTCAGCGCCCGGTCCAGCGGCAGGCCCGCCCGCAGCAACACCGCCAGTTCACTGGTCATCGACAGGATGTCCTGGCGCCCGGGTGGCTTGCCCGCAGCGCGGGTGGCCCGGGCATCGATATCGCCACCGGGCTCGAGCTTGAGCAGGGTAAAGCCCTGGCCGCGCAATTGGCGGGAGGCCAGCTCCATGCCGTCGGCTTCTACCACGCCATTGAAGGACTTGCCGTCACGACCGATCGCCTTGTAACTGAACTGGGGCACGAGTGGGATCAGGCCGAAACGGGATCGACCAGCGGCAGGTCGACCGGTTCAATATCGACCGCACCGCTGACCGGTGATTGTTCGCCCTCGCTCTGGTCCTGGGTGACCCGCAGCAGTTCCTCCATGGAGGTCACGCCCTCCACCACCTTGCGCAATCCGTCCTCGTAGAGGCTTATCATCCCCCGGCGTTTTGCCGCGGCGTGCAGCAGGGTAGCGTCGGCGCCGGACATGATGACCCGGTGCATTTCCTCGTCCAGCACGAACAGTTCGTGAATGCCGGTACGCCCGGCATAGCCCGTGTGGTTGCAGGCGTCACAGCCAGCCGCCTTGAACAGTTGGCAGGTATCATCTTTGACAAAGCGACGCAGGCCGGTCTGCACGATATAATCGCGGCCGACCTCGTGTGGCTGCTTGCAGTGCCGGCACAGGGTACGCACCAGTCGCTGGGCGAGCACCCCGTTGACCGCGGAGGTGATGAGGTAGCGTTCCACGCCCATGTCCTCCAGCCGCGTGATCGCACTGGCAGCCGTGTTGGTATGCAGGGTAGACAGTACGAGGTGGCCGGTAAGCGCCGACTGCACACCTATCTGGGCGGTCTCGGTGTCGCGCATCTCGCCGATCATGATGATGTCCGGGTCCTGCCGCAGAATGGCCCGCAAGGCCCGGGCGAAGCTGAGGCTGATCTGGGCCTGTACCTGGATCTGGTTTACCCCCTGCAGCTGGTATTCCACCGGGTCTTCCACCGTGATGATTTTCAGTGCCTCGGAATCGAGGGAGGCGAGCGACGCGTACAGCGTGGTGGTCTTGCCCGAGCCCGTGGGCCCGGTCACCAGCAGTACGCCGTGGGGCCGCCCCAGCAGGCCCTGGTAGCGGCGCAGGGTATCGGCGCTGAAGCCCATGGCGGGCAGGTCGAGGCGGATGCTCTCGCGGTCCAGCACCCGCATGACGATACTCTCGCCGTGCACCGTCGGTATTGTCGATACACGCAGGTCGATCTCATGGCCCTTCACCCGGATCATGATGCGCCCGTCCTGGGGCAGGCGGCGCTCGGCGATATTCATCTGCGACAGCAGTTTGATGCGCGACGCAATGGCCGCCGCCAGGCTCCCGGCGGGGGGATCAGGGTAATCCTGCAGCACGCCGTCCACCCGGTAGCGCAGGTGCAGGCCGTCCTCGAAGGGCTCGATATGAATATCCGAGGCTCCCATGTCCACCGCCCGGTGAATCAGCTGGTTTACCAGCCGGATCACCGGCGCTTCACTGGCCAGGTCTTTCAGGTGTTCAATGAATTCATCGTCGGACTGGCCGCCGAACTGGTCGTCTCCCAGTGAGTCGCCGGAGTCGTCCTGTTGCTCCTGCATATACAGTTGCAGGGCCTTGTTGATATCGCTCTCCAGCCCGAGGACGATGGCGACGGGCTTGTCCACCGCCATGGCCAGGGCCTTGCCCAGAAACGGGTCCTGGGGCATGGTCGCCGCAAAGCGGGTTTCCGACTCGGAGTCAGCCACCGGCACCACCGCGTTGCTGAGCAGGAAATCCTGGGCGACGGCCTCCAGGCGAATGGGTGCTTCGGGATAATCAGCGGCCGCCAACAGCGCCACGGACAGTTGGGAGGACAGTGCGCCGGCCACGTCCGCCTCGGATACCAGCCCCAGCTTCACCAGTACCTGGCCGAACACGCCGCCCATTTCCGCCTGGGCGAGCAGGGTTCTCTCCACGTCGCGCTCGGAAATCTTTCCCTGTTCTACCAGCAATTCGCCGATTTTTTTCATGACTCAACACTTATTGGCTTGATGGAGCCGGCAGCAGGCGCAATCAGCGCCCGCAGGGCAGCACCAGTGTAACACGCAGCCGGGGCGAAATACGCCCCGACCGGGTCACCGGGCGCGACAGCAGCTGCCGCTCCCGGGGTTCTGGCTCAGGCGCGCTGGCTGGAGCAGGAGACGATCTCGCCGGTCATATAGCCGGAGTAATCCGAGGCCAGGAACATCATCACGTTGGCCACCTCCCACACTTCCGCCGCTCGGCCGAATGCTTCTTTGGCAGCAAGTTCCTCCAATAATTCCATCGGAGTGGTCTTTTTCAGGAATTCGTGAAAGGCGATCGATGGGGACACCGCGTTGATGCGCACCCCGAAGTCCGCCGCCTCCAGCGCGGCGCAGCGGGTCAGTGCCATCACCCCGGCCTTGGCGGCAGCGTAGTGGCACTGTTCTTTCTGGGCGCGCCAGCCGAGCACCGAGGCATTGTTCACGATGACGCCGGCACCACGCGGCTGCATTTTTCTCAACATGGCCCGGGTCATGCGCATGGTGCCGGTGAGGGTTATATCCAGCACCCGGGACCACTCATCGTCCGGCATCTCCACCAGCAGACGGGTGCCGCCCAGGCCCGCGTTATTGATCAGGATATCCACGCCATCCATCTGTTGTTCGGCGGCATCCACCAGGGCCTGCACGTCCGCTTCGACGGTGACGTTCGCCAGCTTGCCATACACGGCCTCAAGTCCGGTGGCTTCCCTCAGGCCAGCCACCGCCTTGTCGAGGCGCCCCTCGTGAATGTCACTGATCATGACCGCGCGGGCGCCCTCCTCCGCCGCCCGGGTGGCCGCGGCGAAACCGATACCCGCCCCGGCGGCGGCGGTGATCAGCACCGACTTCCCCGCCAGCAGGTTGTGTGGTTTCACATAGGGTGGTGGATCTTTCAGTGCCATGTCGTTATCTCCAGTCCATGTCTATCGGCAAAAATGAGAAGCGCTTCAGCCCCTGGGCTCGCGGGGCATACCCAACGCCCGCTCCGCGATAATATTGCGCTGAATCTGGTTGGTCCCGCCGTAAATGGTATCCGCCCGGGTAAACAGGTACAGCGACTGCAAGCGGTTGAGTTCGTAGGGGGCGCCATCGAGAATTTCACTCTCCGGCCCCAGCACGTCCATCGCCAGCTTGCCCAGGTTGCGATGCCAGGTGGCCCAGTACAGCTTGTAGATCATCGCCTCACGATTGAGGCTGCCGTCGTCACCGCCGCCGGAGAGCATGCGCATGCTGTTGAAGCGCATGATGCGCAGACCCACATGGGCATCCGCGATACGCTGACGGATGGTCGGGTCGGCCGCGGCGCCGTTTTCCCGGGCAATCCGCACCACTTCATCGAATTCGTTCTGGAACAGCATCTGCTGGCCCAGGGTGGATACGCCGCGCTCGAAGCCGAGCAATCCCATCGCCACCTTCCAGCCGTCCCCCGGCGCGCCGACGATATCGTCGGCGCCGCAAACCGCCTCGTCAAAAAACACCTCGTTGAACTCACAGGTGCCGGTGAGCTGCTCGATAGGCCGCACCACCACACCGGGCTGGTCCATCGCCAGCAGGAAAAAGCCCAACCCTTTATGCCCGACTGACTCCGGGTCGGTGCGGGCGATGACAAAACAGTAGCGGGACTCGTGGGCCAGGGACGTCCACACTTTCTGCCCGCTGATCAGCCACTGCCCGCTGCCCTCGTCAAAGCGCGCCTTGGTTTTGACATTGGCCAGGTCGGAGCCGGCGCTGGGCTCCGAGTAGCCCTGGCACCACAGGTCCTCCCCCCGCAGGATACCCGGCAGATAGCGCTCTTTCTGCTGCGGCGTGCCAAAGGCGATCAGGGTCGGGCCGGTGAGCGTCTCACCGATATGGCCCATCCGGCCCGGACCACCAGCGCGGGCATACTCCTCATTGAAGATGACCTGTTGTTCGATGCTGGCGCCGCGGCCGCCGTACTCCCGCGGCCAGCCAATACCCGTCCAGCCGCCCTCGTGCAGTTTGCGCTCCCAGGCCTTGCGCTCCTCGACGAAGCTGTGTTCATCGCCGGGACCCCCGCGGTAACGGATACACTCGAACTCACCGCACAGGTTCGCCGCCAGCCAGCCGGCGACCTCCGTGCGAAATGCCTCGTCCGCAGCACTGAAACTCAGCTTCATGCCATCGCCTCCCTGGTTGCCCCGGGGGAAGAGTCGTCCAGCAGCAGTCGGGCCAGCCGCTCCCGGTGCCAGGCACTGTTTCCCAGAAACGTCTCGGTGGATTTGGCCCGCTTGAAGTAAAGCTGGATATCGTACTCAGCGGTGAAACCGACGCCGCCGTGCAGCTGGATGCCACAGCCGGCGTTGAAGAAATAGGCGTCGGAGCAATAGGCCTTGGCGATACTGGCCGCCTCGGGCAACTCCTGTCCCAGCGGGCCACCGGCCAGCGCCTCATCGGCAATACAGGCAGCGTAATAGACCGCCGAGCGACTCGCCTCCACCTTCACCATCATGTCGGCAGCTTTATGCTTCACCGCCTGGTAGGAGGCGATCACCCGGCCGAACTGCACCCGCTCCTTGAGATACGCAACCGTGCTGTCCAGCGCCTGCTGCGCCCCACCCACCTGCTCTGCCGCGACGGCGACCCTCGCAAGATCGATGGTCTTCTCCAGCAGCGGCCAGGCCCGACCCTCATCGCCCATCAGGGCGTCGGCAGGCAGCTGTACATTATCGAAAACCAGCTGGGCCTGGCGCCGGGTCTGGTCCATGGTGGGAAGCCACTGGCGGCTGATGCCGGCCGTCTCCGCCGGCACCACGAACAGGCTGATACCATCCTCGCCGCAACTGTCCTGCGCCCGGGCGGCCACCACCAACAGCTGCGCGGTGTGCCCGTCGGACACGTAGCGGTAAGTGCCGTTCAGGCGATAGCCTTCGCCGTCAGCCGCGCACACCGCATCCACCGCGCTCGCATCCCAGCGGCCACTGCTGCCGGTCCAGGCCAGGGTGGCGGTGGTGCCGGCTGCCAGCTGCGGCAGGTACCCGGCTTTCTGTTGTTCACTGCCCGCCACCAGGATCGCATTGGCTCCCAGGCAAACGGTGGCAAAGAACGGCGAGCACAGCAGGTAACGGCCCATCTGTTCCAGGGTGGCGACCAGCTCCACATAACCCAGCCCCAGGCCGCCGTACTGCTCGGGTATGTGCATGGCCTGCCAGCACATGTCGTTGCAGATCCGTTGCCACAGGGCCGGGTCATAGCCGGACTCCGTGGCCATGGCACTGCGCACCGCAGTCGATGGGGATGCTTCCGCCAGGAACGCTTCCGCCGTGGTGCGGATCATCTCCTGTTCTTCGGTAAATCTGAATTCCATGGTCTTCGCCGCTGCTGCTTGGATTTGGTTTTTCGTTCAGGTGCCGTAGACTTTCTGGGCGGGGACTTCCTTGGCCAGCAACTGTGCGATGGCGTCTTTCACCTCCGCCGGCTCCCAGCGCGCACCCTTGTCGACACCCTCGGTGGTGCGCCAGCCGTCGGCAATGGATATCTTGCCGCCCTCGGCCTCGAACACCCGGCCGGTGACCTCCCTTGATTGTTCGGACACCAGCCAGGCCACCAGCGAGGACACGTTCTCCGGCGCCCAGTAATCAAAGCTGCCGTCCTCGGGCTTCGCCATGCGCTGCGCCATCTCCGGCACCGCGGTGGTCATGCCGGTGCGCGCCGCCGGGGTGATCGCGTTGGCGGTGATACCGTAGCGCTGCAGTTCCGCCGCCTGGTTGAGGGTGAGCGCGGCAATGCCGGCCTTGGCGGCGGCGTAGTTGGACTGGCCGATGGAACCCTGCAGGCCGGCGCCGGAGCTGGTATTGATGATGCGCGCATCGACGGGCACACCCTCTTTCGAGCGCCCGCGCCAGTAGTGCACCGCGTGGGAGCTGATGCAGAAATGCCCTTTGAGGTGCACCGCCATGATGAGGTCCCAGTCCTCTTCGGTCATCGAGGCGAACATGCGGTCGCGATTGATGCCCGCGTTGTTGACCACGGCGTGCAGGTCTCCGAAGCTGTCCAGCGCCTGTTTCACCGCATTGAGGCTGTCGTCGTAGTTGGTGATGTCGGAGGTATTGACCACGGCCTTGCCGCCGGCGGCAGTGATCTCGGCCACCACTTTCGCGGCGGCCGCCTCGTTGATGTCATTCACCACGACACAGGCGCCCTCGCCCGCCAGCACCCTGGCATGCGCCGCCCCCAAACCGCCGCCGGCGCCGGTGATGATCACTACCCTGCCTTCACATATTCCGCTCATTAACCATTCCTCTCATTTTCCGTGCAGCCGATAACGTTCTGGGCCTGCGAGGTTTATCTCAAAACTTTGACTGCTTTTTGTTCCTGTCTCGCCGCACCGATCGGCCGTACCAGCCTCGCTGGACTCGCCGTGAATACATCCATGTAGGCTCGTATCGGCCATCCATGGCCTCAACGGTCCAGCGAGGCTGGTACGGCCCCTCGGTGCTACCTATCGTGCTTTCAACATATTGGTGCTCGTCGACGGCGCATGGTAAACGCACTTTAACTTCGCCATTCAGAATCTCTGTCTTCGGGTTCTCACTTTAATTGCAGCCCCAACCCGGTCCCTCGGTTACTAGTGGAAAGAACCCAACCAGCCTGCGGCGGGCGGACTAACTGCCCGGGACCGTTGAGGCCATGGATGGCCGAATCGAGCCCCCATGGATGGGTTCACGGCGAGTCCCGGGCAGTTAGTCCGCCCGCCGCAGGCAGAACCCAAGAACGATCCCAAAAACAACCTACAAGCGCTCAATGATGGTGACGTTAGCCTGCCCACCCCCCTCACACATGGTCTGCAAACCATACCGCCCACCCGTGCGCTCCAGCTCATGCAACAGGGTCGTCATCAACTTGGTACCCGTGGCGCCCAGCGGATGGCCCAGGGCGATGGCGCCGCCGTTGACGTTGATCTTCTCGTGGGGATAGCCGGTCTCCAGCAGCCACGCCATCGGCACCGAGGCGAAGGCCTCGTTGATTTCCACCAGGTCCATGTCCTCCAGTTTCATCCCCGAACGCTTCATGGCGTAGGCGGTGGCGGGGATGGGTGCGGTGAGCATCCAGATGGGGTCCTCGGCGCGCACGCTCATATGGGCGATGCGGGCGCGGGGCGTCAGGTTGTAGCGCTTGAGGGCGGCCTCGGACACGATCAGCATGGCGGAGGAGCCGTCGCAGGTCTGGCTGGAGACGCCGGCGGTGATGGTGCCGCCCTCGGCCAGTGGCTGCAGTTCGGCCATTTTCTCCATGGAGGTGTGGCGGGGCGTTTCGTCCATGGTGACACCGTTGAGCGGCACTACCTCGCGGTCGAAGCGGCCTTCGGCGATGGCGCGCAGGGCCCGGGTGTGGGATTCCAGGGCGAAGGCTTCCATCGCCTCCCGGGAGATCTTCCACTTGTCGGCGATCATCTGGGCGGAGTTGAACTGGGACACCTGGACGTCGCCGTAGCGGGCCCGCCAGCCCTGGCTGCCGGAGAAGGGGTCGCTGAAACCCAGGGGCTCGGCGGCGATCATCGCGGCGGAGATCGGGATTTTCGACATGGTCTGGACCCCGCCGGCGATCACCACGTCGTTGACCCCGGCCATGACGGCCTGGGCGGCAAAGTGGACTGCCTGCTGGGAGGAACCGCACTGGCGGTCGATGGTGGTGCCGGGCACCTCGTCGGACAGGCCCGCGGCCAGCCAGCAGGTGCGGGCGATATCACCGGCCAGCGGGCCGATGGCGTCGAGGCAGCCGAACATCACGTCGTCGTAATCCACTTCGGGAATCGGGTTGCGCTCCACCAGGGCGCGCAGCACATGCGCGCCAAGGTCGGCCCCGTGTACTTCCGCCAGGCCGCCCCGGCGCTTGCCGGTGGGGCTGCGTACTGCGTCTACGATATAGGCTTCTGCCATTGCTCTGTTCCTCTGTTGCATTAAAGTGTGTTACGGATTCGAAAAGGTTGCCCCGGCGCCCAGCGCTGCGCCCTCGGTAAAAATGTAGTCGGCTATACGCGCCTTGTGAAAGGCCGTGTCACCCCAGGTGTTGGCCAGGGCCCAGGCTTTTTTCATGAATATATGCAGGTCCACTTCCCAGGTGTAACCCATGGCCCCGTGCACCTGGATACTGTTTTTTGCCGCCAGGTTGGCGGCCTCGCAGGCCATCAGCTTGGCGTGGGATACGGCGCGCGCGGCGACGGCCTCGGCGTTGGCCACACTGTAGGCCGCCCGGTGCACCGGCGCCCGGGCGTATTCGAGCCGCACGGCGACGTTGGCCATCAGGTGTTTCACCGCCTGGAAGGAGCCGATAGGTTTGCCGAACTGTTGGCGGTCGCGGCTGTAGCTGACGGCCATATCGACCATCCGCTGGGCCAGGCCCAGGGCCTGGGCAGCGCAACCCAGGGCGCCGCGATCGAGCGCTGCCGCTACTAAAAGGGGGACAGACCCCGTTTTCGCATCAAGCGGTAAATAGGGGTCTGTCCCCGATTTAATGTCTACGTGGTAGAGGCGGCGGGAGGGGTCAACCGATTCGTTGTGGCGCAGTTCGAACTGGCCCGGCGCCAGGGCATGGAATGCGTCGCCGCGCTGCAACAGCAGCAGGTCCGCCACGTGGGCGTCTTCCACCAGCAGGTTCTGCTCCAGCCCCACCACCACCTTCGCCTCGCCGCTGGCGATGCGCGGCAACCATTCCGCTGCCAGCTCACCGCCGAGCTGGCGCAACAGTGGCACCGCGACCAGCGCCGTGTGCACCAGCGGTTCCGGCAGGGCCACGTAGCCGCACTCCTGGGCCAGCAGCACGAAGTCCAGCTCGCTCATGCCCAGGCCGCCGAACTCCTCCGGCACGGTGATACCCGTCAGCCCGAGCTCAGCCAGTTGCTGCCACAGGGCGGGGTCGCGCCCGTCCGGGGTTTCCCAACCGGCGCGGATACGTTCCGGTGTGACCTCGCCCGTGAGAAAGTCGCGGGTGGAGTCCTGGAACAGCAACTGGTCTTCTGTAAACGTAAAATCCATGTTCTACCTCGGCATTCCCAGCATTCTCTCGGCTATGATATTGCGCTGTATTTCATTGGTGCCGGCGTAGATCGGCCCCGACTGGGAAAACAGCCAGCCGTCGAGCCAGCTGCCCACCCCGGTCGCATCCGGCGCGTGGGGCAACAGTTCCGCCCGGGCGCCGAGAATACTCATGGCGGTGGCGTGCATGGACTGGTCCAGCTCCGACCAGAAGATCTTGTTGGTGGAGGACTCCGCGCCGATCTTGCCGCCCTTGCCCAGCCGACAGGCGGTCTGGTAGGTGGCAAGACAGTAGCTTTCCGCGTCGAGCTAGGCGCGAATCACCGCGTCCTTGACCCCCGGGTCGCCGTCCGCCGAGACGCGGTTGGCCCGGTACAGTTCCACCAGGCGTCGCGCGGTTTCCTGGAAGCGGGCCGGCGAGCGCAGCATCAGGCCCCGCTCGAAACCGGCGGTGGCCATGGCCACCTGCCAGCCCGCGCCCTCGTCGCCCAGGCGGTTCTCTACCGCCACCTCGACGTCATCGAAAAAGATCTCGGCAAACCCCGGCAGGCCGTCCAGCTGCGGGATAGGTCGCACGGTGATGCCCGGCGTGGCCAGGGGCACCAGGATGAAGGTCAGGCCGTGGTGGCGCTCGGAGTCGGGATCCGTGCGAAACATGCCGAACAACCAGTCGGCCCACACCGCCCGGGTCGACCAGGTCTTCTGGCCATTGATCACGTAGCGGTCACCGTGCAGGTCGGCCCGGGCGCGAATGGCGGCCATGTCGGAGCCCGCGTTGGGCTCGGACCAGCCCTGGGCCCACACTTCCTCACCACTGGCCATTTTCGGCAGGATACGCGCCTTCTGCTCGGCGGTGCCGTACTCCATCAGGGTGGGCCCGAGCAGGAAGATGCCGTTCTGGTTCACCCGCAGGGGCGCGCGCACCCGGTAGTACTCCTCCTCGAAAATCAGCCAGTCGATGAGGTCGCAGCCGCGCCCGCCGAATTCTTCCGGCCAGGTGACCATGCCCCAGCGGCCCTCGTTGAGCATCGCCTCCCACTGCCGGTGCTGGGCGAAAGCCCTCGGCGGTGTCGAACGACTGCAGGGGCTGGGCCGGCACATTAGTCGCCAGCCACTGCCGGACCTCCTCGCGAAAGGCCTGCTGTTTTGCCGTGTATGCCAGATCCATGTGCTCTCCCGGCCTAAAATTTCGCGTCGCGCTTTGCGACGAAGGCGTCACGGGATTCCTGGGAATCGCCCATGGTGTAGGCCTCCAGGGTGAAACCCTGTTCCCAGCGGTACTTGTCCTCGAGATTGCCGTCCTCTATGCCGGTGAGCGCCTCCTTGGCCAGCTTCACCATGGCCGGCGATTTCGCCGCGATCTTCGCCGCTATCTCCCGGGCCGTCGGCAACAGCTCCGCCAGCGGCACCACCCGCTCCACGGCGCCGAGGCGATAGGCCTCCTGGGCATCGATAAATTCACCGGTGAAGTACATGTAACGCACCTTCTGCACCGGGAACATGCGCTGCAGGTGAGCGCCGCCGCCCATGGCGCCGCGGTCGATTTCCGGCACACCGAAGCGCGCGCAGTCGGAGCACAGGATGATGTCCGCCGCGCCCGCCATGCCGATGCCGCCGCCCAGCACGAAACTGTGCAGGGCCACGATCACCGGCTTCGGATTGCGGTGAATCGCGCGGAAGGTTTCGTAGTTGCCCTTGTTCACGTCCACGATTTTCTGCGGGTGCGCCGCCAGTTCCTTGATATCCACACCGGCGCAGAAGCCCTTGCCCGCAGCGCCGATGATAATCACGCGGACCTCGTCGTTGGCCCCCAGCGCATCGATCTCGGCGGCGATGGCAAACCAGCCGGCGCTGTCGAAGGCGTTTACCGGCGGGTGATCGAGAATCATCTCGGCGATGCCGTCTTCGATGGTGGTGTTAAACGGTTTTGACATCTGATGCCTCCTGGTTATGGGAACGCGCGGTCGCTGGAATCACCGGGGCCCGCAAGCCGGGCCAGCGCCGCAAGGCGTTGTTCCGCCTCGGCGACGATGGCGCCGATCAGCTCGGCGCAGGACGGCAGGTCGTCGATCACCCCGGCCACCTGGCCGCTGGGCAGGACACCGCGGGAGGGCTCGCCCTCCACCATGGCCTTCTGGATAATCATCGGCGCATTGGCGGACATGATCGCCTGGCTGGCGGTCATGTCGTCGTCCCGGCTCATGGCGATGGCCGAGTTCAACAGGCCCGGCAGCGTCGCGCCGGTGTGCTTGCGAAAGGCCAGGCCGTTGCGCAGCGCGATCAACAGCTTGCGCAGGGTGCCGGCCCTTTCCAGTTCCGCCAGCAATTCATTCATGATCATCCGCTGGGGCAGCCCGTCCATCGCTCGGGATACGATGATCTCCGCCGGATTGTTGCAGTCGATATAGCGCTGCAGGGTCGCCCGGGGTACCGGGCTCTCGTCGGTCATCAGGAAGCGGGTGCCCATGGCAATGCCGTCGGCGCCCCAGGACAGCGCTGCCACCAGCCCGCGACCGTCCTTGAAACCACCGGCCGCCACCACCGGCACCTTGTCGCTCACCGCATCGACCACCTGCGGAATCAGCAGCGTGGTGGGAATCGCGCCGGTGTGGCCGCCCCCCTCCCCGCCCTGCACGGTGACCGCGTCGGCGCCGAGTTCCACCGCCTTGATCGCGTGCTTGGGCAGGCCCACGGTGGGCATGCAGACCACCCCCGCGTCCTTCAGCTTGCGGATCAACTCGGGACCCGGGGAGCGCGAGTAACTCACCGCGCGCACACCGTGGCGGATGACCAGGTCGACGATGGCTGCCGCGTTGGGCTGGTACATATGAAAGTTCACACCGAAGGGCGTCTCGGTCAGCTCCTTGACCCGCAGGATATCCCGCTCCATCTCCTGTGGCGGAATGGTGGCGCCGGCGAGAAAACCGAAACCACCCGCATTGCAACTGCCCGCCACCAGCTTCGGGTCGGCCACCCAGCCCATGGCGGTCTGCACGATGGGGTATTTGCAGCCCAGCATTTTGGTCAGACGCGTTTCAAGCATATCAGCGCCCGTACCGCTGCGATCACCGGGCGGATTGTCCTTGATCTGGTGGGCGCGCTGGTTGTGCGGATCCAGGGCGGCGATGATCTCCAGCTGCTCGGCCGTGTCGGCGCGGCGGTCATCGGCACGGTCGGCGGGACATGTACCAGGTAAAGCCGGTATTTTCCTGCACCTGCTCCACGCTGATACCCGGGTGCAATGACACCAGGCGCATCTGGTGGTCGGGACCGCCAAAGTCCATCACGCACAGGTCGGTGACCACCAGGCGGATATCGATGTCATCCAGGCTGTGGCCTTTGGGCAGGCGCGCCGGGTTGTAGCCGATGGAGGAGACAAAATCGCACTCGCCGTCCATGAACACCCGCGTGTTGTGCTCGGGCACAAAAAAACTGTTGGGATGGGAAATGGAGTTGCCCGGAAAGCCGCGGGCACCCAGCATCATGATCTTGGGCTGCCGGTAGGTGCCGCCCAGTGCGGAGGTGTTGGACTGGCCGAACCGGTCGATCTGGGTCGGTCCCAGCATGGCGTGGCGGTGGCCGCTCCAGACGTTGTCGAAGATACGCGAAAAACCCATCCAGGTCTCGTTGGCCTGGACAAAGTCATCGCCCCGCGCTCCCAGCGGATTGGGCTCGCTCAACAGGAAGGCTTCCGAATCCGTCATCATCAGGTCCGGGTTGAAGGTTTTCATGGCGAGGCTCGCGGCCAGCCGCGGAATCACGCCGATGCCGGTGGCCAGCACCTCGCCGTCGTGGCGGAAAGCTTCCGCGGCGGCCACGATGCACAGTTCGGCCAGGGTGTAGTCAGTTGCTGTATCGCTCATTGCGCTGTGATCTCCGTGGCGTATCAGTAGGTGGGCAGTTCGATGGCGCGAATGGCGTCGAGGCCACCCACGCGTTCTTGGTAGTCCTGCTCCGACGCACCCAGGTACTGCTCCAGGTAGGCCTGGATACCTCCCTCCTTCGCGCTGGCCGCGTAGGCCTTGAAGTGTGGCACGTCGAAGCCGTACCGGGGGCTGCAGGAGGTGGGGTGGGCGCCCCCGGGAATATGCATCACGCCGGTGGTGGCGGCGCGCTCCCAGAACACCTGCCGGGCCTGGGCGGGGTCGCGAAAAAAGTCGGTGTCTACCAGTTCATCGCAGGACACGAACGTCTTGCTGGCGGCGCGGGCATACCAGTCGTCCATGTAGTGGTCGGGGCCGGCGATCTGGCAGACACCGCGGGCGTCGGCCCGGTCCACGTGGATCAGCGCCGCATCGAGCTTCAGCGCCGGCATGGCCACCCACTCCTTGTCGTCGTAGGGGCTGTCGATCAGCTTGATATCCGGGTTGCTGGTGACGATGTCGGTGCCCAGGCCCACCTCGGTGGGGATGAAGGGAACGCCCCAGGCCGCCGCCCGCAGGCCCAGCAGCATCATGCCCTCGTCTATCTCCATCACCTCGAGCTCCCCGCCCTGGCGGGCCTGGCGGAAGTAGGGTTCCAGCGGAATAAAGTCCAGCGATACAAAGGCGAACACCAGCTTTTTTACCTGGCCCGCGGCGCACAGCATACCCACATCGGCGCCGCCATAGGACACCAGGGTGAGGTCCTTGAGGTCGGAGCGCAGGATTTCCCGCACCAGGGCCATGGGCTTGCGCCGCGGGCCCCAGCCGCCGATGCCGATGGTCATGCCGTCGCGCAGCTGTGCCACGACCTGCGCCGCGGTCATTTGCTTATCCATTCATCAGGTCCTGTTCAGCTTGTTGTTAATTGACGATCCGCGCCATGCGGTAATCGTGTTTCACAAAATTGACACCCAGGGTGCTCTCGGTCCGGCGCACGCCGTCAATACTGCTGATCCGGCTATGCACAAATTCCGCCAGGTGCTCGGCGTTGCGCACCATGGTGATGGCCAGGATATCCGAGCGACCCAGCATCACCCCGACAAAGCCGAGCTCCGGAATTGTCGCCAGCGACTGCGCCACCTGCCGGGTGCGGTCGCTGCGCTCCACCTCTATCCAGATGTAGGCCAGCACTGCATCCCCGAACCGGTCGATATTGGTGACGGCCGTCAGGCGGATCAGCTTCTCCTCTTCCATGCGCTTGATCCTGGCCCGCACGGTGCCCTCGGTAACACCCAGGTCAGCGGCAATCTGGCCGTTGCTGCGACGCGCATCCCGGGACAGCTGGGCAACTATCAGCTTGTCCACCTCGTCCAGTTGGCGCCTGCTCACGGGCGATCCTCTACAAGTGCAGCGTCGTCGGCAAAGGGGGCATCGTGAAATGGCACCCAGTCCGGCTGGTTCTTCAGCACATCCAGGGCCAGGGCCGGCGTGAGGCGGCGTACGCCCGGCACTGCGGCCAGGCGCTCACCGACCAGTTCAACCAGGGAAGCCTGGTCACCGGTGACCACCAGTATCTCGATATCCTGGGCGCCCACCACCACGTTGACCGAAAACACTTCAGGGAACGCCGCCAGGTCGCGGGCCACCGCCTCCGGGGAGCGGCCGTCCACCTGTACACCGATGGCCAGCAGCATGCCAAAGCCCGCGGCCTCTATGTCCGTCACCGCCACCACCCGCATGGTGTTCGATTCCTCCAGCCGTCGCACCCGGGCCCGCACCGTGTTTTCCGTCAGCCCAAGCTCGCGGGCGATAGTGCGATAAGGCAGCCGTCCGTCAGCGCGCAGCAACGCAATGATGGCCTCGTCCGTCGCATCCAGCTCGATCAGGGCGGAATTGGCAGCCGCGGATGCGCCCCTCATGCCTGTTCCTTCCGGGCCAGCTGGCGCAGCTCGGTCTTGAGCACCTTGCCGCCGGCATTCAGGGGAAAGGCGTCGAGAAAACGCACCGAGCGCGGCACCTTGTAATTGGCCATGTTGGCCCGGCACCAGTCGATGACCCCCGCCTCGTCCAGGGTCGCTCCGGGCGCCGGCACGATATAGGCCCGGGCCACCTCGCCGAGGCGCTCGTCCGGCACACCGATGACCGCCGCCCGGGCGACACCGGGCATACTGCACAGGCTGTTCTCGATCTCCGCCGGATAGCAGTTGAAGCCGCCGACGATGAACATGTCCTTGATGCGATCGGTGATGCGCACATAGCCATCCGCGTCCATCACCCCCACATCACCGGTTTTGAGCCAGCCATCGGCGGTAATCGCCCGGGCCGTCTCCTCGGGGTTGTCGAGGTAGCCGCGCATGACGTTGAATCCCCGGCACCAGATCTCTCCGGGCTCACCCGGGGCCACCGTTTCTCCGGCGGCGTCCACGCATTTCATTTCCACTCCGTCCATGGCCCGACCGGAGCTGTGGGAAATGCGCTCCGCGCTGTCGTCCGCGCGACAGATGGAAACCACGCCACAGGTCTCGGTGAGCCCGTAGGCGGTCACCACCACCTCGAAGCCCAGTTCCTCGCGCATCTGCTGCACCAGCGCCACCGGCACCGGGGCCGCCCCGGTCACCGCCAGCCGCAGGCTGGACAGGTCGTGCTCGCCCCGGTTGGGGTGGGCCAGCAGCGACTGGTAGATGGTCGGCGGTCCGGGAATCATGGAAATCCGCTCCCGGGAAATGGTGGCGAGCACCTCGTCCAGGTCAAAGCTTTTCACCGGCAGCATGCGGGCGCCCCGGATAATCGCCGCCAGCCAGCCCGCCTTGTACCCGAAGGAGTGGAAGAACGGATTGATGATCAGGTAGTTGTCATCGCTGCGCAGCCCGACAGTGGCACTCCAGGTCTCGAAGGTCCGGATGTTCTGGCCGTGACAGGTGATCACGCCCTTGGGCTTGCCGGTGGTGCCGGAGGTAAAGAGGATGTCCAGGGTATCGTCGGGTGTCAGGGCGGCGGCGCGCTGCGCGACCTCGCCGGCGGGCACCGCGTCACCGCCTGCCAGGAACGCATCCCAGGCCACCGTGCCCGGGGCCTCACCGGACAGCAGGACGGTCTGCTCCAGGGCCGGCAGTGCCTGGTCGCGCAACAGTTCCGGGTAGTTGACCCCGAGGAACTCCCCGACGGTAAACAGCAGGCGGGCGCCGCTGGCATTGAGGATATAGGCCGCCTCCGCCCCCTTCAGCCGCGTATTGAGCGGCACCAGCACCCCGCCCACGCTCTGGGCGCCGATGGCGGCGATGATCCACTGGTACATATTGGGCGCCCAGATCGCGATGCGGTCGCCCCTGCCCAGGCCCGCGGCGATAAACGCCCGGGCCGAACGCTGCCGCGCCGCGTCCAGTTCCGCGTAGCTGAGCGTCAGCGCCCCGTCAGTGATCGCCAGGCGGTCACCGTAGGCGGCGGCCGCATCCGCAACGACCTGGGGCAGGGTTCTGGGCTGGTAATGCTCTGTGGGCATAATCGGGGCCTGAAACGCAATTTCAACCGGTTTGGCCCCCATAATAACCAGCAATAACGTATTTTAGAATAGTTATTCGTAATTTATTTTAATTTATTTTACGAATTACAAAATATTGCAGCCTGGCAGCACAAGCCCCGAGAGAATAGTGCGGACAGCGCGACGCCGCGCCCTGTGCATCGCGTAAGCAGCAAATCGATGGGGAGAGGAAAGCAAGCGGGGCAGGCGCGGTGAGTGCAGCTCGGCCGTACACAGTCATGTTGTGGCCCCGCTTGGAGCGCCCCCTGAGGCGCACCCGTCAAAACGTATCACAGACGGTAGAGGCTGTTGCCAGCACTGCCGTGTCACTCTGTGATGGGTATCACAAAGTAACGCGGTCTCGTCCGGTGCTGCTACCCCGGAAACGAATAGTCCTTGAACATCTCCCGCAGGGTAACCTTCTGCAGTTTGCCGGTCGCCGTGTGGGGCAACTCGTCGACGAATTCCACCGCCTCCGGTGTCCACCACCTGGCGATCTTGCCGTCGAACCAGGCCAGCATTTCCTCGGCGGTGAGGTCCTGGCCGTCGCTGTTGCGCACCACGATCAGCAGGGGCCGCTCGCTCCACTTGGGGTGAAAATGACCGATCACAGCCGCTTCTGCCACCTTCGGGTGGTCGGTGGCCACGTTCTCCACCTCGATGGAGGAAATCCATTCGCCACCGGACTTGATCACGTCCTTGGTGCGGTCGGTGATAGCCATGAAGCCGTCGGGATCGATGGTGGCCACGTCCCCGGTCTCGAACCAGCCCTCCTCGGCGTGCGCATCGGAGCCGTCCAGCTTGAAGTAGTTGGAACAGATCCAGGGCCCGCGCACCTTCAGTGAGCCGAAGGCGACGCCGTCCCAGGGCTGTTCCTCGCCGCTGTCGCTGACGATTTTCATCTCGACCCCGAAGATGGGGCGCCCCGCCTTCAAGCGGAGTTTGGCGAACTCCTCATCGCTGTACTTTTCGCGACTGGAGGGACTGCTGTTGACACTACCCAGGGGGCTCATCTCGGTCATACCCCAACCGACCCGGGTTTCCACCCCGTACAGGTCGAAGTCTTCCATGATGGACAGGGGGCAGGCAGCACCGCCGACGATGATCCGCTGCAGGGAGTCGACCCGCTGGCCGGAAGACTTGAGGTAGGCCAGCAGCCCCAGCCAGACAGTGGGCACACCGGCCGACATGGTAACGCCCTCCTCGTTGATAAGCGCTGCGAGGGTCTCGCCGTCTCCCATCTTGTTCCCCGGGAACACCAGCTTGGCGCCCGCCATGGGGCAGGAATACGGCGTTCCCCAGGCGTTGACATGGAACATCGGCACGATGGGCAGCACCACGTCGCTGCTCGCAAGGCCCATGGCGTCCGGCATCATGGTGGCGTAGGCGTGCAGCATGGTGGAGCGGTGCGAATACAGTACGCCCTTGGGGTTGCCGGTTGTGCCCGAGGTGTAGCACAGGGCGCAGGCGGCGTTTTCATCCAGCTGCGGCCATTCGAATGAGGTATCGCCGGCGGCTACCAGGGTCTCGTAGCACAGCACATTGGCCAGGCTGGTCTCGGGCATATGCTCCTCACTGGTCAGAACGATCCAGCCCTTCACCCCGGGACATTCGGGCGCCACGCCCTCCACCAGGGGCAGAAAATCGGGATCAAAAAATACGTACTGGTCCTCGGCGTGGTTGATAATGTAGGCCACCTGCTCGGGAAACAAGCGGGGGTTGATGGTGTGGCACACGTAGCCGCTGCAGGCTGCCGCATAGTAGGTCTCGAAATGGCGATAGTCGTTCCAGGCCAGGGTGGCAATGCGGTCGCCCCGGGCCAGGCCCCAGTCGGCAATGCTGTTGGCCAACTGGCGAGTCCGCTGGAATGCGTCCCGATAGGTGTAGCGGTGGCGCGGATTGTCACGGGTAACCGAGACGATCTCGGTCGTGCCATTGACACGCTCAGCGTGCTCCATGATGGAAGTGACAGACAGGTGTACGTTCATCATCAGGCCGTTCATTGTTACATCCTCCTTATTATCGAGTGCATGCTGGCGCCCCTCAGGGTGCGTGATTATCGCCCATTTGTTTAAGCCATAGTAGACACAGCAGGGTGAGACAGCAAAAGCCGGCACCCGCCAGGAAAGTAGCGGCGGCCCCGAAGCTGTCCCACAGCAATCCGGCCACCACACTGGCGACCAGCAGGGCACACCCCGAGACCAGATTGAATGCGCCAAAGGCGGTGCCGCGCAGGTCTGCCGGCGCCGCATCGGCCACCATGGCGGCCAGCAGCCCCTGGGTCATCCCCAGGTGCAGCCCCCAGATGGCCACACCCAGCATCACCACGGTCCAGTGATCGCTCAAGGCGAGTACGAGATCGGCCAGCAATAACACCAGCAGGCCCATGGCCAGCAGTGAGGTATGGCTCATCCTGTCCGCCAGTCGCCCCACCGGGTAGGCGGAGGCGGAGTACACCAGGTTCATCACTACCATCACCAGGGGTATCCAGGCGAGAGAGAGCCCGCCCTGCTCGGCCCGCAGCAGCAAAAAGGCTTCGCTGAAACGCGCCAGCGCAAACAGCCCCCCAAGTGCCACCACGGTCCAGTAGGGCCGCGACAGGCGACGCAGGTTCTCCCGCCTGATGGGGTTGACGCCCCTGCCGGCGTGCGGGTGGTCCGGTTCCTTTACGCCCAGCACCAGCACCACCACGGCGAGCACTCCCGGGATTACCGCCACCCAGAATACCGCCCGGAAATCGTTGGCCCACAACAGCATGAGCCCCACCGCGACAAGCGGACCGAGGAATGCGCCCACCGAATCGAGCGACTGCCGCAGGCCGAATGCCGCGCCGCGCATGGCCGGCGGGGCGATATCGGCTATCAGGGCGTCCCGGGGCGCACCGCGGATACCCTTGCCGGTGCGATCGATCAGCCGCGCCGCCAGCACCATGCCTGCGCCCGGCGCCAGGGCGAACAGGGGTTTACTCAGGGCGCCCAGGCCATAGCCGAGCACCGCCAGACCCTTGCGCTTGCCCCAGTAGTCGCTGAGCACACCGGAAAATACTTTCACGATGAGCGCCAATGCCTCGGCCAGGCCCTCGATGACCCCCACCACCAGGGCACTGGTGCCGACAGCGGTCACCAGGAAAGACCGGTAACAGGCTGTGCACCATCTCCGAGGAAACGTCCATGAGCAGGCTGACGAAGCCCAGGGCCCAGATGGCTGAAGGCAGGCGGGAAACGCTTTCCTGTCCGTCCCGGTCAACGCGCATGGGTGTGATGTCCTGTCACAGAACTTACTGACATCCTGTTCCGCCTTTCTGTTGCGCGTCCCGCAAAGGGATGCTGCCACACCTGCCCGAGGGCACCTGCCCTCGACCCGGGTAGCTCGGTTATCGACCCCGGTATTGTGCCACGGCGCGGAAACCTGCGTACTAGATGAGAAAGATCAATTGCCTGTTATCTCCACTTCGACTAATTTGCTCAGAACGCCGCAGTGTCAGGGACAAACCCATGGAAACAATCCCGCCAGCAAATGACTTGCAGGATCTGGTCAGGACTACCGGAATTCTGGAAATCATAGGAGATATGATCCGGGTCAGAACCGACAGGGCGGCACTGGGGGACCTGGCCATTGTGGAGAATGTCGATGGCATCGCGTGTACCGCCCGGGTTGTGGGTGTGGACCGTGATATCGCCAGCCTGCAGGTTTTTACCGGCGGCAAGGGACTGTCCACCCGCGCCAGGGTGCGCTTTACCGGGCTGCCCCTGCAGGTGACCTACTCGGAAAATGTCCTGGGCAGGATTTTCAATGGCGCCGGGGAGCCAATCGATGGTCGACCGGAACTGAATCACGACCCGCGCATCAATGTTGGCGGCCCCACAGTCAACCCGACCATGCGGGTGCTGGCCTCGAACATGATCGAGACGGAAGTGCCGATGATCGACCTGTTCAACTGCCTGGTCGAAAGCCAGAAGATTCCGATTTTCTCGGTCGCGGGGGAACCCTTCAACGCACTGCTGGCTCGCATCGGCTTCCAGGCCGATGCCGATATCGTCGTTTTCGGCGGGATGGGACTGATCTTCGACGACTACCACTTCTTTCGGACCCAGTTTGAGGAACACGGGGTCTTCCATCGCACAGTAATGTACGTCAACCAGGCCTCCGACCCGATCGTTGAACGCCTGAACATCGCCGACATGGCCCTGGCTGTCGCTGAAAAGTTTGCGGTGGAAGAGAGCAAGCGTGTACTGGTGCTGCTTACCGATATGACCGCCTATGCCGATGCGATGAAGGAAGTCGGCGTCGCCCAGGAAAAAATCCCCGCCACCCGCGGTTACATGGGAGACCTCTACACCCAGCTGGCCAAGCGCTATGAAAAAGCCTGTGACTTCAAGGGTGCGGGCTCGGTCACTATTCTCGCTGTCACCACCATGCCCGGCGGTGATGTTACCCACCCGGTGCCGGACAACACCGGCTATATCACAGAGGGCCAGTTTTACCTGCACGACGGCGTGATAGATCCCTTTGGTTCGCTGTCACGGCTCAAGCAGCACGTGGTCGGCAAGGTAACCCGGGAAGACCACAGCCAGATTATGACGACCATGGTGCGCTTCTACTCGAATGCCAAGGAGGCCGAGCAGAAGCAGCAAATGTCTTTCGAGCTTTCAGACTTCGATCACAAGCTGCTGCGATTCGGCAAGCTGTTCTACGACCGCTTCATGCGCATAGAGGTGTCGATGCCGCTGGAGAAAGCCCTGGATCTCGCCTGGCAGACCCTCGCCGAGTGTTTCGAGCCCCAGGAATTGCTGATGAAACAGGAATTGATCGATCGCTATTACCCCTCGAGCCAGGCCGGGGATGATTCCACCGGGCAACAAACCGCGGCGGCCGGGTAACAGCCATGGCCAAACTCAAGCTCAGCAAGAGTGCCCTGGCGCAGGAGCGCAGCCAGCTCAAGCTGTATGAACGCACCCTGCCCTCGCTCGACCTGAAGCGGCGCCAGCTGAGTGTCGAGCTGGCCAGGGCCAGGCAGGAGCTGGCCCAGGCCCGGCAGGCGGTCGAGGCACTTGAAAGTAATATCGGCAAGCAGTTACCGATGCTGGCAAACCCGGACATCGAGCTCAGCGGCCTGGTAAAAATGACGGATTTCGAGCTGGTCCAGGAAAATGTGGTCGGCGTGCGGCTGCCGTTATTGAAAAGCATTCACTGTACCGTGGCCGACTATTCGCTGCTGGCCAAGCCGGCCTGGGTCGACGTGCTCGTGCAGCGACTGAAGGACGCGGCGGAACAGCGCACCCGGGTGCTGGTTGCCTCCGAGCGGGTCAGGATTATCGAATACCAGGAGAAGCGCGTGACCCAGCGCGTCAATTTGTTCGAGAAGATCCTGATCCCCACCGCCCGGCGCAACATCCAGCGCATCCAGATATTTCTCGGCGATGCCGAGCGCGCCGCGGTGGTGCGCTCGAAGATCGCCAAGGCCAAACAGGCCCGTCAGCGCGATGCGCTGTTACAGGGCGGTACCGACTAATGAGTATTGCCGCACTGGATAAGGTCACACTGGTAGGACACCGGGACAACAAGAGCGAGGTGCTCACCGGGCTGCAGAACCTGGGCTGCCTGCACCTGATCCCGCTGACCCCGGAGGGCAAGGCGCTCGAAGGCGCGGGACCTTCCAAAAACGCCCGCGAGGCGCTGCACTTCATTGCCAGCGCCTCGCCACGGCGTCGGCAGGCAACAAACCCGAAGCATTTTGACGCCGCCCGCGTTCAGAAGCAGGCGCTTGACCTGCAGCGTCGCCTGTTCGAACTGCGCAATCGGCGGGATTTCATCTCTACCCGCATCGACAACCTTGCGGCCTGGGGCGATTTCGAGTTTCCCTCAGTGGAGCAGCTGGGGGGCAACCGGCTCTGGTTTTATACCGTACCGCACCACCTGATGCCGGAGGTCGCGATCCCCGGACGGCGCTGGCAAATGACTCACCAGGACCAGCGTTTCTGCTACGTTGTCGTGGTGGCGGGTGAGGAACCGGAGGATATGCCCGTGCCCCGCCTGCATACGGGCTCGGTGTCGCGACCCAGGCTGATCGAGGAGCTGGAGGAGGTCGAATCCGGACTTGAGGATGTGGAGGCGGAGCGGATCGCCCTGTCGCGCTGGTGCACGCTGTTCGCGCGCGCGCTGGACGGCCTTGAGGACCGCGCAGCCAGGGCGCAGGCAGCGGCGCAAACGGCCATTGCCGACCCGCTCTATGCGCTGCAGGCCTGGGTTCCCCGCGACCGCATGGCTGAACTTCAGGCCTTTGCCAGGGCCCAGACACTGGCCCTGGAGGTAACGCAGCCGGATGCGGCGGAACAACCCCCGACCTTGTTCAATAATGCGGCGCCCCTGCGCGCGGGAGAAGACCTGGTAGCGTTCTACATGACGCCGTCCTATTGGCTGTGGGATCCCTCGTCGGTGGTATTCCTGTCATTTGCCCTGTTTTTTGCCATGATCGTGGCCGATGCGGGTTACGCCGCCCTGCTCGCGGGCATCGTGCTGCTTTACCGCAAACGGCTGGCCGCTTCCGAGGCGGGGCGTCGCTGGCGGGTCATGCTGTTGGCGCTGGCCGGCGCAACGGCCGTATACGGAGTGTTGGCCGGCAGTTATTTTGGCCTGACACCACCAGAGGGTTCCCTGCTGGGTCACCTGCATGTGCTGGACCTCGGGGACTTCTCGGTCATGATGGCACTGTCCGTTGTTATCGGCTCCACTCATCTTGCCTATGCCAACCTGATGGACGCCCTGCGTTACCCGGCCTGGCCACAACGTATCCCCCCGCTGGGGTGGGCCTGTGCGATCCTCGGGGGACTTGCCACCTGGGGTGGCATGCAATTGGCCAATGACGGGCTGGTCTATGGCGGGGCAGGACTGATGTGCCTCGGGCTGCTGGGCGTGGTGGGGTTCTCAGGCTATGGGCAAAAGCCGCTGAAACGCTGCTTCACGGGCCTGACGGCTCTCACCGGTGTCAGTGGCGCTTTTGGCGACGTGTTGAGCTACCTGCGCCTTTTCGCCCTGGGACTTGCCTCCGCATCCCTGGCCATGGCCTTCAACGACATGGCCCTCGACGTCCGCGAGGCGATGCCAGGGCTGGGCTTCCTGTTCGCACTGTTGATTCTGGTGCTGGGTCACAGCCTTAACTTCCTGCTGAGTGTATCCAGCGGCTTTATCCACGGACTCAGGCTCAATGTCATCGAATTCTTTAAATGGGGCGTTAGGGATGATGGCTTTCCCTATCGCCCCTTTGATAAAAAGGAGAGTAACTAGTGGACGATTTTATTCTGGCACTGGGCTGGGTCGGGGTTTACGCCCCGCTGGCACTGGGCGCCGTCGGCAGCATGGTGGGCGTCGCGCGCGGTGGCATGGCCGCCTGCGGGGCGTTACTGGAGGTAGAGAGTGGCTACGGCCGGTTTATAGGCGTCTCGGCCATGCCCTCCTCACAGACAATCTATGGCATCGTCGTGATGCTGACGCTGAACGTGGGGGTAACCCGTGAAAATGCCCCGGGCATCTTCGCGATTGGCATCCTTGCCGGGATCGCCCTGATGATCAGCGGTTTTGCCCAGGGGTCTGCATGCGCGGCTGCCATCAATGCATCCAAGAGTAAACCCGAGGTTTTCGGTATCTCGATCGCGCCGGCTGCTGTGGTCGAGGGTTTTGCGGTGTTCGCCTTTGTATTCGCGTTGGTCCTGGCAGGTTCCGTGCCGGGAATGGAGGGCTGAGACATGGCAAATGAGACGCCGCAGGCATCCGGGGTACAGGATCTGATCGCACGGATCCGCGACGACGGCGTTCAGGCCGGCACCCAGAAAGCCGATGAGATCATGGCCGAAGCGCGGCGCGCTGCGGCGCAGCTGCTGTCCGAGGCGCAGTCCGAAGCCGAGGCGACCCGGCGCAAGGCTTCTGTCGAAATTGAATCCTATCGTCACGCGGCGCTCGAAGCACTGAAGCTGGCGGCGCGCGATACCCGGCTTGAACTGGAAGCTGCCGTCATCGCCGCCTTTGAAAGCCACGTCAAGCGGCTGGTTGAGCCGGTGACCTATGACGGCAGTTATATGCGCGCATTGATCATGGTGCTGGCCGGCCAGGTGGCCGAGCAATACCCGCGCGATCAGAAGCTGGAAATACTGGTATCGGATCTGCTGGTCGGTCGTGAGGCAGAAAACCCCGAGCTTGACGAGGTCATGCGCAGGGCCGTGCTGGGTATCAGCCACGCGATGCTGCGCGAGGGCGTGGAGATCATCCCGTCGAGCGAGGTATCCGGCGGGGCGCGTGTCCGGGTTGTGGGCGATAACCTGGAATTCGACCTGACTGACGAGGCGATATCGAAGTTGCTGCTGAAACATTTACTGCCGCGCTACCGGGGTATCCTCGAGGGGACCGGGTAGTATTATGCCCGGAACCACTTACTACACCCTTGTTGCCAGCCTGCCGCTGCTGCCCTATTTCGAAGGCGCAGCCTGGCTGCCCCTGAGCCGCAAGCAGCTGGACCAGCGACTCAGCATGCTCACCCCGGAGCACGCGTTGCAGTTGCGTCACGCGCAGGACCTGGTGAACTGGCAACGGCAGCCGATCACCCGCACCAATGAGCAGGTGGCGGACAGGTACCGCAAGCTGATGCCGGGTATTGCCGACCCGTCCCTGCGCGAATTTGTGGAATACCGGATGGCCCAGCGCACTGCCCTGGTGGCACTGCGCCGGCAGCGCCTGGGGCTGGCAGCGCCTGAGCCTGATGAGATCTGGGGCGTCGGTCCGTGGCTCAACCTGATGACCGCGTCCTGGGACAGCCCGGACCTCGGACTCGGCCACCTGCTGCCATGGATCACGGAGGCTGCGAGCCTGCTCGAGGACGGTGCGGCGCTGGAGCTCGAGCGGCTGCTGATGAACGCGGTGTGGTCCCGCCTGGGCCGCATAGCGGAACGCTCGCCCTTCGGGTTTGAGCCGGTGATCGCGTTTGTCTTTCGCTGGGATATTTTACAACGATGGCTCTCTTACAATGCGGAGTCGGGCAAACTGAGGTTTCAGGAATTGGTTGCGGAGGTCACTAGTGAGCAACAAAAGCTCTTCGCCTGAGGGACGACTGGCCCGGGCGCCTATCATCGGAGTCCAGGAAAGTCTGGTTACCATCGACGTGAGCCGGGTTCCGGTGATGAAGAACGAGGTCGGCTACATCCTGGTGGGTGAGGAACGCCTGAAAGCCGAGGTCCTGCGTGTCCAGGGCGACAGTGCCGACATGCAGGTATTCGAGGACACATCCGGCGTCAAGGTGGGCGACGAGGTGGAACTCACCGGGGCCATGCTCTCGGTAGTGCTGGGGCCGGGCATGCTGGGGCAGGTCTTTGACGGGCTGCAGATGCCGCTGACGGCGCTGGCCGATTCGTATGGCTTTTTCCTGCCGCGCGGGGTGGAAGTCAATGCCCTGGATCACAGCAAGAAATGGAAATTCGAACCCGGCGTAAAAGTTGGCGCCAGGCTCGTCGCCGGGCAGGCGCTGGGGTCGGTGGCAGAGGGACCCTTCGCGCACAGGATCATGGTGCCTTTCGATGAGATCGAGCCGGTCGAGGTCAGCTGGATTCGCGGCGGCAGTTTCACCGTTGATGAGCCCGTGGCCCGAATAGAGCGCGCCGACGGACAGCAGCGCGAACTGACAATGATGCAGCGCTGGGCGGTGCGGGAACCGATTCCCCGCGCCATGTTCAAGCGACGGATTGCCGAACGCCTGTATCCGATGGAACCCATCACCACGACCCAGCGCATTATCGATACCTTCCTGCCGATAGCCCGTGGAGGCACCGGCTGCATACCCGGCCCCTTCGGTGCGGGAAAGACCGTACTGCAAAGCTGTATCGCGCGCCACTCAACCATCGATGTGGTCATTATCATCGCCTGTGGGGAGCGCGCCGGAGAAGTGGTCGAGACCATCAAGGAGTACCCGGAAACGGAGGACCCGCGCACCGGCGGCTCGCTGATGGACCGCACTATCATCGTGTGCAACACCTCTTCCATGCCTGTTGCCGCCCGGGAGTCATCCATTTATACCGGCCTGACAATGGCGGAGTACTACCGCCAGATGGGCTATCACGTCCTGTGCATCGCCGATTCGACATCGCGCTGGGCCCAGGCGATGCGCGAAACGTCGGGCCGGATGGAGGAGATTCCCGGAGAGGAGGCGTTTCCCGCCTACCTCGACTCCTCGATCCGCAATGTTTACGAGCGCGCCGGGCTGATGCGCACCCCCGATGGCGACGTGGGCAGCGTCACCCTGATTGGCACCGTGTCTCCTGCGGGAGGCAATTTTGAGGAACCGGTCACCCAGGCAACCCTGTCAACGGTAAAAACCTTCCTGGGCCTGTCATCCGAGCGCGCCTACCGGCGCTATTACCCGGCGATTGACCCGCTGATCTCCTGGTCCCGTTACCTGGGCCAGCTGGAGGGGTGGTTCAACGAGAATATGGGTGAAGACTGGGTAGCGATAGTCAAGGATATGCATGAACTACTGTTTGAGGGAGACTCTATCTATCGCATGATGCAGGTGACAGGGGAGGAAGGCATTTCCCTGGAGGACTACGTCAAGTGGCAAAAGTCGGTGCTGCTCGACATGGTTTTCCTGCAGCAGGATGCGTTCGATCCGGTAGATGCCTCCATGCCCAGGCAGAGACAGGCGGAAAGCTTCCGTTTCCTCAAGGGCCTGATTGACAACAATTACGATTTTACCGAGCGCGAGAGCGCCCGTGATTTCTTTACCAGGCTCACCAGCCTCTACAAGAACTGGAACTACTGCACGCCCGACACCGGCGGGTATGAACGTTATCGCAGGGAGATAAGCGAACTCGCGGAGCACCACAAAACCTTTGTGGAGTCGCGCGCAGCTGATCGCAAGGCCAGCCCCTGATTACTCAGGCGAGCGAACGCTCGCCGGCACAGTGCCAGCACACCTCAAAGGTGGCCGGACTCAGCGAACCGCAGTGAGGGCAGTGCCACTCATCTTCCTGGATCTCCGCGCGGGATTGCGCCAGCAGCAGTGTCGCGCGCTCATAGTCCCGGTCGCGCAATATCCACAGCTCGGGCCAGACATCAATGGGGGCGAGTTCGCCCATGGCGCCGGCCGCGTACTCGTTGCGCATGGCGCATTTTACCCCGGCCAGTTCCAGGCAGGCGCGCGCCTGTGCCACAACGATATGGCCCGGATGGGTAAAGACCAGTTTCATCGACCGTCCGCGCGGCGATACTGCACGCTAGATTTCAAATAGTTCCCAGCTGTCATCCGCCGGGTGGTGGCGGGCGCGGTTTTCGTGCTGCAGCTTGATGAGGTGTGCCGCGAGGGAGAGCCTGGCCATCTTGTGCAGGCTGGTGTCGACGTCGTCGTATACCACCCGCACCAGGTCGCCCACCGGCACCCGGCCCAGCTGCTGCAGACCGCGGACCACCTTGTCCTCTCGCTTGAGGCGGTGGTTGACCAGCCATTCCACCACGGCGCGGGAGTCCTCCATGACCTCACCGTGCCCGGGAGCGATGAACTTCAGCGGGTAGCGCTGCAGCAGTTGCAGGGACTCTATGTAGGCCTTCATGTCGCCGCTGGGGGGAATGATCACCACGGTGGAACCATTCATGATGTGATCGCCGGCGAACAGCATCTGCTCCTCCTCCAGGAAGAAACAGAAATGGTTGCTCACATGGCCCGGTGTGTGCACCGCCCGCAACGTGAATTCGCCTGTTGCCAGCACATCATCGTGCTGCACCTCCCGGTCGGGGCTGAAAGTGTCGTCCTGGAACATATCGTCAGCCGGCCGCGCACCGATCACCGCGGCCCCGGTCGCCTGGGCCACGGCCTGCCAGGCGGGCGAATGATCCGGGTGGGTGTGGGTGCAGACAATCCAGCGGATGCGATCGCCTGCGGCAGCCAGGATGGCATCGATATGCGCGGGTATTGCGGGGCCGGGGTCCAGTACCGCGACCTCTGCGTCCCCCAGCAGGTAGGTATTGGTGCCGGGCCCTGTCATCACTCCCGGGTTGGGTGCCACCAGCCGCCGCACCCGGCTGTTGAGGCGAAACGGTACGCCGTGCTCCAGCATGGCCTCAGACCAGGTTCGCGATGGGGACGTCGGGATTCACGTCGACCTCGTAGTCCACGCCGTCCACCTCGAAACCGAACAGCTGGAGGAACTCGCGCTTGTAGCCGACGAAATCCGACAGCTCGCGCAGGGTATCGGTGTTGATCTGCTCCCACAGTTCCCCCACGGCAGCCTGGATAGCGGGGTCCAGTTCCTTGCGGTCCGCCCGCAGGCGCCCCTCCTCGTCGAGGTGGGGATGATCACCGTACAGTGATTCCCGGAACAGGCCGTCCACCTGCTCGATACAGCCTTCGTGCACCCCCTGCTCTTTCATCACCTTGAACAACAGCGCCAGGTAGATCGGCATCGCCGGTATGGCGGCACTGGCCTGGGTGACCACGGCCTTGAGCACGGATACCCGGGCGTCCCCTCCCTTCGCCGCCAGGCGCTTGCGGATGTCCACCACCCGCTTGTCCAGATCCTTTTTCGCCGCACCGATGGTGCCGTGCCAGTAGATATCCCAGGTGAGTTTTTCGCCAATATAGGTATAGGCCGTGGTTTTGGCGCCGTCCGCCAGCACGCCGGCCTCGTCCAGTGCCTCTATCCACATCTGCCAGTCTTCACCGCCCATGACTGCCACGGTATTGTCGATCTCTTCCTGGGTGGCGGCCTCCAGGTGGAAGTCCTGTACCTCTTCCTTGTCGGTATTCACACCCTTCTGGGTGGCCGGGGCACCGATCGGCTTGAGCGTGGAGTTGTACACCACCCCCGTCACCGGGTGCTGCCGGCGCGGGGCCGCCAGGCTGTAAATCACCAGGTCCACCTGGCCCAGGTCGGCCTTGATGGTGTCGATGGTTTTCTGCTTGATCTCGTCACTGAAGGCGTCGCCGTTGATGCTCCTGGCATACAGACCGTCCGCCTCCGCAAACTTGTGAAAGGCTGCGCTGTTGTACCAGCCCGCTGTGCCCGGCTTGGTTTCACTGCCCTCCTTTTCAAAGAAGATCCCCAGGGTCGAGGCCCCTGCCCCGAACGCGGCGGTGATGCGCGAGGCCAGGCCGTAACCGGTGGACGCGCCGATCACCAGCACCCGCTTCGGCCCGTTCGCGATGGGTCCCCGGGACTTTACGTAGTCGATCTGGCGTTTCACGTTGGCCTCGCAGCCAACCGGGTGAGTGGTAATACAGAGAAATCCGCGAACGCGTGGCTTGATTATCATTGGCTCGTTATTCCTGGATGTGGGAAGTAGTCGGGTTGGGCAACATATGCCGGCACGGCTGCCCGGCCGGACCCGAATGACGATCGGCAAGTCTAGCATATCGCCCCGGCGAGGCGGCAAGCGCGGGGCGGGCGGCTTGTGTTGCTCGCCCAGTTGCAGTTCAATACCGGCCCTGATGAAAACTGCCCGCGCCCCCATGCCCGAATCCCCCCTGCGCCATGCCACGCCCGCCGCCTGGACTGAGGCGGTGATGGCGGATTTCGACAGCTTCCTGCTGGATCACGCCGCGGCGGAAAAAAAGGCCTCTGGCATGGCCATTTCCATGCTGTCCCACTACCCTGACAGGGTGGAACTGGTGGCCGCCATGGCGGACCTGGCGGTGGAGGAGCTGACCCACTACCGCGAGGTGGTGAAATGGATACACCGGCGCGGCCTGCACACGGCCGCGGATCGCAAGGATCACTACGTGCTCGCCCTGCGCGAACACATCCGCAAGGGGCGCGAGGTCTACCTGCTGGACAGGCTGCTGACCGCCAGCATCATCGAGGCCCGCGGGGCCGAACGTTTTGCCCTCGTGGCCGCGGCACTACCCGCCGGCGGGCTGAAAAAATTCTACCAGTCCATCGCCCGCTCGGAAGAGCGCCACTACGAACTGTTCCTGCAACTGGCGGGGCTGTACCTGGAGCAGCAGACCATCGCGGCGCGCTGGGACGAGTTGCTGGATATCGAGGCGGCCATCGTGGCGGGCCTGCCGATACAGGCGGCACTGCACTAGTGCTGACCTGAGGCGTCCCATGTCCGTCGCGCTCGCTCGCCAACGCTACCTGCAGCGCCATATCGAACCGGCCTTGCCCGACTGCCCGGGATCGCCCACACCCTGGGACAAGCTACTCGTCATCCCCGCCTACCGGGAACCAGCGGAACTGCTGGAGCGCCTGGCATCCCTGTCCGCCGGCAGAGGCCGGATACTGGTAATCCTGGTGCTCAACCACCCGGATTCGGATCCCGACCCGCTGGCCAACAGTGCGCTGCGCACTGCGCTCGCACCGCTGCAGCAGCACGGGAACGATGCCCTGCTGCGCCTGGCCCCGCAGGTCGACCTTTATTGCCACGACCTGGACAGGTTGAGCGGCCCCGTACCCGCCTCACAGGGGGTCGGGCTGGCGCGCAAGGTCGGTTGTGACATCGCGTACAAGTGGATCAGCGACGGTGTTATCGCCAGCCGCTGGATCTGCAGCACCGACGGGGATGCGCGCCTGCCGGAAGATTACTTCGACAGGCTGGAATCCGCGCCGGCCCCAGCGGTGGCCGCGTGCTACCCCTTCCGGCATGTCGCGGGGACGGATGAGGCCTGCAATGCGGCTACCTCCCTGTATGAACTGCGCCTGCACCACCACGTGCTGGGACTGGAGTTTGCCGGATCACCCTATGCCTGGCACAGCCTGGGCAGTTGCCTGGCGGTGACGACCGAAGCCTATGCCGCGGTGCGCGGCTTTCCCAAACGCGCCGGTGGCGAGGACTTTTACCTGCTCAACAAACTGGCCAAGACCGGGCCGGTGGTACGCCTTGCGGGCGCCTGCATCGAGCTGGAATCCCGCGAATCCCGCCGGGTCCCCTTTGGCACCGGTCCGGCGGTGGCCAGGATCAGCGCCGCTGCAAGCCCCGCCGGGGTTCCCCTGTTCTATCATCCAGCCTGTTACGAAGGCCTGCGGGGTGTGCTGGCGGCGGCCCCGCTGTTGCAGCAGGCCGCCCTTGCCGACCTGCCGCAATTCCTGGCCCGCGCCGGCATCGATCCGGAACTGGCCCGGGCCTGCGTTCTCACGCTGGAGGCAATGGGACTTACCGCCGCCCTCGCCCACTGCCGCCGCCAGGGCAGATCACCCGAGCAGTTCCTGCGCCAGTTCCACCAGTGGTTTGACGCCTTTCGCACCCTGAAATTCATTCACGCGCTACGCGACGCCGGCTGGGCGCCCTGCTCCCTGGCAGACCTGAACCGACTCCGGCCCGGGCTGTGGCCAGTCAGTGCTGTGCAGGACACTGCCAGCCTGCGCAACGGCATAGCGCGACACTGGGGCTGGAGCGACGAGCGCAGCGTGACCGCGCCCGCCGGCAACAAATAAGCTCAGGCGCCGGTGGGCACCAGCCCGTAACCCGGCGCATTACTCAGCCATACACTCTGGTATGGCTGTAACTCCAGCACCTCCGCTTTACTGTCGACCTGCGTCTCTCCGAGCAGGTCGATCCACTGCTCGTTATCGGTAAGGTTGACATCGGACAAGGCGAGCGCCTGTGGTTGCGGGCTGATATTGCTGATACAGAAAATACACTGGCGCCGGTCCAGGCTCTGGCGCCAGTAACCGAACAGTGCCGTGCCAAGGTGCAGGGTGAACTGGGTGGCATTGGGGTGAAATGCGGCCTGGGCACGGCGAATCGCCAGCAACTGCCTGAGCCGGGCAAATACCCTGTGATGCATTGAGTGCTGGTCTGCGAGCACATTTTCAAGTGCGTCAAAATCCCACTGGTGCCGGTTGATCGCGCGGTAATGACCGGTATTCTCGACCCGCTGGTGGTCGTTGCGCGTTGCCAGCAGGCTGTGCACATAGATCCCCGGGATACCTTCCAGGCCGAGCATGATTGCGTGGGCGCAGATAAATCGTTCCAGGGCCCATTCATCCGGGCCCGCCGTGGTGCCCTGCAGGGCGTCGAACAGGGAGATATTGATTTCGTAGGGTTTGCGCTGGCCGTCTTCCAGCGCGCGGTATGAGACCTGTCCGCCAAAGCATTCCATGGTCGCGATCAGGGTGCGGATTTCCTCCTCCTGCAGCAGGCCCTCGGCCGGGCGCAGGCCGATACCGTCATGGGAGGCGATAAAGTTGAAATAGGCAGTGCCGTTCTGCGCCGGCGGCATGCTCATCAACCAGCGCTTCAGGTAACTGCAGTCGCCGGTGACGAGGGTATTGACCAGCAGCGGCGGCAGGGAAAAGTTGTAGACACAGTGAGCCTCATTGGCATTGCCAAAATAGGACAGGTTTTCACGGTTGGGAATATTGGTCTCTGTGATAACAATCGCATCGCTCCTGGCATGTTCCACCAGGGTGCGCAGCAGGCGCACCACCTCGTGGGTCTCCTCCAGGTTGAGGCAGGAGGTCCCCGCTATCTTCCACAGGAAAGCCACCGCATCCAGGCGAAAAATTCGCACGCCTTCATCGAGGTACAGTCGCAAAATAGAGATAAACTGCTTGAGCACCTCGGGATTGCGAAAGTCCAGGTCCACCTGGTCATGGCTGAACGTGCACCACACGTGTTGCGTCCCCGTCGGTGTTTCCACTTCGCGCAGCAGCGGTGAAGTGCGCGGGCGCACCACCGGGCTGATATCGTCCTGCGCAGACGCGGTAAAGAAATAGCCGGCCCCGGGGGATTTCCCCTGCAGGAAGTTTTCAAACCAGAGACTGCGACCCGAACAGTGGTTAATGACCAGGTCGGCCATCAGGTCGTAATCCCCGGCGATGGCCCTCACCAGGGACCAGTCGCCCAGTGCCTCGTTGACGCTTGAGTAATCCAGTACCGCAAAACCGTCGTCAGAGCTCCAGGGGTAGAAAGGCAGGATGTGCACGCCGCTGAGCATTCCCTGGCAGTGCTCGTCCAGAAACCGCTTGAGGGTGGCCAGGGGCTTTTCCCCTGTCCGCAGGAAGCTGTCGCCATAACTGATTACGATGACATCGCGCTGGCTCCAGTGGTTGACATGGCCGGGAGCGAGGGAGGTTTCAGGCTCCAGGCGCATCAGCGCCAACAACTCATCGGCCAGCTCATCGAACGGTGTGTCCAGCGCAGTGGCGTGATAGATCATCTCCAGGTGATGCTGGACCCGGCCGCGCAGGAGCAGTTGCTCATTAACCTGCTGAAGCACGGGCACCTCCCGGGGACGCGCTGAACTCGGCGTGGTCCGCGGCGACCGCTTCCCACAGCTGCTCCAGTACATCCGGAATCGCGCTGATCACCCGGTTCCAACTGGGAATAAAAGGGCGCTCCATCGGTCGCGCCAGGAATGCCTCCCCGGCTTTCATGATGTTCTCGGCAAACAGTTCCACCGCTTTCTCCTCGTTGTGGATATCGAGGGTGAGGCCGTTAATCACGGCGTCATTGTGATAGGTTTCAACAAAATCCAGTGCGATGCGGTAATAGGTCGCCTTCAGGGAGCGGAAGGTTTCCGTGTTGAAGGTAATGCCGCGGGTGGCAAGTTTGCGAAACAGTGCCTTGGCTATGTCTATGGACATCTTCGACAGCCCCGCGTCGTCATTATCCGCCGACAGCTGCTGGTGTTTGTGGTCGTAGATATCGGCGATATCCGCCTGGCACAGACGGTTATTGGAGTAGTTGCGGTACATCTCGGACAGCACGCCAATCTCCAGGCCCCAGTCGCTGGGGATCAGTATGTCGTTGAGCACATCGCGGCGAAAGGAAAACTCCCCGGCCAGTGGATAGCGGAAGCTGTCCATGTAATCGAGATACTCCATGTCGCCCAGGGTTTTCTTCAGGGCCCGCAGCAGGGGGGTCACCAGCAGTCGGCTGACCCGGCCATTGATCTTGCCGCCGGCTACCCGGGCGTAATAACCCTTGCAGAATTCATAGCTGAAGCGCGGGTGGGCGACCGGGTAAATCAGCCGTGCCAGCAGGCTCCGGTGGTAGGTCACAATATCGCAGTCGTGCAGGGCCACCGACTCGCACCGGTTGGAGGCGAGGGTGTACCCCATGCAATACCAGACATTGCGCCCTTTACCCAACTCGCGCGGGGCGAGATCCAGCTCCTGCAGCTGTTTATCGAGGGCCTGCAGACGGGGTCCGTCGTGCCACAACACGCGGTGCGCCTGGGGCAGGCGACCAAAAAATGCCAGGGCCTCCCGGTACTGCTGTTCGTCAGCCCGGTCCAGGCCAATGACGATTTCCTCGAGGTAAGGCACCTGCACCAACTCGTCCACTATCCCCGGCAGGGCGTCACCCTGCAGCTCGGAAAACAGCGAGGGCAGGATCAGGCCCATGCGGCGCTGGCGGGAAAAAGTCACCAGCTCGCGCTCCAGTTCCTCAACCGGCCGCTGGGACAGGTTGTGCAAGGTGGTAATGATGCCGTTCTGGTAAAAATCGCCCATGAACTTTCCTCTTGATGCCTTATGAATGCTGCTGCAACCAGCGCGCTACACCCTCGGCCCAACCCGCGGGGCCGTAATCCCGGCTATAGATAACCCCGCTGGTGCGCTCGAGTGCCGGGAAATCATGCACCGGCGAGCGCACCAGCAGTGCTGTCTCCGCCGCCTCCAGCATGGCGCAGTCGTTACCGCTGTCCCCCACTGCCAGCTCATGACAGGGCCGGCCCGGCGTCGCCCGCAGGTAGGCCCCGCGCAACCAGACCAGCGCCCTGCCCTTGTCGCAATCGCCGGAAACAGCGAGAAAACGCCCTCCCTGCTGGACCGAGGCACCCCGGGACTCAAGAGCAGCGATAAACTCAAGCTTCCGCTGCGGGCTGCCGAGCCACAGTACCGGTTCGCTGTACTCCCGCTGGTTTGCCCGCACTGCCTTGTCCGCGGGCAAACCCGTCATGCGGCTGATACCTGCGGTACCCGCCTGGAAAAAATAATCGAACTCCCCATCAAAGCGGCTCTTCATACCGTTCAGCAGATCGATCCAGTGTTTGCGGGGGCTGGAAAATTCCCTGACCCAGAAGCCGTCGCGTTCGATGGTAGCCGCCGGCTGCTCGGCAAAATAATCGACCGGGATCAGCACCGCCGCCCCGTTCTCGGTAATAAACGGATGCTCGTTGGCCAGTTCCTCACGCAGCTGGCTCGATCTCGACCGCGTCTTGCTGGTCGCGGGAATCACCGGGATCGCCAGCCGCTCCAGGGCGCGCAGCTGGGGCAGCGCATCGCGATAGCTGTAGTGATGATGATCCAGCAGGGAGCCATCCAGGTCGGTGAACACCAGCCGCAGTGTTTCAGTGGAGCCGGTCATGAGTGGGGCTCCCAATCGGGCCGGCTGGCTATAATCCTGCGCCGGTCGTCGAGGGTGTAGAGGTAGTCGACGGCGGGCGGCAGGGTTGCCAGGCCGTGCTCGGTGAGCCGCTGGTAATGCTCGATAAAACGGGCGATCTGGCGCTCATTCATCACCCCTTGTTGCGCACCGGCTGTGGCCCTGGCCAGCTTCTGTTCCTGCTCCAGGCGCCAGCGGTACACACAGTCAAAGGAAGGCGCCTGCAGCATCACCCAGCAGTCGATACGCTGGTACAGTGGCAGGAATTCCCGTCGCAGGGCGTTGTTCACGTACTCTCGCCAGAAGGCGTTCGGGTCTTCGTCGGATTCCAGCGCATTGACCGGCCGCAGCAACCGGGCCGTGGTTTGCGGCCTGGCGCCCAGGCACCAGCCCTCCAGCAACACAAGATCGAGCCCGCCTTCGATCCTGTCCCAGTCAGCCGGCGGGCGGCGGTCATCCCGGGCCTTGTCAAAGCGCGGCACACTCGCCACGTCCCCGGCCTCGAGTGCGAGCAGCGCATCCAGGGTGCCGTTCAGCAGCGCCATATCATGGGTACCGGGCACGCCCCGGGTGACAAGCAGCGGATGTACCGATGCGCCCAGCTCCCTGCGCGCGGCGCGGGTAAGGTAGAAGTCATCCAGCGAGAGCGCGATCGCGCGCAACCCATACTCGGCCTGCAGCAGGGCACACAGGTAGGCACACAGGGTGGTCTTGCCCGAACCCTGGCTGCCATTAAGCCCTACCAGGGTGGCCCTGCGCGCAACCGCCGGCCCGGGAGATTCCGCACCACGGTGGTGCAGCGCCAGCGCTTTTGCCAGTGGTGCGAACCAGCGTTGTGCATCCTGCAGGTAGGCGAACGGCAGCTGGTGCTGCTCCAGAAACGCTTTCTCCCACGCCGCAAGGCCATCCGGTAAGGACTTCCCGCTCACACCCCAGCCTCTGATTGGTCAAGTGCCAAGGGTACAGCAGATTCCGTGCCAAACGCGCCCCCGGGAGGGGCATCGCCGGCGCCCTACATCAGCAGCTGGCGAATATCCCCCAGCAAGCTCACCAGCTGGGTCATAAAGCGGCCACCATCGCCGCCGTTGATCACCCGGTGGTCGTAGGAAAGGGCGAGCGGCAACATATTGCGGGGGGCGAATTCCCTACCGTCCCAGACGGGCTTGATGGCCGCCTTCGACACGCCCAGGATACCGACCTCCGGCGCATTGACGATCGGCGTAAAGCCGTTCCCACCTATATTGCCGAGGCTGGACACGGTGAAACAGCCACCCTGCATGTCGCCGGGACCCAGCTTGCGGTCCCGCGCCTTTCCGGCCAGCGCCAGCACCTCCGCGGCGAGTTCCCAGATGGTTTTCTTATCGACATCCCGGATCACCGGCACTACCAGTCCCGCCGGGGTGTCGACCGCCATGCCAATGTGGATATAGCCTTTCTGTGCCAGTTGCTCACCCCCGGCGGTGAGGGAGCTGTTGAATTTCGGGTTGTCACGCAAGGCCACGGCGCAGGCCTTGAGGATGAAGGGCATGGGGGTAAGACGGGTGCCACGCTGCTCGGCCTCGGGCTTGAGCCCCGCGCGAAATTCTTCAAGGGCGGTGATATCAGCCTCATCAAACTGGGTGACGTGCGGCACGTTGAGCCAGCTGCGGTGCATGTTTGCCGCGGTAAGCTTGTCCAGTTTGCTCCGCTGTGTAAGCTCCACCGGCCCGAATTTGGCAAAATCGATCTCGGGTATGGCCGGTATTCCAGCTCCCGAGACCGCCCCCGCAGGCTGCTTGCCCAGCGCTTTCTGCACATACTGCTGCAGGTCTTCCTTGAGGATGCGGCCGCGCGGCCCCGAACCGGAAACCTGCTGCAGGCTGACGCCGAACTCCCGGGCCAGTTTACGCACCGCGGGGCCGGCATAGGTGCCCGACGCCTCGCCAGCAGCAACTTCCCTGACTTCCGACGGTGCGTCCGCGACAGGCTCAGCTTCTGTTTTGCGCTCGGGGGCGGTGGCAGGCGCGGGCGTGGGAGCGGGCGCAGATTCGGGCTCTGATACCTGTTCCACTGCCGGCGCATCGCCGCGCAATACCAGCAACTTGTCGCCCTGCCTTACCTGGTCACCGGTCTTCACCAGCAGCTCCACCACTTCGCCACCGAAGGGCGCGGGCACTTCCATCGAGGCCTTGTCCGATTCCAGCGCCACCAGTGAATCGCCCTCGGCGACGGTATCGCCTACCGCGACGCAGACCTCGATCAATTCCACGGCCTCGTCGGTGCCGATATCGGGCACGCTGACGGTCTGTTCCGAACCGGTACCGGGGGCTGACGGTTTCGCCGATTCAGCTGCCGCTTCCCCGGCCGAGACGGAGGGGACTTCATCTGCATCTGCCGGCTCGTCCGCTGCGGGGGTGGAACTGGTCTCTTGCGCTGCCGGGTCGCCCTGTTGTGCAACCTCGATAACAGCTACCGGCGCGCCCTCGGCCAGCTGCTGCCCGGTCGCCGCCAGCAGCTCAACGACCGTGCCGGCCACGGTGGACGGGATTTCCATGGACGCCTTGTCGGACTCCAGCACGATGAGCCCCTGGTCGACCGCCACCTCGTCCCCGACGGCGACCAGGACTTCGATCACCTCGGCGCCCTCAGCGCCACCTATATCCGGTACAGTCACTTGTTGTTTCGACACGTTTCTATCCTCGCCCTCAGGCCGTCAGCGGGTCGGTCTTGTCTGCCGAAATACCCAGCGATCGCATTGCCTCGACCAGCCGCTGGGGCTCGAATTTCCCGTCATCAGCCAGCGCCTTGAGAGCGGCGATCACGATGTACTCCCGACTCACCTCGAAGAATTTACGCAGCTTGTCGCGGGTATCCGAACGACCGAAACCATCCGTGCCCAGCACCACGTAACGGCCGGGTACAAACTCACGCAACTGGTCGGTATAGGCCTTGATGTAATCGGTGGCAACGACCACCGGCCCTTCCTGGCCCTGCAACTGGCGGGTCAGGTAGGGCACCCTGGGTTCTTCCAGCGGGTGCAGCATGTTCCAGCGCAGGGCAGACTTGCCCTCGCGCTGCAACTGGTTGACGCTGGTCAGGCTCCAGATATCGGCTGCCACCTGGTAATCCTTTTCCAGGATGGATGCGGCCGCCTCTACTTCACGCAGGATGGTTCCCGCTCCCATCAGCTGTACGCGCAGGCCGTCGCGGGCGGGGGCGCGCCGGAGCAGGTAGACGCCCTCGATGATGCCTTCCTCGACACCCTCCGGCATGTCCGGTTGCACGTAGTTCTCGTTCATGGTGGTGATGTAGTAAAACCGGTTCTCCCCCTCCTGGAACATCCGGCGCAGGCCATCCTGGATGACGACCGCCAGCTCGTAGGCGTAGGCCGGGTCGTAACTGACACAGTTGGGAATAGTGCTTGCCAGCAGGTGACTGTGGCCGTCCTGGTGTTGCAGACCCTCACCGTTGAGCGTGGTGCGACCCGCCGTCGCCCCGATCAGGAAGCCCCGCGCCTGGCTGTCACCCGCAGCCCAGGCCAGGTCGCCGATACGCTGAAAACCGAACATCGAGTAAAAAATATAAAAGGGCACCATCGGATAGGCACTGGTGCTGTAGGAGGTGGCCGCCGCCAGCCAGGCGGAGAAGGCCCCTGCCTCGTTTATCCCCTCCTCGAGTATCTGGCCCTTCTTGTCCTCCTTGTAAAACATGATCTGGCCGGAATCATGGGGGGTGTAGCGCTGCCCTACCGAGGAGTAAATCCCGAGCTGGCGGAACATGCCCTCCATGCCGAAGGTGCGCGCCTCATCGGGCACAATCGGCACCACCCGCTCGCCGATGTCCTTGTCTTTCACCAGGGTGGAGAGCATGCGCACGAACGCCATGGTGGTTGAAACCTCGCGCTTGCCGCTGCTCTTGAGCTGGCTGCCGAAGGCGGACAGGGGTGGCGTGCTCAGCAGCTCGATCTGCTGGCGCCGCGTCGGTATGGGTCCACCCAGTGCCTCCCGTCGCTGTTGCATGTAACGCAGCTCCGGACTGTCCGGGGCGGGCCGGTAATAAGGCACGTGTTTCAGCTCGGCATCGGAAATGGGGATCGCAAAGCGGTCGCGAAACGCTTTCAGGCTGTCCATATCAAGCTTTTTCAGTGAGTGCGTTTCGTTGTTGGCCTCCCCCGCCTCACCCGTGCCGTAGCCCTTCACGGTCATCGCCAGGATGACGGTTGGCCGTTCCTGCTCCTCCGCGGCGGCCGCGTAGGCCGCGTAGACCTTGTAGGGATCGTGACCGCCCCTGTTCAGGTACATGATGTCCTCGTCCGACAGGTCGGCCACCAGCTCCAGCAGCTCCGGGTACTTGCCGAAGAAATGCTCCCGGGTATAGGCGCCCCCGTTGTACTTGTAGTTCTGCAGCTCCCCGTCACAGACCTCGTCCATGCGCTTCTGCAGCAGGCCGCTCTGGTCGCGCTCCAGCAGCGGGTCCCACTTGCGCCCCCAGATGACCTTGATCACGTGCCAGCCGGCACCGCGGAATACCCCCTCGAGCTCCTGGATGATCTTGCCGTTACCCCGCACCGGTCCGTCCAGGCGCTGCAGGTTGCAGTTGACCACAAAGTGCAGGTTGCCGAGCTTTTCCCGGCCCGCCAGGGAAATAGCGCCCAGCGATTCGGGTTCGTCACACTCGCCGTCACCCATGAAGCACCAGACGTTGCGATCGCCGTGGTCGACGAGGCCGCGGCTTTGCTGGTACTTCATCACGTGGGCCTGGTAGATCGCCTGTATCGGACCCAGACCCATGGAGACGGTGGGAAACTGCCAGTAGTCGGGCATCAGCCAGGGGTGGGGGTAGGACGACAGGCCATCACCGTCCACCTCGCGCCGGAACTTGTCGAGCTGGTTCTCGTCCAGCCGGCCCTCCAGGTAGGAGCGCGCGTACATGCCCGGCGCGCTGTGACCCTGGTAAAACACCAGGTCCCCCGGGTGGCCGTTGGCAGTGCCCCGGAAGAAGTGATTGAAACCGACATCGTAGAGGGTCGCGCTGGAGGAGAAACTGGAAATGTGCCCCCCCAGGCCTTCATCGTTGTCATTGGCCCGCATTACCATGGCCAGCGCGTTCCAGCGCACCAGGGAGCGGATGCGGCGTTCCATGAACAGGTCCCCCGGCATCATTTTCTGCTGGGAGGGGGCGATGGTATTGGAAAACGGGGTGGTAATGGCGGGGGGCAGGCGCAGGCGCTGTAACTTGGCGTGCTTGGTCAGCTCCTGCAGCAGGAAAGAGGCTCGCTCGGGGCTGCTGTGTTTCGCCACCTCGTCCAGCGCATCCAGCCATTCCCGGGTTTCCAGGGGATCAATATCTTCGGTCATTCCGGTCGCCTCGCTAACTATAACGCCTGGGGGCAGGAACCGGCCACAAACCACGTTTCAAAATGGAATTCAGGCTTGAGACTCCTGCGCAACGATCGCCTGGCAAGGACCGGACACTGGCTCCGGATGATTGCCAGGATCAACGTAAGAGTCTCGGACTGTACAGTAATCGACCAGACAATAAAATCTGGTTCTATTTTAGAACTTTATTTTACCCTCCCCCGCCCTGCCGTCGATCCCGGTGCCGGCTCAGTCGACCCGGTAGCTGGCGTGGTCGCGCTTGATGGCATCTGCGTCCTCAAAGCGGTGGTAATCCCCCTCGGGCAATTCCTCCCAGCGACCCGGTGCCACCACCTGCAGGGAGTGGGGCCGGGCAATGAAGACGCGCTCGTAATAGTCGCGCCAGTCCGCCAGGGTGAAGGCCTCCACTGCCGCCGCCATTTTCTGGCGCCCGTCGAAGTCGTACTGCTTGGTGGCAATGGACTGCCAGTAAAAGTCGGCCCGGTCCCACAGGTTCTTGTCCGGCCGCAGGATATCGCTCAACAGCGCCGCCTTGTGCCGGGAAAACTGTTCTTCATCGAGTTCGGCCGGTACCGACCTCATATAGTGCTGCATGGCAGCCTGGACCTTGCTCGCGTCCGCCACCGGTGACTGTATCAACAACACCATGCCGGGCACCTCCAGTTGCGGCCAGGCAAACGCACTGACCAGGTAGCCAAGTTGCTGCTCGGTGCGCAACTGCTGGAAAAAGCCTGACTTTATGACCTGTGCCGTGAGGCCCGCCGCCGCCCTGTCCCGCCATTCGTTGGCGGCGCCCTGCAAATACCAGGCAACCACCGAATCGTCATGGGGCACATCCACTTCGTAGAGCAGCGACTCGCCGGCAGCGAGCTTCAGCACCCGCAGTTCCGGCAACACGGGTGCGGGCGCCGCGGGCACCACGGTGGACAGCATCTGCGACACCTGCCGGGTAAACTTCTCCTCATAGTTACCGTAGACAAGTACCTCCGCCGTGGCACTGGCCCAGAAGCGGCGCCCGTAGTCCTTGAGGCTGGCCATATCCATTTGCTCCAGCGCCGCGATCAACGCCTGCTCGCCCCACTCCCCGTACAGCAGGGCCTCTCGCAGGTCAGCCATCACCTGGCTGGCCGGCTGGCCCGCCACACTGTTGCGCAGGGCGCGGATCATGTCCTTGCGGATATCGTCGAATCGCCGGGGGTCGAAGGCCGGGTCGGCCACCACGGCCAGCAGTTGCTGCAGCAGTAGCGCCTGCTTGTCGTTGTAACCGGTGATCCGCAGGCTGATGCCCTGGGCGTGCTTGTAAAAATTGAAACTCAGCCCGGCGAGCAGCGCGGGGTACGTGTACTCGTTGACGTCGTCCTTCAGCACGGCGGTATAGAGCACCGCCGCCGCGGTCTGGGTAACGCTCTGGCCCACTTCGGGGGAGCGGAAGTTGATGTAAGTGGCGCCCTTGGGCACCCTGAACTCATCGTCCTGCAAAAACCAGATTTTCTGTCGGTCCGACTCGAGCGCCACCACCGGCATCCCGGGGTGATCTTTTGCCAGGGTGACGAGTGAGACATCCTGGGCAATAAATTCATTGGGTTGCGGCAGGTGGAACGGCTCCGACCCAACTGGCTCCAGCCACAGGGCCAGTTGCTCATCCGTGAGGGTCTGACGCGAATAGGGCACCTCGTAGTAAGGCGAGAGACTGTCGGTCTCCACCCCCATGTCGGTAAGGGTGACCAGCACATTGCTGGCGTTGATGTCGCCCAGCAGTCCGTTGATCATGGCCTGGTCGTAACGGTCCATGATGTAGGGGCCCCGCAGCACGTCCTCAGGCGCGTATTCCTGCATACCCGAGGACAGGGAGGTCACGTAGCCCATGGGCTCGCTCTCCTGCTTGAAGCGAAAACTGTATTCCGCCAGCCGGGCCTGCTCGTCGTACAGCCATTTCTGCGCACCTTCCTTGCGCAGCATCTCCATATAGGAGAAAAACAGCTGCAGCACCCGCTGGTAGTCCTGCACTCCGCGCTCGGTCAGTGAAATACTCACCTGGAACAAACCGCCACCCGGCCAGCCCAGGCCCGAGCCCGCGGAAAGTCCCTCGGCCAGCCCCTCGGCCTTGAGCTGGGACAACACACTGCCCTCCCCCTCGTGCCCCACCAGGTTGCCCAGGTAGGAAACCGGCTTGGCGTCGTAGTCTTCACGGTAATCGGGGATCGGAAACACCAGGTCCAGCTGGCGCAGGGTGGCCTGTGGCTGGATCTGCACCAGCATGGGCAGGGTGCCAGGTGCAAACAGCGGCGCCGGGATCGGCTCCCGCTCAAAGGTGGTGTTCGGTACAGCGCTGAACAGCGGTACCACCAGGGCTTCCAGTTCGTCCAGGGACTCGGCACCCAGTACAGCCAGGCGCATGATATCAGCCGAATAGTGGCCTTCGTAGAAACGGATCAGCTCGTCCCGCACGCTGGAGTCCGGGCGATCGGCCAGGGTCTGCAGCGAACCCACGGAAAACTGGCTGTAGGGGTGCGCGGGATTCATCACCGCCTGCAACACATCCAGCCCCCGGCGCGGGTCGCTTTTCAGGCCCATCTGGTATTCCGCTTCGACCGCATTTTTTTCCCGGTCCACATAGGCGGCATCAAACCGTGGCGCGATGAAAAACTGCGCGAAACGGTCGAGGGCCTCCGGCAGGTAGGCCGCGTTGACATCGAAGAAATAGTTGGTGTTCTCAAACGAGGTAAAGGCGTTGCGGGTACCACCGTGTTCGGTTATGTATTCTTCATACTCCGCGGGGTCCGGGTATTTGTCCGTACCCAGGAACAGCATGTGCTCGAGGAAATGTGCGAGCCCGCCACGACCCTCCGGGTTGTCGCCACTGCCCACGGCTATGTCCAGGGATGCGGCCGCCTTGACCGTCTTGGGGTTGGAAATCAGCAGCACTTCCATCTTGTTGGGCAAGGTGACCAGGCGGTACTCATAGCTGTCATTGGCGCTCTTGACCGGCTGCTGAGGGCTGGTGGGAACGGTCGCACAGGCGGTTAACAACAGGGCAAAGAGCAGACCTGACAAGGGGATCAGCCCCTGCCGCGAGAACAGGAAAGGCATTGATTACTCCATTAAAGATTGAGCATTTACATCGATTTTTTCAGGTTCGGCAACCGGCCAGGCGTTGATGATAGCCTTGATCATGGTAGCCAGCGGGATAGCAAAAAATACCCCCCACAAACCCCAGATCCCGCCAAAAAACAGCACTGCCATAATAATCGCGACAGGGTGCAGGTTGACCGCCTCGGAAAACAGCAGGGGAACCAGCACATTACCATCCAGCGCCTGGATGATCAGGTAGACCGCGCAGAGCGAATAAAATTCACTGCCAAGGCCCCACTGGAAGAATGCCACCATAGCCACCGGGAGGGTGACCAGCGCGGCACCTATATAGGGGATAATCACCGACAGCCCGACTGACAGGCCCAACAGTGCCGCGTAGTTGAGGCCCATCCAGGAAAACGCCGCATAGCTGACCAGGCCCACGATAATGATCTCCAGCACCTTGCCCCGGGCGTAGTTGGCGAACTGCAGGTTCATTTCACCCCAGATTTGCCGCAACAGCGGCCGTTCCCGGGGCAGAAAACTGCCCGCCCACGCCAGCAGCTGCTCTTTATCCTTGAGGAAGAAGAAGACCAGCATCGGGATCAGGATCATGTAGACCAGCACCGTCAGTATGCTGGGTATGGAGGCAAATGAGCGGGTGAGGACGGCCTGGCCCAGGCCGCCTATCTCCGCCTTGACCACGGCGGTGACTTCGTTGATCTGGGTTACGCTCACGAGCCCCGGGTATCGCTCCGGCAGGACACTGACCAGCTCGCGACCCTGCTCCAGCATACGGGGCATTTCCGCCGCCAGGCTAGCAAGCTGGCGCCAGACCAGGGGCGCCAGGCCCAGGGTGACCGCAAAAAAGGCCCCGACAAATAACACATAGGCGACAGTAACGCCCAGCCACTGAGGCAGACCGTGGCGCTCCAGCCGGTCGGCGACCCCTTCCATCAGGAAAGCCAGCACGAGGGCGGCCAACACCGGCGCGAGAATATCGCCGATGCTCATCAGCAGGACCACACCAATGGTCAGCAGTACCAGCAGGAGGACGGATTCCTCCTCAAACAGGTAGCGTCTATACCATTTGTGAAAAATATCGAGCATAGTGCCTCGCCCTCGGGGCTTGTCAGCTTTTCTGTAAAAGGTGCCGGTAAACGCCGTCCGCCTCGTCACTGGCGAGCAGAAGATGGCCGGATTGCTCGGCAAACACCCTGAAATCCCGGACCGACCCCTGGTCGGTGGACAGTACCTGCAGCCGCTGGCCGACTTCCATGGCATTCAGTGCCCGCTTTGCCTTCAGCAGCGGCATCGGACAGACCAGGCCCCGGGTGTCGAGTTCAACCGGGCTTTCGTCACTCATGGGTTTACAGCTCAGGCCAAAGGCGGCCCAGTATACTGATACCCGCCCGGAGAATGAACTTTCGATGGAAGTATTACTCCAAAAATCGGTATTGAACGGATTGTCGCGTTGATGCGCGCCTGACGTACAATAGAACCTGTCTTGTTTTGTCTTGAAGTGGTGATGCCCTCCTGTGTTTGACTCCCGGGGAATGAAAGTGCCAGCCGCCAGGCGGGTACTGGTGATGCTGCTGTCGGTCCTGTTATGCACCGGCAGTCCCGGCCGGGCCGAGGAACTCAAGCTGCCCAACCTCGGCGAATCGTCCACCAGTATGTTTTCTGCTGAGTTCGAACACCAGCTGGGGCGTACCTGGTTGCGGATTTTCCGCAGCCAGGTGCCCACCGTGGATGACCCGCTGCTGCACGACTACCTGGAACATCTTATTTACCTGCTCGTTTCCCACAGCAAACTGGAGGACCGACGGGTGGAAGTGGTGATCGTCGACAGTCCCGAGATCAATGCCTTCGCGGTACCCGGTGGGGTGATCGGCATCAACAACGGACTGCTGCTATACGCCCAGACCGAGGACGAGCTGGTCACGGTACTGAGCCACGAAATTGCCCACCTGAGCCAGCGCCACTTTTCCCGCGGGGTGGAGTTCCAGCAGAAAAACCAGCCCCTGACCCTGGCCGCGATGCTCGCCAGTTTCGTGCTGCTGGCGACCGTGGGCGGCGATGCCGGGATGGCCGCGATGTCTGCGACCCAGGCCGCCGCCCAGAGCTCCGCCCTGCGCTACAGTCGCACCAACGAACAGGAGGCGGACAGGGTGGGCATGCAAACCCTGGTCGATGCAGGCTTCGACCCCCATGCGGCGCCCAGCATGTTCGAGCGCATGATGCAGGCCTCGCGCTACTCGAACACCGAGCGCATTCCCGAGTTCCTGCGCACCCACCCCCTGTCGGAGAACCGCATTGCCGATACCCGCAACCGGGCCCGGCAATATCCCAAGCAGGAGCCCTCGGTATCCCTGGACTACCAGCTGATGCGCGCCAGGGTAGCCAACCAGCTGGCGACTTCCCCGGAGGAGGCGGTGCAGAAATTCCGCGGCGAACTGGCAGGAACGCCCCGCTCTGCCGAGGCGGCCACCTATGGCCTGGTGCTGGCGCTGACCGCCGCCGGCAAGGCCGACGAGGCAGGGCTCGAGCTGGACGGCATCTGGTCGAAGAGCCCCGACCGGGTCGAATACATTATTGCCGACGCCGAGATCGACATGGCGCGCAACCAGCCCGGCAAGGCGGTCAGCAAGCTGGCCGCCCGGCTGAAGGTTACGCCGGGCAACCACGCCCTGACCATGACCTACGCCAAGGCCCTGATGATGGACCAGAAACCGCATATTGCCGAGGAAGTGCTGGTAGCCCAGAGCAAACTGAATCCCGGTGATCCCGGGCTCTGGTATCTGCTGGCGGAAGTACAGGGGCTGTCGGGCAATATCGTCGGCCTGCACCAGGCCCGGGCGGAGTACTTTATTCTGAACGGCAACCTGGACCAGGCGGAAAAGCAGCTGACCTACGCCCTGCAACTCACCCGCGGCGACTATCTCACCAGCGCAAAAATCAACCAGCGGATGGCCGACATTGCCGTGATGCGGGCCCAGATGGACGGCTGACGCCGCCGGCCTGCCCCGCCGTCAGGCGTTGCCCATGACGGGCACATGCAAATTCGCCGCGAAATCCAACATCCGCCGCAGGGGCACCATGGCCTGGGCGCCAACGGCGGGATCGACGAAGACCTCATTGTCGCTGCGATCAAACACCGCAGCCAGAGCCTCCAGGTCGTTCATCGCCATCCAGGGGCAGTTGGCGCAGCTGCGACAGGCGGCGCCGTTGCCCGCGGTGGGCGCAATAATGAATTCCTTGTCGGGAGCCTGCTGCTGCAATTTATAGAAGATGCCCTGGTCGGTGGCCACGATGAACCGGCGATTGTCCATTTCCACGGCGGCGCGGATGATTTGCGTGGTGGACCCCACCCGGTCGGCCAGCTCCAGCACCGCTGCTGGCGACTCGGGGTGCACCAGCACGGCGGCATCGGGGTAGACCCGCTTGAGATCGGCAATGCCCCTGGCCTTGAACTCCTCGTGAACGATACAGGCGCCATCCCACATCAGGATGTCAGCGCCAGTCTCGCGCTGCACATAATCGCCCAGGTGACGATCCGGGGCCCAGATGATCTTCTCGCCCTGCTCCGCCAGGTGCTCCGCCACGGCCAGGGCGATGCTTGAGGTGACGACCCAGTCAGCCCGGGCCTTCACCGCCGCAGAGGTATTGGCGTAGACCACCACCTGGCGGTCCGGGTGCTGGTCACAGAACGCCGAGAACTCCTCGATCGGACAGCCCAGATCCAGCGAGCAGGTCGCCTCCAGTGTCGGCATCAGCACCCGCTTGTCGGGGGTGAGGATCTTGGCAGTTTCTCCCATGAACTTTACCCCGGCCACCACCAGGGTCTGAGCCGGGTGGTCGTGACCGAAGCGGGCCATTTCCAGGGAGTCTGAGACGCAACCGCCGGTTTCCTCCGCCAGGGCCTGGATAGCCGGCGCGGTGTAATAGTGGGCGACGATTACCGCATTTTCCTTCACCAGCCGGGCTTTTATCTGCTCGCGGAGCTCATTCTCCTGGGCCGGGCTCAACTGTTTTTGGGCCTCGTGGTCCAGGTGATATTGCACCTGCTGGCGAATCGTCTCCAGTTTGTCGGAAGCTATGCTCATATATGTCTGCGAGGGCGGAATAACAGGAGGTGAAGTCTAGCATAGAACCCAAAATCGGCACCCCAGCCAGGCCCCGCCACAGAAGGTGGTAATTTTTAATAAACATTTACTAGAATTTCTCTGAGTTCTTGCGTATAACTTCATGTTATATAAAGAATAAAGCAACACCGGAAAACTCGGAACAGACAGGGGATCACCCGTCGAGCGCCGGCCGGTGGGGCAACGCGGGTGACCAACCAGGGCGAACGAGTGGATCTGCACACTGTTTTAATCATTTCCGAGCACAAGACAGATCACCTTATCCTGTCCGCGTGCCTGGAGCGCGCCGCACCCAGGCGATTCCGGCTGGCCTCGCCCAACCTTATCCGCCGCCCGCTGGAAGCACTGCTGGACCCGTCCATAGACGCGGTGATCATGGCCAACGGCCCCGAGACCGAGTACCTGCTTCGCCTGGCCCAGAAAAACAACGCGACTGCTCCTATCATCCTGCTACTGGATGAGGTCTCCGAAAAAATCACCACACAGCTGCGCGAGTATGGCGCCCAGGACTATCTGGTGCGCGGTCAGCTGCAGGACCAGCTGGTTCACCGCATCCTCGACTACAGCATTCAGTTGAAGGAAGCCCGGGACCAGATCCAGCAGCTGTCGAACCGGGACGCACTCACGGGAGCCCTCAACCGCGCCGGTTTCCGGGCGCACCTTGAACGGGCCATGGATCGCTCGGAGCGTTACGGCTTCAACACCGCCTTGCTGTACATCAATGTCGACCAGTTCGCCAACGTGAACGACAACTACGGCGAGGCAGATGGCGACCTGATGATAAAAACCATCTCCCGGCGCCTGATCAACAAGATGCGCAGTACCGACAGCATCGCCCGCCTCGGCGGTGACGAGTTCGCGGTGGTACTGGAGGACGTGAGCTCCAGCGCCGACGTCGCACTGATCGCGGAGAAGATGCTCGGCTCGATTTCCGCACCGATGATTCTCAGCGAGCAGCAGGTATCGGTGGAAGCCAGCATCGGTGCCGCCATCTTCCCCGACGACGGGCGGGAGTTTCCCGACCTGGTCGACAATGCGCGCAGCGCAATGCAGCAGGCCAAGAGCGTACCGGGGGGCAAGTTTATCCGCTATTCCGAGCAGTTGTTGTTCGATGTCGCCGGCGGCAATTCGCTGGCTGCGGAGCTGCGCAATGCCGTGCGCAAAAACCAGTTCGAACTGCACTACCAGCCCAGGATAGACCTGAAGGACGGGCAACTGGTGGGACTGGAGGCGCTGTTGCGCTGGAATCACCCCGAGCGCGGCCTGCTGTGCCCGGGCGAATTCCTGTCCGCCTGTGAGGACATGGGGCTGATGAAGACCATCGGTTACCAGGTGATACAGCACGCCTGTTCCGCGCTTCTGTGGCTGGCTGAGCAGGGTATGGACCACGTGGATGTCGCGGTGAACATCTCCTTCTCGCAGATACAGGACGATCGCTTCCTGGAAATCGTGAAAGATATCGTGACCCGCAGTGGCGCAGAAGCCTCACGCCTGGAGTTCGAGCTGACAGAGTCCACTATCCTGAAGAGCCCCGGCGCAATAAAGGAGCGCATGGATGAGCTGCGGCAACTGGGAATTTCCTTCTCCCTGGATGATTTCGGTACCGGTTTCTCCCAGCTTTCGCACCTGACGGAACTGCCCATCTGCGCATTGAAAATCGACGCCTGCTTTGTCCGGGACCTGCCGCGCAACCCGCACCAGGAGGCCGTATGCACGATGATTATCGAAATGGCGCACCGGCTGGGGATGCTGGTCATTGCCGAGGGGGCCGAGACTCACGAGCAGGTGGAGTTCCTGCGCAACAGTAACTGCCAACAGGTGCAGGGCTTTTACTACAGCCCGGCCATTCCGCTGCAGCAACTGCCCCGCTTCATCCAGGAACAGCGCTTCAAACGGCGCGAGAAACTGTTTTCCTGACGACTGCGGCCGTGGAAGGGTACGTCAGTACACCACCCTGTTCCGGCCCGCCTTCTTCGCCCGGTAAAGCATTTTATCCGCGTACATCACCACCTCATCGGGTTTCGGGCAATCCTCACTGCGCTCCGCTACACCGGCACTGATCGTAACAGCGACCTGGGAACTGCCCAGCCGGGTCGCCCCCCGCCTGCGGGCACCCTCCCTGGAGCGCTCCGGGCGCAGGCGACGGTCGCGAATCGACATACGGTAATCGGAAATCTGGGCTCGCACCGAATCGAGCGCTGCCGCGGCCTCCTCCAGCGATTTGCGCGGAAATACCACACAAAACTCCTCGCCACCGTAGCGATAGGCAGTCCCTCCGCTGCCAACCCGGTTGATATGGGATGACACCATCCGCAACACCTCATCACCCACATCGTGCCCGTGCTTGTCATTGAACTGCTTGAAATGATCGACATCGAGCATGGCTATGCAGTATCTGCGCCCCAGCCGGTCCAGCCGCTCACCCAGCGCCCGGCGCCCCAGCAGTCCGGTGAGCTCGTCGCGATAGGCCATGGCATGGGTACTGCGCAGCAAGCCCCAGACCAGGCACATGCCCGCGGCGACACACATTGCGATGGAGATATTGTCCAGGTGAAGCAGGGCCAGTGTCAGATACAGCGCCGCCAGCACGCCCAGCAATGCAGCCTCGGCTTCCTCGTTGCGCAGCACAACCAGCACAACGCCAACCACCAGGACCAGGGCCATTAACAGGGTGGCGCCGTAGGAGAGCACATAACCCTCGGCCGGGCGCGCGCTGTAATACTCCGCTGCCGCCTCGCTGGCCTGTGGCAGCCACTGGGCCAGCTGGGCACAAGCCAGCGCCATGAATACAAAGGCCAGCGAGACAATAAGCCCCTGCAGGTTCCAGATGCCGGTTTCAGGCACCAGCAGCAGGTAAAGGCAGAGCAACGGAACGGCCAGGCTGGCCGCCAGGTACAGGCGGGCCGCATCGGGCTGGGACAGGCTGACCTGCAGCTGGCTCTGCACTATCCAGTAGAAAAAACCCATCCCGATGGTGGCGAGCATGAGCCTGCACCGGTTGAACTGGTAGGCCAGGAACAGGGCTGTGACACACAGCAGATAAGGCAGGTAGGTCAGGACAACCTGGATTTCAACACCGAGATTCTCGATGAAAATTCGCAGCCACAGCCCCCCGCAGATAAGTGCTGCGGGCAACAGCAGCCTCATCATTGCCATCGGATGGATCTGCATGGCGCCCCTGGTATCTCCCCTGCTCAGCTCGGGCGCCCCCCACCAGGTGGAAGTGCCGCTTAATTCTCGTTTAGCCCCATTCGCACTAGGCGCGAGGTTCCAGTGATGATAGCCTACAACCACTCAAATAAGCATTACCCCGGCCGCAGATGTCTAATAACGACCAACCACGCCATCGTGCCAAAATTCTGGTAAGTGACGACGACCAGAACGTCCGTCTCCTAACACGCCAGTGCCTCGAAGCCGAGGGAATGATAGTGGTTGAGGCCGCCGATGGGCTGGAGACACTGGATGTCTTCGTGCGCGAACGGCCCGACCTGGTGTTTCTGGATGTGGAGATGCCGGGCATGACAGGCCTGGAGGTATGCGAGCGCATTCGCCAGCTGCCCCAGGGTGAATCCATTCCCATCATGATCGTAACCGGTTCGGACGATCGTCACTCCATCGACGCCGGGTTCCAGGCGGGTGCCACCCAGTACAAGACCAAGCCTGTTAACTGGTCGCTGCTGGGGCGCGATGTCCAGTACATGTTGCGCGCCAGCAATGCCTTCAATGCGCTGAAGCGCCAGGAGGACAGGCTGCGCTACCTGGCTTACTACGACCCCCTGACCAGCCTGCCCAATCGCCGCAGTTTCAACGAACAGCTGACCCGCATACTGAAACGCAGCCAGCGTCGCAACTCCAACGCCGCACTGCTGTTTATCGACCTCGATCACTTCAAGCGGATCAACGACTCGATCGGACACGGCCGCGGTGACCGACTGCTGGTAGAAATAGCCAGGCGCCTCACCATGGAATTGCGCGAGGACGATGCGATCAACTACTTCTCGGACGAAGATGCCGAGGAGGATGATGACCAGCGTGCGGGCAGTACCGAAATTGCCCGCCTGGGCGGTGATGAGTTCACCGTGGTGCTGTCTGACGTGGAAGACATGATGCACGTGGAGCGGGTTGCCAAACGCATCCTGAATACCCTGTCTGAGCCGATAGCACTGCAATCACACAACCCCGTCGTAACGCCCAGTATCGGTATCGCGATTTACCCGCATGATGGCAAGGACCCGGATACCCTGGTTCGCAACGCCGATACGGCCATGTATGTGGCCAAGGCAGAGGGACGCGCCTGTTTTCGTTTCTATGACGAGGAGATGAACTCCCGTGCTGTCGAGCAGCTGAAGATGGAAGAAGAGTTGCGCAACGCCATGCGCAACCACGAACTTGAACTGCGCTACCAGCCACAGATCGATACGAAAACTGGCGAGGTCGTCAGCATGGAAGCGCTGGTCCGGTGGAAGCACCCGACCCGCGGGATGGTCTCACCACTGGAATTTATACCGGTGGCCGAAAGCACGGGACAGATAATCGAGCTGGGCGAATGGGTAATGGGGGAAGTGGCGAGGCACTGCCTGTACTGGGACTCCCTCGGCATAAGGCCCTTCCGGATTTGCGTCAACATCTCGCCGCTGCAGTTCAACCAGGCCGACCTGCCCGAGTGGATTGCCAGCTTCCTGAAACGCTCCAAGCTGCCCCCGGAGCGGCTGGAACTGGAGCTGACCGAAAGCGCCATCATGACCGATGCCAAAACCAATATTGCAAGACTCAGCGCTCTCAAGGCCCTGGGCCTGCAGTTGGCAGTCGATGATTTTGGCACAGGATATTCCTCGCTCAGCTACCTCAAGCGATTCCCCATCGACACCCTGAAAATTGACCAGAGTTTTGTCGCCGATTTACACAGCCCCGACGGTGCGGCAATCGTCGATGCCATCATCGCCCTCGCCAAGACACTTAACCTCAAGGTTATCGCCGAGGGCATCGAGGACGAGTACCAGCTGTCATACCTGGTGGCGAAGGAATGCGACCTGCTGCAGGGCTTTCACTTCGCGATGCCCATCTATCCTGAGGATGTGCCCGATATGCTGCGCCAGGTATTTACCTGGGAAATATACGGCATCCACGCCAAAAGCGCCGGCTGAACACATTTTCCCGCATGAGATTTACCATTTTCCTGGCCGCCATGCCGGCTTGCCTCGCCCTTATCGCCCCGGCGGGCACGGCGCAGACCCCCGCTGCATCAGCGGAGCCACTCAAGGTATTCCTGCAGGGCAGCTCTGCGGCAGAGTTGAGCTCACTGGTGACGGCGCAGGGCGGCAAGATAACCCATGACCTGCATATCATCGACGCCGTCGGAGCACTGCTGACCCCCGAGCAGCTGGAACAGGTGGTGAAATCACCCCAGGTGATGCGCGTTTTTGACGACCTGTCTGTATCGGCGCAGCCTCCTGACTCCCAGGCGAAACCCGATAAGCCCTGCGACATCGGTGGCTCTGTGGAACTGCAGCTCGCCGATTCGGCCATCAGCTGGACGCTCTACAACAAAAAGGCGACCCCCGCGCCGCTGGAGCGCCTGCAACTGTCCTGGCCCGCCCCACTGGGCCCGATCAAACAGCTTTCCCTGGGTGAAAGGGAGCTCGACCCAGCCCTCTTCACTACCACCGCCGAGGGCTCCGCCCTGCTCGAGCTGGGCAATGGGGGATTCGATCCGATACCAACCCTGACCGCCTCGCAGGATCTGCGGATTGTATTCAGTGCGCCAGCGACCCAGCCGCTGCATCAGCGGGACTTCGAGCTTGAGGCAAGCTTCGTCGGGGACTGCTCGATAGAACTCATACCCGGTTACGACGACAACCATGAGAATTTCTACTACAACACCGTTATCGGCGCGGATGCCCTGCACCGTAATGGCGTCACCGGCCGCGGCATCACCGTTGCCGTGATCGACTCCGGACTGTGGGATCACCCGGCAATCACCATGGATACCGATGGGCAAACCCCGCGTACTCGCGCGCTACGACGCAATTTCAGACACACAGGGAAAAGAAGTATTCGACGCCAGCGGCCACGGAACCCACATGACCAGCATCATCGCGCACAGTGGCCCGGTGACATACGGCGGGATCCCGACCGGCGCCTATAAAGGCGTCGCACCCGATGTGAATGTGATTGCGGTCAAGGCATTTGACGTGGAGGGCCAGGGCGAATTCCTGGATATCGTGCGCGCCGTGCAGTGGGTGGTGGACAACCGGGAACGCTACAACATCCGGGTGCTCAACCTGTCCTTCGCCTCCAGGCCGCGCTGGCACTACTGGCTGGACCCGATCAACCAGGCCATCATGCAAGCCTGGGCGAGCGGGATAACCGTGGTAGCCGCGGCGGGGAACGAGGGGCCCGACCCGATGAGCATTGGCTCCCCCGGCAACCTACCTTTCATAATAACGGTGGGGGCAGTCACCGACTCCTGGACTCCGTTGGACAAGGACGACGACTATATCCCCGATTTTTCCTCGCGCGGCCCGACCCCGAGCGCCCATATAAAACCTGACATCGTCGCCCCGGGAGGCCATATTACTGGCGTGACCCGACCGGGCTCGAGCCTCACCAGGAAGCACCCCGACTACCTGCTGCGTTCCGGGGAACTCGTGATGACAGGCTCCTCCCAGGCCACGGCAGTGGTATCGGGAGTGGCCGCCCTGCTGTTGCAGCTCGAGCCGGACCTCAGCCCGGATGACATAAAATGCAAGCTTTTGTCGAGCGCCGAACCGGCTATCAACGAGGATGGACTATTGGCGTACAGCCCGTTCCAGCAGGGCTATGGTTATGTAAACGCAGCCAGGGCCGTCACCCTTGGCCAGCGCGGCTGCGGCAATGCCGGCATGGACCTGGAGCGGGAACTGGCCGGAGTGGCGCATTTGCAGGGGCCCGCCATTGTGAGCGAGGACGGCGGTGCCAGCCTGCCGGGGCTGGAAACCATGCTGTCGCCCAAATCGGCAGAAAAGGGCCACAGTTCCACCCGCAAATGGGGCGTAAAGGCCCATATCGAGCGGCTAGCTCCGCCCTCCCGGGATATCAACCCCGCCGAAGGTGTCGCAAACCCCTTCGACTGGATGCAGCTCTATCTCCAGGAGCGCGAGACGATAGAGAAGCTTTCCGCCAAAGCCCCCCCACAGACCCCCGAGTAGTCGTCCCGGGCCACCAAAGGCCCCAGACCCGATACCCCTTACGGGTCAACAGCCCGGTACCGATTTTCTGCACTTTTAGACTATATTGGTTTGACATAAGGGGGTCAGACCGCCACATGACCAGAGCCGCAGCACCCAGCCTCCCGAGGTGCTACCCCAAAAAGGTTATATACGCCCCTTCAACTTCCTCCCCCCAGCCAGTATAAATAAGTCAAGCACTCAGCCAAGAAGATGTGAGCGCAGTCTCAGGATGAGACATCGGTGGTGGAACCACGTCACACTTTGGGCAAAAAAACGAAATTCAAAAGGCGGGCACATACTATGAATACGATAAAAACTCTCGGTTACGCAGGCGTCAGCGGCATAGCATTGGCCCTTATGGCGCCCTCAGTAAGCCTCGCAGACGTGAGCCAGTCATCGAAGGGCGACGCTAGCAACCTTGTTCATAGAGTGACCCACTCCCTGGCAGGAAACGAAAGCTATACCACCAATGGCCCATCAGGCTACAAATGGGGCCGCAAAGCGGAACAGTACAATTCCAAGGCCACCTGGGCCGAGTCCACTGCAGGCCGCAGCGGCTATAAGTGGGGCGATGCGCCCGTGACCGAACCAGAAGCACAGGCCTTTGCCGGCAACTCCTCCTACCAGTGGGGTGTTCGTAGTTTTGCGGAGCAGGCTGGGTACAAATGGGGCCTCAACAGCTATGCGGACCAGACCGGCTACAAGTGGGGCCTCAATAACTTCCCTGAGCAAACAGGATACAAGTGGGGCCTCAACAGCTATGCGGACCAGACCGGCTACAAATGGGGCCTGAACAACTTCGCCGAGCAAACCGGATACAAGTGGGGCCTCAACAGCTATGCGGACCAGACCGGCTACAAGTGGGGCCTGAACAACTTCGCCGAGCAAACCGGATACAAGTGGGGCCTCAACAGCTATGCGGACCAGACCGGCTACAAATGGGGCCTGAACAACTTCGCCGAGCAAACCGGATACAAGTGGGGCCTGAACAACTTCGCCGAGCAAACCGGATACAAGTGGGGCCTCAACAGCTATGCGGACCAGACCGGCTACAAATGGGGCCTGAACAACTTCGCCGAACAAACCGGATACAAGTGGGGCCTCAACAGCTATGCGGACCAGACCGGCTATAACTGGGGCCTCAACAACTTCGCCGACCAAACCAGCTAGTTGACCCAACCAGTAGTAGTAACTACTAGTAAATAATCTGTACTACGACAAATAAATACTAGAAAATCGAAAGTACAAGTCTCCCGGGCACAGAGCTGGCTATGGATGCCTTCCTCTCTGTCCTGTGCCTAAATTAGCCCCCATCTGCTTAAACGCGGACCAAACGGCTTTGGTTCCGCGCGCTAGTTCGAAACATACAAATATATTAAACTAGCTCAATTATCTAAAACCATGATAACTATATTTTATGAGGCTATTTGCTCTAATTTTCTTCCTTGCAATCTATCAAGGCCGCAATGTTTGGGGCGGATATTACAACATCAGTTGTATTGACTTTAGCCCAGAGTCAATTTCCAGACTCCTTACACAGCAAACAGTCACCCAAGTATTTCAGGACTCCGAGGCGTTCTATGGCTTCTTACCCAAGAAGGCTTAAACAAATATAAGGGTTTGAACTAGAAAACTACCGATACTCTGCATACTGACCCCAAGTCTGTTTCCTCAAATTCGTTACGCGTATAACTGAAGACACTACAGGCAATTTATGGCTCGCGACGCTTGGGGGTGGACTAAATAGGTATAACCGCGCTGAGAACAGTTTTGAAGCTCTCTATACGAGCGGTGATGTCGAGCTGTCGCCATATTCAAATGAAATACATACTATCTTTACCGACCGGGATGGCACGTTGTGGCTTGGTTACGAAGACGCGTTTAGCTCTTTTGAACCAGCTACTGGCAGATTTAGACATTACATTCCCAGAGCCCTAGGATTACCGCCGTTGGGTGCGGTTAAACGATTTGACCAAACATCAGATGGACTTATCTGGGCAGCGACCAGCGGCGGACTTCTTGAAATTGATATCGCGGGAAAACGAATCTTGGCACATCGTCATGAAGATGATAATCCAAACTCGCTATCTTCAAACACTCTAGTAAGCGTAGCAGTAGATGCTGCTGACAAGGTATGGGCTATCTCCCGAGCTGCAGGGATCACTGTATTTGATACTAAAAACAATGCATCTTTCCGCTACGCCCATGACAGTCTAGACCAAAGCTCTCTTTCTTCTAATGAATTAAACGATGTGTACAGAGATAGAGAAAATCGAATTTGGATAGGCACTTACGAAGGGCTTGATTTATTTGTTGAAAAACAAAACAAGTTCGTCAGATTTACCCGCCAAAGCACCGATCTACCATCAGATATAATTACCACCATATTCCAGTCTAGGGAGGGGAAGTACTGGGTAGGTACTTTTTTTGGGCTAGCATCGGGCACCCCAAAACTATTCAAAAAAGTTGACACTATTTACGGGGAATTATCGAGCAACTCCGTAAATGCATTTGGCGAAACGGAAGACGGAAGCATCTGGGTAGGAACTGATGATGGCCTAAATCGTCTCAAACCAGGGAGAGAAAAATTCGATTGGATTAACGAGTCCACAATCCCGGCAATTTCTAGTCCAGATGTGATGAGCCTGCTTGATGATGGAAACGCATTATGGATCGGCACCTACAATGGAGGTCTTAACAAGTTAGATCTAACCACTAACCAGACTAAAGTATACAAGCACAATACTTTAGACAAACATTCTATTGGAGCTAATGGCGTCACATCCCTTTTTAATTCAAAAGATGGCCATCTTCTCGTAGGGACTTTTGGAGGCGGTCTTAGTATTTATAACCCCGATAAAGATAATTTCACTACTTACAAAAATATTCCCGGTGATTCGGAAAGCTTGAGCAATGATAACGTTATTGCAATTTTCCAAGACTCCCTAGGGCTTATCTGGGTTGGCACCGAGCGAGGCCTTAATCATTTCAACGAAAAAACAGAGAAATTTAAGACGTACCTCTACGATAGTCTTGATCAATCAAGCATCTCAAACGACATGGTCTGGGCGTTCTACGAGGACAGTAATCAAAGACTATGGATTGGCACAGCTGGAGGCAGCTTAAATCGCTGGGATGCGATTGATCGCAAAGCTGCAATAGCTAATTTCCACCATTACTCTGAAAACATCTCCTTACCCAGCTCGAACATATATGGAATAAAAAGTGATGAGACCGGCGTACTTTGGCTCTCACACAATCGCGGTATTACTAGCCTCGTTCCTGAAACACTGCAGACACATCAGTATGGAATTAAAGACGGGCTGCAAGATTCCGAGTTTAACATGGGGGCAGCATTCAAATCTAAATCCGGGGAGATATACTTCGGCGGAAATAGAGGATTCAACATTATTCCCCCAGAAGGGATAGAGACTAATAGTATCGCCCCGACGATTTCTATATCTGACATCCGAATTATGAACGAGAAAAAGACTTTTGACGTTCCATATCATGAACTCAAAAGGCTTGAAATCGGATACCAAGATCGAATGCTATCTATCGATTTTTTTGCTGCAGACTACTCTAATCCGCAGCTTATACAGTACGCCTACAAGCTCGAGGGCATCAATCCCGACTGGGTTATCTCACAAGACGCTCATATAGCTTCCTTTACCACGCTTCCGACTGGCAAGTATGAATTGAAGCTTGCTGCTGCTAGCCCAGATGGAGTCTGGAACTGGGACGCGCTGACGCTACCAATAATCGTGCATCCCCCACCCTGGAAAAGCCCCCTTGCTTATACTGCATATGCTCTGGCCGGCATATCGCTCATCGCTCTATATGTGATCAGACAAAACAAACAATCTATTATCGTCCTAGAAAGACAGAGAGAACTTGAAACGAAGGTTATGGAGCGAACCGCCGATCTTCAGGTCGCTAGGCAAGTAGCTGAGGAAGCAAATAAAGCCAAGTCGAATTTTCTAGCGACCATGAGCCACGAAATACGAACGCCAATGCATGGAATGATTGGTATGACTGAACTGTTGCTGCACACTAGCCTGACTGAGCAACAGCGCAGGTTTGCCGAAGCTGCCCACAATAGTGGCTCGGCATTATTAAACTTGATTAATGCCATCTTAGATTTCTCAAAGGTCGAGGCGGCCAAAGTAGAGTTAGAGAAAATTGACTTTTGTCCAGTCGAGTTAATAGATGAAATTTGCTACCTGCAAGGTGAGCCTTCTCATCGAAAAGGCCTGTCCTTAATAAATATCTGTGAAGACAGCCTCCCAATGAGGCTTCAAGGCGACCCAACTAAGATACGTCAGGTAATAATGAACTTGATTAGTAATGCGATCAAATTTACCCACGATGGGCGCATTACAGTAACTGCTTCATCGAAACCACATCCTAAAAACCAAAACTCAGTAATGCTATCTATAGCAGTTGAGGATACTGGCATAGGAATGGATAACGAAACCCAAACCCGTGTTTTTGATGCATTCACGCAAGCTGACACAAGCACAACGAGACAATATGGGGGCACCGGTCTCGGTCTTGCAATTTCCAAACAATACGTTGAGTTGATGGGTGGAGAAATTTACGTCGAATCTCATCCGGGCGAAGGGACGCGCATCACGATCACTATCCCGCTAGAAATATCAAACGAAACAAGCTTTACTCTCGGCAAGCTAACGGGGGCTCAAGCAATTCTGCTATCCGAGGATAGCGGAACGACTGCCATGGTTGCTTCACACCTGGCTCGACTTGGAGCCAAAACAAGACGAATTATAGATCCAGCTGAACTAGCCAAGTCGATTTTGCCAAATGAATTTTTTATAATTGATTACGATTTTCTAGTTAGTCACCCCGATGCGAAAACAGCAGTTTCAAATGTTTCAAGTGAGAAAGTTATTGTATTGGCGCCACTTTCGATACAGCCAACATACTCTGAATTAACGCGCTGGAAGAACGTAACAAAACCTATTACTTTATCTTCTATATACGACAACACCGTAGATTTTCTTTCTAACGCAGAGAATCAGAGTAGCGATCCCGAGGGACTAAACCCTAAGGTTGATTACAAACCTCGAAACCGAATCCTTGTAGCAGAGGACGTGGAGGTAAATCAGAGAATAGCCACTGAAATGCTGCAAATACTTGATTTCGACGTAGATTTGGCAGAGAACGGTGCTATCGCTCTCGAGAAGTTTAAATCTGGCTCTCATGTACTAATTTTCATGGATTGCCAAATGCCAGTTCTAGACGGATTTGCCGCGACAGAAAAAATACGCGAATTTGAGCAATCGAACTCCCTCAGGCCAATACCGATAATTGCGTTGACCGCAGGTATCGGCAAGGAGGATAGGCAAAGATGTATGGAAGCAGGCATGGATGGATATCTCACTAAACCGTTTTCTATGTCAGAACTCAGTGAGTCTATAAGAACTTTTGACAGCAGGATCAACAACAGGAAACACCATTTGGTTCAGCCGAAAGCTGAAACTTCAGCATCTATGATCAATCATGTCGAAGTAAAGCACGAAATAGACACTAAAATTTTCAACATTCGAGCAATTAATAACATTCGAGAGATCGAGGAGCAGACTGGTCGCGCACTGTTACCTAGCATATTGGAGGGATTCACAGTTCAAATGAATCAGAAATTGAGAGAAATCTCTGACAACCTCAAGGAGGGTAACTCGGAGAAGCTGTACAAAACGGCTCATGCAATAAAGTCTATGAGCGCAAATATTGGAGCAGAAAAAGTAAGGTCAATCAGTGCTGAGGTTGAAATTTGTGGGAGAGCTGGAAAAATTGTTAACGTTCCAGAGTCGATTTTGGAGCTATCTGCTGCTTATGAGGAATTTGTTCAAGAGTTTCGAACAAGCTTTATATCTTAAGTCGATTGAGATGGCTTATTAAAGATCAGTGCTTTTTTTGATTATTGAGCTATATATCTTATAACTCAGTTATTTTAGAACCCAGACCACTTGTATACACAAAATATCAAATCGAAATGCAGTCATCTATTTTCTCCGTCTGGGCCAACCATCTTATTAGCACTGTTCGCTTTAACGTTCGCTTATAATGTAGCGAGCGCTCCTCAGGTCCGAATAGCGATTTCCCCGCTTTCCAATAAAATTCAGCAGCCAACAATCACCGCAGTATTAAGAGATCGCGAAGGACTACTTTGGATCGGAACACAACACGGCATTTATAGATTTGATGGGGCAAACCTCACTAAATTTGGTTCAGACCAGCTTGGAAAAAACTGGATACCGGCATCATATATAAAACGCATTGCTGAAACGAAGGATGGCAGAATATTTGTCGCAACATTCGGTGGTGGTTTACTAAAATGGAATTCAGCTTTTCATACCTTTGAAAAATTACATAGAGCAAAAACCTCAGATGCATTATACATTTCCGAACTAGCTATAGCCGCAGATGGAACCGTATGGAGTGGAGGAAGAGATGGACTATCTTTTCTTAATAGTTCCAGCACTGACGAAAATCCTACCCTTTTTGTCGGATTTGACGGCATTAAGGATCAAGACGAATTATCGGCCATAACCGCTGATGGAGATGGAAACATATATGTGGCATTCGGCCTGGAACTCTACCGAATATCACAAGATAGAAAAAACTTCGAACTGCTACACTGGAAAGAAGGGGATGATAAAAATCAACCTGATCGAATAACAGCCTTAGCTTTTGACAAATCAAATACAATCTATATCGGAACCGACGCGGGCCAGCTTACTTCGGTAGACTTCTCTAGAGATCAAATACAATCAGAGATAAAACTAGAGTCTAAATCTGCAATTTCGATAATCACCATGACATTTCATAATGACTTACTTTGGATTGCCACCAATAAGGGACTGTACTATACGAATCGCTCACTATCTGAGATTGAATCATTGTCAGAGTCCAATTCTGGGCTTTCCAATAGTCATGTTACTTCTCTTGTTGCTGATAATGATCTTATTTGGGTAGGTACTTACCAGGGATTGAATAGCCTTTCACTCGTTCCATTTGAACTTTTTAGCCAGCAAGATAGCGGGATCTTCAATGATGTTTTGGCATTTTCAGAGGATGAAAACCAAAAAGTTTGGATAGGCACATTTGACGGCCTCTATGTATATGATGAAAGATCAGACTCTCATGTCTCTTTCAACGAAATATCCCGCTCTGGAGAGCTTATAGATCACCGAGTAATGGCTATATCTTCCCGCAAAAATGAGTTATGGCTCGGGTTTAGAAGGAACGGCCTCCAGATTGTAAATACCGACAGTCTTGAGATTTTTACTCCGCCAGATCCAATACTTCAACAATTAGAGGTCACAAGAATATTACATTCAGTTGGAGGCGAAACGTGGATAGCATCTTTCAATCGCGGACTTTATAAGCTGAAAGACGACAATGTCGTTTCATATCTATCAAATGGAAAGCTGCCAGAAACATCCATCACTATTTTATACAAAACCACTAATGGCGTAATCATCGCCAGCTCTGAACATAATATATATCAATATGATGAGTTAAAAGATCAGTTTAATCTGCTTAAACTAAATTTTGGTGGTCTCGCTGAGGTGCCACTAATTCTTTCGATATCGCAGAGTCCGGATGGTGATATTTGGATAGGAACAAAGGACAAGGGGCTTTTTATTTGGAGAGCATCCAATCAGATTTCTGGTCAATTTGATCTTGAAAACATAACAAAACATTCAGATTTTATCTTGTCTACCCTATACGCAATCCAATTTGACGATGATGACTATGGGTGGGGCTCGACACAATCCGGAATCGTTAAATTTGATTCAAAGGGCACAATTCTGTCTCGATTTGTTGTATCTGACGGACTTCAAGGTCTAGACTTCAATTTTGGAGCTTCTTTGACTGACTCTGCAGGGATCATTTATTTCGGCGGCAGTAGCGGCTACAACAGATTTGACCCCAAATCTATTAATATGAATCGAGTCCCTCCAAAAATCCTTCTCAACAAAATCGCGATATCAAGAGCTGGGAAAATTGAATCGTTCGAGCGGCGAGACATCACCCATATCCAACTCACCCACAAAGACTACTTCATACAATTCGATTTCAGCGTTCTGGATTTTCTGGACCCGGAGAAGAACCAGTACAGGTACATGCTTGAAGGGTTCGATCACGACTGGATCGAGAATGGCACTAGAAACTCCGCCACCTATACCAGTCTTCCTCCTGGCGATTATACCTTGCGCGTGCAGGGAGCGAATTCCGCAGGTGTTTGGAACCGTGAGGGTCTCTCACTCGGGATTGAGGTTCTGCCGCCCCCATGGCTTTCCTGGTGGGCGTATACCATATACGCGCTGGTCCTGACGTTTCTCGGCTGGCTTGGAATGCGTGCCTACAACAGCTATGTCGTTGGAAGGCTTGCCAGGACACTGGCGGCCGAGATGGTGGAAACGCAACAGCGCGCCGATGACGAGATGCAGGAGCAGTTGGAAATTCATGACGATCTCGTTAAATCCGTCTACCAGCACAGCGTCTCTACTCTCAACCTGGTTAGTGAGTTCATTGCGATAAAGGGCTCACACCTGGGCGATGAGATTTCCCGGGAGTTAACCGCGGCAAACGTGAATCGGGTGGAGTCACTCGCGCTGCTGGAGCAGTGCCTGTATTACCAGAACGAGGTACTGCTGGCCGACCTCAACAAGTACACGAATATCATAACCTCAAGGCTTCTCAAGTACGCTCCAGGCGGGCAGGAGAGTATCTCCACCATAAACCAGGTTGCGGCCCAGCCACTTCCAATAGAGCAGGCCTCGCCTCTGGCAATTGCCATCTACGAAATACTTGAAAATGCCATTCAGCACGCTTTCGAAAGCGCCGTGGGAGCCAACTATATCCAGATATCATTTGGGCCAGCATCGGCGAACAATGCGGACTATCAGCTGACCATCCAGGACAATGGCGTCGGGATTCCCCCCAATATCGACCCGATGTCCGCACAGACTCCCGGTCTGGCGGTCGTGGCAGCGATGAACGAACGCTTGGGCGGAGAGCTGAGCGTCACCACCGGAACCGGTACCCTCGTGTCCATAACGTTCCCCAGGGCTCTCACCTGAGAGGGATGTCTACCCCTGTTAGGTGTATCGCTGGCATCCAATCCTCACACGGTGATACATTACTTTTCGTGGCTTGTCACAACCGGAAGGGTCGAACTCGTCCCGTAACTTGAATCTGGGCGGACGCTTTCAGACAGTGAGCAGCGATTGTGATTGAACGGAAGATCGAGAAAAGACTCCACGCCTTTGGCAGCAGCTGTCACCTGCTGATCGGCCATAATTCACCAGGCGGCGCGGAATCGCTGCAGTTCGCCGAGGCCGAGCTCGCGCGTCTGGAGGCAAAGTTCGCCTCGTTCTGCCCGGACAGTATTATAGATAGCATCAACTACACCGCCGGCACGGGGGCGTTCACCCCCCTGGACGCCGAGGCCCGGAGCCTCTTCAGTTACGTTACCGCGCTCTGGGACCAGAGCAGCCACCTGTTCGACCCCACCACCCGGGTACTAGTCGACTGCTACAGTCCCGAGGGAAAGTTGCGGGCTACTGCAGAACAACTGCAGGGAATGCTGAAACTGGTGGGCTGGTCGAACCTGGAGCTGACCAGCGACGGCGCTCGCTTGCCCCTGAAGGGTATGGCGGTCAACCTCGACGATTGTATACGTCCCTATGCGGTCGACTCAGTGCGCAAGATACTGCTCAGGCGAGGGGTCACCCATGGCCTGATAGAGATGGATCGGGATGCCGCCAGTATTGGCAGGCAGGAAGATGGCGCCAACTGGCTGGTCGGGGTCCGACACCCACAGGGCCAGCGCACGGCTATCACCCGGCTGAAACTCAATGACAAGGGCTTCGCCATGCGCGGTGACTTCGAGCGCCGGGTCCGTGTGGCCGGGGAGAATTTTGGCCGGGCACTGAGCCCTGTCGATGCACAGCCACTGCCAGGCTTGCTGAGTGTTGCCGTCATAGCAGAGAACTGCCTGACGGCCTGCAGCGCCGCCAGCATCGCCCGTCTGAAAACTGAAGCAGCCGGGCTCAATTGGCTTGAAAAGCTCGGCTATCCCTGGATGGCGATAGACCGGGAGCTGAATTGCCACGGGCCGCTCGCACCGTCCTGATAGCGCGTGTTCAGGTCCCGCTGAAGCGGGGCTCTCGCTTCTCTCGTTGTGCTGCGAGTCCCTCCCTGAAATCCTCCGAGTGGGCACACATATCGGTAAGCTCTTTGACCTGCTCCTCGTCGACCGATCCGTCCAGAACCTGGCGCATAATATTTTTCATGGACCGAACTGCCAGCGGTGCCAGCCCCGCTATCTTTCCAGCCAGCTCGTCGGTGGCGCTCGCAAAGCTGCCCGGCAGTACCAGGTAGTCCAGGAAACCCATGTCGAGCATCGCCCGGGCATCGAACTCCTCCGCGGCCAGCAGTATTCTCCGCGCCAGATTGACACCCAGGCCCTGGACCAGGCGCTGCACACCGCTCGATGGGTAGCAAATACCTATCGCGGCTGCGGGCACTCGCAGCCGCGAGCCCTCCACACCGAGCCGAAAATCACAGCTCAGTGCCAGTTCCACTCCCGCCCCGAACACGTTGCCATTGAGGGCGCATATGGTCGGCACGGCCAGATTGCCCAGCTGGGCCATTGTCGCGCGAAAGCAATCGCCACCAATTTCTCCGGTTCCCAGCTCCTGCAGGGATGCACCTGCGCAGAATGTCCGGTCCCCGGCCCCCGTCAAAACCAGGACCCGCACCTGGTGATCATTTGCCACGGACGCGAGATGCTGCTGAATGGCCACCAACTGCTCCCGCCCCAGCGCATTATGGCGTTCGGGGATATTGAGAATAAGGCGACCAACACGGCCCTCGCGCTTGTAAATAATCGTATCCGTCATCACTACTCTCCCGTCAGGTCGCTGCAAAGTGTCGCACAGCCCCGTAAACGCTGCCAGCGCCGTGTCCCCAACAGGTGGACAGGCCACACGGTGGCCACGATACTGTAGACCTTATGGAGAGCTGCGTATGACCAATCGCTGTGCCTGGTGCGGTACCGACCCACTCTACATGGACTACCATGACAGGGAATGGGGAGTGCCGACACTGGACGACGCAAGCCTGTTTGAGATGCTGGTACTCGAGGGTGCCCAGGCCGGTCTCGCGTGGATCACGGTGCTGCGCAAGCGAGAGGGCTACCGGGAGCTCTTCGACGGCTTCGATGCCAGCCGCATCGCTCGCTATACGGATCGAAAGCTGGAAAAACTGCTGCTGGATCCACGCATCATCCGCAATCGCCTCAAGGTTTTCGGCACGCGGCAGAATGCGCGGGCCTTTCTCGCCGTCCAGGAAGAGGTAGGCAGTTTCTCCGACTACATCTGGGGCTTTGTCGAACATGCACCCGTGCAGAACAGCTGGCGGTCGATGCGCAACGTGCCCGCAACCAGCGAGATTTCGGACCGACTGAGCAAGGACATGAAGAAACGCGGCTTCACCTTCGTCGGTTCGACCATCATGTATGCCCACATGCAGGCCACGGGCATGGTCAACGACCACACGACGGACTGCTTCCGTCACCGCGATTGCAAGAAACTCGGGGCAGCCATTGCCGTCCGATCCTGAATTGCCAGCATCCGCACCAACCTCCCGGCCCGTGCCCAGCCACAGCGTCTGGCGGCTGGCCTGGCCGACGATCATTTCGAATCTGCTGTTCACCACGGTGGGTTTCCTGCACATCAAGATTGTCGCGGGGCTGGGCACCAGTGCAGTTGCCGCGGTCACCACGGGGCATCGGGTATTTTTTCTCATCCAGGCTATTCTGATGGGCGTGTCCGTGGCGGCCACGGCGTTGATCGCGCGCAGCTGGGGCGCGGGGCAGGCAGGCCAGGCAGAGGTTATTCACTGGACGGCGATGACGCTGGCGCTGGCACTGGCCGGGGTGCTGAGCATTCCCATCTTGATATTTCCCGAGGCAATCGCCGGCCTGTTCGGGCTCGACCGGCAGACCACGCTCTCAGCCGCCGGGTTCATTTTCTGGCTGGGGGTTTTCAACCTGGCCTCGGCGGTAAACCAGATGTTGTCTACTGGCCTGCGCGCCACGGGCGACGTCATCACCCCGCTGTGGTTTCTGTTCTTCAGCTCCACGCTAAACGTGGTATTCGCCTACCTGGTGGCTTTCGGGATTGGCCCTTTCCCCCAGATGGGCGTGCCGGGGGTCGGCCTCGGGGGTAGCGCAGCCGCATCCCTCATTACCGCACTGTTCGTCACCTTCTGGTGGCGCGGCAAATTCAACCTCAAGCCGACCCGGCAGGCTTCCATCGACTGGTCCGCGGCGCGCCAACTGGTCAGCATCGGCACACCGGCGGTACTCGAGCAGGGTCTTGTGCAGCTGGTCTTCCTCATTTTCTTCGGCATCGTTGCCCGCTACGGGACCGACGCCTATGCCGCCTACGGCATTGGAATAAGCCTGGTTTCGTTCTCCATCGTGGTGGGTTTCGGTTTCAGTATCGCCGCCGCAACCCTGGTCGGGCAGCAGCTGGGAGCCGGCCGGCCTGACCTCGCAATGGCCGCGGGATGGCGCTCGCTGCGCATGGCACTTGCGGCCATGATCACCCTCGCGGCGGTTCAGGTCTGGTACGCCGAGAAACTGGCAAGTTTCATGATCGACGACCCGGAGGTGATCCACCTGACGGTGGTATTCATTTACATGCTCGCCGCCGCCCTGCCCATGATGGCCTGTGAGATCACCCTGGCGGGCGCGCTCCGGGGGGCCGGGGACACCCGCTTCCCGCTCAAGTCGACCTTCTGCGGCATGATCTTCGGACGCCTGCTGCCCGCCTGGCTGTTCCTGACACTGGGACTGTCGGTGTACTGGATCTTCGCCGTGATGCTGTTCGATTACAGCATCAAGGCGATCATGCTGCTGCGGCGCTACCATTCGCGCAAGTGGCTGACCTCGGTCAGTACCCCTGCGGAAGCAGATGGGCAGCTATCTACTATAGACAGCGACAAAAAAAATACTTAAAGTTCTAAACTTAGACTGGTTGGTAGGTTAGCGCTCACCGGCACCCCTCATTCGTTTCGTTATCGCAGAGTTAACTGGTATGGCCGAAGACAAGCCTTCCGCGCCTGGCACGCCCACTTCGCCATTCAATCGCACGGTCCAGCACGACGCCAAGCGCCTGGCGATCCTGTCCCAGGCGGCTCGCCTGTTCAATTACAAGGGCTCTCGTGCCACCACGCTGAAGGACATCGCGGAAAATCTCGGGCTGACCAAAACCAGCCTCTACTACTATGTAAAAACCAAGGAAGAACTCATCTACCAGTGCTACATGGCCGCACTGGACTACCATCACGGAATCCTCGACGCGGTGGAGGAGCGCCACGAGGCGCCCGCCGACAGGCTCGCCGAGTTTTTCCTGCTGCAGTTCGACAACTGGCTGGCGGCCTTCGAAGGGCGCGGGCCCCATATTGCCGCGCTGCTGGAAATCGCATCCCTGCGCGGCACCCACCGCACCGAGGTGGAAGCCCAGTACATCGCCATGTTCAAGCGCCTGCGGCAGTACCTGCGTGACGGCGTGGCCGATGGCTCCTTCCGCAAGCTGGAGCCAACCGCCACTACCCGGGCCCTGCTGGGCTCCGTCGACTGGGCGTTTTCCTGGCTGCACGAGATTCCACCCGAACAACTGGCTGAGACAGCCCGCAAGGCGGTGGACATTCTGCTGCATGGCCTGTACGGCGGCGAGGGAGAATACCTGCCGACATCCGTGGGTGCCCAACCACCGGCCGAGCGCCCGGTGGAGGGGTTCAACCGGCAGCAGCAGAACAAACTGAAACAGGATGCGTTCTACAAGACCGGCACCTGGCTCTTCAACAAGCAGGGCTTCGACGGTACCTCACTGGATGAAATAGCGGATCAATTGCAGGTATCCAAGGGGGCGTTCTACTACCACATCAAAAACAAGGAAGACCTGCTGTTCAACTGCTATAACCGTTCCCTGGACCTGGTTGAAAACATTCACAGGCAGGCGGCCCATACCGAGGGCACCGGCCTGGAAAAGGTCGACCGCACCTGCCGGCGGATCTTCTATTTCCAGAACACCAGCGAGGGCCCGCTGATTCGATACAACTCCATCACCGCCCTGCCAATGCAACGCCGGCGTGAAATTCTCAAGCGCACGGATGCCGCCAACGAATGCTTCGGCGACTTTCTCAGGGAGGGAATGAAGGACGGCAGCGTGCGCCCTGTCGATCCCATGATCGCACAGAATCTGATAGCCGGCGCGGTCAACGCATCCATGGAGCTGAACCTGTGGCGCAAGGTCGACGATATCGACGCCGCCGCCATCGACTACTTCGATATCTTTTTTAATGGCCTGCTACCCCGAGGGTAGCACCCAACACTCGATCAACTGGAGACACCCCTTGCCAAAAGACCTGGAAAAACTGCTCAACTACCTCGAAGTGGAGACCATCGACAAATACCTGTTCATCGGCCGCAGCCCGAAACGGCCCGCGCGTATTTTCGGCGGCCAGGTGCTGGCCCAGTCACTCAACGCGGCGATCAGGACCGTGCCACAGGACCGTATCGCCCACTCCCTGCACGGCTATTTCCTGCGCCCGGGAGACCCGGCGAAGCAGATCGTTTACGAGGTGGACCCGATCCGGGACGGCCGCAGCTTCACCACCCGCCGGGTGGTCGCGAAGCAGGACGGCCGCGCTATTTTCAATACCGCCATATCATTCCAGCTCGCCGAGGAGGGCCTGTCGCACCAGAGCACGATGCCGGATGTACCGCCACCCGAGGACATTCCGTCGGAGGAAAAGGAACTGGCCGAGCTGGCGAAGAAGTATCCCGACCAGGTACCCTTTCCCATCACCGGGCCACTGGAGCGCCGCCGGGTCGAGTCACGGGACCGCATCAACCCGCAGCCGCAGGATCCCGTGCAGAACATGTGGTTCCGGATCAAGGGCGATGTGGGAGACGACTTCCGCCGCCACCAGACCCTGCTCACCTATGTCTCGGATTTCGGCCTGCTGGGAACCGCACTGTATCCCCACCCGTTCTCGCCGAACAGCAAGCGCATTCAGGCTGCCAGCCTGGATCACGCACTCTGGTTTCACCGTCCTTTCAGGCTGGACGACTACCTGCTTTACAGTCTGGACAGCCCGAATGCTTCCGCCGGCAGGGGTTTCAGCCGCGGCAGCTTCTACACCCGCGACGGTTTGCTGGTGGCCTCATCCGCGCAGGAAGCGCTGATCAGGCTCAGGGACGACGACTAGTTCACCACCGTACTCATCTGGGCGCCGAGCTCCACCAGTTCAAGTCCGTCGCCACGGCGGCGCAAATGGGTAATCGAACCGTTGTCGGGCCAGCAGCAAAGGGTGGCTTCAGACCCCTGCAGCAGCCCCACCACGGCGTTGATGACCAGAAAGTGGGTGAACACAACCGCCGGCCTGTCCAGGGCCAGCAATTGCCGGATTGCCTGCTCGCGCCACTGGTGCAGGCTGTCAGGCTGTTCATCCCAGCGCTGCTGCATGAATTGCCTGAGCCAGGCCTGTCGCTGCGACAGCGGCACGGGCGAGCGGATCTCCCGGAACGCCTCATCGATTGCCACCGCAAGGTCCAGCTCCCGGGCCAGCGGCGCTGCGGTTTCCAGGGCGCGGGTCAGGGGGCTGCTCAGCAGGTGAATCTCGCTGCCGGCCAGGCGGGGTGCGAGCACCCGCGCGGCGGCGCTGGCCTGTTCATGTCCCAGGGGACTCAGTCCGGGGTCCGGGGCCTGGCCCCAGCTGGCCGCCGCCTCACCGTGGCGTACGAGATAGATATCCATCAGCCGGTACAGTCTCTCAGCGATAGGTCACGAGGTTCTCGGCGGCTTTTGCGCCCTGCAGCTGCAGCCAGGAGCGGTCGTTGAAATACGACAGCGAGGTCTTCCTGCCATTGTAGAAAATCTGGGTGACTGAGCAGTTGAAAATAGGCTCATAAAACTGGTAGGTCTGCTCGCCGGAGAGGCCCAGCACCTGGGCGACCATGGTCGCTATGGTGCCGCCGGAGGTGAATATGCCCAGGGTCTTGCCGCTGCCCTGGGATGCCATCAGCTCCTGCAGGGCGGCTGATACCTGCCCCGAATAGTCTGCCCAGCTTTGAATCCTGGCTTCCTTGCACTGGGGCGACACCCAGTAGTTGAAGACCGCATCGATGACCTTCTGGTAGTCCTTGCTCGAGCTGAGTCCCCTATCGACGAGCGCGCGCAGGGCCGGGTCGGCCTTTACCACTTCCGGCAGCAGGTATCGCAGCTGCTCGTCGTTGTCGATCTCGTTGAAGCGCGGGTCTACCTGGTGTGGCACCTCGGCGGGCTGGCCGGCCAGGGCCAGCCGGGCCGTCTCCCGCTGGCGCAGCAGGTCGCCGCTGTAGGCCGCATCGAGGACGACACCGCTGTCGCGCAGGTAGTGGCCCAGCAGCGTTGCCTGTCGCTCCCCCAGCGGTGACAGTTTGTCGTAATCGTCCGAACCGAACGATGCCTGGCCATGGCGAAAGAGGTAGATCGTAGCCATCAGGCGGTCTCCCGGATAGCGATGGGACCGCGGTTGAAGCGCAGCTTGCGGCGGTAGGGAAAGAAGTCCTCGATATAGCCGCTGCGTATCCGCTCCTGCAGGTTGCGCCAGAAGTCGGCCTCGTAGATGTCACTGTGGAGGCGGTCGAAGACCTTGCGCGCCCGCTGGTTGCCGGAAAAGAACAGGCGAAACTCTTCCGGGAAAATATCGTTGGGGCCAACGGTGTACCAGGGCGTGCTGGCCATCTCTTCGGCCTCGTTGCGGGGCTCGGGTATGGTGCGGAAATTACAGTCCACCAGCGGCACGATCTCGTCGTAGTCGTAGAAAACAACCCGCCCGTGCCGGGTCACGCCAAAGTTTTTCAGCAGCATGTCGCCCGGAAAAATATTGGCCGCAGCCAGCTGCTTGATGGCGTTGCCGTATTCATCCATCACCGCCAGCACCTGCTCATCCGTGGCATCGTGCAGGTAGAGGTTGAGGGGCGTCATGCGCCGCTCCACGTAAACATGCTTGATGACCAGCGCCTTGCCGTGTTCCTCGATAACCGACGGGGCCACCTTGTGCAGTTCCTCCATCAACTCGTCGGAGAACCGCTCGCGGGCGAAAGCCAGGTTGGTGAACTCCTGGGTGTCGGCCATGCGCCCTGCCCGGTCGGCCCGTTTTACCAGGCGGTACTTGGCCCTCACCTGCTCCCGCGTCATCTCCTTGGGGGGTGTAAACCTGTCCTTGATGATCTTGAACACGAAATCATAGGACGGCATGGTAAACACGCACATCACCATGCCCTTGATACCGGGGGCAATGATGAACTTGTCGGTGGTGCTCTCCATGTGCCGGTAGGCACAGCGGTGGTAGTAGGTCTTGCCGTGCTTGTTGTAGCCCATCGAGCTGTAGATTTCCGAAATGGGCTTGGCCGGCATCAACTGCTGCAGGAACAACACGTACTGCGACGGAATACTCGCGTCCACCAGGAAGTAGGAGCGGGTGAAGCTGAACAGGACACTGACCTTGTCCGAGCCGAACAGCACGGTGTCGACATACACACTGCCGGCGCCGCTGTGCAGGATGGGCAGCACAAAAGGCATCGAGTCTTTGCCGGAGATGATCCTGCCGACGACATAGGCGCCCTTGTTGCGGTAGAAGTGATGCTGCAGCACCTGGAACTCGACATCTTTGCGGGTGAGATCGAAGCGGGGCGCGAGATAGCGATTCACCACCTCGACGATATTGTGGATGTCCCGGGCTTTGTCCTCGTAGGGAATACTGAAGGCGTAGTCGTCGAGTAACTCCTCAAACAGCGTACTCAATGAGGACTCGAGAAAATAACGGTTATACACCTTCCTCACGTCCGCCGGCGGCATATCGCCATGGGGTGAGAACACGAACACGAACTCGTTACGGATTTTGCGATGCTTGAACACCGCCCCGTAGACGGAGTTGAAAAACGTCTCGGCTATCTCGAAATTGTCGTGACCTTCAATCAGCCTGGAATAAACACCCCGGGTATCACGCCAGAAATTGAGGTCGTGCAGGTATTCACCGGCAATCAACTCCACGTATTCATTGACGCGGGTGGTATGCGCCTTGTACAGGTCTATGCGTTGAGACGATGCATGCTGGATACCGTGCCAGTCGGCGTTTTCAAACCAGGACTTTGCCGCAAGGGTAATGTTCTGGAACTCGGCGAAGTAGGACTCGAAGCCGTTGAGTATCGTTCGCGCAAAGCGCTCTTTCCTTTCCACGTGACTCGCCGCTTCCTCCAGGAATCAACCCTGTTTTTGTGGATTACCGAAACGCCTGCGCAGCTTGCGCATGCCCCCCAGCCAGCGATCGTAATCGTCGGCCTTGCGCTGTCGGTACTGGATGACTTCCTTGTGCGGCAGAATGAGAAACTGTTCTGCGGCCAGGCCCTTGATCACCTCGTCGGCGACCTGCGCCGGGGTCATCACGCCATCGACACCGGCGGTACCGCCGTCACCAGCGCCGATATCACCCACCATGCGGGTCGCCACGGCCTGTGGGCACAATACGGAAACCCCGATACCGTCGTCCCCATGGGTTATGGCCAGGGATTCGGCAAAGCCTATGGCGGCGTGTTTGGTGGTCGAGTAGGCGGCGTCGCCAATCTGGTTGAGCAGGCCCGCGGCCGAGGCGGTGTTGAGGAAATAGCCGGCACCGCGCGCCAGCATGCCGGGCAGGCAGGCCCGCGCCGCGTAGACATGGGACATCACATGGATTTCCCACATCGCCTGCCAGGTGGAGTTGGGGGCGGAAGTCGCCCACCAGGGCTCACCGTCTGTGGCGATGATACCGGCGTTGCTGCAGAACAGGTCGACGACACCGTAGCGCGCCTCTACTGCCGCGACCATCTCCTGGATCTGGCTCTCGTTGCGCACGTCCACGCAGAAGGCATCCCCATCGATGGCATCTGCGACGGCGGCAGCGCTGTCCTGTTCCAGGTCGGCCACGACCACCTTGCGCGCGCCGGCCTGGGCAAAGCGCTCACACAGGGCCTTGCCGATGCCGTTACCGCCACCGGTGACGATAACGACCTTGCCGGCCACATCCACTACAGCAGTTCCTTCGCCAGCAACTCGAGGATGACCGGGTCCTGCACGCTCAGCAGCATGGTGCCTACTTCACCGCGCTTGCCGGCTTCCTTCCAGGGGGCCAGCCGCTCCCTGATCCGGTCCCCGGGACCGATCAGGGCCACCTCGTCCAGCAGTTCATTCGGCACCAGCGCTTCGGCTTCGGCTTTCTTGCCCGAGAGATAGAGATCCTGGATACGCCCGGCAACGTCGCCGTAGCCCAGGCGCGTGGTGTAGTCGTGGTAGAAGTTCTTGCCCTTCGCCCCCATCCCGCCGATATACAGCGCCAGCCAGGGGCGCAGGGCGTTGTAGGCCGCCTCCAGGTCGTCGTTCATCATGACCATGACGAAGGGTGCCACATCGAAGTTGGCCAGGGACTTGCCACCACCGGCCTTGGCAAAGCCCTTGTCCAGGTGTTCGCCCAGGACGGAGTACTTGTTCGGGTCCATCCAGACAGGGAACACGCCATCAGCCACCTCGGCGGCGCAGCGCAGCCCGGCCGGCGTAATAGACGCCGTGTATATCGGTATGTCCGGGTTGCCTTCGAGGATGGACTTCAGCGGCTTGCCGAGGCCGGTCGTGCCCTCGCCCTTCAGGGGCAGCTTGTAGATTTCACCGTCGAACTCCACCGGTCCCTCGCGCGCCATGATCTTGCGCATGATCTGGATGTATTCCCTGGTGCGAGTCACCGGCTTGCCGTAGGGCACGCCGTGCCAGCCCTCCACCACCTGGGGACCGGAGGCGCCCAGGCCGACGATAAAGCGCCCGCCGGACAGCTGGTCCAGCGACATCGAGGTCATTGCGCACATGGCGGGGGTGCGTGCCGGCATCTGCATGATAGCGGTCCCGACCTTGATTTTGTCGGTCTGGGCCAGGATCCAGGATGCAGCCGTCACCGCGTCATTGCCATAGGCCTCTGCCGTCCAGACCGAGTCGTAACCCATGGCCTCGGCGTGCTTGATGAGGTCGATGGGGATTTGAATTTTTTTGCCGGAATAGCCCAGCAGGAAGCCCAGTTTCATGATAACGCTCCAGTTATAGTTTTAAAGGCCGGGGAGGGCCCGGCCTGTGCAAGATTAGCAGCTAGTTATAGCGCAGGGTATTGAATTGCGCCTGGTGGTAGTCCCCGTTGCCGAACGTGGTGTTGATCATCATCAGGCGCTTGGCGTAATGCCCGATATCCAGCTCATCGGTAAGGCCCATGCCGCCGTGCAGCTGGATAGCCTCGCCAAACACCAGCTTGCCGGCGCGGTCCACCATGACTTTCAGTGCGTGGACTGCGGTGGCCGCGTCTTCTTTCTCGTCGCTGAAGGCACACACCGCGCGGTACAACAGCGACCTGGTCTGCTCGTAGGCCATGAAGGTTTCCACCATCCGGTGCTGCAGGGCCTGGAAGCTGCCGATCGCCACGCCGAACTGCTTGCGGGTTTTCGTGTACTCGAGTGTTTTCGCGTTCAGCAGCTCCATGATACCCACCGCCTCGGCGCCCAGCGCCATGGTGGCCTCCATGATCACCGCACTCATCAGGGCGAAGCCCTGGTCCAGCTCGCCGACGAGATTTGCCGCGGGCACTTCCACGCCGCTGAACACCAGGTTGGCCACCAACTGGCCGTCCATCATGCGGTACTCGAGCTTCTCGATGCCCGCGGCGTCCGCCGGCACCAGGAACAGGCTGATACCGCTCTCGTCACTCTGCTTGCCGCTGGTGCGGGCCGACACGATCAACTGGTCGGCATTGGCGCCATTGAACACCACGACCTTTTCGCCGTCGAGCCGGTAGCCCGCCATCGCTGGCAGTGGCTGTGGTGGCGACATCGGCCAGCTCGAAGCGGCTCTGGCGCTCGAGGTAGGCGAAGGCGCCGAGGCAGGACCCCTCGATGATCTTCGGGATGTACTCACCCTGCAGCTCCGCACTGCCGCCCTTCTGCAGGAGGCCGCCGAACAACAAGACCGTTGCCAGGTAGGGCTCGAGCACCAGGCCTTTGCCCAGCTGCTCCATGACCAGCATGACATCGACAGGACCGCCGCCAAAGCCGCCATGCTCCTCGGCGAAGGGAATGGACAACCAGCCCAGCTCCGCGAAAGTGCGCCAGTTGTCCCGGCTCATACCCGCTTCGGATTGCGCGATTTCCTTGCGCGCGTCGAAGCTGTAGTCGTCCTGGATGAAACGCGCCACGCTGTCGCGCAGCATTATCTGTTCTTCAGTAAATTCAAAATTCATCTGTATGACCTCGATAACCGGTGTTACAGGCCCAGGACGGCCTTGGCGATAATATTCTTCTGGACTTCGTTGGAGCCGCCGTAAATGGTGGCTGCCCGTCCGTACATGTAAGCCTGGCGGGCTTTGCTGCCAAACTCGTGACCCAGCTGCTCGGCCGTCAGGTCGTTGGGCATCACCCCCTGGTAGTAGGCCGCGACCTCCATGGTCAGGGACTGCACCGCCTGCTGCAGCTCGGTACCCTTGATCTTCAGCAGGGAGGACTCGGCGCCCGGCGCACCGCCGGATGCCACCGCTGCCAGCACCCGCAGCTCGGTGAACTCCAGCGCCATCAGTTCGATCTCGATATCCGACATGCGCGTCTGGAACATGGGGTCGGCCAGCAGTGACTTGCCGCCGTTGATCTCCTTTGCCGCGAAATCCCTGATCTGGGCCAGGCCGCGCTTGGTGTCGGCCACCCCGGCTATGGAGGTGCGCTCGTGGGCCAGCAGGGCCTTGGCGTAGGTCCAGCCCTTGTCCTGCTCGCCGATACGATTGGCCACCGGCACCCTCACCTCGTTGAACTCCACCTCGTTCAGGCTGTGGTGGTTGTCGATCGACACGATGGGGTTGACCTTGACGCCGGGCGATTTCATGTCGATCAGCAGGAAGCTGATGCCCTCCTGCTTCTTGCCCTCGCTGCTGGTGCGCACCAGGCAGAAAATCCAGTCGGCATACTGGGCGTAGGTGGTCCAGATCTTGGCGCCGGTGACCACGTAGTCGTCGCCGTCGAGTACCGCCTTGGTTTTCAGGGAGGCCAGGTCCGAGCCGGAGCCCGGTTCGGAGTAGCCCTGGCACCACCACTCGTCACTGGCAAGAATGGCTGGCAGGAAGCGGTCTTTCTGCTCCTGGGTGCCGAAGGTGTAGATCACCGGGCCGACCATCTTCAGGCCAAAGGGTACGACATCGCGCACGCCGGCGGCGGCCCGCTCGCTGTCGTAAATAAACTGGCGGGTGGCGTCCCAGCCGGTGCCGCCGTATTCGACCGGCCAGTTCGGGGCGATCCAGCCCTTCTCATGGAGTCGCTTCTGCCAGTCGATGACCGCCTGCTTGTAGACCTTGGGTTCACCGGATGCCAGCCGCGCCTGCAGCTCCTGATCGTATGCCTGGGACAGGAACTCCCGCACTTCATCGCGAAACGCCAGGTCTTCCGGAGTAAATGATGTATCCACTGTCATGCCTCTCGTGTCGGTTTACTGGTTTGACTTTTGAGTATGTTTTTCATTTTTGGGGCATGTACCATAGCGATTCCGGGGCCACAAAACAAGGCTTGCGGCTGGACCGAATCGCGACGCTGTCAGTAGAGCAGGCTGTATAACTTGCGCTGGTACTCGGCCGCCAACGGGTCCCCCTTGCCAAGACTGGCAATCGTATCCAGCAGCAGCTTCCTGGTGGCGCCGTCGCCGTGGTCCAGGTCCACCCTGAGAATGCCGATCAGGCATTCCATCGCATCCTTGAACTGGCCGCTGTTGGTGTACTGCACCGCCAGTTGGTGGCGCAGCTCGAGGTCATCCGGTGCGGCCGCGAGACGCTGCTCGAGCGCCTCGATCTCGGGGCATTTTGCCGCCTCGCGCTTGATTTCCAGCTGGGCCCGCAGTTGTTCCCAGGCGGCGTCCTGGTCCGCCAGGCGCACGGTGGCCAGCACCGTCTCGGCCTCGTCGAGGCGCAGGCTTTCGATCAGGGCGCGGGCATAGGCGAGCGTGATATCGAGGCGCCGGCCGGAGTCCTCCCAGGCCTGGCGCAGGGGTGACAGTGCCGCGGCAAAATCACCGGCGTCCATTGCCTCCATGGCCATCTGCAGCAGTCCGTCCCAGGGTTTGGGCAGGTACTTCTCCAGCATCTGGCGCACCTGGGCCTCGGGCTGGGCGCCGGCGAAACCGTCCACCGGCTGGCCGTTCTGCATCACCATCACCGTGGGCAGGCTGCGCACGCCGAACTGCTGGGCAATCATCTGCTGGTCATCGGCGTTGACCTTGGCCAGCAGGAAAGCCCCCTTGTACTCGTTGGCAATTTTTTCCAGCAGCGGCATCAGGACCTTGCAGGGTTCGCACCAGTCGGCCCAGAAATCCACCACCACGGGGCGCTTGTGGGACTCGTCGATGAGAAGCTGAGCCGCATTGGACTCGTCGATATTAACGATAAAATTACTCATGGGACTCCTCCCTGAAATTCGACGCTACAACTCGATCTTGTGGAGACCGAGCACATCCTGCATGTCGTACAGGCCGGGCTCCCGCCCCGCCAGCCAACGGGCCGCGCGGACGGCGCCCCGGGCGAAGGACATTCGGCTGGAGGCCTTGTGGGTGATTTCCACCCGCTCGCCATCGGCGGCGAAGGTTACGGTGTGGTCACCCACGATATCGCCGGCGCGCACGGTCGCAAAGCCGATGGTCTCGCGCGAGCGCGCCCCGGTCTGCCCCTCGCGGCCGTACACCGCCACCTTGTCGAGGTCGCGGCCCAGGGCGCTGGCGACCACCTGCCCCATGCTCAGGGCCGTGCCGGAGGGCGCGTCGATCTTGTGGCGATGGTGGGCCTCGTAGACCTCGATATCCACCTCGTCCCCCAGTACCCGGGCGGCCATATCCAGCAGCTGGAAGCACAGGTTCACGCCGGTGCTGAAATTCGAGGCCTTGCAGATCGGGATAGAAGCCGCTGCCCGCTCGATTTCCCCGAGCTGCTCCGGGGTGAAACCGGTGGTGCCGATCACCATCGCCACATTGTGTTGCTCACACACCGCCACATTGGCCAGGGTGGCCACGGGCACCGTGAAATCGATCAGCACGTCGATCTTCCCGATCACCTCCGACAGATCCCCCACCACGGGCACGCCGTTGCGGCCCTGGCCGGACAGCTCGCCGGAATCCGCACCCAGGAAACTGCTGCCTGGCTGCTCGATCGCGGCAGCCAGCTCGAGCTCGCTCCCGGCCAGCGCTATCGCCTCCACCAGGGTGCGCCCCATACGGCCGGCCGCGCCGGTAATGCCAATTCTGGTGGTCATATTTTCAGGTCGTCAAAAAAGTTTTTGACGCCCTCGAACCAGCTGGTCTGGCGCGGTGACTGGGCGTGACCACCCTTGCCCAGGGTCTTCTGGAACTGCTCGAGCAGTGATTTCTGCTCCTTGTTGAGATTCACCGGCGTTTCCACTACCGCCCGGCACAGCAGGTCGCCCACGCCGCCACCGCGCACCGGCTTGACACCCTTGCCGCGCAACCTGAACAGTTTGCCGGTCTGGGTCTCGGGCGGAATCTTGAGTTTCACCCGGCCATCGAGGGTCGGCACCTCGAGCTCACCGCCCAGGGCGGCGTCCACAAAGGTGATGGGCACTTCGCAATAGAGGTTCTTGCCGTCGCGCTCGAAGATATTGTGCTGGCGCACCGACATCTGCACGAACAGGTCGCCGGGCGGCCCGCCGTCCGGTCCCGCCTCGCCCTCACCGGACAGGCGGATGCGATCGCCCGTGTCGACGCCCGGGGGCACCTTGACAGAGAGGGTACGGGTTTTTTCGACCCGGCCCTGGCCGTGACAGGCGTTGCAGGGGTCGGAGATCGTCTTGCCGCGGCCGCGACAGCTGGGGCAGGTCTGTTGCACCTGGAAGAAGCCCTGCTGCATACGGACCTGGCCGGCACCGCCGCAGGTGCCACAGGTGATGGGCGAACTGCCCCGCTTGGCGCCGGAACCGTCACATTTCTCGCAGGTGCTCAGGCTGGGAACCCGGATTTCCACGGTGGTTCCGCGCACCGCGTCCTCCAGGGAAATATCCAGGGTATAGCGCAGGTCGGAGCCGCGCTGGGGTCCGCCCCGGCCGCGACCGCCGCCACCCCCGAAAATGTCGCCAAAGACATCGCCGAAGATATCGCTGAAATTGCCGCCGCCGAATCCGCCGGCGCCACCGCCCATGCTCGGGTCTACCCCCGCGTGGCCGAAGCGGTCGTAGGCCGCCCGCTTCTCCGGGTCCATCAGCACGTCGTAGGCTTCGGTGGCCTCCTTGAACTTGTGGTCGGCGTCAGGGTCATCCGGGTTACGGTCCGGGTGAAACTTCATCGCCACCCGGCGATAAGCCTTCTTTATCTCCTTCTCGTCCGTGCTCTTGCTGACGCCGAGAACTTCGTAATAATCGCGTTTTGACATAGACCCCTGCGGCTTTTCACCCGCTTATCTGAAATGACTACGCGGGCCCGTAAGTCCCGCGTCGTCATGGCTTTGTCCGTGGCCGGATTGCTCCGGCCGGTAATCAGACCTGTAAGTACCGCGCCTTACTTCTTGTCGTCCTTTACTTCCTCGAACTCGGCGTCGACCACATCGTCGGCAGTGGCTTCAGCCTGCTCGCCGCCGCCGGCGGCGTTTTCTGCCGCCGCAGCCTGGGCCGTGTACATCTTCTGGGCCACCGGGCTGGTCGCTTCCGTGAGCTTGGTCGCCGCCGCGTCGACAGCGTCCTTGTCGTCCGCCTTGAGCGCCGCTTCCGCCTCGGTCAGGGCCGCCTCGATCGCCGCCTTTTCCTCATCGGTGGCGTGTTCGCCGCCCTCTTCCAGGGTCTTGCGCGCCGCGTGCACCAGCCCGTCCAGGGTGTTGCGCGAGGTGATCAGGTCGGCGAACCTGGCATCTGCCTCGGCGTTGAGCTCGGCATCCGCCACCATTTTTTCGATCTCTTCATCGGTCAGGCCGCCCGAAGCGGTAATCCGGATGGACTGCTCCTTGCCGGTCGCCTTGTCCTTGGCGGAGACGTGCAGGATACCGTTGGCGTCCAGGTCGAAGGTGACCTCGATCTGCGGCATGCCGCGCGGCGCCGGCGGAATGTCCGCCAGGTCGAACCGGCCCAGGGACTTGTTGCCACTGGCCTGCTTGCGCTCGCCCTGTACCACGTGGATGGTCACAGCGGTCTGGTTGTCATCCGCGGTGGAGAAGATCTGCGACTTCTTGGTCGGGATCGTGGTGTTCTTCTCGATCAGCGGCGTGGCCACGCCACCCATGGTCTCGATGCCCAGGGTCAGCGGGGTCACGTCCAGCAGCAGCACGTCTTTCACGTCGCCCGCCAGTACACCGCCCTGGATCGAGGCGCCGATAGCCACGGCTTCATCCGGGTTCACGTCCTTGCGCGGCTCCTTGCCGAAGTAGTCAGCCACCTTCTTCTGCACCATGGGCATACGGGTCTGGCCACCCACCAGGATGACGTCGTCGATTTCACTGGGGCTCAGGCCCGCGTCCTTCAGGGCGATCTTCACCGGCTCCATGGAGCGGTTGACCAGCTCTTCCACCAGCGATTCCAGCTTGGCGCGGGACAGCTTGACCACCAGGTGCTTGGGCCCGGAGGCGTCGGCGGTGATATAGGGCAGGTTCACCTCGGTCTGCTGGGAGCTGGACAGCTCGATCTTGGCCTTCTCGGCCGCTTCTTTCAGGCGCTGCAGGGCCAGCGGGATCGTTGTGCAGGTCGATGCCGCTCTCTTTCTTGAACTGCGCCGCCAGGTACTCGATCAGGCGCATGTCGAAGTCTTCACCGCCCGAGGAAGGTGTCGCCGTTGGTGGACAGCACTTCAAACTGGTGCTCGCCATCCACTTCGGCGATCTCGATAATGGAGATATCGAAGGTACCGCCACCCAGGTCGTACACCGCGATGGTGTGGTCGCCCTTGGCCTTGTCCATGCCGTAGGCCAGCGCTGCCGCGGTGGGCTCGTTGATAATACGCTTGACGTTCGAGGCCGGCGATCTTGCCCGCGTCCTTGGTCGCCTGGCGCTGGGAATCGTTGAAGTAGGCCGGTACGGTGATGACCGCCTCGGTCACCGGCTCGCCGAGGTATTCCTCGGCGGTCTTCTTCATCTTGCGCAGCACTTCAGCAGACACCTGCGGCGGCGCCATTTTGTCGTCGCGAACCTGTACCCAGGCGTCGCCATTGTCGGCCTCGATAATCTTGTAGGGCACCATCTTGATGTCTTTCTGCACCACGTCGTCCTTGAACTTGCGGCCGATCAGGCGCTTCACCGCAAACAGGGTGTTGTGCGGATTGGTCACGGCCTGGCGCTTGGCGCTCTGGCCCACCAGGATTTCGCCCTCATCGGTGTAACCGACGATGGACGGGGTAGTGCGGTCGCCTTCCGCATTCTCTATGACCCTGGGCTTACCACCCTCCAGTACTGATACGCAGGAGTTGGTCGTTCCCAGGTCGATTCCAATAATCTTGCCCATTGTTTGTCTCCAGTTTGGTTGGGCAGGCGCCGCCCGCCACTGTGAATTGCGTTGTTCTCTATATTGGCCCAGCATCGGCCAAATTCAAGGGCCGGGGGCAGTATTCTTTAACCGCAGGCCTTATCCGGCCGCCTTGCTGACCATCACCATGGCCGGGCGCACCAGGCGGCCGTTCAGGGTGTAGCCCTTCTGCATGACCGCTATCACGGAATTGGGCTCCACCTCGGCGTTTTCCACCATGCTCATGGCCTGGTGCAGGTTGGGATCGAAGGGCTCGCCCGGGGGTCGACCGCCTCGATATTGAATTTTTTCAGGGCATCCAGGAAGCTCTTCAGGGTGAGCTCGACGCCCTCGGCAATGGGCTTTACGGCCTCGTCCTCGCCGGCGGTGGCCTCCAGGGCACGCTCCAGGTTGTCCACCACCGGCAGCAGCTCCCGGGAAAACTGCTCGAGGGCGAATTTGCGGGCCTTTTCCACGTCCTGCTCGGCCCGGCGCTTCACGTTCTGGGCATCTGCCTGGGACCGCAGCGCCGCGTCCCTGGCGGCCAGCAGGTCTTCTTGCAGTTGCTCGACCACGGTTTCCAGGGAGGGCTCGCCTTCCGCGGCCTCCCCTGCGGCGCCTGCATCAGCCGCCCCTGTCTCCAGCTCCGCTTGCGGGGATTCCTGCTGACTCTGCTCCTCGGTTTCTGCCTGTTCCTGTTTGTGTTCGGCCACGCCGCCCTCCGTTTTATGGCTGTTACGGGTCAAAATGGGGTTTGCAGACGGATATGGGGGTCGGGGCCCGCCAATTCAAGGCGGGCGGGGCGGATTTAGCTGCTCAGGGCGGAACTCAGCATCCGGGCGGTGACATCGACGATGGGAATGACCCGTTCGTAGGCCATGCGGGTGGGACCGATCACCCCCAGCACCCCCAGCATCCGGTCGCCGTCGTTATAGGGCGCGGTGATGACGCTGTAGTTGCCGAAGACCTTGTAGCCCGCCTCCTCGCCGATAAAGATCTGCACACCCTCGGCCCGGCTGCAGCGCTCCAGCAGGTGCAGCAGGTCCTTTTTCTGCTCGAAGGCGTCGAACAGGTCCCGCAACTGCAGCATTTCCTCCGCCGTGGCGTTACCCAGCAGGCGGGACTCGCCCACCACCATGCACTCCTCGCCGTCGGATTCCTGGTCCAGGGCCTGGTTGGCCAGGTCCAGGGAGGCCTGCAGGTAGCTGTCGATCTGGCTGCGGGCCTCCTGCATCTCCTGCAGGATCTGCTCCTTCACCAGGTGCAGCGGCCGGCCGGCGAAGCGCTGGTTGACCATGGCCGCCGCCTCCCGCAGCTGGGCCTCGGTAAACACCCGCTGGGTGTGGATGATGCGGTTCTGCACCTCCCGCTCGTTGATCACCAGGATCACCAGCACCCGGTCCCCGGACAGGGGCAGGAACTCCACCTGGCGCAGCTGGTGGGCCTCCTGCCGCGGCACCGTGACCAGACCCGCCTGGGCGGTAATACTGGACAGCAGGGCCGAGGCGGACTGCACCAGTTCGGTGGAGGACTTGTCCGGGTTGAGTTCGGCGCGCATCCTGGCGATCGCCTCCTCTTCCAGCGGCTGCACCTGCAACAGGCTGTCGACGAACAGGCGGTAGCCCAGGGCGGTGGGCACCCGGCCGGCGGAGGTGTGGGGGGAGTGCAGGTAGCCCTTGTCCTCCAGGTCGGACATCACATTGCGGATGGTGGCCGCGCTCACCGGCAGGCCGGCCTCCTCCAGCAGGGTGCTGGAGCCCACCGGCTGGCCGTCGCGAATATGGCGCTCAACCAGTGTCTTCAGCAGGATCCTGGCCCGCTCCGAAATATCCGCCATTGCCTGTCCTGTTACCACGACTACCTGTGACGGTTTTATCACAGCGCCGGCTATTTACAAGAGGAGATGTCACCGGGACCCGGACAAAGAAGCTGTTTATGCCGCCCACCTTCTGCGGTATAAATGCGCAAACCTGCAGGCGTTCCCCCATGCTCACCCACATCAGTATCAGCAACTACACCATCGTCGCCTCCCTGGAGATGGATTTCGCCCGCGGCATGACCGTCATCACCGGCGAGACCGGTGCCGGCAAATCCATCATGCTGGATGCCCTGGGCCTGTGCCTGGGTGACCGGGCCGACCCCAAGGCGGTGCGCCACGGCTGTGAGCGGGCGGAAATCGTCGCCGGCTTTGATGTCAGCGCCATTCCCCAGGCCGTGGCCTGGCTGCAGGAGCGGGACCTGTACAGTTCGGACGAATGCCTGCTGCGCCGGGTCGTCACCACCGAGGGGCGCAGCCGGGCCTACATCAACGGCACCGCCTCCACCTTGCAGGACTGCGCCGAGCTGGGCGCCCTGCTGATCGACATCCACAGCCAGCACGCCCACCAGTCGCTGTTGCGCAAACCCGTGCAGCGCGAACTGCTGGACGCCTACGCCGGCCACCTGCCGCTCACCCGGGAGGTGGAGCAGACCGCCTCCGACTGGCTGCGCGGGCGGCGCGAACTGGACCTGCTGACCAGCACCCGGGACGAACAGACCGCCCGCGCCCAGTTGCTGGCCTACCAGGTGGACGAGCTGGACGCCCTGAACCTGCGCGATGGCGAGCTGGGCGCGCTGGAACAGGAACTGAAGCTGCTGGCCAACGCCGAGCATATCCTGAAGGCCTCCCACCAGGCACTGGAGCTGTGCGAGGAACACGCCAGCGGCATTCACAAGGCCCTGCAGCTGCTGAGCGATGACGCCCAGGCAACGAAAGCGGCGGCCAGTGCCAGGGAATTGCTGGACTCTGCCGCCATCGCGCTGAGCGAGGCGGGCAGCGAGATCCAGCACCATATCGACAGCGTGGAAATCGACCCCGAGCGCCTGGCGGAGGTCGAGCAGCGGCTGGCGGATATCTACGATGTGGCGCGCAAACACCGGGTACTGCCCGAAGCGGTGGGTGAACTGCACCAGCGCCTGCGCCAGGAGCTGCAGGAACTGGCGGACGGCGGCCAGCGCATCGACCAGCTGGAGCAGCGAACTGGCCGAGCTGGCACAGCGCTACGCCAGCGATGCGGCCACACTGGGCAAACAGCGCCGCAGCGCCGCGGGCAAGCTGGTCAAGCAGGCCGGCAAGCTGCTGGCCTCACTGGCCATGGCACACTGCCAGCTGGAGATCGCCCTGGCCCCGCGCGACAGCAAGGCCCCCCACCCCCACGGCAGTGAGGACATCGAATTCCTGATCAGCACCAACCCCGGCGCACCCACCCAGCCCCTGGGCAGGATTGCCTCCGGCGGCGAGCTGTCGCGCATCAGTCTCGCCATCCAGGTGGTGACGGCCAGCAGCGGTACCGTGCCCAGCATGGTATTCGACGAGGTGGACGTGGGTATCGGCGGCGCCGTGGCGGAGGTGGTGGGCAAACTGCTGCGCACCCTGGCGGAGCGGGCCCAGGTCCTGTGCGTCACCCACCTGCCGCAGGTTGCGGCCCAGGGCCACCAGCACCTGCGGGTCAGCAAGACCATCGACGGCAAGTCAGTGCAAACCGCCATGGATGTATTGCGCGAAGAGGAAAAAGTCGAGGAGATCGCCAGAATGCTGGGCGGCGTGAAGATTACCGCCCAGACCCTGGCCCATGCCCGCGAGATGCTGGAGGGCCAGGCCTGAGCCGCGGCGTCAGTTACCCGATTTCTTTTTGCGTACGTACAGTACCAGGGAGTGATCCACCAGCTCGTAGCCGTGCTCCGCGGCGATTTCACGCTGGCGTTTTTCGATCATCAGGTCGGTAAACTCGATGACCTCCCCCGAGCCCACACAGACCATATGGTCGTGGTGGTCACCCTTGGCCAGCTCGAACACCGAGTGGCCGGCTTCGAAATTGTGGCGATCCACCAGGCCCGCACTTTCAAACTGGGTGAGCACCCGGTATACCGTGGCCAGGCCGACCTCCTCCCCCGCCGCGCGCAGCGCGAGGTAGACGTCCTCGGCACTGAGGTGCTGCGCCTCCTCCCCGGAGGACTCGAGAATCTGCAGGATTTTCAGGCGCGGCAGGGTGACCTTCAGGCCGGCCTTGCGCAGCTCCTGGTTTTCATCTGTCATGTTTGGGAGGGGTTCTCTGTGCAGTCCAGTAGCGTTATGATGCCACCCCGTCTGGAGAAGTGGAAGTTTTAACCCATGCGCGTCATCGTTACCCTGCTAGCAGCCATCTGCCTCAGTGCCTGCGGCTTTGTGGGCTTCCCCGGCGTCTACAAGATCGATGTGGAACAGGGCAATATCGTCACCCAGGAAATGGTCGAGCAGCTCAAGCCCGGCATGAGCCGGCGCCAGGTCCGCTTCATCCTGGGCACACCCCTGCTGGAGGACCCCTTCAACCAGGCGCGCTGGGACTACCCCTATGTGAAGCGCAACGGCATGAAGGTGCTGAGCGAGTCGCGACTGATGGTTTTCTTCGACGGCGACTCGCTGGTCAGGTACGAGGGGGACATCCAGGCCGGCGAGGAGCCCGGGCAGGCAGACGACGAGTCCAGCAGCTAGTCCTTTTTCTCCCCGGCCCGCCGCTCCTTCGCCCTGGCGGCCCGCGCCTTGCGCACTTCCTTGGGGTCGGCGATCAGGGGCCGGTAGATTTCCACCCGGTCTCCCTCCTGCAGCGCCTGGGTCGGTGACACCAGCCCGCCAAAAATACCCAGCTTGGCATTTTCCAGGTCGATATCCTCGAATTTATCGGTAATGCCCGACTGCCGGGCGGCGTCCAGCGCCGTGGTCCCCGGCACGACATCGAGCGCCACGATGGCCTGCTTGTGCGGCAGCGCATAGGCTACCTCGACCCTGATTGTGTCCTGTTCCGTCATCTGATCACCAGTAAAGCCGCGACGATTATGACAGCTATCGCCGGCGGGGCAATATACCGCAACAGGCGGCGCCACAGTGAGAAAAACAGGTCCATTTCCCGGTACAGTTCCAGCCTGAGTATTTCGGGCCGCAGCCGCCAGCCCACCAGCACCGCCGTCAACAGGGCGACGGTTGGCAGCAGGAAATCGGCGCTCAGGTGGTCCACTAACCTGAACAGGCTGCCATTGGCTAGGCGGGTGTACTCATCACCCGGCGCCAGGGACAGTGTCACCACCAACGCCAGCAACCACACCAGCACCCCCACCGCGACCGCCGCGCTGACCCGCCGCAGGCGCAGCCGCTGCATCAGCACGCCCACGCCCGGTTCCATGATAGCGACCACCGAGCCCAGGGCGGCCAGCGCCATCAGGGCAAAGAACAGGGTGCCGAACAACTCCCCCAGCATGAGGTTGCCAAAAGCGTAGGGCAGGCTGATAAACATCAGGCCCGGGCCCATGGAGGGCTCCATATTGTTGGCAAACACAATGGGAAATATCGCCAGGCCCGCCATCAGCGCGATAGCGGTGTCGAACACGGCGACCGCCATCACCGAGCGGCCGATAGGCAGGCGCGCCGGGGCATAGGCGCCGAAGCTGATCCCCGTGCCCACGCCGACGCCCAGGGTGTACAGGGCCTGCCCCAGGGCTGCCAGCATTGCGCCCCAGCCGAAGTCCACCGGCTTGATCGAAAACAGGAAGTCCCGGGTTGCCGGGATGTCGCCCACATCGAAGGCGAACTTGACCAGCGCCGCCAGCATCGCAAACAGACAGGGCACCGCAAACCAGGCCAGCATCCCCAGGCCGCGCCGGATACCCAGCGCGGCCACCAGCACGGCAAGGGACAGGAACAGGGTCTGCCAGTAAATCATCAGCAGCACGTCGTCCAGCAACAGCTCGAACTGCTGGGCTACCAGCGGCGCACTGGCCGCGGCGAACAGGCCGCTCGACATATCCCAGGCGTACGCCAGCGACCAGCCGGCCACCACCACGTAGTAGGACAGGATCAACAGCCCCGTGAGGCAGGCCAGCCACCCCAGCAGCATCCAGCCACGGGACAGCAGCGAGCGATCCGCCGCCCAGCGAATGGCCACCACCGGGGCGGCGCGACCGTGGCTGCCGATGATCACCTCGGCGATCATCACCGGCACCGCCACCAGGAACAGGCACAGGAGGTAGGCCAGCATGAACAGGCCGCCGCCGTTCTCGCCGAGCATGTAGGCAAATCGCCACAGGCTGCCCATCCCGATCGCCGAGGCGGACAGGGCGAGCACGAAAGTGGTACGGCTGCGCCAGCCCCCCAACTCCCCCCTCTGGGCCATACTCAATGTAAAAAACCTAAAATTATCATGCGCTTAGAGTGCCCCATGCCCACAAACGTGAAAAGGGAAAGATTCACGTTTAACCCGCAGGCCTTGGCCGTATAATGCGCGCCATGACCAAGAAAAAGCCAAAGAATTCGAGCAATGTTATCGCCCGCAACAAGCGCGCCAGCTTTGATTACCAGCTGCTGGAGACCTTCGAGGCCGGGCGTGGTGCTGAGCGGCTGGGAAGTAAAGAGCCTGCGCATGGGCAAGGCGGACCTCGGGGACTCCTACGTCCTGATCAAGGACGGCGAGGCCTGGTTGCTCGGCACCCAGATCGTCCCGCTGGACACCGCCTCCACCCATTTCGTGACCGACCCCACCCGCACCCGCAAACTGCTGCTGCACAAGAAGGAACTGGCGAAGATACTGGCGGCCACCTCCCAGAAGGGCCAGACCTGCGTCTGCACCCAGCTCTACTGGAAAGGCCACCTGGTGAAAGCCCGCATCGCCCTGGCCCAGGGCAAGAAGTCCCACGACAAGCGCGATGCGGAGAAGGACCGTGACTGGAGCCGCCAGAAGCAGCGAATCGTGCGGGAAAACGTCAAGCAGTAATCCGCCCATGCATTACACCAGCGTATGTTAGTCATACTCGGTCTAAGCAGCAGCTTGCGAGATGGGCTGTAAAGAACCATATTTACAGTGTGCCCGCAGGGTGATGTTGCAGCCGGAATTAGATTACCGGACCCACTGAACTACGGGCACAGGGTATACGGCTATATGCCGCAATACTCTCCCATGGAGGAGAGTGCCGGGCGAGGGATACAGCGCAATGCGGTCCCCGTTTTGGCTAACAGCCCACAAGCCGCAATCGCCTGGCCAGACGCTGTGCGAGTGCGGCTTTCTTTGTGAAAACGGCACGTGCTGCGCTTCGACAACCAGACCAGCGGCGCCCAGGGCATCCTGGCCACCGGCAACAACTTCGTGGTGGAAGACATCGCGCATAGAGAACACCCCCGGCGACTCGATCAAGGTCGAGGGCTCCAACGGCGTGACCATCCGCCGGGTGCGGGTGGAGTGGACCAACGGCCCGGATGAGAACAACGGCGCCTACGGCCTGTACCCGGTGCAGACCCGCAACGTGCTGATCGAGGACTGCGAAGTCCGCGGCGCCAGCGATGCCGGCGTCTACGTCGGCCAGTCCGAGGTGATCATCGTGCGCCGCAACTACGTGTGGGAGAACGTGGCCGGCATCGAGATCGAGAACTCCAAGTTCGCCGACGTCTACGACAACGAAACCACCGCCAACACCGGCGGCATCCTGGTGTTCGACCTGCCCGGTCCGCCGGTGCAGGGCGGCGAGGCCACCCGGGTTTTCAACAACAAGATCGTACGACAACAACGACGCCCAACTTCGCCCCGGAAGGCAATATCGTCGGCACCGTACCGACCGGCACGGGCATCATGATCATGGCGAACGACGATATCGAGATCTTCGGCAACACCATCACCGGCAACCAGTCAGGCGGCATCTACATCGTCAGCTACTACATCATGCGACGCCTTTGTCAGCAAGCCGACCTACGACCCGGTGCCGGAGAAAATCTATCATCCACGACAACGACATGAGCAACAACAGCCTACGACCCCCAGGGCCTGGCTGGCGACTGATGGCCACGTGGTGTTCCGCGGACGAACCTGCCGCAGATCTGTCTACGACAGCTCCGGCGTCGGCACTGATGCAGGCCTGCTGTTGCTCGAGTTCCCCGACGGCCTGAGTGAAAGCCAGGCGATCTGCGTCGCTGGATGACGACCCGGAAGCCAGCCTGGGGCCGGCTTCAACGCCATCGTGTCTGCTGAACGGTCATTCCCGGCGACCCGGGCATTTCCACGGACCCGGAATACTTCAACTGCCGGCACGCCTCACTGCCGCCCATCGAACTGGAGCCGCCGGTAGAGCCGGGTGAGCGGCGGCGACGACCCGATCGTCGACACCGAAGCCCTGTGCGGCGCCGAGGGAACGGCGTCAACAGCGAGGCCTATCGTCGCCGACTGCCCCAACCTGTCGGACTACCGCCTGTTTGCCGATGCCGGCCAACCCGATGGACAAACGCCAACGGCGGCATCATCTACGACCTGACCACGCCCCTGTTCACCGACTACGCCAACAAGTACCGCTTCGTGTTCGTACCGGATGGCGTGGAGGCGGTCTACCGCTCCCAGGAAGTGTTCGACTTCCCGGTGGGCACGGTGATCACCAAGACCTTCACCATCCAGGCGGATCTGCGGGACGACGAGCAGCGCCGAGGAAATCATCGAAACCCGCGTGCTGATCCACCGCAAGGAAGGCTGGCGGGCGCTGCCCTATATCTGGAACGCAGGACAAGACCGATGCGGTGCTGACCAGTCACCGGCGGCACCCAGAACGTGAGCTGGATCGACATCAACGGCGAGCAGCAGTCCACCGACTACGTCGATCCCCAACACCAACAACTGCGCCAACTGCCACGACGAGCAGAAACTGCAGCCCATCGGCCCCAAGGCCCGGTCGCTCAACAAGGACTACGCCTACGCCAGCGGCACCGCCAACCAGCTGGACTACTGGACCGACCAGGGCATCCTGGTGGGAGCACCGGAAGACAAGGCCTCCATCGACACCATCCCGCTGTGGGGCGACACCAGTGCCGACCTGGACGACCGCGCCGGGGCTACCTGGATATCAACTGCGTGCACTGCCACGAGCCCAATGGCGCGGCGCGGACCTCGGGCCTGTTCCTGGAGTACTTCCGCCCCTTCGGCACCGAAGTGGGCCTGTGCAAGCCGCCGGTGGCTGCCGGTGGCGGCGCGGGTGACCTCGACTACGACATCGTGCCCGGCAACTCCGACGAGTCCATCATGACCTTCCGCATGGACTCCAACGAGACCGCGGTACGGATGCCCGAGATCGGCCGCAGCATCATCCACACCGAAGGCGTCCAGCTGATAGCCGACTGGATCAACGCCATGGAGCCCAACGACTGCGCGGACTTCTGAGCCGCGACCCCGGGGGCGGCAAGCCAGCCGCCCCCGACTGAACTTTTCCAGTCGGAAACTGTCTATTAGTACGCTTTTTCGGGAACTTTAAACCCGGACCCACAAAGGAGCCAAACTGCGCTATACTGCGCACTCACTACGGGGGCGATTCGGATTCGACGACGGTAACGAACCCTGAGGTGCATGCCGTGATGGTAGCCAATCACGTTAATCCAAAGCTGCAAACTATTAGTTGCCAACGACGACAACTACGGTGCTCAACTGGCTGCGTAAGCAGTCACGCGAAACACCATCTAGTGGCTTCGGCCCTAGCGGTCTCTAGCAAGGTGCCAGCCCCGCGCTACTGACTGTCATATAGAACTGGATCGCTGTGAAACCTGCCTGGGGTGGATCTGCTAAAACTTAACAGGATCGCCAATTACGTCCTGCCCGTTGGGCTGTATGAGGCTAAATCAATTAACGGAAACTAAGCATGTAGAGCCGAAGGCAGAGTACTGGCGGACGCGGGTTCAATTCCCGCCGCCTCCACCAATTTCAATCAAGCCCACAAAGCCGCACAGACCACCAGACACGGCTACTCCGGTAGATCGTTCAACTCGTAGCTGGTACTGCGGCCACCCGCATCCGATTTCCGCAGCACGCCCCGCTTGAGCAGGTCATTGATGTCGCGCAGGGCCGTGTCCGACGAGCACCTGGCGAGCGCAGCCCACTTGCTGCTGGTGAGTTTGCCTTCGAAGCCATCGAGCAGCTTGTTGAGTAATTTCACCTGCCGCTCGTTCAAGGGCATGGTCGCCCAGCGCTGCCAGAAGCGAGCCTTCGTCAGCACGGCGTCGAGCGTGTGCTGAGCCTGACCGACGGCGCCATCGAGGGTGTCCAGGAACCATGCGAGCCACTCGGTTACATCCATCGATCGCTTCTGGGTCCGCTCCAGGATGTCGTAGTAGGCCTTGCGCTCCCGCTGGATCTGCGCCGACACACTGTAGAAGCGTTGCGGGCTACCGTCGGCGCGGGCCAGCAGGAGGTCGCCGATGGCCCGCGCGATACGACCGTTGCCGTCATCGAACGGATGCAGAGTGACGAACCAAAGGTGGCCGAGGCCGGCCTTGAGCAGCGGCGGTTCGTTCGATGCGCTATTAAGCCAGTCCAGGAACCGGCTGGTTTCGAGCTCCAGACGATCGGCGGGCGGCGCCTCGAAATGCACCTTCTGGCGGCCGATGGGGCCAGACACCAACTGCATCGGGCCACTGGCATCGATCACGCCAGCTGCCAACATTGATCCTGGAAAGACCGGAGTAGCCGGTAGGAAACAGCGCGGCGTGCCAGCCGAACAGACGCTCCCGCGACACTGGTGCATGGCAGTTGGCGGTGGCATCGAGCACCATCTCGACGACACCTTCGACGTGCCGATCCACCGGAGTCCAGGGCGCCGATGTCCACGCCCAGCCTGCGGGCGATGGATGAACGCACGGATTCGACATTGAGCTGCTCGCCCTCGATTTCGCTGGTCTTGACCACGTCCTGCGTGAGCGCGGCCAGGCTGGCCTGGTCGCGCAGCGCCATGCCGACATCGGCCAGGCGGCCCATCAGGAGCCCTTGGGCCCGGCTGACCTCAACCATAGGCCCAGCCAGTGCTGCCAGATCAAAGCGCCAGTTCGGCCACTCGCTGAACTGCCAGATGTAGTTGTAATCGCCGCTATTCATGCGGAGATTATGGGCGGGATTCTCCGCGCGCGCAAGCTATTCACCGCACGATATGCGGTGATAAATGGTGCCATTCCCCGCACACGTCTCCGCGGAGACGTCCTCCCTCATCCCTGCGCAACAAACCCTCAACCACCATCCCATAATCACAATCCTCCCCTCGCCACTGCGTAACACAGGTTCCCGCATCTACTTCGGGCGCGGAGTGACGTAATTCCTCCGCCCACGTCCGGGCGGAGACGTCCGGGAACTGCGGGAACATGCTGGTTTCGATTGTCCTGCCCGAGGGCGTGGCAAAGACCAGCTGTGGTTCCGCCGATGTTTTATCCACCCTGATGCTGAAGCTGCCCCTGTGCAGCTGGCGGTGGTGGTAGCGACAGAGGGTGACCAGGTTGTCCAGGCTGGTGTCGCCGCCGTCCGCCCAGTGTTTGATATGGTGCGCATCCACGTAGCGCGATTCGCAGCAGCCGGGGAAGCGGCAGGTTTTATCCCGGATGGCCAGGGCGCGGCTGATGTTGGCGGGAACGGTGCGGGTGCGGCGTCCGATATTCAGTACCCTGCCCTGCCCGTCTTCCAGCACCGTCACCAGGCTGGCGTCGCAGGACAGGCGTTTGGCGGTTTGTGGCGATAGCCAGTGCTTGTCGTCCATATGGCAGTTCTGGTGTGTTATGTCGACGTGCAGCATGACCTGGCAGCGCTCGCTGCCTTTCAGGCCCTGCAGCCCGCCGCTGCTTTCACCGTTGGCGAGAAAGTGCTCCGCCATAATGGCCAGGGCATCGGCGCGACTGTGTTCCAGCAGGGCCTGGTAACGGGGAGGCTCTTCCTGTTCGACCGCGTCGGAAAACGTCTCCGCGGAGACGTCCTGTTGCAGTTCCTCCTGCTTCTGCGCCTGCAATGGCGCGGTGATGGCCTCGATGGCTTTTACCACCAGGGCCCCGGTCTCGGGCGGGAGCATGGCGTGGATAACCCACATGCCATCGTCATTCTGGTAGTAGACCAGTTTGCGGGCGTTGTCCTGTTCGCGCTCGACGGTAGCGTCGTCCGCGGCCTGCACCCGCTTGTACTTGCCCACCGCTTTCTCCACATGGCTGGCGGTACCGTGCTGTGCGATGCGCAGCAGGAAGTCCTCGTTCTCCGGGGTGGCCACACGGGTCATGGCGCGCACCTTGGAATAGCTGATCTCGCCGGCGGCAAAGGACGCATCGATCAACGGCAGGGTCTCCAGGCACTGGGCCACCCGGACCTTCTCCCTGGCCGCCCCGAGGGCGATGCCGCACTTCCAGTTCAGCCAGTGCGCGCAGGAGCGCACCGTGCCGCCGCCGCTCCAGGCCTTGCGCTGGTCGAACCTGGCGATGAGTTTGAGCAGGCGATGATTGGCCGCGTTGATCTGGCCCGCCAGCAGGGTGATTTGCTGGCCGAGCATGTCGTCTTCATCGGGGCAGGCTTGTTGCGGGGGAAAGGCGAGATTGGTCATGGCGGGAGACCTCATATACTGTATATACGTACAGTATATTTTATATTCGCCCTATAGCCCGGGCAAGCATTCAGGGCCATTTTTACCGTGTTTTTTTATTCAGATTGCCTAAATGACCACTCCACCAGCTACCGGTCGAATACGTGCATATCTGTCGATTTGTAGGGGAACCCTGAGCCGTCAGTAGATGCAGCGCGACACCCTCTTCCTGCGAAAATGGCCTGTAGCCTATAATCAAGGCCAGGTGCACATAAGGTGGGTATCGAAGTATGAACAGGTGGTCAGTTATCGCCGGCATTATGACGCTGGCATGGGCGTCATCCAGCGCGGCGGATTCGACCGCCGCCCGCTGTGACATCTATCCCGCGGGGGAGGATCACACCGAGCAGATGATCCACTGCACGTTTTCCCAGCGCCAGGGCTACATCACCATCACCCGTGAGGACGGCGTCACCCATGACCTGTCACCGGTGGGCGATGGCCCCGGCAACTACCGCGACCAGGACGGTCGCGATGTTACTCGCGAAAATGGCCTCGGCGACGAGGGGCTGATCTTCCGCTTCCCGGACGAGAGCGTCTATGTCTATTGGAGTACGGCCGCGCTGGAGCCCTCGGATGATGACAACCCGACGGCACCGTTCTCGACCAGGGACTACAACGCCACGACACTGCTGCGCTGTCGCGGGGTGAATGACGCCGACTTCGGCAGCTGCCCCGCCGGCGTACTGCGCATGGAAGGCGGCCAGGCCTCGGTCGTGGTGCAGAGCCGCAAGGGTGAGCAATTCACTATCAACTTCATGAAAGACTACGTCAACGCCACCAACCGCGAAGCCGAGGCCAAACTTGAAGGGGATACATGGACCGTTACGATCGACGGCAAGGATATCTACGAAGTGCCGCTGGCGCTCATCGAGGGTGGCTGAGTGGATGCCGGTTCATGGGTACGCAGCTACGTACTGGAAGGGGGGCACCTGTTTCTGGCCACCATGGCGGACGGCTCGATCATCGAGTTTGAGCGATCTGGAATCACCAGTAACTAGACCACCATTCAAAGATGGTTAACGTGTTGCCGGTGGACACCGCCCCGACCTCCTGGGAAACGCCCTGATGAATTTCTTACAGTAGCGTCATCGGGAAACCCCGCTCAGGTAAGCAATCACCTGATAGAATGACACCTCGCCAACGATCCAACGCAGCACCACCCGAACCGAGTGTAACCAATGACCGACTACGAAAACCTTTGCGACGCCTACCTGAAACTCCTGTCCCTGGACCCCAATAGCTGTGTTGAACTGGGGCTGACGGAGAAACTGGACCAGTTACCGGACCCCTCGTTGGAGATGGTGCAACGGGTCGCGGCAATGGCCGGCGCGTTACGCGAACAGGCCAGTGCCCTGCTGCCGAAGTTAACCGATTTCTACCAGCGCCTGGACGCGCGGCTGATTGCCCTGAGCGCCAGTGCGTTGGAACTCAACCAGTAATCTGAGCTTTAACGGCAAATTGCAGGCCCAGCAGCTTCCCGAGGCGGGCGGAGGAGATCAGCTTCGGGATTTTCCTGCTGGTGACCAATGACCCGCGCCCGGCGGCGGAGCGCCTGCGGAATATCCTGGCGCGCCTGTCGCAGGTTCCACGCTACCTGGAGCAGGCACTGCAGCGCCTGGATACCCCCGTGGCGCGCTGGGTGGATATCGAACTGGAAACCATCCAGGGTCTGCCGGAATTTTTTGACTCCATACTGGAGTGGGCGACCACCGAAAAGTTTGCCGAGCTGGATAGCCTGCGCACGGCGATCGACAGTGCCAACAGCGCGCTTGCCGATTACAGCGAGGCATTGCGCCAGCTGCCCACCACAACGGCATTCAGTATCGGCCCGGAAAAAGCCCGGTCCCTGGTCGCGGCCAATGGCATCGAGCTCTCCCTGGAAGAGATTCATCGCATAGCCTGTGATTTCGTGCAACGCACCCGCGGCGAAATCGAGACGCTGCGAACCAAACTGGTGGCAAAATACGACCTCGATCCCGGTCTGGGCACCAGCGAGCTGCAGCAGTTTCTCAACGCCCGCTATGGCGTCAAGGTCGAGAACAACGATTTTTCCGCGGTGATACAGCGCTACAAGGACGAGGCCGCGAAGATCGAGACCTTCCTCAGTGGCCGCGATCTGTTTCCGATCCCACAGGGCCAGGCGATGAAGATCATGCAGACGCCGGACTTCATGGCCCCGATGATTCCCGCCGGGGCCATGATGCCACCGGCGGCACTGCGCGAGGGCACCCGCACCAGCCTGGTTTACCTGACCCTCAGCCCCGAGTTGATGGACGAGCACACCGAACTTGGCATTCCACTCATGATGGTGCACGAGGGTATTCCAGGGCATCACCTGCAGCTCTCGACCGCCGCCATGCAGGAGTCTCTGGTGCGGCGCACGTTTTCAGCCAACGAGCACGCGGAAGGCTGGACCACCATGCTCGAGGACTACATGCTGGACATCGGCCTCATGGGTGAGCTTACCGATGAGGCCCGCTTTGGAACCAAGCTGGATATCAGCCGCATTGGCGCCCGGGTGGCCATCGACCTGTATTTCATGACGGGCGAGGTGCGCTACCTGGACATCGGTTATGGTCTCGACCTTACGGACAGCGATCCATTTGCCAACGCCGCTGCATTGCTTATTGCCGCCACCGGCTTTACGCCGGGCAGGGCCCAGGCCGAGCTGAACTGGTATTCACAGGAGCGTGGTTACCCGCTCAGTTACCTGGTGGGTAACCACCTCGTATGGCAATTGAAGAAGGATTACCAAAGCGCTGTGGCTGGCAGTATGTCCGCACAGGAGGTCGATCAAAACTTTCACCGGATTTACCTTGAATCGGGCAACATGCCGGTTGCCATGCTGCGCGGTGTTTTCGAACACGAGATACAGCGGGCCTTGTAATCAACCGGGCGGAGCGCAAGGCCCGGATACTCAGAGCTCGAACTTGATGCCCTGTGCCAATGGCAGCGTGCTGCCCCAGTTGACGGTATTGGTCTGGCGCCGCATGTAGGCTTTCCAGGCATCCGAGCCGGACTCGCGGCCGCCCCCGGTTTCCTTCTCGCCACCGAAGGCGCCGCCAATTTCCGCGCCGGAGGTGCCGATATTGACGTTGGCCAGGCCGCAGTCGCTGCCATCCGCGGCCAGGAACTGTTCGGCGTGCTGCAGGGTATTGGTGAAAATGGCCGATGAAAGTCCCTGGGGTACGTCGTTATGCAGGGCGATGGCCTGTTCCATGTCGCGATAGCGCAGTACATACAGAATGGGCGCGAACGTCTCCTGCCTGACCACCCCGGTTTGCGCCGGCATGGCGATAAGCGTGGGATGCACGAAGTAGCCCGGCCCCCTGATACCCTTGCCGCCATGCAGTACCTGCCCGCCATCCCGCCGGGCCTGCTTTACGGCCGCCAGGAAGGCCGTTTTCGCCGGGGCGTTGACCAGGGGTCCCATCAGCACATCGGGATCCAGCGGGTTGCCGATGCGCACCTGGCCGTAGGCGTGCACCAGTCGCTCCATCAGTGCATCATAAATGTTCTCATGCACGATCAGCCGGCGCGTGGTGGTGCAACGCTGGCCCGCCGTGCCCACCGCCCCGAAAACGATGGCGGGCACCGCCAGGGAGAGGTCGGCTGTCTCGTCGACGATGATGGCGTTGTTGCCGCTGCACTCCAGCAGGTACTTGCCCAGGCGCTGGGCGACTTCCCGGGCGACGAAATGCCCGACCTGGCTGGAGCCGGTGAACGACACCAGGGCGATACGCCGGTCCCTGACGAAAGCCTCCGCCGCTTTATGCTGCGCCGGCACGAAATAGGTGAACAGCCCCGGGAAGCCGAACTCCGCGGTAACCCGGTTGCACAGCTGCTGCACGGCCACCGCGCACAGCGGCGCGCTGGCGGAGGGCTTCCAGATCACCGTGTTGCCGCAGACGGCGCTGATAAAGGCGTTCCAGGACCACACGGCCACCGGGAAATTGAACGCCGTGATCGCGCCGACGATGCCCAGCGGATGCCACTGCTCGCTCATGCGGTGCTCGGGACGCTCGGAGGGCATGGTGCGGCCGTACAGCATCCGGGACAGGCCGACGGCGAAGTCGGCAATATCGATCATCTCCTGGACCTCGCCGTCGCCCTCCTGTTTGATCTTGCCGGTCTCCAGGGCAACCAGGCTGCCCAGGGGGTCCTTGTGCTCGCGCAACACGTCGGCGATGCGGCGGATGACCTCCCCGCGTTTGGGCGCGGGAAACAGGCGCCAGCGCCTGAAGGTATCGGCGCTCACTGCGACGAGCCGGGCGTAGTCTCTGGCGCTGCACCCGCGCACCGCGGCGATGGCCTGTCCGGTAGCGGGATTGATACTGGCGATAGCCCTGCCGCGGGAGTCGCTCCAGCCCTGCCTGCCGGCCCCGGGATCGCCCAGGTAGGCACCGGGATTCTCCTTGCCCAGATGCAGTTGCTTCAGCACTGCGCTGATAGCGGCGTCAGTCATAGTAGTGCCCATAGGCGGTCTCCATGAACCTGGACAGCGGGATTGATTCCTGGGGAATGAAGCCGCGATAACTTGCCGGGTCGGACAGGACGATATCCAGCACGCTGCACAGCCCCGCGGCCGTGGCTACCTGGATGGCGGACCAGGGGTGGCCGCTGATCTGTTGCGGATAGATTTTCCGGAGGAAGTTATCCTCGACAAGCGCACCGCCGCGCCTGCCGCTGACCGACACATAGATCAGCACCACGTCCTGCCGGGTGGCCGGCAGGGCGTTTTCGAGAATGCGCTTCAGGGTATCGCGGTCCTGCTTCAGCTTCAGGTCGTTCAGCAACAGCCTGAACGACTGGCAGTGCCCGGGGTAGCGGATGGTCTTGTAGTCCAGCGACTGCACCCTGCCACTGTAGGCCTGCGCCAGGTTGCCCAGCCCCCCGGAGGTGTTGAAGGCCTCGTAGACCACGCCGTCCAAGGTGATGGTTTCCAGCCCCTCCAGCGGCATCACCGCACACGGCTGCCCTTCCACTATGGCCTCACAGGGTTCGCAGTACTCGTTGATAACGCCCTCGGTTGACCACAGCAGGGCGTACTTGAGCGTATTGGCGCTGTTTTGTGGCAGCGCACCCACCCGCAGCTTTACCGTATCCAGTTCTGCAAAGCGCCCCATCAGCTCGTTGGCCACGATGTTGATGAAGCCGGGGGCCAGGCCGCACTGGGGCATGAACACGGTATCCGCGCCCTCACTGATTTCCCGGATCCGGCGGGTGACCGCGATATCCTCGGTGAGGTCGAAGTAGTGAATGGCATGCGCGGCCGCCAGTTCGGCCACCGCGACGTTGCGGTGGTAAGGCAGTGCCGATACCACGGCGTCGTAGCGCTGGTCAGCCATCAGGGCGGCCAGCGCATCGCTGTCCGCGGCATCGACACCAAGGGCCGTGACATTGTCCAACTGCAGGTCCCCGATCAGCGCGCTCGCGACGTCGGGCCTGCGACTGGCAAGGTCGAGTTCGTACTGCTTCGAGGCAGCCAACAAACAGGCGATCAGGCTGCCGATCTTGCCCGAACCCAGAATCAATACCCTGCGTTTATCCAACCGTGCCTTCCTTGCAATCATTCCATCAACGATGAGTATAGAGGATATTCCTTGCTCCCAGCACAGGCATTCATGCCGCACCCCGGGCGATGTATTCTTTTCACACCAGAGTGTATTCTCGACCACTAGCGGGCGTAATGGGCAACGCCAGGGGGTGACCAGGGTGGGGAGCTGTTTGTGTTAGTGGATATTCTGATGACGGTCGCCGGGCTGGGCGTATTGGTCCTGGCGGCGGATACTCTCGTGAGGGGCGCCTCGGCACTGGCCGCCGGGCTTGGCATTTCCGCCCTGACCATCGGCCTCACCGTGGTGTCGGTCGGCACCTCCATGCCGGAATTGTTTGTCAGTGTCACCGCCGGTCTCGAGGACAAGGCGGATCTCGCCATCGCCAACGTCCTGGGCAGCAACATCTTCAATGTCCTCGTGGTGCTGGGGGTGGCGGCGGTTATCCGTCCACTGCGTGTCAACAGTTCGAGCGTGGTGACCGAGATACCGTTTTCAGTCAGCGCAGCCATTCTCCTTGGCTTCCTGGCCAATGCCGCCCTGTTCAGCAGCAAGCCCGAGCTGAGCATCAGCCGGCTGGACGGCGCTATCCTGATCCTGTTCTTCGTGCTCTTTCTGCTATACGTCTATTCCACGTCGAAATCCGGCAATGAAAACACCCTGGATATCCCCCGGCGCCCTGTTTCCATGTCCATAGCCTTCGTTGTATTGGGCGTTGCCGGTCTCTACCTGGGGGGGCAATGGGCGGTGGACGGAGCGGTCAGCCTGGCCCAGCGCTGGCAGGTGGACGATGCCCTGATAGGCCTCACGATAATAGCCATCGGCACTTCCCTGCCCGAGCTGTCGGCGTCCGCGGTTGCAGCCTATCGCGGGGAAACGGACATCGCCGTGGGCAACGTGGTGGGCTCCAACATTTTCAACATACTCTGGATTCTCGGATTGACGTCCAGCATTACGCCGCTGCCCTTCGAGGTGGTCAGTAACATCGACATCACCATGGTGGTCGCTTCGAGCATGATGATTCTGCTGGCCGTTGCGACCAGTCGCTCTGCGACCATTTCCCGCGGCTTCGGTGTCTTCTTTATCCTGCTGTACGTCGCCTACATGGCCTACCTGATACAGCGCGGCTGAGTGAACCCGCTCACATACGGCCGGCAGGTCAAATGAGGCCCTTGTCACGCAGTTCGGCTTTCGCGTAGGCGTAATAGATAGGCGCGGCTATCAGGCCGGGAATACCGAACGCCGCTTCCATCACAAGCATGGCCATGAGCATCTCCCAGGCCTTCGCCCGGATGTGGCTGCCGATGATTCGCGCGTTGAGAAAGTATTCCAGTTTGTGGATCACGATGAGGTAGGCAAGGGACGCGATGGCCACGCCAAAGGAATGGCTCAGGCTCACCACGAATATCACCGTGTTTGAAAGCAGATTTCCTACTATCGGCAATAATCCTGCAACGAATGTCAGCACGATCAGCGTTTTGGTAAAGGGCAGTTCAATTCCGAACAGCGGCAGCACTACCGCCAGGTAGAGGGCGGTCAGCGTGGCGTTGATGCCGGATATCCACACCTGGGCGAACACCACCTGGCGGAAAGCGACACTCAGGCGCTGGCTGTGAGCGGCGATCTCCGTCGAGAGCGGCCCTCTGGAGTGCGTCGAAACCGCCTGTTCCAGTGACAGCAGGGCACCGATCACCATTCCTATCAGGATATGCGCAAAGTTCCGCCCGATGTCTACGCCCGCCACCTGAAAGAAGGATGCGTTTTCGCGCAGCCATTCCACCAGGGCCCGGCGCAGCTGCTCCGCGTTGGCCGGCATGTATTCGGAAATCCACAGGGGCATCTGCGCCCGGGATTGTTCGATGATCTCCGCCATGCGGTTGATCAGGGCGGGCAGCTTCTCGTTGCTTTCGCGCAGGACGGAGCCGGCGGAGACTGCCAGCAGCACGATGAGGCCGATCACGACAGCGGCGATGATGGAAACGGCCAGCAATCTCGGCCCATCGCCCCACAGCATACGCGTGTTGAGCATCGGGGTGAGCAATATGACCAGGTTGAAAACCAGCAGCCCGGCCAGCAGGGCCGGCAACAGCTCGAGGTAGAGCAGCAGCCAGAGGGCGACGGCCCCGATGCTCCAGGCTACCAGGTCTTTGCGTTCGGGCGCAGTGGGATTCATTGATGCCAGCCATGTGTTGAGACTCGGCTGACGATACCGCTTCGGCATCCGGCCCGCCAGCGCACTTTGACGGATATCAACGGCACCGGGCCCGGGGATTCGGTGCAATATTGCCATTAAATAAAAAGCGCCAACGGATTTACCTTTGCCCGCCAGGGTCTATACTCGCAATCCTGCAAGTGGCGATCGCGCCATTGGAGGCTGCCAAGCTCTCTGTAAAGTGAAGACTCTTTCCGCAAGAATCCTGCTGAGCCCGACGCTGTTCGTGCTGTTTTCGGCAGCACTGTTGTCCGGCCATTCGGCCGGCTTCACCGAAAAGACTTTTTCCAAGGCCGACCCCTTCACGTCAGTCGCCGTACTGGTCGGCAGCGACACAAAAAAACCTGAGGCGTACGACGACCAGGTCCCTGGCGCCTGGCCCTCGGTTGCCGCTGCGCTGTTGCGCTCGCCCGCCACGTTCCCCCTCACCACTCCCCCCGTCCTGCGCCACATTTTCCCGGAAACGCTGGCCCGCGCGCCTCCCCTGTCCTGATCTTCACCCACAGACACAATCCCACAGGACATACAGACCTGCGTGCTTGTTGCGCCCGTGGCGCCGGGCACCCGGTCAGGAGAGCGTTATCATGCCGTTATTCAAGGAATTACGAACCGTTTCAACCGCCGCTATCCGGCATATCGAACAGCCTGCCGACAGCGCGGAGCCATCGTTGCACACCCTGGCGACAGCGGTGCTTACCGACTTTTCCAAACAGAACCCCCTGATGCTCGAACAGAACACAAGCATCGACGAAGCCATCGAGATAATGAACAAGACCCATGTCAGCATGAAACTGGTCATCGATGGCCAGGAGACATTCAGGGGGTTGATTACTCTGGACGACTTGCTGTCAGCGAAGGTGATGAAGGGCATGGAGCATGGCCGACTCAGGCGACATGAGTTGACCGTGGCCCAGGTGATGACACCCAGGAGTGAGTTACAGGCTATCGAGAACAATGTTTTTGCAACGGCCACTATCGGTGACGTGCTGGCAACCATGAAGAAATATGGTGTCCAGCACCTTCTGGTGGTGGACTCGCCACGCGGCTGCGTTCGCGGTCTCGTCTCGGCCAGCAATATCGCCCGCAGGATGCATGTGCCGATCGTTATCAGCGAGCGCGCCAACTCGTTTTCCGATATCTGCAGGGCCGTTGCCTGTTAGCACCATAGGGCTCCTGTCATGGACCCAGGCGCGGCAGCGTTCTCCACCCTTTTTGGGTTATGATCTGCCTGTCGCGCCTCATTTGCCTGTTGGGGCAATGGCAAGGAGCCTGTCGTGTCAACACCAGAGCCGGAGGGCGGACGCGCCAACACGGTAACCACAGCGCTGGACGCACTGGTGCACTACTCCCTGCGCGGCGGTTTACCCAGGTTGATTTTCATTCTCGGTCTGGCAGCCGGTGCGATCGCCATGCTGTACACGCCCCGGGAAGAGGAGCCGCAGATCGTGGTTCCCATGGTGGACGTGCTCGTCCAGGCGCCCGGCATCAGCGCGAAGCAGGTCGAGCGACAGGTCACCACGCCCCTGGAAAAACTGCTGTCGCAAATTCCCGGGGTAGAGCACGTCTACTCCGCCACCTCCGCCGGCCAGGCCAGCGTGACGCTCGCCTTCTACGTGGGGCAGGACCGCGAGGAATCCCTCCTCAACACCTATAACAAGCTCTACTCGAACCAGGACGAGATTCCGCCGGTAGTCAGCCAGTGGCTGCTGCACCCGGTAGAAGTGGATGATGTGCCCATCGTCATGCTGGGCCTGTGGAGCGAGGACGCGGACCGTTACAGTGACGACGACCTGCGCCGCATGGCGGATGAAATATCCACGGTTTTGCAGGGTATCCCCCAGACCAGCGAGGTCAATGTGGTCGGCGGTCGGCCGCGTACCATCAAGATCCTGATCGACCCGGAAAGCATGGGCGCCCGCCGGACCACCACCGCGGACGTGGTGTCCGCGCTCGCGGTATCCAATGTGCTGCACAGCGCCGGCGACTGGGCGATCAACAACGAATCAATCGCCCTGGAATCCGGCGATTTCGTCCGGGATGTGGCCGAGCTCGAGAACATGGTGGTCAACGTCATCGACGGGGTGCCGGTCTACCTGCGGGACGTGGCCCGCATCGAGGACGGCCCGGCCGAGCCGGATAACTACACCTGGATAGATACGGCTGGCGGAGCCTCATACCCCATGGTCGCCATTTCCGTGGCGAAGCAGCGCGGCTCGAACGCGGTGACCGTGGCGCAGGCGGTGCACGCGGAGATTGCCCGGCTGCAGCGGAGCCTGTTGCCGCCGGAGGTCAGGGTGGAAGTCCTGCGGGACTACGGCCATACCGCCAATGAAAAGGTCAACGATCTTATCAACAGCCTGGCCTTCGCGGTCATCACGGTGGTGATATTCATCGCGGTGTTCCTGGGCTGGCGGGCGGCGGTCGTGGTGGGCCTGGCGGTGCCCGTGTGCTACGGCATCACCCTGGGGCTGGACCTGGCGCTGGGGTACACCATCAACCGGGTAACCCTGTTCGCCCTGATCCTGTCCCTGGGTTTGCTGGTTGACGACCCGATTACCGGTGTGGACAACATTTCCCGGTTCATGAACAGGACATCCCTGTCTGTGCAGGAGCGGGTGGTAGCCGCTATTGCGGAGATTCGGGTACCACTGATCCTCTCCTCGGTGACCATCGTCGCCGCCTTCCTGCCCCTGGCCTTCATCACCGGCATGATGGGTCCCTACATGGCGCCGATGGCCTTCAATGTACCGGTCAGTGTCATCACCAGCACGGTGGTGGCATTCCTGGTCACCCCCTGGCTGGCCAGCCGGTTGCTGAAGGCCGGCCCCGCTGCGGCCGATGATGAAACAGCCGCGGCGGCCGGTGGATTCTACCGCCGGCTGATGACACCCCTGCTGCAGCACAGGTCCCGCGCGGCAATGTTGTTGTACGTGGTGCTCGCCCTGTTCGTCGCCACCGCCGTGATGCCGCTGTTTCGCGCCGTGCCGCTCAAGCTGCTGCCCTTCGACAACAAAAACGAGGTGCAGGTACTGATCGATATGCCCGAGAGTTCCAGCCTGGAGCATACCGCGGCTGTTGCCAGGGAAGCGGCAAACGAGGTGGCGCGCCTGCCTGAAGTACTCGCTGTCGCGGCGTTTGTCGGCGTTCCCTCCCCGATCGATTTCAACGGGATGGTACGGCGCTACTACCAGCGCCAGGCACCCAACCTGGGAGAGCTGCGCCTGACCCTGGTCGACAAGTCCTTGCGTGTCCACCAGTCCCACGCCGTCGTGCTGCGCCTGCGCGAGTTGCTGGCACCCATGAACCGTGACGGGATCAGGATCAAGGTGGTGGAGGTTCCCCCCGGCCCGCCGGTGCTCAGCACGCTGGTCGCCGAGATCTACGGCGACACCCTCACCCCTTACGACACCCAGAAAGCGGCGGCCCGGGTGCTGATGGACAGGCTATCGCGGGAAGACTTCGTGGTTGAGATCGACTCGACGGTCGAGGACGACAGGACCCGCCTGCGTTTCGTCGCCGACAAGCAGAAGGCGGCGCTGTCCGGCGTCGCCACCAGTGACATCGCCCAAACCCTGGCCATGGCCAATGAGGGTTACGTGGCAGGCTATCTGCAACTCGAGCGTGAAGCGCGCCCCCTGCCCCTGGAATTGCGGCTGGACCCGCGCCACCGGGTATCGGAACACGACTTCGAACGCCTGCTGGTCAAGGGCCGCCAGGGTGTGACCAAGGCCAGCACCGACCAGGGCCTGGACATCGCACCGCAACCGCTGGTGCCCATGGGCGAACTGGGCAGCTTCGAGCGCGGCCGGGTCGACCAGGCCATCCACCACAAGGACCTGCGCCCGGTCGTCTACGTCATGGCGGAACTCAGTGGCCGCACGCCGGCCGAAGTCATCGCCGATGTCAGCGCCGATATGGGGGCGCAACCGCGGGAGGGGGCGCCCTGGAACAAGCGCTCCTACTTCCACAGTGGCGCGGGCGACAGCTGGGAACTGCCCGCGGGAACGAGCGCGGTCTGGTCCGGTGAGGGTGAGTGGCATTTCACAGTGAACGTGTTCCGGGACATGGGCCTGGGCTACCTGTTCGCCCTGCTGGCGATTTTCGGGGTGTTGCACCTGCAGACCGGATCCACCCCGCTCTCACTGGTCATCATGTCATCCATCCCGCTGACGATCATCGGCATCATGCCGGGCTTCTGGCTGATCAACCAGTTCGGCGAACGGGAGATCGCGGGGGCGCCGGATCCCGTGCTGTTCACCGCCACGGCCATGATAGGCATGATCGCGCTGGCGGGTATCGTGGTGCGCAACTCGCTGATCCTGGTGGATTTCATCGGCCAGGCAAGAGCTCGCGGCGAAAGCGTCATGGAAGCGATCCTGCATGCCGGTTCCGTGCGCACCCGGCCGGTACTGCTCACCGCCGGCACCACCTTGCTGGGCAACCTGGTGATCACCCTCGACCCGGTATTCAGCGGGCTGGCCCTGGCCATCATTTTCGGTCTCATCGCCTCCACCGCGCTTACCCTGGTGGTGGTGCCGGTGGTCTACCTGCTGGTATTCAGCGACAGTGACACGGCGGCGCAGGACGCGCCTGCAGCGAAGGAGGTAATATCATGACCAGCTTACGGAGGCTGCTCCTGCCGATCGCCGCGCTTGCGGTGCTGCTCCTGCTGATGGCGGTGTTCGCGGGTTACTTTTCCGACAAAATCGCGCCGGGCCTCGCGCCCGCCCCGGCGGTCAAGCTCGATGACGCGGTGGCCGTCGTCGCGCAACAGGGCCCTTTCACCGAGGCCGTGCCCGCCTCCATCGAGGCGAAGGAAACCACCATTATCTCCTCGCGCCTGATGGCCCGCATCACCACTATCGCGGTGCGCTCGGGCGACCTGGTAGAGCAGGGACAACTGCTGCTGGAACTGGAGAAAACCGATCTGCTGGCCCGTGCGCAACAGGCCCGGGAAGAGATTCTCTCGGTCGAGGCCCGCCTGACCGAGGCCCGCAAAAGCCTGGAGCGGGCGGAGGAATTGCACAAGCGCGGCCTGATCGCCATTGCCGATCGCGACGCTGCCCGGGCCAACGCCGCGTCGCTGGAGGCCAAGCTCGGCTCGGCCCGGCAGGCGTTGGCCGAGGCGGAAACCGCGGTGGGCTATACCGAAATTCGCTCACCCATCGCCGGCAGGATCGTCGACAGGTTCGCCGAACCGGGTGACACCGCTTCCCCCGGGCAGAAGCTGCTGTCCCTTTACAATCCGTTTTCACTGCGGGTGGAGGCATGGGTCCGCGAAGAGCTGGCACTGTCGCTGCGGCCGGGTCAGCAGCTCGAGGTGGAGCTCCCCGGCGCGGCGCGCACCCTGGGCGCCGTCGTCGAGGAAATCGTACCGGCTGCGGACCCCGGGGCCCGCAGCTTCATGGTGCGGGCCATCCTGCCGTCGGACCAGTCCCTGCTGCCGGGCATGTACGCCCGCCTGCAGGTTCCCGCCGGTGATCGCCGGCGCCTGCTGGTACCCGCCGACCGGGTAGCCCTCGTGGGCCAGCTCAATGTTGCCTGGGTGGTGCGGGGTACGGGGTCGGAGCGGCGCTTCGTGCGCCTGGGGCAGCCGACCGCGGACGGTCAGGTAGAGATCCTCAGCGGGCTGGAGGCCGGGGAACTGGTGCTGCCGCGGCCCGAGTGAGTGAACTGAGCAGCGCGATGGCGCCGGCGGCAATTGACCATCTGTTCATGCCCCTATACTCCCCGTGGTGTCGAAACCCAGTTCGCGGGCGATGGTGGCTATCTCCTGCAACTCCTGCTCGCTGACCTCGCCGTCCGCGGCAGCAACCGCGTGCAGCGACGAGAGGAATTTGCGGCTCTGCTGCGGGGTGAATGCCGGCTGGCCGCCATACCCGGTGCGGCAGCGCACCTGGGACATGGCCATTTCCATCACCAGGTCGACCTCGGACTGCTGCAGGTCCGAGTGCTCGATCAGGATCGTCTTGATCGCCTCCCGTTCCTGGTCATCCATGTTGTCATCCGCCAGCGCCACCCGGGTCAGCGCCTGGGAAAAGGCGGACATATAGTGCGCAGCCTCCGGGTCATGGCGGTTGAGCAGTTTCAGCATCTGGCTGGTGCTGGAGGCAACGGCGGCGCTGATGGACTGTATCTGGCCGTCTTCCAGGTGGAGTATGCGATCGGCGACATCCAGGATCCGGTTGTCGTGGGTGACCATCACCACGCTGGCGCCCTGCTCCCGACAGAGCGTCTGGATCAGGTTCACCACATTGCGGCCAGACTCCCGGTCCAGTGAGGCGGTGGGCTCATCCGCCAGAATCATCTTCGGCCTGTTGGCCAGGGCGCGGGCAATGCCTATCCTCTGCTTCTGGCCACCGGAGAGGGCATCCGGGTACTTGTCGATATGGGCCAGCAGGCCCACCTGGTCGAGCACCTCCTCTATCCGGGTCCGCGCCCTGGCGCCACTCAGGCCCAGGCCCAGGGACAAGGACATGGAAATGTTCTGCGCCACGGTGAGGTAGTCCAGCAGGTTGTGCTGCTGGAAGATAAAACCGATATTGCGCCGGGTCTTCATCAGCGCCCGCTGGGACGCCTTGTGCAACTCGCTGCCGAATATCTTGATGCTGCCTGCCTGCATGGCCCGCAGCGCACCGATCAGCGTGATCAGGGTGGTTTTGCCCGACCCGGAGGGCCCGGTGAGAATCACAATTTCACCCGCCTCGATTTTCAGGCTCACATCGCGCAGCACGTGGTGCTTGCTCAGCCCGCTGTCATATTCGTAACTGACGTTTTCCACCAGGATCGGCGTGGTCTCTGCAGACATGGTCAGAACACCTCCGCCGGGTCGGCCGAGCGCAGTTTACGCATTGCCAGCAGCGCGGAAACCGCGCACATGCCTATAGTCAGTGCCAGCACCAGCGCGGCGCGTTCATGCGTCATTATCACCGGCAGGTTGGTAGCCTCCCGGGCCTGGGTGTACACCAGCAGGCTGACACCGTAGCCGGGGATAAAGCCCAGCACGGCAAGGATGAACGCCTCGGCCAGCACCAGTCGCGACAGGAAAAAATTGGAGTAGCCCATCGCTTTCATGGTGGCGTATTCGCGCAGGTGATCCTGCACATCCGAAAACAGAATCTGGTATACGACGATCAGCCCTACCGCCAGGCCCATGGCCACACCCAGCCCGAACACGTAACCGATCGGGGTGCTGTTGCTCCAGTAATCCACTTCGTGCTGAATGAACTCGTCCCGGGTAAGGACCAGCACGTCCCCGGGGATACCGGAGACAATCGCCTCGCGCACCGTGGCGGGGTCCGCCCCGGGGTCCAGGTTCACCAGCCCCAGCTCTATCTTTGAGGCGGAGCGACTGGAAAATATGCGACGGAAATTCAGGTCGCTGGTGATGATGCTGCCGTCGATACCGAACGACGTACCCAGCTCGTAAAGACCCACAACCTTGACGTCGCGGCCGTTAACCTCGGTGGAGACATCCCCGTCGCCGCTGAGCATCTCTTCGATCGGCCCGAATTCCGGGCGCGACAGGCGGTCGTAAAGCACCCTGTCGGGCATGCGCAGCTGCCGCACCTGGGCGGGATCACCGGCCAGCGCGAAACCGCTGTTCAGGGGGTCGAAACCCATCACATAGATATTGCGTGCCTGCAGTGGGTCAAGGGGGTTACGCCATTCGGCAATGCCGATATACACGGGGGTTACCGAGTCGACGCCCTCGAAGCCCAGTGCCTGGTAAAGGCGGTTGCGCGGAAAGCCGGGGGGATTGACCAGGTAGGTGGTCTTGGGGCTGATCACCGCCAGGTCATAACCCAGCGCCGTATGCCAGCGCACCGAACTGTCGTACAGCGCCTGCTGGAATCCCATTTGCACGAACACCAGCACCACCGCGAAAGCCACACCAAGCACAGCGGCCAACAGACGCAGCTTCTGGTGACTGATTTGCAGCCACGCTATTCTCGTCGGGCCCAGTTTCAAGGGGTGATCTCTACCTCGACCTGCAAATTGGTCAGGTGACTGACCACCTCGGAGTCATCCAGCAGAATATCCACCTCGATCACCCTGGCATCGGCCTCGGCCACCGGGTCCATACCCAGTACATCCATTCGCCCCACTTTCAGGCCTACCTTCTCCACGGTACCGGTGACCGGCCCCGGCAGGGCCGGGCTGAGAATACGGGCCTTCTGGCCCGGCTTGACATGAATGATATCGGTTTCATATACCTCGGCGACCGCGTACATCTTGTCGGTTCGGCCCATCTCGACCACACCCTCCACCCCGACCCTTTCGCCCGGCCGGGTATGCACTTCAAGCACCTGGCCCTTTTGCGGGGCCAGCACAGTCGACAGTGCCAGCATGGCGTCCGCCGCGGCGACAGCCGCCTCGGCGGCTTTCAAGGTGAGTTCAAGGTTTTCCACGGCAGCGGCCGAGGACGCTACGGCCCGGGACAGCTTGCTCTCCCGCGCCAGCTTTTTTCTCGCATTGTCCCGTTCCGCCTGCAGACGGGTCTGATCGGCCTTGCGCACCGCATAGGTGTCGAGGATGGCTATCAGCTGCCCCTCCTCCACCCAATCGCCGGCGCTTACTTTCAGATCCATGATGACCGAGCCGATACCCGAGGGCCCCGCGAGGCGCACTACCCCGCCGGCCGGCTCGATACGGCCGAGACTGGTAATGACGCGTGGCGTCGGATCCGGAAAAGCAGGTGCTGACAACAGTAAGGCGAGAAAAAAAACAGCTAACGCAGGCATTGGAACGAGGTCCTGTTGATATTATCGGCACGATACTACAGCCTTCGCGCGCATTGGCAAGTCCCGCCCGGGCAACACTGTTTAATAGATCGCGGTTCACCTAAACTGGACACTACCCAACCCGATGGACAAACAATGACAGATACGAACGGACTGGTCGCCTTTGCCGACTGCGAACTCGTCGCCATAAACAACGCCATGATGCTGGTGATCAACCGGCAAAATGGCAACCAGCAGATCATGACCCCCCAGGTGGTTGAAGGCCTCAAGACCTGCACCGAATTCAAAACCATCGAGGCCCACGCCGCGCACCTCGCCGCCACGCGGCCAGAGCTCAGTGGCAAGCAGGCGATGGCGGCAAGTGCCCTGGGCCAGCTCGAAGCTGCCGGCATGCTTATCCACGCGGGCGATATCTGTGCCCGACTGGCCCAGCCCGCACCGCGACAGCTGCCGGCCACCCGGGTTTTCATCATTACCTGTGACCGACCGACCGCGGTGGAGCGCCTGCTGGACTCCATGCTGCAGGCCGGAAAACTGAGCCAGCACAATGCCCTGTTCCTGGTGGACGACTCCCGCGACCCGGGTAATCGGGCTGCAAATCGCGAGGCCGTGGCGAAGTTCAACCTCACCAGCGCCAGGGAAATGTATTATGTGGGGCAGGAGGCCCAGCAGAGCCTGCTGGCCGGACTGACCGGGGCGCTGCCAGCCCATGCCGGGGGCATCGCGTTCCTGCTGGATCGCTCCCGCTGGCAGGGCAAAAAGACCTATGGTCGCTCGAGGACGCTCTGCCTGCTGCTGTCGGTCGGCTATCGCGCCCTGGTCATGGACGACGATATTCTCTGCCAGGCGATGCTGCCCCCGATCAGCGACAGCGGGTTGGGTATCGGCAGTGGCGGTATGCGCAAGGCCACCTTCTACCCGGATCAGCAGGCGCTGCGCAACAGCGCCCGCCCCGCCGGCTTCGACCCCCTCAGCGGTCATGCCAGCCTGCTGGGCAGCACCCTGGGCACAGCCCTGCAAAGCGTGAACAACGGTGCCCTGGCAGAGTCGCAGCTGGGCAACATCAATGCCGCACTGGCCAATGTGTTGCGCGCCGACTCGCCCATTCTGGTCACCCAGTGTGGCTCCCTCGGGGACACGGGTACCGGCGGGGCCAACTGGGCCCTGTACCTCGGGGATGATTCGGTCGAGCGATTGCTGCAGGCACCCCACGGCATGAAAGCTGCGCTCGAAAACAGGTTGAACTGGCTGGGCAGCGCCAGGCCCAATTTTTTTAAAATGCCGTTCATGTCACAGCTGACCGGGCTGGACAACAGCCACCTGCTGCCGCCCTATTTCCCGGCCTTCCGCGGGGAGGATTCACTGTTTGGCGCGATGCTCGTGGCCATGCACCATCACAGTATGGCCCTGGAATACCCCTGGAGCGTTCCGCATGTGCCCATCGAAACCCGCAGTTTCAGCATGGATGAGCGGATTGCGGCCACTGGCGGCATATCGCTGTTTGCCCGCTACCTGACCGAGCACATCGATTACAAGGACACGACCGATCCGCAGCACAACCTCAACTTCATCGTACAGGACACCCTGCGCATCGCCGCCCGCTCCGATGCGGACCTGCTGCTGGACTACCGCACCGAGCTGGCCAGGGGGCATGCGGACCAGTTGCACCTGCTGCATTCCCAGCTGGCCCGCAGCAGGAGATTTTCCTCGCCGCAGTGGGAACAGTATCTTACCCGGGGCATCGAGGAGACCCAGCGCGCTATCAGCCAGAGCCAGAGCCCGACGAATATAACCGGGGTTCCCGCGAATGCGAGCGAAGCCGGGCTGCTCGCCGAATTCCGCGAGATGGCAGTCGGCTTTGCCGCTGCCATGGCCGGCTGGGTTGAGATGCGCAAAATCGCCGCGGACCTGACGGATGAGCTTATCCAGTCAGGCAAAATCCTGCCGCGCTGAAGCCGGCAAAGACAGCTGCGAGGACTGCCCATGAAAGCTTACCTGCTGACAATGCTCTGTGCGCTGCTGCCGGGCCTGCTCAGTCTGCCACAGCAGGCAGTGGCAGACTGCCTGTCCGAAGAACAAGTACAAAAACTGGCCAGCGCCTACGCCGCCCGCGAGCCGGCGGATAACCCCCGGGGGCTGAGCATCCGCGACGCACAGTGCAGCCGCGCTGAATTCAACGCTATTTTGCGAACCACCCTGGGTGAGCCGGTCGGCTATAAAGCGGGCCTGACCAACAGCGCGGTGCAACAGCGGTTCAGGCACGCGTCCCCGGTTCGCGGCTCACTGTACGAGCCGATGTTGCTGCACAGCGGCGCCACCGTGCCAAGCCAATTCGGCGCCCGCCCCCTGTACGAGGCGGACCTGCTGGTGCGGGTGAGCGACCCGGCCATCAACGCGGCGACCACCCCCGCCCAGGTGCTGGCGTCGATAGACCAGGTCATCCCGTTTATCGAACTGCCGGACCTGATGGTGGCTGATCCCGGCCAAATGGACGGCGCCGCCATCATTGCCATCAACGTCGGCGCCCGCCTGGGCGTCATGGGTACCCCCATCGCGGTGACCGGGAACGACACCATGTCCAGGGCACTGCAGACCATGCAGGTCATCGTGCGCGGCAACGGCGAAGAACTCGACCGGGGCCGGGGCAGCGATGTGCTCGAGCACCCCCTGAACGCAGTCATCTGGCTCGCAGCCGACCTGGCCCGCGAGGGTCTCGCCCTGGAAAAAGGCGACCTGCTCAGCCTGGGGTCCTTTTCCGGGTTATTGCCGCCCGCCCCCGGGCTTGCCGTTGAAGTCCAGTACCTCGGTCTACCCGGTGACCCGAAAGTAGCGGTTTTTTTCGAATAACCAAAGAAAGCCGCGTTACCCTGGAAACAACTGAAGCTACAATCAGTGTGTCTCTCGCCGTCACTGCGCCCACCCGGAGGTGCCCTGCCACTATGACAGTCGCGTTCATAGCAGTCATTCTCGGTCTCGCACTGCTGGTGTGGAGCGCGGACCGGTTTGTCGATGGTTCCGCCTCCGCCGCCCGGCATTTCGGTATGCCGCCCCTGCTGATAGGCATGGTTATTATCGGCTTTGGTACATCGGCACCGGAGATGGTGGTTTCAGCACTGGCGGCGTCCCAGGGTAATCCGGGCATCGCCCTCGGCAACGCCTATGGCTCGAATATCACCAATATCGCTCTGGTGCTGGGCCTGACCGCACTGATAAAACCCATTACCGTGCACTCCCAGGTACTGCGCAAAGAGCTTCCCATGCTGGCCCTGATCACCGCCCTGGCAGCCTGGCAGGTGCGGGATGGCTCCATTACCCGGCTGGATGCATGGGTACTGCTGGGCGTGTTCGGGGTCTTCATGGGGTGGACGATCTGGCAGGGTATGCGCGACAAAGGCGACCACCTGGCACAGGAAATCGAGCAGGAGCTGGAGACCAAAAGCATGCCCCTGCGCACTGCTGTGACCTGGCTGTTCCTGGGCCTCACCCTGCTGATCATCAGCTCCCGTATCCTGGTCTGGGGCGCCGTGGAGATTGCTCACGCCTTTGGGGTCAGCGACCTGATGATCGGCCTGACGGTGATCGCAATCGGCACTTCACTGCCGGAACTCGCGTCTTCCATCGCCGCCACCCGCAAGGGCGAACACGATATTGCGTTGGGGAATATTCTGGGGTCAAACCTGTTCAACACGCTGGCGGTGGTGGGTATTGCCGGTGCTATTTCGCCGATGGCCGTCGGCCCGGACGTGCTGACGCGGGACATACTGGTAATGGCCGCACTTACCCTTTCACTCTTTATCTTCGGTATGGGCCACTCGGACCGGCCGGGGCGCATCAACCGCTTTGAAGCCGCGGGCCTGCTGGCCTGCTACTTTGCGTATTCGGGTTACCTGGTCACGACCGTATTCATGCAATAACCTGAAGTGCATTGCCCACCAACGGGTGGCGGGCAATGCGGGGGACTTGCTATCTCGCTTACTTGGTGACTTCTTCCATTTTCCTGGCTGCCGCGTCAGCAGCTTCCTTGGTTGCTTCTGCTGCATCATCGGCCGCTTTCTTGGCCGCATCCGCTGCGTCGCTGGCGGCGTCACTGGTGGCATCGGCTGCATCACTGGCAGCATCCTTGGTTGCGTCCCAGGCTTCCTTGGCGGTATCGCTGGTGGCTTCGGCAGCATCGCTGACCGCCTCGCCGGTCTTGGCTGCCATATCGTGCATACTGTCGGCGGCGTCATCGGCCATCTCGCCCGCTGAATGAACGGCCTCGCTGGTGGCTTCCTTGGTCGCTTCCATTGCATCACCGGCGCTGTCGGCGACCTCGGATGCAGCTTCCTTGACCGACTCAGTGGCTTCCTTCATGGTTTGCTTGCTGCTCTCTACGGTTTCCTTGCTACAACCACCTACCACTGTCACCAGGCTGAGCGCACCCAGGGTTAGAACCAGTTTTCTGTAATCCATTGTCTCTCTCCAAGATGTGGTTTCATCATATCTAACTGCCGCGATGCACCGGTAGATCCGTCAGAAGCGCAAACGCAGGCGGGTACTGTAGCACGATTCACAAATATGACAGTACCCTGGGGTGGTCATAGCCCCGGCCGTGAGTTATCTTGACTGCGCCCCGCAGGGGCGCAACTACGGACCAACAGAAGAAGGATGAAAGCATGCTGCAGGAATTCAAAAAGTTCGCCATGCGTGGCAACGTGGTGGATATGGCTGTGGGTATCATCATCGGTGGCGCCTTCGGCACGATCGTCAAAAGCCTGGTCGACGACGTCATCATGCCGCCGATAGGCCTGCTGCTCGGTGGCGTGGATTTTTCCGACCTGTTTATCACCCTCAAGGAAGGCGCCGTCGCGGGCCCGTACGCCACCCTGGCGGCCGCCCAGAACGCCGGTGCGGTCACCCTCAGCTACGGCCTGTTTATCAATTCGGTCATCAGTTTCCTGATCGTCGCCTTTGCCGTATTCCTGCTGATAAAAAGCATTAACAAATTGCAGGCTGCGGAAGAGCCGCAGGAGGAGCCATCTACCAAGGAGTGCCCCTACTGCCTGACCAGCATCGCGCTGAAGGCCAGCAGGTGCCCGAACTGCACTTCAGAACTGGGCAGCGCCTGATTGAACGGTAAAGCGACACTGGGCTGGCGCGAGTGGCTGGCACTGCCCGAGTTCGGTATCGACTATATCAAGGCAAAAATAGACACCGGGGCGCGCACCAGTGCCCTGCACGCGTTTTATCTCGAACCTTTTGACCGTAACGGCGTGCCCTGGATACGGTTTGGTATTCACCCCAACCAGGGTTCCTCCGAGGTGGTTGTACATTGCGAGGCGCCGGTGGTTGACCGGCGCCCGGTGACGGACTCGGGTGGGCACCGGGAGGAGCGCTACGTGATCAGCACCCTGGTGCAACTGGGGGAGCAAACCGCCGAGGTTGAAATCACCCTGACCGACCGCGAAAATATGCGCTTTCGGATGCTGCTGGGGCGCACCGCCATGCGTGGACGATTCCTGGTAGATCCGGGGCTGTCCTACCAGGTGCGGGCCAAGCCACCAAGAAAACGCAGCGCAAGCTAACGCTATTTCATTTTCAGGCGAACTCACTGATGGCAAAGAAAAAACCCGATATCCTGGTCATCGGCGGCGAGGAGATACTGCCGGGCGAGCGCCGCAACATTGAAATTCCGGTGGCGCCCACCTATACCCACGACACACTCTCCATCAGCGTACAGGTGATTCGCGGCAAGCTGCCCGGTCCAAAGCTGTTCGTTTCCGCCGCCATTCACGGCGATGAGATCAACGGGGTCGAGATTATCAGGCGGCTCCTGAAAAACCCCCTGATGGACAAGCTCAAGGGCACACTGATCGCCATTCCCATCGTCAATATCTACGGCTTCATCCACCACACGCGTTACCTGCCGGACGGGCGCGACCTCAACCGGTCGTTTCCGGGTTCACCACGAGGGTCACTGACCGGCAGGATCGCCGATGTTTTCATGAAGGAAATCGTCGCCAAGGCAACCCACGGCATCGACCTGCACACCGGGGCGCGACACCGCAGCAACTTCCCCCAGATTCGCGCCAACCTGGACGACCCCGACACACTTGCCATTACGGAGGCCTTCGGCGCACCCCTGGCGATCAATGCCAAAATCCGCGACGGCTCCCTGCGCCAGGTCGCCTCGGACAAGGGTGTGCCGGTGATCCTGTATGAGTCCTGCGAGGCCCTGCGCTTCGACGAGATCTACATCCGCGCCGGCGAAGTCGGCATCATCAACGTTATGCGTCACCTGGGCATGCTGCGCAAGCGCAGGGCCAGGAACAAACCCCCGGTCATCATCCAGAACACCCACTGGTTGCGGGCGCCGGAAAGCGGCGTACTGCGGGTGCTGGTGCCACTGGGGGCCGAGATCGCAAAGGGCCAGACCATCGGCTTTATCGCCGACCCCCTGGGAACCAGGGAGGTGGATGTGGTGGCCGAGCAGGCCGGCATCGTGATCGGCCGCACCAACCTGCCGCTGGTGTACGAGGGTGACGCCCTGTTTCACGTGGCGACCCTGGGCGCCAGGGAAACCTGGGAAGTGGACGAGTTTCACGAGGCCATGGAGCCTACCGAGGAAGAAATCGACCCGGAAGACCTCAGTACGGCGCCGATCGCCGGCTAGCGTTTACTGGGGGACGACGCCGGCCTCCCTGGCCAGCCGCTCATACTCCTTGCACTCGGGTGTCGCCGCGAGGTCCGGGTTCTGCATCTGCTCGCAGGTCAGGGACGCCAGGCTGCGCATGCAGCCCACGGCGGGTTCGTACAGGCCGTCTCCCACCGGCACCGCCTTCACTTTGCTGCGCATGTTGGCGCACATATTGTCCAGCATGGGGCCCATCATTTCGAGCACCTCCGGCGTGAGGTCCTCTTTCGACATACTTTCCAGGGCACAACTGCGGATCGAATCACACAGCCCCTGGGCGGCGTCGGTCAGGTCATCGGCGCCTACCTGGGCGGAAAGGCACACTGCCAGCAGGGCCGGCACCATCGTTTTTGTTTTAATCACGTTATCTGATCTCCCGTAAGCCAAGGGGGCTGCGCAGTCCCCAGCATAACCCCTCTGAGGGCGAAATTCAGCCCCCGGCATCAGAACAGGCCCTCGGTCTGTCCGAGTTCGTTGACATGGATACTGTTGGCCGCGGGCACCCGCGGCAAGCCGGGCATGCGCATGATGTCACCACAGATCACCACCAGGAACTCGGCACCGGCCGCCAGGGCCAGTTCACGGACCTTGATCCGGTGATTGGAGGGAGCGCCAAACAGGCGCGGGTCGGTGGAAAAGCTGTACTGGGTCTTGGCCATGCAGACCGGAAAATGCCCATAGCCCGCCTTTTCGTACTGTTCGAACTGGTCGCGAATCGCCTTGTCCGCATCGATATCGTCCGCCCCGTAGACGGAGCGGGCCACCGTGCGGGTCTTCTCCCACAGGCTGAGCTCATCGTCATACAGGGTGCGGAACTGGGCGTGGGGGCTGTCCGCCAGCTCCCTGACGGCGGTGGCCAACTCGGTCGCACCGGCGCCGCCGTCAGCCCACTGGGTACAGACATGAGCCTTCACCCCGCGCTGCTCGACATAGGCCTTGATGACGTCGATTTCCGCCTGGGTATCCGTGGCAAAGTGATTGATCGCAACGGCAATGGGCACACCGTACTGGCCGGTGTTGCGGATATGGCGCCCCAGGTTCTCGAGCCCGCGCTCCACCGCCGGCACATCCTCGCTACCCAGCGCCGAACGCTCGACGCCGCCGTGCATTTTCAGCGCCCTCACCGTTGCCACAATCACCGCGGTGTCAGGGCGCAAACCGGATTTGCGGCACTTGATGTTGAAGAATTTCTCCGCGCCCAGGTCCGCGCCGAACCCCGCCTCGGTCACCACGTAGTCCGACAGCTTGAGGGCTGCCCGGGTCGCGATAATGGAATTACAGCCATGGGCGATATTGGCAAACGGCCCGCCGTGGATAAACGCGGGATTGTTCTCCAGGGTCTGCACCAGGTTGGGCGCCAGCGCATCCTTGAGAAGAACCGTCATGGCGCCGGGCGCCTTTACCTCGCTGGCGGTGACGGCAGCGCCATCGCGGGTATAGCCGATCACGATCCTGCCGAGCCTCTCCTGCAGGTCCCGCAGGTTGCGGGACAGGCAGAAAATGGCCATCACCTCCGACGCCACGGTGATGTCGAAGCCCCCCTCCATCGGAAAGCCGTTGGCGGGCCCGCCGATCCCGGTGACGATCTGGCGCAGTTGCCGGTCGTTGATATCCACCACCCGGCGCCAGGTAACCCGGCGCAGGTCCAGCCGAATCTCGTTGCTCCAGTGAACGTAGTTGTCGATCATCGCGGCGAGCAGGTTGTGGGCCGTGCCGATCGCGTGCATGTCACCGGTAAAATGCAGGTTGATATCCTCCATCGGAATCACCTGGGCGTAGCCACCGCCCGCCGCCCCGCCCTTGAGGCCGAAACAGGGACCCAGGCTAGGTTCGCGCAGGCAGACTGAGGCTTTCGCCCCTATCCGGTTCATCGCATCCGCCAGGCCGATGGCCACCGTGGTCTTGCCCTCACCGGCCGGTGTCGGACTCATCGCCGTCACCAGGATCAGCCTGCCGTCGGGCCGGTCATCCAGGCCCTGCACGTAGTCGAGGTTAAGCTTGGCCTTGGTGTGTCCATAGGGAACCAGGTGCTCCGGCGGTATGCCCAGTTGCGCGGCGATTTCAGTCACGGGGCGCGGCTTCGCTTCGCGGGCAATTTCAATATCGGATTTCATCGGCTCAACCCCTGATTATGTTTTGTTGTGGGACAGCGTCCAATTCTTGCGCCTAAGCCATGGCCAGACAAGCGCCTGCGCGCACTCATTTACTGATCTGGAACAATCGGAGCGGCAATCGTATGCTGTATCCGAGCCAAAGGCGCACAGGAGCAACCCATGACCGCCGCAAGCGCGCAGCAAACCGCCGGGAACCTGCAGGAACTGCAGGAGCAGGGCTACACCGTGATACCCGACTTTCTCTCCAGCGAACAGCTCGACCAGGTGAACACGCTCTTTGACGGGATGCTGGGCAGCCACAGCGGCCGCAACAACTTCGAGGGCAACCGCACCGAGCGCATTTACACCCTGGTGGCACGCCACCGTATATTCCAGGACATCGTGGAAGACCCGCGCATAATGGCCCTGTGCGATGCAGTGTTGCTGCCCAACTACCTGCTGACCGCCAGCCAGGCCATTGTTATCAGCCCCGGGGAGACGCCCCAGCCGTGGCATACAGATGACTCCTTCTACCCCCTTCCCCGGCCGCGCCCCATGGTCAGTCTCTCCACCATCGTGGCGGTAGAGGAATTCACCCCGGCCAACGGCGCCACCCAGGTGATTCCCGGCAGCCACCGCTGGAACGATGACCAGATTGCGGGGGACTATCACAGCGGGGACGCGGAGACGGACCCGGAATTTGCCCGCCGGCTGGAGGGCATGGGCATTCCGGTGGTGATGCCCGCGGGCGCCTGCATGGTATTTGCCGGCACCCTTCTGCACCGGGGCGGCGGCAACAGCGCCGGCACCACCCGGCGCGCGTTCTCCAACCAGTACTGCCAGCCCTGGGCCAGGACCCAGGAAAATTTCTTCCTGGCCATTCCGCCGGCACAGGCCGCGCGCATGTCACCCGCGGTGCAGTCGCTGCTGGGTTATTCGATCCACCCCCCCTTCATGGGACAGCTCAGTGCCTACCATCCGCGCAAGGCGCTGGAACCGGGATTCGTTCCCCCGGCTTTTCGCGGTGCGGGCCGGGGCGACCGCTGAGGCCGCGCCCGCCCAATTCGGGTAAACTCGTTGCACGGAGGATCAGCCCATGCCCGAGCGCGGCGCCGCAGTTGCGATCAGCGCCCCGTCGATATTCGACGGGGCACATTTTTTACAGAACCACTGCGTGGTTGTCAGGGGTGAGACCGTGGCGGGACTTCTGCCACTGGCGCAATGCCCGGCCGGACTCGATGTCGTGGCGCTGCCTGAGGGCACCCTGGCACCCGGCCTGATCGACCTGCAGGTCAACGGTGGCGGCGACCTGATGTTCAACAACCAGCCTGGCGAAGAGACCCTGGTTGCCATGCTCGACGCCCATCGCGCCACGGGCACCACCGCCATGATGCCCACCCTCATCAGCGACACCCGCGCCATCCAGGAGCAGGCCGTAAGCGCAGTGCGCGCTGCGCGGGCCGGCGGCCATGCCGGCATCCTCGGCATTCACCTGGAGGGACCCCATTTCGAAGTCGCCAGGCGCGGGGCCCACCGTGCGCAAATGATCCGGCCACCCCGGGACGAGGACATCGCCTGGCTGTGTTCACTGACCGACCTGAAGGTCATCGTGACCCTCGCCCCGGAGCACACGGGCGCGGGGCAGATCCGCCAGCTCAGCGCCAGCGGTATTCACGTGTGCGCCGGCCACACCAATGCCAGCCACGCGCAGCTGGTGGCCGCAATGCAAGAGGGGCTGGAGGGGGTTACCCACCTGTTCAATGCCATGAGCCCACTGGCGGGGCGGGAGCCCGGCACGGTGGGAGCGGCGCTGGCGGAGGACGCGCTGTGGGCCGGCATTATTGCCGACGGCCATCATGTCCACCCGGCCAACATCCGGCTGGCGCAGCGCGCCAAGCCGGCGGGTCGCCTGGTCCTGGTCAGCGATGCCATGGCGACTGTCGGTGGCCGCAGCGCCAGTTTTTCCCTGTATGGGGAACAGGTAAGCCTCGAGGGGGACAAACTGGTAAATGGCGATGGCGTACTGGCGGGCAGCGCGATCGGCATGATAGACGCGGTTGCCTACGCCGCGGGGACCGTGGGCATCCCGCTGGAAGAATGCCTGCGGATGGCCTCGCTGTACCCCGCCGCAATCCTCGGGCTGGATAACCGGCTGGGGCGAATCGCCGCCGGCTATCGCGCCGACCTGGTGCACTTCGACAGCGACTTCAGCGTGCACAACACCTGGCTGGCCGGACATCACCTGCGCCATCGTTAGTGTTGACGCGGGCTGCGATTCGCCCGATGCTGCCTATTTATAAGTTCAGTCAGAGGTATTCGCCATGCAACAACTATCCGGCCAGGACGCCATGTTCCTGCACGCCGAGCTCGACGGCCTGCCACAGCATATCGGCGGTGTCAGTATCTACGACCAGTCCACCGCCCCCGGGGGCAAGGTTCGTTTCAAGCAGATCCTGGCGATGCTGGAAAGCCGCCTGCACCTGTCACCCATTTTCCGGCGCAAGCTGGCTTTCGTGCCCTACGGCCTGGGCCGGCCCTACTGGGTCGAGGATCCCGAGTTCGACCTGGAATACCACGTGCGCCATATCGCCCTGCCCAAACCCGGCGACTGGCGCCAGCTGTGCATCCTGGCGGCCCGGATCCACGCCACGCCCCTGCGGCGCGACAAGCCCATGTGGGAAATCTACGTGATCGAGGGGCTGAACAATGTCGCGGGTTTCCCGCCGAACTGTTTCGCCATGCTGCTGAAGGTCCATCACTGCGCGATGGACGGCGCCACCGGCACCCAGTTCATGAACATCATGCACGACCTCAGCCCCCGGACCGAGGACCCGGGCAAAGCGCCCCCCTGGGTGGTCGAGCGCCCCTCCAAACTGGGCATGCTGGCCCGCGCCTATGTCGATATCTGGCGCAAGCCCGGCCAGGTACTCGACATCGTGAAACAGGCCGGCCCCGCGCTGAAGCGCCTGCGCCGGGGTGAGGAGGAAGAGCGATTCCATTATCTGGGGGACAAGCCGAAGACCCGTTTCCAGGGCAAAATTTCCCGCCACCGGGTGGTGGAAGCGCGCACCTTCGACTTCGGCCAGATCAGGGAAATAAAGAACACCCAGCCGGGAACGACCGTCAATGACGTGATGCTGACCATCGTCGCCGGCGGTTTGCGCAAATACCTGGACAGCAAGGGGGAACTGCCGGATAACAGCCTGGTCACGGGTTGCCCGATCGACGTGCGCTCCGCCGAGGAGCGCTCGGCCGGGGGCAATATGGTGGGCTTCATGAACGTGAGCCTGTGCACCGGCATCGAGGACCCGCTGGAGCGTCTTGCGGCGGTGCACCGGGAGGCGCTATCCGCCAAGGCCTACGCCGAGGCCCTGGGCCCCCGCTTTGCCGTGGACCTGACCGATGTCATGCCGGGCAACGTCCTGTCCCTGGCGATACGCACCGCCAGCGCCACCGGCCTGGCCGAGGCGAGCACGGTGTTCAACACCATCGTCACCAATGTACCCGGGGCTCCGGTCCAGCTCTACATGTGCGGGGCCGCACTGGTGGGCTCTATCAGCCTGGGGCCACTGCTGCCCAATGTCGGCCTGTTCCATATCGTCTACAGCACCGTGCAGGACAAGCAGGGCTCCGTCACCCTGTCCTTCACCGCCTGTCGGGATATGCTGCCCGACCCGGCTTTCTATGCGGACTGCCTGCAGGAGAGTTTCGAGGAACTGCGGGCGGCGGCAGCGGCTGCCAGCAAGCCGGCGCCGAAGCCGCGCAAAAAGGCGAGCAAAAAGGCGAAGGCCAAGGTGCAGCCAAAGAAGGCCAGGCGCTGATCAGCTGATAAACCGTTTGATCAACTGGTTGACGTCCACCCGCGCTTTCACCCGACTGGCCAGCAGGAACATCCCTCCCAGCTTGCGGTGAAAGTACATGGCGTCGGTGGGGGGAGCGCGCCAGAAGTCGCGGTAGTCGGCCACTTCCTCCGCCAGCTCGGACATGCGTCGCGCCATATCCGAGCGGGCGAAATCATAGGTCCCCTCGTGGCGCAGGGGCTCCAGTGCCAGCAGGAACAGCTCGAGCACCAGGGCCCGGTATTCACTGTCCTCATCCCCCATGGCGTAGCCGATGCGCTCCGCCGCGGCGATCAGCTTGTCGTGGTCCTGGCTCATCGCGGCGGCCAGCAGCTTGCGGTAGTTATTGACGAAGCCCGCCTTGAAGTGGCGGGTAGCGCCAAAGTCCAGCAATACGATCTGGCCGCTGCTGCCGCGGTAGAGGTAGTTGGCAAAGTTGGGGTCGGTCTGGACCATGCGCAGCTCAAACAGCTCCATGAACATCAGCTCCACCAGTGCCGTCATGATCCGGTCGCGCTCGGCCTGGGGCAGGTCCACCACGGTCTCTATGGGTTTGCCGCTGACGTAGGTCATGGCGAGCACCGTGCGCCGGCTCAGGTCCGGCAGCAACTCGGGCACCAGGAAGCGCTCATCATCCCGCAACAGGTCGCCGAAGGCCTGCAGGAACTCCGCCTCCTTGTGGTAATCGGCCTCGTCCTTGAGCTGGCGCTTGGCGTCTGCCAGCAGCGGCTGGATATCCAGTTCCGCAGGCAACAGGCCGGACATGCGCAGCAAGGTGGCAATATTGTCCACGTCGCTGTCGATGCTGGTGGCGACGCCGGGGTACTGCACCTTCAGTACCATTTCGCGCCCGTCCGGGGCCACCGCCCGGTGCACCTGGCCGATGGAGGCCGCCGCCAGGGGTTTCATTTCGAAGCCGTAGAACAACTCCTCCCAGTCGGGCCCATAGGCATCGGACATCACCTTGCGCAGCTGCTGCGTGGGCATGTAGCGGGCGTCGGAGCGCAGCCTGGCGAGAATATCCGCCAGTTCCCGGGGCAGGAAATCCCCGGTATCCATGGACAGGATCTGCCCCACTTTCATGGCGGCGCCGCGCATGGTGGCGAGCTGGTCCGCCACCCGGCGGGCGTTGGCGGGGGTCAACAACATATCCCGGGCGCGGGGGCGCTTGCCCGCCCGCAACTGGCGGGTGCCCTCCGCCAGCATACCGCCCGCGACGCCACTGGCCATCCGGGCCACACGGGCCAGGCGCCCCACCCGCGAGGTGGGGATCGCCCGCTGGTTGCCGTCCTTCTGCTTGTCCTTATCCTTTGCCAAGACCTTCTCGCTCCCGCCAACGGGCTATATGGGCCGCCACCGTATCGTAGGCGTTGAATTCGGCCTCCAGTACGGCAATAAAAGTGAACACGCCGGTCAGTTTGCGGGCGATCAATGCAAACTCCCGGGATGGCGGGGTGAAGTGGCGACTGGTGGCCGACAGTGCGGCCTGCTTGCCCGCCCGGTGCATCAGGCGCGACTCGGCCCAGCGGTATTCCCCCCGGGGATTGAGATACGCCGCCGGGAGCTCCGCCGGTGGCCGCAGCGGTTCCAGCAGGTGCAGGCAGAAGTCGGCAAACAGCTGGCGCGCCTCCTGGCTGGCATTCTCCGGCAGGCAACCCAGCCCGATCAGGCTGTCGCCCAGCAGTTTGATGTCCTGGCGCAGGCCGGCGTCGATGGTGTTGCGCAGGTGGAACAGGAACTCATCACTGCAGTCCAGGATGGACCCGAAATCCAGCAGCACCAGGCTGTCCTTGCCCTGTTTCCTGCGCCTGTCGTCCAGGCGCAGCAGGTAATTGCCGAAGTTGGGATCGGTCTGCAGGCAACCCCAGTCGTAGAGCTCGTAGAAAAACAGCTCCAGCATAGCCACCGCCAGGGCGTTGCGCCGCTCCAGCGACAGGTCTGCCACCGCGGGGGCCGTGACCGGCAGGCCCTCCATGTACTCCAGCGCAAGCACCACGTCGGTACAGTAGCGCGCGTGCAGCTTCGGTACGGCATAGCTGACGCCGCTGACCCGGGCGCCCTGCACCAGCTCCGCCATCCGGGCCGTGAGGGCCGCCTCGCGGTGGTAGTCGATCTCATTGTGGAGATGGCTGCGCATGGACTCCAGCCAGTCGTCGAGGTCGCGACCCGCCTGCAACCAGCGCGCCAGCATCAGCATGCGGACGACCGCGTCAAAGTCCGAGTCGATCACGTCTGCCAGCCCGGGATACTGCACCTTCAGGCAGATGCGCTCGCCGCTGGCGCGTACGGTCGCCACGTGCACCTGGGCCAGGGAGGCCGCCGCCAGCGCCTCGCGCTCTATGTCGAGCTCGGCGTAGCGCTCCCCGAGACTGTCCCGCAGCACCGGCTCGATGGCTTCCCAGTGCAGCGGCTGCGTCTGGTCACCCAGCGTGTGCATGGCCTCGGCCAGCACCGGCGGCAGGAAATGCTCGCCAAACAGGGCCATCATCTGGCCGATCTTGACGTAGGTGCCCTTGAGCTTGCCCAACTCGTTGACAAAACGCCGGGCCTCGCGCCGGGCAAATTCCGAGTCCTCGCCGTCGGAATCCCGGCGCAGGAGTTTCTGCATGGCGCCATCCATCGCCAGCGCGCCCCCTGCGCGCAGGCCGGCCAGGGACACGGACAGGCTGCGCGGGAAGGCCCGGCGTTTCAGACTGCGGGGTTTTTTCGACATAAAACGGGACTATTCGTTTGTGGGGCGCGCATTATATACGATGCCGGCTGCCCTCATGGATTTGTCTGAACTGCGCGTCAACGACCGACCCGGGGCGGCAGTACCAGCGGCTCCCCGAAGCTATCCGCCCGCTGGAAAGCCGGTCGGGCTTTCAGCCGTTCGAGGTAGGCCCGGGTCCGGGGCGCAAAGCGCTCGTCCAGCTGCAGTGAGCAGGCCAGGTAGAGTGCGTAGCCCACGGCGATGTCGGCGACGGTAAAGCGTCCGTCCACCAGGTAATCATGGTTCTCCAGATGGGTATCGAGGCGGCGCAGCCGGGCGATAAACCATTTGGCGTAGTCGTCCCCCACCGCCTGCTTTTCCGGCGTGGGTTCCAGGTAGTAGTAGCGCATCGTGAGCGTCTGGGGAAACGTCAGGGTGGCGTCCGCGTGGTGCAGCCAGTTCAGGTAGGCGCCGTACTCCGGGTGCTCCGGTCGCAGGCCGAATTCATATTGTTCATAGCGGTCCACCAGGTACTGGCAGATGGCGCTGGATTCGGTCATTTCAGTCTCACCATCCTGCAGGAAGGGTACGGTCCCGAGGCTGTTCACCTCCAGGTAGTCCCGCTGGAACATGCGCGGCGGAAACGGCAGCAGCTCGAGTTCATACTCCAGCCCCATTTCTTCCAGCGCCCACAGCGGTCGCAGGGAGCGTGCCCCGTTACAGTGCCATAATTTCATGCTCGATCTCCGAATCTGCCCGTCGCCCGGATGCGCCGGCGGGGTCCAACCATACTATATGCGCGGCGCGGTGAGTATCACCCGCAAGCGGACGGGGCAGGCTTCCCGGGGCAGCTCAATTGGGCTAGGCTGGCTTTTTTGCTACAGCCGCACAGCAGTGCAGCAAGTTGAGTGATCGATGAATAGCGGGCGCAAGATCGCTCCCCTGTGGCAGCTGGCCTTCAGGGCCGGATTCCTGGCTGCCGCCGGCTTCGGCGTGCTGGCCATGACGCGCTGGCTCCTCTGGATCTGGCAGCCGCAGGCCTGGCCGGCAGCGATCCCGCCAAACTGGTGGCACGCCCACGAAATGATTTTCGGGTTCGCCATGCCGGTGGTGGCAGGCTTCCTGTTGACGGCGGTGGCGACCTGGACCAACCTGCCCGGCACCCGCGGCTGGCGCCTGCAGTTGTTGTTCGGCCTGTGGCTGATGGCGCGCGCCGTGCTGTGGCTTACCCCCCAGTGGCTGGCGCTGGCCTGGCTCGCTGAAATGCTGTTTATCCTGCTGCTGGCTTATGAACTGGGCCAGCGGGTGTGGGCCCGGCGCCAGTGGCGCAATATTCTGTTCCTGCCAGTATTGCTGGTAATGCTGTTATTGTGTTGCGCCAGCTACCTCAGCGTCCATGACCACGCGGCGACCACGCGCCTGCACTATGGTGCGGTGTGGATGATTTCCGTGTTTATCGCGATCATCGGCGGCAGGGTGATACCCCTGTTTACCGCCAACCGTCTCGGGCTGAAAATAACGCCGCTGCCAACCTGGCTGGAGTATCTCGCCATCGGCAGCGTTGCCGCAGTCGGCCTGGCCAGCGCCGTCGGGCTCGGAACAGGTTACGGTTCGTGGCTGGCGAAACTCTGCCTGGTGGCCAGTGCCCTGCACTTTTACCGACTGGCCCACTGGCAGGGCTGGAAGGCGCTGCAGGTGCCGCTGCTGTGGTCGATGCACCTCAGTTACCTTTGCATACCACTTGCACTGCTGGGCCTGGGCCTCGCGGGGGGTGATCCGGTGGCGGGCAAGAATATTATTCACCTGCTGGCGATCGGCGCCGTCGGCGGCATGATTCTGGCGATGATGTCACGGGTATCGCTGGGGCATACCGGCCGCCCGCTGGAGACACCCCACTACCTCGCCCTGGCGTTCGCCCTTATACTGTTGGCCGCGGTTATCCGCGCGGCACTGCCGGTAGCGGACGCGGCACTGACTCTGCTCTCATGGCGGGTATCGGCTGTGCTCTGGATAGTGGTATTCGGAATGTTCCTGTACCGTTACCTGCCAATACTCACTCGCCCCAGGATCGACGGCAGACCCGGTTAGCAATATTGCGCACAGGAAACCAGTACAAATGATAGACGTGAAAATGTGGGGTCGCGCCCTGGCCCAGATGCCCAAGCTGTCCCAGAGCGAATGGCAGGCCATGGATCCGGTGGCCAAATGGCTGATTGCCTGCCGCGCCTCGGTGCTGTTCATGACGTTTACCGCATCGGCACTGGGCGGGTTGATGGCCTGGCGCGCCGGCATGTTTGACTGGAACCTGTGGCTGGCGACAGTACTGGGCCTGATGTTCGCCCACGCCACCAACAACCTCCTGAATGACTTCACCGATTCGCGGCGGGGCATCGACAAGGACAATTACTACCGCAACCAGTACGGGGTACATGTGCTGGAAGACGGCCTGATGAGCGAGCGCCAGTTCTGGGGCTACCTGGGCGTCACCGCCGGAATCGCCCTGTTACTGGGCGCCTGGCTGATCTCCCAGCGCAGCGGCCTCACCCTGGACCTGATGCTTGCCGGCGGCTTTTTTGTCCTGTTTTACACCTGGCCACTGAAATACTACGGCCTGGGCGAACCCGCCGTGCTGCTGGTGTGGGGCCCGCTGATGGTGGGCGGCAGCTACTACGTGCTGGCCGGGCAGTGGAGCTGGAGCGTGACCTGGCTCAGCCTGGTGTTTGCCCTGGGGCCCACCACGGTACTGTTCGGCAAGCACACCGACAAACTGGAAGCCGACAAGGCCAAGGGGGTCAATACCCTGCCCGTGCTGCTGGGTGAGAAACGTTCGCGCCACTGGGTGATGGCAATGATTGCCGCCCAGTACCTGCTGTGCCTGGCCCTGGTGGCCGCGGGCAGCTTCGGCTGGGCCCTGTTGCTGGTATTTATCAACCTGCCCAGGCTGCCGGCGCTTTGGGGCGTGTTCAACCAGCCAAAGCCCGCGGCAAAACCCGAAAATTATCCGCCCGAGGTATGGCCCCTGTGGTTCTCCGCCCAGGCGTTTCGCCACACCCGGCAATTTACCTCCCTGTTCCTGCTGGGGGTGGTCATCGATACGCTGGTGTCATGACCTGTATCAAAGGGGACATTGGCCAATTGGCACAGACTAGGTTATTTTAGCCGGCACAGGCCGCATGTTTTTACCGTAACCAACGTAGGGGATTTGAATCCAATGAGCGACTCTTCACCCGGAGGCTGGCTGCGCTCCCTCCTGCGCCCGTCACCCACCCGCTCCATTCTGAGCCTGCTGGTCGTAGGCGTCGTTCTCGGGGTTGGCGCCGTGCTGGCTTTCGATGCCACCATGCATGCCACCAGCACGGATGCTTTCTGCACCAGCTGCCACGAAATGTCTGACAATCCGCTGGTACAGGTGGAGAAAACCCAGCATTTCCAGAATGCGATCGGTGTTCACGCCAGTTGCTCGGACTGCCACCTGCCGAAGGAATTCCTGCCCAAGATGGTGCGCAAGGTGGAGGCATCGCGTGAGGTATGGGGCCACTTCACGGGAATTATCGATACTCCGGAGAAGTACGCTGCCCACGCCCCCGCAATGAAAGAGCGGGAGATAAACCGACTTAAGGCCAACGACTCACAGGAGTGTCGCAACTGCCACGACACCGAGCGCATGGTATTAGCCCTGCAGAGCACAAGAGCGCAGAAATTTCACAAGAAAATGCTGAGCGGGGAACGCACCTGTATCGACTGTCACTCAGGCATCGCTCACCCCGACAATACTGACTGATAAGAACAGGCCGGCCCGGTGACGGCATTCGCCCGGCGCCGGCAAAAAGACGACGGAAGTACCCCATGATACCGGTTGGAAAGACCGCGGCGGCGCTGTTGCTGGCCGCTGCCGCCATAATAGCCCGGGCGGACACCAGCGCGCCCGCCGGCGATGCGGCCCTGTGCCTGGGTTGCCACGACTTCGGGCCCGATTCACCGGTGCACCAGGTCCAGGCCGGTTCCCACGGCACCAGCGACAACCCGGAGGAAATGCTTGGCCGGCGCGGCTGCCAGGATTGCCACGGCGACAGCGACGCCCACGCCCGTGCGCCCACCCTGGTCGCCCCTACCGTCAGTTACGGCCCCCGCTGGAGCGCCACCGCTGCCGCCCAGGACGGGCAGTGCCTGGCCTGCCACGAGGCAGGCCAGGCCGCCCACTGGAAAGACGCCCTGCATATGTTCAACAACCTGACCTGTGTCACCTGCCACGACCTGCACGTCGAACAGGACAAGGTGCTGTTTCCCGACCAGCAGGCGCAGGTGTGCACGACCTGCCACAAGACCCAGAAAAAGGGTATCCACGGGCTGGAGGAGTTTGCGGAATTCAACCCCCCCTGCACCAGCTGCCACAACCCCCACGACCACGAGTCGGCAGAACACGAGATGCTGCGCAACAGCTCGCAGGGCTGTCGCAGCTGCCACAACCTGGAGCGCATGGCGCGCGACCCGAATATCCGTGACAAGGTCAAGGGCTTCCACAAGAGGGCAATCGAGCCGGACCACAGCTGCCTGGATTGCCACGAGGGTATTGCCCACGCCCCGGCCGACGCGCTGACAGCGATGGAGCCGGAAGCCGTGGACAGCCGCGTGGTCACCCTGTTTTACCCGGGGATGGCCGACAGCGACTGGCTGTTGCAGGGCCACCCCGGCTCCCAGCCCTTGCGCCAGGGCCGGAACTGCCAGCAGTGCCACCGGGGCGAAGAGGCGGCCATGGGCAAAGCCCAGGCCGGCCCGGTTGCGCCCACTTCCCGGGAAGTGACCGTGGCTTTTTCCCGCAATGACGACAGCATCACCATCACCCTGGGCTGGCAGGGTCCGGCGGATGATGCCGATATCGCCCTGATGTGGGACGATGGCGGCAATGACGCATTCAGGCGCGGCGGCTGCTTTGCCGCCTGCCACAGCGACCTGCCCGGGATGTCGCGGGACAACGGCCAGCACACCGAAAAATACCTGTGGAGTTCCCGCTCGCAACAACAGCGCATTGGCCAGCCCTCCCTGCGCCGGTCGGCGGCAGAGCTGGAAAAATTGCTGGCCGAGGGGGATTTCGTGGAAATGTGGCGGCTCAAGCTGGCCAATGGCGACGTTGAGGTTGCCACCCTGCTGGCCGATGTCGACTGGCAGCCCAGTAACTTGATTCAGATCAATAAGAGCCATACCAAAGGTCGCTGGACGGTGGCTTTCACTGCCCCCCTGAATAATACTAATTCCCTGAAGCCCTTTACCCCGGATGGAAAGTATACTTTTGGTATCGCTCTCCACGGGGCAGTCAATCCGGCCGGAAGACACTGGGTGTCTCTGCCGTTGACCATGAGCTTCGCTGGCGACGAAACCGACTTCAAGGTGGAGCAACAATAAAAAATGGCTGGAAACCACCGTAAACTCTTACTGGCTTGCTGCGGGCTTACCCTGGCCATCGCCGGCATGCTGGCCCATGCACAGAAGCCCGAGCGCCAGTGCCTCGACTGCCACGACGAGGACGCGCCGATCCACGCCATCGCCAACACGGTCCACGGCTCACTGGCCGGTGGCGGCAGTGACAGCTGTGTCGCCTGCCACGGCGCCAGCACAGCCCATAAACAGAAGGCCACAAAAAACCCCCCTGATGTCAGTTTCGGCCCCGAGTGGCCGTCAGACCCCGAGGTGCGCAGCGCCAGCTGCCAGAGCTGCCACAACACCGGTGAACACGCCCTGTGGACCGGCAGCGCCCACCAGCAGGAGAACCTGGCCTGCGACAGCTGCCACGACGCCCACCAGCCGCAGGATCTCGTGATGGGCACCCAGGAAGCGGAAAAAATCTGCCTGGACTGCCATACCCAGGTGCGATCCCAGCTCCACCTGCCCTCCCGCCACCCCATTGCCGAGGGCAAAACCAGCTGTACGGACTGCCACAATCCCCACGGGGGACTGGGTGAGGCCGCCCTGCAGCAGGTGTCAGTCAACGACAACTGTTTCAGCTGCCACGCCGACAAGCGCGGCCCGTTCCTGTGGGAACACCCGCCGGCGGCAGAGGACTGCACCCTGTGTCACAGACCCCACGGTTCGGTCAATGAACCCCTGCTGACCGCCCGGGGACCGGCCCTGTGCCAGCAGTGCCATGCGGCGGCCTTCCACCCCAGCCAGCCCTACGGCAGCGAGGGACTGCCGGGAGGCACCGCCAACCAGAACATGCTGGGTAAGAACTGCCTTAACTGCCACAGCCAGATTCATGGATCCAACCATCCGTCGGGAGCGCGCTTGACACGATGAAGAGCATGAACCGCTTTCCCTGCCACCTCGGAGCCGCCAGCAGCCTGGTGCTGGCAGCCTGTGGCGTGGTGGCCCAGGAGACAGGGCAGTACACCCCCCTGGCCCTGCAGAACCGCCCTCCGCTGAAGACCGCCTGGCAGGCGGACCAGCCCCTGATCGCACAGCTGGGTGTGGGCTATACCAGTGATGACAATTACATGTTCGGTGAGTACAACGGCCTCAACAAGGAAGGCGCCACCGTTATCGGCAACCTGCAGTGGCAGGATTTCAGCGGCGGCGACACTTACTGGCAGGGTTATGTTTCCAACCTGGGGCTGGATACCCGCGAGGGTGAGCTCACCTGGGGCAAACCGGGGCGATTTTCGCTCAGCGCCGGCTTCGACTCACAGCTACAGGTCAGCAACGACGAGGGGCGCACACCCTTTACCGGCGGCAACCAGCCAGAAACTGCCGGACGACTGGGTGAGCGGCCTCACCACCTCCGACTGGACCAACCTGAATGAGTCCCTGCACGGTTTTGACCAGGAGCTCAAGCGGGAGCAGGTGTATCTCAAGGCGTGATACCCGTCTCAACGAGCACTGGAGCGTGGACACCAACCTGTCCTACGAGGAAAAAAAGGGCAACAATGACATCGGCGCGGGCATCTACATCGATGGCTCCTCGGCGGACGCGGTGCTGCTGAAGCAGCCGATAGATTATCGCACCACCGAGTTCGACCTGGGCCTGGCCTACAGTGACAGCAAACTGCAGCCTGGAAGGCCGGCTGTTCTACTCGGATTTCGACAACCAGGACGACGTGCTGATCTGGCAGAACCCCTACAGCTCCTACGGCCCCAATGTGCGCTACCCGACGGGCATCGGCGGCCTCGGCCTGGCGCCTGACAACGACCAGGTTGGCGGGCGCCTGACCGGCCAGTACATTTTCTCCCCGACCATCCGCCTGCAGGTGGACGGCAGCTACGCGGTGGCCTCCCAGGACCAGGACTTCCTCGATTACAGCGTCAACCCGGCTGTTGGCGGTGACCGTACCGGTACCGAAAAACAACTATGACGGCGAGGTGGCCACCAGCACCTTCAACACCCGCCTGCTGCTGAACCCGACTGCCGAAACTCAACGCGGAGCTGTTCTACAAGTACCGCGACCGGGATTACGACGCCGATCGCAACGGCTACCAGTACATTCGCGGCGACGGCGGCAACCAGCCCGGCACCGCCTTGACCGTGTACAACACCAATCACGATTACCGCTCCGAGATCGCCGGCTTCGAGGTCAGTTACCGCCTGCCGCTGCGCAGCAAGCTGAGCTTCGAGTACGAATACGAAAAAGTGACCCGGAAAAACGCTCCTGTCGAGAAGACCGAGGAGGATCGCTACACCCTGGGCTACCGGATCCAGCCCTGGTCGAACTTCACCGCCAGGCTGGAAGTGAGTTACGCCGACCGCGCGGCGGATACCTACGAGTGGGCCCAGTACTACTACGCCCTGCTGGATACCGAGCTGATCAACGCCACCCCGGACAACCAGCGCTACATCAACCACCCCGAACTCATGAAGTACTACATGGCCAACCGGGAGCAGTGGCAGACCAGGGCGGATTTCAACTACCTGCCCACTGACCGGTGGAACCTGAACCTGAACCTGCAGTGGCGGGACGACGACTACGATGCCAGCGAACTGGGCCTGACCGAGGCCGAGTGGTATCGCGGCCACCTCAGCGCCAGTTACGTCGCCAGCGAGACCCTGTCCGCCAGCGTGTACGCCGGCTATGACTACTACAAGGCCGACCAGAGCAGCCGCGCCTTCCGCGGCGGGCAGGAAAAGAATGCCTTTGCGGTCTACCCGCCCCTGCCCCAGGCCAGCGACCCCAACCAGAACTGGACCGGTGAAGCGAAAGACACCAGCATCACCCTGGGCGCCAACGTGCAGTGGCAGGTGAGCACCGGATCTCGAGGTCAACTTCGACTACAGCTACGTCGATACCCAGGCAGAGCAGAACCTGGGCACCAGGGCCGGCAGCAGCCTGGTGGCCAGCGACCTGCCGACTGTCAATACCCGCCTGCACCACGTGCAGGCTCAGCGGTATCTGGCACATGCAGGACAACCTGTCCCTGCAGCTGGATTACCAGTTCTACAGCTACAAGAGCGATGACTGGGCCTGGCAAGGTGTACAGCCGGATACCATCGGCAAGGTACTGACCTTCGGCCAGGGCAACCCGAACGAAGATATTAATTATGTGGGCGCGTCAGTGATTTATCACTGGGAATAAAACCCGGGAGAGGAAGACCATGGTTACAAACACACGCAACTGGATAATGGCCGGCATGCTCGGCCTGCTCGTCGCCTGTGGCGGCGGGGGTGGCGGCAACAGCGCCCCCGGCGTGGAGCCCGGACCGCCACCTCCCGGCCAGCCGATACCGCCGGAACCGATTCCGCCGACGCCCGCTGCCAGCCCCTACGCCGAAGCGGAGGTGCTGAATGCCTATATCACCAGCGCCACGCTGAACGGCGATAACCAGCCGGTCATCGAGTTCCAGCTCAGCGACGGGAACAACGTCGCCATCACCGACCTGACGTCCGGCGATGTGCGCTTTGTCATCGCCAAACTCGAAACCAGCCCCCAGGGCAACCTGACCGGCACCTGGCAGTCCTATGTCAATGTGATCGCGGAGCCGCGAGGACGGTCCCGGGCACCGAGCCCAAGCTGCAGGCCACCTACGAGCGCGATGATGGCGATCATCCCTGGCGAATTCACCAACAACGGCGACGGCACCTACACTTACCAGTATGCCACCAGCCTGACCAACCTGCCACAGGATATTCTGGACCAGGCCGCGGTCGAGGGCCTGGACCTGTCCTACAACCCCAACCTGACCCACCGGGTGGCCATCCAGTTTGATAACGGTGCGAGGGCTGGGCCAACCCCAATTATGACTGGGTACCCGCCACCGGGGCCACCGACGGCATTTTCACCATGGATATCGCCGCCACGGCCAACTGTAACCGCTGCCACGACCCGCTGGCCATACACGGCGGCGGCCGCCGGGAAGTGCAAGTACTGCGTCACCTGCCACAACCCCGGTTCCATCGATCCCGAACAGCACCAATACCGTGGATATGAAGGTGATGATCCACAAGATCCACATGGGCGCCAACCTGCCCAGCGTGCAGGCGGGTGAGCCCTACTACATCGTCGGCTTCCGCGGCAGCGTGCACGACTATTCCAACGTGCACTATCCCCAGGACATCCGCAACTGCGTGAACTGCCACGCGGGCAGTGCCACGGGTGCGGACCTGACGTACCCCGATGGCTCGGATTACGACGTCACCCAGACCTCACAGGGCGACAACTGGGCGCAAGTACCCCAGCCAGGCCGCCTGTGGCAGCTGTCACGATGACCTGGATTTCAGCCACCCACGCCGGCGGCCAGACCGGATGACTCCAACTGCGCCAGCTGTCACTCCGAGGGTGGCATCGCCGGCAGCATCCAGAACAGCCACCAGATTCCCACGGATGAAGCCCGCAAGAACTTCGCCGCGGAGATCCTGGCGGTCAGCAACACCGGCCAGGGACAATTCCCGAAGGTGCAGTACAAGGTATTCAACCCGACCAGTGGCGATGACCTACGACCTGACCACGCGATCCGGTCTGGACCCAGGTGGCTAGCGGCGCCAGCCGCCTGGCGATCGACCTGGCCTGGAATACCACCGACTACACCAATACCGGCAATGGTGCCGAGGACGCCAGCGCGGTGAGCCTGGATGCGCTGGCAGGCACGCCCGGTCGGTGATGGCAGCTACATCGTCGAGTCGACCGTGGCTATCCCTGATGGCGACGAGCGCCCCTTTATTCCGGCTAACGGCAGTGGTGTTGCCGGCATAGAGGGACATCCCGCTGTCAACATCGGCACCGAGGAGGAGCCCGACGTGCAGCGCATCTCGTTCACCAACGACCATCAGTTCTTCAGCATCAACGAGGCGGACGGCCAGGCGGTAGACCGCCGCGACGTCGGTGGACCTGGACAACTGCCTGAGCTGCCACCAGACCCTGAGCCTGCACGGCAGCAACCGCACCGACGACATCCAGGTCTGCGTCACCTGCCACAACCCGCGCAATACCGACCGCGAGGTGCGCGAGATCGCCAGCCAATCCGCCGACCGATGGCAAGGACGAGGAGTCCCTCGACTTCGCCCGCATGGTCCACGGCATCCACGCGGCCGGCATCCGGGAGAACCCGCTGCAGATCGTCGGCTTCAGCGGCTTCAGCACCTACGTCTACGATGAGAATACCGTGCACTACCCCGGCAACCTGGCCAACTGCCTGACCTGCCACACCGACGACGGCTACACCCTGCCACTGCCTGCGGGAGTGCTGGGCACCACCATCGATACCGGCGTGGACCACGAGAGCCCGATTGACGACACGGTGATCACACCGATCACCTCGGCCTGCTCGAGCTGCCACGACGGCGAGTGAGGCCGCGGCCCACATGGTTGCCAATGGCGGCAGCTTCGACACCAGCCAGGAGGCTATCGACGACGGCGAGGTGGTTGAACAGTGCTCCGTCTGCCACGGCTCAGGGCGTGTTGTCGATGTCAGCGTGGTACACGGTATCAGCGACTAGGCTTCTGCTCGCACGACACCAACCCCCGCCCAGTGCGGGGGTTTTTTTATTCCACCTGTACACCCTCCCATCGCTTGGCATCGGCCGGCGGCATACGTATATTGGCCAGCATGAAATATACCGGCAGCAAGAACTTCGATCACGGCCAGGTGCCCCGGGTGGGCATCCTGCTGACCAACCTGGGCACTCCCGACGCACCGGAAACGAAACCGCTGCGAAAATACCTCAGGCAGTTCCTGTGGGACCCCCGGGTGGTGGAGATCCCCAGGCTCGTCTGGTGGCTGATTCTGCACGGGATCGTGCTGCGCATCCGCCCCGCCCGCTCGGCCGCCAGTTATCGCCAGGTCTGGACCGAGCGGGGCTCGCCCCTGCTGTTCCATACCCGCGACCAGGCCGAGGCGCTGCAGGTGGCGACGCGGGAGCGCTTCGGTGACGAGGTGATCGTCGACTTCGCGATGCGCTACGGCAGCCCCGACATCGCCGGCACCCTGCAGGGCATGATCGATCGGGGCGTCAGGAAGCTGCTGGTGCTGCCCCTGTATCCCCAGTACAGCGGCGCGACCACCGGCTCGACCTTCGACGCCCTCGCGGCGGACTTCACCCGGCGCCGCTGGCTGCCGCAACTGCGCTTCGTCAGCCAGTACCACGACCACCCGGCCTATATCGCGGCCATCGCCAACAGTATCCGCACTCACCGCGAGCAGCACGGCAGCGCCGACAGGCTGCTGTTTTCCTACCACGGCGAACCGCGGCGCTATCTCGACCAGGGGGACCCCTACCACTGCCAGTGCCACAAGACCACGCGCCTGGTGGCGGAGCGGCTCGGCCTGCCCGAATCCGCCTACCTGACCACCTTCCAGTCGCGTTTCGGCAAGGCCGAGTGGCTGCAACCCTATACCGACGCCACCCTCAAGGCCCTGCCGGGCCAGGGGGTAAAGAGCGTACAGGTGGTCTGCCCGGGCTTTGCCGCCGACTGCCTGGAGACCATCGAGGAAATAGGCGAGGAAAACCGGGACTACTTTATGTCGGCGGGCGGGGAGAAATTCGACTATATTCCCTGTCTGAATAGCGAGCCGGAGCATATAGAGGCCCTGGCAACGATCGTGCAGGAGCAGTTGTCCGGATGGCTGGGGGATAGCGACCCCAGCGCCTGCGCCGACACCCGGGCCAGGGCTGTCGCGATGGGCGCCCCCAACTAGAGGTATACCGTATGACCAGAATCCTCCGCTCCTGTTTGTTCATTGCCGCACTGCTGGCCGGATCCAGCGTTTATGCCCAGGTTCCCGCTGATGCCGTCTGGATAGATGTGCGCACACCTGCCGAGTACAGCCAGGGCCACCTGGAGCAGGCGCAACTCATTCCCTTCGACGGCATAGAGGCGGGGATCGCCCGCCTGGGCCTGGCCAAGGACACCCCCATCTACCTGTATTGCGCCGTGGGCGGTCGTGCGGAGAAGGCCAGGCAGAGCCTGCTCGCCAGCGGTTACAGCAATGTCACCAACGCCGGGGGGCTGGAAAATGCCCGTCAGCTTGCGGCCGACTCACAGCCCTGAACACACCTACCACTCGATGCTGGAACCGTCCCAGGCCAGGTAGGATAGTTCTCCATCGGGCTCCAGCTGATCCAGCAATTGCGCCAAGCGCTGGGCCACGAAGGCGGGCGTAAACAGGCTGTCGGGGGCCACCCCGCGCTGGAAGGGTCTCGACAGGGCCGTATCGGTCGTTCCAGGATGAAACGCCAGCAGCTTCACCCGGGGCAAGCGCCGACGATATTCCACCGCCGCAGACTTCAACACCATGTTCAGCGCCGCCTTGGAAGCGCGATAACTGTACCAGCCGCCGAGCTGGTTATCCTTGATACTGCCGACCCGCGCGCTCAGCACGGCGACGGCGCAACCGGGACTGCCGCTGAGCAGCCGGACCAGCGCGGCGATCCACAACGACGGCACCACGACATTGGCATGCAGCACCTCCTGCATGGCCGGGCCCGTCAGCTTGAGCAGCGATTTTTCCGGTGAAAGCCTGTCGTTGTGCAGGATACCGTTGCAGACAATCACCCTGGTCAGGCTTGCTCCCGCACTGGCAACGCCATGCGTCACACCCTCGATCGAAGCTTCCGAATAGTCACAGACCAGCCAATGCAGGCGATCCCCCTGGGACCGCAGACTGTCGGGCCGTTCGCCGCGGCTGACGGCGACAATCAGATCGTACTCCGGTGTTTGCAGGTAGTGGTCCAGCACCGCCCTGCCGATGCCGCCGGACGCACCGACGACGAGCACTGCACCGCCCTTTCCTGTCGCTTCACTCATGCATTTTTCCCGTAACGAGGTCCGAGTGGATACGAGCGGGCGGTCCCGGCGGATCCCTCGCGGGGCTTGCGGGCCGGAAAAGATGAACCGAAGGTCTGCGCCGGGCGTATTACCCGAGACTCTTTCACACATCACTGGAGCTGACCCATGCAATACCAGCCGCCTGTCAACGATATCAAGTTCGTCCTGTTTGACGTACTCGGGGCTGACCAGCTGCATACCCTGGACAAATACGCTGAGGCCAGCCCGGACATTATCTCTGCCGTGATCGAGGAAGCGGGCAAGCTGGCTGCGGAAGTGCTTCAGCCCGTGAACAAGATCGGCGATGAGCAGGGCTGCCGCTATAACGCCGAAACCCACGCCGTCACCACACCCGATGGCTTCCGGGAGGCCTACAAACAATTTACCGAGGCGGGCTGGGCGTCACTGGATGCCCCCGTGGAATACGGCGGCCAGGGACTGCCGCACACCCTGAAATTCATCGTGGACGAGATGGTCTGCTCCAGCAACCTGTCACTGGGCATGTACCCGGGCCTCACCCACGGTGCGATCAGTGCCCTGTACGCCCACGGCTCTGATGAACTGCAGGCAGACCTATCTTGCCAAACTGGTCAGCGGAGAGTGGACGGGGACCATGTGCCTGACCGAACCCCAGTGTGGCACCGACCTGGGCATGATCCGTACGAAGGCGACACCGCTCGCTGACGGCAGCTATGGCATCGAGGGCACGAAAATCTGGATCACCGGTGGTGAGCACGACCTGACCGACAATATCGTGCACCTGGTGCTCGCCAAGCTGCCCGGCGCGCCCGACAGCACCAAGGGCATCTCTCTGTTCCTGGTACCCAAGGTGTTGCCGGACAGTGGCGAGCGCAACCCGGTGTACTGTGGCGGCCTGGAGCACAAGATGGGAATCAAGGGCTCGGCGACCGCGGTCCTCAACTTTCGAAAATGCCCGGGGCTGGCTGGTGGGCGAGCCCAACGACGGTATGCGCGCCATGTTCACGATGATGAACGAGGCCCGGCTGATGGTGGGCATGCAGGGTCTTGGCGTGGCTGAAATGGCCTACCAGGAGAGCCTGGGCTTTGCCACCGAGCGCCTGCAGGGCCGCTCCCTGAGCGGACCGAAAAACCCGGATGGTCCGGCAGACCCGATCATCGTCCACCCGGACGTCAGGCGCATGCTGATGCGCCAGAAGGTGCTGAACGAGGGTATGCGCGCAATGGCGCTGTTCACCGGTCATCAGCTGGACCTGTCTGTCGCCCACCCGGACCCGGAGGTCCGCGAGGCGGCCGACGACATGGTGCAGCTGCTCACCCCCGTGGTGAAAGCGTTCCTGACGGATGAAGGTTTCAACAACGCGAACGTCGGGCTGCAGGTGCTGGGCGGCTCGGGCTTTACCACGGACTGGCCGCTGGAGCAGCTGGTGCGCGACGGCAGGATCCCGCGTATCTACGAGGGCACCAACGGCATCCAGGCCATGGACCTGGTAGGCCGCAAGCTCGGACTGAAGGGTGGCCGGCTGATCGGCCGGCTGTTTGATACCATCACTTCATTCCTGGCGGAACATGGCGACGCGCCCTTCCACGACGAGTGGCATCTGCCCTGCAGTCGCTGCAGGAAGCGACCACCTGGATTGCCACCAATGGGATGCAGGATCCGGAGCAGGCAGGCGCCGGTGCAACCCCTTACCTGCGCCTGACCGCCCTCACGGTTATCGCCTACCTGTGGTCGAGAATGGCCCTCGTGGCCCAGCAGCAACTCGCGGCGGGCGCGGCGAACGAGAATTTGCTGAAAAGCAAACTTGTCTCGGCGCGCTACTATTTCGAGAAACTCCTGCCGGAGAACAGCTGGTTGATCGCGGATATTCACAGTGGCAAGGACAGTATGATGGCCCTCACCCTTGAGCAGTGGCAGGCCTGAGTGGCGGCAGTGTTACGCCCGGCACGGCGTTTCCGACGAACACCCTTAGCCCGCTCCTGAACCCGGCTCAACCACCATTTAAGAGACCAGCCCTATGCCACAAGCGAATGCCCCTCACTCACCCGCCCAACGCGACGCACCTGTCCCCGCTCCGGTCCGGCTTCCCTGCCGTGGCTGCCTGCCGAATTGCTCCAACTATGCAAGCTGTGGCGGCCACCCCTGGCGGCAAACCACTTCTCACGCTTCCTGACCCGTTCTTCAGCTCTGTTCGGGATCGACACCCAGAGCCACCTCGAGGGTGTTGGCGTCGGGCCGCACCGCGTGACCGATCATCTCATCGTAGGCTGAATGCTGGCGCAATGTCATCGTGCCGATCGCACAATCCCTGAGCCCCTCACGCACATGCGTTGCCGACCTTCTCTGGAACACTTTGCCGTCGGCGTCCAGCAGCCGCAGCTCGCGCCCCTCCACCAGCACGCTTACCCGATAGATAGACCCTTCTATGGAGTACACGATGGCATGCACAGGGCCTTTCATGCCCTGTAGTTCGCCCAGGCTTATCGTGGTGAGCATAGCAGGCCACTCATGCCTCGCTGTCCAGCTTTCCCAAGCACCTCTGTGCTGTCCCGGGTGCTCGCGATTGCAGATTTCATATTCCCTCCTGAACTTATGCCTCTGTTTCGATACGCCCGCACAAGCTGGCCGGTTCAAACTCTGGGGACGAAAGAGTGGCCGATTCCCGCAGGGGCACCTATTATCCAGCCACAGGCGGCCGACTGGCCGCATGCTGCCCGAGAGGATATTTTTGCAAAACCAATTAATTGCTACCTATACTTCCTGTTTATTCGACTTCGAATCTGAGCGGTGCAGCCGGACCGGCAATGCAACCGGTCCAGGGAACTGATTGTGTATAAAAGGATAACAATATGAAGAAATCTGTTTTAGCCGCCGTTCTGGTGGCAACCATGCCCGCGCTGGCTGTGCTGCTGACGGCTTGCGGCAAAGACCAGCCGCCCGCGGCACAGGAAACGCCACCGGTAACCCAGGCCATGCCACCGCCGCAGGCAACGATCGTGGAACCGGGCGTGGTGGCGGCGCCCACCACCGTAACGGTGGGCGATGCCCCTGTGGAAACCTATAGTCCCGAGGCCCTCGAAAGTCTGCTCGCGCCGGTGGCACTCTACCCGGATCCGGTACTCGCGCAGGTACTTGCCACCTCGACCAATCCCCAGGAGGTTCTCGACGCCGGCAACTGGCTGCTGCAGAACGCGGACCTGACCGGAGAAGATCTGCAGGCGGCAGCCACTTCCGTGGGCTTCACACCGCCGATGGTTGCGCTGTTACAGTTCCCCACCGTGGTTGACATGATGTGCGTGGAAATGGACTGGACCACCGAACTGGGTTCCGCGTTCCTGGCGGACGAACCCGGCGTCCTGGATGCGGTGCAACGCCTGCGCTCGCAGGCGGCGGAAATGGGAAATCTCCAGAGCTCGGAGCAGATGAAAGTGGCCACCGAGACCCAGAACAATCAGCAGGTCATCATAGTGGAGCCGGCAAAGCCGGAGGTCGTCTATGTCCCGCAGTACGATCCGGCTGCGGTGTATACCACGCCCGCGCCCGCGCCGACCCAGGTTTCCTCCACGACGGTCGCCACTTCCACCAGTACCGGCTACAGTACCGGCGCCATGGTCACTACAGGTCTGCTGGCGTTCGGGGCAGGCATTCTCGTGAACGAGATTTTCGACGACGATGACCACCACAACAATTACTACTATCCCTCCTATGGCTACGGCTACGGCCGCCCGCCGTATTACCCGCCGCCCTACCGCCCCCGCTACGGCAATGGCTACCGGCCCGCTCACGGCTATAACCCACCGAAGAACTACAAGAACAGCTTCAACAACAACAATATTTATATCAACACAGGCAACAAGAATTACTTCAACCAGTTCGAGAACGGGAAGAACAATTATCGCAAGAATCCCAAGAGCCCCATTACTGCGGCGCGACCGAATCGTCCGGAACTCAATTCATTGAACCAGCGCTCCCAGACAGCAGCGAGGCCAGCTGCGCAGAGGCAGCTGGATAGTCGCCAGGTGCAGGGCGGGGGCAGCTATGCCGGCGCCAGGGAAACGGTCGCCCAACGACCCGCAACGACCGTGAAGACGCCGGCCGGGAGTTACGCCGGGGCCAAGCCGGGGGCCAGGGAAACGGTCGCCCAACGGCCTGCAACTAACGTGAAGACGCCGACCGGGAGTTACGCCGGGGCCAAACGTCCCGCTACCACGGTAGCCAAGCCCCAGACCGGCGGGGCCCGCGACAGGGGCCGTGTTGACGCTGCGAATCGACCCACGACTGTCTCCAGGCCGGCCGCCAAACCGACGGCTTCCAGGCAGGCGACGCCGTCACGCCCGAGCGGTCTCCAGGGCGCGGGCGGCAACGGCAAGTCTGTACGCGCGGCCAGCGATCGCGGCCGTCAAAGTATGTCCAAGGGCGCCAAGCGGCCAGCCAAAGGCAATATTGGCTCTAAAAAAGGGGCAAAGAGATGAAAAACCTGTATGGAAAAGGCCTTCTGTGGCCGCTGCTGGCAGCACTGCTGGTGCTTACGGCCGCCACCTCCGCCCGGGCGCAGGACCACGCGTCCTTTGACTCCGCTGCCGATGCGGCGGCCGCGCTGATCGCAGCGCTTGAAACAAATGACGCTGCAATGCTTGGCAAGTTGCTGGGCCCGGGGAACGAGGATGTCTATACATCCGGCGATGACGTGGCGGACGCCAATGCTCGCGCGAACTTCCTGGCGCTTTACCGGGAAAAGCACGAACTGGTGGCGAACGGCGAAGACACCATGGTCCTGCAGGTCGGACCCGAAGACTGGCCGCTGCCTACTCCCTTTACGGAAGTTGACGGCAAGTGGTATGTCGATGGCGCCGCCGGTGCCGACGAGATTATCTACCGGCGTATCGGGCGCAACGAACTCGGCGCTATTGCCGTTTGCCGCGGCTTTGTCGATGCACAAATCGAGTACGCGGCCCAGGGACACGACGGCAACGACCCGGGCATCTTTGCCGCCAAGTTACGCAGCGATCCCGGTGAGCATAACGGGCTGTACTGGCCGGCGGCTGAAGGCGAACCACAGAGCCCGATCGGTGAGGCCGTTGCCAGGGCGGCGGCTGAGGGTTACAGGGCTGTGGCCGGCAAACGAAAACCCTATCACGGTTATTACTACCGCATGCTGTATGCCCAGGGCGCTAACGCAGACGGGGGCGCCATGGAGTATTTCCAGGATGGCGAGTTGACCGGCGGCATCGCGCTGCTGGCGTGGCCCGCGAATTACGAGGCCAGCGGCGTGATGAGTTTCATGATCAACCAGGAGGGCGTGGTCTACCAGAAGGACCTGGGTGAGGATACGGGTGCCGCCGCGGAGAGCATCCAGGTCTTCGATCCCGATGACTCATGGTCTGCGGTCGACGCCGGGGACGAGTCCTGAGGCAAGCACAGGCACCATGGCCTGAAATCCGCTATCAATCCCCCAGGGCTTCCCTGGCGGACACGTATTTCAGGCCCAGATCGTCCGCCACCGCCTTGTAGGTGAGCTGCCCCCGGTGAACGTTCAGGCCGGCACAGAGGTTGGGGTCATCCAGCAGCGCCTGCCGATAGCCTTTATTGGCCAGGTTCAGGGTAAAGGGCAGGGTCGCATTGTTCAGCGCAAACGTGGAGGTGCGCGCCACGGCGCCGGGCATATTGGCGACGCAATAGTGCACGATGCCCTCCTCCACATAGGTGGGCTCGGCATGGGTGGTCGGCCGGCTGGTTTCGAAACAACCGCCCTGGTCGATAGCCACGTCCACCAGCACTGAACCGGGCCTCATGGTGCGCAACATCTCCCGGCTTACCAACTTGGGCGCGGCGGCGCCCGGCACCAGTACCGCGCCGATCACCAGGTCGGCACCGGCCACATAGCGGTTGAGTGCCTCGCGAGTGGAGTAAATGGTATTCAGCATACAACCGAACTGGAAGTCCAGTTCCTTCAGGCGCTGCAGGGAGCGATCCAGTACGGTCACATGCGCTTCCATGCCCATCGCCATCCGCACGGCATTGGTTCCCACCACGCCACCTCCAATCACCACGACGCGCGCGGCCTCAACACCCGGCACCCCGCCCAGCAGGATGCCGGAGCCCCCCTGCTCCTTCTCGAGACAGTGGGCGCCGGCCTGGATAGACATGCGACCCGCCACCTCACTCATGGGGGACAGCAGCGGCAGGGTGTTGTTGGGGCCGGTAACCGTCTCGTAGGCGATGGCGATACAACCGGAATCCAGCAGGGCCCGGGTCTGGCCGGGATCCGGCGCCAGGTGCAGGTAGGTGAACAGCACCTGCCCTTCCCGCAACATCTCGCATTCCGCCGGCTGGGGTTCCTTGACCTTGACCACCATCTCGGCGCGCTCGAACACCTCTGCGGCAGTCGCGACCACCTCGGCTCCCACCTCCCGGTACATGTCGTCGCTGAGACCGATACCCTCCCCCGCGCCGCTTTGCACGATCACCTGGTGCCCGTGATGCACCAGTTCCAGCACGCTGCCGGTAGTCAGGCCGACACGGTATTCATGGGTTTTTATTTCCTTGGGTACACCTAGCAACATGGAACTTCCTCCAGCCGTGGATTATTCGTCAGTAAAACTCTGGGAAGCTAAAGCCAGCGTCGCACGCGCTGGCAATAAGCCGGGTACTCGTCGGGAAACAGGCCGCGCAGCATGTCCTCCTCCGGCAGGATAAACCGCGCCTGCACGATAAGGGCAAACGCCGGCGGCACCACAAGGGCGGAAAGGGCGCCCACTGTTACCGCGCAACCCAGCAGCACCGCAACCATGCCAAGATACATGGGGTTGCGCGTATAGCGATACACACCCTTTGTCACCAGCGTGCTCACGTTGCGAAACGGTATGGCATCGGTGCCGGCCCGCACGAACAGGCCATTGGCCAACACCAGCAGCAACAGGCCCACCACGATAATCGCACCGCCGACGAGTTGCCCCGCCAGACCGGTAAAGCGGATCAGCGGGTACAGTTCGTCCAGGGTAAAGACGGCGATGAGCCCCAGCAATAACCAGACAGGGGGATAGATAAAGCGCTTGACCATGGTATGTCTCCGCTCGTTCAGTGATGGGGCAGGTGGAAGTTGGCCGGCTCCAGCGCACCGATACTGTAGGCCAGCGCGATACCCAGCAGGAAAGCCACGGTCAGCTTGGTCCGGTCGTGGCTGTGGAAATGGACCTCGGGCAGCAGGTCGCTCAGGGCGATACAGATAAACGCCCCGGCGGAAAATGCCAGCGCCGCCGCCACCAGGTAGTCCCTGTTGTCGCCCAGTGAGTCCACCCCGAAATAGAACAACAATGCGCCCAGGGGACACATCAGGGCGAACACCAGGTTATTGATTGCCCGGGCGCGCCGGCTCCAGCCACCGGCCGCCATGACCGTGGTTATCGACATGGCATCCAGGGGCTTGTGCAGCAGGATAGCCAGGAATACACCCACCCCCAGCAGGCCAGAGGCGCCATCGGCGATTTCGCCCTGCATGACGGCGCCCAGGGCGATACCGTCGATCAGCGTATGCACCGCCAGGCCCAGCGCTATACCCAGCCAGCTCATGCTGTGAACCGGGGTGACAGGAGCGTGGGCATGGCCGTGGTCGTGGTCGTGGTCGTGAACCAGGTGATGGTCGTGCAGGTCCTCTTCCTCATGGCTGAAATCGTGCTGGTGAAAATGAAAGATTCGCAACAGCAGCAACATGGTGATCAGCCCCAGCATCAGCCACCGCACCGAGGTGTCTGCCGCCCCCGGCCCACCCAGCAGGGCCACGCTGTGGGGCAAAAGGTGGTAAAAGGCCACGCCCAGCATCAGGCCCGAGACCAGGCTCATGGCCACCTGGGTGCGGGTATGGGTCATCTTTACCCAGTTGGGCAGCAAACCGCCCACCAGCGAGACGCCCGCGATGGCAATGCAGTAGAGGATCAGCTGGAGCGCAGGGGCCAGGGTCATGAAGTTTCTTATCTGGTAGCAAAGGCCGGCGATTATCCCACAGTCCCGCGGTCTTGTAATTCATACCCGCCCCACGAGGGTATTCCGAAAGACGTTGACAGCAAAACTAATGACCAATAGTTTGTCCGGAGATTATCAGGAGTACGCCATGTCGATCTACGAACCGATAGCCTCCAGCGATGCCCGTCGGCACCTGCAACTGCGCAGCCCCGTTACCATGGAACCCACCGGCGAGCTGGTTTGCGCCAACGCGGAGGATGTTGCGGCCGCGATTGCCAGGGCCAGGGCGGCCCAACCCGCCTGGGCCAGGACATCGATGAAAGAGCGCGCGGCCATTGTGCAGCGGGCCCTGCAGATCGTGCTGGAAACCCAGGACGAAATCATCGATACGGTGGTCGCCGAGACCGGCAAGGCGCGTACCGATGCCATGAGCATGGAAATATTCTCCGTGGCGGACTCCCTGTGCTACTACGCCAAGAACGCCGAGAAATTCCTGAAACCCCACAAGCGGCGCGTCCACGGCCTGCTGGGCATCGTCAAGCAGCTGCGGATTCTCTACAAGCCGCTGGGGGTGATCGGCCTGATCACGCCCTGGAACGGCCCCTTTGTGCTGGTGATGAACCAGGCAGTCCAGGCCATCCTGGCGGGCAATACCGTCGTGGCCAAGGGATCCGAGGTCACGCCTTTTTCGGCGCGCCTGGCGGAAACCATTTTAACCCGGGCGGGCCTCCCCGACGGGGTCCTGCAGGTCCTGCTCGGCGACGGTGAAACCGGTGCCGCCATCGTGCGCGGCGGGGTGGACAAGGTATCGTTCACCGGCAGCGTGGCCACCGGACGCAAAGTGGCGGAAGCCTGCGCCAGCCAGCTCATTCCCTGTACCCTGGAGCTGGGGGGCAATGACGCCATGATCGTCTGCGCGGACGCGGACCTGGACCGGGCGGCGGACGGCGCCTGGCTCGGCTCGTGCATGAATACCGGCCACTACTGCTGCGGCACGGAGCGCATTTATGTCGTGGCGGAGGTCTACGACGAATTCCTGCGGCTGGTGCTGGAGAAGGGCAAGAACCTGCGCCAGGGCCAGCAACACGGCTGGGAGGAGGACGTGGGAGCTGTTTTCTGGGACCGCCAGATGGCGATCATCGAGGCCCATGTGGAAGACGCCCGGGCCAAGGGCGCCAACATCCTGATGGGCGGCCGGCGCAACCCGGACCTTGCGGGCCTCTATTACGAGCCCACAGTCATGACCGGGGTCGACAACAGCATGGACATCATGCGCCACGAGACCTTCGGCCCCGTCCTGTGCATCCAGAAAGTCGCCAGTGAAGATGAGGCCGTTGCCCTGGCCAATGATTCGGAGTTCGGCCTCAACGGCAATGTCTGGACCAAAGACAAGGACCGGGGTTACCGGCTGGCAGCGTCCATCGATACCGGTTCGTGCAGCGTCAATGACATGGCGGTGAGTTACGGCATCCCGGCGGCCCCCTTTGGCGGGCGCAAGAACTCGGGGCTGGGCCAGGTCAATGGCAAGAAGGGCCTGCGGGGTTACTGCCATGAAATGCCGATCGTGATCGACCGGTTCGGTGGCAAAATGCAGAATGCCTATCCCTACAGCGCCAAAAGCGCCGAGGGGATGAAAAAACTGATGAACTTTCTCTGGGTGAAAACGCCGATCGGTCGCTGGATGAGCTAGCACAGCACCAGGTTGTCGCGGTGAATGAGTTCCGCATCCCGCAGGTAGCCCAGCACGCCCTCGATCTCGCGTGACGGCAGGCCCATGATACGGCGGGTTTCCTCCGCGTTGTAATTGACCAGGCCCCGGGCGACCTCGCGGCCGTTGCTGTCCCGGCAGGACACCATTTCCCCCAGGGTGAAGTTCCCCTGCACACCGCGCACCCCGACGGCCAGCAGACTGCGGCCCGACTCCCGCAACACCCGCACCGCACCCTCGTCCAGCTCCAGGCTGCCCTGGACCTGCACCATACCCGCCAGCCACTGCTTGCGGGCATTCTGGGGCTGTTTACCGGTGCGCAGCCAGGTGCCCACGTCGGCGCCGCTGGTAACCGCGGCAACGATATTGTGTTCGCGCCCGGAGGCGATGATGGTTTCCGTGCCGGAGCGGGCGGCGAGCCGGGCCGCGCGCAACTTGGTTACCATACCGCCCCGCCCGAGCGCGCCGCCCTCCCCGGCCATGCCGTCCAGTTGCGGGTCGTGTACGTCACAGCTTTGCACCAGCTGGGCGTCCGGGTTGCGCCGGGGGTCCTCCCGGTACATGCCCTGCTGGTCGGTCAACAGCAACAGGGCGTCGGCGTCGATCAGGTTCGCCACCAGCGCCGCCAGGGTATCGTTGTCACCAAAGCGTATTTCGTCGGTGACCACCGTGTCGTTTTCATTCACCACCGGCACCACGCCCAGCTCCAGCAGGGTATTGAGGGTGCCCCGGGCGTTGAGATAGCGGTCACGGGCGGTGACGTCGTCGTGAACCAGCAGGATCTGGGCGGTGGCGATACCGTGCTGCTTGAAGGCATTTTCGTAGTGCTGCACCAGCACCGACTGGCCCACCGCCGCGGCCGCCTGCAGTTTGTGCAACAGGTGCGGACGGGAACTCCAGCCCAGCCTGACGATGCCGGCGGCTACCGCGCCACTGGACACCAGCACGACCTCACAGCCGCGCCCGCGCAGCTGCACCAGCTGGTCGACCAGGCTGCTGATGACAGCGGGATCGAGTCCCCGCCCGTCGTTGGTCAGCAGCGCGCTGCCGACCTTGACGACCCAGCGCCTTGCCCGGCTTATCTCGGCCCTGTCAGACATACGCGGCCTCAGGGTACATATTCCACCTCCACGTCGAAGTCGTCATCTTCGTCGTCGTCAATATCGTCGTCCGCGTCCTCACCGCGGGAACGCTGGCGCTGCCTGGCCCGGTATTCCTCGACGCGCTGTCTCGCCTCCTCCTGCATGGCCAATTGCATCTGGCGCTCCGCCTCGGCAAGCTCCGGGTCCGCCAGCTCGGCGGCCCGCCGCTCTTCCAGGTAGACCATCATATCGCCACACAGCGGCCCGGTTCCCTCCCCGGTGATGGCGGAGATGGCATAGACGCGCCCTTCCCAACCCAGCGCGTCCAGCACGGCGTCGCGCCGCGCGGCGAAGGTGTCGGCATCCAGCAGGTCACTCTTGTTCAGCACCAGCCAGCGCTCCCGGGAGGCCAGGGTGGGACTGAACCGTTCCAGCTCGCGCACGATGGACAGGGCCGCGTCGGCGGGTTCGGTGCCATCGAAAGGCGCCATATCCACCAGGTGCAGCAAAATGCGGTTGCGGGTGAGGTGCTTGAGGAAGCGGATACCCAGCCCGGCCCCGTCCGACGCGCCCTCGATGAGACCGGGAATATCGGCCACCACGAAGCTCCGGTGCGCCTCGACCTTCACCACGCCCAGGTTGGGCACGAGGGTGGTAAAGGGATAGTCGGCGACCTTGGGGGTGGCGGAGGATACGGCGCGAATAAAGGTGGATTTGCCGGCATTGGGCAGGCCCAGCAGGCCCACGTCCGCCAGCACCTTCAGTTCCAGCTTGAGGTCCCGGTGTTCGCCCTCGCTGCCTTTGGTGGTCTGCCGCGGCGCCCGGTTGGTGCTGGACTTGAAACGCGTATTACCCAGCCCGTGAAACCCGCCCTGGGCCACTACCAGCCGCTGGCCGGGCACGGACAGGTCGCCGAGCATTTCACCGGTGTCTTCATCCAGGATGGTGGTGCCCACGGGCACCTTCAGGACGAGGTCTTCGCCGCTCTTGCCGGTCTTGTTCTGCCCCCGCCCCGACTCGCCGTTCTGGGCCCGGAAGGCGCGCTGGAAGCGGAAGTCCACCATGGTGTTGAGGGCGTCATCGGCTTCCATGATGACGCTGCCGCCATCACCGCCGTCACCGCCGTCGGGGCCACCCTTCGGTATGTACTTCTCACGCCGGAAACTGAGGCAGCCACTGCCGCCATTACCGGCGAAAACCTTGATACTTGCCTCGTCTACGAATTTCATCTTTGTTCCAATTTGTTGCAGGCAGGGTCTTTGGGACCCACGGCTGGATTGCCAGTATATCTAAATTCCGGCGCGGATTATTTCAGTCAATAAACAGAGGCGAACTGGGGGGCGTAGCCACTTCTTCCTGTCCAGTTCCATTCGCGGTGCAGAGCGGGGGTTGCCTCGCTCCACGGCTGCGGCCCTCCGGGCTTCCCTCAGTCGGTCGCGAGCCTTAAAGCGCTTCGCTGTCTCGCTCCACTCCCTCGGCGTGCGCCTTTTACGTTCCGCGAGGCAACCCCCGCTCTGCACCGCATTGAGTTCAAATCAAAAAGATGCATTAACACCGCCAGTACTTCCGGTGAATTGGTTATCCGCTCGATGTGAGGCAGGGGTCCGGGTGTGTCCTGGCGGAATGTAAAAGGCCAGCGCCGAGGGAGTGGCGGGAGACAGCGAAGCGCTTTAAGGCTCCTGACCGAGGGCCTGCCCCGCTTTATCGGGTACTGAGGGCACCCCGGAGGGGCGCGGCCATGGAGCCAGGACACACCCGGACCCCTGCCGACAATGGAACGTCCCCTGGCAGACGACAGGACTCCGCAAAAAAAAAGCCCCGTCAAACGACGAGGCTTCGCGTTACCGGGCTTGAAGCCGCGCCTCAGGCGCTCACTATCTGAACGAACTTGCGGCTGTTGGGGCCCTTGGTTACGAACTCGACCTTGCCGTCGGCGGTAGCGAACAGGGTGTGATCCTTGCCGATACCCACGTTGGTGCCGGGGTGGAAGCGCGTGCCACGCTGGCGCACGATGATGCTGCCTGCCTGCACGGTTTCACCGCCAAAGCGCTTGACGCCCAGGCGTTTGCTTTCGGAATCACGTCCGTTGCGGGTACTACCACCAGCTTTCTTGTGTGCCATTGCTCAAACCCTCCTGTTACGCCGAAATACCGGTTATTTTCACCTCGGTGAACCACTGGCGATGACCAGTTTCTCTCCGGTAGTGCTTGCGGCGACTGAACTTAACAATCTTGACCTTCTTGTGACGACCATGGGCAACCACCTCTGCGGTCACCTTGCTGCCGGGAACCACGGGGGTGCCGATCTTGATGTTGTCACTGCCACCAACCATCAATACCTTGTCGAATTCGACGGTAGCGCCGGTTGCGGCTTCAATTTTTTCCAGCTTCAGGGTCTCGCCTTCCACCACGCGATGCTGCTTGCCACCGCTTTCGATTACTGCGTACATATCATGCTCCGTTGAGTTAGCCTGCTCGCTGTTGGAAAAAAACCCTTTTAAATCAAGGGGGCAGAGACCGGCACTAACAGTTGGTTAATCCTGACCCGGACCGGCATCGAGTGCGGCGGGGGGCAGAGGGCGGCGATTTTACTTAAATCGGCCCTCCACGGCAAGGGTTACTTTGGCGGCCGGGTTGACAGGCCGGTGGCGGCACCCTAGCATGCGCGGGCACTTACAAGCCGCCCAAACCATGCAAGAAATACGCGCTACCGTCGCCAATGAATTTGAGCAGGTCAACCAGCTCATCGTAGACCAGTTACAGTCCGACGTGGCCATGGTGGAGAACGTCGGCCACTATATTATCGATGCCGGCGGCAAACGCCTGCGACCGCTGCTGGTGCTGCTGTCCGCTTCCGCCCTGGGACCCTGCGGCGCGGCCCACATAAAGTTCGCGGCGATCATCGAGTTTATCCATACGGCCACCCTGCTGCACGACGACGTCGTGGATATCTCCGACCTGCGCCGCGGCCGGCCTACCGCCAACGCGGAATTCGGCAACGCCCCCTCTGTCCTGGTGGGGGATTTTCTCTATACCCGTGCATTCCAGCTGATGGTGCAGCTGGGGGATATGGACATCCTCGAACACATGGCTGATACCACCAACACAATCGCCGCGGGCGAGGTGCTGCAGCTGGTGCGCGCCGGCCAGGCCGATACCACCCGGGAGCAGTATCTCGACGTCATCACCCGCAAGACGGCCATCCTGTTTGCGGCCGCCTGCTACGGCGCGGCATCCCTCAGTGGTGCGGAGCTGCCCCTGCGCCAGTCAATGCGCGATTTCGGCCTCAACCTCGGTATCGCCTTCCAGATGATCGATGACGTGCTGGACTACGAGGGCGATCCCGCCGCGATGGGTAAAAATGTGGGAGACGACCTGACGGAAGGCAAGACCACCCTGCCCCTGATCCACGCCATGCAGGAGGGCACCGCTGCCGAACGGGAATTGATCAGCGATGCCATCACCAACAAAAGCGCCCGCCAGCTGAGCGCGGTCGTTGCCGCGGTACAACGCTGCGGCTCCCTGGACTACACCCGGGCGCAGGCACGGCACTACCACGACCTGGCCCTCGCGCAATTGCAGCAGCTTCCAACCAGCACCTGGCGCAGCGCGCTGGAGCGGATTACCCACCTGTCGATTCACCGGGACCACTGAGCCGGCACGATCCTGCCGGCATTGCGCACGCCTGGCGGCCTTCCTATACTCGGGTCTGCAACCCTCCCGCCCCACAAGGTCCCGGCATGACAACAGGCGCACTCCTTTCCGAGTTACCCGGCTACGGTGAATTACAGGCACTGGCGCAGGAGTTGCGCTCAGCGTCCATGGAACAGCTGTTCGCACAGGACCCGCAGCGCGCGGCGGATTTCACCCTGGAGGCCGCCGGACTGCGCCTGGATTTTTCCAAGCACCTGCTGACCAGGCCCGCCCTGGGAAAGCTGCTGGACCTGGCGGGGCAAAGCGGCCTGCCAATGGACATTGCCGCCCTGTTCGACGGGGAACACATAAACAACACCGAGGACCGGCCCGCCCTGCACACCCTGCTGCGCGCCTCCGGCAGCCACGGCCTGGACGAAAAGTATGCGCAGGTGGTGGCGGCCCGCGCCCTGATGAAGCAATGGGCGGACCGCCTCAACAGCGGCGACCAGAAGGGCTATTCCGGCGCGACCATTACCGATGTCGTGAATATCGGCATCGGCGGCTCCGACCTGGGACCGCGCCTGGTGACCGAGGCCCTGAAGCCCTACCAGGGCAACGTCAGCTGCCACTATGTTGCCAACGTCGACCCCGCCGACCTGCAGGACACGCTGCTGGACCTCGACCCCGAGTCCACCCTGTTCATCGTCTGCTCCAAATCCTTTCGCACGGAAGAGACCCTCACCAACAGCCTGGCGGCCAGGGACTGGCTGCTCAACGCCGGGGCGGGCGAATCCGACCTGGACAGGCACTTCGTCGCCGTCACCTCCAACCTGCAGGCCGCGGCGGACTTCGGCATTCCCGCCGCTAACTGCCTGCCCATGTGGGACTGGGTGGGGGGTCGATACTCGGTCTGGTCCGCCATCGGGTTGAGCTGCGCCATCGCCATTGGCTGGGAGCGCTTTGAGGAGTTCCTCGCCGGCGCCGAGGCGATGGACGAGCATTTTCACAGCAGCGAGCCGGGGGAGAGTATGCCCCTGCTGCTGAGCCTGCTGGAGCTGTGGTACAGCAATTTTATGGGGGCCGGCAACCACGTCGTCCTGCCCTATGACAACAGCCTGCAGCGACTGCCGGACTTTCTCCAGCAACTGACCATGGAAAGCAACGGCAAGCGTGTCAGCGCCCAGGGACAAGCCCTGGCCTACACGACAGGCCCGGTACTGTGGGGATCCGCGGGCACCATGGGACAGCACTCCTTCCACCAGCTCTTGCACCAGGGCACACAGCTGTGCCCCGCGGATTTCATCCTGCCGCTGAAAACCCATACGGGCATGGCCGAGCAACACCGCAGGCTGGTAGCCAACTGCCTGGCCCAGAGCCGCACACTGATGGTGGGGCGCTCGCCCGGGGATGCGCGCGCGTCCCTGCTGGAACGCGGGCTGACCGGGCAGGAGGCCGACAGGCTCGCTCCCCATCTGGCCATGCCCGGCAACCGGCCCAGCAGTGTCATCACCATGGAGTCGGTCAACCCGGTTAGCCTGGGCGCGTTGCTGGCGCTGTATGAGCACCGCACGTTTTGCAGCGCCAGGCTCTGGGGCATCAACCCTTTCGACCAGTGGGGTGTGGAGCTGGGTAAGGAAATAGGCACGGAGATCCTCGCGCGCCTGTCGGGAGAGTCCGGGGCAGGCCCCATGGACCCGGCCACGGAGCGCCTGATGCGCGAATGGCGCGAGGCGCAGTCCTAGGGTTTGCTGATCAAGCGTCGATCAGGCTCAGCAGTTCCGTGGTTTTGGCCTGCATCAAGGCGGCGTCGCCGCGACTTTCCACGTTCAGCCGCACCACGGGTTCGGTGTTCGACATGCGCAGGTTGAAGCGCCACTGGCCGAGCACCATACTCAAGCCGTCCACATGCTCGATAGTCTCGGCCTGCTCGCGGTAGGTATCCTCTACCCGTGACAGGACTGCAGCGGGGTCGTCGATGGTGCGATTGATTTCACCGCTGCAGGGATAGGCCGCCACGCGCTGGGACACCAGGGTGGACAGGGGTTGCCCCGCATCGCTGATCAGTGCGGTCACCAGCAGCCAGGGAATCATGCCGCTGTCACAGTAGGCAAAATCCCGGAAATAGTGATGCGCGCTCATCTCGCCGCCGTAAACGGCGTTTTCCAGTCGCATGCGCTCCTTGATAAAGGCGTGGCCGGTCTTGCTCTGCACGGCCTCTCCGCCCAGTGATTCCACGATATCGATCGTGTTCCAGATCAGGCGCGGGTCATGCACGACCCGCGCGGGACCCTGGCGCTTGAGAAACGCCTCCGCCAGCAGGCCCACCACGTAATAGCCCTCGATGAAGTCGCCCCGCTCATCAAAGAAAAAACAGCGGTCGAAGTCGCCGTCCCAGCCCAGACCGAGATCCGCACCGTGTTCCCGCACCGCCGCGATGGTGGCCAGACGATTCTCCGGCACCAGCGGGTTGGGCACACCGTTGGGGAAATTCCCGTCGGGCTCGTGATGCAGCTTGATAAACTCAAACGGCAGGTGTGGCTCCAGCAGGTCGACCACTCTTCCGGCTCCACCGTTGCCCGCATCGACCACGATCTTCAGGGGTTTGAGGGCGGCGATATCGACATAGGACAGCAGGTGATCGACATAGGCCTCGGCGGTATCGAGGGTGTGCAGTTGCCCGGGCAGTTCCGCGGCCACGAACTCGTCCTTTTCCGCCATCGCCTGGATATCAAACAGGCCGGTGTCACCGGAAATCGGCTTTGACTCCTCCCGCACAAACTTCATGCCGTTGTAGTCCTTCGGGTTGTGACTGGCGGTCACGGCAATGCCGCCATCCATGCCGGCGTGAGACGTGGCGAAATAGATTTCCTCGGTGCCGCACAGGCCGATGTCGTAGACGTCGACTCCCTGCTCCAGCAAGCCTTGCACCAGCGCGCCCTTGATCGCCTCGCTGGTCAGCCGGATATCGTGCCCCACCACCACCTGGCGGGGCTTGACCACCTCGGCAAAGGCGCGGCCGATCCGGCGCGCGATGTCCTCGTTCAGCTGATCGGGTACACGCCCCCGCACGTCATAGGCCTTGAAGCAGGTAATTTTTTTCACGAAGGGGTCCCTCTACGGTTTGGCGTAGTAGTGTTGGTAGACATAGTTGGTCGCCTCGACGAAGCCCGGCACGCTGCCGCAATCGAAGCGCCGTCCCTTGAACTTGTACGCCATGACGCAGCCGCGACGGGCCTGTATCTGCAGGGCGTCGGTCAACTGGATCTCCCCGTTGGCCCCGGGCGGGGTCTCGCGAATAATGTCGAATATGTCCGGTGTCAGGATATAGCGACCGATAATGGCCAGGTTGGAGGGCGCGTCCTTGGGGTCGGGCTTTTCCACCATCTCGTCCACCCGGTATATCCCGTCCCGCAGGCTTTCCCCCGCGATCACCCCGTAGCTGCTGACTTCCTCCAGCGGGACCTCCTGGATCGCCACGATCGAGCAGCGAAACTGCTTGTACAGCTCCGCCATCTGCGCCAGCACGCCCGGGCCGTCGTTCAAGCACAGGTCGTCCGACAGCAGGACGCCGAAGGGCTCATTGCCGATCAGCGACTGGCCCGTCAGGATGGCATGACCGAGCCCTTTCATCTCGCGCTGGCGCACCATGGTAAAGACGCCCTTGTCCAGCACGTTGCGAATACTTTCGAGATAGACCTCTTTGCCACTGCCGGAGATCTGGTGTTCGAGTTCGAAGCTGATGTCGAAGTGATCGGCGATAGCCCGCTTGCCGCGACCGGTGACCATGGCACAGGTAGTCATTCCCGCGGCGATGGCTTCCTCGACGCCGTACTGCACCAGCGGCTTGTTGACTATCGGCAACATCTCCTTGGGCATGCTCTTGGTCGCCGGCAGAAAGCGCGTGCCGTAACCGGCTACGGGGAACAGGCATTTGGTGATATTCATAAAACCTCCGTGTAGATAAAAGCCGGGCTACTGGCTGCGCCCGTAAACATCCTCATAGCGCACAATATCGTCCTCGCCCAGATAGGCGCCGGATTGTACCTCAATCAGCTCCAGGGGGATGCGCCCCGGATTCGACAGGCGGTGTTTATGTCCCAGGGGAATATAGGTCGATTCGTCCTCGGCGAGCATGAATACCCGGTCCTCGCAGGTAACCTCTGCAGTCCCGTGCACGACAATCCAGTGCTCGGCCCGGTGATGATGCATCTGCAACGAAAGCGTCTGCCCCGGGTTGACGAAAATTCTTTTGACCTGGAAGCGATCGGCGGTCACCAGGGATTCGTAGGAACCCCAGGGCCGGTATACCCGCCTGTGCAGGGAAGCCTCCGGCCGCTCGAGATGTTTCAGCCGGTTGACGATCCGCTTGACGTCCTGCACATTGGCCCGGTCTGACACCAGCACCGCATCCGCGGTTTCGACCACCACCAGGTCGGTGACACCGATGCCCGCAACGAGTCGGGACTCGCTGCGAAAATAGCTGCCGGTGCAATTGTCGAGCATGACATCGCCCTTGCAGACATTGCCGTCGCCGTCACGCGTCGCCACATCCCACAGCGCGGACCAGGCGCCGACATCACTCCAGCCACAATCGAGGGAAACCACGCCGCCGGCGCCGGTTCTTTCCATGACCGCATAGTCGATGCTGTCGCTCGGGCAGGCGAGAAACTTATCAGCCGCAGGGCGCACAAAATCCATATCGCTGATGGCGTCCGCCATCGCCTCGCGGCAGCAGCTGAGCATGCCCGGCGCGTGCTCAGCCAGCTCATCGAGGTAGGTTGCGGCGCGCAGCAGGAACATGCCGCTGTTCCACAGATAATTGCCACTGTCGAGATAAGCCTGGGCGGTGGCGACATCCGGTTTCTCGACGAAGCGCTCCAGGTCGTAAAGGCCCGCATCCAGTTCGGCGCCGCACTTGATGTAGCCGTATCCGGTTTCAGGACTCGATGGAACCACCCCGAAGGTCATCAGGCGCCCTTTTTGCGCCAGCGGCACAGCCCGCCCGACCGCGTCCACAAAGGCGTCGACATCGCGAATCACATGGTCTGCCGGCAGCACCAGCAGCAGCGCCTCCGGGTCGTTCGCCAGAGCCTGTATCGCCGCCAATGCGACCGCAGGGGCCGTATTTCGTCCCTCGGGCTCCAGGATAAGGGCACTGGCCCGGATGTCCACCTGCCGCAGCTGCTCGGCGACCATGAAACGGTGCTCTTCATTACAGACCACCAGCGGCGCGCTCTCCTCCAGTCCGGAGGTGCGCCGCAGGGTCTCCTGCAACATCGACAACTCACCGGCCAGCGGCAGGAACTGTTTTGGATAGGTCTCTCGCGAAACCGGCCAAAGCCGGCTGCCGACGCCACCGGAAAGAAGAACGGGTGTTAGCATGATTTCCCTCTATCAGCGCCAGGAGTGGCGCTGAAAAAATTGTTATGAGTGCGCGCAATACACCAGCACATCCCGCTTATGGTAGCGGATGGCCATATCCTTGGCTACCGGCGAAGGCGCAGGATGTGTGCGGGTTAACACAGCCGCTGCCGAAGCTGCGCTTGCGCCGAATTGCGCTGGACTTGTCTGCCTCAACAATTAAAATGGACGGGCTCTCCGGAGCGCCGCCCCGATCCCGGCGATGAAGCTGTCACCTGCGAGGATCCGGCGGCGCAACTTTCAAGCCGACACTGGATAATCTATGACTGCAAAAAGTGCCTATGGCAAGGACGACCTGATCACCTGCGGCAACGGTGAACTGTTCGGCCCCGGCAACGCACAATTGCCCACTGACAACATGCTGATGCTGGACCGCATTACCCACATCAGCTCCGAGGGCGGCCAGTACGGCAAGGGAGAAATAATAGCTGAGCTGGATATCCATCCCGATCTGTGGTTTTTCCAGTGCCACTTTCCCGGCGATCCGGTCATGCCCGGCTGCCTTGGCCTCGATGCCCTGTGGCAGCTGGTCGGGTTTTTCCTGGGATGGCGCGGCAACCCCGGGCGCGGGCGCGCCCTGGGCTGTGGCGAGGTCAAGTTCAGCGGCCAGGTTCTCCCATCTGCCTCCAAAGTGGTCTATAACATTCATGTGAGGCGGGTCATCGAACGCAAACTGGTGATGGGTATTGCCGATGGCAGCGTCTCGGTGGACGGTCGTGAAATCTACACTGCGTCCGACCTGCGAGTAGGCTTGTTCCAATCGACGGAGTCATTCTAATTCCATGACCAGAAGAGTAGTCATTACCGGACTGGGCATCGTCTCCTGCCTCGGCAACGACGCGGCGTCAGTCTGCCAGTCATTGTATGAGGGCCGCTCCGGCATCAGTATGCGGCAGGAGCAGATCGATATGGGTATGCGTTCGCACGTGGCGGGCGCACCGCAGGTCGACATCCCGGCGCTGGTCGATCGCAAACAACTGCGTTTCATGGGTGATGCGGCGGCCTACGCCTATATCGCCATGCAGCAGGCCATCGAGGACTCCAGGCTCAAGGAAGCCGACATCTCCAACGTGCGCACCGGCATCATTGCCGGCTCCGGGGGCGCCTCGGCGGCCATGCAGGTGGAAGCCGCCGATACCTTGCGCGAGCGTGGCATACGCCGGGTCGGCCCCTACCGGGTCACCCAGACCATGGGCAGCACCGTATCCGCCTGCCTGGCGACACCCTTCAGGATCAAGGGCGTGAATTACTCGATATCCTCCGCCTGTTCGACCAGCGCACACTGTATCGGCAATGCCATGGAGCAGATCCAGCTCGGCAAGCAGGATATCGTTTTCGCCGGCGGCGGCGAGGAGTTGCACTGGGCCCTGAGCTGCCTGTTCGACGCGATGGGGGCCCTGTCAACCAAGTACAACGACACCCCTGAGCGCGCCTCCCGGGCCTATGACGCCAACCGGGACGGCTTCGTCATCGCCGGCGGCGGCGGTATGCTGGTGGTGGAGGAACTGGAACACGCACTCAAGCGCGGCGCAAAGATCTATGCAGAACTGGTGGGCTACGGCGCCACTTCCGACGGCTACGACATGGTCGCACCGTCGGGCGAGGGGGCGGTGCGCTGCATGCAGCAGGCACTTGCCACGGTGACCGGGCCGGTGGACTACATCAACGCTCACGGCACCAGCACACCCGCGGGTGATATCCAGGAGCTCAAGGCGGTGCGCACGGCCTATCAGGACAGGGACCATATCCCGGTGGTAGGGTCCACCAAATCCCTGTCCGGTCACTCCCTGGGGGCTGCCGGGGTGCAGGAGGCCATCTACTCCCTGCTGATGCAGCAGAAGGGTTTCATAGCGGCCTCCGCCAATATTGAAACTCTCGATCCGGAAGCCGAGGGATTGCCCATCGCGCTCAAGCGCCACGACAATGTGGATCTGCAGCGGGTGATGTCCAACAGCTTCGGCTTCGGTGGCACCAACGCCTCCCTGGTATTCCAGAAGTACGTCGACTAGGCCCTCAAACCAGGGCGTCGAGCGGAATCACCTCGACCATCTCGCCCCGGGCGATTGTTGCACCCCGCGGGATCACCGCCAGGGCATTGCTGTGGCTCACCGAACTCAGGACTCCGGAGCTCTGGTTGGCAAACCTGTGTGCCTGCAGGCCCGTACCGGCATTGGCCAGGGTCACGCGCAGGTACTCCTGGCGCCCCCCGGGTTCGGCAACCGCAAACATGGCGCTGGCGTAAAGCCTGGCCGGCGGCGGTTCGCTCACCCCCTGCAACTTCAGCAGGAAGGGGCGCGCAATCAGGCAAAAGGTGACGAAGACCGAGGTGGGATTACCCGGCAAGCCGATGAAGGGCGTGTCGCCAATCCGGCCAAAAGCCAGCGGCTTGCCGGGCTTGATGGCCAGCTTCCAAAGATCCAGCTGCCCCAGGCGCTCCACCTGGGCCTTGACGTGGTCCTCCTCTCCGACCGAGACACCACCGGAAGTGATGATGCAGTCGGCGCCAGCGGCAGCATGCTCCAGCGCCCGGGCGGTGGCGCCCGGGTCATCGGGCACGATCCCGCCATCGATGCAGGTCATACCCAGGGATCGCACCAGGCCTGCCAGGGTGTAGCGATTGGAGTTGTAAAGCTGGCCGCGCTGCAATCCGGTATCACCCGGCTCCAGCAGCTCATCCCCGGTGGACAGCACCGCCACCCGCAGCGGGCGGTATACCTCCACGCTGGCGCGCCCGATGGAGGCCAGCAGGCCCATGTCCTGCGGCCGCAGCACCCTGCCCCGGGCCAGTACGGTTGAACCCGGCGCTATATCCTGGCCGCGCGGACGGATATTCTGCCCGGGCGTGACCGGCCCGGAAATAGCCAGCACGCCGTCGCGCTCCTCACAGTTTTCCTGCATCACCACCGCATCGGCACCCGGCGGAATCGCCGCGCCGGTGAATATCCTGGCGGCCGTACCGGGTGCCAGGAAGACAGCCTCCCCGGCGCCTGCCGCAATACGCTGGCTGACCTGCAAGGGCCCGGCCGCTTCCGCCGCCCGCAGGGCGTAGCCGTCCATCGCGCTGTTGTCGTCGCCAGGCACCGCGATCGAGGCTACCACGTCGTCGGCCAGAACCGATCCCAGGGCATCGATCAGGGCCACTTCCATCACCTCCTGGCTCGGGCGGGCAGTTGCCAGCACCCGCGCCAGGGCTTCCGCTACCGGCAGCAGTGGGGTCAAATCTCCCGCTCCCGCACTTTCAGCACCCCTACGAAGTTGCAGGGCCGGTGGCTGCTGTCGAGCTGTTCGCGAATCAGCCCCTGCCACGCAGTCCTGCACGCGCCGGTAGAACCCGGCATACAGAAAATCACCGTGTCATTGGCAAAGCCGGCCACCGCCCTGGACTGGATAGTAGAGGAGCCTATCTCGGCGTGGGACAAAGCCCTGAATACCTCACCAAAGCCGTCGATGTCCTTGTCGAACAGGGGCCGCACCGCCTCGGGAGTTGAATCCCGCCCGGAAAACCCGGTGCCCCCCGTGACCAGCACCGCATCGATACCCGCATCGGCTATCCAGTTCGAGAGTACGGCCCTGATCTGGTAGATGTCATCGATGACTATGCGCCTGGCGGCCAGCCGGTGGCCTTCCGCGGCAAGCGCCTCCGCCAGGTAATCACCCGAGGTGTCCGTCTCCGGGGTACGGGTATCGGAAACGGTGAGCACCGCCACCGCGAGCGGCCGGGGGTGTTCATCGGTGGCTTTTGTCATGGGGTCGCCTCATATCTTGTTGCGCTGGAGTTCGAAGTACTGCTTCACAATGCGCGGGACCGCACTGCGCCAGGGCGCCTGCTTGATGGCAAACGTATTGCGAATCTTGCTGCAGTTCAGGGAGCGATTGAGAGGCATGAGCCCCTCCGGTTGGCGCTGCAACTGCACGGCGGTGGGGCTGAACTCGGAGAACTGGGATGCGGAGGCCAGCAATGCCTCGGCGAATTCGTAAAACGTTGCCGTGTCGGAGCTGCAGTAGTGGTAGATACCACTTGCCTGCAGACCGGTGCTGAGCTGGTCCAGCAGGGCTGAAATCACCCGGGCGCCATCCTCCGCCGCGACGGGGCAGCCGCGCAGGTTGTTGTCCATCACCAGACTGCCGCCGTGGGTTCCCAGTTCCCCCAGCATCTGGGTGATCAGGTTGGTGCCCTCGAAGGAAAAGACGGGTCCCAGCCGCAGGATAAGATGGCGCTCGCAGCTGTCCCGCACCAGCTGTTCGGCGGCGGCAAGCATGGTGCCGAATTCGGTTTCGTTGTCGGGATAATCTTCCTCGGTGTAGGGCCGGTCCAACTGGCCGGAAAAGACCCTCGAGGTTGACGTGTAGAGGTAGGTCATGCCGCTGCGCTGGCAGGCCTTGGCCACCCAGTGGCAGCGCTTCAGGTCCAGCTCCTGCAGCTGGTCAATCCCGTCGGCGGCGGCCGAGATGCGCAAATCCACCACGACCTCGCACTTCGCGCGCACCACCGCCTTCTTGGCCTGGCGCTCGCTCTTCCAGCGGCAGGTCGCACGGGTGATGGGCGTGCTCTGGTGGCGGCCGAGGTACTGCAGTTGCTCGACCAGGGCGTGTCCGAGGGGAGTATCAGATCCAAGGATGAGTACGCGCACGGCTCTATGCCACTGTTTCGGAAGCGATCACCCGGCGTTCAGATGCCCCATCAAAAGGGTATATCGTCGTCAAAATCGCCAAAATCGTTTGGCTGCGAACTGGCCGCCGGTGCCGGTGCCTGGGAAGCCGCCCGCGGGGCACTGCGAGGCGCCCCGGAGGGGGCACTGTATTCGCCCTCCGAGCCGGCGCTGCGGCTGTCCAGCATCTGCATCTGTTCGGCGATTATCTCGGTGGTGTAGTGATCAACACCGGCCTTGTCCTGCCACTTGCGGGTCTGCAGGCGGCCCTCGACGTAGACCTTGGAGCCTTTCTTCAGGTACTCCCCGGCTATCTGCCCCAGACGGTAGTTGCCGCGATCACGGAACACGACCCGGTGCCACTCGGTCTTTTCCTGTGGCTGCCCGGTCTGCTTGTCTTTCCAGGTTTCACTGGTGGCAAGGCTGGCATTGGTGACGGCCCCGCCATCGGGGAAAAAACGCGTTTCAGGGTCGTTGCCCAGGTTACCCACCAGGATGACTTTATTGACGCCCCGTGAAGCCATAGGAATTCCTCAAATTAAATACGAAATCGGTGTACCAGACGAACCATCGACTATAGCAATCCCGCCAGCCAATTGCGACAACCGGGGCGGTCGTGTTTCATCATTTGGCTGTCCGCAGGGTGCCGCGCTAGCGTGCCCGGGAAGCGCTCTCCGGCTGCGGCACCGGTACACTGCCGGCGCCGAGCATGAACACGAACCACAGGCCGGCGAATGCCAGGCACAGGCCGATCAGGTACGCCTGGCCGAAATGCTGGAACACCCAGCCGCCCCCGGCGCCACCGGCAAAGGCGCCGAGGAACTGGCAGGTGGAAAAAATCCCCAGTGCCGTACCCTTGCCCCCGGCAAACACCGACTTGCTGACCAGGGAGGGCAGCGTCGCTTCCAGGTAATTGAACCCGACAAAGAACAGCCAGAGGCCAAAAAAGAACACCCAGGGGCCCGCCGCCGTCCCCAGCACCAGCACAGCTGCCACCAGCAAGGCGATACCGCTGAGAAACGTCTGCTGAGGAAGCCCGCCGCGCTCGGCCATCCGCATCAGCGGCAGCATGCCGACAATCGATAGCAGCAGCACCGGCAGGTAGACCTGCCAGTGATGGGCGCGGTCCACACCGGCGACTCGCTCGAGCACGCCAGGCACCACCAGAAAGCAGGCCATGAGAATGAAATGCAGGCTGAATACACCAAAGTTCAGCCTCAGCAGGGTGGGGTCCCGCAGGGCCCGGCCGAACATGCCCGGGCTCGCGCCCAGATCGTCGTGCTCGACCGGCGCAGTTGCCGGACTGGGCACCAGCAGCAGCACGATGGCGATGCCTCCCAGCGCCAGTAGCCCCGTAACCCAGAACACCGAGGTCAAACCGCCTGCAGCTGCGATAACCGGCCCCAGTACCAGGGCAACCGCAAACGAGAGCCCGATGCTCACGCCGACGATGGCCATGGCCTTGGTGCGCTGTTCCTCGCTGGTCAGGTCGGCCACCAGGGCCATGACCGTGGCGGCGATCGCGCCGGCCCCCTGCAGGGCGCGCCCCAGGACGATACCCCAAAGGCTGTCCGCCAGGGCCGCGACCACACTGCCGGCGGCAAACAGGAGCAGGCCGCCGACAATCACCGGCTTGCGCCCCACCTGGTCGGACAGCCAGCCCAGGGGAATCTGCAGCATGGCCTGGGTCAGGCCGTAGATGCCCAGCGCCAGGCCGATCAGGCTGGGAGTGGCGTCGGGCAGGTCTGCGGCGTACAGGGCCAGCAGGGGCAACACCATGAAGAGGCCCAGCATGCGGAAGCTGTAAAGCAGCGCCAGGGAGCTTACCGCGCGCCGCTCCAGCGCTGTCATCGGATGTTCAGTGATCACGGGGATTTGGTCTTCGAATTTACAGCGCTCGATAATAACAGTTTCGGCGCCGCGAGCACATCCATCCACCCGCCCCCGCCGTAAATACCAGGATGTTTTTGCAGCCTCACCAGCCAGGGCATATACTGCCCGGTTTCGCCTTCACCACGGTATCTGGCCACTTATGGACACCATCCAAGTACGTGGGGCACGCACCCACAACCTCAAGAATATCGATCTGGACATCCCCAGGGACAAGCTGGTGGTGATTACCGGCCTGTCCGGCTCCGGCAAGTCCTCGCTGGCGTTCGACACCCTGTACGCGGAGGGTCAGCGCCGCTACGTGGAATCCCTGTCCACCTACGCGCGGCAATTCCTGTCCATGATGGAAAAGCCGGACATGGACCATATCGAGGGCCTGTCGCCGGCCATTTCCATCGAGCAGAAATCCACCTCCCACAACCCGCGCTCCACCGTGGGCACCATTACCGAGATATACGACTACCTGAGGCTGCTGTTTGCCCGGGTGGGTGAGCCCCGCTGCCCCGACCACGGCCACAACCTGCAGGCCCAGACCGTCAGCCAGATGGTGGATACCGTGCTGGCCCTGCCCGAGGGCAGCAAACTGATGCTGCTGGCGCCGGTGGTGAGGGACCGCAAGGGCGAGCACCTGCACGTGTTCGAGGAGCTGCGCGCCGGCGGCTTCGTCAGGGCGCGGGTCGATGGCATTGTCACCGACCTGGACGACCTGCCGACGCTGGACAAGAAAAAGAAACACCGGATCGAGGTGGTGGTCGACCGTTTCAAGGTGCGCGAGGACCTGGGCATCCGCCTGGCCGAATCCTTCGAGACCGCACTGGGACTGACGGACGGCCTGGCATCGATCAGCTACATGGACGGGGACGGCGACGATATCAGCTTTTCCGCCCGCTTTGCCTGCCCGGAGTGCGGCCACAGCATCGATGAGCTGGAACCCCGCCTGTTCTCGTTCAACAACCCCGCGGGGGCCTGCGCCAGCTGCGATGGCCTCGGTGTGCGCCAGTATTTTGACCCGGAGCGGGTGGTGCTGCACCCGGAGGCCAGCCTGTCCGAGGGCGCCATCCGCGGCTGGGACCGGCGCAATGTCTACTACTTCCACATGCTCACCTCCCTGGCGGAGCACTACGGTTTCGATATCGATACCCCCTTCGAGCAATTGAGCAAGAAACACCGCCAGGTCATCCTGCACGGCAGTGGCAAGCAGGAGATCGCCTTCGCCTACGTCAACGACCGGGGGGACGTGTTCCAGCGCACCCACCCCTTCGAGGGCATCATCCCGAATATGGAACGCCGCTATCGCGACACCGAGTCGTCCTCGGTGCGCGAGGAACTGGCCAGGTTTCTCTCCAACCACCCCTGCCCGGATTGCGAGGGCACCCGCCTGCGGCAGGACGCGCGCCACGTCTTTGTCGATGAACGCACCCTGCCCAGCATCACCAGCATGCCCGTGGGGGAGGCCGAACTCTATTTCGAGCAACTCAAACTGGAGGGGCGCAAGGGGGAGATCGCCAACAAGATCATGAAGGAACTGCGGGCGCGCTACCGATTCCTGGTGGATGTGGGCCTCAATTACCTCACCCTCAATCGCAGCGCCGAAACCCTGTCCGGGGGAGAGGCCCAGCGCATCCGGCTCGCGTCACAGATCGGCGCGGGCCTGGTGGGCGTGATGTACATCCTGGATGAGCCCTCGATCGGCCTGCACCAGCGCGACAACGAACGGCTGCTGGCCACCCTCACCCACCTGCGCGACCTGGGCAATACCGTGCTGGTGGTCGAGCACGACGAAGACGCGATCCGCAGGGCCGACCACATCATCGATATCGGCCCGGGAGCGGGGGTGCACGGCGGCCGGGTAGTCGCCCAGGGCAAGCTCAAGGATATCCTGGGCACGCCCGAGTCCCTCACCGGCGCCTACCTGTCGGGCAAGCGCAGGATCGAGATCCCCGCCAGGCGCACGCCCAACGACCCGAAACGCCAGCTGGTGCTGGCGGGGGCCACGGGCAACAACCTGCAGTCGGTGACCCTGGAAATCCCCCTGGGACTGCTCACCTGCGTCACCGGCGTCTCCGGCTCCGGCAAATCCACACTGATCAACGGCACCCTGTACCCGATCGCCGCAACGGAGCTCAATGGCGCCACCACGCTCACCCCGGAGCCCTATGAGTCCATCGAGGGAATGGACCAGATAGACAAGTGCATCGACATAGACCAGAGCCCGATCGGGCGCACACCCCGCTCCAATCCCGCCACCTATACCGGGATTTTCACGCCGGTGCGGGAGCTGTTCGCCGGCACCCAGGAAGCCCGCTCACGGGGCTACAAGGCGGGTCGCTTCAGTTTCAATGTGAAGGGAGGACGCTGCGAGGCCTGCCAGGGCGACGGTGTCACCAAGGTGGAAATGCACTTTTTGCCGGACATCTATGTGCCCTGCGATATCTGCAAGGGCAAGCGCTACAACCGGGAAACCCTCGAGGTGCGCTACAAGGGTCGCAATATCCACGAGGTGCTGGAGATGACCGTCGAGGACGCCCTGGCCTTCTTCGAGCCGGTCCCGGCCATCGCCCGCAAACTGCAAACCCTGATGGATGTGGGGCTGTCCTACATCCGGCTGGGCCAGGCGGCCACCACGCTGTCCGGCGGCGAGGCCCAGCGGGTCAAGCTGTCCCGGGAATTGTCCAAGCGCGATACGGGCAAGACCCTGTATATCCTGGATGAACCCACCACCGGCCTGCACTTCGAGGACATCAAGCAGCTGCTGGCCGTGCTGCACCGCCTGCGGGACCACGGCAACACCATCGTCATCATCGAGCACAATCTCGACGTCATCAAAACCGCCGACTGGCTGGTCGACCTGGGCCCCGAGGGCGGCAGCGGGGGCGGCCAGATCATTGCCACCGGGACCCCAGAGACGGTGGCCAAGGCCAAACAATCCTTTACCGGGCAGTTTCTGGCTCCCCTGCTGAAACCACGCAAAACGGGCAAGCGCGCCGCCTGATACCGGCGCAGTTTCCAGCGGCGGTCAGGGCCAGCCCGCGCCCGGTACCTCGACCCTGCAGGTTTCGATCCTGCCCGCGCGCTCTACCGACGCCGTGCCGTGGTGGCTGGAAGGCGCGGTCACAAGATGCAGATCGCGGCCGTCGGCGCCTCCCAGCATACAGGCGTAGCAGTTCTGGCTGGTGTTGACGACCCGCAGCTCCTCGCCTCCCTCGGCGAAAAGGACGCACTCCGGGGCGAGGGCATTGGCCACCCAGATATTGCCGTTGGCATCGAGGCAGATGCCGTCAGGCGCCCGCATACCCACCGGGGCCCACACCCGGCGGTTCAGCAATTCACTGTCATCACCGATGTCGAATGCCGTCAGGCACATGGCGAGAGTTTCCGCCACAATCAGGGTTTTGCCGTCGGGCGTTACCACACTGCCATTGGGAAAATGCATACCCTCTGCTGCCAGGTGAACACTGCCGTCCGGGTCGACCCGGACAAGATTGGCAGCCGGGTGGTCGGCGAAAACCTCCTGCGGATCGCGCCGATCCAGCTCGGCATCGAGATCGAACCCGAAATTGCCAACCCAGGCCCGCCCGGCGCCATCGACCACCATGTCATTACACAGATGACGCGCCAACCCTGAAAGATCGGCATGCAGTACAAAGTTATCACCATCCTGGCGCAGTACGGCCAACTCCCGCATGGACACCACCAGCAGGCGACCATCGGGCAGCCAGCCCAGGCCCGAGGTCTGGTCCTCGAAGCTGTATTCGGTTCTTACCTGCCCGGCGGGGTCCACGGATTTCACCGCGTGGTCGTAGAAGTCGCTGAACCAGAGTCGTCCCTGGTGCCAGCGCGGGCCCTCGCCGAAATGCAGCCCACCGGTGAGTATGTTTGTATCAGTCACAGCTGTGCCCCTTGTATGGAACTGGAGAATCCAGCCTAGCAGAGGTGTGCCTGCGCGCAAGGCATGAGACCGCGCACCCTACCCGTACAGAATGCGGCGCCGGCACTGGCGTGTTATTTTAGGCTTTTGCCAATCCAAGGGATCGGGGCCATGCGACTTTCTTCCGTGCTGAACCAGGCTCGCCAGTACTGGCGCCCGGCCCTGATAGTACACCTGCTCTTCACCCTGCTCGGGCTGGGCCTGTTCACCCCGCTGTTCGGCATTGCACTGCAGGGCCTGCTGGCCCTGTCGGGCAACGCCGCGGTTGCCGACCAGGAAATCGCCCTGTTGCTGCTCACCCCCCTGGGGCTGGGCTCAGCGATTTTCCTTGTTGGTCTGCTGCTGGCGATTGCGGGCCTGGAGCTCGGGGCCTTGCAGGCCATCGCCCAGGGGGCGCAACACTCGCTGAAGATTGCCCCGCTGGCGGCAGTGAAATTCTCCCTGCGGCACGCGCTGGCGCTGCTGCGGCTGACCATCGGCCTCACGGTCCGGGTACTGGTTTACCTGTTGCCCTTCATCGCGGTCCTGGGGGCCATCGCCTGGTGGCGGCTGGGCGACTACGATATCAATTACTATCTCTCCCACCGGCCCCCGGCGTTTTACCAGGCCCTGGCCATGGCATTACCGCCGCTGTTGTTGCTCATCTGGCTGCTGGGGCGCAGGCTGCTCGGCTGGAGCCTGGCGCTGCCGCTGGTACTGTTCACCAACACCGCGCCGGGCGCGGCTTTCGCCGCCAGCGAGCAGCTGACCGCTGGCAGGCGGGCCGACTTGCTGGGCGCCTTCACGCGCTGGCTGTTGCTGGCACTGGCGGCCTCCCTGGTACCGCTGGCATTCCTCAGTGTGGCGGCCGGCGTGGCCGCGATATCCCAGGGGCAGGACCTGTCATTGCTGGTACTGCTGCTGGGCGCGTCTATGGTGTTGTGGATCTGCCTCAATTTCGTCGCCACCGCGTTCACCATGACCAGCTTTACCTTCGTGGTGGCGGCGGCCTTCAAGCGCTACAACCCCTCCGTCTCCGAGGCTGTCCTGCGGGACAATCTGCGCCTGGCCGCAGACAGGCTGGAAGCCCGGTCAGCGGGCACCGGCCCCTGGATTGCAGGGGCGCTCGCCGCCACCGCGCTTGCCGTACTGGCCGGCCTGTGGCTGCTGGGGGAGGTAAAACCGGAGGACGAGGTGCTGGTGATCGCCCACCGGGGCGCAGCGGGGGCCGCGCCGGAAAATACCCTGGCCTCGGTCAGCCGGGCGCTGAATGACGGCGCAGACTGGGTGGAAATTGACGTGCAGGAAAGCCGGGACGGCGAGGTCGTGGTGGTGCACGACAGCGATTTCATGAAGCTGGCGGGCAATCCCCTGAAAGTCTGGGATGGCGACCTGGCCGAGATTCGCCAGATCGACATTGGCAGCTGGTTCGACCCCCGCTTTTCCGCCCAGCGTGTACCGACCCTGCGGGAAGTGCTGGAAGAGATAAAAGGTCGCTCGAAGCTGGTGATCGAACTCAAGTACTACGGGCACGACCAGCAACTGGAACAACGCGTGGTGGACATAGTCGAGCGCAGCGGCATGAGCGAGGATGTGGTGGTCATGTCGCTCAAACTGCAGGGTGTTGAAAAGCTCCATGCCCTGCGACCCGAGTGGACTACCGGCTTGCTGGCGGCCAGCGCAGTGGGCGACCTGTCACGACTGGACGTGGATTTCCTGGCGGTAAACCAGGGTATGGCCAGTCGGGCCTTCATTCGCCGCGCCCATGCGGCCGGCAAACAGGTTTTCGTGTGGACCATCAACGATGCTCTCTCCCTGTCACGCTGGATGTCCATGGGCGTGGACGGCGTAATCACCGACGAACCGGCCCTGGCGCGCGAGGTCCTGGCGCAACGTGCGGAAATGAGCAGCGCCCAGCGGTTGATGCTCAGTGCCGCGCTGTTCTTCGGCCGCCCCGCCATGGCATCGAGCTATCGGGACGACTCGCCCTGAGGTCTATTCCGGCTGATCAGGTTCGTCCAGCTCATCGGGTTCGTCAGGGTCGTCGATTTCGTCCCGCGCCTCCACGTCGTCAACTTCGTCGACTTCATCGGGCGCATCGACTGCGTCCAGTTCATCCTTTTCTTCCACTTCATCCGTATCACCCGGATGGTCTTCGGAATCAATATCATCCTCTTCGCTTTCTCTATCTGAAGCATCGTCTTCATCGAATTCCCGCGCGCCATCCAGCACATCCTCCAGCTCAATTTCCACTTCATCCGCAATACCATCAGGCGGGTAATTATCCCGGACCTTGACCAGCTGACCCGACTGGAGCGCGCCATAGAACTGATCGGACGTCACTGAAATGTCATCCTCGGTCTCAAACCCGGTCCCCCGGGTACTGAAAGTAACCCCGAGCAAGGTAATACTGGCACCGGCACTGAAGCTCTCTATCCGCGCCTGCAGGAAGCTATCGTCGATATTCTCGCGGTCAACGCGGGTGGCCACCAGGGCATCATCTCCCTGAATGGCCTCTATTCGCAGAAATTCACCACTGCGAATTGCAGCCAGCGTCAACGGTCCGGCGTCGTCATGGTTGTCGTCAAACATCGTGCGACTGTCTACCTTCACCACGATACGCGCGCCTTCGAATTGCATGGTCAGCGACCCTGCCGCGCTGTCCACGGCTGCAACAGTGGATTCAATTTCGACCCGCCCCCGTCGGGCTTCAAGTTTCCTGGCGCGCAGGCGTGTGCCATCCCAATTTCCCTCTACCTCGACCACCATGTCATTGCCGGGCATCAAACCTGATGGCCGCAGCGTGGCGTCAGTGGCATCAACCCGCACGCCATTGATCCGGAAATCGGCAATGCTGGCAAAACTGGTGATAGCGCCCTGAACGCTGACTTCGGCGGCATCCCCAAGCTGGTCCACAATAGTGTCTTCCGGGGTCACCCGGTCAGCGAGTATCTTGTTCGCAACCGGGTCGATGACGCCACGGACCTGTACAGTCATACCGACGGCGGGTGCACCACCTGGAAGACCGGTGACATCGGCAGCGGAATAATCGACGACCAGACCTCGCAGCGTAAATTCACCGGCAGTGAGGCCAGTAATCACGCCTTCAATCTCGACATCGTCGACATTTCCCGACGCGGGGGTCTTCTTCGCTATTCGGGTAGCACGCAGCCTGTCAGGGCCCTCGGGAAAACCTGAAACCTGCACGTAATCACCGACGGCGATGCTGTCAAAACCCAGTCCAGAAAATACGGTACCCGTTTGCTCCGCTATCACTTCAACCCCCGCTGCAACCAGCAGCAGGCTGTCACCATCGCGCCCGGGCTTGATAGATGTAATGGGGCCCTGTACCTCGCTATCGAAAATAACCTGCGACGCGACCCCCGTCACGCCGTCGTCGTTAACCCGGCCGGCTACCAGGACAACCATACCCAATGCCAGCTCGTCGGCGGTAACCTGCTGGCCATCGATCACTATTTCAGCGCCATCGGTCTCAAATTCCACGCCGTTGACAAAAATACTCCCAAACCCGTCGATGGTGCCGGAAGAAGTCAGGCCGGTTCCGCCGATACCACCGCCACTGCCGGAGGTCGCTGAGGCTATCAGGCCACCCCCTCCACCGGCGCCGCAGCCGACGATCAGGCTTACAAGCAAAATCAGGATAAATCGAATCGGGTAAAGCTTGATCATGGCTACTCGTCTCCGCCAACCAGGCTGTCTGTGTAATAAATGCCCACCGCAACGTAACAGGGCGTCACGCCTGTATCTGCACTGGTGTCAACTTCATGTCGCGCCAGCCATCGGTGATATTCTTCGAGCAATTCCTGGGATTTTTTATTGGATAACGCCTGAAACGCGGGCACTGCATCCGGGTGGATGAGTACATTTGACACTTTGCGCTGAAAATACCGACGTTCTGGCCGAGCGCGCAGATTGTGCCCGATAGTGGTTATCAACTCGGCAGCATCGGTTCCCAGTATGTCGATTTTCTCCAGCGGGGTTGCCACCGGCATGTAGGCTCGCTCCAGCAGTGCCACGCCATCATCCACCAGAGACACAGTGCCACTGGCCTGGAGCACGGAGAGCATTGCCGTGGGCGGGATATCGCCGCTGAACTCCTTGACCAACAGGTTGAAGCTCGCGGGGCCGCCTTCGAGCGGCAGAATTGCCGGCTCGCCCCCGGGAGTGTGGAAACGGGGGTCCGTGACCCAGCCGCTGACTACTCTTATCGCCCTATTGAACCGGCGGGAGGACAACTCGTCGTCAACGACATCGAGTTCGCGCAGGCGCTTGGTCTCCTTGCGGGTCAATCCAGTCACCGCCGAGACACTCGATACAGTCGGGCGCCGGCCCGTAGTCGCCGCGTCGGCGAAAGCCTCCTCCACATAGGCCTTTCGAGCCAACTCGGCAAAGGTTCCATAGGCCATACCATGACGCAAAAGAACAGTGACCAGGGGGCGCAGGAGTCGCAGGACAGCGGCACTGAGGACATTATTGGGTGACGAGCTCATCCCTTGGGAATCTATTCCCATACCCACGTATTGTCAAAAATAGACTACTCAGGAAAACGTATCGGCAAAGAGGTTCTCTGACCAGCTGAACATGTCCCTGAAATTCTCCGAGTTCCAGCGACGCGCCTCCCCCAAAGAGCCCCCTACGAGTCCCATTGCGCGGGTATCAACGTTATAGCGAAATACCGCCGTGAGCCAGGAAGCCTCGGTTGCGGTGATGGGACTGAAGCACGCCGAGTTGGTGGTAATGTTCGCGAGCCGCTCTGCTGTATCCACCGGAAGGCCTGCAGCGCGTCGGGTGATAGCGTCTGCGCAAACCTTTGCCTGTGAGTTCGCCATATGGCCGGACTTTGGTTGACCCGTACCCTGGGAGTCGCCAATGACATACACGTTGCGGAAATCCGGCAGAGTGGATTCGTAGCTGATCGGGTCCACTGGCGCCCAGCGTTCGCCATTGGTCAGCCCGCTCCGGGTAAGCAGGGAAGGCGCGCTATGGCCGGGAATGACATTGAGCACGTCGCCATACACCGTTTCCTCGACACCATCTGATTCCCGCACTGTGTAGGCATACCGCCCCACTGAGTCGACGGCCTCGAGGCGGACACCGGGACGATATTCGATGATGTCTCCATAAAGCTGGGTGAAAGCCCGACTGAAAGTCTCTTTCTCAGCCTGGATATCGCTATTGGCATCGAGCACGATCACCCTGGGAGCCCCGCCGCGGCGCTTCAATGTATCTGCCACCAGGCAGGCGCGCTCATAGGGTCCGGGGGGGCAGCGGTAGGGGGACCTGGGAATCGTCATCACAAAAGTGCCGTTGTCAGGCATCTTGCGGATCTGGTTGCGCAACAGATTCGTCTGGCTGCCGGCGATCCAGGCATGTGGCGTCTTTCGGGAATCGAGCCCCTCAACAGGGTCGAACTTTATCCCGGCTGCCAGTACGAGGCTGTCGTAAGGCAGCCAGCCCGCTTCCTTAAGCTTCACCTCGCTACCGGCGCCACTGACACGAACCGCCCGGTCCTGGATGACCCGGACCCCATACTTGCCCTGCAGGGCGACGTAGTCAAAAGACAGGTCTTTCGTGGTCAGCCGGTTATTGAGCACCAGATTACTCATAATGCACGACACGTGCTGCAGCCTGGGCTCGACCAGGGTCACGTCAATGGCGCCATTGCTCCACATTTTGATGTACTTTGCCACCGAGGCACCGGCGAAGCCGCCCCCCACCACGACTACCCTGTGGGGTAGCGCCGCCTTTACCCCCGGCATCATCGCCATAGCGGTCGCAGCGGGGATCATCTGTAGAATCTTGCGTCGTGTCAGTGTCATGGTTGCTGTCCTCTGGCCTGGCTTGGTGTCCGGGTTATGCTGTCAAAGCCGCTCGCGACCCGGCGCTAATCGTCTTGATCCTTGTCTTCATCTTCGTCCTTTTCTCGACTGCGCACCTGTTCCGAATCATTCCGGGAATCCTCTGAGCTCGCCTGGCCAGGCTGATCTTCAGGGAGACTTGAGTAATATCGCGCAATGCGGCGAATCTGGTCATCGGTATAGCCAAGCGCCTGGTGGTCCATGATATTTTCCGGTTTGTCCTCCCCCTTCATATCCATGAGGTCCTCGAACAGATCCTTGGCTTCTTCACCGGCCAGATCCTCAAAGCCAGCCCTGGCATAACCATCCGTTCCATGACACTGGGCGCACTGGGCTGCCAGCAGCCGGTTCACGGCGGGGTCATCAGTCTGCGCGCTGGCGGGCACGACGCCGCCGGCGAGAATTAACAGGGGGATGCCAACGAGACCGCACACTAACTTATTCATGGGTTACACCGCGCTTTTGTAATGAGATTGGGACTGCGTTAAGTTATCTTAATTGGGAATTTATTCCCATTTTATACCCGGGTCAACAAAAAATGTACAGAAGATGCCTGTTGCAAGGGGCCGGGAATTGGAGTTTGGGGGCGAATTGGCTGCCAGGACCGTTGCAGGGTCCAAAGGACGCCGCCTGTATAGGGCATAAAAAAAGCCGGGCAATGCCCGGCTTCTTCGCTGATTAGTGACGTGGAATCTTAATCCTCGTCGTCTACCTGCTGCTCTACCTGGGGGCGATCCACCAGCTCGACATAGGCCATGGGCGCTTTGTCGCCGGTGCGGTAGCCACACTTGAGAATACGGATGTAACCGCCCGGACGCTCCTGGTAGCGGGGGCCCAGCTCACCGAACAGCTTGCCCACGGCTTCCTTGCTGCGAGTGCGGTCAAAGGCCAGGCGGCGATTCGCAACGCTGTCGTTCTTGGCCAGGGTGATCAGGGGCTCCGCGTAGCTGCGCAGCTCCTTCGCCTTGGGCAGGGTGGTTTTGATCAGCTCGTGCTCCACCAGGGAAACAGCCATATTGCGGAACATGGCCTTGCGGTGGGAGCTGTTCCTGTTTAACTGACGGCCACTATGACGATGACGCATTTTTCCAATCCTATACTGTCTGTGCTATCTCAGCACGGCTAACTTGTGATGCGGGCTGCTCTGCGGCTCCGGACCCGATCGTCGTTTTGTTAAGCGCTCAATACCCTGTCGTCGTTTTTCAGACTCGCGGGCGGCCAGTTGTCCAGGCGCATACCCAGGGACAAACCGCGCGAGGCCAGAACGTCCTTGATTTCGGTCAGTGACTTCTTGCCCAGGTTCGGCGTCTTCAGCAGTTCCACTTCGGTGCGCTGTACCAGGTCACCGATGTAGTAAATGTTTTCTGCCTTCAGGCAGTTCGCGGAGCGTACGGTCAACTCCAGGTCGTCGACCGGACGCAGCAGTATCGGGTCCACCTCGTCTTCTTCGATGACGGAGACAGACTCGCTTTCGCTCTCGAGGTCGACAAACACCGCCAGCTGCTGCTGCAGGATGGTGGCCGCACGACGAATCGCTTCTTCCGGGTCGATAGTACCGTTGGTCTCCAGGTCCAGCACCAGCTTGTCGAGGTCGGTGCGCTGCTCAACACGGGCAGCCTCTACCACGTAAGACACACGGTGGACCGGTGAAAAGGTAGCATCCAGCTGCAGGCGACCGATGGAGCGGGTCTCCTCTTCCGGGTTCTCCCGGGAGTCGGCGGGCGAGTAGCCACGACCGCGGGCCACGGTGAGCTTCATGCTGATCTCGGACTTGCCATTCAGGTGACAGATCACGTGGTCGGGGTTGCGCACCTCGATATCGTGATCGACCTGGATGTCCGCAGCGGTCACGGCACCCGGGCCTTTCTTGGTCAGGGTCAGTTCGGCTTCTTCCTTGCCATTCATCACCAGGGCCACGCCCTTGAGGTTGAGCAGGATCTCGATCACGTCTTCCTGGACACCCTCGATGGCGCTGTACTCGTGCAGTACCCCGTCGATTTCCACCTCGGTAATTGCACAACCGGGCATTGAGGACAACAGGATACGGCGTAGGGCATTGCCCAGGGTGTGGCCAAAGCCACGCTCCAGCGGCTCCAGTGTGACCTGGGCGCGGGTGTTGTTCTTCTCATCAACCTTGATGACACGGGGTGTCAAAAACTCGTTTACTGCACTCTGCATTGGGGCACCTGTATTGTAGGTTAGTCCTTCAGTGGATTACTTGGAGTAAAGTTCGACGATCAGGTTTTCGTTGATCTCGGAGGAGAGATCCTGACGATCGGGTACTGACTTGAACACCCCTTCCAGCTTGTCGCTGTTCATTTCAATCCACTCGGGTTCGCCACGCTGGGCAGCCAGAGCAAGGGCAGACTGCACGCGCAGCTGCTTCTTGGCCTTTTCACGCAGGGAAATCACGTCACCGGCCTTGACCTGGTAGGACGCAATATTGACCGCGGTACCGTTTACCAGGATCGCCTTGTGAGCGACCATCTGCCGTGCTTCGGCACGGGTCGAGCCAAATCCCATCCGGTAAACCACATTGTCCAGACGGCTTTCCAGAAGCTGCAGCAGGTTCTCACCGGTTGCGCCCTTCAGACGGGCCGCTTCCTTGTAATAATTGCGGAACTGCTTCTCCAGCACGCCATAGATACGGCGCACCTTCTGCTTTTCACGCAGCTGTACACCGTAGTCAGACAGGCGACCGCGACGGGCGCCGTGCTGTCCGGGGGCAGCTTCTGCTTTACACTTGCTTTCCAGCGCACGCACCCCGCTTTTCAGGAACAGGTCTGTTCCTTCACGACGGGAAAGCTTGCACTTGGGTCCAATATATCGAGCCATGTCAATTCTATCCTGTAAGCGCTTACTGTGCGTTAGACGCGACGTTTCTTGGGGGGACGACAGCCGTTGTGCGGAATTGGCGTAACGTCGGTGATGTTGCTGATCTTGTAGCCACAGGCGTTCAGTGCGCGAACCGCGGACTCGCGCCCGGGGCCGGGGCCCTTGACCTGCACGTCCAGGTTTTTCAGGCCGTACTCCTTGGCAGCCTCGCCGGCACGCTCGGCCGCTACCTGCGCGGCAAAGGGAGTGCTCTTACGCGAACCGCGGAAACCGGAACCACCTGAAGTCGCCCAGCTCAGGGTGTTGCCCTGCCTGTCGGTGATGGTGATTATGGTGTTGTTGAAAGACGCGTGAACGTGCGCGATGCCGTCCACGACCGTCTTGGTGATCTTCTTACGAGTGCTCTTGGCACCTGGCTTGGCCATAGTTAACTTCCTGCTTTAATATCAACACTGCACTTGGGTGCAGCTACACTAAAACGGATTCGCGGGGTAAAACCTTACTTGCGAATCGGCTTGCGCGGACCCTTGCGGGTACGGGCGTTGGTCTTGGTGCGCTGTCCACGCAGGGGCAGACCCCGGCGATGACGCAGGCCCCGGTTGCAACCCAGGTCCATCAGGCGCTTGATGTTCATGGAGACTTCACGGCGCAGGTCGCCCTCAACGGTCATGTCCGCGACCTTGGCGCGCAAAGCGTCCATTTCCCGTCGGACAATTCGCTGATCTTGGCGTTTTCCGCAACACCGGTGTCCGCGCACAGGCGACGGGCCTGGGTGCGGCCCACACCAAATATGTATGTCAATGAGATAACAGCATGCTTGTTATCTGGTATGTTGACGCCGGCAATACGAGCCATCCAACTTTCTCCAATCATTTGTCGTCGCCTGTGCTGCAACCCTGGCCCCCATCCCGTGAAATTCATCGAATCTCAACAGGACCGGGTCAAAAGGCGCAGCATTCTAGCGATATCGTTACTAAAAATCAACCGCCGGACGCTTAGCCCTGACGCTGCTTGTGTCGCGGATCCGTATTGCAGATCACACGTACCACGCCGTTACGGCGCACTACCTTGCAGTTCCTGCAGATCTTCTTGACCGATGCACGTACTTTCATGACAACTTCTCCGTTTCCCTTAACTCAGGCTTCCAACCGGACCGCTTCAGCGAACGCGCCCGGCACTACCATAGTTCTTCAAATTGGCCTTTTTCATCACTGAGTCATACTGGTGCGACATCAGGTGGCTCTGCACCTGCGCCATAAAATCCATCACCACAACCACCACGATCAGCAACGAGGTACCGCCCAGGTAAAAGGGCACATTCCACATCACCACCAGAAACTGCGGCATCAGACAGACCAGGGCTATATAAGCGGCTCCGAACACGGTCAGCCGTGTCAGCACGCCATCGATATAATTGGCGGTCTGCTGTCCGGGCCGGATTCCCGGTACAAAGGCGCCTGAACGCTTCAGGTTGTCTGCCACTTCCACCGGGTTGAACATCAAGGCCGTGTAAAAGAAGCAGAAAAAGACAATAAACACCGTGAACAACAAAATGTTCAGCGGCTGGCCGGGGCCAATCGCCACAGCCAGGTCCTGCAGCCAGTCCGCAGAACCGGATGAGCCGAACCACTGGGCTATCGATGCCGGGAACAGCAGTATGCTGCTGGCAAAAATGGCCGGGATCACACCCGCCATATTCACCTTGAGCGGCAGATGCGAGCTCTGCGCCTGGTACATCTTCCGGCCCTGCTGCCGCTTGGCGTAGTTCACCGTGATGCGCCGCTGGCCGCGCTCGATGAACACGATCATGTAGATCACGGCTATCGCCAGGGTCAGGATCAGCAGCAGCACCAGGATATTCAGTTCACCCTGACGGGCCTGCTCCAGTGACTGGCCAATCGCCGCCGGCAAGCCCGCCACGATTCCCGCAAAGATCAGCAGGGAAATACCGTTGCCGACGCCTTTTTCGGTGATCTGCTCACCCAGCCACATCATGAACACCGCGCCTGTCACCAGTGAGGTGATGGCGATGACGAAGAACAGCGGCGACGAGTCGTAGGACATGCCCTGGTTGGCCATCCCCACCGTCATTCCGGTGGCCTGCACTATGGCCAGCACCACTGTCAGGTAGCGCGTATACTGGCTGATCTTGCGCCGGCCGGACTCACCTTCCTTCTTCAGCTGCTCCAGCTGCGGCGTCACCGCCGACATCAACTGCATGATGATGGATGCAGAAATATAGGGCATGATTCCCAGCGCCAGGATACTCATCCGCTCCAGGGCGCCACCGGAAAACATATTCGCCAGCCCGAGGATCGTTCCCTGGTTCTGGTTGAACAGGGCCGCCAGCTGGTTCGGGTCTATTCCCGGGACCGGAATATGCGTCCCGATCCGATAGACGATAATTGCCAGCAAAACAAAACGAAGGCGAGCAAAAAGCTCGCCCAGTCCCGCCTTGTTTACCTGTGGCAGCTGAGGTGTTGCCATTTATTCCTCTACTTTCCCGCCGGCCTTCTCGATAGCCTCGCGAGCACCCTTGGTGACCGCCAGGCCTTTTACGGTAACCGGCTTTGTCAGTTCACCGGAGAGAAAGACCCGGACGCGGGCAATATTCTCGTTGACCAGGTCCGCGCTTTTCAGCGCTGCCAGATCGACGATATCACCTTCAACCGCATTGAGCTCACTCAGGCGAACCTGTGCGGTCGTACGGGAGATCCGGGAAGTAAAACCATACTTCGGCAGGCGCTTCTGCAGCGGCATCTGGCCACCCTCGAAGCCAGGCCTTACCCTGCCGCCGGAGCGTGACTTCTGGCCCTTGTGGCCACGACCGGCTGTCTTGCCCAGGCCGCTGCCGATACCGCGACCAACGCGCTTGGCGTCTTTGCGGGCACCCGGCGCGGGGCTCAGGGTGTTCAGTCGCATAACTTCTGACATGATTTAGTCCTCAACCCTTACGAGGTAATTTACCGCGTTGAATCATGCCGCGCACCGAAGGAGTGTCTTCCACTTCCACCGTGTGACCAATACGACGCAAACCCAGACCAGCCACACAGGCCTTGTGATTCTTCAGGCGCCCATGGGCACTCTTGATCTGTGTAACCTTGATTTTTGCTTTAGCCATGACGAGCCAACCCAATAATTAGTTCAGAATTTCTTCGACGGTCTTGCCGCGCTTTGCGGCAACCTCATCCGGCGCGCACATGTCGCGCAGGCCATTGAACGTCGCGCGTACCACGTTAACCGGATTGGTGGAACCGTAGCACTTGGCCAGTACGTTATGTACACCGGCAATTTCCAGTACGGCGCGCATCGCGCCACCGGCGATGACACCGGTACCCTCGGATGCGGGCTGCATGTAGACCCTGGAAGCCCCGTGGGCTGCCTTGACCGGATACTGGATAGTGCCGTTGTTCAGCTCTACCTGAATCATATTGCGACGGGCCGCTTCCATTGCCTTCTGGATAGCGACTGGCACTTCACGCGCCTTGCCACGACCGAAGCCAACCTTGCCGTTACCATCGCCAACAACAGTCAGCGCGGTGAAGCCGAAGATACGGCCACCCTTGACCACTTTGGCCACGCGGTTGACCTGGACCAGCTTTTCCTGGAGGTCGCCTTCCTGTTGCTGCTTTTTCTGATCGTTGAAAGCCATAACTATCTATACCCTAGAAATCCAGTCCAGATTCACGAGCCGCGTCCGCCAGAGCTTTCACGCGTCCATGGTACTTGTAACCACCGCGATCGAAAGCCACGGCCTCGATGCCCGCTTCCTTCGCGCGCTGCGCAACCAGCTTGCCTACCGCGGCCGCCGCCTCAATATTACCGGTCTTGCCAGTGCGAAGGTCACCGTCGAGCGTTGATGCGCTCGCCAGAACCTTGTCGCCGGCAGGAGTGATAATCTGCGCGTATATATGCCGTGGGGTGCGGTGAACGCTCAGGCGGTTTACGCCCAGGTCACGCATACGGGCGCGCGCGCGGCGTGCGCGACGCAACCTTGATTCATTCTTTACACTCATCTCAGATTACCTACTTCTTCTTGGCTTCTTTGCGACGAACAAACTCGTCGGCGTAGCGAATACCTTTACCCTTGTATGGCTCTGGCGGCCGGAAACTGCGGATCTCGGCAGCCGCCTGGCCCACGGCCTGCTTGTCGATACCGCTGACCACGATTTCGGTCTGGGTTGGCGTCTCGGCAGTAATGCCTTCAGGCAGCTGGTAGTCAACCGGGTGGGAAAGACCCACTGTCAGGTTGACGCTGTTCTTGTCGGCTTTGGCACGATAACCAACGCCATTGAGAATCAGCTTCTTCTGCCAACCTTCGCTGACGCCCACGACCATGTTGTTCAACAGTGCGCGGGTAGTTCCGGCCATAGCCTTGAACTGGTCCCCGTCGTAGTTGATGGTCAGAACGTTGTCATCCTGGCTTACCTGTATGCCTGCGGCCAACGAAAGCTGCAGCGTACCCTTACTACCCTTGACGGTGAGGTCGCTGCCATCGAGCTTGACCTCCACACCACGCGGCAGTTCTACCGGATTATTTGCGACTCTAGACATTTTGAATGCTCTTTAAATCAAACAACTTTTAGAAAACGGTGCACAGAACTTCGCCGCCGACACCGGCAGCGCGCGCCGCGCGATCAGACATTACACCCTTGGAGGTTGAAACAATTGCCACACCCAAACCGGCACGTACGGAAGGCAGTTCATCCTTGGCACTGTAGCGCCGCAGACCCGGCCGGCTGACCCGGTCGATCTCGGCAATTACAGGCTTGCCCTGGTAGTACTTGAGTGCGATGGCCAGTCGTGGCTTGCCGCTTTCATCGGAAAGCGAAAAGTCGCCAACATAGCCTTCTTCCTTCAATACCTTCGCCACAGCGGCCTTCAGCTTCGAGCCAGGCATTTCGACACTCTTCTTGCCAGCCATCTGCGCGTTGCGTATACGGGTCAGCATATCTGACAGTGGATCTTGCATACTCATAATCTAATTCTCTCCGTAAACCGACTGGTTCTTTTACCAGCTGGCCTTGACCAGGCCGGGCACATCACCGCGCATGGCGGCTTCACGCAACTTGTTTCGACACAGGCCAAACTTGCGATATACACCGTGGGGGCGACCTGTTATCTGACAGCGCCTGCGACCACGGACGGGGCTGGCATCACGCGGAAGCTTCTGCAGCGCGATCTGCGCATCCCACTTCTCTTCGTCAGAAGCCTTGGGATCGCTTAGCACCGCCTTCAGTGCGGCACGCTTTCCTGCATACTTCGCCACCATACGAGCGCGCTTCTTCTCGCGCATTACCATAGATGTTTTAGCCATGTATAAAGTCTCTTAAGCTTTCAGGGGGAAGTTGAAAGCGCGCAGCAGGGCGCGGCCTTCGTCGTCCGTACGGGCGGTGGTTGTAATGGTGATATCCATACCACGCAGAGCGTCCACCTGGTCGTAATTGATTTCAGGGAAAATAATCTGCTCGGTTACGCCCATGGCAAAGTTGCCGCGACCGTCAAAGGATTTCGGGCTGATGCCGCGAAAGTCCCGGATGCGGGGAATGGCGATGCTGATCAGTCGATCCAGGAACTCGTACATGCGCTCGGACCGCAGGGTCACCTTGCAGCCGATCGGCCAGCCGTCACGCACCTTGAAGCCCGCGATTGATTTGCGTGCCTTGGTCACAACTACTTTCTGACCTGAAATTTTTTCCATGTCCGCGACAGCGTTCTCCAGGACTTTCTTGTCGCCCAGGGCTTCACCGACACCCATGTTCAGGGTGATCTTGGTGATACGCGGAACTTCCATCACGTTTGCCAGACCCAGCTCTTCCTTGAGACGGGGAGCGATTTCGCTCTTGTATTTGTCTTTCAACCTTGCCATGTCTAATACCTGCTAACCCGGTCAGCCAAAAAGGCTCAGGAGTCAATTGCCTCGCCACTGGATTTGAAGATACGCACCTTGCGCTCTCCTTCCACCTTAAAACCCACACGATCAGCCTTGCTGCTGCCAGGATTGAATATCGCCACGTTGGAGACCTGAATCGGGGCCTCCTTCTCGACGATCCCACCCGCAACGCCCGCCTGGGGGTTCGGCTTAGTGTGCTTCTTTATCATGTTGATACCGCTAACAATCAATTTGTTGTTATCCAGTACCCTGCGGACCTTACCGCGCTTACCCTTGTCCTTACCGGCCAGGATAATCACTTCGTCATCGCGCTTGATCTTCAACATTTCCTTTCCTCTCCCTGCTGGCCGGCCTAGATTACTTCCGGGGCCAGAGAAATAATCTTCATGAACTTCTCGCCACGCAACTCACGGGTTACCGGGCCAAAGATGCGGGTCCCGATCGGCGCCTGCTGGGCATTGAGCAGCACTGCGGCGTTATCGTCGAACTTGATCAGCGAGCCGTCCGGACGACGCACACCCTTGCGGGTACGAACAACTACGGCTGTCATGACCTGGCCTTTTTTGACCTTGCCACGGGGAATAGCCTCTTTCACAGAGACCTTGATCAGGTCACCAACGCGGGCATAGCGACGCTTGGATCCGCCCAGCACCTTGATGCACATCACTCGACGGGCACCGCTGTTGTCGGCAACTTCCAAATACGACTGTGTCTGAATCATCTTTTACTCCAAACTGCGATAAATACAGCTAAGCCTGCGCTTAAACCTGGGCGGCACTTTCTACCACTTCCAGCAGCTTCCAGGACTTACTCTTGGAAATTGGCCGGGTTTCGGCAACAGTGACGGTATCGCCAATGCTGCACTGGTTGTTCTCGTCATGTGCGTGAATCTTGGATGAACGCGTAATGTACTTGCCGTAGACAGGGTGCTTTACCCGACGCTCCAGCAATACAGTGATCGTCTTGTCCATTTTGTTGCTGACGACCTTGCCAGTAACAATCCGTGTACGCTTTTCTGCAGCTGCCATTCTCAATTACCTGCCTTTTCGTTGAGTACGGTCTTCACGCGTGCGATATCGCGCTGGTTCTGTTTCAGCAAATGTGTCTGACCCAATTGACCAGTTGATTTCTGCATGCGCAACTTGAACTGCTCTTCACGCAGGGTAAGCAGCGTCTTGTTAAGGTCCTCAGGGGACTTTTCACGCAATTCAATCGCTTTCATCACATCACCGACCGTTTAACAAATGTTGTGGCAAGCGGAATCTTGGCAGCGGCCAGGGCGAATGCTTCGCGCGCCAGCTCCTCGGTCACGCCCTGCACTTCGTAAAGCACCTTGCCGGGCTGAACCTGGGCCACCCAGTATTCAACGTTACCCTTACCTTTACCCTGACGCACTTCCAGCGGCTTCCCGGTGATAGGCTTGTCAGGAAAAACCCTGATCCAGATCTTACCGCCACGCTTGATGTGGCGGGTCATCGCACGACGAGCAGCCTCGATCTGACGAGCGGTAAGACGACCGCGCCCGACAGCCTTAAGGCCGTACTCACCGAAACTTACCTTGCTGCCACGATGGGCCAGACCGCGGTTGCGGCCCTTCATCGCCTTGCGAAATTTTGTACGCTTTGGTTGAAGCATCTGCGTAACCCTTAATTAGTTGCTGTCTTCTTGGCGCCATCGGACGAAGTCTCGCTGCCGATAACCTCGCCTTTGAATATCCAAACCTTTACACCCAGGATGCCGTAGGTGGTAACCGCTTCGTATGTCGCGTAGTCAATATCGGCGCGCAGCGTATGCAGCGGAACCCGGCCCTCGCGGTACCACTCTGTGCGGGCAATCTCAGCTCCGCCCAGACGGCCACCAATCTGTACCTTTACACCCTCGGCGCCCTGGCGCATGGCGTTCTGTACGACACGCTTCATGGCGCGGCGAAACATCACGCGGCGCTCGAGCTGCTGGGCGACATTCTGGGCAACCAATTTGGCATCCAGGTCCGGCTTGCGGATTTCCTCGATGTTGATGTGCACAGGAACGCCCATTTTCTCGGTCAGTGTCTTGCGCAGGCTGTCGACATCCTCACCCTTCTTGCCGATAACGATACCGGGCCTCGCGGTGTGGATCGTAATGCGCGCGGTCTGGGCCGGACGCTCGATCACCACGCGGCTCACTGAAGCGTTGTCGAGCTTCTTCTCGATGAATGCGCGCACTTCCAAGTCATTGATCAACTGCTTGGGGTAGTTCTTGCTGTCCGCATACCAGATAGAGGTATGGTCTTTGACTATACCTAACCGAATGCCGACCGGATTTACTTTCTGACCCATGTGGTCTGTCTCCTAAACTTAGCCTTCGCCGTCTGCAACTTTCACGGTGATATGACAGCTGCGCTTGAAAATGCGATCTGCACGACCCTTGGCACGGGGGCGCAGGCGCTTCATTGTCATACCTTCATCTACGAAAATGCTGGATACTTTCAGTTCATCCACATCCGCACCTTCATTGTTCTCAGCATTGGCGATTGCAGAGTCAAGGATCTTCTTGACGATATGCGCTGCCTTCTTCGGGCTGAACTCCAGCAGGCTCAGGGCCTCCTCTACGGGCTTGCCACGCACCTGGTCGGCGACCAGGCGAGCTTTCTGCGCGGAGATCCGCGCGCCCTTCAATCTTGCTGCAACTTCCATTTCCTTAACCTCGCTACAGGCAAGCGCTTAGCGCTTGGCCTTCTTGTCCACGATATGGCCCTTGAAAGTGCGTGTCGCCGCAAATTCACCCAGCTTGTGGCCCACCATGTCCTCATTGACCAGAACCGGTACATGCTGGCGGCCATTGTGGACGGCGATAGTCAGGCCGACCATATCCGGTGATACCATCGAACGGCGCGACCAGGTCTTGATCGGACGGCGATCGTTGCTCTCGATCGCAGTTTCGACTTTCTTCATCAGGTGAAGGTCTATAAAAGGACCTTTCTTCAGTGAACGCGGCACAATCTCTTCCTCTAATCTCTGGGGTCTACTGACCGAATTTACTTCTTGCCACGACGGCGTACGATCAGGTTATTGGTACGCTTGTTCTTGCGTGTCTTGTAACCCTTGGTAGGCGTGCCCCAGGGGCTCACCGGGTGACGACCGCCCGAGGTGCGGCCTTCACCACCACCGTGCGGGTGATCGACAGGGTTCATGGCCACGCCGCGAACCGTCGGGCGCACACCGCGCCAGCGGGCTGCACCGGCTTTACCCAGTTTCTTCAGGCTGTGCTCCGAGTTGGACACTTCGCCCAGGGTGGCACGGCAATCGGACAGAACCTTGCGCATCTCGCCGGAGCGCAGGCGCAGGGTTGCGTACTGACCCTCGCGGGCTACTACCTGAACCGAGGTACCAGCGGAACGGGCCAGCTGGGCACCCTTGCCAGGCTTCAGCTCGATGGCGTGCACCGTCGATCCAACCGGGATATTGCGCAGAGGAAGACAGTTTCCAGCCTTGATCGGCGCAGCCGAACCTGATTGCAGCACGTCACCAGCCTGCACGCCCTTGGGCGCAATGATGTAGCGTCGCTCACCATCGGCGAAGAGCAGCAGCGCGATATGGGCGGTACGGTTCGGATCGTACTCAATGCGCTCAACCTTGGCCGGGATCCCGTCCTTGACGCGCTTGAAATCGATCACACGGTAATGCTGCTTATGCCCGCCACCAATATGCCGGGTGGTAATCCGGCCATTGTTGTTGCGACCGCCGTTCCTGGTTTGCGTCTCCAGCAGGGGCCGGTAAGGGTCACCCTTGTGCAGACCGTCACTGGTCACACGGACGACGTGACGACGGCCGGGTGAAGTGGGCTTGCTTGTTAAAACTGCCATCTCGAAGCTACTCCTTATTCAACCGACGTGAAGTCGATATCCTGGCCCTGCTGCAGCCGGACATACGCCTTCTTCCAGGTAGTCCTGGCGCTCAAGCCGTGCTTGTTCCGCTTGACCTTGCCCTTCACACGCAAGGTACGCACATTGTCGACCTTGACCTTAAACAGCTGTTCCACCGACTTCTTGATCTCGGATTTGGTGGCATTAAGGGCCACCTTGAACACGTACTGGTTGTTCAGATCTGCCGCTATTGCAGCCTTCTCGGAAACATGCGGGCTTTCCAGTACCTGAAAAATACGCTCCTGGTTCATCCCAGCATCTCCTCAAACTTCTTCACCGCATCCACGGTGATCATCACTTTCTCGTGGCCGATCAGGCTAACCGGATCGATGCCATCCACATCGCGCACATCGACCTTGTGCAGGTTACGCGCGGCGAGATAGAGGTTTTCACCCACTTCCGCAGACACGATAAGCACGCTGTCCAGACCGTATTCACCCAGCTGCTGCGCCAGCAACTTGGTCTTTGGCGCCTCAAGGTCCAGGCTCTCGACGACCACCAGGCGATCCTGGCGAGCCAGCTCCGACATAATGGATCGCAGAGCCGCGCGGTACATCTTGCGGTTGACCTTCTGGCTGTGATCCTGCGGACGGGCGGCAAACGTAACGCCGCCGCTGCGCCAGATCGGTGACCGTATGGTGCCCGCACGGGCGCGACCGGAGCCCTTCTGGCGCCAGGGCTTCTTGCCGCCACCGGCTACTTCAGAGCGGGTTTTCTGGGCGCGAGTACCCTGGCGTGCACCTGCCATGTAGGCGGTAACCACCTGATGGACCAGGTCTTCATTGTATTCGCGTGCAAAGGCAACATCAGAGACAGACACTGTGCCTGCCGCGGCGTTACCCGGCTTCAATACACTCAATTCCACGTTAGAGACCCCCTAACCTTATGCCTTGACCGTGGGACGTACGACTACGTTCCCACCGGGTGCGCCTGGTACTGCGCCCTTTATGAGCAGCAGATTGCGCTCAGCATCAACACGGACAATCTCCAGCCCCTGGGTGGTGACATTCCTCGCACCCATGTGACCTGCCATCTTCTTGCCCTTGAATACCCGACCGGGTGACTGGTTCTGGCCGATTGAACCCGGGGCGCGATGCGACAGGGAGTTACCGTGGGTAGCGTCCTGCATCTTGAAATTCCAGCGCTTCACACCGCCCTGGAACCCCTTTCCCTTGGATTGACCCGCCACGTCAACGATCTGGCCCGCCTGAAACTGCTCCACAGTCAGCTCAGAGCCAACTGCAGGCGCCTCATCGGACTCCTCGAGACGGAACTCCCACAAACCGGACCCTGCCTCGACACCCGCTTTCGCGAAGTGCCCTGCCTCGGCCTTGCTTACTCTGGAGGCCTTGCGGTTGCCCGCAGTGACCTGGATTGCCCGATAGCCATCGCCTTCGAGCTCTTTGATCTGAGTAACGCGGTTTGGAGAAATCTCCACTACGGTCACTGGAATGGATACGCCGTCTTCGGTAAAAACACGAGTCATACCGGACTTACGGCCGACTAAGCCAATAGCCATTTTGCTAACCTCTCAGTGTACGGGGCTATACCCTCTATGGCCGCCCCCCAAGGTTTAACTTCAGCGGGGCGTTACACCACCCGCGGCACCCGCCGCGGGCAGGTCTTGCTACGATTTTTTGTAGTTAACCAAGACTAATCTGTACTTCAACACCTGCTGCCAGGTCTAACTTCATCAGGGCATCAACGGTTTTTTCCGTCGGCTCCACGATGTCCAACAAACGCTTGTGGGTACGAATCTCGTACTGATCACGAGCATCCTTGTTCACGTGCGGGGAAATCAGCACGGTGAATCTTTCCTTCCGGGTCGGAAGTGGGATCGGGCCTTTGACCTGGGCACCGGTGCGGCGCGCCGTTTCCACGATCTCCTGAGTAGACGTGTCTATCAGGCGGTGGTCAAAAGCCTTGAGGCGAATTCGAATGCGCTGACTCTGCATCAGACCTAACTCCAGTCAATAAAAAACCAGGGACCCGCCATGGAGTCCCCCGAAAAAAGGAACGCGAATTCTAAAGACGCCCCCACCTGGTGTCAAGCAGGGTTTCTGATTTATTTCAGGGGGGGCTATGCCGGGGTCCGGCAGCGGGCCGCTACTCGGCGCAGTTGACGCAGCGGGTGGCCTCAGGAACCACCTGCAGCCTTGCCTCGCCGATATCCTCGCCGCAATTTTCACAAATACCGTAGGTGCCGGCCGAAATACGCTCCAGGGCCGCGGCTACCGCCCGAATCGACAGGGCGGTCTCATTGCCGATGGCATCGACGACCTCGTCATTTTCCCGTTCCTGGGCCTGCTCGGCGGAATCACCGGAGTGCCCCTGGGTGACATCCCGCTTGATGCTGGCGAGCCTGGCCTGCAGGGTCGCAAGCCGCTCCTCCAACTGCTTTTTCAGTACGTCATTATCCATGTCAATCAGGCCGTTGCCGTCAGCATTCTATACAGCTCGTCCTTGAGTCGAACCCGCCTGACCTTGGCCTCCTCCTCGGTATGCGTCGCCACAGGCGTCACCTCATTCTCCATGTTCTCGATCTCACGGGTGAGCTCGTGGTAGGCATCGAACAGGCGCCGAAAATGGGAATCATTCATTTTCAGGGCGTGAATCCGGTCTTTCAACTCGGGCAGCTCGTGAACCAGATCGTGGTGCTCAACAGACATAACACTTCCTTAACTTGGTGGATTATTTAACAGTATCACCTTAACCGGACTGGCTCCCAAGACCATGATCCAGGTCAGCTTTGGTTACTGGCAGTGGGATATTAAGAGCTTGACGAAATTTGTGCCAGCTCTGAAGATGGCCTCGACGATCTTTTCCTTTGTCAAAGGGCTGCCCGGATGGCACAACATGAGAATACGCACTCGATTCTGATGGGCTACCTGCTCTGGATCTTCGGATTCATGGGAGCGCACCGGTTCTACTACGGGAAGCAAATCTCGGGGGTTATCTGGTTTTGTACCCTGGGCCTGTTTTTCATCGGCTGGATTATCGACCTGTTCCTGATTCCCTCCATGGAGCGCGAGGCGGGCCGCCGCTTTATCCCCGGCCCCGTCGACTACAACATCACCTGGATTCTCCTGACTTTCCTGGGCTGGCTGGGTATCCACCGCTTCTACATGGGCAAGTTCCTGACCGGGATCATCTACCTCCTCACCGGCGGCCTGTTCTTTATCGGCATCCTCTATGACTTCCTGACCCTGAATGAGCAGCTGTCGGATGTGAACCGCGGGTATTAGCCTCTTTCGGCGACGGCTCTATTTTCGAGGCATTGCAAAACGCTGTACATGCGGTGGCCTGGTTGTTCCAATTCCGGCAGGGGTCCGGGTGTGTCCTGGCTCCATGGCCGCGCCCCTCCGGGGTGCCCTCAGTCGGTCAGGAGCCTTAAAGCGCTTCGCTGTCTCCTTCCACTCCCTCGGCGCTGCGCCTTTTACGTTCCGCGAGGACACACCCCGGCCCCCTGCCGCACTAAGTTCGATCGTATAAGTTGCAAAGCTCCGGGAATGTTATGGCGGTGCCGTTACACCTGTGTTGATTGACACTCAATGCGGTGGAGGGCGGGGGTTGTCCTCGCGGAACGTAAAAGGCGCACGCCGAGGGAGCGGCGGGAGACCAGCGCAGCGCTTTAAGGCTCCTGACCGACTGAGGGTACCCCGGAGGGGCGCAGCCGTGGAGCGAGGACAACCCCCGGCCTCCGGCCGACGATTGAGAAAGACCGTATGCGCGTCACACCAATCGAAAACAGTCATATAAAAAAGCCCGGCAAATGCCGGGCTTCTCAGTGGAGCACGGGTAAGAGACTTACTCGATGATCTTGGCAACAACACCCGCGCCAACGGTACGGCCGCCTTCGCGGATCGCAAAACGCAGGCCATCTTCCATCGCGATCGGGGCGATCAGCGTCACCACCATCTGGATGTTGTCACCCGGCATCACCATCTCAACACCATCAGGCAGCTCACAGGCACCCGTCACGTCCGTGGTGCGGAAGTAAAACTGCGGGCGGTAGCCCTTGAAGAACGGCGTATGACGGCCACCCTCGTCCTTCGACAGAATGTAAACCTCTGCCTCGAACTTGGTGTGCGGCTTCACCGAACCGGGCTTGGCCAGTACCTGGCCACGCTCAACGTCCTCACGCTTGGTACCGCGCAGCAGTACACCCACGTTCTCACCCGCACGGCCTTCGTCCAGCAGCTTGCGGAACATCTCAACACCGGTACAGGTCGTCTTCTGGGTGTCGCGGATACCGATAATCTCGATTTCCTCGCCAACCTTCACAATCCCGCGCTCTACCCGGCCGGTTACCACAGTACCGCGACCAGAGATGGAGAACACGTCTTCAACCGGCATCAGGAAGGCACCGTCGACGGCACGCTCAGGCTCCGGAATGTAGCTGTCCAGGGTCTCTACCAGGGTCTTCACAGCCGTGGTGCCCAGGCCGTTCTCGTCTTCTCCGTTCAGCGCCATCAGTGCTGAACCACAGATGATCGGGGTGTCGTCACCCGGGAACTCGTACTGGTCAAGCAGCTCGCGCAGCTCCATCTCTACCAGTTCCTTCATCTCCGCGTATTCCTCGGAGTCCGCACCGCCACAGTCGTCTGCCAGCAGGTCAGCCTTGTTCAGGAACACCACAATGAAGGGTACGCCTACCTGGCGCGACAGCAGGATGTGCTCGCGGGTCTGGGGCATGGGGCCGTCGGTGGCACCACAAACCAGGATCGCGCCGTCCATCTGCGCAGCACCGGTGATCATGTTCTTCACGTAGTCAGCGTGTCCCGGGCAGTCAACGTGCGCGTAGTGACGGTTCGGTGAATCGTACTCAACGTGGGAGGTCGCAATCGTAATACCGCGCTCACGCTCTTCGGGTGCGTTGTCGATACCGTCGAACGCCACCGCTGAACCACCCCAGGTCTCGGCGCAGACACGGGTCAGCGCCGCTGTCAGCGTCGTCTTGCCGTGGTCAACGTGCCCGATGGTACCCACGTTGACGTGGGGCTTCTTGCGTTCAAATTTTTCCTTTGCCACTTTCAATCACCTCTTATGGGGTTAGCTAACGTTACTTGGTCTGATTCTTGGAAATAATCTCTTCAGCGACATTCTTGGGTGCTTCCATATACTTGGCGAATTCCATCGTATAGGTTGCACGACCCTGGGTCGCCGAACGCAGGTCAGTGGAGTACCCGAACATTTCTGCCAGCGGCACTTCCGCGTCGATGACCTTGCCCATGGCATTCTCGTTCATGCCCAGGATAAGACCGCGACGACGGTTGAGGTCACCGACCACGTCACCCATGTTTTCCTCTGGCGTTACCACTTCGACCTTCATGATCGGCTCAAGCAGCACCGCCCCGCCTTCCTGGGCAAGCTTCTTGGTTGCCATGGAGGCGGCGATCTTGAACGCCATTTCGTTGGAGTCCACGTCGTGGAAAGAACCGTCGAACAGAGTGGCTTTCAGGCCCAGCAGGGGATATCCCGCCAGAACACCGTTCTTCATCTGCTCCTCGATACCCTTCTGGACCGCTGGCACGTATTCGCGCGGAACGGTACCACCCACAACCTCGTTCACAAACTCGAGGCCGTCGGCGCCGGCGTCTTCCGCGGGCTGGAACCTGACCCAGACGTGACCGTACTGGCCGCGACCACCCGACTGGCGTACAAACTTGCCCTCGATTTCCGCGGTGTTGCGAATTGCTTCGCGGTAAGCCACCTGCGGCTTGCCGATATTCGCCTCGACACTGAACTCGCGGCGCATCCGGTCAACCAGGATATCCAGGTGCAATTCGCCCATGCCGGAGATAATGGTCTGGCCGGTCTCTTCGTCGGTCTTGACGCGGAAAGAGGGATCCTCCTGGGCCAGTTTGCCCAGGGCGATACCCATTTTTTCCTGGTCCGGCTTGGACTTTGGCTCCACCGCCACCGAAATAACCGGCTCGGGGAACTCCATGCGCTCGAGAACGATGGGCTTGTCCAGGTCGCACAGGGTGTCACCCGTGGTGACATCCTTGAGGCCGACTGCCGCGGCGATATCGCCCGCCAGTACTTCCTTGATCTCTTCGCGACTGTTGGCGTGCATCTGCACCATACGACCAACGCGTTCCTTCTTCTCCTTCACCGAGTTGTAGACCGCGGTGCCGCTTTGCAGCTGGCCCGAGTAAACCCGGAAGAAAGTCAGGGTTCCCACGAAGGGATCCGTGGCGATCTTGAATGCCAGGGCGGAGAAAGGCTCCTCGTCGCTTGCAACCCTCTTTGCAGGGGTGCGATCCGCGTCCAGCAGGGTACCCTCGATCGCCTTCACTTCCGTCGGCGAGGGCATGTACTCGATGACCGCGTCCAGCATGGCCTGCACGCCCTTGTTTTTGAACGCCGACCCACCCAGCACGGGCACGATCTCGTTGGCGAGGGTACGCAGGCGTATGCCTTTCTTGATCTCGGCTTCGGTCAGCTCACCGCCTTCGAGGTACTTGTCCATCAGTTCCTCTGTGGCTTCCGCAGCGGCTTCGATCATTTGCTCGCGCATTTCCTGCACTTCGTCAACCATGTTCGCGGGGACATCGGCGTACTCAAAAGTCATGCCCTGGTCGGCCTCATTCCACAGGATGGCCTTGTTCTTGACCAGGTCGATAACACCCTTGAAGTCTTCCTCTGAACCGATGGTCATCTGCAGCGGCACGGGTACGGCGCCCAGGCGAGTCTTGAGCTGGCCGACGACCTTGCGGAAGTCCGCGCCGGCGCGGTCCATCTTGTTTACGAATACCATACGAGGTACTTCGTACTTGTTGGCCTGGCGCCAGACAGTCTCGGTCTGGGGCTGCACACCGGAGGTGCCACAGAGCACCACTACTGCGCCGTCGAGCACCCGCAGCGAACGCTCTACCTCAATGGTGAAGTCCACGTGCCCGGGGGTGTCGATGATGTTGATGCGGTGATCATCAAACTGAGCATCCATGCCTTTCCAGAAACAGGTTGTTGCAGCGGAGGTAATGGTGATACCACGCTCCTGCTCCTGCTCCATCCAGTCCATGGTGGCTGCGCCGTCGTGCACCTCACCAATTTTGTGAGACAGTCCGGTGTAAAAAAGAACGCGCTCGGTGGTTGTGGTTTTACCCGCATCCACATGGGCGCAAATACCGATATTGCGATACCGGCTGATAGGAGTCTTACGTGCCACGATTAAATCCCCAATGACAGGTTGCTGGGCAACGGGTTAAAAACGGTAGTGAGAGAAAGCCTTGTTTGCTTCCGCCATACGGTGCACATCCTCGCGTTTCCTCACGGCATTACCCTTGCCCTGGGACGCGTCGATGATTTCGCCCGCCAGGCGCTGGCGCATGGACTTTTCACCGCGGTTGCGGGAGTACTCCACCAGCCAGCGCATGGACAATGCCACGCGGCGGGAGGGGCGTACTTCAACAGGCACCTGGTAGGTGGCGCCACCGACACGGCGGGACTTTACTTCCACCATCGGAGCGATGTTTTCCAGGGCCTCGTCAAAAGCTTCGAGGGGATCCTTGTTCAGACGTTCCCGGACAATTTCCAGGGCGCCGTAAACAATGGTTTCAGCGACTGATTTCTTACCACTGACCATCACGTGGTTCATGAACTTTGCCAGCGTCACGTTACCGAACTTGGGGTCCGGCAGCACTTCGCGCTTGGCGACTACTCGTCTTCTTGGCATGGTTTTGCCCTTCTCTCTTCAGGTTGATCCGAACACCGACCTGCCACAAATGCGGGGGAGGCAGAGGTTCGGCCTTACTTACATCGTTAAGCCTGGTTGCGCTGTCAGAACTCGCTTACTTGGGACGCTTGGCACCGTACTTGGAGCGACCGTTTCTGCGGTCTGAGACTCCAGAGGTGTCAAGGCTGCCACGCACGGTGTGATAACGCACACCGGGTAAGTCCTTTACACGACCACCGCGAATCAAAACCACACTGTGCTCCTGCAGGTTATGCCCCTCACCGCCGATGTACGAAGAGACTTCGTAACCGTTGGTCAGGCGCACACGGCAGACTTTACGCAGTGCGGAGTTTGGCTTCTTCGGCGTCGTCGTATAAACGCGAGTACACACGCCACGGCGCTGCGGACAGCTCTGCAGGGCGGGTACGTCGCTCTTTTCTACTTTGCGCTTCCTGGGCGTACGAACCAATTGGTTGATCGTTGCCATCCAGTTAAAACTCCAGAATAAATCGTTTAGTTTTATGGCCTTATGGCCACCCCACAGCCGGATTCGGCGATTTCGATACTTTCCTGGAAACAGGACGTACGAAACCACCCCCGGAAAGAGGAGGCGGCATTCTATAGATGCGGCTGTACAGAGTCAACCCGTGTCAGCACTGGTTTGTCACGGGTTGATGGTCAGCTAACGCTCGTCGTCGTAGCGCACACTCAGCGCGTCAAAGACCGTGGCGGTATCGCAGGACGATACCTTGGAGAGGATACTCATGGCCTTCTTCATGCCGCCACCATTGACGTACATGTCCATGGTAGCGCCCATCTCCGCCAGGCGGTTGAAGGCGACCACCCAGTAGTAGTCAAAGTCGATGGGGCCGGTACCCAGCGCCGGCTGGAAAAACCAGGACAATCCCTGGGATCCCATCGCTTTCATGGCGGTGCCCGACTCCAGATGAGCCGCATAGGCATCGGCCACGGTCTTGCCGTCATTGAGAGTGCAGGCATAGAACAAGACCACCCCATCCCTGGGGGCACCGTCGGCGGCATTTATCGGAAACGACATCGCCATTTCGTGGCGACCGCTGCAGTCGACTACCGCGTTGAACTCGGCGGCGATATCGCGCCCGCTGCTGTTCCACTGCTCCATGCTGGCGCCAAACGCTGCACCATCGGGCCAGGAGCCCAGCCAGCCCACGTCAAAGTCGGCGCCGGTGTGAAATTGGGGGGTCAGGGTCCAGGCGGAATAGCCGAAGTCATTTTTGTTGGCGTAGTTCCTGAACTTCTCGTTTACCTTTTCCAGGTCGGCCATGGATTTGCCGTCACGGAAGTTGCAGGCCCTGAAGTCCACCGGCCGGGCCTTGGCTTCTATCACCTGGGCTGCCGCTGTGAATCCGCTTGCAAAGAGTGTGGCTAGAAGAGTTAATACTGGTAGCAGGGCTTTCATGATTGTCATCCTCGTCGGTTATGTCCCCCGACAGGTACCGCTGCCCCTCACCCGGTAAGCATAGTCGAGTTACCGGCATGTTCAAGTTCTGTCCACTACCCCAAGCAAACAGGGGTGACGCCCGAAAGCGCCACCCCTGATTGGTTTTGCACCTGTCTAGGGACGTGGGCCAGCGCGCACCAGCCGAGCGTCATAGACTCCCGGAGATGAGCAACTGGCAACGGGACCCAGTATTTCCATGGTCTTCTGCCAGCCCCCGCCGTTCATGTAGGTTTCTGCAGCGGCGCCGAGTTCGGTGTAATTGTTGAAAGCGACGACCCGCCAGAAGTCAAAGTCGATGTCACCTGCGCCCATACCCGGGAAAAACAGCCAGGATGAAGCGTTCGTGCCCAGTGCAGTCATCGCCCCGGAGAGCTTCCCGGCGGCCGCAATGGCATCGTTCGGGCTCTTGCCATCGCCCAGGCCGCAGGCATAGAACATCACCACGCCGTCCCCGGGGGGCGCCTTGGGCGCATTGATCACTATGGAAGAGGCCATTTCATGGCGGTTGCTGCAGTCGATAACCGCGCCAAACGCCTTTGCCACATCCCTGCCCTTGGTCATCCAGTTGTCCTGGGACTTACCGAAGGCGTTGCCGTCAGGCCAGCTGCCGAGCCAACCGACATCGAAGGCGTCCTCCTCGCGATCGTTGGTAAACTGGGGCGTCAGGGTCCAGGCCGTGTAGCCGACATCGTTCTGGTCGGCATAGGCCTTGAACTTGTCGATGACCTTGTCCAGGTCCGCCATGCCCTTGCCGTCCTGGAAGTTGCAGGCAAAGAACTCGACCGGAACCGCTTTTGGTGCGGCATCCTGGGCTACTGCAGACTGCAACCAGGAGAGCGATACCACCAGCAACGTGGTTACAATTGTCACTATTCTATTCATTGGGTCTTTCCTCATATTGGTTAGACCCCCTGGTTACCGAGCTTCTGCCCCCGCCAATTTAAAGGTAGACGAGTTTTGTATTTGTACAAGTAATGTCGAGAATCCGGCACTGCCCGTTTTTCAGGCACAAAAAAGGGGCGGAGGGTGTGTCCACCCGCCGCCCCTGTAGAGGGGGATATCGCGCTTAGTTGTCCGCCTGCAACGCCTCGGTCAGTGCTGCTTCGATTTCCTGGGCAGACACGGTGACCTCGGACTTGCTGTCGCGGGTACGCTTGCGCTCCGCGTGATAGGCCAGGCCGGTACCGGCCGGAATCAGACGGCCAACCACCACGTTTTCCTTCAGGCCGCGCAGGTAATCGCGCTTGCCGGTGACTGCTGCCTCGGTGAGCACCCGGGTCGTCTCCTGGAACGATGCCGCGGAGATGAAGCTCTCTGTGGCCAGGGATGCCTTGGTGATACCAAGCAACTCGCGCTCGCCACTGGCGGGCACCAGGCCCTCGGCCAGCAAGCGCTCGTTCTCCTCGAGGAAGGTCGTGAACTCGACCTGCTCGCCCTTGATCAGGGTGGAGTCGCCGGACGACGTGATGACCACCTTGCGCAGCATCTGGCGAACGATCACCTCGATGTGCTTGTCGTTGATCTTCACACCCTGCAGGCGGTACACCTCCTGAATCTCATTGACGATGTACTTGGCCAGCTCCTCGATGCCCTTGAGCCGGAGAATGTCGTGGGGGCTGGGCGGGCCTTCTGAGACCACCTCGCCTTTTTCCACAAATTCCCCTTCGAACACAGACATGTTGCGCCACTTGGCGATCAGCGCCTCATAATGGTCCGAGCCATCCGGCAGGGTTGCGCTGTCGGTCGGCGTAATGACCAGGCGACGCTTGCCCTTGGTTTCCTTGCCGAAACTGACGGTACCGGAGATTTCCGCCAGAATGGCCGGCTCCTTCGGCTTGCGGGCCTCGAACAGGTCGGCGACGCGCGGCAGACCACCGGTGATATCACGGGTCTTGGACCCCTCCTGGGGAATGCGGGCAATAACATCACCCGCCTCCACCTTGGCACCGTCCTCCAGACTCACCAGCGCGGAGGCCGGCAGGAAGTAGTGGGCGGGTACCGTGGTACCGGCCAGGCACAGCTGCTTGCCCTTGCTGTCCACCAGGCTCACCGCCGGACGGATATCCTTGCCCGCCGCGGGACGCTCACCGGCGTCCATCACCGAGATACTGGACAGGCCGGTCAGCTCATCGGTCTGGCGACGGATGGTGATGCCTTCTTCCATGCCGCTGAACTTCACCGTACCGGCCACTTCAGTGATGATCGGGTGAGTGTGGGGATCCCAGTTGGCTACGACGTCGCCGGCGGAGACCTTGGCGTGGTCAGCCACCTTGATCAGCGCACCGTAGGGGAGCTTGTAGCGCTCGCGCTCACGACCCAGCGGGTCGAGCAGGGACAGTTCCCCGGAGCGGGATACCGCCACCAGGAAGCCGTCTTTCTTGCGCTCGACGAACTTGAGGTTGTGCAGGCGCACGGTACCGTCGTTCATCACCTGGATATTGTCCTGGGCCGTCGCACGGGATGCGGCTCCACCGATGTGGAAGGTACGCATGGTCAGCTGGGTACCCGGCTCACCGATGGACTGGGCGGCTACCACACCGATTGCCTCACCCATGTTGACGCGGTGGCCACGGGCCAGGTCGCGGCCGTAGCAGGTGCTGCAGATACCGTGACGGGTTTCACAGGTGATGGGTGAGCGCACCTGGATCTCGTCGATGCCCATTTCCTCCAGGCGCTTGATCCACAGTTCGTCCAGCATGGTGCCGGCGACGATGGCGATTTCCTCGTCACTGCCGGGACGATTCACGTCCCTGGCAACGATGCGGCCCAGTACCCGGTCACCCAGTGACTCGATGATATCGCCACCCTCGATAACCGGTGTCATCAGCAGGCCCTGGTCGGTGCCGCAGTCCACTTCCGTCACCACCAGGTCCTGGGCGACGTCGACCAGACGGCGTGTCAGGTAACCGGAGTTGGCGGTTTTCAGCGCCGTGTCCGCCAGACCCTTACGGGCACCGTGGGTAGAGATGAAGTACTGCAGTACGTTCAGGCCCTCGCGGAAGTTCGCGGTGATGGGCGTTTCGATAATAGAGCCGTCCGGCTTGGCCATCAGGCCACGCATACCCGCCAGCTGGCGGATCTGGGCGGGTGAGCCCCGGGCTCCGGAATCGGCGTAGATATAGACGGAGTTGAAGGACGCCTGCTCTTCTTCCTTGCCCTCGCGGTTGATCACGGTTTCCTTGGACAGGCCTTCCATCATGGACTTGGAGACCAGATCGTTGGCACGGGACCAGATGTCGATGACCTTGTTGTATTTTTCGCCCTGGGTTACCAGGCCAGCCGCGTACTGCTGCTCGATTTCCTTCACCTCGGCATCGGCGCGGTCAATCAGCTCGGCCTTCGCTGCGGGAATCTCGAAATCGTTCACGCCGATAGAGGAACCGGAGCGGGTGGAGTATTCGTAGCCGGTGTACATCAGCTGGTCGGCAAAAATGACGGTCGCCTTCAGGCCGACGGCGCGGTAACAGCGGTTGATGATGCGGGATATCGCCTTCTTGGCCATATCCTGGTTGACCATCTCAAACGCGATGCCCTTGGGTACGATCTCCCACAGCAGCGCCCGGCCGACAGTGGTGTCAGCCACGAAAGTGCTTTCGATGCGCTCACCCTCGTCGGTGTTCACCACCTCGTGGATCCGCACCTTCACTCTCGCCTGCAGGTGCACATGGCCGCCGAAATAGGCGCGGTGTACCTCTGAGACGTTGGCAAACAACATGCCCTCGCCCTTGGCATTAACCCGCTCGCGGGTCATGTAGTACAGGCCCAGCACCACGTCCTGGGACGGCACGATGATAGGCTCACCGTTGGCCGGCGACAGGATGTTGTTGGTCGACATCATCAGGGCGCGGGCTTCCAGCTGCGCCTCGATGGTCAGGGGTACGTGGACGGCCATCTGGTCGCCGTCGAAGTCGGCGTTGTAGGCCGCACAGACCAGCGGGTGCAGCTGGATGGCCTTACCCTCGATCAGTACGGGTTCGAAAGCCTGGATACCCAGTCGGTGCAAGGTCGGTGCGCGGTTAAGCAGTACCGGGTGCTCGCGGATAACCTCTGCCAGGATATCCCAGACTTCCGGCGGCTCGCGCTCGACCATTTTCTTGGCGGCCTTGATAGTAGTCGCCAGGCCCCTGGCCTCCAGCTTGCCGAAGATAAACGGCTTGAACAGTTCCAGCGCCATCTTCTTGGGCAGACCGCACTGGTGCAGGCGCAGGGTGGGACCTACCACGATCACGGAACGACCGGAGTAGTCGACGCGCTTGCCCAGCAGGTTCTGGCGGAACCGGCCCTGCTTGCCCTTGATCATATCCGCCAGCGACTTCAGGGGGCGCTTGTTGGAGCCGGTAATGGCACGGCCGCGGCGGCCGTTGTCCAGCAGAGCGTCCACAGATTCCTGCAGCATGCGCTTTTCGTTGCGCACGATGATATCGGGCGCGTTGAGGTCCAGCAGGCGCTTGAGACGGTTGTTGCGGTTGATGACCCGGCGGTACAGATCGTTCAGGTCGGAGGTGGCAAAACGACCACCGTCCAGCGGTACCAGCGGACGCAGGTCCGGCGGCAGCACAGGCAGCACGCGCAGGACCATCCACTCGGGCTTGTTGCCGGATCCGGCAAACGCTTCCATCAGCTTGAGGCGCTTGGACAGCTTCTTGATCTTGGTCTCCGAGCTGGTCGCAGGAATCTCCTCGCGCAGGGTGGCGATTTCCTGGTCTAGGTCCAGCTGCAACATCAGGTCCTGGATGGCTTCGGCGCCCATCTTGGCGGAGAACTCGTCGCCGAATTCCTCCATCGCCTCGTAATACTGCTCATCCGACAGCAACTGTCCCTGCTCCAGGGTGGTCATGCCGGGATCGGTTACCACATAGGATTCAAAATACAGTACCCGCTCGATATCACGCAGGGTCATATCCAGCAGCAGGCCGATGCGCGAGGGCAGCGACTTGAGGAACCAGATATGGGCGACCGGGCTGGCCAGCTCGATATGGCCCATCCGCTCGCGCCGCACCTTGGCCAGGGCCACTTCAACGCCACATTTTTCACAAATGACGCCGCGGTGCTTGAGCCGCTTGTACTTGCCACACAGGCATTCGTAATCCTTCACCGGGCCAAAGATCTTGGCGCAGAACAGTCCGTCCCGCTCCGGCTTGAAGGTGCGATAGTTAATGGTTTCCGGCTTCTTCACTTCGCCGAACGACCAGGAGCGAATCATCTCCGGTGATGCCAAGCCAATACGAATGGCGTCAAACTCTTCTGTCTGTCCCTGGGACTTCAACAAATTCAGTAAGTCTTTCAAGGCGTTTCCTCCACGAGGTTATTGCTACCAGGTTGAGCGGCGCCGTGCGCCGCTGTCACCACTGAGTCCAATGTTACGTCTGTTACTCGCTCTCAAGCTCGATATCGATACCCAGAGAACGAATCTCCTTAACCAACACATTGAAGGACTCGGGCATACCCGGCTCCATTCGATGATCACCATCGACAATGTTCTTGTACATCTTGGTGCGGCCGGCCACGTCGTCCGACTTGACCGTCAGCATTTCCTGCAGGGTGTAGGCTGCACCGTAAGCTTCCAGTGCCCAGACCTCCATCTCACCGAAACGCTGGCCGCCGAACTGCGCCTTACCACCCAGCGGCTGCTGGGTTACCAGGCTGTAGGAACCGGTCGAACGGGCGTGCATCTTGTCGTCCACCAGGTGGTTCAACTTCAGCATGTACATGTAACCGACGGTAACCGGACGATCAAACGCCTCGCCGGTGCGGCCATCGTACAGGGTGAACTGGCCGCTTTCGGGCATGTCCGCCAGCTTCAGCAGCTCCTTGATGGACTCTTCCGCGGCACCGTCAAACACCGGGGTCGCCATGGGCACACCACCGACCAGGTTGCCGGCCAGTTCCATGATTTCCTTGTCGTCGAGCGACTTCAGGTCTTCTGCCCTGCCGGCACCGTTATTGTAGATGGCGTCGAGGAACTTGCGGACTTCCGCTACCTTGCGCTGCTCCTTGATCATGGCGTCGATCTTGTCGCCAAGACCTTTTGCCGCCATGCCCAGGTGGGTCTCGAGGATCTGTCCCACGTTCATCCGCGAGGGCACACCCAGCGGGTTCAGTACGATATCGACAGGCTCGCCGTTCTCGTCGTAGGGCATGTCTTCCACCGGCATGATGACCGAGATGACACCCTTGTTACCGTGCCGTCCCGCCATCTTGTCGCCGGGCTGGATGCGGCGCTTGATCGCCAGGTAGACCTTGACGATCTTGAGCACGCCCGGGGCCAGGTCGTCGCCGCTCTGCAGCTTGCGCTTCTTGTCCTCGAACCGCTCTTCGAGCAGTTTGTTCTGCTCCTCGAGCTGGCGCTGGCCAGAGGCCAGGGCGTCATTGATATCCGACTCCGCCAGCTTGAGCTTGAACCACTGCTCACGCTCCAGGCCGGCGAGGACCTCAGCGGTAAGAGCGGTACCCTTGGCCAGACCGGCACCGCTGACGGTCTTCTTGTCGACCAGCAGGTTTTCCAGGCGGGCAAAGGTCGCTTCCTCGAAGATCCGGTACTCTTCTTTCAGATCCTTGCGGTAATCGTCCAGCTGGTACTTCTCGATCTGCAGGGCGCGGACGTCCTTCTCGAGGCCGTCCCTGGTGAAAACCTGCACGTCGATCACCGTACCCTTGGTACTGGACGGCACACGCAGTGAAGTGTCCTTCACGTCGGAAGCTTTCTCGCCAAAAATCGCGCGCAGCAGTTTTTCTTCCGGGGTCAGCTGGGTTTCGCCCTTGGGCGTCACCTTGCCTACCAGGATGTCACCGGCATCCACCTCGGCACCGATATAGACGATGCCCGACTCATCCAGCTTGGCCAGTGCGCTCTCACCGACGTTGGGAATATCCGAGGTGATTTCCTCGGAGCCCAGCTTGGTGTCACGGGCGATACAGGTCAGCTCCTGGATGTGGATGGTGGTAAAGCGATCTTCTTTCACCACGCGCTCGGAGACAAGAATGGAGTCCTCGAAGTTGTAACCGTTCCAGGGCATGAACGCGATACGCATATTCTGGCCCAGGGCCAGCTCACCCATGTCGATTGACGGCCCGTCAGCCAGAATATCACCGCGCTCGATAACATCGCCCTGGCGCACGATCGGGCGCTGGTTGATGCAGGTATTCTGGTTCGAACGCGTGTACTTGGTGAGGTTGTAGATATCAACAGGCGCCTCGTCGACACCCGCATCCGCCTCGTTCACCCGCACCACGATACGACTGGCATCCACCGAGTCGACCACCCCGGAACGATTGGCAACCACGCAGACACCGGAGTCAGCTGCCACATAGCGCTCCATCCCGGTGCCCACCAGCGGCTTGTCGCTGATCAGGGTCGGCACAGCCTGGCGCTGCATGTTTGAACCCATCAGGGCGCGGTTCGCGTCATCGTGCTCAAGGAACGGAATCAGGGCTGCGGCCACTGACACCACCTGCTTGGGCGACACGTCCATGTAGTCCACGCGCTCGGGGGGCATAACGGTGAATTCGTTGAGATGACGCACCGCGATCAGGTCATCGACGAACTTCATGTTCTTGTCCAGGGTCGCGGACGCCTGGGCGATCACGTGCTCGGCTTCGTTGATCGCGGACAGGAACTCGATATGGTCGGTTACCTTGCCGTTCACCACCTTGCGGTAGGGACTCTCCAGGAACCCGTACTCGTTGGTGCGGGCATAGGTCGCCAGGGAGTTGATCAGGCCGATGTTCGGGCCTTCCGGCGTCTCGATAGGACAGACCCGGCCGTAGTGGGTCGGGTGCACGTCGCGCACTTCGAAGCCCGCGCGTTCGCGGGTCAGGCCGCCCGGCCCGAGCGCGGAAACGCGGCGCTTGTGGGTCACTTCCGACAGCGGGTTGTTCTGGTCCATGAACTGGGACAGCTGGCTCGAGCCGAAGAACTCCTTCACCGCCGCTGAAACCGGCTTGGCGTTGATCAGGTCCTGCGGCATGAGGCCTTCGCTTTCGGCCATGGACAGGCGTTCCTTGACCGCGCGCTCAACCCGGACGAGGCCGACGCGGAACTGGTTCTCCGCCATTTCGCCCACCGAGCGCACGCGCCGGTTGCCCAGGTGGTCGATGTCGTCGACCATACCGCGCCCGTTACGAATGGCAACGAGGGTGCGCAACACATCGACGATGTCTTCCTTGTCGAGAACGCCACTGCCCAGGACTTCTTCACGGCCCAGGCGGCGGTTGAACTTCATCCGGCCGACGGCCGACAGGTCATAGCGGTCGGCGGAGAAGAACAGGTTCTGGAACAGGTTTTCAGCGGACTCCTTGGTAGGCGGCTCGCCGGGCCGCATCATGCGATAGATTTCCACCAGCGCCTCGAGCTCATTGCGGGTGGAATCCTGGCGCAGGGTATGCGAGATAAACGGCCCACAGTCCAGCTCGTTGGTATACAGGGTTTCGATGACATCAACGCCTGCCTCACTCAAGGTGGCCATGACATCCTCGGTCACCTCGGTGTTGCACTCTACCAGCACCTCACCGGTTTTCTTGTCGATGACATTTTTGGCCAGGGCCCTGCCGTGGATGTAATCCGGCGGGATCTCCAGCTGGGTGATATTGGCCTGCTCGAGCTCGCGAATATGGCGCGCGGTAATCCGGCGACCCTCTTCCACCACCACCTTTTTGCCAGCCTTGATATCGAAGGCGGCGACGTCGCCACGCAGGCGCTCGGGAATCAGCGCCATGGTATAGACGCCCTTCTTGTCGACCTTGAAGGTGTTCACGTCATAGAACATGTCGAGGATTTCTTCCGCCTCGTAGCCCAGGGCGCGCAGCAGGATGGTCGCAGGAAGCTTGCGGCGACGATCGATACGCACGTATACCAGGTCCTTGGGGTCGAACTCGAAGTCCAGCCACGAGCCGCGGTAGGGAATTACCCGGGCGGAATACAGCAGCTTGCCGGATGAATGGGTCTTGCCCTTGTCGTGGTCGAAGAACACACCGGGAGAACGGTGCAGCTGGGATACGATGACCCGCTCAGTGCCGTTGACGACAAAGGTGCCGTTCTCGGTCATCAGGGGGATTTCCCCCATGTAGACTTCCTGCTCCTTGATGTCCTTGATGGTCTTGTTGGACGAGTCCTTGTCGTAGATGATCAGACGGACCTTGACGCGCAGGGAGCAGGAATAGGTGACCCCGCGCAACTGGCACTCGTTCACGTCGAACACCGGGGTGCCCAGGTTGTAATCGACATACTCCAGGGCGGCGTTGCCACTGTAGCTCACGATCGGGAACACGGACTTGAATGCGGCGTGCAGGCCGTAGTCGCCACGCTCGCTGAGGGGAACGCCCTGCTGGGTAAATTTCCTGTAAGAATCCAATTGGATCGCAAGCAGGTAAGGCACATCCATTACCTTCGGCAGAACGCCGAAATCCTTGCGAATACGTTTTTTCTCAGTGTACGAGTATGCCATCAGTACTCCCCAGCGTGATTTGCTTTCAACCGCCCCGAGGGCGATCCACTAGCTCCGGTCAGGAGCTATAAACAGGCGGCGGCGACAATACGCCCCGGCCATGAATTCTTTGTGCTTTTGAAGCGGGAAAAGGCCGGCGGGCATTTGCCCACCAGCCTTGTCCGTGTTCGGCCTGAACCGAACCGTCTTTCAGCTTACTTGAGCTCGGCAGTGCCGCCGGCCTCTTCCAGCTGCTTCTTGATGTCTTCCGCTTCGGCCTTGGCAGCGCCTTCCTTGATCGGGGAAGGAGCACCGTCGACCAGGCCCTTGGCTTCCTTCAGGCCCAGGCCGGTTACCGCGCGCACAACCTTGATCACGTTAACCTTCTTGTCGCCTGCGGCGGTCAGGATAACGTCGAACTCGGTCTGCTCTTCACCGGCTGCGCCAGCGTCACCACCAGCTGCAGCGACCGGTGCAGCGGCAACGGCCGCAGCAGCAGTTACACCAAACTTTTCTTCCATTGCGCTGATGAGCTCAACGATGTCCATTACGCTCATATCAGCAATTGCATTCAAAATATCGTCTTTAGACAGAGCCATGACTCATATCTCCTATTTAGCTGAATTAAATATCCACTGCAGTGGCTTACGCCGCTGCTTCCTTCTGATCGCGTACTGCTGCGACTGTGCGAACCAGTTTTCCAGGTACGTCGTTCATTGTCTGAACCAGCTTGGTCACCGGCGCCTTCATAACACTCATCAACATCGAGAGTGCCTGATCACGCGTGGGCAACTTAGCGAGAACATCCAACTGATTTGCACCCAGTATCTGGCCGCTTACCGCCAGTGCTTTCACCTCGAAGTTTTTATTCTCCTTGGCGAATTCCTTAAAGAGTCGAGCCGCTGCGCCCGGATCTTCCATTGAAAATCCGAACAGGGAGGGACCAACCAGGGTGCTGTTTACACACTCATAGTCGGTGCCTTCCAGCGCTCGCTTGGCCAGTGTGTTCCGCACTACACGGAGGGTCACACTGTTCTCACGAGCGTTCTTACGCAGGGCTGTCATCCCGTCCACAGTCACGCCACGTGCATCGGCGATAACCAGGGACAGGGCACTGGTGGCAGTCTCGTTAACCTCAGCTACGATCGCTTTCTTGTCTTCGAGTCCAATTGCCACTGGAATTACTCCTGGATTGCTAAGTTGAGTACCTTCAATGCTATGCAGGTACCGCTTGCGTGGTGAACAAATCCACCATCTGCGTAGGTTTTGGCTCCCCCCCGGGCATTGCCCCGGGGTTCACCGCTATTAAGCCGTCACCGACAAACCGCGTCAGTTCTGGCGCCTACGGTCTTTGATGGTCTTCAGTTCAAAGCTAAATAGGGTCAAAACCCGAGCCTTCTCCAAAGACCTCAAAGTGGGCCGGTTCGGGCCTGTTCGCCCTTGCCGACCTACAACACTCCCCGTCCGTGGAGAGCCTTGAGGAACCGCCCCTTGTGGGGGCGCTTCGATCAAACTTCCAAAGAACCCTGGTCGATAGTAACGCCCGGGCCCATGGTGGTGCTGAGCGTGATCTTGCGCAGATACACGCCCTTCGCGGCCGCCGGCTTGCCCTTCTTCAGGTCCGCCAGCACAGCTTCGAGGTTGCCCTTGATGGCATCGAGCTCGAAGTTGATCTTGCCTATACCACCGTGAACAATGCCGTTCTTGTCAGTGCGGAAGCGCATCTGGCCAGCCTTGGCATTTTTCACTGCTGTTTCTACGTCGGGTGTCACCGTACCGGTTTTGGGGTTGGGCATGAGGCCGCGCGGACCCAGCACCTGGCCCAACTGGCCGACCACACGCATGGCGTCCGGAGAGGCGATGACAACGTCGAAGTCCATCATGCCGCCCTTGATCTGCTCTGCGAGATCTTCCATACCCACCAGGTCAGCGCCCGCGGCCTTGGCTTTCTCGGCTGCCTCGCCCTGGGTAAACACCGCTACCCGAACCTCGCTGCCGGTACCGAATGGCAGGGTTGTCGCGCCGCGCACACCCTGGTCCGATTTGCGCGCATCAACACCGAGATTCACGGCAACTTCAACGGTCTCGTTGAACTTGGCAGTGGCAAGCTCCTTGAGCAGGCTCACCGCCTCTGCCAGGGGATAGGCCCTGGTGGAATCTATCTTTTCCCTGTACGCACGTACGCGCTTGGATAACCTGGCCATTAGTTCACCCCCTCTACTTCGATACCGGCTGAACGGGCACTGCCGGCGATGGTGCGCACAGCTGCGTCCATATCCGCCGCTGTGAGGTCAGGCCACTTCTGGGTAGCCACATCTTCCAGTTGGGCGCGGTTCACCTTGGCAACCTTGCGGGTATTGGGTGTCGCGGAACCTTTCTGGATCTTGGCGACCTTGCGCAGCAAGACGGCCGCCGGAGGGGTCTTCTTGATGAACGTGAACGAGCGGTCGCTGTATACCGTGATGATTACGGGAATCGGCAGACCGGGCTCCATGCCCTGGGTCTCGGCGTTGAACGCCTTACAGAATTCCATGATGTTGACGCCGTGCTGGCCCAACGCCGGTCCCACGGGGGGGCTGGGGTTGGCCTGGCCGGCCTTTACCTGCAGCTTTATATAAGCCTGTACTTTCTTGGCCATTGTTACTCTCCCGGGTGCGAACGCTGTTGTATCTTGTCGGCCTGGGCCGGCAAATACTCGAGCTCCCCGTCTGTGACGGCCTCAGCCGTCGTTTTGTTTAGGGGTCAGTTATCGACCCCGCTTCGTTGGTCTATCAGGCTTTTTCGACCTGACCGAACTCCAGCTCTACCGGAGTGGAACGACCAAAAATCAGTACCGCCACATTCAGGCGGCTTTTCTCGTAATTGACATCCTCAACAACGCCATTGAAGTCGTTGAAGGGCCCGTCAATTACCCGAACCATCTCGCCCGGTTCGAACAGGGTCTTCGGCCTCGGGGCCTCGACACCGTCTTCTACCCGCTGCAGGATCGCGGCCGCTTCCGCCTCGGTGATCGGGGCCGGCGCATCCGCCTTGCCGCCAATGAAGCCGAGGACCCGGGGAGTTTCCTTCACCAGGTGCCAGGTATCGTCAGCCAATTCCATTTGCACCAGCACATACCCGGGGAAAAACTTGCGCTCACTGCGGCGCTTCTGGCCGCCGCGCATTTCAACCACTTCCTCGGTGGGAACCAGAATCTCTCCAAAACGGTCCTGCATCCCATGCAGTTCGATACGCTCCTTCAAGGAAGCCGCCACCTTCTTTTCAAAACCTGAGTAGGCGTGTACGACGTACCAACGCATTGCCATCGGCTAACCCTTATTTAGTCTGTTAAGTAATTGCCAGGGAAACCAGCCAACCCAGCAGGGAGTCGAGCCCCCAGAGGATCAGCGCCACCAGCAATACAAATGCCACCACAATCATGGTGGTCTGCACGGTTTCCTGCCGGGTAGGCCAGACCACCTTTCGAATCTCGGTGCGAGAGCCCTTTACCAGCGCCCAGAAAGCTGCACCCTTGGCTGTCTGCAGGGCGATCAGCCCGGCAACCGCTGCCAGCGCGAGAATACCCAGAACCCGGTACAGCAACGACTGGTCAGAAAAATAGCTGTTTCCGACCACTGCCACTGCCACCAGGATGAATACGAGGATCCACTTGATCGAATCGAATCGACTGGCGGTTGTTTCCACACTCATTAACACTATCCTTTAAATAAAGACGGCACCCCCCGGGCGCCATCCCCTGCCATAAATGGCAGGCCAGGAGGGAATCGAACCCCCAACCTGCGGTTTTGGAGACCGCTGCTCTGCCAATTGAGCTACTGGCCTAAACATGTCACTTAGACGACGAAGCCGAACTGCTCCTTCAAGCGGTTCGGCTGAGTCTTTCAAAGGGGGCGGACTCGCTCCACCCCCAGGGGTTGTTGTTACTCGATGATCTTGGCAACAACACCCGCGCCAACGGTACGGCCGCCTTCGCGGATCGCAAAACGCAGGCCATCTTCCATCGCGATCGGGGCGATCAGCGTCACCACCATCTGGATGTTGTCACCCGGCATCACCATCTCAACACCATCAGGCAGCTCACAGGCACCCGTCACGTCCGTGGTGCGGAAGTAAAACTGCGGGCGGTAGCCCTTGAAGAACGGCGTATGACGGCCACCCTCGTCCTTCGACAGAATGTAAACCTCTGCCTCGAACTTGGTGTGCGGCTTCACCGAACCGGGCTTGGCCAGTACCTGGCCACGCTCAACGTCCTCACGCTTGGTACCGCGCAGCAGTACACCCACGTTCTCACCCGCACGGCCTTCGTCCAGCAGCTTGCGGAACATCTCAACACCGGTACAGGTCGTCTTCTGGGTGTCGCGGATACCGATAATCTCGATTTCCTCGCCAACCTTCACAATCCCGCGCTCTACCCGGCCGGTTACCACAGTACCGCGACCAGAGATGGAGAACACGTCTTCAACCGGCATCAGGAAGGCACCGTCGACGGCACGCTCAGGCTCCGGAATGTAGCTGTCCAGGGTCTCTACCAGGGTCTTCACAGCCGTGGTGCCCAGGCCGTTCTCGTCTTCTCCGTTCAGCGCCATCAGTGCTGAACCACAGATGATCGGGGTGTCGTCACCCGGGAACTCGTACTGGTCGAGCAGCTCGCGCAGCTCCATCTCTACCAGTTCCTTCATCTCCGCGTATTCCTCGGAGTCCGCACCGCCACAGTCGTCCGCCAGCAGGTCAGCCTTGTTCAGGAACACCACAATGTAGGGTACGCCTACCTGACGCGACAGCAGGATGTGCTCGCGGGTCTGGGGCATGGGGCCGTCGGTGGCACCACAAACCAGGATCGCGCCGTCCATCTGCGCAGCACCGGTGATCATGTTCTTCACGTAGTCAGCGTGTCCCGGGCAGTCAACGTGCGCGTAGTGACGGTTCGGTGAATCGTACTCAACGTGGGAGGTCGCAATCGTAATACCGCGCTCACGCTCTTCGGGTGCGTTGTCGATACCGTCGAACGCCACCGCTGAACCACCCCAGGTCTCGGCGCAGACACGGGTCAGCGCCGCTGTCAGCGTCGTCTTGCCGTGGTCAACGTGCCCGATGGTACCCACGTTGACGTGGGGCTTCTTGCGTTCAAATTTTTCCTTTGCCATTACGACCGTCTCCTAATACACACCGGCACTGGGCCCGCGACATGCAGTTGATCCAACTTTAAAAAAACCTTTTACTTCCAACCGATCAGAAAGGAAGTGGAGCTCATAACCGGATTTGAACCGGTGACCTCTTCCTTACCAAGGAAGTGCTCTACCGACTGAGCTATATGAGCGCTGTCCCTCTAACCCTGGAGCGGGTAGCGGGAATCGAACCCGCATATTCAGCTTGGAAGGCTGACGTTCTACCACTGAACTATACCCGCTACTTACTTATATAAACGCCGCCGCCGCGTTGGTTACCGCGGCGGCGCCTTAAAAAAACCATCTGGTGGAGGGGGGTGGATTCGAACCACCGAAGCTCGCGCGTCAGATTTACAGTCTGATCCCTTTGGCCACTCGGGAACCCCTCCGAAAGGCGGCATATTGTCCTGATGCCCAACCCCCTTGTCAACCGCTTCTTCCAATAAAATTATTGACTTACGGCCGCTCGCCAGCGGCGCCTCCACCCCTGCCTCAATAGTGCCAACTAATGCCACTTTCGGGGGAAAATCGAGCGCCCAGCAGGGTTTAGTGGAGCATTGGGGAACCGGGTTCCGCGGCGCCAAAAAGGTAATTCAGCTGACCACAGCCCGCTGCCAGCTCGCCGGTGGCCTCCACCGTGGTCGCAATGAAGTGATCGAACTGTTCCTGTGACAGGCCGGCGGCCAGGGGAAACAGACCCGCCACCACCAGCTGCGGCATGGCCTCGTCCACGATATCCAGAAACACCTTCAGTGTGGGGAAGTCCATATTCAGGCGACCGAGATCAGCCGACACCTGCAGCAGCGCCGTCGGGCGGATTTCCAGCTCCGTTGACAGCAGCAGCCCGTAGTCCTCCAGAAACAGCCGGCTGTCGATGACACCCGGGGTTTCTTTCAACACATGGATATGCAGGCCCTCGCACTGGCCACACAGGTAGTATTGCATGCCCGCCTGGTCGAGCCAGTGCTGCAACAGCGTTTTGTCGGGTACCTTTATGGACGTCATTATGTTGCCTGGCTTCAGGGGGCCTCAGAAGTGCCGTCAGGGCCTGTGCGGCTCAGCCCGGCACGGGCAGCCTGAGGCGGGGGCCGGAGCATAACAAAAAATAAGGCCCTGAAACCACCAATGCCGGCAGTATCACGCCGCCTGCGCTTCAGGCGGCCTTCTGTAATGACGGGGCGGCCAGGAAGTCTTCCAGGAACCAGGCGGCAAAAGCGTGGCGACCGTCCACACCGGACTTGCCGTAAATAGTGGAGGCCTGCTGGCGTACCGTCTTTTCGCGGGTATCCCTGACCGCGGCGATTTCCTTGAAACTCAGCCCCTTCAACAAGAGCAGGGCGACCTGCTGCTCGCTCGCAGTCAGATTCCAGGCATCGAACTGGCGGCGTATCATCTCACTGTACTCGCGGCGGGCGCTGCGCATTTCGCTGGTTATATCCGCGATCTGTTCATCAGCGCGGCTCAGGTTCCGGGTGAGCCGCTCCAGTTCCCGCGCCCGCTTGCGCATTTCGATAATCAGGTAGGTAAGCGTGAGCCCGGCGGCCAGGACAATAAGGCTCTCCTCGACAATATGCCAGGTGGGCACACCCAGGCTGATGTCCGTTACCACATCGGCCATATTCAGCAGCATTATCACGCCGAGAATGACGGCGATGAACAGATCTTTCATTTTATCCCATTAATACAATACGTTAGATGACACCCGACAAGTGTACCACAGGCTATAAGGGGACATCCGCCTGATGAAACCCCGCCCGGCAATGATAAGATGGCCGGCGTAAATAATCCCTCGGCAACTTTCTATGAAATTCCTGGAACTCACTGTGCCTGGCCGCCTGCTGGCGTGGCTGCCGGGACTGCTGCTGGCGCCGCAGTTGTTGCTTGCCCAGTCCATCAGCGAACTCACCCTGGAGGATGCGCTGGCGGCTGCCCTGAGTACCGGCGTGGCCGGTGAGGAGCGCGGTGCCCCTCCCTACCAGGCTTCCTCCTGGCTGGCCGGCTTGCCCAGCCTGAGCCTGAGCTACCTGGACAGCGACGAGCGCTACGGCACGGATGAAGCTGAATTGAGCATCAACCTGCCGGTCAAATCGGGGCGCCGCCGCAGCGCCGACAAGCAACTGAACGCCCTCGGGGTGGAACTGGATGATGTGAGCCAACGCCAGCGTGAGCTCTATTACTCCGGGCTGATCCGGGAAGCGGTCTGGTCCTACCAGCTGGCGGATACCCGCCGGCGTTTTGCCGCAGACAAACGCCAGCTGTTGCTGGAGCTGGAGCGTCGCCAGAGCGAGCTGGTGGCCGCCAGTGCGGCATCCCGGTACAGCCTGCTGCTGTTGCAGATGGAGCTGGTCGACGTGGAAATCGCCCAGCAGGACTACCTGCAGGAGGCGCGCCGCTGGCTGGAGCGCTACCGCAGTGTTACCGGCCTGGGCACGCTACCGGCCGATATCCGTGAACCCGCGCCGGCTACCGATCTCTTCCCGGGCGACCAGCACCCCCAGTTGCAGGGCCTGGAGCTGGCGCACCGCCAGCGGCTGCAGATGCTGCGCGCCAACAGTGCCCAGGCCGCGGACTGGAACCTGTCGCTGAATGCGAAGAACCTCGATACCGCGGGCGACGACGAGCAGCAGTACGGCCTCGGGGTTGAAATACCGCTGTCCGCGCTCCCGGTCGCCCGCCAGGCGGACGACTCGGAGTGGCGCAGTGCCGAGCGCGACTACCTGCTGGCCAGGGACCAGCAGCTGCGGGCGGTGAAGGACAGCTGGGAGCAACTGCTGATCGAACAGGAAACCCTGCGCCAGAAGCAGTCGCTGCTGGACCGCTCGGAGGCACTGGCGGGGCGCATCGCCGACCAGCTGTCCCAGCTGCAGGCCAGCAACGAAATAGCCCAGGAAATCCTGCTGCGCCGGATGATGGACGCCATCGACACTCGCGCCGAGGTCGCCATCAACCGGGAGCTGATTGACCAGAACAATGCAATGCTGCGCCAGGCAGCCGGGATGAGCCTATGAACAGAACGATACTGCCGGCGTTGATGCTGATTGCCGCGGCCGGCACGGCAGCCGCCCAGACGGTTGAACTGGCGGCGCTGGGCTCACTGGACCTGGCATTCGAGCCCGCCGTCCCGGTGACCGCCTATCCCGGCCAGCCCGTGGGCGGTGAGGTCACTTTCCGCAAAGGCGAGGCTTTCAACGTGCCCAGCCCCGGCCGGGTACAGCAGATCGAGTACCTGGTGGAGCCGGGTGCCGCTGTCACCCAGGGCCAGCCCTTCGCAGTACTGCGGGGCCCCGAGATGCACCACTTCGAGATGAGCTACGAGAGCAGCCAGGCACTGGCAGAAGCCGCCGAGCGCCGCTTCAGGAGCAACAAGGCGCTGTACGAGCGCAAGGCCATCAGTGAAAGCCAGTGGCTGGAAATCAGCGAGCAATACTACGCACTGATGCTGGAATACGAACATATGCGGCATTTTTTCGAGCTGGTCATCAGCCCGGACGAGGACCCGGACTCCCTCACCCTGGGGGCACCGATGGACGGACTCATCGTTTACGACCCCGCTGACAGCGGCGTCGAGGAGGGCGACAGTGTTGCCGCCTTCGCGCCAGTCGGGACGGTTCGCCTGAAAGTGGCCCTGCCCGCCGCGATCAGCGCTGATGTGACCGCCGTGCGCGTCGGCGAATGCCAGCTCCCGATCGAGCGTGTCAGCGCGATGACCGAGGGATTCTTCGTGCAGGCCTGGACCCGGTCACTGCAGGACAGCTGCCACCTGATGCTCGGCCAGCAGGTACTGGCGACGCCGATGATACGCAGCGCCAGCACCTACCGGCTGCCGCGGTCGGCGGTGTTCCAGCTGGCGCGGGAGAACTACGTACTGGTGCGCAGCGGCGACACGCTGACTGCTGCGGCGGTCGAACTGCTGGGGTCGGAGGGAGACTACTACCTGCTGCGCGCTTCCGCCGGCCTTGATCGGGCCGACGTGCTGGTCGCATCCGTCAGTGCGGTACAGGGTATCCTGCTGGGACTGGGAGGCGAGTAGGTGTTATCAAGCATCATTCGTTTCTCCCTCACCCAGCGCCTGTTCGTCGGCATCCTGGTGGTGGCCGTGATCGTGCTGGGCACCAGGGCCTGGCTGGACCTGCCCGTGGACGCCTTCCCCGACATCTCGCCCACCCAGGTGAAGATCATCCTCAAGGCACCGGGTATGACCGCCGAGGAGGTGGAACAGCAGGTGACCCAGGTGATCGAGACCGAGCTGCTGGGCATACCCGACCAGCAGATGCTGCGCTCGACCACGAAATACGCCATCACTGACATCACCCTCGACTTTCGCGAGGGCACCGACATCTACTGGGCCCGGCAGCAGGTGAACGAGCGCCTGGCCAATGTGCGGGACAGTCTGCCGGCGGGCATCAGCGGCGGGGTCGCACCCATGAGCACACCGCTGAGCGAGATGTTCATGTTCACGGTGGAAAACCCGCAGCTGTCGCTGATGGAGCGCCGCCACCTGCTGGACTGGGAGGTCAGGCCGGCCCTGCGCACGGTGGAGGGAGTGGCGGACGTCAACGTTCTGGGCGGCTACGCCCGCACCTTCCAGGTATCCCCCCGGGCAGCCATGATGGCCCGGGCCGGCGTGAGCATGGCCCAGCTGGAGCAGGTGATCCGCGACAACAACCTGAACCTGGGCGCCGGGCGACTGGACCAGGGTAACGACACTTTGATTGTCCGCACCGAGGGTCGCATCAACAACCTGGAACAACTGCGAAACCTGGTGGTAAAAGTCGATGGCCGGCAGATCTACCGCCTGGGCGACCTGGCCACCACGGGCATCGGCCACCTGGCGCGTTACGGCGCGGTGACCCGGGACGGCGAGGAGACCACCGAGGCCCTGATTATCGCCCTGAAGAACAGCAACACCGCCGAGGTGGTTGCGGGCGTCAAGCGCAAGCTGGCGGAGCTGGAGCCCACACTGCCTCCGGGGACGGTACTGAATGTGTTCTACGACCGGGCGACACTGATCGACACCGCGATCAACACCATTTCCAACGCCCTGTTCCAGGCCATTGTCATCGTGGTGCTGCTGCTCGCCCTGTTCCTTGGCAACCTGCGGGCCGCCGTAGTGGTGTCCCTCTCGTTGCCCCTGGCGGCCCTTGCCACCTTCTACCTGATGTCGGTGACCGGCTTGTCTGCCAACCTGATGAGCCTGGGCGGGCTGGTGATTGCCATCGGCATGATCGTCGACTCCTCTGTGGTGGTGGTGGAAAACGTGGTTACCGAGCTGGCAGGAAAGAAAGGCCTGCCCAGGCTGCACCTGATCTTCCGGGCCTGCAAGGATGTGGCGGTGCCGGTGGTATCCGGCACCGTGATCGTGCTGATCGTATTTTCTCCCCTGCTCACCCTCACGGGGCTGGAGGGTAAATTGTTCACCCCGGTGGCGATCACGATCGTGTTCGCCATGTTCTCCGCCCTGGTGCTGGCCCTGACCGTGGTGCCGATTATCGCTTCCCTGCTGCTGACCGAGGACGCGGCCCGGGTGCCGGGTTGGGTGGTCAAACTGCAGGGCTGGTACCAGGCCAGCCTGGAACGGGTCATAGCAAAGCCGCGCATGCTGCTGGCCATCTTCGGCGCCCTGCTGGTAGTCAGCGGGGTCACATTTGTGTTCACCGGCAAAACCTTTATGCCGGTGCTGGACGAGGGCGACATCATCGTCCAGCTGGAAAAATCCCCGAGCATCTCCCTGGCCGCCTCCGTGGCACTGGACGAACAGATCGAACTCGCCCTGCTGGCAGCGGGTACCGGAGATCCGCCAGATAGTGGCCCGCACCGGCTCGGACGAGATCGGCCTGGACCCCATGGGCCTGAACGAGACCGACGTCTTCATGGAGCTGGAGCCGGCGTCCGAATGGCGCTTCGACAGCAAGGAGGCGCTGATCGACGATATCCGGCAGATCCTGCAGGAGTACCCCGGCATCAACTTCGGCTTCACCCAGCCGATCCAGATGCGCATATCGGAGATGCTGACCGGCAGCAGCGGCGACCTGTCGATCAAGATCTTCGGCAGCGATATCCACCAGCTGGCCGGGCTGGCTGACGAGGTTGCGACGATTACCCGCGACATCCCCGGCGCCGTCGATGTCCAGACATCCTCCATCGAAGGCGGAAAGTTCCTCAGTGTGGACGTGCACAGCGAGGTCACCCAGCGCTTTGGCATGTCAACCGCAGAGTTTGCCGGCTACCTCAAGACCCAGCTCGAGGGAGCCCAGGTGTCGGAAATCATCGAGGGCAAGAAGCGCACCCCCATCGTATTCGCCGTCGACCCCCTGGATCCGCAGGCCCCGTCAACCGTAAACGCGCTGCGACAGAAAATCATGGTGATGCCCGACGGCAGCCAGGCGCCCCTGTATGAACTGGCCGAGGTCAGTTTCAGCGAGGGCCCATTCCTGGTGGAACGCGAGCGCGGCAACCGCTTCGCCGTGGTCACCAGCAACGTGACGGGCCGGGATATCGTCGGCTTTGTGGAAGAACTGACGGCGGCGATAGGCGAGCAGCTGGTGCTGCCGACGGGCTACAGCGTGGAGTTCGGCGGGGAATTCGAAAACCAGCAGCGGGCGACGCGCAACCTGCTGCTGGTCATACCCGCGGCCCTGCTGCTCATCACCATCATCCTCTTTACCACCTTCGGCTCGATGACACAGGCGGCCCTGATCCTGGGCAACATACCCTTCGCGATCATGGGCGGGCTGATCGCGCTGTTCATCACCGGCGAGTACCTGTCAGTGCCCGCCTCGGTGGGGCTGATCGCCCTGCTGGGCGTCGCGGTCCTGAACGGGGTGGTGATGGTCAGTTATTTCGAGCAGACCCGGTTGAGCGTAAGCGACCTTTCCCTGCGTATCCTGCAGGGTTCGGCGCGGCGACTGCGCCCGGTGCTGATGACCGCCAGTACCGCCATGTTCGGCCTGGTGCCCCTGGCGTTTGCCACCGGCCCGGGGGCGGAGATCCAGAAACCCCTGGCGATTGTCGTGATCGGCGGCCTGTTCAGCTCCACCATTACCACCCTGTACCTGCTGCCCCTGTTCTACTACTACGTGGAGAGACGAAGCCATGGATGATCATCAGTTACTGATAATGATGGTGCCCGGCGAAATCAGGGACGATGTCATCGACAGCCTGTCGGGCTGCGAGGAAATATCGGGCTTCAATATGACCACCATGGCGGGCTTCAGCAGGCAGCACAGCCAGTACGACCTGCGGGAGCAGGTCGAGGGCTATCGCAAGTTCTTCAAGTTCGAGGTGATGCACGCACGCCCACAGCAGGCCGCACTGCTGGCAGCACTGCGCCCGGTCTGCAGTTCGGCCAACATCCGTTACTGGATAGTACCGGTGCTGGAGCAGGGACACATTTAGCCTGGGCCGGGTTGGTTATAATAAGTTCTCCTTCACTACCTGACGCACCGCCAACCTGATGCACTCCCCTGCCCCCGCCCTCTGCGAGCCAGACACCCTGCCACTGCCCGATGGCGAGTTGCAGTTATATTCCGGCCTGCCGCTGGGCTGCGAGGAAGCTTACCTTGCTGCGCCGACTGATAGACGACATCGACTGGCGGCAGGAGCACGTCACCCTGTTCGGCAAGACCCACAAACAGCCCAGGCTGGTCGCCTGGTACGGAGAACCGGATGCGTGTTACAGCTACTCCGGCAAGACCTACGTACCCCATCCCTGGAACGAGGAACTGCTGCGTCTGAAACAGCTGGCTGAACAGGTATCCGCCAGCCGCTTCAACAGTGTCCTGCTGAACTACTACCGCGACGGGCGCGACTCCATGGGACTGCACGCGGACGATGAGCCCGAGCTCGGCCCCGAGCCGGTCATCGCATCCCTCAGCCTGGGAGCAACCCGCACCCTCTATTTCAGGCACCGCTCCCGCAAGGACCTGGCCACGGTCAACGTGCCGCTGCCGTCGGGCAGCCTGCTGGTGATGCGGGGAGCGACCCAGCGCAACTGGAAACACGGCATACGCAAGCTGTCGAGGGCCTGCGGGCCGCGAGTAAACCTCACATTCCGCCATATCATCCGGCAAAGAGGCACGGGCATGGACTAACCCGCCACCGCCGCGATAGCCTCCACATACAGTTTACGCACCGGACACTTCACTTCCGAATCAACAGGGATCGATACTATGAACCTCTACGATGTCACTCCCGTCAGCGTCGCCGACTACCGCTTGCGCGCCAGGCGCCGCCTGCCGGGCTTCCTGTTCAACTATATCGACGGCGGCGCCAACGACGAGGACACGATGGCGGCGAACGTAGCCGACTTCCGCCGCTACCGCCTGAAACAGCGGGTCATGCGCAATGTCGAGGGTGTGGATACCCGCACGACTCTGGCCGGCCACGCCGCCAGCATGCCCATTGCCCTGGCACCGGTGGGCATGGCCGGCATGTTTGCCCGGCGCGGCGAGGTCCAGGGGGCTCGGGCTGCAAAGACGGCCGGAATCCCGTTCACCACGTCCACCGTGGGGATCTGCCCGGTAGAGGAAGTGGCCGCGGCCATCCACCAGCCCTTCTGGTTCCAGCTCTACATGCTGCGCGACCGCGACCTCATCCTCAAACTGCTGCAGCGCGCCCAGAACGCCGGCTGCGACACCCTCGTCTTTACCGTTGACCTCCCCGTGGCGGGCCTGCGCCTGCGTGACTACCGTAACGGGATGCTGGGAGGCGGCCTTCCCGGCAAGCTGTCGCAGCTCGCCCAGATCATCACCAGCCCCCTGTGGGCCGTGGACGTAGGCCTCAAGGGCAAGCCGCACAATTTCGGCAACCTGCGGGACGTGGTGCCGGACCCGGACGACCTGAATGCCTACAAGGCGTTTGTCGATGCCCAGTTCGACCCCACCGTGACCTGGGAGGATATCGCCTGGTTGCGCTCGGTGTGGCAGGGCAAAATACTGATCAAGGGTGTACTGGAGGCGGACGATGCGCGGGCCGCGATCGACACCGGTGCCGATGGCGTGATCGTATCGAACCACGGCGGGCGCCAGCTCGACGGCGTGGCGTCCAGTATCACCAAGCTGGCGGCCGTGGCGGCCGCGGTGGGCGACCAGGCGGAAGTCTACCTCGACGGCGGCGTGCGCAGTGGTATCGACGTGGTCAAGGCGCTGGCCCTGGGTGCCAGGGGTGTATTGATCGGCCGCCCCTGGGTGTTTGCGATGGCAGCCTGTGGTGAGGGCGGCGTGGTGAAACTGCTGGAGCTGTTCCGCCAGGAGATCGCCACCGCCATGGCACTGATGGGCGTGACCTCGATAGATGAAATCACCAGCGAGCTGGTCGAAATGGCCGTAAATGATCACCGCGCCACTGCGACAGATTTCACTAACCCTGGTCCTGGCGCGGCGCCCCCAGCGTGACACTCACCCGCTGCCCGCGGCAATCATCGATAGATCCGGGTTGAAAACCTCGAGGCCCTCGGCGCGACAGGCGGCGATAAGCTTCTTGCCGGCGGCGGGAATAAGCACGCGCTCGTCGCCCAGTGCGACGATGTTGGTCCCCATATTCATCGCCTCTCCATAGGATATTTCCAAAATCCGGATACCCCGGGCCCGCAACCAATCCACCAGCTCCGGGACGATCTCACCCCGGCGGTAGGGCTTTTCCAGCTGCATTATGATCGCCCCCCAAGGGGGTCATCACACTGCTGTCCCTGGCGTAGACCTGGTAGGGCAGGCCCTCCTGCGCGGGCAGTATATGAATATTGACACCCGCCTGATGGTAAGCGGCGATGATCTCGCCGTACTGCGCCTTTACCACCGCCCCGTCGAACTTCAGCCTGACCCGCTCACTGCGCTGGGCCACCGCATTGCCCGGGGTCCAGCGATAGTTGTCGATCGGGCCGACCAGGAGTTCGCGCAAGCGCCGGTACTCGCTGTCTATACCCCAGTTATCGGGCCGAGGCGTGTTACCGTTGTCCAGTCGTGTTCTCAGTTGCATAGCAGGTGATCCCGTGGTGGGACGGTTGCGCAAGCCGACTGCAGCAGCGTCAGATGTAATAGACCAGCACGTAAGCCGACAGCAGTATAGCGATCCACAGGGCGGTGGTACCAATGCGCCAGGAGCGGGCGAACAGACCATGCTCGTCGCTGTCCGCCGTATGTGGCTGGCCGAGATAGCGTACGGCGAAACTCGCGAATGACTCCCTGCACGCCTCGATGAAACGGCCGAACGCCGACTGCACCGGTCGCACGAAACCCGCCAGCCACGCGATAAACGCGGGCGCTGCGCGCCGCCACAACCAGTCGACATCGAGACTGATCGTCTCGGTGCGCTTCATCAGCGGCAGCAACAGGAAAAACGCCAGGCCGGAAAACAGTAACAGTTGCAGGTAAAAAACCACTTTGCCGGCACTGTAGGCCTGGTAGTCCACGGGGTAGGGCAGAAACTGGTAAATCCATTGCGGGAAAACCCCGATAACAATACACAGGACCGAGAAAATCAGCATGGCCAGGGCCATGTTCCAGGGCGCGTCCTTGGGGCGCAGGCCCGAGTCGCGCTGGAAGAATACAAACCAGGGAAACTTGATACCCGCGTGCAGGAAAACGCCCGCCGAGGCGGCAGTAAGCATCATATACACCCAGAGCAGGTCCTGGTTCGCCGCCGCCTGGGAAATCATGCTCTTGGTGGTGAAACCCGAGGTCAATGGAAAACTGGAGATGGACAGGGCACCGATGATGCAGCAAACGGTCGTCAGCGGCATGGTCTGGTAAAGGCCACCCAGTTCCGAGCAGCGATTTTTTCCGGTGCGGTAGATCACGACCCCGGCGCTCATGAACAGCAGCGCCTTGTAAAGAATATGGGCGAAGGCATGGGCCGCTGCCCCGTTCAGGGCCAGCTCGGTGCCGATACCCACGGCACACACCATGAAACCCACCTGGTTGACGATGGAATAGGCAAGGATCCGGCGGATATCGTTTTCCAGCAACGCATAAATGATGCCGTACATCACCATGAACAGGCCGACTCCAATGAGCACGGGTTCCCCCGGAAACAGCAGTAGCAGTGCCAGAACTGCGGTCTTGGTGGTAAACGCCGACAGGAAGACCGAGCCGGTGGGCGAGGATTCCGGGTAGGCATCCGCCAGCCAGGCTGACAACGGTGGCGCCGCCGCGTTTATCAGGATTCCGAAGAGAATCATCCAGCTGTTGAAATCCTGCGCCAGCATTGGCCTGATCTGGATCGAACCGGTACCGACGACGACCCCCTCGATGCCCACCTTCAACACCACCCCCCCGAGCAGGTGCATGATGGCGTAGCGAATACCGGCGGCCCGGGCGGCCGGGGTGCCGCCGCACCACACCACCACGGTGGAGAACAGGGCCATCAGCTCCCAGTAGAGGAACAGGGTAATAAGGTCTCCCGCAAAGCTGACACCGATTGCGCCGGCAGCGTAGGCATAGGCCGCCGCCAGCTCATACCACCTGGCCAGGCGAAACGCGTACAGGCCGCCGACAAACGCCATCAGGGCGAACACGGTGGCGAACAGGCGCCGCAGGGGGCCGCCCTCCACGGGTTCGATCTGGTAGGAGAGGAACCTGACCGTGTCCTGCACGCCGTCGGGTACCTGCCATACCGCCCAGAGCGTCAGCAGCGGCGCCAGCAGCACCAGCGCGGTGCGCAGGTGGCCGCGTGCGGGGCCAATGGCAATGGCCGCCACAATCATTATCAGGGCTGGCGAGAACAGCTCAGGCATCGTCGTCACTCTCCCGGTAGTAACCCCGAGGGCGCTTCAGTACAGCGCCCAACACCCTGGCGAGCAATACCATCAGCAGGCAGCAAAGAAAACCGTACACGGCGCCAAAGCCGAACCAGCCATCGACGGTAAAATAGCCCTTGACGTAGAAGACAGCCTGGGCCATTACCGTGAGTGCCAGCACCACCGAGAACAGCCACCAAAGGCGGCGAATAACCCGGGGCCGGCTCAGAAACTGCACCCTTCGGTCATCGCTCATTGCACTACCTCACGCACCAGTTGCGATTCGAGTTCAATCACCGGCCCGTTGAAGAAAAAGAACCCCAGCGTCAACAGGGCCGTGGCGGTCAGCGCCAGCACCACCAACGGCGGCGCCTCCCCGTGAGCTTTCGACCCCGCCTCCTCGGTTGCGAACCAGGCCATGTAAATAATCGGCAGGAAGTAGGCGGCGTTGAGCGCTGTACTGATGATGATGGTGAATATGGCCAGCAGATTTCCCGCCTCGAAGGAGCCTGCGAGGATATACCACTTGGAGACAAAGCCCGCCGTGGGCGGCACGCCGATCATGCTCAGCGCGCCCACGGTAAACGCCCCCATGGTCCAGGGCATCCGACGCCCGATGCCGCGCAGCTGGCCCAGTTCGGTCTTTTTGGCGGCGGTGTATATCGCTCCGGCGGCAAAGAACAGGGTGATCTTGCCAAAGGCGTGCGCCACCATGTGGACGGCTGCGCCCACCTCTGCCAGCGGTTTCAAGACCGCCGCGGCCATCACCACGTAGGACAGTTGCGCCACCGTGGAGTACGCCAGCAGGCGCTTGAGATTCTGCTGGCGCAGCGCTACCACGCTGGCCGCGACAATGGTGAAAGCCGCGGCGTAGACCAGCCAGCTGGAACTCGGTTCGGCGAACAGGAAATCGACACCGAACACATAAACGATGATCTTGGTGATCGTAAACACGCCGGCCTTGACCACCGCAACGGCATGCAACAACGCACTGACCGGGGTGGGCGCCACCATCGCCGCCGGCAGCCAGCGATGGACAGGCATCACCGCCGCCTTGCCAACGCCAAAAACGAACAGGCCGAGCAGCAAGCCCACGTCGGCTCCCCCGATATGGCCGGAGAGAATACCGCCGACGGTAAAATCGCCGGTACCAGCGACCATGTAGGTCCAGATGATGGCAGGCAGAAAAAGCCCTATGGAGGTACACAGCAGTACGCCGAGGTAGGTGCGTGCCGAACGCACGGTGGCCGCATCGCCCTTGTGCGATACCAGGGGATAGGTCGACAGCGTCAGCGCTTCATAGAACAGGAACAAGGTGAACAGGTTTGCGGCGAAGGCGACGCCCATGGTGGCGGCAAGCGCCAGGGCAAAACAGCTGTAGAAGCGCGTCTGCTTCTTCTCCTTGTTGGCGCGCATATAACCTATGGAGTATACCGAGTTGATAATCCACAACCCGGAGGCGAGCGCGGCGAACAGCATGCCCAGCGGCTCTACCCGGAACGCGATGGACAGCCCGGGCATGAGCTGGCTGACTTCCACCGCGGGACGATGTCCCGCGAACAGGTCCGGCAACATGCCCCAAACCACCCAGGCCAGGCCGGCGGCGCCCAACAGGGTAACCGCCTCGCGCAGGTTGTCCGAGAATCGCCCGGCCACAGCGATACCCAGGGCAACTGCCAGGGGCAGGCAGATCGCGACCAGAATGGCGGTTTCGGGGTTCACAGGGTGCGTCCCAGCAACAGTTCAGCGGCGGCCGAGGACAGCGCCAGCGGGAACTGCGGGAACAGGCCGAAGCCGATATTCGCCAGCGCAACGACCCATGTGACAAGGAGCAGTTGCAGCGGGGCCTCACCCGCCCCCCCGGCCTCCACTACCGGGGACCTGAAGTAGAGGGTTTCCACCACGCGCCAGATATACACCAGCGCCATGAGCGAGCTGACGAGGATGACCGCCACCAGCACGAAGGCCAGGGAGCCGCGCTCGAGCGCGGCGCCGATCAACAGCCACTTGCTGATAAAGCCGGCGGTACCTGGAATACCGATCAGGCTTAAGCCACAGACCACGAACGCCGCCGCGGTGAGCGGCATGGTGCGAGCCGCGCCGGCAAGCTGGTCAAGACGCAGATCCCGGTAGTGAATGGCAAGGCAGGCCACGGCGAGAAACAGTCCGCCCTTGGCGAGCGCATGATTGAACATATGGGCGAAGGAGGCCACGAGGCCGGCCTGGGAGAGGAAACTGGCTCCCAGCATGATGTAGCCGATCTGCGCCACCGAGGACACGGCCAGCAGCCGCTTCAGATGCCCCTCGAACATCGCCACGGAAGAGGCGACCAGTATACCGAACAGCGCCAGCGGTAACAGAAACAGGGAAAATTGCAGCTGGTGGCCGGGCAGGTTGGCCTGGAACACAAAAAAATCGAAACGGATCAGCACATAGATAGCGACCTTGGTGGCGCAGGCTGCCAGGAAAACCGTCACCATGTGGGGGGCGTGGGTGTAGGCATTGGGCAGCCATACGTGCAGCGGGAAAACGGCGGCCTTCAGCGCCAGCCCGATGGTGATAAATCCGGCCGCCACCAGGATCGGGTTGATATCCGTTACCCCGCCGATCCGGGCTTCCATATCGGCGAGGTTGAGCGTACCCGTCATCATATAGATCAGGCCGACGCCTATCAGGTAGAACGTCGCGCCGATGGTGCCCATGATCAGGTACTTGAACACCGCCGGTAGCGCCCTGCGATCAGGGCCACCGGCGATAAGGACGTAGCTGGCCAGGGAGGAAATCTCCATAAATACGAATATGTTGAAGGCATCCGCTGAAACGGTGATACCGACCAGGCCGGCCAGGACAAGCAACCAGGCCGAGTAGAACAGCGGCTGCCGCTCCTGCTCGATCTGCCGGTCCACACTGGGGCGGGCGGCGACCAGGGACAAGGTCCCCGCACCGGTAACGATCAGAAGCACCAGCGCGCTGAATGCGCCGACCGACAGCTCGATACCATAGGGCGCGGGCCAGCCGCCCATGTCATAGCTGAAATGCCCGCCCCCGGCGACAGTGACAGCCATCGAAAGGGCGATGCAAAAGCTCAGCAGCGCCACTGAAGTGGCGCCGGCCCAGGCCAGTCCCCGGGGTTTCAATAGCAGAACAAAGGGCGCGGCCAACATGGGCACAATGACCTGCAGGGCCGGCAAATGGACCGTCAAATCCATGGTTTCAGTCCGCGTCCAGAATTTCGTCTTCCTCGATGGTGCCGTAACATTCGCTGATACGCACCACGATGGCCAGCCCGAGGGCAAGGGTCGATACTCCCACGACAATAGCCGTCAGAATCAGTACCTGGGGCAGGGGGTTGGAAAACACCTGGTTTTCTACACCCTTCTGGATGATCGGGGCTGTGCCGCCCTCCACCTTGTCCATGGTGATATACATCAGGAAAACGGCGGACTGGAAGATAGAGAGGCCTATCAGTTTTTTCACCAGGTTGACCTTGGCGATTACCGTGTAAAGACCCACCGACAGGACGATGGCAAACACCCAGTAGTTGAAGTAGCCCAGTAGTTCCAGCAGGTTCATAAGCGTGTTGGCCTGGCAGCAAAGGCGTGGAAAATACTGAGCAGCGCGCCGCAGACGGCCATGCCGACTCCCGCCTCGATCAGCAGGATACCCAGCTGCTGGCCTGCCACGGGATCAGCTGCCAGTACCGAATAGTCGAGAAAATTGCCGCCCAACCAAACACACACCAGGCCCACTCCCCCGTAAAGGCTCGCACCGCCGATGACCAGCGCCAGCAGCACCCCACGTGGCACCGCCCGCAGCGCGGCATCCTCCCCTTCCAGCAGGGCGTAAAGAATCACACCAGTGGCGATAAGGGCACCTGCCTGGAACCCCCCACCGGGGCCGTATTCACCGTGGAACTGCACATACAGGCCGAACAGCACGATAAAAGGTATCAGCAGGCGGCCGACCACCTGGGGAATGAGGTGGTGTTTCAGGCCCGCGCTGTGCGGTGCCTTGATCGTGGCGCCCTCCCCCGGCTTGACCCCCAGGATGAACAGGACACCGATACAAGCCGCAAAAACCACGAACACCTCGCCGAGGGTGTCGTACCCGCGAAAGCTGCCCAGCACAGCGGTAACCACGTTGGGAATATCCATGTACTCCGGGGTCTTCTCCAGATACCAGGGTGCCAGGTGCTGGTGCACGGGGGCTTCCGGATCACCAAGACGCGGCTTGTCGAAGGTGGCATAAATTATGAGCATGGCCAGAACCGTCACCACCAAGAGGGCGATACGCCATCCCGCGCCCGATATCTTCTCGCGCTCCGCAGTAAGAGCCAGGGCGCTGAGAAAAATCACCGTGGTGATGCCCGCGCCTACCGCTGCCTCGGTCAGCGCCACATCAGCGGCGTCCAGGATAAAGAAGTTGGCCGCCATCAGCAGGCTGAAAATGGAGGTGAGCATTACCGCCACGAACAGGTTTTCGGTACGCACTATCGCCAGCGCCGTGATCACCAGTAGTGACAGCAGAAACAATGCAAACACGATAATCACCCGGCCTCCCCCTCGCCCCGGGCGCGCGCATGCGCGGCGCCGGGCCGCATGCCAGACTGCAGGGCCGCGTTGGCCAGGGCGTAGCTCGCGGTAGGTCCCGTCAGCAGCAGAAACAGCATGATGGCTGCCAGTTTCAGGGCCGCGAGGGAGAACCCTGCCTGCAGCATGATGCCGGTGAAAATCAGTATGGTAGCCATGGTGTCTGTGAGACTGGCGGCGTGCAGACGGGTATAGAAATCGGGCAGACGCAGGGTACCTATCCCCCCGATCAGCACGAAGCCGCCACCCAGGCACAATAATATCCAGCTCAACACATCGAGAACCAGCTCACTCATGCCCGGATTCCTCCAAACCACGGGGCCGGTTCTGGAAAAACTCCAGCACCGCCAGGATGCCCACGAGATTGATCAGTGCATAAGCCAGGGCAAGATCGAGAAAATCAGGGCGGCCGAAAAGGAAGGCAATAACCGAGAGCAGCAGCGCCGTCTTGGTCCCGAACATATTGACCGCCAGCACCCGGTCGTACACCGTGGGCCCGCGAAGGGCCCGGACCAGGGCGAGCACCATGGTTACGAGAATCGCTATCGAGACAACCAGGTACATGCTCAGCCGAGCCCCAGCCGCGCGATGCGACGCTGCACCTCGGGATCCTGCAACTGCAACGCGCTGCGCTGAGTAAGGCAGTGCACCAGCAGGCGGTCCTGGTACACGTCGATGGTCACCGTACCCGGGGACAGTGTGATCGAATTACCCAGAATGACCTTCCCCACGTCCGTAGCCTCCGTGGTGGTCAACTCCACCACCGTGGGACTGATCGGCAGGGATGGACTGAGCACAACCCGCGCCACTTCGACACTGGACCTGATGATCTCCCCCAGCAGCCACCACCAGTGCGCGGGCAAACGCAGAAGAGTGCGCAGCGACATGGGGTGCCGGAAAAATCCCATACGTTGTGCCAGCCACACACTGAGCAGGCAGGAAAACAAACCCAGCCACAGCAACAGTGGCTTGTAAATACCCGACCACAGCACCCAGCTGACCAGGAGGGCCATGAAAAGGCCGACCAGTTGGAGTGGTCGTGCGGTACCGCGTTGTGCTCGGATATCACTCACCGGCGCAAGGGTAATGCTTCACCAGGGATTCGTAAACGGCCTCCCTGGCAGGGGAATCGGGCATTTTCCCGAGGTCCAGCCTCACCAGGTCCGCAACCACCAGATCGACCACCCCCCGCAACGGCAGGGGATCGCCCAGGCAGAAGCCCGCCAGGCGGGCCGCCCGCTCCTGGTCCACGCGACTGGGCAATCGGGTGCGCATGGCGCGCTGGGAAAACGACTCACCCTCCTGCGACTCCGTCTCGAGATTGATCATTACACGCACATCCGTGGCGACCGCGCCGTCGATAAAGCCCTGAATATAACGGATACAATACTGCGAGTCTGCACCTTCCGGTTCCGGCTCGATGTGTTTACAGTGAGCAACCAGCTCTTGCACCGTCAGCACCTCGACGGCGTGCACCACCGGGGCAGTCGCCAGCGCGGCAATGACTAAAGCCAGATGCGAAAACCGGCTGGGGAGCGAAAATTTGAATAAATCAAATGCGATTCGGTAGCGTTTCAACATATTCGTTAGCGGCGCTCAGTGAACGAATACAGCATTATAGGCATAAGCCAGCCAAATAGGCTGCAACACCGGTATTTTATCAGCTACTGTCACTGCGTGACGCCGCCTCACGTGCCCGGGCAAGTCGATTCAGGCTGCATTCGTCGCTGCGTGTTACCGGCCATCCCGGGATCGTGACGTGAACCGGAACCGCCCCCCGGGGTCTGGACGATCCGAACCGGCCGGCGACGCGAGTTTCAGGGTCGCCAAATAAAACCGGATTTCATGCCCCTGGAGGTCTATAGTAGTCATGCATCAAGGCTCACCGTGGGCGCTGCGCCAGGCAAACAGTCGGCAGTCTCCACCATTGCCATGCACGCCCGGTTCGGGCCAGGAGTCACCACCATGTCGAAAATCCAGCGCAGCAACAAGGAATCCAAAAAGCAGTCCGTCCTCACGGCCAAGGAAAAGAAAGCCGCCAAGCGGGACAAGAAGCAGGCCGGCGGACACGTTCCGTTTATCATCAAGGACGCCTGACACCGCCTCGCCGGATCAGCGCCGCAGCGGGTAATCCGCGCCACTTCGATCGAGTTCATTCAACCGCATCAATGCGCGGCGCCCCGAGTGTGACACTGACCTGCTGCCCGGCGGGAAACAGCGGCGGGCCGAACTGGTTGTAGACCGCCACGTCGGCGGCGTCGCGCCCGTAGCCGATCGCCACGTAACCGCCGCTCGTCTGCCACTGGGTTGCATCGAAAGAGTACCAGCGCCCGCCCACATAGGCCTCAAACCAGGCATGCAGATCCATGGGTTGCAGGCCGTAGAGGTAGCCCACCACCATCCGGGCGGGGATGCTGAGACTGCGGCACAGGGCAATCCCGAGGTGCGACAGGTCCCGGCAAACCCCCCACTGCCGGGCGTTGACCTCGATCGCCGATACATGAATATCGCCGCTGTAGGGTTCAAAGCGAATGTTATCGCGCAGCCAGCTCTCGATGGCGGCTACCTGGTCATAACCGGGCAGCTGACCCGCGGTAATCTCGTTAGCCATCTGGCCAAACCGATCTGATTCGCAATAGCGACTGGGCAGCAGGTAGCCAAGTATCGAATCCGGCAGGTTTTGGACATCGACAAACGGCGCTCCCGGCGCCCGGTCCACGGTATCGGAGATCATCACCTCCGCCGCGGTGTGTACCCGGAAAACCCCCGCCGGGGCCACCAGCCGCTGGCACAGGTTGCCATAGCCATCAGTGAACTCGAAAACGGGGACGCTGGGAGACAGGCGGTACTGTTCGCTGGCGATCCACTGCTGCGCCCCGCTGCGAGGGCGCAGCATCAGCACAAAGGGCGTGGGTATGGCGATCTCGAATACCAGGTCACAGGATGTTTGTAACCACATAGGCCCACTCCTTGGTGGATTATGGCTGGATAACAAGTTTATGCGACAGCTACCTGCACCACCACAGAATGCTCGCGACGATCATCCACCAGCGGAATCCCATGGTCATCCAGCTCGACGCCGTCAACCGCCACGCTCAATAAGCCGCACCTGCCCGAACCCCCGACCTGCTTCTGCAGGACCGCGATGTGGTAAACCGTCTCGCGAAAGCGGTAGTGGATTTTCAGGCCACCCCAGTGTTCGGGCAGACAGGGCATGACATACAGCCTGTCAGCCTCCAGGCGCAGGCCCAGCAGGGATTCCGCAATAAGCCGGTACATCCAGCCGGCTGAGCCGGTGTACCAGGTCCAGCCGCCGCGGCCGGTGTGGGGCGTCACGGCGTAGACGTCAGCCGCCATGACGTAGGGCTCCACTTTATAGGTGGCTACCGACTCCGGGGTATTCGCATGGTTGGCGGGGTTGATCATGGTGGTGAGCTCCCAGGCGCGTTTGTTGTCTCCCAGAGCCGCGAAAGCCATCGCCGCCCAGATCGCGCCGTGGGTATATTGGCCGCCGTTCTCGCGCACGCCCGGCACGTATCCCTTTATGTAACCGGGATCCAGGTCCGATTTATCGAATGGGGGGTCGAGCAACTGGACCAGAGCGTCGTCAGTCCGCACCAACCGCTCGTACACCGCCTGCATGGCCATGCGCGCGCGATCGGGGGCTCCCGCACCGGACAGCACAGACCAGCTCTGGGAAATGGAATCGATGCGACACTCGCTACTGTCGACTGAGCCCAGTGGCGTTCCATCGTCGAACCAGGCCCGGCGATACCAGGCGCCGTCCCAACCGTTCTGGTCCAGGTTGTCGGCCAGGTGCTTGCCCTGGTTCACACAGAATTCGGCGAACTCGGGATCGTCGTGTCTGAGCGCTACCGGCGCAAACTGCTGCAGTACCTCGTGCAGGAAGAAGCCCAGCCACACACTCTCGCCCTTGCCCTCGATGCCAACACGGTTCATGCCATCGTTCCAGTCACCGGAGCCGATCAACGGCAGGCCCTGCGCGCCAAACCTCAGTCCGTGCCGGATGGCCCGCACACAGTGCTGGTAGAGGCTCGCCATGTCCCCGGATTGGCCCGGCAGATCATAATAGGATTCATCGTCCGGGTTGAGCGGACGGCCCTCCAGGAAGGCAACGGATTCATCCAACACGCCGGTGTCGCCGACGCACAGCACGTAGCGACAGGTAGCCAGGACCAGCCATAAATAGTCATCGGAACAATGGGTGCGCACACCCCGGCCGGAGGGTGGGTGCCACCAGTGTTGCACGTCACCCTCCGGGAACTGGCGGCCCGCGCACAGCAACAGTTGGGATCGAAGAAGCCCGGGCTCACAGTGCACCAACGCCATGGCGTCCTGCAACTGGTCGCGAAAGCCGAAGGCACCTCCCGATTGATAGAAGCCGCTGCGCGCCCACATCCGGCAGGCCAGGGTCTGGTAGAGCAGCCAGCCGTTGGCCAGCACGTTGAGCGACTGGTCCGGTGTCTCCACCTGGACAGCGCCGAGGGTGTGGTTCCAGTACTGCCAGACCCCTTCCAGGGCCCGCAACGCGGCATAGGCGCTGCGAAAACGGCGGGCGAGCTGGTGAGCACTGGGGTGCAGGTCGTCACCCGTCGTCATTCCTCCCACCCCGAGTCGAAAGGTGATCTCCCGTTCCTGTCCGTCGGCCAGATCGAAGGCCACCTGAATCGCGGCGCAGGGGTCCAGTCCGCAGCCCAGCTGCCCGGACAGATGGGTGCGCCCCATCGCTGCCGGGTCCCCCATGCTGCCGTTGCGGCCGATGAACTCCGTGCGATCACAGGTGAAAGTCCGATGCGCGTCGTCAACATCGAAGAAGGCGAGTCGATCGGGAAAATCCGAGTTGTAGGGGTTGCTAGCATAGAGCGCGCCGCTGTGAGGATCGACCTCGGTGGCCACATGCATGGCAGAGTCCGGCCGCAGGCCACCCAGCACCCATTCCACATAGCCGGTGGCCGAGAGCCGCCGCGGCCGGCCTGAGGTGTTACGCACTTTTAGCACCGAAAACTTTACCGCGGCATCGATAGCCACATAAACCCAGAGCTCGGTGCGGATTCCTCCCTCGCTATGCTCGAACACGCTGTAGCCAAAACCATGCCGGCTGACGTAAGGCGTGGCGCCGCGCCTGGGCAGGGGCGTGGGCGACCAGAACTGGCCAGTTTCCTCGTCGCGCAGATAGAAAGCCTCTCCGCCCGGATCGGACACCGGGTCATTGTGCCAGGGGGTGAGCCGGAACTCGTGGGCGTTCTCGCCCCAGGTATAGGACTGTCCGCTCTCCGAGATGACGCTACCAAAGTGGGAGTTGGCCAGGACGTTTACCCAGGGCGCCGGCGTAACTACCGTGGGTGTGGTGGTTATGACGTACTCGTGCCCGTCCGGAGTGAAACCTCCGATGCCGTTGGCGAGGATCAAGGCGCGCGGCGGCGGCTCAGTGCTTACCGGCCCCTCGTCCTGCCTGGCCCTGACAGGTTTCAGGCGCGGCACACGCACCTGCACAGGCAGGGGATGATTGATCTGTTCGGCCAGTGTCCCCCGGCTATCGCTGAGGACGACTCGCGCAACGGTCTGGAACAGCGTGCGGTCTTCCTCCGATATCTGGTCCGCCGAGCGGATGAAGATACCCCCCGGCCGCTCCATCAACTGTGTTTCGAGACCCACCGCCACCAATCCCAGGATGTGGTCCTGCAACGCCTGGCGGTAGCCGGCGCGGTCCTCGTTCCAGATCACCAGGTCCACCGCCAGTCCCTTCAGTCGCCAATAGGCATGGGCCTGTATCAGCTGGCGCACCAGTTCGATATTGGCCAGATCGGCTATGCGCAGCAGGACGATGGGCAGATCACCGGAAATGGCATAACCCCAGAGGCCAGATTGCCCTCGCCGATTCTTCATGAGCAAACTGCGATCGGCACGAAGAGAGGCGTGGGCGTAGATTACCGAGCTGGCCAGGCGGCCGTAGAGTTGTGCATCGGATTCCGCGGCGTTGATCTGCCGCAGCACGACCTGTGCGTGGGTCCAGGCCAGATCGAAGACGCGATCTGCCAGGCGCTGATCCTGGTATTTCTCGACCAGCCCCAGGGCCGCGTCGCGGCTGTCACCAATGCCGTAAGCCAGGTCTACCCTGGCCGATTGCTCCGGCTCCAGAGTGATCCGGCAGCGTATGGCGACCACCGGATCCAGCACGGAGCCCTGGCTGCCGGACAGCGTGGCATTGAGGTCCATCGCCTGCGGCTCCCCCAGGTTGCGGCCGCGACCGATGAACTGCGCGCGGTCAGTTTCGTAGGAGGTCTCGCCAGCCGCCGCGCCATGTACGGCCATCAGGTGAAACATCCAGGGGACCCGCTCGTCGCGAGAGCGGGGCCGGCGCGTGCACAGAATCGCGCGGCGCGCATCGACTATCTCGGTTTGCACGAACAGGTTGCTGAAGGCAGGATGAAGAGCATCGGCGGCAGGTGTCGCCAGCACCACCTCCGCGTAACTCGTGACTTCGATCGTCCGGCGCGTGGTCGAGAGATTGGTGATGTGCACCCGGCGCAATTCGATATCGTCTTCCGGCGAAACGACGATTTCGGTGTAGGTGTCAATATCGCCATCGCGACGGCGGAACTCCGCGCGCCCTTCCGAAAAGATCGCTTCGTAGTGTTCCGAGCGCCGCAAAGTGGGCTGGTGCGTGGCGCTCCAGGCCGCACTACTCTTCCCCTGCGCCGATACATCGCGCAGGTAACAGAACGTGCCCCAGGAGTCGCGGGTGACATCTTCACGCCAGCGCGTCACGGCCAGGTCATTCCAGCGGCTGTAGCCACCACCTGCATTGGTCAGCATCACGTGATAGCGGCCATTGGACAGCAACTGCACTTCCGGGACCGGTGTGTCGGGGTTGTCGAGCACCCGTATCGGCATCTGCGGGCTGTCCGCACCCGACTCGACGCCGGTCAGCTCGGCGCCATGTACATGGAATGCGGAGGTCCTGGGGATCCGTTCCTGCAACAGCAGTAGTGCGGCCTGAAACAGCGGATCGGAAGTAAAGCGTTTCTGCATCGGACGATCCAGCAGCAGATAGCTCAGGGAGAGCAGACTCATGCCCTGGTGATGCGCCATGTAGGAGCGCAGCACGGCATGTTTCTCGCCACGTCTCTGTCGTGCCGGGGTGTAGTCGACCGCCTCGTAAAAGCCGAACTGCCCTTCCACCCCACTGGCAGACAGGCGCTGCAAATTTAGGCAAGCTGCCTCTGGCGCGACCATCAGCGCGAGTGCCGACGCATAGGGCGCGACCACCAGGTCTTCAGCCAGCCCGCGTTTCAACCCCAGGCCAGGCACGCCGAAGGCGCGGTACTGGTAGTTGAGATGGCCATCCACCGTGTTGTAGCCGGACTCCGACATGCCCCATGGCAGGTCGCACTGCTGACCATACTCGATCTGTCGCTCCACCACTGCCCTTGCGGTCTGGTCGAGCAGCGTATGCTCGTAGTTTGGCATTACCAGTTGCGGCATCAGGTACTCGAACATGGAGCCGCTCCACGACAGCAGAATGGGCTCGCCGCCCGGATTGGTAAGCAAGCGCCCGAGGGCGAACCAGCTCTCCTGGGGCAACTGCCCCTGGGCGATACCGACGAACACGCTCAAACGGGCTTCCGAGGCCAGCAGATCGTAACAGCTTGGGTCCCGGCGCCGTTCTTCCACACTGTAACCGATGCTGAGCAGACGCGATTCCTTGTCATACAGGAAGCCGTATTCCATATTCGCGAATTCGCCGGTTTGCAAAGCAAGGCGCTGGATTGCCGCAATACGCAACCGGGCGCGCTCGCTGCCCTGTGCGACATGCGGATCCAGCGGTTGCAACCACACCTCCTGTTCGGGCGTCACCCCATATTGGCAGGCGACAGCAGCCGCTTGCGTCTCCTCCAGCCCCGCCAGGGTGCGCAAGGTTGGCATCACAGAGAGCTCGGTAAGGTCGTCGTCCCCGTCCAGGGACGCGGTCAGCACACTCCAGGGTGTGAGAAACCCCAGGTCGTCGTTGAAGGCCCGGCATTGTGTGGCCAGTGCCTGCGCCCACCAGGCAGACTTGCCCCGGGCTTCACCGCCCAGTTCCGCGACGGTCGCCTCGGCCAACCGCACCAGATTGTCCAGCAGCAGTTGCGTTGCTGCGAGCATCGTCGGCCCGGTTTCACGCGCGGCGTCGATGACGGCGCAGAATTCAGTCAGCGTCGCCGGCGCCACTTCCCCCACCTCATCCAACAGTATTTCCAGGGTATCGCTCAACCCCTCCAACCAGCGGGGCTCCAGAATCGGGCTATCGATCAACGCCAACAGGCCCGCGCGCAAGGTCAACAGATGACCTGCCAGGTTGCCACTATCAACGGTTGAGACATAAGTGGGGTGCAGCGGCCGCAGGGATTGCGTGTCGTACCAGTTGTAGAAGTGCCCTCGGTAGCGCTCCAGTTCCGCCATGGTGTCCAGGGTCTGGGTGGTGCGTTCGACGAGCTCTCCGGTTGGGATGTAGCCGAAATCGTGGGCACTCAAATTGGCCAGCAGCGCCATTCCGATGTTGGTGGGTGAAGTACGATGAGCCAGCAATTCATCGCGGGATTCCTGGTAGTTGTCCGGCGGCAGCCAATGATCCTGTGGGCCTACGAAAGTGTCGAAAAATGCCCAGGTCTTGCGGGCGATTTTCCGAAGAAAACGGGTCTGCTGCGCCGTCAGGCTGGGCTCGCGGTTTACCATTGGCAGACTGATCCACCAGGCAATGGCGGGAGAGCCCAGCCACAGAACCAGGAACAGGCCCGCCACGGGGAGTACGGCCGGGCTGGACAGGGCCAGCCAGATAACCGCGCAGATGGCGAGCACCGGGGCAAACCACATGGCGCGAAGCGCGGCGAGGAAATCGGTACGGCTCAGGCGCTCCTGGTCACCCGAGGGATTCCACTCGAGCAAACGTTGCTGCGTGATCAACAGGCGCCAGAGGGTACGCAGGATCGCATCCAGGCTGTAAAACGCTTCATAGGGCAGTGTCGCAAGGGCGAAGCCGGCCTGAACGAAACGCTGCCCGGACGCGTGGGTCACGCTAGTCAGATGCTGGCCCGCTCGTATATCGTGGGGTTTGCGCAGTACCTCAAGCAGGCTGGCCAGCGCGGGTTGGAGCAGGAGCACGCCCAGGACCGCCAGAGTCCACAACCATGCGGATGAAAGCACCGTCCATCCCAACAGCAACAGCAGTGTCAACGCGGCAGGAACAAGACTACGACGCAGATTGTCGAACAGCTTCCAGCGCGACAGTGCCGAGAGCGGACTCTTCACGCGCCGACCTTCAGGTCCCGGTACTTTAGTCAGCAGCCAGGGCGCCAGTTGCCAATCGCCGCGAATCCAGCGGTGGCGTCGATTGACGTCGGCGCCGTAGCGGGCGGGATATTCCTCATACAACTGCACATCGCTCAACAGCCCGGAACGGGCGTAACAGCCCTCCAGAAGATCGTGGCTGAGTATCCGGTTCTCTGGAAAACGGTTCTTGAGGGCCTGTTCGAATGCATCGACCTGGTAAATCCCTTTACCGATGAACGAGCCCTCCTGAAACGCGTCCTGGTAGACGTCGGAGACAGCGCGGGTATAGGGATCGATACCCGGTTCACCGCCATGCAATCGCGCATAGCGTGACTGGTGGCCATCTGGCAGGCTCGCACTCAGACGTGGCTGCAAAATGCCGTACCCCGCGCCGACCCGCTGCAGGGACTCGTCGTAGACGGGACGGTTCAAGGGGTGCGCCATGGTGCCGACCAGCTGGCGCGCGGTATCCCGGGGCAGCTGGGTGTCCGTGTCCAGAGTGATCACATACTTGACACCGGCCAGACCAGCGGCATCGCCCACCACCAGGGAGAAACCATCACGCTCGCCCTCCCGCAGCAGCCTGTTCAGGTCCGCCAGCTTGCCGCGCTTGCGCTCGTAACCCATCCAGATCAGGTCATGGGAATTCCAGTGGCGCGGGCGATGAAACAGAAAGAAAACGTCGCTCTCCTCGCTGGCATACTGTGTATTCAGGGCTTCGATCCGCTTTTGGGCAAGTTCCAGTAACGGTGAGTCCTGGGGCAGTATTTCCTCGGGCGCGTCGACAAAGTCAGTCAAAAGGCCAAAGCGAAGATTCACGTCGCGATTGGCCAGAAACCGGACTTCCAGGGCTTCGACCAGGTTCTCGATGTTGCTGCGGCTGGTAAGCATGGTGGGGATTACCACCAGAGCCTGCATGTCTCCCGGAATGCCTTCGGAAAAATCCATACGCGGCAGAGGATGCGGCGAAGCCAGCAAAGTCACCACCCAGTTCACCAGCGTCACGGCCAACTGGCTGGTGGCCAACAGCGCGAGGATGCCCAGCACTGGCAGTATCCAATCGGGCGAACCATTGGCGCGAGCCTCGGCCAGCAGGCCGGTGGACAGGAGCAGCGTGATGAAAGAAACCGCCCCGAGATAAAGTTGCAGGGGAAATCGGGCTGCCAACCGCCGCAAAATCGCAACCGGGGACACACGTGCCTCCGTTGTCCCTTCCAAATCGAGACGACCCCGATCGATCAGGTAATACCCGACATGGCCTGTTCTGTGGTCGTCCGGGAGGCGGACTGCGGCCAACCTGGCAAGCTCGATGGCATGGCCGGCGACCGCCGCCTCTGAGAGACCACTGTCCCTGGCGACTTCCTCGATGACATGCCGGTAGCGGTCGCGGCTGGCAAAGTCCATAGCGGCGTAGGCATTACCCGGGTCCGTGCGCAGTGTTCGTTCGACTACGCTCATGGCCTCGACAAATTCACGCCAGTCGATGTTCGCGAGCAGGCGCAGGCTGCCAATACTATTGCTCACGGACACCTGCTCCGCGGCCTGCTGCTGGTTTCCCGCGCGCACCAGTTGCTCGATGTTCAGCCCTGACTCGGCCAACTGCTGCTCGATCCAGGTCAAGGGCAATGCCAGGGTCGGCCCCCGCCCCTGCAGGCGACGGGCCAGTTCTGACACAAAGGGCGTGCTCATTGGAGGATCCGATCGCGCCATGTCGGCAATTACCAGGACCAGATTTTTGGGATCCCGATGGGCGATCAGGGTGAGCTTATCTGCCCAGTCGACAGCCAGATCCCGATCAGCTACCCCGGCGGCGATACGCACCGCGATGCGGCGCAGATTTTCGATCAGCGCGAGACGCAGCATGATGGGTATGGCCCACAACTCACCGAGCCGGAGTGGGGTGAAGGTCTGGTAGGCGGTGACGAAACTGCTGAGACTGTCCGGGGCCACCCTCCCGTCGCCGTGAGCGATGGTCTCCAGGGCGATATCGTATACTCGCGGCAAACCGGCGGAAGCGCCATCAGCCAGGCTCGGCAGTTCCAGGCTGTAACCCTTGGGAAGATGTCTCCTGGCGGTGCGGATCTGCTCATCGATGAGATAAAAATTGTCAAGCAGCCACTCGCCGGCAGGCGTGACGCGGTGGCTCGCCTCGACCGCCAGCGCAAGCTGCCTGCAGGTTTCGGTCAAAACACCCTCGTTTGCGGCCAGTCGCGCCAGCAGTTGGTCCGGCACGCCTGCCGACGTCAGGCGATGAGCAGATGCGAGCCGCACGCCATGCTGCTGCATCTGATCGGCACTGAACAACTCCGCCCGCAGCGGCGGTTCATCATTGAAAAACTGACCCGGTGCGTCACTCGCGCCTGGAAGTGACTTCGTCACGGCAGCCCTCAGTCGGCGCCAAAATCCAGGGTGGTTCGATTCTTCCTCTGTCCGCGCTGTTCTCACACTATTCTCCCGCCCGCTCAATGAACGGGTTGCTTTGCTAACGGTGACACGAAACCACGAGGGCGATGATCGGAACACTCGGCGCATGCCAGGCTTTGCGCCCGGGAGCGGTGCTCAGGATCTCGGAGAAGTGATAGGGTGACTTGTTTTCCTTCGTACCTCACTGCTGAATAATGCGAAGGTAATGATCGAGTTACCGAATCGAGAAATGACTTGGGACGATTGCCGCCACCCGGGCAGCCAGGTGCTGGAGAAAAGTCAAAGTGAGTTGAGCCGCTCTTCTTTCACCGCGGCAGGTGTTCCGGTAACGCTGACGCGATATTAGCAGGTTTCAAGCCGATCAGCGTAAATACTTGAGCGCACTGGTCAAAGAACATAGTGCTCCGGGAGCAAGCGATCAAACTCCGCCTTGACCACCTGGTAACACTCGCAGACCCGTGCCTCAAGGCCGGGCCGGTCCAACACGATGATCTTGCCGCGGCTGTACTTTATCAACCCGTCGCGCTGCAATTCACCGGCCGCCTCGGTGACTCCCTCGCGGCGTACACCCAGCATATTGGCGATCAGTTCCTGTGTCATGGTCAGCTCGTTCGAGGGCAGGCGGTCCAGGCTGAGCAGCAGCCAGCGGCACAGTTGCTGGTCCAATTTGTGATGACGGTTACACACGGCGGTCTGCGACATCTGGGTCAGCAGGGCCTGGGTGTAGCGCAGCAACAGGCGCTGCAACGGCCCGGCGAGAAAGAACGCGTCTTTCAGCAGTTGTCCCGCCAGCCGGTAGGCGTGGCCTGCGCTCTGTACCACCGCGCGACTGGTGGTGGTTTCCCCGCCCATGAACAGCGACACGCCGACAATTCCCTCGTTGCCGACCACAGCGATTTCGGCGGAGGCACCATCCTCCATGACATAGAGTAGAGACACGATGGCGGTAGTGGGAAAATAGACGTGGCGCATCACCATGCCCGGCTCACATACCGAATGGCCCAGGGGCATTGGAACCAGTTCCAGATGGGGAAAGAGGCGTTTGCGTTCCGCTGCAGGCAAAGCGTCGAGCAGGTGATTCTGGCGCGGGTTATGGGAATCCGGCATATGGTACCTCTGGGCCAATTTTTATAAATGAAACAATCACCTACGTTGCCATATCATCCGCTGAATGGATATTGTCTACCCTCATCCACCTTATGTACAGTAGCGTACAGACGCGGCTAAACGGCGCAGATAGGATCACCCGTTTTTCAGCCAGAACCAATACGACTTACGGCTGTGCTTGTCGACCAACCTGGCGGGGCTGGAACAAGTCCGGTTGGGAAGCTGTACGGAGTTCGCTTAAGGACTGGCCTGCGTATTTACAGAAAAAACCCGGCAAAAGAGCAGCTGTCCCAATTCAGAGTCAGTGTGTGTTCGGTCCCGCACAGAATCGATTTTGGTCGTTGTCGTAATGACACATTTTCTTTACCCACAGATTTATGACTGTACTTCGCAGTCATCCATTCATGATTTGGACAGGATTTTTATGTCAAAAATAACCACGAACATACCGGCCTTGGATAACGGCACAGCCGGAACCGTTTACAACCGCGCAGAGAAGAGGCGGCTCGCTCTTCAACGTTTATTTGACACCATTCCAGAGCAGATCGACGCCATCAGGGAAAAGAGAGAAAACGATGCCATTGAGCTGCGCCGGTTCATGATGCAGCGCGAACGAAATGGCAAAAGGCCAGTGATTAAATACAGCGAACTGAAATGGATTGGCAATAGCAGTGAAAGGGTCAGTTGAGCTTGCAGGCCACGCGAAGGCTTTTATTTGCGACTGAAAATAAAATCGACTACCGCGCCGGCCTGAAGGCCGCTGCCTGCGTATGCTACGCCGCCGACAAGGCCAGCTACCGCACAATAATGAGTCAGCAGCCAGCAGGCCTGCGGTAGTCGTAGCATGCGAGCGCTCTCACCTACCGTCAGCTATGTACGCCAGCAGACAGACGACATACATCATTCCCCGTACAATTGGACAATCCAAGCCCGTGTAAATTTCTGCAATATCTGCAGCGCGACATTGGCGGACTCATAGGTCACCGGGTCTTAGATCAGGCCCGGATGATCTGCGCCGGATACGCCTGCACTCACAGGCTGCGTTTAACGAGTTTCCTGGCGGAGATTACCCGTCAGGCAGTTTACCCCGACCAGGGCTCCAGCTTGAGCTACTACCGGGGGATATGGGGGCACTCGCTGCATAACGCCCACCGATTTTCGCAGCGCCAGGGAACATTCAGCACGCGGGAGATCCAATGAAAATTCTTGATTACAGCACGAAGGGCGCCACCATCCATTTCGGACAACATGAGTTGCTGCTTATCATGGCTTTGGTACAGAAGGGCAAAGATAGTCTAGGGTGCGACAATACCATCTCGAGAAGAATAGACGGACAAATCTCCCTGGCTAATCTGCTGATAGAAAACAAGCGGCGGGAGTATGTGAAAATAATGCCTTTTACCAAAAACAGTGCCTTGTTCAGCACGGTTACACCTGTACTGCATCTGCTCGCCTCGAACGATTAAACTCAGTCAGGCCAGAATCCCTTCCCCCAGCAATGCCGTGGATGTCACCTTGCGAATATTAGTCTCCCAAATTCCTGGTCAGTTCTCGCGTGGCGTGGCTCAACCGAGGGTGTGACGCCCGATCGCTCCCCAGATTCGACGCAGCAACCACTTGGGCATGGCTCTTCCGACTGATGTCGCAGCGATGTTCACTGCCCCGGGCACACAGATCACCTCGCCTTTGAGACAGGCCTTGTAGCCCTGCGCGGCGACGTCTTCGACCTCAGCGATCATAAAATCGGGAATTTTCAGCCCACGGCTCTTTTCCTGGGCAGTACTGACCATATTGGTGGCGGTAAAGCCGGGACACAGGGCGGTGACGGTAACACCTGTCCCTGCCAGTTCTTCCGACAGCGATTCGCTCAGTGACAGGACATAGGCCTTGGTGGCGGCATAGGTGGCCAGGCTCGGCACGGGCTGGTAACCGGCAATGGAAGCGACATTCAGGACACGCCCCCTGCCCCGCTCGATCATGGGCGGCAGGAAATAGCTCAGCATGGCCGTGAGGCCACTGATATTCAGGTCGATGAGGCTCTGGTGGGTTTTGGCCGGTATCCGGGCGAAGCGGCCGTGCTCGAGGACACCTGCGCAGTTAACCAGAATGTCCACTTCAAGCTCCCGGTCGCGCACTGCTGCGGCAAGTTTTTTCGCCGCCCCGCGTCGCGCCAGGTCCGCAGGCTCAACCCATACCTGCACCTGATTTTCAGACTCGAGCTGCTGCGCCAGACGCTCCAGCTTGTCCGCGCTGCGCGCAACCAGTATGAGATCATTGCCACCGGTGGCAAACTCTTTGGCGAGCGCTTCGCCGATACCTGAGGAAGCGCCGGATATCATTACGGTACTCATTTTCAGCTGACTCCATTCATTACCTGGTGGGACCGGATACAGCAACTATAGTCCGGCCCCGGATGTCGGCTTTTTGATGAATCGTGTTACCTTCGCATCTATCGTACGCCGCGCTCTTCTGATTGTCATTCCCGATGTTCTCCCCGGGAACGACAGTCAGTTAGCGGGCGCTTAAAGCTTGACGATCAACTTGCCCTTGTTGGCACCGGTAAAGAACAGATTCAGGCCGCCAATGGCCGACTCCAGCCCCTCAAGCACGTGGCAGCGGTATTTGATTTTTCCGGCCATCACGTAGGGTGTCAGTTTGGCCAGCAGCGCGGGCGCTTCCGCCAGGTGGTCCGGCATGGTGAAGCCCTGGATAGTAAGGCGTTTTTTGATGATTGGTATCCAGTTGGGGCCCGCATCCGGCTGGGCTTTGCTGTAATCAGCGATCATGCCACACACAACTATACGGCCGTGGGCATTCATCTTTTCAAACACCGCGTGCTGGATCGGGCCGCCGGTGTTTTCGAAGTAGATGTCGATGCCGCCGGGTGCCAGGGCAGCCAGCCTGGCTGCCAGGTCGTCTGTCTTGTAATTGATAGCGCCGTCGAAGCCCAGCTCATCCACCAGCCACTTGCATTTCTCATCATCGCCGGCCACGCCGATAACGTTCAGGCCTTCGGCCCTGGCTAACTGGCCGACAATGGATCCCACCGACCCGGCGGCGCCACTGACGACAATCGTCTCGCCAGCCTTGGGGTGCCCGACATGAAAAAGCCCCTGGGTAGCGGTGAGTCCGGGCAGTGCGAAGACGGAAAGCACGGTTTCCGCATCCAGGCCGGGCTGCACCTTGTTCAGACCCTGCCCGGTGCTCAGGCAGTATTCCGTCCAGCCCATCATGCCCATGACACGATCGCCCACGGCAAAGTCCGGGTGGTTACTCTCCACCACCTCGCCCAGGCCAGATGAGCGCATCACGGCACCGAGCTCGACCGGGGGAATATAGCTCTCGGGGTCCGGGCTCATCCAGCCCAGCATGGCGGGATCCAGGGACATATGGGTTTGTTTGACCAGTATCTGGCCGGGGCCCGCCTGGGGTATTTCCGTTTGTACGACCTCGAACAGATCGGGGCTGACGGGGCCGGGGGTGGGCCGGGCGATCAATTTGATTGCGGTGTAGGTGCTCATTGTTGAATCTCCTTGCGATTGGAACAGCTTAGTGCCGGATAAGCTCAGGCGCTTTCACTACGTTGACCCGGGCATTATTCCAGCGCAAAAAGATCACATATATAGCCATAAAAGCGTTTTATTAATGCTATAAAGACAATAATTGCCATCAATCGGAGCAGGCCATGGATCAGTTACGGGCTTTAAGGTACTTCTGCGCAGTCGTCGAAACGGGCAGTTTCACCAAAGCGGCGCGGTTATTCTCGGTGCCGGCCTCCTCTTTATCGCGCAGGGTTGCCGATCTCGAGAAAAGCCTCGGCGCCACTTTGCTGAAACGTTCGACCCGCGCCGTACAACTGACAGAAATCGGGCGGAGCTATCATGAGCAGGTGCGAGATATCCTGGGCCAGCTGGAGCAAAGCGATGAATCGGTTCGCAGCTACCAGGCCAGGCCCATGGGCCAGTTGCGTATCAGCTCCACCGTCGGGTTTGGTGAGCGCATCCTGTTACCCCTGTTGGACGAATTCAGCCGGCTGTATCCCGATGTTGTTCTGGACGTGAGCCTCAGTGACGAGTTGTCCACGCTGGGTCGGGATGATGTCGACATTGCCATTCGCGGCGGCTACGCACCCAATGAGCGCGTGCTGGCAATCAAGTTGATGAGCAACCGGTTCATTCCGGTGGCGTCACCGGGCTATCTTGCCCGCATGGGTACGCCCAGGAACCCGCTGGAGCTGGTTGACCACCAGGGATTGTATTTTCGTACCCCGACGGGGCCAACGCCGTGGATATGCGAGATAAACGGCCAATGGCAGAAGGTGTCAGCGCCGCCAGTGGCGGTGTCAAACAGCGGGAGATGGCTGGCAGACAAGGCCGTTGCGGGACAGGGAATACTGCTGGCGCCCCGCTGGTCGCTCGAGCACTACCTGCAGCGCGGCCAATTGCAGGAATTATTCTTTGATCCTGTGGTGCACGTCACCCAGAACACTGATCTGGCGGTGTACCTGTTGTATCAAAGGCAGCGCTACGGTGTGCCAAAGGTTAAAGTCGCCGTGGATTTTATCGTCGCGAGGGTGCAGGGCAATGCACTGACCGCCCTGCCAGAAACCTGACGCTCTCCCGCCTGACCTTGTCCAATCGCATACGGGGACGGCCGGATGCACGGAAACTACTGCTCGATCGGATCCAGGATCAATGCCGCTGCGACAATTCCCTGAGCAATTTCAACATCCCGAAAACGCTCTTGGGCAACTCCACATTTTCCGGCAGCTGGATAACCGGGTAGGCCGGCTTGATCGTCTGTTGCGTACCCCAGACCGGCGCCGGCAGATCAGGGCGTCCGGCGGGCTGGGCGTAGCCTTGCTGATCACAGCCCAGCGCCTCAAATTCAGCGCGCGACATGTACTCGGTAACCGGCAGGTAGTCGCCCATTATCTCCGCCTCGGTTCCGGGGTATTTGACGTTGGTGGAGTTCTCGACAAAGCCCTCCTCCCCGGCCAGCCCCGGGCGAACGATCAGCTGGACCACCGGACGGCCCAGTTGATCGCCCGGACCGCTGTTGAGCCAGGACCATCCACATTCATTGCTCGCGTTCTTCGGCCGATTTTGGGGTTGGCTGTGGACGATGCGGGTATAGCGATCCTTGTTCAGCACCACTGTCTCGTCGTTGTGGCACATGCCCTGGCGCACGCCCGTCGGGAAACCTTCGGCAGTGAGCCCGTTGCCGGCGACGTCGACATTGGAGCAGATAGACCAGTATTGGGCCTGCAATGGCTCAGGAGCCTCCAGTACTTGCGGGTTATCGAAGGTGCGGGGAGTGTTGGCAACCCTGACTCGCGTGACCGCTATCTCCCGCTCCGGGGTCTCATGTGACAAGTAGGTGGCGACATAAGCGTTCGCCACGGTTCCCGCCAGGGAGCCGCCGCCACCGCCATCGGGTTTTGGAACCGGAATCTGCGCTCGCATTTCCTCACCGCCGGGCAACAAAAACAGACCGAAAAGCGAATAGGAAATATTGAAGAACCGCTCCCAGAGCGGGGTTTCCTGCGCGGGCGCCCTGGCAGGGTTCGGCGCGATCGATATGAGTGTATTCAGGATCCTAAGGGGAATTGCGGTCTCTGAAAGATCGCCCAGGGTGGTGTTCAGATTGATACTCCGGCAGATATTGTCTTCACCGGTTATCACCCGGCCATCGGCAAGCGCCAGCGAATCGAGCCTGGGGTAAGCGACGCCACCGAGTACATCCTGGCCCCGGTCGGGAAAGTAGGTGCGCAACCTCAGCTCCGGCGAATATCCGGCGAGGCTAGTGGCCTGTGCCGGCCTGAGATAGAGCGTGTTTGGCGCCGGCTTCCCGGGTTTGACTTGTTCCACCAGCTTGAGGGTATAACTGCGCGAACTCGCGCTGCGGTCCGCGCCCAGCCTGAACGGGTTGGTCGCCCCCGGATCCGGCTCGATCCGGAAACCGGAAATGGCATCGACCGGGATCGGTCCGCTGTAGGTATCAATGCCAAAATATCGAGCGTGCGGGTAGTCGCCCTTGATAGTGAGCGTGGCACCTGCAGGCAGTTTGAATTTTGCCGGCGAGTACGTCACCCAGGTTTCCGGGTTGTTGCCACTGCCTATCGGCACCGTCTTGCTATAGGCGAAATAGTTACCCGAGTACCACGCCTTCCAGAAGCAGTTCTGGGGTATATCCGCCTGTTCCAGCGCATCGATATCGACCCCGGGGAAATAGTAGTCGGTACCTGCCGCGCGCGAGGAAGTCTCCAGTAATGCTTTATCAGCCGGCCCGGGCTTGCCGGCGCTGGCGGGGGCAGGCATGGCGGCGCTCACCACAAGGGTGCTGGCGAGCATGCATACAAGGGCGGATTCTCTATTACTTTTCTTTTTCATAATGGCGGCAACCTGACTTGGGAGTGAACCGGACAATAGCTCACCACTTGGGCTTGCGCATATATTAACATGCGTGTTACTTTAACTGCAAGCTTTGCACAACACGCCCTTTCCGGGGTGATTCAATACAGATTGTTCAATACTAGGCGATGGCGATGGCTTTCGATTATGACTACCTGGTTATCGGCAGCGGGTTTGGCGGATCCGTGTCCGCCCTGGAACTGGCCCGGGGCACCCAGTAAGGTGAAAGTGAAAAAACGCAAGCGCGGCAGGCCGCGAGACCCGGAGGCCTCCACTGCGGCCATCAAGGCGGCGATCATTGCCGCGGCTGGCGAGGTCTATGCAGGGCATGGTTACCACAACTTCTCAGTGGCACTACTGCTGGAAGCCGCTGGCGTATCGAGGCCAACCTTCTATCGCCACTTCAAGGACAAAACCGAGGTGATCGATATCGTGGTGGCCCAGGCCAACGCGCAGCTGCTTGAACAGGTAAGAAAGAGAATCGGCAGCGGCACTTCACTAGAGGACGTAGTCAATAACGGCATTGACGCCTACTTCGCCTGGGGCCACTCCATCGGCAAGCTGGCGGGGGCGATCTACCGGGAAATACACGATGAACAGTCCCCTGCCTCCTGTCATCGCGAGCGCAGCCTCGCAGACCTGGGCGGGCTTATGCAAACCGCTTTCGAGGCCCGCGGGAAATCCCTGACCCCCCAGCTTAATGACGCGTTGATGCACGTGATCGAGCATGTCGGCCACCAGGCATTCTGGCCAAAAAGGAAATCCGCCAGAGAGATAGCTGAACTGAAGAACACGATAAGGACGATCATTATAGGCACTGTCCAATACTCGATATGATTGCCGGGTTTCAACAGTACAGGAGTCTCTCCAACCCCTCCGATGACAGCTTTTTCGGCACTAAAGAAACCCGACCTACCACAGTCAGGCCGGCCCTCGAAACTGGCTACCGTGTGGGACGATGGATTAACGGGCTTGCGCTCCGGTGCAACCTGCTCAGGTGATTGAAGATATTACCCGGCGTCCCCCGGTTCTACCTGCCCTGGTTTCAGGTCGGGAAATCGGGCGGCAGTACTGGCTCTGTGTTTGCGCCATTTCACGGCGAGCAGGGCCGAGTCGCAGAAAAGCATCACGCGCTAACGCTTCGACTTTTCGCTCTTGCCAAGAAACAGGTCGGTCTGGTCGATACTGTCGATGTCCCGATCGCTCGGGAGGTCGCCCTCGACTCCGGCAAGGCGAGCTAAGTTGGCGTAGAAGTCGACAATACCGACCACTTGATTGCTACTGGTGTCGCGCGGCAAGGCACAGATTGAGCGCCCGCGATCTCACATGAAAATTCATTGCGTTTCTCCAGATGTCCGCAACTGATAATTGCGTCTGGTCACGAGCTTACTGCCGGGCACTGGAATCGACCAGCTGTTGTGCCAGCATGCATGACACCTCGATTATTAACGGTGTCAGCTCGCCGGCTGTTTCGCGGCGGGTGTGCGCCCAGCCAACATAAGACAGTGCGCGCGCCATGATGAGTATCGGCAGCATTGCCAGGTGCTCATCCGGCAACGGCCTGTGGCGACGGTAGCCTTCGACCATCGCCGCCAGTGCCGGCTCGAAAGTCTCGCGACCCAGGTGCGCAAATAAAGCGGTCGCGAAGTCGTAGACATGCCAGCCAAAGCCGGTGTCATCCCAGTCGATAAGGCGCAGCTCGGTACCGTCATAAAACAGATTTTCAGGCAGCATGTCGCCGTGTACCAGGCCATACCGATCCGGGGCTTTGCCAAAGCCCGCCAGTGCAGCCGCCGAGATATCCCGCGCCTGGTCCAAAAGTTCCAGTTGGTCGGCCGTGAGCTCGGCAAGGTCTCCATAGTAACCACATACAGAACCGGAGGTGCCGAAGAAGCCGCTCTCATCCCAGGACAATCGACTGAAACCCGGAGGCCGCTGCCACGCTTGGCCATGGTTGTGTATACGCGCTGCGAGCTCACCGGCGCTCTGGTAGACCGCCGTCAGTTCAGCTCCATGCAGCGCAACCCCCTCCTCGATGCTCCCGATTGCGCTTCCGGGCACCCATGACAGCAGGTCTACCTGGCGCCCCTCGGAGAGTGCCTCTGTTGCCACCGAGGCGAACAGGGAGCCATCAAGGGCCCGGACAGCCTCAGTAGTGGCGATGCCCGCCTTGCGCAGTGAGTCAAGCCAGAGCAATTCCGAATGCAGGTCGGCGTCATCGCGGTAACCCAGACGATGAATGCGCATCGCATAGCGCTCACCGCTCGCAGTGGTCACTCTCATCACCGTGTTTTCCCGGTGCTTCATCAGTTCCAGCTCGGCGCCCTCCAACCCCCAGCGAGGCAGGGCAGTCTTGCCCAGATCCCCGAGCAGCCGCAGCTGGGTGTCCCGCGGCAAGGCTTCGAACTGGTCAGCGTCCATTGGCATTTCCCTTGCTTCTGGTCAGGCTGGACAGGGCGTCCTCGAAACGCTGCAGCGCTTCATCACAGTACTGATTATCCACCAGCATACCGGGTTTCCATTGCAGCACCGACCGGTCAAAACCGGCAAACATGGCCCACACCCCATGCTGGAACAGGGCAGCGGTCATTTGCATACCACCATCACGGGCATCGAACTTCAGGCCCATGACGACCCCTTTCTGGCGAATTTCAAGCAGGAAGGGGTGGCGGCTGCGGATATCTTCCAGCCCCTTACCCATGCGGGCTGCCACCGATTCAACATTAGCCAGGGTGGCCGGGTCGGAACATATCTCCAGCGCCCGGCAGCCCACTGCACAACCGGGCTCGGCACCACCAAACGTCGAAACATAGCCCCAACCGTCCTCGGCCAGCCAGGCACCGACCTCCCTCGACAGCACTGCCGCCGAAACCGGGTACAGGCCGCCGGACAAGCATTTGCCAGTGATCAGAATATCCGGCTGGACCCCCCAGCACTCCACTGCCCAGAGCTTCCCGGTACGGCCCATGCCGGCCTGCACCTCGTCGGCAATATAAAGCGTGCCAAAGCGATCACACAGGCTGCGAACGGCAGGCAGGTAGTCCGAGTCCGGCATGGGAAAGCCGCTGGTTGCGGGAATCGTTTCCATCAGAACGGCGGCGACGTCCTCGCCGGCCAGCGCCCGCTCCATGGCGTCCGGGTCGTTGAAGGGGACCTTGATAAATTCGCCGGGATAGTCGCTGCCAAACCAGGCGGCGACGGAGTCATCACCGGCCGCACCCGACAGGCCGGAGCGGCCATGGTAGCCCTGCTCCAGGGCAACGATTTTGCGCCGCCCGGTGTAGCGGCGCGCCGACTTGATCGCCACGTCATTGGCCTCCGCACCACTGGGGGTAAATACGCAGTACTGCAGGCCAGTGGCCTGGGCAAGTTTTTCCGCAAGCTCCGCCCTGGCGGGATTGGGGAAATGATGATTGCCCACGTCGGCAAATTCGAGGGAGTCTCGCAAGGCGCTCAGCAATTCGGGATTGCGATGGCCGAGACTGTAAGTACCGCCGTTGATGTGAAAGTCCATGAATTCACGGCCGTCCAGGTCCTTGAAACGGTAACCCTCACGTTGACCTATCACCAGGTCCACGCCCAGGTAGGACAGTACATCGATGCGGTTGGGAAAGAGATGGTCGCGGGCGCGTTGCAGCACCTGGGCTTTTGATATCGCCGGCTCGCTATTTTGTTGCTTCGTCATTGTCATCCGCCTGTACAGTGGCACCCGCCAGATGGGTACCCCAAATAGTAGATTTCCCGGGTGCTGCCCGCCAGTTTCGTTTCGGCCAAGTTCCCAGCGTTACACACAGCGGGCGCTCATTCGCTCGCCCGGCGTGGCTCCATTTCCGCTATTTGGTTGCCTGCGTGACTTCAGGTAATCGTGGAATGCGTGGCAAACAGTGGTTATACGCGACGTCGAAGACAAGATCTGGCTTGTCAGTTTTATGGATTATGACCTGGGATTCTTTGATGAGGATGTGGGGCGGGTTGAGCCCGCCACCAATCCGTTTGTACAGGAACTGTAAACCATGTGCCCGGTATGATCTGTAAAGGATGTCTCCGGTACAGACCCTGTGCATATTGGAGCTGGCGAGAGGAATCGAACCCCCGACCGGCTGATTACAAAACTGCGTTTAATACTTATGTCTTTGATTATATTGAATTAGTTAGTGTTCGGTACACTCAGGCAAAATTGTGTGGAATCAACAGCCTGTCATAGTTTGTCTACGGTGGCCGGTATTTGGTGGTGTACCGTGAGTGTCCCGGTTATCAGCCCTTGAAACGGGCCGGCAGCTTGCCCCGGATCAAGTCAGGCCTCTGCTGACAATCTGCGATATTCACCCCACGAGCATCCTCGCCCCAAGCATGTGTCAGACGTGCCGCAACTAATTCACGAGAATGCCGTATATTCGCTCTATCTGGCTGTCGCGTGCAGCGGGCCAAATTGGAAATGATGAGGCTAATTAATGTGCTTGATGTATTGATTCTCGCTATTGCCCTGAGCATGGATGCTTTTGCGGTCTCTGTCGGCCTGGGTTCAAAGCACAAAAAGAAAACGACATCGCTAGCACTGATGTCAGGGATCTATTTTGGACTCTTCCAGGCGCTGATGCCGATGATTGGCTACCTCGGAGGAAAAGGCGTTTTGGGCTGGGTGGACACCTATGCGCCATGGATTGCCTTTCTTTTGCTGTTATTGGTTGGCGGGAAGATGGTTTATGAATCATTTGTTGGGGGTATTGAAGAAGACATCGCGAAAATTACTCATAGAGTAATGTTGATGCTTGCGCTGGCAACAAGTATTGACGCTATGGCAGCCGGTTTTACATTGGCCATGCTTGAGGTAAACCCATTTACTGCATGTATGATTATTGGCCTAGCTACTTTTTGTTTTAGCTCGCTTGGTGTATTTATCGGAGAAAAAAGCGGCACTTGGCTCGAGAGTAAAGCCGAACTATTTGGTGGCGTCATACTTATAGTAATTGGCTTGAAAATATTATTGGCATGAAAACTATTTTTTGCATCAGCGAACCTGGCCACTAAACTGGTTCGCACGTTCGAAGCTCCCGAGTGTCACGGTAACTGGCCGCGAAGCAGCAGGTGCCTGATAGCGCCAATATGCAGTACGATCAAGGATCCTCCGAATAGCCAGCGAGAAGGCTGGTAACGGTAAGTCACCTCGCCGGCAAAATCCAGTTACCAGGTATCTCGATTGTGAAACATGAATGCGACAAAACTTTTTCCTGAAACCAGTGCGATTCATCCCCGGAGTCGGCGCGGACTTTTGGCGGGAGCCGCCCTGCGCATTGCCGCACTCTCTCTGGCGGCTTTTCTTTCGGCAGACTGCGCGAGTGCAGCGGCAGATACCTCCGCCCTCCTTCGATTGACCTCAAACTATGATTACCGCGGCTATACCCTGAGCGACAACGATGCCGCTGTTCAGGCCAATATCGATATCGCCTGGTCGAACGGACTGTTCCTGGGTACCTGGGCCAGCACCGCCGATTTCGGCGGTGCTGACATGGCGCTGAATCCATATGTTGGCAAAGCCCTCGATCTTTGGCCCGACTGGCATCTCGTAACATCGGTGGCGGGATATTTTTTTGATGGCAAGGTGAACGATGTCAACGCCAGCTATTGGGAAGGTACCCTTCGACTCGCCTACCGGGATATCGTCTCCGTTCAGGCCAATGTTGCTCCGGACTATTACGGTACTGGATCGACCGTTTTGAGCTATGAGATAGAATTGCACTATCCACTTTCGCAGGACATCGAGGTATCCGGCGGCCTCGGCTACCAGGCCAGTCGCAATGCCTTGAACTACGACGGGGTCTATTCCAACGTTGGCATCGCCTGGTTTGTCCTGCCCTATCTTACCTTTGATCTTCGCTACCACAACCTGCACGAAATGAACGAGAGACCCTATGAAAATTACGCCACGGAACCACTTGGGGAATACCACCTGGACACACCTGTCATCCTATCGGTTTCCATTGGCTTATAACCGGCATGGGTAATTGACCACATCCAGACAATTTTTTTGAGGCAGCATTGAACCTTTATGAGCGTGGAGTGGATTGATGGATAAGTTCGGAACAAACTCGATAGCGGAGCAATATCCGGAAACACTAATACAAAAAGGGCCCGACAGATGATGTCCTATGTGGGCAGGGAGGACGAAGGCAGGGAGCAGGACCAGTCCGAAGACGACTGGAACCTGGTTCGCCGGGTGGGCCTGGGGGACCAGTCCGCCCTCGAACAACTTTACAGGCAGTATTACGGGGGACTCTACCGATTCATCCTGCAGATTACGCGGCGAGTCGACTATGTGGAAGAGGTAATCAACGACGTCATGTTTGTAGTGTGGGAAAAAGCAGCCGACGTGGTGCCGCTCAGCAAGGCATCCACGTGGATCCTGGGTATAGCGCACAACAAGGCTTTGCAGGCATTACGTCGAAACCGGAATGCGGGTGGGCTTACCGTCGATGGGAGCGATAGCACCGATCAAAGACCTGACAAGGATGGATCGTTCGATGAACTGGAGACGAATGAGGTGCTATTTGCGCTGATGCGCAGGCTGTCCCCCGAACAGCGCGCGGTACTGGAGCTTGTTTACTACCACGGGTTGCACTACGCCGAGATTGCCCAGGTGATCGACTGCCCCGAAAACACGGTGAAAACCCGCGTTTTCCACGCACGCAGAAAACTGCGCGAAATCTGGCCCGATCTGACCGGCACCAGAGCGCCGGACATACACCAAATCGATCGCAGGTGAACGCTATGAGTACCGGGTTAATCACTGAAAGCTTCTCGCATGACGAGGTTCTCTTGCTCCTGCCTTGGTATGTCAATGGCACCCTGGGTACCCGCCAGAAGTCCCTGGTCGAAGAACATGTCCGCAGTTGCATCACATGTCGCAGGGAACTCGCGACTGAGGCCAGGACGCTCGATGCATTTCACAATGCAAGCGCTTTGGATCAATCCGTAAATGTCGGGTTCGAGCGCTTGTGCAGCCGTATCGCCGCCCGCTCGGCACCTCATTCGAGGAGACCGGTCGCCGGGTTTGCCAGCCAGGCCTGGATGCGGGCTCTGGGTGTGGCCCGGACTATCGCCGGTGCCAGACTTCAAACTGCCCTGGTTGCCCTGCCGCTGATTGCGATGGCTGTTGTTTTAGGACTGACCCAGGTCCCACGGCCGCAGTTATCGGGTAGCGGATATGCAGAGCCCGGCACTGTCCACGCCGCTGACGGCTACCGGACTCTCTCAAGCCGGACGACAGGCGTGGCCAGGCCGGACGACGTTCAGATGATATTTACCCGCGGCACCAGCATCGAGACCATCGAAGGCTTGCTCGAATCACTCCCGGCAAAAATTGTCGACGGACCCAACAGCGCTGGCGTCTATACGGTGCGACTGCTGGGCCTATCCGCCGAGGCTGATCGCCAGGCGGCGATTCTGGGACTTCGCAGTCGAAAGGAAATCATGTTCGCGGAACCAGCACAGCCGATGTCAACCTATCCGGAAAAGGCGCAGGCGAAGTGAGGCGCCTAGCCCGTATAATATCCATCGCTTACCTCCTGTCCTGCGCCACCCTCGCGCAACAGCAGTCGGGTACCGGGAACGGCGTGGCTGCCAACTCGACAACAGCAAATTCCCGGGAAATTCTCCTGACCTTCGATGATAGCGGCCTGGCAAGGACAACCAATACCGGGCCCGGGCATTACTTCCGGCGGGGAGGCGCTTACCAGGGAACCACATGGAGCCGCTCACGTGCTGCGGAAATAGCACATGACTATCCGTTAGCCACAGTTCTTGAATGGCCGATTCGTGCACTGGGCGTCCACTGTGTTGTCTACCGGGTGGATGATGCGCAGGTCGTGGACGGGGTTATGGCGCAACTGCGTGCCGACAGTCGGGTGAAGTCGGTGCAACGGATGAACACATTCCGGGCATTAGCGGGAGAAGACCCCTACAAACCGTTGCAGACCTCATTCAACTCGATGCAGGTGGACGCTGTACATCGCTGGGCCACCGGCTCCGGTATCCGGGTCGCCATCATCGACACCGGCATGGACGTCAACCACCCCGATCTCGATGGACAGGTAGCGGAGATGGTCGACCTGACCGGTAGTGGATTGAAGTTCGAAGACGATATTCATGGGACGGCCGTGGCAGGGATCATCGGCGCTTTGGCCGGAAACGGGCTCGGCATCGAAGGGGTTGCACCTGATGCACGCCTGCTCGCGTTGCGGGCCTGCTGGCCGGAGCGGCCAAATGGCATGGCGGCAGTGTGCAACAGCCTCACCCTGGCCCGGGCACTCGATACGGCAATCCTCATGAAAACGGCCATTGTAAACCTGAGCCTGACAGGCCCACCCGATCCATTGGTCGGGGAGCTATTACAGGTTGCGCTGCGCGACGGCATCATCGTCGTCGCCGCGGAGCCGGAGAAAACCTCCACGCCCGGGCTTATTGCGGGGATTGATGGGGTTATCCGCGTCCGTTCAGAGCATGCGCAATACTTTTCCCAACCAGGGCAGCCCGGCGTGGCGTCGATCACGGCACCCGGTGGGGACGTGCTGACGACCTTTCCACACGGAACCTATAATTTTGCCAGCGGCAGTTCATTCGCAGCCGCGAATATTTCCGGGATTGTAGCGCTGCTGCTCGAATTGCAACCGGGTCTATCTTCCCGGGAGGTCGAAACATTGCTGTCGCGCGGAATGAGCGAGACGACTCTCGAGGGGACAGGGTCTGGTTCGACGGCAATGAATGCCTGCCGAATCGCTGCGCAATTGCGGCCAGATGTGGTCTGTGTCGACGGCGATGCTGCCAATCTTGTCGTCCAGGAATCTCCCCAGACCAAGGCTGGTCTCTGATCATGGATATCATCCCTAATGCGAAATTAACCGGAAATCGAGCGTACCTCCGGCTCTCCTCCAATCCGGGGGAGCCACAAGTATGCTTCAGGGAGCGTTAGTATGAAACGCCACTACCTGCCAATACTCCTCCTGCTCTGCCTCGCTGGCTGCACCCACCCGATCGACATTGTAGGCCAAGGAGACATACGGTCCTCTTCGGGAGAACATGACTGCCTGCTGGAGGAACTGCCGTGTGAGGCCGTGGCAGTCCATGACTATGTCGAAACCTATCGACCCGAGCCCAGATCCGGATTTCAGTTCGTCGGTTGGGATAACTGTATCGCTCAGCAAGGTGAGAAATGTGTTTTCGACATAAAAGCCGGTGTTGTTTTTGAAAACTGGGGCAAGGTGATGCCGCCACTGGTAGCAAAGTTTGCACCGCTGTGTGAGGCGGCACCCAATGCCAGCTTTGCCGCCATTCAGAGTGTCATTTTCGACGGCAAGGGCTGCAGCAACAGTGGCTGCCACCGAGGCAGTGGCGCGGCCAACGGCATGAACCTCTCCAGTGGCAATGCCTACGCTGCCATCGTCAATGTCACCGCCCGGGCCGGAGCTGGTTTAAAACGGGTATTGCCCGGAGAGGCAGACAACAGCTTTCTGTACCGCAAGGTTGCCGCCAGGACCAAGCCCGGCAGCTTCACCGTCGCCGGTAGTCCCATGCCCCTGACTGGCAGCGCCCTGAGCGCCAATCAACTGGCCGCGCTGGCCTTGTGGATCGATGCGGGAGCACCCGAATCTGGCCGCGCGGACCAGTTGAACAGGGTGGAGCAATTACTGGGGCTATGCAATCCCTGATACAACCATCGGCTTCTTGCGCGCTCAGTAGCGCCGGCAGGGAGCCACAGACAGGCGAAACCGCGGGCTTCGACCGGCATTGTCTGTCCTGTTTTAGGATACTGCTGATTTGCATCGCCACACCTATTAATGCCCTCGAAGTAGTGCGCGGTACAGAGCATCTTGATTCCGATCGCCCGGAGGCCTGGGCCATGTTTTATACCACGTCTGTGACTTTGCCTGCGGGCCTCGGTACGCCGATACCGCGGAAATTCGGTTCAATAGACATCGGGGGTGAGTTGGGGTCGTTCCCGTCTCTCAACAAGCAGGAACGCACGGTCGGTTTCAATGGCACCAAGGAAGAGGATCTGAACCAGGCGCCGATTTTCGCCCGACTGCGACTCAGCATCGGGCTGCCCGACGACTTTTCTCTGGTACTGGCCTATGTGCCTCCATTGCGGGTGTACGGTTTGAAGCCAAACCTGTTTGCTGTCATTCTGGAGCGACCTATGCTCCAGCGAGGTCCTTGGCGTATAGGCGCGCGACTTTACGCGCAGATGGGAACAGTGAAAGGGGCATTCACTTGTTCAAACGATGTGGCTAAGGCAACGCCCGGATCTCCGCAAAACCCCTTCGGCTGTGAAGCAAAGTCCTCGGACGTGGCTGCCCAGCACTACGCCGGTTTTGAGCTCAGCGGCTCCATTCGTCTGGAAGCGCTGGGAGGCCTTAGCCCATACCTGGCCGTCTCGGCAAACTATCTGGACACACGTGTGCGCGTAGACGCCATGACATTTGGCGTTAGGGACCGTACACAACTCGTGGCAGACGACTGGAATTATGGTTTCAGCACGGGTGTAAGCTACCCGATAGCTCAACGGGTAAGTGTCAGTGCCGGTCTGTTCTACAGCCCCTTGAAGGTACGTCGCAGCCCCGAGGCGACAACAAGCCAAACCGATGAATTCTGGAATTTTCGTGCCCTGTTGCTCTACCGATTTCGCTAGCCAGCTAAACCCTCGCGCACGCCAATGGACTCAACGCGGCGCTAACGTTGCGGTTTATCGCGTGCTGCCCTGGCTTCTATTGCTCGGCCTTTCCGCCTGTGTCACCGTTCCCACACAACCCGACACGCCCGAGGAGCGCTGTCTCGCGCTCTTTGCCGACGCCGACCGAGCAGTCGAGATTGCCGGGGTGCGAGACCAGGGACCAGTCACTATTGAAGGCTTCCCGTATCTGCGCGCGAACCGGTTTCTGGCTTCGTTTAGAGAGGATTTCTTAGGGGATCAGCAGTTCGCTACCTGGGTAGGACACCTTGCGGAGCTCGACGCGGTCGCACGCGAGCTTGAACTGCAGAATTTGCTGGCCCGTAGCCGGCCGGAAAAGTGGCAGCGGGAAAAGTTAGCTGAGTGCCGGCAAAAGCTGGTGCGCAATCTGTTGGCCGATCCCACACAGCGCAAGCAACTGCTTGCCGCGGCGTGGATACCGGATGATTATGTAACCGCCTGGCGCGTGGCCGGATTGTATCCACTGGCGGCGCCATTTGTCTCACTGGGTGTGAACCGGTGGCAGGACGAAAGTCACAAGGTATTTTCCGCGCCGCTCGGCGAACTGCCAGTTTCCGGAAATTTGCGCCGCTGGCGCAGCGCATCGATGCCCGAGACAAAGTTCCTCGAGCTGGAGAGTGATCCCCTTGGAATCCCTGTACCGGAGGCGCAACAGCGTCAATATCTTTTTCGGCGCTTTGCGCCCGTCTGGGAGGTCGACGTGGTCGATGAAAATGACCTGCCTGGCACGGCCACCTGGTGGGACGGACCGGCCATCGATGCGGCGCGGCCCACACAATACGAATTCCTCAGCTACACCCGTTTCGGACAGGAAGTGCTCGTACAGCTGAACTATGTCATCTGGTTCAGGGCACGTCCCGGAGACGACATCTACGCGGGGCGTTTCGATGGGCTCGTGTGGCGGGTTACCCTGGGCCCGAATGGCGAGCCCTGGCTGTACGACAGTATCCATAATTGTGGCTGCTACCACACTTTTATCCCTTCCGGTCACCTGCGGCTGCGCGATGACCTGCCGACCATGTACTTCGAGCCACCACTGGTGCCACAGCAGGCCCCCCAGTCGCCAATAGTGCTTCGTATAAGCAGCGGCAAGCACTACCTGCAACGGGCCTATACCGCAGTGCGACCCACAGACGTTGACCGGAACCCAGAGCCAACAGCGGCAGTCGAGTCCCTGGAGGTTGCGGACTATAATCGTATGCGATCGCTACCGGCAGACGGGGGCTACCGAAGTTTTTTCGGTGACTATGCGCTGGTTGCGGGCAGTGAACGCCCGGAGCGGTTTCTGCTATGGCCAATGGGAGTACGCTCCGCCGGCGCCATGCGCCAGTGGGGGCATCAGCCGGTCGCCTTTGTGGGCCGGCGTCACTTCGACGATTCACGCTTGATCGAAACACTGTTTGAGCGTACCGAACGATGATAAACCCAGGGCCTCCATCGCTCCGCTGGCTGCCGGCCTGGATTATCGCCGTTCTTCTCACTGTGCCGGCGCTTGCCGATCGTGTTTATGTGGGGATATTTTCCAAGGGAGATCTCATTGGCTGGCAGGCGAAGTCCTTCGCCGGTAATACCCTCTACCAGTTGCAGGATGATGCGGGCAGGCTTGCCTTGCGTGCCATCTCAGACAACGCCGCTTCCGGGCTTTTCCGGGAAACAAAGGCCGACCTGGATCGTACACCCTACCTGCACTGGTCCTGGAAGGTCGAAAACCTGCTGGCAGGCGGTGATGAGCAAAGCAAGAGTGGCGACGACTATCCTGCCAGGGTGTATGTGGTCTTTTCGGGCGGCTTGTTTTTCTGGCGCACCCGCGCCATCAATTACGTCTGGTCAAGCAACCAGCCCGTCGGCAGTGAGTGGCCCAATGCGTTCACCGGCAATGCAAAAATGGTGGCTGTGCGTGGAGGTCCGGCCGGGATCGGCCAGTGGCTGTCGGAACGCCGCAACGTGAAAGCTGACTACTGGCGCCTGTTCGGCGAAGAACCCGGCGAGATCGCAGCCATCTCGCTGATGACCGATACCGATAACACCGGTGCGCGGGCTGAGGCCTGGTACGGGGATATCTGGTTCGATAGCGAATGAGCTCGATCGGGAGTCAGTGTAAGGATATCGAACTGCGCTCCAAAATCTCCGTTTAAAACTTTCTTTTCGTATCTGCGTATTTTCCTGGGTCCACCTGTCTCTGTCTAATGTGTCATCACGACGGCACAGCAAATCCCACAACGTGAAGGAATATGAGATATGAAAACTAACTTGAGTTTGATATTGGTGGCAGCTGCTGTCACGGGAAGCATTGCATGTGGCAGCGCACTTGCAGGCAATGACCGGACCCGGCTGGCATGCGGCTCCGAGGGTGCCGGCGACATTTCCATGGATGCACGGTACGAAAAGCGTCGCGGCAGGGCTAAATTCGATGCATCCTTCGAGGCCGCACCCAGGAGCAAATTCTTGGAGGGTAATGTACTGGCTGTCCGCGTGGGCGGAATTCAAGTCGGATCGATGGCTCTTGTGACACAACTGAACGGCGATTTGGGTGGTGACCTGGAGTTCGACACGCGACCAGACGAATTCAACCCATTTCCGGACAATTTTCCCAAGGTCGCTTCCGGCACAAGCATAACGGTGGGTCCACTGGGGTGCGCGCTTCACAACTAAAGGCATCTGGCGAGGAATGGCCAATTAATCTGTCGCCGTGGCTCAGGTCACGGCAGCTATACGACCTGTGGTATCTAACAAGGAACCTGGCGTAACAGAAGCTACCCTTTACAGCCACTGGGCTGGTCTTTTCATCGAATTAAAAATCCGTGAGATTGAACCATTACGCAATTTCTGGCGATAAATAGATGCGCAGCGGTATCAGATACACCACAGTTTATGAGAACGGAAAAAATATATGTTGAGTGAGAAGAGTATACAGGCCGGTTTTAACGGTTTCGGCGCAGTCTCTTCCACCCGACGTGTCTATATCGGCCCTATCGGAGTACTATTGACATGTTAATTGCACTCGTTCGCTCGCTGACGGCGTTCGTCCTCGCTGCCGCCCTGTTCTGCAGCGCGGGTCTGGTGGCGCCTACCGCTCATGCGAAAGCCAGGGTCACTGATGCCGCACTGAGCGGCGAGATCCTGTTGCGCTTGCGTAGTACGGCGGCGCTCGCCCCACTGCTGAAAAAGTACCCACTGAAAGTAATAAGCCAATTCGGCCGCCGTCCGATCTATCGACTTGCGGTCACTGGCAGGGCTTCAACCAAAACGTTGATCGAGAAGCTGGCCCTCAACGTGAACGTGGTCGCCGCCGAGGCCAACCCGGAGATACAGAGCCCGGAGGCGCGTCGTAACGCCGCCTGGGCCATTGGCGAGGAATCGGACTACATGGCGCAGTGGGCGCCACAGGCGATACACCTCCAGGCTGCCCACGCAAAAAGCACTGGCGATGGCGTGCGTATCGCAGTGCTTGATACAGGTGTGGATCCTTTGCACCCTGGACTCAAGGCGAGGCTTATACCTGGCTGGGACTTTGTCGACGACGACGCCGATCCCAGCGAGGTCGGCAACGCCGGGGAGCATCCGGTCTTCGGCCACGGTACTCACGTCGCGGGCCTGGTTACGCTGGTTGCACCGGACGCGCGGATCATTCCCGTGCGGGTGCTCGATGTCGAGGGTGTGGGCAATGCCTGGGTGCTGGTCGAGGCACTGTCTTACGCTGTGGATCCCGATCGTAACCCAGGCACCGACGACGGGGCTCACGTGATCAATCTAAGCCTCGGTACCATCAATCGCACGAGTATACTTCGTACTGCGGTGGGGCTGGCGACCTGTGCCATCGTCGATGCCGCCGCAGCGCCTGGGCATCGGGCCGACCCCAACCTGGACATATCGGATCCGGGCTACGACGACGACAAGGACCGCTGCCGCAACTTCCACGGCGCGGTGGTAGTCGCGGCTTCGGGCAACGATGGCACCGATAAAGCACGGCAATATCCTGCGGGGGCTGGCGTATACGGAATGTTGTCGGTAGGTGCGACCGATGTTACCGGTCGTGTCGCCAGTTTCAGTAACTACGGATCCTGGGTCGATATAGCAGCACCTGGAAAAGGCATCACAAGTTTCCTGCCCGTCGTCGCCGGCTCGTACGGTACGTGGAGTGGCACCTCCATGGCCGCACCCCTGGTGACAGGTACAGCGGCGTTGCTGATTGCGCGCAATCCAGTGCTCGGACCACGCGATATCGCGCGGCGCATCGAGCGTCGCAGCACCGAGTTATGCGAAGACAGCCTGCAGCAGCTAGACGTGGAGGCAGCACTTGGCAACGTCAAACGAAACGTCAACTGCCCGTGAACAATCCGGCGTTCGCCATGGGTCATTTCGACGGTGAAATTCCTGTGATTTAGAAGCCACCATATAGGCTGTATGCAGCCCAGTAGAACGGATGCGGATAGTCCTTCATGACCTCCGTTTGGGCTTGCCGCAGGGCGGCGGCAGGTGCTAGCCCGCGCCTGCAGGCTCCGTAAAAATTGGCCATGAACCGGGCTGCGTACAGATCGTCGATTGGCCAGGAGGTGGCCAGCACCCGGGATGTGCCGGCGACCAGGAATGCTCGGACCAGGCCCACCATTTCATCGCCGCAGCCAAATTCGGAAAGCCCGGTCTCGCAGCCGCTTAGCACCACCAGTCCAGGGCGCAGACACAGCGTTTCCGCCAGCTCGACGGTGAGCGCGCCGTCGTAGAGATGCAGCGCAGTAAACATCGGATTGTCACTGCGAAACTGCGCGTGGCAGGCGAGGTGCACCACACTTGCGTTGCCTGAATCGCGTTGCACGGCGGCGAGCGTCGCCTGCTCGCCGACGAACACCCTGGCATCATCAAACAAGCTACCGACAAAATTTGCCTCCTCTGCCGCGTGTGGTAGCCGGCTCGACTCTCCCAAAACGAATACTTGCTGCGGTGCTACTGTCTGCTGGAGGTAGCCGCGCATCGCCAACTGTGCGCTCGGCACCATCGCCAACTCGAAACGTTCGGCCAGGGCGGCACTGCCATCGTGGAGTGCGGCAAAGGGAAGCCAGGCCAGTTGGGCGTGTGGCACCACCAGTAGTCGGTGACATGGCTCCAGAGTGTCGGCAAGGGGCGCCCATACCAGCGCATGCAACTGCTGCATACGGACAAGGGCGCGCTGGGTCAGCGCTTTGATGTGCTGTTGCACCGGCGCGGCGCCGTGGCCCAGGGTTTCAATTTGAAATCGGGCCGCACGCAATGCATCCAGTACCTGGCACCAGGACGCGAGATTGCGATGTAGGGTGACACCAGACGGCCTCAGCACACAGGCGAACAGCTCATCGCCCTGCACGCCGTATTCGACCAGGGCATCCGCTTCGCCCAACAGTGATTGCAGACTGGCAATAGTGAGCCTGCCATCAATCTTCCCGCCAGCAGCGGCACTGGCCGACCCAGGCGACGAGCCCACGGCGCCAGGCGCTGCCAAGCGTGCACGCCGTGTCTGCTCCAATAATTGCCATTCGACGTTACGCACCTCCTGCACCAACGCCTGGGACGATTCCCCCTCTTCCTCCCTGCGTTGTACCTGGTGGTACAACCAGTTCAACCGGTCGCGCAGCTTCTGAGTGGCTTCGCTATGCTCGCTGTTCGCTGTGTGGCTCAGGCGCTCACCAAGGGAGCGCGCGCGCACTCGCTCCAGCTGGAATAGAACCTCGGCGGCGAGAGTCGCGGACGGTGAGGTGGTGTGTGCCTGCAGGGACATTTGCAGCAGCGCATGATACGGGCGAAGGTGGTCGCTGAGAAAGGCTGTGCGCAGATCGTCCCCTGGTAGCGCACGCCGCTGATCCTCAAACAATTCGATGGCCGCGCTCAGCGCCGATTGTGCGGCAGCGAGGTCACCCTGTGCCTGGGCCGCCAGCCCCTGGCCTGTCAGGCAGCGCACCCGCACGGACAACAATTGCAACGCGTTTGCCCGACTCAGCGTACCAGCAAACAGCTTACTGGCGGCCTCAACATTGCCCAGGCTCAAGAATGCATCTGCCCTGACGAGATCAGCACGCAGGCAAGCATCCGCAAGATCAGCGGTCTCGAAGCCGACAGCCGCTTGCTCCGCCAGGCACTGCGCGAGCCCGGAATCGCCGGCAGACAGAGCCAGTTCGGCACGTGCCAGGCTGACTGTCGACTCACCCACGCCGATGCCTTGCTGAACGAACAACTGCGCAGAGCGAGAAAACGACGCCGCGGCTTTTTCGGGTTGCGCCAATAGTGCCTGCGCACGTCCGAGTTGTACGTACGTCCACGCCTGTTCGTCCGGAAAATTCAGCCGTTCAAAGCGGGCAATTGCCTGTTCGAACAGTGCTACCGCCTCTGGCAATAATCGTAGTTCGAGATACGCGTCGCCGAGTTGCTTCTCTGCGGTGGCCAGATGTTGCGGCATCCCGAGCAGTTCGTAGCGCCGTCGTGAGTTTTCGAATCCTGCGAGAGCCGTGTGGTATTGGCCGCGCGCGAGATGCACCAGTGCCACCGATTCCTCAACCAGAGCTTCCAGCACGGGAAAACCGTGTGTGGCAGCACGCATCTGGGCCCGAGCATAGATGCGCAGCGCTTCCTCGAAGTCGCCGAGCCCAGTCAACGCATTGCCCGTGTTTATATCGGCCATGACCGAGAGTTCGCTATCGCCTACGCGGGCAAATAGCACCGCCGCAGAGCGGGATTCATGCATTGCCTCTAAGTAAGCGCCGAGCCGCTCATGTAATGCGCTCAGGTTGAGCCTGACTTTGCCGGCGGAACGCGCATCACCGAGTGCAATAAAGGCTTGCCCCGCCTCTTCAGCGCATGCGGTGGCTTCCGTATATTGGCTCAGCATGGACAGGGCCATTATTTTGGGTACCTGGGTTTGAGCTGCGTGATCAGCATCGCCCAAGCCCCTGAAGGCCTCAGCTGCGGCATCGAATAGCTCCACAGCCTGGGCCATTTCCCCGCGGGTGAGGTGGGCGATCCCCATCGTCCAATCGGCGACGGCTCGCACTTCAGCCGGCAGATCAGGCGCGGTTCGTTGGGAGAGATCGGTCTGTGTTGCAGATTGAACAGCCATGCCTTGCAGCACTTCGGCGGAGCGGACCGCGCGCCCCGGTTCGCTGCTCCAGGCCGCATAGCAGAGATCCTTCAACGCCCATGCCACGGCGAGCAGATTTTCACCCGAGTCCGGGAGAACGAATGCAGCGCCGGGCTTAAGCATGAGGCGCGCGGTCTCGGCCGCAGTCGGCCCGGTGGCCGACTCGCTCACGGAATGGGGGTGCTCATGCCGGTGGCTCCCCAACGACGATGGGCGACAGAACAATCTCGTCGCTCCCCATGCGCAGAGTAAGGCGGTAGGTTCCGGCGCGAATGTCGGCCAGCCGAAACTCTCCTAGCTCGTCCAGTGACGTGAACCGGCTGCCGATCAGGGTCTTGTCACCCTCGGAATAGCCCTCTGCGAGCTCCTCCTCCGGACCAGGGGAGGGGAAATCAGCTACAAGCTCCAAGGTGCCGGACTCATCGGGCCCCAGGACCTGCCCCGTCAGCGTAAACGTGTCGGCCACCGGGGCGATGCGCAGATCGACGTCACGCCCGCTGGCGCTGAACAGCAACTGTCGTGTATCCGAGCCAGCGGAACGCATACCAAAAGCGACTGCCGGGCGCGCCCAACTGTCGAAACTCAGCACCGCGCGAATAATCTGCCCTACCGCTTCGGTAACACTGCCATTGCTGGTGGGCTGAGCTTTGGGCCACAGGTCAATTGCGGATTGCAGCATCGCCGGCGGCGCATCGGGCAAACCCGCGGCTCGCTGCACGAGTTCGGTGAATTCGTCGTCTGTCAGACTGTCAATTGGTTTCATGGTGTAAAAGTACGCTCAAGAGTATGCAAAACAGAGCGGCGAGCGGGCGAAGAAATACATAGAAAGTACATCCGCCCTTCGCTTTTAGTAAGCCCTTCCCATTTCGTCATTTTAGTATCCCCCTGAACCGACGACCAGGCGACGAAGTTTGTCGAGGCAACGCGCGCGTGTCGGGCCAATGCTACCCACGGTCATACACATCCGGCGGGCGACATCCTCATACGCCAGCTTTGCGTCTTCATCACTAAACAACAGCAATAGCAGATCACGACAGCGGTCATCGAGCCGGTCAATGGCGTCGCGCAAATGATGGAGCTGTTGTAGCTCGTCCATGGCCTCCTCGGCGCCGGGCGCGTCGTCTGCCAGGTCCCACTCCGGCCCCTGCCCGCAGTCCGGGCCGCTGTGGGTCATCGATACCAACCGTTGGCCGCGATTGCGTTGCAGCAGCGCCTCGCGTTTGGCAGTCGTGACGATCCAGGCTTGCAGTCGGCTGGGATCGGCGATGCGGTGCAAGTGTTGGAGAAGGCGCTCAAACACGGTTTGAAATACATCAGCGGCTGCGTGCTCGTCGAGCCCCATGCGCCGCACGATAGCGTAAACCAACCTCTGATAGCGCTGCACCAGCGCGGACCAGGCCGCCCCATCACCACCGATACAGCGCGCCACCAGGGTAGCGTCGTCTTGATTGCCAGGGGCTTTGGACATAAATACCTGTAGTCGTATAAAGGCAGGAACCGGCGCGCTTTTTCTGAAACTCGAATCTTATACTGGTTAAATGTTTAAATCATCCTTTAGCCCCGGTCCATGAGGCGACACCAGGTAATACTGATCATTTTCCGGATCGCCCGACCTACACCGCGCAAAAGATACCCGCGCCATATTCGGCTAAATCATAACGAGGCGCGGCGCCGCCGAACGCGCCGGCGCGACCAACGGCGAAATAGAATCCTTTCCTGATGTATTTCCCCGCCCCATCGCCGCTCTGTCTGACACGGCCTGACGCATTCCAATCAATCAGAAGCACGATAGCCGGGGCGATCGAAGCCGATTTCGCCAACACACTACCGAACTACGAGGATTGATTATGTATAGCGAGAATATCAAAAAGATTGGCGTCAGGAGTCCAGCCGATGCTTCCAAGGGAATACAGATCAATGAATTCAACGGATTAGGTGGCCTGCTGGAGCGGCTGAATCGGGCGCGCCGGGCGTTTTCCACCCGACGTGTTGCACTGACAGACGTGCATGGTCTCATAAGGAAAGCGAAACCCGAGACGGGAGATCTCGTTCTGGCACGGGTTGTAAGAATCGGTCATCATACCAAGCTGGAGAGCCCGGAGGGGCGGCGACAGGCGATGTATCCCGGTGACGAGATCATCGTCGCCTATGGCAATCGCTATGCACCTGATCAGTTCGACGCTGCTGTTCCGGAGGATCTCTCACAATGCGATCTGGTTGCCGGAGGAGGTATCGCTGCGCGAACACGTGCCAAACATGGCAATGTAAAGGCGCCCACCCGGATCGAGCCTATCGGCTTACTGGCAGGCAGGACTGGCAGCCCCATCAACCTCTCTTCCTACCGCCTGCCTTCGCGCCAGCCGAAGAATAGGCATTGCAGGGTTATCGCCATTGTCGGTACCTCTATGAATGCTGGCAAGACGACCACTGCGGCAAGCATCATCTACGGACTCACCCGCGCCGGCCTGCTGGTGGGTGCGGGAAAGGTGACAGGTACAGGTTCGGGCGGTGATATCTGGTCAATGATCGATGCGGGGGCGCGCAGGGCGATCGACTTTACCGATATGGGCCACGCGACGACTGCCGGCGCGGACCTGGAGCAATTAGCCGAAGACAGCCGTTCTCTGATCGCGCATCTAAGTGATGGTCATGATGTCGCTGTTATCGAGATTGCCGATGGACTATTCCAGCCCGAGACCGCCGGCCTGTTGCAATGCCAATCGTTCACCACGGCCATTGACCGCATCATTCTGGCGGCCGGCGATGCGATGGGCGCGGCTTTCGGCGCGCAATGGTTGAGGGAACGCAATCTTCCACTGTCTCTAATGGCAGGTTGCATCAGCTCCTCGCCGCTGGGCCTTAAGGAAGCCTCGACCGCGACAGGACTGGAGGTCGCTACCATCGCCCATCTCTGCGATCCTGTAAGAGCACCTATCTACTGTTTTGAAGAATCCGCTCGCTGCGGCGCAATTTGCGGTTGACCATTATGCCCGCCTTTTTCAGTTCGACCAGGAGCCTTCTGTTCACTTTGCTATTGCTGCTTTCGTTCGCCCAGGTAGCGAATGGGGTAGTTGCCGCAAATGCCATTTCTTCAATTTTCGGGCAGCTGCAAAAAGGCGCTACAGGCGGCAGCGACGTCATCACCATACTACTGGGTGCCATCGTTACCGCAGGCGTCATCGAAATCCTCAGAAAGCGCGTGACAGAAGCGTTGGGCCTGGGCTTTGCCAGCGAGGTCCGCCTGCTGTTATTCGAACGACTGCTGCAGCGCCCGTTTTCCGGCGGCCGCGAGCGCAGCCAGGGCGGCACATTACTGCCGTTCGTCGGGGACCTGACGGCGCTCAGACAATGGAAGGCCGACGGGGTTGCGCGCGGCGCGTCATCGCTTCTTATCGGTTTTTGCCTGTGTCTCTATATGGGCTGGCTAAACCCCGTTCTTGGTGCGGCTCAATTTGCGCTGTTTGCGTCGGGATTCGGTTTGATCTTGTTGGCTGCCTGTCCCTATGGGAGAGCCGCGCGCGAACAGCGCAGGCGGCGCGGGTCGCTCACAGGCTTTATCTCCGACCGCATAATGGGAGCGCACACTGTCATGGCGATGGGTGGCTTGCGTAGGGAGCTGGCGGGCGCCAGGGCTCGAACTGAGCGAATGAATCGGGCATCGCTGCGGCGCGCCTTTTTTTCTGGTGTGATCCGTGGAATATCCCAGGCGGCTCACCTGGCCGGCTCGATACTCTTGCTGCTGCTGGCGTCCCGCCTGGTTGGTGATGGAGGGCTGGGTACACATCAGCTGGTCGGTCTGCTGACTCTGTCAGGGCTGCTCAGTGGCTGCCTAGCTGATCTCGGACGAGCGGTCGAGCTCGCGGTGCCGGGCCGCATTTCGAAGGAGCGACTGATGCAGCGTTTGGCCGAGTGTGAGCCACCGCCCAGGTACGACACAAAAGTGAGACGCCCGATCGGACCTCTGTTGCAACTCGAGGAGGTCCGGCTTCCCGGACAGGCCAACGGATTTTCGTCTGAGGCAAGGGCGGGCGATGTCATTCTGTTACAAGGCCCCTCGGGCTCGGGAAAGTCTCTATTAATAGCGATGATTGCCGGCCTTCAAACTGTGCAGGGACAGATATTTGTTGCAGGTCGGAGTATTGATGCGGTGAGCCAGAAGCGAAAACGCGCATCGCTTGGCCTTGCCGCCCCACATGCGCCTTTACTCCTGGCCAGCGTGAAAAAGAATTTGCACTATCGCGCAAGAGATGCCACAGATGAGCCCATCAACCTCCTGAAAACCTTCGAACTCATACACCTGCTTGATGGATCCGGTGGCATTGCCGATTTCACGATAGTGGATGGCGGAAAAGGCCTGCCGTCAGCAGATGTTCAGGCGCTGATAATCACAAGAGCGGTGGTCGGACAACCGTCCATTCTACTTCTAGACGATGTGGACGACGCGCTCTCACCCGCACAATCCCACCGGCTTGCCGAGTTGGTCACCGACTGGAAGGGTGTTGTCGTACTGTCCAGTCAAAACCAGCGTGTTGCCGCCAGCGCCAACCGGGTGTGGTCTGTGGACAGGAACCGGATTAAGGAAAAGGCTATCGAGCCCGGCCCACTTTACAGAAACGTAAAAAAGGTCTTTTCGATTTCGGGAGAATCGCAGTGACGACTATTAGTAATGCCTCTACATCCGATTTCAACAGTGCTATCTCGGGGGAGCAATCCGCATTCAGACGACTGCCAGGCTCTCCAATCCGAGAGTATTACTATTTCATTCCGAAATGGGTCAGTCAGTCCAGCCCAATTGTCGTGTCAGTTCACGGTATATCGCGAAATGCAGCCGAACATTTTTCAACGATGCGTGACCAGGCGGAGCGCTGGGGAGCTGTGTTGATAGCACCACTGTTTCAGAAGCGATTCTACGGCCGTTACCAGCAGCTTGAAGACAGCGAATCAGGAGCACGTGCGGACCTTGCCCTCCTTGACATCCTCGCCGATATACGCGGCATTGCCGGAATCGCAGTTGCTCCATTCTTCCTAACCGGATTTTCCGGCGGCGCACAATTCGCGCATCGCTTCGCTCTGTATCATGCCGACCAGGTCGCCAGCTGTGTCAGCTGCTCGGCAGGCTGGTACAGTTTCCCCGATCAGGATCGTGGTTATCCACATGGAATGGCGCGTTGCAGCGGGCCTGGTGGAATGTCACTTCACACAGGTTGGCTGTCGGTCGCTCACCATGTCGTCGTGGGTCGTCGCGACAACAACATCGTCGAAAACCTTAACATGAGCCGGGAAGTAGTGGACCAGCAGGGCGTGGGCCGCCTGCGCAGGGCACGACGCTGGACCAGGGCAATGAACGAAGTCCTTCGTACCAGGTCACTTGGGAAAATCAATCTCACGCTAATAGACGGCCTGTCCCACGACTACTCCATGGCCACGCGCAGGTTCGATCTGGGGAGGACGATTTTCAAAAAATTCCTCATGGATGGCCTTTCTTGCAGCCATCGCCATGCGCCTTGAGTCGCTACCGATCAAAGCCGCCCGGGCGGCTCGGTCGAGAGACGATAGCGGTTGTTCGATATCCGATGGGACAGGCACTCTGAGAATGCAGGTGAGTAACATAATTTCAGGATACGTAATCCTGCCAGCTATATTCCTGCTGACAATCATCTCTGCGACAAGCCCCTACGCGGCCGATACGGTAAAGGATTCAGACTTTCATCTCAGGGATGGCGAAATGGATCTAAAGCAAGCATCTAGTTTTAAATCCAGTGATGAAGGCTTCTTCCTGCTACTCGGTGGCCGTATACAGGGGGACGCGACGTGGTTCCTCGACGACAGCGACCATGTGCTCGGGGGGAACTCCCGCGACTCCGAGTTCCGGCGGGCGCGTCTTTTTGCCTCAGGGAAGGCATTCTATGACTGGCGCTATCGAATCGAATACGAATTCGCCTCGCATCATGATTTTGCCTCATACGAGGATTCCAGGTTCAGGGATGCATGGATGGGCTATACCGGCTTCAGGCAAGCCACCATTCGCGCAGGTAACCTGCAGGAACCCTTCAGCCTTGAGGCCATGACAAGCTCAAGCAATATTACATTCATGGAACGCGCATTGCCCCAGGTTTTCGCCCAAAATTACAAGCTTGGCGTTTTAATTAACACCAATGGAAAGAACTGGGGTGCCGCAGCCGGACTGTTTGGGCGGGGCATTCATAATGGGGGTGAAGATGGTCGGGGCGTGGCCGCCCGCGCAACGGGTGCACCTATTCTGGGCAAGGGACGGTTATTGCACATTGGCGCGGCGTTCGCGTACCGTGAACCAAAGGAGGTCAACTACAACACAAGACCGGAAGCAAATCTCGCCAACCGGCTGCTGGGTACAGGGACGCTGCGCAATGTCCAAAGAACGATTACCGTTGGACTCGAGGCAGCCGCCGTATATGGCCCTTTTTCCCTTCAGGGCGAGTACATGCAGCTGTCACTGCAACGCAGCAATGGACGTAGCGAGCCTGATTTCGATGGTTGGTATGCTTATAGCAGCTGGTTCCTTACCGGAGAAAGCCGACGCTACAATGTGAAAAGGGGAACTTTCAGGCAGATCATACCAAAAGGTAAATTTGGCGCCTGGGAGCTCGCTGCGAGGTACAGTGCCTCCGATCTCGAGGAAGAAAATATCACCGGGGGAGAAGAACATAACACCACCATTGGCTTGAACTGGTACCTGAACCGAAATACGCGAATCATGGCAAATTACATCCGGGTGAACGCCAACCCCGACCGAAGGGGCAACCATGAAAGCCCCAAAATATTGCAGCTGAGAGCGCAGTTGATGTTCTGATATGGCTTAGTCTTTCCTGGGATCTGTGTCGCCCGATTCTGGTCCAGATTACCGTTAATTTCCTGCCGTAAGCGGCGAGTTGAAGCGGAGATCGCTACAGGAATGGTTGCAGCCACGGGATTGACGAGGGAACTGAACGCAAGAGGCTGATATGTTATTAAACTCCGCCGAAGTTTATTACCGTTTAAATTAGTTCGGCCGGCGGACCGGGATCTCTCATCGAGGTTTGTACTCTCGTCACGAACAAAACCTTTTCTGGTATTCAGCGGGGCAAGCTTAGTTAGAGCGAACTCGCCGGTAATCCATCAGATCTACCGGGATGCGCCGCCGTTCGGGGCTACGACGCCCTCGTCACTACCCCGCTGCGCTCGCTAGTGACGAGTGCGGAACCAAACAGCTCGCAACATTGGCCAATCAACTCACGCTCCCACTCTGTTTTTACGCCGGGTGATCTGCGGTGGTTCCACTGGAAACATTCAGCTAATCAGGCGCCGTGCAATGCACGGTCATCGGCCTGGATTAGCTTATAATCCGCATTTCTTTGCGCGCCCTGGCAATATCGTCAGCGTAATGGCAGCTGAATTCATTGCTGTCTAACCTGGCTGCCAGCTCATGCAGGTAACCCAGCGGAGACTTCTTGATCTTACCTGCATTGATAGCACCCGCCCATTCATCGATTAACATCTGTGCCAGGACCGGTTCAAACCTCGCCACTTTTTCGCGGGCTGCACTTTGCTGCTCAACCGAGATCCAGTCGGGGAACGCTATCACTTGAGTCGGCTGATCCAGGTTCGAATATCGCTCCTTGGTATTGTAGGTAGTAGTTGTTGTACTTGGTAATAGATTAACTTCAGTAGTAGTTAAAGCTTCCGGGGCAATCGGATACGGTGCCGCCGGTTCCGGCACATCCGTATCCGGAGGTTCCGGATGTGGTGGATTGGGAATTTCACGCACGATGTAGGAGCCACCACGGATACATCCACGCGCGTCTCTGGCTTGTTGGAATTCCACATACCCTGTCGATCGAAGGTCGCTGATGAGCTTGTACGTGCCATCTCGTCCCAGGTTTCCGCGCCGCTGCAGATCCTTCACACGTACCTCCCAGTTGTCAGGCCGGGAGAGCAGGTAGGCGAGCATGCCCCTGGCCGCCCAGGACAGGCGCGTGTCATCGATAATGCGTTGGTCGAGAACGAGGTAACGGTTGCGCCGGGGTGCCCGGATAATGTTATTAGCCACCCCTGGCACCACTCTCTATGATCTGCGCCACTTCCGCGGCAGGATAATACACCCGCCGGCCAATCTTGCGACCGCTGGCCTTGAGGTCGCGGGTATGCTGGTCACTGGGGTAACTCAAACTGTAACGGAGCCCGCCGGGGGTTCGCCCCAACAGCTCTGCCAGCTGGGTTTGTGAGAGCAAAATGCCGTAGCGCGAGGTGATCTTCTGCTCAAGGCTTGCCTCGCCGAATTGTGTTGTAACGTCCATTGCCTGCAATCTCCTTTGTCTGACTGACCAGACACACGATTGCATAAGCCTCTACAATTTATAATGCGAAACCTGTTCTACCAGCGGCGAGCTTTTCTCTCGCCCAAATCAAACCATCAGCTTATCGAGCCGGGCCACCAAATCCTCGGACCGAAGATGTGTATAGCGCCGCAACATTTGCATGGACTTATGGCCGGAGATTGCCGCTACCTCCTGATCACCGAGTCCGGCCTCGACCAAGCGCGAGACCGCCTCATGGCGCAGGTCATGGAAACGAAAGTCCTTCAGTCCGGATCGTTTGATGGCGCGCCGCCAGGCTGGGTAGTACTCATAGGGACTGCGCTGCCCGCTCTTCCCCGGCTCTCCCCAGAACACCAGGTCTGTATCCATTGGCCGTACACTGTGCTGCAGCGCCGCGCGCGCCACCTCCGTGGCCGCCTTCGTCAGTGGCACTAAACGGGCGCTGCCGTTTTTGGTCTTGGTCAGCAGGATTACGCGCCTGTCCAGGTCGATCTGGTCGCGCTGCAGCGTCTGGATTTCACCGGCGCGCATTCCAGTGTGTAACGCCAACCGGGTCATCCATCCCAACATCGGATTCGTGGCCTGATCGCATGCATAGAGCAGCTTGCGCTCCTCGCCCTTCACAAGTCGCCGATTGCGGCCGGCACCGGATGATGGTTTACGTACCGCCGCCACCGGATTGTAAAACAGGCCCAGGTGCCACTCCTGCAATGCCACGGTGAAGAGGTGGGACAGCATGGCCAACTCCAGCCTGACCGTATTGTTGCTCTTGCCCATCTCTATGCGCTCATCGCGGTAGCCCGCAACCAGATCCGGCGTGAGCGCCACCAGTGAATAATCACCCAGCTTCTCTAGCAATGGTTTGGAACGACCAGTTTCCCGTTTGAGTGTACCGGGGCTTTTGGTGGGAGTGACCTCAGCCAGATAGCGCGCCATAGCAGCTCGCAACGTGGTTTTTTCGGAAGGCGCGCGATCGATATAGGCACCGCGGACCATTTCGTCTTCCACGCGGCGCGCCCAGTCTTTGGCATCCTGCTTAGTGCGAAAGGTCTTGATGGCAGCGGGCCAGCCGCGCTTGCGAACGAGTGCTTTCCAGCGATTGGATGGGGTCTTAGTGATCGTTGCCACGGTACCCTCCACGATTGGAAGTGTACCGAAATTGTACCGCGTGACCGGCTGATTAAGAAGAAATCAAATGTGGTCAGCTTTAAGTTGTTGATTTAATTGGAGCTGGCGAGAGGAATCGAACCCCCGACCGGCTGATTACAAATCAGCTGCTCTACCTACTGAGCTACGCCAGCCAAATCCAGGTTTTGCTGTGGCCGTAAGGGTTATCGAGGGTGACAGCCCGGCCCACTGCCTGAAGGGGCGCGATTGTAGATAAAGCGGTGGGGGGATGCAAAGGGGGTGGGGGGGTGATGCAACCAATGCCATGAATAAAAAGAGCCGACCAAATCGGCCGGCTCTCTACCTTGCTGGTGCATATTACTTCTTTTGCATGGAATCGATGTATTGAATGATAGCCATGATTCGCCCTTTGGTCTCCATGTAACTGTTTATGCCCGTAGCCTTTCTGCGGAACACATCACCCCATATGGGCATCTCATCGGAGCCGTGAGCGCGCAGATTTCCTTCATTCCACGTGCCATCGATCGTCTTATACACGCGAAGGTAAGGGAAGTTACCGTCACTATTTCTGGACAGTACGGTGAGGTCAGTTGGCTTGCCTTTAAGCTCGGTCGCCATCGGGCCATTACCAGTACCGTCAGCCCCGTGGCAGGCGGCGCAATAGTTTATATAGTCAGCCTTGGACCATTCAGTCGGTTCGGCATTCACCGCGCCCGCGGCAAGCATCATGCTCCCCGCCAATCCAGCACCACAAATAAACTTACCCAGTGATTTGCTCATTATCTTCTCCAATATATGTTTAAGATTCTGTTTACAGCCAAATACACCAACTACACGAACCCCCTTCTATGTAACGTTTCCAACCTATCACCAGCGCAGGCATAGCTAGTTGACACAGATCAACATACCCACAATATTTAAATGGATATAATTCGTTCCAGACAGGGGTATTCGTCAGTCGTACAGATGTGGCGATTCGATATGACCTTGTACTGAGGCCTGCCCCTGGAAGTGCAAGTACGAAATTGTCGCCGGGGAGGTATGTAATGAGGAAATTGCTCGCATTTTCAATCGTTGCTGCGGCCAGTTCGCAGGCTGGTGCATTCCAGCTCGAAACTGGCGATGACTGGAATATTCGCTTCGACAATACGTTCAAGGGTAACGCTATGGTACGGGTCGCGAAGCAAGACCCGGATGTATACGCCGCCGAAGGCCTCACTGCCCAACTGGCAGACGACTCTGATTTATCGGTGGATCGCGGCGACTTCGCCAGTACCCGGTTTGACGTACTGTCTGAACTGGATGTGATATGGCGGCAGAATCTTGGCTTTCGCGTCAGCGGGTCGGCGTGGTATGACCCGATCTATAACGATAGCAGTAACCCGAAGAGCGGCCCTCTCCCGAACGGGTTTCCTACCGCCAACTCAACCTGGGGCCAATTAAGCGTAAATCCCAACGACTACTCCGACAATGCCAAGAAAATGAATTATGCCGGTGGCGAGTTATTGGATGCGTTCGTATTCGCCAACTGGAACATGGGCGACATGGGCGCAAGTGCCAGGGCCGGTCGCCATACGATCTACTGGGGTCAGAGCCTGCTGTCGAATGGGGCGCTGCTCGGAATTGCCGGCTCCATGGCTGCGATTGATATAGCAAAGGGCTGGGCGGTGCCAGGCACTGACGCCAAGGAATTGTTTATGCCCAACAACAAGGTTTCTTCCGCTCTACAAATCACAGACAACTTTGAAATCGCTGCATTTTATGCCTTTGAACATGTAGTACATCGCTTTCCGGTGTCGGGGACCTATTGGAGCCCTGTCGAAATCCTGACTGATGACACCGAATTCCTCACGTTTATCCCAGGTCCGACCAGGGCCGGCCTGCGCAACCTCGATACCAAATACAAGGATTCCGGCGAGTGGGGCATGAACCTGCAATACACAATAGAGTCCTGGGGATTGGAAACGTCTTTCGTCTATATAAGTGCAACTGACCGGGCCACGAGTGGCGTGTATGGGTCATTCGGAGGGGTTCCCGAAGACGAATACACACATTTTCTGGCGAAATCCAATGCAGCCATTATCGGCTATTTCGGCTGGGTCGAGAAAAACGATATCGATGTCTATGGCATTTCCCTGGCCAAAGACATCGGGGGCGTCAGTGCGGGAATGGATATAGTCTATCGCGAAGATGCACCCCTGGCGCCAAATTTAACGTCATCACTTGGAGGGCGAACCCAGGCCCCCTCTTACTGGTCTTCCACTGACAATTACCCCGGTGCAACGGGAGATGTATATTCCGTGGTGGTTAATGGCCTCGGCTTTATGAATGGCGATTGGGGCCTATGGGACGGGGGCAAGTGGGTGCTGGAGGTAACCGCTACCTGGCTCGACAGTTATGGCGAAAATGCTATTTTCGCAGAACCCAAAATTCACGAAGATCGCGTGGTTACTTCCGCTGGCGCGGTATTTTCGCCTACGTGGTATCAGGTGTTTCCGGGCTGGGATATGTCGCTACCGATGAGCCTGTCCTATACCATTGATGGCGAATACGCGCCGCTGGCCAGTACCGGTTACGAAGAAATAGGCAGTGCCAGTATTGGAGTTGAATTCCTTATTAACGAAGTCTGGGTGCTGACCACCAGGTACAACAACTTTTTCGGGCCGGTACCCAATGGCACTCCGGGCCTGCTGAAGGATCGCGACAATGTGGCGGTAACGGTGAAACGAACTTTCTGACTCGGGTTCGCAAGAGGTTTGCCAGGCGTTAGCGTGAACCGCTTAGCTTTCCTCAGCTAACTGAAAAGCACCCGTCAAACGTCTGCAGCCGAAGTCCGGTATAGCTTCAGTAGGGTGTTTTTCGGGATTTACTGCGCGAGGAACCTGTTAGCTTTCCTGGCCCTGGCGAGAACACTCGCAACATCTCTGCTTTTCTACAAACCAGCTGCTCTACCTACTGAGCTACGCCAGCCAGATCCAGGTTTTGCGGTGGACATAAGGGATATCGAGGGTGACAGCCCGGCCCACTTGCCTGAAGGGGCGCGATTGTAGATAAAGCGGTGGGGGGATGCAAGCGGTGGGCTTTGGCCAGGGTCATGGC
>CAVQRS010000010.1:0-5385 GCA_963715345.1 uncultured Gammaproteobacteria bacterium
TGTTACACCATGACCGGGATCTGGGACTACATGTTGAAAATAGTCACCCGCAGCATTCGCCACTACGAGGAGTTCGTCCGCAACACCCTGACCGCGAGCCCCTCCATCAGGGAGTTGCACTCCCACATGGCGGTCACCGAGATCAAGAATATCTCACAACTGCCGCTGGAGACGCAGTTGTAGCGGCAGGCGAGGAACATACCGCGGCCGTCGCAGCCGTCAGTTCAGTCGCCTCCTTTCTGGGCGCCCGAGCGGCTCAGCATTCCCAGCAGTTTGAGAACACCGGCGGAGCCCGCCGCCGCGGTTCCCAGGTAGGCGATCCAGACCTCCACAGCCTCGCGCTGGGTGAAGGTGAGGAACAACAGCAGTGGCACCAGTGCCGCCACCATGATGCCGCGCAGCTTGTGCCACCGGGCACCTTCGGCCTCCAGTGATTTGATCTCCGCTGGCGGCAGCTGCTCCTTCACGAAAATGGCAAAACTGTCATTCATGGTTCGCAGAACCGGGTCCTTGCGCAGCAGTCCGCCGTGAAGCAACTTGCGCACCACCTCCGCCTGCTGAGGATTCGCAAACCCCTCATCAGCCAGTTGGTGCAGCAGGAGTTTTTCGTCGGCGCTCAGGGCTGCCCACAACCCCTGGTAATAGGGCGTTGCCAACGCCAGGATCCTGTCGACGATGGAGCGGCGGGTGGTGCAGGATTTGCACCACTGGCTGAGCGTTTCCCTGGAGAGCGTGATGCCACTGGCTGCCAGACAGGCTATTTCATCTTCCAGCCAGGGAAGATCCGGCAGATCGCGCAGCTCGTAATCCTTGAAGTCGCCACCGGGATCCGCCCGCCTCGTTCGCCCGGCCTCGACATCCCCCTCGATCTCGCCGAAAAACAATTTGCGGGTAGTGTAGGAGGCCAGCGCCCGCAGTATCAGGAGGGCAGCCGGTATGCCGAGCAGCCAACCCCACCAGCCGATCACGGGAGCCATTATTACCGGGCTGCCCAGCACGTCCAGCGGAGCCGATCGGCATACGTCATCGGTACCGGTGTGGTACCGCAACACGGGCGGGGTGGCGTAGGCCTGCCAGGACCAGGTGCCTGGCTCGCTGCCGTTCCCGTCCGCCGTGTAAACGCGGGGGCTTGCCAGGTAGCGGGCGTAGGTGGTGGTTTCGTTATACACCGGCGCGTGTTTCGCGAGATTGTCGCGAATCGCCTGCAATGGATCGGCCTCTCCATTTCTGTGGAAACTTCGCGTGCCCGGGTGAACAAGGACTGACTCCTGTAACAACAGGGCCTGCGGATAGACCGCGTGCAACCGGTCGGGGGCTGACAGGTCAGTTGCCTGGCTCACGGCGACAGGTGTCTTGTCGAGGGCATCGGCCAGCTGGCACTCGCGCCATTCAAGCGCCCGGGCGACGTAGGATTGTTCCAGCTGCATCCAGCGCAGCGCCTCCCCCTGGAAGGCGAATTTCAGGAAGCCGTAGGCAGGCAGGGCCCCGAGCAGCAGCCATACCAGGACAGAGCAGGCGGTGTGGGGTGTCAGCGGGTCGCGCATGCGCCGCAGCCAGCGGGGTGATGGCTGGTTCCGGTACAGCAGTATGGTGGGATGCCTGCGAATGGTCGCGCTCGCAGGCAGCAGCAGCACAAGCAGAAACAGCGCCGCGAGGAAGAATGTATGGCTGAAACCCGCCAGCGATGTGGAGAGCTCGTCCAGACCCAGCATGAGCACAATCGATACCACTGCCAGGACCGCCGTCGAGGCCAGGGTCCAGCGCAATGCCCGGTAGAATCGCTGCGGCGGCCGCGTCGTATCAGGGGACATGCGATTTGCCGTCGTCGCGGCCAGCACAACCAGCGCGACGCTGGGGATGGGCAGCACGGTGCCGGCGAGCAGCAGGGCCCAGCCTCGCAGGAGGGTGAGGCTGAGCAGGAAAATGGCCAGCTGTACTCCCAGCCCCCACAGGGTCCACAGGTAGAGGGTGCTGAATCGCGGCTGGGGTCTCGGCCAGACCCAGTGGGGCGGGCTCCTGCCCTGCAACAGGATGTACAGCAATGTGGCTACCAGGACCAGCAGCAGGTAGCCGGTAATCAGGGCCACCGTGCTGACGATCACCTCGATATGCAGGGTCCGCAATACCTCGTCGTCCACGAAAGTGACCACGAACCAGGGCAGGTCGTTCACCGGGCGGACATACAGTTGGTGGGGTCGTGTCTGGTACTGGGCGTAGATCCGGGCGTCGGTGTCCGCCACCATGATCGCGCGCAGGCGGGCGGCGATGCCGGCATCGTCGAGCAGGTTCTCGTAAACTGACCGGCGCCGGTCCGAGTGAACCAGTACCTTGCCCTCCTTATCGACGATCACGAAGCCCACGCCGGGTGCCAGCACCGGGTTGCGCAGGCTTTCCAGCCGGCCGGTGAGAGCCACCGCGAAGTGCTGCCTCTGTTGCTCGGTGCAGTTTCGCCAAAGATCTGGCTCCGCGTCCGGCGCGAACAGCGGCGCGCCCCTGTCACTCAGGCGGGACTTCGCCGAAACCGCGGCGAAAAACTCTCCGGTGGTGACCGATGCGGAGGTCTCTGCGAACAGGTGTATCGGTAACGGGTCGTCCTCACCGGGCAGCTCCCACAAGCGCTGGGATTTGACAGCCTGGAAGTAATTGCGCCTGGCAAGTGGCACCGCCGGTGTGTTGTGATCGAGACTGGTCGCCTTGATGAATTGCTGGCCGTCGCAGGGGCGCATCCAGAACACCGAGTCCAGCCACCGGTAGGCCGCGGGGAAAGACAGTCGCAGGCCTGCCCGGCCGTGATCGCCGGCCTGTCTTTCAGACAACAGCAGATCGGTGATCGACGCCGTTTCAGCGGGTGCCTCCCTGGCCAGCGCCAGGATAGCCGCCTGGTCGGCCGCGGCTACCTGCTGGTCGTAGTCATCCAGTTGCCGGTACATGGCGAGAATCTCGTCGCGCAGGCGACCCCCGATAGTGTCTGCCAGTTGCTCGAGGCGTTGGTATGAGGTTTCTCTCAGTTTCAGGTAGGTGGTGATGTCGACAATGGCCGTCGAGATCAGCATGGTCAGGGCCAAAGTGGATAACAGCATCAGGTAGAAATCGGAAAAGCGCACCCGCTCGTGAGGTGACAGGCTGAGAATCTTCAGGATAGGCCAGCTCACGATACACAGTGTTACCAGGGCCAGCAGCAGTACCGATATGTAGGGCGCCACCGTCAGGGCCTGGCGAAAGACGCGCTGATTGTCCACCAGTCCGCACAGGTGCCATGTGTCCGCCGATGTATCGGCACTGCCAGCGGCGCTCCCCGAGATCCTCCCGTCCCTGCGCAGCACAAAAGGCTGGCAAATAAGGTCGAAGCGCTTGTCGGCGAGCTCGACCCTGCGAATGAGCGTCGCACTTTGCAGCACTTCCAGCTGTTCAGCGGCGTCATCAGGGCCTTTGGGAAGCGCCAGGCCGAACAGTCCTAACACTTTCACCGGTGATGTGTTTACCGGCACCTCCACACCCGGCGGGCGCATGACCGAGGAGCGGCTGGGGCTGATCGCGGGTCCCACCAGGTTTCCCTCGCTGTCGATAATCATTACCGTATCGAAAGCTTCCCCGAACGGAATCTGCTCCATCAGCACGTCGAGGCGGGCCTCGACCACCACCTCCTCGGTTTTGTGGGCAACGCCGGGTGGCATTGCCGACTCTCCCGCAGCCACGACCCCGGCGACATCTGTACCGGAGTCGGGCTCCGGGGGTCGCGGCTCGAGCCTGACGACGAACTTCAGGCTGGAATCCCTGGGCTCCATGGAGATCCCGGCAAAACTGAACGCATCGTTCTGTGGCAAATCGGTGCATCTGGCGGGAGTTATCAGCTTCAGGCGAGTCTGTCGCTGAAAGAATTTACAGCCGTCATTCCAGGTAGCGTTGTCGCCGGACTGGCTGTAAAGGGTATTGATGGTCGTTCGGACGTTGCCCAGCAATCCCGAAATAGAGCTGGCCGCCTGGTCCAGGCGCTGCAGGTTGTGAGTGCGAATCTGCTCGAGCTGGCCCACGATGTAAAAGGCGTACAGCCCTGCGGGCAGTAGCAGCAGGCTGAGGAAAATAGCCGTGGCCCGCAGGGCGGGACGGGCGCGCCCCGCAGCGGGGCTGCCGGCCTCAGCGCTTGCCATCAGGGTTACCCTGCCGCCCATGCAATTGAAGCGCCGGGACGTTACCGCTGATCAAAATTACTGTAATGGTCATTGAGGCCCCTCGATTCAGCAACGAACAAGTGATAACGCCCCTGTCAGCTGAGGTCGCGAGTCTCGGGCGCGGGTTCCGAGATAGCCAAATCATTTACAAGATTACTACAGGCTCTGTTTTTGGCAAGTTGCGGTTCTCCTGCCTGCGGCACAGGATGCTGCAGCAGGTGGCCGGTTACTGTTTCTATAGCGCCAATGGATTTTATTACCCTGCGGCCTCCCCCCGCTCGCTGCGTGAGCTAGACTCCAGAATTGACAGGATGCGAGCCGTCGATACGCAGGTCGGCGGCGCTCCCCTGTCACTGATCAGAAGCCTTGCGTTTGCGCCGGAGGTGACTATGCCATCAGTCCGTTTTACTCGTAATCTTCAGCGGCATTACGCCGAACTCTATGCCACTTGCGAACTTGGCGAGAAACGCTTCGACCAGGTGGATACCCTTTGCCGGCAGGTGCTTGCCGACCGCACCCGCTACGAGCGGGTCGGCGCGGATACCGGCGTGCCCTGGTTTGTCATCGCGGCAATCCATACCCTGGAAGCGGGCCGGCGTTTTGACCGCCACTTGCACAACGGGGACCGCCTGAGCGCACGTACCCGGCAGGTGCCCGCGGGACGTCCGCTGACGGGCGAGCCGCCCTTCAGCTGGGAGGAGAGCGCCCGGGACGCGCTGGTGATGCACCGCCTCGACAAGGTTCGGGAGTGGACGCTCCCGCGCATTCTGTACGAACTGGAAAAGTACAACGGTTGGGGTTACCGGTTGTACCACGCGCATGTCTGTACCCCGTACCTGTGGGGTTTTTCCAGCCATTACACCAGTGGCAAGTACATTGCCGATGGCACCTGGTCCGATACCGCGGTATCCCGTCAGTGTGGCGCTGCGGTGCTCATCCGCCGCCTGGAGGAGCTGGGTGAGATCGCTCCGCTGACCCGGGAGCAGGCCGCGGGGCCGCTGCTTTACTATGCGGATTACGCCATCGAACGCGGTGAGGACCTGCAGCGGTTTCTCAACACCTTTGACGGTATCTCCCTGCGAGTGGATGGCTGGCCGGGCAAGCGCACTTCGGACGCGGTTGAAAAAGTGTTTGGCACGCGTCTCGCCGGCGATCCGCGCCGCTGACCCGATGCACCTGCCGGCACTGCTGTATCGCAGGCATGGTAGGCTAGGCG
>CAVQRS010000011.1:0-130939 GCA_963715345.1 uncultured Gammaproteobacteria bacterium
GTATTCCGGATTCTTCTCCAGCATGGGCCGGGTCTGGCTTTTCGCGACCTCGGGCTGTTGCGTGGCGGCCGGTTTTTCCTCGGGCGCGGGCGCTTCCTGCTCATCCGCCTCCGGGTACATGAAACTGGAAGTACCCGACATAGTCTCGTACTTGACCCCCGCCGGCGGCGGCCGGTCACTGTTCACGGTCGTGCCGGTCTCATCGACCCAGCGGTAGTATTTTCCGCCCGCCTGGGCTGGAAAACCCGAGAGCGAAAGTAAAACTAGGCCCGCCGCAATGCAGCAGGTTCGGTTTGTGGGTTTCAAGTTCACGTCTCCTGATTTTTGGTCCCCTAAAAGGTAACGCTAATTCGGTTGCCGGGGCAACCAGACTTGCCACTATTGCGATTAAATTCACGCTTCGGGCGCCGCGAACGGCTGGGGGAGCGGCGGAATGGTGGTGCGCGAACGCGAAAGCAAAAGCAAAATCGATCTTACTGCGTCAAATGACATCATATGACCCTGCTCGCCTTGACCGGGCGGGGGGGCGGACACAAACTCCATAGCAACTTCCGGGCAATTGGGGGGCAGGCAGACCAGCGCTGCGTGCACCCGGCCCCGGCCACATTACTGCCTGATTGGTTGACATGGATGTTGATTGATAGCGGATTGCATTGCCTTGCGCTGGTAGCGCAGATTCACCAGGTCGCCGTTGATCCGGCGGGCCTGCAACACCGCTTCGGGCGCGGGGCCAAGCCCTGTTCTGCCCAGGATATTATTCGCGCCGCGGCCTCGCTGAACCTCCGGGCCAGGTACGTGGAGTCCTGCGATATAACGCGCATGTACCGGATGCTGCCCGCGATAGTGCCCCTGCGTGACGGCACCTTCCTGGTCCTTGCGAGTATCAGCACCGGGTCGGAGACGGCAGTCAGGTGCCTGGTCCAGTCGCCCGAGGAGACCGGGCCCACCACCATCAGCCTGGAGCAACTGAGCGAACGATGGTCCGGGGGCATTATCCTGCTTACCCCCAGGGGGCAGGTCGAGCGGCGCTCCGGGCGGGTCTTCAACCTCCACTGGTTCGTGCCCTCCCTGGTGAAGTACCGCAGACACTTCCTGGAAGTCATCGTCGCCTCGTTCTTCCTGCAGTTGTTCGCGCTGGTGACGCCCCTGTTTTTCCAGGTGGTGATGGACAAGGTACTGGTACACAAGGGTTTCACCACCCTGGACGTGCTGGCGTTCGGCTTCGTGGTCGTGGTGGTCTTCGACGCGGTAGTCGGCGGCCTGCGTAACTACCTGTTCAGCCATACCACCAACCGGGTGGATGTGGAGCTGGGGTCCCGCCTGTTTCACCACCTGGCCGGCCTGCCGTTGGCCTACTTCGAGGCGCGCCAGGTGGGCCAGACCGTGGCCCGGGTGCGGGAGCTGGATACTATCCGCAACTTCATTACCGGCACGGCCCTCACCCTGCTGGTCGACCTGTCATTCACCTTCGTGTTTATCGCGGTGCTTTGGTATTACAGCCCGATCCTGACCTGGATTGTGCTGGGATCCCTGCCATTCTATGTCGCCCTGTCAGCAACCATCACGCCGGTCCTGAAACACCGCCTCGATGAAAAATTCCGTCACGGCGCCGCAAACCAGGCGTTTCTGACCGAGACCGTGACCGGCATCCAGACCGTAAAAGCCCAGGCGCTCGAGCCGCAGATGCAGCGTCGCTGGGAAGACCAGCTGGCCAGCTATGTCACCGCCGCTTTCCGGGTGCAGAATCTCGGCAATATCGCCAACCAGCTGGCGGGCCTGGTAAGCAAGATCACCACCCTGCTGATTATCTGGTGGGGCGCTCACCTCGTGATAGCGGGCGCGCTCACCGTCGGGCAGCTGGTGGCATTCAATATGATCGCGGGGCGGGTGAGTGCGCCAATCCTGAAACTGGTGCAGCTGTGGCAGGATTTCCAGCAGGCGGGCCTCTCACTGCGTCGACTGGGGGATATCCTGAACACGCCCCTGGAGCGCAACAGCGAGTCCACCCGCAGTATGCCGGGGCAAGTGCGGGGCGCCGTGACCTTCGAACGGGTGCGTTTTCGTTACGCTCCTGACAGTCCACTGGTGCTGGATGAGCTCAGTCTCGCAGTACAACCGGGCCAGGTGATCGGGCTGGTGGGGCGATCCGGCTCGGGCAAGAGTACCCTGGCCAAACTGTTACAGCGGCTGTACGCGCCGGAGGCCGGCCGGGTACTGCTGGACGGCGCCGATCTGGGGATGGTCGACACCGGCTGGCTGCGTCGCAACGTCGGTGTGGTACAGCAGGAGAGCTTTCTGTTCAACCGTTCGGTGCGGGAGAACATCGCCCTGGCCGATCCCGGCCTGCCTTTCGAGCGGGTGGTCCGGTGTGCGCAAGTGGCCGGGGCTCATTCATTTATCATGGAACTGGCCGAGGGCTACGACACGCCGGTCGGGGAGCAGGGCTGCAATTTTTCCGGCGGCCAACGCCAGCGTATCGCTATCGCCAGGGCCCTGGTGACTAACCCCCGCATCCTGATTCTGGATGAAGCGACCAGCGCGCTGGACTACGAGTCCGAGCGCATCGTGCAGGAAAACATGGGCGCCATTGCCAGGGATCGCACGGTGTTCATTATTGCCCACCGCCTGAGTACCGTGCGCCACTGTGACCGGATAGTGGTGCTCGACCGGGGTCGTATTGCGGAGTCCGGCAGCCACGAAGAATTGCTGGCCGCCGAGGGTTACTACGCCAGGTTATACGGCTACCAGAACCACAGTCCGGTGATCCGGTCGCTGGCTCGCCAGGACGATTGGGCCGGGGGAGCCACCCGTGCGCCAGGCTGAAAGCTTATGACTATGACCGTGAGTGAACCGCCGGCCGGTTCCGGCAAGTCCCGGCGGGTTGTGCCGGCCGGCGAACAGGCCCTGCAGTTGCAGTTCTTGCCCGCCGCCCTGGAGATACAGGAGAGCCCGCCATCCCCAACCGGCCGCTGGCTGCTCTGGATAATATTGTCGCTATTCACTATCGGTCTCCTGTGGGCGGCGCTCGGTCGGGTGGACATCGTGGTCACCGCTCCGGGTCGAATCGTACCCAGTGGCCAGGTCAAGCGGGTACAGGCGCCCGAGACCGGCGTCGTCCTGGCCATACTGGCGAGTGAGGGCGAAAGGGTGGAAGCCGGCCAGCCCCTGGTTCGCCTCGATCCCACCTACGCCAATGCCGATGACCTGCGAATTCGCGAACAGTTGCATGACATCGCAGTGGAATCCGCGTGGCGTCGCGCCCTGGAGCAATGGTTGGCGGATGGAATGGATGAGGCGTCCCCCGGAGGACTGGAAACCCGGTTTGCCGCTGCCGACCAGGCGAAGGCGGAGGCGCTCTACAGGCTGAACCGGATGGAGATCCTGGCACGGATACGTGGCCAGCAGAAAGAGCTGGCTGCGAACCGCGCGGAACAGGCGTCCGTCAGGGCTGAGCGGGACCGGGCCGAGGCGACGCTTGCGGTGCTGGCGCAACGGGTAGAAGCCTACAGGGCGTTACTGGAGCAGCAGTACGGGGCAAAGGTCCAGTACCTGGAAATGCTGCAGCAGCAAACGGAACTGGATGGGTCGGTCCCGGTGCTGGTGTCCCGGGAAAGACAGTTAGTGGAAAGCGCAGCGGCCATTACTGCCCGCCTGGACGCCACCCGCGACGAGTTGCGCAGGCACAACCTGATGGAACTGGCTCGCCTCGACAGCGAGCGCGGTGCGCTGGAACAGGAATCCCGCAAGGCCCGGCAGCGGCAGCAACAGCTGACCATCACTGCCCCGGTAACCGGTGCCGTGCAGGAACTCGCAGTCCACACCGTGGGCGGCGTGGTATCACCGGGGGAGGAATTGCTGAAGATAGTACCTGAGCGCGCAACTATCGAAGTGGAGGCGCTGCTGCAGAACAAGGATATCGGCTTCATTCGTGAGGGCCAGCTGGCGGAGGTAAAGGTCGACACTTTCAATTTCACCAGGTACGGCCTGATAGATGCCCGGGTGCTGAATATCAGCAATGATTCCGTGGAGGATGCCCGGCTGGGCTGGGTTTTCAAGCTGCGACTGGCGCTGGAGCAGGACACCATCAGGGTGGAAGACAGGGTGGTAAAACTCAGCCCGGGTATGGCCATCACGGCAGAGGTCAAAACGGGCAAGCGGCGGCTGATCGAGTTCTTTCTTTCACCGTTGCTGAGATACAAGCAGGAAAGTGTGAGGGAGCGTTAGATGACCAGGGTCCAGGACGCATCCACCAGAAAGGCTCAAGGCAAGCGACGGCCGTGGCGCTGGTTGCTGATGGCGCTGCTGGTTCCGGTTGTTTTGGTCATCGCATGGCTGGAGCCGGATGAAGAGGACCTTTTCGAGCTGTGCAGTACGCAGGGAAAGCCGACCATTTATCGTACGGTTGAGGCGGAGGGGTATTTTGATGGATTGACGGACAATTGTTGGGGCTGCTGGAGATATCTGCGCAATACCGATTATGAATTTATTGAATTCTCACTTTCGAAAAGGCGACTGGATTTCGATCCGATTAAGAGAGCCTGGAATTTACCGTGTCAGCCGGATTCAGGCGGGCTCTCCGCAATGCCACGCAGAGCTGACCGCTTACTACACAAAGACCAGCCGAGATGCGGGAAGAGTTTGAGCGTAATAACTGGTGCTTCAAGGTCGAGCGGTACGATGAGCAGGCAGGCGCGTTATGGGTACTATCGGAAAGAGCTTGGAACGATAACCTCTAAGTCCAGTTACAGGCTCTTCCATTATTGGCAAACGCTTCATCTTTTTTTGACCATGCAAACGAGCGAGATTCTCGCTGAGACTACTGACTACGGCTTAAACAAGTACCCGCATTTCAGGTCAGTTCGTTTCGCTAGTATCAGTTTCTGCAACGATTTTTACGATCGTATCGGGTAGGAGAGGTTTAAACAGACAGGACGTCATCAAACCAGGCAAGGAGCATAGAAAATGAATACACTCAATGAAAGGACCTACCAAGCTGCTCTATTGTCCGATGCAGCATATGTTACGTTTCAGGGAGAAGGATATCTTGATGAGGAAAGTTGGAGAGATCCGAAGGTAAAAAACCAACTTCGATTCGGGGCTCTGACTGGCACCGCATCATCTGATGAGGTGCCATTTGGAGAGGTAGATGAGGGTCGAGGTTGGGTGCAGAGTCGCAGTTTGATGCATTCGCCGACAGGTATTTGATCGTCTACCACCAGCCCGACCAGGAAAACGGCTTTTCCGCCACCCTGTTCTACGACACCCTGGAGCAGAAATATATTGCCGCCTTCAGGGGTACCAACGAGCCGTTCCCCGATATCGCACCCTCCGATCTGCTGCTCGCCCTGGGCCTGTCCAGCGTGGACCCGCAGGAGCAGTACAGCTCTATAGCCGGGTTTTTCGAGAACGCCGGTCTGGTCGACGGCAGCGGGGTGGTGCGGCCCGAATTTGCCGGCAAGGTGGATTTTGTCGGTCATTCCCTCGGCGGCTACCTGTCCCTTTGGGCCATGTACGAGTTCCGTGAACTGTTCGCCGAGGTATTCACCTTCAACGGCGCGGGCATCTCCGCTATCCCCGGAACACCGGATTATCAATATATCAATGCACTGGTACAGGAAAACCCCATTTCCGCAGCCCAGCAAAGCCGCATCCACAATTTCTTTGCAGAGGAAGGGCTCGAGCTGACCGCCAATGACCTCACCTTCTTCAGGCCCGGGCAACGCCACGGTGTATTTATCGAGCGTAAAGACGTGCTGGGCACGGTCGGCTTTCACTCCGCGGGACTGCTGGTGGACTCGCTGTCCGTGTATAGCCTCTTTGCCCTGGTTGACGAGAATCTCGCCCCGCAGGATATCGGGACAGTGCTCTATGCGATGTCGAATGACTCGGTGGGCAGCCTGGATCTGGCAGTTTCTGCCCTGTCGAATCTTCTGGGCGACGGCTACGATTTTGCAAGCCTCGATGACACGGAGGATTTTCGCCAGGCGATCATCAGTTCACTGGGTGAGGGTGCGTCCCTCGGTGGCACCCTACAGCTACTGCCGGAAATCGACGCACTGTCACTGGCGGAGGCCGCGGTTGCTGACTCTGCGGAGGGCCGTGGCTACCGCTACGCACTGGCGCATTTGCTGCCGTTTGCGCTGATTGGCGATTCCCACGGCTTCGCGCCGGAAGATCCGGCCTATGACTTAGAAAACTATAGCCAGAGCTTTCTCAACGACCGGGCGCTGTTCCTCACCACCTTGCTTCGCATGAACAAAGAGGATGTAGCCCATGGCGACCTGAAAACCCATGCTCATTTTTCAGACCTGGAGTACGCACTGGCGTTCAACTCGGATGCCATCACTTACGGCGGCGATGAAATCTCCGATCTGCGTGCGCGTCTTGCCTTCGGCTCCCGGGGCGATGACGTGAACACGCTGCTCCCGTCGAGCCAGGACGATCGCCTCTACGGTATGGGGGGCAACGACGTGATACGCGGATCCGCCGGTAGCGATTATATTGAAGGCGGCCCCGGAGGCGATCAACTCTACGGCGACGGACAGGGCGATGTGCTGCTCGGCGGCGAGGGCGCGGACACTCTGACCGGCGGCGCCGGAACCGATTTCCTCGCGGGCGGCCCCGGTAGTGACGTCTTCATCTGGAATACCGGCGACGGCGATGACGTGATCGGGGATTACGATGACGGTGGTGACCGCATAGCCATCGATGGCATCGACCTCGCGACGCTTGACCTGCAGCGCGTCGCCGTGGGTTCATCATTTTATATGGACCCCGCACACCCCGAAATCAGGCTGCACTTTGACGGCGATTTTCTGACTGTCGACGTCGGGAGCGATACGGGGGCCGGCAGCGTCACGATCAGCCAGTACTCACCCCACACTGGTGCCGACTACGGGATTGTACTGAGCGAGCCGGGGCCGGCCACTGTCGTCACCGATTATCAGGTTACCCGGCTCGGCCCGGGAGTGGATGAAGTGGAGGCCTCTGCCTACCCGCGGCAGCAATCAAACCAGGGGGGATATGACTGGTCCGGTATCGCCATCGACTTTGAGGCCGCGACGGTCGCAAACTACAGCGCCGGTGCGCTGCACGGAACTTCTGGTGGCGCCTTCGAGGGCGGCCCCGTCGACGACCTGCTGGTGGGTGACAGTGGGGCCAATGCGCTGCACGGCCTCGCCGGAGATGACCTGATAGAGGGAGACGGGGGCGACGATTTCCTGGAGGGAGGGGCCGGTTCAGACACTCTCTATGGTGGGGAGGGGAACGACCTGCTGTTCGGCAGCACCCGGGCCGGCCTGGCAGACGCCCTCGATGCCGCTTTACCGCAGGACCAGTTCTATCTGTCACAGGCGGGCGACGGCGCCGCTGATAGCAACAGGCTCGATGGTGGCGGGGGTGCTGACCATGTCAGCGGCGGCGAATCCACCGACTATATCGAAGGCGGTGCCGGGGGCGACTACCTGCTGGGTGGGACAGGAGACGACTATATCAGCGGCGGGGCGGACCGGGACATTATCTACGGGGATTCGGCGCTTCACTACCGTTACGTGGAACTCAGCCCTGGGGTAGCCGGTGAGCAGCTGGAGATAGCGTTTGCCGATGGCTCCGACGCTACCCGGCAATACGATGACGTGGTACACGCGGGCCCAGGTAATGACACGGTCTGGGGCGAACTGGGTGACGACGACCTTTACGGGGGTGACGGCGACGACAACCTGATCGGCGATCGTTATGACGACACCGCGTATTTCGGGGCGGAGCTTGTCGCCTACGGCGACAGCACGCCCGGGCTGGGCGAGTCTTTACACGGCAATGACCGTCTTTACGGGGGCGCTGGCAATGACCTGCTGCTAGGACTGGCGGGCGACGACCTGCTGGCAGGGGGCGCAGGAGCAGACAGCCTGGTGGGAGGTGCGGGTGACGACACCTATCTTTTTGCGGCCGGCGACGGTCTCGACCACGTGGATGACAACGACGGCACGCATACCCTGCTGTTCAGCGGGGTTGCGGCCAACGATCTGCAGGTGCTGTTCCAGGGCGAGCAGGTATTCGTAGGTACCGGCTATGGCGCGCAGGGCTTCTATCTCGACAGGAGCGAGTGGAGTAATACCCGGGTCGCCCTGGAGACCGCCGATGCGACTATCGAGCGGTCTGCAATAGACACCCTGTATTTCAACGATGCCGGCGAGTTGTTGCTTACGGTCAATGCGACTAACGCCATGTCCGAAGTGGACCGCGATGCGCTGTTCAGCGTGGACGCGAGCAACCCGCAAAGCCCGCGGGTCGTGGTGCGCGAGGGTGTGGATCAGCTGGAAATAGAGGCGCTCGCCGAGGGCGCCGATGGCGCGACCATGCGGGTGGTGAGCGGAGGTCTGCAGTTCATCGTCGACCTGGCGGCCATGCAGTTGGCCACCGGGCTCGATTTTCTCAGTCTTGCCGATGGTGTGCCGATGAACGTGGTCGGTTTCTCTGGAGGCGTTTACGGCTCGAACCGGGCGGACAGGATCATCGGCAGTGCCGGCCCGGACAGTCTCAATGGAGGCGGGGGCGACGACCTGCTGGAGGGCAGGGGTGGCAGTGACCAACTCGATGGCGGCTCGGGCAATGATGTGCTTCGCGGCGAGGAGGGCGATGACAGGCTGTTTGGCGGCGAATCCTTTGGCGTCGACTACCTCCAGGGAGGGCCGGGGAACGACTATCTCGAAGGGGGGCTCGGCAATGACATCTACGCGTTCGCTGCGGGCGATGGCCAGGACAGGATCAGCGACTCCGGCGGGTCCCACACCCTGGAATTTGGCGCCGGGGTAGATCCCGGTTCGGTAGCGCTTTACTACACCGGCACTACCGACTCCCGGTTCCGGTTGGAGTACGGCCCGGGTGACAGCATTGTCTCCCTGGGTAACTTCTCTTCCTACTGGATCAATGGCATTACGGTGGGCGGCAATGAGATTCCTCTGGTGCAGCGCTCGGATATCGCGGACGGCACTTTTCGTGATACCCGCTGGGACGACGTATTCGAGCCCGGGGGCGGCAACGACACTATTCACGTGAACGGATGGGGCGACGATGTCTTCCGCTTTGCGGCGGGCGATGGCCATAACCTGATACTGGTCGACAATAACTACTACCCGGAGCATATGGGCGAAATCCGCCTGGCGCGCGATATCGACCTGCAAAGCCTGGCCTTTCGCTTCGACAATGGCAGTGCGGTTCTTTCGTATGGCCCCGGCGATGAAGCCCGGTTCGAGCCCGACAAGCTCTACTCGGCCCGGGACAACACCTTCGCGCGGTTCACCCTGGTATCCGAGGCCGACCCTGACTGGCTGCCTGTGATTCGCCCGGAGGCACCGGGCAGCACTGTATACGGCAGCTTTGGCACCGACCATATTGTGGGGATGGCCGGTGACGAAACGATCCTGCCGGGCTATGGCGATGACGTTGTCGAGGCGGGTGACGGCGCGGACAGGGTGGTGTTGAATGACGTATACAGTTACCAGGTCAAAGAAGGTATCGGCCACAAGGACATCCGGGGGCAGGGCGGCGACGACGTCATCGAGGCCCCGCTGCACCAGGGCCTGACCTTTCACTATGGCATCGGCGACGGCAATGACAGCATACGATATGACTGGTCTTTCTCCTGGCAGGCGCCCTACCGGTTTGATCTCGATCGGGACACGAGAACATCCACCCTCCACCCCAATGGTGCTGACACCCTGGCCTTCGGTGCCGGCATCACGCTGGCGGACTTACGCTTCGCGCGCAGCGCTGATGCTCTGACGATCTCGCTGGTCGGCGGCGCCGGCAGCGTGACCATCGAGGACTTCTTTCACGCCTGGGATCTCGACACTCGCAATGACGGCAGGGAGTTATATGCATTGCTTTCCGATGAGTATCCGGCTCCGGATACACTTACCGACCCCGTGCTCCTGGACGTGATGCCGAGGTCGCCGATCGCCGCGTTGAGGTTTGCAGACGGAACCAGTTACGATATGGAGTCGGTGCTGGAGACCTACCTCGAGATGTCGGGCGTGACCCTGCTTGGTACCGAGGGAGATGACGAGATGTTCGGCACGGACTTCGACGATAACCTCCAGGCACTGGGCGGAAATGATGTGCTGGTCGGCGGGCGCGGTAACGACTTCATGGATGGAGCGGGCGGGGATGATATCTTTCTTGTAGAGGGGCGTGGCCAGGGCAGGGATCGCATTATCGGCGGTGATGGTTACGACAGCATCATAGGCGGTGAAGGTGATGACCGGATCAGGCTGCTGGAGCTCTCCCCCCTGGACGGCATCGAGCTTATCGATGGGGGACTGGGGTTCAACAGGGTGGGTGGCACCGGCGCAGCCAATATGCTCGATTTCAGTGAGACCCGCTTGCTTGATATAGCCGCCATCGAGGGCAGGGGAGGTCGGGATACGATTATTGGCTCCAGTGGTGATGACGTGATCGATGGCGGTCGGGGCCGGGACACGCTCAGTGGTGGTGCCGGCAACGACACCTATCTTTTCGCGGCCGGCGATGGCCGCGACACCATCGACAATGCGGACCCCGATTCATCCGCCCGGGATGTTTTGCGCATGGATGACATCGGCCACGATCAGGTCTGGTTATCCCGCAAGCGCGATCATCTCGTGATGACCGTGGCGGGAACGAGGGAGCGCGTGCTGGTCCGTAACTGGTATAGCGAAGAGGCGAGCCAGCTCGATGCCATATATGCTGGTGACCATGTTCTTATGCACGACCAGGTAGATCAGCTGGTAAACGCCATGGCGGCCTTTGATGTGCCTGACGGCGTCGGGGAAGTCATTTCCGAGCAGGCCCGCATCGAGCTGGAACCGGTGCTGGCATCGGTATGGCAGTTGGCGGGTTAGGAAATCGGTAAAACCGCACTGGCGTGTTCGGCGGCAGTGCAGCCGGCCCTTCATGCAGGCCGGCATCCGGTCAGGAGCAGTCCCCTAGGGCGCCGCGGAATACCCAGTCAACAGGTAATCCGTTGTACCCGCACTACCGGCGGTCACTGACGTGACGTCCATCCGGGCATCGAGCAGGGTGGCCAGGGCGTCGGCACAGGACCCTTCGATGACCGGAATAATCTCTGCAGCGACGGTTTCCGAACTGCTTACCGCCACCACTTTAATGCCAGTTCCCTCGGCCTGACACTGCATCATGACAACGGCTGCCCTGCGATCTTCGCAGCTGCCTGTGGTATCCCCATGACCAAGGTGTCCGGGAACACCCGACTGGTTAATGGTTACCGTCCTGCCTTTGTGGCAAACGGATGTTTTTCCTCCCCTGTCATCATCGTCACTGAGCGCATTGAAGCTCAGGCCAGACAGGGCAAGCAGGGCTAAACCAACTGTGAATCTTTTCATGGACGGCTACCTTATGGATTTGATGGTCGTTCTGGATCGAGTCTATAGAGCTTCGAGGCCAAAACAAGTAATAACAATATGGAAATATATTATATCTCTGCATTCCATTTGGTTATATCTGACGGGCGGGCACCAGCCGTATCGATCATGAGATATTGAGCATCAAGCGTTCACAGGACACCAGGCCTCCCCCTGATTGGGGTACAGATCATGCGATTTGCCAAGCTGAAACAGCCGTCTATACTCGGTTTCGTCGGTCATTCCGCCGACAAAGACTTCTACTTCGAGGGAACTATGAAAAAAATCATCCTGTTAATACTATCTTCACTCTATTTGTCACTACCGGTTCTGGCTGCAGAAGACAGCCACATGGACAAAGCAGGGGATGCCGCTGGCGACGCCTGGGAAAGCACAAAAGAGGCTTCAGGCGAAGCCTGGGAAGCAACCAAAGAAGGCACTGAAGAAGCCGTGGACGCAACCAAAGAAGGCACTGAAAAGGCCTGGGACGCAACCAAAGAAGGTAGTGAAAAAGCCTGGGATGCAACCAAGGAAGGGGTGGACAAAGCCGTGGATGCAACCAAGGAGGCTGTTGGCGCGGACTAGTAACCCATAGGAATTCTTTTTAAGCCAGGCGCTTACTGAGAATCAGATACTGTCTCCAGCCGGGGTGTCGGAACCTCGGCTTTTTTCGCTGCCTCGCGATAGCAAGCAGCCTGCGCCGCTAGACCTCACTCAACACCGGAAGCAATTTCCTCGGCCCTGCCAGCGAGAGTTGCCGCAGCACCTTGCGGCGGTAACCGGCTGCCTGCCGCAGGCTTTCAAGGGCGGGGAACTGCACCAGTACCTGCACGATGTCCTGCACGAGTACGAGGCGGGAGAGGTTGCGGTAAATACTGAGATAGGAACCCACCATGGCGGTGAGGGAGCGGGTCAGGTGCATGTAATCGCTGCGCACCACGATGCCCTGCCGGCTTAGCGCGGTTGCGAGGTTGATCGCCAGTTCCAGTCGGCTCACCAGCCCCTGCTGGCCCTCCTTGTACAGGGTGAGCAGGAAGTCGTAGCCCAGTGGCTCAACGTCCGCCTCCGCCAGCACCTGCTTGATGTGTTTGGCCAGCTCCTTGCGACAGGCTTCCATCTGCTTGCGGTCTGTGCCAAGTTCCACCACGGCCTCAACAATGGCGTCGGCGTCCCCGGCGAGTACCGCCTGCAGGTATTTCAATGCCGGTTTCCAGATGGTGCTGATGTCTACCGTATTGCCCCAGTCGATCAGGTACAGCTGGTCGCTGTTGGCCACCAGTATGTTGCCCGGGTGCAGGTCGCCGTGGAATTCCTGGTAGATGAAGAGGTGGGAGATGACCGTGTGCAGGAAGGCCCGGCCAACCTTGCGCCGGGCGCGGGTGACCTTGCGTTTGCCGCGGTTGCCAAAGGCGCTGTTGAGGCTGGCTGCCTCGTCGACAAACTCCATTTCGATAATGCGGCGAGTGCCGTGGTAGACCGCCGGCACGTGCCAGCGATCCGAGAGGCCGGCGCGCCTGGCGAAGCGGGCCTGGTTGCGGGCTTCCGCCTCGAAATCCAGTTCCTCCCGAAAGCCCTCGACAAACACATCCACCTGGTCCAGCCATGAAGACAGGAAAGGGGAGAGTTTGGAATGGGGGGCCCAGTACTGGCTGCTGAGAATTGCCAGCTTGATCACCGTTTTGCCGATCAGGAACTCGCGCTCGAGGTTGTGGCGCCCCACCTTTACCACCACCGGGGTCAGAACCTGCTTGCCCCTGCGGTCTTCCATCGGTTTCTGGGCCAGGTAAACCGAGGCGATGGAGCCGGACTTGAGCGGGCTGGAGGCATCGAAGCCGAAGTAACGCTCGGTGGGCAGCACCCCGTAGCACTCCAGGAAAGCCTGCTCCACCTCGGCGGCAGTCATGGGCTCCACGTCTTCCTGGAAGACCGCCAGCGCCTCGGTGATCTCGTCCGGCAGGAAATCCGAACTGGCCGCCGCCACCTGCGCCATCTTGATGAAGAACGGGCCGAACTCCCGCACCATCTGCGCGACAATTTCGGCCTGCGCCTTGAAATCTTCCGGGTCGGTGGCAAAGAATTCGCGAATGTATCGCAGCGCGCCGATCTGGCGCCGGAAAATAACCAGGTCCTGGCGGACAACCCGGCTGTTGCCGAGAATTTCCCGCATGCGCCGGTCGTTGACCTGGCGCAGGTCTTTAACCTGGTTGATCAGCTGGGTTATCAGCGGTTCGTAAGCGGTGATGACGATGCGCAGCACGTCCAGGCTGACCTCTCCGAGGCCGCGCAGTTCGGGCTCGCTCATCAGCTCGTTGAAAAACTTCCAGAACTCGTCGGTGAGCTGCTTCGGGATGGGGACGATGCTGCGGGCGGTCACCTGCTCCACCAGGAAGCGGATCAGGTTTTCGGTGCTCTGCTCATTGGGCAGCAGGTTGCCGCTGCGCATGCGTGAGGTCAGGGTGCGTAACTGCAGGGTCACCGGGTGCTCCTGCAGGGCCAGGAACAGTTCGTCCAGTGTCTTGTGCAGCTCCTGCTCGCTGATCGGGCCCCTGCGGTTGATCAGCTCGACCATGGGCAGCAGCGAGCGGTAGATTTTTGCCACACCCACGGTGAAGTCGCTGGTGGAGCGCACCAGCCGCACAGTCTGGCCTTTTATGGCCGGCAGAACCTCATCCAGCTTGAGATATTCGTCAATAGCGGTGGGTTTGACCTGCTTCGCCAACAGACACTCCTGGCTGGTCGATGGGGCCGGACCAGCGCTGACGTTGAATTTGCGGAGGAAACCTGCTTTTCGGTGAGTTGTCACTACTCGGGATAGACAGGCAAGCCGGTATTTTCCCCTATTCGCGGAAACCTCACAAGCGTGTTCTTGCGGTCAATTAATCCGGGCCAGACCACCTCAAGGCCCCAAGGTTTGGTAGAATAGCCGGCTTCATTGTCCCGTAGCCCCAGCCATGACAGACACCAGCGCCATCGCCTCAGCCACCATGCCGGCGGAAACCGCCCGCCTGATGCGGATGGCAACCTACGCCTCGATTTCTGTAGCCCTGATGCTGATTGTCGCCAAGCTCGTTGCCTGGGGCCTGTCGGACTCCCTCAGCCTGCTGGCGACCCTCATCGACTCCACCCTGGATGCGCTGGCATCACTGATCAACCTGCTGGCGGTGCGCCACGCCCTGTCCCCGGCGGACCGGGAACACCGCTTTGGCCACGGCAAGGCGGAGGCGCTGGCCGGCCTGGGGCAGGCGGCGTTTATTGCGGGTTCGGCGGGTTTCCTGTTGCTGGAGGCGGCGCGGCGGTTTGCCAACCCGGTGCCGCTTGAATCCTATGGCCTGGGCATCGCTGTGATGGTGTTTTCTATCGTGGCAACCCTCGGTTTGCTGTCCTACCAGCGTCATGTCATCCGCAAGACGGGGTCCGTGGCCATCAGCGCCGACTCTCTTCACTACCGTACCGACCTGCTGGTCAACGGCAGTGTCATCGCCGCCCTGTGGCTGTCATCAGTGGGCTGGGCGGGGTTTGACCCGCTGTTTGCCGTTGCCATCGCGCTCTACATACTCTACAGCGCCTGGCAAATTGTCAGGCATGCCTTCGATCACCTGATGGACCGGGAGTTGCCGGATGAGGAGCGGGAACAGATCAAGTCGATTGCGCGCTCCCATGTGAAGGTGCGGGGCATGCACGATTTGCGCTCGCGACGCTCGGGCATGGCCACATTCATTCAGCTCCACCTGGAACTGGACGACGAACTGAGCCTGCTGCAGGCTCACAAGATATCGGACGAGGTCGAGGCGCGGCTGCAGGACGTCTATCCCGCGGCGGAAATCATTATTCACATCGACCCTATCTCGGTGGTGCCGGATGAGCCGACCCCGGAGTATGCGCCAGAGGAGACCCCGGAGGGTGGGCAGGGTCTGTTAAATAAACTGCTCCCTTAGGACCCGCTTGAGTACCTTGCCCGCCGGGTTGCGCGGGATGGCCTCGATGAAGATGACCTTCTTGGGCAATTTGTAGCGCGACAGCTTCTCGGCGCAGCAGGCGATAATGTCCTCCTCGCTGGTCTCGTCCTGGTTGCCCACCACGATCGCACAGGCTATCTCACCCCATTTTTCATCGGGCAGGCCTATCACCGCCACCTCGCTTATCGCGGGATGGGCAATGATCACGTTTTCTACCTCGGCGGGGTAGATGTTCTCACCGCCGGATATGATCATGTCCTTGATCCGGTCCTTGATGAAGATAAAGCCGTCCTCGTCGATCTCGGCGATATCACCGGTGCGGAACCAACCCTGGTCAAAGGTTTCGGCGGTGGCATCGGGGCGGTTCCAGTACTCCTTCATCACAAAAGGCGCCTTGATAACGACCTCCCCGGTGCCGCGGCTGCTCATCTTGCCCTCGCTGTCGCGGACCCGAATTTCGGTAAACATGGCGGGCGCACCGGCAGAGCCGATCTTGCTCAGGGCGTACTCGTTCAGCAGGAAGGAGCCGCCGCCTCCCGTCTCGGTCAGGGCATAGCCCTGCACCACCTGCATATTCTTTTCGTTATATATCTCGATCAGCGCCTTGGGCATGGGAGCGGCCCCGGTGATAAAGCAGCGGAAGTGCTCCGAGTCGAAAGTGGCGAAGTCGGGCACCTGGCGCATGAAGTTGAGAATTGCCGGTACCGATCCCCCGGTGGTGACCCGCTCCTCCTTGATCAGTGACCAGACGGCCATCGGGTCGAAGTTGGGCATCGATACGATGGTGCCGCCGCCAACCGCGCTTGAGATCACGGATGTCAGCGCGGCTACGTGAAACATGGGCAGTGGCAGCAACAGGCGGTCCCGGTACCTGACGTCCATCGTGGTAACCCAGCTCAGGGCTGCCCAGCTGATGGTTTCGTGGGTGTGCACTACGCCCTTGGGAAGCCCGGTGGTGCCGGAGGTGTACATGATGAAGAGGTTGTCATCGCCGCCGTGGACCACATCGGGTTCCGTGTCCGTCGCCTTTTCCAGCAGGGCTTCCAGGCCCGGGTCTCCGCCTTCGCCGGGGCGAATCCGGACCCAGGTGGTGATACCCAGTGGGTGGTCCTTGTTCGCCTTGATGCCGCTGGTCAGCTCGCCGCATTCGGCGCCATAAAACAGCGCTTTTGAGCCGCTGTCGGAAAGGATGAAGGACAGCTCGCTGGGTGTGAGTCGGGTATTCAGCGGCACCACCACGATCCCCAGCTTTGCGGCGGCGTAAAACAGCGCTACGAACTCCACGCAGTTCTGCATGAGCAGGGCCGCCCGGTCACCGGGTTCCAGGCCAAGCCCGTTCAGCACGCCGCAGCAGCGGTTGACCAGCGTGTTCAGCCCGGCGTAGGTCAGCCGGGTATCGGTGGAGGGTTCCACATAGGCCTCGAGGTCACGCGACAGGCCGGCGCGCTGGGTGAGGTGCAGGCCGAGATTGATGTTCATGTTATATCCTCTTCTTTGAAGTTTTCAGCTCAAGCGCTCGCTGTTGCACGAGCTTTCTTGCGACGGGTTTGGGCGGCTTTTTTCAGGGCAGTCGGCTTTTTGGGCGCTGTCTTTCTGGCGGCGGCTTTCCTCGCCGCCGGTTTTTTCGAGCGCGCTTTTCCCGCCAGCGCGACTTTTTCGAGATCCGACACGGCGGCCATAATCAACCTGGTCAGCTGGTAGGGGTCCGCGACTGCTTCCGGCGATGCCCCCACGCCGAGGCATATCATGTCGTTGACGGATACGAAGCTCACATTGAGGCCGGCACCCGGGGGGACGATGGGGCAGCCCTGGAATGCCACCATGGGAGCGCCCGCCAGGTAACGCTGCCCCTGTGGACCACGCATGTTGGATATCACCAGGTTGATGCTCGGCATTGATCTGAACGCGGCGGCGATATCCGGCAGGGTCGTGCTGCCGAACAGCAGCATCGCGTAGAGCTGTCGCACAGCGGAGGGCAACTTCGCGCTGCGGTGCTTTATCTGGCTTACCGAGGTCTGAATCTGCTGCAGCCGGTCGGACACGCTGGCTTCGGGTTTGCCCATGGGCACGAGCTCGGCAGCAACCTGGTTGCCGGAGGCCTCACCGCCTTCCGCGCGAATCGACATGGCCATCAGTGCGACCAGTGGCTTTTTTGTGGTCGCGGCGTGCGCTGCCAGATAGCCGTGTAAGGCATGGTCGATGACCGTCATCAGAATATCGTTAACGGTGGTGCCGGTGGCACTGGCCAGCGCCTTTATGGTAGCAAGCGGGATCTCACAGCTGCCGTAGCGGCGTTCCGACGAGGTGGCGACGTTATTGAACAGGGTTTTGGTGGCGGCGAAGGGCAGGGACGAGGCTGCGGGTTTGAGCCGCAGGTTCTGTGCACTCAGTTCCGCCACGCCGGCGCCAATTTGCAGCAGGTCTGCGGGCAGCTTGCCCAGGCGTGACAGCAGGCTCTGGGCCTGGGGCCGGCCCGAGCGGGGACGCGCCTTCACCGGCTTGTCCAGGGGCATCCAGATACTGTTCATGGCCTTGTCCGTGGGGGACAGGCCGATGCACTGGTCGAACAGTTTCATGGCGCCCATGCCGTCTATCATGGCGTGGTGGACTTTGACCATGATGGCAAACTGGTCATCCTCCAGCCCCTCGATGATGTAGCACTCCCACAGCGGCATGGAGCGGTCCAGCAGCGGGCTGTTGAGGAAGGAGACGATCTCCGACAGGGACTGCATGCTGCCCGGCGCGGGCGCCGCCAGATGCCTGACGTGGTAGCGCAGGTCCGGCTCGACGGTTTCCCAGGAGGCCACCCCCTTGTCCAGCCACTTGAGCCTCTGGTTGAAGGGTTTGGCAACCGGGCCGCTGCGATAGGCGGCCAGCAGCCTGGGGATAAAGGTTTTCTTCTCCCGGGGGGGCAGGCGGAACACCTGGTAGGCCGTCATGTGCATTTGCCGGCTCGGCGTTTCCAGTAGCAGGAAACTCAGGTCAACGGGTGACAGCTTGCTCATGTGGTTGCTTCCTTTTCGGTGCTGGCGGCCGGGATCAGCGCGACCAGTTTGTCGAGCTCCTCAACGAAATAGGCAAAGGGAATCCAGCCGTCTGCGATGACCTTGCTGTCCGCCAATATGCACAGGTTGGCATGGTCACAATAGCTCCACATGGTGATATTGATGCAGGAGCCATCAAAGACCTGCCCGGTGGAGAACCAGCTGTCGAGTTTGTAGTTGTTGAAATAGATCGGTTCCCGGGGGCCCGGGACATTGGACAAGACCAGGTTACCAAACATGCCAATGCTGCCTTCCTGCCGGTTGATATACCAGCGCAGGGCACCCATGATCCAGGGCGGGCAAATCTGGAACAGGGCGCTCAGGTCGGCGCCGGCCTCCACCGTTGCCTTCATGTGCTCCTTCATTTCGACTGCCGCCTGGTGGCTGGCCATGAGCCGTTTCACCGGGTCCTCTATTTCGGAATGCAACCAGCAGTAATCCGCCGTGGCAAAATTGCCCAGGCCCTGCCAGCCCTCGGGCCTGGGGCCGGCAAAGGGCGTGCCGGCGATGAGGGGATGCTGGTCGGGGTCGTAGTGTTTTTCCCGCAGCATGCGGCGCAGGACGCCCGCGGCGCAACACAGGAAGACATCATTGATCGTCACGCCGAAGCCCTTGCTCGCGCGCTTGAAGTTATCCAGCGGGAGGCTGTCGCACACGAACGTACGGCCGTAGGACAGGGATACATTGAGGGGCGTGCGGCGCATCATGGACATGGACGGGTGGGGCGGCCTGCCCCGGGCGGCGAGGCTTTCATCCAGGGCTTTCTTCTTGCGCAGTCCCGTTACGACCCGGGGCAGGTTCTTGCTCAGCACCTTGGGCAGGTCGCGGGTGCCCCACCACAGCCGCTTGAACCAGGAGGGCCAGGGCCGGGGCTGCCACGGCGGGACCGTCTCGGGTTTCCAGCCGGGTTCGGTGCGATACAGTTTCTGCAGGTTGTAGGCGGCGCCGACACCGTCCACGTAGGCGTGGTGCAGCAGGAGCACGATGGCGACCTTGCCGCCCTCCAGTCCCTCTACCACCCAGGACATCCAGAGCGGACGGCTGCGATCGAGCTGGTAGGCGTACACCGACGACATGAACTCGCACAGGGCCTTGTGGTCCCCGGGGGTGGGGCAGGCCACCCGGCGCACGTGGTAATCGATGTTGAAGTTGGGGTCGTCCACCCACATCGGGTGGTTGATGCCCAGCGGCGAGGGGGCGTATTTCCACCGGAACATGGGCACCAGGTGCAGGCGGCTGGCGAAGTCGTCGTGGAATTTCTTGAATGACCAGCCCTCAGGGTCTGTGGACGGGTCGAGGATGGCCACCTTGAAGGTGTGCATGTAGGCGCTGGCTGTCTCATAGGACAACATCATCGCGTCGGTGCCGCCCATTCTTATCATCGGCTGGTCTCTCCGGTTACGCTGTTTCGCTTATTATAGTAAGGATGCGCTCAGCCGGGTCGATATTAACCGATAAGGGCCGCCGATGCCTAGCATGGACGGCCAGGGGGGAAGTCAGAACTCGTAGATCGCCCGGGCGAAGGCGTTGACGCCATATCCCGGCAGGCGCTCACCCCGGCTGATGTCAGGGTTGGCGGCGCGGTTGTAGCCGCTCAGGTGGTCGCGGTACTCCCGGTCGAACAGGTTGTCCACGCCGGCCGCCAGCTGCAGTGCGGAGGTGACCTGCCAGGTGCCGCTGATGTTGACGACACCGTAGCCTGAGGTTTTCTGCTCCCTGTTGGTCTCGCTGACATGCTTCTGCTTGTCGTAAACCACCCCCTCCAGCCCGGCGCTCCAGTTGTCCCGGCTGTAGGTAAGGCGGGCGGTGGCATTGGGTGGGGCGATGCGGTAGAGGTTGTCATCGATGTCGTCCCGCTCGCCGCGCACGTAGTTGACGATCCCGGACAGCGCCCAGCTTCCATCCAGCTGCAGGGCCCAGTCCATGTCGAAACCGTAGAGCTTTGCCTCGACGTTGCTGAACTGCAGCGGTGGCGGATTGTTGCTGCCGTTCATCATATTCATCATGCTCACGAACATCAGCGCCGGGGCGGACTGGCTGGGTGTCCCCTGGATGTAGTCGTCCACCTTGCTGTAGAAAACCCGTGGCGAGAGGGTCAGGCGGTTGTTGTTGAAATCCAGCCCGAACTCGACCTGGTTGGAAGTCTCCGGCCGCAGCCCGATATCGCCCGTGTAGGTGTTGCCGTCCGCCAGTCCGCCGGTCGCCTCCAGTGGCAGCCAAAGGTAGCGCTCCTGGTAGCTGGGGGAGCGGTTCTTGCGAGCCAGGCCCAGGTACCAGCTGCTGTTATCAGTAGCCTGGAACCAGGCCTTGGCAACCAGGTCGACATTGTTGTCGGTCTGGCTGCGCTGGGCGTTGTTGAAATTGTCCCGCAACATCTGCGCGGGCGGCATCATCCGGGCGGGTGTGCCGTCCACCTTGCCAGAGTCCATGCTGACCCGGTTGTAGCGAACGCCGAACTCGGCCTTCCATTTTTCGCTGAGGGTCTGCTGTCGCTCGATAAAGCTCCCCAGCACCTCCCGCTCAGCGTTATTGAAGTTCACCACGAAGAACATCGGGTTGTTGGGGTTGTCGATGTCCGAGTCGTGGCTTGAGTCGAAGCCATCCAATCCCGCCAGCCAGGCACCGCCGGCATCGCGCAGGGTGCCTTCCAGCCTGAAGCCAACATTGTCGCTTTTTGCGGTGTTGCGGCGCCAGTTGGCGGGAGATGAGGGCGGTTGGCGCAGCCGGTAATTGTCCATGCTGTGACGCAGCTCGCTGCCGTACAGGGCGAGGTCGACCCCGGCGTCCGCAGTGGCCTCAAAATGGTAACCCAGGTTGTACAGGTCGCCGCGGATGTAGCGGATATCCATCGGCAGGGCGGGGGTGCCGGTATCACCGGTGTCATTGTTGCCGTAGTCCAGCTGGAGCGTGTGGGCGCCACTGCGAAAGCCGTAGCCGAGGTCATAACGGTCGCGTTCGTACTTGGTGGGGATGATTTTGCCGCCGGGAAACTCGGCGTTGTCGCCACTCTCGGTCAGCGCCGCGACTTTGAGCCGGTGCTGGTCGTTGCTGGCATACAGGTTGGTGTTGAGGTTGTAGCCGTCGTTGACGGACTGTCCGCTGCTCATGACCCGGCCGCTGAGGTCGAATTCGCTGGTGTTGCCAAAGCTCCCCTTGTCCATTTTTGCGTCGATCGCGCCCCCGATGGCCTCCTGGGCGACGCTGACCGGAACGATACCGCGATAGACCTCCAGCGACTCCAGCTGGCTGCCGACCACGTAGGAAATGGGAGGGTCCATCCAGTTCGGGCCTGAGGGCGCCAGCTGGTTGCCGTCGATGGCAGTGGCAATGCGTGGGCCGTACATGCCGCGGTACTGTGGAATCCCGGTCAGGGGACCATTGCTGTTGACGTTTGCGCCGGGCGCCTCTTTCAACAGCTGGGCCACGTCCGGCGATATGACCAGTGCATTGGTGACATCGATGGTCCGGGTGGAGTGGGTGGCGGTGACCACCAGTTCCTCGAGATGGTCGGAGCGGGCCGGCAAGGCGGCGAGAGTGGCAGCAATAGCGAGGTAGAGGCGGTGCTTGATCATGGGGAGTCCCGGGTTGGCTGTGGAAAAATCCGGCGCAGTATATAAAGGCTGGCTCCCGGTGACCTGTGACACGTTGTCGCAGCCTGTGAATACTTCACAGTTATCCTGGCGCCGAAACTCGTATATTTGGAGCCAGGGATGTTTCCCGTCCGGGGTGTATGCCGCAAGCCGCCTCGCGCAACACCAGACAAAACAATAAATGGAGCACGACGATGCCTGGAATACTCAACCGAAAAACCCTGCCCCTGGCGGTGCTGCTGGCCTCTGGCCTGGCTGCCGGTAATGCCCTCGCGCAATTGGAAGAAGTGATAGTCACTGCGCAAAAGCGCACGGAGTCCCTGCAGGACATACCGGTATCGATTTACGCTTACGACGCCCAGACGATCGAGTCCATGCGCCTGATCGACGCCCAGGACCTGGGAATGGCGTCCCCCAGCCTGCAGATGCCCTCGTATCCCACATCCAGCAACAACCTGGCGCTGTTTATCCGGGGTATCGGCAACGCCGACTCTGTCGTGATCACCAAGGACCCCACGGTGGGCCTTTACTACGACGGCGTTTACGCGGCTCGCTCCAGTGGCTTGCTGGCGGACCTGTCGGAACTCGAGCGGGTGGAAATCCTGCGCGGTCCCCAGGGCACCCTGTACGGCCGCAACAGCACGGCCGGCGCGATCAACTTCATCAACGCCAAGCCCACCGGGGAGCTGGGCTTCAAGCAGACCCTGGGCGCCGGCAATTTCGACAGCTGGCGCTCCACCAGTCACCTGAACCTGCCCAGCGTCGCCGGTTTCAGCGCCAAGCTGACGGCGGCGCTGTCCGATCGGGACGGCTGGGTGGACAACAGCGGTCCCAATAAACTGCCCGGCCTGGACTACACGGACTTCTACAAGAAGGAAAACCAGGGCTACCGGGTGGCCCTGCGCTATGACGGTATCGAAAAGCTGCTGGTCGACTACAGCTTTGATTACTCAGATATGACCACCGGGCCCGGCTATTTCCAGTATGGCGGCCCCGTGGGTGGTCTCAGCCCGGCTTTTCAACCCATCACCGACAGCTTCACCAGCCGGCTGAAGGAAACCCGCACGCCCACCGGTGGCGGCAAGTTTGCCTATTACCTGCCGGATACAGAGACGAAAGTGGAGGGGCATAACCTCACCATCAGTTACGAAATCAATGACCACCTGTCAGTGAAATCGATCACCGGCTACCGCAACCTGGACGATGAGGCTTCCCAGAACTTTACCCAGGCCTTCGGCGGCACCGGTTCACTGGAGGTCTACACCGCTACCGATGACGACCAGTTTTCCCAGGAATTGCAGCTGATTGGTAGCGCGGAACGACTCAGCTACGTCGCCGGACTTTACTACTACGACGAGAACGGCGACCAGTCCGAGCGCCAATACCTGGACCGCGCCACGGTGGACCAGACCGGTATCATCGCCCTGGACCTGACCAACTTTCCGCCCACCCCCTGCAGCGACGGCTCTACCTCCGATCCGTTCTGTAGCGATTTCACCGCTTTCTATCCGCTTTACCTCGGTGAATACACCGTAAAAACCGACATCGAGTCCTGGGCGGGCTTCGGCCAGGCCACCTGGACTCCCAATATGCTGGATGATCGACTGGACCTGACCCTGGGGCTGCGCTACACCGATGACAAGCGCGACGCGAAGCGCATCAACGACGGCCTGTTGTGGAACAGTTTCGGGCCCGGCAAGTCCAGCTCCGACAAGGACAAGGTCGATTACACCGCCGTGGTCGACTATAACTGGTCCGATAACATATCCACCTACGCCAAGGTGGCCACCGGCTTCCGTTCCGGCGGGTCCAGTCGCAACGGGCTGGATTTCAACCAGGCCTTCGACCAGGAGACGGTGACCTCCTACGAACTGGGCTGGAAGTCCCAGCTGATGGATAACCACCTGCGCCTGAACGCAGCCGCGTTCTACATGGAAGTCGACGACATCATCCTCGACTACCTCCCCGACCCGGTGAACAACCCGCAGTTTGTGGAGGTGTTCAACTCCGGTAATGCGGATATCTACGGGGCGGAACTCGATCTGCAGGCGGCGATCACCGACCGTTTCCTGGTGAGCTTCAACTACGCCTACCTGGACTACACCATCAACGACGCCATCTTCCCCGATGGCTCCGACCGCACCGACACCACGGAACTGGTGTGGTCACCCGAGCATGCCTTCGCCATCAGCACGGACTACAGCCTGCCGATCAGCGTGGGGGAGATCCGGTTTCACCTGGATTACTCCTGGCAGGACGCCCAGTTGGCCCTGGCCAACACGGAGTTCGGCAAGGTCGAGGTCGGCAGTTTCGGCCTGCTCAATGGGCGCATCAGTCTCGCCGACGTGAACATGTTCGGCGTCGACTGGCAGTTCGCCCTCTGGGGCAAGAACCTGGCCAACCGGGACGATGCCAATTACCTGATCGGCACCACCGCGTCCACCTACCTGCAGCCGCGCACCTACGGCGCGGAGCTGATCCTGGAGCTCTGATCGCGGCATACCAGGCAGCGGCAGCGAGCCGGTGCCTGGTTGACTCGCTGGTGCTCCTGTAAAAGCGAGTCCAGTTGTCGGTTTTAAGCCTATAATCTCCTGGTATGTGCCTGCTCCGTTCGCGGCGGAGAGCGGGGGTTGCCTCGCTCCATGGCCGCGCCCCTCCGGGGTGCCCTCACTCGGTCGGGAGCCTTAAAGCGCTTCGCTGTCTCCCTCCACTCCCTCGGCGCTGGCCTTTTACATTCCGCGAGGCAATCCCCCGCTCTCCACCGCTGAAAGTCCAATTCATCAAGATGGACTGAAGAGCCGTGCTGGCGGTGAAAAATATGTTAATCCCAGAATCCCGGTACAGGTACGCTAAACCAAAATCGCGTTGAGGACTTGCATCGATTGGAATAGCACGATCCGAGGGCGCGGCTGGGGGGAGCCCCCTCGAAAAAATCAGGCCGCGCCTGGCGTAGCAAACAAAAGTGGGGCTTTCTGCGAGGACTGTCCGAGTCCCGATTTTTTGCGCAGCAAAAAATGGTCGAGTTCCGCAGCAGCCACTTTTGTTTGCGGAGCCGCGGCCTTTTCGAGGGGGCTCCCCCCAGCCGCGCCCGGCTGAGCAGCCCAACACCCGAAAACCCAGCATCCGCCACCACAAGATACTTGAGTGAAAGCAAAACATACTGTATGTTCAAATCCGGTTTTGGGGCCGCCCGGCAACGCGGCGGCCCCGTGTCTATAATGAGGAGCCAAATTGCCGGCCCCGGTCCGGCGTTGGTGATCCCGCAATACACAAAGAGGCAACCCCGTGAGCGACCTTGAACAATTCCGCCAGGAGACACGCGCCTGGCTGGAAGAGAATTGCCCCGCCAGCATGCGAGTCCCCTCCAAGGGTTTCGACGACCTGTATAACGGCGGGCGCAATCCCGAAATCGACCATCCCGACCAGAAAGTCTGGTGCGACCGCATGGCGGCGAGGGGCTGGACTGTACCTCACTGGCCGAAGGAATATGGCGGCGGCGGGCTGAGCAAGGACGAGGTGAAAATCCTCCGGCAGGAGATGGCCAGGATCACTGCCCGCAGCCCCCTCGACAGCTTTGGCATCTCCATGCTCGGCCCGGCGCTGCTGCAGTTCGGCACCGAGGAGCAGAAACTGGAGCACCTGCCCAAAATCGCCCGCGGGGAGATCCGCTGGTGCCAGGGATACTCGGAACCCAATGCGGGATCTGACCTTGCCAGTCTTGCCACCAAAGCAGAGGACAAGGGTGACCACTACCTGATCAACGGCCAGAAAATCTGGACCAGCTATGCCGACAAGGCCGACTGGATATTCTGCCTGGTGCGTACCGACAACAGCGGCAGCAAGCACGAGGGCATCAGTTTCGTCCTGTTCGACATGGCCAGCCCCGGCGTGACCACCCGCCCGATCAAGCTGATCAGCGGCTCGTCACCGTTTTGTGAAACCTTCTTTGACAATGTAAAGGCCTACAAAGGCAATCTTATCGGTGAAGAGGGTAAAGGCTGGGCCATCGCCAAGTACCTGCTGACACACGAGCGGGAAATGATTTCCGGCTTCGGCGCCGCGCCGAAAAAATCGGTCGGGCAGATGGCGCTGGAAACCATCGGCAGCGATGCCAGCGGCCGCCTGGCCAACGGTGTGCTGCGCCAGACAATTGCCCAGTACCAGCTCGATACCATGGTGTTTGGCGCAACCATGGCCCGGGTGGGCGACGAGGCGAAGGCGGGGCAGGGACTGGGCGCCGCATCATCCATCTTCAAGTACTACGGCACCGAGCTCAACAAGCGCCGCAACGAACTGAATCTGGCGGCGCTGGGCGAGCAGGCCCTGGGCTGGGACGGCGATGAGTATCGCGGCGGGGTGGTCAGCAGAGACTGGCTGCGCTCCAAGGGCAACTCCATCGAGGGCGGCACCTCGGAGGTGCAGTTGAACATCATCGCCAAGCGCGTGCTTGGCCTGCCTGACGCGTAAGCGACGATCTGACGAGGAGCATCACATCATGGCACTGGTATTGAATGAAGAGCAGGCAATGCTCAAGGAAGCCGCGGCAGGTTTCCTGGCGGAAAAGGCGGGCGTGGCGCAGTTGCGCGAGCTGCGCGACAGTGGGAATGAACAGGGTTTTTCCAGCGATGTCTGGGGCGAGATGGCGCAGATGGGTTGGGCGGGGATCGCGATACCCGAAGAGTTCGGCGGCCTCGGCTATGGCTATACCGGCCTCGGCCTCGTGCTGGAGCAGGCCGGCCGCAACCTGAGCGCCAGTCCCCTGCAATCGACCGTGCTGGTGGCGGCGACCCTGATCGGAGAGCTGGGCAGCGAAGAGCAAAAGCAGCAGCTGTTACCCGCTATCGCCTCCGGTGAGCTGCTGGTCACCCTGGCGCTGCAGGAAGGCAGTCATCACGCGCCGCTGCAGAGCGTGGCGAGCGCCGTCCGCGACGGCGACGAATTCGTGCTCAATGGCAGCAAGCTGATGGTACTGGATGCCTCATCGGCGGCGACATTTATCGTGATTGCCCGCACCGGCGGCGATCCGGGGGATGAGCAGGGCCTGAGTGCGTTCCTGGTGGACGCCGGCACTGCCGGCCTGACGGTGGCGAGGCGCAGCCTGGTGGACTCGCGCAATGTGGGCGCCCTGGTGCTCGACAAGGTACGCATCGGCTCAGACAGCCTGCTGGGCGCCGAGGGCCAGGCCTGGCCGGGCCTGAGCCGGACCCTGGATATCGCCAATATCGGCCTGGCCGCGGAGCTGCTGGGCTTGTCGGCTGAAGCCTTTGAGCGTACGGTGGCCTACCTCAAGGAACGCAAGCAGTTCGGGCGGGTCATCGGTTCTTTCCAGGGCCTGCAGCACCGCGCGGCAGAGCTGTTCGCCGAGCTTGAACTCGGTCGTTCCATCGTGCTGCAGGCCCTGCACGCGGTCGATGATGGCGAGGCGGACCTGGCGCTGATGGCCAGTGCCGCCAAGGCAAAACTGTGCGAGGTTGCCCAGCGCGCCACTAACGAGGCAATCCAGATGCACGGCGGTATCGGCATGACCGATGAGTATGACATCGGCTTTTTTATCAAGCGTGCCCGGGTAGCCCAGCACACCTTTGGCGACTACAACTATCATCTCGACCGCTTCGCGTTGCTCAATGGTTTCTAGCGATTTGAGGGAGTAAGCAAAAAGCAATGAACAGTGAAGTCCGTAAGTTTGACGAGGCAGTGGCCGGCCTGACCGCGCCGGGACAACCCTTTGCCCTGGATACTGTCCGGGTCGGTGGGGTCGAGTACCGCAATTACAGCACCATGCCCGCCAATCTGGGGCAGTATTTCCTCAATATGCAGCGGCATGGCGAGAAGGACTTTGCCCTCTACCAGCAGGAGCGCTATACCTATGCGCAGGGCTACAGCCGCAGTGCCGAGTTCGCCGCCGCCCTGATGGGACGTTACGGCGTGCGCAAGGGTGACCGGGTGGCTATTCTGAGCCGCAACAACCCCCAGTGGATGATGGCGTTCGTCGGGGCGACATCCATCGGCGCCGTGGCGGTGCCCATGAACGCCTGGTGGACCACGGAGGAGCTGGACTATGGCTTCGAGGACAGCGGCGCCAGGGTGGTCGTGGCCGATCGTGCCAGGGTTGAGCGTCTGATACCGATTGCCGAACGGCACGGGCTGCAGATCATCTCGGTGGACGATTGCACCGGCCTGGAGATCGAGCACACCCCCTTTGCTGACCTGCTTGCGGAGTATGCCGGGCAGGCGATGCCCGCTGTCGAGGTGGCGCCGGATGATTACGCCACCATCATGTACACCTCGGGCTCGACGGGCCATCCCAAGGGAGCCCTGTCGTCCCACCGGGGCATATTGTCGGCGCTGTACAGCTGGATGCTGATGGGGGTCGCCACCAAGCTGGTCGCCGGCAGCGAGGCACCGGCCGACAAGTACCCCCCGGCCGGTCTGCTGACCATCCCGCTGTTCCACTGCACCGCCAGCCACTCGGCGTTCATGCTCTCGGTCATGATCGGGCGCAAACTCGTGATCATGCACAAATGGGATCCGCAGGAGGCGTTGCGACTGATCGAGCAGGAGCGCATCACCTGGTTCAATGGGGTGCCCACCATGTCCGCCGAGTTACAGGCGGCGGCTGCGAGTTCCGACCGCGACATTTCCTCCCTCGCGGAGATCATGGCTGGCGGGGCGGCCCGGCCACCCGACCAGGTCGGCAAGATCAGCTCCACTTTCAAGCGCGCCTCTCCCGGCATCGGTTATGGACTGACCGAGACCAATGCACTGGGGGCCGTTAACGCGGGGGCCTTTTATGTGGCCAACCCGCGCAGCACGGGCCGCGTGGTGCCGGCGGTGACCGACTTCAGGATCACCGGCGAGGACGGCAAGACCATGCCTGCCGGTGAGCGCGGCGAGGTCTGTATCAAGTCGCCGGCAAACGTCGTCGGTTACTGGAACAAGCCCGAGGCCACCGCCGAGGCCTTTGTCGACGGCTGGTTCCACACCGGTGACGTCGGTTACATGGATGACGACGGCTTCGTGTATATCGTCGACCGGATCAAGGAAATCATTATTCGCGGTGGTGAGAACATCAGTTGCATCGAGGTGGAGGCGGCAATCTACAGTCACCCGGACGTGGTCGAGGCGGCGGTGTTCGGCCTGCCCGATGAGCGCCTGGGAGAGATTGTCGGCGCCGCCATTGTACTGCGTGAGGGTGCTCAGATGACGGCCGAGGCGCTGCGGGAGTACCTGGCCGAGCACCTGGCGAGTTTCAAATTACCCGCCCATGTGTGGTTTCGCAGTGAGGCGCTGCCGCGCATTGCCTCGGGCAAGATCTTCAAACGCCAGTTGAAAGCGGATTACGCCGCGGAGCTGGCAGGCGCGAGGTAGCGCCAACGCAACACACGATTAACGCTCATGAACGGACAAAAGAGGGAGAACAGGATGGATCTTGGAATCAGCGCAAAAATCGCACCGATACTGGCCGATGTCAGAAATTTTATGGAGCAGGAGATCGCGCCGGTAGAGCACGAATACCTGGACGAAATCGCCGTCGGCGACCGCTGGCAGTTTACCGCGCGCCAGACCGAAATCATGGAGGGGCTCAAGGAGAAGGCCCGTTCCCGCGGACTGTGGAACTTCTTCCTGACCGACGGTGAAGCGGGCTCCGGCCTCAACACCGTTGAGTACGCCTACCTGGCGGAGGAGATGGGCAAGTCCCATATTGCCGCCGAGGTATTCAACTGCGCCGCCCCGGACACCGGCAATATGGAAGTGCTGCACAAGTACGGCAGCGAGGCCCAGAAGAAGCAGTGGCTGGAACCCCTGATGAAGGGCGAGATCCGCTCCGCTTACGCCATGACCGAGCCGGGTGTCGCATCCTCGGACGCCACCAACATCTGCACCTCCGCCGTGCTCGAGGGGGATGAGTGGGTCATCAACGGCGAGAAGCATTATGTCTCCGGCGCCGGCGACCCCCGCTGCAAGATCATGATCGTCATGGTGAAGACGGACCCCGACGCTCCCAAGCACCTGCAGCAGTCGCAGATCCTGGTGCCCACCGACACCCCCGGGTTCGAAAACCTGCGGGCGATGAACGTGTTTTCCATGGACGATGCGCCCCACGGCCACATGCACCAGAAGTTCACCAACGTGCGAGTGCCTAAGGACAATATCATCCTGGGCGCCGGCCGCGGATTTGAAATCTCCCAGGGCCGTCTCGGCCCGGGCCGTATCCACCACTGCATGCGCGCCATCGGCGCGGCGGAAAAAGCGCTGCAGCTGTTGTGCCAGCGCGCGGTGTCGCGCACGGCTTTCGGCAAGCCCCTGGCGCGCCTCGGCGGGAATATCGATATCGTCGCCCAGGCCAGGATGGATATCGAGCAGGCCCGCCTGCTGACCCTGAAAACCGCCTGGATGATGGACAATGTCGATCCCAAGGAAGCGCGGGTCTGGATATCCATGATCAAGACCGTGGTGCCCAATGTGTCTATCCGGATCGTGGATCAGGCGATCCAGATCTTCGGTGCCCTGGGTATTTCCCAGGACACCCCGCTGGCAGGCATGTATATGGCCCAGCGCACCCTGCGCCTGGCGGATGGCCCGGACGAGGTACACCGCATGGTGGTCGGGCGCAACGAGTTGCGCAAGTACGCCGAGCAGAAGGACGTCAACGCCACTTTCCGGGACGGCTGATCAGGCCGGTTTCCGCTCCTGGCCGCCGCCGCGCAGAAGCCGGCGGCTGGGCTACACTTGAACGTTTTCAGCGTAATAAACCAATGAGGATCAGAGCATGGCGATAAAGATCGTACCCAAGGATGAAATGGTCAATGCCGTAGGCACGAAATTCGAGCCCGGCGAGTGGATCCTGGTCAGCCAGGAGCGCATCAATACCTTTGCCGACTGCACCGAAGACCACCAGTTTATTCACATAGACCAGGAAAAGGCCGCAAAGACCCCCTTTGGCGGCACCATTGCCCACGGTTTCCTGACGCTCTCGCTGCTGGCCAAAATGGTAGAAGGCAATGGTGTCATGCCGGAAAACATTGTGATGGGAATCAATTACGGCTTCGACAAGGTGCGTTTCCTGGCGCCGGTTCGCGCCGGCAAGCGGGTCCGGGCGAACGTGACGATCACTGCCGTGGACCGCAAGGACGACAACCGTTTCCTGATCAAGCAGTCCATTTCCGTCGAGATCGAGGGTGAGGAAAACCCGGCACTGGTCGCCGAGTGGCTGACCATGGTGGTCACCGGCTAGGGCATCTGCCAGGCCATTTATTTCAGACAAACACAGAGGAATACATGCAATGACCATACGATATGACGGCAAGGTTGCCATTGTTACCGGCGCCGGACAGGGGCTCGGCCGCAGCCATGCCATCGAATTGGCGAAGCGCGGCGCAAAAGTGGTGATCAATGACCTGGGCGGCGCCAAGGACGGTACCGGTGGCTCCAGCGACGCGGCCCGGGCCGTGGTGGCGGAAATCGAGGCCCTCGGCGGGGAGGCGATCGCCAACGGCGCGAACGTGGCGAAGTACGATGAAGTGGAGGCCATGGTCAAGCAGGCCGTGGACAAGTGGGGCCGGGTCGACATCCTGGTCAACAATGCGGGCATCCTGCGCGACAAGAGCTTCGCCAAAGGCTCCCTGGATGACTTCAAGCTGGTGGTGGATGTACACCTGATGGGTACCGTGAATTGCACCAAAGCCTGCTGGGACATCATGCGCGAGCAGAATTATGGCCGGGTGGTGGTTACCACCTCCTCCAGCGGTTTGTACGGCAATTTCGGCCAGACCAATTACGGCTCGGCAAAAATGGGCGTGATTGGCCTGATGAATACCCTGGTGCAGGAGGGCGCGAAGCACGACATCCGCGTCAATGCACTGGCCCCCACCGCCGGCACCCGCATGACCGAGGGCCTGATACCCGAAAAAGCCTTCGACCTGCTCACCCCGGAGACCGTCACGCCTGCAGTGCTTTACCTGGTAGGCGAGGACGCGCCCAACAAGACCATCCTGTGTGCGGGTGCCGGCGCCTATGCGGTGGCCAAGATCGTCGAGACCGACGGGGCCTGGCTGTCACCGGAGGAGCAAACCCCCGAGGGTATCGCCGCCCACTGGGCTGCCATCACGGACCCCGAGGGCGAGAAAGTGCCCCAGGCCGGTTTCGAACAAACCATCAAGTTTACTGCCAAGGCCGCGAAGGGCCTGGGTGTGTCACTCGATTAAAAGCAGCGTAAATTGACACCGGTCAGCCCGGTATTCATGTCTTGAGGAGAATTAGTATGAAAGAAGCAGTTATCGTAGCGACAGCCCGTACCCCCATCGGCAAGGCCTATCGCGGCGGGTTCAACAACCTCGGCGGCGCCTCCCTGGGCGCCGCTTCCGTGGCTGAAGTGGTGAAGCGCGCCGGTATCGATCCGGCACGGGTGGAAGACGTCATCATGGGCTGCGCCATGGAGCAGGGTGCCACCGGCAGTAACGTGGCCCGCCAGATCGTGATACGCGCCGGCCTGCCGAACACCACCTCGGGGATGACCATGGATCGCCAGTGTTCCTCCGGCCTGATGGCGGTCGCGACCGCCGCCAAGCAGGTGATGTACGACGGCATGACCTGTGTGGTGGGCGGCGGCCTGGAGTCCATCTCCCTGGTGCAGAACGAGCATATGAACATGCACCGTCTGGTAGACGACGAACTGATGGCGATCGAGCCCAATTACTTCATGCCGATGCTGCAAACCGCCGAGGTGGTGGCCAAGCGCTATAAGGTCTCGCGTGAGGTCATGGACGAGTACGGCCTGCAGTCCCAGCAGCGCACCGCTGCCGCCTATGAGGCCGGCAAGTTCGCGGACGAGCTGGTGCCGGTCACCTGCAAGCGGATCGTGTGGAACAAGGAGACCGGCGAGGCCTCGGAGGCGGAAGCTACCGTATCGGCCGATGAGGGGGTACGCGCGACCACACTGGAAAGCCTGCAGGGCCTGAAGACCGTTATCGAGGGTGGCACCATTACCGCAGGGAATGCATCCCAGCTTTCAGATGGTTCATCCGCCCAGCTGATCATGGATGCCAAGGTGGCCGAGAAGGAGGGCCTGGAGCCGCTGGGCATCTATCGCGGTATCGCGGTGGCCGGCCTGGCCCCGGATGAAATGGGCATCGGGCCGATATACGCGGTGCCCAAGCTGCTGAAGCAGCACGGTCTCAAGGTGGACGACATCGGCCTGTGGGAGCTGAACGAGGCCTTTGCGGTGCAGGTGGTTTACTGCCGCGACAAGCTGGGTATCGACAATGACAAGCTCAATGTCAACGGCGGGGCTATCTCCATCGGGCACCCCTACGGCATGAGCGGTTCGCGCATGATCGGCCACGCCCTTATCGAGGGCAAGCGCCGCGGCGTCAAGTATGTGGTCATCACCATGTGCGTCGGCGGCGGGATGGGCGCAGCCGGGCTGTTTGAGGTAGCCTAGGGTCGCAGTGAAAGGACGACAGCGCCCCCGGGCGCTGTTTTGCTCTGGGCACCCTGAAATCAAGATCGCAGAACCTTATGACTCGCGGGAGAAATCATGAAAGCAGTAGTATGTAGAGAGCACGGCATGCCGGAGAAACTGGAGCTGGTCGGTGACTGGCCGGAACCCGAGGTAGGTGAGCACGATGTGCTGGTCAGGGTCAGGGCTGCCGGGCTCAATTTTCCGGACGTACTGATCATCCAGGGCAAGTACCAGTTTCAGCCGGAGCTGCCGTTTATCCCGGGCAACGAGTGTTCTGGTGAGATCGAGGCCGTGGGCGCGGCGGTCACGCGCTACAAGGTCGGCGACAAGGTCATCTCCGCCGCCGGTACCGGCGCGTTCTGCGAGCGCATCGTGGCCAATGAGAACGCGGTGTTTCCCATGCCCCAGAGCCTCAGTTTCGAGCAGGCCGCGGGGGTGAGCATCACCTATTTCACCTCCTATTACGCGCTCAAGCAGCGCGCCAATCTCCAGCCTGGCGAAACCATGCTGGTGCTGGGTGCGGCCGGCGGGGTGGGCACCACCGCGATCGAGCTGGGCAAGCTGATGGGGGCAAAGGTGATCGCTGCCGCCAGTTCCGAGGAAAAACTGGAGCTGTGCCGGAAACTGGGTGCCGATGAGGTGATCAACTACAGCACCACCTCACTCAAGGATGCCGTCAAGGAGCTGACTGGCGGCAAGGGTGTGGACGTGGTGTACGACCCCGTCGGCGGCGATTACGCCGAGCCGGCCATCCGCAGCATGGCCTGGAACGGCCGCTACCTGGTCATCGGTTTCGCCAGTGGCCCGATCCCCAGGATCCCCCTGAACCTGACCCTGCTCAAGGGCTGCTCGATCGTGGGGGTATTCTGGGGTCGCTTTACCGGCGAGGAGCCGAAGGTGCACCTGCAGAATATTGCCGAGTTGTGGGCGTTGTTTGACGAGGGCAAGCTGAACCCTGTGGTCACCGACGTGTTTCCGCTGGAAAAGTATGAAGACGCCTACAATTGCATGATAGAACGGCGCGCCCGCGGCAAGGTCATTATCACGATGTAATCCCAGCGAGGAGGTGAGCCCATGCAGGGCTTCGAGTTCAACACCGTAAAACGCATCATCAGCGGCGCCGGCAGCGCACTGCAACTGGCAGACCAGTGCCGTGCCCTGGGGATTGTCAGGCCGCTGCTGGTCACCGACCCCGGGCTGATGGCTATCGGCCTGGTGCAGCCTGTTCTGTCGGCGCTGGAAAAAGCCGGAATCGGGACAGTGGTGTTTGACCAGGTGCGCGAGGATCCGCCGGAAGCCACCGTTTTGTCCGCAGCTGACCTGGGTCGCAGCCAGGGTGTCGACGGTGTAATCGCCGTCGGCGGCGGCAGTTCCATGGATGTGGCGAAGGTCGTGGCCGCCCTGTTGGGTGGGCAGCAGGCCCTGGCGCAGTTGTACGGCGTGGGCAATATCACCGGCACCCGGTTGCCGCTGGTGCTGGTACCGACCACGGCGGGTACCGGTTCGGAAGTGACTCCGGTAGCGGTCATCACCACCGGCGAGACCACCAAGGCCGGCGTTTCCTCGCCGGTACTGCTGCCGGATGCGGCGGTACTGGATGCGGACCTGACCCTTGGCCTGCCCCCGGCGGTAACCGCCATGACCGGTGTGGATGCGATGGTGCACGCCATAGAGGCCTATACCTCCCGCCACCAGAAAAACCCGATTTCAGATAACCTGGCGCGCCATGCCCTGCGGCTGCTGGCGCGCAATATTCGTACCGCTGTGCACGACGGCGGGAACCTCGAAGCCAGGGAGAACATGCTGCTGGGTGCCTGCCTGGCCGGCCAGGCGTTCGCCAATGCGCCGGTTGCGGCGGTTCACGCCCTGGCTTACCCCCTGGGGGGCCACTACCACATTCCCCACGGCCTGAGTAATTCGCTGGTGCTCCCTTCTGTCCTGGAGTTCAACGCACCCAGTGCCTGCGAGCTGTATGCCGAGTTGGCGGAGATCGTGGTCGGCGGCGCGGTAGCCGGAGGGGCGGAGGCCAGGACCGCAGCCATGATCGCGGCGCTGCGGGACCTTATTGATGACGTTGCCCTGCCGGCAACGCTGCGCCTGGCCGGTGTCGACGAGGACAAACTGGAGATGCTGGCGGAGGACGCCATGCTGCAGCAGCGCCTGCTGGTGAACAACCCGCGGGATGTGGCCTACGATGACGCCCTGGCAATCTACCGGGCGGCCTATGGGGCGGCCGCATGAGTAAGGGCGAGGTACCGGTGCGAGCGGACTACCGGGTTTTCTACCCTATCTCCACCCGCTGGTCGGATAACGACATCTATGGTCACGTCAACAACGTGACCTACTATTCCTATTTCGACACCGCCGCCAACCGCTACCTGATAGAGGAGGGCGGCCTGGACATCAGCGACGGCACCATTGTCGGCTATGTGGTCAATTCCGGTTGTGAATACCACGCGCCGCTCACCTATCCGGAGCCCATCGAGGCGGGCCTGCGGGTGGACCGGCTCGGTTCCAGTTCGGTGCAGTACGGACTGGCAATATTCCGGGAGGGTGAAGACCGGGCGGTAGCCAACGGCCATTTTGTGCATGTATTCGTCGATCGCGCTGCCAACCGCTCTGTGGCGATCCCGCCGGCGCTGCGGGCCGCGCTGGAGCGGCTGTTATCCTGAACCGGACTTTTTCAGGGTTTTTGCTGGCCGCAAGGCAGCCGGCAGTGACATCATCGGGGGAAGTTCGGTAAACTCGCGGTAACGTCCGGGGAGCTCTACACGTGGGTATCATCTTGAATTCGCGCCGTAATGCCGCCTCCTTCCTCCATCTTCTCCTGGCCCTGTTCCTGTCACTGCAAGTGTTGTCCGTCCCGTCGAGTGCGGCCGATGCCACGGCAGACGAGGTCTGGCTTTTGGTGGACACCGAAAACCTGACGATATCCGTGATGCGGGGGAAGGCGCTGTTGTACAAGTACGACAATATCGCCATTGGCAGTAACGGACCCTCTATGGCGCGGCGGGTCAGCGACCAGACAACTCCCCTGGGTGAATTCAGGATCAGCGGCATCAATCCGCGCAGTCGCTTCCACCTGTTTATGGCGATCGACTATCCGACCATGGAGCATGCCAGGAGCGCCCTGGCGGACGGCCGGATCAGCCCCGAGGAGTACATGGCCGTGAGCAATGCCTGGCTGGGTGGCGAGCCGCCTCCCCAGGACACCCGGCTCGGGGGCTACCTGGGTATACACGGTGTCGGTGACGGAAGTACCGAGATTCACGGTCGGGTAAACTGGACCGACGGCTGTATCGCCGTGACCAATGAACAGATCGAGGAACTGGCGCGCTGGGTGGGAGTGGGCACGCGGGTCAGCGTCCGCTAGCCCGAAATTAGCCTGTACCGGTACAAACGGGCGAAAATAATCACTTGCGAAGCGCGTTGGTATCCCAGAGAATATGGCGCGGTTGGGGGTCGAATGCAGTTTATGGCGCTCACTTCCATTATTGGTGACCGGCCAGGTTGCACCTTTCAGGAAGAAAGTGGCAGGCGGCCCGGGACGCTTTAACGGGCGAAGGCCTTTTTTTGGGTAATTAGGAGAAACACAATGCGTAATTTTTACAAGACTATGGCGACTGGCACTATGGTTGTAGCCCTGGCCGGTTTGACTGGTTGTGCTACCACCGGCGACCTGGACGCTCTGAAGGCGGAAGTCGACAAGGTAAGCGCCACTGCCAACCAGGCCGCCGCTGATGCGTCAGCCGCCAAGCGTGATTCAGCTGCAGCCAAGACTGCTGCTGAGCAGGCGCGCGATGCCGCGAACATGACCAACGAAAAGCTGGATCGCATGTTCAAGAAGTCAATGATGAAGTAAGCTGGACTCGTTTCAGCAGGGGGCCGTGGTCGTTATGACCACGGCCCTTTTTTTTGGATGGCTGCAGGGCCTGAAGCATTCCCCGGCAGACCTGGGGTCGATAGCAATCGACTACGCCAGGTCCCGTTCCCAACCCATCCCGGGTACAGCCGCGCGGGCTATATATTCTTTGATATCGGCACGGGCATGCCGGTCTGCTCTTTGATGGCTCGCTCTATGGCCTCTTCATCCAGCTCCACCAGTCGGCTGGCCTGGGCCGCGTCGATCAGCCTGATGGCCGTGCCGTGCAGGGCCTCATGACCGATTTTGTCCTCCTCCAGTGGTTCGTGCACTTCCAGGTATAGTCTGCCCCCGAACCAGCCCACCTTGGCGGGTTCGCTGATAATACGCACCGGCATACCCACCGGAATCTGGGGGAACAGGTATTCTATATCCTCCGGCATCATGCGAATGCAGCCGTGGGACGCGCGCATGCCCACACCGAAAGCCTTGTTGGTGCCGTGAATGAGGTAACTGCCGCCGCCGATTCCCAGTCGCATCGCGTACTGTCCCAGCGGGTTATCCGGGCCCGCTGGTACCACGGCCGGCAGCGGATCGCCCTTCTCCGCATGCTCCTTGCGGATCGATGCGGGAGGTGTCCAGGTGGGGTCTTTTTTCTTGCCCACCACCTTGGTCAGGCCCAGCGGGGTGCGCCAGTCCTGCCGGCCGATGCCTACCGGGTAGGTCTGTACGACGGGTTGTTCCCCCGCCTTGGGTTTGGGGTAGTAGTAGAGCCGCATTTCCGGCACGTTGAGCACCAGCCCCTCCCGCGGGGCCGAGGGCAGAATATAGCGGGTTGGAATGGTCACAGGGGTGCCGTCCCCCGGATACCAGCGATCGACGTCCGGGTTTGCCCGCACGATCTGCTCCTGGCCGATATCGTAGCGGCGCGCAATATCCAGCAGGGTATCTTCCTGTCGGGCCTCCACCACGTGAATAGCCCCGATGAGGTCAAACTCGGGAAGCGGCATGTCGAACGTGGCGGCGCTCGTGAGTGTCGGCAGCAAAAGTGCCAGCAGGGGCAGGTGGGTACGCATGTGATCAACTGTTAAAACGGGCGCCTAGAATACTACAATCGCGCGTTTAATTGCAGGGCTCCCCGCGCCGTTCAGCCAATATCAGGGTCACCAGAACTGCCAGGAAAATGACGGCGCTGAACAGAGGCGCCAGGGGGCCGTGAACCTGGTAGAGAGCCCCCGCGCAAATGGGTCCGGCGACGAAGCCGATAGCCGGGCATGAGCTGACCAGGCCGGCGGCAGCCCCCTGTTCCGCCGGACTTACCGCGAGTGACGCCCCCGCCGCGATAGCGGGCATGCACAGGCCCATTCCGGTCCCCATGAAGGCCATGCCAACGGCCAGTACGGCAAACGTGTCAAAGCTCGCGATAACGATCGCCCCGACGAACAATGACGCCAGGCCGATACGGATGAACAGGCTGGCCTTCAAAGCCATGCGCTGCATCACGGTCACTTGTATGAGAAAGGTAAATGCGGCGGACACCATAAGGGCCGCGCCGGTCATCTGCGCCGTCTGAATACCGTCCAGATCGAGTTTGTCCTGTAACTGGAAACCCAGGGTTTGCTGGATGCCGGAAAAGCCGACAAACAGGCCGACTGCGGTGGCGAGGAAAACCAGGATACGCCGGTCGGTAAAACGCAGGCGGCTTGTGATCCTGCGGCTGGCCAGGTCCCCGGCCGGGGTCATGGGCAGCTGGCGCCACACGAGCAGGGCTGCCAGGGCGGCCATGCCGGCGGCGAAATACAGCGGAGCCAGCAGGCCGAAGGTCGCCAGCGCGCCACTGACCGCCGGACCCAGGATGGTGCCCATGCTGTTCGCCGTGCCCAGGCGCGCCATGGTGGCGGTGCGCTGGTCCCGGGACGTATGATCCGCGGCATAGGCGGTGCTGGCCGGATTGGTCGCGGACATAATGACTGACTGGCTGCAGCGGGCCAGCAACAAAACCCCGTACAGGGTAGCGCCTCCCAGCAGCCCGGTCAGGCCGGCGTAAAATACGCTGGTGAAGCCCAGGGTTCCCAGGGTGTAGCCGACCAGTCCCGTTATGATGATGGGTTTGCGCCCGACCCGGTCGCTCAGGCGGCCCCAGGCGGGGGCGGCGAGTCCGAACACCAGTGCAGAAATGGCGATGATGGAGGTAATCTGCAGTTCACTCAGGGCGACTTCACGGCCCAGAGGCGCCAGGATGGCGAACACCAGCGACTGTCCCATTGCCGTGGTCATCAGGGCGACAATCAGCACCGTGATCTGGTGGCGACTCAATGGGTCGGGCACGTTGGGTGTCTCCGTCGCGGTAGGGTGGCCCCCGATGGGGGTTGGGTGGCGCATGGCCGGCCACAGCGGCCATCGGAGTAAGGCAATGGGGCCCATCATAGGGATATATTCGGGCAAAGCAATTGCGGCGCCGAACCCCCGGGGTCCGGCCCCGGATCCAGCCGGTGGCTCTGCGGGTCACAACAATCATCGCCGGTCGGTCTGGACAGTCCGGGGCTCATCCCCTACAATCGGGCGCCAGATTTCACAGGCCCGGCCAGCGCATCGGGCTCCGTGTATCCCCGTGAATAACCAGAGCTGAATTCATGTGACAAGGCGAGATGCGGTTTCCCATCTCGCCTTTTTGTGAGCGCGCGCAGCTAACGTTATTCCGCTGAAAGTTGGAGGTTTGCTTGTCCAGTCCGGCCATTCTTGCGCTTGAAGACGGAAGTATTTTCAAAGGCCTGGCAATAGGCGCTGAGGGGATGTCGGTCGGTGAGGTGGTTTTCAACACCGCCATGACCGGCTATCAGGAAATTCTCACCGATCCCTCCTATGCGCGCCAGATTGTCACCCTGACCTATCCCCATATCGGCAACACCGGCACCAACGGCGAAGATGAAGAGTCCACACAGGTTTGGGCCGCCGGCCTGGTGATCAGGGATCTGCCCTTGCTGGCCAGCAATTACCGCAACGAGCAGGGTTTGCAGGATTATCTTGAACAGCGCGGCATCGTCGCGATTGCCGATATCGATACCCGCCGCCTGACCCGTATTTTGCGGGACAAGGGCGCCCTCAGCGGCTGCCTGATGGCGGGAGAGGGCCTCGATGAAGAGCGCGCGCTGGCTGAAGCCCGCGGCTTTGCCGGCCTCAAGGGCATGGACCTGGCCAAAGAGGTGTCGGTAGAGCGGCCCTACAACTGGGATGAGGGCAGCTGGGTATTCGGTGCCGGCCACAGCGCCAGGCCCGCCGAGGCACTGCCCTGGCACGTGGTGGCCTACGATTTCGGCGTCAAGCGCAATATTCTCAGGATGCTGGTGGACCGGGGGTGTCGCCTGACGGTAGTGCCTGCCCAGACGCCGGCAGCCGAAGTGCTGGCGCTGGAACCGGACGGCGTATTCCTGTCCAACGGGCCGGGCGACCCCGAACCCTGCGATTACGCCATCGAGGCGATCAGGGCTATCCTGGAAACAGACACACCGGTGTTCGGCATCTGCCTGGGCCACCAGTTGCTTGGACTGGCCAGCGGCGCCGCCACCATGAAGATGAAATTCGGCCATCACGGCGCGAACCACCCGGTGCAGAATCTCGACAACGGTACGGTTCTGATCACCAGCCAGAACCACGGCTTCGCGGTCGATGGCAACAACCTGCCCGCCAACCTGCGCGTTACCCACAAGTCGCTGTTCGACGGATCGCTGCAGGGTATTCACCGCACTGACAAGGCTGCATTCAGTTTTCAGGGGCACCCGGAAGCCAGCCCGGGGCCGCACGATGCAGCGCCACTGTTCGATCATTTTATCGAGCTCATCGAAGCCCGCGCCGGCGGCCGCCCCGCGGATGGCCGCCCCACGGATGGCCGCCCCACAGGAAAAAGCTGATTTCGTATGCCAAAGAGAACCGATATACAAAGTATTCTGATCCTCGGCGCCGGGCCGATCGTCATCGGCCAGGCCTGCGAGTTCGATTACTCCGGCGCCCAGGCCTGCAAGGCGCTGCGGGAGGAGGGTTACCGGGTGATCCTGGTGAACTCCAACCCCGCCACGATCATGACCGACCCCGCCATGGCCGATGCCACCTATATAGAGCCCATCGAGTGGCGCACGGTAGCCCGTATCATCGAGGCGGAGAAACCCGACGCGCTGTTGCCGACCATGGGCGGTCAGACCGCACTGAACTGTGCCCTGGACCTGGCCCGGGAGGGCGTGCTGGAGGCCCACGGTGTCGAGATGATCGGTGCGACCAAAGAGGCCATCGACATGGCCGAGGACCGCCAGCTCTTTGACAAGGCCATGAAGCGTATCGGCCTGGAGACCCCCCGCGCCGCCTTTGCCCACAGCCTCGAGGAATCCTTCCAGGTACTGGACCAGATTGGCTTTCCCTGCATTATCCGCCCCTCCTTTACCATGGGCGGCTCCGGCGGCGGCATCGCCTACAACCGGGATGAGTTCGAGAAAATCTGTGTGCGCGGGCTGGACCTGTCACCCACCAACGAGCTGTTGATTGACGAGTCCCTGATCGGCTGGAAAGAGTTCGAGATGGAGGTCGTGCGGGACAAGAACGACAACTGCATCATCGTCTGTTCCATCGAGAATTTTGACGCCATGGGTGTGCATACCGGCGATTCGATCACCGTGGCCCCGGCCCAGACCCTGACGGACAAGGAATACCAGATCATGCGCAACGCCTCACTGGCGGTATTGCGCGAGATCGGCGTGGAAACCGGCGGTTCCAATGTCCAGTTCGGGCAGGACCCGAAGACCGGCCGCATGGTGATCATCGAGATGAACCCCCGGGTATCGCGCTCCTCAGCCCTGGCTTCCAAGGCCACCGGCTTTCCCATCGCCAAGGTGGCGGCCAAGCTGGCGGTCGGTTTTACCCTGGATGAATTGCAGAACGAGATCACCGGCGGGACCACGCCGGCGTCGTTTGAGCCCTCGATCGACTACGTTGTCACCAAGATTCCCCGTTTTGCTTTCGAGAAATTCGCCACGGCGGATTCGCGCCTGACCACCCAGATGAAATCCGTGGGCGAGGTCATGGCCATTGGCCGCACGTTCCAGGAGTCCCTGCAGAAAGCCCTGCGGGGCCTGGAGGTCGGCTCCGCCGGGTTCGAGCACATGATTGATGTGGATAGCCCCGAGGCCCACGAGCAATTGGTGTCGGAGCTCTCCAACCCCCGTCCCGAGCGCATCTGGTACGTGGCGGATTCCTTCCGTGCGGGCATGCCGCTGGAGGACGTGTACCGCTACTCGGGGATCGACCCCTGGTTCCTGGTGCAGATCAGGGATCTGGTCCAGACCGAGGACGGTCTCAAGAGCGTCAACCTGGCCGATATAGACCACGACCGAATGTTCGCCCTCAAGCGCAAGGGCTTTTCCGACGAGCGGCTGGCGGTACTGCTGGCCGCGTCAGAGACCAGCGTGCGGAAACACCGCCACAGCCTGGGGATTCGCCCCGTCTACAAGCGGGTGGATACCTGCGCCGCCGAATTTGCCTCCGCCACTGCCTATATGTACTCCACCTACGAGCAGGAGTGCGAAGCGGCCCCCTCGAACCGCGACAAGATCCTGGTGATCGGCGGCGGCCCCAACCGGATCGGCCAGGGCATCGAGTTTGATTACTGCTGCGTGCACGCCGCCCTGGCGATGCGCGAGGATGGCTACGAGGCCATCATGATCAACTGCAACCCGGAGACGGTCTCCACCGACTACGACACCTCCGACCGCCTCTACTTCGAACCGGTGACCCTGGAAGATGTGCTGGAGATCGTCGACCTGGAGAAGCCGAAAGGGGTTATCGTGCAATTTGGCGGCCAGACTCCCCTCAAGCTGGCCCGTGCCCTCGAAGCCCAGGGCGTGCCGATTATCGGCACCAGCCCGGACGCCATCGACCGGGCCGAGGATCGCGAACGCTTCCAGCACATGATCCGGAAACTGGACCTGCGGCAGCCGGAGAATACCACCGTGCGCAGTGTCGACGCCGCGATCGAGGCGGCGAGCAAGATCGGCTACCCCCTGGTGGTGCGGCCCTCCTATGTGCTGGGCGGACGGGCCATGGAAATTGTTTACCGCGAGGAGGACCTGCTGCGCTACATGCGCGACGCGGTCAAGGTTTCCGCAGATTCGCCGGTGCTGCTGGATCATTTCCTCAGTGCCGCCATCGAGGTGGATATAGACGCGGTGAGCGATGGCAAGCAGGTGGTGATAGGCGCCATCATGCAGCACATCGAGCAGGCCGGGGTGCACTCCGGTGACTCCGCCTGCTCCCTGCCCCCTTACAGCCTGGATGCCGCGGTACAGGACGAGATGCGCGAGCAGGTCCGGCAGATGGCCCTGGAGCTGGGGGTAGTGGGCCTGATGAACGTGCAACTGGCCTGGCAGGACGACGAGATCTATGTGATCGAGGTGAATCCCCGGGCCTCGCGCACGGTGCCCTTTGTCTCCAAATGCATCGGGGTGTCCCTGGCCAAGGTGGCGGCCCGCTGTATGGTGGGGCAGAGCCTGGCGTCCCAGGGGTTTACCAGCGAGGTGGTGCCACCTTACTTCAGCGTGAAAGAGGCCGTGCTGCCCTTTAACAAATTCCCCGGGGTCGACCCGATCCTGGGACCTGAAATGCGCTCTACCGGCGAGGTAATGGGCACAGGAGACACCTTTGCCGGCGCTTTTGCCAAGGCCCAGCTGGCGGCGGGCCAGGCGCCGCCCACCGGGGGCACCGTGCTGATCAGCGTGCGGGATGTGGACAAACCCGGAGTGGTGAAAGTCGCCCTCGAACTGGTCGGGCTCGGGTTTTCCCTGGCCGCCACCGCCGGTACCGCCGATGCCCTGGAGCGGGCGGGCATGACGGTGCGGCGGGTCAACAAGGTGTTGGAGGGGCGGCCCCATATCGTGGATATGATCAAGAACGATGAGGCGGATATGATTATCAACACCACCGAGGGGCGGCGCGCCATCGCTGACTCTGCGGCCATTCGCGCCACTGCGGAGACCCACCGGGTGTTCTACACCACCACCCTGGCAGCGGCGGAGGCGGTTTGTATGGCGCTCAAGCACGAGGGGGACCAGAAGGTCCGCCGCCTACAGGACCTGCACAGGAGTATAGTGGCATGAGCAAATTCCCGATGACGGTATCCGGCGAGGCCAGCCTGCGGGAGGAGCTCGATCGCCTGAAACGGGTGGACCGGCCGCGCATTGCCCAGGCGATTGCCGATGCCAGGGAGCACGGCGACCTCAAGGAAAATGCGGAATACCACGCCGCCCGGGAGCAGCAGAGCTTTACCGAGGGCAGGATCATGGAGATCGAGGGCAAGCTCGGCAACGCCCAGGTGATCGATGTGACCACCATTCCCAGGACCGGCAAGGTAATTTTCGGCACGACTATCGACCTGATCAATCTCGATACCGATGAAACGGTGACCTACCGCATCGTGGGTGAGGATGAGGCGAATGTGAAAAAGAACCTGATATCCATTGGCTCCCCTATCGCCCGCGCGCTCATCGGCAAGGAAGAGGGCGATGTCGTGGTGGTCAAGGCGCCGGGCGGTGACATCGAGTACGAGATCGGCCAGGTGCACCATATTTGACCGCTGTCTTCAGGGCAGGCGCCTGTGGCGCCTCTATGCAAATAATTCTCATTTAGGATAATATGGCGTTTCCCGGGCATTGAGCCCCACCCAGTGCCAGTATCGGCGGTATCGCAAACAGTAATGAACCTCTCTCTGTGGACACTCAAGGCCGGTGAGCGCTGCGAAATCCTGGGCTATGACGAGATCCTGCCGGAAAACTACCGGACCCGGATGATGGAGTTCGGCTTTCACCCGGGAGAAACCGTGGCCTGTGTCCAGGCGGTTGCTTTCGGTGCGCCCAAGGTTTACCGGGTGAGCAACACGATCTTTTCCCTGGACGAGGAAGTGGCTGACCATATCCAGGTCCGGCTGATCAACGCCAATGCCTAAAATCGTCCTGATCGGCAGCCCCAACTCGGGCAAGAGCCTGCTGTTCAACCGCCTGACCGGCCTACACCATAAAGTGGCCAATTTCCCGGGCATCACGGTCGATGTGGGTACCGGTAAAATGCGCTCGCTGCCGGATACGGTGCTGGTGGATTTCCCGGGCACCTATTCGCTGCAGGCCATTTCCGCAGAGGAGGGGGTTGCCGTCGAGCATTTCCACCGGGCCCTGCAGGACCCCGAGGTGGAGCACGTGCTGTGCCTCATCGACGCTACCCGGCTGGAAAAAAGTCTCTACTTCACCCTGCAGGTGATCCGGGACTGCGAGCGCAACGGCAAGCCGGTCACCGTACTGGCGAATTTGATCGATGTGCTGGACGGCCACGGCCTGACTCTCGATGTCGCCGAGCTTGGCGCCGCGCTGCACACCCCGGTGCTGCCGGTGTCGGCCCGCACCGGTAAAGGCGTCGACGAGGTGGTTCGGCACCTGCAGGACGTTCGGGGCAAGGTCATCCAGCCACCGCGCGCCCATCTGATCGATGCTCCCGATGTGCTGTTGCGGGGTACCGCGCACCAGCTGGCCCGCCGCTATGGCCCCAAGGGTGACGTGCTGGTGCGGACCCAGACCCGGCTGGACAGTTTTTTCCTCCATTCCGTGACCGGCGGTTTTGCCTTTTTCGCCATCATGTACCTGCTGTTCCAGTCGATCTTCACCTGGTCCGCACCGGCCATGGACGCGGTGGAATCCGGGCTGTCGGCCCTGGCCGACCTGGTGGTGCCCATGATCGGCAGCCACGTGGCGCGGGATTTCGTTTCCGATGCCCTGTTTGGCGGGATCGGGGCCTTCCTGGTATTCGTCCCCCAGATCTTCGTGCTGACCTTCGTCATCGGCCTGTTGGAGGACTCGGGCTATATGGCGCGGGCGGCACTTATCTGCCACAAGCCCCTGCGCCTGTTCGGGCTCACCGGCAAGAGTTTTATTCCCATGCTGTCCGGGGTGGCCTGCGCGATTCCCGGCATCTACGCGGCCCGGGCCATCGATTCACCGCGCAAGCGCCTGCTGACCTATATGGCGATTCCGCTGATGCCCTGTTCGGCGCGCCTGCCGGTGTATACCCTGCTTATCGCCGCCTTCATACCCTCCGGTACCGCCCTGGGCGGCCTGGTGGGATGGCAGGGCCTGGCGATGTTCTCCATCTACTTCTTCGGGATGTTTTGCGCCCTGTTGGTCACGGGCCTGATCTCGCGGACCAGCAAGGATCACTTCACCGACCTGCCCTTTGTCCTGGAGCTGCCGCCCTACCGGGTGCCCAGCCCCGGCCCGCTGCTGCGCAACGCCTGGAACCGCTCCAAGCACTTTGTCACCAAGGCCGGCAAGATCATCTTCTCGGTCACCGTGGTTATCTGGGTGCTGGGTTATTTTCCCAATTACGGCACCGACCTGGGCAGCTCCTGGCTGGGCTACCTGGGCCATGTGGTGGAACCCCTGTTTGCGCCGCTGGGACTGGACTGGCGCTATGCCGTGGCCATCCTCACCTCGTTCCTGGCGCGGGAGGTATTCGTCGGCACTCTGGGGACCATCTTCGGCATAGAGGCTGCGGACGAAAATATGACGCCGCTGGTGCAGCAGATCCAGGCCAGCGACCTGGCCATCGGGTCGGGGCTGGCGCTGCTGGTATTTTTTGCCATCGCCCTGCAGTGCGTCTCCACCGTGGCCATCCTCTCCAAGGAGAGCGGCTCCGGCGCCCTCGCGCTGAAGATGTTCGTCGGCTACCTGTTGCTGGCTTACGCGGCTGCCCTGGCCATCTACCACCTGGCGGGGCTGCTGACCTAGGCAGCTACCCTCAATCGGCCCGCTCGTGCTGGAACAGGCGCAGTTCAGCCAGTACCAGCCGGGCTATCAGCTGCACCATCAGGCTGTGATTCTCACGGCGAATACCTTCCAGGCCGTCGGTGATTTGCCGGTGCAGCGCGTCCCGCTCGGCGACGCTGATCGAGTCCGGCAGTTCCACGCTGAAGCTGTACTGTTCGGATTCGCTCAGCTGGGCGTATGTCCGGGTGAGCTGGTTCACGGCAAAGTCGATCAGGCGATCGTCGGCGCCGCGGGCCGCAAGGAGTGAGCGCAGCTCCCGGTCGAGGTAAGCCAGGCCCTGGGCCTGTCTTGAAGGGAATTCGAGGATTTCTCCCATCCGCTGGCGTTCCGCTGGAGTAGTGGGGCCAGTGTAGCGGAGCCCGACCGGCTGTGAAAAGCGGGGCTGGATCCCGGGGGGCGGAAATCTTCCTAGAGGGGTCGGATCAGGTTGGACAGGCGCGGGTCCGGGTTGGCAGAGCGGCGCAGGATGACCACGACGTTGCCGATGCTCTGCACCAGTTCGGCGCCGGAGCGGTCGCAGATCTCCTGCGCCACCGCGGTGCGGGCCTCCCGTGACCCTACAGCCAGCTTGACCTTGATCAGCTCGTGGTCGCCCAGGGCGCGCTCCAGCTCGGCAAGGACGCTCTCGGTCAGGCCGTTGCCGGCGATGGTAACCACCGGGTTGAGCTTGTGGCCGATGGCCCGCAGCTGCTTGATGTCCTGATTCGTTTTCTTGCTCATGCTCAATCCAAGGTACAATAACGCCGGCAGGCGCCCGAAGGGGCGTGCATTCTACACATTTGGCCCCCGATACGAAACTGACCCATGGCGAAGAAGAAGTCTTCCAGCAAGGCCTGGTTGAAGGAACACCGTGAAGACCCCTATGTCCAGCAGGCCCAGCGGGAGGGCTACCGTTCGCGGGCCTGTTACAAGCTGCTGGAGATCCAGGAGCGGGACCGCCTGATCAGGCCCGGTATGACGGTGCTGGACCTGGGCAGCGCGCCCGGGGGCTGGTCCCAGGTGGCCGTGGCCCTGGTGGGGCACTCGGGTCGGGTTATCGCCTCGGACATCCTGCCGATGGACACCCTCGCGGGGGTGGAATTCATCGAGGGGGATTTTACCAGCGACGAGGTGCTGCGACAGATCCTGGACGTCATTGGCGACTCGCCGGTGGATTTGGTGATCTCCGACATGGCGCCCAATATGAGCGGTATGAGTGCGGTGGACCAGCCCCGCTCGATCTACCTGGTGGAGCTGGCACTGGATATGGCCCGCCAGGTGCTGGCGCCGGGGGGCGCTTTCGTCAGCAAAGTGTTCCAGGGCGAGGGCTTTGACGAGTTGTTTCGCGGGGCCAGGGATTCTTTTGCCAAAGTGCTGACCCGCAAGCCGAAGGCGTCCAGGCCCCGGTCCCGCGAAGTATACCTGGTGGCGAAGGGGTTCCGGGGCGGCTGAGACCGGGCTTTACTGGCCTTTAACTGTCCTTGAAACATGGGAAGATGGCCCCAACTATAGTAAATTGGCACCGAATTGGGTTTTTGTGCGTATCAAGCAGGGGAGTTTAATGTGGGCTCCCCTGGTCCCCCGCCGACTTTGCGGGTCTTGGCTATAATTAACGGAGCGAGAGGCTGTCACATCTTTCCCGATCTGCCCCGGCGACAGGGCCGGGTCGATGGGGGAACCTGTCCGGGATCCTTGGTGAGGTAACAGTATTGAACGACATGGTTAAAAACTTACTACTTTGGCTGGTTATTGCCGCAGTCCTGCTGTCGGTGTTCAACAACTTCAACATGAAAAGCCAGTCTGAACAGGTGGGGTACTCCGAGTTTATCCAGGAGATCCAGAGCGACCAGGTGAAGCGCGTGGTGGTGGATGGCCTCACCATATCGGGTGAGCGCTACGACGGCACCAATTTCGAGACTATCCGGCCGATGGTTGAGGACCCCAGGCTGATCGACGACCTGCTGGAACACAAGGTCGTGGTGGAAGGCCGCAAGCCTGAGCAGCAGAGTGTCTGGAGCCAGTTGCTGGTCGCCAGCTTCCCCATCCTGATCATCATCGCCGTCTTTATGTTCTTCATGCGCCAGATGCAGGGCGGCGCGGGCGGCCGCGGCGGCCCCATGAGCTTCGGCAAGAGCAAGGCGCGGCTGCTCGGCGAGGACCAGATCACCACGACCTTTGCCGATGTGGCCGGTGTGGACGAGGCCAAGGAAGACGTCAAGGAGCTGGTTGAATTCCTGCGCGATCCCAGCCGTTTCCAGAAACTGGGTGGCCGTATTCCCAGGGGTGTGTTGATGGTCGGCCAGCCCGGTACCGGTAAGACCCTGCTGGCCAAGGCCATCGCAGGCGAGGCCAAGGTGCCGTTTTTCACCATTTCCGGCTCTGATTTCGTCGAAATGTTCGTCGGTGTGGGCGCTTCCCGCGTACGCGACATGTTCGACCAGGCCAAGAAGCAGGCCCCCTGTATTATTTTCATCGACGAGATCGACGCGGTGGGCCGCCATCGCGGCGCGGGCCTGGGTGGCGGGCACGACGAGCGCGAGCAGACGCTCAACCAGCTGCTGGTGGAGATGGACGGCTTTGAGGTGAACGACGGAGTGATCGTTATCGCCGCCACCAACCGCCCCGATGTACTGGACCCGGCCCTGCTGCGCCCGGGTCGTTTCGACCGCCAGGTGGTAGTGGGCCTGCCGGATATCCGGGGTCGGGAGCAGATTCTCAAGGTGCATATGCGCAAGGTTCCCCTGGCTGAGGACGTCGAGGCCAGCAAGATTGCCCGCGGCACCCCCGGCTTTTCCGGTGCGGACCTGGCCAATCTGGTCAACGAGGCCGCCCTGTTCGCCGCCCGTTCCAATGTTCGCACGGTGGGCATGGCCCAGTTCGAGATGGCCAAGGACAAGATCATGATGGGCGCCGAGCGCAAGTCCATGGTCATGTCCGAGGACGAGAAGCGCAACACCGCCTACCACGAGGCGGGGCATGCGATTGTCGGCCGTCTCCTGCCCGAGCACGACCCGGTCTACAAGGTGAGTATCATCCCCCGGGGCCGCGCCCTGGGCGTCACCATGTTCCTGCCGGAAGAGGACCGTTACAGTCACAGCCGTCGTTTCATCGTCAGCCAGATCTGCAGCCTGTTCGGCGGCCGCATCGCCGAGGAAATGACCCTGGGCAAGGACGGTGTGACCACCGGTGCATCCAACGACATACAGCGGGCGACGGAAATCGCCCGCAAGATGGTCACCCAGTGGGGGCTGTCCGAGAAGATGGGCCCGTTGATGTACGACGAGGTGGACGAGCAGGTGTTCCTGGGCCGCAGCGCGGGCCAGACCCACAAGGCCCTGTCCGGCGAGACCGCCAAGATGATCGACGAGGAAGTGCGCAGGATCATCGACGAGTGTTATGCCAAGGCCCAGCAGCTGCTGGAAGACAACGTCGATAAGCTGCACGCGATGGCCAGGGCCCTGATGCTCTACGAGACCATCGATTCCGCCCAGATAGACGACATCATGGCCGGGCGCGAACCGCGCGAACCGGCGGGCTGGGGTGACGACGCCGGCGGAGCGCCGGGCGCCGGCGCTACCAAACCCCGCAAGGAAACGGGGAATCCTATCGGCGGGCCGGCGAGCGAGCACTAACCGGCCCGGACCTTGTCCTCTCCAGATGAACACCCCGCCCGGGTACTGCACTGTGCCGGGCGGGTCCTCGATCTCTCCCGCCCGGTCATCATGGGCGTTATTAACACCACTCCCGATTCCTTTGCCGATGGCGGCACCCTCTACCAGTCGGCGCGACTTGACCTGGACCTGGCCATGTCCCGGGCGCGGGAGATGGTCGATGCGGGCGCCGGAATCCTGGATATCGGCGGCGAGTCGACCCGCCCGGGGGCGGCGGCCGTGTCGGCCGGTGAGGAAATGGACCGCGTGTTACCCCTGGTTGAGCGTATCACGGCGGAACTCGATGTCGTCGTTTCCGTGGACACCAGCACGCCTGGCCTGATGACAGCGGCGGCCGGGGCGGGTGCGGGCCTGCTGAACGATGTGCGGGCGCTGGCCCGGGAGGGCGCCCTGGCGGCGGCAGCGGCCACCGGATTGCCTGTCTGCCTGATGCATATGCGCGGGGAGCCCGGTAATATGCAGCAGGCGCCCAGCTACGACGATGTGGTGGCCGAGGTAATCGAGTTCCTGCGCCAGCGGGTCGAGGCCTGTGCCGCCGCGGGGATTGCCCGGCAGCGGCTGGTGCTCGATCCGGGGTTTGGCTTTGGCAAGACAGTGCAGCACAATCTGCAGCTGTTGAACGGTCTGCCGCGCTTCGCGGAACTCGGTCTGCCCCTGCTGGTGGGCTTGTCTCGCAAGTCCATGATCCAGAAGCTGATTGGCCGGCCGGTTCAGGAGCGGCTGCCGGCCAGCCTGGCACTGGCGGTGCTGGCGGTGGAACGCGGGGCGGCAATTGTAAGAACACACGACGTGGCCGCGACGGCAGACGCGGTGGCCATGTGGACGGCCTTGAGCACAGAGGGAAAATAATGAAGAAACGCTATTTTGGTACGGACGGCATTCGCGGGTCGGTTGGGGATGCCCCCATCACTCCGGATTTCATGCTCAAACTGGGATGGGCCAGTGGTCGCGTCTTTGCCCGGGAAGCGGGTGGCGAGGGACGCTGCACCGTCATTATCGGCAAGGACACCCGGGTGTCGGGTTACATGTTCGAGTCCGCGCTGGAAGCCGGGCTGGTCGCCGCGGGCGTTAACGTCAAGTTGCTTGGACCGATGCCGACACCGGCGGTGGCGCTGATGACGCGAACCCAGGCGGCGGCAGCGGGGATTGTCATCAGTGCGTCCCACAACCCTTTTTATGACAACGGCATCAAGTTTTTTTCCGCCGAGGGTTCCAAGTTGCCGGACGAGACCGAGCTGGCTATCGAAGCGGAGCTGGAGGAGACGCTGACAACGGTGCGCTCGCGCGATATCGGCAAGGTTCTGCGGGTGGTGGATGCGGCCGGGCGCTACATCGAGTTCTGTAAATCCACCGTGCCCGAGGGTTTCAACCTGCGTGGCATGCGGATAGCAGTGGATTGCGCCAACGGGGCGACCTACCACATTGCTCCCAGCGTGTTCAGCGAACTGGGCGCGGATGTGATCAGTATCGGCATCCACCCCGATGGCTTCAATATCAATGAAGGGGTGGGCTCTACCGATACCGCGGCGCTCTCCGAACTGGTGCGCGAACGGGGCGTTGACCTGGGGATAGCTTTCGACGGGGACGGCGACAGGGTGCTGTTTGTCGATGGCTCCGGGGAGCTGGTGGACGGTGACGAGCTTATCTACATGATCGCGATGTACCGCCTGGCCAGCGGCTACGGTGATGCGGGTGTGGTGGGTACCCTGATGTCCAATCTCGGTCTGGAACTGGCGCTGAAGGCCGAGGGCCTGGAATTCGTCCGGGCCCAGGTCGGCGACCGCTATGTGAAGGAGCGAATGGAGGCGGAGGGCTGGTTCCTCGGTGGCGAGTCATCGGGGCATATCATCTGCTCGGACGTGACCACCACGGGGGACGGTATTGTCGCCGCCCTGCAGGTACTGGTGGCCCTGAAAGATTCCGGGCAGACCCTCGCCGAGTTCCGCTCGGGCATGAAAAAATTCCCCCAGCGGATGATCAACGTAACCATCGCAGGCAAGGTAAACCTCGCCGACTACCCGGCAGTGGCTGCCTCGGTCGCGCGGGTAGAGGCCCAGTTGGGGCAGCGCGGCCGGGTATTGTTGCGGCCATCCGGGACCGAGCCCAAGATCCGGGTGATGGTCGAGGGCGAGGACGCCGCCGAGGTGGAAGCCCTGTGTGCCGGGCTGGCCGCCGATGTCGAACGCGAGTTAGCCTGAGTGCGGATTGCGATCTGCCTCGCCCGGGCGCCCTCAGTCGCGCCTTGTAACCCAGCGGTATCTTGGGTAAGATTGCGCCGCTTTTTGAGCCGGGAGGCCGTATGCGCCAGACGCTTGTCGTAGGTAACTGGAAAATGCATGGTACCCGGGCCAGCGTGGCTTCCCTGCTGGGTGAAGTAGTGGGTTCGATGCCCGCCGGCGGGGCCGAAGTGGCGGTTTGCCCCAGTTACGTGCACCTTCCACAGGCCGTGGAGCTGTGTGCGGGTTCCGACCTGGCGGTTGGCGCGCAGGATTGCAGTCACATGCAGTCCGGGGCTTACACCGGAGAAGTGTCGGCGCAGATGCTGGTCGACCAGGGGTGCCGCTGGGTCATTCTTGGCCATTCCGAGCGCCGCCAGTATCATTTGGAGTCCGATAACCTCGTAGCAGCCAAGCTGGGTGCGGCGGTGGCGGCAGGTTTACAGGCGATTGTCTGCGTGGGTGAAACCCGTGAGCAGCGCGAAGGCGGCGAGGAAGAAACGGTTGTGGCCAGCCAGTTGCGCGGTGCGCTGGACGGGCAGGCAGATCTCGCCGGCCTGGTAGTGGCCTACGAACCGGTATGGGCGATAGGCACCGGGTTGACAGCCACTCCGGAGCAGGCCCAGGCCATGCACGCGTTCATCCGCAAGTGCCTGGCGGATGTGGACGGCATCGATGCGGCGGCAACCCGGGTATTGTACGGCGGCAGCGTCAAGGCCGATAACGCGGCTGAATTATTTGCACAGACGGATATAGATGGAGCCCTCGTAGGGGGCGCAGCACTGAAAGCCGGGGATTTCCTGGCGATTGTCGCCGCCGGACAGGCATGACACAGGTGCATAAACGCAAGCATTGAGGTGTCCCCGCGGGGGCAGTAGGTATATGGAACAGATTATTTTGGTAGTGCATTTGCTGGTCGCCCTGGCCATCATCGGCCTGATCATGCTGCAGCAGGGCAAGGGCGCGGACATGGGTGCCTCCTTTGGCGCGGGTGCGTCGCAGACCCTGTTTGGTTCCAGCGGCAGTGCCAACGTCCTCACCCGCAGTACAGCCTGGCTGGTGGCCCTGTTTTTCGCGAGCAGTTTCAGCCTGGCCCTGCTGGCAAACCAGAAGTCAGCGGTGGTGAACGACCTCGATCTGGAGATTCCTACTGATGTAGAGTCCTCCCAGGTAGAGGCGACGGTGCCAGCGGCCTCGCAGGAGCTGCCGGTGATTGAAGACGATACCCCGGCGGTGGTAGTACCTGGAGAGGACCTGCCAGCGCTGGACCAGTAGTAACAAGCCGAAGTGGTGGAATTGGTAGACACGCCATCTTGAGGGGGTGGTGAGCTATGCTCGTGCGGGTTCAAGTCCCGCCTTCGGCACCATTATTCAGCTCCGCTGACGCGGAGTGCTCGTGCGGGCCTGCGCGGCCCGGTTAAGTCCCGCCTTCGGCACCATTATTAAAGCTCCGCTGCCGCGGAGTGCTCGTGCGGACCTGCGCGGCCCGGTTAAGTCCCGCCTTCGGCACCAACATAACGCAGGGCCCAGTAGGCGCTGGGCTTTGTGCTCTCTGTGGCTGGGACTTGGAACAGGTACATCGCACCTCTTCCTCGCAATGATGATCCCCAGAGCGCCTTTTACACCATTGCACCTAGTCGCTTGAGTCGCGGCTTTCCCGGAAAGCAGGCTTCTCGGCCTCGCTGTTAAATTCAGGAATCTTTTTTTGACTTGCTCATGCCTCACCCTCTCTTTGCGGTGCATGTCCCGGGCTGAAATCACCCGGATCCAAGTCATCGCAGCGCAAATGCTTGAACTTAAAGTGAACATATTGGTGACGACTGCGCAAGATCAGTCCACCTAAGGGCATGATTTAATTGATTTCAATCGCTTTGGGCAGCATCGCCGGTATCAAGAGTGACCGATAGAAAACCCCGGCCGGCACAAAAACGAAAAATTGGTCGATGGCGGGCTCTTGCAAGCATTTTTTAAAAAGCTGACACTGGCACCAAATAGAACAGGACGAAATTCATGCAAAAACAACAAGTTCTGAATGTGTTGAATGCGCACAAAGCAACGCTAGCCGAACGTTTTGGCGTCACTGACCTCGCTTTGTTCGGCTCAACCGTTCACGGAACGGCGGTGTTGGGTAGTGATGTGGATATCCTGGTTGCTTTTGACGGAGCGGCAACATCGAAACGCTATTTCGGCGTGCAGTTTTATCTGGAGGATCTATTGGGCTGTCCAGTCGACCTGGTAACAGACAAGGCACTGCGCCCGGAATTGCGTCCGTATATTGAAAAAGAAGCGATCCATGTCTGAAACCGTCAAGCCGCCAGCGGGAATGGCGGTTCTATATCCAGGACATGATCGGCTTTGCTGAAAAATGTCAGTCATACACCAGTGGGATGAACCAAGCGGCATTCCTGGCCAGTGGGATCACCTTCGATGCAACGCTCCGCAATCTGGAACTGATCGGCGAGGCGGCCCGGCGTGTCCCGGATGACATCCGCTTGGCACATCCAGAGATTCCCTGGCGCATGATCATTGCCACTCGCAACCGCCTGATTCATGCCTACCTGGGAATCGATGATGACACGATATGGAGCATTATCCAGGATGATCTACCCCCGCTGGTTACCGGGCTCAAGAAGATCGTCGAAAGAATTTAGGCGGCCCATGAAACCAAGTCCCGCCTTATTATCGCGGCCCGGTTAAGTCCCGCCTTCGGCACTATTCTGCGATGATAGACCATAGAGTCGACAAGTAGCCGATGGGCTCCGACAAGCAACGGTTTTGGAACCGGTTCCCGGACTGCCAAACTACGGCCACTGGTTTCTCATTGCGGGCATTCGCGAAGACAAAAGTTCGCTGTTCCTGTTAAGGCAAATCAACCATAAATAGCGGCCAGCCGTTCTTCGCGCTGCACGAACTCCGCCTCCACCTCACGAATTTCCGCAATAAATGCCAGGGCGGCGGGGGAAAGAGAGTGCGTCTTCAGCCTGAGAAAGCCGTACCTGGCATGCATAGCCAAGCCGGGCAGCGGCACCATTGTGCCCGCTGCCAGCTCTTGTTCCACCAGCCCCAGGCTGGCCAGAACCAGCACATTCTTACCACTGGTAAAACCGCTCAGGTTAGTGAGCAGATCTATTTGCACACTGGGCACAAAGTCGCCATTCAGCGGGTCGATATGGCCGGCAGGGCAGGGCGTCCGTGGGAACCTACCGCCGAGGCGGGCGGGGAAGCGACCGCCGCTTGCCCAGGGGTACTGCAGGGCGTCTGCCAGGGTGATGCGTGGCTGGCGCAGGATAGGATGCTCCGGGTCACAGAACAGCCGGCCGGCATGATTGCCCACAACCTCGAATTCGAAACGCGTATCCGTTTCCAATTCGTTTTGCTCGGCAACGCCAAAATCCACGCGGCCTTCGATCACCGCATCCAGCACCTCACGCCAGTCCCTGACCTGAAGGAACAATTTTATTTTTGGATGTTTCGCGAGCAGCCGACCGGCCGCCGGGTAGCCGGATATGACACTGGGATAAGGACCGAACCTGACGTTGACCAGCCCGGCATCGAGCTTGTTCAGCGATCTCAGGTTTGCCAACATCTCCTTCTGGCTGTTTAACATGGCCATGCCGTGTTGCATGACGATCTCGCCGAAGATCGTGGGTAACACCCTGTCCCGTTGGCGATCCAGCAGTTTTACACCGAGCGCGGCCTCGAGCCCCTGGATGCTTTTTGACAGTGCTGGTTGTGAGATGCCCAGGGAGGTCGCGGCCAGGCTAAAATTTCCGTGGCGGACGACGCTGATCAGGTGTGTCAGGCGGGTTTCGGTAATGACCATATAGTGACCAGGTTATTGACTGACGGGCTGACCTTTTAACAAATACGTCACAGAGATAGAGGTTGGTAATCAGGCCTACCGGGGCGCCAAAATAGTATATGGGTTATGGGAAGGCAAGCTCCAATATATTTCCCTATATGGGACAAAGTGACTACACTCGAGTCGTGCCCGTGTCTGGCTATCATCTGTTGGATATAGTTGATCAGCTATGGAAGTGTCGGCCGGCAGCACGTGGGGAATGCTCCAGCGCTTGTTGGAGCATCAGGAAATATTGCTTTTTTCAGGAGCTTGATATGAAACTTCGCTTGAGAGGGCTGCTTGCCTGTATGGCGCTCGCCGCGGGCTTGCCCATTGTGGCGCAGGCCGCGTCCGAGAAACCCAATATCCTGTTCATCATGGGCGACGATATTGGCATTATGAACGTGGGCGCCTATCACCAGGGCCTGATGGTGGGTGAGACGCCCAACATCGATCGCATCGCCAAAGAAGGTGCGAGATTCATGACCTATTATGCCGAGCAGAGCTGTACGGCGGGCCGCACCGCCTTCTCAACCGGCATGCACCCCTTGCGCGCGGGCATGGTCATGCCGCAGCTTCCGGGCGCCACCAGTTCGCTGTTGCCGGGCACGCCCGCGATAGCCAAATTCCTGCTGGACCTGGGCTACACCACTGGCGAGTTCGGCAAGAATCACCTGGGTGACAAGTCGGCGTCGCTGCCGACCGCTCACGGCTTCCAGGAGTTCTGGGGCTACCTGTATCACCTCGACGCGATGCAGGGGGTGAGCTTCCCGGATATCAACAGCTCCCCGACCGCTCAGACCGTTGTTCCGCCCTGTAAGAATACCCCGGTCAAGGGTCTCCCCGAGGTCCCCGGTGCGGTGGATCCGATGAAGGCGCTCTGTATGATGCCACCGCGGCCGATGCTCCATTGTACGTCCAAGGACGGCACCGAGCAGAACCAGAGCTGCAAGGACGAAGGGCCACTGACGCTGGAACGTTCCAAGACCGTGGACGAGGAAATCTCCGCCAAGGTCATCGACTTCCTCGACCGCAACGACCCCGAGAAAACCGGCAAGCCGTTCTTCGTCTGGTACAACCCGGCGCGCATGCACGTCACCACCGTGCTCTCTGACAAGTACATGGACATGCTGGGCTCGAAGGGCGGCAAGGACTGGGGCCCCAACGAGGCCGGCATGAAGCAGATGGACGATAACATCGGCTACGTGTTCAAAAAGCTCGAGGAAATGGGTGAGATGGACAACACCATCATCGTCTTTACCACCGACAACGGCGCCGAGGGAATAACCTACCCGGACGGCGGAATCACGCCATTCAGGGGCGGCAAGCTGACCACCTGGGAAGGCGGTATGCGGGCGCCGATGGTCATTCGCTGGCCGGGACACATCAAGGCTGGTACGAATCCGGACCAGATATTTTCCTCTCTGGACTGGGTGCCCACCCTCGTGAATATCGCCGGCGGGCCTAAAGGCGATGGCCTGAAGAAACAGATTGAGGCCGGCAAGTACCCCGGTATCGTCAAGACCACACTGGACGGTTTTGACCAGCGGGACTATCTCGAAGGCAAGGCAGATTCTGCCCGCGACACGTTCTTCTACTACACCGGTGCACAGCCATCGGCCGTACGGTACAAGAACTGGAAGTTCTACTACACGATGGTGCCTTCCGAAGCGACGGGTGCGTTCAGCTCCCCAGTGACCTATCACTGGACCATGGTCAACAACCTCAAGCGGGATCCCTTCGAGCGGTCGGTCGCGTCGGTTGATGGTACCCTGCTGGGCTACGGCGGCGCCCTGGCCGCGCCGAGCACGGCCATGATCTACGATTGGAACCTGCTGCCCATAGGCCAGCTGCTGTGGCTGAAGGAACTCGAGACTTACAGGACCTTCCCGTCGCTGCAGGTACCGGCGAGCTACAACCTGGATAACATTATCCACGCGATGCAGGACGCCAAACACGTCAGCCACCAGGGTCACTAACCGGGTGAGTGAGCGTAGTATTAGTAATAGTTAATAACACGGGCGCCCGAAAGGGTGCCCGTTTTTTTGTACCGGGTCTGAATGCCACTGGCAGCCGCACCGCCCTGGGGCACACCCCAAAAACTATCATTTCCCCATGGAGAACCGCATGAAAATCATTATCCCGTTTGTTGCCATAATCACGTTTGCCATCGCAGGCTGTGCTGCCCAGGCGCCCGCGCCTGAAAAGCAGGTGCAGGCTAACCTCGCAAAGTCTGTTGACTGCTCGACCGCGGCGGCAGATATCAAGACACTCAACGCTGAGAAAGCTCGTACCTCCCAGGAAATTGAGGATGGCGCCAGCTCCATCATCCCGGTTGGGGCCGTGGCACATCTGTTTGGTGGCAGCGAAAAGGAGAGCATGGAAATCGGCTCCGGCGAGTACAACAGGAAGCTGGACGCCAAGATTGCCGAGATTCAGAAGCAGTGCAATATAAAGTAGCCGAAGGATAGTAAGTGATTCACCCGGCGGTGCGCCTGGCTTTTGTCACGGCATCGCTGGCTGATGCGGTGGCCAGTCAGGCTCGAGGGTATGCAATTGCCTTCACTTATGACTGGCGTCAACGGGGATCAGGGAGAGGCAGGGCTGTAGCCCTGCCTCTCATGCCGTATTGATGCCCTCCCGCTCGGGGGGCAGCAACACTTGTTTACAGTTACGGTGTCACGGCGTTCGCTTCGTTCGCCAGTCGGTCATACTCTGTACACTCGGGCGTTTTCACCTCGCCTGCATTTTGTAGCTGGGAACAGCTAAGCGACTCCATGCTACGCAGACAGCCGACAGCTGGCTGGTAGAGTTTGTGGCCGGGGGCTACCATCTTCACCCGGCTGCGGATTTGGGCACAGTTGTTCTCCAGTACGGGGGCCATCTTCTGCCGCAATTCGTCGGTAAGGTCCGGGCCCGCCACCGCCTCGAGTGCGCAGGTCCTGATCGTGTCACACAGTCCCTCGACGGCGTCCGTCAGCTCATCCGCACTGCTGTATCCGCTCAGAATTAATGCCAGGATCGCCGGTAGTATGGGTATCGCATTTTTCATGGTTTTCATCTCCTCGAAGCGGGACTCAATCATAACCGCTAACCTCGAAAAACGCAGCTGTAGCAGTACTGTCCCCAGGTCGCCGAGCCCGCTCTCACGCGTCATCATTACAGCTTTTAACTGGCCGCCTCTCCGCGGTCGAAGTAATGCCGGGTGCCGTTCGCCAAAGCGACCAGCGACAACATCACGGGCACTTCGACGAGAACCCCTACCACGGTTGCCAGCGCAGCGCCGGAATTCAGGCCGAACAGACTGATAGCGACCGCCACCGCCAGTTCGAAGAAGTTCGACGTGCCGATCAGGGCGGCGGGCGCCGCCGTGTTGAAGGGTACCTTCCACAGGTAGGCCCAGCCATAGGCAATGGCGAATATCCCGTAGCTCTGGATCAGCAGTGGTATCGCTATCAATCCGATGACAATCGGGTTTGCGATGATTGCCTGGGCCTGGAAGCCGAACAGCAGAACCACTGTTGCGAGCAAGCCCATCACCGAGTAGGGCTTTATTTGCGCTGTGAACTGGCCGATTCGCTCGTGATCACCGGTACCGTCCAGCTTTCTGCGGGTGAAGTAACCGGCTATCAGTGGAGTCACCACGTAAAGGATTACGGAAAGGAGCAGGGTCTCCCAGGGCACGACAATGTCCGTGACGCCCAGCAGGAACGCGGCGATCGGGGCGAAGGCGAAGACCATGATCAGGTCGTTGATGGTGACCTGCACCAGGGTGTAGTTGGCGTCGCCGCGCACCAGTTGGCTCCAGACGAAAACCATGGCCGTGCAGGGTGCAACACCCAGCAGGATCATGCCCGCGATGTATTCTTTCGCGGTTTGCGGGTCGACCAGCCCGGCAAACAGGTGTTCGAAGAAGAGCACACCCAGCGCCGCCATGCTGAACGGCTTTACCAGCCAGTTCACCACCAGGGTGATGCAAAGTCCTTTCGGCTTTTTACCCACGTCCTGCAGGGAGGCGAAGTCGACGTTCACCATCATCGGGTAAATCATTACCCAGATCAGCACCGCCACTACCAGGTTTACGCTGGCGTATTCCAGTGCGGCCACCCGCTGGAAGGCGCCGGGAATTGCGATTCCCAGGCTGACCCCCGCGACGATGCAAAGACCTACCCACAGCGACAAATAGCGTTCGAATATACCCATGGCTTATGTTGCTTCCCTACTCATAGCAGTTCCCGTTCAATCCTGTCTCTCAGCAATTGCAGGGCTTCATCAAATGCCCGGTCGATCCGGTCGTCCGGGCCAGCAGCCTCGGCAGGGTCGGGCGTGCTCCAGTGCAGTTTGCGGGGTGCGCCGGGAAACACAGGGCAGCTTTCACCGGCGGCCCGGTCGCAGACGGTAATGACCAGGTCGAAACTCCGGTCGGTGAACTCATCCCAGGACTTGCTGCGGGGCTGGTTTACTTCGATGCCCTGCCGCGCGAGAGCTTCGATGGACTTCGGGTGCACATAGCCCGCCGGTTGGCTGCCCGCACTCACGGCTTCGTACCTTCCCGCGCCAAGCTGGTTGATCAGGGCCTCGGCCATTATGGAGCGACAGGAATTTCCCGTGCAGAGGACGAGCACCTGTTGCATCAGCCGCAGCAGCCCCCGCGTGCCGCTGGCGGCGTGCACTGCCCTGGCTGGTCATTCTCGGCCGGCGAGCCGCTTTGGTTATCCTCGATGGTGGCGGCGCCGGCAAAAAACTGCACATCCTCCATTGTCTTGTAGGCCTCCCAGGCAATACCTGCGGGGTCTTTCACCCAGGACTTTTCCGAACGGGCGTAGCAACAGAGCGTCTCGCCCTCATCGAATACCGACATCTCGGCACTTTTGAGGCGGGCGCGCAATTCCTCCAGCTCGCAGTCCTCATCAACCTGCAGCCCGAGGTGATCGATACCTGCTTTCTCGGCCCGGGTGGAGATGGCGAAATTGATACGGGGATCATCGAGCATCCACTTGGCGTAATCGTCCCTGGTCTTCACCGGCTGCGCACCGAAGAGGGCGCTGTAGAATCTGATACTGTCATCGAGGCTTTCGACGCCGACGTGTATATGCATGCGTTTCATAATAGTGACCTGCGTTTGGTTTCCAGTTTTTCGCCGGGTTCGCAGCAAGTGGCGAGCTCGATAATCGAGCAGCCGGTAGCGTTGTCCTGGCGGATAGTGGCGAATTCGTCGCTGCAGCAGTCCTTTACCATGAAGCCGATCAGGTCCCGCGTGCTGTCAAAGTTCGCCGAATAAATCACCGACCGACCCTGTTTGCGCGACGACACGATGCCGGCTTTTGACAGGTGGTTGAGGTGAAAGGACAGGGTGTTGTGGGGTGTGCCGAGTCTCTCACTCAATACGCCCGCTGCCAGTCCGTCGGCGCCGGCCCTGACCAGCAGGCGGAATGCCCTGAGGCGTGTTTCCTGGGAGAGGGCGTCAAACATGATGATGGCTTGTTGTATGTCCATGCGTCCAGACTAGTGGACATATTTGTATCTGTCAACAACTGTGGACATATTGGCCGGCCCCGGTGTCGCCGGATGCGCGTCCGCTGCACGATGCGGCGTGGGGCGCAGGCAAGGCGGCAGTTCGCAGATGCGCCGGGTTTGCACCGACTTACACAGGTCGGCGCCTGTAACGGGCTATACTGCAATCCCTGTTGCCGTGAAACGGCATGCTTACGCCGGAGTGCTGGATATGGTTGATTTGTTTGAAAACCCCATGGGACTCGACGGGTTTGAGTTCGTCGAGTTTACCGCGCCACAGGAGGGTGTACTCGAGCCGGTATTCGAGATCATGGGTTTCAGCAAGGTGGCGGTTCATCGCTCCAAGCAGGTGGCGCTGTGGCGGCAGGGTGACATCAACTTCATTACCAACTACGAGCCGGGGAGTCACGCCTACTACTACGCCCGCGAACACGGGGCGTCCGCCTGTGGCATGGCTTTCCGGGTGCGGGATTCCCGCGCCGCCTACGACCGCGCCCTGGAATGCGGGGCGGAACCTGTAGTGGTGGAGACCGGCCCCATGGAGCTGCGCCTGCCTGCCATCAAGGGCATCGGCGGGGCGACGGTCTACCTCATCGATCGCTATGCCGAGGGGGTCAGTATCTACGACATCGATTTTACCTGGCTCGAGGGTGTCGAGCGCAGGCCGGTGGGCTGCGGTTTCCATACCCTGGATCACCTCACCCATAACGTCTACCGGGGCCGGATGCAGTACTGGGCCAACTACTACGAGAAACTGTTCAATTTCCGGGAAATCCGCTATTTCGATATCAAGGGGGAATATACCGGGCTCCTGTCGAAAGCGATGACGGCTCCCGACGGCAAGATTCGAATTCCTCTCAACGAGGAGAGCACCGGTGGTGGCCAGATCGAGGAGTTTCTCATGGCCTACAATGGCGAGGGCATCCAGCACATCGCCTTTGCCTGCGACGATATCCTGGCCTGCTGGGACAGGCTGAAGGCGCGCGGGCAGAAGTTTATGACGCCACCGCCGGCCACCTACTACGAGATGCTGGCCGAGCGCCTGCCCGGCCACGGGGAGCCGGTGGAAGAACTGCAACGCCGCGGTATCCTGCTCGACGGCAGCACTGAAGGTGGCGAGCCGAGGCTGCTGTTGCAGATCTTCTCCGAGACCACACTGGGCCCCATGTTCTTCGAGTTTATCCAGCGCAAGCAGGACGAGGGTTTTGGTGAGGGCAATTTCAAGGCATTGTTCGAGAGCATCGAGCGCGACCAGAAGGCGCGCGGGGTGATCGGCCAGGCTCCGCCGGCAGGGCAGGGAGGCAGCGCATGAAAATCGAGAGGATTCACCATGTGGCCTACCGCTGCCGGGACGCAGCGGAGACCGTTGAATTCTACCGCAGGGTGATGGATATGGATCTGGTGCTGGCCATCGCCGAGGACCAGGTGCCATCGACAAAGCAACCGGATCCCTATATGCATGTGTTTCTGGATGCGGGTATGGGTAATGTGCTGGCTTTTTTTGAATTGCCGAATTCCCCCGAGATGGGCCGCGACCAGAACACCCCGGAGTGGGTGCAGCACATCGCCTTCAAGCTGGGCAGCGAGGAGGCCCTGATGCAGGCAAAAGCCCAGGTGGAGTCCCAGGGGCTGGAGGTGGTGGGCCCGGTCCATCACGGCATCTTCAAGTCTATCTATTTCTTTGACCCCAATGGTCACCGGCTCGAACTGGCGGTGGATATCGACCAGCCGGGTGACCTCGAGCGCCTGCACGAGGTGGCGCCTGCCATGATCGAGGAGTGGGCGGCGACCAAAAAAGCGCCACGGCATGCGGCCTGGCTGCACGAACGCGAATTCGGGGAGACATCATGAAACTGGCCTCTATCAACAGCGGCCGGGATGGCGCCCTGGTCGTCGTCTCCACCGATCTGCAGCGCTGCCTGTCGGCCGGCGCTACCCTGCAGCAGGCGCTGGACGACTGGCAGCAATATAAACCCGCCCTGGAAGCGCTGGCAGAGCGGGTCAACAGGGGAGAGGGCGAGCCCTTCGACGAAGCCGCCTGCGCCTCACCGCTACCGCGGGCCTACCAGTGGGCCGACGGCTCCGCTTATGTCAATCATGTGGAGCTGGTGCGCAGGGCTCGCGGGGCGGAGATGCCCGAGACGTTCTGGACCGACCCCCTGATGTACCAGGGCGGCTCGGACACGTTTTTAGGCCCCAGGCAGGATGTGGTCATGCACGATGTCGCCTGGGGCATCGATTTTGAAGGCGAGGTGGCGGTGATTACCGGGGATGTGCCCATGGGGGCCAGCGCCGCCGCAGCGCGCTCGGCTATTCGCCTGGTGATGCTGGTAAACGATGTCTCCCTGCGCAACCTGATCCCCGGGGAGCTCGCCAAGGGCTTCGGGTTTTTCCAGTCCAAGCCCTCCAGCGCCTTCAGTCCCGTCTGCGTCACGCCGGACGAGCTGGGCGAGGCCTGGGACGGCGGGCGGTTGCACCTGCCGCTGGAGGTCAGTTTCAACGGGCAGCCGTTTGGCCGGGCCAATGCAGGCGAGGACATGACCTTCGATTTTCCCACCCTGGTGGCACACGCGGCCCGGACCCGCCCGCTGGCCGCCGGCACGATCATCGGTTCGGGCACGGTATCCAACAAGGACGCGGACGGCTCCCCGGGCAAGCCCCTGGCGGAGGGCGGCCTGGGTTACAGCTGCATCGCCGAAATTCGCATGATCGAGACCATTGCCCAGGGCAAGCCCCGGACCGGGTTCATGCAGGACGGCGATACCGTGCGCATCGAAATGCGCGGCCCCGACGGGCAGTCGATGTTCGGTGCTATCGAGCAGACTGTGGTCATCCGCCCCGCATAACAGCCTGGCCTCGAGTTGAGCGAGCCCGCCCGGTGTGCGGGTTTCGCTTCGGGGGCATTGGGCTATACTGCGGCCTCGCTTTTCATCACTACCATCAATCACAACGGAGACCGACACGCCATGGCAGACACTTTCAATGCAATCGTAGCGGAAAAACACGACGGCAAGATCGTCGCAGCCCTCAAACAGATCAGCCTGTCCGATCTTGCGGACGAGGATGTGCTGGTCGATGTGGCCTACTCCACTGTCAACTACAAGGACGGCCTTGCGGTTTCCGGCGCCGCGCCGATCTGCCAGGTGCTGCCACTGGTGTGCGGCATCGACCTGGCCGGCACCGTGGTCGAGTCCCGCGACCCGGCGTTCAGTCCGGGGGATCGCGTGTTGGTCAACGGCTATGGGCTGTCGGAGCGATACAACGGTGGCTACAGCCAGAAACAGCGCCTGAAAGGGGAGTGGCTGGTGCGGGTACCTGACAACATGAGCCTGGAACAGACCATGGCGATCGGCACTGCCGGTTACACCTCCATGCTGTGTGTCATGGCGCTGCAGGATGGGGGCGTCACCCCGGAAAGCGGCCCGGTCCTGGTTACCGGAGCCGCCGGGGGGGTAGGCTCGATAGCCGTCTCCCTGCTGGCGGGTTTGGGATATGAGGTGCATGCCAGCACCGGCCGGGTTGACGAGGCCGGCCAGTTCCTGCGCGACCTGGGGGCATCAGAGCTGGTTCCGCGCGACCAGTTGGCCAGGGATTGCAAGCCCCTGGAAAAGGAAACCTGGGCTGGTGTTATCGACACCGTGGGCGACAAGACGCTTGCCACGGCAATTGCCCAGACCCGTTACGAGGGTATTGTCGCGGCCTGCGGCCTGGCCGGTGGAATGGGCCTGCCCACATCCGTGATGCCTTTCATCCTGCGCGGGGTCACCTTGCGCGGGGTCGATTCGGTGATGGCCGCGCTGCCACGCCGCCAGCGGGCCTGGGATGCACTGGCGCAACAGCTGGACCTGGCGCAGCTCGAGTCGATCTATGAAGTGGTGCCACTGTCCGCTGTCCCGGGGCTGGCGCGCGACATTATTGCCGGCAGTGTGCGCGGTCGTGTCGTGGTCGACGTCAACAGCTGAGTCCCGGTGAAAAATCGGCCCGGACGCGGTCTGAAACGCCGTTGATCCCGGGCCAAAACCGCCGGAAAATATCGTTGAAATTCCTCCCTGTTACGGTTGACCCGGCAGGGGGCGCTACCTATAATGCACAGCCTCGAATTTGGGCCGGGACGACGAGATCGGCACATTGTGAAGCGCCAAGGGGCCTTCACGGCGAGGAAGTTTTGATGCGGGGTGGAGCAGCCTGGTAGCTCGTCGGGCTCATAACCCGAAGGTCGTCGGTTCAAATCCGGCCCCCGCTACCAATTGATCACTGTCAGCTCCACGATCCGGCAGTGTGAATATGAAAAAGCCCCTTTTTAGGGGCTTTTTCATACGTGGAGAAAAGTTTCTGCCCATGGCAACCAAAGATCAGCAGATAACCGACTTGTTGGGGGCAACGGTAGATGCCCTCGGCTTCGAGCTTTGGGGCGTCGAATACCTGTCCCAGGGCCGGCACAGCATTTTGCGGGTCTACATCGATGCAGAAAACGGCATCACGGTGGAGGACTGTGCCAGGGTCAGCGAACAGGTGGGGAGCGTGCTGGATGTGGAAGACCCCATAACAGGGGAATACACGCTGGAAGTTTCTTCCCCGGGGATGGATCGCCTGTTGTTCAGGCTGGACCAGTATCCGGGGTATGTGGGTGAGATGGTGGAACTGCGTTTGCGCGTGCCTTTTGAGGGCCGGCGCAAATTCAAAGGTGTTTTGACGGGTATAGAGGGTGAGGATGTCGTGATCCGGGTTGACGATCACGAGTACCTGTTACCCCACAGCGCGATAGATAAGGCGCGGATTCAACCCCGCGTATAACGCGGCAAGTGAACAGGCGAGGCTTGAGATGACAAAGGAAATTCTGTTGGTGGCTGAAGCCGTATCCAATGAGAAGGGGGTGTCCGAGGACATCATCTTCGAAGCGATAGAGCTGGCTTTGGCCACGGCAACCAAGAAGCGGTACGACGAGGACGCGGATATCCATGTCACCATCGATCGCAAGACTGGCGACTATGTCACGGTGCGGCGCTGGCTCGTTGTTCCCGACGATGAAATGGCCCTGCTCGGCACCCAGTTCACCACCGAGGAAGCCATCGAGAAGGACCCCGGCCTGAAGCCGGGAGATATCTATGAGGAGCAGGTGGAAAACGTCGGCTTCGGCCGCATCGCCGCGCAGACCGCCAAGCAGGTGATTGTCCAACGCGTGCGTGATGCCGAGCGCGCCCAGGTCGTCGAGCAGTACATGAGCAGGGTCGGCCAGCTGGTGGCAGGCACAGTGAAGAAAGTGACCCGTGACAACGTTATCGTCGACCTGGGGAATAATGCCGAGGGCTTGCTGCCGCGCGATCAGCTGGTGGGCCGGGAAACGTTCCGGGTCAATGACCGGGTCCGTGCGATCCTCAAGGAAATCAGCGAGGAGACTCGTGGGCCACAGTTGATATTGAGCCGCTCCTGCCCGGAAATGCTGATCGAGCTGTTCAAGATAGAAGTGCCCGAAATCGCGGAGGAGGTTATCCAGATCCGGGCTGCGGCGCGTGATCCCGGCTCCCGGGCCAAAATTGCAGTGAAGACCAACGACCAGCGTATCGACCCGGTGGGTGCCTGTGTCGGTATGCGCGGCTCCAGGGTGCAGGCCGTGTCCAACGAGCTGGACAACGAGCGCGTGGATATCGTGCTGTGGGACGACAACCCCGCCCAGTTGGTGATCAATGCTATGTCGCCGGCAGAGGTCGAGTCCATCGTGGTCGACGAGGACAGCGGCACCATGGATGTGGCGGTGTCAGAGGACAACCTTGCCCAGGCGATCGGTCGCTCCGGCCAGAATGTGCGCCTGGCCAGTGAATTGACCGGTTGGACCATCAATGTAATGAGTCTGGAAGAGGCCGCTGACAAGCACGAGGCTGAAGCCGGCCAGGTTATCCAGCTGTTTGTCGAGCAGTTGGATATCGACGATGAAGTGGCGGAAATTCTGGTCGAGGAAGGCTTTACGACCCTCGAGGAAGTGGCCTATGTGCCGCTGGAAGAAATGACGGCCATCGAGGGCTTCGATGCGGATATCGCCGAAGAGCTGCGTGCGCGCGCGAAGGATGCGTTGCTGACCCAGGCCATTGCCTCGGAAGAGCAACTGGGCGAGCGTGAGCCGGCGGAAGACCTGCTGGAGATGGAGGGTATGGATCGGCATCTGGCCTACATTCTTGCCAGTCGCGAGATCGTAACCATGGAAGACCTGGCGGAACAGGGGGTCGACGACCTCATGGATATTCCGGACATGACTGAAGAACGTGCGGGCGAGTTAATTATGACCGCAAGAGCACCCTGGTTTGCCGAGGCGGAATAGTCAGCCGAAGTAGTGAGCTCAAAGGCATAGAGACAGGGTACCAAGGAGAATACTGAATGGCGCAGGTGACAGTACAGCAACTCGCAGAAGTGGTGGGCGCTTCCGTTGATCGTCTGTTGATGCAGATGAAAGAAGCGGGACTACCCCATTCCGCTGCGGAGGAAGCTGTATCCGATGAGGACAAGCAGACACTGCTGGCCTTTTTGAAGCGCAGCCATGGCGAATCCGAGGCTGCTCCAAAGCGTATTACCCTGAAGCGCAAGACGATCAGTACCCTGCGCACGGCGGGCTCCCAGGGCAGAAAAACAGTCAACGTGGAAGTGCGCAAGAAGCGCACCTACGTCAAGCGCGACCCGGGTGAGCTGGCCGCTGAAGCCGGCGCGATGGCGCAGGAGGAAATGGCAGAGCAGGATACGGTGGAGGAAATCACCGCCGCAGAGGACTCCGTAGCCCAGGTGGCGACTGAAGCACCGGTAGAAGTGGTGCAGGAGGCGCCGGTAGTCGAGGCGCCGGCCGAGGCCGAGTTTGTCGAGGAAGACCTGTCCAACGTCGATCCCGAGATACTGCGCCAGCGCGCCGCCGAGCGGCGCAAGCTGAAAGAGGCAGAGGAAGCGTCAGCCAGGCAGGCTGCGCTGCAGGCTCGCAAGGAAGAGGAAGAGCGCCGCAAGGAAGAGGCGCAGGTGCGACCCGCAGGCGAAGCGAAGGAAGCGGTCAAGCGGCCCAAGCGCTTGCACGAGGCGCGCACCGCCGCGCAGGATGACGAGCAGAAACGCAAGCAGCGCGGCAAGCTGGATCGTACCTCGCCACTCGCTCGCGGGAAGAAACGCGGACACAACCTGTCCCTGTCAGACCTTGAGGCAGCGGAATCCGGGCTTGCCCGTCGCCGCGGCGGCCGCAAGAAAATCAAGGCGTCTCACGCCGAGCACTCCAAGCACGGATTTGAAATGCCTACCGAGAGAAAGGTTCACGAAGTACAGCTGGCGGACATGATCTCCGTTGGCTCGCTGGCCCAGCAGATGTCTGTCAAGGCGGGTGAGGTTATCAAGGAGTTGATGAAACTGGGCGTGATGGCCAACATCAACCAGATGATAGACCAGGACACAGCGACCCTGGTTGTCGAAGAACTGGGACATATCCCCAAGCTGGTCAGCGCCGATGTGCTGGAAGAGAAGCTTGAGGAGACCCTGTCGCAGCAGGAGGGAACCCTGGAGTCGAGGGCGCCGGTGGTGACTGTGATGGGCCATGTGGACCACGGCAAGACCTCTTTGCTGGATTATATTCGCAAGAGCCGGGTTGCCTCTGGCGAGGCCGGTGGCATCACCCAGCATATCGGCGCCTACCACGTGGAAACCGATCACGGCATGATCTCTTTCCTGGACACGCCCGGCCACGCCGCGTTTACCGCCATGCGGGCCCGCGGTGCCAAGAGCACGGATATTGTCATCCTGGTGGTGGCGGCCGATGACGGTGTGATGCCCCAGACCATCGAAGCCGTCAAGCACGCCAAGGCTGCCGGCGTGCCGCTGATCGTTGCGATCAACAAAATGGACAAGGAAGGGGCGGATCCGGAACGCGTCAAGAACGAGTTGTCCGCACAGGAAGTCATCCCGGAAGACTGGGGTGGCGACACCCAGTTCATTCCCGTGTCTGCCCATACGGGAGAAGGCGTCAGCGATCTGCTGGACGCGGTGCTGTTGCAGGCGGAGGTGCTGGAACTGACCGCAGCCAGGGATGTCCCGGCACAGGGTATCGTTATCGAGTCACGCCTGGACAAGGGCCGCGGCCCCGTTGCCTCACTGCTGATCCAGAGCGGCACCCTGCGCCGGGGCGACGTTGTCCTGGCGGGCCTGCAGTATGGTCGGGTGCGCGCCATGCTCGATGAGAATGGCCAGCCGATAGAAGAAGCGGGCCCCAGCATTCCGGTGGAAATCCTGGGTCTGAATGGTACCTCCGATGCGGGTGACCAGTTCGCAGTGGTCGAGAGCGAGAAACGCGCGCGCGAGATCGCCGACTTCCGTCATACCAAGAGCCGCGACAGCAAGCTGGAACGCCAGCAGGCGACCAAGCTCGATAACATGTTCGCGAGCATGACCGCCGGCGAACGCAAGACCCTCAATGTGGTGCTCAAAGCGGATGTTCGCGGCTCCCTCGAGGCCATCCAGGCCGCCCTGATGGAGCTGGGCAATGACGAGGTCCAGGTCAATGTCGTGGTGGGTGGCGTCGGCGGCATCACCGAAACCGATGTCAACCTGGCGGTGACTTCCGGTGCGGTCATTTTCGGGTTCAACGTGCGCGCTGACGGCGCCGCTCGCAAGCTGGTTGAAAGCGAGGGAGTGGACCTGCGTTACTACAACGTGATCTACAACCTGATCGATGACGTGAAGCACGCCCTGACCGGCATGCTCGCGCCGGAGTTGCGCGAGGAGATCGTGGGAATCGCCGAAGTGCGCGATGTCTTCAGTTCGCCCAAGTTCGGCCAGATTGCCGGCTGTATGGTTATCGAGGGCACTGTCTATCGCTCCAAGCCCATTCGCGTGCTGCGTGACAACGTGGTGATCTATGAGGGTGAGCTGGAATCGCTGCGCCGTTTCAAGGACGACGCCAGCGAGGTGCGCAATGGCATGGAATGTGGCATCGGCGTGAAGAACTACACCGACGTCAAGGTGGGAGACCTCATCGAGGTATTCGAAGTCAAGGAGATCGCCCGCACCCTGTAACAGGGTGAGTGGCGGCCGGGACCGGCGAACGTGGCGAAGGAATACAGTCGCACCCAGCGAGTGGCGGATTACCTGCAGCGTGAGCTGGCAGCCCTTATCCAGCATGAAGTGCGCGACCCGAGGGTGGGCATGGTCAGTATCACCGGTGTCAACGTGAGCCGGGACCTGGGTCACGCGAAGGTCTATTTTACCGTGCTGGGCTGCGACTCCAGTGAGGACGCCGTCGAGTCCACCGAGGCGCTGAACAAGGCGGCGGGGTTCCTGCGCTCCCAGCTGTCCCGCGACAGCAATATGCGGAGCGTGCCGCAGCTGCGCTTTTATTTTGATACCAGTGTGGGGCAGGGCCGTCACCTGGAGGACCTGATCCGGCGTGCAGCCGATGCGGACCGTCACCTGGGTTTGCGCGATGAGGAAACCGGAGAGGAGAAGTAGGCGGTGGCCAGGCAGCGCCGCGGTCGGCCGCTCGATGGCATCCTGGTTCTGGACAAGCCCGCCGGCCTGAGTTCCAACCGCGCCCTGCAGATGGTCAAGCGACTGTACGGGGCCGCGAAGGCGGGACACACCGGCAGCCTGGATCCGCTCGCAACCGGGGTACTGCCACTGTGTTTTGGCGAGGCCACCAAGTTTTCCCAGTTTTTGCTGGATGCGGACAAGGCCTACGAAAGCACCTTCGTGCTGGGCATCGCCACGGACACCGGCGACGCCGAGGGTGAAGTGCGTGCGACCCGGGATGCATCGTCTGTGACCGAGGCGGCTGTGGCCGAGGCGCTGGAGGCTTTCAGGGGGGAGATTGAACAGGTTCCCTCCATGTTTTCGGCACTGAAGCACCAGGGACAGCCCCTGTACAAACTGGCTCGCCAGGGCCTCGAAGTGGAACGCAAGGCGCGCCGGGTTGTCATAAAGCAACTTGAGCTGCGCGCCTTTCGCGGCGGGCCCCACCCCGAGGTGGATATCTACCTCGAGTGCAGCAAGGGCACCTATGTGCGCTCTATCGCCGAGGACCTTGGCGAAATGCTGGCCTGTGGTGGCCATGTGGCCAGTTTGCGGCGCACCCGGGCCGGTGCTTTTGGTATTGCCGACAGCGTTACCATGGCCACTCTGGAGGCGCTGAAAGCCAATGATCGGCTCGCCGACCTGGATGCGCTGCTGTTGCCCGCGGATGCGGCGGTAGACGACCTGCCACTGGTGCGTCTGAGTGTGTCGGGTGGCTTCTATATACGCCAGGGGCAGCCGGTATTGGTGCCAAATGCGCCCTGTGATGGTATGGTGCGCGTCGCTCTGGAGACCGGTGAGTTTCTGGGGGTGGGAGAAATATTGGACGATGGGCGCGTGGCGCCGCGTCGACTGATAGTCACCGGAAGGTGACGCGAACCTGTCTGTAAATCTGCACGGACAGGCTCTTTTTACTAACGAAGGGTAGAAGTACTACCCAAGGCAGATTCAACGAGAGGAAATCAACATGGCTTTGAACGCTGAACGTAAGGCAGAAATCGTAAAAGAGTACCAGGTAGGTGAGGGCGACACCGGGTCCCCGGAAGTACAGGTGGCACTGCTGACAGCGAATATTGAGCAGCTGCAGGGGCACTTCCAGTCGCACAAGCACGATCACCACTCACGTCGCGGCCTGATCCGCATGGTAAACCAGCGCCGCAAACTGCTGGATTACCTGAAGCGCAAGGACGTCACGCGGTACACAGGCCTGATCAAGCGACTGGGTCTGCGTCGATAAGCTGTCCCTGATAGCGGGCTGTCCGGGCGGGTACCACAGGGTCCCCGTCCCGGCTGCCCGGTATTCATATAAAGAATTGGAGAAAAATTGTGAATCCAGTAACTAAAACATTCCAGTATGGTGGCCAGACAGTCACTCTGGAAACCGGCCGTATTGCCAGGCAGGCTTCCGGAGCGGTTCTGGTGACGGTCGAAAATACCTCGGTACTGTGTACCGTCGTGGCTGAGAAAACCGCGCGCGAAGGACGGGATTTCTTCCCCCTGGCCGTGCATTACACCGAAAAGACCTACGCCGTAGGTAAAATCCCCGGGGGCTTCTTCAAGCGTGAGGGCCGTCCCAGCGAGAAAGAAACACTGACATCGCGCCTGATCGATCGCCCCATTCGTCCCCTGTTTCCCAAGGGCTTCATGAATGAGGTCCAGGTTATCTGCACCGTGATGTCCGCAGACAAGCATATCGACCCCGATATCCCCGCCATGATCGGCACCTCGGCGGCGCTCGCTGTTTCCGGCTGCCCCTTCAAGGGACCCATAGGCGGTGCCCGTGTCGGCTTTACCGAAGAACACGGCTACCTGCTGAACCCCACCTATCCCGAACTGGCCGAGAGCAAGCTCGACATGGTCGTCGCCGGCACCCAGGACGCGGTGCTGATGGTGGAGTCCGAGGCGAAGGAACTCACCGAAGACCAGATGCTTGGCGCAGTGCTGTTCGCCCACCAGGAAATGCAGGTGGTTATCCAGGCGATCAACGAACTGGTCGCCGAGGCCGGCAAGCCCCGTTGGGAGTGGCAAGCGGCAGAAGTCAGTGCCGACCTGCTGTCGGCAGTCGAGGGCCATGCCAAAGCAGAGCTTGGCGAAGCCTACCGGATCACCGACAAGGCCGAGCGCTATGAGCGCGTCGGCGCCATCCGCAACGCCTGCGTGGAAGCGCTGGCAGTTGAGGGCGGCCCCTCTGCCGATGAAGTCAAGGATGTATTCAAGAGCGTCGAGAAAAGCCTTGTGCGCAAGCGCATTCTCGCCGGTGAAGCCCGTATCGACGGACGCGACAACCGCACTGTGCGCCCGATCGCCTGCGAGGTCGACCTGCTGGCGAAAGTTCACGGCTCCGCATTGTTTACCCGCGGTGAGACCCAGGCGATTGGCGCAGTGACTCTCGGCTCTACCCGGGACGCGCAGATCATCGACGCGCTGGAAGGCGAGCGTCGCGATCCGTTCATGCTGCACTACAACTTCCCTCCCTACTCGGTAGGTGAAGCGGGTCGGGTCGGTTTTACCGGCCGGCGCGAAGTCGGCCATGGCCGCCTGGCCCGTCGCAGCCTGGCTGCGGTGTTGCCTTCAGCTGACGACTTCCCCTATACCATTCGCGTGGTATCGGAAATTACCGAATCCAACGGCTCGAGCTCCATGGCGTCGGTCTGCGTTGGCTCACTCGCCATGATGGCCGCCGGCGTTCCGCTGAAGGCACCGGTGGCAGGTATTGCCATGGGTCTGGTCAAGGAGGGCAACCAGTTTGCCGTGCTGACTGACATCCTGGGCGACGAGGATCACCTCGGCGACATGGACTTCAAGGTGGCCGGTACTGCCGAGGGTGTTACCGCCCTGCAGATGGATATCAAGATCGAAGGCATCAACGAGCAGATCATGGAAGTGGCGCTGCAACAGGCCCAGACCGCGCGCCTGCATATTCTCGGACAGATGAACCAGGTGCTGGCAACTGCCCGTACGGTTACCTCCGAAAATGCGCCGAGCATGGTCACCCTGAAGGTCGATTCCGACAAGATTCGCGACATTATCGGTAAGGGTGGTGCGACCATTCGCTCCATTACCGAGGCATCCGGCGCGACGGTCGATATCGATGACGACGGCACCGTGCGGGTTTTCGGGCAGGATATGGCAGCGCGCGACGCCGCCGTGGCCCTGATCGAGGAAATCACCGCCGAGGCCGAAGTGGGTGCCGTCTACACAGGCACCGTGGCGCGGATCGTGGATTTCGGCGCCTTCGTCAATATCCTGCCCGGCAAGGATGGCCTGGTACACATTTCCCAGATCGCCAATGAGCGGGTAGAGAATGTGTCCGACCATCTGAAGGAAGGCCAGGAAGTGCAGGTCAAGGTCCTGGACGTTGACCAGCGCGGTCGCATCAAGCTTTCCATCAAGGAACTGCTGGAAGACGACGGCCAGGCGGAAGAAGTACCCGCCGAGGCTGACGCCGACTGATCGGCCGCAGCCTCGCTGCGCGTGTAAAAGGGGGGTGCACCGCAAGGCGCACCCCCTTTTTTTATTTCGGAGAGATGCTTGATCCAGAAGATTCGTTTTCTGCACATCCCCAAGACTGCCGGTACAACCTTCGATGAATGTCTGTTCCGACAGTATCTTGGCCCCTACCTGTTGCGTCGGCAATTTGTCTTTTCCGGCAATATTGCGGCGGACCAGCGACGCCTTGCCGGGATGTCGGAGGCAGCGCTTGAGCGCATCGCGATCTGCACCGGTCATGCGCCGCTGGTGACCGGCTGTGCGCAAATTGACGCCCTGCCTACCGTGACGCTATTGCGGGAGCCGGTGGAGCGGGTGAAATCCCTCTGCCGCCACATCAGTGAGGGCAAGAGCCCGCAGATTTACTGCCCGGAGAAACACGGTGCTTTCGATCTCGATGCGTTGCTGGGAAGCGGCCGCATCCAGCTGAATAACTTCCAGAGCCGGATAGTGCTGGGCGAGGGTGGCTACAAGCTCCCGGCCGGTTCTGAAAACGCGCTGGCTGACAGGGCGATGGCGCTGCTGGCGTCACAGTTCGTTTGCTTTGGTCTCACCGGGGAGCTGGACCGCTCCCTGCTCCTGTTCCAGCGGGTGCTCGGTTGGCGGAAATGGCCGCTCTACCGCTCCCGCAACACCAGCAACCCGCAGGTGCCACTGCAATTTGAAGCGCGGCATATCGCGCGTATCGAGGAACTCAACCGCCTGGACATCGCCTTTTACGAGCTGGCCCGGGAAACGTTTTTCCGGCGTTGGCAGGAGCACGGCACGGAACTCGAGGCGGCATTACCCCTGTTCCGGTCGGCGCTGGCAAAACCCCAGGCGCATTTCGCGGTGATAGATCTGGCCCGGCAGGTCGGCAAGTGGCGCCGGCGGGTATCCCCCGGACCTTGAGCGGCCCGCAGTAGGTTACTTCGGGCGATTGGCGACCAGGTGCTCCACCACCGAGGGGTCGGCCAGGGTGCTGGTGTCACCCAGGCTGGACAACTCGTTCTCGGCGATTTTGCGCAGGATCCGGCGCATGATCTTGCCTGACCGGGTCTTGGGTAGTCCCGGTGCCCACTGGATAATATCGGGCTTGGCGATGGGGCCGATCTCGCTGACGCACAGGGCGATGAGTTCCGCCCGCAGCTCCTCGGTGGGCTCCACTCCCTGCATCGGGGTGACATAGGCGTAAATGCCCTGACCCTTGATGTCGTGGGGAAAGCCCACTACCGCGGCCTCGGCAATCTTGTCATGCAGGACCAGGGCGCTTTCCACCTCGGCGGTACCCATGCGGTGGCCGGAGACATTGAGTACGTCGTCCACCCGGCCGGTGATCCAGTAATAGCCGTCCTTGTCCCTGCTCGCGCCGTCACCGGTAAAATAGTAACCCGGGTAGTGGCTGAAGTAGGTGTCCACCATGCGCTGGTGATCGCCGTACACGCTGCGCAGTTGCCCCGGCCAGGACGACTTGATCGCCAGGTAACCGGCGCCGGCGCCCTCGACCTCGGACCCGTCCTCGTTCAGTAGTGCCAGTTCCACCCCGAAGAAGGGCTTGGTGGCCGAACCCGGCTTGAGTGGGGTTGCCCCCGGCAGCGGGGTGATCATGTGACCGCCGGTTTCGGTCTGCCACCAGGTGTCAACGATGGGGCAGCGGGAATCCCCCACTGTCTCGTAGTACCAGTTCCAGGCCTCCGGGTTAATGGGCTCGCCCACTGTCCCGAGCAGTCGCAGGCTGGCGCGGGAGCTGCGCTTGACCGGCTCGTCGCCGACCGCGTGCAGGGCGCGAATGGCCGTGGGTGCCGTGTAGAATGTATTCACCTGGTGCTTGTCCACCACCTCCCAGCAGCGGCCGGCATCCGGGTAGGTCGGCACCCCCTCGAAGATCAGGGAAATGGCGCCATTGGCCAGGGGGCCGTAGACAATATAGGTATGGCCCGTCACCCAGCCCACATCGGCCGTACACCAATAGATTTCGCCTTCGCGATAATCGAACACGTACTTGAAGGTCATGGCCGCCTGCAGCAGGTACCCACCGGTAGTGTGGAGCACGCCCTTGGGTTTGCCGGTGGAGCCCGAGGTATAAAGGATAAACAGCGGATCTTCCGCCTCCATGGACTCCGGCTGGCATTCGCCGGACGCCTTCGAGGTCGCCTCGTGGTACCAGATATCGCGGCCGTCATGCCAGCCGATATCGGCGCCGGTGCGCCGCACCACCACACAGGTGTGGATGTTGGGGCAGGCCTCGAGTGCCTTGTCCGCATTCGCCTTGAGGGGAATGGACCTGCCGCCGCGGACGCCCTCATCGGAGGTGATCAGGGTCTGGCAGTCTGAGTCGAGGATCCGGTCCTTCAGCGCCTCGGGTGAAAACCCGCCAAATACGACGGAGTGCACCGCACCGATGCGAGTGCAGGCCAGCATGGCGTAGGCCGCTTCCGGGATCATCGGCATGTAGATGCAGACGCGGTCACCCTTGCGCACGCCGCGCTCCCTGAGCACGTTGGCGAGTTTGCAGACCTGCTCTTTCAGTTCGGCGTAAGTGATGTGTTTGCTGTCAGCGGGGTCATCGCCCTCCCAGATGAACGCAGTCTGGTCGGCGCGCTCCGGCAGGTGCCGGTCTATGCAGTTGTAGCTGACATTGAGCCTGCCCCCGTCAAACCATTTCGCCTCGCCTTTGACGAAGTCAAAACTGACAACCTCGTCCCAGGGTTTGTCCCAGGACAGGAACTCATTGGCCATTTCACTCCAGAAGGAATCCCGGTCATTGATCGAGCGGTCGTACATCTCCCGATACTGATCGGCGTTGATATGGGCGTCTCTGAAATTGGCTGGTACTGGATGGGTAGGAAATTCAGACATTTTGACCGTTCCCCTGCGTCATTACTGGTGAGTCTGGGATGATACTGCGCCTGTGGGCTTAAGCAAGCCGACCAAAGTCTAACAGTGTGGGAAGGAGTGGCCGGCCCCGGGGCCGGCGTTGCCCGCTAGCGCCCGCCGGCCAGCATGCCCCAGTCGGACACCGGGTTCAGGGCGAGGCGCACATTGTCGATCAGGCGCGTTGAACCGAGCCGGGCCGCCGCCAGTATGGCGATCTCCTCGGTGTCCTCGGTGACAGGCCGCAGGGTGTCGGCGTCGCGAATGGCGAAATAATCGGGCTCCAGGCCGGCCCGCAGCAGTTTCATGCGGGCGTGGGATTCCAGTTGCAGGAAATTGTCGAAGCCGCAGGCGATAGCCTCGCGGCAGCTGTTCAGGGTCTGGTGGATCACGGGTGCTATGTGGCGCTGCTCCGCAGAGAGGAAGCCGTTGCGCGAGCTTTTCGCCAGGCCGTCTTCGTCCCGGGTAGTGGCCACCCCGACGATCTCAACCGGCATGCACAGGTCCTTGACCATTTTGCGCACGATCGAAAGCTGCTGGAAATCCTTCTCGCCAAAAACCGCGATATCCGGTTGCACGATGTTGAAGAGCTTTGCGACCACCGTGGTCACACCGTCAAAGTGGCCGGGACGGCTGCTGCCGCACAGGGTCTCGGACAGGTCCGGTACCCGCACGAGGGTCTGGTTGGCCATGCCCTGGGGGTATATTTCTTTCACCTGCGGGGCATACAGTACCTGTACACCCTCACTGAACAGTTTTTCCTTGTCCGCCGCCATTGTGCGGGGATAGGAATCGAGATCTTCATTGGGGCCGAACTGCAGGGGGTTTACAAAAATGCTGACCACGACCACGTCACACAGCGACCGGGCCTTGCGCACGAGGTTGAGGTGACCGTCGTGGAGGTTGCCCATGGTGGGAACGAAGGCAATGCTCTGGCCATTGCGGCGAAAGCATTCCAGGGCGGAGTGTAACTGCGCGTTGCTGCTGTAAGTTCGCATATCGACCTCATCCCTCACGTTCGGAACGGTGATGCTAAACATATAGAAATCACGGGCCTTTCTTCCCCGATGGCTAGCTAACCCTCGAGGGACCGGAAGTATGAACCAAGGTCCGGTACCCGGCAACGGATTTTCATGAAAAATTCACACCGTTTGTTACTAAAAGAAGCAGTTATTTGTTATAGCGCACGGTTTTGATCGAAATATGTAAGTATCCACTAACATGGTGCCCCGGGGGCGGCTGTGGCCTCGGGAGCAGGTACCGGTCTGCCCGGCGGGGACGCTACTGGTAGGAGTGTTCTTCGGTGGGGTATTTGCCCGACTTGACGGCATCCACGAATGCCTTCAGGGCGCCCTGTATCGTGCTCTGGCCCGCCATGAAGTTCTGTACGAAGCGCGCCTGGTGCACCGTCAGGCCCAGCAGGTCGTGCATAACCAGGACCTGGGCGTCGGTGCCCGGACCGGCGCCGATACCGATAACGGGGATATCCAGCTTCCGGCTGATATCGCTGGCCAGGTCTGCCGGCACACACTCCAGTACCAGCAGGCTGGCCCCCGCGTCCTTGATCTCGACCGCGTCGGCGAGAATGGATTTGGCCTCCTTGGGCGTGCGACCCTGCACCTTGAAACCGCCGAAGGTGTTGACCGACTGGGGTGTCAGGCCCAGGTGGGCGCAGACGGGAATCCCCCGTTCCACCAATTTGCTGATGGTGCCGCTAAGCCAGGTGCCGCCCTCCATCTTGACCATCTGGGCGCCGGCCTGCATCAGGCGGGTGGCGTTCTCCATGGCCTGGTCCGGAGTGGTGTAGGTCATGAAAGGCATGTCGGCGATGACCAGGGCACCGTTCGATGCCCGGCAGACGCACTCGGTGTGGTAGCTCATGTGGTCCATGGTGACCGGGATGGTGCTGTCGTGGCCCTGCAACACCATTCCCAGTGAATCTCCCACCAGTATGGTCTCCGCGCCCGCCTCACTGATGATGCGAGCGAAAGTCGCGTCATAGGCGGTAATGCAGACGAACTTCTCCCCCGCGGCTTTCATTTTGCCCAGGGTGCTTATGGTTACCTTGGCCATGGCTTTACGAGGCTCCTTGGCGGCTCGCTGAGTGTCACAATATGAGTGATGGGGTACACCCTACCCGAAAAAAGTGGGGTTGAAATAGTGGCGACCGCTGCGAATCTCCAACAGGTACTCCACCAGGTGAATGTAGTCTGCGTCATTGTTGGCCAGGTCGAGTTCGCTGGCGTTGACGATCAACAGAGGCGCGTCATCGTAATATAGAAAGAACTCACTGTACACTTCGTTCAGGCGCTCCAGATAGTCCCTGTCGATGGTCCTCTCGGCACTTATTCCACGATTTTCGATACGTCCCAGCAGGACGTCGGGCGAGGCCTGCAGGTAGATCACCAGGTCCGGGCGGGGGGCATCGATGGTGAGTTGACGGTAGACCTTCTGGTAGAGCTGGAACTCGTCCCTGTCGAGGTTGATGCGGGCGAACAGGGGGTCTTTCTCGATAAGGAAATCGGCCACCCGCACCGGCTCGAAGATATCCGCCTGGCGCAGGTCCTGAATTTTCTGCGAACGCTGGAACAGGAAGAACAACTGGGTGGCGAGGGCGGCCTCCTTGCGGTTGCGGTAAAAGCGCTCGAGGAAGGGATTTTCCTCGGCATTCTCCAGCAGCGTCTGGTAGTTGAAGCTCGCTGCCAGGCGCTTGGCCAGGGTGGTCTTGCCCACCCCGATAGGGCCTTCCACGGCGATGTAGGCAGGGGGTTTGCGCCCCTTCAGGTCGATCTCGAGAGCCGTGGCATCGGGCATCCGGTGTATTAATCCCCTTTCAGTTCATGTCGCCGGGAACGAGCATATCCCCGGTGAGCCGCAGCCCTGTTTTGACCAGCTCCCCCTGCGGACAGCGGGCGGTTAATGTACCAAGATCCGCACCGTCCGGCAGCACCAAATTTGGCCCGCAGATCTCCAGCAGCGGGTAGAGCGCGAAATTGCGCTGGGCAAGGCCCGGGTGGGGGATGGTCAGGGTGGGGGTTGTCAGGCGCAAATCGCCGTACAGCAGGATGTCCAGGTCCAGGGTGCGCGGCCCCCAGCGGACGGTCCTGACCCGACCCTGCGCCAGTTCGATGCGCTGCAGCTTTTGCAGCAGAGCGTCGGGGTCCAGCGAGGTCCGCAGCTGTACTGCCGCGTTGAGGTAGTCCGGTTGCTCCCCGGGGCCGACGGCGGCACTGCGATAGGCCGAGGACACGTGGACCAGGTGTGAGGAGGGCAGTTCCGCAATCGCCAGCAGGGCCTGCCGCAGTTGCTGTAGCGGCTCTTCCAGATTGCTGCCCAGGCCGATGTAAGCCTCGATCATGCCTTTTTGCTGGAGCGGCGACCGCGGGACCTGCGCCCGCCCTGGGGGCCGCTTTCCAGCGCAGCCTGCTGCAGTCGCTGGTCCATGGGCAGTTGCTGGAAGTCGGTCCACCAGCTGCCCAGATCGCCGGTTTCCTCGCCCGCCTGCTCCCGCAGCAAGAGGAAGTCATAGGCCGCGCGAAAGCGGCGGTGATCAACCAGTTCGGCCGCTTTCTTGCCGCGCCGGTTTTGCAGGCGCAGTTGAAACTCCCAGATCTCCCGCATTGGCTGGCTGAACCGACGGGGGATGGCGATGTTGCGCGCGGCCTCAGCAATGGCCTGCTGGGAGGCGTGGTGCATGGCGGGAATAGGTGGATCACCGCGCTCCTGCAGCAGTTGCGCCTGGTGTTGCACCTCGGGCCACAGCAGGGCTGCCAGGATGAAGGCCGGGGTGACGGGCTTGTCCTGTGCTATGCGCTGGTCGGTGCTGACCATGGCGGCGCGCACCAGCGCGAGTGCGGTGGGATGGCGATGCATCTGCTCGTTGCTGTCCGGGAACAGGTAGCGCAGCAGGTCGTGTTTCAGCAGTTGTTCCAAAGTGGCGGCAGCGTAGCCGGCCAGGAACAGCTTCAGAAACTCGTCGAACAGCCGGGCGGCGGGGATTTCCGCCAGCAGGTGTGCGCAGGCGGGGATCGCCCGGGCAGTATGGGGGTCTATGCTGAACTGCAGCTTGGCCGCGAAACGCAGGACACGCAACATGCGCACCGGGTCCTCGGTAAAGCGCACCGCCGGCTCGCCAATGATGCTGATACTGCGCCGCTCCAGGTCCTTCAATCCGTGCACATGATCGAAAACCTCGAAGTTGCCGGCATCGTAGTACAGGGCGTTGACCGTCAGGTCGCGCCGGACGGCGTCTTCCTCGAGGGTGCCATAGACATTATCGCGCAACAGCAGGCCGCTGGCGGACTGGCGCGAATGGTTGCCACCGGATTCCGAGGTGGGTTCGGAATCGTTGTCGTGGTGACCGCGGAAGGTCGTGACCTCGATGATTTCCCGGCCGAAGCGTACGTGGACGATGCGGAAGCGGCGCCCGATGATCCGGGAGTTGCGAAACAGTGCGTGGACAGTCTCCGGCGTGGCATCGGTGGCGATATCAAAGTCCTTGGGGTGTCCGCCCAGTAACAGGTCCCGCACGGCGCCGCCCACCAGGTAGGCCTGGTGGCCGCTGCCGCGCAGGCGTGACATGACCTTGAGTGCACCATCGCTGATGTTTTTGCGGGATATGCAGTGTTGATCCCTGGGAATGATCTTCAATCGAAACTGTGCCTGTGACGCTATTTGTTTGGCGCGCAGTCTACCACAGTTCAATGGGCTGTTCGTGCGTGTGGCCGGTGGTTGCGGGGGCGGCTGAATGAAGGGGAAAACAATGTTTTCCCCATCCAGGTCTCACTGCGAGAGTTATTGTTATTTCTTGTGTGCTGTTATTTTTATGGGGCGTATGAAAACATACTCTAACCGGATGCCCAAGTATTCCGAGTTACCAAATGGGTAACCTTTCCGGGGCAACCCGGGTGGCCATGCAATCGCCGGCCCAGCCCTACTTGCTCACAAGGAAATTGAGGGGAAGGTTTCTTCCCCATCCAGGTCCATAGTTGAGCGTATTATTTTTATTACGGTAGCTGTTATTTTTATTTTTAGTACCTGAGCTTATTAAATGCACGCTGCGTGCCATTAACGATAAATTCTATTAAAATACAATATGTTAGGAAAATAAGCGGGGGTCGGTGGACCCCTTGAATCACGGCCTTGTTACCGAAGTACCCGGCTATTTGTAACATGCACCAGGCCGGGTAACGCTTATTTTCCCCGGGCGGCGGACCTTCGCCCCGCGTTGGCGGCACCGGGCCGGTTGCGCGGAATGCCCAAACGCTGGCGCCGCTCCCACAGACATTTGCGACTCACGCCCAGTTTCTGGGCGAGCTCGGTCTCGCTCATGGAGTCCTGGTGCTCCAGCACAAAACGCTGGAAATAATCCTCCAGTGACAGGTCCTCGAGCGGGTCCTGGCTGCCCGCGCTGGGTTTCCTGGCGGATGGCGTGATGCCCTGCTGGCCGCGGATTCGGTTGATATTGACCAGTTCCAGGTCGATACCCAGGGCGTCGTTGTCGATTTCGTCGCTGTCCGACAGGATGACTGCCCGCTCGATGGCGTGTTCCAGCTCGCGTACATTGCCGGGCCACTGGTAGGTGGTAATCGCCTGGATGGCTCGCGGGGACAGGCGCATGGCTTTCTTTCCAAGCCGCTCGGTCTGGGCCTGCAGCATGTTCTCAGCGAGGTGCAGGATGTCCTTGCCGCGTTCCCGCAACGGCGGCAGCGAAAGCTGCAGCACGTTGATGCGGTAGAACAGGTCCTGGCGAAACTCTCCTTCAGCGGCCAGGCTCTGCAGGTTGCGGTGGGTAGCGCAGATGAGTCGCACGTTCACCTTGCGCGAGTGTACCGAACCGATGCGGCGGATTTCGCCTTCCTGGATGAAACGCAGCAGGCGGGCCTGGGCCTCCATCGGCAGTTCGCCGATCTCGTCCAGGAACAGGGTGCCGCCATCTGCCGCCTCGATCAGTCCCATGCGGCTCGCGTTGGCGCCGGTGAATGCGCCTTTTTCGTAGCCGAACAACTCCGATTCGATCAGCGTGTCGGGGATGGCCGCGCAGTTTACGGAGATCAGGATCTTGTCGCCTCGCATGCTGTGGCTGTGCACGCTGCGCGCGACGATCTCCTTGCCGGTGCCGGTTTCGCCCAGCACCAGTACGGTGGAATCTGTCGGTGACACCTTGCGGATGTGTTCGAACAGGGTCTGCATCGCCGGGCAATTGCCAATCATGCCGGCGACTTGCCCGGGTCTGGGCTGGCTGGCGGAGCCCGCCTTGCCCACGGCCTGGCGGGGCGCGGGGTGATCGGCAATGATCCGCTGTACCGCTGCGATCATGTCGCCGTGGTCGAAGGGTTTGGCGATATAGTCCACCGCTCCCATGCGCATGGAGTCCACTGCTGAGCGCAGGCTCGCATAACTCGTCATGATGAGTACCGGTACATCACCCGCCTTGCGGATCAGGTCGGTGCCCGCAGCGCCGGGCAGGCGCAGGTCGCTGATGATAAGGTCGAATTCTTCCAGTTCGTGGCTGGACTCGGCTTCCTGCACTGATCCGGCTTCGCTGACCTGGTAGCCATTGCGTTCCAGCAGTCGCCGCAGGGCCGTCCGAATAACCGTTTCGTCTTCGACAACGAGGATTTTGAGCATCGGGTGTTACCTTTTGGGTACAAGCTACCCAACATACTATTCCATCGGGCCATATTCCAGCAAAAGCAGCCGGGCTGCCGGGTCCCGGGTCCGGCTACGCCTCGAAGGTGTCACCATAGGTGGCGCCGGGCAGCTGCAGGGTGACGCGGGTGCCGGGATGGGGTCCGTCCTGTACCGGGCTGCACAGGCTGACAGCGCCGCCCATGTCCTCCATGATACTGAACACCAGCGCCAGCCCCAGCCCGGTGCCTTCCCCGGGGTCCTTGGTGGTAACGAAGGGCTCAAACACCTGTGACTGCAGCTCCGGCGGAATACCGCAGCCGTTGTCCTCGATCTCGATGGCCACCCGCTCATCCCTGCACTGCGCGGTGATTTCGATATGCCCGTACTCGTCGCAGGCATCCCGGGCATTTCCCAGCAGGTTGACGAAAACCTGCAGCAGGCGCTGGCTGTCCGCCAGCACCAGGACCTGGCGATCGCACTTGTTGGCAAAATGCACTGGCTTGGCCCCCCGGTCGAGTGCCAGCAGGTGAATGGCCTCGTCCACACAGTCCGCCAGGTTGGATGGCGCCAGGACGACCTCCCCGGAACCCGAGCCGGCATGGGAGAAGTTTACCAGCGACTCCACGATCCGGCCGATGCGGTCTGTCTGTTTGAGGATGTCCTGGGCTGTGAACCGGATCTCCTGTGGGTCGGTTTCATACTCCAGGTTCTGGGCCAGGCAGGCAATGCCGGTGACCGGGTTGCCTATTTCATGCGCGACCCCCGCGGCCAGTCGCCCTATCGAGGCGAGGCGTTCACTGTGCAGCAGTTCTTCCTCCAGGCGCTCGAAGTCGGTGATATCCTCAACCAGTATCACGGTGTCGGCGGGTTTGTTAGCGCCCCTGATGCCGGTATCCGTTTTGTGCAGGCTGATCCAGCAGTTCTGGCCGTCATCCGTGGTCACCTCTGTCTTGAGCTGGGTGTGGGTATCGCCGCGCTGGAACTCGCCGATAATCCGCTGCCATGGCGACGGCAGGGAGTCCAGCAGGGAGCCGAGGACTTCCCGTGGCGCGATGCCGGTAATCTGTTGCATGCTGCGGTTCCACAGCAGTATCTCGCCGTCTTCCCCGATCGAGCAGACCCCGATCGGGAGGTTATCCAGGGTCTCCCGGTAGTGGCGCCGGAGGTTGTCCAGGTCCGCCGTCAGGCCGGTAAACCGCGATTGCGCGCGGTCCAGCTTGCGCTCGATCAGCTGGATGTCCTCGGTATCACCCTGCAGCCCGGGCTGGAAAGGAATACAGCGCTCGATGATGCCGTACGCCACCGCGGGACCCAGCAGCCCCGAGAGGTTGGCCTCCAGCCGGGCCCGCAGACGCCGCAGGGCGTACGGCCTGGATTCTTCGGGTGAAAACTGCAGCTCGGCGAGGGCCCGGTTGACCTCGGCGCGGGCGGTTTTCTCGCCCAGGGCCGAACTGAGCTGCCGGCTGAACTCACCCGCGCTGTGAAGCGAAAGAACCCTGCGGGTCGGTCGGGACAGGTCGTCCATCGAGCAGATTTCGGCCGCGACCTGCTCCTCCGGGCTGGGCTGTGTCAGCAGGGATACAATGACGAACAGGCCGGCGTTAAGGATCAGTGAGACCAGAATGGCGTTTGCCCAGTACTCGCCATTGGCGGACAGTACCTGTTCCGACATGGATTGTACCCCCGGGGTGGAGTAGCCGTCCGCCAGGGGCAGTAGCATGGAAAAAAACCAGACCGTCAGGCCGGCGGCCAGGCCGGCGAGCAAGCCCTTGCGATTCGCCCTGGCCCAGTAGGGTGTGGCGATGGTGCCCGGGAGAAACTGCAGGGTACCGGAGAATGCCACCAGGGCGAGCTGGGTGAGCGTCTGCGTCCCGCTGAGGGCGATGAAAAAGCCGTAACCGGCCATGATGAGAATACCGATCAGGGCGCGCCGCAGCCACTTCAGCTGGATGTAGATATTGCTCTCCTGGTCAATTTGCAGCAGCCGGGTGGGCAGGATGAGGTGGTTGAGACACATATTGGCCAGCGCCAGCGTGGTGATGATGATGGTCGCGCTGGCGGCTGAGAGGCCGGCGACGAACGCGGCCACACTGATCGCCGTGGATCCCGCTTCCAGCCCCATGGCGAGACCGCTGTAGTCGATGGGCAGCTCTTGTCCCAGCGCAATGCCCGCCCAGGTGACGGGCAGCACCGGCAGGCTGAGCAGCATCAGGTAAAGCGGCAGCCCCCAGGTCGCGGTTCGCAGGTCGCGGCTGTCGGTATTTTCAGCGAACGCCATATGAAAAATATGCGGCATGCAGACGGCCCCTGCGAAAAACACCACCAGCAGGGTGCGCGCCGTATTGTCGCGCAGCGAGTGGTGCAGCGTGCCACTCACTTGCGGGTTCTGCCGGAGCCACTGTTCGAGAGCGTCGAAACCGCCGAACACCCCGTAAACCGCCGCCAGTAGCAGCACAAACATGGCGCAGAGCTTGACCAGGGATTCGAAAGCGATGGCCGTTACCAGTCCGGTATTGCGCTGCTGGGCCGACAGGTGGCGCGTGCCAAACAGAATCGAGAACACGGTTATGATGATGCAAAACAGCAGGGCCAGGCCGTCCTGCCGGTACTCCACGGGAAAACAGGTTGTCGGCATCTCCGGCCATGATCTGGATGCTGTCGGCGACAGCCTGTATCTGCAGGGCCAGCAGTGGCAGCAGGGTGATGCACATGGCCAGAGTGATGGTCGCCCCGATCCAGGGGCTGCGAAAACGAAAGGTCAGGACATCGGCCAGGGACGACAGCTGGTATACCCGGCACAGGCGCAGCAGCGGCAACAGCAGCAACGCGGCAAACACGAACATGAATACCACGCCGCCGTAGTACAGCATGAAACTGTAGCCGTAGCGGTGGGCGAGTTCCATGATGCCGTTACTGGCCATGGCGCCGGCGAAGACGCCCAGGGACAGGACATAGGTGGCGGGATGATTGGTGATTCGCTCGGGGACGAAGCCCCGGTCGGCCAGGTAGGCGACGGTAAACAGGCCGGTCAGGTAGGCGACAATAAACAGCAGTATCTGGGCGAGGCTAAAGCTCATCCGGAAATCTCGAGCGCTGGTTCCAGAACGCCGCTACGATAACCATCAACCACAGTTCGTAAGGCCGGTACCAGACCTCCCCGGTATGGAATAACCAGTCTTCCAGCGCGGGCGAAAAAATAATGAACACGCCCACCGCCAGTAGCAACGCTCGGTTGATGTACATTGGGGTGGATTCCTATGGTTGGCTCTGGCAGTCGATACTACTGAAGCACTGCGGGGGGGTAAAGCTCAGCTAGCTCCGCCGGCGGTGATCGCCATGACCGGCGGAATCCTCCCGGGCTCCCAGTGCTCGCTGGCAAAGGCAAGAATCTGCTCACTTGTTCGCAGCGCCGGGGGCGGCTCGCTCTGGCGCAGGAAATTCAATGCGGCTCGCAGGTTGGCGGGAGCGTCGTGGTCATCCAGTGCGGGGGCGTGATTCTGCTTGCTGAATTTTTGCCCGCCTCGATCCGTTATCACCGGGATGTGGCTGTACAGCGGTGTGTGATAGTCCAGCGCCTGCTGCAGGAACACCTGCCGCGGGGTGGAATCCAGCAGGTCGGAACCGCGCACGACATGGGTAATACCCTGCCAGGCATCATCCACCACCACTGCCAGCTGGTAGGCAAACAGCCCGTCCTTGCGGCGCACCACAAAATCCGGTACTTCGATGCCGTCGCACACGTTGACCTGGATCCGGTCGCAAAAGCGGATGCGGCAATTCCCGGGGGGATCGACGCGGATTGCAACGGGGGTAGCCAGATGCCCCTGGCGGTTGCGGCAGTTGCCGCGGCAGGCGCCGTCCGGTCCCAGTTTCTGGCGGGTGCAGTCGCAGGAGAACAGTAAGCCGCGGTTGGCCAGTTCTGCCAGGGCGGCAGCGTATGCTTCGCCGCGTTGGCCCTGGTACGTTACATCCTCGTCCCAGAGCAGGCCGTGGTTTTCCAGGCCGGCGAGAATACGCGCGGCAGCGCCTGGTTCCTCCCGGGGCGGATCGAGGTCTTCCATTCGCACCAGCCAGGTGCCGTGGTTATGACGCGCATCGAGATAGCTTGCGAGCGCGGCTATCAGGGAGCCCAGGTGGAGGGGGCCGGTGGGAGAGGGGGCGAAACGCCCGCGGTAGGGCAGGGCGTCGGCGGCGTGCACCAGGTGGTGGTTAACCGAGTTCCTGCTTTTCCTTGATTTCGGCAAGGGTCTTGCAGTCGATACAGAGGCTGGCGGTAGGCCGGGCTTCAAGTCGCTGGATGCCTATTTCCACACCGCAGGCGTCGCAGAAACCGTAGTCGTCCTGCTCGATGCGCTCCATGGTGGAATCAATTTTCTTGATGAGCTTGCGCTCGCGATCGCGGGTGCGCAGCTCCAGGCTGAATTCTTCTTCCTGGGTGGCCCGGTCCGCCGGGTCCGGGAAGTTTGCAGCCTCGTCTTTCATATGGCTCACGGTTCTGTCGACTTCCTGCATCAACTCAGCTTTCCAGTTCTGCAGGATGGTCTTGAAGTGGTCGCGCTGCTTCTCATTCATGTACTCCTCGCCCCGCTTCGCCTTATAGGGCTGGAAGTTTTTGAATTCGGTCGAGGCTGCTTTTTTTACGGCTTTAGGCATGGTTTCTTTCCACACTACAAGAGTAACAGGACAATACTTATGGGTATTTGGCCGGCGCTTGCAATAGCGCCCAAAACCAAGGGCGGAGAAACTACCAGATATCCGCCGACGGTTCCACTTTTTCGTCAGGGTTTTTAGGGAGCTGCTTCACGCTTTGCTAGAATAGTGGATTTGATGCCTGGCCGTCTTGCTGGCAGGGTGAAAATCATGCGATTTGACGGACTGCTTGAGGGTCGCCTGGTGCGGCGTTACAAGCGCTTTCTGGCGGATGTGGAAATGCCGGGCGGGGATGTTATTACCGTTCACTGCCCCAATACCGGGGCCATGACTGGCCTGGCCGAACCCGGCGCCCGGGTGTGGCTGTCCACCAGCCCGGTAAAAACCCGCAAGTACCCCCATACCTGGGAGTTGGTGGAGACGGCCAGCGGTATGGCCTGTGTCCACTCGGCCAGCGCCAACCGGGTGGTTCGCGAGGCTTTTGGCGCGCAGCTGGTCCCGGGTTTTGAGGACTACCCCGACCTCTCTGCCGAGGTCCGCTACGGGCAGGGGAGCCGGGCGGACCTGCTGCTGCGCGGGGCTCCGGGGCAGGTGTTCGTCGAGGTAAAGTCCGTGACCTTGTGTCGCCCCGGCGGCCAGGGCGTATTTCCCGACGCGGTCAGTGAGCGCGGCCGAAAACACCTGCGTGAACTGGAGGCGGTGCTGGGCGAGGGCACCCGTTCCCTGTTGTTCTTTTGCGTATTCCACAGTGGCATCGAGACGGTCAGCGCGGCGGGTGATATCGACCCGGCCTACCGGAACGCCCTGGCTGAGACCATGGCGGGGGGGTTGGAAGTACTGGCCTGGAGCACCCGAATCACGACCTCGGGCGTCGACCTGGCCGGCCCACTGCCTTTTTCCCTGGACCCGCCGGCGGCACCTCAGTCGAGGTAGATGTCGCCGTTACTCAGGGTAAATCCTACCGGATCCAGGCTTTCGCCCTGGCAGGGCCCGCCGACACACTCCCCCGTACTGGCGAGAAACACCGCGGCGTGGCGCTGGCAATGAATCAACTGGCCATCGGCGCTGGCTACCGAGCCGCCCATGGGATCCAGGGACTCGCGGGTGTGCGGACAGCTGTTGCGAAAAATGACGATTTCGCGATCGCGCCGCAGCACCAACAGCTTGAGCCCGCCGGATTCGATGCCCGTGGCGCTGTGGTTGCTGAAGTCCTCTATGCTGCCTATATAGCTCATGCCTTGTTGCTGTCCCCGTGTCCGCGTTAGGATGCCCCTGCAAGACGCCATTGTGCCTGTTTCGATAGATCGGGCAAACGGGCGTAACCCTGGTTTTCCGGAGAGGATCCTTGTTGGCCCCGACGCTTGACCCAGCCCAGTTGACCGGACTCGATGAAACCCACCTGGTGACGCTGCCCTCGGGCCATCGGTTGCAGGAGGAGGTGGCCGAGGCCTTTTCGGCACTGCAGCGAAGATGCCCCGCCGGCCGGATTTGAACTGGCCATCGCCAGCAGTTTTCGATCCTTCTCGCGCCAGCTGGCCATCTGGAACGGCAAGGCCAGCGGCCAGCGCAGCGTGCACGATGACGCAGGGCCGGACAGTGCCGATGGCCAGCCTGTCGCCGCCGGACCAGCTGCATGCGATCCTGCGTTTCTCGGCGATACCCGGCACCTCGCGTCATCACTGGGGCACTGACCTGGATGTCTACGACGCGGCAGCGGTGCCGCCGGATTACCGGCTGCAACTTGTCTCCTCAGGAGGTGGCCGCCGGCGGCGTGTTCGATCCCCTGCACCGCTGGCTGGACGCAGCGTATGGCCGCAGGCGAGTCGCACGGATTTTATCGGCCCTATGCAACCAGGATCGCGGCGGCGTCGCGCCGGAGCGCTGGCACCTGAGTTACGCGCCCCTGGCCGTCGCCTGTGCGGCAGCAATTGACTGCAGCGAATATGCTGGCCACTGCTGGGACTGCGAGGAAGCGGGAAGGAACGCTGCTGCTGGCGAGGAGATCGAGGGCGGAACTGGCGCAGATCCTGGCGCGCTATGTGGCCGTGCGCACCGGACTGGTGTCCGGCCCCGCAGTAACAGCGGGCGCCGTCCCGCCGCGTGACATGTCAGCGATCGTGCCGGGTTGCCCCGGCAAAAAGCCGGAGTGGGCTTGGCCTTTGACTGCTAGTGCAGGTGCCCGAAGTGGTTCTGGTAGTCGAGTTCGGCGGCGGCGATGACTTTCAGCGCCTCTTCGCGACCGTAGACGAAATCCACCTTGACGTTGTTTTCCTTGCCGGGAATCATCTTGTAGGTGGAGAAATAGTGCTGCAGGCGCTCGGTCTTGATCGCCGGCAGGTCGGCGATGTCGTGTACGTCGCCCCAGATATTGTCGCCCTCGAGTACCGCCACGATCTTGTCGTCGGCCTCGCCGCCGTCGATCATCTGGATGCCGCCCACGACCCGGGCCCTCAGCACGATGTCGGCGCGGGTGATGTGGCGCTCGGAAAACACGCAGATGTCCAGCGGGTCGCCGTCGGCAACTTCCGCGTCGGGGCAGCGCTTGGCCACTTCCTCGGCGCAGTAGGTGCGGGGAATGAAACCGTACAGGGCGGGTGGGCTGGAGGTGGTGCGCTGTGGCCGGTCGACCATCAGGAAGCCGGAGGCTCTTGTCCAGTTCATACTTGACCACGTCAGAGGGGGTCATTTCGACGTAGACCTGGACGATATCTCTCGGGCTGCCATCCGCGCGGGCGCGCAGGCCGTGCCAGGGGTGACGGCGCCAGCGGTTGAAGTCGCTATTGCTGTACATGGAGTTACCTCGCTCAGTGAGTTGACTGAATCGGAGGCGCGCATTGTACAGACAAGCGTCGGTGAAATCTTGCCCGAATCGGGCAAATATTTCCGTTGAGCGAACCGCCGCCGTATCTCCAGCGGCGGTTTCTGGCGGCGCTAGCGACTGACCTTGAAGCGGGTTTTCAGCTTCCTGGGCACCGGCGCATTCTTCAGTCGCACATAGACAGGCAGACCGTTGCGGTATGCGGGTAGGCCTCCCCGACGATGAGGGGCGCCAGGTAGTCGCGGGCCGCAGGGGTAATGCCAAAGCCGTCGCGGCTGATGTAGTTGCGCGGCATCATTTTTCTCGCGGTTGGCCACCTCCTCCAGCGCGCCTCGCCGATGGACCAGCTGTAGCGCTTGCCCTTGCCGCGCACGATGCAGGGCATTACGGCGTTGTCGCCGCGCAGGGCAAACTCCACCGCCGCTTCGCCCAGGGCGTAGGCCTGGTCGACATCGGTCTGGGAGGCGATGTGGCGCGCAGAGCGCTGCAGGTAATCCGCCACCGCCCAGTGGTACTTGTAGCCCAGTTCCGATCCTTGACCATCTGCGCCAGGTGGGGCGCGAGTCCTCCCAGCTGGCTGTGGCCGAAGGCGTCCTTGAGGCCGGATTCGGCCAGGAAAGGTGCCGTCCTTATACTGGGCGCCCTCGGAGGCGACGATGACGCAGTATCCGCGCCGCTTTACCGTGCGCTTTACCCGGGCCATGAATTTCTCCCGGTCGAAGGCGATTTCCGGGAACAGGATGATGTGCGGCGCATCTCCCTCGCTTTCCGCGGCCAGTCCGGCTGCTGCGGCGATCCAGCCCGCATGGCGGCCCATGACCTCGAGAATGAACACCTTGGTCGAGGTTTCGCACATGGACGCGACGTCCAGGGCTGCCTCCCGGGTGGATATGGCGACGTACTTGGCGACCGAGCCGAAGCCCGGGCAGTTGTCGGTCAGCGGCAGGTCGTTGTCGATGGTCTTGGGTACGTGGATGGCCTGCAACGGGTAACCCATAGTGGCACTGAGCTGGGAGACTTTCAGGCAGGTGTCGGCCGAGTCGCCGCCGCCGTTGTAGAAGAAGTAGCCGATATTGTGTGCCTTGAACACTTCAATCAGGCGCTCGTACTCGGCCCGGTTTTCCTCCAGGCTCTTGAGTTTGTGGCGGCAGGAGCCGAAGGCGCCGGCGGGGGTGGTCAGCAGGCCGCGAATGGCCGCCTTGCTCTCCTTGCCGGTATCGATCAGGTCTTCCGCAGTGCGCCGATAATGCCGTTGCGACCGGCGTAGACCTTGCCGATCTGGTCGCGGTGCTTGCGGGCGGTTTCGATGACGCCACAGGCGGATGCGTTGATGACAGCGGTGACGCCCCCGGATTGGGCGTAGAAGGCATTTTTCTTCGACATGTGGAGCTGGCTCCTCGATGGCGGGCCGAAATCCATGGCCCCTGGCTGGCCACGAAACTGGCCTCGTGTTTTTCAGGCAGGCGACATCATACGAAACTTGGCGCACGTTTGTGGACCGCGAAGGGCGTTTTCTGCACTTGGATACCTGTGGCGCCCGCTGGCCGCGTGCTACCATTGGCCGCTTTATTTGGGGAGATCTGGTTGAAAGGGCACATTCATATTCTCGGAATTTGCGGCACCTTCATGGGCGGCATCGCCCTGTTGGCGAGGGAGTTGGGTTACCGGGTGACCGGTTCTGATGCCAGACGTCTATCCACCCATGAGCACCCAGCTGCGCGCGGCGGGCATCGACCTGATGGAGGGCTACCTGCCCGAGCACCTGCACGAGCGCCCGGATTGCGTCGTGGTCGGCAACGCCATGACCCGCGGCAACCCGCCGGTGGAGTACATGCTCAACAGTGGCCTGGCCTATACGTCCGGGCCCCAGTGGCTGGCCGAGAACCTGCTGCGAGACAAATGGGTGCTGGCGGTTTCGGGTACCCACGGCAAGACCACCACCAGCAGCATGCTGGCCTGGATCCTGGAATATGCCGGCATGGCGCCGGGCTTCCTGATCGGCGGCGTGCCGGCCAATTTCGGCCTGTCGGCGCGCCGCGGGGGACTCTGACTTTTTTGTGGTGGAGGCCGATGAGTACGATACCGCGTTTTTCGACAAGCGCTCCAAGTTCATCCACTACCGGCCCGCGCACCCTGGCGATCAACAATCTGGAATTTGATCACGCCGACATCTTCGACGACCTCAGGGCAATCCAGCGCCAGTTTCACCATCTGGTGCGCTGTGTGCCGGGCGACGGCCTTATCGTAAAGCCCCATGGGGTCGCGGCGATCGAAGAGACCCTGGCCATGGGTTGCTGGACACCGCTGGTGTCCTTCGGGGTGGGTATGGCGTCCGGCGCCGACTGGCGCGCCGAGCTGCTGGCCGCCGACGGCACCGCTTTCCGCCTTCACAGGCGCGATGAGTCACCGCTGGAAATCACCTGGTCCCAGTGCGGGCTGCACAATGTGGAGAACGCCCTGGCGGCAATGGCCGCCGCTCGCCATGCAGGGGTGGCTCCCGACGTTGCGGCGGCGGCGCTCAGGGAATTCGGCGGCGTGAAGCGACGCCTTGAGTTGCTGGGGACGGTGCGCGATGTCGCTGTTTACGACGACTTTGCCCATCACCCCACGGCCATTGCCACCACGTTGCAGGGCCTGCGCGCCCGGGCCGGTAGCGGGCGCCTGATCGCCCTGATTGAACCGCGATCGAATACCATGCGTATGGGAGAGCATCGCAGTCAGTTGGCCGCGTCCACCGCTGCCGCGGACCGTGTCTACTGGTTCCAGCCGCCGGGAATGGACTGGTCCCTGGAAAGTGTGGTCGAACACAGCCCGGTCCCGGCACGTCTCCTGCGGGGGATCGACGAGCTGGTGCAACAGGTGGCGGCCGCGGCGAGGGCCGGTGACCAGGTAGTGATTATGAGCAACGGCAGCTTCGGTGGTATTCACCAGAAGCTGTTGAACCAACTGGATAAAGAAGGCAAATAACCATGAATGACCTGCTGCTTGCTGCCTATGACCGACTGGTCCTGGGCCGCCCATGGCTCGTCCTGGGCCTGATGGCACTGCTGGTCGGGGGCTTTGCCACCCAGTTGGACAAGATCAAGCTCGATGCCTCGGCAGATTCCCTGATGTTGCAGGGCGACCCCTCCCTGGAGTTCTATCGCCAGATCAGTGCCGAATACAGCTCGGAAGAGTTCCTGCTGATCACCTGGCAGCCCCGGGCCCCCCTGCTTTCCGACGAGTCACTGCAGCCGCTGCGCCGCATGGCAGACGAGCTGCGCGAGCTCGATGGCGTCTCCTCGGTGGTCACCGTTTGGGACGTGCCGCTGCTGGAGAGTCCGCCGGTGACCCTGTCCGATATCAGTTCGCCGGAGCCATTGCCCAGCCTGGAAACCCGCGGCATCGACCGGGAGCTGGTGCTGAGGGAGTTGACCACGAGTCCGATCTACGCCGACCTGCTGGCCAGCCGGGACGGCAGGCTCACCGCGGTCCAGATCAATCTCAAGCGGGACGAGTTCTACTACGATTTGCTGGCTACCCGCGACTCCCTGCGCATCAAGCGCGATCGCGAAGGGCTGACGCCGGACGAGCAGAAGGAGCTCGCCGAGGTCGAGGCGGCCTTCAAGGCGCACACCGCGGTGGCACTGGATGCACAGAGCCGCATGGTACAACAGGTGCGCGATATCGCCGCGCGTTACAAGCCCTATGCGGACCTGTTTGTGGGCGGGGTGCCGATGATCGCGGCAGACATGGTCAGTTTTATCGCCCGCGACCTGGTGGTATTCGGCGCGGCCATACTGGGCATGATGCTGCTGGTGCTGGCGTTTATATTCCGGCGGGTGCGCTGGGTGGTGATACCGCTGGTGACCTGCAGTGCAACGGTCATCATCATGCTGGGGCTGCTGGGCGCGCTGGACTGGCGCATGACGGTTATTTCCTCCAATTTCGTGGCGGTACTGCTGATCATTACGCTGGCCATCGCGATTCACCTGATCGTTCGGTACCGGGAAATTCACGCCCTGGAACCGGATGGCGACCTGCATGAGCGGGTACTGCGCACCATCCAGCTGATGGCGATTCCCTGCATCTACACCGGCATTACCACTATTGTCGCTTTCGTCTCGCTGGTAGTTTCGGGTATCCAGCCTGTTATCGATTTCGGCTGGATGATGACAGCCGGTATCGCGCTGGCCATGGTGCTGAACTTTACCCTGGTGCCCTGCATGATGCTGGTCTGGCCGGCGGGCAGGCCCCACCGCCATGCGGGAACCGACACGCCGCTCACCGCGCTGTTCGGGCGCTTTGTGGACGGCCACGGCCGCTCCATCCTGGTGGTCAGTGGTGTGCTGGTGGTATTGACCCTGGTGGGGATCAGTCGGTTGCAGGTGGAAAACCGTTTTATCGACTACTTCCACAAGTCCACGGAAATCTACCAGGGCATGGAACTGCTGGACTCCCAACTGGGCGGCACTATCCCACTGGATGTCATCCTCGCGCCGCTCGATATGGATGAGCCGCTGCCCGGGCTGGAGCCGGCTGCGTCGGGCAATGCCGCGCCTGTTGCGGCGGACGATCCCTTTGCCGAGGATGGTGAGGACTTCGGCGCCGCTCCCGCCCCGGCAGGCTCAGACGAGTGGGACGACGAGTTCGACAGTGATGGCGATGATTTCGCCGGCAGCGGCGAGTCTTTCCAGCCCAGCTACTGGTTCAGCCTGGGCGGAATGCGCGAACTCGATGCCGTCCACAACTACGTGGACTCATTGCCTGAAACCGGCAAGGTACTGTCCCTGTCCACGGTCTTTTCCGTGGTCAAGAATCTGCTGGGTGACGATATCGGCAGCGTCGAGCTGGCCATAGTGCAGAAAAGCCTGCCGCCGGATGTCAGCAGCCTGATGGTCGACCCGTATTTTTCCCGGGAGCGTGAGCAGGCCCGGGTGACCGTCCGGGTGAAGGAAACCAGCAAGGACCTGCGCCGCGACCAGTTTCTCAAGCAGTTGCGCGCGGACCTGACGGACAAACTCGGTATCGCGCCGGACAGGATCCAGTTCACCGGTATGCTGGTGCTGTATAACAATGTCCTGCAGAGCCTGTTCCGCTCCCAGATACTGACCATCGGCGCGGTTTTCCTCGCCATCCTGGTGATGTTCCTGGCCCTGTTCCGTTCACTGTCCCTGTCCCTGATTGCGCTGGCCCCCAACCTGCTGGCGGCCGGGATGGTGCTGGGCATCATGGGGCTGTTGGGCATCCCGCTGGATATCATGACCATTACCATCGCCGCGATCGTGGTCGGTATCGGCGTGGATGACTGTATTCACTACGTGCACCGATTCATCAAGGAATTCGAGGTGGACCGGAATTACCGCGCGACCATGTTTCGCTGCCATAACAGCATTGGCCGGGCCATGTACTACACCACCGTGACGGTGGTGATCGGTTTTTCCATGCTCACGCTGTCCAGCTTTACCCCCAGCATCTACTTTGGCCTGCTCACCGTGATGGCCATGGTGGCCGCGGTGCTGGGCGCGCTGTTGCTGTTGCCGCTGCTGATCGTGCTGGTCAAACCGCTGGGACCGGAGGACGCCTGATGCAGTGTCGGGAGGGCTGCGGTGCCTGCTGTATCGCACCGTCGATCAGCAGGCCCTATCACGGCATGCCCCGGGGCAAGGCGGCGGGGGAGCGCTGTGTTCACCTGGATGCGAACCTGCGCTGCGAGCTGTTTGACGATCCGCGCAGGCCGCGCTTCTGTGCCACTTTTGCCGCCGAACCCGCCGTCTGCGGGGAAAACCGGGAGCAGGCGCTGGAAATACTGGCGGAGCTGGAGGTTCTCACCCTGCCGCCGGCCGCCATTGGCGGGAGTCCCTCGTGAGCGAGCTACCACTGTTCCCACTGTCGGGCGTGTTGCTGCCCTACGGGCGCATGCCGTTACAGATTTTTGAGCCGCGTTACCTGGATCTGGTGCGCGACTGCATGAAGACCGACAGTGCTTTCGGCGTGGTGTGGATTCGTCGGGGTGCCGAGGTCGCGCAGCGCGGCAGCGCCTCGCCCCAGCTGGGGGATTACGGAACCACGGCGCGTATCGTCGACTGGGACCAGCTGCCCAATGGCCTGTTGGGCCTGACCATCCAGGGCGGCCAGCGTTTCGACCTCGGCGCGACAGCGGTGCGGGCCAATGGCCTGGTCGTGGGACAGGTGGCGTTGCGGCCCCAGCTGGAGCCCGTCGCCATGGAGCCGCGCTGGCAGTCGCTGCTCGACATCCTGCACAGCCTGGAGACGCATCCCCATATCCAGCGTATGGCCCTGCAGCTGGATTACGACGACGCCTGGCAGGTGGCCTGCACCCTGATCCAGTTACTGCCGCTGGATGAGGCGCTGAAATACCAGCTGCTGGGGATCGACAGTATCGAGTCACTGATGGTGGAGCTTGATACGATCCTCAACCAGATCAGTGGCGAGGACTAGCTGTTCACCGCAATAGCCTGTGCCGCTGTCATTGCGCCAGTTGCGGGTCCTTCACGAACAGCATATCCATCACAATTTCCGGATTCCAGCCCTTGAGCGCGCGCTCGCTGTGCTTGCGAATCGCATCCAGTTCGGCAATAGAGGTGATGGCGAACGTCTCACCCACCACAATGTGGATGAGCACATAGGTATTGCGGCCGCGCTTGGTTACCCGCAGTTCGACATGGTCGTAATCCATAGTGCCCAGACTATCCAGCAGACGCTGCTCGATCTCGTCGACCATTGGCTCCGACGGCGCCATCCAGACTATTTCCTTGAGGCTGTCGCGCAGAATGACCAGCGGTACGGGCAGGGCCAGCACGACGATAGTAATCAGCAGGAGGGGGTCCACCAGCGGTGCGTACTGGGGCCACGGCGATTGCTCCAGCCACCAGGCGCCGACGAAACCGAAAAAGACCGCGCAGCTGAGCAGCCCATCCACCAGCCAGGTCCTGGATTCTACCGCCACCAGGCCCGATCGGCTCTGCCTGCCGGCGCGTGACATGAGCCAGGCCACGGTGAAACAGCCAAGCGTCGATGCGGCGCCATAGACTACGGCGAGCCCGTACTCCGTCGGGTTGCCGCCTGCCATGAGTCGCCTGGTGGCTTCAACGGCGGCGTACACGCAGGCCACCAGTATCAACAGGGCTTTGAATAGATTGAGAGTGGGCTCCATCGCGGTATAACCGAAATGAAAGCGTTCATCATCCGGGCGCTCCGCCAGCTTCGCAACCTTCAGGGTCAACAGCGCCATGCAAAATGCAATCAGCGAATAGATACCATCGAACAGGATGGCGTCCGAGTTGGTCAGCAGGGCGAAGCCAAGGGCCAACGCGACAAAGCCAATGACACCGTACAGACTGAATCGCAGTGCTCGCTGCTCATTGAAGGCGCTCGATTTTTTTGGCAAGTAAATTCTCCTCTCACTGGCGCCAGTGCGCGGGACGCCGGGCCGTGTCAGGCAGGCCGCGGGTAAATCGGCCTACCCCAGACTGGGCAGCCAGCCGCCGCACTCTTTCCAGCGATTGACGATTTCACAGAACAGTTCGGCGGTGCGTTCGGCATCGTAGGCTGCGGAGTGCGCCTCGCTGTTGTCAAATGCGATCCCGGCCTCGGCGCAGGCCTTGGCCAGCACCGTCTGGCCATAGGCCAGGCCGGACAGGGTGGCGGTGTCGAAAAAGGAGAAGGGGTGGAACGGGTTGCGTTTGATGCCGCAGCGTTCAACCGCCGCATTGATGAAGCCCGCGTCGAAGTGGGCGTTGTGCCCCACCAGGATGGCCCGGGTGCAGTTCTGGTCGCGGATCTCCTTGCGCAGGACCTTGAACAGCTCGTCCAGCGCCTCGGCCTCCGGCACCGCCTGCCGGAACGGGTGGTAGGGATCGATGCCGGTGAAGTCCAGCGCCGACTGTTCGATATTGGCGCCCTCGAAGGGCTGCACGTGGAAATCGTAGGTGCGGTGCACCGCCAGCAGGCCTTCCTCGTCCATGCGCACCGTGGAGGCGGCAATTTCCAGGACGGCGTCGGTACTGGCGATGAAGCCGCCGGTTTCCACGTCGACAACCACGGGCAGGAAGCCGCGAAACCGGTCGCAGATGCGATGCTCCTGGGGTTCGTTCAAAGGTTTATTCGCCCCTGTCGGAGACACGCCAGGAAATGGTTTCCCCGGCGCGCAGGGGGGTGAGGAAATCGCGCCCCAGAGGCAGTTGCTCGGGTACCCGCCACTCCTGGCTGCGCAGGGTGACAGTGTCCGCGTTGCGGGGCAGGCGGTAGAAGTCGGGGCCGAAGTGGGAGGCGAAATTTTCCAGGGCATCCAGGGCGTCCAGTTGCTCGAACACCTCGGCATACAATTCGATGGCGGCGTGGGCGCTGTAGACACCGGCGCAGCCGCAGCGATTTTCCTTGTTACCGGTAGTGTGCGGCGCCGAGTCGGTGCCCGAGGAAGAAGCGGGGGCTGCCGGAAATGGCCGCCTGCAGCAGGGCCTGCTGGTGGATGTTGCGCTTGAGGATCGGCAGGCAGTAATAGTGCGGGCGGATACCGCCCACCAGCATATCGTTGCGGTTGAACAGCAGGTGGTGGGCCGTGATGGTGGCTGCCACCGTGGCGCCTGCGCCCTGCACGAATTCCACCGCGTCCGTTGTGGTGATGTGCTCCAGCACGATGCGCAGGCGTGGGAAACGCCGGGCAATAGGCGCCAGGTGGCGGTCGATGAATACCTTCTCCCGGTCGAAGATGTCGATATCGTGATCGGTGACCTCCCCGTGTATCAGCAGCGGCAGGTCCACTTCCTCCATGGCGGCCAGGGTGTCGATATAACCCTTCCAGCTGTGCCACACCCGCCTCCGAGTTGGTCGTGGCCCCGGCGGGGTACAGCTTGACCGCATGGACAAACTCCGAGGCCGCAGCGAGTCGGATCTCCGCAGCGGTCGGTCCGGTCGGTGAGGTAGAGTGTCATCAGCGGCTCGAAGCGACGCGGCAGGGGCGCCATCGCCGCCAGGATGCGGTCCCGGTAAACGACGTGCCTCGGCCACTGTCGTGACCGGTGGGCTGAGGTTGGGCATCACGATCACCCGGCCGAAATAGCGGGCCAGGTCAGCGCAGGTATGTTCCAGCGCGGCGCCGTCGCGCAGGTGCGCGTGCCAGTCGTCCGGGCGGGTAATCGTCAGTTCAGTCACGTGGGATAGCAGGATCTGTTGCTCACTGGGTTGAGAGTGCATGCTACCGTAAAAGCCGCCGCAGCGGGAACAAGATTGGCCCCGGCCGGGTTGGTGCCGGAATGGCCTGGCCCAATCGGCTGGGAATTGGCGCTGCCCGGGAGTAGAATGGCCGGCTTTTCATTACAGCCCCTTGGAGCGTGCCATGTCAGATGTGAAAAAAGTCGTCCTCGCCTATTCCGGCGGACTGGATACCTCGGTAATCGTGCGCTGGTTGCAGGACAACTACCAGTGCGAGGTCGTGACCTTCACCGCCGATATCGGCCAGGGCGAAGAAGTGGAGCCCGCCCGGGCCAAGGCAAAGACCCTGGGTGTCAAGGAAATCTATATCGACGACCTGCGGGAGGAGTTCGTCCGGGATTTCGTCTTCCCGATGTTCCGCGCCAATACCATCTATGAGGGCGAATACCTGCTGGGGACGTCCATTGCGCGCCCCCTCATCGCCAAGCGCTTGATCGAGATCGCCAACGAAACCGGCGCCGACGCCATCTCCCACGGGGCCACCGGCAAGGGCAACGACCAGGTGCGCTTCGAGCTGGGCGCCTACGCCCTGAAGCCGGGCATCAAGGTGATCGCGCCCTGGCGCGAGTGGGACATGACGTCACGGGAAACCCTGATGGCCTACTGCAAGAGCCGCGATATCCCGGTGGACTTTTCCAGCGCGAAGAAAAAATCCCCCTATTCCATGGATGCCAACCTGCTGCACATTTCCTACGAGGGCGGCGTGCTGGAAGACCCCTGGGCGGAAGCCGGAGGAGGACATGTGGCGCTGGAGCGTCAGCCCCGAGGCCGCACCGGATGCGCCGACCTACATCGAGCTGGACTTCGAGTGTGGCGATATTGTCGCCATCGACGGCGCGGCCATGAGCCCCGCCACAGTGCTGGAAACCCTCAACAAGGTCGGCGGCGCCAATGGCATCGGCCGCGATGACATCGTGGAAAACCGCTACGTGGGCATGAAGTCCCGCGGCTGTTACGAAACCCCCGGCGGCACCATCATGCTGAAGGCGCACCGCGCGATTGAATCACTGACCCTGGACCGGGAAGTAGCTCACCTGAAAGATGACCTGATGCCGCGCTACGCCAATATGATCTACAACGGCTACTGGTGGTCTCCCGAGCGCAAAATGCTGCAGGCCGCCATCGACGACTCCCAGCGCGTGGTGAACGGCAAGGTGCGGCTCAAGCTCTACAAGGGCAACGTGATCGTCGCCGGGCGCCAGTCGGCGGACAGCCTGTTCGACGAGAGCATCGCCACCTTCGAAGAGGACGCCGGCGCCTACAACCAGAAGGACGCCGAGGGCTTCATCAAACTCAACGCCCTGCGTATGCGGATCGCTGCCAACAAGGGTCGCTCGCCGCTCTGAGCTGGCTCGGCTGGACTTCGGTATTGTCTGTTATAAGGCGGTCGGAAGGTCTTGAGTCAGGTATAGATTGGCGGGACCGTTGGAGGCCATGGATGGCCCGGTCCGCGTTCGGGACACGAGCCTACATGGATGTATTTACGGCGTGTCCCGGCGATTTATACCTGACTCAAGGCCTGTTTTGTGTGGCGATTACCCCCGTAGTTTTTTGGCCTAGCGGTCACCGGTCAGCGGCACAAACCGCACCGGCAACACCGAGCGCTCGCGAACCTCGCCGTCCTCCCCCACCTCGATCAGCAGCAGCTCCTGGTAGCCGTGTTCCGCGCCGACCGGGATCACCAGCTTGCCTCCGGGCTTGAGTTGCGCCAGCAGCGGCGGGGGTATCTCGTCGGCCGCCGCAGTGACGATGATGCCGTCAAAGGGCGCGTGCTCCGGCCAGCCGGCATAGCCGTCACCGGCGCGGACCGTCACGTTGTCGTAACCCAGCCGGTCCAGCACGGCCGCGGCGGACACAGCCAGTTCCTCGACGATTTCCACGCTATAGACATGCTTCACCAGCCCGGCCAGCACCGCGGCCTGGTAACCCGAGCCGGTGCCCACTTCCAGCACCACATCGGACGGTTGGGGGTCGAGCAGGTCTGTCATCAGGGCAACAATCAGGGGTTGGGAGATTGTCTGCCCCGCCTCGATTGGCAATGGCGTGTTGTCATAGGCCAGGTGGCGGTAGGCGGGCAGCACGAATTCCTCCCTGGGTACACTGCCCATGGCCGACATTACCCTGGCGGAGAGCTGCGCGCGGCCGGTGTAGCTGGCCGAATCGCGCACCGACTCGTTGATAGCCGCCAGCATGCGCGCGCGTTCCGGGGGCATGGTGTCAGCCTGGGATTGGGTCATCGTAAGTACCATCAGCGCCAGAAATCGGGTGAAGCGGCGCAGCACTGTCAATGCATTTGCCATGGCTTCAGTCTAGACTCTGCACAAATAATGGCAACATTAGCCGACGGGGAACGAATCAATGCGCAGAACATTAAAAGTCCTGGCAGGTATAGCAATGGTGCTATTGGCAGCCCTCGCCCTGGCGTGGTGGTGGTACCTGCGGGCGGACCCGATGGAGCCGCCGACACTGCCCGGCAGCGTGCAAACAGGGACCCTTGAGCACGGCGGTCATCAGCGCAGCTGGCTGGCCTATGTGCCCGCCGCAAAATCCCCATCCCCCGCCCTGGTGCTGGTGATGCACGGTTCCATGGGTGACGGTAAACAGATGCGCGAGGCCGCGCGCTACGGCTTCGATGTACTGGCCGAGCGTTACGGCTTCATCGCGGTCTACCCGGATGGCTATGAACGGCACTGGAATGACTGTCGCGGTGGCGCCGACTATGCCGCCAACCTGGAAAATATCGATGACGTGGGTTTCCTGCGGGCCCTGGTCGCGCGCATGGTGGACGAACAGGGGGTCGATCCGGCGCGGATATTCGCCACAGGCCTGTCCAATGGCGGGCAGATGGCTTACCGCCTGGGTCTGGAAGCGCCGGATCTGGTCGCCGGCATCGCGGCCATGGCGGCGAGCCTTCCGGACCCCATCGCCTGCGAGCCTGCCGGCGAAGCGGTGGCAGCCCTGGTGATGAATGGCACGGAAGACCCGGTGAATCCCTACGAGGGGGGCCAGGTGGAGATTTTCGGCAATACCAGTCGCGGCAGTGTGCTGTCTTCTGCCGCCACTGCCGGCTACTGGGCCGGGCTGGCCGGGTATGATGGGGAGGGTGAGCGTAGCCGCTGGCCCCGGCTTGATCCCGACGATGCCACCTCGGTGGAGAGCACTGACTGGTCGGGACAGGGCAGGGCGCCTGTCAGCCTGATCACCATTAACGGTGGTGGTCACACGGTTCCCAACCCCGTGTTCAGCTTGCCGCGGATTCTCGGGCCCACCAGTCACCAGCTGGATGGGCCCGAGGTGATCTGGGCCTTTTTCAGCAGCGCGGCACCGGGGCCGCGCTGATACCTCCAGTTACTTCGCCGTGTACCAGATCGGTGCGGTATAGGCCCTGTCCTGGGTGGAGACCGGCGCCCCGTCCGGGATCGGCACGCCAAACCTGAAGGCGTCGTAGGTAGACCAGCGCGGGGTGGGGATCTCCAGCACCCTGGCGTAGTAAAACGCCCGCTGTTTGGGGTCGAAATCCGGGTCTGTCCACACGCCGCCCAGTTCCGAGGCACCGATGCTGTTGGTCCACGATGCGGTTTTTGCATCCACTGTGTTGCCCACCGCGGGCACCTTGCCGTCTGCACCGGGCTTGCGGTCGCCTGACCAGGCCACGTCGTAGACCTTTTCGTGCTGTTTCTTGCCGTCGTACCAGCCCTTGACGATCTGGATGCGGTCGAGGTTGCCGCCAATCGGGTCGCGCAGGGCCAGGACCATAAAGCTTGGGGCTTTCTTGCCGGCCTTGTTGGCGGGCAGGTCGCCCCCCATGGGTACGCCTTTCTCGTAACCGGCAAAGGCGGGTTCGCGGTTGTCGAGATCTTTCTCGGTGAAGTCCCAGCCGCCGAAGAAGCGAACTGCCAGGCGAGTACCGGTGGTGGCGTAGACCTCCTTGCGCTCCATGGCGTCAAAAATGGCCTCGCGGGTGTTTTCTTTTGCCCACACCGCGGCCAGGCCGGAAGCCACCTGTTGCCAGCCCATGATGATGCCGTTCTCATTCTGCATAAAAGGGTGGGTCATGCGCCCCGGCGACGGCTCGGCGCCCGAGTGCTTGCCGAAGAAGTTGTTTTCCGCGGTGGTGGCCAGGGAGGTGTGGCTGTCGGTGGAACCGATCATGCCGAACTTGTAGGGATTGGTGCCCAGTTTCGCCTCCAGCTCCAGCCCGCGCTTGAGGGCTTCGCGGGCATATTCGCCTGCCAGCATGGCATCGGTCTTGGCCTGTGATACATCGAGGTTGCCGATGGCCCAGGTCTCGTAGTCGGCGAACTCGTCATTGGGTGACAGGAAGGGGTGGGTTTCGCCGTCGCCCTTGATCTGGGTGACCTCGTAGATGGGCTCCCACTTGGCGCGCTGGGTGACATACTCCACGTCCAGCGCCTTGCCGTCGTACTGCTCGGAAATCGGGAACATGATGCCGTTGGACAGGTTGCCGTTGTGGGCGATGGCCAGCACGTCACCGCCGGTTGTCTTCTCGTAGTCCGTCAGCCACTTCCACAGGTCCCGGGGATTGGTGCTGCCCTGGGGCGCCGCCGTGGTGTAGGGCACCATCATCCCGCCCTTGTCCGCGCCATCGCGGTACACCACCACCCGGTGCATATTGTTGCCGCGCACCAGGGAGGTCCACTCGTAGCCGATGAAGGCGGTGAAGACACCCGGCTGGTTGTAGCGCTCGGCGGCCGCCACGGTCTTGGCCCAGGCGGCCTTGTAGGGAGCCGAATCGGGGGTGTAGACCAGGGCCGGGGGGAACTTGTCCTGGGAGAACAGGCCGATCAGCTCGAGTGCCACGCCGACGCCCTCGCCGGCCTTGATGCGGTCGTACCAGTCCTTCCCGGTGGGGTCATCCAGGATAAAGGGGGCGCCGGACAGCATGTCCGGGAAGAAGCCCATATTGTCCGAGTGATCCGCCACCACCAGGAAATCCAGCGGCCGCGACAGGCGTACCGGCCCGCCGTTGGTGGAGTTTACCTGCTCACCCCGGGCGAACTTGTAGGCCGGGTCCAGGCCCAGGCGGTTGCCGAAGGCACCGGCGTCCATGGAGATGTCCGTGTGCAGGTGGGTGTCGCCAAAATACACATTGCTGGGAAAATCCCTCTCGGCGTAGGGCGAATAGACCTTGCCGGTGTACTCAGGAGAGAGGATTTGCCCGTCCGGCGGGGCGGGTATCTGGGCGTTGACGCCGGCGCTGACCGCGGTCGCCAGCGCGGTGGCCATGGTGAATTTCTTCATGGGTTATTGCTCCTTGTTTTCATTTTATGCTGCGAAGTCTAGACCATTTCTCCCGGCTTCGTCGAAAACCGGACGGCGCGCCCTGCCTGGCGCCGGGGAAAACCCCGGGTAAATTCAATGGAAATCCCGCGATGTCACCTGCAGGGCCTGCAGTTCATGGGTGTAGTCGTACAGGGCGCCGGCAATGATGTGGATGACATTGTCCCTGGTTTCCAGGGTGCCGTTCACCAGCAGCAGTTGCGCGGTCATCAATGGCCGGCGGAATTGCTGCTGGGTGCGCTGCCAGACCACGATATTGCTGCTGCCGGTCTCGTCCTCCAGGGTGAGGAACAGCACGCCGGAGGCGCTGCCCGGGCGCTGGCGGCAGGTGACCAGCCCGGCGATACGCACAAAGCGGTTGTTGCCCAGCGCCGGCAGGTCGGTGTGACGCTTGCAGCGGTTGAAGGGCGGGCGGTCCCGCAGCAGGCTCATGGGATGGGCCCGCAGGGTGAGCCCGGTGGCCCGGTAATCCGCCAGCACTTCCTCCGCCACGGCCGGCGCCGGCAGCTGCACACCGTCGTCAAAATAGCTGGCGGGCTCGCGCTGTTCATCCTGCAACAGCGGCCGGGCCTGTTCCAGTGCCATGATCTGCCACTGGGACTGGTGGCGGTGCCCGCTGAGGGAGGCCAGGGCGTCGGCGTCCGCCAGTGCCTCCATGTCGCGTTTGTCCAGCCGGGCTCGCTGGCGCAGGTTGCTCACCTGGCGAAAGGGCCCCTGCTGCCGGGCCTCGACGATACGCCGGGCGCCCTCCCGGCTGAGGCCCTTTACCAGCCGCAGTCCCAGGCGAACGGGTGGCTGCGGCTGCAGGCTGGAGCGGCTCTCCAGCAGCTGGTGGTCCCAGTCGCTGTGGTTGACGTCGACGGGCAGCACCGTGACCTCGTGGCGGCGGGCGTCCTGGATAAGCTGGGAGGGGCTGTAAAAGCCCATGGGCTGGCTGTTGAGCAGGCCGACAAAGAAGGCGGCGGGGTGGTGCCGCTTGAGCCAGGCGGAGACATAGGCCAGCAGGGCGAAGCTGGCGGAGTGGGACTCGGGGAAGCCGTAGCCGCCAAAGCCCTTGATCTGTTCGAACAGGCGGCGGGCGAAGTCCTCGTCGTAACCGCGCTCGATCATGCCTTTGGTGAGCTTCTGCTCGAAGGTCAGCAGCTTGCTGTTCCTGCCCCAGTTGGTGATGGCACGGCGCAGCTGGTCGGCCTCGCCGCCGCTGAAGCCCGCGGCCACCATGGCCAGGCGAATCACCTGCTCCTGGAAGATGGGCACTCCCAGGGTGCGCTCCAGTACCGCCTTGATGGCCTCGCTGGGGTAGGTGACCTCTTCCAGCCCCTGCTTGCGCCGCAGGTAGGGGTGCACCATGTCGCCCTGGATGGGGCCGGGGCGCACGATGGCGATCTCGATCACCAGGTCGTAGAAGCGCTCGGGCCTGAGCCTGGGCAGCATGGACATCTGGGCCCGGGACTCGATCTGGAACATACCCACGGTGTCGGCGGCCTGCAGCATGCGATAGGTGGCCCTGTCCTCCTTCGGGATATCGCTGACGGTTCTGATGGCGGGGCAGTAGCGGTGCACCAGCTGCAGGCTTTTCCTGATGGCGGACAGCATGCCCAGCGCCAGGATATCCACCTTGAGCAGGCCCAGGGCCTCGATGTCTTCCTTGTCCCACTGGATCACGGTGCGATCCGCCATGCTGGCGTTTTCCACCGGCACCAGGGTGGATATCGGGTTGCGGGTGATGACGAAGCCCCCCACGTGTTGCGACAGGTGGCGGGGGAAGCCGAGTATCTGCTGCACCAGGTTGTAGAACAGCTGTGCCTGCCGGCTGTGTTGCGCCACTCCCTGTTCCTCGAAGCGTTTGGCCAGGTCCGCGGTGCGATCCCACCAGGCCAGTGACTTGGCCAGGTCGTCCACGAACACCGGGTCCAGCCCCAGCGCCTTGCCCACGTCCCGCACCGCGCTGCGGGAGCGGTAGGTGATCAGGGTGGCGGCCAGGGCGGCGCGCTTGCGGCTGTACTTGTCGTAAATGTACTGGATAACCTCTTCCCGGCGCTCGTGCTCGAAGTCCACGTCGATGTCCGGCGGCTCGTCCCGCTCCCGGGAGATAAAGCGCTCGAACAGCAGGGAGATCTGCTCGGGGGACACCTCGGTGATAAACAGGCAGTAGCACACCACCGAGTTGGCGGCGGAACCGCGGCCCTGGCACAGGATGTCGCGCTCCCGGGCAAAGCGCACGATGTCGTACACGGTGAGGAAGTAGTACTCGTAGTCCAGTTCCTCGATCAGTTCCAGCTCGTGGTCGATGCGCTGCTGGATATCCCGCGGTACCCCCCCGGGCCAGCGCACCGAACTGCCCTGCACCACCAGTTCGCGCAGGTAGCGCTTGGCGGTGTAGCCCTCCGGCACCACCTCCTCGGGGTACTCGTAACGCAGTTCGTCCAGGCTGAAATCGCACAGCCCGGCGATATGCAGCGTTTCTTCCAGCAGGGCGGGAGGGTAGAGCGTCTGCAGTTTTGCGAGGTGGCGCAGGTGCTGCTGGCTGTTGGCCAGGCGCCGCCGCCCCAGTTGCCCGATGCTGGTGTTGTGGCGCAGGGCGGTGAACACGTCGTGCAGGGGTTTGCGGCCGGCGCAGTGCATCTGCACATTGCCGCAGGCCACCATGGGGATGCGCAGTTCACTGGCCAGCCGGTACAGGGCCTGGTAGCGCCTGGGCTCGTCGTTGCCCAGCAGGTGGGTGACGCCCAGCCATACCCGTTCCTTGCAGAGTCTGCCCAGCTGCAAACCCCAGGCCCGGCTGGCCTCGTCATCATCTTCCGGCAGCCAGATAAGCAGGCAGCGTTTCAGGTGAAAGATGACGTCCCGCAGCCCGGCCCGGTACTCGCCCTTGGGGCTGCGCCGCCGGGCCATGCTGATCAGGCCCGACAGCTCGCTGTAGGCGGCGCGGGAGGGCGCCAGCGCCACCAGCTTGATGCCCTTCTACCAGGTTGAACTCGCTGCCCACGATCAGCTGGATGCCGTGCTCCTTTGCCGCCACATGGGCTTTCACTATGCCGGCCAGGGAGCATTCGTCGGTGATGGCCAGGGCGGCATAGCCCAGCGCCGCCGCGCGCTCCACCAGCTCAGAGGGGTGGGAGGCGCTGCGCAGGAAGCTGTAGCAGCTGAGGCAGTGGAGTTCGGCGTAGCTTGACATAATACTGTATAAATATACAGTATTACTGAGTCTGTCAAATAGCGGCCGTGAATAGGTACTGATTATCTATGTTATGCGCAGCGAAAGAGAACTCCGAAATTTCCTTCTTGAAGATCGAGATGTTCGGGGTAATTAAAATGATATTGATTCTTGGTGTTGGTGTAATTTTTGGCCTGTACAGGTATTTCACCTGAGTATGCCACTGGCTTGGTGTCGGCACATTGACAAGTCAAGGCAGCAAGGGCGTTTCGCGCCGGGACATGTTTACGCATGCCGTGTACTTTGTGCGCTGGACTCGTGCCACTGCGTTCCGCTCGCCTGTGCTGGCGGCGTTAGGTGTCTAATCCAGTTCTGATGAATAGAATAAACCCAAAGAAATTACTCATATGAAAATACGTGCCTATAAAGAGAGCGACAAAGACGAAATAATCTCGTTGTGGAAGGAGTGTGGGCTTGTGGCGCCCCAAAACGATCCGGCTAAAGACATAGATCGAAAACTTAAAGTTGATCGTGATTTGTTCCTGGTAGGCTGCAACGAGAACGAGGTTGTGGCATCTGTAATGGGTGGCTATGAAGGTCATAGAGGCTGGATCAACTATTTGGCCGTCAAACCTTCAGAGCAGCGTAAGGGTTACGGTCAGGCTATTATGCGGGCTGTTGAAGCTATCCTTAAGGACAAGGGCTGCCCTAAAATTAACCTTCAAGTCCGCACGACGAACGAAGCAGTCATGGCGTTCTATGCAGCTATTGGCTATGGTAAAGATAATGTCGTCGGTTTAGGGAAGCGCCTTGAATATGATTCATAGCCGGGTGTTAACAAGTCGGGGCAAAGTACCCGCTTTGTGAGCTGCGCGCATGGTTTCGCCAGCGTCAGTGGCCCAGGGCATCACGCATTTCCACCCGGTACTGGTCGTTGCGGGGAGCCGACTTCTACCTGGGCCGCCCGAACAGGGAAGGCTAACCTTTGCTCGACTCGAGCCCTTCAAGTTCTTTCAAAAGTTGTTCTGCTTCAGCTGTTATAAATGAGTATGTTTTGATATCCCCTTTTCTCTGGGCAAGCATCGCCTGCTCGAGCTTGTCGTGATAGCGTTTACGCAGCTTCTTCGACGGGTCGGATTTGAAAAGTGAAAACATGCCGGCTCCAAGAGTTGGATTGATTACTGGGTAGTTACGAGTGGAAGTAGAGGTCGGATCAGCTTGCCTGTCGGTATTGTGCCTATGATCTGTTCGTGCCGGCTGCGGCGGTTTTACAGGAAGGAAAGATGAGACCTGGAGAGTCAGTCGACGTCACGCCCGGGGTGCCGGGCGTTGCAGTCATCCACTATTTTGCCTACGGCTCCAATATGTCTGTCTCCCGGCTGAGACAAAGAGTCCGGACGGCCCGGAGGATTGGCTTGTGCAGGCTTGATTCGCACCAGCTGCGATTCCATAAAGCCGGTAAGGACGGTTCCGCCAAGTGCGATGCCCACGAGACGGGTGAGCCCGCCCACTTTGTATTGGGTTCGCTTTTCGCGATCGATGCCGCGACCAAGCCGTACCTGGATGAAGCGGAGGGGCTGGGCCGCGGCTATGAGGAGAAAAGGGTAACTGTGATTGACGAATCCGGGCAGGGGTTTGAGGCATTCACTTATTACGCGACGTCAATCGATGAGTCGCTAAGGCCATTTTCATGGTACCTGAATCATGTGCTTATCGGTGCCCGGGAGTGCGGGGTGCCGGCAGGCTATCTGGAGCTCATCGCGCAGACCCTATGTATTGAGGATCCCGATGCCACAAGGGACAAGCGGGAGCGCGCCATCTATCTTTAGGTCATGGTGACCAATTTCCCCAATCTGGTTATCCTGCAGGAGTCCCGCGTATTATTGCTGCGGCCGGTTTCGCTTTTTTGGGTGTGACATTGGAGATGGTATGCATATTCCGGAGGGTTTCAACACCGTCACCCCCTATATCTTTGTCGACGGAGCGCCACTCTTTATCGAGTTTCTCGTCGAGGGACTCGATGGTATCGAAACCGGTCGCCATATAGTCGGTGATCGAATCGCCAACGCACAGGTCAGGCTCGGCACTTCTACCGTGATGGTGAGCGAGAGCGTTCCCGAGTTCCCGGCGATGCCAGCCTCTTACTACCTTTATGTAGAGAACGCTGATGCCGCCATGGCAAAAGCTATCGCCGCGGGTGCCACCCAGATCATGGCAGTGGCCGATATGCCCTATAAAGACAGGCAGGGCGGCGTCAAGGACCCTTGCGGTAATATCTGGTGGATATCACAGCGGCTGGAAGATGTGCCTTGCTAGCTGCGGCGATCGCTTTCATCTCCGGGCGTTCCTGGAGTGAGACTTTCGCTCAAGGTGGTGCCGGGCGCGTCGCGCAGCGGCGTCGCAGGCCGCCTCGGCGACAGGGTGAAAGTAAAGGTCACCGAACAGGCGGAGGGTGGCAGGGCAAACGCAGCGGTGATTGCGGTTCTGGCCGCTGCGCTGGGCGTGCCCAGGTCGGATTTGAGGATCGTCGCCGGTGGCCAGAGCCCGATGAAGGTTGTCGAGATCGCTTCAATGCCGGAAGATGAGGTCTTTGCCAGACTGGCGCAGTTCGGTGTGTAGCCCCGGTGAGTTTGTTATCTTATGAACCAGATTGAGACACGAAAAGTCCATTGCCCCTATTGCGGCGAGGCGATTGATATTCTTGTCGACTGCTCGATCCCGCACCAGAGTTACATCGAGGATTGCCAGGTCTGCTGCCGCCCGATCGAGCTCGACGTGACAGTGGACCATGACGGGGAGCCATGGGTTGTTGTGGCACATGAGAACGAGTAACTGCTATTTATGTATGCGGTAATATTCAGGGCGGAAATCGCAGACGCCGACGCGGAGTATTCCGCGACTGCCGCTCGTATGCGGGACCTGGCGCTCAGCGAATATGGCTGCCTGGAATTCACCAGCTGCACCGAGGGCCGGCAGGAAATCGCGATCTCCTACTGGGACACCCTGGAGCAGATCAGCCGATGGAAGCAAAACGCGCTCCACCTGGACGCGCAGGAAAGAGGCCGCAGCAAATGGTACCGCTCTTATACCGTGGAAGTGGTTGAGCTCCTGCGCAGCTACGGTTCGGATCCGCTGCGGGACGGGCTTTAGCCCAACACTAATGGTTGCCACGACACCGTCCGCCCCCCGCCATGCCTGAAATCCTCTTTGAAACACCGCGCCTTATTGCCCGGCAGATCGGGCCCGCCGACCTGGCTGACATGCTCGCGGTGTACGGCGACGAAGACGCCATGCGCTGGGTGGGCGATGGTAAGCCGATTACCCGTGACGAGGCTGTCGGGTGGCTTCAGGTGACCGCGGACAACTATCGCAAGCGCGGCTATGGCATGAGCGCCCTGGTCTTGCGCGAGTCCGGCGAGATTGTCGGTTTCTGCGGCCTGGTGCACCCCGGCGGCCAGCCTGAAGCGGAGATCAAGTACGCCCTCAAGCGCGGCTACTGGGGCCGCGGAATCGCCACCGAGGCCGCCGCGGCAATGCTGGCCTACGGTAGCCAGCGCCATGGCTTGCGCTACATAATTGCGACAACGGACCCCGGGAATATTGCCTCCCACCGGGTATTGCTGAAGGCGGGCATGACCCGGGGTGATCTGGTATTGGAAGATGACGGCAGCAGCACCCAGGTATTTGAGTGGCGTGCGGAAGAACCATGACAGCAGGCACAAAGGTTCCCTTCAGCGCTGACCGGCGTCAGCTGCGAGCATGATTGACGTAAATACGGTCGGAGACAAAGGGATGATCCAGTTCGAGGCTCTGCTTTCGATAGTGACGGTGGATTACTGATGGTAATTCGCCCATGCCTGCCGGCTGATGTCCAGGCGATCTGTGATATCTACAATCACTATATTGAAAATACCGTCATCAGCTTTGAGGAGATGGCCCTCACGGTAGCTGAGATGGCGGATCGGGTCGACGCCTGCACCCGCAACTATCCCTGGCTGGTTTGCATGGCAGATGGCACGGTAGTGGGCTACGCCTACGCCAATAAATGGCAGCAGCGCAGCGCTTACCGCCTGTGTGTCGAAACCACCGTGTACCTCAGGCCTGGAGAGGAAGGCCGGGGTTACGGCAGTGCACTCTACGGGGCCCTGTTGCCGCTACTGGTTGGGCGGGGTCTGCAGGTTGCAATAGCCGGTATTGCACTGCCCAACGCGGCCAGCGTAAAGTTGCATGAAAATATCGGCTTTACCAAGGTGGCGCACTATCCCGGGGTTGGCTGGAAGTTCGGCCAGCGAGTGGACGTCGGTTACTGGCAAAAGAATCTCCTCGGTGGATAGGCAATTGGTCGGGACCGCCCTCATGCAAAAAGGCTATCCTGTCGCACTGGTGTTGTTCGCTCTCGCCCTGTCGGCCTGCAGCAACCGGCAGGTGTACGATGCCATTCAGAATAACCGGCAACTGGAATGCCAGAAATTGCCGGGCACCCAGTACGAGGAATGCATGAAGCAGTTCTCCGAGCCCTACGACGAGTACAGGCGCGAGAGGGACGAACTGACAAAGGAAGAAAGGTGAGTTATGGCGAAGCGGTTTTCCTCCCTGCAGAACGAGCGCATCCGCTTCATCCATGAGCGGCAACGAAAGCGCTGCCCACGTGGCGGAGAATGGCCGCATGACCATTATGTGCTGCTCTTTCGGCAAGCAACCCATGATCATGCGCCTGTACGGCAAGGCCAGGGGTATTTTCGAGGACGTCAAGTAAGCTGTCGTCTGCGCCCCCTGGTATAAGGATCTGTTATGAGTGATATACCCCCATGCCCGGAATGTAAATCGCCTTACGGCTATGACGACGGGGCGATGTTTGTCTGTCCCGAGTGTGGCCACGAGTGGGCTAAGGACACGCCCGCCGAAGGAGCCGGGGGCGAGCCCGTGACCAGGGATGCCAATGGCAATGTATTGGTCGACGGTGATACGGTTACGGTTATCAAGGATCTCAAGGTGAAAGGCAGTTCCCTGGTGGTGAAGGTGGGTACCCGGGTCAAGAATATCCGGCTGGTAGGTGGCGACCACGATATCGACTGCAAGATCGATGGCATCGGCGCCATGAAACTCAAGTCAGAATTCGTCAAGAAGGCGTGAAGGACTTACTCGGATGACACTAAAGAAATCCCTGCTGTTACTACTGCTGGCGCTGGCCGCGGTGTTTGCCTGGTTGTTGCTGTTTTACAAGAACCCGCCGGTAGACCCCGAATGGGCCCTGCCCGGCAGCACCGTCGTGCCGGCGGGGGCGGTGACGGTGCGCTTTACCGGCACCTCCACCCTGTTGTTCAGTGACGGCGAAACCCGATGGATGGTGGACGGCTGGTTCAGTCGCCCGGGACCGCTGCGCCTGCTGTTTGGCGAGGTTGCCCCTGACCTCGAGGCGATAGAGCGCGGCCTTGCAGCCAACCAGGTGTCTGCCCTGGCTGCCGTTTTTCCCGTGCACTCCCACTACGATCACGCCATGGACGCGCCGGAGGTGGCCCGGCGCACCGGGGCGGTGCTTATGGGCTCGGAATCAACAGCGAATATAGGCCGCGGTTGGGGGCTGCCCGAGTCGCAGATCCAGGTGGTGGCGGACCGGGCCCCGTTCCAGCTCGGCCAGTTTGTTATCACACCCATCGTGTCGCGGCATTTCGAGTTTCCCGACCCCGCGATGCGCGAGCGCGCGCTGGCGGATCCGCTGATCACTGCACCGTTGGTGCCGCCGGTGTCCGCCTTCGATTACAAGCTGGGCATACCCTACATGCTGCATGTCAGCCACCCGAAGGGAAGCTGGTTGGTCGTGGGTAGCGCCGGTTATGTCGAAGGCACACTCGAGGGTGTCAGCGCCGATACCGTGTTGCTGGGTGTCGGGGGCCTGGGCTCCCAGACTGATGCCTACCGCGAGAGCTTCTGGCGGGAGACCGTGGGCCGTGTGGCGCCCTCGAGGGTAATACCCATCCACTACGATAGCCTCACTGCGCCTGCCGAGGGCCCTTTTCGCGGGCCCCTGAACGCCGAGGCATTCCTGGCTGGGGGGCTGGAGAATACCCTGCTGTTTCTCAAGCAGAAGCAGGCTGACAACCCCGGCCTGCGTTTCAATACGCTGCCGCGCTTCGACGAGGTGGTATTGTTCGAGTAGCGCCGCGGTTGCCGTTCAGGCAAATATCCCGTGGATATGCCAGCTGCGGGCCAGCCGGTCGTGGAACACCCAGTATTGCTGGCCCCCGCGATCCGCTGCCACGTAATAGTCACGGCTGACCGCCTCCTGCCACCAGTTGTCCTCTATCCGTTCCGGGCCTTGCAGCAGGGTCAGCGGGCCGTTCCAGTACAACCGCCCACGGGAGTGCCGCAGGGGTTGGGGCTGGGGCATGAGCCAAAAAGGGCGCTGGCCGCGGGGGCCGCCAGTGTCGGGCTCGCCGCCGGGCCGGTCGCTGCCCACATGCACGGCGAATTCCGGCAGGTGTTCGTCGCGGCAGCCGACATTTTCGATTGCCTGCAGGCCCAGTCGGCTGCGCAGCCGGTCCAGCAGGTGAGCCAGGGGTTCCCGCTGTTGGCCCGGCTGGAACAGGTCGATATTTTCCGGTTGGCCAGGGTTTAGCTTGCGGCAGGTAAGGGCCAGGCCCTCCACCCCGGTGGTCAGTTGCAATTGTTCGAAGCAAATGCCGGTGAGCTGGTGCCAGTTTTTCCAGTCGCTGTGGCTGCTGGCGCTGCGCACGTTGACTTCCCGCAGGGTGCTGTCTATGCCGATCAACTGCCAGCAGATCTCGGTGGTCTGCAGCTGGGTGCTGCGCAGGAAGGCGCACAGTGATTGCAGCAGCAACTGCACCGCCGGCAGCAACTCCGTATTGGCTTTTACCTCGTAGCCGAACCAGTATTCGTCGCTGAAGCTTGCCGGCGGCCGGTAGTCCGCCTGGCGGTCTTCCCGCTGCCCCAGTAATTGTTGCAGGAAATGGGTGAATTCCTTGCCGCAGCGCCGGCCCAGGGCGGCGGGGGGCAGCGCCAGGATGTCGCCCAGGGTGTGCAGGCCCGCCCGGCGCAGTGAGTCGATCGCCGCGGGGAAGGAGTCGAGCAGGCTCAGTGGCATCGGGGCAAGCCGTTCGGCCAGGGGGCGGCTGACGGCCAGCGCCTCATCCGCCTGCGCAAATGACATCAGCCAGGCTGCCTTGGGTGTCTCTGCCAGGCCGTTTTGTACGCTGTAGCCGCGGCTGCCAATGCCGCTGGCAACTTTTGCCAGCAGGCTGTCCAGGCCCTGGAACAGGTTAAGGCAGCCGCCAATTTCCAGTTGCAGGCAGTCCTGGCGCCAGGTGAAAAGGCTGGGCGTGATGCCGTAGGCCCAGCAACACAGTTGCTGCAGGCAGCGCTGTTCGGCACTCTCGTCCCGCTCCAGCAGTTGCGCTGCGTCATGCTCGGTCAGGGCATGCACTGTCGCGGTACCCATGCCCGAGCGGATACCCAGGGCGGTGGCGCAGTCATTGGCGCAGACCACCCGCTGCCTGGCCATTATCACCACCGGTTGTATTTCCGAGCGGCTCAGGCATTGCAGGGGCAGCTGGCTGAATCGCAGGCACAGCCACAGGCTCACCGTCGGCATCCCGGGCGGCGGCCTGTTCGGGAGAGGGAAAGTGCGCCCATTATGAATTTAATACTGTACATACATACAGTATTATTGATCTGGGCGGGGTTTGTCCAGACGCTTGTTGTGCACCATCGTGTTCATCAAATGTTACATAATGTTACAAAATGGTGCGTTCGATACGGTTATAGCGTCACTGGTTTATAAAGCGAAAAAACCTAAAAAATTCATAATAATCTCCTTGTTTCTTTCGCCGTCAGGGCAGATAGTGGTAACACATTGCCGTTGGTAGTGTTACATAAAGTATCAATAGGGGTGAATGATGAAAACGATACAAGCCATGGTTGCCATACCGGCACTCTGCCTGGCGCTGGAGGCTGCGGCCGGGTGCCCGGTCAAGAACCCGCGGGTGCAGCCGGTGCTGCCCGATGCCGCGGTGGCCGACCAGCAGGAGATGCAGCGTGCCCGGTTTGAAGCGGAGCAGTACCTGCTACAGGGGAAGACGTACCTGGAGTGTGGCCAGATGAACCGGCGGCAGTACAACCAGCTGTTGAGTCAGTTGGAACTGTTTTCCACGCGTTACAACGAGACGCTGGTTGAGTACCAGAACCGCGACCAGATGATCGCGGAAATCAATGAGGCGGGAGCCATGCCGGTCGCGGTGACGCAATCCAACTAGCCGGGCAAGCGGTTGCCGGGCGGGGACCTGTTCAGCCGCCAACCCCTGAATTTTCGAGCAGGTAGGTGATAACGAATTTCATCAGGAAGCCGAAAATGCCCATGGCCAGGCCGATGTACAGGATCATGGTGCCAAATTTGCCGGCATTGCTGCGTTTTGCCAGGTCCCAGACAATATAAATCATAAACAGGATAAGGGCGCCCACACCAAGGGTGACGCCGTATTCTGTAAGCCACTCGTCCATCTCAATCAGTTACCGGTGCGGTTTTCAGGGGTGTGTCCTCACCGGGAGCTGCGGCTCAGTCGGCCACAATTATCTCGGCTTCCAGGTGCGACTCGGCCAGCATCGAGCGGGTGATCAGGCAGGCCTCCTCGGATTTCTCCAGCAGGCGTTCGGCCTTTTCGCTGTCGGTGCCCGCCGGTACCGTCAGGGTGGCCCTGACAGTTACCGTGGTGAATCGGGTGACCCGCTCCACCCGTTCCAGTACACCCTCGGCAGAGCATTCCAGCCGGGTCCATTCGAGCTTGGAGGCCCTGGCAACAGCCCGGAACGTCAGGATAAAGCAGTCGGCAATTGCGCCTACCAGCAGGGTTTCCGGCGACCACTGATCACCCGGGCCACCAAATTCTGCCGGCGGGGCTGTGACAAGCATGGGCAGGTCGTCGGCTTTCAGGGTGACGTTGCCATCGGCTTCTGCGCTGGCATTGACGTGATAATGATGGGGTAGGTCCTGCATATTGATCCGCTTTCCTGAGTCTGGTTTGGAGCAGTAATTATAGCTGCATACGGCGGCGATCCCCACTCTGTTGTTTGTCAGGCCACGGGGGTGCGTGCCTCCATGGCCGGGCTGCGCTGGCTGTCACCCGGCCACGCCGGCAACTCCCACAGTTGCGGTTGCCCGGGTACGTCCTCCGCCGGGGAGAGGTCCACGTCGATGTGCTGGTTGCCGCCGCGTTGCTTGAGAATGTGGAGCCTGCGGTATTCCCGCATTTGCAGGCGCAGGCTGGCGGGCGCGTGGTTGTGGGCCGCACCGGTGGGGCGGAACAGTACCCCCAGGCAGTCGCCCCCGGTGGCGGCCAGCTGCAGTTTGCGCAACTCGCTGTAGCTGTAGTTGTGCCCCCCCAGCCAGCTGAATACCGCGCTGCAGGTGCTGCTGCGCAGGGCCTGCTCGGTGCTCCACAGCAGGTCCTGCCGGGTCTTCGGGTGCACCAGCAGTACCTGCCGGGTGTCGATGCCCCGCGCGGCCAGCAGCGGGGCATAGGGTATATAGGGCGGGGCGATAAACGCCTGCCAGCGACCCTGTTCGCTGAGCTGTTCCATGGCGGGCAGGAACAGGCCCATGGCGCCAAGCCCGTTGCTGTCGCTCAACAATTCGATGGTGCTGTCCAGGGGCCAGCCGCCCTGGTCCAGCTGCGCATCCAGGCCGGTGTATCCCGTGGACAGCCCCGGCCCGCTGTGGCAGCCGCTGTGGCTGTCGCTGTTGGCTGAGGGCTCGTGATGGTGAAAGCGGCGCTGGCGACCGCGCCAGGTATCGTTGCGCCTGATGATTTGCTCGAGCACTTCGTTCATGGTCTTGCCCCGGGGAGAGTGTCCCGTTAATTAAACTGTATAAATGTACAGTAGTATCGGGGTGGGCAGAATGCAAGCCGGGAACATACAAAAAAGATGGGCAGTGCGGGCAGCGCGGCCGCCGGGCCGGGGCCGCCGGCAATCCTTCCTTGCCTCAGCGTTTGCCGGTAACGATATCCAGGCCCTGGAGGGTGGCGTGCAGCACGCCGTTCTTTGCTTTGGCGGCCAGCTTTACCAGTGAGTGCGGCAGCAGCGATTTTGCCGGCTCCCAGTACACTTCGTCGCCGACATTGAGGGTGCCGGGCGCCGCCACGGTGGCATTGATGCCAAGGTGCCGGTTGGTGTGACGTTCAAGTGCGCGTACCACCTTGCCATCTTTGGATACACCGCCGTACTGCGGTTGGGCAGGGGCCGAGCAGCGCACAGTGCGGGTGGCGCATTTGATGACACAGTTGCCTGCGTGCAGGTAGCCACCCACCCAGCTGAAGTCGTCGAACTCGGGCGCCGGACGGGTGCTGGCGATGACAATATTCGGCCGGAACCGCTGCACGATAAAATTGCCCGCCGGTTCAAGCGCGGCCATCGCCGCCAGCGAGTTGGTGCTCAACAGGTGCAGCGGGAACACATCGTGGTAGCGCCCGGGGGGCGTGGCGAAAAAGGATAACTGGGCAGCCAGCGCCATCGGCACTGAAGACAGGTCGGGCAGGGTGCTGGTGCCAAACTGCCGCATCATATCCCGTGCGCCACCCACCTGGGCCAGCCGGTAGTGGCGCCAGTTCGACACCGGTTGCAGTGGCCACAGGCTGACGGGCTTGCCCAGGTGTTCTGACAATACTGCGGCGCAGTCGGTATCACTGCTGCTGATCTCGCGCCCATCCGGCAGGGTAATGATCACCGGGGGGTTATTGTCACCCTCGGGTTCACCGGCAAATCGGGCGGAACATTGCAGCAGCTTCGGGCTCTTGCGCACGACCGTGATCTCGCCCCGGGTTTCGTCCCGCAGTGCCCACTGCCGATCACCAGTCAGGCCCTTCGCGGTAAGGTGGGCACTGGGAATACCCTCGCCGACCATGGACTTGACCGGGTAGCGCCATAATTCCTTAACAGTGCCTACTGGATCAGTCATTGCATGAGCTCGGGTGTTACGGCGCAGGCCGGGGAGTCGGCATCCACGTGATGGAATGATGGTTTGCGTACCTGGAGTACGCCCGAGGCCTGGTGCATGAAGCCCAGCTCGATAGTCGCGGTGGTCTCGGGAATATCAACAATCACCTGCACTGGTTGCCAGTCGCTTTTTCCCAGCCTGGGCTCGTGGTTGAATTTCGATTGCAGCAGGACCCTGTTGTTGCCGGAGCGGGCCATCAGGTTCAGGCCTCCTCCTATTGGAGGTATCACCGAACCTTCCGAACTGAGGTCCATTTTCAGTTCGGCCGTAAACGCCATGCGCGCGCCGCCGAGGTCGTTCGTGCGCAACCTTTGCCGAAAAATACCCCAGGGCTGGGTGCCGATTTTTTTTATGGTCAACTCGTCATTTTCAATCGTGTATTCGAAGGACTTTTCTCCGGCATGCTGCAGGGCCGTCCAGCTTTTCGACCGGCCATCCTGCTTCTCCAGTGCAAAATCAGCATCCTGCAGGAGGTTATCCCCGAGCTGTTGGCAGACACCGGGATCGCTCGTGCCGCCGCAGGATGTCAGCAGTATCGACAGTGCGAGCACCGGCAATCGCGCGGTAGCGGTAGCGGCTTTACCACGGTTTTTGTAGTGTGGGATCACTGTGCATTTATCCTTGCCATGTAAGCGCGACAGTATAAACCATTGGCCTGATAGTTATTGGCGCAGATCAGGTGCTCTCGCAGCCCCGTTTGGATTATATGAAGAAAGGGACCGGTCAGTGCCCTGAAGACACTCCTCACTATTTCCTCCAGCAGGCATTGAAAGCTGCGGATGTCCCTGCGTAACACATTGTTGCCGCTCCCTGGCTGGGCTACCATCATTGACCGGCGGCACAATATTACTAAAGGCGGCGCCTGTGACTCTACGACCACTTGTATCCGACGCGCCCGCAATCGTCTATATCGATTTCAAAAGTCCTTACGCCTACCTGGCGATTCAGCCCACCCGCGAACTGGAGCGCGATCTCGGGCTGAGCTTCGACTGGCGCCCCTTTGTGCTCGATATTCCCAGTTACCTGGGCAGTGCCCGCCTCGGAAAAAACGGTAAGGTTGTCGAGCAGAAACGCAGTGCCGAGCAATGGTCGGGGGTGAAGTATGCATACTATGACTGCAGGCGCTACGCCCGACTCCGGAACATGACCATTCGCGGTACAGAAAAAATATGGGATACCAGTCTCGTTGCCACTGCGATGCTCTGGGTGAGGCAGCGCGGCCACGACAAACTGCCCCGTTTCATTGACAGCGTATATCCCCCATTCTGGCGGCGCGAGCTTGATCTTGAGAGCGAACAGGTGATTGCCCGGCTGTTGTGGGATATGGGTGAAGACGGCGCGGCATTCATCGAGTGGGCCAACGCAGAGGGCCGGGCGCATAACACACGGTTACAGAATGAAGCCTTCGCTGCGGGAATCTATGGAGTGCCCACTTACGTTGTTGGTGAAGAACTGTACTTTGGGCGGGAGCATCTGCCGCGGGTGCGCTGGCATTTGACCCGGGAAGCCGGCGCAAGTCCGGACATCGCCTATACTCTGCCTGACGGGATACCGCGGCAACCCGATCTGCCTGAGAGAATAGTGATCGGCGTGGATGATTCCCTCGACAGCTTGCTGGCTCTTCCTCAACTGACGGAGTTGCTGGCAAACTATTCAGGTGCCGTCGACTGGATCAGGGTCCCTTCGAGAAAAGCGGCAGCGCCGCCTGAGGAAGGCGACTCGTCCCGCAGCGCCATGCACAAGCGTTATCGCTTTCGCAACAAAGCTGCAGACATAAGGCGATACAGCCCCCCGGGAATCAACCCGGACAGTTATGGGCAGGCGATTGAGCGTTACTTACATCAGTGCGATATCGCACTGGTCACCGATGGCCCCGATCAGGTAATGCATCCCGCCATGCCGGGCATTGTAGTGCTGTTGGGCGACGAACTGTTTATCGGGCGGCAGCACTTGCCGCTGCTTGGCGTCAGGCTCGCCCGGACGGATTGATTCGAGTGGATGCGGAACAAGCCTCTTCCTGATAGCTGCAGCGGTACTGAAATATCTGGTCAATGTTCGCTAAGAAGCCCTGTTCAGGAGGTCGTTCAAGGCCACCCCATTTGGGGCATCCCGTCTGTTGCAACCGTATGCGCAATCGCGCTGACACTGAAAAATACGCTGTTTTTTTGCCTGCCCCATGTAGGGCATGGCGTCGATTGCCCTGCAGGTTCGCGCTGCGTAGCCTGAATGTCCGCCTCCCAGCGAGTGAAACCGGGAGGGATCCAGGAGGTTATACGGGATGAACGTTACCAAATCTGTAAGCGTTGCAGCGGCCGCATTACTTGCGGCGTCTATTTCTACCACCGGACTGACGGAAGACCGTGTGCTGGCGGGTTGCTATAAACCCTTAAGCGGCTTTGCCACATCTGTGTGCAATGACGGCGAGTCCTGTGACACCCAAAGCGGTGTCTACAAGATCGTTCTGAAGAATCCGAAGGCAACCTACGGTCAACGCGTACTGGTTATGAGCGGAACCTTTGAAGGTCGCATTGTGGATATGTTTAATCACTGCGCCGGTGCCAATGCTCAGCACGTTCTGACCGACCGGGACAGGGTAAGCACCATTTCCACCGGTCCCGATGTCGCCTGCCCGGTTGGCGGGGACTTCGTCAATAAAATCGAGATTGTCGAAACCCTTGAGGTCACCGGCGGCACCGGGGCTTATGTCAACCTGATACCCGGTGGCACTGTGACACTAACCGGCAAACTGGGACTGAAGAGTGGCGTCAACAAATTCAAGGTGGCCCCCCTGCCCGGCGATGAGCTGTGTTTCTACGGCCTTGACTAGCGCGCCCTCCAATAGCCCTCGGGCGTGGACGGCTGGTTCAGGCCCTGCCTGGCGCGACGCTATAATTATTTCATGGCAGGACATGGGCCGGGAGCTGTCGGGTCAGGCGTGGCATAGGCCCAGAACGAGGTCCTCAAGGTTGTCCCAGGGGCGGCCGCAGGCAAAGCCCTTGATGCTGCCGTCCACCCTGCTCGCCTGTTCCAGCAGTCGCGCCATGGACTGTGGATTGTGACGCGCCAGCGCGCCCTGCATGAGTGAGATACGGTTCTTCCACACCCGCCTGGCATTCAGCGCCTGCATCACGCCCTGGCCGTTGGCGCACTCGAGTTGCACCTCGTACAGGGTGCGGATTTCCCGGGTGAGGGACCACAGGACTATTGTGGGCTCGGTGCCCTCGCCGCGCAGGCCATGCAGCATATGCAGGCTGCCCGCCGCATCGCCCTTAAGGGCCTTGTCGGCGAGCTCAAACACGCTGTAACGGGCGTTGTCGGATACCGAGTCCAGCACCACTCGCGCGGTAATCTGCGAATCGCTGGCGAGCAGTTTCAGTTTTTCCACTTCCTGGCTGGCCGCCAGCAGGTTGCCCTCCACCCGGTCGCACAGCAGCTGCAGGGCTTCATCGTCGATACTCATGCCCGCGGCGGATACCCGCTGGCGCACCCAGCGGGGCAGGTTGCGCGCATCGACCGGCCAGACCTGGGTCACCACCCCCGCCTTGTCCAGGGCCTTGAACCACTTGCTGTTGGTGGATTGCTTGTCGATCTTGCCGGCGACTATCAACAGCACATCGTCACCGCTGGCGATCTCCAGGTATTCGCACAGGGCCTTGCTGCCCTCCGCGCCGGGTTTCCCGCTGGGTAATCGCAACTCAATCAGTTTGCGCTCGGCGAACAGCGACATGCTGCTGGCGCTGTGCAGGATCTCATACCAGTCGAAGCCGGAACCGCTGGCTTCTATGACCTCCCGGTCCGTGCACCCCTGTGCGCGCGCCTCGCGCCGGATAAGATCACAGCACTCCTGAAGTTGCAGGGGTTCATCCCCGGTCACCAGGTAGACTGGCGCAAGCTGTCGTTTGAGCTGGGCGCTAAGCTGGTCGGGGGAGGCTTGCATCAGGGGCTGCTGGTGGCAAAAAACCCGATGCGTCGAATGATCTGCTGGGCCAGCTCGGTGCGCATCTCCGATTTGAGAATGCGCACCTCCTCACTCTTGCCCATTGCGTTGCGCGGGTCGTTCTCCATTTGCCGGGTCACCGAAGCGACGGTGTCCGGCATCACTTCCGCACCGCCCGATTCACGCACGGAAAAGGTAGCCAGCATGGTGAGTTCGTACTGGGAAACGCGGGCTTCCTTGTTGAGTGACAGGTTGGTCTGGTTGAACCTCTCCGGCCCCAGCACCAGTGTGTAGCCGGCCTGGCCCCGTTCTACCCAGACGATATCGTTGGCGGTGAACATATTGCGCACCGCCTGGCTGAATTCGCTGTTGGGGTTGCCTGTGGCCAGGTGCATTGTCTTCCAGGCGTCTGGCAGGGCGGCTCCGCCACCACCCGTGCCGCGTAGCTGGAAGCCGCAGGCGGCGAGCAGGCAGCTCATGCCCAGGATGAGTGTGTAGCTGGCAAGGCGCCGTTGCATGGCAGTTATCCGGTTAGGCATCAGTTGGCCACAATATTAACTAATTTGCCCGGTACCACAATGACCTTGCGCACGGTCACCCCCTCGAGGAAGCGGCCGACGTTGGGTTGTTTTACTGCCAGCGCTTCCACGGCAGGCTTGTCAGCATCGGCAGCCACCGTCATTCGGGCCCTTACCTTGCCGTTCACCTGCACCACCATATCTATCGTGTCGCGTTCCAGTGCGGACTCGTCGACCTCGGGCCAGGGGGCGTCCATAACGTCTCCCTCAGCGCCCAGTACCTGCCACAGGTGGTGGCTGATATGGGGCACGATGGGGCACAGCATGAGTACGGCGGCACGCAGCGCTTCATCCGCCAGGGCCCGGTCCTGCGGCTTCGCCTCGTCGAGCCTGGCCACCTCATTGCACAGCTCCATCACCGCCGCGATGGCGGTGTTGAAAGTCTGGCGCCGGCCGTAGTCGTCACTCACCTTGGCGATGGTTTCATGGGTTTTGCGGCGCAGCGCCTTCTGGTCGTCGTCCAGGGCGGCGATATCCAGTGCCGGGGCGGGGGTTTCCAGTAGCCTCGCCACCAGTTTCCACAGGCGTTTCAGGAAGCGGTTGGCGCCCTCCACCCCGGAATCTGACCATTCCAGTGACTGCTCGGGCGGCGCGGCAAACATGCTGAACAGGCGCACGGTGTCGGCGCCGTAGCTCTCGATCAGGGACTGGGGGTCAACCGTATTGCCCTTGGACTTGGACATCTTGCTGCCGTCCTTCAGTACCATGCCCTGGGTCAGCAGCCGGGTGAAGGGCTCGTCCGAGTGCACCAGGCCCTCGTCGCGCATCAGCTTGTGGAAAAAACGCGCGTACAGCAGGTGCAGGATGGCGTGTTCGATCCCGCCCACGTACTGGTCCACCGGGGCCCAGTAATCCGCCTCGGCATCCAGCATGGCACCGTCATTGCGGGCGCAGGCGTAGCGGGCGTAGTACCAGGACGACTCCATAAACGTATCGAAGGTATCGGTTTCCCGGGTGGCGGGGCCGCCGCAGCCGGGGCATGTGGTCTCATAGAATTCTGGCATTTTCTTGATCGGTGAACCCACGCCCTCGAAGGCCACCTCGGTAGGCAACACCACCGGCAGATCCTGCTGCGGCACCGGCAGGGTGCCGCAGCTGCCGCAGTTGATGATGGGGATGGGCGCGCCCCAGTAGCGCTGGCGCGACACGCCCCAGTCCCGCAGGCGATAGTTGGTGGTGCGCTCGCCCTTGCCATCCGCCTGCAGGCGGTCGGCTATGGCATTGAAGGCGCCGTCGAAGTCCAGACCGTCGAATTCGCCGGAATTGACCGTCACGATCCCGCTCTTGTCGGCATACCAGTCCTGCCACCGTGCGCTGTCGTAGGGGTGGTCGCCCTCGCTCCGGGCAATCACCTGCTGGATGGGCAGGCCGTACTTGAGGGCGAACTCATGGTCGCGTTCGTCGTGGCCGGGTACCGACATTACCGCGCCGGAGCCATAGGACATCAGCACGAAGTTGGCCACCCACACGGGCAACTCCTCACCGGTCAGGGGGTGAAGGGCATTCATACCCGTGGCCATGCCCAGCTTTTCCATGGTGGCCAGCTCGGCCTCGGCGACCTTGCCGCGACTCTGCTCCTCGATAAACGCCGCCAGCTGCGGATTAGTTGCCGCCGCCTGGCGCGCCAGCGGGTGCTGGGGGGCCACCGCCACATAGGTCGCGCCCATCAGCGTGTCCGGCCGGGTGGTGTACACCTCCAGCGAATCCTCGCCGCTGGCGAGGGCCGCAGCCAGGCCAAAGCGCAGGTTGACGCCCTCTGAGCGGCCGATCCAGTTGCGCTGCATGGTGCGCACCTGCTCCGGCCAGTGCTCCAGTTTGTCGATATCCGCCAGCAGCTCCTCGGCGTAAGCGGTAATCCGGATAAACCACTGGTCGATCTCGCGTCGCTCCACCGGGTTGTCGCAGCGCCAGCAGCAACCGTCGACCACCTGCTCGTTGGCCAGCACGGTCTGGTCTGTTTCACACCAGTTGACCTCGGCCTTTTTGCGGTAGGCCAGGCCTTTTTCGAACAGGCGGGTAAAGAACCACTGCTCCCAGCGGTAGTACTGCGGGTTGCAGGTGGCTATCTCCCGGTCCCAGTCATAGGCAAAGCCGAGTTGCTGCAGCTGTGTGCGCATGTAGTCGATATTCTGCGCGGTCCATTTCGCCGGCGGCACGTTGTTCTGGATAGCGGCATTTTCCGCCGGCAGGCCGAAGGCGTCCCAGCCCATGGGCTGCAGCACGTTCTTGCCCTGCATGCGCTGGTAGCGGGCGATTACGTCCGCAATGGTGTAGTTGCGCACATGCCCCATGTGCAGTTTGCCGCTGGGGTAGGGGAACATGGCCAGGCAGTAGAATTTTTCCCGGCTGTCGTCCTGTTTCACGGCAAAGCTGTTGTTGGCCAGCCAGTGCTGCTGGGCAGCGGCTTCCAGTTCCTGTGGCTTGTAGTCTTGATCCATCACGGCTTTCAGGTTTCGTCCTTAACTGTACGGTAACGACCGGCCGCAACCCCTGATATGTATGGGATTGGCTGGGTCTGTCACCGGTAAAAAGAAGCGCGGATTCTATCAGTAATTGGATTTGGCTGCGATGGCTGCGCTTCTATGCCCAGCCGAATCGCGGATGCGCTATATGCCCTTCCAGAACCCGCCGTGAACCCATCCATGGGGGCTTGTATCGGACATCCATGTCCTCAACAGTTCTGGAAGGGCATATAGCGCATCCACAATTCTCTATTGTTAACAGTAATGCGTATCGCTGGCTGTTATGTGAAGACTCCAGCGAGCCCGTGGCGGCGAGTACAACTCGCTTTCCTGGACAACGCCTGCGCTGACCAACGTTGCGAGTAACCTGGCAGACCAGAAAACTTGACCCAAATCGTGGCGGAATCAGCTTTTAGCGTCCAAGCTTAGCCAATGCGAAAAACCAGCGAAATCATCTGGCAGGACGCTCAGCACCAGGTTCTGTTCGAAATACTGGATCTGCTAAAGGAACCGACAGCAGACCGGCAGGTATTGTGCCGGCTCGAAGACTATACCGACTACCACTTCAGCCTCGAAGAACAGTACATGCTGGAGCTGAACTACCCCGGCCGGCGAGAGCATATCCAGGCCCATGAACGCTTTCGCAAGGAAATCGCCCAGCTGCTACAGGGCGAGGACGAACCGGACGCGGTGTTCAGGGATATTATCTCTACCTTCCTCAGCGAGTGGCTGACCCGCCACGTGTTTGGCATCGACAAGGAGCTGGAGGACTTCATCATGCAGTCCCCCGCGAAATAAGCGGATACCCCTCAGGTCTTCTCGCGCCAGAAGCCCAGGTACATCAGGTTCATCAGCAGCAACGTGATACCGCAGCCGGCAACGACCGGGGTCACCCCGAACATGCCAAAAGGCGTGTTGCCCAGCATCACCTCCACCTCGCCGCGGAGGGTCTCCTCCACGTACTGCTCGCTGCGGGCCACGATATGCCCGCGCTGGTCGATAATGGCGGACACCCCATTATTGGTGCCGCGTATCATATAGCGACCGTTCTCCAGCGCGCGCATCTGTGCCATTTGCAGGTGTTGCAGGGGGCCGATGGACTTGCCGAACCAGCTGTCGTTGCTGATGGTCAGGAGCAGGTCGCTGTTGCGGGCGCTGCGGGCCACCATCTCCGGGTAGACCACTTCGTAGCAGACCGAGGGGGCGACCCGGTAGGGGCCGGCGCGCAGGGGAGACTGGTCGGCGGGGCCTGAACTGAAGGCCGACATCGGCAGGTCGAAGAACGCAATCAGTCCCCGCAGCAGGTCTTCCAGGGGTACGTATTCACCAAAGGGCACCAGGTGCTGTTTGTGGTAGACGCCCGAACCCTGGCCCAGTGCGGTCACGCTGTTGTAGTAGCCCTCGCCCTGCTCCGCCTGGAACGGCACGCCGACGAACAGGGTGGTTTCATTGGCGGCAGCGCGCTCGGCAATGGGATCGAGAAACCCCCGGGCGCGCTGGTAGAAATTCGGAATGGCCGCTTCCGGCCACACCAGGATGTCGGCGCCGTAGTAGGGCTCGCTGGCCTCGCGCAGCTGGCGCAGTATGGGCTGGTACCAGGCCGGGTCCCACTTGTGTTCCTGCGGTACGTTGGGCTGGTAGATGACAACCGATAGCGGCTGTTCACTGCCCTTCGCCACCCATTCGATAGGTTTTAGCACCGCGCCGCCGCCCCACAGGGTTATCACGATGACCGCGTAGGTGGTGCAGGCAATTGCCTGGCGGCTGCGCCAGGCGAGGAACAGGCAGATGCCGGTCATGGCGCAGATAAAAGACAGCCCGTAGACGCCGACCACCGGGGCCCAGCCTGAAATCGGCGTATCGATATGGGCATAGCCGAGGTAGAGCCAGGGAAAACCGGTGAACAGCCAGCTGCGCAGCCATTCTGACAGTACCCAGGTGACGGGAAAGCCCACCAGCATGCCTCCCGGCAGTGAGCGCACGAAGCGCACGTAGAACCAGCCGAAACTGACCTGGAACAGAATTGACAGGCCGGCGCAGAACAGCACGATAAGAAAGGTGGCCAGCACCGGGCCGGCGCCGCCATAGTCGTGGATACTGACATAAACCCAGGACACGCCGCTGCCGAACATGCCCAGGCCGAACAGCCAGCTGCGCCAGATACCCTCGCGCACGCTGCAGGTACACAGCAGGTAGGCGTACAGCGCGCAGCTGATGATCCCCAGTGGCCACAGCCCGAAGGGCGCCAGTGACAGGGTTATCAGCACGCCCGCGAAGGGCGCGAGAAACAGCACGAGCAACGGATGCAGGCCGGGTTCGGTTCTCATCGGGGGATTGGGCCGGGTCAGTCTTGCAGCGGCCGCATGCGCAGGCTGTGGATCTTGCGCTGGTCCGCGTTGATCACCTGGAATTCGAATTTGTCGATGGTGGCGGTTTCGTTGCGGGTCGGCATATGCCCCAGGGCCTGGATCACCAGGCCGCCTATGGTGTCGAAGTCGTCGTCACTGAACTTAGTGCCAAAGTACTCGTTGAAGTCCTCGATCGGGGTCAGGGCTTTTATAAAGAAATCGTCCTCGGTGATCTTGCGAATGAACTGGTCGGTCTCCGCATCGGTTTCATCCTCGATGTCACCGACGATCTCCTCCAGCACGTCCTCGATGGTGACAAGGCCGGCGACGCCGCCGTATTCGTCTATCACGATCGCCATGTGATTGCGGTTTTCGCGAAACTCCCGCAGCAGTACGTTGAGTCGCTTGCTTTCGGGCACCACCACCGAGGGGCGCAGCAGCTCGCTGATATTGAACTCGCTCTGGTCCTTGTTGAGAATTTGCAACAGGTCCTTGGCCAGCAGAATGCCATAGATATCGTCCAGGCTGTCCCCCACCACCGGGAGCGCGAGTGAGCCGTGCGCACGATGTGCGGCAGGATCTCCTCCAGCGAGGT
>CAVQRS010000012.1:0-30235 GCA_963715345.1 uncultured Gammaproteobacteria bacterium
AGCAAGCACTGGTGCGCCACCTTGATCATGATCGCAATAACGATACCGATGCCGACTACGAACAACAGGAAGGCAATGTCGTTCATTACATTGGATTCGCCGGTGAGTTCGAGTCCCCGGGCATTGGGAAACAGCGGGTCGATGGTGGAGGCGATAACAATCGTCCACGCGGTTATTATCATGCCGATTGCCAGCCGCCTGGATGTTTTTGCGGAGAAATTCAACAGGGGCAACACGGCCGCCATCAGCCACAGGCCAAAGCCATTGGTGATCCCTTCCATGTGCGCCATACGCCAGGCGTCGTAGGTGCCGGCATCTGGAAGTCGATCACCCCCGGGATGGGCCAGAGCCGAATATCGCCGATAAGGAAGAGTAAAAAACCGAATCCGACGACAAACGCGAACAGCAATACCAGCGCCCCGTGGCCGACCAGCAGGCGCTGGCTCTTTTGAATCTCATCCATAGTCATAGCCTCAGTCAACAAGCTTGCGCAGGTCGTGCCGCGGTGCCGAAGGGCACGGGCATATCGGGGTCAGTGGTATCGAGCAGTGGTATCAGGGCGTCTTTCGGCATCGTTGCGTACCCCTTGACCCAATCCTTCATCCACTTGGGATCCTGCTCGTTGCGTGGATTGAATCCCGGAAGCAGTGCCCGGAAGCAGAATGGGCCGACATTGATGGGAAACAGGGGAGATCTCTTTCAGCGCGCTCAGCATCGTCGCGGGTTGATACAGGATTTTATCTTTCTTGAGAAACCGCAGCATCCCCCGATCCCCAAAGCCAGGATGTGGCCGGAGCCGTGAAGGACACCCCAGGCCCTGGGCAGGTACTCGCCCGAGTAAGCCATGTAGGTGTCGAAAGCGACGGTTTTGTGCTCTGTCTCCTCGATCATGTGCATGAGCCAGAAAGAACTGACATGCGGATTGGCATTGGCAAATAGTGCGGAGCGTTTGGTGATGAGCCAGTGGGTAAAGCCGTTGGTCATCGACTCGAATCCCGCCGAGTACGCCAGTTGGGTTCTCAAGCTGCGGGTTTCCAGGCGGGCATAGTGCCGGGTCATGATCTCTTCCAGTTCCGCCAGCTCAGGGTAGCCGTTGGTCTTGAGCACTCGTTATATCGCCGATGGCACTTGAAGTGATTCGCTTCCTGCCGGTTGAAGCCCGCCATGTCCTCCAGTAAGCCGGGATCATCGAGGTACTCCCTGGCCCGGAGTATCGAGCGGATGAGGTAGGGTTCGAGGTAAGGCATGGTCATGGATAAACCATTGAAAAAGTGGGAGCGGGCCGGATTTTCCGGAACCCAGACGGGGTCCAGATCTTCGGGGAATTCGATGCGAAATCCCTTACGACTATTTCGTCAACGTCTTTGGGGAGGTGCCTGTAATCAGGGTTTTTCATCGCCGTCTCCGCTGCTTGGCTACTGGCGTGCCGATTGGTCGAGCAATCCTGGAATGGTAGCTGACTGAATGCGTATCGCAGGGTGCGTGGCAAAGGCCTGCACCATCATGTGTGAGGTCACCTGGGTCGCCGCGTAGGGACAGAGCACCGACGCCCCGGGGTATCGCGACAGCATTTCGTCGAGGCCAAGTTCATATTTTCTGAGCTCCCCAACGACATCCCGGCCGTTAAAATTTTTGGCCCAACTGCTCGCGCCGATAACCCGAATCCGGTCAAACCCGCTGGCCTTTGCCGCCAGAATCGCCGACTCCACGAATGCGACAACCCTGTCCCACTGCATTGACCCACTCAGGAGATAGGAATCCTCCACGAATCAAGCCGGGGCGTAGCGCCGCATGAGTTGCTCACGCCTGGAGGGCAGCACATTGAGCTTCGAAAAATCACCGCCCGCCCAGTCCAGGGTGCGCCGATCCATAATCGCGTACCACAGCGGTGGGACCAGTGCGACCGCGAACATCAACGGATAGCCGCTGGGCAGTTCCGGCAGATCGTCAAAGCTGCGCAGACTCTGGTAGCGCCGCGTGGCATTGGCATGATGGTCCGAATGGCGTTGCAGGTTGAACAAGATCAGGTTGGACATGATGTGGTTGGAGTTCCAGGAATGGTGCGGCTGGCAGCGCTCGTAGCGGCCGTTTTCCAGTTTCTTGCGGAGCAGCCCGTAGTGCTCGATATAGTTGGCGCTGGTCAGAATCCCGAACCAACCCCACAGCGCCTGGACGAACAGGAATGGGATCATGACCCAGCCAAAGGCGAGCAGCAGGCCACCATACAGTACGACGGTGATGAGCAGCGGTTGCAGCACTTCGTTATCGAGGGTCCAGGGCCCCTGGCCATTGCGGGCCAGGCGGGCTTTCTCGGAATTCCAGGCGCGGCGCACGGCCCCCGAAATCTCGGTAATGGCGAATCCGTATATCGATTGTCCCATTTTCGCACTGGCCGGATCTGCGGGTGTCGCCACATCAACGTGGTGACCGCGGTTGTGCTCGATTAAAAAGTGGCCGTAACCGACCACTGCCAGAACGATTTTCGCCAGCCAGCGCTCGAGTTTGGTTTTCTTGTGGCCGAGTTCGTGGCCGGTGTTGATGGCAAGGCCGTTCACCACGCCTACCGACAGCGCCAGGCCGAGGATGGCGTACCAGGGCAGGTTCTGGGTGCCGACGATGTAAGCGGTGTAGATCAGGGTGAAATAGTGAATGGGTACCGTCAAGTAGGTCAGCACACGGTAGTAGCGGTCACTTTCGAGTTGCTCCACGACTTCCGGCGGGGGATTGCTCGAATCGGTGGGCAGCAGGTGATCGATGATGGGAACCAGGACATACCATACGGCCAGGGTCCCCCAGTACCAGGCCACTTGCCCGGAACTGATGGCCAGCCAGCACGAGATAACGGGCATGGTCGGCCAGAACAGTGAAAGGGACCAGAGCCAGCGGCGACGATCGGTGTAGGTCACAGTGCTGCCATCAGCACAAATGGCTTGAATAGACATTTATTATCTCCTCCATGATGAATCAAGGGGTATGCGGGGAAGATGACACAAGCACGTTTTTAGTGTCAAATTCATTATATATGTATGTTTGATGAATTTTTGTCATGAGTGAATCGCTGCGTCAATTACGTCACGTGCTTGCCCTGAGTGAGCACCGCAATTATCGGCGCGCCGCCGAGGCGCTTTCGCTTACGCAGTCGGCGTTGTCGGTGAGCATACGCCGCCTCGAGGAGGAGTACGGGGTTCCCCTTTTTGTCCGTGGGCGCAGCGGCGTGAGTCCGACGGAGTTCGGGGAAATCCTCGCCCGCGCTGCCAGGCAGACACTCGGCACGATCGACCAGGCGCGAAGGGAGGTGGAGCTGCTGAGTAATCTTGAGAGCGGCCAGGTGGTTATTGGCTCTGACCCCTGGATGGCGGACAGCATTGTGGCGCCGGCGCTCGCGCGGCTGTTGCGCAAATACCCGAAATTACGATTTCGGCTGCGCACCCATAGCTGGGACGAACTCCAGGAGGATCTGCTTGCGCGCAATGTAGATGTCTACGTGGGGTCACCCTTCGAGCCGATGGATGCCGGCATTCGCACCCGAACCTTTGCCCTGTCTTCGCCGGTCATAATATGCCGGCGCGATCATCCGCTGACCTTGCTGCCCGCGCTCTATATCAAGGATGTGTTGCCGTTTCCGTTGTTGGTGCCAAAACTGCCCGGTTGGTATCTGAACTGGCTGGGCCAGCAGTACAGCACCAGCCGCTCCAGCGAAGAGCTGCACGACCTTTTTTTGCGCGCCGAAGACCTGACGGTCATTCGGCGTATTGTGCGTGAAACCGACGCGGTCACGGCCAGCCTGATCAACACGTTTCCGACCGATCTCTCCCCGGACGATTTCGCTATGCTCCATATCGTCGATCTCGCACACATAGCCTCACCCGGCATCATTGCCACCCTTTCCGACCGGCCCATTCCCGAGGCCGCACAGGGGTTTATTGACGAGGTGCTGGTCGAGATCGAAAACCTGGAGGCGCGGCTGGACATCCCGCGAAAGGCCAAAAGCCGGCCGCGCAAGCGACGGTAGTATCTGCGCACAGGCGGTGACGCCGATGCAGTCTCACAATCCCCAGATTTCCCGACTGTAATCACCAATGGTGCGGTCGCTGGAAAAGCGACCACTGGCCGCCGTGTTGCATATGCTCATCCGGGTCCAGCTATCCGGGTCCTGGTAAGAGGCGGAGACCCGCCGCTGGGCCTGTAGGTATCCGCGAAAGTCCGCCGCCGTCATCCAGGCGTCGTCTCTGCTGCGTATGGAGCTGACGACGGGGTCCAGGATGCCCGGCTCGAAGAGATTGAAATGGCCGCTCTCCAACAGCTCCATCACCCGCGAAAATTCTTCATCTGCGGCGATTATGCTGTTCGGATCGTAGTCGCGGCGCACCACGTCGACTTCGTGCGCTTCCAGGCCAAACAGGAAGAAGTTATCTTCACCCACCGCTTCGCGTATCTCGATATTGGCGCCGTCCAGGGTGCCGATAGTCACCGCGCCGTTCATCATGAATTTCATGTTGCCGGTGCCCGACGCCTCTTTGCCGGCGGTCGATATCTGCTCGGATAGATCGGTGCCCGGGACAAATCACTTCCATCGCCGTAACGCGGTAATTGGGCAGGAAAGCAACCCGCAGCCATGGCTTTAGTCGCTCGTCATCGTTTATCACTGCCGCCACGTTATTGACCAGTTTTATGATGGTCTTGGCCATGGCATAGCCCGGAGCCGCCTTGCCGCCAATCAATACACAGCGAGGCTGCAAAGCCCTCTACATCACCGCGAACCACCCGGTCGTAGAGGTGGATGACATGCAGGACATTGAGCAGCTGACGCTTGTATTCGTGGATTCGTTTCACCTGCACGTCAAACAGCATATCCGAATCGAATTCCACGCCGCATTCGCGCCGGACCATCTCCACCAAGCCGCTCCTTGTTGGCCTGTTTTACGTCCCGCCAGCGCAGCCGAAATGCATCGTCATCGGCAAAGGCGCGCAACTTGGCAATGGCATCCAGGTCGGTGATCCATTGGTCACCGATCACCTCGTGAAACCAGGTGCGGTCAGATCGGGATTACAATGCACCAGCCAGCGGCGCGGCGTGACACCATTGGTCTTGTTGTTGAACTTCTCCGGCCAGAGTTGGTAAAAATCGTTGAACAGCCCCTCTTTCAACAGCTGGGTATGCAGCGCGGCGACGCCGTTGACGGAATAGCTGCCGACGATCGCCAGGTACGCCATGCGAATCTGCGGGCATGTCGCCTTCTTCTATGATTGACAGCCGCCTCTCGCGCTCGGTATCGCCGGGCCAGTGTTGGGCTACCTTGCACTAGAAAGCGGGCGTTGATTTCATAGATAATATCGAGCAGCCTCGGCAGCAGTTCCCTGAACAGCGCCACCGACCATTTTTCCAGGGCCTCGGGCAGGAGAGTGTGGTTGGTGTAAGCCATGGTGCTGCTGGTAATCTTCCAGGCATCGTCCCAGCCCAGCAGGTAATCGTCCATCAGTAGTCGCATCAATTCGGCCACGGCAATGGTCGGATGCGTGTCGTTCAGTTGAAAACCAGTTTTTTCGGCAAACTGGCTGAAGTCCGCCCCGTGTGTATTTTACCCACCGGCGCAAGCACGTCCTGCAGGCTGGCCGATGCCAGAAAATACTGTTGGCGCAGGCGCAGTTCCTTGCCGTTTTCACTGGCATCGTTGGGATACAGCACCATGGTGATCTGCTCGGCCAGGTTCTTCGCGGCGACGGCCTCGGTATAGCTGCCGGCGTTGAAATCGTCGAGATTGAATTCATCGGTGGCCTCCGATTTCCACAGGCGCAGCGTGTTTACAGTGTCGTTGCGATAGCCGGGCATCGGCACGTCATAGGGCACCGCCAGCACGTCCTGCGTATTGGCCCAGCGCGCGCGCTGCTTTCCTGCGCGGGTCGCTGTAGTATTCGGTGTGGCCAAAAAAATGTATGCGCACGGTATTTTCAGGACTTTCGATTTCCCAGGGATTGCCGTCTCGCAGCCAGTGATCCGGGACATTCCACCTGGTAGCCGTTGTCGATTTTCTGGTGAAACATGCCGTACTCATAGCGGATGCCGTAGCCGGTGACCGGCAGGTGCAGGGTGGCACAGCTGTCAAGAAAGCAGGCTGCCAGCCGGCCGAGGCCGCCGTTGCCCAGGCCGGCATCGATCTCTTCCTCTTCCACCTGTTCCAAAGAGCAGCCAAAATTTTGCAGAGCCTGGCGGACGGGCTCCTCGAGGTCGAGGTTGATCACGGCGTTGCTGAGCGCGCGGCCCATCAGGAATTCCATCGAAAGATAATTTATGCGTTTTGGATGCGCCTCGATCCGGCGATCCCGGGTCACTCGCCAGCGCTCAATCAGACGGTCCCTGATAGTGAGGGCCAGGGCATAGAACAGGTAGCGATGGGAATCGCCCACCTCATCCCGGCCCAGGGTCAAACGAAAATGACGATTCAGGTCCCCTGCCACATGCTGCTCGTCCATGCCCAGAGGCTCGATCCCGTTTGGATCGGGATTTATGGATTCATTCACTGCTCGTTCCCCCATCTGCTGAAAGCCACCATGATAGTTGAAGATCGTCCGTAACCGGGCATCCTCAGACGCGATCAACCGTACCTGTTTGGTTGCAACCCCGGGTAGCGGACAATCAACTGAAGGCCTGCAGCCCGGTCTGGGCGCGACCCAGGATCAGGCCGTGTACATCGTGGGTGCCCTCGTAGGTGTTGACCACCTCGAGATTGCACAGGTGGCGCATGATCGGGTACTCGTCGGAAATGCCGTTGCCTCCCAGCATGTCCCGGGCCACCCTGGCGATGGCCAGTGATTTGCCGCAGTTATTGCGCTTGATCAGGGAGATCAGCTCCGGGGCGATCTGGTTGCTGTCCATCAACTGTCCGGCTCGCAGCGCCGCCTGCAGACCCAGGCTGATCTCCGTTTGCATGTCGGCCAGCTTCAGCTGTATCAGCTGGTTGGCCGCCAGCGGCCTGCCGAATTGCTTGCGGTCCAGCACGTACTGGCGTGCCGTGAGCCAGCAGGTCTCGGCGGCGCCCATGGCACCCCAGGCGATACCGTAACGGGCGTTATTCAGGCAGCCAAATGGTCCCTTTAAACCCTTCACCCCGGGCAGCAGGTTCTCGGCGGGCACGAATACGTTATCCATGACAATCTCGCCGGTGACCGAGGCGCGCAGGGCGAGCTTGCCCTCGATTTTGGGGGCGCTCAATCCCTCCATGCCCTTTTCCAGGACAAAGCCGCGGATATCACCGGCATCGTCCCTGGCCCACACCACGAAGACATCGGCAAAGGGACTGTTGGTGATCCACATTTTCGCCCCGCTTACGCGGTAGCCGCCATCGACGCTGCGGGCGCGGGTGATCATGCCTCCCGGGTCTGAACCGTGGTCGGGTTCGGTCAGGCCGAAACAGCCGATCCACTCACCGGTGGCCAGTTTCGGCAGGTACTTCTCCCGCTGCGCCTCGTCGCCGTAGGCGTGGATGGGGTACATCACCAGGGAGGATTGCACACTCATCATCGAGCGGTAGCCCGAGTCAACGCGCTCCACTTCGCGCGCCGCGAGACCGTAGCTGACGTAGTCCACCCCGGGACAGCCATAGCCTTCGATGGTCGGGCCCAGCAGTCCCAGTTCCCCCATTTCACGAAAAATCGCCTGGTCGGTATATTCGTCGCGGTAAGCCTGTCGTACCCGGGGCGCCAGTTTGCCCTGGGCATACTGGGCTGCGCTGTCGCGAATCATGCGCTGGTCTTCATTGAGCTGCTGGTTGAGTCCGAAGGGGTCCTCCCAGTTGAACCCCTGCCACTGCCTTGCCGCCATAGACGCTCTCCTGCGATCCGCTCAAAAAAAGGAATAATGCTTCGGCCGAAAGTGGCCAATGTCTGCGAAGACTACACGAATTAGCGGTTGTCTGTATCGCTGCAGGGGTGCCGCGCTTGAAGAAGCCGCATGACCAGCACCCCCCGTCGGTGTCCTGCGCGGAGGCGCTACCGCATCCTCCAGGTCATGGATGATGCCATCGGCGTTGCAGGCGCGATGGATACAGGCCACGTCGCCCTGTCCGGGTCGTGACCCGGTCCCGGAGCAGTTGAACAGTTACTCTAGCGGTTCGGCACGAGAGGCACCGGCAAAACAGGACTTGCTGCCATTGTCGGGACAAATCACGACATAGCTCAGGCGCTTGCCACAGCCCGATACACCGATGGTATATTCGGCACGTTCATACCCGAACCGGATCGATATGGGTTGTACGGTCTCGCTCGAAAGCAGCGTGCCTTTGGCGGTGGGGCAATTGAGCTCGAAGGCGCCACGGCGCTCGGCCATGTCGATCGCAGTGGGCTGCATCTGGTCGATAAAGGGAGGCCCCGAAGCGCAGGCGGAAAGCAGGGCGGGGATCGTAACAACGAGTAGCAGGCGCACATTTGGCATAAGGAGTTCCTTACGTTTCCAGAGTGGGATATCAGAGCCTTTTCGAGTGCCAATAGTAGACGCAGAAACGGGAGCATGCCAAGTGGCATTTTCTTTGCGGCGGTCGAACGGGTGCTGCCATCATTGAATTACGCCAGGCCGCGTTATTTCAAGCCGCGGGGTGGCGTGGGGCCGGCATTCGAACACGGGGACACTGGAAGAAGCGAAGACGCCGGGGGCTTATTCAGTCTTGTTGTCACGCAACCTGTCCATATGTTTGTGCACGAGCTGCAAGTAGCGGGGAGTGTGGCCTATATCCTCATACATCGGGTCGCCTTCCTCGTCCCGCGAAATAACCTTCTCCCCCTGCACGTAGGGAAACGCTGCGACAACTTCATCAAGGACGACGCCGAGCAACTCGGCGATGAACTGCTCCCGGCTACGCAGGGGGAACAGCTCCACCAGCGCCTCCAGCTTCGCCGCGGTGTCCAGCGGCAGGCGGACAGAATAAGACTCACTGGAGAGCTCTCCCGCGGCTTCGCTGTCCCATCCTTCGATCAACTGATTGACGTTCATATTCTGGCTCCACTTTACTCATCGAGCGAGCCGAGCCCGAGATCACTCTGTCTGGCTCGCCTGTATTAGTGTAGGACAATACTGGAGGGTGGGGATGTCCCCGTCGCGTAGATGGGGCTGCATATTTTCCCGCATCAGCCCGTATGCGCTTTTCATTTCTCCAGTCGTAGCCGGGCGCAAGCTTACCGCTGATGTATCCGTATTGCGCCGACGGCGAATAGCCCAGGTTCGAGGCGGTTTGTCAGACATTGTCCATTTTCAAACGTTTCCCCGGCATGTTCACCTGGAGGTATTTACAGGCGATCGCGGCGGCCGGCCAGGCACTGCAGCTGTTTAAGGTACGTCACGAGGCTCTCGCCGGCGTCTTTTTTCATGGGGGCCGAGTCCTGGTTTTCTGGCTGACTACCCCTTTGACCCCGAGGCAAATGAAAGAGGATTGGACTACAAGGATTTGCTTTCGATCATTGGCGGACATCCGCTATGCTACGAAAAACTGCAGAGGAGAACTCCTATGATTGGCTATGTAGTACTAGGCACCAACGACCTGCCACGAGCTGCGGCTTTCTACGACGCCCTGCTCGGCGAGATTGGTCTGACGCGTCAAATGGACTTCGGGGAGCGAGGCTATGCCTGGGGAGCGAACATGGACGCCGTGATGCTGTGCATCATGACGCCCTTCGATGGAAATCCCGCAACGGTGGGCAATGGTACGATGACGGCAATAGGAGTCGGTTCACGTGATGAAGTCGAGCGCATCCACGCCAAAGCTCTCGAGCTTGGTGGTAGGGATGAGGGCGCGCCGGGCCTGAGAGTTGATGGTGGAGACGGTTTTTACGCGGCCTACTTCCGCGACCTGGATGGCCACAAACTGGACGTATTTACCTACTCCTGAAGAACTACTTCTCCTAGCCTCCGAGGTTTGAATGGCGGAGCAAGCGAACTGCCGCAGGCGGTAGCGTGCAATGGCCTTTTGCCAGGAAACCGCGACGTGGTTGATCCTGCGGCAATTGTTGATGAATTGAGCTGAGCTGGTCGTTGCAGTACATAGCCGCGCCCAAGGTAACGCAGAAATGGCCGAAGTCGTGCTGGAGATTTTTAACCGATGGATTTTACGAACTTAGAATCTAACACACATAGCGCATCCTGCACTCCCGCGGATTACTGGTGTATAGGGCGTATAAACGGCCTGTTGAGAGTAGATTTTCTCGCTGAGCCTTTTGACTGAACTTGAAAATTTCACAAAATTCCCGCTTATTGACCGGAAATTATGTTCGCGGCGGTGAACATGCCATTCATATCCGTTCATTCCTGAACGAGAGCACGCAACAGCTCATGCCATGCGGTTTTCACTGGCTTCCTTGCTGGCCGCGTGTGGTTGAGCTGGAATCTGCTATCGCGCGCCCCTCCCAGCGAAAAGAGGCAATGTCCCAGGTGGCGCTCTGGTCGGTGGCACCAGCAATGGCCGGGTCGGTGTTTCCTGTTCTTTCTGGCGCAGGTGAGTCAGTATTCGATCGATGATGTCCTGATCCTCAATACACGCAATCACCCTGACAGACCCGCCGCACCGGCCGCAGACCTCGATGTCGATGCGGATGGCCGCCCCATTAAAACACGCTTGAGCCGCTGGGCCCAGGTCATTGCCGCATGACGTTCGGCAGGTGTGCGGACTTCTGTGTTGGAGATGGACTTGATGCCTTTGCCACGCCTGGCTGGTGTGACCAGCCCACGCCAGCGGTGGTTTGGGGCCAGCACGCCGTGGTAGCGGGTGAGGTTGACCCTCGGCTTCGGTACCAGGGCTGCCAATCGCGCAATGAAATCCACGCGGATGGCGCCCCGGTCAAACGCCACCTGGGTCGTGCCATCCCGGTACGGCGTCTTCAGGGTGTAAACCACCTTGCCAGTGGAACTGCAGTGATAGACGTGGGATGGCGACGGCGGGGCGGGCGATGTACCGACACAGTCGCTCCCGTTTATTTCCTCGTGTCCCTCGCAGCTCACTCCGGCGTGAAGCGAGAACCCATTGGCCTTGGCCACCCGCTCCAGTCCTGGATCAGGTCGGTCCAGCGGGCGGATGGTGCGGATCATGAACGCCTTGCGTCCCTGCTGCGGGCCAACGGCGATGCGGTAGGAGATGGAACTGCCCAGGATCTGGGGCATGGCATCGGTGTCTTCGGCGGGGTCGAGGTGCCAGCCAGGCACTCTCGGTGTCCTGTTCCAGCAAGCCCTGGCGCTCGAGGCAGCGGCCGACGCGTTGGCTAATCAGCTGAACCAGCTCCTCCAGCTCGCCTTTGTCCGGCGCCTTGACGCGTTGAAAGCGGGGTGGCCGGTTGTCGCGATACACATAGACGCCATCCAGGAACAGGATGTGAAAGTGAATATTGAGGTTGAGAGCGGACCCGAAGCGCTGGATTAGCGTGACTGCACCGGTGGCGCCATCCTTGAGCGATAATCCGGCCTTGTGGATCAGATGGGTCGAGATCGCCCGGTAAACGATGCCCAGCACCTTGCCCATGGCCTGGGGGTGGGCGGCAAACAGGTAGCGCAGGGGAAAGGGGAAGCTGATGACCCACTGGCGAAGCGGGACATCGGGAAAGACCTCATCGGCCAGCAGGGCGGCGGTCTCGGCCATGCGGCGGGCGCCGCAGCTGGGGCAGAATCCGCGCTTCTTGCAGGAAAACGCCACCAGCCGCTCGAAGTGGCATTTGTCGCAGCGCACCCGGAGAAAGCCGTGCTCGAGGCGGCCGCACTTCAGGTAGGCCTCGAATTCCCTGTGGACATGGTCTGGCAGGGATTTGCCCTGCTGGGCCAGTTGGTCCACCAGGGCGGGGTAGTGCGCTTCGACGAGTTGGTAGAGTAGTGTCTGCTCGGGTTGATGGCGCTCGTAGGCGGTTTTTGCCAAGGCCATCCCTGCCTTGTGCCAACATGGTGGTTCCGCCTTGGAGACCAGGAAGACCGAACAAACCAGCCTGTATCGGGAGGCCGGATAATGCCACATCAGAAGTGGCCTCCGAGCCTGTCGCGATTCATCCGATACCGGCAGCGATGCCTACGTGCAGTTTCTCGGCGACCAGACCCTGGGCGGTAGCGGCGAATTGATTCTCAGTGACGACCCACAGAACCGCATCCTGACCAACAACACCACGGTGACCAACGACGCAGCTCACACCATCCGCGGTGGCGGCCTGGTCCTTAACAACACCGGCGATATGGTCAATGACGGCACCATCAGGGCAGAGGGCACGATGTCGATCGATCCCAACGGCCTGGGATTCACCAACAATGGGACGCTCGAGGCCACTTCGGGCAGCGTGCTGAACCTGCTGGGCGGCAACTACACCAACAACAGCAGCATCCACGCGGCGGACAGTGCCGTGGTGACTGTCGGAAACGCTGCTGCCATCGTGGGTGGCAATCTGACCACGCCAGGCTCGGGTGTGTTTGAGTTACTGAGCTTGTCGACACTCGACGGCGTGACTGCAAATGGCAACCTCAGCCAGGCGAACGGCCAGGACGTCAATATCCTGAACGGCATGACCAATAACGGTACATGGACGATGAACGGGGCCGGCAGCGATGCCTTCGCGCAGTTCATCGGCAACCAGACACTGGGCGGTAGCGGCGAATTGATCCTCAATAGCGACCCGCAGAACCGTGTGCTGACCGACGGCACGACCTTGACCAACGGCGTCGATCATACGATTCGCGGTGGCGGCCAACTCCTCAACAATACCGGTGGTCTTATCAATGAGGGTACGATCATCGCCGACTCGAGTTCGGTTGTTATTGCCGTTGATGCCACCGCCCTGGGCTTCAGCAATAGCGTTACAGGCAAACTGCAAGCCACGGGAGACGCCGGCATCGACATCCTGTCATGCGGCTTCTCCAATGCGGGCTCGGTGGCCATTACGACGAACAGCCGCATTGACCGTACCGGCGACTACACCCAGACCGGCGGCAAGACCACCGTCCACGGCACTCTCACCACCACGACCCTGGTCGACCTGCAGGGCGGCCTTTTGGAAGGCTCGGGCGTCGTTGAGGGCAATGTCGACAACAGTGGAGGTACCGTCAATGCTGGTGCAGCCTCCCTCGACCTGACAGACGCCCTCAACATCGACTGTAGCTACAACCAGGGCAACATGGCCACACTGTCCGTGGAAATCGGCGGCCTGGGGCAGGGAATCGATTATGACTGGTTGAATATCATTACCGGTGACGCCACCCTGGCCGGAGCGCTCAGCGTGGCCGACCGGCGGCTTTATGGCAAGCCTGGGCGACACCTTCGACATACTCACAGCGGACAACGTGTTCGGCACCTTCGACATCAACCAACTCCTGTTCCCAATCTTCGGCGGCAAGACCTTCGATATCATCTACCTGTCCGATACCGTGCGCCTTACCACGGTTGCAGCTCAGGTAGTGCCCGTACCCGCAGCCGTCTGGTTGTTTGCCTAAGCATTGGCCGGACTGTTCGCAGTCGGCCGGCGCCGGGCTGCCGGGTAGGTGCCACTCTCCGGTCCCGGGTCGGGTGTACTGATGCCGGGTGGGGTGAAGAGAGATAAGCCGACCTGTTGCGTCCACGCGGAGGATTAGAAGATCAATCATCTACATTGAATATCATTGCAGTTGCATTATGGAGAGGCTGCTTGTCACTGAATTTGAGTTGCCCCGGATTCTGTAGTCCAACAGAAATATATGCCACCTTGTGCCTTATGGGTTCCTCTACTGCAATCGAAAAACTCAGCTCTATAAATCCACCAGCAGGAATCGGCCTGGGAAGTTTAAGCGTATTCTTGCCGGTACCTAAGTGCTGCTGCTTACCATCATACAGATCATAATAGATTTCCAGTCCGGGCATACGCCGGCCCCCTAATGCAGTGTCGCTGTTATTGATTATGCAGATTCCAGTGCTGCCGTATCCCTGCTTATCAATACCGAGATAGCCTTTGCAATAGGTATTGATTTTCTTGCTGACTCTACCAGGAACTCTTTTCGAATATCCTCGCTTGACAGACAGGCAGGATTTTACGGTTTCCGGATCATCTATATTGGAGTACAGGGTATTGCATTCCTGATCAATGTAGTCATGCAGCTTGATGTCTTCAGCAACGAGACTCTCTATCAACTCAAATGCCCCATGTTCGGACAGTATGGATTCGCGGCCGCTTTTTCTATTGGCATTCTTGATCCTCCTGGGGACATCCCCCCATCCCAATAAATCGGACAGATACTTGTTGAATACTGCCACGTTTTGACTGGAACCTATCACAAAGTCACTTTCTTCCAGTGTCTTCATTACGCCGGAAAATGTCCCGCCATACCGACTGAGAAATCGACACTGGAAATTTTCAATATGATTTCTAAACTCACTGCTTTCGTTGATCGATTTGACAATGCTGCGCGAATCCATTCCCTTTTGCAGCCAGAGCTCTGAAGTTTTTGGCTTCGGGCTGACCGTTATCGCCTCCTTCCGGGCCGGCGTAGTGTCTGAACAAAGAGACGACACGACTAATGGGTCCGCGCACGAGAGCAGTACAGGGCAGTCGATTGCTTGCGGGTAAAATTTAATGCCCCTTATGGCCGCCCACGAGTGTTGCCGTGCTCTACTTCATGGCTCATCGGTTCTGCTGCGGGGGTTGTGGTAGATTCCGTCCAGATGACCGCTCGTTCCCGTACAAGTCATAGAAGATGGTTCGCTCGGAGGTGCCGGCGGATTCGGGGTATGGAAGGAAATGCATCTTTTTGTTCACGACAGTTTCTTCCCTTGATGAAGTCTTTGCTGCTCCCGAATGACCCACTCGCAGCCACGAATTGTCGGCCTGCAAAAGCGGCGGCTGAATGCCAGTGATCATCTGTAGTCGCTTTGCTGATTTGTGGGTGTCCTGTCGATTCCCAGGATGATTTGTCTGACCCCAGGGCGTCAACTCCCGGGTCATCTTCCGGCTTGAAGATCAACGCACGCAGCCGTTCCTCCCGGGTGATTTTTGACAGCCTCAGCCTCGTAGAAATTGGTTTCCATATTTTTGGCGGATAGACGGCTCTCAGTTTCTGGAAGATCAGCCATATGGGTTGACTGGAAGTGTGCGACAAGTGCCTCCTGTGTCCCACTTCTCGGTGATACGAAGTACGCTTGTGTCGTTACTTCCACGCTGAAGGTCTAATCCCGGCAGCCGGGCTCGGCCCCGGCTCGCGGACTCCGTGCCCCGATGCCGGTCTCAGGGCATCCATGTTGCCGCTATTGTTTCTCTCGTACATTGACAACTTATCGCATCATGTCTCCGTTGCTATTTTGATTTCCGAGGGTTCCCTCGCTGCGAGGCCAGGGTTGATTCGTACCCGGATTTCCGACAAGAGACTTTCGCAGCCGCTCCATTCTTCGGATTTACCCGTCTGACAGTTTGTGCTCATGCCAAAGTAGGAATGCAGGCCTTTCTGATCGGGACACGTGCAGAAGCTTCTATCGGCTGGATCGATAGTTTCATATTGCTCCGCGGCGCCCTGTAACCAGTCATTCCCGGCAGCCTACCGGTGCGAGTATGCCGCCGATCGCCTGTCATCGGTCCTTGCTTCCCGCATGGCCAGAAATCGCCGCCGATCTTCCACCTAGTGCAGTATCGGCTCCCTGTTATCCAGGGGTCCAAAACGGCGGCTGGAATGGTGAGCGTTCACGCTTAACCAGGGCCAGTCCTCTGGTGCGCGCGGCACAAGGCCGGCCCTGACGGGATTGAGTTCCGCATATCTTAAAGTACAGAGCGAGTGCGTGTCATCCAAGACCTGGGACTGAAAAGGTCATCCGGACTGCCGATCGAAACCGCTCGAAGCCGATATATATCCATACAAAAAATACGATCTAATTGATGTGGGTCAACCCTGCCAACTCGTATATGCGGTGGTCCACAAACAATATGTGTTGCGCTTTCAGCCTGCTGGTTGGCTGAGTTCAATGCGGGATAGTGGTTACCTGTCGAAGGAGAGTGTTGATTTGCATCAAAATTTAACCCGGGAATTGCACGGAATCTGACCCGTCGGGGCCGAATCAAAGCCTCCCTAGGCCAGGTGAATTGCGCATTTCACATGGGTCACCGCAATGCGCAACTTTTGGAGCTAAATGGCTCAATATTCGATGCAATTCAACATGCGGGACATCACCAGTTCAAGTCGACTAGGCAGGCACAGCGATTTCTGGACATACACGCTACAGTTCACAATCTTATCAATCTCGGCAGGTACATGGACCTGCCGATCACTATCGGAATCTCAGGGTCAGTACATTTGTTGAATGGAGGGGGGCAGTGGCTTGAGAGAAAGTGAAGGATTTACAAGGTTTGCCAAAGGCACAAAATGTATACCAGTGGTATATCTAAATTAAAATAACTAAACCACTTGGGTTGAAATCGTTTACTAATAGATATATAAATAAACTATGGGTATACGAAAAGAAAATAAACTGAACGAACTCATGCGAGTGATCCCGGAAGGTGTCGCCGTTCCCAGCACCTGGCTGACGGCAAATGGCTATTCGCCCCAACTGGTCCGAAAGTACCTACAGAGTGACTGGCTGACACGCCTGGGCAGTCGCGTCTACGCCCGCCCGGGTCACCCGGTTACCTGGGAAGGCGTCATCCTCGGATTGCAACGGCTTGGGGGATTTCAACTACACCTGGGGGGGGTAAGCGCGCTGAATCGACAGGGGCTGGCGCATTACCTCTCGCTCGGTGGCGATGCAGCTGTTCATGTATGGACGCAGGATCGCTTGCCAGGCTGGGTGGAGCAGGTCCGGCTGGACGTGCGCTGGTATTTCCACCGGAGGAAGCTATTCGAAAGCGACGCGGAGGAAGCTTGGGTGCAGTTGCCAACGCAGGTGCGCGACTGGGCTATCCAAAGCTCGGCGCCTGAGCGAGCGATCCTCGAAGTGCTGAGCCAGGTGGACGAAACACCCACCTCCTTTACATTTGCCGCCGAGCTGTTCGAGGGATTGACCTCACTGCGGCCCTCTGTGGTAGACACCCTGTTGCAGTCGTGTCTTCACAGCGAGGCGAAGCGCCTATTCCTATTCTTCGCGACCCGCTACGACTATCCATGGTTGAAGCGAGTTGATGTTGATGCGGTAGACCTGGGGCGGGGCAAGCGCCTCGTGACCCGTGGCGGAAAACTCGACAAGCGCTACCAGATAACGGTGCCAGAGGCTTTTTATGCTGGATAGGAGCAATCCCTACTTCCGCCAGGTAGAGCTCGTAGTGCGAGTGTTACCTCTGGTTGCCTCCGAACATTGCTTTGCGCTGAAAGGCGGCACGGCAATCAACCTCTTTATCTGTGATTTCCCGCGCCTGTCCGTGGATATCGATCTCACCTATCTGCCGCTGGACGATCGCGATAATGCGTTCGGGGCAATTGAGGGTGGTCTTGGCCGGATTGCGGACAAGATCCGTCGGGTGATTCAGGGTGCAAAGGTAACGGCTGCGGCGGGCGAGGCTGGTCGAGTCCAGCGGCTGCAGATCGCGGCGGGCGGTGTCAGCATCAAGGTGGAGGTTGTGATTTTTCGATCCGGTCCTGACAATCAAAGCACCAGGTGTCCGATAAAAACCACGCCGGATGCGGATCGAATTCCCTGTGACACCCGTATTACGCGTTCGTATAGTAGGCCCACTAGACGCGGCCACTGCGGAAAAGTGGCAAGGAAGACCCCACCTTGCGAACGCGAACGGGGTAGGTGGAATCCGGTTGTTTTGGAATCTGCCGAAGGCGTCACTCAGGACCGTTTTTTGACGCAACGGTCAGCGATGACCGGGTCCACCTTCGAACCATCGCGATACCGCATTGTTCGGGTAACGCACCTTCAAATCCGTCCCGCTTGTTACGGGTATCTGTTCAATAACCGCTGTTGATGGCCGGGCGCTTATGCCCGGCCAGAATGACAGTAACTTCAACCACGCAAACACACTGGCGGTCAGTGCGTTCTGCTTTTTCTAAATAAGGAGGTAATTCCACCCCAGCCCCAGGCTGGATAACCGTTGGTTTGCACGGGCCAGTTTTCAGTAGAAAACACACCGTGCTGTCTATGGCCAGACACATTCAGGTCAACCGGGATTGGTGTCCCGTGATCGTACCGCTAGTCGGACCTGCGCAGCATTGTTGCCAGGTGATCAGAAACACTCACCGAATGGAATAGCACTATGAGAGACCTGAACTACCAACTGAAATTGTTATGTAAACACAGCCATGAAGGCAGCTTTGAAACCCGGGTGGGCCGATACCTATGCAGATCCAACCCCGCCTGATCCGCCTCCGTGATGCCCCCGCTTACCTGGGCATGGACCGCAACCGATTCAACCGGGAGGTCCGCAGGAGCCTGACGGAAATTCCCATTGGTAAGCAGGGTATTGCATTTGATCGGCTTGAAATGGACGCCTGGGCGGAGCAGTATATGAACCGCTGTGGGTGTTCGCCAAAGCATAGAGGAGATTTCCTATGTCAAAGCGAATCCCGGGCCTCTACAAGAGAGGCACCCAGGGCATCTGGCACATTGATAAGTGCGTCAGGGGGTATGGCCGAGAGTGCTGACCCACTGCGGGTGGGATGGCATTATCAATCGTGTACATATGGGTGCCCATCCCCCGTTAATGGGGTAGAGCCCCCGTTAATGGGGTAGAGCCATGGGGTAGAGCCCTGTTTTTGAAAGGAAATAAGTGGTAGCTACGGGTGGACTTGAACCACCGACCCCAGCATTATGAATTGTGCTGGAGATTCTTAACTGATTGATTTTACTAACTTAAATCCGAACACCCACAGCGCATTTTGCACCACGGAGCACAACGAATCACAGCAAGTCCCGCAAATCTCCCGTAAGTGGTGCACCGACCCCCTATAGCTCGGTCCGCCAATCGCGACACTTTATTTGTCGCAATAGCTTGATCGCGACAGATAAATGCGTTTATATGTCGCAATAGAAGAAAATGCGACATAACCCCTATGCCCAAACAAGTCTCAGAAGAGGAACTTGAAGCCATTCGGAGAGCCGTTGGCGGCTTTCCAGAGGGCGCCTCTATTGACGAGATAAGCAATTCCATAGAGCCAAGAATCCATCGCAGAACACTGCAACGGCGGCTTGGCCGTACTGGTGGAAAGGAAGCAACTCCTTCTCGAAGGGGGAGGGCGTGGTAGTCGATATAGGGTCCCGCCCGACAATGCTGATGTACACATCGAGGTAGGTGGAGCACAGCTTGGTTTGACCAGCGGAATCCCCGAGGTCGAGATCTATATCCCGATTTCAGAGGTAGGCGCAGAGATTAAACGACTTGTGCGGCAACCCATTCAGCATAGGCGCCCTGTGGGCTACAACCGGGACTTTATCGGAACTTATCAGCCCAACCGCACTTTCTACCTGCCCGAGGAAGTGCGTAAACATTTACTGGAGATCGGTCAATCCCAAGCGGGTGTACTCGCAGCGGGAACCTATGCCCTGCAAATCTACAACAGGCTGTTGATCGATCTGACGTGGAATTCCAGTCGGCTTGAGGGTAACACCTATTCCCTACTTGAAACTGAACGGCTCATCGAATTGGGTGATAGCGCCGAGGGCAGGGATGCTCTGGAAACCCAGATGATCCTGAACCATAAAGCAGCGATTGAATTACTCGTGCAGTCAGCGGCGGATACGGGGTTTAACCGATACACCATATGTAACCTCCACGCGCTGCTTTCAGAAAACCTGCTGCCAGATCCTGCAGCCTGCGGCCGCTTGAGGCAGCACTCGGTCGGCATTGGTGCAAGCGTGTTTCAACCGCTGCAAGGCAGCGCTTTGATAAATGAGTGTCTTGATGAGGTGTTATTCAAGGCAGACGCTATCAGAGATCCTTTCGAGCAGGCATTCTTCGCCATGGTGCAGTTGCCTTATTTGCAAGCGTTTGACGACGTGAACAAACGCGTATCTCGCCTGGCAGCAAATATTCCTTTCATTCGAGAAAACCTGAGCCCTCTCTCTTTTGTCGATGTACCTGAGACAGCCTACATTGACGGCTTGCTAGGCATCTATGAGCTCAACCGCACTGAATTGTTGGCTGATGTTTTTGTTTGGGCCTATGAGAGATCTTGCGCCCGCTATTCTGCGGCCCGTCAATCACTCGGTGATCCCGATCCGTTTCGGTTGCGTTACAGGGAATTCATCGCTCAGCTGGTCTCCAATATCGTCCGTTCCGCTCTAAACAAGCGCGAGGCGGTTTCAGCTATAAAGCGGTTCATAGAACAAGAAATTGTGGAGCAAGACAGAGCGCGCTTCATGGAAATGGTGGAGACGGAACTGACTGGTTTGCATGAGGGAAATATCGCCAGATATAAGTTGAAACCTTCAGAGTTTGAAAACTGGTTAAAGAGATGGAGTTGAAGTAAAGATACCGTCTTGTTCCACAGTGATGTAAATGAAATAGGAGCCATTTAATTTCACTTTTACCGCTAAAAGTGAAATAACAAGTGCTCTTGTTTCACTTTAATTCAAGCAGCGAGCAGGTTTTATGGCTTTAAATTTAGAGGAATATCGCTCGGGAGAAGACATGAATGGCTTCCAGTACCAATCCTTCCTGCCCTCCCATATTAATGATCGCTGGATCTGGGATACCAGGATAAGGATAGGAAATACTAACGGCCTATTGAGAGTAGACATCCTCGCTGATTGTGTCGACTGGACCTGCTGACCTGTCGAAATTCCCGTCTATTGACCCGAAAATCCTGTTCGCGGCGTTGAGCATGCCATTCAAATCCGTTCATTCCTGAACGGGTGCACGCGACAGCTCATGCCATGCGGTATTCACTGGCTTCCTTGCTGGTGTAGTGCTGTTGTGCTGGAATCCTTCCCAGCGAAAAGCGGCAATGTCCCAGGTGGCGCTCTGCTCGGTGGCACCAGCAATGGCCGAGTCGGTGTTTCCTGTTCTTTCTGGCGCAGGTGAGTCAGTATTCGATCGATGACGTCCTGGTCCTCAATGCTGGCGATGACCCTGACAGAACCACCGCAGCGGCCACAGACCTCGATGTCGATACTGAACACACGTTTTAGGCGCTGCGCCCAGGTCATGGCGGCATGACGCTCGGCGGGTGTGCGGACTTCTGCGTTGGAGGTGAACTTGACGCCTTTCCCACGCCTGGCTGGTGTGACCAGCCCACGCCAGCGGTGGTTTGGAGCGAGAACGCCATGGTAGCGGGTGAGGTTGTATCCAATGGGATGGACTCCTCCTCACCCTATCGTTTCGGCGTCGATGCGCCAGAATGGTAAGTGGCAACCAACCATTCAGAGGATGAGGAGAAGCCCAACATGAACATTACACGAGTAGGTGTGGATATCGCAAAATCTGTTTTTCACGTGCACGCTGTTGACCGTCACGATCAGACTCAGTGGCAGGCGAAGCTCAAGCGCAACCAGTGGCTGGACGCGCTGTGTGAGCGCCTTGCTCCCGGCGCGGAAATTGGCATGGAGGCCTGTGCATCAGCACATCACTGGGGGCGAGAGCTGCAGAAGCGAGGGTTACGTCGTAAAGCTGATTGCTGCTCAGTTCGTCAAGCCGTACGTGAAGAGCAACAAGAACGACCGCGTCGATGCCGAGGCGATCTGCGAGGCGATGAGTCGACCCGGGATGCGGTTTGTTGCCGTCAAGCGAGTGGAGCAGCAGGATATCCAGGCGGCGCACCGGATACGGGAGGAACTGGTCGGGCAGCGCACAGCCAAGGCGAACCAGATACGTGGGCTCGTTGGCGAGTACGGCATTGTCGCACCGGTCGGCATCAATAAACTGCGCCGGGCATTACCGCGATGGCTCGAGGATGCGGAGAACGGCTTGACCGATACATTTCGGGCCCTGCTGGCCGATCTGGCTGATGACCTGCGGCATCTCGACAATCGGATAACGGATCTTGATGATCGAATTCGCGAGACCGTCAAGGCTGATCCGGTGGCACGCCGATTGCTGGAACTGCGCGGTGTTGGTCCACTCACGGCCAGTGCGCTTGCCGGTGCGCTTGGGTGACGGCAAGGCATTCGCGAAAGGGCGTGATTTTGCCGCCTCCCTCGGGCTCACGCCACGCCAGCACAGCACGGGCGGCAAAGATCGACTGCTTGGCATCAGCAAACGTGGCGACAGCTATCTGAGAAAGCTGCTGGTGCACGGTGCACGGGCAGTGATCCGACATGCGAAGGATCGGGATGACGGACTGAGTCAATGGTTGAAACAGCTGTCGCGCGCAAGCACGCGAATGTTGTGACTGTCGCGCTGGCAAACAAGACGGCGCGGATCGCCTGGGCGGTTGTGCATAACGACACGGCCTACGACCCGACGCTTGCAGCAGGCAATCAAGCCGGCTTGACGACGGACTTAGATTCGAGTTATTAGTGAGGAGCGACAGACCACCACGATTGCAGAGCATATTGTTTGATGGCGAACAGGTTAAACCGACGTCGGAAAAACCCTCTATGACCGCGGAGCCACGAAGCTCGTGTAACCGATTGGGAGCCGACGTGCGAATAGCCCATCAGGGTCCGATGCCTACGGAAACGGCATCATCAATGAGACCGGATACACGTAGGCAGTCGTACCTTGACGCGATCGAACAAAGTGCTTGCAAACGAGGAGGAGTCCATACACGTTCATTCCTGAACGAGTGCACGCAACAGCTCATGCCATGCGGTTTTCACTGGCTTCCTTGCTGGTGAGTGCTGTTGTGCTGGAATCCTTCCCAGCGAAAAGAGGCAACGTACCCCAGGGCACCCTCTCTTGATGCTGCGCATCAATTCACCTTGTCCCAGGTGGCGCTCTGGTCGGTGGCACCAGCAATGGCCGAGTCGGTGTTTCCTGTTCTTTCTGGCGCAGGTGAGCCAGGATCCGGTCGATGACGTCCTGGTCCTCGATACACGCGATGACCCTGACAGATCCGCCGCAGCGACCGCAGACCTCGATGTCGATGATCTGAAGACACGTTTTAGCCGCTGGGCCCAGGTCATTGCGGCATGGCGCTCGGCGGGTGTGCGGACTTCTGCGTTGGAGATAGACTTGATGCCTTTCCCGCGCCTGGCTGGTGTGACCAGCCCACGCCAGCGGTGGTTCGGCGCCAGAACGCCGTGGTAGCGGGTGAGGTTGACCCTGGGTTTGGGTACCAGGGCCGCCAATCGGGCGATGAAATCCACCGGTTCGAAGGCCACCTGGGTCGTTCCATCCCGGTACGGCGTCTTCAGGGTGTAGACCACCTTGCCCGTGGAACTCAGTGAAAGGCGGGGAACTGCCACGGCAGGGCGGGAAATGATACCGGCACAGCCGCTCACGCGTTGTCTCTTTTGATGTCCCTTCACAGCTCACCCCGGCGTGGAGAGAGAAGCCATTGGCCTTGGCCACCCGCTCCAGTCCGGGATCAGGTCTGCTCCAGCGGGCGGATGGTGCGGATCATGAACGCTTTACGTCCCTGCTGTGGGCCGACGGCTATGCGGTAGGAGATGGAACTGCCCAGGATCTGGGCATGGCATCGGTATCCTCGGCGGGGTCGAGGTCCAGCCAGGCGCTCTCGGTGTCCTGTTCCAGCAAGCCCTGGCGCTCGAGGCAGCGGCCGACGCGCTGGCTGATCAGTTGAACCAACTCCTCCAACTCGCCTTTGTCCGGTGCCTTGACGCGTTGAAATCGGGGTGGTCGATTGTCGCGATACACATAGACGCCATCGAGGAACAGGATGTGGAAGTGAATGTTGAGCAACAACCACTCTGAATACCATGCCGTCGACGGTGACGGTTCATTATCCTTTCCACCCACTCCATAACCGCTGTCTCGACGTCATCGCGTGGCCACGCCAGGCCACCGATGCGGTGACGGTGCGGCATCCCGATGGCAAGACACTGAAAGATCCCGCTGTGGATGCTACAGCCCGACGCGGCGTGCCTTCGTCTCAGTGAACAGATTGAACTTGCTGCCAGTGCGCTCCTGGCGCTGGTGGATATGCTGCAGGCGTGCTCTACGGTGGCGACGACGAACCAGCCGGAGCAGAGCCATGCAGCAAATCACACTCGAACTCGACAACGACGAGGACGACCGTCCGGGCCCGGTGATGGAACCCGAACGCGAAACAACAGCTCATCGCACTGATGGCGCAAGCCATCGTTGCGGTCCTGCAAAGCCATTGGGGAGAAGACCATGAACCGGACATGACAGCACGCAAAAGATCACCCCCGAACACCTGGCCCGCAAGGCCGTGGTCTATCTACGCCAGTCTTCCATGGCGCAGGTCAAACAGAACAAAGAGAGCCAGCGTCTGCAGTATGCCTTGGCGGATACTGCCAAGGCCTATGGCTTCAAGCACGTGGAGATCGTTGACTGTGATCTGGGGATGAGTGCGGCCACCGGCGCGCAGGCGCGTGAAGGCTTCAAACGCGTGTTGGCCAGCGTCGCCCTGGGGGAAGTCGGCCTGGTGCTCAGCCGTGAACTCTCGCGGCTCTCACGCACCGACAAGGACTGGTGTCAGCTGATGGAGTTGTGTCAGATCTTCAATACCCTGATCGCCGATGCGGAGAATCTCTATGACCTGAATCGATTGGACGACCAACTGGTGTTGGGCATCAAGGGTACGCTGAGCGTGGTCGAGCTCAAGACCTTGAAGTTCCGCCTGCAACAGGGCCGCGAAGAAAAGGCCAAACGCGGCGAGCTCGGCCGGTGCCTGGCCCCCGGTTATGTCGCCGACCCGCTGGGCCAGATCGTCAAGGATCCCAACCTGCGGGTGCAAGAGGCCATCGCCCTGGTGTTCAAGAAATTCCGGGAACTGGGCAGTATCCGCCAGACCCATCGCTGGTTCCACGAGGAGAAGATCGAACTGCCGGTCAATAAGGCGCTCGGCGGCCAATTTCAATTGGTCTGGCAACTGCCGAGCGTCAGCTTTGTCAGCGACGTGTTGCACAATCCACTCTACGCCGGCGCCTATGTGTATGGCCGCCGGCCGATCGAGGTGGTGGTCAAAGAAGGCCAGGCGGTCAAGCGCCAACGCAGCGCACAGCCCGCCGAGGAGGCCAGCGTCTTTATTCAGGACCATCACCCCGGCTATATTAGCTGGGCACAGTACCAACGAAACCAGGACATCATGCGCAGCAATGGCGGCAATTTCACCCAGGATGAGTCGGCCCTGGCGGTGCGTAGCGGTCAGGGGCTATTGACCGGGCTGCTGCGCTGTGGGCGATGTGGCCGCAAGCTGCATATTCGCTACTGGGGCAAGAGCGGCACGGCGGCCCGTTATGTGTGCAGCGGGTGATTTTGCCACCGGCGGTCAGTACTGCCTGGGCTTCGGTGGCGCCACCGTCGATAAACGCCTCAGTGAGGAAATCCTCAAGGCCATCTCACCCCACGGCCTCAACGCCAGTGTCGCTGCGATCGAGCGGCTCGAGCGACTCAGGGCAGTGATCAGCGCGCGGCGTTACAGCGCCAGATACAACAGGTGGAATACGAGGCCCAACGCGCGTTTGATCAGTATAACCAGGTCGACCCCGCCAATCGCTTGGTCGCCGAGGTGCTCGAGCAACGCTGGAATGACAAGCTCGAAACACTGGAAAGGCTCAAGGGCGAACTCGACGCACACCGCGACGCCACCGCGTCGCTCAGTCCTGCTGAAACCGATGCCATCCTGGCGCTCGGTCACGACTTTGCGGCGGTGTGGGACGATCCCGCGTGCCCGATGGTGTTGAAAAAGAAGATCGCCCGCACCCTGATCAACGAGATTGTCGTTGACCTCGACGAGGCGGCGCAGACACTGCAGATGATCATTCATTGGCACGGTGGTTGTCATACCGCCTTTACGATGCCCAAGCCACAATCTGGCGCTGTCGCTGCACAAGACCGCGTTGGAAGACCTCGAGTTGATTACCCAGATGGCCCGTCGTTATCGTGACGACGAGATCGCACGGGTGCTCAGCAAGTTGGGACGACGAACCGGTAAAGGCAAGCGCTGGAGCCAGTCGCGCGTGGCCTATGTGCGCAAGAAATACGCAATCGATCCGCCCGATGAAGACGACACGCGACGACCGACATCCTGACCTTGGCACAAGCGACCCAGCACAGCGGCGTCAGTGATACGACATTGTTGAAGCTGATCCAGGAGAAACTCCTGACCGCGGAGCAGATCGCACCGTATGCGCCGCTGGAAATCAAGCGCGCCGACTTGGACAGTGAGCCAGTCTCGAGCATACTGAAGCGCCTGAAGGCAAACCGGCAAACTCATTCTCGAGGGGGATCCGCTGGCCAATCAGCAGAGCCTGTTCGATGAAAATCAATAGCTTGCACAACGGGGGTATTATGACTGCTTATTTAGGTTGAGGGCGCATCCGAAGCGCTGGATCAGGGTGACCGCACCGGTGGCGCATCTCTGAGGATATCCGGCCTTGTGGATCAGGTGGGTCGAAATAGCGCGGTAGACGATGCCCAGCACCTTGCCCATCGCTTGGGGGTGGGCGGCAAACAGGTACCGTAAGGGAAACGGAGAGCCGGCCCCGCGAGCGAAGCGAGTGCTTTGGGTCAAACTGATGACCCACTGACGAAGCGGTACATCGGGGAACACCTCATCGGCTAGCAAGGCAGCAGTCTCGGCCATCCTGCGGGCACCACAGCTGGGACAGAAGCCCGCGCTTCTTGCAGGAAAACGCCACCAGCCGCTCGAAGTGGCATTTGTCGCAGCGTACCCGCAGGAATCCGTGTTCGAGACGACCGCACTTGAGGTAGGCCTCGAATTCTCTGTGGACATGGTCTGGGAGGGATTTGCCCTGCTGGGCCAGTTGGTCCACCAGGGCAGGGTAGTGCGCCTTGATGAGCTGATAAAGAAGGGTCTGCTCGGGTTGATGGCGCTCGTATGTGTTTTTGCCAAGGCCATGCCCATGAACCGGGGGCAGACCCTCCCTGCCTTGTGCCAACATGCTGGTTCCGCCCAGAGAGATCGAACGAACCAGCCTGTAACGGATGGCTGGACAATGCCACGTCCAAAGAAGCCGCCGAGCCTGGTGCGATTCATCAGATGCGGCGGTGACTGAAATAGTTACTGGCCCAGGCAATACCAGGTGCCCCGTCCGGCACCATGCCGGCTAAGGTGTCCGGCTTCAGTGAGCACCTTTATGTGATCCTTGATGGTGTTCCGATTCCTGCCAGTCGCAGCGGACGCCTCAGCTACCGTCAACCGCCCCCGCTCTCGACAGATTTCCAGCAACTGCTGCGACAATTCGGGCAGGTTTCCGAGGATCAAACGCTCCCGTCGAATCTTCCGCTCCAAACTATCCTTTTGTGCCATCAGCGAGCGAAGGAAATACACCAGCCACGGTTGCCAATCGGGGCTCTCACTGCGGATGGTCACCTGGGTCTGTCGCAATGCGAGGTAGTACTGCTCCTTGCTCTGCTCAATGACGCTTTCCAGGGAACTGTAGGGCACATATGCATAACCGGCCCGGAGTAGCAGCAACGTGGTCAGGACCCGGGACAGGCGACCGTTGCCGTCCTGGAAGGGATGAATTTCCAGAAACACCACGACAAAAATCGCGATCACCACCAGCGGGTGAAGATCAGCTTTCTCCAGGCTTGATCGCGCCCAATCGACCAACTCCTCCATCAGCCGCGAAGTATCGAAAGGTGTGGTCGTCCTGAAGACCACCCCCAGGCTCTCTCCCTCCGGACCAAAGGCCTCGACGTGGTTATCCAGCGTCTTGTACTGCGCCGCAATGGCGTTGATCTTTCGATGAATACTTCAGAAGGTCCCGGTGGAGATGCTTGATGTGGTTTTCAGTCAGCGTGATTTCGGACCAACTGGCGAAGACCAGTTCCATCACCTGTGCATAACCCGCGACCTCCTCCTCGTCGCGGGAGGCAAAATCCTTGATATTCAGATTAGCCAGCAAACGTTCTACCTCCACGTCCGTCAACCGGGCACCCTCGATTCGGGTGGAGGAGCCGATACTTTCGATGGTGGCTACCCGGCGCAGGGAGGTCAGCTGTTCGGGTGAAATACGCCCAATGGCCGCCCACGCGCCTTTGAACTCATCGATCGCGGCGATGAGATTCAGCACTTCTGGCGTAATGATCAATGTGTCTGTGTGCACGCCGCCATCCGTATATTCATCCATTTCCACCCAATTAGACTGACACAATAACCTCCATTTGTCCATCCAATTCCATCCATTTTTACACCCCAGACTGGGCGAGTTTGCTGGGAATGGAAGAGGGTAAGAGGGCCTCCGCCCACGTCACTACAAAGCGAAAGCGAGTAGTGACGTGGGCAGCGCGATTATTAACGACGGCGTTTGTAGCAATTAGGAGGGATTGTGTTTTTTGCCTGTTTCCACTTGTATATGCCGGGACAAATGCGCGGTTATTTGCCGCTGTCCTGCAATAGCCGCCTGACGTCTCCACCTTCCAGGTCGCCTGAATCGCAAAAAATCCTGTAGTCCGAACACAGCCCCACACACCCTGGGCGGAGTGACTTTTAATCAGAATACCGGTAGGGATGGTGACGCCGAGGAGAACGAGCACGGCGCCAGCCAAGATGTGAGAGTCTACCCTGACGCCATGCCCCAAACCGTGCTTTCGCACAGCCGGTCCATGATCGCACCCGGACGGGCCAAACACCAGACCTCATCGGCCCGGTGTGTCCATGAACCCCAGTGCCCGACTCTTCAACTGTGCCCGCTGCCACTGTCAGGTGATCCTCTGTCGTTACTGCGATCGGGGGCAGGTCTATTGCGCCGCCGGATGCGCCGATCTTGCCCGCACCGCTACTCAGCGCCGGGCCGGCAAACGCTATCGTGCCACCCGTCGGGGCCGACACAATAACGCCGAACGCCAGCGCCGGTTCCGGGCACGCCAGCAAAATAAAGTAACGCATCAGGGTTACGACAGGCGGACCGCCCTTGCTCTACTGCTGAGCACAGTGCGCAGGCAGGTTCGCCACCCACAACACGATTACCCGACGACCCTGCGTTGCCATATCTGTCACAACCCCTGCGATCCATTCCTGCGGCGCCACTTCTTGCGCCTGCCGGAGCGGGGCAGACCACACCCGGTGCTGCGATGGCAGCCCTGAGCAGAAGGAGAACACGGTGGCTATTGATAAAGAACGCGATGCAAAGATCCTGCGCTATCATTTTGTCGAGCACTGGGGCCTGCACACCATCGCCAACCAGCTGGGCATTCATAACTCCACCGTCGATCGGGTCCTGTCTCAGGCTGGCATGCCCAAGGCCGAGCGCACTCGACGCCCCTCGATAGTGGACCCCTACACACCCTTCATCCTGGAAACCCTGGCACAATACCCTCGACTCACGGCGGCCCGCCTGTATGCGATGGTGGTGGAGCGCGGCTTTACCGGAGGCCCCAGCCACTTCCGGGCCCATGTGGCGCAACTGCGACCACGCCCCCCCGCCGAGGCCTACCTGCGGTTGCGCACTTTGCCCGGTGAACAGGGGCAGGTTGACTGGGGTCACTTCGGCTCAGTTCAGATCGGTCGAGCCACCCGTCCCTTGATGGCCTTCGTGATGGTACTAAGCTGGAGCCGTCGGATCTTTTTGCGCTTTTATCTCAATCAGCGCATGGAGAAAGCAGGATCTGCTGACCATCGCCCTAAGAGATATCTCAGACACCGAGCTGACGAGCGTCAACCTGAAGACCGGGAAGAAGCTGCGCTTCCCATTGTGCGTGGAGGATCAGCCCACCTCGGTCAAACTGGCTCTCGTCAATGTACTGGAATACTACCAGCGCATCCGGGCGGACCGTGCCAACAAACGTAAGCCAGTTGTAATGAGCCAATGGCTTTTCCACAACCGGAAGGGTGGTTGCTACTGGAACTTCGAGGAAGACACTGCCTCTGGCTTTGACTCCATCTGGCAACGGGCGATGAAGAAGGCGCTGGCTGAGACTGACTTGGAGGAATCCTTCACCGACCACGACCTGAGGGCCAAAGTGGGCTCAGATCTGGACACGGACACCCAGGCCGTAGACTTGTTGGCACACTCCTCACCCCGGGTAACAAAGAAACACTACCGCCGCAAGGGGTCCAAGGTAACTCCGGCGCAGGGCTTCTTCGGGGTCGGTAAAGCGCCCTCAGATTAGCCGAACTCCCCCTATGAAAAAGCAAAAAGAAAGATCTATGGGGGAGTACCCCCTCTATGCGGGAGCGGCCAAAAAATAGGCAGTTCGGAAGAAGCGTAAGCTATTGATTTAATTCGGGAATTTGGTGGGCCGTGCTGGATTCGAACCAGCGACCAATTGGTTAAAA
>CAVQRS010000013.1:0-55076 GCA_963715345.1 uncultured Gammaproteobacteria bacterium
AAAGTTGCGCACAGATCAGCCGTTTACAAGGGCAATTAACAAGGCCATGTTGCGGACAACTTCCAGTTGCCGCAAATGGCGGCGTTAACTGCCTAAATCTGTCAGCCCTTGACTATAATTACAATGTAGTTATATTGGCGCAATGAAACATTTGGCCTTTGAGTGGGACGACAAGAAAAGTGCTTCTAATGAAAAGAAAGCATGGCGTGTCATTTGATGAAGCCAAATCTATTTTACTGATCAATTTGCGCGTCTAATCGCTGATCCAGATCATTCGGACGAAGAAGATCGATTCATTCTTCTAGGCACAAGTATCCACTCAAGATTATTGGTAGTCTGCCACTGCATAAGAATGAATGACTCAATTCGTGTAATTTCAGCACGTAAAGCAGACAAGCAAGAACGCGAAATTTATGAAGGGCATCGTCATGCGTAAACACTACGATTTTTCCAACTCTACTCCCAATCCCTACGCTCAGAAACTGAAAAAGCAGATTACTATCCGCTTGGACGAAGATACTGTCGAATATTTCAAGGGCATGGCTGAGGAAAAAGGCATACCTTATCAAAGCTTGATTAATCTTTATCTCAGAGATTGCGCCCAGGAGAATCGGGAGCTTAAGCTGCACTGGAAGTAATGTCAGCAGTTAACAAGTCAGGGTTACGGACAGCGTACCGCTGCCGCAACCTGAAGCGTTATGTGGCCTGGAAATTATGCAGATTTGAGCATTGACGGGCGACGTTGCTGGTTCTAATCTAAAAAAATGAAACCAATCGACCCAAACCTTGAGAATCAGGTAATCGGCTTGCCGCATCGAGATCGTGCCCGGCTCGCCCTGGCCCTAATTGAAAGCTTGGATCCCGGTAAAGATGAGGATGCTAGTGAGCTGTGGCTTGATGAAGCGGAGCGCCGAATAGCTGCCTACGACGCCGGTGAAACTGAGTCTCGCGATGCAGATGAATCCTTGTTGGATATAGAGCGTCAGCTGAAATGACCAAACTTCGCGTCCTCCCGGAGGCCGAGGAGGAATTGCGAATTGCCACACTACACTACGAAGCTCAGCGTGTTGGTTTAGGGCGCGCTCTGTTGGCCGAGATTCGCCGCAGCTATAAACGGATATCTGAGTTTCCGCTTGCTGCCCGAAAAGAGCGTGGTGATATTCGAGTAGTTTCTATAGCTCGCTTTCCATATCGTATTTATTATCGGGCTGGAGATGTAGAAATTGTCATCATTGCAATTGGGCATCGTCGTCGTCGCCCGGGTTTCTGGCGGGAGCGAGTTGCCACATAACCAGGTCAAGGCAGTATGCAGCTTTGCTGCCGGACGTGGCTGCGCCACGCCACTGCTTGAGGCGTTATGTGCCACCTGGTACGACAATTTGAGTAAAATTTTAATATTTGGAAATTCAGGTTCGGGCAAGTCAACACTAGCTAAAAGACTTTGCAGTGCCGATGGCTTGTCTCACTTAGATCTTGATAATTTAGCGTGGCAACCAACGGTGCCGCCTGAGAGGAAAACGCTGAAAGAATCAGAATCTGGGGTATTGAATTTCATTAACTCAAATGATAGCTGGGTTATTGAAGGTTGCTATTCAGATTTACTTGAAATAGCGATTCCATTTTCCAATGAAATAATTTTTATGAATCTTCCCATAGAGTCGTGCATAGAGAATGCACGTAATCGCCCTTGGGAGCCGCATAAATACGAATCTAAAGAAGCACAAGACAGCAACCTAGAAATGCTCATTGATTGGATATCGCAGTACTCGAAAAGAACCGATACATTTTCCGAGGTTTCACATACAGCTCTCTATGAAAAATATACTGGAAAAAAGCGTATGATTACTAACAATGAGCAAGCCACACATAACAAGCAAAGGCAGCATCGCCCTGCGGGCTGGACGCGCTAACGCGCGCCGCTGCTTTGGGCGTTATGTGCGCTGGACAGCCCTCACAAGAGGCGTATGATTTGGGTATGAACCAAAACCTTAGAGAACTGCCAGTTGAGGAACGCATCCGCCTAGTCGAGGATTTGTGGGACAGCATCGCAAACGACCAAAAGGCGTTGCCTCTAACCTCAGAGCAAATATCCGAGTTGGACCGCCGCCTCGACAAGTTTGAACTTGACGGAGAAATCGGACGTCCGGCGGCGGAGGCCATTTCAGATATCCGCAGGCGGCTGTGACCTTTACTGTCCGGCTCAGGGAAGAGGCGGAACTGGATTTGGCCGAGGCGGCCTCCTGGTATGAGTCGCAACTAACCGGACTGGGGCATGATTTTCTGGATTCGGTCCTCGAGACACTCGATCGCATCGGAGAGAACCCTGAGGCTTATCCCATTGTTCACCGGAGCACTCACCGAACCGTTGTATCTCGCTTCCCCTTCGCTGTCTTCTATCGAATCATTGAATCAGAAGTTGTTGTAGTATCAGTTATGCACGGTAGCAGGCATCCAGCGCGATGGAAAACGCGCACATAACAAGGCACGGAACCGGACGGCTACGCCGCCGGTTCGATTGGCGTTAGCTGCCTGCACCGCTCAACCATGACCACTATTCAGTGATGACAAAAGGCACACATTTGTGCTAGCCTCACTGTCATGAAAGTTTTCAACTGGAATCCTGAAAAGAATCATCAGCTCATTGAAGAGCGAGGGAGGTCCTTTGAAGAGGCAGTCTTTCATATTGAGAACGGAGGTCTTCTGGATGATATTTGCCATCCCAACGCAGTTGAGTATCCCCACCAGAAGATATTCATCGTCGCGATAGATCAATACGCCTACTTGGTACCGTATGTCGAAACGGAAGATGAAATTTTTCTGAAGACTGTGATACCCAGTCGAAAATTCACAAAGCTGTATCTGAGAGGTGACTCATGAGCAAGGCAAAGCTCTCGAAAGAGGAAAAAGAACTCCTGGACTCCGTTGAGTCGGGTAAGTTCGAGTCAACACTGACCGAAGCCCGAAGGAAAGAACTGGAGGTTGTTGCGACCAATACCTTCAGAAAAGATAAACGGATTAATATTCGCTTATCGAATCGGGACCTGATAGCGGTTCAGTCCCGGGCATCTGAGGAAGGCATTCCCTACCAAACACTGGTATCAAGCATTATCCACAAGTATGTATCTGGCTCCTTGCGAGATATCGCAGCTAACAAGAAAAGGCAAGGCGACGCGTAAACGCGCGCTTGCTTTAGGCGTTAGGGGCTCCTACGTGTCCTTAGATCGATCCCTTGCCAAAGATGCCTTAATGGTATATTTTCTATACCATTATGAAATTCCAGTACGACCAAAGAAAAAGTGTCTCCAATCTCAAAAAGCATGGGGTTGATTTTGAGCAGGCTCAATCTCTTTGGGATGACCCGAACCTGGTGGAATTGGCAGCGAGGTCTGACGATGAGGCAAGGTCAATCGTGATTGCTCGCTTCAATCGGCAGTACTGGTCAGCCGTGTTTACATATCGAGAGGACGAGATTCGATTAATTTCGGTCAGGCGATCTCGGAAAGCTGAGGTAGAGCTTTATGAAAGCTAAAGATTTCGACAAAAAATTTGACCAGGGAAAGGAAGACATAATTGATGATCTGGATCTTTCCAGTCTCAAGCGGCCGAATCAAACACCGCGACGAGTTAACGTGGATTTTCCCGAATGGATGATCACCTCTCTAGACAAAGAGGCGGCAAGACTGGGAGTTACTCGACAATCCATTATCAAAGTCTGGCTGGCAGAACGCCTTGAACACACCCCTAACAAGTAAAGGCTGCGGACGTTTTCACCGCGGCAGCTTTAGGCGTTAAATTTAGGGAGAAGAGGCAAACATGGAGAAAGTTATCACCGGCCTGCTGGTGCTTGTAGGCATCATTCATCTCTTGCCCGTTTTCGGGGTTTTGGGCGTGGAGCGCCTTGCCGCTTTGTATGGCATTTCTCTGGGGGAGCCCAACATCGAAATCCTGATGCGTCACAGGGCCATCTTGTTTGGGCTTCTCGGCCTGTTTTTTGGTTTACGCAGCCTTCCAGCCATCGCTGCAAACACTGGCAATCATCGCGGGCCTGGTCAGTGTTGTGTCCTTCATCGGTATTGCGTGGTCAGTTGGCGGCTACAATGAGTATGTTCGCAGGGTCGTCATCGCAGACATCATCGCCATCGTCGCGCTCGTTGCTGCAGGGGTAATCCATCTCGTCGGCCGCAACCAAATTTAGCAGGGCGCAGAAGTGCGTGGCCTTCGGCCATCGGACGCCACTGTCGTGGCGCCGATGTGCTTGGCGTAAGCTTGCGGATAGTCACGATGAGCATGAGTTGATAATTGTGATTTTGAAATGTGCTGTAATCGCTTGCATTTTGCTTTTGACCGGATGTTCATCTGCGATATCTAGATACATTTCTAGCCAACAAAGCTTTGGTTACGAACAGATTGCAAGTCGAGAAATATTGCGCGAACAAGGATTCTATGAGTCTGAGTTTTGTTCCCAGAAAACAGACTTGTGTATAAGTTATTTGACGGCAAAGCCATTGTCCCACAAACAAAAATTGAGCTATCGCGTTGAGCTTCAAATAAATGGCCGGAATGAATTAAATCAGCTAGAAATCAAGAGAGAATCTACAAACAGTTGCTCAGGATTAGTTGTTCTAATACATGGATTTCGAGCTTCCAAGGAATACATGGTGAATTCCGCACTATATTTCAGGTTTCTTGGTTTTGATGTTTTACTTCCCGACCTTCTTGGTCACGGAGAGTCCTCTTCAGGAATTCGCTTTGGCGTAGATGATAGTAAAGTTATAAACGAGCTAATCGAGGAGCTGGATCATCCGGGAGAAAGAATTCTTATTGTTGGTAACTCATTAGGTGCAGTTGCTGCGACCCAATTGATTGAATTAAGAGGCGATATAGGTGGGCTAGTGCTGCAAGCCCCAATGATTAGATTTGATCAGGCAGCAGTAAATTATATAGACGCTTACTCTCCGTTCTTGTCCTCTTGGATCCCTAAAGCTTCAATAGAAAGTGGTGCTGGTAAAGCGTTGACACATGCAGGTGTAAAATTGGAACAAACCGATATAATCCCGTTGCTCGCCAGAAACGAGATACCAACACTCATTTTAGTTTCGAATGATGATCCAGTTGCCCCACCGGAAATCTATAAGGAGATATCTAATGAGTATATTTCAGTAGCTGAGGTTTCAGAAAGAAGTCATCCATCCATGGCTGTCATTACCCAGCAAGATGATGAGATAGTTCAGGGTTGGCTTGTCGGTAAAGCTAACAAAGCGCTGCAGAAGGGTTGCTCAACCTGCTCACTTTTTTGCTCAGTCGCTTCGCTAGCATATTTGCCCGAAAAAGCGCCCTAGGTAAGCCGCGATCAACCGATGCTGCATACATGAACTGCGCCCGATTGCGAGGGATGATCGAGAGTGCGCTATTAGCTCTCACTTGCTACCTTGTCCCCTTCGTACCTATGCTCTACGGTCTTGATCAAGAAACGAGCTGGCGAATTTCCGCTGCAGCTTTCCTTCTGGCCAGCTGTAATCGGGTCGCACCGACAATTCTTGACTCGCAGATACCTTACGATGAAGAAACCGTCTGGCAAGTCAGGGCTACCGACGGCTACACCGCTGCAGGGTTTCCCCGCCCGCAGCCTTGAGCGCCATAGCTACAAACCGAGAAGCATACAGTAGTGGACGAATTCGAATTACTTGTGGATCTGCATAAGGACGCTAACCGTCAAGGGCCAGGAGGCGACAAGGAGACCGAAAAAGCGATTGGTCTCGCGGGTATTGATCGAGATGCGCCGTTGAAAGTTGCCGACATTGGCTGTGGCACTGGTGCCTCTACGCTGACTTTGGCTCGCTTGCTGAATGCAAAGATTACCGCCGTCGACTTCCTTCCGGACTTTATAGACGTTCTGAAAGCCAGGGCACAGAGTGGTGGAGTTGCGGAAAAAATCACCCCTCTTTGCGCCTCAATGGAACAACTCCCATTTAAGGAAGAGGAGTTCGATGTTATCTGGTCTGAGGGTGCCATCTACAATATTGGTTTTAAAAAGGGTGTCAAGGACTGGAAACGCTACGTGAAGCCAGGCGGGCTGCTTGTTGCCTCAGAGATTACCTGGCTTACAAGTTCTCGCCCCTCGGAGCTTCAAGATCACTGGAATAGTGAATATCCCGAAATAGACACGGCATCTGCAAAGATCAAAGTGCTGGAAGAAAGCGGTTATATACCGATCGGCTACTTCGTTCTTTCCGAGTGTTGCTGGATCGATAATTATTACGAGCCAATGCGCAAGGGCTTTAGAGCCTTTCTGCTTCGGCATGGAGACAGTGAAGAGGCTCGCGCAGTCGTTGAGGCAGAGCGTCGCGAAATCGAACTTTATGAAGAATACAAAGCACATTACAGCTACGGTGTATACATCGCGAGGAAGTCCAATGCCTGAAAGTCCTAACAACGCGCTGCACTCGGAAAAATCTCCCGCGGCGCTCCCTATTTTCCGGTGAGCCTGGCGTTATATGTAGTTGCCCGCATAAAAGGCGCCTCTTAGCTATACTCGGGCACATCCGCTCGAGTGAATATGACATTGTTGGAGTCAGCGGTTCCTGCAGCGTTGGTTACCTGCAAATTTGATACGCCGTATCCGGCAGACGAGAGTCAGAGGACATCTTGAATAGAATCACCCCGAAAAAACTGCTTAACAGTAAGTGGACCGCTGTACACCCGAGGAATCGTGAAAAGCACTTTCTCGTAACCGATGTCGAGTTTGACGAGGACGGCGTGGTAATATTGTGCTTGCTGGAAGCCGTGATTTCGAGACGTTCAGAATCGATAGATTGGCAGGACCTGAAAAATCCGAGTGTTTGGACTCACGGCTGGCGGTAGCCGCCAGGGCGTGCCGGGCACAGTCAAGCCGTTACCCTCGACCCTGTCGATGCAGGGGCCTTTGACGTTGTTCGACTGCAGCCCGGACGTCCCTCGCAGGAAAGACTAACTCCTGCTGGACTCGAGCCCTTCGATTTCTTTCAGAAGCTCTTCCGCTTCAGCTGTGATAAACGAGTATGTTTTGATGTCCCCTTTTCTCTGGGCGAGCATCGCCTCCTCAAGCTTGGCATGATAGCGTTTGCGCAGCTTCTTCGTCGGGTCGGACTTGAATAGTGAAAACATGCTGATTCCAGGTGTAGGATTAAATGACAGGGTAATTACGGGCAGGATTTCAGTTCGGATCAGCATTGCGTGTCGAGTTCGAATACAGATGAAGTAAACTGCAAGCAGGATTGCAAGATCTTTGAGGGGCAGGTTGGATGGGGTTTTTATAGTGGCGCCAGACGCTACAATCATGCACTACTTCGCCTACGGCTCGAATATGTCCATCTCTCGGCTGGGACAGCGAGTGCGGGTGGCTCACAGAGTTGGCCTGTGCCGGCTCGAATCACACGAGCTGCGTTTCCATAAAGCCGGCAAGGACGGCTCCGCCAAGTGCGATGCCTTTGAGACGGAAAATCCAGCACACTTTGTGCTGGGTTCACTTTTCACAATTGACGCCGCGACAAAGCCGCAGCTGGACCAGGTGGAGGGGCTCGGCTACGGCTATGAAGAGAAATGGGTAACCGTGATTGACGGGTCCGGGCAGCGATTTGAGGCGTTCACATACTGCGCGACATCGATCGACCAGTCACTCAAGCCATTTTCCTGGTACCTGAATCATGTGCTTGTGGGAGCCCGGGAATGCGGGGTGCCGGCGGGTTACCTGGCCCGTATCGAGCAGATAGAGTATATCGAGGATCCTGATATTTTGAGGGACCAACGCGAGCGCGCCATCCATCAAAGCAGAAGTCAGATGACATTGAACAGCTGCAGTTAACCAATCCAGGAGAAGGTTTTATATGAAAGTTCTTATTGTACTCACGTCCCATGATCAGCTGGGCGACACCGGCCAGAAGACCGGGTTCTGGCTGGAAGAGTTCGCCGCCCCCTATTACGTTCTGGCAGACGCAGGAGCCCAGATTACCCTGGCCTCGCCGCTGGGTGGGCAGCCGCCCCTGGACCCCAAGAGTGATGAGCCTGATTCCCAGACGGAGGCAACCGAACGCTTCAAGCAGGACAGTGTCGCCCGGGCGGCCCTGGCGAACACGGTGAAATTGTCGGAGGTTTCAGCTGAGGACTACGACGCGGTATTTTATCCCGGCGGACACGGGCCGCTGTGGGACCTGGCCGAAGACGCTGATTCCATAGCCCTTATAGAGGCCGTTTACGCTGCCGGCAAACCGGTTGCCGCGGTGTGTCACGCGCCGGCGGTTCTGCGGCACGCCAGGACTGCGGATGGTTCCGCCCTGGTGCGGGGTAAATCGGTCACCGGTTTCAGCAATACGGAAGAAGAGGCCGTCCAGCTGTCAGCGGTTGTCCCGTTTCTGCTGGAGGATGAGCTAAAGGCCAAGGGGGGGAACTACTCTAAGGCCGAGGACTGGCATCCGCACGTTGTTATCGACGGCCACCTCATTACCGGTCAGAATCCGGCATCATCTGAACCGGTTGCGAAGGCCCTGATCGAATTGCTGGGCTGAACTGCAGCCTAATTTGCTGATTTCGCCAGGCTGGCGGATTTCGGTGTGTAGCCCCTGTGAGTTTTTAATTCGATGAACAAGATTGAGACGCGAAAAATCCATTGCCCGTATTGTGGCGAGTCCATTGATGTTCTTGTCGACTGCTCCATCGAGCACCAGAGTTATATCGAGGATTGCCAGGTGTGCTGTCGCCCGATCGAGTTCGACGTAACAGTGGGCCATGATGGCGAGCCACTGGTTGTTGTGACACACGAGAACGAGTAGCTTTCACTTATGTATGCCGTAATATTCAGGGCGGAAATTGCCGAAGCTGACGCGGATTATGCCGGGACGGCCGCTCGCATGCGCGATCTGGCTCTCGGAGAGTATGGCTGTGTGGAATTCACCAGCTGCACCGAGGGCCGGCAGGAAATCGCGATCTCCTACTGGGAGACGCTGGAGCAGATCAGCCGGTGGAAGCAAAACGCACTCCACCTCGAGGCCCAGCAAAAAGGCCGCAGTAGATGGTACCGCTCCTATACCGTCGAAGTGGTTGAAATCCTGCGCAGCTACGGTTCGGGCCCGGCGCAGGACGGGCTTTAACCCAGCAGTTATGGTTGCCATGATACCGTCCGCCTCTCGCCATGCCTGACATCATTTTTGAAACGCCGCGTCTGATTGTCCGGCATACAGGTCCGGCTGACCTGGCTGAGATGCTTGCAGTCTACGGCGACGAGGACGCCATGCGCTGGGTGGGCGACGGCAGCCCAATTACCCGCGAGGGTGTAGTCCAGTGGCTTCAGGTAACCGCGGACAACTATCGCAAGCGCGGCTATGGCATGAGTGCGCTTCTCTGGCGCGGTTCCGGCGATGTCGTCGGTTTTTGCGGCCTGGTACATCCCGGCGGCCAGCCTGAGGCGGAGATCAAGTACGCTCTCAAGCGCAGCTACTGGGGTCGGGGCATTGCCACGGAGGCCGCCGCGGGCATGCTGGCTTATGGTAGCCAGCACCATGGCCTGAGTTACATAATTGCGACAACAGCCCCCGACAACCTTGCCTCGCACCGGGTTCTGCTAAAAGCCGGGATGATCCGGGGCCAACTGGTGCACCACGGCGATGGCAGTAGCACCCAGGTATTTGAGTGGCATGCGGAAGAACCCTGAGAGAACGAATACAGGCATGGGTGCCTGCCCTGGCGCAACAGTCCGGCCGAGAACAGCCCGGTCCGGACAGGAGGGGGCCAGCCATGAACCTTAACCAGGTGACCGTCCAGTCTGCCGATATTGCGGCGTCTATCCGCTTTTACACGACTCTCGGCCTGACACTCATCGTCGAGAGTCCCCACTATGCGCGGTTCGAATGCCCCGACGGCGACTCCACATTTTCGGTACACCTCACCGAGCAGGCCAGCCTGGCCAACACGGTCGTTTATTTTGAGGTGGCCGACCTTGAGCAGACCGTTGCGGCGCTGGAAGCGAAAGGCCTGAAGTTCACCAGCGCGCCGACGCGGCAATCCTGGCTCTGGTATGAGTCGCGCCTGAGTGACCCATCGGGTAACGAAATCTGTATTTATACGGCGGGGGATAATCGCAGGAATCCGCCCTGGCGTATCAACTGAACGGCCGCAGGTGCACGGGTGATCGCCAGGGGTGTGCCTGTTGGCAAGCCGGTGATCGAATTCAAGGCTCCACTTTCAACGGTGACAAAGGGGTACTAAAAGGGGTACTAATGGAAATTCGCCCATGCCGGCCGGATGACTGCCAGGCGATCTGTGATATCTACAATTACTATATTGAGAACACGGTGATCAGTTTTGAAGAGACCGCCCTGACGGTCGTCGAGCTGGAGGAGCGTGTTGCCGCCTGCACCCGGAACTATCCCTGGCTGGTTTGCATGGCCGACGGCAGGTTGGTGGGCTACGCCTATGCCAATAAGTGGCAGCAGCGCAGCGCTTACCGCCTGTGCGCCGAGACCACGGTGTATCTCCGGCCCGGGGAAACGGGCAGGGGTTACGGCAGGGCGCTTTACCTGGCTCTGTTGCCGTTGCTGCACCAGCAGGGCCTGCAGGTGGCCATAGCGGGTATTGCGCTGCCCAACGAGGCCAGCGTAAAGTTGCACGAAAGTATCGGCTTTACCAAGGTGGCGCACTATCCAGGGGTTGGCTGTAAATTAGGCCGCCGGGTGGACGTGGGTTACTGGCAAAAGAATCTCCACGATGGATAAACAGTTGCCAAGGACAGTCACTATGCTCAAAGGCTGTCCTGTCGCACTGGTGTTGTGTGTCCTCGCCCTGCCGGCCTGCAGCAACCGGCAGGTTTACGATGCCATTCAGAAAAACCGGCAACTCGAGTGCCAGAAATTGCCCGGCACCCAGTATGATGAATGTATGAAGCAGGTATCTGAACCCTACGATGACTACAAGCGCGACAGGGACGAACTGACGAAGGAACAAAGGTGAGTTATGGCGGAACGGTTTCCCTCCCTGCAGGACGAACACATTCGCTTTATCGGGGAGCAGCACCTGTTTTTTGTCGGCACCGCGGGGAGCGAAGGTTTTATCAATGTGTCGCCCAAGGGTATGGATACATTCCGGGTCACCAGTCCCTCGGAAGTGGTCTGGCTGAACCTGACCGGCAGTGGCAATGAAAGCGCGGCCCACGTGGCGGAGAATGGTCGCATGACCATCATGTTCTGTTCTTTCGACAAGCAACCCCTCATTATGCGCTTGTACGGCCGGGCCCGGGTGATACATTCACGGGACGCTGACTGGGCCGCTCTGCTCGACCTGTTTCCCGCCGATGTCGGTGCACGCCAGGTTTTCCGGCTCAGCCTGGAGCTGGTGCAGACCTCCTGTGGCTATGCTGTGCCCCGTTACGACCTGCGGGGCGAGCGCCCGACCCTCGGTAAATGGGCTGCGCAAAAGGGCCCGGACGGTATTGAGCGGTACTGGCACGATAAAAACACCCTGACCCTGGATGGCAAGGCCACGGGTATTTTTCACGATGTCGATTAAATTGTCGTCCCCGCGCCCTCGATAAAGGATCTGTTATGAGTGACATACCACCATGCCCGGAATGCAAATCACCCTACGGTTATGACGACGGGGCGATGTTTGTCTGCCCCGAGTGTGGCCACGAGTGGGCAAAGGATGCGCCCGCCGAAGGTGCCGGGGACGAACCTGTTACCAGGGATGCCAACGGCAACGTGTTGACCGACGGCGATACGGTGACGGTTATCAAGGATCTCAAGGTCAAAGGCAGCTCCCTGGTGGTCAAGGTGGGTACCCGGGTCAAGAATATCCGGCTGGTCGGAGGCGACCACGACATCGACTGCAAGATCGACGGTATCGGCGCGATGAAACTCAAATCAGAATTCGTCAAGAAGGCGTGAAGGGCTGGCACGGATGACACTCAAGAAACCCCTACTGTTACTGCTGATGGCGCTGTGCCTGGCGCTGGCCGCGGTGTTTGCCTGGTTGTTGCTGTTTTACAAGAACCCGCCGGTAGATCCCGCGTGGGCATTGCCCGGTAGCACAGACATACCGGCGGGGGCGGTCACCGTGCGTTTTACCGGCACCTCGACCCTGTTGTTCAGTGACGGCGAAACCGACTGGATGGTAGACGGCTGGTTCAGCCGCCCCGGACCCCTGCGCGTGCTGTTGGGCAAGGTTGCTCCGGACCTGGAGGCGATCGATCGCGGCCTGGCGGCCAACCAGGTGTCTACCCTGGCGGCGGTTTTCCCGATGCACTCCCACTACGATCACGCCATGGATGCACCGGAGGTGGCCCGGCGCACCGGGGCGGTGCTGATGGGCTCGGAATCAACAGCGAACATAGGCCGCGGCTGGGGGCTGCCCGAGTCGCAGATCCAGGTGGTGGCGGACCGGGCCCCGTTCCAGCTCGGCCGGTTCGTTATCACGCCCATTGTGTCTCGGCATTTTGAGTTTCCCGACCCCGCCATGCGCGAGCGGGCGCTGGCGGATCCGCTGATCACCGCACCCCTGGTGCCGCCCGTGTCCGCTTTCGATTACAAGCTGGGCATACCCTACGTGCTGCATGTCAGCCACCCGAAGGGGAGCTGGTTGATCGTGGGCAGCGCCGGTTATCTCGAGGGCGCACTCGAGGGCGTCAGTGCCGACACCGTATTCCTGGGTGTCGGGGGCCTGGGCTCCCAGACGGATGCCTACCGCGAGAGCTTCTGGCGGGAGACCGTGGGCCGGGTGGCGCCCTCGCGGGTGATTCCGATTCACTACGACAGCCTCACGGCGCCCATCGAAGGCCCTTTCAGGGGGCCGCTGAACGCCGAGGCCTTCCTGGCCGGTGGGCTGGAGAACACCCTGTGGTTCCTGCAGCGCAAGCAGGCGGACAATCCCGGCCTGCGGTTCAATACGCTGCCGCGCTTCGACGAGGTGGTGTTGTTCGAGTAGCGCAGCGGTAGCCGCTCAGGCAAATACCCCGTGGATATACCAACTGCGGGCCAGCCGGTCGTGAAACACCCAGTATTGCTGGCCACCGCGGTCCGCCGCCACGTAATAATCCCGGCTGACCGCTTCCTGCCACCAGTTGTCCTCTATTCGTTCAGGGCCTTGCAACAGGGTCAGCGGGCCGTTCCAGTAAAGCTGCTGGCGGGATTGCCGCAGGGGCTGGGGTTGGGGCATGAGCCAGAAAGGGCGCTGGGTGCAGGGGCTGCCGGTATCGGGCTCACCGCCGGGCCGGTCGCTGCCGACGTGCACGGCAAATTCCGGCAGGTGCTCGTCGCGGCAGCCGACGCTTTCGATGGCCTGCAGGCCCAGTCGACTGCGCAGCCGGTCCAGCAGGTGGGCCAGGGGTTCCCGCTGCTGGCCCGGCTGGAACAGGTCGATATTTTCCGGTTGCCCCGGGCGTAAATTGCGACAGGTGAGGGCCAGGCCCTCCACCCCGGTCGCCAGTTGCAATTGCTCGAAGCAGATGCCGGTGAGCTGGTGCCAGTTTTTCCAGTCACTGTGGCTGCTGGCGCTGCGCACGCTGACTTCCCGCAGGGTCCGGTCTATGCCGATCAGCTGCCAGCAGATCTCGGTGGTTTGCAGCTGGGTGCTGCGCAGGAAGGCGCACAGGGATTGCAGCAGCAACTGCACCGCCGGCAGCAACTCCGCATTGGCCTTTACCTCGTAGCCGAACCAGTACTCGTCGCTGAAGCTTGCCGGTGGCCGGTAGTCCACCTGGCGGTCCTCCCGCTGTCCCAGCAGTTGTTGCAGGAAGTGGGTGAATTCCTTGCCACAGCGGCGTCCCAGGGCAGCGGGCGGCAGCGCCAGGATATCGCCCAGGGTGTGCAGTCCCGCCCGGCGCAGTGAGTCGACGGCCGCGGGGAAGGCATCGAGCAGGGCCAGGGGCAGTGGGGCGAGCCTCTCCGTTAAGGGGCGGGTAGTGCCCAGCGCCTCATCTGCCGGCGCAAACGACAGCAGCCACGCAGCTTTGGGCGTTGCTGCCAGGCCGTAGTGTACGCTGTAGCCGCGGCTGCCAATGCCGTCGGCGACCTTTGCCAGCAGGCTGTCCAGGCCCTGGAACAGGTTCAGGCAACTGCCGATTTCCAGTTGCAGGCAGTCCTGGTGCCAGGTGAAGAGGCTGGGTGTGATGCCATAGGCCCAGCAACACAGTTGCTGCAGGCAGCGCTGCTCGGCGCTCTCGTCCCGCTCCAGCAGTTGTGCGGCATCGTGCTCGGTCAGGGCCTGTACGGTTGCGCTACCCATGCCCGCGCGTATACCCAGGGCGGTGGCGCAGTCATTGGCGCACACCACCCGCTGCCTGACCATGACCACTACCGGTTGTACTTCTGTGCGGCTCAGGCACTGCAGGGGCAGCTGGCTGAACCGCAGGCACAGCCACAGGCTCACGGGTGACACCTCGAGGGGCGGGCTGCCCGGGCAGGGGAGAGTACGCCCATTATGAATTCAGTACTGTACATACGTACAGTATTGTTGATTCCCCGGGGGTTTGTCCAGACGCCTGTGCTGCACCATTGTGTTTCGCAGGCGTTACAAAATGTTACAAAATGGTGCGTTCGATATGGTTATAGCGATTTTTATTTGTAAAGCAAAAAAGCCTAAAAAAATCTGATAAATTCCTTGTTTATTGGGCTGTCGGGGAAGATAGTGGTAACACGTCACCATTAGTGATGTTACTTAAAGTATCAATGGGGTGAGTAATGAAAACGATGCAAGCCATGATTGTCATACCGGCACTGTGTTTCGCACTGGAGGCCGCGGCCGGGTGTCCGGTCAAGAACCCGCGGGTGCAACCGGCGCTGCCCGACGCGGCTGTTGTCGACAAGCAGGAGATGCAGCGGGCCCGGCTCGAAGCGGAGCAGTACCTGCTCCAGGGCAAGACGTACCTGGAGTGTGGCCTGATGAACCGGCGACAGTACAACCAGCTGTTGACTCAGTTGGAACTGTTTTCCGCGCGCTATCACGAGACGCTGTCCGCGTACCAGAACCGCGATGAAATGATCGCTGAAATCGATGAGACAAGAGTCGCACCGGTCACCGTGACGCAATCCAACTAGCAGGGAAAAGGTTGCCTGGCTGGAACCCGGTTATCCGCCAACCCCGGCGTTTTCGAGCAGGTAGGTGATAACGAACTTCATCAGGAAGCCGAAAATACCCATGGCCAGGCCGATGTAGAGGATCATGGTGCCAAACTTGCCGGCATTGCTGCGCTTCGCCAGGTCCCACACGATATAAATCATAAACAGTATGAGGGCACCCACACCCAGGGTGACGCCGTATTCTGTGAGCCACTCATCCATGGTGTGTCGTCCGGCTCAGTTTTCGGTGATGATGTCAGTTTCAAGATGGGTTTCCGCCAGCAGCGACTGGGCGACCAGGCAGGCGGCTTTCGCTTTTTCCAGCATGTTCTCAAGCCTGGGGATATCGGCATCGGCCGGTGCCGTCAAGGTGGCCCTGATCGTGAAGGAAGTAAAGCGGTTAACACGTTCCACCCGCTCCAGAACCCCCTCGGCTGAACAGTTCAGGCTCGACCACTCGAGCCCGGTGGAGTGGGAAATGGTACGAAAGGTAAAGATGAACCCTGTTAAAACCGCGCCAGTCAATAGTGTCTCCGGAGACCACTGGTTGCCCGGGCCACTAAACTCTTCCGGAAGTGCCGTGACCAACTCCGGCACATCATCTGACTTCAAAGCCACGTTGCCCTCGAATTCGGCGCTGGCGGTGACAAGGTAGTGGTGAGGAAAATCCCGCATTGTTTTGTTCCATATCTATTATCAGATGTAGGTATTTTTCTGAAGTGGAGGAGAGGTTACCTGCTCATGCGCCTGCATCGAATGAGCACAACCTGATCAAGCGCATCAGTATTATAGCTGCGATAAAAGATAGGAAGTGGCGGCCTAAAGCTCCACGATGATATCGGCCACCAGGTGGACATCGGCCTGCAGGGACCTGGTGATCAGACAGCCGGCTTCCGCCTTCTGGAGCAGCCGCAGCGCTTTTTCAGCATCCGTGCCGGCCGGAACCGTCAGTTTTGCGTTGACTGTAAATTTCGTGAATCGGGTGATTTTCTCAATTCGCTCGAGTACCCCTACGGGGGAGCACTCCAGGTGTATCCATTCGAGCCTGGAGTTCCTGGCAATGGCCCGAAAGGTCAGGATGAAGCAATTGGCAACGGTGCCTACCAGCAAATGCTCGGGTGACCACAGGTCGCCGGGGCCGCCAAATTCCGCCGGGGCCGCGGTGGAGATTTCGGGCATGTTGCCGGATTTAAGCGCGACGTGGCTATCGGCTGACGCCAGGGCGGTGGCCTGGTAGTGATGGGGTAAGTCCTGCATGATCGTCGCATTCCTGTGTCTGCTTTGGAGCGGCAATTATAGCTGCATGCGGTAGCGATCCCCACCCTGTTGTGCATCAGGCCACGGGAGAGCGGGCCTCCATGGCATCGCTATGCTGGTTGCTACCCGGCCACACCGGCAACTCCCACAGTTGTGGCTGCCCTGGCACATCCTCCGCCGGGGAGAGATCCACATCGATGTGCTGATTGCCCCCGCGTTGCTTGAGGATATGGACCTTGCGGTATTCCCGCATCTGCAGGCGCAGGCTGGCAGGCGCGTGGTTGTGGGCCGCCCCGGTGGGGCGGAATAATACCCCCAGACCGTCGCCGCCAGTGGCGGCCAGCTGCAGCTTGCGCAGCTCGCTGTAGCTGTAGTTGTGCCCCCCCAGCCAGCTGAACACCGCGCTGCAGGTGCTGCTGCGCAGGGCCTGCTCGGTACTCCACAGCAGGTCCTGGCGATTCTTCGGGTGTACCAGCAGCACCTGCCGGGTGTCGATGCCCCGGGCGGCCAGCAGGGGGGCATAGGGTATATAGGGCGGGGCGATAAACGCCTGCCAGCGCCCCTGTTCGCTGAGCTGCTCCATGGCGGGCAGGAACAAACCCATGGCGCCCATCCCGTTGCTGTCGCTCAACAATTCGATGGTGCTGTCCAGGGGCCAGCCGCCCTGGTCCAGCTGCGTATCCAGGGCGGTATACCCGCTGGACAGGCCCGGGCCGCTGCGGCAGCCGCTGTGGCTGTCGCTGTTGGCGGAGGGTTCATGGTGGTGAAAGCGACGCTGGCGACCGCGCCAGGTATCGTTGCGCCTGATGATCTGTTCGAGCACTTCGTTCATGGCCTTGCCCCGGGGAGAGCTTCCCCTCAAATATGCTGTATGTATATACAGTAGTATTGGAAGGGACGGAATGCAAGCCGGGAATACACAAAAGAAGGCGGACGTTGCAGGGACTGCCCGGCCGCCGTGACGGGGCCGCCGGCGATTGACTTGACCGGATTGCGCCGCCGTTGCTTCACAGTACCTGCGGGATCAGCTATTGCTCCGGTTCAGGTGTTACCGCACAGGCAGGGGAGGCTGCATCCACACGGTGGAACGAGGGCTTGCGTACCTGCAGTACGCCTGAAGCCTGGTGCAGGAAGCCCAGCTCGATAGTCTCGGTAGTCTCGGGAATATCAACAATAACCCGCACTGGCAGCCAGTCGGTTTTGCCCAGCCTGGGCTCGTGGTTGAGTTTCGATCGCAGCAGGATTTTGTTGTTACCGGAGCGGGCGATCAGGTTCAAACCACCTCCGATTGGACGCATCAGCGAACCATCCGGACCCAGGTCCATTTTCAGTTCGGCCGTAAACGCCATGCGAGCACCATCGAGGTCGCTAGTGCGCAGTCTTTGCCGAAAGATGCCCCAGGGCTGGGTGCCGATTTTCTTTATGGTCAACTCGTCATTTTCAATCGTGTATTCGAAGGACTTTTCTCCTGCATGCTGCAGGGTCCCCCAGAGTTTCGAGCGGCCGTTATGCTTCTCCAGCGCAAAATTGGCATCCTGCAGGAGATTATCCCCGAGCTGTTGGCAGACTTCGGGATCAGTTGTGTCGCCGCAGGATGTCAGCAGCATTGCCAGTGCGATCGCCGGCAATCGTGGGGGAGTGGTGGCGCTTTTATCCTGGGTGTCGCTGTGTAGGTCCACTGTGGATTTGTCCTTGTCGGTAAACGTCGACAGTATAAACCATGAATTTGTTTCATCGGCGGAAACCCGGTGCTCTCGCAGTTTTGGGGCAAAGCAGCACCGGGGTGAGTAGTTATCGGCTCAGCCCCGACAAAGGCCCAGGACCAGGTCTTCCAGGTTGTCCCAGGGCCGGCCGCCGGCAAAGCCCTTGATGCTGCCGTCAACCTTTGTAGCCTGCTCCAGCAGCTGCGCCATGGACCGCGGGTTGTGGCGCGCCAGCGCCGACTGCATCAGTGAGATACGGTTCTTCCATACCCGCCTGGCGTTCAGCGCCTGCATGACGCCCTGGCCGTTGGGGCAATCCAGTTGCACCTCATACAGGGTGCGGATCTCCCTGGTGAGGGACCACAGTACCACCGCTGGCTCGGTACCCTCGCCGCGCAGTCCGTGCAGCATATGCAGGCTGCCGGCGGCGTCACCCTGCAGGGCCTTGTCGGCAAGCTCAAACACGCTGTAACGCGCGTTGTCGGATACCGAGTCCAGCACAGCCCGCGCGGTAATCCGGGAATCACTGGCAAGCAATTTCAGCTTTTCCACTTCCTGGCTGGCCGCCAGCAGGTTCCCCTCCACCCGGTCGCACAAAAGCTGCAGGGCCTCATCGTCGATATTCATACCGGCGGCGGAGACCCTCTGGCGCACCCAGCGGGGCAGGTTGCGCGCATCTACCGGCCACACCTGGATCACCACACCTGCCTTGTCCAGGGCCTTGAACCACTTGCTGTTGGTGGATTGCTTGTCGATCTTGCCGGCGACTATCAACAGCACGTCATCACCGCTGGCGATCTCCAGGTATTCACACAGGGCCTTGCTGCCCTCCGCACCGGGTTTCCCGCTGGGTAAGCGCAGCTCGATCAGTTTGCGCTCGGCGAACAGCGACATGCTGTTGGCGCTATGCAGGATTTCCTGCCAGTCGAATCCCGAGCTGCCGGCGTCGATAACCTCCCGGTCCGTACAGCCCTGTGCCCGGGCCTCACGCCGGACCAGGTCACAGCACTCCTGCAGCTGTAAGGGTTCATCCCCGCTTACCAGGTAAACCGGTGCAAGCTGGCGTTTGAGTTGAGTGCAGAGCTGATCGGGCGAGGAGTGCATCAGGGGGTGCTGGCGGCAAAAAACCCGATGCGTCGAATGATTTGCTGGGCGAGCTCGTTACGCATCTCCGACTTGAGAATGCGGATCTCCTCGCTCTTGCCCATGGCGTTGCGCGGGTCGTTCTCCATTTGCCTGGTTACCGAGGCGACGGTTTCCGGCATGACTTCCGCGCGGTCGGATCCGCGCACCGAAAAAGCGGCCTGCATGGTGAGTTCGAACTGGGAGACGCGGGCTTCCTTGTTGAGCGACAGGTTGGTCTGGGTGAACTTCTCCGGCCCCAGCGCCAGTGTGTAGCCGGTATCTCCCCGGTCTACCCAGACGATATCGTTGGCCGCGAATACGTTGCGCACGGCCTGGCTGAATTCGCTGTTGGGGTTGCCGGTGGCCAGGTGCATTGTCTTCCAGGAAGCGGGCAGGGCGGCTCCGCCACTGCCGGTGCCGCGCAGCTGGAAGCCACAGGCGGCGAGCAGGCAGCTCATGGCCAGGATGAGTGTGTAGCTGGCGAGGCGCCGTTGCATGGCAGGTTTCCGGGTAAGCATCAGTTGGCCACAATATTAACTAATTTGCCCGGTACCACAATGACCTTGCGCACGGTCACTCCCTCGAGGAAGCGCCCGACATTGGGTTGTTGCACTGCCAGAGCCTCCACCGTGGGCTTGTCGGCGTCGGCGGCGACGGTCATCCGGGCCCTTACCTTGCCGTTGACCTGCACCACCATGTCGATGGTGTCGCGCTCGAGCGCGGACTCGTCTACCGCGGGCCAGGGTGCGTCCATGACATCCCCCTCGCCGCCCAGTACCTGCCACAGGCGGTGGCTGATGTGGGGCACAATGGGGCACAGCATCAGGACGGCGGCTCGCAGTGCCTCGTCCGCCAGGGCCCGGTCCTGGGGCTTTGCCTCGTCGAGCCTGGCCACCTCGTTGCACAGCTCCATCACCGCCGCGATCGCGGTATTGAAGGTCTGGCGCCGGCCGTAGTCGTCACTCACCTTGGCGATGGTTTCGTGGGTCTTGCGGCGCAGGGCTTTCTGGTCGCCGTCCAGGGCGGCGGTATCCAGTGCCGGCGCCGGGGTTTCCAGCAGTCGCGCCACCAGTTTCCACAGGCGTTTCAGGAAGCGATTGGCGCCTTCCACCCCGGAGTCCGACCATTCCAGCGACTGCTCGGGTGGCGCTGCAAACATACTGAACAGGCGCACGGTGTCGGCCCCGTAACTCTCTATCAGGGATTGGGGGTCGACGGTATTGCCCTTGGACTTGGACATCTTGCTGCCATCCTTCAACACCATGCCCTGGGTCAGCAGTCGGGTGAAGGGTTCATCCGAGTGTACCAGGCCCTCGTCCCGCATCAGTTTGTGGAAAAAGCGCGCGTACAGCAGGTGCAGGATGGCGTGCTCGATACCGCCCACATACTGATCCACCGGCGCCCAGTAGTCCGCCTCGGCGTCGAGCATGGCCTCGTCATTGCGGGCGCAGGCGTAGCGGGCGTAGTACCAGGACGATTCCATGAAGGTGTCGAAGGTGTCGGTTTCCCGGGTGGCGGGACCGCCACAGCCGGGGCATTCGGTCTCATAGAATTCCGGCATTTTCTTGATGGGTGACCCCACGCCCTCGAAGGCTACCTCGGTGGGCAATACCACCGGCAGATCCTGCGGCGGCACCGGCAGGGTGCCGCAGCTGTCGCAGTTGATGATGGGAATGGGGGCGCCCCAGTAGCGCTGGCGCGACACGCCCCAGTCCCGCAGGCGATAGTTGGTGGTGCGCTCGCCCTTGCCATCCGCCTCCAGGCGATCGGCTATCGCTTTGAAGGCGCCGTCGAAGTCCAGTCCGTCGAACTCCCCGGAGTTGACCGTCACGATCCCGCCCTTGTCGGCGTACCAGTCCTGCCACCGGGTGCTGTCGTAGGGCTGATCGCCCTCGCTCCTGGCAATCACCTGCTGTATGGGCAGGCCATACTTGAGGGCAAACTCGTGGTCGCGCTCGTCGTGGCCGGGCACCGACATCACCGCGCCGGAGCCGTAGGACATCAGCACGAAGTTGGCCACCCACACGGGCAGCTCGTCGCCGGTCAGGGGGTGAATGGCATTCATACCGGTGGCCATGCCCAGCTTTTCCATGGTGGCCAGCTCCGCCTCGGCCACCTTGCCGCGACTTTGCTCCTCGATAAAGGCCGCCAGCTGCGGGTTGCTCTCGGCGGCCTGGCGCGCCAGCGGGTGCTGGGGAGCCACCGCCACATAGGTCGCGCCCATCAGCGTGTCAGGCCGGGTGGTGTAGACCTCCAGCGAGTCCTCCCCGCTGGCGAGTGCGCTGGCCAGGCCAAAGCGCAGGTTGACTCCCTCCGAGCGCCCGATCCAGTTGCGCTGCATGGTGCGCACCTGCTCCGGCCAGTGCTCCAGTTTGTCGATATCCGCCAGCAGCTCCTCGGCGTAGGCGGTAATCCTGATGAACCACTGGTCGATCTCGCGCCGCTCCACCGGGTTGTCACAGCGCCAGCAACAGCCGTCCACCACCTGCTCGTTGGCCAGCACGGTCTGGTCGGTCTCACACCAGTTGACCTCAGCCTTTTTCCGGTAGGCCAGGCCCTTCTCGAACAGGCGGGTGAAGAACCACTGCTCCCAGCGGTAGTATTCGGGGTTGCAGGTGGCTATCTCGCGATCCCAGTCATAGGCAAACCCCAGCTGCTGTAACTGGGTGCGCATGTAGTCGATGTTCTGCGCAGTCCATTTCGCCGGTGGCACATTGTTCTGGATGGCGGCGTTTTCCGCCGGCAAGCCGAAGGCGTCCCAGCCCATGGGCTGCAGCACGTTCTTGCCCTGCATGCGCTGGTAGCGGGCGATCACGTCGGCAATGGTGTAGTTGCGCACATGCCCCATGTGCAGTTTGCCGCTGGGGTAGGGGAACATGGCCAGGCAATAGAATTTCTCCCTGCTGTCGTCCTGGCGCACGGCAAAGCTGTTGTTGGCCAGCCAGTGCTGCTGGGCAGCGGCCTCCAGTTCCTGTGGCTTGTAATCTTGATCCATCACGGCTTTCAGGTTTCGTCCTTAACTGTACGGTAACGACCGGCCGCAACCCCTGATATCCATGGGATTGGCTGGGCCTGTCACCGGTAAAAAGAAGCGCGGATTCTATCAGTAATGGATTGGGTGGTAGCCGCGAGGTTTGGGTGGGCTGTCGGCACGGCGAGTCATTCAGCCGATCGGCACAAGCCCTTCCGGGACCCGCCGTGAACCCATCCATGGGGGCTTGTTGTCGGACCATCCATGTCCTCAACGGTCTTGGAAGGGCAAATTCCACAGCTGTGCCTCTCCACCGTTCAAACCAATGTACTGCGAATCTAAAGCGCATTCATTGGTGGTCTCGGATGTTACGACCGAATGATAGCGGCAGGTCTGCAAGGGGAGGCCGCTGGACCGTTGAGGCCATGGATGGCCGATACGAGCCTACACGGATGTATTCACGGCGAGTCCAGCGGCCGCTTCCCTGCAGAGCCGTGGCGGCGGGTTAAAGCCGATCGGTAACGCCCTGTAGGGCAACCAACGCCCTATGAAAAGCAGCCCGCGACCGGAAAAGTTGACCCAAATCGTGGCGCAATCTGCTTTTAGCGTCCAATCTTATCCAATGCGAAAGACCAGCGAAATCATCTGGCAGGACGCGCAGCATCAGGTTCTGTTCGAGATACTGGATCTGCTCAGGGAACCGACAGCAGACCGGCAGGTATTGTGCCGTCTGGAAGACTACACCGACTACCACTTCAAGCTGGAAGAGCAGTACATGCTGGAGCTGAACTACCCCGGCCGGCGTGAGCATATCCAGGCCCACGAGCGCTTCCGCAGGGAGATAACCCAGCTGCTGCAGGTCGAAGAGGAGCCCGATGCGGTGTTCAGGGAGATTATCTCCACCTTTCTGACCGAGTGGCTGACCCGCCACGTGTTCGGCGTCGACAAGGACCTGGAGGACTTCATCATGCAGTCCCCCGCCAAATAGCCCTGTTGATCTAGCCTTTCTCGCGCCAGAAGCCCAGGTACATCAGGTTCATCAGCAGCAGCGCGATGCCACAGCCGGCAATCACCGGAGTCACCCCGAACATGCCAAAGGGCGTGTTGCCGAGCATCACTTCCACCTCACCGGTCAGGGTGGCCTCCACGTACTGCTTGCTGCGGACGACTATCCGGCCGCGCTGGTCGATTATGGCCGACACGCCGTTATTGGTGCCGCGGATCATATAGCGGCCGTTCTCAAGGGCGCGCATCTGGGCCATTTGCAGGTGTTGCAGGGGGCCGATGGACTTGCCGAACCAGCTGTCGTTGCTGACGGTCAGGAGCAGGTCGCTGTTGCGGGCGCTGCGGGCCACCATCTCGGGGTAGACCACTTCGTAACACACCGAGGGCGCCACCCGGTAGGGTCCGGCGCGCAGGGGGGGCTGGTCGACGGGGCCTGAGCTGAAGGCTGACATCGGCAGGTCGAAAAATGCGATCAGGCCGCGCAGCATGTCTTCCAGGGGCACGTACTCACCAAAGGGCACCAGGTGTTGCTTGTGGTAGACCCCTGTGCCATGGCCCAGGGCGACCACACTGTTGTAGTAGCCTCCGCCCGTTTCCGCCTGGAACGGCACCCCGACGAACAGCGTGGTTTCATTGACCGCGGCGCGCTCGGCGATGGGGTCCAGAAACCCCCGGGCGCGCTGGTAGAAATTGGGAATGGCGGCTTCCGGCCAAACCAGTATGTCGGCGCCGTACCAGGGTTCGCTGGCCTCGCGCAGCTGGCGCAATATGGGCTGGTACCAGGCCGGGTCCCATTTGTGCTCCTGCGGCACATTGGGCTGGTAAAGGACAACCGAAAGCGGCTGCTCACTGCCCCTGGCCACCCACTCGATGGGTTTGAGCACCGCGCCGCCGCCCCACAGGGTGATGACGATAACGGCGTAGGTGGTGCAGGCGATCGCCTGGCGGCTGCGCCAGGCGAGGAACAGGCAGATGCCGGTCATGGCGCAGATGAATGACAGCCCGTAGACACCGACCACGGGGGCCCATCCCGAGATCGGCGTATCGATGTGGGCATAGCCCAGGTAAAGCCACGGGAAACCGGTGAGCAGCCAGCTGCGCAGCCATTCTGCCAACACCCAGGTGACGGGAAAGCCCACCAGCATGCCGCCCGGCAGCGCGCGTACAAAGCGCACGTAGAACCAGCCGAAACTGACCTGGAACAGCAGCGACAGGCCGACGCAGAACAGCACGATAAGAAAGGTGGCCAGCACCGGGCCGGCGCCGCCGTAGTCATGGATACTGACATAAACCCAGGACACGCCGCTGCCGAACATGCCCAGGCCGAACAGCCAGCTGCGCCAGACCCCTTCGCGCACACTGCAGGTGCACAGCAGGTAGGCGTACAGCGCGCAGCTGATGATCCCCAGGGGCCACAGGTTGAAAGGCGCCAGCGACAGGGTTATCAGCGCGCCCGCGAAGGGCGCCAGAAACAGCACGAGCAGCGGGTGCAGGCCGGGTTCGGTTTTCATCGGGGAGCAGGCCGGGTCAGTCTTGCAGCGGCCGCATGCGCAGGCTGTGGATCTTGCGCTGGTCCGCGTTGATCACCTGGAACTCGAATTTGTCGATGGTGGCGGTTTCGTTGCGGGTGGGCATATGCCCAAGGGCCTGTATCACCAGTCCACCGATGGTGTCGAAGTCGTCGTCGCTGAAGTCTGTGCCAAAGTACTCGTTGAAGTCCTCGATGGGAGTGAGGGCCTTGATAAAGAAATCATCATCGGTGATCTTGCGAATAAACTGGTCGGTCTCGGCATCGGTCTCATCCTCGATGTCGCCGACGATTTCTTCCAGCACATCCTCGATGGTGACAAGACCGGCAACGCCGCCGTACTCGTCGATGACGATCGCCATGTGATTGCGGTTCTCGCGAAACTCCCGCAGCAGGACGTTGAGGCGCTTGCTTTCGGGTACTACCACCGAGGGGCGCAGCAGCTCGGTGATGTTGAACTCGCTCTGGTCCTTGTTGAGGATCTGCGGCAGCAGGTCCTTGGCCAGCAGGATACCGTAGATTTCATCCAGGCTGTCACCGACCACCGGGTAGCGCGAGTGAGCCGTGCGCACGATGTGCGGCAGGATCTCCTCCAGCGAGGTGTCCGCCTTGATCACCACCATCTGGGTGCGGGGGATCATGATGTCCCGGGCCTGCATGTCGCTGACTTCCATCGCGCCTTCCATGATGCTGCGCGCGTCGCCGTCGATGATTTCATTGTCGACCGCGATCGCCAGGATATCCTGCAGGTCCTTGCGGTTGCGCGGCTCGGAAGAAAACAGCACGGCAAACTTGCTGATCCAGGATTTCTCGCCGGTATCGTTGCCTGATCGATCGTCGCTCATGCCAGGGAGTCCTCCCGAGGTAGGTTGGCCTGGTAGGGACAGGGGTAGTGGAGGTCCGCCAGTATGGCGGTTTCAAGGGCTTCCATGGTGATCGCTTCGTTTTCTTCAAGGTGGTCATAGCCCAGCAGGTGCAGCGTGCCGTGCACCGCCATATGGGCCCAGTGGGCGTCCGGGCTCTTGTGTTGCGCCCGCGCTTCTGCCGCAACCACGGGGGCACAGATGACGAGGTCACCCAGCAGGGGCAGATCGAGTTCGGGTGGCAGGTCTGCCGGGAAGGACAGGACGTTGGTGGGGCCCTCCTTGCCGCGGTAGGTCTTGTTCAGGCTGGCCATTTCCGGGGCGTCGACCAGGCGCACAGTGATTTCGGTATCACCCCGCGCTTGCTGGCTGGCCAGGGCGGCCGCTATCCAGCTGCGTAAGTCGTCCTCGTCGGGCACGGGCTCGGCGCTGGCGCACTGGATGTCGACCGTGAGGTTCATCGCCGGGTCCTGTCCAGTGGTGTGGCCTTGTCTTCGTGGCTGTCGTAGGCCTCGACAATACGCTGCACCAGCGGGTGGCGCACCACATCCTTGCTGCCGAAATAGGTAAAACCGATGCCCTCTACCCCGTCCAGCACATTGCTGGCGTGGGTGAGGCCGGAGGGTGAGCCCTTGGGCAGGTCGATCTGGGTGGCGTCGCCGGTGATCACCGCGGTCGAGCCGAAGCCGATCCGGGTGAGGAACATTTTCATCTGTTCCCGGGTGGTGTTCTGTGCCTCGTCCAGGATGATGAAGGAGTTGTTGAGGGTGCGACCGCGCATAAATGCCAGCGGGGCCACCTCGATGACGTGGCGTTCGATGTACTTGTTGACCGTTTCGAAGCCGAGCATCTCGTACAGTGCATCGTACAGGGGGCGCAGGTAGGGGTCGATTTTCTGGCTCAGGTCGCCCGGCAGGAAGCCGAGTTTTTCGCCGGCCTCCACCGCCGGGCGTACCAGCAGGATGCGCCGCACCCGGTCTTCCAGCAGGGCCTCCACGGCGCAGGCGACCGCCAGGTAGGTCTTGCCGGTGCCCGCGGGCCCGATGCCGAAATTGATATCGCACTGCCCGATGGTGCGCACATAGCCCTGCTGGTTCTTGCCGCGGGGCTTGATGGGGGCGCGCTTGGTGCGTATCACCCGGATAGCCTGCACCGGCTGGTCCGGGTCCGATTCGAGCTCGATCAGGTGCTCGAGCTCGGTGTGCTGCAACTGCAGGTGCAGGGATTCCGGGGTGAGCTCAACGCCCAGGCACACTTCCGCGTACAGGTGCCTGAGCAGGCGCGCTGCGGCCGTCACCTCGTCCGCCGGGCCCTCGAGCAGGAACTGGTTGCCGCGGGCACTGATCGACAGGCCGAAGCGGCGTTCGATCTGGCGCAGGTGACTGTCCAGCTGGCCGCAAAGCACCGCCAGGTGGCGCGCATCATTGGGTTCCAGGGTCAGGGTATGCTGCGTAGACGTTGTCTGGGAGGGGTCGCTAGTCAAAATAATGGGCGGCCGCGCAGGGCAGTAGTAAAGAAGTTAAGGATATACGGGAAATCACCTGCGTCAACCGGCCAGCAAGCCGCGCAGGGAGTTCGGCAGGGCCTCGAGGATCTCCACCTCGACGAACTGGCCGATCAAGCCCTGGTCGGTGGCGGAAAAGTTGACCACCCGGTTGTTCTCGGTACGCCCCTGCAACTGGCCGGGGTCTTTCTTGGAGACGCCGGTCACCAGGACTGTTTCCCGGTTGCCCACCATGCCCTCACTGATTCGCCTGGCGTGCTGGTTGATCCGGGTTTGCAGCACCTGCAGGCGCTGCTTCTTGGTGTTCTCGTCGGTATCGTCGGGCAGTTCCGCCGCGGGCGTGCCGGGGCGGGCGCTGTAGACGAAGCTGAAGGAGTTGTCGAAGCCGATCTCCTCTACCAGCTTCATGGTGGCGGCGAAGTCCGCCTCCGTCTCCCCCGGGAAGCCGATGATGAAGTCCGAGGAGATGCTGATGTTCGGGCGCAGCTTGCGCAGGCGCCGGATTTTGGACTTGTATTCCAGCACGGTGTGGCCGCGCTTCATGGCCATCAGGATCCGGTCGGAGCCGCTCTGCACCGGCAGGTGCAGGTGGTCCACCAGCTGCGGTATGTCCGCGTAGGCCTCGATCAGCGCATCGGAAAACTCCACCGGGTGAGAGGTGGTGTAGCGAATGCGCTCGATACCCGGGATGCGGGCCACCACGTGGAGCAGCTCGGCAAAATCGACGGTTTCGCCCAGGTGGTTGTCACCGCGATAGGCGTTTACATTCTGCCCCAGCAGGTTGACCTCTTTCACCCCGCCGGCGGCCAGGTGGGCGATTTCCGCAATCACGTCGTCCAGCGGCCGCGACACTTCCTCGCCGCGGGTATAGGGCACCACGCAGAAGGTGCAGTACTTGCTGCACCCCTCCATCACCGATACGAAGGCGCTGGGGCCTTCCACCTTCGGTTCCGGCAGGCGATCGAATTTCTCGATCTCGGGGAAGCTGATGTCAACCACGACGGTACCGCCGGGGCCGCGCCGCTCCATCATCTCGGGCAGCCGGTGCAGGGTCTGGGGACCGAATACCAGGTCGACATAGGGAGCCCGCCGGCCGATTTCCGCGCCCTCCTGGCTGGCCACGCAGCCGCCCACGCCGATGATCAGACCGGGCTTCTTCTGCTTCAGGTGCTTCCAGCGCCCCAGCTGGTGGAATACCTTTTCCTGTGCTTTTTCCCTTATAGAACAGGTATTTAGCAACAGGACGTCGGCATCCTCCGGGTTGTCGGTGGGGACCAGGTCATGGCTTTCCTGTAACAAATCCCGCATCCGTGCCGAGTCGTACTCGTTCATCTGGCAGCCGTGGGTCTTGATATAAAGTTTTTTGCTCACCTGACCTCGACAGCGGGCAATCCGCTGATTATTGATCCATACTCAAAAAGGCAGCGGATTATACAGAGGAACATCGTCGAAACCCACCCCGGCTGGTATTCTCCGTTCACGGTGGTAATATTGCCGCCCCCTGAAACAGGTGGTCTGAGCAGGTCCCTCCTGCACGGCCATCGAATGAGGAAAGCATGGCAAGCCAACCCGTCTACAAGGTGATTTTCCAGAACGGCAACCAGGTGTTCGAGGTGTTCGCCCGGCAGATCTACCAGAGCGATATGTGGGGCTTTATCGAGGTCGAGGAGTTCGTCTTCGGCGAGCGCTCCAAGATTGTCGTGGACCCGGGCGAGGAAAAACTCAAGAACGAGTTCAACGGGGTGAAGCGCAGCTACATCCCGCTGCAGGCGATCATCCGCATCGATGAGGTCGACAAGGAAGGCAGCGGCAAGGTGTCCGACTCGCCCGCCGGGGGCAATGTCGCCAGCTTTCCCTTCTCCGGCATCTCCCCCGGGCAGCGCGGGAGCGAGGAGTAGAGCCACCGTTACTTACCGGATATGCCTGTCCGGTGGTGCCACAGGATAACTTGACGCGATGTCTGAATAATTGAAGAAGCCGGTTAAGCTACTATGCTGCTTCAATAAGAATTCAGGAGAAACCTCATGCGCCTTCCAGTCAACGTCCTGTTGCGAAACCTTCGAATCAGTACCGTCCTGGGCCAGCTCGCCCTGCTTCTCGCGGTTCCGGCCGGGGGGGCGCTTGCGGCGGACCCGCCACCCGCCGATGCGGCCGCTGTCGAGCGCGGCGCCCAGTTGTTCCAGCAGTACTGCACCGAGTGCCACGGCCGGGACGGCCGCGCCCAGCTCGACGTGATTGCCGACGCCACCGACCTGACAATGCCGGTGGATTACTACAACGGACATTCGGACCAGGATATCTACAACAGCATCGCCAACGGCGCCGGTGTGGCCATGCCTGCCTGGCGCCCGGTGGTGGGCAGCGATGAGGCGGTGTGGGACATGGTCTATTTCGTCAAGAGCCTGTGGGCGGAACAGCCCTGAAGCGGCGCGGATAGTCGTCATATAGCCGCGATATTCGCGAAAACAAGCATAAGGAGAACAGTATGAGCAAGCCGGAGCAACAGGCCGACCAGGGCAGGGAGAGCGAGGCAGCCATGCCGAACAGTTCACGCCGGGATTTCCTGCTCAAATCCGCGGCGGGCGTGGGCGCTGCGGTTGCCGCGGGCGCCAGTGCCAAAGCCTTTACCGCTGACGAGCTGAATCTGGCCGATGCCACCATTCCGTCCATCCGGATACCCGTCGACTTCACCGCCTCGCTGGACGAGGCCCCGGTCCCGGGCAAATTCGAGGGGCGCGGCATGAGCGGGGCGGAGGTTTTTGCCCAGGTCTGTGTCAAGGAGGAGCTGGCGGCCCTGTTCTGCTGTCCCGGCAACTACACGGTCATCAATGCCATGGCGGCGGCCGGTATTCCCGCCTACGGCGGGCGCATGGAGGGCTCCATGTGTGCCATGGCCGACGGCTTCTCCCGCGCCACGGGGGAGGTTACCGCCACCTCGGGCACCGAGGGACCCGGGTTTGCCAATATGATCATGAATATCGCCGCCGCCAACGCCGCGCGCACGCCGCTGCTGGTGCTGGCCAGCAATATGATGATTGCCGGCGATGACCGCGAGGCCTTCATCCAGACCGGTTACCAGCAACCCCTCACCACCGGCATCAAGAAATACGGCAAGCGTTTGATCGACCCCTCCCGTGTGCATGAATACGGCGGCTATGCCTTTCGCGAACTGAAATCAGGCATACCGGGTCCGGTGCACCTGGATTTTCCCGCGGAGGTGGCCCGGGCGCGCTTCAAGAGCCCCGATGAGCTCAAGGACTATTACGACAAGACCCAGTATCGCAGTACCTCCCGGCCCTGCGCGGGACCCGGCGAAATCGCCCAGGTGGTGAAAATGATCGACAAGGCCCAGCGTCCGCTGATCGTGGCGGGACAGGGCGTGTTCCAGCGCAGGGGCTGGGACGCCCTGGTCAAGGTGGCGGAGAAGGGCGACATTGCGGTGGCGACCTCGGGGCCGACCCGTGGCGCCATTTCCGACGATCACCGCCTGTGCGTGATGGCGGCGCCGGACGCGCTGCTGAGTGCGGACCTGGTGATCTTCATCGGCCAGTACTGCATGCCCAGCCCCGGCGAGTACCGCCTGAGCCCGGACATCAAGACCATCCGGGTCCACCCGGACCAGAATGACCTGGGGCGCAACTGGCCGCTGGACCTGGGTGTGGTCAGCGACGAGGCCCTTTTCCTCGAGGCCCTGCAGGATGCCGTCAAAGGCAAGAAGCGCCCCGCCTGGGTTGACGAAATCGCCAAAGCCAAACAGGCCTACCAGGCGCATATCGACGATACCTATCGGCTGGGCCTGGAATACAGCAAGAAGACCAATCACCTGCACCCCGCGGTGATCAGCCACGAGACACAGCATTTTATCGATAACGGCACCGACGATCGCCTGGCGGTGGTCGCCGGTGGTGGCGGCTGGACCATCGGCCTGTTTTCCGGTCGCTATCTGCGGGCCCGGCGTCCGGGGCAGATGATCGTGCCTCCCTACCAGTACGGGGCCATCGGGCCGGATATGTCGATGATGATGGGCGCCTGCGCCGCCGTGCAGCGGGGTGTCGGCCCGCAGAAAGGCTACGAGGGTGCGCCGACGATCTGTGTGACCAGTGATGCCGGCGTGGCCTACAGCATGTTCGAGCTCGACACGGCCGCCAAGTACGGGTTGCCGACGATCACCATCGTCTACAACAACAATGCCTGGGGCGTTTGGACCAATGCGGCTCGCTCCGCCCGGTCGCTGCAGATGTACCTGTTCCAGGAAAACCTGCGCTACGACCAGATGGCCCGGGGCCTGGGCGCCAACGGCGAATATGTGCGCAGCGTCGAGGAGTTTCGCGCCGCGCTGGCGCGGGCCTGGAAACTGGCACGGGACCAGAAGGTATCCAGCCTGATCAACTGCCAGGCTTTGAAGGAATTTACCTCCCCGCGGGATTATCCGCCGGGCGTTTCCCTCAATGCGGAACCGGGCGTGGGTGCAGTAGCCCACTGATGGGCGCCGCGGAGCAGGTCGGGGACCTGCTGGAGTATTATGCCGGCCGCGGTATCTTCAGCGGTTTCAGCCGCCGGCAGCAGGGACCGGGACGCGCTCGCTTCCTGCTGCGCTGGCACCGCGACCAGTTGTTCGAGTGGGTGTGGAACGAGGCGAAGCAGAGCCTGCGCATCAGCTGTGTGCTGCCGGCGGTGCCGGCCGATTCCGCCATGTACCGGGCACTGAAGGCCTGGCTGGCAGCCCGCCAGGACGAGGCCCTGCCGGACCACCGCCGCTGCGACCGCAACAAGGTCGCGCTCAAAACCTACAACCGTGGCGGTGACGTCGCCCTGACGCTGCACGTCCTGGATGGTGACGTCGACTACGCCGTGAAAAAGCTGGTCAACCTGGTCAACGAGATCTACCAGGACTTCCTCTCCAGCGGCCTTTACTTTGACTGGATGGTGGAAACCTTCGAACTGGAGCCGGACAACCCCTACTGAGGCGGCAGCCGCTGAACCGCGGCGCTCAATCGTAATAGGCCGGGGCCTTTTTCAGCGTGTCGGCCAATGCCTTGTCGTGTTCTATCCACAACGTGGCCCCGGACTCCGCCAGCAGTGCCTCTATTTTATCCATGGATTCCAGCGTCTGCCCGGCGTCGTGGTTGAAGGTTGGCACCTTGCGCAGGCGGCGATTGGCGCGGGTGTGGTAGAGGTCTCCGGACAGCAGGACGCGGCCGGTATTTTCCAGTTCCACCAACAACAACTGGTGGCCGGGCGTGTGTCCCGGGGCGAAAACCAGCTGCACGGTACCGTCGCCGAAAACATCGTGGTCACCATCTATGAAGGTGACATTGTCCGGCTTGATCGCATCGAACAGCGAGGTGTCGACAAAGCCCTCGCCGCCACCGAACGCGGAATCCCACTCCTTGCGTTGCATGATGACATTGGTATCGACAAAGGCGTTTGCGGCGCCGGCGTGGTCGAAGTGCAGGTGGGAGTAGGCGACATGGTCTATCTGCCCGGGGGCGATACCCATAGCCGCGAGTTGGTCGACGATCCAGGTCTGATAAGCCATCGACCCTCCCTCCAGGGCGACATCGCCATCCGCATCCGCAACCGTTTTGGGCAGTCCCCCGTCCCACAGTAATCGGCCCCGGGCGTGCTCCACAAGGTAGCATGGCACGAACATCTCCCTGACGTCCGATTCGTGTTCCTCGAGGCCAAACATCGCCAGGCTGTCCAGGCGCAGGGACCCACAGTCGAACACGTACAGCCTCGTCTGGGCAAACGCCGTGCTGGAGAAAACGAGCAAAATGAAGACGAGGTATTTCATCTAGGCGGGATGCTGCCCGCCGGGCTGGGGATGGAGCTTGTGCCTGACGGACGCTATGCGCACACACAGGATGAAAGCCTCAACCGCCTCTGCCACCGCCTGCTCGTCGGGAAAGGTGGGCGACAGGCGGATATTGCTGTCACCCGGATCGATACCGTAGGGGTAGGTCGCCCCCGCCGGGGTCAGTTTGACGCCGATGGCGCCCGCCAGCCTGACCACTTCACTGGCAAGTCCCGGCAGGGTATCGAAGGAGATGAAGTAGCCGCCGCGCGGATGCGTCCAGCTCCCCATGCCGGTGCCGGCCAGTTCGCTTTCGAGGGCGGCCAGCACCGTCTCGAAACGGGGGCGGATAAACCCGGCGTGCCCGGCCATATGCGCGGCCAGCGTGTCCAGGTTCTGCAGGAAGCGGACGTGCCGCAGCTGGTTGACCTTGTCCGGGCCGATCATCTGGTAACCCAGGTGTTTCGTCAGCGCCGCCAGGTTCTGCCTGCTGCTGCCCAGAAATGCCACGCCGGCTCCCGCGAGGGTGACTTTCGAGGTGGAGCCAAACTGGAACACGTTGTCCATCGTGCCGTGTTCACGGCAGTACCTGTCGATCGGCGCCAGCGCCGGGGCATCCTCGTACAGGCTGTGTACCGCGTAGGCGTTGTCCCACATCACCAGGAAGTTGTCCCCGGCTATTTTCGGCAGTTGCGCCATGCGCTCCACGGTAGGGTCGTCGTAGACACAGCCGGTGGGGTTGGAAAAGCGCGGCACGCACCAGATGCCCTTGATGGATTCGTCCTGCCTGACCAGGGCCTCCGCCTTATCCATATCGGGGCCGCTGTCCAGCATTGGCACAGGAATCATCTCGATGCCCAGGTGTTCGCAGATAGCAAAATGCCGGTCGTAGCCGGGCACCGGGCAGAGGAATTTGACGCTGTCGCTGTTGCCCCAGGCGGTACCGGGTCCCCGCAGGCCCTCGCTCAGGGCAAACTCCACCACCTGGTACATCATGGTCAGGCTGGAATTGCCGCCGACCAGTGTTTCCTCGGCGCCCAGTCCCAGCACAGAACCGAACAGGGCCCTGGCTTCGGGCAGCCCTTCCAGCCCGCCGTAGTTGCGGGTGTCCGTCCCGTCGGCGGCCTTGTAGTCGCCGCGCAGGATGCCGTCGAGCCCATCGGACAGTGCTACCTGCCCGGTGCAGGGTTTGCCCCGGGTGAGGTCCAGCGCCAGCCCTTTTTTGCCGAGCGCGTCGTACTGCTCGAGCAGTCCGGTCAATTCTGACTGCAGCTCGTCGGTGGAAAGCTGGTCTATATTCACTGAATGGTTCCTCGCCTGGTCCGTGTGCGAACATGGGTGCGTCACTGGAGCTGAAGTATACCCCCGGATGGGCTGCCGTAGAATCACATGTATCGCTCCCGGCTTGAAAATCCCCTGCCGACCCTCATATAAACAGGACTATCCTGATTGCTGATTAAGGGCCCGTAAATGATGACTGAGCGCGATGACGCGACAGACGGGGAGGTGTTGTCTTCCCACTCAGAGGCGCATACCCCGGCGGTAGCTGACGATGTGCTGCCGGAAACCCTCTGCCTGATGCCCATTCCCAACCGCCCGTTTTTTCCGGGGCAGGTGCAGCCGGTGGCAATCAATCCCGAACAGTGGGCCTCCACCCTCGAGGCGGTGGGCAAGGCCGGACACGGCCTGATTGGACTGTCATTCGTCAAGCAGGCCGATCCCGCCGGGGTCGATCTGCGCCAGTTCCCTGAAATGGGTTGTGTGGTTCGGCTGCACCGGTCGCCGCTGGCGGAACAGCGCGGCCAGTTCCTGGCCCAGGGCGTCAAACGTTTCCGTATCGTGCGCTGGCTGAGCGACAAGCCGCCCTACCGGGTGCAGGTGGAATATCCGCGCAGCCAGGGTGACCGGGAGTCCGATGAGATCAAGGCCTATACCATGGCCTTGATAAAGGAAATAAAGGAGCTGCTGCCCCTCAATCCGCTTTACAGCGAAGAGCTGAAACAGTACCTGGCCAACTTCAGTCCCAACCAGCCCAGCCTGCTGGCGGATTTTTCGGCCGCTTTGACGACGGCTTCCGGCGATCAGTTGCAGGAGATTCTGGACACCCTGCCGCTGGTGTCGCGCATGGAAAAAGTGCTTGGACTGCTGCGCAAGGAGCGGGAGGTCGCGGAGCTGCAGGGCCAGATTACCAGCCAGGTGAACGAGAAAGTCTCTGCCCAGCAGCGCGAGTTTTTCCTCCGTGAGCAGATGAAAATCATCCAGAAGGAACTCGGCATTTCCAAGGATGATCGCACCACCGATGTGGAGATGTTCGAGGAGCGCATCCGCGATCTCACCCTCCCGGAGCCTGCGACCCGGCGCATCGAGGAGGAACTGCGCAAGCTCTCGGTGCTGGAGACAGGCTCACCTGAATACGGCGTGACCCGCAATTACCTGGACTGGGCCACCTCGGTGCCCTGGGGGGTGCACACCGAAGACCAACTCGATCTGAAGCATGCCCGCAAGGTTCTCAATGAGCACCACGAGGGCCTTGAGGATGTGAAAGATCGCATTCTCGAGTTCCTGGCCGTGGGTTCTTTCAAGGGCGAGATCTCGGGCTCCATCCTGTTGCTGGTAGGCCCCCCCGGTGTGGGCAAGACCAGTATCGGGCGTTCGGTGGCGGATGCGCTGGGCCGCGAGTTTTATCGCTTCAGCCTGGGCGGCATGCGTGACGAGGCGGAAATCAAGGGCCACCGGCGCACCTATATCGGGGCCATGCCGGGCAAGTTCGTGCAGGCACTGAAAGAGGTCAAGGTCGCCAACCCGGTGATCATGCTGGATGAGATCGACAAGATCGGCGCCTCCTACCAGGGGGACCCCGCCTCGGCCTTGCTGGAAGTGCTGGACCCGGAACAGAACAGCGAGTTTCTCGACCACTACCTGGATCTGCGGGTGGACCTGTCCAAGGTGCTGTTCATCTGTACCGCCAACCAGCTCGATACCATTCCCGGACCATTGCTGGACCGGATGGAAACCCTGCGTCTGTCCGGGTACGTCGCGGAGGAGAAGCTGGCGATCGCGAAAAATCACCTGTGGCCGCGCCAGCTCGAGCGCCACGGGCTCTCCGAGGATCAGCTCAGGGTCAATGAGGCGGCCCTCAAATACGTGATCGATTCCTACTGCCGCGAGGCGGGGGTGCGCACCCTGGAAAAACAGCTTTCGCGTATCATGCGTAAGTCCATCGTGCGCATGCTCGATGGGGGCGATGAAAAGCTGCGTATCGGCAAGAAGGATATCGATGACCTTCTGGGCAAGCCCCCGTTCCAGCCGGACAAGCCCCTGCGCGGCCTCGGTGTGGCCACCGGCCTGGCCTGGACCGCCATGGGCGGCGCTACCCTGGCGATCGAGTCCTCCCAGATCCACACCCTGAACCGGGGCTTCAAGATGACCGGCCAGCTGGGGGACGTGATGAAGGAGTCTGCAGAGATCGCCTACAGCTATGTGTCAGCTCACCTGAAGGACTATCGCTGCCACCCGGATTTTTTCGACATCAGCATGGTGCATCTGCACGTCCCGGAGGGCGCAACCCCCAAGGATGGGCCCAGTGCCGGCATTACCATTGCCACCGCGCTGGTGTCGCTGGCGCGCAAGGAGCGTATCAAGCGGCCGCTGGCCATGACGGGGGAACTCACTCTCACCGGTCAGGTGTTGCCGGTGGGCGGTATCCGCGAGAAGGTGATCGCCGCCCGGCGCAGCAAGATCATGGAACTGATCCTGCCCCACGGCAACCGCCGCGATTTCGAGGAGCTGCCGGACTATCTGCGCGAGGGTATCAACGTGCATTTTGCCCGCACTTTCCGCGATGTGTTCGAGTGTGTGTTCCAGGATCACCAGGTGGACAAGTCGCTGCACTGATGGACGCCATTAGCTGAGTATTTTCAGCTCACATGCGCAAGCTGGTTTCTGTTCGGCGAGGCGGGCGCGACCGGGGAGCGGGTCCTCGAAAAGGCCGCAGCTGCGCAAACAAAAGTGGCTGCTGCGGAACTCGACCATTTTTTGCTGCGCAAAAAATCGGGACTCGGACAGTCCTCGCAGAAAGCCCCACTTTTGTTTGCTCCGCTAAGCGCGGCCTGATTTTTTCGAGGACCCGCTCCCCGGCCACGCCCTTGTATCGAGAATTACTTGATGTGGTTTTGCGCCGCGATTGGCTTCCAAGTTTTCCTCCCGTGGTGAGACTCGTCTTGAAGCACAATGGTAGCAGCGGGTATCTGGTGTTAATGGCTGGGACCGTTGGAGGCCATGGATGGCCGACACGAGCCTACATGGACGTACTTGCGGCGTGTCCCAGCCATTAACACCAGATGCTCGCGGCGGATAGTGACCACGAAACCAGAGATCGTGGCAGCGAGGAACTCAACCCATCTAAAACTCGCCCGGTTCCCAATCACCAGGCACCCGCGCCGTAACAATCGCCCGCCGCGGCGCCGGATACCCCTCGATGGATCTGGTGCTGTCCGCCGGGTCGAGGAAGTCCGCCAGGGAGTGGAAGCGCATCCAGTCGGTGGAGCGCTGCTCTTCGGTTGAGGTCACCGTGACGTCCACCAGATTGGTATCGAGAAAGCCCAGCTTGCGCAGCCAGCCCAGCAGGGTGTCAACGCTTGGCAGGAACCAGACGTTGCCCATGCGGGCGTAGCGGCCCCGGGGGACCAGGGTGGCGCCCGGGCCGCCCTCGATCACCAGGGTTTCCAGCACCAGCTGGCCACCTGGCCGGAGGCAGTCCCGCAGTTCCAGCAGGTGGTCCATGGGGGAGCGCCGGTGGTAGAGCACGCCCATGGAAAAGACCGTATCGAAGGCCTGCAGTTTTGCCGGCAGCTGTTCGATGCCTGCGGGCAGTACCCACACCTCGTCCCGCTGCAGGTACTTCTGCAGGGCCCAGTACTGCACCACGAACAGGGGAGTGGGGTCGATGCCGATCACCTCGGCCGCGCCGGCGCCGAGCATGCGCCAGCAGTGGTAGCCGCTGCCGCAGCCCACGTCCAGCACCCGGCGGCCGCCCAGGTCGTCGATGGCGGCGGCCAGGCGATCCCACTTCCAGTCAGATCGCCATTCGGTATCGATATGCACGCCAAACAGCTCGAACGGGCCCTTGCGCCAGGGATGCAGGCCCTGCAGCGTGCTGCGCAACAGGTTTTCGATGTCACCGGGCAGGTTACTCTCGCTGCCTGCCCCCACCCGGGCGCTGTCCAGCCTGGTGTAGTCGGGCTCCAGGTCGGGAAGGTCTGCCAGCACCTGCAGCCAGCGGGGCAGGTCGCCGTAACGCCGGGTGCACAGGCCCCGGGCGACCTGGTCGGGCAGCAATTGCGCCCAGGCGTCCAGGTCGCCTCCCTGCCAGCGGTCGATGAGGGGCTGGTAGTCGATCACTTGAGGGCGATCAGTGAAGCGAAGTTGAAGCACTGGAACCAGACATCGCAACTGCTGAAGCCGGCAGCGGCAATGCGTTGGCGGTGGCGGGCCAGGGTTTCGGGCAGGAGCACGTTCTCGATGGCGTTGCGCTTGCGCGCGATTTCCAGCTCGCTGTAGCCATTGGCTCGCTTGAACTGGTGGTGCAGGTCGATATTCAGCTCATCCAGGTGGGGGTCTTCAAAGGTGACTTTTTCCGACAGGACCATGATGCCGCCGGGCAGCAGGCCGCGGTAAATACGCTTCAGCACCGCGTCGCGCTGTTCCCGGGGAACGAATTGCAGGGTGAAATTGAGCACCACCACGCTGGCATTTTCGATGGCGACGTCCTGCAGGTTGCCACATACCAGGTCCACCGGCGTGTGATGGGTATCGGTGTCGATGATGCTGCGGCAGCGTTCGAGCATGGCGGCGGAGTTGTCCACGCCGACTATCCGGCAATCCGCCTCGCGGATATTCTGGCGCATGGCCAGGCTCGAGGCGCCGAGTGAACAACCGAGGTCGTAGACTGTGCTGCCCGCCGTGGCATAGCGTCCCGCGAGCAGCCCCGTCATGGAAACGATGGTGGCATAGCCCGGCACCGAGCGCCGGATCATGTCGGGGAACACCCTGGCGACACTCTCGTCGAAGCTGAACAGACCGGTGCCCGCCACCGGGTCTGCGGGGTTGTCGGCAGCGGGGTGGGCGTAGATGTCGTCGCGGGAATCAGTCACGTCAGTCACGGAAAACGGCCGTTTCAGGCCCGGGTTGGCTCTATGGGGATAGGCAAAGCGGGTAATTCTAGCATGAAATATTAAACCCGTAGCTGGGGGTTTTTGCTGTATTCGCGGCCGATACTGGCCACAATGGTAGTCGATGTCTCACAGGAGGGGGTGCTCATGAACGCACCGCGCTATACCCGGACGAGGGACGTAAGCCCACCCCGGCTGCGGCACAGTGTTATGGAGTTCGGCCGGGTGGTTCTGGAAATGGGCAGCAGCGCAATGCTGGCGCCCGTACTGAACAGGCTGCCCCGCGGGGATGGGCATACCATCATGACCGTACCGGGCTTTATGGGTGCGGACGGCTCGACCGCCAACCTGCGGAAATTCCTCAAAAAACGTGGATACAACGCCATTCCCTGGGGGCTGGGTCGCAATGCCAGTGAGGTGCGCCCCGCCAGCCTCGATGACTTCCTGGCCCATCGCCGGCGCACCGAAGACCAGATCGCGAAAAAGATCGAGGCCGAGTACCTGGCCACTGGCTGTAAGGTCAGCCTGATCGGCTGGAGCCTGGGGGGCTTGTATTCGGTAGCCCTGGCGCATCGCTTTCCCCAGTGGATTCGCCAGGTCATTACCCTGGGTACGCCCTACGGCGATCCACGGGGCACCTCCATCTACAACCTGATGGGGCGCGCTTACGACAACAAGGTGGCGGTGGACGAGGAGGCCCTGGCCCGCTGGGTAGCCTATACCTACAGCGATGGTGAGCTACGGGTACCCGTACTGGCCCTGTACAGTGAATCGGATGGTATTGTCGGGGCGGGGATTGCCAGGTGTGAGGGCGACCCGCGCTATGTCACCAATATGGCGGTCATGGCCAGTCACGTGGGTTTTCCGTTCAATCCGCTGGTGTTTGCGGTTATCGCCAATCACCTGGTGGAGCCGCACGAGCGTTGGGCGCTGTGCACCAGTGAGTATATCAAGCCCTTCGTGCGTCTCGCCGACGCCTGAAGCCCAGTGCAGCGTCGCTAGTTGGCGCTGCGTATCAGCTGGGAGTCCTCGCTGCGACGCTTGCGACGGGTGAGGGGCTGCAGTCGGGCGAACTGCTGCTGCGTTTCGCCGGCCTCGGTCGCTGCGGGCTGTTCCCGGGAAAACTTGATGCTGCCGAGAAATTCAACCAGGCTGGGCCTGCCATCGTGCGGTTTGTTCATGGGTCACTCGATTGATTAGGTAGTCAATACCGGTTTAAGTGTATGACCCTATGACCCTTATGGGGCGTGAAAAGTGCCCTTCAATTCTGTGAAAAAAGCCCGGTTTAGCGTTCGTTCACCAGGAGTGGTGCCAACTGGGGTAGCAGTGCGGCCAGTTCCGGCTTGTGCGCGGCCAGTTCCGCCGGGGTCAGGCCCTCCAGTTCGTGGGGGAAAACCAGCCAGTCATCGGTGGTGTGCAGATAATGATCCGGGTCGCGCCCGCTGCGGTTGTTGCCGGGCTTGAAGTACGGCGTTGCGATCCGGATGGTCGGGGTATCCGGGCCGCAGGTCCGGTGCAAATCGGCGCAGACCTGCGCCAGCGACAGGCCGCTGTCGTAGACATCATCTACCAGCAGCAGGGCATCGTCCCTGCCCAGGCGGCCTGTCAGGTAGTCCAGCCCGTCCACCTGCACCGCATCGTCGCGCTGCCCTATGCCGGTATAGGAGCGGGTGCGTATCGCGGTGTGGTCCGCGCGGACGCCCAGTACCTGCAACAGCTCGTGTAACGCTATAGCCACCGGGGTCCCACCCCGCCAGACTCCGACGATGCAGGTCGGCCGGAAGCCGCTTTCAAATACCTGCCAGGCCAGTGCGAACGCATCTGTCAGCAGTTGCTGTGGGGTGATGTAGCGCTTGTTCATACGGTCGGCCTGGAGTGGGTTTGAACGCGGGTGCAGGTTATCACAGCGCGCCCGGCGGTAGAGGCTCTGTCGTCCCCTCGGGTATACTCCCGTTTCTCGTTGAGGAGCCTCATTTTGAAACCGGCACAGTACCCCGTTGAGCCCGCCCAGCTGTGGGAGCATTTCTACCAGATCACCCAAATACCCCGGCCGTCGAAGCAGGAGGCGGCGGTGCGCCAGTATGTGATCGACCTGGCGGAACAGGGCGGCCATAGCTGGCGTATGGATGCGACCGGCAACCTGCTGGTTTCGGTAGCCGCCACTGCGGGCAGGGAGGATCGGCCGGCGGTCATCATCCAGAACCACCTGGATATGGTGACGGTAAAAACCGGGGACAAGGACCACGACTTCACCCGCCAGCCCCTGGGCCTGCAGGTTGTCGACGGCTGGGTGATGGCCGACCGGACCACCCTGGGCGCCGACAACGGTGTGGGTTGCGCGGCGGCGCTCGCACTGATGACGGATCCGGAGGTGGCGCACCCGCCGCTGGAGTTGCTGTTCACTGTGGACGAGGAGACAGGGTTGGGCGGAGCACTGAATCTCGACCCCGGCCTCCTGACCGGCAGGCTCATGCTGAACCTCGATACCGAGGACTGGCACGAATTGTACGTGGGCTGCGCCGGTGCCGGGGACTGGCAGATGCATCGCACCTTCGGGACGGCCCCGCCGCCCGCGAACAGCGAGCAGTGGCAGTTGTCGCTGAAGGGGCTGGCGGGTGGACACTCGGGTATCCAGATTCACCAGCAGCTGGGTAATGCGATCAAGCTGCTGGGGCAATGCCTGGCGGGGGTGGAAGGCGCCCAGCTGGCGCACTTCGACGCGGGGCTGGCGCACAATGTCATTCCGCGGGAGGGCGTCCTGAGCTTCAGCTGCCCCGCCGGTGGCGGGGCGCGCTTACAGGCCGGCCTGCGGGAGTTGCAGGCCCAGTGGCTGGGTTATCTGCCCGCGGCGGATGCCGCCCTGGAGCTGACACTGCAACCGACAGGCATCGAGCAGGTGCTCAGTGCAGGGGACACCCGCGCGGTGCTCGACCTGATCGCCCTGTTCCCCCACGGCGCCCAGGCCTACAACCTGGTGCAGCCGGCGGAGCTGGTGGACCTGAGTATCAATTTTGCGCAGTTGCGCCTGGTAAAGGGCGACTTGATGGTGGAATCCAGCTTCCGCTTTTTCAATGAGACCCAGAGCCTCCCGCTGCAACAGCAGGTAAAGGCACTGGCGAGACTGTCCGGCCTGACGGTGACCGAAGCGTCGTCCTACCCGGGCTGGCAGCCTGATTTCGACAGCCCCCTGCTGGCCCGGGCCGAGGCCCTGCACGAGCGCATGTTCGGGCTGCGACCGGCGGTGAAAGCGATCCACGCCGGCCTGGAGTGCGGAATACTCAAGGGCAAGAAGCCGGATATGGATATACTGTCCTTCGGTCCCACGATCCGGGGTGCGCATTCACCCACCGAGCGCCTGCAGATAGACACCGTTGCACCCTTCTGGCAGTTCCTGACGGCATTGCTGGCAGAACTGTAAATCCTGGACAAGCGGCGCCGCGGCCAGTGTGACCGCGGCTGCCCGACGGAGCGAAAACCTATGCTGGATAAACTGGAACGCCTGCCGGCTGACACTATCCTCGGCCTCGCCGCCGCCTGTCGCGCGGATCCGAACCCCGACCGGGTGGATCTGACGATAGGCATCTACATGGATGAGCAGGGTTTGTGCCCTGTGTTCGGCGCGGTGCGGGAGGCGCAGCGGGCACTGGTGGCGGAGGAAGTCACCAAGGCCTACATGCCCCCGGCTGGCGACGAGGCTTTCAACCTGGGCATGCAGCGCCTGGTGCTGGGTGCGGACAGCCCGGTGCTGCGGGACAGGCGGGTCGGCAGTGTCCAGGCACCCGGCGGCTGCGGCGCACTGCGCATCGGTGCCGAGATTATTCGCGCGGCCGCTCCCGACGCCAGGGTCTGGGTCAGCGACCCTACCTGGCCGGTCCATTTCCCGCTGCTGGGAAGTGTCGGCCTCGGCTTTGAGACCTACCGCTACTACGATCCGGCAAGCCACGGGGTGGATTTTGACGCCATGGCGCAGGACCTGAAAAAGGCGGTTGCGGGGGATGTGGTTCTGTTACACGGTTGCTGCCACAACCCCTGCGGGGCTGATCTCACGCTGGAACAGTGGGGTGTAATAGCGGCGATGGCCGAGCGCCAGGGTTTTACGCCGTTCGTGGATTTTGCCTACCAGGGCCTGGGGGACGGCCTGGAGCGGGACGCCGCCGGCCTGCGCCTGCTGGCGGAAAAACTGCCCGAGCTCATAGTCGCCGCGTCCTGTTCGAAGAATATGGGTCTCTACCGGGAGCGGGTGGGGGCTGCGCTGTTTATCTGTCGCGACGAATCCAATGCCCAGGCGCTGGTCAGCCAGGCGCTGGTTGCGGCGCGCCGGATCTATTCAATGCCCCCCGCGCACGGCGCCCTGCTGGCGGGGAGGATATTGTCCAGTGAGACCCTGGGGGCCGCCTGGCGCAGCGAGCTCGAGGCCATGTGCCTGCGCATCAATGGCCTGCGCAGCGGCCTGCGCCAGAAACTGGAAGAGAAAAGCGGGCGGGACTTCGCTTTTATCGAACGGGAGAAGGGCATGTTTTCCTTCCTCGGCCTCAGCCCGGAGCAGGCGCTGCGTCTGCGCAGTGAGTACAGCGTTTATATGCTCGATTCCTCTCGCATCAATGTAGCGGGAGTCAACGCCCGCAATATCGATTACCTGGCGGAGTCGGTGGCTGCGGTTCTGAAGGGGACCTAGCTCTCGGCGTCGAGCTCGGCCCAGCGCTCGAAGGCGGCTTCCATCTCTTCCTGAACCGCGGCCAGGCGGGCGATAACGTCCTGCACCTGGCTGTGTTCCCGCTGGTAGAAGTCCGGCTCGGCCATGGTCTGCTCCAGCTCCTGCTGGCGCCGCTCAAGCGACTCGATCAGGGCGGGCATTGCCTCGAGTTCCCGCTGGTCCTTGTAGGACAACTTCTTTTTTTTCTGCACTTGCGCTGCCGGTTTGGCCGGGGCGGGGGTGGCTGTGGGCGCCTCGGGTTTGTCGCTTGCGTGGGCGCCGCTGCTTTCCACCAGGCGTCCCCCCCGCCTGAGCCAGTCGCTGTAGCCGCCGGCGTGTTCGCTCACCACGCCGTTTCCTTCCACCACCAGCAGGCTGGTCACCACGTTGTCCATGAATTCGCGATCGTGGCTGACCAGTAATACCGTGCCGTCGAAGGTCAGCAGTATCTCTTCCAGCAATTCGAGAGTTTCGATATCCAGGTCGTTGGTCGGTTCATCCAGTACCAGCAGATTGGCGGGTTTGCTGAACAGCCGTGCCAGCACCGCCCGGTTCTGCTCGCCACCCGACAGGGCCTTCACCGGCGTCCGTACCCGCTCGGGGCTGAACAGGAAGTCCCCGAGGTAGGAAATCGCATGGCGGCGCTTGCCGTTGATCTCGATAAATTCCTGCCCGCCACAGACATTGTCTATCAGGTTTTTTTCCGGATCGAGTTGTCCGCGCAACTGGTCGGAGTAGGCCACTTCAAGCTTGCTGCCGCGCTTGACCACGCCGCTGTCGGGCTGCAATTGTCCCAGCAGTATTTTTACCAGGGTCGATTTGCCGGCGCCGTTGGCGCCGACGATGCCGATGCGGTCGCCGCGCTGCACGATAGTGGAGAAGTCGCGGATGATGGTGCGGCCACCGAAGGCCTGGCTGACATGCTGCAGCTCAACCACGATCTTGCCCGACTGGCCGGCATCCTCCACCGCAAAGTCCGCCTTGCCCTGGCGCTCCCGCCGCCGGGAGCGCTCGTTGCGCATGGCCTCCAGCGCCCTTACCCGGCCCTCGTTGCGGGTGCGGCGGGCCTTGATGCCCTGGCGGATCCACACTTCTTCCTGTGCCAGTTTCTTGTCGAACAATTCGTTGGCGCGCTCCTCCGCCAGCAGCTGTTGTTCCCGGTGCTGCAGGAAACCCCGGTAGTCACCGCGCCAGACCGTGAGGTGGCCCCGGTCTAGCTCGGCAATGCTGTTGGCCACGTTTTGCAGGAAACGCCGGTCGTGGGTGATCAGGATCAGGGAGCCGCGAAAGCTGCGCAGTTGCTCTTCCAGCCAGTTGATGGCGGGAATGTCCAGGTGGTTGGTGGGCTCGTCCAGCAGCAGGATGTCAGGGTCGCCCACCAGTGCCTGGCCCAGGGCGACCCGTCGGCGCCAGCCTCCGGACAATTCACCCATGGCACTGTCGGCCGGTAACTGCAGTTGGCTGATAATGGTTTCCACCCGTTGCTGCAGGGTCCAGCCGTCCACGTCCTCCAGCTGCTGCTGTACCCGGGCGAGGGTGTCCAGGTCGGTGTTGGTGGTGTCGTGTACCAGGCGGTGGTATTCGGCGACCAGCTCGCCCGCCCGGGACAGGCCGGCGGCAACCACCTCAAAGACCGTCAGTTCATCGCCCTCGGGCAGGGTCTGCTCCAGGCGCGCCAGCTTTACACCCGGGCGCAGCCAGCGCTCGCCGCTGTCCGGTGACAGCTCCCCGGCCAGCACCTTGAGCAGTGTGGTTTTGCCGGTGCCGTTGCGCCCCAGCAGGCCCAGCTTTTCACCCCGGGAGATAACCAGGTCTACCTCGTCCAGGAGTACTTGTGTGCCGAAGTGGAGGCTGACCTTGTCTAATCGCAGTAGTGGCATGGGTAATGGCGCTGGCAACGGGGTCGCGCATTCTACGCCAGCCGGCGGGGTGCTGGCCACATTTGCGCAAGCAGGTTAGAGTGTGCCGTTGTTGACACCATGGTCTCACGGGGAATGATCGCAGTGCTGATAACGAGAAAAAAAGCAATGATCAGAGTGCTGCTGTTGCCATTGTTTTTTGTCGCCTGGTGCGCCTGGGCCCAGGACACAATCACCAGTGTTACTGTCGAGCAGCTCGATGCATCGGTGGCCGATGTGACCGCGAATCTTGCCCCCGATGACCCCAAGCGGGCCAACCTGCTCAGGCTTTACGGTGATACCCGGGCTGCGCTGGCCGCGGCTCGCCAGTTCAACGAATCGCGCGAATCCTTCGCCCAGGCCCGGGCCGGCGCCGCGGACAGGGCGTCCGCCATAGAAGCCGGGCTGTCGGAGCGCGAAGTGGCTGCCGACCAGGCTGAAGTGGGACCAGACGCCACGCTGGCTGACCTGGAACAGACCATGCAGGTCCAGAAGGCGGAACTGGACGCCCGCAGGAGCAGGCTGGCCGAAATCAACGACGCGATGGCCGCCATGCCTGACCGGGCGACCCAGATCCGCGTCCGGCTGACGGAACTGGGCAGCTCGCTGCCGAAACTGCAGTCACAGCTGGCATTGATGCCGAGGACGGTAGAAGCGGGTAGTGCCGCCGAGGCCAGTCTCTGGCTGACGGAAGCCCAGGTAGCCAGTGCGATTGCGGAAAAAGCCTCGCTGGATGAGGAGCTGTTGAGCCAGCCGATGCGTTTGCAGTTGCTCGCAGCACAGCAGGATCTGGCGGGGCACGATATCCGTAATCTCGAGCGGCATTTGCAGTCGCTGGACCGCAGGGCGGCGGCGTTGCGCAAGGGGGAGGCCAGCCAGGCCGAGAGCGCGGCCAAGGAAGAGGTCGTCAGCGCCCAGGGCAAGCACAAGCTGGTGCAGGAGCTGGCGGATGAAAACGCCGCTCTGAGCGCATCCTTCAGCGCGCGCAGCAGCGATATCGACGAGGCCCGTCGGCAGGGCCTCGAGGTCGAGGAACAGGCGGATCGGCTGGAGGCAGAACTCAAGGGGATCGAGCACAAACTCAGTGTGCTCGGGCTGACGACCAAGGTGGGGCAAATTCTGCGCGAGCAGGAAGCCCAGCTGCCCAGTAATCAGGAATTCAAGAAAAGGCTTGCCACCCTGCGCGGCACAATTACCGATACCAGCGTCCGCCAGCTCTCCCTGGCCGAGGAGCGTCGCCAGCTGGCCAGCGCGCCCGATTATGCCGACCAGCTGCTGGTAGGCCTGGATGAGCAGACCGCAAACCAGATCCGCGAGGACCTGCTGGCGCTGGTGCACAGTCGCCGGGACCTGCTCAAGCAGGCACTGGACCTGGAGAACACCTACTCGACTGCCCTGGGCAGTCTCGACGTGGACCTGCGCCGTTACTCGGATGCGGCCAAGGCTTACCGCAAATTTACCGAGGAGCGATTGCTCTGGATCCCGTCGCGGGCACCCTTCACCCTGCTGCGGGAACAGGGCTTGGCGAGCCAGCTTGGTGAAGTGTTGGTAGCCGAACGCTGGAAAACAGTCCTGTTCCAACTGCCTCACCAGCTGGTATTGCAGCCCCAGTTCGCCCTGGGGCTGTTGCTGGTGCTGGTGCTGGTATACCGGGGGCCCGCGATCAGGGCGCGCCTTGTCGCCACCGGGCGGGAGGTTGGCTATGTGCGCACTGACCAGTTTGCGAACACACTGAAGGCGCTGGGTTACACCCTGTTGCAGTCCGCCAAGTGGCCCCTTCTGCTGTGGTCGGTCGGCCAGCTGTTCGAGCAACTGGACCAGGAGCCGGAGCTGGCTACTGCGCTGCACTCGGCGTTTGTGCGTAGTGCCATTTATTTCTGGGGTCTCGAGTTCCTGCGGACCCTGTTCATTCCGAAAGGGCTGGTAGACGCTCACTTCCGCTGGCCCGCGAGCCGTACCGCAGAAATGCATCACCGGGTGGCGCGGCTGGAGCAGGCCATCGTACCGGCGATCCTGCTGGTGCGGTTTACCCTGTCGCTCTTTCCCCTTGAAGTGGGCGGTGCCCTGGGCGCGCTGGGCGTTGTGTTTGTACTGCTTTCAATGGCGTATTTCTTTCGCCGAATGCCGCAGTTCATGCAGGGCAAGGTGACCATGGCGCTTTCCAGTGAGCCCTTGAATGAACATTCCGTTGTTCCCCGGTTAATGCGACTGTTGCTGGTTCTGGTACCGGTGGTGGCGGCTACCGCCGTGCTGTTCGGTTACATCTATACCGCCATGGAATTCGCCCTGCTTCTCCTCAAAACCCTGGGTCTTGCGGCCTTGCTCCTGCTGCTCCATGAACTGGGCTTGCGCTGGTTGCGGATGACTCGCCGTCGCATGGTGGTGAAAGCCAAGACGGAAGCCGCTCAGGCGCCTGCCGCCGAGGGCGACCAGGAGCCGGAGGAGGAATTGCTGGAAAATGATTCCGAGCTGCTCAATGACGACGGCACCAAACTGCTCAACATGATGACGCTGTTCGGGGCACTGGCCGGAATAATTATGGTCTGGTCGGAAGTGCTGCCTGCGCTGGGCATTCTTGACTCGGTGCAGCTGTGGCACCAGGCCACGGTGGTCGATGGCCAGGAGGTCGTTGTACCGGTGACTCTCAGCAGGGTCGTTTACGCCCTGCTTATCTCGGTGCTTGGCTGGGTATTCCTGCGACGCATTCCAGGGCTGCTGGAAATTCTGCTGCGCCAGAAAATGGGCGTGCGACCGGCCTCTGCCTACGCGGCCACCCGGGTATTCCAGTACGCCGCGACCGGCATACTGGTGGCGGCTGTGCTGGGTTCACTGGGCGGCAGCTGGTCACAGATCCAGTGGGCGGTGGCGGCCCTCAGTGTCGGTATCGGCTTCGGCCTGCAGGAGATTGTCGCCAATTTCATCAGCGGCCTGATCATCCTGTTCGAGCAGCCGATCCGGGTGGGCGATGTCGTTACCGTTGGCAATATCTCCGGCAAGGTGACCAAGATCCGCATCAGGGCGACCACCATCCGCGATTTCGATCAGCGTGAGCTGCTGGTGCCCAACAAGGAATTCATCACCCAGCAGCTGCTGAACTGGTCCCTGTCGGATCAGGTGACCCGCTGGTCGGTGGAAGTCGGGGTTGCCTACGGTTCGGATCTCGATGTCGCGATGGCGGAAGTGCGCGCAGCGCTCGCCGCCCAGCCGCTGATTCTGAGACAGCCCGAGCCTATGGTGACCTTCGAGCAGTTCGGCGACAACAGCCTGTTGATCCGGGCAAGGTATTTCATGGACCAGCTCGACCAGCGCCTGCGGGTATCCAGCGATCTCATGCTCGATATCAACCGGCGCCTGAATAACCGGGGAATCGTCGTGGCGTTCCCGCAGCGGGATGTTCACCTGGACACCAGCCAGCCCCTGGAGATCAGGGTGATGCAGGGCGGGCGGGACGAGCCGGACCAGTCCGGCTCGCCAAAACCACTGGTATAAGCGGGCAAGCATTCCGCGCGATCAAAGGAGAAACGCATGTCGGGATTCGACAAGGTGGTGGGCAGCTATGAAGAAGCCATGGCGGGCCTGGAAGACAATATGACGGTCATCGCCGGTGGTTTCGGCCTGTGTGGCATTCCGGAGAACCTTATCAAGGAGATCAGGCGCAGGGGGACCCGGGGCCTGACGATGGTGTCCAATAATTGCGGTACGGATAAATACGGCCTGGGGATACTGCTCGTCGATAAACAGATTCGCAAAATGGTGGCCTCCTACGTGGGTGAGAATGCCCTGTTTGAGGCGCAGATGATGAGTGGTGAACTCGAGGTGGAACTCACCCCGCAAGGGACCCTGGCGGAGAAAATGCGCGCCGGTGGTGCCGGTATCCCGGCTTTTTATACGGCCACCGGCTACGGTACGCCGGTGGGTGAGGGCAAGGAGGTGCGCGAGTTCAACGGTCGCCACTACATTCTGGAGGAGGCGATCCAGGGTGATTTCTCCATCGCCAAGGCCTGGAAAGGAGATCGCTACGGCAACCTGGTTTTTCGCAAGACGGCGCGCAATTTCAACCCGATGGCGATTACCGCCGGCAAAGTTGCGGTGGTGGAGGTGGAGGAAATCGTCGAGGTGGGTGCACTCGACCCGGATGAAATCCACCTGCCCGGTATTTATGTGGACCGGCTTATCCAGGGAACGTTTGAGAAGAACATCGAACAGCGCACTGTGCGCAGCGCATAGGGAGTAACAGGCAATGGCTTTGACGCGTGAACAACTGGCGCAGCGTGTGGCGCAGGAATTCCAGGACGGTTATTACATCAACCTCGGGATAGGCATCCCCACCCTGGCGGCAAATTACGTCCCTGAAGGGGTCGAGGTCATGCTGCAGTCGGAAAACGGTCTGCTGGGTATGGGCCCTTTCCCCCGGGACGATGAAGTGGATCCGGACCTGATCAATGCGGGCAAGCAGACGGTCACCATGGCCAGGGGCGCCTCTCTGTTTTCCTCCGCTGATTCCTTTGCGATGATCCGCGGCGGCCACGTCGACCTCACCGTGCTTGGGGCCTTTGAGGTGGATTGCCAGGGCAATATCGCGTCCTACATGATCCCGGGGAAGCTGATCAAGGGTATGGGTGGCGCCATGGACCTGGTGGCAGGCGCCGACAATATCATCGTCACCATGACCCACGCCTCCAAGCATGGCGAGTCAAAATTGTTGCGCGAGTGCACGCTGCCCCTGACCGGCAAGGGCTGTATCAAGCGGGTGCTGACCGACCTGGCTCTTCTGGATATCGAGGACGGCAGTTTCATCCTGCGCGAGCGCGCGCCCGGGGTAAGTGTCGAGGAAATTGCGCAGCTGACCGCAGGTGAACTGGTGATACCGGACCTTGTGCCGGAGATGACCTTTCCCTAGCGCAAAGTGGCTCCGGCGAGGCATTCCCGGGTTAACCAGAGATACCCCGGCTATTCTGTGCCGCCCCGGCTTGTCTTAAAGTCGTCCGCAGTTTCCGTTCGCCTGCCTCCGCAGTCGCCTGTCTGGCGGCCCGATTTCGTGTATCATTCCGCGCCACCCAAGCCCCGGTTAATAGCCCATGACACTGACTGAACAAAACCGGTACGACCGCCAGGTAGCCACCTGGTTGCTGTTTTGCGCCGCGGTAATCCTCGGCATGATCGTGCTCGGCGGCGTTACCCGCCTCACCAATTCCGGCCTGTCCATGGTGGAGTGGAAGCCGCTGATGGGTATCGTGCCGCCGCTGTCGGAGCAGGCCTGGCAGGAAACTTTCGACAAGTACCGTCTGTTTCCCGAGTACCAGAAGGTCAACCGGGGCATGAGCCTGGAAGACTTCAAGTCGATATTTATGTTCGAGTATTTGCACCGGGTCCTCGGCCGCCTGATCGGCCTGTTGTTTTTCCTGCCCCTGGTGTATTTCGCCGTGCGGGGACGTATCCGCCAGGGCTTGTTGCCGAAACTGATACTGCTGTTTTTCCTGGGTGGCTGCCAGGGTCTGCTGGGCTGGTACATGGTCAAGAGCGGGCTGGTGGACAACCCCCGGGTGAGCCAGTACCGCCTTACCGCCCACCTTGGGCTGGCTGTCGCGATCTACGCCTATATGCTCTGGCTGGCTTTCGATTTATTGTTTCGGGGCAGGGCGGTGACCGGGCCCGGGCCGTTCGCCGGCACATCCCTGCTGCTGGTGGGCCTTGTTTACCTGATGATTCTTTCCGGGGGGCTGGTCGCCGGTATTCGTGCGGGGTTTGCCTACAGCACCTGGCCGCTGATGGGGGATACCTTTATCCCCCGGGGTTTGTATGCCGGTACGCCGGCCTGGTTGGACATGTTCGAGGATATTACGACGGTGCAGTTCAATCACCGCATGTTTGCCTACCTGCTGGTAGTGGTCATCGGCGTTTTCGCGACGCTGGTGTATCGCAGCGGCGTGGGCGGGAGGGCCCGACTTGCGGTTAATTTCCTGCTTGCGACACTGGTGGTCCAGGTGGTGCTGGGAATCAGCACCCTGCTGTTACATGTGCCGGTGGCGCTGGCGGCGGCTCATCAATGCGTGGCGATGCTGTTACTGGCGGCCGCCCTCTTTGCCAGCCATGTGCTGGTGCGCCAACCGCTACCAGAACTTTAGATTCTTGTCGTCGGCCCGGCGACCCTCACAGACCCTGCGGTCCGTTTTTTTCAAATCGAAGCGCAACTCTTCCCGGCGATCGGTTTGCTTGCGACGGTGCTGGCGCCGGCGCTCTGCGCCGGTGTAATGTTCCTTTGGTCGCTCAACTTCCCCAAAGACGGCCGGGCGGCTTCGCTCCTGACGCTCCGTTAGCTGTAAACTCATAATGCCACCCCCTTCGATACTCCATAAGGCGTTGTTCGATGGCTTTAGTTTGGCTGAAATCGACGGGAATGACTGCATCTATCGCCAGGTTATGACCAGTTTACGTCCTACTTGTGAGGCAGCTCACAGAACACGGCAGTGCCCCGAGCGGAACCAGGCGGTGAAACCCACCGGCTATTCCAGTGAGCAGGCGCAGATACGGCTGATATGGCTGTAGGGCAGCCCTGAATCTTCATGCCAGCGGTTGAAGCACGCCTGTATCAGTGTCTGTTCCCGCTTGCTGACGGGGTTGTTGGTGATGTCCGCACCGGCCCGTTGCAGGCAGCGGGTGACATCGCCGGTGATGACGAAAGTATCCTTGCCCATATTGCGCAGCACCCGCTGGCCGGTCATGCCGCCCAGGCGCGAGCCGTGTTTTTTCATATAGGCGAACAGGCCGATCAGGTCGGTCCCGGGCCAGCGGCTGATCAGCCGGCCGAAGCCGCCGTATTCTCGCGCCACGTCCAGCAGGAAACGGGCGTTGTGCTGTACGCTGAGAATTTTCTGGCGGTTGCGGATAATGCGCGGGTTCTGGCAGAAGCGGTCGATCTGGTCCGGGCTCAGCAGCACGATTTTTTCAGGGGGGAAGCCGAAGAAGACGTCCTCGAAATCATCCCACTTGTGATCGACTACCCGCCATACGAATCCCGCCTGGAAGATGCAGCGGGTCATCTCGGCCAGGAAGCGGTCGTCAGTAATATTCGCCAGCGCGCGGGGTCCGCGCACTTTGGGCATGATGCGCTTGAGCGCGGCATCGCCACCCTTGCGCTCGCTTGCCCGCTGGTGGATCGCTGCGAATTTTTCCAGCTTGTCAGGTTTTGGCATCAGTTATTGTGGCTGCCGTCACACAAGGGTTGCTTACCCGTTGCCTTGCAGCCGCAGAAATACAGCCTGCCGCTCTTGTCAGCGTCGTAGCGTACGGGGGAAAAGCCGGTGTCCTTGTGGGAGCCATCGCACATGGGCTGGCTCTTGCTGAGGCCGCAGGCACACCAGAAGTAAGCCTTCCCGGTTTCCACATCGACAGGGAAGGGGGTCTCAGCGGCACGCTGTGGTTTGTCCATTAGCTTATCCTCATTGATGAATGCAATTACCGGGAAGCGGAACCAACTCTATAGGCCAGCAGCATATTGCCGGGCAGCTGTCCGAACATAGAATAGCCCGACTGCACATAGAGCCAGCCATCGGCCATGACCTGGCCGCTGACATCGATGGCGCCGCCGTGGCCGGTGATACCATTATCCGCCTCGAATGACTCCGCGGTCTCCGCCTGCCACAGCAGTTCACCGTCGGTGATATCGAAGGCGCGGATCTTGCCGTCCAGGCCGGCGCTGAATACCAGTTCCGGGGTGGCCATTACCGCCGCGGACAGGCCGTAGTAAAACGAGCAGCGGTACTGGTCCTCGAGTTCTACTTTCTTGCCGGCGCGCATATTCTGCAGGCCGATCATCGGCTTGTCCTCCTCGGCGATCTCGCAGCCGCGGGTGACACCCTGGAACCACTGGATGTCGCCGTTCGAGACGTTCAGCGCGTGCAGTCCGGGTTTCGGTATATAGTCCGGGCGCACCCGCTCGGGATCGGCCGCCGCTACCAGCAGGCGCTCGCCGGACAGGGCCATGCCCCAGTGGACGCCGCCATTGGTGGTGCTCTGGGCGAGGTTGGGCCCGATTCCGGCATTGCTCACCTGCTGGTGCCACACCACCTCGCCTGCGAGCCCGTCGGGGTCGGGGTCGAGTGCGTAGACGTCCCCGGATTTCTGCCCGGCCAGCAGCAGTTCTGAGCCATCGGGAAGTTCCGCCAGGATCACCGAGGCGCCGAAGTCGAAGTCGCCACCGGGGTTTTCCGGACAGTTGGGTCCACCGTTAAGGCAGGCGGCGTTCCACACATCGTCCGCCGTGGCCTGGAAACGCCAGGCGAGTTCGCCGCTGTCCATGTCCAGGGCGACGATGGCGTCGGAGTTTTCCGTCGCCGGGCGGGACAGGTTTTCCCCGGTGCCGATATAGATGCGATTGCGCCTGGCATCGATGGTGGGAGTGCTCCACACGCTTACCCCTGAGGGGCCGTAGATCTCCCCGCCGGCGCTGTTACGGCCCTGCAGGGTGGCCTCAGCAGTGCCGTGCCACTCCCACAGCTTATTGCCGTTGGTAGCGTCCAGTGCAATCACACCACCATGGGACTTGCAGCAGACATGGCTGGGACTGCCGGAGACCGCCACCTCGTAGGAAGAAACGGGCACGAACAGACGGTCGCCGTGGTAGCTGATGGAACCCGTGATGACCGAGGTCTCGTAGATGCGCGCGGCCTCCTGCCAGACGGTTTTCAGGCTGTCCGGGTCCAGGGCATAGATCGAGGCCATGGAATCGGCAAACACCAGCAATTGCTTACCGTTACTGAGGGTGGCCACGGTGATAGCGGAGCGGATGCCGCTCAGCACCTCGGTGTGATTGCGAATGCAGCCGCGTTTGCGGTCGATGGCGTAGACCTTGCCTGTCTTGTCACCGAAGTACATGGTGTCACCGATAATCGCCGGTTGTGAGCGCATGTCGGTGACCTTGGGGAAGGCCAGGCTCCAGGCCAGCTCCAGGCTGCCCACGTTAGCCCGGTTGATACCGGCCCGCTCCCCTTCCATGAAACGCCGGTTGTTTGTACCCAGGCCCCAGTTTGTCACGTATTCGGTGCTGTCATGGACAGGTGGTGTACTGCAGCCGTGTTCGGCAATCCACTCGTCCGCCGGCGCGGAACCGGCCAGGTAAATCGCGATCAGGCCGCGCTCCTGTTTGCTGAGGTGGGTTGCCATCGGCTGCATCTTGCCGAACTCCAGCGCCACCATCACCGTCTCCTTGGAGAAGCCGGCCAGGGCCTCCCTGCTCGGTGCGTGCATGGCGGGATTGTCGTGGCAGCTTGCGCAGTGTTTGTCGAACAGTTTTTCCCCCAGGTAGGCCAGGGGCAGCTTGTCGGCGTGGCGCATGGCGAAGGACTCCAGGGTCTTCATCGGGGAGTCGCTCAGCAGCAGCGCGCCGCCGATAAACAGCACGACGCCAAGGAGCAGCAGGGCGATCAGTGACAGGAGTTTTTTCATTGGCATATTCTCTCGTTAAGCATGCCGTCAATCGGGCAGCG
>CAVQRS010000014.1:0-77779 GCA_963715345.1 uncultured Gammaproteobacteria bacterium
GGTCGCAGCGGGCTGACAGCGGTTTTATTACAGGTTTGTCACGTACTAAAATCGCGGCATGCTATCTCCCTTGTGCGGAGCAATTGGTACGGTGATCACACTTCGCACACGTTGATGCATGCCGGTCGGCTCTAAGTACAGGCGGCTACATATGCCCGCAGGGTGGGCGGATCGGTGTCGGTGTATTCAGGTGAGCACGTTAGTTAGTCTCGCGAGCCGACCAGGACATCCGCAGACTGGTTGCGCAAAAACTCAGTCAGTGCCAATTCCAGTTGCAGCATTCTGTCTTCCTGCTGCTCTAGCCGATCACGAAGGTTCGCTATCTGGGCATCCTTTTCTGCCAGCTGTGCGTCCTTCTCATGCTTCAGCCCCTGGATAGCCGCCAATGCCACGCCACCGGCGTCGACAGTGGTTATACCTTTGTCTGTGCCACCCAGGCCGAAGCTGGCATAAAAATCTTCAGACATTGGCCCCATATGCCGTACGCCCTCTTCCCGATCGTAGCTCCACATATTGACAGGAAGTGAGACGACCTTCTCCAGTACCGACATAGGATCTACGGGCTCAACCGCGTGCTTTATAGACCTGGAAGAGGCCTGTAGCAAGGTGCCACTGATTTCCAGGTTGCCATTGGGGTAGAACCGGAACTCGCGGGTGCCTGTGCCTGCGAGGGTGACGTCAAATGTGCCAAACTGATTCTGAAATACCCAGTTGCTCCCAGTGGAGTTGTCGCGCATGTCAAAACGTACTCCGCCGTCATTTACGAGATTGAACATAACTTGTGTCCCGGTGGCCGCGGCGGTATTCTTGACGAGAATCTTGGCGTCATTCGAGCCGCCCACGTGAAGCTTCGCTTCCGGAGAAGCACCTGGCGAAATACCGACGTTGCCATTGGGTAAAATGTTGAGATAGGCGTTGAAGCCTTCTGCGATAAAAGCACCTATGTCTTGGCTCGCACCAAACGACCACCCGTTCAGGCCGTCATCGATGAAGATCGATGAATTTACGATTCCCGAACCGGAGTTCGAGACCGTCAAGTTGGATCCAAGGGGCCCTCCTGGCGTGCTGGTGCCAAGGCCGACTTTCCCGCCAGCGCTTACAAACAATGAGTCAGTCGGGGCGCCTTCCTCAATTATGAGAGGACTCAATAGAGTCTCAAAGTTACCGTCAAATTGTGAAAAATCAACGAGTCGAAAGTCAGAAAGGCTTGCGCCAACGCCAAGGAAAAAAAGCGCGTCGTTTCCACCGCCGTCATTCGCCTGGAAGGCAATGTTTGTATCTAAGGAACCACCGCCAATGGTGAGTTTGGCGAAGCCTGGGAGCGCACCCATGCCGATAAAGCCATCCGCGCGAATGGAAAGGGAGGGAAAGCCTCCACCAGTTGAACTGGTAATTGTGAATGCGTCAAATCCAAAGCTATTGTTCGCGATTACCCAGTCCTGATCATTTGCGGTTGTACCGTTATTGAACACCAACGCGGTTGACGAGCCATTGGTATCCTTGATCTCCAGCAAATCATCGACAAGCGTAATCGCCTGGGCATTGAGTGAAAGGGAGACGGCAAGCGACAGGCTAATTCCCGGAAGAGCGTAATTGTGGATTTTCATGATTCTGGTTTCCCTTGCAAACAGAAATGAGTTGTCAGATATTCAGGTGATATCACTCGAAAATGATTTCAGCGCCACTGATACGGAACTGTCCTTGCACGGTCTCACCCTGGGTGCTGGTTTTGATCGCCAGGCTGGTGCCTGCATTCGCTGATGACTGTTGCAAGGACTTGTATTCGAAACGATATTGGCCATCCGGCAGGACCTGCCCGGAATCATCATAGGGTGACAGATAGGGTCTTTCTCCGTCTTGATATGTGGTTCGAACCCAGACGTCCTTACCTGCAACCGTTAGGGTACCGGTTCCCTCTACGATGGGGAAAACACCATCGAAGGGCTCGATCCCGGGGAGAGTTTGTTGGTCTGCTGCCAGTAAGGAGTTAGAAATAACCCCGAACAGCGCAACGCTGCACAGTAATTTTTTTGTAGATTGCATTTGATACTGTCTCCCGAAATAAATTTGCTTCTCAAACAAGTTAGTCAATAAAATATTTCTTGTAAAGCTTGACCTGAATTTAGCAGCCAGCCCCTGTCCGGCAGACACATCCAAGATGCTCAGACGATAGACATGCTATTTAGTAGTGTGCCATTTTGTTAATTGTCCCAGAGGCGCAGCCGCGTCAAAGATCGGGCATGTTGCCATCTGCCCAGGTCCTTTACCCACAACGAGGCACACATGCCATGGCGATGATCAGGGCTGCTGCGGGGACCACACCGGTTCCCGGCATGGGGGCTACAGTTTCACCACGAATCGATCCTCACCGGCTCACGCCCACGAGCAGTTACGCAATTTCCAGCAGCAGAATGTCATCAATCTTCCTGACCTCGCTCCTGTATGGACAAAAAGGCAATGCCTGCTGTAGTGACCTTGGCGAAGGTCGCAGAAGCTGCAGGGTGTCATGTACTGTTCTCATTACGAAGGTGGGTCATGACGCTGCCTATAACGTTTCGATCCTCGATGCAGCGGTTCCGCGTTCCGACAAAAGCGGAGAGACGGCGTCGATGGGCGGCCAATGTACCGGCACAATGGCTCCCGCCTGTCTTCCTGATGACACTCACTGCTTACTCCAGCATGCAGGGAGCCCCCCTTGTGATGGCGACGTGGTCCGGTCCGTGATCCGATTTGCCTTACTGCACGGGCGCGCCTAGACTCGATCAGAAGCGAAGGGGCCGCCAACCATGATCGATCCACGGACTGTTACGATCAGTCGCCGACGCAAAAAAAATCGTCGAGGAACGCAGGCCTCGACTACATCAAGATCGGCCTGCACGACGTCGACGGCATCATGCGTGGCAAGTACGTCAACAGGGCGAAATTTTTCTCCGCGCTGGACAATGGGCTGTCCTTTTGTGACGTGGTGCTGGGCTGGGACTCGAACGACCAGCTGTATGCAGCACCCGACACCGCCTTCACCGGCTGGCATACGGGTTACCCGGATGCCCCGGTTCGTGTGCTGCCCGACACCTGCCGGGATATCCCGTTCGAACCCGGCATGCTGCTGTTCCTGTGCGAATTCGATGGCAAGGCCGCGGAGCTGTGCCCTCGACAGCTGCTCCATCGCGTGCTGGATCGCGCAGGCGACATGGGCTTCGATGCCTTCGCCGCCTTTGAATACGAGTTTTTCCTGTTCGATGAAACCCCGGAATCCATCAGGCAGAAGGGCTATCGCGACCTGAAGCCGATTACGCCCGGCTACTTCGGCTATTCCATGCTGCGCAGTTCGGTCAAGGCAGAGCTGTACCAGAGCTTGCTGGAACTCGGCCAGGCGATGGACTTCCCCATAGAAGGCCTGCATACCGAAACCGGCCCGGGTGTGCTGGAGGCGGCGATCGCCGTTGACGGCGCCGCCAACGCCGCCGACAAGGCCGCCCTGTTCAAGACCTTCACCAAGGTGTGGGCGCAGCGCCGGGACATGATGGCCACATTCATGGCCAAGTGGTCCAACGAGTACCCGGGGCAGTCGGGTCATATTCATATCTCCCTGCGCGAGAAAGATGGGCAGAGCGCCTTCCACGACGCCAGCGAACCCCACAGCATGAGCAAGATCCAGCGCCATTTCGTGGCCGGTCAACAGCGGCTGATGCCCCAGTGGATGGCGATGCTGGCCCAGACGGTGAACGCCTACACCCGCCTGATCCCCGGCTTCTGGGCACCCACCGACGCCACCTGGGGCGTTGAGAACAGGACCACGGCGCTGCGGGTGATACCCGGCTCGGCGAAGTCGCAACGCGTCGAGTTCCGCCTGGGCTCCGCCGACGCCAATCCCTATATCGCCCTCGCGGCGGCCCTGGGTGCCGGCCTGTACGGTATTGCACACGAACTGGAACCCACGGCCATGGTGACGGGCAACGCCTACGAGCAGGATCAGCCGGAAGAGCTGTCACTGCCGGCGGACCTGGCCACCGCAGCGGCCGCGCTGCGCGACTCCGCAGTGGCCCGTGAGTATTTCGGCGCCGGGTTCGTAGAGCATTACGCGGCGAGCCGGGAGTGGGAGTGCCGCGAGTTTCGCCGGCATGTCACCGACTGGGAGCTGTCCCGTTACTTCGAGATTATTTGATGATCTTACGCACCTTTCCCGCCATTCCAAGCTGCAGCGGAATCCATCGATGAGCAAATCCGGCCCTGAAGGCAACTGGAATTACCCCAACAGCATCCGCGCCGGTGCCGGACGCATAGCGGAGTTACCCGAAGCCTGCCGGGCGCTGGGGATGCGCGCACCGCTGCTGGTGACCGATCCCCAGCTGGCGGCCCTGCCGCTGGTACAGGACGCCGTCAGGCGATGCAGGGAAGCGGCGCTGGCTTGCGAAGTGTTTTCCGCCATCAGGAGCAATCCGAACGAGGGCAATGTCGAGGACGGCATACTCGCCTTTACCGGGGGCAGGCACGATGGGGTGATTGCCATGGGAGGTGGCTCGGCCCTCGACGCCGGCAAGGCAATAGCGCTGATGAGCGGGCAGGATCTGCCGCTATGGGAGTTCGAGGACATCGGCGACAACTGGTCGCGCGTCAGGACGGAGGGCATCGCTCCCGTCGTGGCCGTGCCGACCACTGCCGGCACCGGTTCGGAAGTCGGTCGCGCCGCCATCATTACCGACCAGCAACAGCAGGTGAAACGCATTATTTTTCATCCCGGGATGCTGCCCGGCCAGGTCATCCTCGACCCGGAGCTCACCATCGATCTGCCGCCCCACCTGACCGCCGCCACCGGGATGGATGCACTGTCCCACAACCTCGAGGCATTGTGCTCGCCGGCATGGCATCCGATGGCGACGGGCATCGCGATGGAAGGTATCCGCCTGGTACACGACTTCCTGCCGGTGGCAGTCAATGACGGTCGCAATATAGCAGCGCGCATGCACATGCTCGCCGCCTCGAGCATGGGCGCGACGGCCTTCCAGAAAGGGCTCGGCGCCATGCATGCGCTTGCGCATCCTCTCGGCGCGGTGTACGACGCGCACCACGGCCTGCTCAATGCGATACTGATGCCCTATGTGCTGCAGGCAAACGAGACCGCAATAGCGCCGGTCATAACGCGGGCCGCTGCCTACCTGGGCCTGGAACGCAAGGGCTTCGACGGCTTCCTGGACTGGGTTCTGGGGTTGAGGTCCAGCATCGGCATACCGGAGAATCTTGCCATGATCGGTATCGATGACGGGCAGATCGCCAGGATATCCGCTATGGCTGTCGAAGATCCCTCCGGCGCGGGTAACCCGATCCCCTTCGACACTGAGCAATACGCCCAGATATTACGACGGGCTATTGCCGGGGAACTGTAAAGCGCGCCCCTTCCCGGGCTGATAAAAACCGATACCGGTTTGCAGACCGGTCGATTACTGCTGCGACTACCCGGGCTGGTCCAGCCAGGATACAAGCACCGGGTACAGGGATGCGATCAACAGTGCGCCCATAATGCCGTTGAATACCCGCAGGCGGAGATTATTGGTCAGTAACCTGGCCAATTGCTGCCCCATCAAAGTCCAGAGGGTTACCGACGGGAGGGTTATCATGCTAAAAACCAACGCTACCACGATGACAGCCTCCGCATTGTGCAAGGGCGAGTACACGGTGATGGCGGTCAACGCGACCACCCACACCTTCGGGTTGACCCACTGAAAAAGTGCGGCCTGGATAAACGTCAGCGGCTTGCCACCGTCTGCAGCGCCCTCCCCCGGGCCTGCAGCGGTTGCAATTTTCCAGGCGAGAAACACGAGGTACAGGACGCTTATTACCCTCAGAACCCGAAAGCTGGCGGGCCAGGCATCGAACACCTGTGACAGCCCGATACCCACCAGCAAAAACATCACCAGGACCCCAACCAGGATGCCGGACATATGGGGCACCGTCCGACCAAAGCCGAAGTTGGCCCCGGATGCCATCAGCATCAGGTTGTTAGGCCCCGGGGTGATGGTCGATACCAGGGCGAAGGTCACCAGCGCAGTCAGCATTTCAAGGCTCACGAGCACTCTCCGAAGCAGGCGCAGTACGTCACATTATTCCTCGGTCGTTCAGGGGGATATCCGCCGCGAGAACGGCGGGCGAATTTTCGCGGGATTTGATTATACTGAACGCCACTGGTTTCAGCACTGCAGGAGCTGTAATGAACTACTGGCTTTTCAAATCGGAGCCTGATGAATACGGCATAGATAAGCTCGCGGCCGAGGAAGGCCAGACCGCGCGCTGGGACGGGATCCGCAACTACCAGGCGCGCAACAACCTGCGCGATAAGGTAAGGAAAGGGGATCTGGTGCTGTTCTATCACTCCAGCTGCAAGCGGACTGGCGTCGCAGGCAGCATGAAGGTGGTCAAGGCTGCCTACCCCGACCCGGCGCAGTTTGATCCTGAGAGCAGGTATTACGATCCGAAGTCCGCACCCGACAGCCCGCGCTGGTACTGTGTCGACGTGCGCCTGGTGGAACGGTTTCGCGATGTGATATCGACAAAATCCCTGAAATCAAATGAGGCGACCGCGGATCTGAGCATCTTCAGCCAGGGTCGCCTGTCCATAGCACCCGTCACCCCCACACAGTGGGCGGCGGTACAGGAGCTGAAGAAGGCGCTGTAGCGCCGGGCTCAGACCTCGCCCTGAAAAAAACGCCGGGGGTTATCCACCAGCATGGTGTCGATCTGCTCCCGGCTCACGCCGCGCGCCAACAGCGCCGGGATGATATTACGGTGAAAGTGGGTGGGGTTGAACAGCTTGTCCACATCGATAGCCGCGAGCATTTCAGCCGGGAAGGGCTGGCCCCGGGTGCACCAGACGGAATCATGTGAAACGACGATGCGGCGCTCCTGCTGCTTTTGCAGCAGCGCGACCAGGGCATCGATGCGCTGCTCATCCGGTGCCAGGATATCCAGGCCGAAGCGGTCGAAGCCCAGGTAGGAACCCTTCTCCAGCAGCCTCATATGGTAGTCGTGGTCACTCGAACCACAGCTGTGGCCGATAATAATGCGATGGGCCGGGACACCCTTTTCCAGCAGGAAGGCCTGTTGTTCCTCGCCCATCGTACCCTGGTCGGTATGGGTGGTAATCGGGGCGCCGGTCTCCACTGCGGCGGTGGCGGCGGCGCTCAGCACGTCGTATTCATAATCGGTAATCTTTCCCTCGCCGGTGGCGACCTTGATGATACCGGCCTTGACTCCGGTATCGCCGATACCCCGGGTGAGCTCGTGAATGAACAGCTCCGCCATGGCCTCCACCCCGCGGCCGATACTGCGGACGAAGTGCCAGTGGGCGAAACCGCCCTCGTTTTCCTTGTACAGCCCGGTCGCGCAAATAATATTGAACCCGGTCTTGTCCGCCACCTCGGCGGCCAGCCCGACATCCCGGCCGAGGTCATTGGGGCAGGGATCCAGCATGGATTGGATGCCGATCTCCTGCATGGAGCGAATCTTTTCTACCGCCGTGCTGACTATCTCGGCGCGCGCCGGACCCGGGCGCAGCGTATCGGCTTCCCATCCCGGGTAACCTATGAGCACATGTTCGTGCATCAGGGTGACACCGAGATCCTCGACCCTGATCGGGCCTGTAACTGTGTTGACAAATTCCTGGGACATGAGACCGGCTCCTGGGCAGCGGATAGGTGACAGACGTTAGCATACCGCGACACGCTCCGCAGTACTCGCCTGGCCAGGGACTGTCCGGAATCTGACGCGGCTGGTGGCCTGCGGCGGTTCACGTTTGAGACCTGCAGGTGTATGGTACTTCAGACCCGCCGACGACAGGACTATCGAGAAAACCATGAAAGCATCCGATCTGTTTGTAAAAGCCCTGGAGTCTGAAGGCGTGGAATACGTGTTCGGCATTCCCGGCGAGGAGAACCTGGATTTACTGGAGTCGCTGCGCACCTCCAGTATCAAGCTCATCCTGACGCGGCACGAACAGGGCGCCGGCTTCATGGCGGCCACCTATGGCCGTCTCACCGGAAAAGTGGGAGTTTGCCTGGCGACCCTGGGGCCGGGCGCCACCAACCTGGTGACACCGGCCGCCTATGCCCAGCTCGGCGCGATGCCGATGCTCATGATCACCGGGCAGAAGCCGATCAAAACCAGCAAGCAGGGCCGTTTCCAGGTGATTGATGTGGTCGATATGATGCGCCCGATTACCAAGTACACGGCGCAGGTTGTCAGTGGTGACAGGATTCCCTCTGTCGTGCGGGAGGCTTTCCGGCTGGCACACGAGGAGCGACCCGGGGCGGTGCACATCGAATTGCCGGAAGATATCGCCGCGGAAACCACCAGCGCAAAGCTGATTCCGGCCAGCGTGGTGCGCCGCCCTATCGCCGAGTACAAGTCGATCAACGCGGCCGTTGACATGATCGAGAAGGCCCGGTCACCCGTGTTGCTGATCGGCGCCGGGGCCAACCGGAAGCTGACCGCGAAAATGCTGAACGAGTTTGTCGAGAAAACCGGCATACCCTACATCACCACGCAGATGGGCAAAGGGGTGCTCGATGAAGGCGGCAAGTTGTTCCTGGGCAATACCGCCCTGTCAGACGGCGATTTCGTTCATCGTGTCATCGCCCGTGCCGACCTCATTATCAATGTCGGTCACGACGTGGTCGAAAAGCCGCCGTTCTTCATGCAGCCCGACGGCGTCAAGGTCATCCACATCAATTTCGAGTCGGCCTCGGTCGACCCGGTGTATTTTCCCCAACTGGAGGTGGTGGGGGACATCGCCAACAGTATCTGGCAGATCAAGGAGAAGATAAGTCCCCAGGACAGCTGGAAACTGGGGTTCTACTGCGATGTACACGATGCCTATGTCGCTCACCGCGAGGAATCCGAGCACGACGACAGGTTCCCCATCCTGCCGGAGCGGTTGGTCAGGGATATCCGCGCCGCCATGCCGCGCGATGGCATCGTCGCGCTGGATAATGGCGTGTACAAGATCTGGTTCGCGCGCAACTATCCGGCACACAAGCCCAACACGCTCCTGCTGGACAATGCCCTCGCGACGATGGGGGCCGGCCTGCCCTCCGCGATGGCGGCCAAGCTGGTCAATCCTGCCACCCCGGTCATCGCGGTCTGCGGCGACGGCGGTTTCATGATGAACAGCCAGGAGCTGGAAACCGCAGTGAGACTGGGCCTGCATATCGTGGTGATTGTGCTGCGCGATGACGCTTACGGCATGATCAAGTGGAAGCAGGCCCACATGCACTTCGAAAATTACGGCCTCGACTACGGCAACCCGGATTTCGTCGCGTATGCCCAGAGCTATGGCGCAAAAGGCTGGCGTATAGGCTCCACCGAGGAGTTACTGCCCCGGGTTGAGGCCTGTCTCGCAGAACCGGCCGTTCACCTGATAGACGTCCCTGTGGATTACAGCCTCAACGACGAAAAGCTCAACAAGGACATTCGCGAGCGCAGCAAGGCGCTGTAACACCATGTTGAACCGGCATCGGCAATCTGACGTGCTAAGCTGATCGATGTACAAACAAAGCAAAGACCGATGAAACCAGCACAACAACCGCAAAGCACATGCAAAGACACCGACGACCCGTTGCAGCGCTACAGGGCGGTCAGGGTGCAGTCGCAACTGGCCTGTGAGCCCCTGGAAACAGAGGATTTCGGCCTGCAGGCAGAGGCATTTACCAGCCCGCCCAAGTGGCACCTGGCCCACACCAGCTGGTTCTTCGAGACCTTCCTGTTAAAGCCTTTCCTTGAGAACTACCGGACGCCGAACGAGCAGTACCAGGTCTTGTTCAATTCCTATTACAACGGGGTCGGCGATCAGTTTGCCCGGCCGCGGCGCGGGCTGCTGTCACGCCCCACGGTAGCCGAGGTAATGGCCTACCGCGCGCATGTCGATCAGGCAATGGAGCAGCTGCTGGAAGATGCAAGCCACCCGCACAGGGACACAATCATCAGCCGCTGCCGCCTCGGCATCGAGCACGAACAGCAACACCAGGAGTTATTCTATACCGACCTGAAGTATTCCTTGTCGGCCAACCCCCTCTACCCTGCCTACACAGGCGCGCCGCGCGTTCGCTTGCCCTCTGCAGCAGTTCCGGGCGGACAGACAGACCTGCAGTGGCGGGAATTTCCGGGTGGCCTGGTGAGCCTGGGTACAGATACCGAAAGACTCGACGGGGACACTTTTGCTTTCGACAACGAGAGCCCGGAGCACAGCGTTTACCTGAATCCCTACGCCCTGGCCAACCGCCTGGTGACCAACGCGGAATTCCAGGCCTTCGTCGATGATGGGGGCTACCAGCGCCCCGAGTTCTGGCTGGCCGATGGCTGGGCCATCGTACAGCAGGAGCAATGGCGACAGCCCCTTTACTGGCTGGACGCTGACGGTGAGGCACTGCAGTTCACCCTGCACGGCCTGCAGGCCAGGAACCCCGACCAGGCGGTGTGCCACCTGAGCGGCTACGAGGCCGACGCCTACGCCAGCTGGGCCGGCGCCCGCCTGCCCACCGAGTTCGAATGGGAATCCGCTGCCCGCGCGCAGCCCTTTGCAGCGCCCGACTTTGACCCTGCCAGGCTGCACCCTTCACATGCCAGCGGTGATGAGCCACTGCTACAGCTTTACAGTGACTGCTGGCAGTGGACAGGCTCGGCCTACCGACCCTATCCCGGCTTCAGGGCCAGTGCCGGCGCCATTGGCGAATACAATGGTAAATTCATGGCCAACCAGTGGGTATTGCGCGGTGGTTCCTGTGTCAGCCAGCGCGGGCACCTGCGCCCTACCTACCGGAATTTTTTCTACCCCCAGGATCGCTGGCAGTTCAGTGGTTTACGCCTGGCCCGAGACCTGTAACCATCACTGCAGCCGAGAGAGATACTGATGCCCGCCACAGTTCAAAAACTGGATAACGTCGTCTTCGAGGACCAGCAACCAGACCACAGCGAAAGTCGCGCCGAGTTACTGGCGGGACTGCAATTGCCGCAAAAGAAAATCGATCCCAAGTATTTCTACGACGCCCGCGGCTCAGAATTGTTCGAGCAGATCACGGAGCTGCAGGAGTACTACCCGACCCGGACCGAGATGGACATCCTCAAAAGCTATGCGCACGAGATCGCCGCTTACTGCGGCAGTGACTGTGTCCTGATAGAGCCTGGCAGTGGCAGTAGTGAAAAGGTCCGGCTGCTGCTGGATTCGATACAGCCGGCGGCCTACGTGCCGGTGGATATTTCGGCCGACTTCCTCTACGAATCGGCCCTCAAGCTGGGGCGTGAATTTCCATGGTTGAACGTCCACGCGATTTGCGCCGATTTTTCCGACCAGTGGCAGGCCCGCACCGAACTGCCCGAGGGCAGGCGTGTGGTGTTCTATCCCGGTTCGACCATCGGCAACATGGAGCCCCGGGACGCCGCCGCGTTTCTGGCGAAGCTGCGCCAGTGGATAGGCAGTGACGGCGGCGTAGTGGTTGGGGTCGACCTGCATAAGTCGGAGCAGGTGCTCAACGCCGCCTATAACGACGCCCGTGGCGTCACCGCCCGGTTCAACCTGAATATACTCAATTCGGTGAACAGGCTTGCGGATGCCGATTTCTGCCGCCAGAACTTTTCGCATCGGGCTTTTTACAACCGGGACCTGAAACGCATTGAGATGCACCTGGTGAGCAAGCAGCCGCAAACCGTCAAAGTAAACGGCAGCTCCATTCAGTTCGACGAGGGCGAGACGCTGCACACCGAAAATTCCTACAAATACAGTCTGCAGGACTTTGAAGCCCTGAGTAACGCCGCCGGTTTTACCCTGCAAAAGAGCTGGCTCGACGCCAACAAGCTGTTCAGTGTGCACTATCTCAGCGCGGCCTGAGGGCAGCCCGGCAGCGGGAGCGCAGCATCACTGACACTGCCGCGAAGCGCTATGGCGTGCTGTTCGCACTGATCCTGGCTGGCGAGGTGATTTTCAGCCTGCCTTTCCATATACCCCGATTTTTCCGACCAAACATGCTCGAGGTGTTCCACCTGAGCAATACCCAGCTGGGGGACATTTTCGCGGTTTACGGCGTGATTGCCCTGCTGGCCTACTTCCCGGGCGGCACTATCGCCGACCGCTTCCCGGCCCGCACCCTGATGACCCTGTCGCTCGCTGCCACGGGGCTGGGTGGGCTGTACTTGTGGACATTACCCGGCCTGGCGGGGCTCTACCTGCTGTTCGCCTGGTGGGGTTTGACCACCATACTGTTGTTCTGGGCGGCGCTGATAAAGGCCACCCGCGACTGGGGTGGCCAGGATACCCAGGGGCTGGCATTTGGTGTGCTCGATGGCGGCCGGGGCCTGGTGGCAAGCGTGTTCGCTACCGTCGCGATGTTTATCCTCGGCGCGCACCTGTCCGGCAGCGCCAGCGACCCCCGTGGCCTGCAGGCGGTGATACTGTTTTACAGCGGGGTCAGCCTGCTCAGCGCCGCGGTGGTCTGGTTCGTACTGCCCCCCGGCAACACGCCGGATTCAAACACGGTGGCGGGCGAGCGCCCGCACTGGCTCGAGGCACTGTCGACGCCCAGTGTCTGGTTACAGGCCGGCGTCGTGGTCTGCGCCTACTGTGGCTACAAGTCACTGGACAACTACGGGGTGTACGCGGTGCAGGTCATGGATATGACGCCACTGGAAGCGGCGGCCATGAATACCTGGGCCAGCTACGCCCGCCCGGTTGCGGCCATTGCCGCGGGCCTGTGGGCAGACCGCTGGCGCTCCAGCAAGCTGGTCAGCCTGCTTTTCTTCTGTGCCGCTGCCGCGTATTTCTGCCTGAGCCTGGAGCGGGCAGCGCCAATGACCGAGGCCCTGCTGCTTGCGAACATCCTTATCACCTTTATCGCAGTCTACGCTCTGCGCGGTATCTACTTCAGCCTGATCGAAGAGGCCGGGCTGGACAGGCGTATCACCGGCAGCGCGGTCGGGCTGATTTCAGTGCTGGGCTTCACCCCGGACATATTCTTCGCCGCCGTCACAGGCCGCATCCTGGACGCGAACCCGGGAGCCGTGGGTTTCCACAACTATTTCCTGCTCATCGCGGCGATCAGCGCCGCGGGCATGGCTTTTACCATCGCGCTGTCGCGTCAGGTGGCGGCGACAAAAGCGCCGTAGATCGCCCGCACCGCCACGGGGTAATCCCCGGGTGCAACGCCGACGATAATATTCAGCTCTGAGGCGCCCTGGTTGATCAGGGCCACGTTGACGCCAGCTGCCGCCAGCGCGCCAAATACCCTGGCTGCGATGCCGGGGGTATGGGCCATCTCCTCGCCCACGATCGCGATCAATGCAATGCCCGGTACGTAGTCGATCTCATCCGGCTCCATGGTGCGGCGAATTTCATCCAGCACCTGCTCCACGCGACCCTCCAGCCACTTTGCCTCGACGATCACGCTGACGCTGTCGATACTCGAGGGGCAGTGCTCAAAAGGAATACCGTGGTGCTCGAAGACACCGAGCAGGCGGTAGACGAAGCCCACCTCCCGGTTCATCAGGTTCTTGCCAACGGTGATCATGGCAAACGTGGTCTTGCCCGCCACGCCCGCAATCTGGGTGCTGGCCACCTCCTCGGCGGACAGCTCAGCCACGATGCGGGTGCCCGGATGCCCGGGCTCGTTGGTATTGCGGATATTGACCGGTATGCCCACCTCGCGCACCGGGGCCATGGCCTCCTCGTGCAATACGCTGGCACCCATGTAGGAAAGCTCACGAATCTCCGCGTAGGTGACCTCTTCCATCGGCTTCGGCTTGTCGACGATACGGGGGTCCGCCATCAACAGGCCCGAGACATCGGTCCAGTTCTCATACAGCATCGCGTTGGCCGCCCGCGCCGCGACGGCCCCGCTGACATCCGACCCCCCGCGGGAGAATGTGCGCACATGGCCTTCGGCATCACGGCCGTAAAACCCGGGCATGACATAGCGCCTGTCGACATCGGCCAGTCGCTCTCCCAGCAGCGTCCAGGTCTGCGGGTCCACCAGGCCATTGGCACCGATGACGATGTAGTCGGCGGGCTCGATGAAGTCCGCCTCCAGCCAGGCCGCCAGCAGCAGTCCGCTGAAATGCTCCCCCCTGGAGGCCGCGAAATCCGCGGTCACGCCCCGTGCCAGCGCCTCGTGAAAACGCTCCAGGTGGGGCCTGATCATCGGGGTGATGCCCAGTTCCTGTTCGATCCCGATAAAGCGCTGGAAGACCTTTTCGAAAGGTTCGGAAAAATCAGCGTCCACACCGGCGGCGTGGTGGCACAGGTAAAGCAGATCGGTAATCTTGGTATCCCCGGCATCGCGCTTGCCCGGGGCGGAGGGCACGACGATACGACGGCGCTCGTCGGCATCGACAATCGCTTTTACCTTGCGCATCTGCTCGGCACTGGCAAGGCTGGATCCGCCAAACTTGCAAACTATGCGGTTCGTTCTCGCCACCGCCTGCTGTGCATCGGCCCCGTTACCCTGTGTCACCGCTGACTCCCCCGTATGTACCGCGCCAGCCCGGCGCGGCTTCAAGGGGCGCAGTCTACTGCTTTCGGCGGCTTCTCAAAAGGTACCAGCGCGGACTTTACGAACTTACCGAGGGCTCACTGGTAAAAAAATGAACGCAGGCCCACCGGCTCGAACAAAAGAAGTTGCAGTCGGCAGGCAGGCAGTTAGACTGGCGCTTTTCACCAACACTGGAGCCCGCCCCGGCATGCCCGAATCATCCGGCAGCTTACAAGACCTCCTGCAGCCCTGGATAAGCGGCATGGGTATCGCCGTCTGGGGTATTCTCGCGCTGATGCTGCTGCACAAAATAATCACGGTATGGCGCGAGCGTGCCCAGCTGGATCTCAGCGGCAGGTGGATAGTGGTGACCGGCTGCGACTCCGGTTTTGGCCGCGGCGTTGTCGAGTCGCTGGTGGCACGCAGGGCGATGGTGGTTGCCTGTTGCTTCTCCGCGGAGGGCGCGGCAGACGCACTCAAGGCGGGTGCACAGCTGGCGCCATGCCTCGACCTGACGGATGACGACGCCATCCTGAAATTGATCGGGGAAATCGAGACGCGCTGCGACGGTGAGCTGTGGGGGCTCGTGCACTGCGCCGGAATGGTGCTGCCGGGTTTCGTGGACTATCAACCCATCTCCTTCTACCGCAAAGTGATGGACCTCAATTTCTTTGCACCTGTGCTGCTGACCCAGAAGCTGCTGCCCGCCATCAGGAAAGCCCGGGGCCGGGTGGTGCTCGTCAGCAGCGTCGACGGCCTGGTCAGCCTTCCCGGCAACGCCCCCTACGACGCCTCCAAATTTGCTGTAGAGGCCTATGCCGATGCCCTGCGCGCGGAACTCTCTTTCTGGGATGTCCAGGTGAGCGTGATCAACCCTTCCACCATGCGCACACCCATGTCCACGACTTTTTTCGAGGCCCATCGCAAGGCCTGGCTGGAAATGGAGCGCATCGATCCCCAGGGCGAGTGGAAGTCGCTCTGGCCGGAACAATGGCTGCAGGACTACATCGCGCTCAATACCAAACAGCTGGATAAGATTTCCCAGGACCCGGAACACGCGATCCGCGATATCAGCCATGCACTCGCCGCCTGCCGGCCACGCCTGCGCTATCTCAGTGGCACCGCGGCCAAAACCCTGTTCTACGCACTGTGGATCGGCCCGGAATCCTGGGCGCTGCGGTTCAAGCGGGTAATGATCCAGCCACCCCCACCTGTGAAGCCCTCATGAATATCACCGGCTTGCTCCATATCAATGTCAACTGCAGCGACTTTGACCGGTCGCAGAAGTTTTATGAAATGCTGGGTTTCAAGGTGCTGATGCCGGTACAGCCGGAGGGAACCGGGGACGTGGCCGCGGCGGTGGGAATGACCTCCTACACACTGCGCGGCGCCCTGATGAAGCATCGGTCCGGCGCGGTAATAGACCTGCTGGAGTGGCAGGAGCCCGCCGATCAGCGGCCGCCCTACGACGGCCTCAACCACCTCGGAATCGGGCGTATCGCCTTCGTCACCAGCGACATCGAGGCCGATATCGCAAGCCTTCGAGCCGCAGGGGTGGAGCTCCTCTCGCCCAGGCCGGCGGCAGTGGCCGGCCACCGTGGCAGCACCACCCGATTTATCTGCTTCAGGGATCCGGACGGTACCGTACTGGAGTTGGTCGACATGGGCACCATGAGTGACTGATGCAACTTACCATTGAGTAAGCTATAACAAGTTAAACGCAATCATGTGAGGTGATATGAGCGACACCAGGGAATTCGACATTGTCATTTACGGCGCCAGCGGTTTTACCGGACGCCTGGTTGCGGAGTATATGGTCGCGCAAAAGGGCCTGGGACTGCGCTGGGCCATGGCCGGAAGAAACCTGGATAAACTGGCCCAACTGCGCGACGAGATCGGCGCCCCCGGCGATACACCGCTGGTAGTCGCGGATGCCGCCGACCCCGCCTCCATCGATGCGATGGTAGGCAGCGCCCGCTGCGTCTGCACGCTGGTGGGCCCCTATCAGTTCTACGGCTCCGGCCTGGTGGCCAGCTGCGCGAAACTGGGCACCCACTATGTGGACCTGTCCGGCGAGCCCCTGTGGATGTATGACATGATCAACCGGCACGAACAGGAGGCAGTCGCCAGCGGCGCCCGCATCGTGCACAGCTGCGGTTTTGATTCGGTGCCATTTGACCTGGGTGTGCTGCATCTGCAGAACGCTGCCCGGGAACGCTTCGGCAAGCCCTGCCGGCAGGTACACGCCCGGGTGAGGGCGATGAAAGGCGCCTTCTCGGGAGGCACTGCCAGCTCGCTGAATGCCACCGAGGACGCGATCAGCGAGAACGAGGACCTGCGCGCGGTCATGAACGATCCCTTCTGCCTCGCGGGCGGGTTCCACGGGCCCGAGCAACCAGCGGGTGACCGCGTCTACGAGGACGCGATGATCGGCCAGTGGGTTACGCCCTTCATCATGGCCGTTATCAACACCAGGAATATCCACCGCTCCAATGCGCTGATGGGACACCCCTACGGCACCGATTTCAGCTACGAAGAAATGATGGTGGCCGGACCCGGCGACAAGGGCAAAGCGACAGCCGAGGCAATTGCAGCGGTAAACCCGCTGCGGGGCGACCATGCGCCCAAACCTGGCGAAGGCCCATCGAAGGAGGTCCGTGAGGCGGGCTTCTTCAACATCCTGTTTATCGGTAAGACCGACGATGGCAGGGAAATTCGCACCGTGGTGACCGGCAATATGGATCCCGGCTACGGGTCGACCGCAAAAATGATCGCCGAGAGCGCCGCCTGCCTGGTGCAGGATTGCCCGGATCTGCCCGGTGGCTTCTATACTCCGGCGCCTGCGATGGGCGAGCGCCTGCTGCAGCGCCTGATCGACCGGGCAGGTTTCACCTTCGGGATGGAAGAGAAGGCGTAAGCCCTGTTCGGGATATTTCCAGGCAGGAGATAAAAAATGGCCAATAAAAAGATCCCGCCCCTGGATCTGCTGTTCTTTCTGCTGGAGACGCCCGGCTCGCCCAAGCACGTAGGGGCCGTTCAGATCTTCCAGAAGCCCCGCAACGCGCCCGAGCATTACATGCGGGACCTGGTCCGTGACATCAAGGCGGTTCCGGTGGAACCACCCTTCAATTATCGGCCGCATTTCCCCCGCTTCGGCCTGCCCGAGTGGCAGGTGGATGACAGCCTGGATATCGACTACCACATCCGCCATTCGGCGCTGCCGGAGCCCGGCTCCGACCAGCAGCTGCTGGAACTCCTGCAGCGGCTGCACTGCGGCGTGCTGGGCCGCGACCGGCCCGGATGGATTTTCCAGGTCATCGAGGGGCTGGAAGGCGACCGGTTCGCGCTGTACAGCAAGATACATCACGCCTATATCGACGGCATGTCCGGCGTGAAAAGGATGTACGGCTCACTGTCTGCCTCACCCGATGAAACCCGTATCCAGCCTACCTGGTCGTTCAACGAGTCGCGCAGCGCAAAGCCCTCGGCCTCGCCGACGGGCGTTGATACGCTGGCGAAAATCGCCAAAACCCTGGTGACACAAACCCGGGCCACCTCGGAGATCGTCGGTTCCTTGCGCAAGATGGGCAGGGAGTTTCTCAAGGCGAGTCCCGGGGGAGTACAGCCTTTCTTCCATGCGCCCCGAACCAGGATGAACGCGCCCGTGGAGCACGATACCCGAGCGATCGCGTTGTGCACACTGCCACTGGATCGCGCCCGGGCCATCGGCGAGCGCACGGGAGGCAAGGTCAATGACGTCGTGCTGTCGGTCGTTGATGCCGCCCTGCACGACTATCTGGAAGCGAAACATGAAAACACCACCAGCCCGCTGGTGGCGCTGTGCCCCATGTCAATCCGCGAGGAGGGGGACGATAGCGCGTCGACTCAGGCCAGTGCCTTGCATGTGCGCCTGGGTGAGCCCAACGCCGGTCCTGTCGAGCGACTGCAGCAGGTAGTGGCGTCCTCCCGCGCCAGCAAGGAAGAGGCCCGGGCCATGTCGCGCGAGGCTCTGCTGGATTTCGCGTTGCTCATGGCCGGTGCGCTGGAGCTGGCGGACCGCACCCCTTTGGGCAGGCTCCTGTCGCCTTCCTACAACGTGCTGGTTTCCAATGTCCCCGGGCCCGGCGAGGACGTGCTCTATCTGCGCGGTGCGCGGCAGCTGGCCAGCTACCCCATCTCCGCCTTTCTCCCCGGTGGCAACCTCAATATCACCTTATTGTCCCACGGCAACAAGCTCGATTTCGGCCTGGTGGCGGACAAGCAGGCCCTCCCGGATGTGGCGATAGTGGCGCGAGCGATGGAGCGGCGATTTGCCGAACTGGACGCGGCGGTTCTGGGCCGCACTATCCACAGCGCAGGCGCCCGTCGCAAGCGCAAGGTAAAGCCGGTAAAGAAAAAGGCCTCGCCCAAAACCCGGGCCAGACGCAAATCCGGTTAGGGCGACCTTCCCCACCTCAACGAAAAAAGGCCGGCAAAGCCGGCCTCTTGTCTCACGAGCAATGACGCGAGAACTTACTCGCAACCACCACTCATGCTGTTGATCCACTCGTTGATGAGTGCAACACCCTCGCTGTGGATCAGCGTTCGGCCAATCTCGGGCATGCGCACGTCCGGCTCATTGGAATCCATCCGGTAGCTCATGATAGAGGTGGAGGCGTCCCCAGGTACGATGTCGAACTGGAAGCCACCGGAGCCGCTGCCCGCTGCTACCGGGGTCTTGCAGATGCCGTAGCTTTCGTCGACCTCACGCCAGTAGTCCAGGAACAGGGCCGAGTTGCTGGCAAAGCCTTCCGGTCTGTGGCAATGGGCACAGTTGATGTCCAGGTAGCCCTTGGCCCGATCTTCCAGGCTGGCAGCCGTGTCTTTCCAGTCGGGCACCGTATCGATGGAGTCCAGGTCCTCAGGTACGCCCACCAGGATGCCGGCTCGCTCCATGTAGCGCAGCTGGTTTACTGTCTCATCACCGTACACGTTATCCATATTGAGATAGCGGGCCTTGGGGCCTATCAGGGTAATGACGTTCTCCAGGCTGCTGGCGCCACTGCCGGTTTCCGGCTGCAGTTTGCCGTGGCAGTTCTTGCAGCTGTTGGCATCGGGTATCACGTAGTTGGTGCTGCGCGAGACGCCATCCGCATCGATCCAGCTCAGCTGCCGGGTACCGCCCGCCAGGGTCAGGTCGGCCTCACTGACATCCTCGCGCCAGGTGTAGGGCAGCGCCACCCAGCCGTCAGCGCGGTGAAGCAACAGACGGGTCTCGATGATCACCTCGCCGGCGCCCGGGTTGAGAAAATCGTTGGGCATGGTAAAGGTCTTGGCGACGATTGACCCCACCGGAAGATCCATCACCTCGCGATTGGAGTAACCGCCCTGCTTGCCCTCGGGCACGAATATGAAGCGATACTTGGCCGCGTAATCGGTAAACAGCGGAGTAATCAGGTCGTAATGGATGCCCTTGTTGGCATTCTTCCTGGGCTCGCTGCTATCGGCAAACAGGTTGTAGCCGGACAGCGTCGGGCAGTTCACTTCCAGTGCCGCGAAGTTGGGACCGGTGGAGCCCTCCTCGGGGGTGCAAAGTTCGGCGATTTCCTCTTTGGTGGGGGGCCTTTCGCCCGCCTCGATTTCATCGGCGTCATCCAGCACAACGGGGGGCAGGGATGCGTGGGCGCAATTGAAAAACTCCTGGTCTACACTGGCGCCCCCCTCGGGAGTAAAGATACGGCCGCGGCTTATCGAGCTGTCCTCCCTGACACAAATCCTGTCGTCGTCCGCAAAGGGTGCGCCCTGCTCGGCAATGCCGTCATAGGCGATCTGCGGCAAACCGCCGAGGCCGTCGAACAGCGGGGCAATGTCGCCCGCCAGGTCGGCGGGATCATAACCGTTGTTGTCGTAGCGGTTGTCGTGGATGTTCATGCGCCGCGGGTCCGGGTCGTACAGGGGATCATCGCTGGGCAGGCCGCTGATGGCGTAGTTGACCACTACAATCGCCACTGACTGGTTGTCCTCAATCACGTTATCGAACACTTCCACGTCCTCGAAGGCCATGATCAGCATACCGGTACCCTGGGGTACGGTGGCGACGATATTGCCCTTGGGTGCGAAGTTCGGCACGTTATTGGCGCGCACCGTGTTGTTGTAGATACGCGAGCGGGTTCCCGCCCGGCTCAGGCCCGGCAGGTCAAATGCGAGGATGCCGCCGGTGTTTTCAGTGGCAATATTTTCGTACACATCTGAATTCGTGGTGTTTTCAATCTCGATTCCGGCCACGTTCAGGCGCGCCGTGTTGCGCCGTACGATCACCTTGTCAGACTGCCCCACGTAGACGCCGGCATCGCTGGCGCCAATGGCAATACTGTCTTCGATCAGCACATTCTTCGATTGCACCGGGTAGATGGCATAAGCGCCATTCTCTTCACAGGGCCCGCAGGTCCACTCCACCCGCATACCCCGGATGGTGACCCCGTTGCTGCCCTTGAACTTGATCCCGTCCCCGGGAGTATCCAGCAGTGCGAAATTTTCCAGCACGGAGTTATTACTGGTCACCAGAAAGCCGTCCCCTCCCTCACTGTTAGCGAAGTTCAGGATGGTTTCTGCCTGCCCCTGGCCACGCACGGTGACATTGCTGACATCCAGGCTCAGGCCCGATTTCATGGCGAACTCACCCTCGGGCAGGACGATGATATTGCCCGGCTGCGCCTCGATCAGGGCAGTCTTGAGTTCGGTCTCAAAGTTCTCCCCGGGCTGAATGTTGATTATATTGGTATCTTCCGGCTCGGGAGGAACAAACTCGTTTCCGCCCCCGTTACCGCTGCCCCCACCGGAGCAGGCCGCAAGCATGGCAAGCCCCAGCAGCAGGGCCACGGGCTTGAACATACTGTGTAAAAATCCTGACTGTTTCATAATTTTCCGTCGCTTTTGAAAGTGGGTTTGCCGAGTCAACAACTGGGCGCGCGATACTGACGAGCTAACCTGAACCGAACCTGAAAAGTCAGGCTCTCCCAAACCCTATAGTAGGCAGCCGGGCAGCAGTCGGGCATAGCCGGGGGCGCCATAAGCATGGCCATATGCGCCATATGCGCCACGCAGGCATGCCCGCCGCGGGCGAGGCCCTGTCTGTCTTTCCCGCAGCCGGGTCGGGGGCTTTTTACACCCTTCGCGGCCGCAAACCTTTCCCCTTTTCTGAACAACGGGTTAGCATCAACATTTTTGCGGGCATAGGCATTGGTTGATCACACTGTACAAGTGGCTGAGTTTTCAGCGCATGGATCCCCGAATGTTTCGCGAAAACGAGGAGCTGGATAATGGAAAGCGTCGACGTGTACTGGTCCTTCAGGAGCCCCTATTCCTACCTGGCGACTCCCGGAATGCTCGCAATCCGCGACGACTACAATGTCGCGGTCAACCTGCGGGTGGTATTACCCCTTGCGGTTCGCGACCCGGAGGTGCTGTTCAACGCCGAAAATCGCAAACGCGGCAGGTATATCTTCATGGACTGGGCCCGCAGGGCCGATTTCCTGGGCATGTCCAATGCATGGCCATCACCCGACCCCATTGTGCAGGATTTCAAAACCGGCGAGGTCGCCGCTGAGCAGCCCTATATCTACCGTCTGTGCAAACTCGGGGTGGAAGCCCAGCGCCGCGGCAGGGGCATTGAATTCGCCTTCGAGGTAGCCCGATTGATCTGGGGCGGTACCAGGGACTGGCATGAGGGCGACCACCTGGCCGGCGCCGCCGCCCGCTCCGGCCTGGATTTAAGCGAGATGGAACTGGCGCTTGAAGGCGGCACGCACATGGAGGAGATCGAACAAAATCACGCCGACCTGGAAGCGTCAGGTCATTGGGGCGTGCCGACGTTCGTAATCAGGGGCGAGCCGTTTTTTGGCCAGGACCGGATCGACACGCTCTGCTGGCGGCTGGATCAATTGGGCCTGAACAAAAAGCCCTGACCGCTGTGGCTGGGGGCAAGTTTAATCGAAATCTGCCAGTTGCTGACGCAGGGCCTCCACCCGCCTGCCATTGGTCCCCATATCACTCAGACCCAGCCGGGACGACGAGCGGACCTGTATCAACTGCTGGGAGGGTATAAACAGCAGCTGCACATCATCCGTAAATCCAACGGTCGGGGTGGTGACCGTCAGTTGCATGAAATTGTCCTCTTCGCTGACGATTTGCCAGTCAGCCTGTTGCCCCAGCCACTTCTTCAGCGCCTGCCACCTGGATTCGTCGGCCGCCAGCGGCACTGCGGACTGCACACCCTTGCCGGACTGGGTGTTCACACAATTGGGTAGCCAACCGCATTCGGGTAACACGGTCATTGTCGCGGGTTGCCTCGGAGGGCTGGTGCAGGCGCTCAGGACAAAAACCGTGAGGAAAACGGTCGCAATCAAAGCCGTCTTGTTAAATGTCATGTCGCCGCCTTGTGATGCCAGTGTTTTCATTCTTTGTGAATGCCAATCTGGTTGGTGGGGGAACTATCGATGATGCTGGGGTTCACAATACCATGCAATTCCGATCCCGGTTTTTGATTCTTTGTGCGGCGCTGGCCTGTGTGCTGAACGCAGGCACTACGGTACAGGCAGCGCCGCTCGCGGGCGGTGACGCCTGGGAGCGTTGGCGACCTGCGGCTGAGGTGCTGCGCCTGCAGGTGGATCATGCACCCTGGGGAGCGCTGCTGCTGACCTATCTCGAGGCCAATGACCCCTCCGGCATCAATCGATTCGCCTATGACGCTGTAACGATCGCCGACAGGGAGCGACTGGATAGCTATATACACTCACTGTCAATGCTGCCGGTTGCGAGGCTGACACCACTGCAACAGCAGGCCTACTGGATCAACCTGTATAACGCCCTCACGGTGCAGGTCATCCTGGACCACCCCGGCGTGTCCAGTATCCGGGAGATCAGGAGTGGCTGGTTCAGTCCCGGGCCCTGGGACCTCAAGCTGGTCGAGGTCAACGGTGTCGCCTTGACCCTGAACGACATCGAGCATCGCATCCTGCGCCCCATTTTTGGTGACCCACGTGTTCACTTTGCCGTCAACTGCGCCAGTCTTGGCTGTCCCAACCTGGGAGCCGAGCCCTATCTTGCAGACAAGCTGGATGTGCAGCTCGATACCGCCGCCCGCGCGTTTATCAACCACCCCCGCGGGGCAAGCATCAGCGACAGCACGCTGACGCTGAGCTCAATATTCAAGTGGTACGGGGACGACTTTGGCGAAACTGTCGCGGAACAACTGGACTGGATCGCAGCTTACGCCAAACCGGGCCTGGCAGAACAACTGACTGGCTGGGACGGCCGCGTCCGCTATGAGTATGACTGGCGCCTGAACGCTCCGGGCTGAGCCGGAGCAACCGGAAATCCTGAACACACCGCGATGAGTCGGCGTCTGGCGTGGGTTGGGCTAGCCCTTGGAAATCCGCAACACCTGGCCGACCTGCAGAGAATCACCGGCACGCCTGTTGGACTGGCGCAGTTTTTCGACGCTGGTGCCGTAGCGATTGGCGATATCCCATAAAGTATCACCACGACTGACGAGGTAAGTGATCTCGCCACCCCCGCCCGCTTGCACCGTGGCGGCGCTGGCCAGCGTTGTCGTCGTCGTTGCGGGTAACTGCAGCTTCTGACCCACTTTAATCAGGTCTGTGCGCAAACCGTTGGCGGCCCGTAATCGGGCGACGGGCACCCCGGTCCTGGCCGCGATGGTGGAAAGGGTGTCACCGCGACGGACAACATATGCCGGTCCGAAAGAGGTACCACCACTCCCTGTATCCCTGGCAAACACCGCGACATGGTAGTGCGGGGGGTGCCGTTCGCGGGTGACATCCACAACACGCTGCTTCTCCATGGACAGCAGGGTGTTCTCGAGCCACACGCGGCATTTACTGGTGCGTGGCACCCGCAAATCCACAGCCATACCGGCAGGGTGCACCGAGCGGTCCACAGAATTGCGCGGCTGGCGATCCCTGGGGCGCAACAGGCTGGTCACCGTGAGCTTCTCACCGCAGCTGTTGTAATATTGCTGGCTGAGCCCGAGCAGGAACTGCCTGGTGCCGGCTACGGCATAGGGAAAGGAAACATCGTGCAAATCCAGGTATCGGTCAGGCCGTACCCTCTCCAGCTGGCGGGTATTGACGTAATCCGGTACCGAACGCGCATTGTTGACGAAGCTGTAGCCGTAGGCGACAGCAGTGCGATACTGCCTGTCGATGGATGCGGTCGAGCCCCTGAGACTCTGGGCCTCCGACAGGCTCACACAGAGCACAGAAGCCAGAACAAGACCGGTTATGGCTGGTATTTTCAAGTTGTGTTCCCCCCCGTAAACACCCCTACACGTCATTACTGCCGGACTTTTGCGTTGCTTTTTCGGTTCGTTCGCGCCCGGAGTTCCTGTAATTTATCATAAACTTTCAGCAATCTCTTGAATTTATAAGCAATATTTTATGAATTATGCCTATTCACGGAGATTGGTGAAGCGGTGCCCGGCGACGCGGGTGGTGCTGTATTCAGGCCACGGGCGAGGCGTTCTGGCCCGGTACAGGCTGAATTTCAGGATCGGGCTGTGCGGCCGGTTTCAGCACCGCGGAAAACCAGCCGCGAAACAGCAGCGCGATCACTGGGCCCGAAATGGCCCAGGCAAACAGTATCAGCCACATGGCCTCCGGGCTGTCCCAGAACGCCACCGTGCCGGCTTGCAACTGCGCCCCGATACCCTCGGGAACCCAGCGGATCAGCAGATGGCCACTGATGGCGCCGACCACCAGCTTGGCGGCAAACCAGGGCACCATGCTCATGCCCAGGTAACTGCCTTCCTGCCCGGCGGGGGCGATCTCCGCAATATACTCGTTGAGCTTGGGGCTCCATATCACCTCGCCCACGCTCAGTATGACCAACATGATTATCGACATCGTAAAATAGGCTGACGCCATATCGCTGCCAAATACCTGCCACGGCAGGACCATCACCAGCAACGAGCAGGAGCTGATCATGGCACCGAAAATCAGCATGTTGAAAACCTGGAAGCGGCCGCTGAACGGGATGAACAGGATAATCCCGACCACGATCAGGATCGGGTTGATCGCCTGCAGCAGCCCCATGTCCGTCTTTTCCCCGCTGACCGCCTCGATCACCCGCGTCCAGTAGATGGGCAGCAGCAGGTACATATACAAAAATACCGCACGCACTCCCAACAGGGCTACCATCAAGACCAGCATGCGCTTGAATGCAGCCTCTTTCACCACGCTCAGCACATAGTCGATACCGGTCTTGCCATTGCTCAGCGGCACCATCGCGCCGCTTTCATCCCCGGGTACGGTACTGCTCGCGTCGCTGCGATTTATCGTCAGCAGGATGACCACTATGCTGACCACCGTCGTGGCCGCACCGAGTACAAAAATATAGGTGTTATCCAGGTCCAGGGTCTTGCGTACAAGGTCAATGGAGAAGCCCCCCGCGGCTGCGCCGATATTCATCAGCAGGTACCAGATGCTGAAGGAGGCGGAGCGACTGCGTTGGCTGCTGAACATCTTGTTGGCGGTCTGGAAGGCTGTCTGAACCATTGCATTGCCGGGGGCGCCCAGAATCAGCAGGGCGATTACCAGCCACTCGCGGCCGGGCAGTTCAGGGGAAAATCCACAGATCAAAACCCCGACCCGGGAGGCGCCCTGGATCAGCATGGCAAGGAAGAGGGACTTTCTCACACCGAGGCGATCGGTGATAAAACCGGCGCCGAACAGTGTAATGGACACGAGCGTACCGTAGGCGGTTATGGTGTAGCCGCTGGTCACCTCGCTCAGGCCGATATTCTGCACCAGGAACAAGCTGGCAATGGAGATCATCGAGAAATACGCGGTGCAGTCCACCACGTTGACCACCTGCACGCCCCAGTAGGCGCGACTGTTATCCTTGAGTACGGCGAAGCTTTTGAAGTAGTTGCGAATGGCATCCCAACCGGAGGCCTGCACCTGAGTGTTCAGTGTCGTCATGCGGGATCCTCTCAACGGACAGGTCAGCTCAGCCCTGAGTATAGGCGGCCAGCCTGGGAACTTATACGGTGTCGCGATAACAATGCCGCCAGGCACTGGCATGTAAAAGGGGTCAGATCCGTTTTTCCAGCCGCCGGCACAGTACATAGAACACGGGGGTAAACAGCAGCCCGAAGACCGTGACTCCCAGCATTCCGGAAAACACGGTGATGCCGAGGGTCTGGCGCATCTCGGCCCCGGGGCCGACGGCCATCACCAGGGGTATCACGCCTATTATGAAGGCCAGCGAGGTCATCAGGATCGGACGCAGGCGCAGCCGCGCCGCATTACGTGCGGCCTCAAAGCGGTCCCTGCCGGCCGCCTCATCCTGCCTGGCAAACTCAACGATCAAAATGGCATTCTTCGCGGCCAGGCCAACCAGCACTATCAGGCCTACCTGGACCAGCACGTTGTTATCCCAGCCCCCGAGCCATACGCCGAACATCGCTGACAGGATACACATGGGCACGATAAGCACGATGGCCAGCGGCAACATCAGGCTCTCGTACTGCGCGGCGAGTACCAGGAAGACGAAAAGCACAGCGAGGGTGAACACCGCCATGCCGACATTGCCCGCGGCTTTCTGCTGGTAGGCGATATCCGTCCACTCAAAGCCCAGGCCATCGGGAAGTCGCTCCGCGGCCAGCGCTTCCATCGCCGCCAGCGCCGAACCCGAGCCCGCACCGGGGGCCGCGCTGCCAAAGATCGATACGGCGGGGTAGAGATTGTAGCGCTCCACGCGATAGGGCGCGGTGCGGAACTCGGGGATGGCGACGGAGCCCAGCGGTACCGACTCCCCGGCGCGATTGCGGGTGCGCAGGCTCAACAGGTCCCGGGGTGAATGACGAAAATCCGCGTCCGCCTGGGCCGTCACCTGGAAAGTGCGCCCGAGAAAATTGAAATCATTGATGAAGGCAGAACCAAAGTAGACCTCCAGTGCCTCAAATACGTTTTCCACCGGAACCCCGAGTTGCTCCGCGCGAACCCGGTCCACATCCAGGTAGAGCTGGGGTGTGCGGGTTTCAAACAGGCTGAACACTCTGGTCAGGCCCGGCGTCTGGTTGGCGGCGCTCACCATATCCTCAGCGGCGGCTGCCAGCATATCGAGCCCGCGCCCGCTGCGGTCCTGGAGCATCATACGGAATCCCCCGGCATACCCCAGGCCGCGCACCGGCGGTGGGTTGATTACCAGCACGGCTGCCTCGTCGATGCTCGCCATGGTCGCACGCAACTTTGCGTGCAGTTGCTCGAAGTCAAGCCCTTTCGCCTCGCGTTCATCATAAGGTGCCAGGGAGGTGAAAAGTGTCGCCACGTTCGGGCCAGTCGAGGATGTCAAAGCGGAATAACCCGCGAACCCGACGACGTTCCGTACGCCCTCGACCGCCAGCAATTTGTCTATCGCCGTCGTTACCACGCGCTCCGTTCGCTCGAATTCGGCGCCGGGGGGAAGTTGTACTGAGACCATCAGGTAACCCTGGTCGAGGGTCGGGATAAAGCCACCCGGCACCGCGGAAAACTGGAACCCGGCCAGGCCGATCAGCAGCAAGTATATTCCTGCGACGAGTGCACCGCGGCGCACCATCACCGCAACCAGGCGGGCATAGCGCCCCGCTACCCGCTCGAGACCGCGGTTGAACCCGTCGAACGCGCGCTGCAACAGGCGTGAACGCGGCGCTGTCGTACCCGGTTTTTTCAATATCAACGCAGCCAGCGCCGGACTCAGGGTCAGTGAGACAATCGCCGAGATGATGGTTGCCGAGGCGATGGTCAGCGCAAACTGGCGGAAGAACTGGCCGGTGATACCCGCAACAAAAGCCGCCGGAATGAATACCGCAGACAACACCAGGGCTATCGCCACGAGGGCCGAGCCGACCTCGTCCATCGTCCGGTGCGCGGCTTCCCGGGGGGTGAGGCCCTGACGCAGGTTGCGCTCGATATTTTCCACCACCACGATCGCGTCATCGACCACGATCCCGATAGCCAGCACCAGCCCGAACAGGGTCAGGTTATTCAGGCTGAAGCCGAACGCCGCCATCACCGCAAAGGTGCCCACCAGGGACACGGGAATGGCGAGGATGGGAATCAATGCCGTGCGGAAGTTCTGCAGGAACAGGATGACCACCAACACCACCAGGGCGATCGCCTCGAAAATAGTCACGCTGACCGCATCGACCGAGGCCTGCACGAAATCAGTTGGGTTGTAGCCGATCTCGTAAGCCAATCCCTGCGGAAATTCCTGTGACAGCCGTTCGATGGTGGCGCGCAGTTTGCCTGCGGTCGCCAGGGCGTTGGTTCCGGGGGTCTGGTCGATCGCCAGTGCGACAGCCGAACGCCGGCCCAGGTAGCCGCTGGTGGAGTAACTCTGGGCGCCCAGTTCGATGCGGGCGACGTCGCGCAGGCGCACGATGCTGCCGTCATCGGTTGCCCGGATGACCACCTCGCCGAATTCCTCCGGCCGCATCAGGCGGCCCCGGGTCTGAACGCCGATCTCGAACGCCTCGGGGCTGCCGCTGGGTGGCTGGTTCATCACTCCCGCCGCCACCTGCAGATTCTGGCTGCGCAGGGCGCGCACCACATCTCCCGCAGTGAGGCCGACCGCGTCGACCCGGTCCGGGTCCAGCCAGACCCGCATGGCGTACTCACTGGCGCCCAGCAGCCGCACCCGGCCCACACCGTCGATGCGCGCCAGGATATCGCGCAGCCGCAGCACCGCGTAGTTGGCGACATAGAGGCGATCGTAGACTTCGTCGGGAGAGTACAGGTTGATGACCATCAAAATGTCGGGCGAGTTCTTCTGGGCGCTCACCCCCAACCTGCGCACCGACTCCGGCAGGCGGGGCTCCGCCAGGGCGATACGATTCTGGACCTGGACCTGGGCGTCATCCAGGTCGGTGCCCAGGGCAAAGGTGACAGTGATGCCGAGGTGGCCGTCGCCGGTGGACTGGGAATGCATATACAGCATGTTCTCGACGCCGTTGATCTCCTGCTCGAGTGGAGCAGCCACGGAATCCGCCACAACCTCCGCACTCGCACCCGGGTAGAATGCCCGCACCTGCACTGTCGGCGGCGCCACCTCCGGGTATTGGGAGACAGGCAGGGAGCGGTAGGCCAGCGCGCCCATCAGGGTGATGAAAATCGACAGGACCGCCGCGAATATCGGCCGGTCTACAAAAAAATGGGTGAATCCCACGGTCAGTTCATCTCGGCAGGCGCAGCGACGAGCTGCGGCGTCACTTGCATGCCTGCCCGCATCCGGTGAAACCCGCCCGCGGCCACCAGCTCGGAGCCGTCCAGCCCCTCACGCAGGATGCGCAGGCCCTCGGCCATGGGGCCCGTGGTGACCCATCTGCGCTCTACTGTTCCATCGGGGTTGATCACGAACACAAACTGCCTGGATTGATCAAACTGAATGACCTCGTCGGGCACCAGCACCACCTGGTGAAGACCGCTGCCAGGAAGCCGGATCCGCCCGAACAGCCCGGGCTGCAGCAGGCCATCCGGATTTGCCAGCAAGCCGCGCCCCAGCACGGTGCCGGTGGTGGCGCTGAGTTGATTGTCGACGAAATCCATCACACCGTGGTGGAGGAACTCCTCCTCATCAAGCAACTTGACGCTGATCTTATTGGCGGTATAGCGCGAGGCAATCCGCGCGCCCGACTGGTTGAGGCGGGCGTAGCGCAGGAAGTCTGACTCGCTGACTTCGAAGTAGAAATGAATGGGATCTTCCTGGACGATGGTGGTCAGCAGGGTGCCCTGCACGTCGCCCCCGATCACCATATTGCCCACGTCCAGCAGCCGGCGCCCGATACGGCCGTTTATAGGGGCCCGTATCTCGGTGAACTCCAGGTTGAGCTCGGCCCGGGCGAGAGTCGCCTGCGCCTGTGAAAATCTGGATGCCGCGACCACCTCCGCCTGCACGCGCTGGTCAAGGTCCTCCTGGGAAATGACCAGGTTCTTGCGCAGGGCACGCGCCCGGTCCGCTTCCGTACTGGCGAGCTCGAGGCCGGCGCGCATTTCCTCGAGTTCCGCCCGGGCCGCGGTGGCCGCTATCTGGAATGGCCGCTGGTCGATGACGAACAGCAAGTCACCCGCCTTCACCAGCTGCCCCTCCGTAAACCCGGCGGAAGAGAGGTAGCCGCTGACCCGGGCGCGCACATCTACGCGATTGACGGCCGCGAAGCGCCCGGTGTATTCGTCGTACTCCACCAGCTCCTTGAGGACCGGGCGCACCACCGGGACCGGGACTGGCGCACTGTCAGCTGCCGACTGGGCAAGGGCCGCCGGCGTCGGAACCAGCGCCAGGGCCAGGGCCAGAAGCAGCAGGCAAAGGGCCAGGGGCAATCGGGCACAGGCGCAGGCGCAGGCGCAGGCAAAATGCGATAACGAGTGTCTGGAACAGCTTGCCGGGAGAATACGCATAGCAGTCTCTCTGATTCCTGGTGATCGTTTCCCTGGGCGGGGCGGGGCGAGGGTTCAACGCTACTTATCGCGGGCCGTGGACACCGCATTAGAAGAGCACCGCCCCATACTATAACCCTGTGCCAGCGAATTTACAGAGAGAAAACACCGCTGTGGTAAACATGTGACACACACCGGCAATAGCTGTACACTCGACATTACTTGTTTAGAACAAGTTTATTGTCGCAGATGCCCAATGGCACTGTTGAGGGCACAGCCAATGAGCAGCGTTCCACTCCCGACCTCGCCACCAGAGACCCGCATAATCCGTCGCGCAATGAAATATGCCGCGGCGGCGATCCTGGCCAAGTCGATGATCATCGGGGCCGCGACTGCCATTGCCCAAGAGCCCGCGGCAGACGCCGAGCAGCTTTATCGAGAGCACTGTGCCAACTGCCACTCCCTCAACCTGCGAGGCTCGGCCCACGGCAACACCCTGCGCGGCGAGACATTCCTGTCGAAATGGCGTGACCGGGACGCAATGTCCCTGCTCGCATATCTGCGCACCAATATGCCCCCGGGCAGCCCCGGCGTTCTCAGCGAAGCCCAGCAAGCGGCTATCGCTGCTTACATTATTGCCGCAAACCAGGACCCGTCCGCCGGGGACGCCGCGCTGTTCACCAGTGCCGCGAAACTCGCCGGTTTTGCCCGGGACAATGCAGACCCCATCGATTGGGAAGCATGGGGAGGCGCGGCCACCATCGATGAAACCGCCCGCAATCGCGGTGGATTCGTCAACCGGGAGGTGGCAGGTTTTTCCAAAGTAAGCGCCAAGGCGCTGCAGTCGCCACCGCCCGAGGACTGGCTGAGCTGGCGACGCTCTCTGGACGGGCAGGCTTACAGCCCGCTGCGCCAGATCAATCGTGAAACCGTCAGGAACCTGAAGCTGGCCTGGGTGGTGACCATGGCACAGGGCAGCAACCAGACCACACCGCTTGTACACCAGGGCGTCATGTATCTCGCCCACCCGGGCAATATTGTCCAGGCACTGGACGCAGCTACCGGCGAGTTGATCTGGGAGTATCGCTACCAGTTCCCCGAGGAGGCCCGAACCCTGGGCGGACCGACACGCAATATCGCCATCTACGGCGACAAACTCTACATGGCCACCTATGACGCCGCGATCGTCGCCTTAGACGCGCGCTCGGGCCGGGAGGCGTGGCGCACCGCGAAGGCTGACTTTAAACAGGGCTATACCCATACGGCGGGCCCGATAATCGGGGAAGGTGTCGTCCTCAGCGGAATCAATGGCTGCGAGTGGTATAAGGAAGAGGGCTGCTTCATCACGGGGCACGATGCCGCTACCGGTGAGGAGCTGTGGCGCACCTCGACCATTGCCTTGCCCGGGACACCCGGGGGGGATAGCTGGGCGGGCCTGCCGGCGGAAATGCGCGCCGGCGGGGATAGCTGGATCGCAGGCGCCTACGACCCTGCCCTGAAACTGTTTTTTATAGGCACCTCGCAGGCCAAACCCTGGGTAGCGGCCAGCCGTGGCATGGCTCCGGTTGATGCGGCCCTCTACACCAACTCCACTCTCGCGCTGCGACCCGACACTGGCGAGCTGGTGTGGTATTTCCAGCATATACCGGGCGAAACCCTGGACATGGAGGTCGGCTTTGAGCGGATACTTGTTGATATCGATGGCACACCACTGCTGGTCACCATCGGGAAAGATGGCTTGCTGTGGAAGCTCAACCGCGCCACGGGCAAGTACATCGACGTCGTGGAAACCATCCCCCAGACTATCTACGCCAAAGTCGACAGGACCAGCGGCAAGGTCACCTACCGGGATGACATCCTCAACGCCAGGGTGGGCGACACCATGCAGGCCTGCCCGGGGATCTACGGCGGCCACAACTGGCAGGCCGCGGCCTACAGCCCCGAATCGGGTTCCCTGATCATACCCCTGCACCAGCTGTGCTCGGACATGGTGGGTCGCGAGGTTCAGCAGGTCAAAGGGTCTGGCGGCTATGGCGCCGATTCCCGCACCTATGAAATGCCGGGCGTCAACGGCATGCTTGGGCGCCTGGCTGCCTGGGATGTGAAAACGATGTCAGAGCGCTGGGCGTACGAGCAGCGCGCCATGTTCCTGACAGGTGCCCTGACCACTGCCGGTGGACTGGTATTCATCGGCGACCTCGATCGCTATTTCAAGGCCTTTGATGTCGATACGGGAAAGTTGCTCTGGCAGTCGAGACTGGGGGCCCCTTTGCATGGCTATCCGATCAGTTTCGGGGTCGATGGGAAGCAGTTTATCGCCGTGCCGACGGGCATTGGTGTTTTTCGCGCCATGACGGCGGTGGTAAGCCCCGAGATTTACCAGCCCACCGGAGGGGAGGCGCTGTATGTTTTCGAACTGCCCTGATCCGGGTTCCACTTCACGGCGGCGGGCCCGAATGGCGGCCTGGCAGGCCACCCGGCGGTGGCGGGACACAGCGGGTTCGCGGCGAGATTATTATTTGCTTGTCCGCGTCTAGTAAGTTTAAACTAGCGCTTCTCGAGGTCGCGCTAACGAACATCAGAAACATAATACGAGGCTGAAAACGATGACCACTTTGCAGGAACAAACCCAGGGCGGCACTACCGCCACCAAGGGCAAAACCGACTACGACGCTATTGTTATCGGCGCAGGCTTCGCCGGCCTGAGCCTGATTCACTACCTGCGCGAGGCAGGGCTCTCGATCCGCGTGTTCGATCGGGCGTCAGACATTGGCGGCACATGGACCTGGAACCGCTATCCGGGCGCGATGACGGACAGCGAGAGCTACTACTACTGCCTGACGTTCTCCAGGGAACTGCTGCAGGAATGGTCCTGGAGCGCCCGTTATCCCGATTGGAAAGAAACTCTCGACTACATGCATTTCGTCGCCGACAAGTGCGACATGTGGCGCGACATTCAATTGAACACCGAGATCGTCAGCGCCGAGTACCAGGCCGACAGCGGCCACTGGCTGGTCACCACAGGCGAAGGCGACACCTGTACCTGCAAGTACTTCATCAGCGGCATGGGCATGATCTCGGAGCCGGTGATCCCGAAGATCAAGGGCATGGACACCTTCAAGGGGCCCATCTTCCACTCCTCCCGCTGGCCGGAGGGTCTCGATTATGCAGGCAAGCGGGTTGGCATCATCGGAGCCGGCGCCACCACCGTGCAGATGGTGCCGGTCATGGCCAAAACCGCCGAGAGCGTGACGGTCTTCCAGCGCACGGCGAACTTCATTCTGCCCGCCATGCAAAAGCCAATGACCCCGGAGTGGGAAAAGGAGATCAAGGAGCACTACGACGAGATCGTCGCCAAGTGCCGCAACCACGTGTTCGGCATGGCCTTCGACAGCCCCGTGGGCCGCACCGTGGCGGATACCCCACCCGAGGAGGTGCAGCGCATCTTCGAGGAAAACTGGACCGGCAGTTTCCGCTGGGTGTTCGAAACCTTTGACGACCTGCTCTCCAACCCCGAGGCGAACAGGGCGGCTTCCGAGTTCATCATCAACAAGATGAAAGAGCGGATCAATGACCCCGAACTCAAGGAACTGCTGACCCCGGATGTGGGGGAATACCCGCTGTTCGCCAAGCGCCCGCCCCTGGACCATGGCTACCTGGAGGCATTCAATCGCGACAACGTCCACCTGGTCGACATCAAGGACCGGGAGCCGATTGTCGAGATAACCGAAAGCGGTGTGCGCACCACTGAAAACCTCTACGAGTTCGATATCATCGTTATTGCCACGGGCTTCCGGGCCTACACGGGCGCGCTGGAAGCGTTCCCTATTCGCGGCAAGAGCGGCCAGACGCTCCGGGAGAAGTGGGAGAAGACTTCCAATGCCATCATGGGTGTCTGCGTGGCGGATTTTCCCAACATGTTCGTCGTGACAGGGCCCCAGGCGCCCTTCGCCAACCTGCCGACCTCCATTGAGCAGAACGCCATGTGGATTGCCGACTGCATCAAGAAGATGGAGAGCGAGGGATACGATGTCTGTACTCCCAAACAGGAAGCCGAGGATGAGTGGTCAGCCCATGTCGCTGACGTTCACTCACAGACCCTGATGGACGTGGGTGACCAGGTGCACTCCTGGATGATGGGCGCCAACATAGAGGGCCACAAGCCGCGGGTGTTGATCTACTTCGGCGGTGCCAATGTCTACTACGACAAGCTGCGGGAATCGGTAAACGCCGGCTTCCCCGAGCTGGAGTTTGACAGGCTCGCCGGATAATCAGTCGTCGAGGCCGCTCTTGCCGGCCTCGCGAATGATCGGGGTGTATTCCGCAAAGTTGGGGGCCCCGGCTATCGCGCCGATGGTGATGCCGGCATCCGTCGTCAGGGTATGACCGGTGGTATATCCCGACTCATCGCTGGCCAGCCACAGGGCAGCATTGGCAACATCCAGGGCGAGACCGGCCCGCCCCGCCAGGGGAGAAACCTCTGCCAGTTTAGCCCTGGCTCCCTCGATGTCATTGGGATCACCCGTCAGGACGCTGGCAACCATGGGCGTCGCAACGCTGGCCGCGGCAATGGCATTGACCCGGATACCGCTGTTACACAACTCCGTCGCTACATTCTTGGTCAAACCGACAACCGCGTGCTTGGCAGCGGCGTAAGCGTGCGGACCCAGTCCCCCCTGCAACCCGGCCGTACTGGCCATGCTGATTATGGAGCCCGACTTGTTGGGCAACATGACCCTGGCGGCGTGCTTGAGCGTGTAGAACGTACCGTGCAACAAGACGTCGATGGTAAAACGCCACTCGGGCGACGGCGTGGTCGCAATGGGACCCACCGCACCCACGATACCGGCGCTGTGGAACACGATATCCAGCTTGCCGAACTGCTGCACGGCTGAATCCATCGCCGCGGCCACGTCTTCTTCACGAGTAACATCGCAGGTCATGAAGCCGACCCTGTCACCAAAGGATCGGGCAAACTCGGCGCCGGCATCGGCCTGGATATCACATATCATTACCCGGCAACCCTCTGCCACAAACCTGCTGGTAGCAGCCGCACCTATCCCGCTTGCGCCGCCGGTAATAAGCGCCGTTTTGTTTTCCAGTCTCATCGTCTGTTCCTGAAGTGTGTGTGGTAAAGATTCGAAAGTTGCCGCAGCGACCCCGCCAGTGCTGGCTGTGGGGGATACTCAGACCGAATAGAACTCGCAGACCGCATCGTGCGGCGCTCTTTTGCCTATCGTCTGCGGCGCTATGTCATTGAAACCCTGTGAGCTCGGGGTTTCAAGACGCATCCAGTCGGTCATCCCTGTGCGCTGCACTATTTTCCATTCGCCATCCCGGCATTCGAAGCGGTCCAGGTAGCGACCGCCGACAAAATAGTCCATTTCCGTATCGTAGGCGTTGTCCCCCGCCAGAGGGTCGCCCCGGGGCCGCATTCGATGAAAGGCGGTAAAGTACGTTTCTGCGTTCGCCGCGTTATCACTCTCCAGCTGAATCAGGGTATTTCCCAGCTGATGGTGAGTCCTCGAGCAAGCGGAAAGTACACCGAGCGCAAAAGCGACAAAGTCCCCCGGCGCTTCCTTCGAGGAAGGAATGCCGGGGTCCGAGGAAGGACCCTCATAGAAGTGGCTGTGGCGTGAGCCGGGATGGAAAACACTGCGTAAGAGCTGTTCATCCATCCGGTCTATCGCGCGGGCATAGCGGTAAATTACTTCCGTAATTGCCTGCTTCGCCGGTAACACGGTTGCCCAGTCATCAGACATTTTCAGTCCCTCTTCCGTGACGCGCGAGCCTAATCGCCAAAATTGTAAACGACCTCGAGACCGTAAGTGCGTGGCGGACGCGTGGCCGCATACGACCAAAGGCCGGCGACATCATAGCCGTGGATATAACCGTCTTCGTCGGTCAGGTTGCGACCATAAACGCTGAAGGTGAAGTCCTTGATCGAGTAGTTGACTGAAGCATCAAACAGGTTCTGGGGGTCGTTCTTCAGCTCAGGCGAATTGGTCACATTGACATAGTGTTCGTCAATGTAATGGTATGCGCCGCGAAGCCAGGCTTTACCCCCGGCCATATCCCACTCGTAGGTAGCGTCCAGCGAGCCGGTCCAGTCCGGGGCGCGCCTGAACTCGAGATCTGACAGATCCACAACAACGTTATCAATACCGGTGTACTGGAAGTCATCATACTCTGTGTCCAGATAGCCGACGTTGGCGCGCAGGCTCAGGCCCTCGCCCACGAAGGCCTGGACTTCCACTTCCACGCCCTGCAGTGTAGCGGAGGCCGCGTTTTCGACCACTGTCTTCTGTCCGGTGTCATTATCATCGGGCAGCTGCAGCTCTTCCTGTTTGTCGTCGTACTCCATATAAAACACGTTGGCGTTAAAGCGCAGCCGATTATCAAGCCACTCTGACTTGATACCCACTTCATAGCTATCCACTGTCTCCGGATCGTAGGATTCACGCGCCTCTACAAGGTTGCCGACCCGTCCGTTGAAGCCACCGCTGCGAAAGCCTCGAGAATACGTCCCGTATACCATCATGTCATCGTTGATGGTGTAGAGAAGGCCGACCCTGGGAGTGAATTCGTCCCATGACTCACTCGGGTGACTGGTGAAGGGATCGGTGATCGTGTTTACCATACCGTACTGCTTGGACTCTTTCTTGTCCTCCGTATAGCGTCCGCCGAGGGTAAAAGTCAGGGCATCGGTCAACTTGTAATCGCCCTCGAAGAAGACCGCCTGGGAATCTGTTTTCTGCTCGGAATACTGGTACAGATCCAGAATCTCGCCAGGGAAATCGGGATTGAATCCGATCCAGCTTCGCAGATCGATATCGTAGTTCGACTCCCAGTAGTAAAGTCCCGCAACAAAACTCAGCTTGCCGCCGGCATCATAGGTGAGGCGTAACTCATTGCTGTCCTGGTCGTAGTTCGCCGGGCGGTTTGTGCCGTAGAGCATTTCCGGCGTGCCATCCCAGTTGGAGACAATGGTTTCGTTGGACTCCCAGTGGCCGTAGAGGTAGTCAACCTTGTAGTTGTCATTGAGTTCCCAGCGCGCTTCGAAACTGTAGGAGTCCACGTCAAAGGTCGCCTTGAGCGGGACCGGCACAAGATCATCGACAGGTGACGCCACGAAGGGGTTGTCCCGGGTCGCGGCGGGCGCGCCGGGTTTGAATCCCTGGTTGGCTACTTTCAGCCTGTCACCGGTAATCGGCTTATCCAGTGATGGAGAGCAGTAACCATAGCCGAAGCAGAATGCATGGCGTTCCTGGGCAGTGTTCAGCAGCGGCGGCGTGTCCTGCCTGGTCTTCTCTTTCTGGTAACTACCTTCCAGTGCCAGTTTATCGCTGACATCCCACAACAGATTGATACCATAGGTTTCGTAGTTGTTGCGGCCGGCATCATCCCTGAGGGTCACGTTCCTGTAGTATCCTTTCTGCTGGTCGCGCTTGGCAAGGCTGATCTTCGCGGCAACATCCTCAGTGACGCCGAAATTGATAATCGCGTCTCCGTACCAGGTATCATAGTCCTCCGCACCCCCTCGCAGCTTGAGGCCAAGCTCACCGGTCGGCTGGGTGTGGGTGATATTGATCAGACCCCCAATGGTATTCCGCCCGAACAATGTACCCTGCGGTCCTCGCAGCACTTCGACACTGGCCAGGTCGATACTGCGCATCAGTGATCCCGCGTTGGAACCCAGGAAGATGCCATCGGAAACGACCCCCACCGCCGGGTCGAAGTTCTTTTCCACATCGGCGGCACCGATACCACGAATAAAGATCGCGGCAACCCCACCCGGCCCCTGCGCCGTATCATCGATGATCAGGTTGGGCGACACGAAAGCGAGATCCGATAGATCCCGGGCGAAGGCGTTCTGGATCTCTGTCTGGCTCAGGGCACTGACAGCCAGGCCAACGTCCTGCAGGCTCTCGGACCGTTTACGTGCGGTCACCACGATCTCTTCCAGGCTGTCAGATATCCCCTCGATCGCTACTGCCGCGGGAGGTAACGAAGCGGCCGCGACCGCGATCACCAGGGCCAACTTTGTCTTATTGTGATTCATGCCGAGCTCCTTTGAAGTTCTGTTTGAGTACCGCCCCCTCACCGGGGTTTTCTTACATCCAGTTACCGCCTTTCACTGCTCATTTTCGGCCGGTTGCACCAGCCGGGTCCCCACCACAGGGTTGAAGTAATGAATTTTCACTTTGCGCTTTAGAATTTTCCAATGGCCACCGCGTGACTGCAGCGTGTCTTCATAGGTTGCCCCGACGATCTGGCACTGCGGATCTGTAGTCAGGGTTCCCACACAGTCGACATCACAGACTGACGTCGCATTCTGCGGGTCCAGGAACTGGATAACGAGGTTTGTCGTCAGGTGATGGCTTTCGAGCCAGGCCGGCCACAAGACCTCATGAATCGCCCTGCGGATGCCCTCGTGACCTTCAAATATGCCAAAGGGAGGACCGATGTCCCAGACACAGTCGGGCCACCAGATCGCCAGAAAACGCGAGTAGTCCCGCTTGTCAAAACCATGACAGTAATCCGATACAAGCTCTGAGATGGCAATACGTGCCTCGAGCTCGGCTACCCTTACAAGTAAACCATTGATCTCTGCCTGGGCGTCCTGCATCGCTTTGGTTCCACCGTTTGACAGCTGCCGCCAGGCCCTGGCATACCGCGTACGCCCTTCCATGCCCACAGCGCCGTCTTGTTATTCTCCGTATCACCCGCTTGTTCGCGTCAAGCAAGTATAAGACAACGCCGGTGCCTGTCAACAATATTCGTGGCGGTAGAAGGTTCCTGAAGGATGGGATGCGCCCAGTCTCCTCAGGTGACTGGGGGTGGTCACGGCTGCCGGAACCGGAGCCGCTGGAATCGATGCAACCGGTATCAAGCCACGATGTAACCTTCGTAGTGATTCGTTTTGGCCTCGTCACAAAATTCCCGATATTTCCCGACGCCACCGATATAGGACAACAGCCTGCGCGGCTTGCCCTCTATGTTCGCGCCGGTGTACCAGGAGTTGGTGGTCATCATCAATGTCCCGTTTGCGGTTTCATCGTGATGCTGCACCCACCAGGCCTCTTTCTCCGAGCTGGGTTCTATCGAGTTGCGGCCCTGCTCGCGCAGGTAGGCAATGCAATCGGTAACCCAGTCCACCTGCTGCTGCAGGCAGGTCGCCATATTGCAAAACGCCGTCGACGGGGCCAGGGGGCCGGCCACCGTAAACAGATTGGGAAAGCCGTGTACCTGCAGACCAAGTGTGGAGCGGATATCCTTGCTCCACAGTTCGGTCAGCGAGCGACCGTCGCGGCCATGAATATCCATGCGCGACAGCGCGCCGGTACCGGCATCAAAGCCAGTGGCGAGGATCACTACATCCAGTGGGTATTCCTGCTCACCCACCAGCAAACCGTTTTCTGTAAAACCTGCAATCGCGGTTTCGCTTACATCTACCAGTTCCACATTGTCACGATTGTAGACATCGTAGTAGCCGCTCTCCAGGGGCACGCGAGCAGTACCAAAACCAAAGCTCTTCGGCACCAGCTTCTCAGCCAAAACGGGGTCTTTGATACGAGCGCGGATTTTTGCGCGGGTGAACTCCGAGATTTCCGCGTTGACGGCTTCATTGTCCAGCAACTCAGCGAAGCCACCTACCCAGAAACTCAGTGAGCCGTCGGCCCAGAGCTTTTCCAGCGCCGCAAGCCGCTCCTGCGGCGACAGGTCGAGGTAGCTCTCGGTCATAAGGTCGAAATCGAGGCCCACAAAGGTGTGCTGTACCGACTCCCTGAGCCTTGGGTATTGGACCCGCCAGGCGTTGCGCGCGGCGTCGTCGTAGGCCTCATTCCGCATGGGTACGGCATACTGTGGCGTGCGCTGAAACACTTTCAGTTCACCCACTTGCGCAGCAATGGTCTGTATCACCTGAATACCCGTCGCCCCGGTGCCGATGACGCCCACCCGTTTGCCGCGCAGATCGATACCCTCTCGCGGCCAGCGTGCCGTGTGTGCAATTTGCCCCTTGAAGGTTTCGTGATCTGAAAATGGTATTACGGGCGCGGACAGCATACCGGCGCAGCTGACAAAATACGTGGCGCTAAAGCTTTCGCCCCGGTCCGTCTCGACTACCCATCGCGAACGCTCGGCGTCCCAGTGCGCAGAGCTGACTGTCGTGTTGAACTGAATGTCCTTGCGCAGATCAAACTTGTCCGCGACATAGTTCAGATAGCGTTCGGTCTCAGGCTGGGCGGGAAACCGCTCACTCCAATCCCACTCTTCCAGCAGTTCGTCCGAAAACCAGTACTGATACACGTAGGACTGTGAGTCCACACGTGCGCCCGGGTAACAGTTCCAGTACCAGGTACCGCCCACCGCACTGGCGGCGTCCAGGGCAAGCACCTTCAGCCCCATTTCACGCAACCGGTAAAGCTGATACAGACCGGCAATCCCGGCGCCCACTACAATCGCGTCATAGTCCGCGCCCTGCCTGCTATCGGTTATACTTGACATGTCTGATCTCCTGGGAGCGAACCATGTTCCGGACCCTGTATTAAGCCATGCGGAGTGTCGACCTTCAATGCTTTAATCAGGCTGCCAAATTGCACCGGCACGTTCGGCCAGTCTGGCCAGATCGTTGGAAATTGGCAGCAATCCAGCACAGGGCCGGTCAGGACATTGTGCATTGCTTTCCTGTCCAGGAAATCGTCATTCCTGTTCGCCGCGATCGTCATCGGGAGTCAGGATATAGATCAGGATAATTCTGGAATTTCGGGTTTTTACTGCCGTTGATCTGGAATTGCCGATGATTTTTCGCGGCGCAGAAGCCTTATCAGCAAAGGCATTTTTGCAGAAATGGCCTGGCGTTGCCGTCCGGCTGCTGGAACAGCAGGCCGAAGCCGGATTAATTGTTTGGAATATAACCACGCGGTTGGATACTTCGGATGCTCCCCGCCAAAGCTCACGGCCCCACTGTGTTTGACTTTAACCCTGTTGGAGTCGACGCAGCATGCTGTCACCAGGCAAAGGAGGGTCTGCCCCTGTTTATGGGCATGCCGTTGGCCACGCCACCTATGAACGCCATCGCCCAGAGCAAACTCTGCTCTACCAACTTGTAGAGAAACACTACCCCGCCCTGGTTGAGCAATTGGAATTTCAGGGCAAAAGTCGGCCGACTCATGTCCATAGAGAGTTTGAAGCGTATCTCAAAAGAAGGCCAAGCCCGTCCTGACATATCGGTGTTCGAGGCGACGCGCCTGGTCATGTCCCTGCAGAACAGGATCCTGAAGGCCCGCCGGGCATAAAAAAACCGTTGCGGGGCGGGAAGCCACCGCAACGGCCCGATTTCTTTCCTTACGCCATCAGCGACTTTGTGAGCTCAGCTGTTCCATCACCTGGTCGAGGCTGAAGCTGGCAGGCTTCATGCGTGGCGGGAACTCCTTGAAGCTGGACAGCCAGTTGGCCACGAAGGCCTGCGCCGGCACCAGTGCAAAGGCCCGCTCGAAACGCCACTGATCGTAAAGGATGCTGTCGTGGCTGGCCCGCTCGAAGGGATCACCGCGCAGGGTGTAGAGCTTCGGCAGGCGCAGTTCGACGAAGGGCTCGCCCCAGACGTCGAAACCGTGTGCCCGCTGCTCCAGGAAGTGGACCTTCCACTGGCCGTAACGCAGGGCGGCGAGGCTGCCGCCATCGGTCCAGTAGAGGAACTCGTTGCGCGGCCAGTCCCCTTCGCCCTTCAGGGCCGGCAGCAGGTTGTAGCCGTCGAGGTGCACCTTGTAGCTGCGCCCGATCGCCTTCACGCCACCCTTGAGCAGCTGGCCCTTAATGTCAGGTTGGCCGGCTGCTGCCAGGAGGGTGGGCAGCATATCCTCGTGGGCGCCCACCTCGTTGATCACCGTGCCGGGCTTGATGACGCCGGGCCAGCGAATCGCCGTCGGCACCCGGTAGCCGCCCTCCCACTGGGTGTTCTTCTCACCGCGGAAAGGCGTCATGCCGCCATCCGGCCACAGCATGATTTCCGCCCCGTTATCAGTCGAGTACATCACGATGGTGTTGTCGGCGATGCCGAGCTGATCGAGCTTGTCGAGCAGTTGTCCCACCATGCCGTCGTGCTCGACCATGCCATCGGCGTATATGCCCATCCCCGTGACGCCTTGAGACTTGGGCTTGAGATGGGTGAACACGTGCATCCGGGTGGAGTTCCACCAGAGGAAGAAGGGCTTGCCGGCCGCATGGGCGCGGTCGATGAAAGAGAGAGCCCCGGCGGTGACCTCTTCATCCACGGTTTCCATGCGCTTCTTGGTCAGCGGTCCGGTATCCTCGACCTTGCCATCGGCGGTGGCCTTGATCACCCCGCGAGGGCCGAATTTCTTCTTGAACTCCGGGTTCTTGGGATAATCGGCATTCTCGGGCTCCTCTTCGGCGTTGAGGTGGTAGAGGTTGCCCATGAACTCGTCGAAGCCGTGGTTGGTGGGGAGGTGCTCGTCCAGGTCACCCAGGTGGTTCTTGCCGTACTGGGCGGTCATGTAGCCCTGGGACTTCAGCAGGCCGGCGACCGTCGGATCGGCCTCGGTCAACCCCTCCTTGGCACCGGGCAGGCCCACTTTCAGCAGGCCGGTACGGATGGGCGACTGCCCGGTAAGGAAGGCGGCCCGGCCCGCGGTGCAGCTCTGCTGGCCGTACCAGTCGGTGAACAGGGCGCCCTCTTTCGCTATGCGATCGATGTTGGGGGTCTTATAGCCCATTACACCCAGGTTATAGGCGCTGATATTGTACCAGCCGATATCGTCGCCCCAGATAACCAGGATATTCGGTTTGTCGGATGCGGCGATCGCCGCTGGCGTTGCCAGTGCTGCAAAGAGCAACACCGGGTAGAGCCACAGAGCCCTCATCAGTGAAGGCGCCTTTTTCTTGTTCATGCTCTGCTCCTTTATAAAGAAAGATGCTATCGCTTACCGGCGGTCACGTAAGCAGCCTGAGTTTAGACAGGACTCGCAGGTTCATCCAATGTATCTTTTCTGCGTCCTGATAATTTCTAGTTATTTGTGGCTTGCGCGGCGCGAGAGGTTTGCACCGCTGGCTCCGTCGAAAACCTGCAGGTGGGTTGCCTCCAGGCCCAGGTTGAGGGTATCGCCCTCCTTCAGGCCACCGGCTGGGTCAATGCGCGCGACTATCATTCGCCGGGCAGCGTCTTTACTGCCGGTTTCCAGTTCCTCGGGCAGGGTTAACCTGGAATAACCGCTCCACTCCACGTCAAAATAGACAAACAGTTCAGCTCCCATCCACTCCAGCACTTCTATGCGGGCAGCGAACTCGAGGCCTGCGACCACGGGGCTTTCAGCCGATACCGGCCGCAGGTGTTCAGGCCGAAAACCAACCACCAGGGGAGTGTCGGCCCGCAGCGACGGGCCCGCCTGCTCAGGCGGCAGCTCGATCGAGCCCAGTGGCAGTTGCAGCCTGCCCCCGGACCACCGGCCGGGCAGGAAATTCATGGCCGGCGAGCCGATGAAGCCGGCAACGAACAGGTTGGCGGGGTGTTCGTACAACTGGCGCGGCGTGCCGACCTGCTGTATTTCGCCGTGGCGCAGCACCGCGATACGGTCCCCCAGGGTCATTGCCTCGGTCTGGTCGTGGGTAACGTATACCGTGGTTGTCCCGAGCCGACGCTGCAGGCGGGCCAGCTCGGTGCGCATCTGCGTCCGCAATTTCGCATCGAGGTTCGACAGCGGCTCGTCGAGCAGGAACACCGCGGGGTCGCGCACGATAGCCCGGCCCATCGCCACCCGCTGGCGCTGGCCGCCCGACAGTGCGCCGGGTTTGCGCTCGAGCAGGCCGCCCAGCTCCAGTATCTCCGCGGCCTGTTCAACCCGCGTGGTAATCTCCTCCTGCGGCAGGCCGGCGAGCTTGAGAGGAAACGCCATGTTTTCCCTCACGGTCATGTGCGGATAGATGGCGTAGCTCTGGAACACCATGGCCATGTTGCGTTCTTTCGGGTCCAGGTCGTTGACGACCTTGCCATCGACCAGGATCTCACCACCGCTGACCTCGTCCAACCCGACGATCATATTGAGCAGGGTGGATTTGCCGCAGCCCGAGGGCCCCACGAGAATGAAAAACTCACCGTCGGCAATAGTCAGGCTGGTCTCCTTGACAGCCATTGTGCCGGGATAGTGCTTGGCCACCGAGCGCAGTTCGATACTTGCCATAAGCTCAGCCCTTTATCGCGCCGGAGGTAAGGCCCGCCACGATGCGCCGCTGGAACAGCAGCACCACCAGGATCACGGGCAGGGTCACCACGACCGCGGCGGCGGCGATCGCCCCGGTGGGCAGTTCGAACAGGGAACTGCCGGTGAAAAATGCGATCGCCGCGGGAACGGTGCGGGCGTCGTTGGTCGAGGTCAGCGAGATCGCGAACAAAAAGTCGTTCCAGGCAAACATGAACACCAGGATCGCGGCGGTAAACACGCCCGGTGCCGCCAGCGGCAGGATCACGTGCACGAAAGCCTGCCCGGGCGAGGCGCCGTCCACCCGCGCCGCCTTCTCCAGCTCCCAGGGAATCTCCCGGAAAAATGCCGCCAGCGTCCAGATTGCCAACGGCAGGGTAAACGTCATATAGGGCAGGACGAGCCCGGCCCAGGTGTCGTAAAGGCCGAGGGTACGCCACATATTGAACAGCGGGCCGATGATCGATACCGGTGGGAACATGGCAACGGCCAGCGCGGCGGCCAGCATCAGGCGTCGACCGGAAAACTGCAGGCGCACGATAGCGTAGGCGGCGCCCGCTCCCAGCAGCAGCGCGGCGAGGGTGGAGATAGCGGCGATGCCGGCGGAATTCCACAGGGCAGAGGCAAACTGGGCGTCCTGGAAGATGGTCGCGTAGTGCTCGAAAGTGACCTGGCGGGGCAGGAAGCGGTTGTCACCAAGATCCTCCGCAGGCTTGAGGGACAGCGAAACCAGCCACGCGACAGGGACCAGCGCATAGGCGACCACCAGCACACCGCCGCAAGCCCACCAAAACCGCTCCCGACGGTCTGCGCTCATTGTGCGTCCTCACTGTCCGCCAGGTTCATCCCGAAACCGCGGATATAGAGCGCTGCGATAGCCACGACACACAGGAAGATCAGCACCGATACCGCGGAGCCCAGGCCGAGATTGAGCCGGGTGATCAGGGTATTGTAGCCGACCAGGGAGACGGGCTCGGTGCCCTGTGCACCGCGCGTCAGGATGAACACGGTGTCGAAAATACGGAAGGCGTCCAGCGTGCGAAACAGCAATGCGACCAGGATTACCGGGCGCATAAGCGGCAACACCACACGAAACAGGCGCTGCGCCGCATTCGCCCCGTCGACTCGCGCCGCCCGCAGCAGGTCCTCGGGAATCAGGGACAAACCCCCCAACAGCAGCAGCGCCATGAAGGGAGTCGTCTTCCAGATTTCAGTCAGGATGATAACGACGAAGGCGGTCCAGCGCTCCGCGAGCCACGCGCCTTCCAGGCCGAGCAGCCCGTTGACGAAGCCGGTGGTGGGGTCGAACGCGAACCGCCAGCTCATGGCCGCCACCACGGTAATGATGCCATAGGGTACCAGCAGCGCGGTGCGCACCAGGCGTCGGGCAACCAGCGCCCGGTGCATGACGAGCGCCAGGGCGAGGCCGAGCACCAGTTCGACGGCGACCGAGCCCACCGTAACAAGCATGGTGTTGAAAAAGGACTGCCACCAGACGGGCGAGCTCAGCACGGTCAGGTAGTTTTCCAGTCCGATGAACTTGCGCTCATCCGGGAAGCGGAGGTCATAGCGGAACAGCGAGAGCCAGAGCGAGTAGAGTACCGGGTAGGCGGTCACCACCAGCATGGCGATGACCGCAGGGGCGCACAGGCACCAGGCCAGGCGTTGCTCCCGGGAGCCCGGCCGGCTCAAAACAGCCCCTCGGAGCGCAGCGCCCGCGCCGTTGCCTCGCGAAGTTTACCGACATCCGCCTCTGGTTCGATGTCTCGCAGCGGATGCAGGGTATGGCTGATGGCCAGGGAAAGATCAGAGTACAGTGGCGTTTGCGGTCGCTGCACCGCCTCGCGCAGGGTCTCGCGCAGAACGTCCGCGAAAGGAAAAATGTCCCTCACCTCCTCGTCGTCATACAGTGCCTCGAAGGTCGGGGGGAGCCCGCCGAGGGTGGCCGCCAGGCGCTGGTTATCCTGCGATGCGATACAGGAGGCCGCCTCGAAGGCGTAATCCGGGTACAGGCTGTGCGCGCCGATACCCAGGTTGATACCGCCCACCGTGACGCGGCTGGGTCGACCTGTTACGACCGCAGGCCATCGCGCCCAGGCCATGTGAGCCGCGACCCCGGGCGAGTTGGCCCGGGCACTGGGCCAGACATAGGTGTAATTGACCATGAAGCTCGACCCACCGGACTCGAAGGCCAGCCGCGCCTGGTCCTCCCGGGCATTGGCCAGCGCGGGATCCGCCGCCGGGGAGGTGGCCAGGCGCCGCATGACGGCCAGCGCTCGCCGGGTCGGTTCGTCCTCCAGCGACACCTCCTCACCGCCCGGCGCCAGTACCGAACCGCCGGCAGAAGCCAGCAGCGATACGAAAAATACGGTCAAACCCTCGTAGCGCTCACCCTGGACCTGGATGGTGCCGACATCACCGAGGGTCTCGGCCAGGCTGATCATCTCATCCCAGGTCTCGGGAGGCGTGGGCACCCGGTCCTTGCGGTACCACAAGAGCTGGGTATTGGTGGTAAAGGGGATCGCCCACAGGCGCTCCTCGTAAATCGCACTGCTGGCGGCCCCCGCCAGGCGGTTGCGGCGCACTTGCCGGGCCAGATTTTCCTCCCAGGGCAGAATCCAGCCGGCTTCGGCAAATTCGGCGGTCCAGATGACATCCATGCCGATGATATCGATGTCGGGATCACCGGCCGCCAGACGGCGCACCAGTTGTTCGCGCTGCTGGCTCGCATCGCTCGGCAGCGCGACGAATTCAATGGTATAGCGGCCCTGTGCGGCATCGCTGCAGCGGCGTGCGGCCTGCTCGAAGGCGCCGGAGCGCTCGGCGTAGACGTACCAGTGCAGGCTCGGGGGCTGGTCGACCTGCCGGGCGCAGGCACTCAACAGGCTTGCGAGAGCACAGGCGACAACGGGTGACATTCTCTTCAAGGCACAACCCTGCCAGGACCATCCGGCAAACGATTTTCTACAGGTTGCCGCGTTGGCGCGGCGTGTGCAACCCGAACCGCAACTTCAGTCTCAACGGCTGCAACGGACGTGCAGCCGCCCCTGACTGCATCGCATTGAATTGAATCCGGACTTCACTGCAGGTAGATTGTCTCTCTCGCCCACCCACCGCAAGAGACCTGCCCCATGAGATGCATGCTTCGGCTTCTGCCTGTTGTGTTCACGCTTTTTGTGATTCCCGATACCCGCGCGGCGACGCTGCTGGTGGCCAACAAAAGCGAGGCGACGGTCTCCTTGTTCGACCTGCCGGCGGCGCAGCTGCGGGCGACCCTGCCGACCGGCGCCGGACCTCACGAGGTCGCCGTCTCCCCCGATGGGCAGCGCGCCCTGGTCACCAACTACGGCACGCGGGAGATACCCGGAAACTCCCTGACGGTTGTGGATGTGCCGGGGGCAAAAGTACTCGGCACTATTACGCTGGCCGCAGATACGAAACCCCATGGCGTGGAGTGGCTGGATAAGCAGCGTGCAGTGGTCACCGCGGAGGGGACCAGGAGCCTTCTCGTGGTGGACGTGGATGCACTGGAGGTGACGCAGACTGTCGCGTTCGACCAGTCGGTGGGTCACATGGTGGCGGTTTCCGCAGACCTGGGCAGGGCCTATGTCGCCAATATCGGTTCCGGCACGGTCAGTGTGATCGACCTCGCGGAAGGCAGGAAGATCAGCGATCTCAGTGCCGGGGAAGGCAGCGAGGGAATTGCCCTGGCGGGCAACCAGGAGCAGCTGTGGGTAACCAATCGCGCGGCGGGAACCGTGTCGGTGTTCGACAGCGGCAAGCTCGACAAGCTGGCCGACATCCCCTTACCGGGGTTTCCCATTCGTGCCGAGGCCGATGATCCGCGCGGCCGGGTCTACGTCACCATCCCGCAGGCCGACGCACTGGCGGTCATCGACCGTGACAGCCGGAAGGAACTCAGCCGTTTGCAGTTCGACGTACCGCCCGATCGCAGCCGCAGGACGCTTTTCGGTGACATGCTGCCCGACAGCTCCATTCCGATCGGCGTACTGTTGTCCGGCGATGGCGAGAGCCTGTTCGTCGCTCACTCAAACTCCCACGTGATAACCGTTTACGACGCGCAGTCACTGCAGCGCCGCGCGACGATACCCACCGGACTGGAACCCGACGGTATGGGCTGGTCGCCACTGGACGTGGCGCCTTAGCGGCAGGCGGATGCTCTGGCGGTGGCGACTTACTGGATTACAACGACTTGTCCTATTCCACATGGGTTTATTCCCATAGCTTCAGCGGACTATCGAAGAAAGAACGGCGACGGAGCGCGGCTCAAACGCATCGACTCGCCGTAAGTGGCCTGTTTTTTTGCTGCAGAACTTCACCGCGGTTGCCCCCCGCGTTGTGACCCCAGCGAGGCGCCATTGCTTATCGCCCTGAACTCGCAAGTCGAAATCGAGTTTTTCGCAAAACTGACTTCGCCAATGACGAAAAGTAAATCAAGGGAGTAACTGCATGCTCAACCTTACTCTACAAAAATGGCGCGCTGGGAAGACTGCCATCGGAATCTGGTCCAATCTTCCCGACATCCATATAGCCGAAATGCTGGGGCGCACAGGAGTGGACTGGATCTGTTTCGACCTGCAAGGCTCATGACAGAGCCGCCGGCATATTCGGATACACGGCGGAAATAGCCGCAAACTCGCTGCAAGGCGGATTCGATTTTGCTTCAATCGGCACTGATATCAGTTTCATTCGAGACGGCGTCGCGAAAGCCCTGGCCGTCGCGAGGGGGGGAGATCAGGACGCCGCAAACGCGCCTGCGCCGCAAGGGGGTTATTGAACGATTCCCCTGAACTTGACAGCAGCGTATGCCAATGACCAGACTGAGTTTATCAATTTTGGCTCAGTCGCCAGGGTCTAGTAAATGGCCAGCAAGGATGATCTATTTGGCCGTCTGCAAAAGTTCCGGATCATAATCGGCTTTCGTTTCAAAAGATCTATTACCTGAATAATCGAGGATAAAAATAATGAACAGCAGCCGAACTGCAGGGCATGGATACGGACTCCCGGGGAAGCCAGCGGGAACGCCTGGATATCTGGTGGCCATTTTCCTGGCTCTTGTGACTACAGTTTGCTTTTCAGCTGAAGCGCAAACAGCCCAGAACGTCACTGCCGGAATTACTCGCGACACCGATTGGCGTGAAGACTATGCGTATATCGTCGGGATGCAGGCCTATATCTACGGTTATCCTGCCTTGCGCTACACCCGCGATCGATACTATATGGTGGAAAAGCCGACCGGTGTTGTCCAGATACGGGTTAATGAATTCTTTCACGTCACTCGATTGGCCGACTCCAGCGACAAATACAGCAACTCCCCCAACAACGACACTATCTATTCGTTGTCATGGATTGACCTGAGCGATGAGCCGGTGGTGATGCATGCGCCCCAGGGGGGTGATCGTTATGTCGATATTGAACTGGCGGACTTCTATTCCGACGTGTTTGGCTACGTCAGTCCGCACATGCACGACGGCAAGGCGGTGACCTATCTTATTGTCGGACCCGGTTGGGATGGCCCTATTCCTGAGGGTCAATTCGACGGTGTGCTTCGAGCACCTACACCCTGGGTATGGACGGTTGCACGAGTCTACACCTCCGGTGGCGACGATCTGGCAATTGCCACGAAAATACAATCGGAATTTGTGGTTGCACCGCTGTCACAGTGGAAGTCGGGAAAAATCACTCCGAGCACAAGGCGCGATGTGCTCGATCCGTTCCCGGCGGAAAATGACCCGCTCGCCGATTTTCGAACCATGAATGCCGCGATGCGCGAAAACCCACCGCCGGAGCGAGACGCGGCTTTCATGCGCGAATTTGCCAGGGTCGGTCTCGGCCCACTGGCCACTGTAAGCCTGGACGACCTTGACGAAAATACCCGCAAGGGACTGCTGAGGGCGTTGAAAGACGGCAACACTTTACTGGATAAACTTGCGGATGCTGGCGGTGATACCAAGGTAGTCAACAACTGGTTTTACGGCGACAAGAACTGGGGCCGAATGGCGGAACGAGGCGATTTTCTTGGCCGGGCGTCACCACAGGCTTATGCGGGCGGAATCGAGCATTGGGTTGAGATGGCGGCGAAGTTGCGCACTTTCGCGGATGCTGACGGACAGGTATTGAACGGCAAAAATCGATATGTCCTGCACTTCGACAAGAACCAGGTCCCGACCGCGCGGGCATTCTGGTCCATTACTGTGTACGACGATAAATTCAACCTGGCCGAGAATGATTTCAATAAATACCTGGTGAGCAGTACATCAAAGGACCTGGTTTACGGGAAGGACGGCTCGCTGGAGATTTATTTGCAACAGGATCAGCCAGACCAGGCACTGCGCGCAAACTGGATTCCGTTACCCAAAGGCGACTTCAACCTGTTTTTCAGGTTTTACCTGCCCAATCAATCGATGATCGATCAAAGCTACGTGCCACCGGCAGTGCGCCGGGTTGCTGACAAGTAGACCCCGGGGTATCAGTCGGGCGTATACCAGATCGGTGAGCTGTAGGCACGTTCCTGCAGCGTTGCGGGTACATCGGTGGGCAGCTTGACGCCAAAGACCTTCGCGTCATGGGTAGTCCAGCGCGGCGTCGGGATCTCCAGCACACGCACGTAGTAGAACGCACGCTGCTTCGCATCGAACGCCGGGTCCTTCCAGTACGCCGAAAGATAGGGCGCGCCGATAGCGTTGGTGTAGGTGGCATCCTGTATGTTTACGGTATTGCCCACCGGCGGCAACTCGCCGTTGCTGAGCGGCTTGCGGTTGCCCGACCAGGCCACGTCGTACACCTTCTCGTGCATATCACCGGCGGTGTCGGTCCAGCCCTTGATAACCTGTATCCGATCGAGGTTTGCGCCATCGGGGTCTCGCAGGGCGCGGATCAGCAGGCTCAGCTCCTTGCCCGCCGGCGCGGCTTTCAGGTCGCCACCCATGGGCACGCCGCGCTCATAACCGTACCTGGCAAAGTCAGAACGTTCGAGGTCAGTGTCCTGATAGTCGAAGCCGCCGAAGACGCGCACGCGCAGCCGTGTGCCCGTGGTGGCAAAGACCTCCTTGCGCATCATCGCGTCCCACAGCGCCTCACGCGTGTTCTCGCGCGCCCACACGCCGGCCAGGCCGGCGGCGCTGGTCTCGCGCGCCAGCCGCTGGTCCTTGCGCGCGCGGCCCTCGGGCACGCGGCCGACAATGACCTCGTCGAAACGAATCGGGTCGGCCGTCGGCTCGAGCATGGCTACCTTGCCGAAAAAGTTGTCTTCGGAGGTTGTCGCCAGGCCGGTATGCATGTCGGTAGCGCCAATCATGCCGAACTTGAAGGGATTGGCGCCGAGTTCGGCCTCATAGGCCAGGCCGCGCTTCAGTGCCTCGCGCGAGTATTCGCGTGGCAGCATGTCAGGTGTGTGCGGCGCGGGTCCGAAGCCGCCCACGTCCCAGGTCTCGAAGTCGGCAAACTCGTCATTGGGCGACAGCAGCGGATGGGACTCACCGTCGCCCTTGGGCTGCGTGGTCTCGTAAATCGGCTCCCAACGCATGCGCCGCTCGGCGTAATCGCGATCGAGCGGCTGCTTCGAGATCAGCGTGATGTCGTCGAACATCAGGCCGTTCGACAGGTTGCCGTTATGCGGGATGGCCAGCATCCTGCCGCCGGTCTTCTTCTCGTATTCGGCCATCCACTTCCACAGCTCCTCCGGGTCACCCGTGTCGTAGTACGACAGCGGGATGATCTGGTCGGCCTTGTCCTTGCCATCCCGAAACAGCACGTTGCGATGCAGATTGTTACCATCCGGGCCGGAGGTCCACTCGAAGCCGATGATCGCGGTGAAGCGGCCCGGCTCGTTGAACTTCTCGGCCGTTGTGGTCATATAGTGCCACGCGGTCGTTGCCATTTTGTCATCGCCCTTGAAAGGGTCCTGCAGGGCCTGCATCGCCGCGATCCATGCATTGAACGCGTCGGGCTGGTTGCCGGCCATGATCATGTCGTGGACCTTCTTGCCCCAGGGGTTGGCGAGCACCGCGGGGTCGGAGGCCGCGATAAGCGGTGCCAGGCCGAGGTTCTCTGCATGGTCGGCGACGACCAGGAAGTCCAGCGGCCTGTTCAGTTTGACGGGCAGACCATGGTTGGACTTGACTTCTTCGCCGCGGGCGAAGCGATAGGCCTCGTCCGGCCCGACAATCGCACCGACCATGCCCGCATCGGCCGAGTACGAGGTGTGCAGGTGGGTGTCACCGAAGAACACCTGGTTCGGGAAGTTCTGGTCAGGGTACGGCGAATATGTAACGGTCCGGTCGATCGGCCCGGGCATTTCCTGGGCGATTGCCCCCGAGGCCAGCAGCGAACATGTGAGGGTAGAGATCAGGTATCTGCGTATCATGTAAGGGTTCCCAGGCTCAGTGACGGCGCACTCTATCCCTATGTGCCACGGGGAAGTATTCCATGGCGAAGATATGATGTCACCCTTGGACCACCCTGGAGCGCAGCACTGTTATTCGGCCCGGCCCTATGCGTTCCCGGTTAGTGATGAAACTTAGTGGCGCGAAGGCTCCCAGCGCCTGAACCGCTCCAGTTTCAGGCTGAGTTCTCTGTGACACCCGTATTCCCTGTTCCTATAGCAGACCCACTGGACGCGGCCAGTGCGGAAAAGTGCCAAGGAGGACCCCACCTTGCGACAGCAAAAGGGGTAGGCAGATCAGTCAAAGCCAGCCCTCAAGGTCCTGCTGACCGATAATCGCCATGATTTCCACGGTTTCTCCCCGGATTTGATAGTAGATGCTGTCAGAGCCGCAGACACTGCGCCGGTATCCAACCCGGATGTCGTCGACGGCTGGGTATGATAACGGCCGCTCCGCCAGCAACTCGAATCGATCAAAGAAAGCTTCATAGTAATCGTCGGCTTGACCCTCTCCATACTCTCGAAGTCCACGTTGGTAGATGCGGATCAGATCTGCTTTCGCATCTTCTGTCAGCCTATAAGATGCCATTACGCCGAGCTTCTTCCTTGGCCTCCGCAAGAATTTCGGCCCGTCCGAGACCGGTGAAACCACTTTGCTCTGCCCGAACCAATCTCGCACGTATCGCTTCGATCTCCCGAGCTTTGCGGATTAGATCATTCACAACATCGCTTTTGCTCGTGTATTCCTGGCTCTCGACCTGAGCCTTGAGCCATTCCTCATTGGGCGGTGTAAACGAAATACTTTGCCTGGCCATGGTGCCTCCACTAAGAATTAATCTGGTGCAATATTACACCAATAATGCACCGCCATCCACTCGCAGTGGACCATTGAAAATCCTGTCTGGCAGCACCGTTCAGAGACACCACCACCGGAAAACAACACGTATGCATCTGACCCTCAAAAAGGAGGCCACCAAGCCGGCCTCGTTTAATTTTCTACAACAGCAGGATCGCTTCGATACCTTCGTGGAAGTTTACAATAATGAACGCCCGCATCAGGCGCTTGAAGGACGATATCCGGGCGACGTATATACACCTTCAGCCAGGGCTTACCGGCCTCCTGAAGAGCCTGAGTACCCTTACCATGACCGCTCCGTCCATGTGACCCAGTGCGGCAGAATTTGTATCGGTAGACGCAAAATCAACCTGAGCACAGTATTTGCTGGACAAACAGTGGGAATACGGGAAGTCGAAGACAAGATCTGGCTTGTCAGCTTTCTGGATTATGATCTAGGATTCTTTGATGAGGATGTGGGGCGGATTGAGCCCGCCACCAATCCGTTTGTACCGGAACTGTAAACCATGTGCCCGGTATGATCTGTAAAGGATGTCTCCGGTACAGACCTTTTTGTAAATGGTGGGCCGTGCTGGATTCGAACCAGCGACCAATTGGTTAAAAGCTGGCCAGCCAATTTCCAACTAGTTGTTTTTATTTAACTTTTATCGGTGACGCCCGGTCGAGCGCGACCCCGGTGAAGTTGCACCAAAATGCACAACAAAGCAGGACTGATCCCGGCAAAAGTCCGGCAGTGGCGACCAATTGGATTGCGACTACCTGCCCGCTTCCGTGAAGGCCTTTTCCCATCGCTTCAGCGGGTTATCGAAACGTACTTTTTCTGAATTGAACAACTCCGGCCCCCAGCCCCGGGGAATCCAATGGCTCAGCGATTCATGCTCAGGATGGGACGGGTCAAACAGGACTTCCAACAATGACTGGTAACCATGGACTCCACCACAGTCCTCCGGCGGGCAGGCCCGCTCACCCGCAACACACTTTGGATAGCGCTGCCCCTTCTCCCTGACTTCAATGCCCAGCAGAGTAACCTCGTGGATCCAGCCATCACCGAAATCATATTCGTACTCTGTACGATCCCCTGACTCGGACAGAAAATCGATGATCGGGATGTCCCAGCCGGGCTGTACTTCAGGGGAATCATCCCAGACGTCGTCCGAGGGTATGCCAATAAGTAAGGCTTCATCGCGTGATGACCCTCCGAAACGGAACTCGTGGAGATGGTAATCCAGCCAGCCCATTGCATCCTGGATAGCTACGTGCAGATCCCAGAAGGAGTATCGGGCCGGCACCAGAATTTCTCGCCAGATCGGTGGCGAGATTCCGATAAGTTCCACCCTGATTTTTAACAGGTCACGCCGCTTATCGATCATCATGCCAAACACAGACCTGATGCGGACTCTAGGTGGATAGAATTTCCTCCAATTTACCAACAATTGCCACTCGCGTAGTCTTCCCAGCCCAATCCAGGTTGAGTTCGCGCCACTTAAAGTATAAGAAAAACAAACGGCATATAGTGGAAAAAATTTCTTTCCAAAATCCCGCTGCTCTGCCGGAATTGATCGCTCAATGGCCGCCGGGTGTGCTGAAATCTCGCTTGCATAGGTCCACTTGCAGATCTTTTGTGGTCGTTTCCAGGCCGTAGCCCACAGGAACCTATACCAATCTGTTGGCGTCCCTGCTGCTTGATCTATGAAAAAGCGGGTTCTGCTACCGCGCGCCCTTCCCCGCGAAAAGAGGCAACGTGCCCGGCGGGGCTCGGGTGGGTGGCACCAGGAGCGGCTGGGTAGGTAGTTCCTGTTCTTTCTGGCGCAGGTGATCCAGAATCCGATGCCCCAGGGCACCCTCTCTTGATGCTTCGCATCAATTCACCTTGTCAATGGTCTCCTGGTCCTCAATGCAGCGGTTCGACGCATCGACAATCACCCTGACAGCACCCCCGCAACAGCCACAAACCTCTAACTTGGGTAGGCACATGGTCAGGGCTGAACATTATCGGAATCTCAGGACAAGTGCGTTTACTGAATGGAGCAGGGCAGTGGCCTGAGACCAGATGGCAGCTCCCAGCGGTCCTAGTGGGTTAAGTTGCCAATACCCGTGCAGCAGTTACGGATAAATTGAATTGAGGTCGCCGGCTGCAGTCAGCAAGTATCCTCAATACAAATTTAGTCAGATGATCGTGTCCAATTTCGGGTGACAGTTTGGTCCATATGACGTTTGCGTTGTCATTTTTAGATCTAAACTACATATTATCGCCGTCTCTACAGATAAGAACCTAACTGACCATATGGTGCTAGTATTCGGGTAGCAATAACAAGAGTATGGAAGCAATGGGCCGGTCAGTAAGGCTAGTGGGATACTAATGAGTGAGTCGCCTTACTTTTTTCGCGAATCCGCGGTGAAAAGCTCCGTGTCGTCTGCTGAACAATTGCACCAACTCAATCGCATCATTTCACCACTGGCCTGGCTTTTTCTGGCCGGCATCTACTGCATCCTTATCGCGATCATTGTCTGGTCCATCTGGGGCAAGGTGCCCACTGAGGTCGCCGGTCAAGGGGTGCTGTTGGTCAAGAAGGGCAGTATCTACACCGCCAGTGCGCCGGAGGGGGCCGGTCGGGTGGCCAGGATAATGGTGATGCCTGGCGACAAGATTCTGAAGGGGCAAGTCGTCGCCCAATTGGAGCAGGCCGATCTGCGCAAAAAGGTTGCTGTAAGTGAGGCCCATATCGAGCAGTTGCGTGATGAGCGGGCGCAACTGTCGAGCCTGTCGGCCAGGATGCAGGAGGAACGACGGGGCCTTTTGACCGAGCAGAATGTCATACTGAACAAGAGCATATCGATCGAAACCAAAAACCTCGCCAATCTTCGGGAACTGGTTGAGCTGAAACAAAAGTCATTTGCAAAGGGCCTTGAAACCAAAGAGGGCGTGATTGCGTCTCAAACTGATCTGTACAGGACCGAGGCCGCTATCGAACAGTATCGCGATCGTCTGGCACAAAACGCCATCAGTGAGGCTGACTTCGCAGATCGTTGGCAACAGCGCCTCCAGGACTTGAACCAGAGGATCAAAGAGGCGGCCTTCCAGCTCAACATGCTGCAGGAACAGCTCGAACTTGCCAATGTAGTGACCAGCCCGGCAGACGGTATTGTCATCGGGCTGCAGACCTCCATCGGTAGCATTATCAAGGGTGGCGGTCCCGTGGTTACTATCGCCAGCCTGGGGGAGGGAATGGATGCCGTCGCCTTTATTCCCGCCCAGGATGGCAAGCGGGTAAGACCGGGAATGAGCGCCCTGATTTCGCCTTCGAATTTCAAGCGCGAGGAATTCGGTAGCATCAGGGGAGAGGTCGAAACCGTTTCGCAATTTCCCACGACCAAAGAGGCCATGATGGCCGTACTCCAGAATGAGCATCTGGTGGACTTTCTGGCGAAACAGGGACCACCTATCACGGTCAGGATCCGCTTAATAGAAGATGCTGACACTTATAGTCGTTTTTCCTGGTCTTCTTCACGAGGGCCCCGGCAGCAGGTCACGCCAGGCAGCCTCGCCGATGCGAGAATCACCGTACGCGAGCAAAGCCCTATTTCGCTTATCGTTCCCGCCCTCAGAAAAATTACAGAAGGTTGAATGACTAAAGATCCCACAGTATCGGGACACGGTTAGACGGTATGCCTGCCATCGTGAAAACACCGACAGTTCTGCAATTGGAAGCCACCGAATGCGGCGCGGCGGCGCTGGCAATCGTGCTGGGTTATTACGGACGTTTCATTCCCCTCGAAGTTTTACGCGTCGAGTGCGGTGTATCCAGGGACGGCAGCAAAGCGATTAATATGCTCAAGGCCGCCAGGCGCCATGGAATGACTGCCCAGGGCGCGAAAGTAGATGAGTTGGAGACGCTTGATCAACTCGAGGCCCCCTACATTGCTTTCTGGGGCTTTGACCATTTCGTGGTGGTAGAGGGTCGCCACAAGGATAGATTCTATATCAACGATCCCGCGACGGGCCGGCGCAGCGTTAGCACTCTTCAGTTTGACCGGTTATTTACTGGTGTTGTACTGACGTTTGCGCCGGGGTCGGAATTTGAAAAAGCGGGCTCCCCGCCTTCAGTACTAAAGCCACTCATGGAGCGCCTGGCGGGCTCGGCCGGCACGCTATGTTTTATTATTTGCGTCACTATTGCCCTCATCTTGCCCGCGCTGATGGTCGCTGGATTTACCAAGGTTTTCATCGACAGTATTCTCATCCAGAATATCGAGCACTGGATGGTCCCACTGGTGTGCGGGATTGTTTTCACTGCCTGTCTGCGCGGCCTGCTGACATGGCTGCAACACAGGTATTTGTTGCGACTTCAAACCCAAATAGCCCTCACCCAGTCGGCCCGATTTTTCTGGCACATCCTGCACCTGCCCATCAGTTTTTTTCAACAGCGATATGTCGGTGACATCAGTGAGCGTATCGACGCCAACGACAGGATTGCCAGCCTGCTGTCGAACGAGTTGACAGCAAGTGTTGTGGGGCTTATCACCCTGCTGTTTTATGCCGTCGCCATGGCGGTACTACAATGGCAACTGACGATAGTTGTCGTGGCAGTAGCCCTGGCAAATGCGGCACTGTTTTATTTCGTCACCCGCAGGATAGCGGACAGTTCTCGTGTACTGCTCCAGGAAAGCGGCCAGCTGGCGGGATTCGAAGTCAGCGGCCTCTTCGGCATTGAGACCCTGAAAGCGGCGGTGGCGGAAACCGATTTTTTCGCACGCTGGGCCGGTCTGCACACCCGCACCTTAAACAGCGAACAGCGTATCGAACTTTATACCGGCGCCCTGGAAGTAATCCCGCAATTGCTCCAGGGCCTGGCTTCGGTAGCTGTACTGGGTTTCGGCTGCCTGCAGATTATCCAGGGCGAGATCAGCGTGGGAACGCTGGTAGCTTTCCAGAGTTTGATGATGAGCTTCCAGACCCCGATAAGCACTCTGCTCTCCCTAGGCACGGAGACGCAGGAGATTCGCGGGGACCTGATGCGACTCGACGACTGCCTCAAGCACCCTGTCGATCCCTCTTTCAAGGCCGCAGCAGGCGCCCTTGACGACGCGCAGCAGTCGATCGACCGTATTTGCATGGAACATGTCAGCTTTGGCTACTCGCCGCTGGATCAACCGATTGTGGAAGACGTTTCGCTGCGACTGGCGCCGGCAAAGCGCCTGGCCATCGTGGGACAGACCGGCAGCGGCAAATCCACCCTGGCTAAACTGGCCTGCCGCCTGATTATGCCCTGGTCCGGGCGGGTTCTTTTTGGCGAGGACGCACAGGAGGAAGTTGGTTCCCGGCGCCTCGCGCAATCCCTGTCTTTTGTCGATCAGGACATTTTCCTGTTTGAGAGCTCGGTGTCTGACAATCTCACCATTTGGGACTCCTCGGTACCCCGCGAACAACAACTCCAGGCCCTCGCTGACGCCTGCCTTGACGAAGTAATTGCGCAACGGGGCGGCCTGGACAGCCGCGTGGCCGAGGGCGGCGCCAATTTCAGCGGCGGTGAGTGCCAGCGCCTGGAAATCGCCAGGGCGCTGACCTCCAATCCCTCGATCCTGGTTTTTGACGAAGCCACCGCTGCCCTCGACCCGCTGATAGAACAAAAGGTCTACGAAAACATCAAGCGGCGCAATTGCGCGGTACTGATTATCGCCCACCGCCTAAGTGCCATCAGGGACTGCGACGAGATCCTGGTGCTGGACAAGGGTCGTGTCGTGCAGCGGGGCACCCATGCCAGCCTGATACAAAGCGAAGGGCCCTACAAAAACCTCGTCGCTTGGGAGACGCAGCGGGATGGATAAGCAGGGTTTGCTTGAACTGCCCGATGACGCCATCGCTGAGATGACCTCGGTATTCGGCGCTAGGCCCCGCCTGTCGGGAGGCGCTTCTCCAGACAGCGCACTGCTGTTCGCCTGCCGGCAGGTGGCACAGGCAGCCAGACTGGACGTCCCTCGTATACCCCCATTGACGCCGGATGCATCAGATTTCGAGCATCTGCAACAGATCGCCGGGGAATCTGCCTTTCGTTGCCGCCGGGTCGACCTCGTCGGCCCCTGGTGGCGGCACGATCACGGCCCCCTGCTGGCTTTTCGCAAGGAGGATAACGCGGCCTGCGCGGTGGTTCCCGGCAAGCGCGGCCGATACAACCTGGTCGAACTGTCCGCCACTGGTGACGAGAAAATGACACTCCTGGATGAAACATCCGCGGCACGACTGGAAGTCGTCGCCTATATGTTTTATCGGTCCCTACCCGAGCGTGTATTGGGCTGGCGCGATTTACTGGAGTTTGGCCTGGCCGGGCTGGGCCTGGATGTGCGCCTGCTTCTTGCGGCGATGGCCGCGGCGAGCCTGCTCGGCCTGTTATTTCCCATCGCTACGGGGATGATCTTCGATCACGTGGTGCCCAGCGCGAATATCACGCTGCTCTCCCAGTTTGTCATGGCCCTGGCGGTGAGCGTCGTGGCCGGCGCCCTGTTCGATACAGCCGAAATGGTGGCCAACATGCGCCTGCAGCTCAAAATGAGCAACTCGCTGCAGGCCGCGCTCTGGGACAGGCTGCTGAGGTTGCCGGTAAGTTTTTTCCGCCAGTATACGGTAGGCGATCTCGCCGATCGGGCTGGCGGAATCGACGAAATCCAGCAGACAATAACAAGCAATGTGATTACCACCGTGATCGGTGGGTTGTTCTCGGTGTTTACGCTGGCGCTGATGTTTTACTATCAAGCCGGCCTGGCGTTGGCGGCGGTGCTGCTGGTCCTCGTATTTGTGTCGGTCAATACCATCAGCGGGCTTGCACAGCTGAAATACCAGCGCGAAATGTATGAGACCCAAGGGCGACTGTCGGGCTATGTGCTGCAACTATTGACCAACATTTCCAAACTGCGAGTCTCGAACAAGGAGGACGTCGTTTTCCAGCGCTGGTTGAAACCTTTCGTACAGACCACCCGCCTGTTTTTGAGGGCAGAGACTATCAGTATCCGACTGCTGGTTTTCAGTTCCATTTTTTCGTTGCTGGCCACGGCGATCATGTTCTTGCTGGTGGTCACAGTGGCAAAAGATCTGAGCTTTGGCCATTTCATCGCTTTCAACGCCGCGTTCGGGCAATTTTTCGCCTCGGTGCTGGCGGTATCCCGGGTGATTGCCGACTCCCTGGAGATCGTGCCTCTTTACGAACGGTCAAAGCCCATCTTGTCAGCGCTGCCTGAAGATAATGGCGAGGGGGTAGAATGCAGAGACCTGCAAGGGGCAATCAGAATCGAGCACCTCAATTTCCGTTACCCGCAGGCACAGGGCGCCACTGACCAAAGCCTGTCCCCCTGGGTGTTCAGGGACCTCAACCTCAATATCGAAGCTGGCGAATTCGTCGCCCTGGTAGGCCCATCCGGCAGCGGCAAGTCAACCCTGTTCCGCCTGCTGCTCGGCTTCGAATTCCCCGACAGCGGCAAGATTTTTTATGACGGCCACTACCTGCCGTCGATTGCAATCAATTCACTCAGGCGGCAGTGCGGCGTCGTCCTGCAGGACAGCAGCCTGGTGCCGGGTACCATCTGGGACAACATCACCTTCGGTGCCGGTAGTATATCCGAGGAACAGGGTTGGAACGCGGCACGACAGGCGCAGATTGACGAGGACATTCGCGCCATGCCGATGGGAATGTGCACGCTGATCGCGGAGAACGGGAAAAATATATCCGTGGGCCAGAGGCAGCGTATTCTGATAGCGCGGGCCCTGGCAAGGCATCCAAAGCTGCTGTTATTGGACGAGGCGACCTCGGCGCTTGACAGCGTGACACAGGCCAGGGTCGCCGGTGAAATCGAAGGCATGAACATGACCTGCATCGTGGCCGCCCACCGGCTCAGTACCGTGATCAATGCCGACCGTATCTGCGTGTTTGATCAAGCTGGTCTGGTGCAACAAGGCACCTATGCAGAGTTGGCTGCTCAGCCGGGTCTGTTTGCGAGTTTAATTCAAAGGCAGACGGTGTAAGTACCGGTTGTCGCGACGGTGATGTGAACTATGTCCACAACAGAAAACGATCCGCTGAGCCCACCCGAGTACCAGCAAGCGGCGAGTTCCTACCGGGATGGGAATCTGCCTGAGGCGGAGCGCCTATGCCGGCTGGCCCTGGAATCATCCCCCGACTGCGGGGATGCACTTTACTTACTGGGTGTGATCGCCTATGAAAAGTCCGATGACGAGGCTGCCAGAGAGCTCCTCGTGCGGGCGACGCAGGTAAATGAGAAAAATGCGCGGGCCTTTCTGTACCTCGGCGCCGCCTGCCATCGCTCAGGCAGCGCGGCCGATGCCCTCGCGGCCTCACTCAGCGCCCTTGCGCTGGAGCCGGAACTGCCGGGAGCACATGTTCAGCTCGGCTTCATCCACCAGGGGCAGGGTGACCTGGAAAAGGCTGAAGCGGTCTATCGCCAGGGACTGGCGCTCGATCCGGAAAACCCGCGCTTACACGATGCATTGGGGACCGTTCTGCACGCCTGCGGCCGCTTCGCGGACGCCATCGGGGTTTACCAGTCAGGCCTGGAGATTAACCCGCAACTGGCCAGCCTGCACAACAACTTGGGCAGCGCCCTGCAGGAGGAAGCCGAGTACGAGGCCGCTGGGAATGCTTACCAGAAGGCTCTTTTCCTGGACCCCAACCGCGCCGAGTACAGTTACAATCTCGGCCTTAACCTGGAATGTCGCAACCAGCTGGACAAAGCTATAGAAGAATACGAACATGCGCTGGAAAAGGACCCGCGCTACGTGAAGGCGCAGCTGGCACTGGCGCGCCAGTACGAGGTTCGGGGCCAGATGCAGCGAGCGGTAGAAGTCTATCAACGCGGGATTCGTCTGGCCCCCCGCAACCGCGAGCTTCACCTCAACCTGGGACACGTCGTTCTCGATGCGGGACGCCTGGAGGAAGCCAGGGTGTGCTATGAAAACGTGCTTCGCATCGAGCCCGACGATGTGGACGCCTGCGAGGGCCTGGCAAGCATCTGGGTCGACCTGGGCGATGAAGACAAGGCTATCGCCTATTTTGAGCGAGCAAGGGATCTGGGAAGCATTACGGCGGTTCACCTTCTTGCCGCGTTAACCCACCAGGAAACCCAGATCGCTCCCAGGGAATACGTCGAGCAGATGTTCGACAGTTACTCGGACAATTTCGAGGAACACCTGGTCGGCGCCCTCTCATATCAAACACCCCGACAGATGTTTGAAGCGTTTGCCCGCTACGCGGGTGAGGATCGACATTTTCAGCGATCGATTGATCTGGGTTGCGGCACCGGGCTGCTGGGGCTGGCTTTTCAGCCGTTGGTCGATCGGCTCGATGGCGTCGATCTGTCCGCCGATATGCTGGAAAAGGCCGGCCAGAAAGGTATTTACACCAACCTCTATAAAGAGGACATCGTCGAGTTCCTGGCCGACGCCAGGGAGCAATATGATCTGTTTATGGCGGCTGATGTATTTATCTACATCGGCAACCTGGCCCCGCTCTTCCTGGCCGTGCAGAACAGGGCCACAACGGGCGCCTACTTTGTATGTTCAACCGAGGTCGTAGAGGAGGGCGAGGTGGAGTTGCGAAAGACCGGACGTTACGCTCACTCCGAGGCTTACATCCGGTCCCTTGCCAGTGCACATAACTTCACCGTCCTTCGTTGCAGCTCCGTACCGCTGCGAAAAGAAGGCGAGGAATGGGCTAAAGGGCAGATATATATAATGAGATACCTGCCCACAGATACCAAGAGCTAACCTATGCCGCACGGTAATACACTGCGGAGAAAATCCGAAAATTACTATAGATTAAACCATTGTTTTTGGTATTGTCAGCTTAAGCCCTTGGCATTTGCCAGGGCGTGCGAGTCAACTAAGACGCTGGAGCCGCCATTGCTGGTTGCTGGCCCCCGATAGTGCTTTTTCTTGGCCGGCGGTTTCTTGGCCGGCGGTTTCTTGACCACTTTTTTCTTGGCGGTAGCGCCCCCTACGATATCATCCAATTCGATATCGTCCAGAATCTGGATCTCGTCGATAATCATCATCGTGTTATCCTCTGTAGTGATGTTGTGACAGGCGTCAAGCGAAGCACTCTGCCGGGTGGATATGAAAGTTGCTTATAACCGGGCTACAATTCTTCGCTTATAACCCGACCTCATATTGACGCAATAAGCACGCCACAAGAACATTTAAGCCCATTTATCAAGCACATTCGTCCAGAGTGGAATCGCACGAAATGCGAGATTGTAAAGAATGCTGACAGATTTGGGCCAATCTGTACCTGGCGAGTTAGCTATTGCGGCGGCAAGTGGCCATGTGAACGATCCGCGACAGCGCTTTTTCCAGGGATACGGACTAGTAACGAAGATGTTCATCTGAACCTGTCTCTGGCGAATTCCAATATCAAGCTGCCACTGGCAACTGAAACGGTATCGCCAAGTTAACTCGCTGAAATTGCTAGAATCAGGGTATGAATACCTATAAACGACACCAGTTCCCCTCCGATATCATCAGTTATGCCGTCTGGCTCTACTATCGCTTCAATCTCAGCCACCGTGATATCGAAGATCTCCTTGCTCAGCGAGGCATCACTGTCAGCCGAGAAGCGATCAGGCTTTGGTGTATCAAATTCGGAGTTATTTATTCCCGCCGCTTGAAGCGTAAGCATCGTGGCTATGGCGATACCTTCTATATCGATGAAGTCTTCGTGAAAATGAACGGCAAGCAGCATTACCTATGGCGGGCTGTTGACCAGGATGGCGAAGTGGTTGATGTCTACCTGCAGGCTAGGCGTGATGGGGCTGCGGCCAAGCGTTTCTTCAAGCGCTTACTGCGGAGCTATGGGGGTGAGCCCAGGAAGATTGTCACGGATAAGTTGCGAAGCTATCCCGTTGCCCAGCGCGAGGTGATGCCTGAGGTCATCCATGAGACAGATCGGTATGCCAATAATCGAGCGGAGCAGTCTCACGAGTCGACCAGGGTCCGGGAGCGAGGGATGAGGAAGTTCAAATCAAGCATAAGTAAAACAAACGGCATATAGTGAAAAAATTCCTTTCCAGAATCCCGCTGCTCTGCCGGAATTGATCGCTCAATGGCCGCCGGGTGTGCTGAAATCTCGCTTGCATGGGTCCACTTGCAGATCTTTTGTGGTCGTTTCCAGGCCGTAGCCCACAGGAACCTATACCAATCTGTTGGCGTCCCTGCTGCTTGATCTATGAAAAAGCGGGTTCTGCTACCGCGCGCCCTTCCCCGCGAAAAGAGGCCGTGCCCATGAACCGGGGGCAGGCTCTCCCTGCCTTGTGCCAACATGCTGGTTCCGCCCAGAGAGATCGAACGAACCAGCCCGTAACGGATGGCTGGACAATGCCACGTCCAAAGAAGCCGCCGAGCCTGGTGCGATTCATCAGATGCGGCGGTGACTGAAATAATTACTGGCCCAGGGAATACCAGGTGCCCCGTCCGGCGCCATGCCGGGTAAGGTGTCCGGCTTCAGTGAGCACCTTTATGTGATCCTTGATGGTGTTTCGATTCCTGCCAGTCGCAGCGGACGCCTCAGCTACCGTCAACCGCCCCCGCTCTCGACAGATTTCCAGCAACTGCTGCGACAATTCGGGCAGGTTTCCGAGGATCAAACGCTCCCGTCGAATCTTTCGCTCCAGACTATCCTTTTGTGCCATCAGCGAGCGAAGGAAATACACCAGCCACGGTTGCCAATCGGGGCTCTCACTGCGGATGGTCACCTGGGTCTGTCGCAATGCGAGGTAGTACTGCTCCTTACTCTGCTCAATGACGCTTTCCAGGGAACTGTAGGGCACATATGCATAACCGGCCCGGAGTAGCAGCAACGTGGTCAGGACCCGGGACAGGCGACCGTTGCCGTCCTGGAAGGGATGAATTTCCAGAAACACCACGACAAAAATGGCGATCACCACCAGCGGGTGAAGATCAGCTTTCTCCAGGCTTGATCGCGCCCCATCGACCAACTCCTCCATCAGCCGTGGTGTATCGAAAGGTGTGGCCGTCCTGAACACCACCCCCAGGCTCTCTCCCTCCGGGCCAAAGGCCTCGACGTGGTTATCCAGCGTCTTGTACTCGCCGCAATGGCGTTGATCTTTCGATGAATACTTCAGAAGGTCCCGGTGGAGATGCTTGATATGGTTTTCAGTCAGCGTGATTTCGGACCAACTGGCGAAGACCAGTTCCATCACCTGTGCATAACCCGCGACCTCCTCCTCGTCGCGGGAGGCAAAATCCTTGATATTCAGATTAGCCAGCAAACGCTCTACCTCCACGTCCGTCAACCGGGCACCCTCGATTCGGGTGGAGGAGCCGATACTTTCGATGGTGGCTACCCGGCGCAGGGAGGTCAGTTGTTCCGGTGCAATACGCCCAATAGCCGCCCACGCGCCTTTGAACTCATCGATCGCGGCGATGAGATTCAGCACTTCTGGCGTAATGATCAATGTGTCTGTGTGCACGCCGCCATCCGTATATTCATCCATTTCCACCCAATTAGACTGACACAACAACCTCCATTTGTCCATCCAATTCCACCCATTTTGACACCCCAGACTGGGCGAGTTTGCTGGGAATGGAAGAGGGTAAGAGGGCCTCCGCCCACGTCACTACAAAGCGAAAGCGAGTAGTGACGTGGGCAGCGCGTTCCCCGGGTATAAACTTAGAAGCACTTTGGCTCGACGTATATTCAGGGGAGGTTACAGTGTAACCACCCCTGGCTTGTTGGTCTGTTTCCACTGGAACCACGACTTAAAGCCGAGTTTTTATCGGGCATACCAGCTCAAACGCGCCCAAAATGCCGCTGCAGCATAATTCCCAGCCTGAGAATGACTATCAAAGCGCCAGGTGTTCAATTAAAACCACCCCCGATTCAGGTCGAGTTCTCTGTGACAGCCATATTCCGGGTTCGTATAGTAAGCACCAGAGCACGAACATGTCGCTGCCACTGCGCAAAAGTGGCAAGGAAAACCCCACCTTGCGCAAGCGAACAGGGTAGGCAGAATCTGGTTGTGTTGGAATCTGCTGAACGCGTCCTCCCGGGCCCATTTGACGCAGCGGTCAGTCATGACCGGGGTCCACTTTCCACACAACGCGGAGCCAGATAGCTAGGGTACCGCACCTTCAAAACGATCCCGGCTTTTGTGGGCTCTTTTCAACTGTCGCTGTTAAGGCTGGGTACTGGTGCCCAAGTTAAACGACAGCAATTTCAACCACGCAAATGCACTGGCGGTCAGCGCGTTCTGCTCTTTCTAAAACGGAGGTAATTCCACCCCCAGCCTTTGGCTGGATAACCGTTGGTTTGCACGGGCCAGTTTTCTCTCGAAAACACACCGTGTTGTCTATGGCCAGACACATTCAGGTCAACCGGGATTGATGTCCCGTGATCGTACCGACTTGGCGGACCTGCGCAGCTTTAGTTGCCAACTGCGTATCTACGAGCGCCATACCGCCAATGCCTGGTTATCCAGGATGCACGGCCTGCGCCACGCCTATACCCAGCGATGAATCACTTGCGAGCCTGGCGGCTCGGGGCCATGCTGGATGAATCACAACGGCCTTTGGGCCGTTGTGACCCTGCAGGCTTCGGCGCGTTGCGCCTCGTTTCAAACTCGCCTGTAAGGCGAGTTTGTCGAACCGGCTGGTTCGAACCAAATCAACACAGCTCTCCAAATAAAAAAGGCCACCCCGGTTGGGGTGGCCTTTTTTATTTGGTGGGCCGTGCTGGATTCGAACCAGCGACCAATTGGTTAAAAGTCGACCAGTCAATTTCCAACTGGTTGTTTTAATTTAACTTTTATCGGTGACGCCCGTTGCAAGTTGCACCGAGAGGCACAACAAAACAGGACTGATTCCGGCAAAAATCCGGCAGTTACGACCACTTGGATTACGGCTACCTGTCCGCTTCCGAGAAGGCTTTTTGCCATCGTTTCAGCGGACTATCGAAACCCACCTTTTCCGGCTTGAACAACTCCTGCCCCCTGCTGCCCGGAATCCATTGGCTGATAGATTCATGCTCAGAAAGCACAGATCGCACCGAAATGCACAACAAAGCAGGACTGATCCCGGCAAAAGTCCGGCAGTGGCAACCTGTGCCGGCAATTCTCTTCACAAAGCCATAGAAAGTCCACATAGACATACGCTCGTCAGCGGCGTCGAGCACTGCAGGGTCGAGTCCGCACTACTCAAAAAGCTTCTCCACCGGTATACCGCTGATGTCAATATATGATCGCGGGCATGTCAATACCGATTCGTGCGCTCGACGTATTATGTACTCAACGTCTGACTTAGACCGGCACTAACAACAAGCGAGCGTCGACAATGATCAAGGTTACCCCATTTTAGACCGGCACCGTTTCCATCCGCCCCCACCACCACTGCGGCGAAGAAGGTCACGGCCCGATTCGCCGCAAGTGGGAGATGATTCGTGACAAGGAGTGGATTGAGGATCTACCCATCTATACCTACCTGATCGAACACCCGGAAGGGAACTTCCTTATTGACAGCGGCGACACCGCCGAGAACACAGCGAAGGATTTCCTCCCCGCCTGGCATCCGTTCTTCCGTCACGGCGTGGTCGTAAAGGTGGCGCCGGGTGAGGAAGTCGGCGAGCAACTAAGGGTAATGGGCATGAGTCGCCAAGGACCTGAAGGCTGTAAATTCCTCCACGCACATGCACCACGACCACGCCGGTGGTCGTTCCACTTTCCACACAACAAAATCATCGTTTCGCGCGAAAACTTCGAATTCGCAAATAGCTGGAAAGGACACATCTTTGGCTGCCTGCCTAATGAATATCCACGCTGGCTCGACCCGGAGCTGGTCGAGTTTAAGGACAACCCCTTTGGCCCGTTTGCCCACAGCCAACCGTTAACCAAAGACGGCAATGTGATCCTGGTCCGACCCCGGGTCGATATGCGGGGGCACCTGTCAGTCATCGTGCGCACGCCGGACGTCACCTATTGCATTGCCGGTGATGCCACCTATGACCAGGATCTACTGCTGGAGGAACTGGTCGATGGCGTAACCTACGACGCGGAGTTTAGCAAACCCTGCGCAACTTCATGATTCTAGGCCAGCAGGAACCTACCATCCTGCTGCCGGCACATGATCTGCGCGCCGGCGAACGCTTGAAGAGAGGCCTGATCCTGCCCCGCGAACCGAAATTGAGGGCAGCGTAATGAAACCAACACCATTGCCCGCCGGCAACTGGATGCTGCCTAACGAATCACGCCTCAGTCGGCTGCCACCCGAGCGGCAGAGCCTGCTACAGAAACTGGTGCTTCGCATCAGCCGCAAGCAGGCAGGAGCGGCCGAGGATCTTAACGTGTTCAAGGCACTGGTTCGGCTTGGCCCAGTGCTACCGCCCTATCTCGCCTTCCTCCGGCAGATTCTGATGAAGGGCCGCATCCCCCGAACCGACAAAGAACGCATCATTCTGCGCGTTGCGTGGCGGCTTGGCTGCGCCTACGAATGGGGCCACCACGCCCACATGGCTGCCGAGCTTGGGATTAGCGACGCGGAGATCCAGCATTGCCGCGGCCGACTCTCCAAGCTGGCATGCCCGCACTAGCGTACTCATGACCGCCGTTGACGAGCTGCTGGATCACCGTTGCGTAGCGGCAGCCACCTGGCCACAACTGGTTGATCAATTGGGCGAAGACCAGGCTGTGGAGTTCTGTATGGTGGTCGGCCACTACGTAATGGTGGCGGGATCGATTTTCTCCACCGGCGTGCAGATCGAACCGGGCTATTTGGATGAACTTTCCGCAGCCGCTATCTCGAACAGGAGCTGAATCGTGCCGATCGGATACCAAGCCAAACCCACCACGCTGATTGATCGCGCCTATCGCTGGCTGGCTACCAGGTTGTCGCGCTATGCCGGTGGCCTGGATGAAGTGCCCCCGCCAGAAAAGATGGGCGGCTTTCGTCGGGCACAGCAATTGGCCTATGACACGGTGACGCATGTTGCCGGTCAACTCCGCGTGGGGATGACCGAAATCGAAGCCGCAATATTGCTGGAGGAATACCTCAAGGCGAACGGCAGCGAACGCTACCTTCATCGACCATTTGCATGGTTCGGAAATCACGCGCGATTCGATGAGTACACGCACTACGAAGACTACCACCCCAGTGATCGCACCCTGGGGGTTGATGACACGGTGATACTCGATGTTGCGCCGATCCTCGACGGTTATATCGGCGACGTTGGCTACACCATCTCGCTCGCACCCGACCCGGGACTGGATCAGGCCAAGGCCTTCCTGCTGCATCTGCGCGAAGCCATTCCGGCAATGTTCGAAAGCGAACTGACGCCCGCCGAAATCTGGCACGAGGTGGACCGTCGCATCGCCGAAGCCGGTTATGACAATGTTCACGCAAAGTACCCGTTCTGCACACTTGGCCATCGGGTGTTTCGCGTGAAACCGAAAACCGGCAAGGGACACCGATTCGGCCGCAGTTTTTTCAGCTGGTTCTCGCTGGATACCAACCTCGCCTTTCTGAAAACCGGCCCTTCGGCCAGCATCAACGCTGAGAACGTGGGGAAGAAACTCGGCCTGTGGGCCATCGAACCTCACATCGGCTGGAACGGCGGCGGCGCCAAGTTTGAGGAGATCCTGGTGGTGGAACCGCACCGGGCTTACGGCTGCAGGCCGACGTACCCCACGTAGCGGAAGCCGCTGACCGGCAGCCTGCCTGACACTGATCCACATTGGAGCCACGATGAAAAAGCTGTTACTCGTTAGTGCTGGTGTGGCCGCCATCGGCGTCATACTCTGGGCCACTTCGGCGCCGCCCTCCTATCACGAGCCAGCCGGGCCAAGTCCGATTGGCCCGGTCCCGAAAGCGCTGCTTAACGCCGACATCGGGGATGTCATCAAGTCCGATCTTGTTACCATCGCACCCGAGCTGCCCGGCCATGACGAGATTCTACCACTACCCGGCACGAGCAAGGTGCTGGTCAGCGCGCGTGACGAATGGGTGTGGCTGGTGGATACCATCACCGGTAGTGCTGAGAAGCTTGCGTATTCGCCGGTATCACCCACCGGGAACAAATACCCTGGGTACCGGGCAACGACCGGCAGTTATATTTTTGCATGGCCCGGCTCGACTACCACCAGTACGAACACAACCCCGGCCTGTACCGGCTCGACCTGGATACGAAGGAATTTACCGCAATCGCTACCCGGGTCCCTATCACTGGAAAGCTGCGTGACGACGGCCTGGAAATTCCCAATGCCAGCCCGTCCGGTGAGGAAATGGTGTACCCGAAGCCATTGCACGAGACTGAAATGAACGCCCTGGACGAGAGCAATAGTCGCCCCATGCAGTTCTGCAACGACCTGGATGTATCGCCCGATGGGCGCTACGTGTACACCACTGAGCCGTTCAGTCACCCGAAGACCTCCTCCGGGCTAGGCGCCTTCCCTGAAGGCGTTACCCTGGCACGTAACGGACGGATCTGGCGCTACGACACCACTACGAACGCAATTGGCCTGGTCTTGGAGAACAACGTCTTTGCAGACGGCGTGCTCATTGAGACCGATGCAGAGACGGGTGAAGTGGTCAGCCTGCTGGTAACGGAAACGGTAAACTTTCGTATAGGTCGCGCGCACCTGCGTGGCCCGAGAGCCGGCCAATACGACGTGCTCTGGGACAACCTGCCGGGTCTGCCGGACGGCCTCGACCGTGACGCCGACGGCAGGATCTGGACGGCGCTGATCAAAGAGCGCACTGGCCTGATCACCTGGGTACACGAAAACCCCTGGATCAAGCCTGCATTGCTGCGGATACCCCCCGAATGGCTGCCGCCCTCCACAGGCACGGGCCTACTCGTACTATCCCCCGACGCCAGCGAAATCATTGCCTACAGCCATCACGATGGCTCCCGCGTCCTCGACATTTCTGTAGTCGTGCCAGCTGGCGGCAAGCTTTTTCTACCCAGTTTCCACAAGGACAATCAGGGATTGCATTATCTGCCCATCGAAGTAATAACGAAGCAAATACCATGAACGATCCACAACGCTCGAAAACCATACTCGTCACCGGTGGCAACGCCGGCATTGGCCTCGCGACGGCGAAAGCTCTGGCGGGCCGCGGCCACAGGGTGATCATTGCCTGCCGCAATGCCGATAAGGCCAAAGAGGCCATCCGGCTTATTCAGGACGCGGCACCGAACGCATCAGTCAGTTTCAGGCGTCTCGATCTGGCTTCGCTGGACGGCACCCGCCGCTTTGCCGAAGCGTTCCTGGAAGACTTTCCGTCGCTCGACGTGCTCATCAATAACGCCGGTATCTACCCGAAGACACAGCAGTTCTCGCAAGACGGCTACGAAGCCCAAATCGGCATCAATTATCTTGCACCCTTTCTCCTGACACACCTACTGTTGCCGGCCCTGGATCGTTGCGGTGATGGACGCATTGTCCACCTTTCTTCACGATGCATAACCTCGGTAAGATCGACTACGAAAGCTGGCGTGGCCGCGAGAACTACTCGGGAACCCGCGCCTACGCTCAAGCTAAGCTTGCCAACGCGATGTGTAATCATGAACTGGCGCGACGCCTGCCGGGCCACATCACTACCAACGCCCTGCATCCTGGTGGTGTTGAATCTGACATCTATCGAGACATGCCGCCCTGGCGCTACACGCTGCTGAGGCTATTCTTAATAACCGCCGAGCGTGCCGGAGACTACATTGCCGATATGGCCGTCGCATCTCAGTGGCAAAATCGAACTGGTGAATTTACATCAGCGCACGGGCCGATGCCTGTGTCTCGGCGCAGCAAGCGAACGGCCGACAATGAGCAGCTTTACCTTGAAAGTTGTCGGCTTGTCAGTGTAGCGCCCGTCCCGCTGAACTAATTAGTTGAGGCGTCTCGAAATCAGCGAGAGCCTTTGTGTAAGCACGATAACGACCATTGAAATTCTCCCGGACCCTGGTCAAGTATGAATTTCGCTGCCAGGTACAGATGTACCGAGACGCGCTGAAAGTCGAGTGAACAGGCTTATGACGCCACTGGCTTTTTATCCCTCGGCGTCCGCGACCAAAGTCCGTAGATGCTCATCCAGGGACATCATCCTGAACTCGGGGAACATCCCTTGCATATCTCCGGAAACCGAGAAGTAGCCGTTTCTGTCGAAGTGCTTCAAAAGCGGAATTACCGAAGAGAAACGGTGCTTAACGGTACGAAAATGCGGCAGCAAGGCACGAATTATGTGGAACACCGGAAATTTCGGCGTTGCTCTGATTACGAAGCCGTAGGCCTCCGCGAGCAGCCTCTCTACCTCGAAAAGGCTGTAGGGCACCGGATCGACGAAATCAATGACGTCGCCCACTGCCACTCCGAAACCCGGCAGCCGGCTGGCCACAAACCTGGGAGTGTCGGCCTGCGAGGTGCAGGAGAATTTCTGACTCTTATCGACCGGAAAGAGGAAGCTGCCCTTGCGCAGTAGCGAGATCCAGGGATCGAAAAAATCCTCCATATAGGAGCCGCATCAACAGCAGTCTTCAGCAGATGATCCGACTACTACAACTCCATTTATTTGAGCGACGCGAACTCCTACCGCTACTCAGAGGAGATCCGCCAAAGCCGGTAAATAGAACGTTACAAACACAATTCAGATTTCAATGAAATTTGTGAGACAGCAGTGGAAGCAGCATTGGTCACACCGAAGCCGACACCCTTGAAGTTTGTTCTTCCTTGGGCACTATAGTCCCTTGAAACCTGGTGATAGAAAGTCCATTAGTGGCTCTCCATATTGCATTTCGCTCAGTCGGTATCAACTTCGAACATCATTACCCCAATTGTGAACCAGCCTGCTAACCATGTGAGTAAGTGAGCAAAACCGATTTGCAGCAAAGAATCCACTCTGTCGCCCATTTCTGTTAAATGAGGCAAATTATCCTCAAGCTCGAAAACAACGGCAACGTAGTAAACACTCAAAGCAAAAACACCTAAGGCTATCAAAATCGTTCTCAAGTTCCTCATGAATATTAGGCGATACAGTGAAGCAGCCACGAGGCTGAGCAGTGTACCCGTTACGATATATGGAACAAAAGAAGTTCGAACATAGAAGTAATATTGAGTCGCAAGCGCCTCAATATCTTTAGAATCTGGTGCGTTATAAATAGCCAAGTCGAAAATCAGACTTACAGACATCAAGCCGACTACTATCCCAGCTAAGGCGAGAATAAAGTGACGTACATAAATATTTTTTTTCATATTTTTATACCTTCTTAAGTTAGTTTTCAAACATCACGCTTCCGACTAGGCTCAGACCCGATTCGTCGGGCTAGAGTATGTCTATGCTTTTCAAAGTTACCGCCAAAAAAAGTGATCGGCAGTTCAACACTATTCGAGATTCTCATCAGAAATGGATAGGGAAAAATTACATTCTCACTCTGATGTTGCTGGAAAGCGATTGCCAATCCAGTCAAATATATCTGCGTGAACACTCGTCAAGATACCTGTTTGGCAATGCTCCATCCCACCCTCATACTTGCTGTAACTCTTGGTTGTTACGCTGCAAGCACTGGTAAGGTTTTTTTGCATATTATTCACCTGGTCAACTCCGAGAAAATGGTCTTCCTTGCCGGCGTCCTGCAACTTGTCGTCTTGCATGGCGGTTACCGAGATCGGCATGTCCTGCAGGTTCTCTGTCCGATTCTAGACGGTGATAACAACCTTTTCTAACCGCTGGGCATGAAGGGGCGCGGTAAAAGCCCGGAACTCTCCATTGGAGTAGTTTCAGCTCATCGATCGTAAAGTTCTGCTAATCGGGGAATTTTTCCGCGATCCAACCAAACATATCGGCGTGCACGCTGCTCAAGATACCCGTCTGACAATGCTCATGCCCGCCTTCTTCCATATTATAGGTCTTAGTTGTAACGCTTCTGGCATTCACCAAACTGGTTTGCATATCGCTCAATTGTTTCGTGTCCATGAAATGGTCGTCTTCCCCCCAAAGCAGCAGTACATCTGCTCTCACCTCCCCTGCCGCTTCCCTGAGATGATAAGGGGCAAACGCATCGAAAATCTCCTCTGGTTCCAAAACCAAGCGTCCACTGACCATTCTGCAGCCCCCATCGGGTTCCCACGTCCAGTCTGGCTCGTAACGCCAAAATCATACCCAGCACGGATTCAACTCGTTCTCGTACAACCAACGGACAATACCTCTTTGGAATTCCGGAATACCGTAAAACAAGGTTGATTGAAAATCATACATTGCGTCAAACGCGATCACCCCGTCTATCCGCTCGTCATACGCGACCGCCCGGGGCGCTAGAAGTCCTCCCATACTGAGACCCATTAAAACCATGTTGGGTGGGTCGAATACTTATGGGAGAAACCGTCAATTACGGCGCCGGTTGGTTTTTCCCATTCTGGCGTAAAAGTTAACCCTTGCTTACGAATGACCGAGCCCTGTCCCGGTCCTGAGAAGGTCAGTACCGAATAACCTCGCTCGAGTGCGGGTGCCACAATCCAAAAATAAAGTTCCTCAAGCGTTGAGTCATACCCACCATGAGCTATCACTAAAGGCCTACTGTTCGACTGCGGGTGGTTTGACGGGTAATAGATCGCTCTTAGTTCACTATTTTCATAGGGAACATCAAACTCCTCGTACTCCACGCTGAGCAGCTGCAACGCCTCGCGAAAATTTTGAGCGCTCCTGGTAAAGGTATCCTTGCGCCGTTCGTCTTCTGGATCGAGATAAAACTCGGCATTTCTGTAGTAATTTTGAGACCTCATCAGCCCCTGGCCTTTTCCGATCGGGTCTTGGTATGCTCGCGCCTTTGCTTCCACCATGGCAGCCATGCGATACCATTCCCGATACCAGTCCTCCAAATCCCCTTCCCGGATATTCCTGATGACGGCAAACACCTCACCAATGTCTGCGCCGCCGTAAGGGGCATGCGCGACCACACGAATTGTTTCGTAGTGAAAATGCTGGTCTTCGAAATAGCGGTCAATGCCTTTCGAATTAGGTGCAAATATCAGGAAACCAATGAGTGGTATTACGACAACTCCCAGTATCGACCAAACCAAACCTCCCTTTTTTGTAATCAAAACGCTATCCTCCTCGGTATCAGCGCAGATGACGCTGGAAATGCGCCGCTTTATAAACTCATTTCGACATCCCTATCGTCTCAAAGAGCCTCCTCAAATGGTCAGGTAACGACGTCATCCTGAAGTCGGGAAACTCGCTCTGCATATCCCCGGAAACGGAGAAATAGCCATTTCGATCAAAGTGCTGCATGAGGGGAATCACTGAAGAGAAGCGGTGCTTTGTCATGCGAAAATAGGGTAGTAAGGCGTAAAACAGGTAAAACACCGGGAACTTGGGTGTCGTTTTGATGGCGAATCCTGCCGCCTCGGCCAGTTGCTTTTCGATCTCGACGATGGGGTAGAGACTGAATCGCTACAAAATCGATAGCACGATTGAGTATCCCACCCGGTTGCAACAGTTCTGTTACGACAAATCTCGGGATATCTGCCTGCGACGTATAGGAAAAGGTCTGGTGTTTGTCGATGGGAAAAAGAAACCTGCCCTTTTGAAGCAACTTGAGCCTCGGATCGAAGACATCCTCCATGTAGGAGCCACAGCGAAGTATGGTGTAGGGAATCCCCGCGTTTTTTATCAGCCGTTCGATCTCATACTTCGCCTGCAGAATACCTACGGGCGATGGCTGGTCGGCATGCAGCACGGACGTGTAGATGAGGTGTCCAAGCCCCGCCGCTTTCGCACCTTCCAGTACCTGCTTCGCAATCGCTATTTCCCCCGAGGGATCGTTGCGCATACCCATCGGCGTCATGAGAAATGCCGCATCTGCATCCGCCAGCACTTGCGAGACACTGACTGGATCTGACATGCTACCGGCGGCGACCTCTGCGCCGGGATACCGTCGGGCCACTGGCTCCGGACATCGCGCCAGTATGCGAAGGCTCAATCCTCCCTCGATAAAACCGTTGATTACAGGCGCCGCGACCGGACCGGAACAGCCCAGTGCAACCAGTTTCGCCCGCGGTCGGCTCACTTGAACCCCTGCAAAAAGCCGGAGACCAGGCGGAGGAAGGTCTGCCATGCTGGAAGATGGTATTTAACAGAGATTTCAGTCCTATCGCTGCAGTCGAGGACCATAGCCATGATGCGACGTGCCACGCCATACCCTTGCTCGGCGTCGTGGTGGCGGGAACAGATGAAAAAGCTGGGTATCTGAATCGACGTGAAATTGAACATTGTTGAAAACTCCTCGCTTTTTGGTAGTACCGGCCCAAGTCAGATACTGCGTATATAATGCCGGGAACACACTAAATCGGTATTGACACGCCCGCGATCATGTATTGACATCAGC
>CAVQRS010000015.1:0-7951 GCA_963715345.1 uncultured Gammaproteobacteria bacterium
GCCGGCGGAACCGCCGCCATCGAACTGGTGGCCAACTCCGACACTCCGGTGCCGAACCCGGGCGCCTGTGCCCCCGACACCACCTTCGGCTCCACCGCGCCGCCCAGCGCCGCCGGCAACCGGATGGTTTTCGTCGGCTTCGACAATGAGGATGATCCCACCTGTGGTGGCGTCTACATGGCCCCGCTGCAGCCCGGCTCATCGCTCACCACCCTGGTGGGGCTGGAGAACAAGGTTCCCGGCCAGGGCAAGGAGACCTTCACCCAGCTTGGGGAAGGGCTGTCCTACGATGGTCGTTTCGTCGGCTTCTGGGGCGCCTGGGGCGAAGAGACCAAAACCGTGCGTCTTTACTGCCCGCAGGAGGGCAACCGGGACCGCCGGGACTTCTGTAACAATGTGGGTGATTTCGCTCCCGACCTGGGCGACAAGAATAGCATCTGCAACGATGAAACCGACGGCACCGACCTGTGTTACCAGGAGAAAGAAGTCCCGGTCAACCAGGGCATCTTCGTCTACGATACCACCGGCAACGGCAAGCTGCGGCTGGTGGCTCGGGCTGGAGCAGGTGCCGCTTACGACGACTTCGTTTACTGGAATTATTCCGGCAAGCCTCCCGGTGTCGGCGAGGGCGAGGACGATGCGGAGCCGCCGCGCTGGCGCTCCTCCGCTTTCCAGGCGGTCGACCAGCGGGCCGGGGGCACATTCCGCAGCGCCTTCCTGGCCAGGAACGGTGAACTCGATTCCGATAACGTCTACATAAACACGGTAGACGGTATTTACCTGGCGGAAGTACTGGGCGCCTCGGCACCCAGCATCACGACCCTGGTACAGACCGGCATGGACGGCACGATTCTCGACCCGGATGCGGTATGGGATGACGACGAGCAGCCGAATACTCCGGATGTGCCACTGCCGATCGCATCGCTGGCGCTGGAGCGTGACGCCTTCCGCGGCGGGTGGCTCGCCATCACCGCGAGCATGGGTGTCGAGGAGGCCGGCTGGGCCGGGATCTACCTGACCCACATGCCTCCCCCGTCAGGCAAATAACCCTGCAGGGGCCGGCGTACAGCGACGCCGGCCCGCCTTTCGTTTTACCCAGCCAACGCCTCAGCAGCGCGCTTCATTCCCCCGCGAGAAACTGCAACGCCTCGACATGCCCCGGCACCCGCTGCAGCACCTGCAGATAGGTGTCGCGGGCCGCTTTTTTGTCGCCCAGCCAGTACTGGGCCCGCGCCCGGTAGACCAGCACGGTGGCGTCGCTGGGGTAGCGCTGGTGCAGCTTCGTGGTGTGCTCCAGCAGGGTCTGCCACTGCCGCTGGCCCTCCTCCGCCACCATCAGCCGCAGGTGCGCATAGTAGTTCCAGGGCGCATCCTGCAGCGCCTGCTGCGCGACCAGCGCGGCCTCCTTCCAGCGCTGCTGGGCCAGCAGGGGCAGTGCCAGGCCTATCTGGGCGTCCAGCGACCTGGGGTTGGCCTGCAGGGCCGCCTTGTAGTCGCCCTGGGAATCGTTGTAGCTACCGGCCAGGTAGAGCAGCCAGGCGCGCCGCAGCCGGGCGAACTCATTGGCCGGTTCCGTTTTCAGCACCGGGTCGAACAGTTCCGCCGCCGCCTTGTACTGACCCATGGATTCCAGCCGATAACTTTCAGACCAGGCGTCGGCCCGGCTGCCGGCGCTGCAAACCACAAGCAGCGCCACCAGAAAACCCGTACTGATTCTCATCACTCTCTCCTCACCACTTGTGCGACAGGTTCAGGTAAATGTAGGTGCTGTCATAGTCATTGTTGATCACCCGGTTCTCATACTGCTCGTAACCGCCCTGCAGCATCACGCTGGTTTTCTCACCCAGCTTCCACACGCCGTTCAGGGCCACGCTGCCCTGCTGCTCGTCGGCCAGCGTGTACACCACCGCGGCGTCGGAATCGACTGCCAGAAAGCGCTCACCCACCATTCCACTTAGACCCACGCTGTCCAGGCCAAGGGGCCGGGACGGGCCGAACCAGTGGGTCCACCTGGCTTCCACGGCAGTCGTGTCGTTGTTGCCGTCGTTCACGTCGTCCTCGCTGATATGGATGAAATACGCCCTCAGCTGTATCCAGTTGGCCGGTCCGCCGACGGCAAAACCCATGGTGGGTGTCACCTGGTGCACCTGGTATTCGTCGCCGCCGTCATAGTCGTAATTCGAGTAGGCGTAGCCCATTTCAAAGGACAGGTCCTTGGCATTGTTCATGAAGGTTACGATCGGGTTCACCACGCCGATGTCGGCATCGCCCGCGACGTAAGCTCCCTCAGCGTTGCCGCTATTGCCCTGGCCATTGTTATTATTGCCCTTGCCGCTGGCATCGTCCTTGATCAGGTAGCCGTCGAGGCGCCAGGTCAGCCTGCCCGCAAAGCTGTCGGGGTAGCTGTGGAGCTTGCCGCTCAGGTAAGCGGTGTTCTCCTCCAGGGTGTCGAAGGTTCCGGCGCCGGAACCCTTGCCATCCACCTCGGTATAGGTGTAACCCACGGTGAACCCGCCCTTTTCCAGGTAGTCGCCGCCGAGGAAGAAACCCGCTCCGAACAGGCTGTCGCGCAGGTCGGCATCGTTGTAACTGCCGTACACGGTCTGCGCCGTCAACCGCATCTCCCAGGGGTCGGTGGTCTGGGCCAACGCGGCGGGCAGCCCCAGGGCCGCATTGAGCAATACACAGCCGGTGATCACGCTCTGTTGCGAAAATAGTCCTTTTTTCATGGTGAAACCTCCATAAGGTTCTGGTTTTGCGCCAAGTCCTGCCCGGGCGACAGGTGCCAGCCGGGCACCCCCTCGTCGCTGGCAAGACCCAGCTCGGTCAGTTGTGCGCGCCACCGGCGCGCACCGAAATCAAAGGTCATGGTCCGACAGCCCAGCTCGGGGTCTATCAGGCACTGCGTCTGCGCGCACAGCAGGCTGGCGCCGAGACGAAGTTCGTGCTGCCCGGACTGGCGCCAGGCCCCCTCTGCGGCAATGAATTCACGCTGGTAGCGGCTCGCAAGGCCGCAGCCCAGCGGGTGCATCGCCTTCAGCAGTACCCGCCGCCAGGCGTCCAGCGGCAACAGCTGCGCCGAGGGGGAGTCGCCCCATCGATGCGCATTCTCACTCAGGGGCGTGAGACCGCAGGCCAGCAACCAGGTGTCGAGCAGAATATCTTTGGGGCCCTGCCGGTCATAGAAGGCGAGCACCCCGTTCTTTTCCTCAAAGGCGGCACTGGCGCCGGTATCGCTGACCAGGCGAAACTGCCCCAGCAGGGTGAGTTCCACCTGCAGGTGACGCCGGGTATCCGCAGGCACGCCATCGCCGTCGACCTGGTAGGTGAACTGCCGTCCTACCGGCAGGTGCAGCGGAGTCGCCAGGCGCGGGTCGACCACCGCCGCTTCCAGGGTATCGCCGAGCCGGGGGCGGGCGTTCACCAGGTACTCGCTGGTGCCATCGCCCTGGTGGCGCAGCAGGCTGCACAGGTGGAAAGGCTCGGTCGGGCTGCCCAATTGCGCGCCGCGCTGCACCTGCAGGTGCAGGTGGGGCTGCGGTGAGCGTCCGGAATTACCACAGGAGCCCAGCAGCTTGCCGGGTACCACCCACTCACTCTCTTTCACCTTGGCGCTGTACTGCCGGAGGTGGGCCAGCAGCACATGCAGTCCACTGTCCAGCCGGATCAACACGAAGTTGCCCCAGTTGTTTTTGACATCCACATCTCCCGGCGCATTGTCCGCCAGGTGGTCGCGCACCCTCACCACCTGGCCGTGCACGGGGCAGAGCACCGGCAGGCCGAAACAGTAAAACTCATCGAGGCTCTCGCCCTGGCCGGACCAGCTTTTACCGTCCTCGGCGATGTAGAAGTCGAGTGCGTGTTGCCAGGGCGGCCTGTGCGTGTGTTCACCGTCGAAGCCCTGGTAGACCTGCCAGCGCCCGAATACCGGCAGCAGCACGGGTACGCTGTTGACGTCGCCGTTGCGCACCCGGGCCAGTCGTGCGCGTTCGTAGTTCTGCTCCGGCATGCCGGGCTGCGCAGCCAGCCACGGCGGTGCCACACTGAGCCGGGTGCGCAGGGCGAGCAGGAAAATCAGGGTAACCCCGATGTAGGGCAGCGCGATCAGGGGCAGGCCGTAAACCAGCAGCAGGTCCTGGCAGGCAAGCAGCAACAGGGCGGTGAGGATCACCGCCAGCATGGCGGTCAGAAAACTGGCAAGGCCGGGCACGGTGTAAATCCCACCGATCGCAATCGCCGTCAACACCAGGTTGAATCCGGCCCAGGCCAGTAACAGCGGCTGCGGGGTGACACCCAGCAGCAGGAAACCGAGCTGGCCCACCAGCACCGCCGTCACCGCCAGCAGCGCCAGGTAGCGGGAACGCCACACCATCACGGCCAGGACGACGGCACCCGCCAGGGGGTGAACGGTAAAAAAGGTGGCCCCGAGCATGCTCAGGAACCGCGTCGCCCAGCCCGGCAGCCAGGGCGTGGCATAGCCATCGCCGTAGGCCAGGAACGGCGTTATCCCGTCAAACTGCCTGGCCGCCAGGGCGGTGACGCCCGCCACGAGCAGGAACGGTATGACCAGTACGGGCAGCCGCTCCTGGCGCCAGAACAGGTCGGCCAGGGCCGCGCTGGCGAATACGGCCAGGGCCGCACCGGCGGTGATCAGCGCCGCAAGACGCCAATCCAGCTGGAAGAACGCGCCCAGCGACAGACCCACCAGCAGGCTGTTGAGGATATAAATACTGCTCTGTACGCGGGGAAACCTGAATAGCCGCGCCACCGCCGCGCCCACCAGGGCCGCCAGCAGGCCGGAGCATCCGATATTGGGATAAACGAAGGTGCCCGCCAGCAGCAATGCACCGGCCAGCGGGCTGTCGAGGAAAAAAAATGCCGAGTAGGCCCTGGTCACATCGCCCAGGCCCTGAGTGATCGGGGCCATGGCACCGGCCGGTTTCATGGCTGCCCGCTTTCGCCCGCGGCGGGGCCGCTGCCACCCAGGCCGTCCGGCGGACCCTTGGGATAGGGCTGGGCCAGGTGCGGCGGCAGGCACTCCCCGGCCGTCACCGTTTCGAGATTTTCCGCCTGCCGGATTACCGAGACCGTCTGGTCGTCGTGGATCAGCACCACGTTGGGCCGGTACTCGATGAACTGCATCCACTGGGTGTTGTTGTAGGCGCCCACCGGAGTGAATACCAGCGCGTCGCCTACGTTCAGCGGGGGCAGCATCACGCTGCTGCGCATGACATCGATATTCATGCACAGCGGTCCGTAGATCACGGTTTCCTCGGGCCTGCCCGGCAGTAACCGGGTCGGCACCACGCTGTGGTTGTACCAGAAAGCGGTAAACAGCTGGCTGACACCGGCGTCGACCACCACCGCCCGCTTGCCGTCGGGCAAGCGCTTGTTGGCCACCACCGTGGTGACCAGGTACTCGGCATCGTCCACCAGTGCCCGACCGGTCTCCAGCACCAGCGTGGGCCGGTTGAGGCCCCGTGCCTCGCGGTCGTGGGTCAGTTCCAGCAACACGTCGCAGATGGCCTCGGCGTATTGCTCGACGCTGGGCACCACCTGCTCCGCCGGCAGGTAGATGCCCTGCAGGGAGTTCATCGAGGCGAAGCCGCCACCGATGTCGAGATAGTCGATATGGCAGTCGGTGCGGCTCTCCACCTCGTTCATGAAATTGCACATGATGCGCACTTGCTGGGTGTAGGCCTTGGGTTCGAGGATGAAGGTGCCGATATGACTGTGCAGGCCAGTGAGGCTGAGGTGCTCGCTGGCGGCTATGCGCCAGGCGGCATCCATGGCCTGCCCGGACTCGACATTGAAACCGAAGCGGCTCCAGGGTTCGGTGTAACCGGTATCGAAATTCAGCCGCAGGGTCACCTCGATATCAGTCCCCAGTTCCTCCGAGATTTTCTCCAGTGCGTACAGCTCGTCGAGGTGGTCGATATGGATGCGGGCGCCCTCTGCGATCGCCCGCCGCAGTCCCGCCGCTCTCTTGCCGGGCCCGTTGAACAGGATATTGTTCCCGGGCACACCCAGGCTGCGGGCCTTGTCGTATTCGAACTCCGACACCACCTCTGCCCAGGAGCCCTCCTGGTGAAAGATATTGCACACGGCGCCCAGGTAGTTGGTCTTGTACGACCAGCCGAACAGCACGCTCGGATAGCGCGAGCCAAAGGCCTGCTTCAGCCGGCGGATGTTGCGGCGCAGGCGCTGCTCGGAGACCACGAACAGCGGGCGCGCCGTACTGCTCCAGCAGCTCGGCCACCGGCACGTTGTCGATGGTATCCATCCAGGCGGCGTCCTGGCGGTTGCCGAACTTGTTCAGCAGGCCGCTGCGCAGGGGCACCATCGCGGGTTTTATCCAGGGCTTGCTGCCGCTGGTTTTCGCTTCAGTACTGTCTGTCATGGCTTGTTCCGTGATGGCTGCGCCGTGGTCTCATCGGCGGTTGCCACAGGCTCAGCACCCGGCACGGGGTTCAGGTGCTGGCCACCATTCATGATCACTGCCTCGAACTCGCTCTGCTGCACGATATTCTCGAGAGCGTGGCGAATGAACAACACCCCGGGGCGGGCGGCGGGCAATTGCGCCAGCTCTTCCCCGAGGATCAGCTGCAGCAGTATCAGCGGCAGGTTGCGCCCGACGCCCGCGGACAGGTAGATCCAGGCTGGAAAGCGCGGATTGATCTCGATCAGCTGGTAGTGGCCCGTGTTGTCCCGCATCACTTCCACCTCCAGCGGGCCGCGCCAGTTGATGGCCTTGATCAGCGCGGCGCTGGCGTCGTACAGGGTCTGGTCGAAGATGCTGACCCCGGACCAGGCCTTGCCCTTGTCGGTGACCGCCATCTTTTTCATCATGACCTCACCCAGCATGTTGCCGCTGCCGTCACACACGGCGGTGAGATTGTATTCCTCGCCCTCCACCAGGCGCTGCACCAGCACCGGGTAGCCCCACTGGGCCGCGATTTCGCGGAAGGCATCGGCAGCCTGGTCGGCGTTGTGGACAATATGCGCGCCATAGAACAGTCCCTTCACCACCATCGGGTAACTCCAGCCCTCTTCCTGGCACTGGTAGAAAAAGCCGCTGTGGGTGACGGTTTTGATTTCGGGGCAGTGAATGCCCGCGTGCCGGGCCAGTTCGGGCAGCCGGTCCTTGTTGCGCAGGCGCAGCTGTTCGGGCGTCGGCAGAAAGTAGCGGATGCCCATCTCGTCGAATTGCGGGGTCAGGCGCACCATGCCGGGCAGTTCCGCGTCCAGGCAGGGCAGGATGATATCGATCTTCTCGCTGTCGTGAATGGCCCGCAGGCTGGTCATGAAGGCCTCGTCTCCCGCCGAGGGATACGGCAGCAGGTAGGCGGAGTCGCAGTATTCGCGCAGGTACAGACCGGGGTCGAGGGCATCGTAGCCCAGCCCGATGATGCGGCCGGTGAACTCGGGCGCATCCCTGAGGCAGCGCGCTACCGCAACGCCCGGACCGGGGTTGTCTGCCCGGGCATTCATGCCCGTTATGGCCACTGTGAGGTCTATCGACGCCATCGTCCAGGACCGTCAGTCGCCGACGAATTTGCGCAGCATGCCGGCGAATTCCAGCACGTCCCGCTCCAGCTCCCGGGTACCGGCGCTGTACTCCTGCCCCAGCAGGGCCAGAAGTTCGTCCAGGTCCTGGTCCTTCTGCAGATACCGCAGGATCTCCAGGCCGGTTTCATTCACCGTGAAATGATGGCCGCTCATGGGATCGAAGACGAAGCCGCTTTCGCTGATCGCCAGGCGGCGCAAGGCCTGGGCCGATGGCAGGACGGCACTGTGATTGTCGTGCTGTTTGAGTTCGCCCATAAACACCTGATCCCGCAAAATACCAATTGACACAATAAGTTACCGCGCCATTTCTGTATTTGACATGGATCAGGCATGTCCGAGAAAAGGAAGGAGTGGGTCAAAAATCGCGCTGCCATTGAATGGC
>CAVQRS010000016.1:0-71881 GCA_963715345.1 uncultured Gammaproteobacteria bacterium
GGTGGCGGGATTGATTTTCTCCACCGGCGTGCAGATCGAACCGGGCTATTTAGATAAACTACCGCAGCCGCTATCTCGAACAGGAGCTGAATCGTGCCGATCGGATACCAAGCCAAACCCACCACGCTGATTGATCGCGCCTATCGCTGGCTGGCTACCAGGTTGTCGCGCTATGCCGGTGGCCTGGATGAAGTGCCCCCGCCAGAAAAGATGGGCGGCTTTTCGTCGGGCACAGCAATTGGCCTATGACACGGTGACGCATGTTGCCGGTCGACTCCGCGTGGGGATGACCGAAATCGAAGCCGCAGGAATATTTGCTGGAGGAATACCTCAAGGCGAACGGCAGCGAACGCTACCTTCATCGACCATTTGCATGGTTCGGAAATCACACGCGATTCGATGAGTACACGCACTACGAAGACTACCACCCCAGTGATCGCACCCTGGGGGTTGATGACACGGTGATACTCGATGTTGCGCCGATCCTCGACGGTTATATCGGCGACGTTGGCTACACCATCTCGCTCGCACCCAACCCGGGACTGGATCAGGCCAAGGCCTTCCTGCTGCATCTGCGCGAAGCCATTCCGGCAATGTTCGAAAGCGAACTGACGCCCGCCGAAATCTGGCACGAGGTGGACCGTCGCATCGCCGAAGCCGGTTATGACAATGTTCACGCAAAGTACCCGTTCTGCACACTTGGCCATCGGGTGTTTCGCGTGAAACCGAAAACCGGCAAGGGACACCAGGATTCGGCCGCAGTTTTTTCAGCTGGTTCTCGCTGGATACCAACCTCGCTTGAAAACCGGCCCTTCGGCCAGCATCAACGCTGAGAACGTGGGGAAGAAACTCGGCCTGTGGGCCATCGAACCTCACATCGGCTGGAACGGCGGCGGCGCCAAGTTTGAGGAGATCCTGGTGGTGGAACCGCACCGGGCTTACTCACCCGCTGCAGGCCGACGTACCCCACGTAGCGGAAGCCGCTGACCGGCAGCCTGCCTGACACTGATCCACATTGGAGCCACGATGAAAAAGCTGTTACTCGTTAGTGCTGGTGTGGCCGCCATCGGCGTCATACTCTGGGCCACTTCGGCGCCGCCCTCCTATCACGAGCCAGCCGGGCCAAGTCCGATTGGCCCGGTCCCGAAAGCGCTGCTTAACGCCGACATCGGGGATGTCATCAAGTCCGATCTTGTTACCATCGCACCCAAGCTGCCCGGCCATGACGAGATTCTACCACTACCCGGCACGAGCAAGGTGCTGGTCAGCGCGCGTGACGAATGGGTGATGCGTACGTGGATACCATCACCGGTAGTGCTGAGAAGCTTGCGTATTCGCCGGTATCACCACCCGGGGCACACCTGGTACCGGGCAACGACCGGCAGATATATTTTGGACTGGCCCGGCTCGACTACCACCAGTACGAACACAACCCCGGCCTGTACCGGCTCGACCTGGATACGAAGGAATTACCGCAATCGCTACCCGGGTCCCTATCACTGGAAAGCTGCGTGACGACGGCCTGGAAATTCCCAATGCCAGCCCGTCCGGTGAGGAAATGGTGTACCCGAAGCCATTGCACGAGACTGAAATGAACGCCCTGGACGAGAGCAATAGTCGCCCCATGCAGTTCTGCAACGACCTGGATGTATCGCCCGATGGGCGCTACGTGTACACCACTGAGCCGTTCAGTCACCCGAAGACCTCCTCCGGGCTAGGCGCCTTCCCTGAAGGCGTTACCCTGGCACGTAACGGACGGATCTGGCGCTACGACACCACTACGAACGCAATTGGCCTGGTCTTGGAGAACAACGTCTTTGCAGACGGCGTGCTCATTGAGACCGATGCAGAGACGGGTGAAGTGGTCAGCCTGCTGGTAACGGAAACGGTAAACTTTCGTATAGGTCGCGCGCACCTGCGTGGCCCGAGAGCCGGCCGATACGACGTGCTCTGGGACAACCTGCCGGGTCTGCCGGACGGCCTCGACCGTGACGCCGACGGCAGGATCTGGACGGCGCTGATCAAAGAGCGCACTGGCCTGATCACCTGGGTACACGAAAACCCCTGGGATCAAGCCTGCGTTGCTGCGGATACCCCCCGAATGGCTGCCGCCCTCCACAGGCACGGGCCTACTCGTACTATCCCCCGACGCCAGCGAAATCATTGCCTACAGCCATCACGATGGCTCCCGCGTCCTCGACATTTCTGTAGTCGTGCCACTGGCGGCAAGCTTTTTCTACCCAGTTCCACAAGGACAATCAGGGATTGCATTATCTGCCCATCGAAGTAATAACGAAGCAAATACCATGAACGATCCACAACGCTCGAAAACCATACTCGTCACCGGTGGCAACGCCGGCATTGGCCTCGCGACGGCGAAAGCTCTGGCGGGCCGCGGCCACAGGGTGATCATTGCCTGCCGCAATGCCGATAAGGCCAAAGAGGCCATCCGGCTTATTCAGGACGCGGCACCGAACGCATCAGTCAGTTTCAGGCGCTTCGATCTGGCTTCGCTGGACGGCACCCGCCGCTTTGCCGAAGCGTTCCTGGAAGACTTCCGTCGCTTCGACGTGCTCATCAATAACGCCGGTATCTACCCGAAGACACAGCAGTTCTCACGACGGGCTCAGAAGCCCAAATCGGCATCAATTATCTTGCACCCTTTCTCCTGACACACCTACTGTTGCCGGCCCTGGATCGTTGTGGTGATGGACGCATTGTCCACCTTTCTTCACTGATGCATAACCTCGGTAAGATCGACTACGAAAGCTGGCGTGGCCGCGAGAACTACTCGGGAACCCGCGCCTACGCTCAAGCTAAGCTTGCCAACGCGATGTGTAATCATGAACTGGCGCGACGCCTGCCGGGCCACATCACTACCAACGCCCTGCATCCTGGTGGTGTTGAATCTGACATCTATCGAGACATGCCGCCCTGGCGCTACACGCTGCTGAGGCTATTCTTAATAACCGCCGAGCGTGCCGGAGACTACATGCCCGATATGGCCATCTCGCATCTCAGTGGGCCGAAATCGAACTGGTGAATTTACATCAGCGCACGGGCCGATGCCTGTGTCTCGGCGCAGCAAGCGAACGGCCGACGATGGGCGGCTCGCCTTGGAAAGTTGTCGGCTTGTCCGAGTGTAGCGCCCGTCCCGCTGAACTAATTAGTTGAGGCGTCTCGAAATCAGCGAGAGCCTTTGTGTAAGCACGATAACGACCATTGAAATTCCCCCGGACCCTGGTCAAGTATGAATTTCGCTGCCAGGTACAGATGTACCGAGACGCGCTGAAAGTCGAGTGAACAGGCTTATGACGCCACTGGCTTTTTATCCCTCGGCGTCCGCGACCAAAGTCCGTGAGATTCTCATGCAGGGACATGCATCCTGAACTCGGGAACATCCCCTGCATATCTCCGGAAACCGAGAAGTAGCCGTTTCTGTCGAAGTGCTTCAAAAGCGGAATTACCGAAGAGAAACGGTGCTTAACGGTACGAAAATGCGGCAGCAAGGCGCCAATTATGTGGAACACCGGAAATTTCGGCGTTGCTCTGATTACGAAGCCGTAGGCCTACCCGCGAGCAGCCTCTCTACCTCGAAAAGGCTGTCGGGCACCGGATCGACGAAATCGATGACGTCGCCCGCTGCCACTCCGAAACCCGGCAGCCGGCTGGCCACAAACCTGGGATGTCGGCCTGCGAGGTGCAGGAGAATTTCTGACTCTTATCGACCGGAAAGAGGAAGCTGCCCTTGCGCAGTAGCGAGATCCAGGGATCGAAAAAATCCTCCATATAGGAGCCGCATCAACAGCAGTCTCAGCAGATGATCCGACTACTACAACTCCCATTATTTTGAGCGACGCGAACTCCTACCGCTACTTCGAGGAGATCCGCCAAAGCCGGTAAATAGAACGTTCAGAACACAATTCAGATTTCAATGAAATTTGTGAGACAGCAGTGGAAGCAGCATCGGTCACACGAAGCCGACCCTTGAAGTTTGTTATTCCTTGGGCACTATAGTCCCTTGAAACCTGGTGATAGAAAGTCCATTAAGTAGCTGTCCAGTTATTTGCATTTCGCTCAGTCGGTATCAACTTCGAACATCATTACCCAATTGTGAACCAGCCTGCTAACCATGTGAGTAAGTGAGCAAAACCGATTTGCAGCAAAGAATCCACTCTGTCGCCCATTTCTGTTAAATGAGGCAAATTATCCTCAAGCTCAAAACAACGGCAACGTAGTAAACACTCAAAGCAAAAACACCTAAGGCTATCAAAATCGTTCTCAAGTTCCTCATGAATATTAGGCGATACAGTGAAGCAGCCACGAGGCTGAGCAGTGTACCCGTTACGATATATGGAACAAAAGAAGAAATTTTCGAACATAGAAGTAATATTGAGTCGCAGAGCGCCTCAATATATTTAGAATCTTGGTGGGTTCGATCGCCAAGTCGAAAATCAGACTTACAGACATCAAGCCGACTACTATCCCAGCTAAGGCGAGAATAAAGTGACGTACATAAATATTTTTTTTTCATATTTTTATACCTTCTTAAGTTAGTTTTCAAACATCACACTTGACTAGGCTCAGACCCGATTCGTCGGGCTAGAGCATGTCTATGCTTTCCAAAGTTACCGCCAAAAAAAGTGATCGGCAGTTCAACACTATTCGAGATTCTCATCAGAAATGGATAGGGAAAAATTACATTCTCACTCTGATGTTGCTGGAAAGCGATTGCCAATCCAGTCAAATATATGTGCGTGAACACTCGTACGGTACCCTCCTTGGCAATGCTCCATCCCACCCTCATACTTGCTGTAACTCTTGGTTGTTACGCTGCAAGCACTGGTAAGGTTTTTTTGCATATTATTCACCTGGTCAACTCCGAGAAAATGGTCTTCCTTGCCGGCGTCCTGCAACTTGTCGTCTTGCATGGCGGTTACCGAGGAAGTCGGCATGTCCTGCAGGTTCTCTGTCCGATTCTAGACGGTGATAACAACCTTTTCTAACCGCTGGGCATGAAGGGGCGCGGTAAAAGCCCGGAACTCTCCATTGGAGTAGTTTCACTTATTGATTGTAAAGTTCTGCTAATCGGGGAATTTTTCCGCGATCCAACCAAACATATCGGCGTGCACGCTGCTCAAGATACCCGTCTGACAATGCTCATGCCCGCCTTCTTCCATATTATAGGTCTTAGTTGTAACGCTTCTGGCATTCACCAAACTGGTTTGCATATCGCTCAATTGTTTCGTGTCCATGAAATGGTCGTCTTCCCCCCAAAGCAGCAGTACATCTGCTCTCACCTCCCCTGCCGCTTCCCTGAGATGATAAGGGGCAAACGCATCGAAAATCTCCTCTGGTTTCTCAAAACCAAGCGTCCACTGACCATTCTGCAGCCCCCATCGGGTTCCCACGTCCAGTCTGGCTCGTAACGCCAAAATCATACCCAGCACGGATTCAAACTCGTTCTCGTACAACCAACGGACAATACCTCTTTGGAATTCCGGAATACCGTAAAACAAGGTTGATTGAAAATCATACATTGCGTCAAACGCGATCACCCCGTCTATCCGCTCGTCATACGCGGCCGCCGGGGCGCTAGAGTCCTCCCGATACTGAGACCCATTAAAACCATGTTGGGTGGTTTCGAATACTTATGGAGAAACGCGTCAATTACGGCGCCGGTTGGTTTTTCCCATTCTGGCGTAAAAGTTAACCCTTGCTTACGAATGACCGAGCCCTGTCCCGGTCCTGAGAAGGTCAGTACCGAATAACCTCGCTCGAGTGCGGGTGCCACAATCCAAAAATAAAGTTCCTCAAGCGTTGAGTCATACCCACCATGAGCTATCACTAAAGGCCTACTGTTCGACTGCGGGTGGTTTGACGGGTAATAGATCGCTCTTAGTTCACTATTTTCATAGGGAACATCAAACTCCTCGTACTCCACGCTGAGCAGCTGCAACGCCTCGCGAAAATTTTGAGCGCTCCTGGTAAAGGTATCCTTGCGCCGTTCGTCTTCTGGATCGAGATAAAACTCGGCATTTCTGTAGTAATTTTGAGACCTCATCAGCCCCTGGCCTTTTCCGATCGGGTCTTGGTATGCTCGCGCCTTTGCTTCCACCATGGCAGCCATGCGATACCATTCCCGATACCAGTCCTCCAAATCCCCTTCCCGGATATTCCTGATGACGGCAAACACCTCACCAATGTCTGCGCCGCCGTAAGGGGCATGCGCGACCACACAACGAATTGTTTCGTAGTGAAAATGCTGGTCTTCGAAATAGCGGTCAATGCCTTTCGAATTAGGTGCAAATATCAGGAAACCAATGAGTGGTATTACGACAACTCCCAGTATCGACCAAACCAAACCTCCCTTTTTTGTAATCAAAACGCTATCCTCCTCGGTATCAGCGCAGATGACGCTGGAAATGCGCCGCTTTATCAAAACTCATTTCGACATCCCTATGTCTCAAAGAGCCTCCTCAAATGGTCAGGTAACGACGTCATCCTGAAGTCGGGAAACTCGCTCTGCATATCCCCGGAAACGGAGAAATAGCCATTTCGATCAAAGTGCTGCATGAGGGGAATCACTGAAGAGAAGCGGTGCTTTGTCATGCGAAAATAGGGTAGTAAGGCGTAAAACAGGTAAAACACCGGGAACTTGGGTGTCGTTTTGATGGCGAATCCTGCCGCCTCGGCCAGTTGCTTTTCGATCTCGACGATGGGGTAAGACTGAATCGCTACAAAATCGATAGCACGATTGAGTATCCCACCCGGTTGCAACAGTTCTGTTACGACAAATCTCGGGATATCTGCCTGCGACGTATAGGAAAAGGTCTGGTGTTTGTCGATGGGAAAAAGAAACCTGCCCTTTTGAAGCAACTTGAGCCTCGGATCGAAGACATCCTCCATGTAGGAGCCACAGCGAAGTATGGTGTAGGGAATCCCCGCGTTTTTTATCAGCCGTTCGATCTCATACTTCGCCTGCAGAATACCTACGGGCGATGGCTGGTCGGCATGCAGCACGGACGTGTAGATGAGGTGTCCAAGCCCCGCCGCTTTCGCACCTTCCAGTACCTGCTTCGCAATCGCTATTTCCCCCGAGGGATCGTTGCGCATACCCATCGGCGTCATGAGAAATGCCGCATCTGCATCCGCCAGCACTTGCGAGACACTGACTGGATCTGACATGCTACCGGCGGCGACCTCTGCGCCGGGATACCGTCGGGCCACTGGCTCCGGACATCGCGCCAGTATGCGAAGGCTCAATCCTCCCTCGATAAAACCGTTGATTACAGGCGCCGCGACCGGACCGGAACAGCCCAGTGCAACCAGTTTAGCCCGCGGTCGGCTCACTTGAACCCCTGCAAAAAGCCGGAGACCAGGCCGGGAGGAAGGTCTGCCATGCTGGAAGATGGTATTTAACAGAGATTTCAGTCCTATCGCTGCAGTCGAGGACCATAGCCATGATGCGACGTGCCACGCCATACCCTTGCTCGGCGTCGTGGTGGCGGGAACAGATGAAAAAGCTGGGTATCTGAATCGACGTGAAATTGAACATTGTTGAAAACTCCTCGCTTTTTGGTAGTACCGGCCCAAGTCAGATACTGCGTATATAATGCCGGGAACACACTAATCGGTATTGACACGCCCGCGATCATGTATTGACATCAGCGGTATGCCTTCTTCATCCGAATTCACTACCACCTCCGCGGCGTACGATGCCAGCCTCGCCAGCTTTTTCGTGCGCCTGCTGGCTGATTTATGTAGCGCCGCGCGATCTGCCGGCGGCGAAGCTTTTTGAGCAGTGCGGACTCGACCCTGCGGTGCTCGACGACGCCGACGAGCGTATTGGCTACCTGGACTTTCTGCAGCTCTGCGAAACCGCTTCCCGCCACCTCGACGACCCCTGTCTGGGCATCCATCTTGGCCAGCATATGCAGCCCGGTTACCTCGGCGCGTATGGATTTGCCCTGATGAGCAGCCGTACGGCTCGGGAAATCTTGCCGCAGGTGTCACGTTACTCTCGGTTGGCGATAGGCGCTGGCCAAAATGTCGTCGAAATCCGGGATGACGAGTTGATTCGCTACTGGCGCCTCGATTTCGACGATGCGCCCGCTACCCGTCGACACCTGGACGAACTGGTAATGGCCAGCTGGCTTGCGATGGTGCAGCGGATTGCGGGCGACCTGGCAGACCAAGTGATGCCCCGTTGGGCCAGTTTCCGCTCCTCGCCCGCCGACCCGGCACCCTATGAGGCGTACTTTCGCTGTCCGCTGCGCTTTGGCGCAGACGAAGACGCGATGAGCTTCGATGCCGCCTACCTTGATATGCCGCTGCAGCAGGGCAACGCGGAGGTCAGGCAATCACTGACACTCCTCTGCGAGCAGCAACTCGCAGTGCTCGATACCGCGGCGACTCCCGCCTGGCTTCGCGATTTGCAGAAGCTGGTATCCGGCTCGTTGGCTGACGGCGCGATCGAACTCGGTGAGGCCGCCGGCAAGCTCGGTGTGGCGCCCGCCGCCCTGCGGGCGCGACTGGCTGTCCGCGGGCTAAGTTATCGGAAGTTGGTTGATGAACTGCGACACGACTTGGCGCTGAGCTACCTCGATGACCCAAGACTGAGTCTCGTCGACATCGCCTATCTGTTGGGCTATTCCGAGCAAAGTGCGTTCCAGCGAGCCTTCAAGCGACGCACCGGCCAAACTCCAGGTGCATACCGGAATAGCTGAAACCAGGAAGGCGTGATTGTAGGCACACAAACGGCATATTCGGCACCTCGGTGCATCTCAATACTGGAGAAACGGTCAAGAACCCGGAGGACCGATTGGTGGTTTTAAATTGGGTAGCTAAGTCAGTATTTGAAAGCGTACGCGGGCAACATTCCGAACACGGCTTCACCTACTACGGCCATCGGGTGCGAAGCATCAACAACAATGGCTTGAATATATAATATTACTAAAGCCCCTAATCAATACGCCCAGACATGTGCCAGCGGCTCTCGATTATGTATATCGCGCGAATGGCTCCAATCAGGCAAGGACTTTTCGCGCCTAGAGCCCAGCCTGGACGCTAAGTGGTCTGGGGCATGCCATCATAATGGATTACAAGTTAGAACGGCGGTTCGCGATAGAGAGGAAAATGACATTCCCCCCGCCAAGTCGACCTCTCCGCGTCATAAAATACCTAAAATCCGCTCACCTATTCCTTGTGATGCACATTTGACTCTTATAGAAATACGTTTTTGCTTGCATAAAGTATTACTTATAGATACCTTATGAGAATGAAATCGAATAAAGAGCGCGTAGCAGCGAAGGACCTGATCGAGACATTGGCCTCAAAGGGACGCTATAGCTTTACCTCACAGGAGGCGCGAGACGGATTGAAGGTCTCGCCGGATGCCAGCAAGCTTGCGCTAAACCGGCTCACCAAGCAGGGGCTGATTGCCACACCAGCCCGTGGATTCTACGTCATCATCCCCCCGGAATATCGTTCATTGGGGTGCCTTCCGGCTGAACAGTTCATCCCCGACCTTATGAAAGTCAAAGGTCTAGACTACTACGCCGGGCTTCTATCAGCTGCGCAGTATTACGGAGCCGCTCATCAACGCCCGCAGGAGTTCCAAGTTTTCGTGCAAAAAAACCGCAGACCGATCCACTGCGGCAAAGTCCGGGTCAAGTTCATCGCACGGAAGAACATTGACGACGTGCCTGTGCGAAAATTCAACACCTCCCGCGGGGAGCTGAGGGTTTCCACGCCAGAGGGTACGGCTATTGATCTGGCCGGGTATCCGGAACATGTTGGCGGGCTGGACCAGGTCGCGACCGTCCTATCGGAACTAGCTGGCGAGATTGATGCTTCAGCGCTGGTAAAAGCAGCCGCAACGGCCCCGATCACCTGGGTCCAGCGGCTCGGCTATATGTTGGAACTTGTTGACGCGGAGAATCGCGCTGCAGGATTGAGAGATTATGTCGACCAACACGCGCGTGAGTACACAATGCTCATCCCCGGTCGAAAAACCGAAGGGGGACAACGCCTGCAGGACTGGAAACTCATCGTCAATGCAGAGCTTGAGCCGGATATATGATCCCACGCGACTACATCACGGAGTGGAGGGAGCAAGCACCATGGGTAGATGATGCCCAGGTCGAACAGGATCTTGTCATCAGCCGCGCGCTGGTTGATATCTTCTCCCATGAGACTCTTCACAATGCTCTTGCGTTTCGTGGCGCCACTGCCCTATTTAAGCTACACCTGCCAGCTGCAAGATACTCGGAAGATATCGACCTTGTTCAGGTGAATGCAGAACCAGCCGGTCCAGTAATGGATGCCTTGAGGGAGGTATTGGACCCGTGGCTTGGGGAACCCAAACGGAAACAGAATAACGCGCTTGTGACCTTGGCCTACAGGTTCCAGTCAGAGGACGGACAACCACTTCGCTTGAAAGTCGAAATCAACACGCGTGAACATTTCGCAGTAGAAGGGTTCAAAGAAATTCCGTTTGAGGTGAACTCCCGTTGGTACAAAGGATCATGTTCAATACTCAGTTACGAACTGAGCGAGCTCCTGGGCACAAAGCTCCGCGCGCTTTATCAGCGCAAGAAGGGGGCGTGATCTCTTCGATCTGGCACTTGCACTGGATGATGAGGCCGCAGATCCCGAGAAGATTATCGCGGCGTTCTACACCTACATGGAGCACGGCGAACACAACGTAACCAGAAAGCAGTTCCAGGAGAATATTGCGGCAAAACTAAATGATAGGAACTTCGCCAGCGATATCGGGCCACTGCTGGCTTCGGGCTATGAATGGGACCTTGTCGCCATGTCAAAGAAAGTAAACGAAGCCTTGATATCGCGCTTGTCCGACTGATGCTTGAAAAAGACACGAACGTGTCTTTAGCGTAATGCGATTTTAGATTCAGAAGCCCACGTCACTGCCAAGCGCAGCGGGTAGTGACGTGGGCAGCGCGATATTAATGGCAGTGTTTGTAGTAATTGAAGGAATAGGTTTTTTGCCTGTTTCCACTGGAACCACTCCATCAGGCACCGGATTTAGCGGGTATGTAGGGCCAAATGCGCCCCCAGGGCTACTAAAGCGTGATTCACACCCGGATGATGATAATAAAATGGCCAGGAGTCCAACAAAAACCACCCCAGGTTCAGGTCCGAATTCTCTGTGACACCCGTATTCCGGGTTCGTATAGTAGAGCCATTAGTCGCTGCCACTGCGGAAAAGTGGCAAGGAAGACCCCACCTTGCGAAAGCGAACGGGGTAGGCAGAATCCGGTTGTATTGGAATCTGCCGAACGCGTCACTCAGGGCCATTTTGACGCAACGGTCAGTCATGACCGGGTCCATCTTCGAACCATCGCGATACCGCATTCGTCTCGGGTACCGCACCTTCCAATCCTCCCGCTTGTTACGGGGATCTGTTCCATAACCGCTGTTGATGGCCGGGCACTTCGGCTCGGCTCAATCGACAGTTTCTTCAACCCCGCAAACGCACTGGCGGTCAGTGCGTTCTGCTTTTTCTGAATAAGGAGGTAATTCCACCCCAGCCCCAGGCTGGATAACCGTTGGTTTGCACGGGCCAGTTTTCTCTCGAAAACACACCGTGCTGTCTATGGCCAGACACATTCAGGTCAACCGGGATTGGTGTCCCGTGATCGTACCGCTTCGGCGGACCTGCGCAGCTTCTGTTGCCAGGTGATCAGAAACACTCACCGAAGGAAACAGCACTATGCGAGACCTGAACTACCAACTGAAATTGTTATGCAAGCACAGCCATGAAGGCAGCTTTGAAACCCGGGTGGGCCGGGAGCGCCAGTTGAGCGCCATTGCCAACCAGTTACACGACCTGGGCTTCCGGCAGCTGAAGGCCACCTCCCTCAAGCAAAAGCATGTCCAGGCCCTGGTGGACCAGTGGCTGGACCAAAACCTCTCCCCCGGCACCATCAAGAACCGCATGAGCTGTTTACGCTGGTGGGCCGAGAAGGTTAACAGGCGGGCCGTGGTGGCCGGCTCTAATGATTTCTATGGGATACCGGACCGGCAGTTTGTGTCCGACACCAGCAAAGCCAAGGACCTGGCGGAGGAACAGCTCGCCCGGGTCAAGGATGAACACGTAAGAATGAGCCTGCGCCTGCAACAGGCCTTCGGGCTCAGACGGGAGGAAGCCCTCAAGATCCAGCCCCGCTGGGCGGATCGGGGCGATCACCTGCATCTCAAGGCCAGCTGGACCAAGGGCGGACGGGAACGCACCGTACCCATCCGCACCCAGGAGCAGCGCGCCCTGCTGGAACAGGCCAAACAACTGGCCGGGCTGGGTTCCCTGATCCCCGGTGGCCGGCAATACATCGAGCAGCTCCGGATTTACGAGCGCCACACCGCCAATGCCGGGCTGTCGAAAATGCACGGCCTGCGCCATGCCTATGCCCAGCAGCGGTATCAGGAACTCACCGGCTGGCCCTCGCCCCATGCAGGCGGGCCCCAGTAAAGCGCAATTGACCGGGGCACAGCGGCAGGTCGACCAGCAGAGCCCGCCTGGCCATCAGTGCCGAGCTGGGCCATGTCAGGGAACAGATTACTGCGGTTTACATAGGCCGATAGGCGATGCAGATCCAACCACGCCTGATCCGCCTCCGCGATGCCCCCGCCTACCTGGGCATGGACCGCAACCGCTTTAACCGGGAGGTGCGCCCCGCCCTGACTGAACTCCGGATCGGCCGGCAGGGTGTCGCCTTCGACCGCCTTGAAATGGATGCCTGGGTGGACCACTATATGCGGTGCAACGGGCGTCCCGCACGAAATCGAGGAGATGAAGTATGGGACGCAATCGAAGCTCCGGGCTGCGGAAGCGGGGTGGGATCTGGCATATCGACAAGCAGGTCCTCGGCCACCGCATTCACGAAAGCACTGGAACGAGTGAACTCAAGACGGCGGAACTGATGTTGGCCCGCCGGGTTGAGCAGATCAGGCAGGCGTCAGTATTCGGCATACGGCCGGTGCGCATTTTTCGCGAGGCAGCCACGCGCTTTCTCGAGGAGAACACCCACCTCGCTACCATCCGAACCTACGCTTTCCATCTGAAAGAGCTGGACCCCTACATCGGCGATCTGCCGCTGTATCAGGTCCATATGGGTACACTGCAAGCGTATATAGATAGAAGGAAGAAGGAGGGAAAGAAGAACAAGACCGTCAACGGCGCACTGGCAACGGTACGCAGGGTACTCAACCTGAGTGCCCGCCTGTGGCGCGATGAACACGGTTTGACCTGGCTGGAGTCGGCACCGCTGATTCAGTTGCTGCCGCTGCACGATGCCAGGCGCCCCTACCCGCTCAGTTGGGAGGAGCAACACCGGTTGTTCAAAGCGCTGCCGGATCACCTGAGCAGGATGTGTCTGTTCAAGGTGAATACCGGGTGCCGGGATGGCGAGGTCTGTAGCTTGCAGTGGGATTGGGAGATCGACGTGCCGGAACTGGGCACCTCGGTGTTTCTCATTCCGGGAGAGAAGGTCAAGAACCGGGAGGATCGGTTGGTGGTGTTGAACCGGGTGGCAAAGTCAGTGATCGAAGGCGTGCGCGGGCAACACCCGCGAGCGCGTCTTCACCTACTACGGCCGTCCGGTGCGCAGCATCAACAACAATGGCTGGAAGTCGGTCCGGCGCAAGCTGGACATGCCCATCCGGGTACACGACTTGAAGCACACCTTCGGTCGCCGCCTGCGTGCGGCCGGCGTGCCACTGGAAACCCGGAAAATACTGCTTGGCCACAAGAACGGCGATATCACCACCCACTACTCCGCGCCGGAGTTGGAGGAGCTCATCGAGGCGGCAAACAGGGTGTGTGAAGGAAAGTCCGGCAAAACTCCGGCACTGGTGGTGCTGAGGCACCGGACGCTGAGCGCGGTAACGCGCTAAGCACTTGATACAAAACGGGGAAATTGGTGGGCCGTGCTGGATTCGAACCAGCGACCAATTGGTTAAAAGCCAACTGCTCTACCAACTGAGCTAACGGCCCCGAAAGGAGCTGCGTATAGTACGGATTTGGGGGGAAAACTCAAGTCCCCGGATTTATTTATTTGCTCACTAACTAACCGGAATCAACCACTTAGGTAGCGGGTGGGGTCTTGCACCCCGGCATCGATAAAGCCCTGGCGCCGCAGCCTGCAGCTGTCGCACTTGCCGCAGGCCAGGCCCTCTGGCGTGGCCTGGTAACAGGACACGGTCAGGGAGTAGTCGACTCCCAGGGCCAGGCCGGCTGCGATGATTGCCCCCTTGCCCATGGACATCAGCGGGGTGTGGATGGTCAGTGGATGGCCCTCGACACCGGCCCTCGTGGCGAGATTCGCCATGGTCTCGAAAGCCGCGATGTATTCGGGACGGCAGTCCGGGTAGCCGGAGTAGTCCACGGCGTTGACGCCGATAAAGATGTCACTGGCTTCCAGCACCTCGGCCCAACCCAGGGCGATGGACAGGAATACCGTGTTGCGGGCCGGCACATAGGTGACGGGGATGCCCTCGGTCGCCTCTTCCGGCACCGCGATGCTTTCATCGGTGAGGGCCGAGCCGCCGATGCTGTCGAGGTTGAGCTTCACGACCTTGTGCTCGATGTCCCCCAGAGCGGCCGATACCCGCTCGGCGGCGAACAGCTCGGCCCTGTGGCGCTGGCCGTAGTCAAAGCTCAGGGTATAACAGGCATACCCCGCCGCTTTCGCCATGGCCAGCACGGTGGTGGAGTCCAGCCCACCGGAGACCAGGATGACCGCCCGCGCCTGTTCAGCCATTGCCGTCAGTGCCCCGGCGCATCGTTCCACAACAGCTTGTGCAGTTGCAGCTGCAGGCGCACCGGCAGGTTATCCGCCAGTATCCACTCCGCCAGCTCCCGGCCGGACAGCTGGCCGTGGCTGGGGGAGAACAGCACATCCGACACCCGCTGCGCCAGCTGGTATTCGTCAAGCTTGAACCGGGCCCATTCGTAGTCGGCGCGATCACAGATCACGAATTTCACCTGGTCGCGGGGGGTCAGCAGGGGGATATTGCCGTAGTCGTTGCGCGTCATCTCGCCGGAGGCCGGGGTTTTCAGGTCCAGCACCTTGACCACGCGCTCATCCACCCCGGCGACACTCATCGCGCCACTGGTTTCCAGGGAGACCTCGTAGCCCGCGTCGCACAGGCGGGCCAGCAGCGGCAGGCAGCTTTTCTGGGCAAGGGGCTCGCCCCCGGTCACGGTCACATAGCGCGGCGCGAATCCGGCCACGCGCCCGGCGATGTCATCGATGCTGAACAGCTCGCCGCCATTGAAGGCGTACTCGGTATCGCAGTACAGACAGCGCAGGGGGCAGCCGGTCAGGCGCACGAAGACTGTGGGCAGGCCCACGGTGCGGGCCTCTCCCTGCAGGGAATAGAAAATTTCGGTGATCCGTACAGCAGGCCGGGATTTATCGGGCAGACTGGTGGTTACGGCTGTGACAGGTGGCGACATGTGGCTTTACCGAGCCGGGACTCAGTAATTCTCGGCGAGGAAATCCCTGGCCAGTTTTACCGCGGAGCTGTCGGTGGAGCCGTAGCGGCTGATCACCTGGTCCAGGTATTCCTTCGCCTTTTCCCGGTTGCCCTTCATGTACTGCACCTTGCCCAGCTTGTACAGGGCGTCGGGCGCCTTGCTGTTGTCGGGGTACTGGCTCAGGAGCATGGCAAAGGACTGCCGCGAGGACTCCAGGTCCGGTGGCTGTATCACCAGGTACAACTCGCCCAGCCAGTAGTAGGCATTGGGAGCGTACTTGCCGGCCGGGTAATCCCGCTGGAACTTCTGAAACGCCTGCACCGCCTGGTCGAAATTCTGGGACTGCACCAGGGAGTAAGCGGCGCGGTAGGCCTCATCCTCACCGGGCTGGGCCGCGACCGGTGCAGTGCCGGCTACCGCGGCGGGGCCGATTGCGAGGTTCGCGTCGTCATCCGCTGGCGCAGTTACCGTGCCGGCTGCCGCGGCGGCTGCTCCGCCCGGGGCTCCTGCGCTGATGCGCTTATCCAGGTCCACATACCGCTGCAGGCTCTGCTCCCGCAGGGTGCGCAGTTCATTCGCCTGCTCCTCGACCCTGCCATTGAGTTGCATCACCTGCTGCTGTAACTGCTGGATCTGCATGAAAAGCATGCCGAGGTTCTGGTTCTGGTCCTGCTCCGGGGCCTGCCGTGCCACGGGCTGGCTGGCCGGTGTGCCGGCGGCCGGCGTCGCGGCGGCAACAGCGGGCGCGGCGGGCGCCGTGCTCGCCCCGTAACTGGTTGCCGGGTAACTCTGGGCGCCGCGAGGTGCATAGGGGTCACCGGGAGAGGTGGTCTGGGCGGCAGCGGCTCTTTCAGCCTCCAGGTCCACGTAGTCCTGCGCCTGGGCGGCGCAACCGAACTGACCGGTCAACAGGACCAGTCCAATCGCCAACGGTATTTTGTCTGATATTCGCATCGTTACAGGATCAGTTTACGACGACCAGTTCCACCCGCCGATTCTGGGCCCAGTTGGACTCCCCGGAACCGTAACCGATGGGACGCTCCTCGCCGTAGCTGATCGCCTCGATGCGGTAGTTGGCAATACCGTTCAGTACCATATAGTCGCGTACGGAATTCGCGCGGCGCTCACCCAGCGCCAGGTTGTACTCGCGGGTGCCGCGCTCGTCGGTATGACCCTCGAGACGGATGGTGCTGTTGGTGCCCGCCAGCGCGGCGATGTGAGCGTCCAGGGAAGCGATAGCCTCCGGGGTGAGGAGGGAGCTGTCATAGGCAAAATAGAAGACATTGCCGTAAGCGGCAGCGGCCTCCATCAGGCGCATGCGTTCCGCATCGGCGGCCGATGAGGAGGAGGAAGCAGACGCTGCAGCGGCTTCCTGGGCTGCCCTCGCGGCCGCAGCGGCAGCGGCTGCGGCGGCAGCAGCCTCCTCGTCTTCCTTGGTGCTGCTACTGGAACAGGCAACCAGGAAAGCTGCGCTGAGCAGCAGTGTGACAAACTTGCCTGCAACAGATACATGTTTCATTTGAAAGTCCTTCGAAGTTGAAATAACAATCAATCGGGTTTAGTAAAAATTTCGGGCTATTTAGCCGTTAAAAACGGTGACCACGCCGGCTCTCGCACATCGCCCTCACGCGAGGGCAAACGGAATTTCGCACCGCCATCTACAGAAACCGCGGCCAAAATGCCCCGGTCCCCAAATTTGGTCGCGTACAATACCATAGACCCATTGGGCGCGATACTGGGGCTTTCGTCCAGGGCGGTGGAGGTGAGCGTCACCATCCGGTTGGTGACCAGGTCCAGCACCGCTATGTGGAAATCCCCGTCCTGCTGGTGAACCAGTACCACGTTGCGACCGTCCTGGGCCACGCGCGCCCGGGCATTGTAATTACCTTCAAAGGTAATTCGCGTGGTTGCCTTACTGGCGAGGTCATAGCGATAGATCTGCGGTTTGCCGCCACGGTCGGAGGTAAACAGCAGCGATTTGCCGTCTGGCATCCAGGCCGGCTCTGTCTCAATCGCATAGTTATTGGTGATATTGGTCAACTGGCGGGTAGCCAGGTCCATCAGGTAAATATCCGGGTTGCCATCCTTGGACAGCACCATGGCCATGGTCTTGCCGTCGGGGGACCAGGCCGGGGCACTGTTGAGGCCCTTGAAATTGGTCAACTGCTCCCGCTTGCCGGTAGCCAGGTCCTGGCGAAAAATGGCCGGGCGGCCCGTTTCAAAAGACACGTAGGCAATCTGCACGGCATCCGGCGCCCAGGCCGGCGCCAGCAGGGGCTCCCGCGACTCCAGCAGCACAATCGGGCGCGCCCCGTCGGAATCAGACATGGTCAGCCGATAATAGTCCTTGTTTCCCGCCCCGCCACGGGTGACGGACACGTACAGCAGGCGAGTGGCGAAAGCACCGCGCACCCCGGTGAGGTGTTCGTAGATCTTGTCGGCAACCCGGTGGGCGAGCATGCGGCCATCGCTGGCGGGGCCCGACTCATAGCCGGAGAAAACCCTGGTCTGGCGCAATACGTCAAACAGTTCGTAATCCAGCCGCATCCCGTTGTTGGGGGTGGGCGAGGCCTTGCCGATCAGCAGGTACTCGGTCTCCAGCGCGCGCCAGTCGCGATAGAAAACCTCTTCCTCGGTGCTGGGCAAACCCAGCATGTCAGTGCGTGCCACCGGCGCAAACTGGCCGCTGCGCGTCAGGTCGGACTCGATTACCTGGGCCACGTCCTCAGGCGCGGCGCCCGCCGCCTGCCAGGCAAAGGGCACCACGGCGATGGCGGTCGGGTTGTCGGAACCCTGGGTGATTTCAATGGTGAGGTCGGCCCGGGCGCCGATTGCGGCGCACAGCAACACCATACCAAGGAGGGCAATAGCTGGGTTTTTCATCAGTAACGCAAATCCTCTGGTCTGAACAGCAGGCTGAAGCGCCTGAATGTTTTCTCGAACTCCCTGGACGGCAGGTTTTGCAGTTCGGGGAAGCTGCCGGCTTTTTCGACCGCATTGACAGCCGAGCGGTCGAAAGCGGTGTTGCCGCTGCTTTTGACAATGGTGACGCTGACGACTTCGCCGGTCGGGATCAACTGGATAGACAACAAAGTCTCCATCCCGTTGCGCGCGCTGGGCGGACGACTCCAGTAATTTACCACAGTCTGCTGGATAAGTGCGGCGTAGCTGGCCGCCATTTCCGCCGAGGTCGCCGCCGCCTGGGCAGCGCTTTGCTCCTCCGCCACCGCCCTGGCCAGGTCGGCCCGGGTCAGGGCCGCCAGTTCCTGCTGGGTCATGCGGGGCTGCTCCGGTTCGGCCTTGGCGGGCGCCGGCACGGGTTTCGGCTTGGCCGCAGGCGCGGGCTTGGGTTTTGCCGCGACTACCGGCTTTGGCTTGGGTTGGGGTGCAGGCTTGGGCTTTGCGACCGGCGCCGCCTTGGGTTTCGGTTTGGGCTTGGGCGCCGGAGCCACCGGTTTTGGTTTCGGTTTGGGCTTGAGTTCGCTGGCATCAACCAGCCTGGCATTGATGACCTTCGGCTGCGGCTTTACGACAATAACGTTCCGGGTGGAATCCGCCCAGTTGGCGGTCAGTATGAACAGCAACAGGCCGTGCAGCAGCACGCTGGCCAGGGCCGGCCGCACGACAATGCGCGGCACGACAGGCTTGGCATAGATCGAGCTGGCGGCGCTGCTGGTGTTCACTGCGGGTTCTCTGTCACCAGGCCGACACTGGGAGCGCCGGCCTCCTGCAGCGCCACCATGACGGTGACCACCTCACCGTAGGGCACGGCGCGGTCACCCCAGACCAGCACCGGCTTCTCCGGGCTGCGCCGCATGACCGCGGCCACCCGGTCCTTGATAGTCGCCAGTGACAGTACCTGGCCTTCCTGGGATCCCACGTTGAGAAATAACTGGCCGGCCTGGTCCACGGAGACGATGAGGGGCTCGCTGTCCTGGTTTTCCACCGGGTCCGCGTTGGCCTCGGGCAGGTCGACTTTCACGCCCTGCATCAGCATGGGCGCGGTCACCATAAAAATGATCAGCAGCACCAGCATCACGTCGATGTAAGGCACCACGTTGATCTCGGACATGGGCCGGCGCTTCTTGCTCCTGCGGCTGCTATCTGCCACCGGCTGCGGCTCCTGCTTTCTTTTCACGTGAGCGCAGGGCATAGGCCTGCCGGGAAAGAATACCGGAGAACTCGTCGACGAAGGTGTCGTAACGGTTGCTGAACACCTCCACCCTGGAAGCCAGGCGGTTATAGGCGAGCACCGCCGGGATCGCCGCAAACAGGCCCATGGCAGTAGCCACCAGCGCTTCGGAAATGCCCGGGGCTACCGTGGCGAGGGTCGCCTGGGTGGCATTGGCCAGGCCGCGGAAGGAGTGCATGATGCCCCAGACCGTACCGAACAGGCCGATATAGGGGCTGGTGGAACCCACCGAGGCGAGGAACGCCAGGTGGCGCTCGAGTCGCTCCTCTTCCCGCATCATCGCCACCCGCATGGCCCGCCGGGATCCCTCGACCAGGGCCTCCGAATCCATATCGGACTGCTGGGCCAGGCGGGAGAACTCCTTGAAACCGGCCCGGAAAATACTCTCCATGCCCAGCATGGCATGGCCCTCGGCCGCGTGCTCATTGCCCTCGCGATAGAGTTGGGCAAGGTCTATTCCCGACCAGAAGCGCTCCTCGAACTGGTACATTTCATCGTGCGCACTGCGAAAATAGATGAAGCGCTGGACGATCATATACCAGGACAGCATGGAGGCCACAAACAGCAGGGCCATCACCAGCTGAACCGTAAAACTGGCATGTAATACCAGGTCGATCAGGCTCAATTGCTCTTCCAAAGACTGCTCCCCATTAACGTGTCTGTGTATCTATTGTTGTTCCTGCGCTGCACGCAGTTTGCTGACCATATCCGCCGGCATGCGCCGCGGCTTCACTCCCGCCCGGTCGACGCAGGCGATGGTCACTTCACCCTGGGCCAGCACCTGCTCACCGCGCTCGACCCGTTGGTGCATGACCATGGAAGCGCCGCGCAACTCGCGAATGGCCGCCGTCGCGACCAGTTCATCATCGAGGGTAGCCGGGCGCAGATATTGCACCTTCACATCGCGAACCACAAACATCAGATCGCGATTGAAAATGTAATTCTTACCGAAACCCAGGCGGCGCATGAACTCGGTGCGGGCGCGCTCCATGAATTTGAGGTAGTTGACGTAGTAAACGATCCCGCCCGCATCCGTATCTTCGATATAGACGCGCAGATCGAGGGAAAATTCCCCGCCGGTCACGGTGTGTCCTCACCCTCCCCCAGATCCAGGGGCAGATTGCCGACGGGGTCGGCTGGCGCCGGCCGGGGCAGGCCGAAATGCAGGTAGGCAGTGCGGGTGACCATCCGTCCCCGGGGGGTGCGAACCATGAAACCCTGCTGGATCAGGAAGGGCTCCAGCACGTCCTCGATGGTGCCCCGCTCCTCGGATATGGCGGCCGCCAGGCTGTCGACGCCCACCGGCCCGCCATCGAACTTTTCGATCATGGCCAGCAGCAGGCGCCGGTCCAGGTGATCGAAGCCCTGCTGGTCGACACTCAGCATATCGAGTGCGCGATCGGCTATGTCGGCGGAGATGTGACCGTCCGCCTTCACCTCCGCGTAGTCCCGCACCCGCCGCAACAGGCGGTTGGCGATTCGCGGCGTGCCGCGGGCGCGGCGGGCAATTTCCGACGCACCCGCCGGATCCAGGCTGATGCCCAGTATGCCGGCAGAGCGCGCCACGATATGCGCCAGGTCCGCCACCTCATAGAATTCCAGCCGCTGCACAATCCCGAACCGGTCCCGCAACGGCGAGGTCAGCAACCCCGCCCGGGTGGTCGCCCCCACCAGGGTGAAGGGCGGCAGTTCCAGCTTGATGGAGCGGGCGGCGGGGCCCTCGCCGATCATGATATCGAGCTGGTAGTCTTCCAGTGCCGGGTACAGCACCTCCTCCACCACCGGACTGAGGCGGTGGATCTCGTCGATAAACAGCACGTCCCCCGGCTCGAGGTTGGTCATCAGCGCCGCGATGTCCCCCGCTTTTTCCAGCACCGGACCGGAGGTCGTCTTGAGGGACACCCCCATCTCGTTGGCGATAATACTGGCCAGGGTGGTCTTGCCCAGGCCCGGGGGCCCGAAGATCAGGGTGTGGTCCAGCGGTTCGCCGCGGGCCCTGGCGGCCTGCAGGAAAATCGCCATCTGCTCCCGCACGACTTTCTGGCCGACATATTCCTCCAGCGTCCGGGGCCGGATGGCGCGGTCGATGGCGTCTTCCCGCGGGCTCTGTGCCGCCGGGGCGATCAGTCGATCGGTTTCAATCATGCGACAACCTCAACCCTTCACCACGGACTTCAGCGCGCGCCGGATCAGGTCCTCACTGCTGGCCACGCTGTCATCGTTCACCGCCGCGACCATCCGGCTCGCCTCCTGGGGCTTGTAGCCCAGCGCAATCAGGGCGCCTTCGGCGTCCGCGACAGTATTTACGGCCGGCACCCGGGCCTCCCCTCCGGTAACCAGGGACACCTGCGCCTCATCGCTGCCGAGCCAGTCCTTGAGTTTGTCGCGCATATCCACCAACAGGCGCTCCGCTGTTTTCTTGCCCACTCCGGGCAACGCCACCAGGGAGGAGATGTCGTCGCGCTGCACACAGCGGGCGAAACTGCTGGAATCCATACCCGAGAGAATAGTCAGCGCAAGTTTCGGCCCCACGCCGCTGACCTTGATCAGCTGGCGAAACAGGCGCCGGTCGCGCTCATCGATGAAGCCATAAAGTAACTGGGCGTCCTCGCGCACCACGAAATGGGTAACCAGGGACACCTCGTCCCCCAGTTGCGGCAGCTGAAACAGCGTGGTCATGGGCACCTGGACCTCATAACCCACACCGCTGACATCCACCAGTATGTCGGGGGGCTGCTTGTGCACCAGGGTGCCTCGGATTCTGCCTATCATCGGGTTGCCCTGTCAGCGCAATCGGCGCCGGCGCACCGATCTGGCGCCGGCCATGTTTATCAGGCTCTGCCTGGTGTGGGCATGGCACAGGGCCGCCGCCAGTGCATCTGCCGCGTCTTCCTGGGGCTCGGCCGCCAGCTTCAGCAGTACTTTCACCATATGCTGCACCTGGGACTTATCCGCCGCCCCGGTACCCACCACCGACTGCTTGATCTGGCGGGCTGAATACTCCGAGACCTCCATGTCGCGGGCCACGCAGGCGACGATCGCCGCCCCGCGGGCCTGCCCCAGCTTGAGCGCGGAGCCCGCGCTCTTGGCCAGAAACACCTGCTCTATCGCCAGTTCCGTGGGGCCGTGCAGCTCCACCAGTTCGGTGACGCTGGCATAGATTACCCGCAGCCTTTCCGGCAGCTCGCCGTCAGGCAGTCGAATCACGCCGCTGGTGACATACTCGCTGCGCCCGGACACATAATTGATTATGCCGAAGCCTGTTTTGCGGGAACCGGGGTCAATCCCCAGGATGAGCGACATGCAATTATCCGCCGGGTGCACCAGCTTCGTATTATGTACAAATTTACAGTATTAATCAGCATCGGTGGCAGCTGGGCGCGTACTAAATTTTACGGGCAATGCCCTTGACCACTCTCAGCTTGCAGGACAGAACCCGGGAGCAGTGGTGTCCGCGCCATGAGCAAAGGTCACAGGCATGGGGCATTGCGTCTCCAGGGAGACCCAATCATCAAAGAGAGGCCAGCACCTCATCCGGAATATCGACATTGGTATAGACGTTCTGGACATCGTCCAGATCTTCCAGCGCGTCCACCAGCCCCATCAGCGCCTCGGCGCCCTCGGCATCCACCGGCACGGTGGTGGCGGCAATCATGGTCACCTCGCCGTCGTCCGGCGTGAGACCGGCCGCCTCCAGGCCGGCCTTCACCGCGCCGAAGTCCTCCCAGGCGGAGATCACGTCGACCGAGCCGTCGTCATTGAGCTGGATATCCTCGGCACCGACTTCCAGGGCGACTTCCATCAGACGCTCCTCGTCGATACCCGGGGCAAAACTCAGCCGACCCTTGCGGGTGAACAGGTAGGCCACCGAGCCGTCGGTGCCAAGGTTGCCGTTGCGCTTGGTAAAGGCGTGGCGTACATCGGCCACCGTGCGATTGCGATTGTCGGTCATGACTTCGACCAGGACTGCGATACCGCCGGGAGCGTAACCCTCGTAGGTCAGCTCCTCCATGTTGTCGGTCTCGTTGGCGCCGGCGCCCCGGGCGACCGCGCGATCGATGGTGTCCCGGGTCATGTTGGCCGCCAGGGCCTTGTCTATTGCGGCGCGCAGCCGCGGATTGTCCTCGGGCAGCGCGCCCTGCTTGGCCGCGACTACCAGCTCGCGGATCAGCTTGGTGAACATCTTGCCGCGTTTTGCGTCCTGCGCGGCCTTGCGGTGCTTGATATTGGCCCACTTGCTGTGACCGGCCATAACGGTCTTCCTTCTATATATACCTGGCGCTGGTTGCTACCCCTGCCCGCCCTCTTCCCGGGCCTGGCGCAGGCGGATATTCAGTTCTCGCAATTGCTGGGCGCTCACATCGCCGGGGGCATCCGTCATCACACAGTGAGCGGTCTGGGTTTTGGGGAAGGCGATGACATCGCGAATGGACTGGGTCCCGGTCATCAGCATCACCAGGCGGTCCAGGCCGAAAGCCAGACCGCCGTGGGGAGGAGCGCCGTATTGCAGCGCGTTGAGCAGGAAACCGAATTTCTCCTCCGCCTCCGCCTCATCGATCTGCAGGATGCGGAACACCGCCTCCTGCATGTCGCGCTGGTAGATACGGATGCTGCCACCGCCGAGCTCACAACCGTTCAGAACCATGTCATAGGCACGGGACAAGGCCTGCCCCGGATTGGCCGCCAGTTCCTCGACCGTACCGGAAGGTGCGGTGAAGGGATGGTGCAGCGGCGTCCAGTTACCCGAGCCGTCCTGCTCGAACATCGGGAAATCCACCACCCACAGGGGTGCCCAGCCTTCGCCGACGAGCCCCTGGTCCTCCGCCACCTTGATCCGCAGGGCTCCCAGCGCCTCGTTCACCACCTTGGCCCGGTCCGCTCCGAAGAAAATGATGTCGCCGTTGGCCGCTCCCAGGCGCTGCATCATCTGCGCGACGATCTCGTCGGGCATGAATTTGAGAATGGGAGACTGCAGCCCGGCGACTCCCGCGTCGATGTCATTGACCTTGATCCAGGCGAGGCCCCGGGCACCGAAAATCGACACGTAGCTCGTGTAGTCGTCGATTTCCTTGCGACTGATAGTCGCGCCGCCGGGCACCTTGAGGGCCGCTACCCGCCCCTGGGGGTCGTCGGCAGGGCCGCGGAATACCTTGAAGTCCACCTGTTGCATCAGGTCGTCGATGCTGACCAGTTCCAGTGGGATTCGCAGGTCGGGCTTGTCTGAGCCGTAACGCTCCATCGCCTCGGCGTAGGGCATGTGGGGCATCTCGGGCAGATCCACACCCAGCACCGACTGGAACAACTCACGGATCATGCGCTCGGCGATACCCATGATGCCGGCCTCGTCGAGGAAAGAGGTCTCGATATCAATCTGGGTGAACTCCGGCTGCCGGTCCGCCCTCAGGTCTTCGTCGCGGAAGCACTTGGCGATCTGGTAATAACGGTCGAAGCCGGCCACCATCAGCAGCTGCTTGAACAACTGTGGCGACTGGGGCAGCGCAAAGAACTGGCCGGGATGCGTTCGGCTGGGCACCAGGTAGTCCCGGGCGCCCTCGGGGGTCGCGCGGGTGAGAATAGGGGTTTCGATATCCAGAAACCCCTCGCCATCGAGGAAGTTGCGCACCGCGGAGGTGATTTTCGAGCGCAGGATCAGGCGCTGCTGCATTTCATGCCGCCGCAGGTCCATGTAACGGTACTGCAGGCGAACCTCTTCCCCGACAGCGGTGTACTCGTCCAGCTGGAAGGGCGGTGTCGCCGCCTGGTTGAGAATCTCCAGCTCCTTGCCCAGGACCTCTATCTGTCCGGTAGCCATGGCTGGATTGACGGTGGCGTCGGACCGGGCCCTCACCCGGCCGGTCACCCTCAGTACGTACTCACTGCGCACCCGGTCAGCCCGCTGAAAATGCTCTTCGGTGTCAGGGTCGAACACGACCTGAACGATGCCCTGACGATCCCGCATATCAAGGAAAATCACTCCACCGTGGTCACGACGCCGGTCCACCCAGCCACAAAGCGTGACTGTTTCATCAATGTTGGCTGTTCCCAAAGCGCCACAATAGTGACTGCGCATAATCTGGTTTCCGTCTGGATTTGCTGGCCGGGCCCAAAGTGGTTCCGGAACGAGGTCGGGCTTTACTAGCTGTCGCCAGTGGTAGTAGTTGCCGGCTTGCTGCTGGCAGCGGGCGTGGCTGCGGAACCGGAGGAGGTGGCGGTGTCTGTTGCCCCGGCCAGGTTCTTCTTGTTTCCCGTCTTGAAATCGGTCTCGTACCAGCCGCCGCCCTTGAGGCGGAAGGCTGCAGCGGAAACCTTTTTCTTCAATGTGGCGGCGCCACACGCAGGACAGTCCCGCAGTGGCTCATCGCTGATTTTCTGCAGTGCCTCCAGTTCCTTGCCACAGGCCTGGCACTGATACTCGTATATCGGCATGATTTCGACCCACCAATGATCAAACGTCGTTTGCGAGAAATTTTAGAGGCGCGGATTTTAACCCATGCAGGCATAGAGGCCAAGCCGGGGCTGACACAAACAGGAGGGGACAGAAAACCCTGCACCTTGCAGTGCTGCAGGGGACAGGCTGTGGCTCTCCCGCCCGGCCTGGGCCGAAACGGGAGAGACCGGTCAGTCGCTTAGGATGCGGCGAATTCCTTCAGCTTCTTCAGGGGACGGATCTTGACCGCAATGCTCGCTGGCTTCGCCTTGAACACGGTCTCTTCGCCGGTGAAGGGGTTGATACCCTTGCGTGCCTTGCGGGCAGGCTTCTTCACTGTGGTGATCTTCAGGATGCCAGGAATGGTGAATTCACCCACGCCGCGCTTCTTGATGCTGCGCTCGATCAGCGAGTGCATATCGTCCATAACCTCACCGACCTGCTTCTTGGTCAGACCGGTGCTGTCAGCAATGCTGGCAACGATCTGGCTTTTGGTCAGTTTGTCGGTGATTGCCGCTGCCGCCTTTTTGGGCGCCGCTGCGGCTTTCTTGGCTACTGCCTTTTTCTTGGCCGGGGCCTTCTTGGCTGGAGCCTTCTTCTTTGCTGCTGCTTTTTTAGTTGCCATCTTATTTTTAACCTTCCCTATAAAGTGAACTGAAACATGTGTTGAACCCGGACTGCCCGCCTCCCCTGACCGCCGAAAACAGTGCCGCCACAAGTTACGGGTAAATGTATAAATGATGAAACGCTGCAATACAAGCGTTTTTCGGCGCCGACAAACAAATTACCCTGTTTTTTTAGGCCTGGGCGACCTCGATCACAAAAATTGCGCGTTTTTCAGCGCTGTCGCGACCATTGGCAATGCACCGAATCGGAGCGCTGTACCCTCAGTGTGTTCAGTCGTAAACTAGCCGCCCTGTCGAAAACCAAATTCCGGATTCCCCCATGCGCACCAGCAACTTCCTCATCGCCACCCAGAAAGAGACCCCCGCCGATGCCGAGGTCATCAGTCACCAGTTGATGCTGCGCGCCGGCCTGATACGCAAACTCGCGTCGGGTCTTTATACCTGGTTGCCGCTGGGGTTGCGGGTATTGCGCAAGGTAGAGGCTATCGTGCGGGAGGAGATGGACAAGTCAGGCGCCCAGGAACTCAGTATGCCGGTGATGCAACCGGCCGAATTGTGGCAGGAATCCGGCCGCTGGGAACAATACGGGCCCGAGCTGTTGCGAATCAGGGACCGGCACGAGCGGGACTTCTGCCTCGGCCCCACGCACGAGGAAGTCATCACCGACCTGGTGCGCAATGAAATCAAGAGCTACAAGCAGCTGCCCGCCAACTTCTACCAGATCCAGACCAAGGTCCGGGACGAAATCCGCCCCCGCTTCGGCATTATGCGTTCGCGGGAATTCCTGATGAAGGACGCCTATTCATTCCACGCAACCCAGGAGTCGCTGGAACAGACCTACCAGGTCATGCACCAGACCTACAGCAATATATTCACCCGCCTCGCCCTGGAGTTCCGCCCGGTTATCGCTGACACCGGCAGCATCGGGGGCAGCGCCTCCCACGAGTTCCATGTGCTGGCAAACTCCGGCGAGGATGACATCGCGTTCAGTGACACCGGCAGTTATGCCGCCAATGTCGAAATGGCTGAAGCCATCAGCCCGGCAGGAGGCCGCCCGGAGCCGGCTGCCCAATTGCAGGAGGTGGCCACACCCGGCGTGAAATCAATAGAGCAGCTTGCGGACTTCCTCGGGGTTGATCCGGCCAACACCGTCAAAACACTCCTGGTCGCCGGCGCAAGGGAAGGCGAACTGGTCGCGCTGGTGCTGCGCGGCGACCACCAGCTGAACCCCATCAAGGCGGAGAAACTCGAAGGCATCGGTTCCCCCCTGCGTATGGCCACCGAGGAGGAGGTTCTCGCAGCCTGCGGAGCCGGCTTCGGCTCCCTTGGGCCGGTGGGCCTGGACATACCTGCCATCGTGGATCGCAGTGCCGCCTGCCTGGCGGATTTCAGTTGCGGGGCCAACCGGGACGGCTTTCACTACACCGGGGCAAACTGGGAGCGGGACTGCCCGGTTGGCCGGGTAGAGGACCTGCGCCGGGTAGAAGAGGGGGACCCCAGCCCCGACGGCCAGGGCACCCTGCAGATCAAGCGCGGCATCGAGGTGGGACACATATTCCAGCTGGGCACCAAGTACAGCGAGGCAATGTCCGCCAGGGTGCTCGATGAAAATGGCAGGAATATCACCATGATCATGGGCTGTTACGGCATCGGGGTGAGCCGTATCGTGGCCGCCGCCATCGAGCAGAACCACGACGGAAGCGGCATTATCTGGCCTGCCAGCATGGCGCCTTTCCAGATTGCCATCGTTCCCCTCAACATGCACAAATCGCCCGAGGTGGCCCAGTGCGCCGATGAATTGTACCGGGCACTGACCGCTGCCGGCGTCGAGGTACTGATGGATGACCGCAACGAGCGCCCCGGGGTGAAGTTTGCGGACATGGAACTGATCGGGATTCCGCACCGCATCGTGGTGGGCGACCGGGCGCTGGCCGACAACAATATCGAGTATAAAGGGCGCCGGGATGAGGAGCCGCAGCTGGTGCCACGGGCCGAAATCATGGACTTCCTGACTGCCAGGCTGTAAATCCCGATGCAATAAGTTCGCGCGGGGGTTTGACATTGGATTTGCGGCCCACCAATATGGGAACCGGAGCCCAGGGCAGCTACCGACAAGACCGAATGACCGACATACAAAAATTAAGTCAATGGAATCGGGACATCTCCAAGGCCATCGCAGCACTTGGCAGCGATACGTTTTTTCCGACTCTGATCCAGGCCATCCAGGGCCAGGTCAAATTCGACTACCCCCAGGTCTGGGTCTTTCACCGCGACCTTCCGCCCAGGATTTTGTACCACGAGATACCCGATCACGCCTTCGAGAGCCAGGTTGATTCCTACCTGGAGGGCCCCTACAGCGAGGACCCCTTCTACCGCACGTCGATGGAACAACCCCGCTCGAAGCTCTATCGGATGTCGCGTATCACCCTGGGCAAACTGCGCCAGTCGGACTACTACCGCGGCTATTACGGGGATACCGGAACGGTAGATGAAGCCGCCTATATCGCCAAGCTGCGCGGCGGCAGCGTTATCAACCTGGACATGATGCGACTGCCCGAGAACGGGGAGTTCACCGACGCGGAGTACGAGACCCTCTACCTGCTGGCGGAGCCCGTGTCGGAATTGCTCAAGTGCCACAGCGAACAGGACAACTTCGCCGTGACCCACCTGATCCAGCCCGGTATCGACCACCAGATCGACCTGGCCTTCCGCACCTTCGGCGAGTCGATTCTGTCACCCCGGGAAAAGGGCGTGCTCGAATTGATGTTGCGAGGCTACGGCACGGACGTGTCGGCGCAACGCCTGGGCATCGCGGTGGAAACGGTGCGCCGCCACCGCAAGAGCATTTACCGCAAACTGGATGTGAGTTCACAGACCGACCTGTTCTCCCTGTTTATCAATGCCCTGTCCTGCCTGGGCCGGGCCGCCGGTGGCGATCCCCTCAGCGTCTACATGTCACCTCGCTAGGGGTCCCTGCACATTATCCGGCGAAGCGCCTGAACGGGAGCCGAAATTGCGGCTCCTGTCCCCTCTTTCGCTGCCCAAACTAGGGCATTGAGTCACGCAGGTGAAGTAGGGATAGTGCCCACTTACCGGTAAACAGGCGGTGACAGAATGTCGCTAGAGGCCGATTGGTTCTTGCGAGCACATCCGGAGATCACCACTATTGAGGTCCTTCTCCCCGATTGCAACGGCATCATGCGAGGCAAATGGTTGCCTCGCCATAAGCTCGCCTCCATATTCGAGGGCGAACTCAAGCTCCCGAAGACCGCCCTGAGCCTGGATATCTGGGGCAGGGACGTACAGGAACTGGTATTTGCCTCGGGCGATGCCGATGGCATCTGCCGGCCGGTGGAGGGGTCTCTCCTGCCCACGCCCTGGTCCCCCGACAGGCAGCACGGCCAGGTAATGCTCTCCATGTTCAGCGATGACGGATCACCCTACATGGGCGACCCGCGCCATGTTCTCAAGCAGGTACTGAGTCTTTACCAGGAAGCCGGCTGGCGACCGGTGGTTGCCGCGGAGCTGGAATTCAGCCTGGTTCGCTGGGACGAGTCAAAACCCGGGCATACCTGCCCCGCCCTGCCCGGCAACTCCCCGGTGGGCGGCAATACCTACGGCCTGGACGTGCTCAATCATCACCAGGCCCTGCTGGAAGACCTGCGCCTGGCCTGCGAGCTGCAGGACCTGCCCTTTGACGGCGTGGTCAAGGAGTCAGCCCCTTCCCAGTATGAAATCAATATGCACCACGTCGACAACCCGGTGCTGGCGGCCAAGCAGATCATGATGATGAAGCGCCTGATCAAGGGCGTCGCCGGAAAGCACGGCCTGATCGCCAGCTTCATGCCCAAGCCCTTCGACGATGAAGCCGGCAATGGCATGCATGTGCACTGCAGTGTGCTGGACGAAAAAGGCGCCAATATCTTTGACGACGGGACCGAGCTGGGCACGCCCCTGTTGCACAATGCCATTGGCGGCTGCCTCCAGCATATGGCCGAGTCAGTCGCTATTTTTGCCCCCAGTTACAACGCCTACCGCCGCTTCCAGCCGGGATGCCATGCGCCCACCTTTCCCAGCTGGGGCTACGAGAACCGGACAGTAGCAGTGCGGGTACCCGCCGGCAGCAACAGCGCCCGGCGACTTGAGCACCGGGTGGCCGGGGCGGACGCCAACCCCTATCTCCTGTTTGCGGTGCTGCTGGCGTCAATGCGCGAGGGTATCCTGGCCGACCTGTCTCCCGGCAAACCGGTGACCGGTGACGGCTACGCCAAGGAAAAGAAGACCCTGCCGGTGTATATGCAGGATGCCGTCCGGCTGTTCAGTGAATCAGACTTTATTCGCAAGGCCATGGGCGCTGAACTTCAGCGCATATACACCCTCACCAAGGAACAGGAGATCGCCGAATTTCGCCGGCGAATCACCGAACTGGAGTACCGTTCCTACCTCGAGCAGTTGTAACGGCCAGCCCTTCCCGGCCGGACCCGCCAACCGCGGCGGCATAATGGCGCAAACTGTCATGGACGGGTTGGGGATGGGGTGTTACAACTTGACCCATGCACAAACACCCTGTCACCGGTCGCACTGTCGCCCTGCCCCGTCACCTTGTCACGCTGGTAATACCTGTCCTGGCGATCGCCCTGCTGCTGATCATCGCCGCCGTCCCGGCGCGGACCGAGCCGGTGGACCAGTGTGCGACGGCGGTGAGCGAAGGAGAGGAGCTGTCCGATCAGCTGGACATCCTCAGCTGGAACATCCAGAAGGCCAGCAATACGGGCTGGGACCGGGACCTGGCGGAGCTCTCCGGTGGTGTCAACCTGGCATTCATCCAGGAGGCATCCATCCAGGCCAGCATTCCGGCGGTGCTGGCCGGCCCCCTGTACCAGGCTTTCGCCCAGGGCTATACCACGGCGGAGTACGAGACCGGGGTGATGACCCTGAGCAGCAGCTCCCCCAGCCTGAGCTGCCAGTTCACCAGCTGGGAGCCCTGGCTGGGCACACCCAAAGCCACCAGCGTCACCGAGTTCCCCCTCGCCGGGCGCCCCGAGCGCCTGCTCGCCATCAACGTGCACGCCGTGAATTTCGCCTGGGGGCTCGAGGAATTCCGCCAGCAGTTCCGCGCTCTCAAGGACCTGCTGGCACGGCATGAGGGGCCGGTCATCCTGGCGGGTGACCTCAACACCTGGAGCCAGGAGAGGCAGGCCCTGGTGGACGAGTTCACCACCGAATACGGCCTTGCACCGGTGACATTCAAGCCGGACCTGCGCTCCACAGTGTTCGGCCGCGCCCTGGATCATATCTATATCCGGGGCATGCACACCCTGACGGCCAGGGTAGTGCCGGTTGCCACCTCCGACCACAACCCGCTGCTGGTGAGGCTGGCGCTCAATTGATGGCGGCAAACCGGCTGCTCTCCTGCCTGTTGCTTGTCCTCGCCCTGGCCTGGCCCGCCCAGGCGGCGCCCGAATCGGTCGCCGAAACCGAGATCCAGTACCTGCTCAAGTTCGTCGCCGACAGCAACTGCGACTTTATCCGCAATGGCACCAGCCACGAGTCCGCTGAAGCTGCCGACCACCTGCGGCTGAAGTACAGCCGCGGCAGGAAATACGCCGGCACCGCCGAACAGTTCATCGACCGGCTGGCCAGTGAGAGCTCCTGGACCGGCAAGCCCTATACGGTCAATTGTGGCGGCCGCACCGAACCCGTCCGCGACTGGCTGCGACGCGCACTGGCAGACTACCGCAGTAAACCGGCCATGGAACCGGACGACCAGGTCCAGCAGTAGCGCTACAGCGGTGGCTCCCGACTGACCGGCAGAGTCTGCGCGACCACCGCAGCGGCCATCCGGCCATTGGCCGGCATGGCCCGGTGCTGACGCTCCAGCCGCCGCACCAGGGCAAAGGCGGCCAGGATCGCCAACAGGCCAAACAGCATCGCGCCAAACGCCTCCCCCGCCATCACCCCGCGCGGCCCATACCAGCTAGCACCGAGGTAGACCGCCGGAATGGTGCCCAGCAGCGCCCTGCCGAAATTGAAGGCGGTAGCCCAGTGGGCGTGGTGCAGATTGTTGAAACTGGCATTGGCGACAAACAGGAGGCCGTTGAAAACAAAGGCCCCCACCAGGAAATGGCAATAGAAAAGGATCAGCTCCCGGGCCATGCCGCTGGCGGAAAAAGCCTGGACGATGAGATCCGAGCACAGCAACAGCACAAGCCATATCGCGGCTACATAGGCGATATTGAAAAGCACCGCATTGGCCAGGGTCGAGCGCACCCGGTCATAGCGCCCGGCACCGGCATTCTGCCCCACGATAGGGCCTATCGCGCCGGACAGGGCGAATACCGCTGCCATCGCCAGGGGCGTGATGCGTCCCATGATAGCGGCCCCCGCCACCGCGCTGTCACCAAAGCGGGACATGGTAATCAGGACAAAACTGCCGCCGATGGGGGTGGCAATGTTGGTCAGCACCGCCGGGGCGGCAATTGTCATTATCGGCCGCAGGTCAGCAAGGAACTCCGTGACGCTGATCCGGCAGGGCAGCCTGTGCACTACCGCAAGCGCATGCCAGGCCACCAGCAGCACCACCAGGCGCGCGACCACGGAGGCGAACGCGGCGCCCTCCAGGCCCCAGCCGAAGGTGAAAATAAACAGGGGGTCCAGCACGGCGTTTACCAGCGAACCCAGGACCGTCGCCCACATGGAGCGGCGGGCATCTCCCAGCGCCCGCACCCCCGTGGCAGCGCTCATCCCCAGCACCAGTATGGGCATGCTCGGCAGCATGATACCGGCGTAGCTCACAGCGTAATCCAGGGTCTGGCCCCGCGCGCCGAGCAGGGCGAGCAGGGTCGGCAAATGGAACCAGCCGATGGCACTGATAATGGCCGCCAGCAGGAAGTTGAACGTCATGGCGCTGCTGCAGTAGCGCCGGGCCAGATCCCGCCGGTGAGCCCCCTCGGACCGCGCGACCAGGGCACCCAGCGCGATCTGCAGGCCGATGCTCACCGATATCAGGAAGAACAACAGGGTCCCTGCAAATCCCACGGCGGCCGCCAGTTCCTGCTCCCCCAGCAAAGTGAGGAAGTACATATCGACCATATCCACGGCGAACATCGCCACCAGGCCAGTGGCACTGGCGCCGGTCATCACCAGCACATGGCGCATGGTCGAACCGCGCAGGAACACGGCCCTGCTGGCAGTGCCCACGCTCATGTGTGCCACCAGGTCGCAGGCTCGCAGGCGAGCCCAGCCGGTTCGGACCGGGTTCTTTGTGGCCACGTCGGGTCCATGAAGGCAACCTGCAGGGATAAACCCGCATGATACTTCACAACCGCACGGGTGTCGGCCTCGCACCGGAGACGCAACCGGAACTCCCTGCTATCCCTACAATCCAATAAACATGAAAAGACTTTTCTGGCCTCAGCGGCTAACATTGGCCATCGTTACACTGCCGAGGACTGGCAAATCCGATGACCCAAAGTAAAACAAAACCCGCCCTTATCCGGGTGAACGTCGCCATTTTCGTCGGCCTCCCCCTGGCCGCGCTGCTGCTGGTGCCCGCCTGGGGCATATACCGGGGCTTCGACACCTTCCAGTGGCTGTGGGCTCTGGCGTTTCTTTACCTCAACGGTATGTCCATCACCGGCGGCTACCACCGGCTGTGGGCACACAAGGCCTACGAGGCCAGCCCCCTGCTCAAATGGTTCTACGCCTTCTGGGGAGCCGGCGCCCTGCAGAACAGTATCCTGATCTGGGCATCCGACCACCGCCGCCACCACCGCCATGTGGATGACAACGACCTGGACCCTTATTCCGCCGGTCGCGGGCTCTGGTTCAGCCACATGGGCTGGATGCTGCGCGAATACCGCAGCAATGAGACCGATTTGACCAACGCCAGGGACCTGCAGCGTGACCCTGTCGTAATGTGGCAGCACCGCCACTACGTCCCTCTCACTCTCCTGATGAACCTCGGACTGCCGCTGCTGCTGGGTATCTGGCACGGCGACATCATCGGCACCCTGCTGCTGGTGGGCCTGCTGCGACTGGTGATCAACCACCACGTCACGTTTTTTATCAACTCGCTGGCGCACTTCTGGGGCTCGCGCCCTTACACGGAGTCAAACAGCGCCCGGGACAATGGTTTCCTGGCTTTTCTCACCTACGGTGAGGGCTATCACAATTTTCACCACATCTTCCAGACCGATTACCGCAACGGTATCCGCTGGTGGCAGTGGGATCCGACCAAGTGGATGATAAACCTCTGCTCCCGGCTTGGCCTGGCCGACAATCTCAACCGGGTGCCCGATTTCAAAATACAGCGGGCGCTGCTCGACACCGAGTTCGAGCGGGCCAGGGCCCGCCTGGAGAAAGCCCAGAACAGCGCCTCCCTGCGGGCGGTACTGGAACGCGAGTACCAGGAATTCACCGAGTCAATCAACCAGTGGACAGCCCTGCAGGCCCAGCGCTACGGCCGCAGGAAAGAGCAGCTGGGCGGGGCGCTGGAGGTGAAAAAAATCCACCTCCAGCAAAAGTGGGAACACGCGGCCCTGCGCACCCGGCTGAAGGAACTGGAGTATTCCCTCAAGATGCAACGCAAGCGCCTCGGACTGCTGATGCAGCAACTCCAGTTGCAGGCCCAGATGGCCTGATCGATCCCGGTTGGGGCCGCCACCATGAAGCAGGGGCGGCCCCGACTCACTGGTCCGGTAACCCGGCTACTGCGTACATTTGCCCTGTACTAACTCAACTCACTATCACCTTTCGACCAGGACGCCCGACATGACCAGGAATGTTCACGATTTCAGCTGCACGACACCCGGCGGCAAGAAAAAATCCCTCAGTGACTACAAGGGCAAGGTGCTGCTGGTGGTCAATACCGCCTCTAAATGCGGGTTCACCCCGCAGTTTGCCGGTCTCGAGGAGATGTACGAAAAGCATAAGGACGAGGGCTTCGAAATACTGGGCTTTCCCTGCAACCAGTTCGGCAAGCAGGACCCGGGCAGCAACGACGAGATCATGGAGTTCTGCCAGCTCAACTACGGTGTCAGCTTCCCCATGTTCGGCAAAATCGAGGTCAACGGCAGCGGCGCCGACCCCCTGTTCAAGTACCTCAAGAAAGAAGCCCCCGGCGCTCTGGGTACCCAGGCTATCAAGTGGAACTTCACCAAGTTCCTCATCGATGCCGAGGGCAACGTGGTCAAGCGCTACGCCCCGACCGACAAGCCCGCGGCGATTGAGAAAGACGTCAAGAAGCTGCTTGCGTAAAACCGTTGCAGGACAGGTCTGGTATGGGCTAAGCAAGTCGGCCTGCGTCGGGGTATCCAGCTGAAAAGGCCGCAGCTCCATCGACAAACCCGGCTGCTGCGCAACTCGACCATTTTTTGCTGCGCAAAAAATTGGGACTCGAACAGTGCTCGCAGAAAGCCCCGGGTTTGTCGATTCCGCTAAGCGCGGCCTGATTTTTTCAGCTGGATACCCCGACGCAGGCCTACCACCGAGCAGAATTCCGAAAACCGCCACCTGCGCATCTCAGTAGACATGCACCTGATACGGCACTCGATGTGAGGGCTGTTGGTGGCAAGGGAGGTGTGAACAGTCAGGCCGCGGCTTAAGCTTTCCAGCATTTTCGGGGGCTTTCTGCGAGGACTGTCCGAGTCCCAAAAATTGCGCAGCAATTTTGGTCGAGTTCCGCAGCAGCCCGAAAATGCTGGAAAGCTTGCGGCCGTTCACACCTCCCTTGCCACCGACAGCCCGGCGCCGAAGCAGCCCAAGCCAGGCACCAGGCACCAAGCCAAGCCAAGCCAAGCCAGGCACCAAAATCATGAGCCGGATCAGTGCTCCCGGGTAGCCCGGAACTCCAGCTCCGGCCAGCGCTCTTCCATCAAGGCCAGGTTGACGCGGGTAGGGGCCAGGTAGGTGAGGTGGCCGCCGCCATCGACCGACAGATTCTCCGCCGCCTTGCGCCGGAACTCCTCCAGCTTGCGCGGATCGTCGCAGTGAATCCAGCGGGCGGTGTAGACATTCACCGGCTCATACCGCGCCTCGACCTTGTACTCGTCCTTCAGGCGGTACGCCACCACATCGAACTGCAGCTGGCCCACCGCACCGACTACCAGGTCACTGCTGTTGATCGGGGCGAATACCTGGGTGGAACCCTCCTCCGACAGCTGCTGCAGACCCTTCTGCAACTGCTTGGACTTCATGGGATCGGTGAGGCGGATGCGGCGAAACAGCTCCGGGGCAAAATGCGGAATCCCGGTGAACTGCAGGTCCTCGCCCTCGGTGAACGTGTCGCCGATCTGGATGGTGCCGTGATTGTGGAGGCCGATGATATCGCCGGACACCGCCTCCTCCACCAGCTCGCGCTCACCGGCCTTGAAGGTCACCGCATCGGCGATCTTCACATCCTTGCCCAGGCGCACATGGCGCATTTTCATACCCTTGCTGTAGCGCCCCGAACAGACCCGCATAAAGGCGATGCGGTCCCGGTGACGGGGGTCCATATTCGCCTGGATCTTGAAAACGAAGCCGCTGAAAGCCGTCTCGGTGGCGTCCACAGTGCGACTGGTGGCATCGCGGGGCTGGGGCGGCGGGGCCCACCGGACAAAATCATCCAGCATTTCACGCACCCCGAAATTGCCCAGGGCGGTGCCGAAAAAGACCGGGCTCAGCCTGCCCGCGAGGAAATCCGCCTGGTCAAATTCATGGCTGGCACCGCGCACCAGCTCGATCTCTTCCACGAAGGCCTCGTACTCATCCCCGAGCAGGGCGCGGGCGGCGTCACTGTCGAGCCCCTCGATGCGTCGGTCATCGGGCAGCGAGGAGCCCTTGCCCGGGGTGTACTGGTGGAACACATCGGTGTACAGGTTGTACACGCCCTTGAACTCCCGGCCCATCCCGACGGGCCAGTTGATGGGCGCACCGCGGATGGCCAGCACCTCCTCGATTTCGTCCAGCAGCTCGATGGGATCGCGGATATCCCGGTCCATCTTGTTCACGAAACTGAAGATCGGGGTGTCCCGCAGGCGGCACACATTCATCAGCTTGATGGTGCGATCCTCCACCCCCTTGGCACCGTCGATTACCATCAGGGCGGAATCCACGGCCGTCAGGGTGCGGTAGGTGTCCTCGGAGAAGTCCTCGTGCCCGGGGGTGTCCAGCAGGTTTACCGTGCGCTCCCGGTAGGGAAACTGCATGACCGAGGAGGTAACCGAGATGCCCCGCTCCTGCTCCATGCTCATCCAGTCGGATGTGGCATGGGGGCCCTTCTTGCCCTTCACGCTGCCCGCCACCTGGATGGCATTACCCAGCAGCAGCAGCTTTTCGGTAATGGTGGTCTTGCCCGCGTCGGGGTGCGAAATAATGGCGAACGTGCGACGCGAGGCAATCTGTCTGGCAAGGTCTGGCATGGATCCACCCCGGAAAAAAGCGCGGATTATACGCCCTTTCGCGCCGCAGCGCAGTGTTGCGCACCGCTCCTGCGCCTGCGGCATACTGTCACTGCCTGCCGCGCCGAAGTCCCCGTATAATGCGCGGGTGAAGAGGCAATCCCACTACCGGCCCACCGGCTACAACCCCTCCCTGGACAACCTGCGCAGCCTGCTGCTGATCAGGAGCATCGCCCTGCTGGGCCAGACCGGGGTGCTGGCCTATGTTCTGCTGGTCAGTCGCACCACCGCGAGCCTGTGGGGGGTGACGGCCAGCCTGGCCCTGATGGCCGTGATCACGGCCGCCAGCCTCTGGCGCTGCACCCGGAGCTGGCCCGTCACCGACAATGAGTTCCTCGCGCAACTGCTGATCGATGTGGTGGGCTGGACCGTGCTGATGTACTTCAGTGGCGGGGCCAACAACCCCTTCGTGTCCTACTATATCGTGCCCCTGGTCATTGCCGCGGCGGTGCTGCCCTGGCGCCACACCTGGCTGGTGGCAGGGGCCTCCCTGCTGGCGTACAGCGCCCTGCTCTACTACTACCAGCCCTTCCCGCTGTTCACACCCCACGCACAGATGGGTCACGGTGACGGCGCCAATGTGCACATTCTGGGCATGTGGTTCAATTTTCTCTTCAGCGCCGGCCTGATCACCTATTTCGTGGTGCGTATGGCCTCCATGTTGCGGGAGCAGGAGGCGCGGGCCGTGGCCCGACGCGAAGACCGGCTGCGCAACGACCAGATTCTGGCAGTGGCCAGCCTGGCCGCGGGCACAGCCCACGAACTGGGGACGCCGCTGGCCACCATGACAGTGCTGGTCGATGAAATGCTGCAGGACGAGACCCTGGGCAGCCAGGCCCGGGAAGACTGTGAATTGCTGCAACAGCAGCTGGCCCAGTGTAAATCCACCCTGAATGCCCTCAGCCGCACAGCGGAGGTGACCTCGGTGGAGCAAACCCAGCAGGGCTTGCTCGGGACATTCGTGCAGCAGACCGTGGATCGCTGGGCGGTGCGCCGCCCCGGAGTGGTCTGTGACGTCGTCGTCGACCCGTCGGGCCCCGGCCCCGAGCTCGCCTACGACTCCACCCTGAGCCAGGCCATCGAGAACCTGCTGAATAACGCTGCGGATACCGGCTCGGACCGGGTGGAAGTGCGTTACGAGTGGGACCAGCTCGAGATGCGAATCACCATTCGGGACTGGGGCCCGGGTATCGCTGCCGAGCTGCTCGGGGACATAGGCAAACCGATCATTCGCGCCAGCCGCAAGGGCCTCGGCATCGGCCTGCTCCTGAGCCAGGCCACCGTGGAGCGCTACGGCGGCAGAATCGAGCTGATCAACGCCAGCGGCGGGGGCGCGGAAGCCCGCCTGCACCTGCCGCTGGCCAGGGAGAAACTGAAATGAGCGAGCCCGCGGGAAGAATCCTGCTGGTGGATGATGACCCGGCTTTCACCCGCGTCATGGCCCGGGGCTTTGAACGGCGCGGCTTTCTCACCCGCCGCTGCGGCAGCGCGGAAGAGGCCCTGGCCGCCTGCGCGGCGTTCGAACCCAGCCACATCCTGCTGGACCTCAACATGCCCGGTGTTTCCGGACTGGTGATCCTGCCCCGGTTGCTGGCAGCCGCGCCGCAGGCATCCCTGGTGGTACTGACCGGCTACTCCAGCATTGTGACCGCGGTGGAGGCCACCCGGGCGGGAGCCACCAACTACCTGTGCAAGCCGGCTACGATAGAGGAGGTCCTGACAGCCTTTGGCGGCGGCACGGACCCTGCCGGGACCCCGATTCCGAGCGACCCGATCTCCGTGGACCGGCTTGAATGGGAGCATATCCAGCGGGTACTGCAGGAACACGAGGGCAACGTCTCGGCGACCGCCCGCGCCCTGGGCATGCACCGCCGTACGCTGCAGCGCAAACTGCAGAAACGGCCGGTGCGCCGCTAGTTCAGCTCGGCCGCCACGATCGCCAGCAGGCGGCGGCCCACGGTAGCCATATCCACCTGGCCCGGGGGCAACAGGCGCGCCATCGACGTGACCTGCAAACCCTGGTAACCGCAGGGGTTGATGCGCCCGAAAGGCTCCAGGTCCATGTCCACATTGAGCGACAGGCCGTGGTAACTGCAGCCGCGACGAACCCGCAGGCCGAGGGAGGCAATCTTTGCGCCGTCGACATAGACGCCGGGGGCCTCGGGTTTGGGAGCGGCATCGATACCGTACTCGGCCAGCAGCTGGACCACACTGCGCTCGATCATATTCACCAGGTCGCGAACTCCCCAGGAGCGCCGCCGCAGGTCAATCATCAGGTACAGCACCCATTGACCGGGGCCGTGATAGGTGACCTGCCCACCGCGATCCACCTGGATCACGGGGATGTCGCCGGGGGCGAGCACGTGCTCCGCCTTGCCGGCCTGGCCCTGGGTAAACACACGGGGGTGCTGCAGCAGCCACAGCTGGTCGGGGTCCCCCGGGGTACGGCTGTCGGTGAGGTCCTTCATCGCCTGCAGGGTCGGCTCATACTCCGCCAGGCCCAGCTCACGCTGCAGCACCCCGGCAGTCATCAAATGACCATTTGAACCCGGCCGGTGCCCAGCAGGTCCTGGTGCAATGCTTCCAGCTGGTCCGGGCCCGTGGCGGTGATGGTGATGGTGATCGCGGTAAAAGTGCCCTTGCTGGAGGCCCTGGCGGCGACGTTATCGCGATCGAAGCCGGGGGCGTGCCGCTCGAACACCTCGATGATTACTTCCGTGAGGTCATGCGAGCTGCGGGCCAGCACCTTGATCGGGTAGTCACAGGGAAATTCTATTCTCGGGGGTTCCTGCTCCATCACGCGCTCCTCCGCTGGGCCTGTCTCAGGTCGCGAACAGGCCGGAAATCCACATCAGGATCGTGTCCCACAAACGGGACAGGAAACCGCCGGGCTCCACCGGCTCCAGTGCCACCACCGGTGCCTGAAACACGGTTTCCCCCTCGACGCTCAGGGTTACGCTACCCACCGGGTCGCCCACCGCAAGCGGCGCTACCAGTTGCGGATCGAGTTGCACCGTGGTGACCAGGTTGTCGGACTTGCCCCGCGGCAGGGTCAGTACGGTCTTGTCGATGAGGCCCACCGGCACATAGTCCTGCTGGCCCTTCCAGATTCTGGGTTTTTCCAGCTCCTGCATGGGGCCGTAAACCTCGGCGGTTTCAAAGAAGCGGAAACCGTAATTGAGCAGGCTGCGGGTCTCATTCTTGCGCGCCTTGGTGCTCTTGGTACCCATGACCACGGAAATCAGGCGCATGCCACGGCGCTTGGCCGAGGCCACCAGGCAATATCCCGCCTCCACGGTGTGGCCCGTTTTCAGGCCATCGACAGACGGATCCTCTCCCAGCAGGGTGTTGCGGTTGTACTGCTTGATATTGTTATAGGTGAAGTCCGGCTCCTTGTAGATCGCATAGTGATCGGGGAAGTCGGTGATCATCGCATTGGCCAGGATAGCGAGGTCCCGGGTGGTCACCACGTGGTCCGGGTGCGGCAGGCCGTGGGAGTTGACGAAATAGGAGCCCTTCATACCCAGCGCCTCGGCCTGGGTGTTCATCATCTCGGCAAAAACCGCCTCGCTGCCGGCCAGGTGCTCGGCCACCGCAACGGTGGCATCGTTGCCCGATGAAATCACGATGCCCCGCTCCAGGTCCTCGATGCTCACGTCCTTGCCCGGTTCTATCCACATCAGCGAGGACCCGGCGAAAATCGGGTTCTGCGACCAGGCGTTTTCGCTGACGGTTACCATGTCGTCCTTGTGCACCCGCCCGGCCTCCATCTCGGCCGCCAGCACATAGGCGGTCATCATTTTGGTCAGGCTCGCCGGGGGCAGGGGTATATCGGCGTTGTGCTCCGCCAGCACGGCACCACTGGTCGCATCCATCAGGATATAGGCCGTGGCCTCGATCTGGGGCGGCGAGGGCACCATATCCTGCGCCTGGCCGCTCAGGGCAAAGATGGTCAACAGGGGTACAAGCAGTTTTTTCATCATAAAAGGCGGGAACCGTGGGTGTTTCGGGAAGCTGCGCATGTTAACCCATGCGTGCCTGCAGCGAAAGAAACGGCCCCAAATCCGCGGCATTTCCTGTCGATAGGGGGACGCCTGGTTTTTGCGTCGAATGCCGCAGAACTGCCCTAGGGCAGCGGCTGGCCGCCGTCATACCCCGCCAGGCGCAGCTGTTCCTGCACGGACTCGATCTCGCTCTTGCCCGACATCGGGCCTATCCGCACCCGGTACAGCAGGTTGCCGCCGGATTCCACCTCGCTGACGAACACGGGCGGCGAGAGCAATTCCTGCAGCTTGTCCTGCAGGCTGCGGGCAGAATTCTCGGAGCTGTAGGCCCCCAGCTGCAGGAAACGGTAGTCCCCGGCAACGGAGCCGCGCCGGTCATCGACACCGACCACATCGACTACCTGCACCTCCACCCGGGCAGTACCCGCTTCCATATAGCCGAGCTTCACGGCGGCGCCGTAGGACAGGTCGATCAGGCGATCGGAATGAAACGGCCCCCGGTCGTTGACCCGCACCACGATGCTCCTGCCATTGTCGAGATTGGTGACCCGGGCATAACAGGGAATAGGCAGGGTCTTGTGGGCGGCGCTGGCCTGGTACAGGTCGTAGATCTCGCCGTTTGAGGTCTCATGGCCGTGGAATTTCGCACCGTACCAGGAGGCGATTCCCCGCATCCGGTAGCCCTTGTGGTTGTCCAGCACCTCATAGGTGACCCCGTCTATGGTGTAGGGGCTGGCGTTGCCGACCGACAAAATGGGATCGGGCCGCGGCACCGCGTCGTGCACATCGGCCGGATCGATCGGCCGCGGCGGGGCGCTGTCATGCTCGTGCTGGTAACGCGACGGCGCACTCGCGGATTCCGGCGGCTTATCGGATCCGGGCTTTGCGGGCTCAGGCTGGCTGGTACAGGCGGCGATGGCGAGGACCATCACGCCGAGCAGTGCAAACAGCGGACGCGATATCACGGTGCCACCTGCGCCGCGATGCGCTGGCTGAGCTGGTGGACACACATGGCGTACATGGCGCTGTGGTTGTAACGGGTAATGACATAGAAGTTGTGGAATCCCAGCCAGTACTCATAGCCATTCTTGAGTTCGAACTGCATGGCGGAGGCCAGAGTATCCCCGGGCACCGGCTTATCGGCCATCACCCCGGCTTTGGCGAACTCCGCCACCGTGTGCTCCGGCTGCAGGTTCTTCCTCCCCTGGACGAACCACTGCAGCGGCACCTCACCCTTGACGGTAGCGCCCGTCACCACGGCCTCGCCCTGGCGCCAGCCGTGCTTCTTGAAATAGTTCGCAACGCTGCCGATGGCATCCACCGGATTGTTCCAGATGTCCGAAATACCGTCGCCGTCAAAATCCACGGCGTAGCCGAGGAAGCTGCTGGGCATGAACTGGCCATAGCCCATGGCGCCGGCGTAGGAGCCCTTCAGTGCCAGTGGGTCAAAGCCCTGCTGACGGGTCAGGATCAGGTAGCTTTTCAGCTCGCTGGTGAAGAATTCCGAGCGCGGCGGATAGTCGAAAGCCAGGGTGGACAGGGCGTCGATCACCCGGTAGCTGCCGGCGATGCGCCCGTAATAGGTTTCGACCCCGATAATCGCGACGATAATTTCCGCCGGCACGCCGGTCTCGCGCTCGGCCCTTTCCAGGGTAGCGCGGTGCTCCTGGTAGAATTCCAGGCCCTGCTCCAATCGCTTGTCATTGATGAATATCTCGCGGTATTCATACCAGGGCTTGCTCTTCTCGGCGGGCCGGGCGATAGCCGTGAGAATACTCTCCTGGCGCTGGGCGGAGCTGAACACCAGCAATAATTCCTCGCGATCAAAGCCCTGCTCCTCGACGAGCTCATCCACCAGCGCCAGTGCCGCCGGGTGAACGGAATAATTATCTGCGGCGCAGGAGAGTGCACTCCAGAGGCAGGCAACCACCAGGGCAAACTTCAGGCTTAATGACATACTCGACTACTCGCTAATAGCTAGAAAAAAAACCGGAAACTGGCCCACGCCCGTCACCGGTGCCCCGTGGATTTTTCGGTGCTGATCGCCATCAGGACGCCAAAACCCGCCATCAAGGTGACAACCGATGTCCCTCCGGCGCTCACCAGGGGCAGGGGCACCCCAACCACCGGCAACAGCCCCGCGACCATGCCCATGTTAACAAAGATATAGACGAAAAACGTCAAGGTCAGGCTGCCGGCCATCATTCTTCCGAAACTGGACTGGGCCCGGATGCCTATCCAGAAGCCCCGCAGCAGAATCAGCAGGTAGATGCTCATCAGTACCAGCACCCCGCGCAGGCCGAACTCCTCGGACAGGACCGCGATAATAAAATCCGTGTGGCTCTCTGGCAGGAAGTCCAGATGGGACTGGGTGCCGCTCGTCCAGCCCTTGCCCTCCCAGCCCCCGGAGCCAATGGCGGTTTTCGACTGGATGATATTCCACCCCGCCCCCAGCTTGTCGCTTTCCGGGTCCAGCATGGTGAGGATCCGCTGCTTCTGGTAGTCCTTGAGGACAAACATCCAGGCCGGCCAGGCGGAGGCGCCGGCGAGCACCATCGCACCCAGAATATACTGCCAACCCAGGCCCGCCATGAACAGCACGAACAGGCCACTGGCCGCGATCAACAGTGCGGTACCCAGGTCGGGCTGCTGCAATATGAGCACCGCGGGTACCCCCATCAGCGCCAGACAAACCAGAATAGGGAAAAAGCGTGGGGGCAGCGTACGGTCTGCCAGGTAGGCAGCTACCGTGAGGGGCAACATGAGCTTCATGATTTCCGAGGGCTGGAAGCGAAAGCCCCCGAGTGACAACCACCTCTGGGCGCCCTTCGCGCCCACCCCGAACAGCATGACTGCCACCAGCATCCCCAGGCCAAGCACGTAAAACCAGGGTGCCCAGCGCATAATCCGCGCCAGGCTCAACTGGGCGATGGCGAACATGATGCAGTAGGCGAGAAGGAAGTAGCGACCCTGCCGGATCACCGCTCCCATATCCTTGCCGGAGCCGCTGTACAGGACGACCAGGCCATAGGCCGTCAGTACCAGCAACAGCAGCAACAGGGGGACGTCGATATGGAACCGGCTGGCGGCACTGGGCCGGCGGGCGAGGTCGGCCGAACCCTGGTGGGGCATCTGGCGCAGGTAATCAGCCATCCGCGACCTCCCCGAACAACCAGGTGTCGATCACCTTGCGGGCGATGGGTGAGGCCGCCGAGCTACCGCCGCCATTTTCGACAATAATGGCCACCGCGATCGTCGGGGCCTCGGCCGGGGCAAAGGCGATGAAGAGGCCGTGGTGGCGGTGGCGCTCGGCGACGTCTGCCTCGTTGTAGACGGAATTCTGGGCGATGCCGATCACCTGGGCGGTACCGGTCTTGCCCGCCATGACGTAGCGGATGCCCTTGGCCAGTGTCTTGGCCGTGCCGCGCTGGCCGTGCACCACCTCGATCATCCCCTCATAGATCGCGTCCCAGTATTCATCGGGAACGACGATAGGCTCCAGCAGCGGCGCCTCCACCGGCTCGCCGTCGATCGCCGCGAGCAGCCGCGGGGTGTGCCGCACACCCTTGCTGGCTACCACGCTGGTCGCCACCGCCAGCTGCATGGGTGAGGTGAGCATATAGCCCTGGCCGATGCCGGCGCTGATGGTCTCCCCGGGATACCAGGGCTGGCCCATGGCATCGCGCTTCCAGCGGGTCGAGGGCAGTACGCCGCGCCGCTCGTTGGTGGTATCGATTCCCGTGCGCTCGCCCAGGCCAAAGGGCCTGAGATAGTCATACATGCGATCGATGGTCAGGCGCCGCGCCAGGTCGTAAAAGTAGACGTCGCAGGACTCGGCAATCGCCATTTTCATATCCACCCGCGGCGCGTGGCCGGTGCCGCGGATTCGCAATATCCAGTCGCGGTACTTGCGCGAATCCCCGGGCAGGCTGTACCAGCCCGGGTCGGGCACCGTCGTCTGGGGTGTCACCAGGCCCGACTCCAGCCCCGCCATGGACATGAAGGGCTTGATGGTGGATCCCGGCGGGAACTGGCCCTGAATGGCGCGATTGAACAGCGGTACATCGAGGGAATCCCGCAGCGCGCTGTAGTCCGCCGAACTGATGCCGTTGACGAACAGGTTGGTGTCATAGCCCGGCTTGGATACCAGCGCCAGCACCCCCCCGGTCAGCGGGTCGATAGCCACGACTGCGCCACGGCGGTCCCCCAGGGCCTCGTCCGCCGCCCGCTGGATCCGGATATCGAGGTTCAACACCAGGTCCGACCCGGGTTTGGGGTCAAAACGCTCCAGTACCCTCAGCACCCGGCCGTGGGCATTGGTCTCGACATTCTGGTAACCCACGTCCCCGTGCAGGATATCCTCGTAGTATTTCTCGACCCCCACCTTGCCGACATGGAACGTGCCGCGGTAATCGGACTCGTCCAGCTCCAGTACTTCCTGCTCGTTGATGCGGCCGACATAGCCGATGGCGTGGGAAAACAGCTCGCCGTGGGGGTAATAGCGCAGCAGCTGGGCATCGACCACCACCCCCGGCAGGCGGTAGCGGTTGACGGCCAGGCGGGCGCGCTCGGCCTCGGTGAGGCGAAACCGCAGGGGCACCGCTTCGTAGGGACGCCGGCGCGCCAGTTTCTTGTGGAAGTTCTCCAGGTCGCTGTCACTGATTGGCAGCACCTCACCCAGTTCAGCCAGGGTTGCTTCCAGGTCCGGGACCTGCTCGCGCACGATCGACAGCATGTAGCTGGGGCGGTTGTCGGCCAACAGCACGCCGTTGCGGTCGTAGATCAATCCGCGCTTGGGCGGCAGGGGCTGCAGTTGCACCCGGTTGCGCTCGGACTCGGTGCGGTACACCTCGTAATCGGTGACCTGTAAAGAATAATAACGGGCCAGGACGATACCCAGCAGGGCAATGACCAGGAGAACGGCCATGACCGTGCGGGCGTTGTTGATCCGGGTTTCGCGGTGCGAATCCTTGAGCTGGATATGCTGTGGCGGCATCTGATAGTCTGCTGAAAAGCTACTCGCGATGATACGGGTGGTTGACAGTGATTGTCCAAGCCCGGTACAGCTGTTCGGCCAGTATCACCCGTACCAGCGGATGGGGCAGGGTCAGGTCACTGAGTGACCAGCGCGCGCTGGCCCGCTCCAGGCACCGGGGGGAGAGGCCGTCGGGGCCGCCAATCAACAGGCTGTAGTTGTCCCCCGACATCTGCCACGCCTGCAGCTGCTGCGCCAACTGCGCGGTGGTGATGCGCTTGCCCAGCACATCGAGCGCAATGACCGTGTCACCCGGGGGGATTGCCTTGAGCAGCTGCTCTCCCTCGCGCTCGCTCAGTTGTTCCGCCTTTGCGCCCTGTACCCGTCGCGCCAGCGGGATCTCCCGCCACTGCAGCTTGAGTTCCCGGGGCATGCGCCGGCTGTATTCCTCCACCCCCTGGGCGACCCAGGACGGCATCCTGGTGCCCACGGCGATAACGCTTATCCGCATCAGGCGGGTGAGTCGGGATTAACCCAGAGACGCTCCAGATCGTAGAAGTCGCGGGTGGCGGGCAGCATGACGTGCACTACCACGTCGCCAAAATCCACCAGCACCCACTCACCGACGTCCTCGCCCTCAACACCCAGCGGGCGCATTTCCTGTTTCTTCGCCTGCATGCAGACATTATCCGCCAGCGACTTCACATGCCGGCTGGATGTACCGCTGGCAATGATCAGGAAATCCATAACATCGGTCAGGCCGGTGACATCCAGGGTGACAATATTGACGGCCTTGAGGTCTTCCAGGGCGTCAACGACGATTTTCTTCTGCACTTCAGCGTCCATTACGGTTGCTCATTCGGTGTGGTGTCGCTTCATCAATTACCTCTTCAATGGTAGAGATCGTGGTCAATGGTAGAGCTCGTGGGCTTCAATATATTCCAGTACCGCCTGCGGCAACAGGTAGCGCGGGGATCGCCCCGCGGCCAGCAGGCCGCGGATTTCCGTGGAGGAGATGGCCAGGGGACGCAACTCCTCCACAAGAATACCCCCGTTGGGGCGCTGGCGCAGCCCGCCGGGGTTCGACCAGGCGGTGGCGCTCCAGCCAGTCGGCAACGGGACCCTCCCGGGGCAACTGCCAGCCGGGCCGGGCGATGACCACCACGTGAGCCCAGTCCAGCAACTCCTGCCAGCGATGCCAGGTGTCTATAGCCAGTACCGCGTCGCAACCCATCACCAGGCAGAGACTGTGGCCATCCCCCAATTCGCCCCGCAATTCCACCAGGCTGTCGATAGTATAGGACGCACCCTCACGCCCGAGCTCCCTGTCGTCGCAGACCAGGCGGGGCTCTCCCGCCACCGCCAGGGTAACCATGGCGGCGCGGTGGACCGCGGGGCAGGCTGGCGCATTCCGGTGCGGGGGCACCGCTGCCGGCATCAGGCGCAACTCACGCAGTTGCAGGCGCTCCACCAGTTCCAGGGCGGAGCGCAGGTGGCCGTAGTGAACCGGGTCAAAGGTTCCACCAAAGACCCCCACCGGGACCAGTGGTGCCGGCGATTCACTCAAGTGCGGACCTGCCCCTCACCAAACACCACGTATTTCAGCGAGGTGAGGCCCTCGAGCCCCACCGGGCCGCGGGCGTGCAGCTTGTCGGTGGAGATGCCGATCTCCGCGCCCAGGCCGTACTCGAAGCCGTCGGCGAAGCGGGTGGAGGCGTTGACCATAACCGAGCTGGAATCCACCTCGCGCAGGAAACGCATGGCCCGGCCGTGGTCGCGGGTGACGATGCTGTCGGTGTGCAGGGAGCTGTAGGTGTTGATGTGCTCTATCGCCGCCTCCAGACCACTCACCACCCGCACCGCCAGGATGGGCGCAAGGTATTCCTCCCGCCAGTCCTGCTCGGTGGCTGCCGTGGCCTGGGGCAGAATCGCCAGAGTTCGCTCGCAGCCGCGCAGCTCGACCCCGGCCTCGGCGTATTCCCGGGCCAGCCGCGGTAGCAGCGCCGCGGCTTCCGACTCCGCCACCAGCAGGGTTTCCATGGTATTGCAGGTGCCGTAGCGCTGGGTCTTGGCATTGACCGCGATGGCAATGGCCATTTCCGCGTCGGCGCCGTCGTCGATATAGACATGGCAGACGCCGTCCAGGTGTTTGATGACCGGCACCCGGGACTCGGCACTGATCCGCTCTATCAGGCCCTTGCCGCCGCGGGGCACGATCACGTCCACGTAGTCGGGCATGGTGATAAGGCGCCCTACCGCCGCCCGGTCAGGCGTGTTCACCACCTGGACGGCGGCCTCCGGCAGCCCGGCGCTGCGCAGGCCCTGGGCCAGGCAGTCGGCGATGGCGCAGTTGGAGGCAAGGGCCTCGGAACCACCGCGCAAAATTGTCGCATTGCCGGACTTCAGGCACAGGCTGGCCGCTTCGACAGTAACGTTGGGGCGCGACTCGTAAATGATGCCGATCACCCCCAGCGGCACCCGCATCCGGCCGACCTGGATCCCGCTGGGCATGGTGTTCATACCGGTGATGGCACCCACCGGGTCGGGCAGCTCTGCCACCTGGCGCAGGCCCTCCAGCATGGTGTCGATACGCGCCGGGGTGAGCTCCAGGCGGTCCATCAGCGGCGCGGCCAGGCCGTTGTCAGCGCCCCGCGCCAAATCCTCGGCATTGGCCTCGGCCAGCCTCGCCCGGGCGCCATCCAGCGCATCCCTGGTCGCCAGCAGGGCGCGATTGCGGGTGGCGGTGCTGGACGCGGCCACCCCGCGCGAGGCGGCGCGGGCTGCCCGACCCAGATCGGTCATGTACTGGTCGACGTCCATTGATAGAGGGCTCTGCTGGTGGAAAAAGCCGGCATTATACCCGAAGGGCCGGGGCCTTGTGCTAGGGTATGTTCACGGCACAAATTATCCCGGGGTACGCGACGTGACAAAACCCATCGATCTCGAATTTTTCTACGACTGCTCCAGCCCCTGGACCTACTTCGCCTTCACCCGGATGGTCCCCCTGGCGGAGCGGCTCGACGTACCCGTGCGCTGGCGACCCATCCTGGTGGGCGGGGTATTCAATGCGGTCAACCAGCAGGTGTACAGCAGCCGCGAGGAGATGTTCACCAGGCCGGAAAATGAGCGCAAGCTGGCCTATTACCTCAAGGACCTGGGGGACTGGGCCAGGCTGTGTGGGGTGACGGCCAGGTGGCCCGAGGGGCATCCCATCAACAGCGTCAAGGCCATGCGCGGCGCGTTTTTCGCCCAGGAGCAGGGGCTGCTGTTGCCCTACTCCCGGGCCGTGTTCGCAGCTTACTGGGGCGGCGAGACCCCCGACATCGCCAGCGACGAGGTGCTGCGGGCCATCTGCGGGCAAGTGGGGCTGGACCCTGCGGGGTTTTTTGACGCTATCGCCAGCCAGCCATACAAGGACAGGTTGCGCAGCAATACCGACGAGCTGATCGAGCGCGGCGGCTTCGGCTCGCCGACCATCTTTATCAACGGCGACGACATGTATTTCGGCAATGACCGGCTGCCGCTGGTGGAGTACCGGCTGCAGCAACTGCTGGCGGAACAATAGCAAACGCTGGTCGAGTGAATGCCCGATAAAACGGGACAGGCCCTTCGACCCTGCAGTGGCGGGCGTGAATGTACCGTGTGTGGACGGCGTGCCCCGCTTTTCGAGTGACTTGTGCCACCACCGGAGAGGCAAAAACTAACGTTTACGTTAACGTCAACTTGCGCTATATTTGCCCTCCAGCGGCGATAACCCGGGGCCCCGGCTCAATGACTGCCAATACCCACACCATCTCAGAACTGGCACAGGAATTCGGGGTAACCACCCGGACCATCCGGTTCTATGAGGAAAAGGGGCTGATCAGCCCCATGCGGGAAGGCCAGAAGCGGCTCTACTCCAACTCCGACCGGGTGCGCATCAAGCTGATCCTGCGGGGCAAGCGTATCGGCATGACCCTGCAGGAATGCGTCGATTTCATCGACATGTACGACCCCGAACACAACAACGCCGAGCAGCTGCGATCACTCATCGACAACGTGAAGCGTCGACGCGAGAGCCTGCTGCAGCAAAAAAGGGACATAGACGACATGCTGGCGGGACTCGACGAGGTCCAGAGCCTGTGCGAGGAATCCCTGGCCGGCGGCAAAACCCGCAACAACACCCCCAACCCCGAAACGCACTGACAGGACACCACCATGAATACCGGATACCCCACCCTGAATTTCGGCCTCGGCGAAGAACTGGACATGCTGCGCGACGCGGTTTACCAGATGTGCCAGAAGGAGATCGCGCCGCGGGCGGCCCAGATCGACCGGGACAACCAGTTCCCCGCCGACCTGTGGCGCAAGTTTGGCGAGATGGGCCTGCTGGGCATTACGGTTGACGAGGAGTATGGCGGCAGCAATATGGGCTACCTGGCCCACTCTATCGTCATGGAGGAGATCAGCCGGGCCTCCGCATCCGTCGGCCTGTCCTACGGCGCCATGTCCAACCTGTGCCTCAACCAGATTCGCAAAAACGGCAGCGAGGCCCAGAAACAGAAATATCTCCCGAAGCTGTGCAGCGGTGAGCATATCGGCGCGCTGGCCATGTCCGAGGCCAATGCCGGCTCCGACGTGGTCAGCATGAAACTCGCCGCCCGCAAAGAGGGTGATAAATACATTCTCAATGGCACCAAGATGTGGATCACCAACGGGCCCGACGCCGATGTCTACGTCATCTACGCCAAGACCGACCCGACTGCCGGCTCCAGGGGCATCACTGCCTTCCTGGTGGAGCGGGACTTCCCCGGATTCTCCCGCTCGCCCAAGCTGGACAAGCTGGGCATGCGCGGCTCCAACACCTGCGAGCTGGTGTTCGAGGACGTCGAGGTACCGGCGGAAAACGTGATGCGCGGTGAAGGCGAGGGTGTGAGGATCCTGATGTCCGGGCTGGACTACGAGCGCACCGTGCTGTCCGGCGGGCCGGTGGGCATCATGCAGGCCTGCGTCGACGAGGTGCTGCCCTACCTGCACACGCGCAAGCAATTCGGGCAAAGTATCGGGGAGTTTCAGCTGATGCAGGGCAAGCTGGCGGACATGTATGCCGACCTCAACGCCTGCCGGGCCTATCTCTACGCGGTTGCCGGCGCCTGTGACCGGGGCGAGGAAACCCGCCAGGACTGCGCCGCGGTCATCCTCTACACGGCGGAAAAGGCCACCCAGATGGCCCTGCAGGCGATCCAGGCTCTCGGAGGCTTTGGCTACACTAACGAGTCCAACGCCGGCCGCCTGCTGCGGGATGCAAAATTGTATGAAATCGGCGCGGGCACGTCGGAGATCCGGCGTATGCTGATCGGCCGCGAACTGTTCAACGCAACCGCATAGGACCCTTTATGAGTGTCATCCAGTCACGCATCAACACCCGGGACGCCGACTTCATCGCCAACCGCGAGGATATGCAGGCCCAGGTAGATGACCTGCGCAAGGTGGTCGACCAGATCCGCCAGGGGGGCGGCGCCAAAGCCCAGGAGCGCCACACCTCCCGCGGCAAGCTGCTGCCCAGGGAGCGGCTCAACGCGGTGCTCGACCCGGGCTCGCCGTTCCTGGAACTGTCCCAGCTGGCCGCCTACCAGGTCTATGAAGACAACGTGCCCGGCGCCGGGATCATCACCGGGATCGGGCGTGTCGCCGGCCAGGAGTGCATGATTTTTGTCAACGACGCCACGGTCAAGGGCGGCACCTACTACCCGCTGACCGTCAAGAAGCAGGGCCGCGCCCAGACGATCGCCCAGGAAAACCGCCTGCCGTGTATCTACCTGGTGGATTCCGGCGGCGCCTTCCTGCCCATGCAGGCTGAAGTCTTTCCCGACCGGGAACACTTCGGCCATGCCTTTTACAACCAGGCCCGCATGTCCGCCATGGGCATCCCCCAGATCGCCGCGGTACTGGGCTCCTGCACCGCCGGCGGCGCTTACCTGCCCGCCATGGCCGACGAGTCGATTATCGTCAGGAACCAGGGCACCATTTTCCTGGGGGGGCCGCCGCTGGTGAAGGCGGCCACCGGCGAGATCGTCAGCGCGGAAGAGCTGGGCGGCGCCGACGTCCACTGTCGCACCTCGGGAGTCACCGACCACTACGCCAACAATGATCACCACGCGCTGGAGCTGGTGCGCCGCGCGGTCGGTCGCCTGAACCGGGTCAAACCCGTGTCGATGGACCTGCGGGAGCCGGTGGAGCCGTTGTACCCGGTCGAGGATATCTACGGCGTCATCCCGGCGGACAAGAAGCGCCCCTACGATGTGCGCGAGGTGATCGCCCGGATCGTCGACGGTTCGGACTTCGACGAATTCAAGGCCCTCTACGGCGAGACCCTGGTCTGCGGCTTTGCCCGTATCCACGGCTACCCGGTGGGCATCGTCGCCAACAATGGCATTCTGTTCAGCGAGTCGGCGGTCAAGGGCGCCCACTTCATCGAGCTCTGCGCCCAGCGCAATACGCCCCTGGTATTCCTGCAGAACATCACCGGCTTTATGGTGGGCAAGCAGTACGAGGCCGGCGGTATCGCCCGCCACGGCGCCAAGATGGTGCACGCGGTGGCCTGTGCCAACGTGCCGAAGTTCACCGTGATCATCGGCGGCTCCTTCGGCGCCGGCAACTACGCGATGTGCGGCCGCTCCTACGAGCCCCGCCTGATGTTCATGTGGCCCAATGCCCGCATCTCGGTGATGGGCGGGGAGCAGGCGGCCGGCGTGCTGGCTACCGTGCGCCAGGATGTACTTGCCCGCGACGGCAAGGCGATGACCGCCGAGGAGGAGGCCGCGTTCAAGCAACCCATTCTCGATCTGTATGAACAGCAGGGTCATCCCTACTTCGCCTCGGCGCGCTTGTGGGATGACGGGGTGATCGATCCGGCGGATACGCGCATGGTGCTGGGCCTGGCGATTTCCGCCAGTCTCAATGCGCCGATCGAAGAGTCGAAGTTCGGCGTGTTCAGGATGTAACCGTGATGAATTTGATGCTGGCAATATTCTGCTCCGATCCCGGCCCGGAACCCGGGGTATCCAGCCGGGACACGCCGCAAGTACATCCATGTAGGCTCGTCTCGGCCATCCTTGGCCTCGAACGGTCCCGGCTGGATACCCCGGGCCCCGCGCCTCGCCACATCTCGCTATTGAGAGACAACCATGTTTGACAAAATTCTGATTGCCAACCGCGGCGAGATCGCCTGCCGCGTCATCAAGACCGCCCGGCGCATGGGGATTGCCACTGTCGCCGTTTACTCGGATGCGGATCGCGACTCGCTGCATGTGCGCATGGCGGACGAGGCGGTGCATATCGGCGCGGCTCCGGCCCGGGAGTCCTATCTGCTGGGGGATCGCATCCTGGCGGCGGCGCAGGCGACGGGGGCCCGGGCGATTCACCCGGGGTATGGATTCCTGTCGGAAAATGCGGGTTTTGCCCGGGCCTGCGCGGAGCAGGGTGTGGTGTTTATCGGCCCGCCCACGGGGGCTATCGAGGCTATGGGTTCCAAGTCGGCGGCCAAGCGCATCATGGAGGCCGCGGGCGTGCCACTGGTGCCGGGCTATCACGGCGATGACCAGGATCCGGCGCTGCTGCGGGCCGCGGCGGAGGAGATGGGTTACCCGGTATTGCTCAAGGCCACGGCCGGGGGCGGTGGCAAGGGTATGCGGCAGGTCTGGTCCGCGGGCGAATTCGACGAGGCCCTGGCGGCGGCCAGACGGGAATCCCTGGCCAGCTTCGGCGACGACGCCATGCTGGTGGAGAAATATCTCACCAAACCGCGCCATGTCGAGCTGCAGGTGTTTTGCGACAATGCGGGCAACGGGGTCTACCTGGCGGAGCGGGACTGCTCGGTGCAGCGGCGCCACCAGAAGGTTATCGAGGAGGCCCCCGCCCCGGGCATGACCGAGGCGTTGCGCCGCCAGATGGGCGAGACCGCGGTGAAGGCGGCCCAGGCGATCGACTATCGCGGCGCCGGTACCGTGGAGTTCCTGCTGGACGAGGACGGCAGTTTCTACTTCATGGAAATGAACACCCGGCTGCAGGTCGAGCACCCGGTGACCGAAATGATTACCGGCCAGGACCTGGTGGAGTGGCAATTGCTGGTGGCGGCGGGTGAACCCCTGCCCCTGGCCCAGGACCAGGTGCGCATCCGCGGCCACGCCTTCGAGGCCAGGGTCTATGCGGAGGATCCCGACAACGACTTCCTGCCGGTCACCGGCACCCTGGGTTACCTGCAGCCGCCCCAGGAGAGCCAGCACGTGCGCGTGGATACCGGTGTGCGCCAGGGGGATGAGGTCAGCGTCTACTATGACCCGATGATCGCCAAGCTGATCGTCTGGGACGAGTCCCGGGAGCGCGCCCTGCAGCGGCTGGCCACCGCCCTGGCCGCCTACCGCATCGGCGGCACGGTAACCAACCTGGACTTTCTGTATAACCTGGCCACCAGTCAACCCTTCAGGGATGCGGAGCTGGATACCGGTTTTATCGAAAAGCACGCCGAGCTGATCTTCCACCAGCGGCCCCAGGACCTGGAACGGGAGCTCCCGCTGGCCGCCCTCGCGCTGTTGCTGTTCAAGCAGCAACAGGGCAGCGCCAGCGCCTGGGTCGATCCCTGGTCTCCCTGGCAGAGCGGCAGCGCCTGGCGCCTGAACGAGCCCCACGCCCACCACCTGACCCTGCACTGTCACCAGCAGGACCACGCGGTTGAGGTGGAACAGCGCGGCGCGGTGTATATCGTGCGCGCCGCGGGCCGGGAGGTGCAACTGCAGGGCGAACTGCTGGGCGACAGCCTGCAGCTGGAGGTCGAGGGACACCGCCAGCGGGCCACCCTGGCCCGCACCCAGGACGGTTTCACCCTGTACCTGGCAAAGGGCGCCTGCCACTTCCGGGAGGTCCCGCCCGATACCGGGGAAGCCGACGCGGCGGGGGCGGAGGCCGGCCTGACTGCACCCATGAACGGCACCATCGTCGCGCTGCTGGCGGAAATCGGCAGCGCCGTGGAAGCCAACACCCCGCTGCTGGTGATGGAGGCCATGAAAATGGAACACACCATAAGGGCACCGCTGGCAGGCACCGTAAAGGCGTTTTACTACCAGCCCGGCGACCTGGTGGATGGCGGCGCCCAGTTGCTGGACTTCGCCGGCGAGGGTGACGCGTGATGACCCTGCCCGCACAGGTTACCCTGGTCGAGGTAGGCCCCCGCGACGGGCTGCAAAACGAGAAGCAGACCATCCCGCTGGCGGCCAAGCTGCAACTGATCGACGACCTCGCCGCCGCGGGGCATACGGTTATCGAGGCGGGCAGCTTCGTCAACCCGAAATGGGTTCCCCAGATGGCTGACAGCGAGGCCGTATTTGCCGGCATCGTGCGCCGCCCGGGGGTTCGCTACACCGCCCTCACCCCCAACCTGCAGGGCTTCGAGCGGGCCGTGGCCGCCGGCGCGGATGAAGTGGCCATATTCGCCGCCGCCTCGGAGGCGTTCTCCCGCAAGAACATCAACTGCAGCATCGCCGAGAGCCTGCAACGCTTCACCGAGGTCATGGCCGCTGCCCGCGAACGCGGCATGCCCGTGCGCGGTTACGTCTCCTGTGTCCTGGGCTGCCCCTACGAGGGGGAGATCAGCCCCGCGGCGGTGGCATCGGTCACCGGGGAGCTGCTGGCCATGGGCTGTTACGAGGTGTCCCTGGGGGACACCATCGGCACCGGCACCGCCGGCAGCATGCAGCGCCTGCTGGACGCGCTGCTGAGCCGCTTCGAAGCGGGCCAGTTGGCGGTGCACTGCCACGACACCTACGGCCAGGCCCTGAGCAATATACTGGTGGCCCTGCAAAATGGCATCGCCACCGTGGATTCCTCGCTCGCCGGGCTGGGGGGCTGCCCCTATGCCAGGGGCGCCTCGGGCAATGTGGCCACCGAAGACGTGGTGTACATGCTCAACGGCCTGGGCATATCGACCGGCCTGGACCTGGATGCCCTGGTGCACGCCGGCAACCGCATATCCGCTGTACTGGGGCGACCCAATGCGTCCCGCACTGCCACCGCACTGGACCTGGGGTCTGCCTGAGGTGAGCTGCCGGCCACAGCCGGGCCTGTGCGCCAGGGGTGTTCCATGAGCCCGAAGACTCCCGAGACAATTCACGCCAGCTTCCTGCGCCTGCGGGTGCTGGCGGCCATGCTGATCACCCTGTCCGGGATAGGCCAGGTGGCGGCGCTGTGGTTCCGGGAACTCACGGGCGCCGCCCTGATCGACGCGTTTATCGGGGTGGTCTATATCATTATCGGTATCGGCCTGCAGGGGCAGTCCCGCTTCACCCTGTTTCTGGCCATAGCAGCGCCGGCAGCCGCCGCGGCACTGGTGCTCAACTCAACCCCGGACGGGACTCACAGCGCGCTGCAAATAGCCCGACTGCTGGCAGACCTGGCCGTGATTATCTGCAGCACCGTGGTGCTGGCCAATACCCGGGAATAGGCGCCGGGCCGCTCAGGCCGTCGCCCCGGCCCTGGCCCGGCGCTCGTCGACAAACAGGTAGCAGCCGCTGTCCCGGGGTAGCTCTGCCAGTGGCGTGTTGACCTGCTCGGGGGTGGGGCCGTAGCGATCCGCCAGCGGGCGCAGTTTCTCCAGGTCGAAGTTATACAGGCGCGCCGCATTCTCCCCCAGGATCATCCGGCGCTCCCGCTCGGGTACGCCGCCGAAGGTCAGCTGCAGGGATTCGAGGTTGTAGGGGAAGGTACCCTCGTAATGGGGGTAGTCGTTGCCCCAGCAGATCTGTTCGATGCCCACCTGTTCGCGGCCATCGAGCTCCGCCAGGCTGGGGAAGCTGGCGCCGTAGTAGCAGTTGCGCCGGGCGTAAAAGCTGGGGGGCTCCCGCAGCACCCACTGCATGCCCGAGTAGTCCATCTCGCCAATCGCGCCGGCATTGAAGCCCTCGTGGATACGGTCCAGGCTCTGCAACATCGCCGGCGCCCAGGAGCAACCGGACTCGGTGAGGATATATTTCAGCCGGGGATAACGCTCGAATACGCCGCTCATCAACAGGTGGCTGTAGCCCCGCTTGCAGTAAAAAGGCACCTCCGATATCCACAGGGCCTCGGCCACCGGGCCGCTGCCGTAGTCCGGCAGGCCCTGGCCGGAGTGCTGGTTCATCACCAGGTTACAATCCTGGATCGCCGCGTACAGTGGCTCCCAATCCGGGTGGTACAGCGGCTTGAGCCAGGTGCAGTCCTCGGGCACCAGGGGCAGTAACACCCCGCCGCGCAGGCCTGCCTCGGCAATCCACTGCACATCCTTGATGGCCTCCTCGATATTGTTGGGCAGTATCAGCCCGACCCCGGCGCGCCGCACCGGGTCCTCGTCGCAAAAGTCCTTGAGCCAGCGGTTGTGGGCGCGAATCCCCGCCAGGGCGCGCTCGTAGTGTTCCGGTCGCGGGGGCTGGGCGGTGACGATGCTCTTGGCAAAAAACGGCGGAACCGTATTGGGGTAAACCACCTCCCCCACCACCCCCTGGCTGTTCTGGTCGGCGCTGCGCACCTCGAAATCCCAGTTGCGCAATTTCTTGGTGCCGTAGTGCTGCTGGGAAGGATTGCGGTAACCGCCGCGCCATTCGTCGAAGGCCTCGCGCCACTCGGGGTCGAGATACTCGCGGTACTGGGCGTGACTGCCGCCGGCATGGGTGTCGGCTGTGATCAGAATATAGGGTTCGTTGCTCAAACCGGATCTCCCTCGAGGTTAGTGACAATCGACAGCATACCAACGGCCCCGTCCGCTTAACTATTTTGTCGGTACAGGAATCAAGCCACGGCTCAATTGCTTGGACCAGGGCTCTGTTGCTGGCTATGATGGCCCCGCCCTGCACCCGGGCAGGCTCTCACTGACAGGAACATATTAGCGCCATGGCACTCAAGCCCACCATCTACAAGGCCCAGATCGAACTGGCCGACAGCGACAACAACCGCTACGAAACCCTCGCATTGACACTGGCGCGGCACCCGTCCGAAACCCTGGAGCGCATGGCCGCCCGCCTGCTGGCTTATTGCCTCAATTACGCCCGGGGCCTGGAGTTCACCCGGGGGCTGTCGACGGCCGACGAACCGGATATCTGGTTGCACAGCGACAGCGGTGAAATCGACCACTGGATAGAGATAGGCCAGCCCGAAGAGGCGCGGCTGCGCAAGGCCTGCGGGCGGGCGCGGCGGGTCAGCCTGTACACCTTCGGCAAGAGCAGCGATACCTGGTGGAAGCTCAATGGCGAGGCCATCAGCGCCCTGCCCCGCCTGCACGCCTGGCAATTCATCTGGCCGGAAATCGTGGCGGTGGCGGCGCTGCTCGACCGCACGGTGCAACTCAGCGTGAGCATCGTGGGCGGCATGATCTACCTCGACAACGGCAAGGATTCCGCCAGTATCGAACCGCGCCTGCTGTACACGGCGGAGTGAACCGGTCAGTGCGCCGCAAGCGGCCCGGCAGAAACCGGCTTGCGCCGCAGGAGGAACAGCAACAGCAGGTTGGCCAGACTGTAGAGGATGCCCGCCAGCAGTATCACGCTGCCCGCGCCGGCCGACCAGGCCGCCAGCAGCAGGAGGGACAGGGCCGCCAGGCGCAGTAACTCCCAGCGCAGCAGCCGCTGCGGATGCCAGCCCTCCAGCCACAGCGCCGTGGTCACCGTACCCGCCAGCAGCATGGCCCACAGGGCAAACCCGCCCCAGTAAGTCAGGCTGGTCTTTTGCATGTAGTCGAGCAACACCACCGCGGCGACCAGCTGGGCGAAGGCGTAGCAGCCAACCAGGGGCGACACCGCCGGGTCGAATTTGCGAAAGCCGGCCAGGTCGGTTTTGGTATGGGGAAATCGCCGGGCCACATCCTCCGGGCGCCAGCCGGTGCGGCCCACCCAGACCCGCAGCTTGTCGCGCCAGCGGGCGGTATGCCAGCTGTCGCGGAACATATCGACATAGATATGGGTCAGGGCCCGCACCGGGTTCCAGCTTTTCAGGGCGCCGCGAATCCCGTACACCGGGGGCTCGCTGGCCAGCTCTTCCTGGAAGGTACCGAACAGGCGATCCCAGAGGATAAAAATACCGCCGTAATTGCGGTCCAGGTAGATATCGTTCTGGGCGTGGTGCACCCGGTGGTTCGACGGGGTGACGAACACCCACTCGTACCAGCCCAGCTTCGGCACATGCTCGGTGTGCACCCAGAACTGGTAGATCAGGTTGATCGCCCCCACCGTGACCACCACCTCAGCCGGAATACCCAGCAGGTACATCGGTATATAGAAAATCCAGCCCAGCAGGAAGCCCGGTGCTGGTCTGGCGCAGCGCGGTGGTGAGGTTGTAGTCCTCGCTCTGGTGATGGGCCACATGGGCGGCCCACAGGATGGTGCGTTCATGCCCCATCCGGTGCAGCCAGTAGTAGCACAGGTCATACAGGACCGTGGCCAGCACCCAGGTGAACCAGTGGCTGGCGTCCATCAGCGGCAGGGAAAAATACTGCGTGATGAGATAGTAGACATAGCCCCCTATCCCTAGCGTGACAAAGCGGCGGGCCTGGCTCAACACACCCAGGAAAAGACTGCTGATACTGTCGTTCAGGCGGAACGTGTTGCGGTGCCGCGCCAGGCCGTAGAGCCACTCCAGGATGATGGCCAGGATAAAAAACGGTACCGCGTATACGACCAGGTTCATGAGGTGGTAACTGCGCTCACTGCATGCTCGCTATGAAGGCGTCCGAACTGTCGATGGCCTTGCGCATCTCCGCTATCAGCAGACCGATATTGTCCTCGATCGACTGGAATTCGACCTTGAGCGACGCTATCGCGCGGGCATTGAGATTGTGCTTCAGGTACATCACGTTGTCCTTGAGCGCCGCCAGTACCGGATCCATCTTGGCCTCGGATTTGCGCAGGGCGGCGATCATGGCATCGTAGCGGGTGCGGGTTTCACGCAGCTTTGCCTGGCTGTCGGCCTTGAGGGTGGCACTGGAGTACTCCTCTATTTCCTGCTCCCACTCCTTGAACAGGGCGCCTGCCACGTTCTCCACGCCGTCGATACGGTCGCGCACCTCCTGCGCCGCCTCCTCGGAGTCCTCGTATTCGTCCGCGAGCTTCTCGTACATGTCTTCCAGCTCGCCACCGTCAAAATTATTGAGTGCCTTCAACTGTTCAAGGGCCGACTGGAACTGCTCTTCCGCATCGACCTGGGCGTCCCGGGAGTCCTCGACCCGGTCAACCAGGATATCCCGCTTGTGGTATCCCACTTTTTCGGCGGCGCCGTAATAGGCGGACTGGCAGGCTGCCAGCAGCAGGGCCATGGCTGGAATCAAGATCAGACGCATCATGCTTTCTCCTCGGCGGGCGGGGTCGTTTTCCTGAGCGCGACAGTGTAATACGCCAGGGCAGGAAATCCAGCGGGAGAGGCACAACTGTGAGGGCCGATTCTGGCTAGTATCACGCGCTGGAGAGGCCTATATTGACGCCATGTACAGCCAATCTCCCAGCAGCAGCCAGATCGATCCGCCGGACCCGGAAACCTGCCGCCGGGCACGGCTGTCCCGGGATCCCCGTTTCGACGGGGAATTTTTCCTGGCGGTGCGCACCACCGGCATCTACTGCCGCCCGGTCTGCCCCGCGAGGGCGCCCTCCGAGGAGAATGTCAGCTACTACCGCAGTTCCTTACAGGCGGCTGAAGCGGGTTATCGACCCTGCCTGCGCTGCCGGCCCGAGTCCGCCCCGGACAGCCCCGCCTGGCGGGGAACGTCCACAACCGTGCAGCGCGCACTGGCGCTGATCCAGCAGGGGGCGCTCAACGAAGCCTCGCTGGCGGGACTGGCGGCGCGGCTGGGCGTGGGAGAGCGCTACCTGCGCAAGCTGTTCGAGCGCGAGCTGGGCTGCTCACCCCAGGCGGTGGCCCTGCACCAGCGCCTGCTGTTCGCCAGCAAGCTGCTGGGCGAAACCACGCTGCCCATCACCGATGTTGCCTTTGCCGCGGGCTTTGGCAGTGTGCGTCGCTTCAACGACGCGGTGCGCAAGCGTTTCAGGCTGACCCCCTCAGAGCTGCGCCGCCGGCGAGCCACGCCCGCCAGCGGCAGTGGCATCAGGCTGCAACTGCACTACCGGCCCCCTTACGACTGGGACAGCGTCATCGCGTTTTTTGAGCGTCACGCCATTGCCGGTGTCGAGACCGTCAGCGCCGACTGCTACCAGCGCAGGCTGTCACTGGATGGCGGGCCGGCCACCCTGCGGGTCAGCCCCCTGGCGGGTCGTCACGCCCTGCAACTCGAGCTGGAAACACCGGACCAGAGCCTGCTGATGCCTATTGTTGCCAGGGTGCGGCGCATGTTCGACCTGGATGCCAATCCGGCGGTTATCGCTGACGCCCTGCAGCGCGACCCCGCCCTGGCGCCACTGCTGGAGCAATTCCCGGGGATGCGGGCGCCGGGACACTGGTCGCTGTACGAGGCCGCCATTCGCGCGATCGTCGGCCAGCAGGTCAGCACCGTCGCGGCGCGCAGTATCTGCGGCCGGCTGGCGGCGGCGACCTGCGACGACCCCGCACACCCCGTATTTCCCGGCGCCGGGGCAATCGCCACCCTGGACGACAGCCATTTCCCCATGCCCGGCAGGCGCCGGGACAGCCTGCGGACCCTGTGTTCACAATTTCGAGACCGCGAGGACACACTGGATCTGGCCGCGCTCGAGCAGGTCCCGGGAGTGGGACCCTGGACCCTGGCCATGGTCGCCATGCGCGGTGGCGGCGACCCGGACATCTTCCCCAACAGGGACCTCGGACTGGAAAAGGCGTGGCAGAGCCTTGCCGGCCCGGGCGAACCACTGAATCACCACACCGCACACTGGCGCCCCTGGCGCTCCTACGCCGCCAACCTGCTCTGGAGGAGCCTGAGCCCATGAATTACCAGTTCCTGGATACCCCGATCGGCAGGTTACGCCTGGTTTCCAACGGCGCGGCCCTGGTTAAAATCGAATTCGAGGGGCATTACAGCACCGCGGATGAGGACAAGCCGGTGAGCGATCCCGCACTGGAGGCCTGCGCCGACCAGTTGCGCGACTACTTCGCCGGCACCCGGGACCACTTCGAGCTGCCGCTGGAGCCGGCGGGCACCGACTTCCAGCGCAGGGTATGGGCCGCACTGTCCGCCATCCCCCACGGCGAGCTGCGCAGTTATCGCGATATCGCCATGGCGATCGACAACCCCGCCGCGGTGCGGGCCGTGGGAGCGGCCAACGGCCGCAACCCCCTGCCGGTGGTCGTGCCCTGCCACCGGGTGATAGGCAGCGACGGCTCCCTGACGGGTTTTGCCGGAGGGCTGGGGATCAAGCGGCAGTTGCTGGAACTGGAGGGCTCGCTGGGGGAGCTGCCTTTTGGCCGCTGAGCGCTGCTGAACCGGGGCGGTCAGGCGTTGAGGTCGGGAATCATCTCGTCTTTCAGGCGCTCGATAGCGTCCTTCAGCCGGAGTTTTTCCTTTTTCAGGCGCTGCAGGAGAATCTGGTTCTGGTAGGGAAAGCTGTAGAGTTCGGCGATTTTGGTGTCCAGCACGCGGTGCCGGGTCTGCAGCTGCAGCAGGCGCATGGCGGGGGTAAGCGGCTCGTTGGCCGCGTCGTCGCCGGAACCGGCACCATTGTGGGTAAACTCGCTCATGCTGTAACCGGCAATACCGCTACTGTTTTGCAATAAGAGTGCAACTCTATACCCACAGGGAAGCCCTGCACAAGCACTCTCGGCGGGGGATGGGACAGGTCACGCCATCCCCTCGGCCAGCAGCTCCCGCCACAGGGGGTTGCCGGTGTCGGCGATCCCGTAGAAGTGCGGACTGTACAGGGACTCCTGACAGTTGTAGCGAAGCGGATTGCCCGCCATGTCGAGCAGGGCGCCGCCGGCGGCTTCCAGTACGGCCTGGCCCGCCGCGGTGTCCCATTCGCAGCAGGGTGAAAAGCGGGGGTAGAAATCACCCTCGCCCTGCGCCAGCTGGCAGAACTTGAGGGCGCTGCCGCTGTCCAGCCTCTGCACCGGGCCCCAGTGCCGATGCAGCCAGTCGAGACAGGCTTCCAGTTTATCGTTGCGATGGCGACGGCTGGCCAGCACCGCCAGCTCCATGCCTGGCACCAGTTTGCGCACCGCCACGGGATGGCGCTCCCACTGGCCCTGGGGTCGATAGTGGTAGCGGTGAGCGGCCAGCCCGGGGATGCCGACGAAAGCGATCTGCTCCAGCGGCAGGTAGAGCACCCCCAGCACAGGCCGGTGGTCCTCGATCAGGGCGATATTGATGGTGAACTCCCCGGTACCGGCAAGGAACTCCTTGGTACCATCGAGCGGGTCCACCAGCCAGAACCGTTGCCAGCTACGGCGCCCGACCAGGGCGGCCGGCGGCGACTCCTCCGACAGGATCGGCAGCTGCGGGTCCAGGGCCGCCAGCCCCGCCTGCAGCAGGACATTGGATTCCGTGTCGGCCAGGGTGAGCGGCGACCTGTCGTCCTTGTACTCAAAATCGGTAGTGCCCGGGGCGTGGTAATGGCGGCAAATTAGCACCCCGGCCTCTCTGCACAGCTCCAGCAGCGGATCGACGAGGCTCGCTAGTTCCTGCACATATCCTCCCAATGACAACCCGGGCACTATACCACTGTCGCAGGCGGGCGCTGGCATCCCGGCTGAAAACGGGCATAATCACGCCACGACAAAGGGCTGGGAAAATGATCGACTGGGACGCAATCGATACCGTACTGCTGGATATGGACGGCACTTTGCTGGATTTGCATTTCGATAATTATTTCTGGATGGATCACCTGCCCCGGCTCTACGCGGCCAAGCACCGGATCAGCGAGGAGGCCTCCGCCGCCCACCTGCAGCAAACATTCCACAGCGGCGAGGGCACCCTGCAGTGGTATTGCCTGGATCACTGGTCGGAGCAACTCGAGATGGATATTCCGGCCCTGAAGCGGGAAATTCAGCATATGATCCGCGTGCGACCCTTCGCCCTGGAGTTCCTCGCGAGACTGCACGCGAGCCGGCTCGACGTGGTCATGGTCACCAATGCCCACCGCAAGACCCTGGATATCAAGATGGCCAACGTGGACATCACGGGCTGGTTCGACCGGGTGGTGGTTTCCCACGACCTGCAGGCGCCCAAGGAGGACCAGGCGTTCTGGCACAGGCTGCAGGCGTTGCACCCCTTCGACCCGGGCAGAACCCTGCTGATCGACGACACCGAGCGGGTGCTGGACTCGGCCCGGGAATACGGCATCGCCCACCTGCTGACCCTGCTCCAACCCGACAGCCAGGGGCAGAAACGCCTGAGCACCCGCTTCCCCGGCATCCATCATTTCGACGAGATCATGCAGGGACTGCCCGCCCATGACTGACAGATACCAGAGCGGTGACAAGCTACGACTGGATAAATGGCTGTGGGCGGCGCGTTTTTTCAAGACCCGCAGCCTGGCCAAGGCCGCGGTCGAAGGCGGCAAGGTGCAGCTGGGCGGGCAGCGGGTAAAAGTGTCCCGTGAAATCTCCGCCGGTGACATCCTGCAGATCCGCCAGGGCTGGGACGAGCGCGTGGTCGTGGTGAAAGCCCTGAGTGAGCAGCGCCGGGGAGCCCCCGAGGCCCAACTGTTGTATGAAGAGACCGCGGACAGTATTGCCAAACGCGAGGAAGCAGCCGCGGCCCGCAAGGCCGCCGGCGGCATGATCGACCGCCCCGCGCAGCGCCCCGACAAGCGCCAGCGGCGCCAGATTCATCGCTTCAAGGATTCGTCTTACTGAACCGTCAACCGACGCAAATCGTATCGCGGCCCTGGTGTTTCGCCTGGTACAGCGCGGTGTCGGCGCGCTTGATGATGTCTGCCGCCGTGAGCTCGGCATCCGGGGTGACACTGACCACGCCCTGGCTGACGGTGATGTTGCCGCCCAGCGGGGATTTCTCATGGGGTATCGCCTCAAGGGCTACCAGCTCCTTCAGGCGTTCCGCCGTGCGCACGGCGCCCTCGACCGAGGCACCGGGCAACACCAGGATGAACTCCTCGCCACCGTAGCGCCCCACCATTTCACCGGCGCGGCTGGTGGCCCGCTGCATGACGTCCGCGAGTCGTTTCAGCACCACGTCCCCGGCCGGGTGGCCGTAGTTGTCGTTGTAGTCCTTGAAATAATCCACGTCCAGCAGAACAACCGCCAGGTAGGTCCTGCCCCGGCGGGCGCGGTTGATTTCGTCCTGCAGCACCTTGTTGATCAGGCGCCGGTTACCCAGGCCGGTCAGCTCGTCGACATTGGCAAGGTCGGTAAGCTGGCGCCGGGCATCCCGCAGCTGGCGGTTGCGGTCACGCAGTGAGGTGGTGAGGTCACCCAGCTCCTGGGCCATGGTCTCCCGCTCCCAGTTGAGCGAAATCATATTGCGGAAGGAATGGTAGACACGATCACTCACCGAGATCAGCAGGGCACAGAATGCCAATAGCAGCAGGCCGATCAACAGGTTGTTCGAATGATCCCAGTAGTGCACCAGGCTCCACCAGGCGATGGGCCAAAGCGAGGCGAAAACATAGGTAACGAAATACTCCCGCACCATCACCGAATAACCCAGGGAGAAGGCCGTAATCATCACGATGATCAGCAGAAACATGTACTGCATGGTGACCGGCACCCTGCTGGCCGCATAGATGTAGGCAACGGCCCAGATGGCGCCGGTGAGGGCGGTGCCGAGCAGCAACTGCCAGAACACCTGGCGAGGCCTGCTCTGGTAGCTGCGGTCCACCAGCGCATTGCTCATCTGCAGGGAACGCAGCAGCAGCAGGATAAAAAACCCGGCCGCCCACAACAGCATTACCGAGAGCGAAAGGTATTGCCAGAACAGCAGGATAGTGGCCAGCACACCCACCAGCTGTGCACCCAACGTCGCGATACGCCCGTTCTGCATCAGCGCTTCGAGCTGGGCAGCGAACAGTTCGTCCGAGGGAATATGGCGCTGATAGATCATGCCCTGAATCCTACACCCAAGATGCGATAAACATAAACTTTCGGGCCCAGGTTGCGAACCGTGTCACAGGGGGTCGCGTTGCCAGCGAAGGGCTTTTGCGACACACTTCAAGGGTCACATTAACCAGAGCCACCGGCATGTACTCCTGGAATGCCGTGCGTACGTTTTGCGCGGTTTTACTGCTGCTTCCCATCATTCACCTGGCCTACCTGGTGTCGCAGGATATGCTGGCGTCCCTGGAAACCTCCCCCGAGGCGTGGGCGGATGAGGTGGCGGCCTATGAGGCGGTCGACCAGTCCACGCAGCTTCCCCTGCAGCCGGTCGTGATTCTCGGTGGGCGCCAGGTGAAGCTCTGGCCCGGGCTCGAGGACCTGCTCAGCCCCAGGCCCGTGCTTATGCGGGGCCTCGGCGACGCAACAGTGGAAGATATCACCCACTACCATGCCGAGCTGGTGAGCCACTATCAGCCGAGCGCGCTGGTATTACTGCCGGGCCCCAGTGAATTCCACATCCGCGACAGCAAATCCGCGGAAGAGCTGGTGGCTGCCATCCGCAACCTGATCCAACTGGATGAGTCCTACGGTGTCGCCCGCAAGTATTATGTTTTTGCCCCAATCAAGACGCCGCTTTACCCCGGGGATTATGCGAAAATTGACCGGGCCACCAGCCTGCTGGAGACATGGGCGCAGGGGCAGCCGCAGGTCAGTATTCTGGATCCCAACGCCCTGCTCACCCAGCGAAGTGGAGCCCCGAATCCCGATTTTTTCCGTATTGACGGGGTGAACCTCAATGAGCACGGCTACCTGAGAATATCCGTGCTGCTGCAAAACAGCCTGAAGCAGGACCAGGCAGACACCTGAGCTTCGCGTAACGTAAGCTTTATGGGCTACTTTTGGCCGATAATGCGCTAGAATCGCGTCCATGCTCTCGGAAATTCCCGTACTGCCACCCGCCACCCCCCTGCTGGATGCCATCGACCAGGGCGCCTCCCTGCGCGAACTGAATGGGCAGCAGTTACTGCAGCTGGCCGAGGAACTGCGGGCCTTTCTGCTCTACAGCGTGGGCCAGTCCGGCGGTCACTTCGGCGCCGGGCTGGGGGTGGTGGAGCTCACCGTGGCCCTGCATCACGTATTCCGCACCCCCCACGATCGTATCGTCTGGGACGTGGGCCACCAGACCTACCCCCACAAGATACTGACCGGACGCATGGGCCAGATGCACAACATGCGCCAGGCCGGGGGCCTGTCCGGCTTTCCCAAGCGCAGCGAGAGCGAGTACGACACCTTCGGGGTCGGCCACTCCTCCACCAGCATATCCGCCGCCATGGGCATGGCCCTGGCGGCCCGGCAACAGGGCATGGAGCGCAAGGTCATCGCGGTCATAGGCGATGGGGCCATCACCGGCGGCATGGCGTTTGAAGCCCTGGCCCACGCCGGCCACGAGCGGCCCAATATGCTGGTTATCCTGAACGACAACCAGATGTCCATCGGCCACAACCAGGGCGGGCTGGCCAACTATTTCGCCAAGATCTGGGCCACCAAGACCTACCTGGGCATGCGGGAGCGCTCCAAGCGCTTCCTGGAGCGCTTCAGCTTTCTCTGGGAGTGGGCCAAGCGCACCGAGGAGCATATGAAAGGCATGGTGGCGCCCAGCACCATGTTCGAGGAACTGGGATTTCACTACATCGGGCCGCTGGACGGACACGACTTGCCCCAACTGGTGAAAGTCCTGGAGAACATGAAGGACCTGGAAGGGCCCCAGTTCCTGCACATCCGCACCATCAAGGGCAAGGGTTTTGCCCCCGCCGAGGCGGACCCGGTGGGCTACCATGCTGTCAACAAGATCGAGCCCAAGCCGAAGGGACCTCAGCCAGCCACCCCGCCCCAGCCGGCCAGGCCGAAGCTGCCCAAGTACCAGGACGTCTTTGGGCAATGGCTCTGCGATATGGCCGCAAGGGACGAGCGACTGGTCGGCATCACCCCCGCCATGTGCGAGGGATCGGGCATGGTGGCGTTCGCCGAACGCTTCCCCGACCGTTACTACGACGTGGCTATCGCCGAGCAGCACGCCATCACCCTGGCCGCGGGCATGGCCTGCGACGGCCTGAAACCGGTGGTGGCGATCTACTCCACCTTTCTGCAGCGCGGCTACGACCAGCTGATCCACGACGTGGCGCTGCAAAACCTGGACGTGACCTTCGCCATCGACCGCGCCGGCCTGGTCGGCCAGGACGGCCCAACCCACCACGGCGCCTTCGACCTGAGTTACCTGCGCTGCATCCCCAACATGGTGATCGGCGCGCCCTCGGACGAGAACGAGTGCCGGCAGATGCTGTACACCGCGTTCGAGTACAAGGGGCCAGCGGCGATTCGCTACCCCAGGGGAACCGGGCCGGGGGCGATTATCGCCAATGAGATGACCGCACTGGAGATCGGCAAGGCGGTGGAAGTGCGGCGTGGGGAGCGGGTGGCTATTTTGAGTTTTGGGGCCTTGCTGAGCGAGGCGATGGCTGCGGCGGAGGAGTTGAACGCGACGGTGGTGGATATGCGGTGGGTTAAGCCGTTGGATGAGGGGATGGTGATGGCCCTGGCGAACACTCACGAACTGCTGGTGACGCTGGAGGAGAATGCGGTAGCCGGCGGGGCGGGGTCGGCGGTGAATGAATTTTTGGCTAGGCTCGACAGAACAGTCTCGTTGATCAATCTAGGACTTCCCGATCAAGCTGTGGAACACGGCAGCCACGAAGAGCAGCTGGCTTGGGTGGGCTTGGATCGCGACGGGATCCTGCGTCGAATCGATAGAGCTCTCGGACCGCACCAGCAAGCCATTGCAACTATTTTTGATGCATGTGAAGCCATGGAAATGACTCAAAATAGTCCATAAAACACTCATTTTCGTGACTTCTTGCGATTCCCGAGCTATCTCAGGAAATAGTAATTCCCGCGCGGATTGTGAGGATTGAGACAAATTATCTCTAGTGGGGCAACTAGTTTGAGTAATTCCGAATCTGATGAACTTAGAAAAATAAAATCATTTTACGACAACACCTATTATAAAGGTGCAAACGCTGGCAATGCACCTTCCTCACATCATATTAGCCTGGCTGCAAAACTTGGTGTTAACGCTTCAAGCTCTGTCCTGGATGTCGCCTGTGGCCTGGGTGAATTTCTAGCCGCCTGCTCCCACAGAGGTGCTCAGGTTGCGGGAGTCGACCTTTCAGAGAATGCAATAAAACTCTGCCAGAAGGCCCTGCCAGAAGGAAACTTCCACGCATGTAGCGCAGAACAGCTGCCGTTCGATAACGATGTCTTCGACCTTGTTACTTGTCTCGGGTCTTTGGAACATTTTCTGAATCCAAAGTCGGCCATTGAGGAGATGATTAGAGTAGCCAAAACTGACGCTTCTTTCGTTATCCTTGTTCCAAATAAAGATTTTCTAACCAGGAAGCTCGGCCTGTATAGTGGCACCTATCAAGTAGACGCCAAGGAAGATGTTCGAACTCTTGAAGAGTGGAATACGCTCTTTGAGTCCGCCGGCCTAAGGGTCCATAAACGCTGGAAGGATCTCCATGTATTATCATGGAAATGGATCTCTACAGGCCACTGGTACGCCGCCCCTATTAGGGCAGCTCAGGCCACCGCACTAACGATATGGCCTCTGAAATGGCAGTATCAGGTCTTCCATTTGGCGAAGGCCAAATAGTCTCACTGTATATCAATCAATAAAAGGCTCACTAAAATCTAATGAGTTGCTCGAAAAAAAAATCCGGATACTTCTCATCACCAGAAATTTCCCACCGTTAAACGGCGGAATGGAAAGGCTAATGCTGAACATGTCACATGGCTTGGCCGAATATGCAGACCTAACGATTGTCGGGCCAAGAGGCTGTTCCAAATATGCACCCGCAAAAGCGCAAGTCCATGAAACCTCCCATTCACTGGCGCCTTTTCTGATACTCTCGCTGTGGCATTCGGCCAGAGCGGCCAGTAAGAACAAATTCGACTTGGCTATTGGCGGTAGCGGGCTCATTGCGCCAGCTCTCCTAACAATGCGGGCAATCTTTGGCTGCAAGACGCTGGCATATGTCCACGGACTGGATCTAGTTGTCAATAGTCGGGTATACCAACGGGTTTTTCTGGCGTCTCTGCGTCGCTTGGATAAGATCGTAGCGAATAGTGAAAATACAAAAAAATTAGCGCTGGAAAGAGGCATAACCTCAAACCGACTGGTTGTCGTCAACCCTGGCACGAGCCTCCCTGAAATGCCAGATCTTGCTAGACAGCAAAGCTGGCTGAGATCCCATGATATCCCATTCGAAAACATCATGATCTTTGTAGGTCGCATGACCCAGAGAAAGGGACTTTCACGATTTATCGAAGCCAGCCTTCCTTACATCCTTGCTTCGGAACCGAACAGCGGACTATTGATTATCGGGGATAATGCGGACCAGGCACTGATAAAAAAGGGGGAAGGTGAGGTAGTTCTGAATCTGATCGAGCAAATGGAACTTGGATCGAAAGTGATTCTTTTAGGGACAGCTCAGCGACAAAGAGTTGCAGGCCTGCTATGCCACTGCAGCCGTGCAAATATTTCCGATTGTAGATATCCCAGGCGACGTGGAAGGATTTGGTATGGTGGCGATTGAAGCAGCGGCAAACGGCACTCCTACAGTGGCTTTTAACATCGGAGGGAGCCGGCCGATGCAATTTCAAATGAAAACGGTCGCCTTATTGAACCTGGAG
>CAVQRS010000017.1:0-10163 GCA_963715345.1 uncultured Gammaproteobacteria bacterium
CACTACCATAGGTGCAAAGGGTGCTGAATACGCTGGGGCGGTAATCCAGCATAAGATGGACGTATGGTTTGCCTGCGGAGGCAGCGCCACCCAGGTAAATTTCAATATCATCCGCTGCCGCTTTCAATGTAAAGAGCGATGCACAGGTCGCCAAGACTAGGCCGAGTTTTCATTTCCACTACTCCTACTGATTCGACGAGGCTACGCGCACAGCGATGCCTTGAACTACCTGTGCGCTACCCAGACGAGCGCTACGTCCGTCCACCGTGGCGCTAGCCTCAAAAATTGCCGCGTCAAAAACCTGACTACTGGAGGCGCCGGTGTCTGCTTGCCAAAAGGCAGGCTTTCTATTAAAAGTGGGCCCTGACGCTGTATTCGGTAATTGACATTGACCCCGGCAGGTACATCCGCAACATTTGCATCCGGCGCGAGGGTATTGTCGTTACAACTGCTGGCACTATCACAGAGCGTGTAGCCCACCTCACCTGTCACAGGGAAAATTGTCGATATCCTCTGACAAATTAGCCGCAATAGCCTCGGCACGTTGGAATGCTTCTTCCCGAAACTGGTCGTTGCCGGCCATCTGGAACTCCAGGATGCTGGTTCGAATCACAGTGCCCGAAATAATGGCCAGCAAGAGCAGGAAAATCATCGCCAGAAACAGCACAGCACCCCGGTTTTTCGTCTTGGAATATCGATTGACTTGGCACCTTCAGCATGCCGAACCCTCAACCCACTGGCAACGTTGAGTTGCGCATTTGAACAGTCGTAGAAAATACCGACGCAGAAATCCGTCGTCCTTCGCATTTACTGATTTTTGTCCCAGTTGATAGGTTTTGCTATTTTTATAGCCCGCAATTTCTCCCAGGCTGCGCAAAAGTAGATAGACTCGAACAACAACTGCGGTTCTCAATTGGGCAGCCGATGGGGCATCTTCATCTGCGGATCCGCCACTCCATCGCCGTCGGTGTCAATACCAAACTCCACTTGCATATCTTCTATGCCCTCAACCAGGCATTCCGGCACCTGTCGCCGGCGAGGCGTACCACACACAAGTTTGGCACTGTATCTCCGGCAACAGAGACCTTCTGGATATAAAAAATGCTGGCGTACATTTCCCAATAGTCGACCTGGGAACCCAAGCCAATTTCTCCCGAGGGAAAGTTTTCACCGGGGTTCACATAATCCCAGCCGATGATGTCACCATAATTTTCCAGTCTCAGATACCATTGGGCATCCTGCGCCGCATTTATTCCAGCGGAGAAAACACCATTTTTGAGCGTCGCATCTCCAGCGCTGCGTTTGACGGATATAATGTCGGTACCATCTTTTATGTCCGAAGCCTCCAAGCAGGTCCAGGTCTTGTCATTGGAAGTTTTCAGCGGCGCACTTGCGAAATTATTGATGAGATCTACCGGCTCGCTGGCATCCAGTGCCCAGTTGGTCGCCGCACGATCAGTACCACCTATCAGTACTGCCGGAAGAGTCTCTGCATCGAGGTTGCCACCGTAAAATCCGGCCAGATGCAGCTCACGCTTCAGATAATTCAACGCAAAGCGCCCATTTTCCTGAAGCCTGGCCATCTCCTCTTCAACTATATAATTTGATTTACTCTCGAGATACACAGTGACTATTCCCGTGGTAAGTAGTAACCCCAGGACGATGGATACCAGTAATTCAACCAGCGATAGTCCTTTCATTTTCGACCGACTGCCAGCTATTGGGACCAGCCGAAGCACACAGGGAGAACGCGTTTTCATGGATTAGCTCTATCTAAGGGTGATTACCAACAGCCGGCGCTGAGCGTCCGAGGTACCATAATAAAGGCCGTCCCCATCACCGCAGTCTGATTCGGCGGGATTGGTCATCTCATTGACGCCCCGCCAGGCAATGGCAACAGTTACAAGACCGGATACATCAGAAATACACGCTCTTGGGCCCGAACAACCCACCGGCGTTGGAAGCGGTGCCGGCGATATCGATGCGTTCCGACGCGCCGATCAATAACTGGTACCAATCGTATAAATCATAAACAGCAAGCTGAGCTGGAGTACAGGTAACCGCAGTACAGTCCGCTCCCGGGTTGCCGGAGGGCTACTCGTATCTCCCACATCGTTTGCCACATATGCAGCGATCTGCCCAGGATTGCTGCGCATCCGCTCGAGGATGTCCCTGGATAAACTCGTGGCAATGGAACGCTGGGTTGCTTCATAACTGCTTTTTTTGGCCGCCAACTGCATCGCCGCCATACCCAGAAGGCCCACCGCGAATATGAGCACGGCGACCAGCACTTCTACCAGGCCCATTCCGGTTTGCCTGCGGAGAGCACTATCTCCTAGTCGATGCTTTTGACTTATTTTCAGGTGCGATTACGCCTTCATCAAGGGGTGCAATCAAGTGAGGTAAGTTGTAGTGTCGGGCGCCCCGTCACCGCGATATCAATTTCCCTGGCGTTGCCCAGGTCTGCATCCGCATTACATAGCACAAAGACACCGCTACCCGAGGCGGAGCCATCTGTGGCATAGGCAACCTGATCCGTAAAATCTCCGATAGTATTATCGGCTCTAAGCGTGTCACCGACATGCAGGGCATTCTTTACCGTGATTACTGTCTCAGTCGCATCAAAATCCCCATCATTGTCCCCGTCGGCAAAAACCAGCCATCCCTGCTCCCACTCAGAATCTTCGGTACAGCTGGTTCCAGTACTGGATTTGCACAGAATCACTGGTTGATTGCGTTTTATCGCTTCACTACGAGCCAACATAAGGTCGGTGAAAAGTCCGTGAGCCGCAGTTTGCAACCGATTTCGTTCCAGCAGGCTCTTGAAGCTGGCGCTGCAATACTTAACAATATCGCAACTATCACCAGAGTGATCATAAGCTCTACCAGAGTAAATCCTGTCGAACTATATTTTCGGCCAGAGAAAATCATTTAACCTCCAACCACCGAACGCATCCCGATGATAGCCACCATCATCAGTTCAATAGGGGTCAATGCTCCCCGACTATGCCTTGCGACGCTGCCAACTGCCTGTTCATCTCTTTTTAATCCAGGTTGCAACTGTTACGGCTCACATTCTTGGTAACGACGACTGAAGTGACAATTGAAAAACTTCGAAAAGTAGAGTTAGCGCGCACTTTTATTCGCTTATTCTCGAACCGGTCAGACAAACGGTTAGCATGGCCGACGAACGGTAATTAGCGCGCAGATGAACAAGTAATCTTCGGAACGCGGGAATGGTGAATAGTTAACAATTCCTCAGAGTAAATACCTCGAAACTACGAAAAGAGCCGGGCTTGGGCAAGGCAACCCCGTGAGGATGCGCTGCTCCAGATGCGTCCGGTCTTCACCACAACCCATACCGCCAACTGATCACCCCCACGGTCACGACCCCCACGAACAGATTCATCGGCACCCCCACCCGCAGGAAATCGCTGAAGCGGTAGTTGCCCGGGCCGTAGACCATCAGGTTGGTCTGGTAACCCAGGGGCGTGGCGAAGCTGGCCGAGGCCGCCATCATCACCGCGAACACCAGCGGCTCCGCATCGATTCCGGCCAGGCGGCCGACTTCCAGCGCCACGGGCAGGGCCAGCACCGCGGCGGCGTTGTTGGTGATCACCTCGGTCAACGCGGAGACCACGAGATAGACCAGGGCGAGCAGCAGCCACGGGGACTGGATACCGGTGTCGGTAATCAGGGCGGCGATTACGGCCGCAACGCCGGTCACCTGCAGGGCGGCGCCCAGCGCCAGCGAGGCGGCAATGGTCACCAGCACGCCCATGTCGATACTCTTGCCCGCCTGGGTGACCGAGCAACAACCGGCGGCCAGCATCAGGCCCGCGCCCACCATGGCGCCCTCCAGCATGGACAGCATCTCTGTCGTTACCAGCACCAGTAGCAGCAGGAGAATGCCCCAGGACAGCCAGGCTTTTTCATGCCGCGGCGGTTCGATGTCCAGCTCGGTAGTCAGCAGAAAGTCCCGCACGTTGCGCAGGCGGTTGATCACGTCGGGGGAACCTTCCAGCAGCAGGGTGTCGCCCGCCGCGAGGCTGATACTGCCCAGGTGTCCCTCAACCCGCTCACCCCCGCGGGCAACCGCCAGGACCGCCGCGCCGTAGCGGCTGCGAAACCGGACATCCCGTATCGCCTGGCCTATGGCCTCACAGCGCGGGGAGACCACCACCTCGACCAGGCGGCGCTCCGGGTTACCCGGACCCACGGGGTGCGGATCGCTGTCGGTTGAGGCCCGCAGCCCGTTGACCCGCAGCAGGTCCGCGATGGCCTCGGTATCGCCGACGAACACCAGGCGGTCGCCGCCCCCCAGTATTTCCTCCGGCGAGACCGCACTGATCACGTGCCCGTCGCGAATGATGTCAACCAGGTAGATGCGCTGCAGGTGACGCAGCCCCGCCTGGACGACGCTTTTCCCCACCAGCGGGCCATTGGCCGCCACGGTGACCTCCAGGGTGAATTCCCTGAGGCTGGAAAACATGGATTCGTTGCTGCGCTCCGGCAACCAGCGGGGAAAGAACAGCCACATGAAGCACAGCCCGGCGAGCGCTACCGGCAGGCCTATCGCCGTTATGGCAAACAGGCCGAAGCCGTCTGCCCCCGTCAATGCCTGGTACTGGCCATTCACCACCAGGTTGGTGCTGGTGCCGATAAGGGTGACGGTGCCGCCGAGAATTGCGCTGTAACTCAACGGTATCATCAGCCGGGAGGGGGCGACGCCGATCTTGCGAGCCCACAGGCGCATGGCCGGTATCATGGTGGCAACCACCGGGGTGTTGTTGAGGAAGGCACTGAGCAACACCACCGGCGTGCTGACGCGCAGCAACGCGGAGCGCAGGGACGCCGGTCTGCCCAGGACCTTTTCCACCAGCAGGTCTATCCCGCCGGAGTTGTGCACCCCCGCGGCAACCACGAACATGAGGGCGACGGTCATGGTGCCCGGGTTGGCAAAGCCCGCCAGCGCATCGGCGACCGGCAGCACCCCGCTGAGAATCAGCACACCCAGCGCCACCAGCATTACCAGCGCCGGCCGCAGTCGGGTGAACGACAGGGTCAGGAGGGTTGCGAAAGTCAGCGCCAGCGTCAGCCAGCCTTGCCATTGCACAGGTCGTTTTTCCGGGTTTGGCCAGCGGGCAGATTAAGGGCAAATCAGGCAAACAGCCAACAGGTAATCTTGCTGTATTAATGCCGCGACAGGGAGCGGCAACACTCCCGCCTTCGCAGCGCGACCAAAGTTTTTTCCCATCCGCTGTAACTTTTTATCGCTACGAGCCGAATTGGTTACTGAACCCATCCAGTAAAAGAGGAAACAAACCATGTTCAAGCAAACCGTTACCGCCATGGCATTGTGCCTGGCAGCCGGCGTCGCCACCGCCCAGTCCAATGCCCGCTATGAAGTGACCATCACCAATATCACCCCCGGGCAGTCCTTTACGCCCCAGTTGGTGGTCACCCACCCGGGGGACGCCATCCTGTTCAGGCTGGGTGAACCCGCCAGCGAACAGCTGGAAGTGCTGGCCGAGGCAGGCGATACCGGGCCACTGACAGAGGCGCTGGGCGGTGTGGCCATGGATATCCAGACCATTCCAGGCCTGCTGGGCCCGGGGGAGCAAAGCTCCGTGGTGGTGACGGGTCAGCCTGGGCGCGGCTACATCAGTGTGGCCGCCATGATGATCCCGACCAATGACAATTTTGTTGCCATGAACCGGCTCAAACTGCCGGCTTCAGGAGCTGTAATGCAGCTGGTACCGGCCTATGACGCGGGCACCGAGTACAATGACCAGAACTGTGCCAACATTCCCGGGCCCCAATGCGGCGGTGCGGGTGAGGGTTACTCACCTGGGCCCAACGAGGGCGACGAGGGCTTTGTCCATATCGGCAACGGCATACACGAATTGGGAGACGAGGATTCGTCCGGCAATGTCATCATCGACCCCAAGACCTACGACTGGAGGAACTCTGTTGCCAGGATAACGGTCAGACGTATGAATTGATTCCTGACCTGAACGCCGCACCAAACGGTGCGGCTTTAACCCAATCTATGGCTTACACCGATAGTAGTGCCGATGACTCTGACGAAGCCCGCTGGGCCGCGCTGATGTGCAGCGCCCAACATGGCAGTGAGGACGACTACCGGCAACTGCTGATAGAGTTGTCCAGAGTCATCAAGCACTACCTGTTGAGCCGCATCGGTCGGCAGCACTTCGTGGATGATTGCGTGCAGGACAGCCTGATCGCAATCCACCAGGCCCGCCACAGCTATGATCCGCGCCGTCGCTTCCGGCCCTGGCTGTTCGCCATCGTGCGCCACAAGGCTATCGATGCGCTGAGGCGCCAACACAGCCAGCAAAAGCTGGCGCTGCAACAAGAGGTAACGCAGCCGGATTCGCTGCAGGGGCAGGATTGTGAGATTGAAAACAACATTGCGCAGGGACGACTCCTGGCCCGCCTGTCACCAGAACACCGAGAGGTACTGACACTGACCAAGTTCATCGGACTGAGCAACGCAGAAGCTGCCACCCACCTGTCAATCTCCGAGGGCGCCGTGAAGGTGCGAGTACATCGCGCTATCGGTAACCTTACACGCCTGCTGGAGGCGGACCTATGAGCGGCGACACCGACAAGCTGATCGAAAGTCTCAGCAGCGGTTTGCAGCCCGTGCGACGTCCGCTGTCGGCGAACCTCACCGCGTTGCTCTGGTTGATCACCAGCGTCGGCTTCGTCATTGGCATCACTTCCTGGTTCGGGCCAATTCGCGCCAATGCCCTCAGCCAACTGGCTACCGAGCCCCGTTTCCTGCTGGAGATGGCGCTGGGCGCCGTCGCTATCGCCTTTATCGCGGTGATGGCCTTTCGCACCGCGGTACCCGGGGCGGCCACCCGACGCGGCGTGCTGATCGGCCTCGGACTCATCCTGCTGTGGCTGGCGAATTACGTGCTGGACCTGTCCTACCCCGCCCTCGAGCCATCGATGCTGGGCAAGCGCGAGCACTGTGTTGTCGAAACATTCCTGTTTGCCCTGCCGCCGGCGTGCCTGGCCCTGCTGCTCAGCCGCCGCTTCTTCCCGCTGCGGCCCGTCTACAGCGCCTTCCTGTTCTGCCTGGCAGCGGCGATGTTGCCCGCCCTGTATATGCAGCTCGCCTGCATGTACGTGCCCGCACATATCCTGCAGATGCACATCCTGCCCGGCCTGCTGGTGACAATGGCGGGCACGCTGTGCGCCTGGGGCTGGTTCCGCATGCGGCGCTAGCGCCCGGTGAGCAATGCCTTCTGTCCACCCATGACCTGTTTGGTGGCCGCAAACACCGACATGGACGGTTTGGCCCGCCCGTGACGGCCGAGCTCCTCGAGCTGGGCGTAGTACCAGTACATCACTGCGAAAATGGTGAGGGGACGGATGGCCTTTATCCGGCTGAGCCCCGACAACCAGGACGGTAACAGCGCGAGCTGGTTTTCGTAGCGCGGCAGCTCTTCCAGACCCGCGAGCAATTGCGCCGGCGCATCCGTCATCACGCACATGGGACGGCCCAGGCCGATGAGGTCGGCGCCGCCGCCGGTAATCGCCTGTTCCATCGCCGCACGCAGGCGGAACCCCCCGGTGACCATCAGCGGTATCGACACCTTTTCCTGCATCGCCAGGGCAAAATCGACGAAATAGGCCTCGCGCATCATGGTGGAGTGGGCCACATTCTGTTCTTCCACGGCCTCCATCCCCTCCACCCCGATGAGCCGCGGCTGCTCGTAGGTTCCGCCGGAGATCTCGATCAGGTCGACGCTGGCCTCCTCGAGCCACGCCGCTACCTGCAGGCTGTCCTCGAAGGCGAAGCCGCCTTTCTGGAAGTCCGCGCTGTTGAGCTTCACCGCAACCGGGAAGTCGGGGCCGACCGCCGCGCGCACCGCGGCCACCACCTCGAGCAATGCCCTGGCCCGGTTGGCCAGCGCACCGCCGTAGCGGTCCGTGCGCTGGTTGCTGCGCGGACTGAGGAACTCGGACAGCAGGTAGCCGTGGGCCGCGTGCACCTGCACACCGGTAAACCCCGCCGCTTTCACCGCCGCGGCGCAGACACCGAAGCGGCGCACGATTTCCTCGATCTCGGCAATGGTAAGCGCAACGGGCTGGCCGAACTGGCCGCCGGGCATACCCAGCTTTACCGCGGAGGGCGCTTTCGGGTGCGGATTGACCATCTTCTGGGTCTGGCGGCCGGCGTGGCTGATCTGCGCCCAGAAGTGATTGCCGTTGCGGGTCGCGGCCCTGGCCCAGCTCGCGAGCGCCGCCTGCATGGCCGCGTCGGGCTCCCGGTCGACGACCACGTTGCCCGGCCGCTCGAGGTGGTCCGCATCCACCTGGATATTGCCGGATAACAGCATGCCCGCACCGCCGTCACTCCACAGGCCGTACAATGTTTCCAATTCGGGCGTGGGCAACCCCCGGGGCGTCGCCAGTCCCTCGGTCATGGCAGCCTTGGCGAGGCGGTTGGGAATAACCGCCCCACAGGGTAATGTCAGGGGCTGTGCAAGTACGTTATCCATGGGTAAATTCTCCTGGCCGGTAAGTATGCGCGTGGATTATACGGGCAGTATCACAATAGGACACAGGCAATTGCTTGCCGGCCGCTCTCAGCCCGGGTTTGCCCGCCCCGGTCATCTCCTGTAAAACCCCTCCAGAACGGCAATGACCAACAGGCGGTTACAGTATGACACCCGAAGAATTTCGCAAGGCAGGCCACCAGCTGATCGACTGGATCGCCGACTATCGCCAGCAGATTCCCTCACTGCCTGTGCGCGCCCAGGTCGAGCCCGGGGATGTGCGGGCCGCCCTGCCCGCGCATGCGCCCGCAGGCATCGATGATTTCAGCACGCTGCTGGCAGACCTCGAGCGGGTAATTGTGCCCGGCATCACCCAGGTGCAGCATCCGATGCACTTCGGCTGGTTTCCCTCCAACGCCTCCCTGGCCTCGGTGCTGGGCGACATCGCCAGCTCCGGCATGGGCACACTGGGCATTTCCTGGGAGAGCTGCCCGGCGCTGACGGAACTGGAAGAAGTCGTATGCGACTGGATGCGCGAACTGACCGGCCTGGGCAGCCAGTGGCGCGGCACTATATACGACACCGCATCCACCGCCTGCGCCACCGCCATGATCCTGGCTCGGGAGCGCGCCAGCCAGTTCAGCAAAAACGGCGCCGGGTTGCAGGCCGTATCGGCACCACTGATCGTGTACAGTACGACACAGGCTCACTCCTGCGTTGCCAAGGCCGTGCAGTTGGCCGGCTTCGGCAACGACAACCTGCGCATGATCACTGAAGACCCCTACACCAGGGCGATGCTGCCGGGCGCCCTGGCCGCGGCCATCGAGCAGGACCTGGCCGCCGGCAATATACCCGCCGGTATCGTCTGCTCGGTGGGGGCAACAGGCACCACGGCGATGGACCCGGTGGAAGAGATCGCCGCTATCGCCAACCGTCACGGGGTGTGGCTGCACGTGGACGCGGCCATGGCCGGCTCAGCCATGCTGCTACCCGAGTGCCGCCACCTTTGGCAGGGGATCGAACAGGCCGACTCATTGGCCTGGAACCCCCACAAGTGGATGGGCACCATCCTCGATACCACACTCTTTTATGTTCGCGATGTCGCCCACCTGGAAGCCGTGATGTCCACCAATCCCTCCTTTCTGCGTTCGGGCGCTGACGGACAGGTGACCCAGTACCGGGACTGGGGCATACCACTGGGGCGCCGCTTTCGCGCCCTGAAGCTCTGGTTCCACCTCCGACTGGATGGTGTCGAGGCAATCAGGAGCAGGTTGCGACGGGATCTCGAAAATGCCCGCTGGTTCAGGGAGCAGGTGGAAGCAGCCGAGGGCTGGGAAGTCGTCGCCCCCGTACCGCTGCAGACTGTCTGCATCCGCCACGTGCCCCTCGACGAACGCGGACAGCTTCTGTGTGGTGAGGCACTGGATGCCCACACCCTGGCCTGGGTGAAAAGGATCAATGCATCGGGCAACGCTTTTCTGACGCCTTCCCAGCTGGATGGGCGCTGGATGGTTCGGGTCTCAATCGGCGTGGAGGGCACAACCCGTGACCATGTGGCCAGGTTGTGGGAACTGATACGGCAGTCAGCCGCGGCGAGCTGAATGAATCGATTTGCCTTACTGCACG